>NZ_MRCI01000001.1:0-2400000 GCF_001922575.1 Neptunomonas phycophila | reverse complement strand
CTTGCGCATCAATTGTTTGTAATCATGGTTACCCAGTAAGTGGATATAATGTTGGCACAAGTTCAATGTTTGCGCTAACAAAGGAGGCGGCTCAGGTAATTGTTTTAATTGTATGCACAGGCATTCACCTAAGTCGCGGGCCGCTACACCGGGCGGATCAAACTGCTGTACGCGATGCAATACGGCTTCGAACTCTTCCAGTTCTGCTTCTTGGAAGCGTTCTGGTTCTTGGCGTTTAAAGTCTTCAAGCAGCTCTTCAATGTTAAGGCGTAAATAGCCTTCGTTGTCGATCGCATCGATAATGGCTTCAGCAACTAAACGGTCGTCTGCGGACATCCTTGTTAGGTTAAGTTGCCATAGCAAATGGTCTTGGAGACTCTCCTCGGCACTATCATTCGATTCAAAAAAGCTGTCATCGTCACGATTACTTGTGCTCGATGTGTTGCTGCTAGTTTGGTAAGTGTCGTCCCAAGATGAATCGGTTGATAACTCACTGGGGATGTCATCGTTCCACTTGTCGTCAAAAGAGTCGGGTTCTTGGTCGTCAGATTGTGTCGATTCTTGTGTTGTTTGCGCCGTGTATTCCGATGGGGTTTGATCTGAATTGCTAGGCTGCTCGCTCTGTGTAGAGTTGTCCTGCGGAGCCGCATTGTCTTCACTGTCTTCATTAGTTTCCAGCATGGGATTGCTGTCTAATGCAGATTGAATCTCCTGCTGTAGATCAAGTGTCGATAATTGCAGTAAGCGAATTGCTTGCTGTAATTGTGGGGTCATCGTGAGATGTTGCCCCATTTTTAACTGTAATGACTGCTTCATAAATTACAAGTAGACTCCAGAAAACACGAGGTGTTGCTTATAGTCGAAACGATTCGCCGAGGTAAGCAGCACGAACTTTTTCATTTGCCAGTATATCGCTTGGCTCGCCTTCAGCTAGGATAACACCTTCACTGACTATGTAGGCTTTCTCACAAATGTCTAGTGTTTCTCTGACATTGTGGTCCGTTATTAAGACTCCAATACCTTTTGATTGTAGGTGTTTTATCGTCTTTTTAATATCATTTACAGAGATTGGGTCAACCCCTGCAAAGGGTTCGTCTAACAAAATAAAAGCGGGCTCGGAGGCTAGGGCACGCGCTATTTCGACTCGGCGTCGTTCTCCACCAGACAAGCTCATACCTAGACTATTTCGTATGTGCGTAATGTGAAACTCTTCTAACAACTCTTCCATTTTGGCTTTTTGTTGATCAACTGATAGCTCTTTTCGCATTTCTAAAATGCCAAGTAAGTTATCTTCAACACTGAGCTTTCGAAAAATAGATGCTTCTTGAGGTAAGTAACCAATTCCTTTGCGTGCGCGTTGGTGCATAGCCAAAGGGGTAATCGTTTCTTCGTTGATAGCTATTGAGCCGTTATCAGCTTTGACCAAGCCCACAATCATGTAAAAGCAGGTAGTTTTACCGGCACCATTGGGACCCAGAAGTCCTACGATTTCACCGCTATTGACCGAGAGGGATACATCGCGAACGACATTACGTTTTTTGTATGATTTTGCTAAGTTGCGAGCGTGTAAAGTGCTATCCGGCGTCATCATATTATTTCGCTTTTGGTTGGATAATCATTTGTACGCGCTGTCCTGAGTTGCCTTCACCGCTATAGGCATTAACGAGAGACTTTTCCATCTGATAAACAATGCGTTCGCCGCTGAATTGGTTCTTGTCTTGTTCTACGCGAGCGTTGCCGGTGATCGTGATGGTTTGTTTATCAACTTGATACTCTAAACGTTGACCAAACGCGTCGGTAATAGCTTGGTTTGCTGATGCTTGTTGGCTAAAGCTTGCTGGGCTACCCGTGGCGACAATGCGGTTTACGTCATTATTTTTCTGATAAAGGTTAACCTTAGCGGCTTTTATTTTCATAGTACCCTGGGTAATAAGCACGTTGCCCGTATAGGTAGTAATTCCGCTATTTTCATCAATCTGAGCGCTATTAGCGGCGATATGGATAGGCTTCTTGCGGTCGTCAGGTAACGCAAAGGCAAGCTGGGTAGCGAATAGGCATGTGCAAGCCAACAGGGATAGTTGTTTAAGGTTCGACATAAAAAGTGCCTTTTACGTCCGATAGTAAATCGGAGGTCCGCGAATTAATGTTGATCGTCATGCCAGTTGCTGTCGTTTCAAACTGTTGGTTTGTTATTTTGACGGGTAGGTCTGTGCTCGCGATACCACTGCGGCGGTCAAAATTTAACGACGACGTGGTTAGTAAACTGGCATCGGGCATGTTGGGATTATGCGTGACGCGTACGTCTTCATCAAGCGTCATGCGGTCTTCATTATCAAATAACGTGCCAGTTTTGCTGGTGAGCGTGACAGGTGTTCCTTTTTCATCCTGCATTTCGACGGATGGAGAAAGTAGTCTGGATAATGCTTGATCGGGAAAGTGAGTTAACTCAGCGGCTGACAGTGTCGCTTTAAGCTTCCCTTGTTCATCGAACTCTTTTACTTTGCTGCCTTTTAGGTAGTAATCCGCACCCTGTGATAATGCGCTTTGTGTCGGTGTCTCTTGCACGTCATCAGGGTTAATAATCCAGTAAGCGAGAAGCGGTAACAAGAGAATACTTGCAACGGCTACTCGCGCTTTGCTTTGGTTCAGTAGCATTAACGGAACCTCTGGTACGCCTGTTCTAACAAGCCTTTGGCTTGTAGGATAGTCTCGCAAAACTCACGAGCGGCTCCATAACCCCCTGTTCGTTCAGTTACCCAACTGGCCTCTTCTTTTACAAGAGGGTGCCCATTGGGAACTGTTGCACCAAAAGCAACGGCTGTAATAGCGGATAAATCAGGTAGGTCGTCGCCAATATAGGCGGTTGTCTCTTCGCTATGAGCTGTTTTGTCTAGTATTTCACGCAGGGCGGTAAGTTTGTCATCCCGTCCTTGGTGCAGGTATGTAATTCCCAGTGCTTTGACACGCATTTCGACTTGCGGTGACTTTCGGCCAGTAATGATCGCGGTTTCAATCCCCGCGTCATGCAGCATTTTGAAGCCTAGGCCGTCTAGGGTGTTAAACATTTTGACTTCTGAACCATCTGCAAGGAAATGTAAACTGCCGTCAGTTAAAATACCATCCACGTCAAACACTGCTAGCGTGATGTTTGCGGCGCGTTTTGCAAGTTCAATATTGTCGATAGTGCGCATTAAATCACTCCTGCTTTTAACATGTCGTGCATATTCAGTGCGCCAGTAGGGCGACCTTGGTTATCGCAAGCAATCAGCGCGTTGATTTTTTTAGTTTGCATGATGTGAAGGGCTTCGGCGGCGAGCATTTCTTCGTTTACGGTTGTTGATTGGCGTGTCATAACTTGTTCTATTGGTGTTGATTTGAGGTCAAGGTTCAAATCAAGCGTTCGTCGCAAGTCTCCATCGGTAAATATACCGACCAGTACACCGTCTTTGTCGACAACTGTTGTCATGCCTAAGCGCTTTTCTGTAACTTCTATAAGTGCCGCATTAACTGATGTGCCGAGTTCGACGGTAGGTATGTCGTCGCCTGCGTGCATAATGCTTTTAACTTTGAGCAAGAGCTTGCGGCCGAGGCTACCACCAGGGTGAGAAAAGGCAAAGTCTTCGGCGGTAAAACCTTTGGCTTCAAGTAAGGCGATTGCAAGTGCGTCTCCCATCACCAACTGCGCCGTCGTACTGGATGTAGGTGCTAAGTTGAGAGGACATGCTTCTTCGGAAACAGAGATGTCTAAATTGACATTAGCTTCTTGAGATAATGTGGATGCAGGGTTACCTGTAATACTGATTAGCGGAGCTGCCATCCGTTTAATGAGCGGCAATATAGTCACAATCTCAGCGGTTTCACCTGAGTTGGATAGCGCAATGACCACGTCTTCTGGTGTGAACATCCCCATATCGCCATGGCTGGCTTCACCTGGGTGAACAAAGAAGGCCGGAGTGCCTGTGCTGGCTAGTGTTGCTGCAATTTTACAGCCAATGTGACCTGACTTACCCATACCTGTGACAATGACACGTCCTTTGCATTCGATCAGCAGTTCGCAGGCTGCTTCGAATCCGGCATCTAAATGCGGAATAAGTTCTAGTACTGCTTCGGCTTCTAATTTAATAGTACGAATAGCAGATTCTAAGAAAGGTTTGCTTTGTTCCATAATAAAACTTACTTATTTCCGTTTGGGTTAATCAGGATGCAACAGTGTACAGCAGGTAGAGATATCCCGCATAGGCGGCGGTTAGTAGGCCGCCCTCGATACGTGAGATTCGGGCGGGGCGCTGCCACAAGCAAAAGGCGACAAGCAGCATTGTGACGGCAAGCATGGCCATGTAGTCACGGGAGAACGCGTCTGCCTCAATGCTAATGGGAGACACTAAGCCCGGAATTGCCATCACGGCACCTAAATTGAAGATGTTAGAACCGACTATGTTACCTAATGCGATATCGTGTTGTTTTTTTAGTGCACTGGCTACGGTAGCCGCTAATTCCGGTAGGCTGGTGCCGATGGCTACAATCGTCAAACCAATGATGAGTTCGGAGACGCCCATAATTGTGGCGATTTCAACAGCGCCCCAGACGAGTAATCTTGAGCTTGCTATTAAAAGAGCAAGCCCTATTAGCAGCCAAAAAATAGCTTTAGGTGTTGTCAGTTCGGGGATTTCTTCATCATCCGAACCTTCTTCCTCTTGTTGGTATTTTGCAAATAAATAGAGACAAACAATCAACCCAACAAACAAGATAATACCGTCGGATAGTGAAAGCGTCAGATCCCATAAGCAGTAGCCAGCCAGTAACGTTATACCCACTAATAGAGGAATCTCTTTTTTGATAACCCCTGATTTTACCGGCATAGGAGCAATCATTGCGGTTATACCAAGTACTAAAGCAATGTTGGCAATATTAGAACCAACCGCGTTACCGACCGCCAAGCTTCCCGAATCATTGATGGAGGCCATAAAAGAGACCAGCATTTCGGGGGCGGACGTGCCAAAAGACACGATCGTTAAGCCTATCAATAACGGTGACATTCCGAAGTTTTTGGCGGTAGCGGCGGCACCGTTTACGAAGCGATCTGCACTCCATACGAGCACGATTAATCCACCAAGTATCGCTAAAATGGGATAAAGCATAGAATAGTAAATCCGAAGGTAAAAAGCGGTATTAAATCAGAACTGTTATGTTACGCAAGTGAATTGGGATTATTCATGTTTTCTTGCACTAGTGGTATATTGTGCGCCTTAATTTTCCGTTAATATAGGTTAGCGGAATATTTTACGGCAGAGGATACGCCCTACGCATGTCAAAACAGTCTAATGAAGATAGCGTCATTATTGTTGATGATCTTCATTTCAGTCGTGGTAATCGCACTATCTTTAACGGTGTCAATTTGCGCATCCCTCGCGGTAAAGTTACGGCGATAATGGGGCCATCAGGCACGGGTAAAACCACTTTGCTTAAATTGATTGGCGGACAGCTGCGTCCTGACGCTGGCCGGGTTTTAGTGGATGCTAGCGATGTCCATCGTTTACCTCGCCATGATCTTTTTTTGTTGCGTGAGCGAATGGGAATGCTGTTTCAAAGCGGTGCTTTATTTACTGACATGTCAGTTTTTGACAATGTCGCGTTTCCACTTAGGGTACACACGAAACTGCCAGAAGACATGATCCGCGATATAGTCTTGTTAAAGCTAAATGCGGTTGGCCTAAGAGGTGCGCATCCTTTAATGCCGAGTGAGCTTTCTGGTGGTATGACTCGTCGTGTTGCCTTAGCCAGAGCAATTGTTTTAGATCCCGATATTGTGATGTATGACGAGCCGTTTGCCGGTCAAGACCCCATTGCTATGGGTGTCCTTGTGAAATTGATTAGTGCTATGAACAAAGCATTAGGGCATACCAGTATTATCGTATCGCACGATATAAAAGAGACTATGAGTATTGCAGATCATATTTTCCTCATTTCAGGAGGAGAAGTGATTGCGCAAGGGACTCCTGAGGAATTATCGAAAAATCACCTGCCGCAGGTTGAGCAGTTTATGCAGGGGCAGCCTGATGGTCCTGTTCCGTTTCATTACTCAGCCCAGCCGCTTTTGGATGATCTTGGCTTGGCAGAGGGTGTGTCATGAAAGGATTGATACTCGCGTTGTTGGACTTTGTTGCCTCGATTGGTCGCACCGGTTTAGACAGGGTTGCAGCATTTGGCCGTTCGGGGTTGATTGTTTTTCAATCATTGGTTGCGCGCCCGCAGCCAATGACCATGACGCCGCTTGTTATTCGTCAGTTATACTCAGTAGGTGTCTTATCTTTAATCATCATTCTCGTATCAGGCTTGTTTATCGGTATGGTCATCGGTCTGCAAGGTTATACGATCTTAGTTGACTACGGCTCTGAGCAAGCCGTGGGTCAAATGGTAGCGCTAACCTTGGTGCGTGAGTTGGCGCCGGTTGTGACCGCGTTATTGTTTGCCGGGCGGGCGGGTTCTGCATTGACCGCAGAAATAGGCCTTATGAAAGCAACTGAGCAGTTGACGAGTCTAGAGATGATTGGGGTTGATCCTTTGCGTAGGATTATAGCTCCTCGTTTATGGGCCGGTTTTATTTCTATGCCTTTATTATCCATGATCTTTGCCATTGTGGGTGTGTGGGGTGGTTCGCTAGTGAGTGTTGATTGGTTGGGGATTTATGAAGGCTCTTTCTGGTCCAACATGCAAAGCGCTGTCAGTTTTTCAGAAGACGTTGTTAATGGTTTGATTAAAGCGGTTGTGTTTGGTGTGGTTGTAACTTGGATAGCTGTTTTTCAGGGTTATGATTGTGTACCGACTTCCGAGGGGATTAGTCAAGCAACAACGCGCACGGTAGTTTACGCCTCGCTTGCTGTTTTGGGCTTGGATTTTGTTTTAACCGCATTGATGTTTGGAGACTTTTAACAATGCGTACACGCTGGATTGAAGTGAGCGTTGGTCTATTTATGCTGCTTGGCTTGCTAGCCATTTTAGGCCTCGCAATAAACGTAAGCGGTTTGAGTTTGAATTCTGCTGCACAAGATACTTACCGTTTGGAGGCCCGCTTTGAAAATATAGGGGGGTTAAAGGCTCGGTCTAAAGTGACTTTATCTGGCGTGCAAGTTGGAGAAGTCAGCCGGATTACCATTGATACTAAGCGCTTAGTCGCTTTGGTCGAAATGAATATAAACTCTAGCGTAGATTATTTGTCCAAAGACACATCGGCACAAATTTTGACATCTGGCCTGCTGGGTGAGCAGTACATAGGGTTATCTGTTGGTTTTGAGCCAGATACACTCAAGAACGGCGATACTATTGCTGATACGCAGTCAGCTATGGTGCTAGAAAACCTTATCGGCAAATTCTTATTTAATAAGGTTAGTGAGTAGGAGAATACCTCACAATGAAACAAGTTATATCTAAAGTGGCAATCACATGTGCTGCTTTCTTGCTAAGCTTTAGTGTGATGGCTTCATATGATGAAGCGAAGACACAGGTTGATGCGTCAATCAAAGACATGATTGCTGTGGTAGATAAGTACCATGACCAACAAAACCCTAATGAAGACGAGCTGGCAAAGGATATTGCTGCCATCGTGGACCGTGATGTAGATTTCACTTACATTTCTAGCTGGGTAATGGGTAAATACTATCGTCAAGCGACTGAGGAGCAGCGCGCTAAGTTTGCGGTTGTTTTTAAGCAAACGCTGATTAAGACATACGCTAAATCATTAGTCGGATTTGATATTAAAGAGTACTCGATTTCCCCACCAACGTCGCCGAGCCCTGAAGATGATAAACAAATTGTAACAGTGGATGTCACGTCTGGTGATGGTACTGTTTACACGTTGGTGAACTATATGGTGAAAACTGACGAGCATTGGAAGTTGGTGAATGTCATTATGAATGGTATTAATTTCCGTATTACGTTCAAAAACCAATTCTCAGACTTGATGCAGCGTAATAGCTATGATGTTGGCAAAGTAGTTGATGCATGGCAATCGCAGATTAATCCACCTGCTACACAGGGCTAGCCGATGAGTGCATCACTGCAGCTAATTGATATTGCTGAAGGCGGGCAGCGGATTTTTATTGAGTCTGACTTGCTTTTCTCTAGCGTGATTGCTGTCCGCGAAGCCGCCGAAAAAGCGATCAGTGATGCTCAGGCAGATTGTGTCATTGATTTCTCACGCGTTAACCAAGCTGACAGCTCAGCCTTGTCGTTTTGTTTATGTTGTATGCGTTTAGCTAAGCAATTGAATAAAACTTTGGCATTTGAATGTCTGCCAGCGGATATGGCGTCTATTTCGGACTTGGTTGGGCTGGATCACTTCTCTTCTAATCAGGCGGAATCCGGCTATTAATTTCGCCTTTTTGTGCTCAATTCGGTATCATTCCGCTCCTTAATCGAATTAATGATGTAATCGGAGCACTTCATGCAAGCTGAAGAAGTTAAACAGATTATTGAATCGCATCTCTCGGATGCCGAAGTGATGACCGCTGGTGAGGGGTGTGATTTTCAGGTAACTGTAATCAGCCCTCAATTTGCGGGTCTTATGCCCGTTAAAAAGCAACAACTCGTCTATCAGTGCCTGAATGAATATATTGCCAATGGCACCATTCATGCGCTGACAATTAAAACTTATACTCCTGAACAGTGGCAGTCCCTTCAGGGCTGAATCGTGTCAGAACGTGATCAAAACGGTCGGAATTCCTGAATGGATAAATTATTAATTGAAGGTGGTGCTTGCCTAAATGGCGAAGTACGCATCTCTGGCGCAAAAAACGCCGCTTTGCCTATATTAGCCGCAACATTGCTAGCGGATAAACCTGTAACTATCTGCAATTTGCCGCATTTGCACGACATTACTACGATGCTTGAGTTGTTACGTCGTATGGGTGTAGAAGTTACTGTTGATGAAAAGCTTAGTGTCGAAATTGACGCAACAACAATTAAGAGCTGCCATGCTCCTTATGATCTTGTTAAAACCATGCGGGCCTCTATTTTGGTACTAGGTCCGTTGCTGGCACACTTTGGCGAGGCGCAGGTTTCGCTGCCGGGTGGTTGTGCTATTGGTAGTCGTCCAGTTGATTTGCACATTCGTGGTTTGGAAGCCATGGGGGCAGAGATTTCTGTTGAAGGCGGATACATCCGTGCTAAGACGAACGGTCGCTTACAAGGCGCAAAAATTCTGTTTGATGTTGTAACGGTTACTGGTACTGAAAATATCCTGATGGCTGCTGCATTGGCGCAAGGGCAGACTGTCATTGAGAATGCTGCGCGTGAACCTGAAGTTGTTGACCTAGCTGACTGCTTGATTGCAATGGGCGCAGATATTACAGGTGCAGGCACAGATACGATCGTAGTCAATGGCGTTGAATCGCTGCACGAAGCGCGTTATTCAGTTATGCCAGACCGTATTGAAACGGGCACTTTTTTAGTGGCGGCTGCGGCGACGCGTGGATATGTGAAGGCTAAAAATACTCGACCGGACATTCTTGATGCAGTTTTACTCAAGCTCAAAGAAGCCGGAGCTAAAGTCGAGGTTGGAGAAGACTGGATTTCACTTGATATGGAAGGCCGACGCCCTAAATCAGTGAATATTACCACGGCTCCTTATCCTGCTTTCCCTACTGACATGCAGGCACAGTTTGCAGCGTTAAACGCGGTTGCCGAAGGCGTTGGTCATATTAAAGAGACGATTTTTGAAAATCGTTTTATGCACATGCAAGAAATGATTCGTCTAGGTGCAAATGTATTGATTGATGGTAACTCGGCGACCATTGAAGGGGTAGAGCGTTTGCGTGGTGCTCCGGTCATGGCAACAGATTTGCGAGCTTCTGCAAGTTTGGTGATAGCTGCCTTAGTTTGTGATGGTGAGACTCTGATTGATCGAATTTATCACATAGACCGTGGTTACGAGTGTATTGAAGAAAAATTACAGGCGATGGGTGCTCGCATCTGTCGTGTTGCTGGTTAAATACGTAATAAGTGATATCCATGAATAGTATGATGAAAAAGCAGCAGCTCACCATTGCGCTGTCGAAAGGGCGAATTTTAGAAGAAACGCTTCCTTTGCTTGAAGCGGCTAACATCACGCCTGCGGAAAATATTTTTAAAAGCCGCAAGCTCATTTTCGATACTAACCATGACAACATAAAGTTAGTTGTTATTCGTGCTACTGATGTACCTACTTATGTAGAGTATGGCGGGGCTGACATGGGTATTGCCGGTAAAGATGTCTTAATGGAACATGGAGGCGAAGGCCTGTATGAGCCCTTAGACCTCGAAATCAGTAAATGTAAACTGATGGTGGCTGGCTTAAATAATGCCGGCCCTGTAGAAGGGCGCATGCGTGTAGCCACCAAGTTTGTTAACGTCGCTCGTCGGTTTTTTGCTCAACAAGGCCGCCAAGTCGATATTGTTAAGCTGTATGGGGCGATGGAATTAGCGCCTATTATGGGCTTAGCTGACCGTATTGTTGATATTGTTGATACAGGAAACACTTTGCGGGCTAATGGCTTAGAGCCTATGGATTTTATTGCGGATATCAGTTCTCGTTTGGTGGTTGGGCAAGCGGCCATGAAAATGAAGCACCGTCAAATTCAACCTATTCTCGATATGATGTCCGACGCTGTAATAAAACGTAGAGAGGGTTCCGAATGAGTGAGTTGTCTATTACACGTTTAACGACGAGCGATGCAGACTTTGATCAGAAGCTAAACGCGCTTCTAGCTTGGGAATCGGTCTCGGATAAGTCGGTTAATAAGATCGTTGATGATATCTTACTCGACGTAAAAAACCGTGGTGATGAGGCTGTTGTTGAGTACACAAACCGATTCGACAATACTTCTGTTGAGAGTGTGGCCCAGCTAATGCTTACGCAGACGCGTTTACAGCAAGCGCTTGATGGCTTGCCTACAGAGCAACGTAACGCATTAGAAAAAGCCGCTGAACGTATTCGCCGCTACCACGATAAACAGCGGGGCGAAAGTTGGAGCTACACTGAAGACGATGGCACTATGCTTGGCCAACAGGTAACGCCATTGGATCGTGTGGGTTTATACGTGCCAGGTGGTAAGGCTGCCTATCCGTCATCAGTACTGATGAATGCTATTCCGGCTAAGGTAGCCGGTGTTGGCGAGTTGATAATGGTCGTCCCGACGCCTAATGGTGAATTAAACGAGCTGGTGTTGGCTGCCGCTTGCTTGGCGGGTGTGGATAAAGTGTTTACCATCGGCGGAGCACAAGCGGTTGCTGCGCTTGCATATGGCACACAGTCTGTCCCTAAAGTGGATAAAATTGTGGGTCCTGGCAATATCTTTGTGGCAACAGCTAAACGCGCCGTATTTGGGGCCGTGGGTATTGATATGATAGCGGGCCCATCTGAGATATTGGTCGTATGTGATGGAAAAACAGATCCCGATTGGATTGCAATGGATTTGTTCTCACAAGCTGAGCATGATGAAGATGCGCAATCGATTCTAGTTTGCCCTAATGCTGAGTATTTAGATGCAGTAGAAGCAAGTATCAGCAAATTGTTACCAACTATGGAACGCCAAGCTATTATCGAAGTGTCTATGCGTGAGCGCGCAGCCCTCATTCATGTCGTTGATATGGATGAAGCGGCAGAGGTGAGTAACCGTATAGCGCCTGAACACTTAGAATTGTCGGTTGAAGACCCTAAAGCAATGTTGCCAAAAATACGCCACGCTGGGGCTATTTTCATGGGCCGCTACACGGCAGAAGCGTTAGGTGATTATTGCGCTGGACCTAATCACGTTTTGCCTACATCAGGAACGGCTCGTTTTTCGTCACCTTTGGGTGTATATGATTTCCAAAAACGTTCTTCTCTGATTATGTTTTCGGAAGATGGTGCCTCAGAAACAGGAAAAATTGCTTCTGTTTTAGCGCGAGGCGAGAGCTTAACAGCGCATGCGCGATCGGCTGAATACCGCATAAAGGACTGAGCGCCAACACATGTGCGTGGACGCTATAGACCGTTATAAAAAAAGACCCATTAAGGGTCTTTTTTTATGTGACTCTATTTACTCTTTCCATCGTAAAAAGGTACGACGATTGTGCTAATTCAGTTTAGTAGGCGGGCGTTCACCAACGGTAACCGTAGCATTTAGCTTTTTACCATTGCGCATATATTCAACCACCAATGTATCCCCTGGGTTGAGATCCGCTACGCTTAGCATAGACTGATAGGCATCCACAGGCTCACCGTTTAGTGTGACCATGATGTCCCCTGGCTGTAATCCTGCTTTATGAGCCGGGCTATCACGATAGACCCCGGCGATAATAAGCCCGCTAGTCATCTCGATATCAAAGGACTCTGCTAGGCTTGGAGTTAACTCCTGGCCTTCGATACCCAGCCAGCCACGAATAACACGCCCGTGTTCGATCAGATCCGCCATTACTTTTTTGGCTAGACTAGATGGAATAGCAAAACCGATGCCTTGTGATCCACCCGTTTTTGAGAAAATAGCGGTATTAATGCCTATGAGGTTTCCGTTGGCGTCTATGAGCGCACCACCAGAGTTGCCTGGGTTAATCGCGGCGTCTGTCTGTAAAAAGTCCTCATAAGTATTTAGGCCTAGCCGGTTGCGGCCTGTAGCACTGACTATACCCATAGTGACAGTCTGACCTACACCAAATGGGTTGCCGATTGCTAATACGACATCACCTACCCGCAAGTTTTCTGAAGGGGAGAGGGTGATGGTGGGTAAGTTATTCATTTTAATTTTTAAGATAGCTAAATCGGTTTCAGGGTCCATCCCAATCACGCTAGCTTCAGCTTCGCGGCCATCATGTAAAGCAATGATGATTGAATCAGCTTCGGCAATAACATGGTTATTCGTAATGATATAGCCTTGGCTGTTAATGATGACGCCTGAGCCAAGACTTGAACGAACGCGTTGGCGTTGTGGTTGATCACCGTTTTCATAGAAGCGTCGAAACAGCGGGTCATTTGCGCGGGCTTCGTTATCTTTTTCTTCAACTTTTTTGCTGGAGTATATATTAACGACGGCAGGCGCTGCTTTTTGGACAGCGTCAGAATAAGAAACAGGGCCGTTGCCTAACCCTTGGCCAATTAGGTTAGTCGGTAGCTGTGTTTCTTTAATTTCGACTGTTGTAACGGGCGGCGCCAAAAGGTTAGGAAAAAACTGCAATAAAATAACAGCTATCAGCACACCTGTAACAATTGGCCAGCCAAGAAAGCTGAAATTACGCATCTAAATATCCGCAAAGCTGGTGTAAAAAAAAGGATTACGTAGAATTATACGTTTACTGCATCACCGTGGCTAATAGGGAGTTCATTTTATGTCAGTTTCGTTAACAAGTCTGGTTAATTATTGTGAAGAATTGTTAAACGTAAAAGAGTTTAAAGATTACAGCCCTAATGGTCTGCAGGTACAAGGCAAGGAAACAGTCCAGCGTATTGTAACGGGCGTGACAGCTTCGCAGGCGTTGCTTGATGCGGCTGTGCAATACAGTGCTGATTTGGTCTTAGTTCATCATGGATACTTTTGGCGTGGTGAAAGTGAATGTATTACAGGAATGAAAAAACGTCGTTTAGCAACACTATTAGGAAATGATATAAGTTTGCTAGGTTTTCATTTGCCTTTAGACGCACACCCTGAATTTGGCAATAACGCTATGTTGGCAAAAAAAATGGGCTGGCAAATTACCGGAGGGCTCGATGCTCCCTTGGGCCGTGCTATTGGTATGGTAGGTGAGTTGCCCGAGCCGATTTCAGGAGGGAAGCTAGCCGAGCAATTAGCGGCTGTGTTAGAACGAACACCATTGCACATACAAGGTATTGGGCACCCGATTAAGAAAATAGCTTGGTGTACAGGGGGAGCGCAGGGTTATATAGATAAAGCGCTGGCAGCAGGGGTCGATGCCTATATATCCGGTGAGGTATCCGAGCCGACATACCATTTTGCTAAAGAGATGGAGATTGATTATTTTGCCGCTGGTCACCATGCGACAGAGCGATATGGAGTACAGGCATTAGGGGAGCATTTGGCGAGTAAGTTTGGGATTGAGCATCGCTATATAGAGATACCTAACCCAGTATAAACCTGTGATAGTTTAGTGATTAGAGCCGGTTATCCATTGTAGTTTTCAATGGATAACCGGGTGAGCTTATATTGGATTATTGATGTAACCTGGTATAAAGCTCGGTAGAGAATGACTGCTATTCACTTTTTTCTGGTTTTTTCTCTGCTGTTTCGACTTCGGGTGTTTCACCAGCTTCGGCTGTTGTTTCTTTAGCATTTTTCAAACCGTAACTTTCGGACAGGGTCCCTTGTTCGTCAGGCTTTTTGGGGGCGTAATCACGAGGCGGTTCTACATCGCTCTCTGTGGCCGTTAACGCCTCTTCAGAAACCTCTTCTTCTTGTTCTACTTCCTTCGCCTCAGTGAGTTGTGGGACTAAGGTTGATGTAATTGCGGCAGCTGTGGTTGCATCACACAAAGTGGTTGCGCTTGTAGCAAGGTGCTTATAAACATCGCGATAGGATTCGGTCATTTTATTAACGAGGTCAGCAGTCTCCTCAAAGTGGCCTGAAACTTGTTTTTTGTAGCTATCTAGCTCTTGCTGTACTTTATCTAGCTCTTGTTGCTTAACACTGCGTCCACCAGAGCGACCGACCAAAAAGCCAATTATTGCACCAATGACAAGCGCTACAATGCTAAAAATCCAAAGTGTATTATCTTCCACCGTTATTCCTCATAGCCGTACTAATTTTAAAATTATGAAAGTAGCATAAATCAAAAATACAATAATGCCCACAATCTAAAGGTCACTGATTTATGATTGATTCGCCTGATTATGTGCCTTTCGAGCATCTGACAATTGCTGAGCCATATAGTTTACTTGCTCATCCATGACTGATGCTGCTTCTTCTTCATGCTGATCAATAATGGCATCCAAAAGGCGACGATGTTGATCATAAATAACCGCATGTGAACGATGCCTAAACGCGGCTAGATTTGTGGCGGGTTGTAACGCCTCAATCACGCTCGACATAAGGTAGCTCATCATTTTGTTGCCTGTCGCGTTAGCTATTTGACGGTGGAATTGGACATCTGAAACGCAGAGTTCCTCTGCACTCAAAGCTTCATTCGCTTGTGTTTTCAATGTTGCCTCAAGTTGCTCAATGTCCTTTTCTGTTCGTTGCGCGGCAGCTAATCGAGCACAGGTCTTTTCCATTTCTAAACGCGTTTGTGTGACCTCATCCCATGTGAAGCTTTCAAAGCCAACTAGTAATGTTGTGGTGCTGGCCAGTGATTCGCTTAAGGCTAATAAATCCGGCGTTTGAATAAAGGTCCCACCGGTGGGACCGCGCTTAGAGCGAACTAGATTTTGCGCAGCTAGTCGTTTAAGTGCTTCGCGTATCGTCGGTCGTGATACGTTAAAGCGCTGTGCGAGCTCGCCTTCAGTAGGCAAGCGATCATCTGCTCGTAAGGAGCCCTCTAAAATGGCGTTGCGGATCTGGTCGGCAATTTGCCGAGAGAGGCTGTGTGCGCTAACGGGGTTAAACGGTATTTCTTTCACAATGTCGCTCGTAAATTGCATAGTGGCCAAATGAGTATTTCATATTTTTGCCTATTTGTTAATTTGCTTTACAAATACATAAATCAATAATATCTTAAATGTTAAATTGTAAGACAAATTGTTTTATCAATACGCCGCTTAGCCATAGGCATTAATGAATGGCTCAATAAATCTAAAAAGGAGCAGGGTATGTTTAAAGCACTGGTATTAGATCAAATTGATGGAAAAACAAAGGCTGAAGTTCGTGATCTTGAGGTAAGTGATCTGCCAAATGAGCCGTTACTTGTCGATGTTGATTACTCATCAATTAATTATAAAGATGGTCTGGCGATCACAGGAACCGGGCGTATTGTGTCGCAATTTCCCATGGTTCCGGGGATCGATCTAGCAGGTACTGTCACTGAAAGTCATTCGGATGAGTTCAGCGTAGGCGATACTATTATTATGACCGGCTGGAGTGTTGGCGAGCGTTTCTGGGGTGGTCTATCAGAAAAAGCACGGCTAAAACCTGAATGGTGTGTTCCGCTTCCGTCTGGAATGACCAGCCATGATGCAATGGTTATAGGCACGGCGGGGTTAACCGCCATGTTATGCGTCATGGCACTGGAGGAAGCCGGTGTGACACCTGAGTCGGGTGAAGTTGTCGTTTCAGGAGCCGCCGGTGGTGTAGGCTCGGTTGCACTGCGTTTACTGGCTGCATTAGGCTACGAGGCTGTAGCGGTAACAGGGCGGGCTGAGATGGAGTCGTATCTGATTGCTATGGGCGCTAGTCGAGTTATTAGCCGAGACTCCATGCAAGAACCTGCAAAACCATTAGAAAAACAGCGTTGGGCGGGTGGTATTGATACCGTTGGAGATACCATTTTAGCTCGAATGCTTGCCGAAACACATTATGGGGGGGCTATTGCGGCTTGCGGCCTAGCTGGGGGGTATAAACTGCCTACAACAGTTATGCCGTTTATTCTACGTAATGTTAGGTTGCAAGGGGTTGATTCTGTCATGTGTCCTAAAGAAACGCGTACCGTAGCTTGGCATCGCTTACAACAGTTGTTATCAAGCGAAGACTTGGCTGAGATGAGCCAAACGATTTCTCTGGAAGAGGTGCCTGAATACGCCGAGAAAATCGTAAACGGTCAAGTAAGAGGCAGAACCTTGGTTAAGCTGACAGCCCAATAGCTTTTTAGCGTGAAGTACGGGTTACCTAAGAAACTCTGCTCTAGTCGTTAGCTGGTTTATACTAAGTTATCGACTAGAGGCTTTTGTTATGTATTTTTTTACCAATTACTTTTCCCACACTCGTTTGCCTTCAATAGTGAAGGTTCTTTTGGGGATTGGTTTAGGTTTAATTCCTTCCTTGTTATCCATTTCGTTTGCTCATGCTAGTTCGTCACAGCGGATTGTTACGTTAGCGCCGCATGCTACTGAACTGCTTTATTCGCTGGGTATTGGAGACCGGATTGTTGCGACAGTAGAGTACAGCGATTACCCTGAGCAGGCTTTATCTATCCCACGCTTAGGTCGTAGTGATGAAGTCAGTATCGAGGCTATTGTTGCTTTGCAGCCTGATTTGGTTATTGCATGGGAGGGAGGTAACTCACCCGAGTTATTAGATACCTTAGAACAGTTGGGTATAGAAGTTTATCGCTCTGATACTCAAGGGCTGGAGAGTGTCTCTCGGGCATTAAGAAATTTGGGGAGGCTTACCGGTACTCAAAAAAAAGCAGATCAGTTAGCACGGGAGTTTTTGCAACGGCTGTCTGAGTTAACCGTTGAGCCTATACAGGATCCGCCGCGCGTATTTTTTCAGCTATGGGAGTCTCCTTTAATGACGGCTAACCACTCTCAGCCTATTAATGACATTATCGAACGTTGCGGCGGCGTCAATCTCTTTAGTCGATCGCTAGAAGTCGTCCCCCAAACCAGTGTCGAGAACGTTGTTCTTCTCAATCCTGATGTGATTCTTGCTCCGACACAGGGGTTGTCGGGGCATTGGCGTCAGCGCTGGGAGGCCTGGCAAGAGATTCGAGCTGTACAGGCCGGCCACTTATATACCGTTGATGCCGATTTGATCTCTCGTCCTACATTGCGGATTTTAGAGGGTATGGAGGTAGTCTGTCGCTTGTTAGATCGACCTGCTCATACTGATACTAACAGCTGAGTGTTTGATTTTTTTACACTGATAGAGCTTTTTAAATGGAAACTTTAAGTTAAGCGTCTTCATTATGAGACTTTTGTCTTTGTTGTTCATTTTTGGTTAATTTAAAACGTCTGTTTTAAAAGACAGTGTAGAATTGCTAGTGGTGACTTGTCGATAATGTTTACAGGTCAGAACGCTGAATTTATAAATCCTATTTAAATTAATTTGGCATTCATGTTTCTCAGGTTTTTGTTTTGTTTTAGAGACCTTTTTTGTTTTATCGTACTGTATTTGTTATGTATTTCTAGATTGGCCTACTCTTTGCTTCGTTTGGTTTTGACTTTCCGTGACAGGAAGTCTCTACGAAACCACAAGGAGTTTTTACATGTCCCTGATTAAAAAAACGCTAGCGGCGGCTGTTTTATCAGCAACTGCTATGTCTGCTTCTGCAGCGCTAATGGAAGTGCAATCTCAAACCCAGACATACAATGATTTAACGGTTTGGACGCAAAACTTTACTTTCGACCTATACAACCCGGCTTTAGAAGGCGGTAAAGCTCTAGAGAAAGTAGTATTGTCTTTGTATGGTGATGTGGTTACGACTATCTCTTTTTCTTCAGTAACTGATACTTATGTTAGCGGATCAGCTGGTGCATTAGTGTTGGCTACTAACAGCGCTACTGGCTCAACTGTTTCATTGGACGTTTCTCCAGCGGATTCATTTGGTAATACATTACCAGGTGAGTTGGTAGCAGCGGGTACGACTGTTGAAATTGGTCCATTGTCTGGTGACGATATGGCTGATTGGGAATCAACAGATGCAGCAGACTTACTCGCTTTTACGGGTCCAGGTACGTTTGATGTTGATTTGTCAGCGTTTGGTACACTGGATTTAACTCAAGTTGGCGGTAATGTTTCAAGCCAGCAAGAGACAGTGGCTACGGGTACTTATACTGTTACATATTTTGTAGATGATGCCGCTGTTGTAACGCCTCCGTCTGCAGTACCGGTTCCTGGTACTCTGGCGTTGATGGGTCTTGGCTTGTTAGCTCTAGGCGCTCGCAAACGTAGTAAATCTGCTTAATCAAAAAAGTAGTTAATGTCCAAAAGCCTGCTTTCTGATTAGCAGGCTTTTTTGTTTCAAATGCCTTTTATTGGCATTGGGCTGGCTTCCAGTAAATTTCTTGCCCTCCATTTTCTCTTGCTAGGCTTCTGGCCGCTACAAAGAGTAGATCAGATAAGCGATTTAAATATTTGTTGCCAGTATTGGCGTCAGTTTTTTCGTCTTGATTCATTAATATCATGCTACGTTCGGCTCTTCGGCATAGCGTGCGAGCTACGTGACACTGCGCGGCAGGGCGGTTTCCACCGGGAAGTATGAACTCTTTGAGCGGAGGTAGCGTTGCGTTCAGGTTATCTAATGCCTGTTCTAATTGTGTAATAGCGCTGTCTGTAATCGCCACATAATTAGGATCGGCCATGGCAAGCTCTCCACCCAAATCAAATAAATCATGCTGAATGCGCTCGAGCAGAGGCCTAAGGTTATGTTCTGTTGGGATCTCACAAAGTAATAAGCCTAAGGCAGAATTTAGCTCATCAATATTGCCGAGCGTCTCTATTCGAGGCGCACTTTTCGAAATACGTGTACCGTTTGCAAGCCCTGTTGTGCCCGAATCGCCCGTGCGAGTATAAATTTTAGTGAGTCGATCAGCCATGATGGCTCCTTAGTTATGAGTGTAGTTTGGCTTGAATGCTAGTTATCAACTGCTTGTTAAACGGGGTATCTAGCCCTTTCAAAGCCGATTGAGCTTGGATAAAACCATTGATGTAATCAATTTCAGTTTTACGTTTGTGAGTTACGTCTTGATGCATCGATGAAAAATTATTTGCTGTGAGTTCGGCAACGCTAAAAACGTGCTTTTCCAATGAGTCTTCAAAAAGAGGTTGGTGCAAGCTTTCAGCGATGGCTTCTATTTCTTTACAGATAATCGATACTTTTTGTCGGTAAGCGGGGACTGAACTCAAAGCGCCGTTTCTACAATCTAATAGAGCGGTAAGAGGGTTGATTGCCGCGTTGATAGCTAACTTTCTCCAAAGGTAGAGCGAAATATTTTGTGTTAAGTGAACGGTTAAATCATCCATTTTTTCTGGGAGTAATAACGGAAAGTCGCTGAGTTTATTATATCGCGATAGTAAGCCAATTATTGTTTCTCCTTTGCCTGCTCTCGTTACGTGAAAAGGTGAAGTGAGATAGGCGCCATCAGTGCTGCTAGCCCCCCAAACATGGCAGTGTGGGAGCTGATTACACACTTGTTCGTGTTGCCCCATACCGTTTTGTAATAGAACAATGTGTGCGTTGTCTACAAGGCGGTGGCGAATTGAGTCGATAGCGTCTTGCGTGGAAAAGGCCTTAGTTGTGATGAACAAGCGCGTGATAGGGGCGGCATCGTTAGGTAGCTCTGCTTGTGGAAATGAATGGCTTTTGCGTGCATCCATATCGGTGTAATGCAACCCAGAAGTGGCTTTATAGGTATGTAAGTGCGCTTCGTTACGTAAGATTATTCGAACATCTTGTTTCGCTTTGATTAAGCAGTGAGCCCATAAACAGCCGATAGCTCCTGCCCCTAGAATATGCCATTGCATGGATGGTCGCGTCTTTTAAGTTAGGGAAGTGCTAATATGATAGCGGTAGTCAGAGATGGATGAAAACCCTAAACAGGTCCGTTAAAATAGCGCCAAATAGTTGAGGAGTAGAGTATGCCATCGTTTGATATTGTATCTGAACTTGATAAGCACGAAGTAACTAACGCAGTTGATCAAGCGAAGCGAGAGTTAGAAACCCGTTACGATTTCAAAGGGGTTGCTGCTAGCATCGAGCAAAAGGGCGAGAGCATTATGCTTGAGGCCGAGGTCGACTTTCAGCTGCGTCAGCTGATCGATATTATTTACGCCAAGTTAGTCGCACGTAAAATTGATATTAAATGCATCGAAGAAAAAGACCCTGATCTTGCTGGTGTTAAAGCGCGCCAAGAGCTTGTACTTAAACAGGGGTTGGATCAACCAATATGTAAAAAGATCACCAAGCTTATTAAAGAAAGTAAATTGAAAGTTCAAGCGCAGATTCAAGGCGAAAAGGTGCGTGTAACAGGGAAAAAACGGGATGATTTACAGCAAACAATGGCTTTGTTAAAAGACTCAGACATTGACATGCCATTGCAATATAATAACTTCCGTGACTAAGGCTTCACGGCTGTGGGTTATATAAAAAGAAACGCTCAAAGGTGGGCGTTTCTTTTATTGCTAATATTACTTAGCTTTTTTTAGTAACTTTTTCAATTTTTTCAGCTTGCTTTCGTGCTTAGCGATTTTAGCTTGACGCTTTTTGATATCTTTTTTAACTGCTTTTGCTTTTACTGTAGCCATGGGGCATCTCCGTTGTATGTCAGTTAATTAGCCGGGGCTGGGCACAATAAAACATTGCTGCTTTATCCCTGATTGGGCGTTTCATGCTCAGCTATAAAATCCCGAATAAAACGACGTACCTCTCGTGCCGCACTCGTATCCAGTTCATCACACAAAGAAACAAAGCGTTCACGCTCCGTATCATTAATACGTATAACAAGCTGGCTATTCTTTGCCTTTTTTTTATCGCCCATACCTTACGGCTCCGAACAAAAATAATATGTAAAGAATATCCAAAATTAATTAGGGGTGCAGCTGTAATTCACAAATGATTATTTATCATAGGTGGTTACATTTATAAGTACATCGTTTGTATAGTCACTGTATATCCTATAGATTTGTCTGTCGAGTTTTTCATAAAAACTTAATATTAATGTAATAGATTATTAATGAATATTATCTAAGCACGACAGTATAAACAGTTCCTTTATAAGCTCTTGTTCGTTGGTATGTGTGTCGATGAAATCAAATGGACATAATGTTCCCTGAGCGATCATCTCTTTTACTTGGCCGCTCGACCATTCAAGCACTGGGATTTTCCGCTCCTTATGGATAACTCGAATGTAGGGGTCGGGGCGTTCTAGCCATGCATCGATCATATAAATCATAGTTATATTCTCCTTGATGAATAGAGTTAGCCTATCGGATTAATAAATAAATGTAAATGATAATAATTATCATTACGATAGCTTTGTTTTTCTGTGCAATCCGCTCAAGGCTGGTAGACTAGCCTCACATTAAATATCTGTCTGTGGGTTGAGGGTGTAATGGAAGAAGGCCAACGTTCGGCTAAGTGGTACGAGTCTATTTTAAACCGCCGTACTATGATTTGTGTGTTCACAGGCTTTGCTTCCGGCATGCCTTTGTATGTTTTGTTTCAGTTGTTACCTGCCTTCCTAAGAGACCAAGGAGTTGGCTTAAAAGAAATCGGCTTATTTGCGTTGGTAACATTCCCCTATACGTGGAAATTTGTATGGGCCCCTTTCCTCGATAGTTATGCGCCTCCTTTTTTAGGTCGACGCCGTTCTTGGATGTTGATAACCCAAGTCCTTCTTCTGGTATCTATCGCTTGCTTAGGTAGTTTAAACCCTGAATTTAGTATTGGGATGATTGCGTATCTTGCGTTGGCAGTGGCTTTCTTTAGTGCGAGCCAAGACGTGGTGATAGATGCTTATCGCCGTGAAATCCTCCCCGATGAAGAGCTCGGTTGGGGGAATTCAGTGCATGTTCAAGCATACCGAATTTCAGGTTTGGTGCCAGGGGCGCTAGGGTTAATTCTGGCTGATATCATGCCTTGGAGCAGTGTCTTTGTTGTTGTCGCATTGTTTATGCTGGTGGGCATTGGCATGACCTTGGTAATAAAAGAGCCTGATACAGCAGCCCGCTTACCCACTAGCCTAAAAGAAACCGTTACCCAGCCATTCATTGATTTTATTAAACGCTTTGGATGGAAGCCAGCAATAACAGCGCTATGTTTTATGTTTCTTTATAAGCTTGGCGATAACATGGCGACAGCTTTGTCGACACCGTTTTACATCGATCTAGGGTTTGAGTTGACCGAAATAGGCGTAGTAGCCAAAAGCTCAGCTCTTTGGGCCTCAATTGTTGGTGGTATCTTAGGGGGGCTGTGGATGATAAAGCTGGGTATTAATCGGGCTTTATGGATTTTTGGCGTTGTGCAAGTGGTCACTATTTTAGGGTTCGCTGCCTTATCTGAAATAGGGGCGAATTCGTGGGTGCTCGCTATTGTGATCAGTCTGGAATACTTAGGAGTAGGGTTGGGAACGGCAGCCTTTACCGCTTATATAGCGCGCTCAACAAGTGTCGCTTTTGCTGCTACTCAGTTTGCCTTATTTACAGCATTAGCCGCTTTACCCCGAACGTTTGCCAATGCGACGACAGGCTATATTGTAGAAGCAGTCGGATGGACTGACTTTTTCTTAATTTGCGCGGTGTTATCGTTACCTGGAATGGTGTTGCTATGGTGGTTGGCTCCATGGAGAGGAGATAAAAAAATAGAGGCCGTGTGACGCAGGTGAAACAAGATGTATAGAGCGGAAGCGTTCGTGTAACCGTTCACTTGCCGCTCTGCTTTTCCTTGGCTTGGCTTTAGACGCGTAAACCGCCGTCTACTTCAAAGCAACGACCGCTGATATAGTCATTTTCTAGGATGAAAGTGACCGTTTTAGCGATTTCTTCCGGCTTTCCTAATCGTTTAGCAGGTATCCCCGCCTCTACTTTTTCTAGGGCTTCGGGTTTCATGCCCAATACCATTTCGGTGCCTATATAGCCCGGTGCTATTGAAGCGGCTCTGATATTATACCGTGCCAATTCTTTAGCCCATGTAACAGCCATGGCCTCGACGCCTGCTTTGGTTGCAGAGTAATTGGTTTGTCCCATGTTACCGGCCCGAGATATGGATGAAATGTTAATTAGGCATCCAACACTTTGGGTTTCAATCATTTTAATGGCGGCTTCACGAGCACACAAAAAACTGCCAGTTAGGTTGACGTCCATGACTTGGTTCCACTGATCAATGGACATTTTCTTGATGACCTTTCCGTCTTTTACTTTGACAAAAAGCCCATCACGTGTGATACCCGCATTATTAACTAAGCCATTCAAAGCGCCAAAGTCACGAATAATATCGTTGAATAATGATTCTACTGCTTGCTCATCGGCTACGTTTGCAACGTAACTTTTTGCCTCTACACCTTTTTCGCTGCATAGACCGACTGTCCTCTCTAAGTCATCTTCGCTCAGGTCGACTAAGGCTAATTTAGCGCCTTGATCGGCTAGTTCTAATGCCATGGAGCGGCCTAATCCGCGACCTCCACCTGTAATAACGATTACTTTGTCTTTTAAATTCATTTTACCGTTCCAGTCTGAGTTGTTCTTTTTAGGGGTAATTATTTATTGCGGTGCAACAAAATTAGGCGCTTTACAGAAAATCGTCCATGCTTCATTAGTGGTATTTGTAAAGGTACAAGGAAGTAAAGTTTGTGCGAAAGAAAACGGCATGGTTAGGTGTGAACGGTTCTATTATTATCTGAGTGTTCTAATAAGCAGGGCACGAGTTTGCTTGCGATTTTTAGAGGCATCTGGTCTCATTTAAACTAAAACCCAGTTGAAGAGATGTTATGCCTATTCTTTTTGTTCTTTTTATTCTCATTCCCATAGTTGAAATTACCGTCCTTATAAAAGTAGGTGAGGCCATTGGCGCGTGGTACACCATAGGCCTAGTTCTATTGTCGGCTTTCATCGGGGTTAATATGTTACGCATTCAAGGTCTATCTACTCTGGCTAGAGCCCAGCAGCGGATGAGTCAAGGAGACATGCCCGGTCAAGAAATGATTGAGGGCATTGTATTGGCTGTTGGTGGCGCTATGTTAATTACACCTGGGTTCGTGACTGACTTTTTTGGGTTTTGCTGCCTTATCCCGTTTACGCGTAAGTGGATAATTACACATGCGTTGTCCCGTTTTACCGTTGTAACTACGCACCAGACTGGGGACAGCTTTCATGAAGCACCGAGTGATCCTTTTCCTCCTGAGTCATCGCCCTTCAAATCGTCTAAAAAAGATATCCCACGCCAAGGGGACATAATTGATGGTGAGTATCGTCGAGAGGACTAAAAAAAATGATTTTTTTTAGTTCTTAGCTATTGAAATTCAGATAGTCGGCCCCATCAAGCTTTCAACCGGTAACCAGATGGTTACGGCCATTGACATATCATTAGCTTATGCCTTTTGATCAACCATCAGGAGATAGATCAGATGAAAATTCGTCCACTTCACGATCGTGTAGTCGTTCGCCGCAGTGAACAAGAAAAAACAACTGCAGGGGGCATCTTGCTGCCAGGTTCGGCTGCTGAAAAACCTAATGAAGGTGAAATTGTTGCTGTTGGCCAAGGTCGTGTTCTTAACAACGGTGAAGTCCACCCGTTGGCTGTAAAAGTTGGAGATAAAGTTCTGTTCGGTCAGTACGCAGGTTCAAACGTCGTTAAAGTTGACGGCGAAGAGCTACTGATCATGAACGAAAGTGAGATTTTCGCGGTACTAGAAGGCTAATTGACATCTTTTTAATGTCTTCTTGCGATTAACCAGAATTAACTAGTTACAGGATTAATAAAAATGGCTGCTAAAGACGTATTATTTGGTGATGACGCGCGTCAGCGCATGCAAGCGGGTGTAAACATCCTAGCGAATGCAGTGAAAACAACATTAGGCCCTAAAGGTCGTAACGTCGTACTGGATAAATCATTCGGCGCACCTACCGTAACTAAAGACGGTGTATCTGTTGCTAAAGAGATCGAACTTGAAGATAAGTTCGAGAACATGGGCGCACAGATGGTTAAAGAAGTTGCATCACAAGCTAACGATGCGGCTGGTGACGGTACAACCACGGCGACTGTTTTAGCTCAGGCAATTGTCAACGAAGGCCTTAAGTCAGTAGCTGCAGGTATGAACCCAATGGACCTGAAGCGCGGTATCGACAAAGCAGCCGCTGCTGTTGTTGAACAAATTCGCGCGATGGCCGTTCCTTGTGCTGACTCTAAGTCTGTTGCGCAAGTAGGTACTATCTCTGCAAACTCTGACTCAGTCGTGGGTGAGCTGATTGCTGAAGCAATGGAACGTGTGGGTAAAGAGGGTGTAATTACCGTTGAAGAAGGCTCCGGTCTTGAAAACGAACTAACCGTGGTTGAAGGTATGCAGTTCGACCGTGGTTACTTGTCTCCTTACTTCATCAATAACCAAGACAACATGTCTGTAGAGCTGGACCAGCCTTACATCTTATTGGTTGATAAGAAAATCTCTAGCATCCGTGAGTTGCTTCCTACGTTAGAGCAAGTAGCTAAATCTTCGCGTCCATTATTGATCATTGCTGAAGATGTTGAAGGCGAAGCGCTGGCAACATTGGTAGTTAACAACATGCGCGGCATCGTTAAAGTTGCTGCTGTTAAAGCTCCAGGCTTTGGCGATCGTCGTAAGGCTATGTTGGAAGATATCGCTATCTTGTCTGGCGGTACGGTGATTTCTGAAGAAGTTGGTCTAAACCTAGAAACAACGACACTGGAACATCTTGGCCAAGCAAAACGCGTTACGATCACTAAAGATGTTTCGATCATTGTTGATGGTGCTGGTGATGCCGCGACTATCGAAGGTCGTGTTAACCAAATCCGTGCTCAAATCGAAGAGACTTCTTCTGACTATGACCGCGAAAAACTTCAAGAGCGTGTTGCTAAACTGGCAGGCGGTGTTGCTGTCATCAAAGTGGGTGCCGCTTCAGAAGTAGAAATGAAAGAGAAAAAAGCACGTGTTGAAGATGCGTTGCATGCAACTCGCGCAGCGGTTGAAGAAGGCGTAGTTCCTGGTGGTGGTGTTGCTTTGATCCGTGCGCTTCAACGCGTAGAAGGTTTGGAAGGTGATAACCATGATCAAACGATCGGTATCCAATTAGCACTACGCGCTATGGAAGCACCTATCCGTCAAATCGTATCTAACGCTGGTGGTGAAGGTTCGGTTGTTGTATCTAAGATTCGCGAAGGCGAAGGCTCTTTTGGCTACAACGCTGGTAACGACACATATGGTGATATGTTAGAAATGGGTATCCTTGACCCAGCTAAAGTAACTCGTTCTGCATTACAAGCAGCAGCGTCTGTTGCTGGCTTAATGATCACAACCGAAGCTATGGTTGCTGATAAGCCACAAGAAGGCGGCCCTGCAATGCCAGATATGGGCGGCATGGGTGGAATGGGTGGTATGGGCGGCATGATGTAAGCGCCTTTTCCCGCGATGGTAAAAGCCTTTTAGGTTTTTATCAGAATCTAGCCCGCAAGCTCTGTGCTTTGCGGGCTTTTTATTGTCTAAAAGAAAAAACAATCATGTATCAGTTACTGTCTTCAGGAACATAAGCATTAACTACCTCAACTCGCGCATTGAGCTTTTGAAGCAGATGGATCAAAGAGGACTTTTCGTCGGGTGTTAAGTCACCCAATAACAGGTCTTCACGTTTGAGAGCTACCGTAAGTACCTGGTCATGACGCTCTTCGCCATGTGCTGTTAAGCTGATGATTGTTGATCTTCCGTCTTGTTCATCTTTGGCAAACAAAACCAGCTCTCTCTTATGTAAACTTTTCAGAGCACGGCTTACGGCGGCTTTATCAAGCCCTATCACTTGGCAAATTCTATTTGCGGTTATGCTTCTTTCAACTCTTAGCAGTGCCAATATTCTCCATTCGACAACACCAATATTAAAATGCTTTCGGTAACAGTTTGAAGCTCCGCTAGATAGTTTATTGGCAAGAAATGTTACTAATGCGGGTACATAGACCTTCAGATCTAATTGGGTGGTCTTATCATCATCAGGGTGATTTGGCATCTAAAGTCTTTCTCAGTTCTGTTTTCATATAAGGCACAAAGCCGTCAATTACTGAGCATAATACAGTAATTAAAGGTTAAGTGATTATAGGGTGTATGCATGAAAGGCTGGTAGATTAAGTTGACATGTCAACTTAATTTTTTGTATTGTTGATATGTCAACTGTATTGAGTCGTAAACTAGGGCGTGCAAATTAGAAAATAAAAATAAGAGGTTAATAATGACAGTACGATATTTTAAGAATGATGGAATTCGAGACAGCCGTGAAAATAGCGTTTCTGCGTACCCTTTAGATATGTGGTATGTGGTTGCTTTAAGTAAAGAGTTGTCCTCAGTCCCTATTGCTCGAATGGTGCTTGATAAGCCTATTGTGATTTATAGGACTCCAGATGGGCAGGTTAATGTGCTTGAAGATCGTTGTTGCCATCGGGATTTACCCTTGTCCTCTGGAACCATTGAAGAACAAGGAATACGCTGTGGGTATCACGGTTTGTTGTACGACGGTTCCGGAAAATGTATTGAAGTTCCCGGGCAAAAAAAAGTGCCTTCTAAAGCGAGGGTCTCGTCTTATCATGTTAAAGAACAAGATGCTCTGGTGTGGGTTTGGTTTGGGGCTGAAGAAAACTCAGAGCCTTTAAGCCAGCCGCCAAGGTATGAGGTTCATAACGACGAAACGTATGTGTATGACGGAGATGTCTATCACTATGATGCGCCTTACCAATTGATTCACGATAACCTCTTAGATTTGAGTCACCTAGGGTATGTGCATCTTCATACCATAGGTGGGGATGCCAAAATACACATGAATGCTGAAATGAATGTAACCAGTGAAGGGAACACTGTCAGTGTTAAACGGTATATGCGTAATTCGAATCCACCGCCAACATATTTAGCGGCTTACCCATTTAAAGATAAGGTTGATCGTTGGCAAGAAATTGAATTTTGCCCTTCTCATCTAAAAATTTGGACTGGGGCTGTAGATGTTAATACCGATGCGGTTGATGATCCTAACCGTGGCGGTTTTCATATGCGAGGGCTTCACTGCATCACCCCAGAATCATCCACTAGTTCTCATTACTTTTGGACGATGGCGACTAATCCTATTGATAATGTTGAAGACATAAAGGCAAAAGTTATTGAGCAAACCGCTTTAACTTTTGATGAGGATAAAGTTGTTATAGAAGCGCAATATGCAAACATGAAGCGTTTCGAAGGGAAGCCAATGATTGATATTCATGTTGATGTAGCTGCTAACAAAGCTAGAAGGATTATAGAGAGTATGAAATCCTCGTAAGTGCATCGTTGCTCTAGCTGATAATCACCATCTTTAAATATCAATAACAAGGATGAAGTCATGAAATTTATGAAAGTTTTTTTTGTCATGCTGCTAAGCATGGCAATGGCAGCGAATACCTATGCTGATGTTTATAAATTACGTCTTGGCCACTTTTGGCCTGCAGGTTCAAGTGTCGATCAAGTTATTAATGACTGGGCTGAAACTATTAAGACAGCGTCTAGTGGTGAATTAGTCATTGATATATACCCCGCTCAAACACTAGCCAAAGCGGCGCGCAGTTATTCGGCAGCAGCAAGCGGAATTGTAGATATAACCATCACGGCGCAAGGCTATATGGCTGGGCGCTTTCCTGTAACTCAAATCATTGAGCTGCCAGGGATCGTGGAAACGGCCGAAAATGCCAGCTGTGTTTTGCAAAAGCTTTATGATGAAAAGCTAATTAGTAGTGAATATCAGGATACGCACCCACTTTTCTTTTTTGCACATGGACCTGGGCATATACATACAAACGGGAAAAATATTTTATCACCTGAAGATCTTAATGGTTTGCGCATCAGGCGTGCGACAACAGTGGTAGCGCAAGCCCTCGCTAAACTAGGCGCGCAGCCGGTTGGCATGCCAGCTCCTGAAACTTATACAGCCGCTCAACGCAAAGTCATAGATGGTGTAGCATTTCCGTGGCAGGCTATGAAGGATTTTCGCTTGAATGAACAGCTGGATACGCATACTGAGCTTGCGCTTTATACACTTTCATTTATTACCACAATGAATACCGAGTCTTATGCTCGATTGCCGAATCATCTTCAAACAGTCATTGATGAAAATAGTGGTATGGAGTGGGCCCGAATTATGGGACAAAAGCTGGATAACCTTGATGCCGCTGGCCGCGCTGAAGCCTTAGAAAAAGGACACACCATTAATACAATCAGTGGACTGGCTGAAAATCCAGAATGGAAGCCTGTATTAGACCAAGTAGTCAGGGGGTATTTAGAGACGGTGAATACCCAACATCTAGAAGCTGGTAGGGTGTATGAGAAAGCGCTTGAGTTTAAAGAGAGCTGTGCTGCGTAGAATTTAGTGGTGATAGGTATAACAAGAAAAATTGTAACTACTCAAGTTAAGCACCGCAAACAAGCTACTGCCTAACGGTAGCGACATTCATAAAAAAAACTGTACAGTAATCTTAGAAAAGTATCGTATTACTTAATCTGTTTTCTAATCACATATAAAAGAGAGCTAATAATATGAGCATACAGCCTTTTCATCTAGCGATTCCTGTATTTGATGTGCCCTTAGCGCGTGCTTTTTATCGAGAGGTTTTTGGCTTAGAAGAAGGTCGATCATGTGAAACGTGGGTTGATTTTAACTTCTATGGTCATCAACTCGTTATCCATCACCACCCAAAAACCCTTTCGCAAGAAGAGGCGGTAACTAACCCAGTTGATGGTCATGATGTACCCGTGCCTCATTTTGGTGTGGTATTAAAGTGGGATCAGTGGGAGGCACTCGCCGAACGGTTAAAATCGCTGGATACACCGTTTGTAATTGAACCTTATATTCGATTCAAAGGACAAGTCGGCGAGCAAGCGACGATGTTTTTATTGGATCCATGTGGCAATGCACTTGAGTTTAAAGCGTTTAAAGATATGAGCCAATTATTTGCAAAGTAAAACTAGCCGTTTAAATGTAGGCCTTTGGTAGGTGCGCTTAATGCACAATAATGGTCATGCGTTTAGCGTATAGCTACCAAAGGAATTTAAATTGTCCCTGTTTGGTGGTCTGAGTAGTCTTAATAGCGAAACAGATGAACCTGTTAATTGCTAAGGGACTGAATAATGAAAAGAACACTATCGTTTTTAAGCAGTGCTGTTTTAGCGCTGAGTGTAATGGGCGCGCAAGCGGCTTCATTAAAAATGGCGTACGATGCTGATCCAGTTTCTTTGGATCCTTATGAGCAGTTGTCAGGTGGTACTATCCAGCTGTCACATATGACGTACGACCCTCTGGTGCGATGGACACAAGATCTGGAATTTGAACCCCGCTTGGCTGAGAAGTGGGAGCGGATTGATGAAAACACCATGCGCTTCCACCTTCGAAAAGGTGTGAAATTCCATTCAGGTAATGACTTCACTGCTAAAGATGTCGTGTTTACCTTTAAACGTTTACAAGAATCACCTGACTTTAAAGGGATTTTTTCGCCGTTCAAAGAAGCGGTGATGATTGATGATTACACGGTGGATATGGTTACCAAGGCACCGTTTCCACTCATGCTCAATAATATGACATACATTTTCCCAATGGATAGTGAGTTCTTTTCCGGCACGGATGAAAATGGTAACCCTAAAGATGCCATGGTAAAGCACGGAGATAGCTTTGCTTCTCGTCATATTTCTGGAACCGGCCCGTTTACTGTTGATTATCGAGAGCAGGGTGTGCGCGTCGAGTTTAAGCGTAATCCTAACTACTGGGATACTACTTCGCCGGGCAATGTGGATAACATTACATTAACACCCATCAAAGAAGGGCCTACACGCGTAGCCGCGTTGCTATCGGGTGACGTTGATTTTATTGCACCTGTTCCGCCGAGTGATCATGAGCGCATTAAAAAGAACGAAAATGTCGAGCTGGTTACGATGAGTGGCACGCGGATCATTACCTTGCAATTGAACGGTGAACGCGTCGAAGCTTTCAAAAACCCTAAAGTACGCATGGCCATTAACTATGCCATTAACCAACAAGGCATTGTTGATAAAATAATGAAAGGGTTTGCGACCCCAGCCGCTCAGTTTTCACCTGCCGGTTACCTGGGACACAACGAGTCCTTAACGCCGCGTTACGATCTTGAAAAAGCTAAACAGCTAATGAAAGAAGCTGGTTATGAGGATGGTTTTAGCATCACCATGATGGCACCTAACAACCGTTATGTGAACGATGAAAAAATTGCGCAAGCGGCGGCATCCATGCTGGCTCGGATCAATATTAAAGTGGATCTGAAAACTATTCCTAAAGCTCAATACTGGCCAGAATTTGATAAGCGTTCGGCGGATATCATGATGATTGGTTGGCACTCAGACACAGAAGATACCAATAACTTTTTTGAGTTCTTGTCGGCATGTCCTAATACAGAAACCGGTATGGGGCAATACAACAGTGGCAACTACTGCAACCCTGCTGTTGATAAAATGATGGTAGAAGCTAATAGCGAGACTGATACCGAAAAACGTGCCGCACTTATGCAATCGATGGAAAAAGCAGTATACGATGACGCTGGATTTGTCCCTTTGCACTGGCAAAATTTAAGCTGGGGAGCACGTAAGGGCGTAGAGGCCGAAGCGGTTGTCAACGTGCTTAACTTCCCGTACTTGGGTGACCTAGTCGTCGAGGAGTAATCCTCCTATTGAGTCAAGCCGCTTGATACAAGAAGGGGGAGTATCAAGTGGCTTGTTCGTTGTTTGTTCTGATGATTGGACTTTGCCCATGATTGCATTTTTTATAAAGCGTTTTTTTCAGGCTATAGTTGTGATGTTTGTTATTAGCCTGATTAGCTTTTCTATACAAGAGAACCTCGGCGACCCTTTACGTGAATTGGTTGGGCAGCGTGTAACAGAAGAGCAGCGCCAAGCATTGCGTGAGGAGATGGGGCTGAATGACCCATTTTTAATTCAATATGCACGCTTTGCAAAAAAAGCTATTCAGGGAGATTTAGGTAACTCCTATTTCTTTAAAGAGCCAGCACTAGAAGTCATCCTTAAAAAGTTACCCGCCACGTTAGAATTAGTGTTTGGTGCTACCTTAATCATTGTTTTATTTTCAGTTCCTGCTGGTGTTTATGCCGCCATCCGTCCTAAAAGCTGGTTGTCTCGGGCCATTATGGGGCTGAGTACAATAGGGATCTCCGTTCCTGTATTCCTGACAGCTATCGGTCTTATTTACGTCTTTTCAATTGAGCTGGGGTGGATGCCCTCCTATGGTCGGGGTGAAACGACCTCTGTTGTGGGTAGCTGGGAGACGGGGTTGTTGACAGCTGACGGTCTGATGCACCTGATCTTACCGAGTTTCACACTGGCATCTATCATGCTGCCATTATTTATCCGGCTAATTCGGTCGGAAATGATGGAAGTGTTGCAATCAGAGTATGTGAAATTTGCATGGGCAAAAGGGATTTCCCCTTGGCGTATCTATTTTGTACACGCTCTTAAAAACACTATGCTTCCCGTGATTACGGTGGGAGGCGTGCAAATAGGAACGATGGTTGCCTACACGATATTAACCGAGACGGTTTTCCAGTGGCCGGGAATGGGGTTCTTATTTTTGGAAGCGGTAAACCGGGTAGATACACCGTTGATCGTGGCTTATCTCATCGTAGTTGGCGGCATTTTTGTAGTCACTAATACCGTAGTCGATCTAATTTACGGGCTTGTTAACCCCACTGTTAAATTAGCAGGTAATGCACATGGCTGATTCTCTTTTTGATGGCACAGTTGAGCAACCAAGCCGTTGGCAGCGTTTTCGTGAATCTCATCTTTTCCATAGTTTTAAAACTGATCGTATCGCACAGGTCAGTTTAATACTGTTTACACTGTATGTGCTGGTGGCTTTATTAGCGCCACTTATTTCACCCTTTAACCCTTATGATCCGTCAACTATCGACATTATGGACTCAGAGCTACCTCCTGTTTGGCAGGACGGAGCGGATGGTCGCTTTCTTTTAGGGACAGATGCTCAAGGTAGGGATATGTTGTCGACCATTCTTTACGGTACACGAGTGTCCTTATTGATTGGTTTGTGCGCTGTTTTATTGCAAGCCACCTTAGGTATTGTTATCGGCTTGTTAGCTGGCTATGTAGGGGGGCGAATTGACAGCTTTTTAATGCGTATGGCGGATATCCAACTGTCGTTTTCTACCATGATGGTTGCCATTATCGTACTGGCTGTTTTTCAAGCGTCGTTTGGAACAGAGCTTTATCAGCGTTTAGCCATGCTCATGTTAATTTTGGTGATAGGTATTGCTGAATGGCCGCAATACGCACGGACTATTAGAGCTTCTGTATTAGCTGAAAAACGTAAGGAGTACGTCGATGCGGCTCGCGTAATGGGTTTTGGACAGATACGCATTATGTTTAGGCATATATTGCCCAATACCTTATCTCCTATTCTTGTGATTTCGACTGTTCAAGTCGCCAATGCCATTATTTCGGAGGCCTCTTTGTCTTTCTTGGGGCTGGGTATGCCGGTGACTCAACCGTCATTGGGCTCATTAATAGCCAGCGGTTTTGAGTATATTTTTTCAGGTGTTTGGTGGATCACTGTGATTCCTGGATTGGTGCTAATTGCATTAGTGCTAGTGATGAACCTGCTGGGGGATTGGCTGCGTGATGTGCTTAACCCTAAATTGTACAAGGGGTAGTGACATGGCGTTATTAGAAGTCAAAAATCTTGAGGTGTGTTTTGGGCTACGAAGTGGCACCGTAACCGCGTTAAACGATATTAATTTTACTCTCGATCGTGGTCAGCGTTTAGGCATTGTGGGGGAATCTGGAGCGGGTAAATCGGTTTTAGGGTTCTCTATTTTAAACTTGATCGCGCAGCCCGGTTATATTGCGGGTGGTCAGGTTATGTTTGAGGGAAATAATCTCCCAAGCATGTCGGCCGCCGCCTTGCGAAAAATCAGGGGTAATCGAATATCAATGATTTTCCAAGACCCGATGATGACTCTCAACCCTGTCTTAACAATAGGCGACCAGATGGTTGAATGCTTAAAAGCTCATCGTCGAATATCATCACGCGATGCGCGTCGTATTGCATTACAAAAGCTACAGCAAGTCCAAATCCCTTCGCCTGATAAAAGGCTGGATCAATATCCGCATGAATTGTCAGGCGGGATGCGTCAACGGATTGTTATAGCAATCGCTTTATTACTTGATCCGGATATCATCATTGCCGATGAGCCTACAACGGCATTGGATGTAACCATTCAGGCCGAAATTATGGAACTCATGTTAGATTTGTGTGAGCAGCATAGTGTGGCATTAATCTTAATTACACATGATTTGGGTGTGGTTTCTCAGGTTACTCAACACATGTTGGTAATGTATGCCGGACGCGTGATTGAGCAAGGGCCAACCAAAGAAATTATCAATGATGCACAGCATCCCTATACTCAAGGTTTGATGAATGCATTACCGCAAATGGCCATCCCCGGCCAGCATTTAAATCAGATTCGTGGCGCCATGCCCGCTCTTCAAAATATCCCGACAGGCTGTGCATTTAATCCGCGTTGCGATTATGCCAACCCTATATGTAGTGAAGCGTTACCGGGTTTTACTCGATCGGGTAATTGTCAGGTTGCCTGTCATATGGTGGCTCAAATGAAAAACGATTTGATGTTAGCGGAGAGGGCTGAGCTATGAGTCAAATAATAAACTCTGTGCCGCCATCTACCGATGTTGGCGTCTACAATGCCGCTCCGACAAAAGAAACGTTGGTTCAAGTGCGTGATTTGTATAAACGCTTTTCACTGTCCGGAGACTTTTTAGATCAGCTACGTTTCAAGAAAGGCCGAATTGTTCGTGAGCAGGCGCACGTGCATGCGATCAATGGTGTAAACCTAGAGGTGTTCGCCGGTGAGGCTCTGTGCGTAGTAGGGGAGTCGGGTTGCGGAAAATCAACCGTTGCGAGAACGGTAATGGGCTTATTGAAGCCGACTAGCGGCGAAGTGGCCTATCGTGGAGAGCGTATTGATCATCTGAGTGATAAGCAGGTTCTACCCTATCGAAAAAAAATGCAGATGATTTTTCAAAACCCCTATGCGTCATTGAACCCTCGAATGACAATTTTAGAAACCCTTAAAGAGCCGCTTCGGTTTCACAATCCAGCGATGAGCCCTTTTGAGGTGCGTGATAAAGTGGCTGAGGTTATGCAATCGGTGGGTGTGGATCCAAGCTGGGGCGAGCGCTATCCGCATGAGTTTTCTGGGGGGCAGCGTCAACGAATAAGCATCGCCCGCGCATTAGCAGTAGATCCAGAGTTTATTGTGGCAGATGAACCGATATCAGCGTTGGATGTGTCGATTCAAGCTCAGGTCCTTAATTTGATGATGGAGGCACAGCAAGACCGTAACCTAACGTATCTTTTTATAACGCATGATCTCGCTGTGGTTGAGCATTTCGGTACACGAGTAGCCGTCATGTATTTGGGCACTGTGTGTGAGTTAGCCCCAACCAAAACATTGTTTGATACCCCGCGCCACCCCTATACACAAGCACTAATGTCGGCGATTCCACGGTTAGAAGATGACCGCCCAGAGTTCATTCGTTTATCCGGCGAAGTGCCTACGCCTGTTAACTTACCCGCGGGCTGTGTATTTCATGGGCGTTGTCCACATGCAAATGAGCGCTGTAAATCAGAAGTACCTGTGTTAAAAGGTCAGATAGACGGTAGCCAAGTGGCTTGCCATGCTGTTGAAGAAAACCGAATTTAAAAGTAATGAATCGCTTATTTGTTTCCTCTGTTTGTACAGGAGCTAGAACGTGAAGATTAGTAGCCGGTTTGATGCCGGAAATATCGAAGTCATTTCGGCGGACACCGCTAGTGATATTCAGCTGTCCATTAAACCAGACAACGGATCAGATTTTTTCCAATGGTTTTATTTTCGCGTGCAGGGCGCTAGCCGACAAGCATTAACCATGCGCATTACTAATGCAGCAGATGCCGCTTATGCTGAAGGTTGGGATGGTTATCAAGCAGTAGCTTCGTATGATCGACAGTGTTGGTTCAGAGTGCCTACTCAATATGAAAAGGGGGAACTCATCATTCAACACGAACCGTCACAGGCGAGTATTTATTATGCTTATTTCGCACCCTATAGTCATGAGCAGCACTTAGATCTTGTGGCTCGTGCGCAGCAGTCGCATCGTTGCCAGTTAATCGATTTAGGTAACACTATTGACGGGCGTGATATAGAGTTACTTAAACTATCCAGCACGGCTCATTGCTCAACTGATCAAGCGATAAATATTTGGGTTACAGCACGTCAGCATCCAGGTGAAACGATGGCTGAGTGGCTTGTAGAAGGGTTGCTAGAGCGTCTGGTGGATCAGCATGATGCGCTGTCGCGTCAATTATTAGAGCGATGTGTATTTTGGGTCGTGCCGAACATGAACCCAGATGGTTCAGTACGAGGGCATTTACGCACCAATGCGGTCGGTACTAACCTGAACCGTGAATGGCATGACCCAACACCCGAGAAAAGTCCAGAAGTGTTGGTTGTTCGGGAAAAAATGAAAGAGACAGGCGTAGATTTGTATCTAGATATCCATGGTGATGAAACATTACCGTGTAACTTTATTGCTGGGCAAGCAGGTTCACCACTTGTCAGCGATGATATTCTGACAGCCGAACGGATTTTTAAAGAAAACCTTGCCCGCATTAACCCCGACTTCCAAGTGGAAAGAGGCTATGAGCCAGGAAAATTTGGCCAAGAGACACTCACCATCGCTTCATTTTGGGTAGGAGAAACCTTCGGTTGTCCTGCCATGACGTTAGAAATGCCTTTTAAGGATTATGATAAACGGCCTGATCTGGCCTACGGCTGGTCTCCTGAGCGATCAAAGCAATTGGGTAAAAGCTTGTTGCATCCTATAGCTGAATGGTTAGAACAACATGCTTGAGCGCGTTAATGAGCAACAGATAGGCCGAGTGCGTTAAATGGAAACTCGCTGGTTGGATGATTTTATTGCGCTAGCCCACACGCGCCATTTTTCTCGTGCAGCAGATGAGCGCAATATTACTCAGCCGACATTGAGCCGTCGGATAAAAATGCTGGAAGAAGAAATGGGGGTTACCTTAATTGATCGTAACACCCTGCCATTAGGGCTAACGCCAGCCGGTGAAATATTTTTGGCCAGTGCACAGCAAATTGCACGTTTAGCCAAAGATACGCGTGCTCAATGCAAAGAAATCAAAAAACAGGAAGAAAACCGCCTGCGCTTTGCTACAACACAAACATTGTATTTGATGTTTTATCGCAATTGGTTGCAGCCATCTGCTCAAAAGCACAATGTCGAAGTAGAGTTAGACCTGTCTTCAACAACATGGGCGGCGAGTGACTTTGTTAATGCGCTTACCCAAGGGCAATGTGATTTGCTCCTGTGTTATTGGCATCCCCAGATTACTTTTATAGAAGCATTGGATGATACCCGCTTTGAATACCAAGTTGTGTGTGAGGAAGCGTTGGTGCCTGTTTCGGCAATGAATGAACAGCAGGCTCCTTTGTTTCAGCTACCTGGTAAAAAACGGGAGCCATTACCTTATATCAGCTATCATCCTAGCTCTTTTCTTAGGCCTTTAATTGATCATGCCCTATCCAGTGGGCTAGAGCCGCCGCATTTAACGACCGTCAATGAAAATATGTTGTCGGTTAGTGTTAAAGCCATGGTTAAAGAGGGTTTTGGAATTGGCTGGTTACCTCAACGGCTTATTAACGACAGCGTGAATTATGGTCAGTTAGCTATAGCAGGCGATGAGCGCTGGCAAATTCCTTTGCAAATTCGCCTTTACCGCTTACGCGATAACCATCGCAGCCAACTCGATGTTTTTTGGTCAGGTTTAGCAAACGATGGGATGCAAGTGGGTGTGTAATTGGATTCATTTTATTTTTTAGTTAGGTTGTTGGCGTAATGATAGATTTCTCTCTTTTTGAAACTCACATATCAAGTTTGCAGCAGCAGGTGGAGCAAGCGCTAAGTCAACATGATTTTGATGCTTTACTCATTGGCTCGGGCCACACAAAAAAACATTTTTTAGATGACACGCATTATGCCTTTAGAGCAAACCCTCATTTTGTTCGTTGGGTGCCTTTTTTACATGAGTCTGCCGATTGTTGGTTATTGATACAAAAAGGTAAAAAACCGGCTCTTTACATCTATGCTCCCAATGATTTTTGGTATCAAAGCACGCCATTACCTGTTGATGAGTGGGCTGGATTGTTTGATATAACCCTAGTTACGGACCCAGCACCTGCGTTGATGACACAGGAAAACCAGCGCTATGCCGTAGTTGCAGAGGAGCCGCTGCATAACTTTTCAAACAAGTTTGAATGTAATCCTGACGCTTTACTTAATACGCTGCATTTTGATCGGGCCATTAAAACATCATGGGAAATAGAGTGTATCTTTCGGGCGAATTGCTGTGCTGTAAAAGGTCACGCAGCGGCCAAAGCGCTTTTTCAGAAAAGTATCGTTCCAAGCAGTGAAAGCAGCCTTACCGAACGTGCATTACATAATCGATATTTGCAAGCCACAGGACATTTAGATCACGAGCTACCCTACAACGTTATTATGGCATTAAATGAAAATGCGGCGACCTTGCACTATCAGCATAAAAGCCGCTCTCCATTGCCTGTTGCTCGCACGTTACTGCTGGATGGGGGAGCGAGCTATCTTGGATATGCTGCGGATATCACACGCACCTGGTCAGCTTCCGCTGTTGATATGCCTCAAGCAGAGCAAGCCATCGCTACTGTATTTGCCGCTATCGTTAAAGCCGTAGAGCGATTACAACTGAGTGTTATCGAACAGATTAAGCCAGGGTTGGATTATATTGAATTGCATCGGCTAGCCCATCAGTATTTAGTGGATGTGTTGTTATCAACAAAATTACTGGCGCAGTGCCCGCCCACTGATGAAGTACAAGAAGTGATTACTCGAACGTTTTTTCCGCATGGTTTAGGGCACTTTTTAGGCATTCAAACGCATGATGTGGCTGGTTTTCAACAAGACAGCCAAGGCACAGTTAAAGCGCCGCCTGCCTCCCATCCTTTTTTGCGTTTAACGCGTGTGCTGGAAGAAGGTATGGTTCTGACTGTTGAGCCGGGTTTGTATTTTATTCCGTCGCTACTAGAGAAACTGCGCGCAGATGCCGCTGGCTCGTTTGTTAATTGGGACCTTGTGGATCAGCTTAAGCCTTGGGGAGGGGTTCGTATTGAGGATAATATTCTTGTTACAGCAACCGGAGCGCGGAACCTCACGCGGGAGGCATTTGCTTTGTTGGATGCAAATTAATCTTATGAATACAATCAACATCTAAGCGGTGCTTAATAGTCTATTTGAGCCGCTTTAGTCTTACTCATAAAACTGGTAACGTGAGACGAGTTTTAGTGTTCAGGTAGGGTTAAAGCTGAATGAGTCGTGATAACGAAGAAATAAATGTCCCTCTAATGGGGCCTGCAGATCCAGATGAGCTAAAAGAGTCCAATAAACCTTCGGCGGCTTCCGCGGGGAGTAAAAAAAGCACGGCTAGCTCGTCTGTAAAAGCAACCAACCGCCAAGGCGATAGCTGGGTTACTACGCTTATTCTAGTGTTGCTAACGGCAGGTTGTGGGGTATTGGGGTATCTTGCCTTTGGAATGCAATCTACCTTAATGGAGCAGCGTGCGTTATTAAGCGAAGCTCAACAGCAGGTGTCTGCTTTAGAGGAGCGCTTGCAGCAAACCAGTGAGTCGGCGTCGCAGTCTGGGGAAACGTTGCAGCAGCAGGTTGAAGGTTTGCAGCAGGCCTTAGATCAACTAACGGCGCAACAGTTGGCCACAGTCGATCAAAATACACAGTTAGAAGCATCTATTATCCAATTAGAACAAACCACTCAGGCGTTGGCGGAGCAAGCAACCGATCGTTCAGAGCAAATAAATCGTATGTTGGATCAGCAAACAACTGATCAGGAACGTATAGGGGTATTGCTCGCGTCCAGTGAAACGGTAATAGAATCTGTTAACCAAATAGCTCAGATGAAAGAGCAACTATCTGAGGTAGCAAAAGAGCAAGCCTTAATCCTGAAAGCGAATTCTGATCAGCAGCAATCGTTAACTGAGCTTGAAAGCTCCCAGCAGTCCTCGACCGATAATGCTAATCAGGCCATTCAAGCATTAGCACAGCGTCTGGATAGCTTAGATCAGCTTTCATTACAGCTACAAACGCAATTAGCTATATTTGATGAAACCAGTGTGGATCGAGCTAACCAACAGCAGACCAAATTGGCTGCTTTGGATAAGCGTGTAGCTAGCCTTGATAGCTACACAAAACAGTTAGCTAAAGTTGCTGGTAGTGTAAAAACGGACACTCGGTTAACTCGTCGCGTTGCAACTAACGAGCAGGCGATAGCGGCTATTGATGGAACGCGTCGTCAAGTAAATAGCGAGTTGCTAAATATTCGTCAGCAACTAAATGCTCTGTCTCTCAAGGTAGGGCGTTGATAGACTGATCTTTGTCACCATAAAAGCATTGCGCTTGGTCCAGCTGATGTGCAAAATGACTTGTTTGAACTGAATAGGTACACAAAACGAACCCATGAGGATTCGAACATTTTTTGCTTTGCGATTAGCAGAGCCCGTTGTGCGACAGTTAGCTGACCAAGCTGATGATTTATGCGCAAATGATAGAAACCTAGAAGTTGATTGGGTTGATTCCGATCACTATCATTTGACCCTTTGCTTTATTGGTGACACAGCGCTGGACACCGTAGATCAGTTAGAGGCGCTGGCTAAAGAACACTTATGCAGTGAAACGTCCTTTCAAATTTGTTTGGATCGCATAGAGTACTACCCAATCAACCCCGAACTGTCCTTAATTGCAGCGTTGCCGCCAGAAAACGAGCATCTTGAGAATTTCCAAAAGAAAGTGGCCTCTGTGGTTGAAGCGGCTGGCGTGAAAAGTGATCCGGCAGACTTTAGGCCGCATATTACTTTAGGGAAATTGCCTCGAAAGAATAAATTCCAACCCCCTGAATCTTGGCCGTCACTCGATTTGTACAGCTTGGCGGATTCAGTTGTATTGTTCCAGAGCAAGCAAGGAGAGCACGGTTCCGTATATACTCCTCTGTTTGAAGTAGATCTGCAGGACCTGTCCTGAATATCTCGATCTATTACACCTAACGAACCCTAACTTGTATTGAGTCCACCCATGATTAGCCCAGAGTTACTTTCGCCCGCCGGCACGTTAAAAAATATGAAGTATGCATTTGCTTATGGTGCCGATGCTGTCTATGCCGGCCAGCCACGTTATAGTCTGCGTGTGCGTAATAATGACTTTAATATGGATAACTTGGGTGAAGGGATCCAGATAGCACACCAGCTAGGAAAAAAGTTTTTTTTAGCCAGTAATATCTTGCCTCACAACAGCAAGTTAACGACTTATATCGATGATTTGCGGCCTATTATTGCGATGGGGCCTGATGCGATCATTATGTCCGATCCTGGTTTGATCATGTTGGTTAAAGAAAACTTCCCTGATATGACGATTCATTTATCGGTTCAAGCAAACACGATGAACTGGGCGGCTGTTAAGTTTTGGCACCAAGCTGGGGTTGAACGCGTTATTCTTTCTCGGGAGTTGTCATTGGATGAAGTGGCTGAAATTCGTCAGCGCTGCCCCGAAATGGAAATTGAAGTATTTGTACATGGCGCCTTATGTATAGCCTACTCTGGTCGTTGTTTATTGTCTGGCTATATTAATAAGCGAGACCCAAACCAAGGCACTTGTACCAATACATGCCGCTGGAAATACGATGCACATGAAGCCAAAGTCGATGATTCAGGGGATGTTGTTCCTGTGCAAACTTTCGATCCAGTCGACGCGATGGCTCAAGACCAGCCCGATTTAGGGCAAGGCAAACCGACTGACAAAATCTTTTTGTTACAAGAAGAAACGCGCCCCGGCGAATACATGCCTGCTTTTGAAGATGAGCACGGCACCTACATAATGAACTCTAAAGACCTGCGCGCTATTCAACATGTACATCGCTTAGCAGAAATGGGTGTCGATTCGTTAAAAATTGAAGGCCGAACTAAATCACATTATTACGTTGCGCGAACAGCGCAAAGCTATCGCAAAGCGATTGATGATGCGGTGGCTGGTAATCCGTTTGATATGTCATTGATGGATGAGCTTGAAAACTTAGCTAGCCGTGGTTATACGGAAGGTTTTTATCGCCGCCATGTGCATGATGAGTATCAAAATTATCAAAATGGTAATTCGGTCGGTGTCCAACAGCAGTTTGTTGGTGAAATTTTAGGGCGAAATACTCAAACTGGCATGATGGAAGTGGATGTGAAAAACCAATTCCAGCTAGGCGATACGTTAGAATTAATGACTCCGCACGGTAACCATAAGTTTACGCTTGCAGAAATGCTGAACAAAAAAGGAAAATCAACTGACCGCGCGCCCGGCTCTGGGCATGTTGTTCAAATTCCAATGAGTCTAGACGTTGATATGGATTATGCGTTATTGATGCGGGACTTACCGAGCCGCACCTGATAAGAGCGGCCAGCTTAGCTGGCCATATCAACGAGGGTAGTGGATAGCTTAGTCGGGCAGTAGTGTGGTTGCGCCAATGAGCTCGCGGGATCGACTAGGCTTTCTTTTTTTAGAGATAAGCCTAGTTTCTTTAATTGCTCTTCTTCTAATGCCGTTAGTGGTGTGTATTGAGGATCGAATAAGACGGTACTCAGTACGTCGGTAACAGGTGAGTTTTCGCGAGCTAAATATCGGATTAGTAGCAATACTCGATCGTACAATGACATGTGAGGAACTTCGGGATCTATTCCAAGAGAAGGAACAAAGACCTTAGGGCATTGGGCATGGCTAATTTGCTCAATCATTCCTTGAGGAAGTAAGTTAGCCACTAGGCTGCTGTAAAAACTTCCTGGTGCATAACAAATTAGATCACTGGTGCTGACTTTGCGCAGCACATCTGTTTTGGCTCGGCAATTGACTCTTTCGACTATTCCATTCTTCATATCTTCATCAACGTGACAAAGAAATAGGCTGTTAATAGAGTGCTTAAGTGCTGGAAGTTCTTTACCGGTTATTCGATGCTGGCCGACGACGTAATCACCGTTAGTAAGGTGGGCAGCAAGGTGTAACGGGGTATCGCAGCCCGTGTTGACGTAGCCTTGCACATTTACTAATCGGCAAAACCGCTTTATCACGGGATCTAACTGGCATTGGTTTTCTAGATAGCCGCCTGCAATCATTAAATTGCCTAAGCTGGCTCCTCGTAGATCAAAATCAACAGGCATGTCAGCTTTAAAGCGGGCTATATCTCGGCATATAACTTCTTGCCACGCCTTCGGAACACCCCTGTTTAAAGAATGAGTACCCGTAATAACACTTTCTAATTCGCGCGCTAAAGCTGATCTGGCTTGCGTTTTAGGTAGGCGGTAATTTAATAGCTTGTAAGTGGCGTAGTTGCCAGGCTGGCTTTCGTCCGCTAAGGCTAATAATCGACTGCGAAGGTCGCCAATAGCTGGCATGTTAAAGGCATCACGTAGCGTGGCAGAGCTTCCACCTGAATCAAACGGGGTCACAATATGCACTGATCGACGAGTGTATTTTTTAAGTGTACGGCTTGTATCTTTAAGAGCTGAACCACCCGAAAAAAATGTAATTTGAGGCTCATTAGCCATAGTGAGTCATATTCCGGTGACTAGCCATAGGCTGATAAATATTAATGGCTCTTATGTTACGCACGATAAGTACTTCCTGTACTGATAAAAAAGCGGGAGGTTCCCGGGTTTGGTTCGATATTTCGTGAACAAGTTTATGTTTTATTGGCTTTATTACATCTTAATGACCCCGGATGTCTTGATAACATAATAGCGGACTTTTATGTATCTTTTTACCCGCTTTGACTTAGCTCTGTAATGGGTAGGACAGTTAGTAGTCAGTACTTTAACTAATACGTAAAAGATAAATTTGTGTGAGTAAAGTTAAACCAGTTGTTGCCCCGCAAGGCATCAAAATTGATGTAGCGTAGACGTATATCTGTTTAAGTAATCTATTAAGCGATTTTCGACTAACGACACATGCCGCGGGTGCGGAATTTTGGTGTATAATCGCTGCAATTGGACCACCCTAGAGTCCTAATCTTTGATGTAGAACCTTAATCAACCTGTGACTTAATACAGTTAAGTGGAGAGCCTCAATGAGCGTTATTCGCCAAGATGATTTCATTAGCAGCATTGCTGATGCACTGCAATTTATCTCCTATTACCATCCGGTAGACTTCGTAAAAGGTGTTCATGAAGCCTACCAAAAGGAGCAAAATCCAGCGGCGAAAGATGCCATGGCTCAAATCCTTATCAACTCGCGTATGTCAGCCGAAGGACATCGACCTATTTGCCAAGACACTGGCATTGTAACCGTATTCTTAAAGGTCGGGATGGATGTTCAGTGGGACGCTAAAATGAACGTCACGGACATGGTCAATGAGGGTGTGCGCCGAGCCTATAATCACCCAGATAATGTGTTGCGTGCGTCGATCTTGGCGGATCCTGCAGGCAAGCGTCAGAATACCAAAGATAACACACCAGCCGTCATCCATTATGAGATTGTTGAAGGTGGCGAAGTTGAAGTTCACGTGGCGGCCAAAGGCGGCGGTTCCGAGAACAAGTCAAAAATGGTCATGTTAAACCCGTCTGACAGTATCGTTGATTGGGTGGTTAAAACCGTTCCAACCATGGGAGCGGGGTGGTGCCCTCCTGGTATGCTTGGTTTAGGTATTGGCGGTACGGCAGAAAAAGCGGCCGTGCTGGCAAAAGAGTCTTTAATGGAGCCTATTGATATTCATGAACTGCGCGAGCGAGGCCCGCAAAATCGTGTTGAAGAGCTGCGTTTAGAAATTATGGATGCGGTTAATGCTCTGGGTATAGGTGCTCAAGGCTTAGGTGGTTTAACCACAGTGCTTGATGTGAAAATCATGGATTATCCAACCCATGCGGCTTCGTTGCCTGTGTGTATGATTCCAAATTGCGCTGCAACACGTCATGCGCATTTCACATTGAAAGGTGATGGCCCTGCAATCCTGACTCCTCCAAGTTTAGATGATTGGCCAGAAATTACCTTTGAGGTAGGGGCGAATACACGCCGTGTTAATCTCGACACCATTACGCCTGAAGAAGTGCAAGATTGGAAAGTAGGTGAGACAGTATTATTGAGCGGTAAGATGCTAACAGGTCGTGATGCTGCGCATAAGCGTATGATCGAGATGCTCAATAACGGTGAAGAATTGCCGGTCGATTTAAAAGGCCGTTTCATTTATTACGTAGGGCCGGTTGATCCTGTAGGGGATGAAATTGTTGGTCCTGCAGGCCCGACTACGTCCACACGTATGGATAAGTTCACCCGTCAGATTTTGGATACAACAGGTCTGTTAGGTATGATTGGTAAGTCTGAGCGTGGACAGGTTGCTATTGATGCTATTAAGGACTACAAAGCAGTCTACTTAATGGCAGTAGGTGGTGCAGCGTATCTTGTTTCCAAGGCTATTGTTGGTTCAAAAGTAGTTGCTTTCCCTGAAATGGGCATGGAAGCAATTTATGAATTTGAAGTGAAAGATATGCCAGTGACCGTTGCGGTTGATGTGAACGGAGAGTCTGTTCACACTACTGGGCCAGCCAAATGGAAAGATATTATTGCAAAACAAGTGGGTTAACTTGTTGAGTAACCATTGAAAAAGCGGCTTAGGCCGCTTTTTTTATGCTCCAATAATGGAGTAGCACGCTATCTCTTAACGGTATCTATTATGCACTGGCGTTAGCTGAGCTTGAAGAGGGTGCACAATTTGCCGAGTAGTTTCCATTATTTGCCATGGCAGTATTTAACTGCTGATACCCCTGCTTTATCCAATCTTGTAACTCAAGAGATTCAGAAGTTGAAGTAGTAATTATGCTTGTGGATATCGTGATCACTTGATGTGCTTTAACGTGCTCTATTTGCAATGACTCCACGTCGCTACGCATTTTTTCAGCTAATGAGTAAGCAATCGTATTGGGAGTTATTGGTAAAACAACGGCAAATTGAGCAGAACCTGTACGTGCGACCAGATCGCGGCTGCGCCTTTGGTGGTTTTGAAGTATGTGCCCAACCCGTGCTTGCACCCAGTTGGCACGCTCAGGCCCAAAGGTCTCAGAGAACCGCTTAAACTGATCTATTTCAATAAGGATAACCGATAGGGGCGTTTTTTTGCGTATCGCTTGTTCCCATTCAAGAGACAGCGTTTCGTCAAACATTCGCTTACTAGACAATGAGGTTATTTGATCTGTTCTTGTTTTGTTATTGTGAGCATACATGGCTTTTAAAATAATAAACCCAACCACGACAATGGCGCCCACTAATGATGCTCCAATAGGCAGCCAGTAGCCCAAATAAACGGCCAGCGGAGGGAGGGCCAAAAATATCACAGACAAAACGGCCGATAGCGAACGTATAACAATGCTTTTTTCAAGCAAGATAAATGTGGCGTACAAAAGCGCGGTTAATATGATGGCATAGCACAAGCCCCAAATAGGCAATATGGGGGTGAGTACCGCATGTTGAACAAGTGCTTGATATAAATTGGCATGCAGAACAGTACCGGAAACCATGTTTAGGTTAGGGTCGCCTGCAAGAAGAAAGCGGGCTTCAAGGCCAGCAGCTTGAATGCCAACAAATACAGGCCGCCCATTAAAGATATTGCTCGGTATGCCTTTTTCTAATACATCAATAAAACTAAAGCGCTGGAAGCTTACCGCTTGCGGGGGTCTTGGAATCAGTACTTCTCTATCACGACTCCATTTGCGGTTAACCCCCATTCGATGATGAGGTGCTCGTGTACCGGGGAAAAACGTATTTAGCACAGTTGTGTTATCTAACATAGCAAGCCCAAATGCCGGCCAGTTGGGTTCATCAATTCCAGCTTTAAGAAATGTACGGCGCACCCGCCCGTCGCTATCGACATCAACCTCTACATGCCCTAGTTGGCTACCATTGGGTATTTGTGGGTTACGAAACGGGTAGACTGTTGTACCGCTTTCGCCAAATACTGGGAGCACGATGTTTGCGCTTTTGCTGATGGCTTCTCGTAAACGCAGGTCGTTGAGCGGCTCTTCTATATCAGGGTCAACAAATGCGATGTTGTAACCGATTACCTGAGCCCCCGCTTGGTTTAGAAGGTCGATCATTTCGGCATGTAAGTGCCTCGGCCACGGCCAACGGCCTAATGCTTCTAGGCTCTTGTCATCAATATCAATAAGAATGGGGTCAGGAGAGTCGTAGCTATCACGGCTGATAGTAACTCGGTCAAACAATGTATTATCGATTACGGCTTGTAAAGGCGTTAGTGCTGTGCCTAACACGAGTATTAGGCATAGCAGAAATCCCGCATCCTTGTGTTTAAGCAAATCCATAAGCTTACAAAAATAAAATCACAGTAAAGGCCGTCCAAATAATAGCGGGTAGGTAAGAGTCGAGTGGTACTTCTATTTGTTGCGTGGCAGACCAGCCGCCGGCAAAATTATCACTGTCAAAACCCCGCACTCTGAAATAGTAAGTGCCCATTTCTGGTTTCTGTAACACAGCACTTGATTCAGGCACTGTAACATCTTGCAGAACTTCTTCAAAGGAAGGATCGTTAGACAGCTGTACTTGGTAACTCACGGTTATATCATCCGGTTGCCAGCCAAAGCCTAGTGTATCTTCGCTTGTTACTGGCGCTTCTAATTCGGGTGTTGCCGGTACAGGTTTTACCGTAAGTGGGTACGTATGTCCTTTAGGGCCAACCTTACCTTGGTTGTCTTCACTGGTCACTCGCCAAAAATATTGACCTGGTTGCTCTAGGGTAAGGGTTTGCGTGTGTTCTGTTGTTGGTTCAAAAATAGCAACGGGCGAAGTAAATTGCTTATCTGTTGCGATTTCAAAATGATACTTAACGACATTTTCAGGTTGTGTCCAATTAAAGCTAACTTCACCGGCATAGACTTGATCTGTCGATAAAGGCGCTTGAATAACTGGAGGGAAGGGGCGGGCATCGATCGTGAAAGGTTTAACGGTACTTAAACCCTGTAGGTCATTATTATCGATACCTCGAACACGGAGCCAGTATTGTCCGTCGGGCAGTTCTACAGGGATATTTAATTTAGCGACTGGGCTTTGAGTATCCAGCACGATACGCGAAAAATCGGCTTGATCTGATATCTGAGCTCTGTAATTAACGGCTTTATTCAGTGTCTGCCAAGATACGCGTGCAGGCAGGTAGCGGATATCATCTGGCGCTTTTAGGTCTGGCTCGGATAATAATTTAACCGGCTTGCGAGGAGCTTCATTTTTGTAGGCTAATGTTCCAAAGCGTTTTGGGACACGGGTGTTACCTAAGGCGTTTGTAACATCAATTTTACCTTGGGTTACTTCGGCAGCCGTACTGTCGTCATTGGCTCTTACACGGTATACCGTACCGCGAGTTGTTGCGAATGCGGTGGGTGTCTGGATAATAAAACGAGAGCCGGATTGTTTGTTCGGGTTGGCGTGGATCTCTGCCTCACCTTTGTTGAGCTTAACGTTAATGTCTGTAAAGTTGTTATCGCTGCCAATAACTTGGGCTTCATCAATCACTAGTTCACTATTGGGGGTGATGAGAATTTCGGTTTGATCCTCAAATTTAATGAGGACGCTACCGTTTTCGCCAGTGGTAATGACGTCTCCGGCTAGCACAATGGCATCGTCTATTTCTTTAGTGGCTCCTGCTTGGCTGATGAGTGAAACAGGGCCTGAAACTTCTACGAGTTGGACTGTGGCAGGGCGTTCTTGAATGAAGTCTCTTGGAATCTGAAGCAGAGTACCCGCTGCCATGATACGATCGTTGCTGACGTTGTTAAGCTCAGTAATCTCTTGCCATTTTCTCCAATCAGTTAGCAGCTCATGGGCAATGGTCCATACATTGTCGCCTTGTTGCATTTCATAGGTCCAATACTCATCATCCTGAGCATAAGCTGACGGTGAAGCTGCCGAAATGCCTAATGCGAGTGCGATAGAAATGCCTAATATTTTAGCGTGCTTAATGTGCGACATTGTATTCCAAACTAATTGCTGATTGTCTATTAAGAAAGTCTACAAAACACAAGTATAACAAGCTTTTGATATCTAGGTGTAAGTCTTATTTATCGTGACTCTTACCTGCCAGCGATCTTAAAAGTTGCTCTTCAATGTAAGCCCAGTCTAGTTTTGTTTGCGAAAGTATTTCCATGCGAGAGTCTCGCCGCCAAGCAATGGGAGTTATGGAAAGCTCGCCAGAAACGTTATTAAAGAAGACTCTATCCTTAGATGTCCTGAAGACACCCTTCAATCTGAGTACTGGGCTAATTGAATTAATTAACGTTAGTAACGCCTCGTAATCAAATATGTCATCGCGGTGAAACACCCAACCGCAGCTATAGATATCATTTGAGAAACCCGTCTTCATAATCGGTTCACCTGGCTCCGTCAGCATCAAGGGCTGCAAAGGAGGCGTAACCAGTAAGCTACGAGTTTGTTCTGCTTCGTGACTTAATGGGAAACTAGCGCTGAATTCGTCGATATGCTGTGTATTTAATACTTCGATAGGTACCTTACCGTATGCCATTTTCAAAATGGCTTGCTTTGGGGGGTACATGTTCTCCGCCAGCTTGAGTGCTTGGTCTAACTGGGTGTCACTGGCTACATCGGTTTTGTTGAGCACAATATAATCAGCTAGGTTGAGCTGGTCTATAAAGGTCTCATGGCTAGTGGTTCTTGGATCATCCATTGCTCGTGGGTCGAGTAAACAAATGACACTATGCAGAGATAGAACCGAGCAAAAGGACTCTCCCTGAATGATATCAATGAGACCCGAGGGGTGTCCCAACCCTGTTGGCTCTATAATAATACGGTCAGGTTGTATTCTTCGGATGAGCATGGCTAGGTTAATTGTTAAGGCTGGCCCTAATGCACAGCACACACAACCGCCGGCAATTTCTTTTATGTGGATATCATCTTGTGTTGGGATAGCTGTTTGGTCCACACCTATTTGTCCAAATTCATTAATGATGACAGCCCACTTTTCGTGGGCAGGCTTTTGGCTTATCAGGTGGTTGATGGCTGTAGTTTTGCCCGTGCCCAGAAAGCCGGTAATGATGTGGGTCGGAATAAGCGGGGTGTTTTGCTGTAATTCACTCGATTGCATGATGGCTCTTTAAAATAGATAACTCAGATGCTGGCTTAAACAAGCACGTGTGTCCTAATTATTATAGCTTTCGGAACAGTGATAACGCTGGCCGATAGCCAGGAAAAGTAAGAGGAAGTGTATTACAGTAATGAAATGTTATAAAGTAACATTTTTGGTGTGCGTTGGTTTGGTGTTAGGTCAGGCCGAGGTAATCGCTAAAAAACCTCGGTAGCCTTTGATTGTTTATCCCGCTTTATTGAGTATATTTTTTTGTGCGGCTAAATACTTTGGCATAGGGCCAACATCTTCGTAAATTTCTTCACCGTCTTCTACTCGAATAACTTTGTCACCTTCGATGTAGGGCATAGTTGCTTCTAATTCGTTCAGTGCTTCATGAAGGAGGGAGGCGATGACTTCGTGCTCGGGGAGTTTATAAATTTGCGAGAGAGCGGTAATGCGGATGAGATCGGATTTAAACAGCGAGATTGATGTCTCTGTTAGGTCATTGGCTTTTGATGCGTTGGTCTCCCACGTATTCAAAAGCTTGGAAAGGCTTTCTTTACCCATCTGAAAACTCCTTTTAAACATGTCTAGTGTTAGTGTAGACCTTGAGCGTTGATTCGTCAGCAAAAAATAGGATTTTCAGGGCGTTAATTGATTCAATCGTTTATATCTAAAAGTTTTCGCTATAGTATGCGTTTCACATTGAGAGTTTGGTATAAGGTTCGTTATGGCATCAGTTTTATTTTTAGTAGGTTCAACATACGGTAATGCACAGCAAGCAGCAGAAGATGCCGCCGATCTATTAGTTAAAAGTGGCCACAGCGCAACGGTTAATGATAGTCCTGAAGCTGATGATCTAATTCTGAGTGATGCAGATATTGTAGTGGTATGCACTGCCACAATTGGCGAAGGAGATATTCCTGATAATTTGCTACCTTTGTATGAAGATGTCTTTGATCAAAAGCCAAGGTTAGATCATATAAAGTACGGGTTAATTGCCTTAGGTGATAGCTCGTATGAGGAGTTTGCAGGGGCAGGGTACTTATTTAAGAATTTGTTACATTCTTTAGGCGCTAAGCCTGTCTTGCCTATGTTAGTTATTGATGCAATAGAAACGCCCGACCCAGAAGAGGCTGTCGCTGATTGGGTAGCCTCCTTAGAAGCCAGCCTTGCTAGTTGATTTAAGGTGACGATCCAACATTGTTGTTAAGCAAGTGAGCTTGTTGAAGCATCCAGGAATTAAGAGCTTCAGCAGGCACAGGGCGGCTGATAAGGTAGCCTTGCAGTTGGTCGCAACCTTCACGTCTTAGAAAAATCTGATGCTCTTTTGATTCCACGCCTTCTGCGCATACACATAAATTAAGGCTGTGTCCTAATGCAATTACGGCACGCGCTATAGCTTCATCGTTTGAATCCGTAGGGATATCTCTGACTAAAGACTGGTCTATCTTAACCTTTTGAATGGGTAGCATCTTCAAATAACTGAGCGATGAATAGCCTGTACCAAAGTCATCAAGGGCTAAGCTAATCCCCATATCTTTAAGTGCATTTAGAACCGGCGTTACTTCATCAGCGTGTTTGACCACAATGTTTTCTACAATCTCTAGCTCTAATTGAGCGGGGCTAATGTCGTATTTTGTCAGCATTTGGCTCACCCAATCTACCAAGCCTTTGGTGAGTATTTGTTGTCCGGCAATATTAACGGCCACTTTAAAATACGGAAAGCCGGCTTTTCGCCATTTGGCGGCTTGTGCGCAGGCTTGTTCGATCACCCAACTACCGACCTTTACCATTAGACCAAGTTCTTCGATGATGGGTAAGAACTCGCCTGGGGACATAAGCCCTTGGGTTGGATGCTCCCACCTTAATAAGGCTTCAACACCCGAGAGCTGGCCTGTCATTGCATCAATTTGAGGTTGATAAAACACACGGAACTGATCTTGAGATAATGCTTGGCGTAGATCGGGTTCTAAACGCATCCACTGTTCGAAAAATTGCGAGTGCTCTTTGCGGTAGCACGCGTATTTGTTACGCCCGCTTTCTTTGGCTTTGTGAACAGCGGTATCAGCATTTTTTATTAGTGTAGTGCTATCAAAGCCATGATCGGGATACAGCGCCATACCTATACTGGCGTTGGCATAGATCTGATGGTCTTTGAGCCGGAAGGGTTGTTCGAGCGTAGAGATAACCGTTGAAGCGATTCTTTCTGCTTCGCCTTGATGGCTACAGGGGCTGATCATAATGGTGAATTCATCTCCACCCACCCGTGCTAGTAACCCTTTATCGCCTAGCGCTTTGCGTACGCGTCGGGATACCTGAATTAAAAGCTGGTCACCTTCTTGATGTCCAAAGGTATCGTTGATGTATTTAAAGCGATCTAAATCGATCATCAAGACTGCAATACGCTGAGAATTACCGGCTTCATTAATCGCGTGATCAAGTAGCTTTTTGAACAGGTCTCTGTTGGGCAAGTCCGTCAATGTATCGTGCTGAGACATATAACGCAGGCGGGCTTCAGACTCTTTTACATTTGAAAGGTCGGCAGCCACGCTCACAAAGTGGGTAATGACGCCGTGTTCATTGTAAACCACTGTGATGTTCAGCCATTGAGGGTAATGCTCGCCTGTGCGGCGCCGCCCCCAAACTTCGCCCTGCCAATAGCCGTCACTGAGTAAGGTCTCAAAAATGGTATTAAATTTCCGCCGGTCGCACGCGCCAGTACTAAAAACAGAGGGCGAACGGCCCAATAGCTCGTGCGCTTTAAAGCCGGTCATCTCACAATAAGCACGGTTTATATTTACAATGCGATTTTTGTTATCCGTTACCATTATGCCTTCACTGGTAGAAGCGAAAGCAATACCGGCTAGTTCTAACTGGGCTTGTGTTTCTTTCTCCTGAGTGACATCTAGCAGGATGCTGTTGATTTTAATCAGTGAACGATTTTCGCCCCACTCCGGTGTGGAGGCTATGTAGATCCATTTTTGATTACCCTGTACATCGGTGAGGCGGCATTCAGCTGTCCATAACTTGTTTTTTGCGTGCGTCGCTCGCCGATAAGCTCTCAGTGTGGACTGTGCATCATGGTGAAGATGATCCCAAACGAGATCGAATTGATTCATCGCATCCTGTGCGCTAATTCCAAACAACGGCTTAATACCATCACTGACGTATGAGAAATAAGGCCTACGTTCCTCATCAAACTCCGTTTGCATGACGACACCCGGTATGGATGAAACAATGTTGGAAAAACGCCTTTCTGAGGCTTGTAAAAATTGAGTGTGCTGATGTTTAGATAAGGCAATGCTAGCTATATGCGCAGCGCTTTCATGGATTCGTGCTTCTAGTGGGGAGGGAAAGCCTAGCGGAGTCCGCAAAATAGTGAAGCTTCCTGATACTTGGTCCGCCGATTCGTATAAAGGATAAGACCAGCAACTTTGTGCTTTTAAACGTTCAAAAAGGGAGTAGCCAGCCTTTTTGGGGCGGTTCGAGGAAGTATGTGATTCAAATTCAGGCGCTTTTACAAAAACCGCACGTCCCCAAGGAGGTGCATTAGGGTCCACACGTTGGTTACGTAGATGGATATGGTATTGAGGTTTAATTGTTGGCGCGCAGAGGAGAGTCATGGACTGGTCTGCATGACTTTTCATAACAAAAACATGTGACTCGGGTATCAGCTTTTCTACTTCGCTGCATAAGCTATGTAGAATGGTTTCAAGTGGTTCGAGCAGCGCTATACGGCTCAAAAGGTCGCGCTGCAATTGCAGTAAGCGATTGAGGTCTTGGGTGCCCGGTTGCTCGTTGCTTACGGGCGGTTGGCCCGTAACCGAGACTAGACTGTTTTTTTCACTTGATAGATCCGATACCGCTTCCATGAGTGCGTACATTTCTCGCAAATGACTAATAAAATGAATAACTCATGTATTAGTTATGATTGTTAAATCAACGCTTTATAAAACCACGCTCTTGTAAGAACGGTAACATGTGAGGGCGAGCCTCTTTTACAAGCATACCCGATATTTGGTCCGTCCAGCCCGTTTCTTTCAAGTTGCTACCGCGGCTTTGGTAATACGTTTTTACATGACTATCGTAATCGGCCAAACGTTCGCGATCTTTAGTATCGTCATAACTATCCTGCTTGAGTACCACAGACAATGGTAAACGAGGTTTAACATCAGGATTCTGATCAGGAGCACCGATGCACATGCCGAACACAGGGTAAACCAAGTCAGGTAAATCAAGGAGCTTGCTAACATCTGCAATCTTATTTCGTAGCCCGCCAATGTAAACGATGCCCAAATCGAGGGACTCTGCTGCTATGGCCACGTTTTGGGCAAAGAGCCCGCAATCAACGGTTGCAGTAATGAATTGCTCTGTGAAGCCACTTTGCATTTGTGCGTCATTCATCTCGCAAGCCAGTTGATGGCGTTTCATATCAGCACAAAAAACGAGGAAGGTCGGTGCTGTTTCAACGTAGCTTTGTCCGCCTGCCATTGTGGCTAATTGCTGGCGTTTTTCTGGGTCATTTACCTGAATGACTGTGCACGCTTGAATAAAGCTTGAAGTGGCTGCCGCTTGTCCTGCTTCTACGAGCTCATTAATAGTCTCTTGAGCGATAGGCTGGTCTTTAAATACACGAATAGAGCGATGAGATTTGAGCAAATCAATAGTGGAGTTCATGTTCTTCCTCGGTTTTACTGCTAATTGATAACACTACGAAATGTTAAATTGATTCGAGGTGTAAATATACGTCGGCTAGCGGGAACAGCGTGTTGCCAAAAGTGCTGTGTGGTTCCTTGCATGATCAATAAAGAGCCATGAGGCAATACGAGTTCTACCTTTGCTATGTCAGTATCGTATTTATGTTTTAGCACAAACTTACGTGCAGTTCCTAATGTAACAGAAGCAATGACCGGGTTGGGCCCTAGCTCGGGTTCATCGTCACTATGCCAACCCATTTTGTCATTACCATGACGGTATTGGTTGAGCAAAACAGAGTTAAATCGATAATTGGTTAGCTCATAAATAAGTGCTTTTATAGCATTAACCTGTGGGTGCCAAGGTTGGGAGTTGAGAATAAGATCTGAATACTGATACCGGATACCAGCGTCACCCTGAAAGTGTTGGAGGCGGGGGATTTTGTGCGTTTTGCCAAAAACACGGATTTCATCTTGCTGCCAAGGGGTATCGTGTAACAGTTGGTTTAAATAGTGATCAGCCTGTGCTGGGGCAAGGAAGTGCGGGTAGAGTAAAAGGTCAGCCTGTTTGTGTTGTATGTGCTGAGGCTCTGCTATTGTATTTTGCTGATCAAACAGCGACGGTGTTGTTGGTTTCATGCTGTGGCCTGTGAGCAATGTTGCGCAATTTTGTATCATAAACACCTTCCTGCCTTTATCAATGGATGCCCAACCTAAGGCGAACTGATATGATGGCTCACATTGTTCGTATGTTTGTTTAACCCTTATTTGATCTTAGGAAATTAGTACATCATGGAGCGTCGTTACCGACTTGTTTTAGCCTGCCCCGATCGCGTTGGCATTGTGGCAATGGTAAGTAACTTTATTTCTAGCCATGGTGGCTCTATATCCGATGCCAATCAGCACTCAGATCCTACAACTGGCTGGTTTTTCATGCGCGTGGAGATTGGAGCAGTAACTCTGCCTTTTTCGTTGGATGAGTTAAGAGAGGCTTTTACGCCTATCGCTCAATCGTTCAATATGACATGGAACATGGCTGATTCGTCTAAGCCTAAACGCGTTATCTTGATGGCGAGTAAAGAGTCTCATTGTTTGGCTGATTTGTTGTATCGCTATTCATCAAAAGAGTTATTTTGTGAGATTCCTTGTGTTATCTCTAATCATGATGATCTGCGCAGCATGGTGGAATGGCATGATATTCCGTACCACCACGTGCCTGTGGATAAAGACAATAAGCAACCGCATTTTGATAAGGTGCAGTCTCTGATCGAGGAGTATGAGGCGGATGCCATTGTGCTCGCACGATATATGCAAATTTTACCGCCTGCGCTATGTGATATTTATCCTTTCCGAATTATTAATATTCATCATAGCTTTTTGCCTTCGTTTGCAGGGGCTAAGCCATACCATCAAGCGCATGAACGCGGTGTCAAATTGATTGGTGCCACTTGTCATTATGTTACGCAAGATTTAGACGCAGGCCCTATTATTGATCAAGACGTAACGCGTATTAGCCATCGAGACTTGCCAGAAGAAATGGTACGTTTAGGGCGTGATGTGGAGAAAACGGTTCTTTCACGTGGTTTGCGTTGGCACTTAGAAGATCGCGTGCTAGTGCATGGCAACAAAACGGTTGTCTTTAACTAGAGTGCGCGCAAAAGAGGATTTAGGCTCGCGCTAAGTGAACAATTTAGCGCGACAGTCGACAAAGCTGAACTAAACTAATAAGGAAAGGAGACAAACTTTCACGTTGCCTCCATGACAAGCAGGAGCGGTATCATGTTAAAATCAGTCAGTGTCCAAGATTACATGGCCACCGGTTTAGTGACCTTTAAACCTGAAACGGAGTTGTTCGAAGCCATTAGTGCTTTATTGCGATATAAAATATCCGGTGCTCCTGTGGTCAATAAAAAAGGTGAGCTAGTCGGCCTTTTGTCAGAAGTAGATTGCTTGCGGGCCATCCTCACCCATACCTACCATGAAGAAGAATGCGGCGGCTCTGTTGCTGATTGTATGACTAAAACTGTTGAAACCATCAATTATGATGCGGATATCGTTGATGTCGCTCGTTTATTTATTGATAAAGGCCGTCGGCGTTTACCTGTGGTTAAAGACGGTAAATTGGTGGGGCAAATCAGTCGTAGTGATGTGTTAAGAGCCTTTGAAGCCTTTGCTGAAAATGAATAGTGTTAAATTAAATGCTCCCTTTCGTTTTTGAAACGCTGGGGGAGTATTATCGTTATGTGGTACATAAATGTCGGTAACAATGCCTGAAAAACCCTTACTTGTTTATCCCTCACTCGCGCGAAAGTTAGGTGTTGAAGCTGCGCTTTTGTTTGGTTTGTGTGAAGACATGCTGGCATGCCCTGCAGCGGCAATCGTTGCTGGCAAGCAGGGACAGGGAATAAGGGAAGTAACTTTGTCGCACACGCAGTGGCTGAAAATGACAGAGTTCTGGGATGTCGATCGAGTTAATGAGTTAGTGGCCGTTATTGTTCGTAATACGGCTATCAGTATCGCCATTGCCAGCGATGGACGAGTGCGAATAGCCGATGCGATAAACAACGTGGTGGAGACACCTGTAGGTACGACTCATGACGAGTCTGGCGTATCAGCCCGTTTTGAAAGTGCTGAGTCTAAGGCTGCCCGAATGGAAGCGGTTGCTAGTGTTCGTCAATTAGATTCTGTGGAGCGCCTAAAAGATACAAAAATTACGGCTGCAGTGCCGAGTGTGGCGGAGCTTCCTGTGTATGATCAACCACCACCGATGCCTCGCCGTCCTTTACCGTCGCGTACTAATGCTAATATCCGTGAACGTGGGCCCGCTCCGGTATTTGGCGGCAGTATTGGCTGGAAACGTCAAAAAGATGATTCACAGCAAGACCGTTTACAACAGTTATTTGAGCAGCATGAAGAGCGAAACCAAAAACTTCACCCTATGTACTTAGGGTGGACTCCTTCTGAGTTGTTTTATTCTATGCTCCCGCGACATCAAATACCGCGCGAGGTAGTTGATACCTGTATAGATGAGTTTATCCTTTACTATATCGACAAAGAGCGTAAAGAAAGTAATTGGGATCAAAAATTCCTCGCGTGGGTCAAACGTGAGTGGGTTCAAAAGCAAACCCGCGAGTCACGCGAACAACGTAAAGAGCAATCTTTCTCAGGTCAATCGAATGAAAACACCCGCAGAGATTCTAAAGAAAACCGAAAACGGGTTACCGCAGCCATCATGGACATCAAAGACACCGATTGGTAGCGAGTCACAAGCATCGGCAACTCCAGAGGTTATTAGCTTAGAAACCAAAGCAATGGTTAATATGATCTTTGCTCGGTTCATGGCTATTTATGGTCACAAATTTAAGAGCTGCTTTGAAACTCAAGATGAAATTCGTATAGCCAAACGAGAGTGGGCATTGAGTTTGACTTCTTATGATGAAAGCCAGCTTGTTCGCGCCGTTGACCGCTGTAAAGAAACTTTAGCTTGGATGCCGACTGTTTCAGAGTTTTTAAAAATCTTAGAAGAAGTCGGTGCTGGAGATGGTATACCTTCCGTACGTGCTGCCTATATAGAAGCTTGTCGCTTTTCACATGACCCGGTAGGTAAGCCGTGGAGCCACCCAGTGGTATATCATGCGGGTAGAGAAACGGGGTGGTTTGCTCTTAAAAGCGAAGAAGAGCGCACCACATTTGGTTTGTTTCGATATCATTATGAATTGGTGTGTCGTCGCTTTAGAGCTGGGGAATCGTTTGATATACCGCAACCTAAAGGCGTAACCGATAACCGCGACGCGACCTTGTATGCTTTTATTAAGCAATGGAGTGAATCCCAGTCGATTACTCAAGAGCAGGCCTCATCGTTGTTATATTATTTAACTAAACCTGAGGGTACGCGAGTTAGGGCCAGTTTAAAGAAACAGGCGATGGAGCAGGCTGCCCGGCTGGGTATTGATGAGCTACCTGATCAAGTGGGGAGCGTCAATTAACTGTATCTCATAGTAAAAAAGGCGAAGCTGTCACAAGCTTCGCCTTTTTTATGGGTGGTATTTATCGTTGATGTTAATGCGTTGTAAACTGGTTGCCAAACATATGACCAATCGCTGCGCTTAGTGCTTCACTTCGTTGCGGCTGTCTAAACTCTCTCAGTATTAATGCCCGCAATGCTGGCATAAACATCAGGTCGGCCAATATGCGAGAAAAACCCGCCTGACCGGCTTCAGACTCCGCTAACTTTTCGAGATACACTTTTAAAATATCAGGGTACTGAAGCGTCAAGAAACAGCGGGTGGCAATGGCTGTTAATACTTCGGCACTATGGGCATATTGAGAATTCAGGGTCGTTAGAATGGCTTGTTGCTTAAGTGCTTCGTCATAAGCTTGCGATAGCGCTCGCAGCAGAGCGGCGATTACGACGGGCTCTTGGTTGTCTTTATCTAAACTGTCACTTAAACGTTGTTGTAGCGCACTGGCTAAGGTGTGGTCGGGTAAGATATGTTCTAGGCAGCCACCTAATGCGCTGAGTACTTCGTTTGGCAGATGCTCGATGGAAAGGGCAAGTGCATGGCTGCTTTGTGTGTCGATCCGCGCCACAACGTCGGCGATACCTTGATATCCTAATCCCTGCCAATTATTCCAGCCTAACTCTCCACAAAAATAAGCGCCCGCTTCACGATAAAAGCCACTCGGGTCGCGCCCAATTGTTGTAGAGGCGATGGCATGGAACATGGCCATTTTTTCTTGATCAGGAGTGAAAGAAAAAGGGTTGTCTTTTAGAGCATCTTTTTCTTCATCTATTGTTTCTTCATTTAACATTTGGGTGATGTTTTGCATCAGCCGTCCTAAAAAATCATCACGAACTGCTTGGACAAGATAACCTTGCTCGTCCAAAGGAAATTTTAGGAACCACACCACGTTTTGCTCTTTGTTTTTAGGGTTCCACAATAACAAAGCCAGCCAAGCATGGTGCAAATATGGCGTCGGGTAGGGGATGCTTCCCTGCTCTAGTTTATTAAATTGGTCGGTAGAGAGTTTGCTGATGCGGCGTCCCATATCAAAGATTCTGAATTGAGCTCCGCTTTCGTTCAGTAGCTCATAAATACTAGAAAAAGACATGTAGGCCTCACCTAATTGCTGTTACGGGGTACCGCTGTTATCGAGCAGCATAATGAATGGGCGGCATTTTACCAGTGATGATGGCTAGGGTCAGCTCTCTCTTAGGCTTACTTCTTGGCTTTATCATTTTTATATACGAAGCCCACTTTTATTGATACAGGTCCGGTTGTGGTGAGTGATTCAGCGTAAGCTGAGGGTATGTTTACTAATGAGATAGTGTGAATGGCTTTACTTAAATCTCTTGTTGGCAGTTTACGCGATTTGGCTCCCATTATTGTAGTTATCGCTTTTTTTCAGCTAATGGTTTTACAGCAAAGTGTACCGGACTTAATGCAATTACTGGTGGGCTTTGTATTAGTTACATTGGGGCTAACCTGCTTTATATACGGCTTAGAGATGGGGTTGTTTCCTATTGGCGGGAGCATGGCATATGCCTTTGCTCAAAAAGGAAGCGTGTTTTGGTTGTTAGTGTTCTCGTTCGCGCTTGGGTTTGGGACAACCGTTGCAGAGCCCGCATTAATCGCCGTATCGGCTGAGGCGGCAGATGTGGCCGCCAACGGAGGGATGATTTCAAATACTGAATCTGAACGTCAGTCTTATGCGAATGGCTTACGCCTGACGGTCGCTTTTTCAGTTGGGTTAGCCATCGTTTTAGGGGTGCTACGTATTTTAAAAGGCTGGTCTATCCAGTACATGATTATGGCGGGCTACTGTCTTGTGGTGGCGATGACTATGGTAGCGCCTCGCGAAATTATTGGTATTGCTTATGATTCGGGCGGTGTGACCACCTCCACAATAACGGTCCCACTGGTGACTGCGCTCGGGGTGGGCTTGGCATCCTGTATTGAGGGGCGTAATCCAATGATTGATGGTTTTGGATTGATTGCGTTTGCCTCATTAACACCCATGATTTTTGTGATGGCATACGGCATGGTGGTGTAAATGGCATTAATGACAGAGTTAGTGAGCACCTTTGCCACCACCGTGCGTGATGTACTGCCTATTGCCTGTATTCTTTTTGGCTTTCAGTTTTTTGTTCTTCGCCGTCCGATACCACAGCTCAAACGGGTGCTCATCGGTTTTTTATTTGTGCTGGTGGGGCTGAGCTTATTTTTGTTAGGGCTTGAGAAAGCTCTATTTCCCATTGGTCGGTTGATGGCAGAGCAGCTCACTGCAGCGGATTTTATTCAGCACTGGCGGCTATCACCTAGTCATCGTGCGTTGCATTGGGCTGATTATTACTGGGTCTATGCGTTCGCATTTGCTATTGGGGCAAGTACAACTATAGCTGAGCCTTCGTTAATAGCTGTGGCGATTAAAGCCAATCAAGTTTCAGCTGGTGCTATTGGTGTGTGGGGGTTGCGTTTGGCGGTAGCGTTAGGCGTTGCATTGGGTATTGCGTTAGGAGCTTGGCGTATTGTGACAGGATACCCGATTCATTGGTTCATTATAGCGGGCTATGTGTGCGTGGTTATACAGACCTGCTTTGCACCTAAATCGATAGTGCCTTTAGCCTATGATTCTGGTGGGGTAACCACGTCAACGGTAACCGTCCCTTTAGTAGCGGCTTTAGGGTTGGGATTAGCTGAAACAGTACCTGGTCGCAGTCCACTTATTGATGGTTTTGGTCTTATTGCGTTTGCTAGTCTTTTTCCCATGATCACTGTCATGGGGTATGCGCAATTAAGTACGTGGCGACAACATAAAGAAAATGACTAAGCTGGATTAATGGAGAGAAAGTATGCACTTTAAATTGCTTTTGGTCTTTGTTGAAGACGGTAAAACAGACGAGGTCATGAAGGCGGCACGTGTTGCTGGGGCAACGGGGGCAACTATTATTAATAATGCACGTGGCGAGGGTATTACCCAAACGAAGACGTTTTTTGGGCTTAATTTAGAAACACAGCGTGATGTATTGTTACTTATAGTTGAAGAGCATTTGAGCCGAGCAATTTTAGAAACCATAGCAGAGGTTGCAGGTTTTGATGAAATGCCGGGTAAGGGGATAGCAATTCAACTAGATATAGAAGACGCCGTGGGAGTTGCGCATCAAGTACAGCAGTTAAGTTCTGCTGTGGAGGAACAGATATGAACGACCAGCTAAGCAAACGTCATATAGTTCGGGTGAGCCAAGTAATGGCTCAAAGCTATGCGATGATAGACGGGTTAGCGACCATCCAAGAGGCAATCGACTTATTTAAGCAAGACTTGGCGAGTGTTCTATTGGTTAATAAGCGCCATGACGATGACGAATACGGATTATTACTGCTGTCTGATATTGCTAAACAGGTTGTCGCTAAAGATCGTGCCCCAGAGCGTGTCAACGTGTATGAAGTGATGTCTAAACCTGTAATTGCGGTAGATCCTGATATGGACGTTCGTTACTGTGCGCGCTTATTTGAGCGCTTTGGCCTGTCGATAGCTCCTGTCATTAAACTGCAGCAGGTTGTCGGCGTTGTGAGTTATAACGAGATTGTGTTTGGCGACTTGTTGGGGGAGGACAGCAGATAAAATGAAGCCAGTTGTTATTTTATCTGCTGTGTGGCGTTAATGCGGTACGCGTAAGCAGTTATCGATATCGCCTATCAGTGCGGTTAAGCGCTGGGTATTCTGCGGCACGAGTTTAAGAGCCTCCTCGGCCATAGGCAAAATATCACTGTTGGTTGGCAAAGGATGACCAAGGCGAACCATCTTGCGAAACAGCGGAATCATTATCCACTGAACCCATTCTGCAAAGCTTAGTGAATCAACTGCAAAAGGTTCTGTGCTTGCAAGGGCTTCGGCACTAGGCTCAACCGTTTGCCACAAAGAAAGCGTTTGCATTTCTGATTCAATGGCGTCAAGAATAAATAGTAGTGTTTGTTCTTTGCTCATGTCGCATTTCTTACTTTTGAGAAGTGGCTGACTTTAAAGTATCGCTAATTAAAAAAGCGAGCTCTAATGCTTGTTCACCGTTTAAACGTGGATCGCAATACGTATCATACTGAGCGGCAAGCCCTTCTTCGGTAATTTGGTAGGCACCGCCCACACACTCTGTCACATTGTGACCAGTCATTTCTAAATGAACGCCGCCAGCATGTGTACCTTCTGCTTTATGCACTTCAAAGAAACCTTTCATTTCTTTAAGAATGGCATCTACACTGCGCGTTTTATAACCGTTATGCGCTGTTGTTGTGTTGCCATGCATAGGATCCGAGCTCCAAACAACATTACGCCCTTCAGCTTTTACCATGCGAACGAGTTCGGGTAACTTTTCGGTAATCTTTTCGGCACCCATACGAGCAATCAACGTAATACGCCCGTTATCATTGTTTGGGTTGAGTATGTCTAAAAGTTCGATCAGCCCATCACGCGTGGTTGTTGGGCCTACTTTTACCCCAATTGGGTTACGCACACCGCGTAAAAACTCAACGTGAGCGTGGTCTGGTTGTCGAGTCCGGTCGCCTATCCATAGCATATGAGCGGAGCAGTCATACCAGTCACCTGTCAGGCTATCTTGGCGAGTTAGGGCTTGCTCGTAGCCCAACAATAACGCCTCATGGGAGGTATAAAGGCTGGTTTCTTTGATTTGAGGTGTGTTTTCAGCATGGATGCCACAGGCTTCCATGAAAGCGAGAGTCTGGTCAATTTGATCAGCTAAGTGTTGGTATTTCTCGCCTAAGGGACTCGCTTGGACAAAGCCTTGGTTCCATCGGTGTACTTGGTGTAAATCGGCAAAGCCACCTTGTGCAAAAGCGCGTAGTAAATTTAATGTGGCGGCTGATTGGTGGTACGCCTTGAGTAGGCGCTCAGGATCGGGCTGGCGAGCTGTTTCTGTGAAAGCGATGTCATTGATGATATCACCGCGGTAACTTGGTAACGATACACCGTCGAGCGTTTCATGAGACGATGAGCGCGGTTTGGCAAATTGCCCGGCCATTCGGCTGACTTTTACCACAGGAACGCTGCCAGCAAAGGTCATAACAACCGCCATCTGAAGCATAACTTTAAAAGTATCTCGAATTTTATTGGCACTAAATTCGTTAAACGTTTCAGCGCAATCTCCGCCTTGTAATAAAAAAGCGTTTCCGGCGGCCACATCTGCCAAGTTTTTGCGTAAAGAGCGTATCTCACCTGCAAATACAAGCGGCGGAAGGGCGGCTAGTTGTGATTCGACTTGAGCAACATGATCAGCATTGCTGTATTCAGGTTGCTGTAAAATAGGTTTGCTTCTCCAGCTGGTCGGTGTCCAAATACTCATGGCTTAGTACGTTTTTCCAATAGTCAATTAAGCAATCCAGTGTAAGGTATCGCTGTGATTATACAAGCGGTCGATGCACATAAGACGTAGTTCATTGTTAGCCTGTCGTGTGTAATGGGTTATAACAAAATGCTTAGTTTTATATAAAGGCAACCTAGCGTTGCAATCAACACAAAATGCGAGGGGGTTACGATGTCTAAAGATGATTGGCAAAAAGGGTTGCAAGTAAGAACAGAGGTGATGGGTGAAGAATTTGTTCAAAAAGCCATCGATAATACGACACCGTTTACTGAGCCACTACAAGAGTGGATAAATGAACATGCATGGGGATCGACTTGGCAAAGGTCTGGGCTTCCTCGAAAAACACGTAGTTTAGTGACTATCGCTATGCTGGCTGCACTCAAGGCTCCAACAGAGCTCAAAGGGCATGTTCGGGGGGCACTGCGAAATGGGTGCTCACCTGAAGAAATTCAGGAAGTCTTGCTTCAGTCGCTTGTGTATTGTGGTGCTCCAGCGGCTCAAGAGGCATTTAGAGCAGCTAAGGAAGTGATTGAAGCCTGGAACCCTGACGAGTGATGCTCGTCAGGTAGGGCGCATGCTTAAGCTGAGCGAATACCGGTCAGAGTGCTAAAAGAGACTTGCTTGGCCGTGTCTAAAAAGTCGACCATGAACTCTGAGTTTTTCTGGTCTTCTCTAATTGCTGCGTAAAGAGTGCACCATACGCCACGCTCACCGAGTGATTTGGCAGCCACATAATCGCGCTGCAGGTATTCGTGTAAAGCCCAGTTAGGTAAGGCAGCAACACCGCGCCCGCTAGCGACTAGTTGTAAAATCATCAGGGTGAGTTCTGCGGTGCGGGTATCATGTGGCTCTACGCCTGCAGGTTCCAAAAAGCGCGTAAATAAATCTAAGCGGTTTTGGTCAACCGGGTAGGTGATTACCGTTTCGCTTTCTAGATCGGTTGCGTGCACGTACTTTTTGTTTGCTAAGCGATGGCGTTTACCAACAGCCAATAATGACTCATAACTAAATAATGGTATGTAAGTTATGGTTGCACGAGGTTCTGGATCAGACGTAATAACAAGATCTAGATCGCCACGAGCGAGTGCCGGTAATGGTTGAAATGTAAAGCCGCTGGATAAGTCCATTTCTACTTCTGGCCAATGTTGTCTGAAATGGTCAATGGTGGGCATAAGCCAGTCAAAGCAACTATGGCAGTCAATACTGATGTTGAGCCTTCCAGCCTCTCCGCCAGCCAAGCGTGCGATATCCCGTTCGGTATTGCGGATCATGGGAAGTACTTCGTCAGCGAGGGTAAGCAAACGTTGGCCTGCAGAAGTAAAGCATATAGGTTTGGTTTTTCGAATAAAGAGGGAGCAGTTCAGGCGATCTTCAAGATCTTTAATCTGATGCGATAGTGCTGATTGCGTCAGATGAACTCGGTCAGCAGCCTCGACTAGGCTACCTGCATCTCTGAGTGCGGACAGTGTTTTTAAATGTCGTAATTCGATCATGCCTCAATCCTGAATGGCCTAACAACAGTAGGTATAGTTTAGACGGAAAGAAGGCAAGCCGGCCAATATTTATTATAAAGGCCGGCATCGCGCTAATTAACGAGCAAAAACTCTAACAGTGCTTTTTGTGCATGTAAGCGGTTTTCAGCTTCGTCAAAAACAACTGAGCGCGGGTCTTCCATCATTTCTTCGCTGACTTCCTCGCCACGATGTGCAGGAAGGCAGTGCATGAATAAAGCGTCTTTATCCGCTAAATCCATTAATTCAGGTGTTACTTGAAAGCCTTCAAACCGCTTTAAACGAGTTTCTTGTTCGTCTTCTTGTCCCATTGAAGCCCACACATCCGTTGTTACAAGGTGTGCACCCTTAACGGCCTCTTTTGGTGAGTGAGTCAATGTGATGCGATCTTTGTATTCTTCAAGCAATTCGGCTTTAGGCTCAAACCCTTTAGGGCAAGCAATGTTTAAGTGGAAATCTAAGATAGCCGCCGCATTCATGTAAGATTGGCACATGTTGTTGCCGTCGCCTATCCATGCCGCCGTTTTACCTTTGATATCGCCACGGTGTTCCACAAATGTTTGCATGTCTGCTAATAGCTGGCATGGGTGGTAATCATCGGTTAGTGCATTGATGACTGGAACGCGTGAATGTTGCGCAAAGGTTTCAACAATCTCATGGCTATACGTCCGGATCATAACAACATCAACCATGCTTGAAATGACGCGTGCCGAGTCTTCTACTGGTTCACCGCGACCCAATTGGGTGTCGCGTGAAGATAAAAACATGGCATGCCCACCTAGCTGGGCCATACCTGCTTCAAATGAAACACGCGTCCGAGTCGATGATTTCTCAAAAATCATTGCCATTACTTTGTTGGCAAGCGGCTCGTATACTTCACCTCGGTTACGCATCTCTTTTAATTCGGTAGCCCGGCTAAGTAGCTGTTTTAACTCGTCAGAAGTTAAATCCTTCAATGTTAGGAAGTGTTTTGTATTCATACATTCTTGCCGTCTCCGACGGCTTTCCTTATGGACCTTTTCGGTCTTTATTTTCTCGGTTTTGAACGCTCGTCGGCTGCATAAATTTTAATCAGCTTACATAGCGTGTTGACCAGTAGGTCTGCTTCGGCATCAGTCATAATGAGAGGGGGCAATAATCGAATAACTTTCCCGCCACCAGTGATGTTAAGTAAGATGCCTTTTACTTTAGCGAGCACGGCTAATTCGGTGCCTGCTTCGGTAAGCTCGATAGCAATCATTAAGCCTTTGCCGCGAACTTCACGGATATAGGGCATGCCTTCAAGGTTTTCTTTGAAGCCTTGAAGCATACGGTCACCTAATTCGGCCGCACGATCACACAGGTTTTCTTGCATAATAGTTTCTGTAACGGCTAAACCAACAGCACAAGCCAATGGCGTTCCGCCAAAGGTGGAACCATGGGATCCAGGCATGAACACTTCGGCGGCGCGACCTTTTGCTAAGCAGGCCCCTATAGGAAAACCATTGCCAAGCCCTTTAGCCGTAGTCACAACGTCTGGCACAATATAGGTATGTTGGTAGGCGAAATAGCGACCAGTTCGTCCATTGCCAGTTTGTACTTCGTCAAGCATGAGTAGCCAATCGTTTTCGTCGCAAATGTCGCGCAGCTCAGCTAAATACTCGCTATCGGGGATACGTATACCCGCTTCACCTTGGATGGGCTCAACTAAAATAGCAACGACATTCTTATTGCTGGCTGCAATTGAGCGAACCGCGTTAGCATCGTTAAAAGGCGCGCGAATAAAACCACTCACAAGAGGTTCAAATCCGGCTTGCGTTGCTCGGTTGCCAGTAGCGCTCAGTGTTGCCAATGTCCGACCGTGGAATGATCCATCCATGACGATAATAGCAGGGGCTTCGATCTCTTTAGCATGGCCAAATTTGCGAGCAATTTTAATAGCTGCTTCGTTTGCCTCAGCGCCGGAGTTAGCAAAAAACACACTATCCATGCCAGCAATTTCAGTGAGGCGATCCCCTAGCTGTTCCTGTAGAGGGATTCGGTACAAATTAGAGGTATGGATAAGTTTGCTTGCTTGCTCAGTAATGGCTTTGGTTATGGCAGGGTGAGAATGGCCTAAGCCACACACCGCAATACCTGATAAAGCATCAAGGTAGCGATTACCATCAGTATCAAACAGCCAAGCGCCCTCACCGGACTCAAAGCTAACCGAGAGCCGATTATAAGTGTTCATCAAGGACTGCTGCGCCATGTTCAATCTCCCGTACAACGCAAAAAGGCAGCCTTAGCTGCCAAATAAAGAAAGGCATTCTATTGTCACTATCTATTTTTAGCAACTTCCCGTCGGAAAGCTTGAAAAAGATAGTAAAGGCACAATATAGCAGGTAAACGGATGACTGTAGCAATTTGGACTCGATAAACCCGCTTAATTTTTTGTATTGACCAAGTAATTAGCTAGGGTATGTGGTAGGATTTTTACAGATAAATTCACACGGTTAATGAGTCGCAAGACGTGAGAAGGTAAGCTAATGAGCGTTATAGATACTATTAAAGACCAGATCGAAAAAAACTCTATTTTGTTATATATGAAGGGAACACCACGTTTCCCTCAGTGCGGGTTTTCTTCTCGTACGGTTGAAGCACTTATGTCATGTGGTGAGCGTTTTGCGTTTGTTAACATTTTAGAAAATCCTGAGATTCGTTCTGAATTACCCAAGTACGCTAACTGGCCTACGTTTCCGCAGTTGTGGATTAACGGCGAATTAGTGGGCGGATGCGATATAGTGACAGAACTGCATGCATCAGGTGAACTTGAAACAATGGTCAAAGCAGCGGCTGAGTCTGACGAGACACCTGCTGAATAAGCCATTATGTCAATTGTTCGTCATTAAAGTTTTATGAACAAACCTTACAATGCGGGTTTGTTAAGTTTTACCTAACGATAGATAAAAACGGAGAAAATCATGGGTGTATTAGTAGGAAAGCAAGCGCCGGACTTTACAGCGGCAGCAGTACTTGGCACTGGTGAAATTGTAGATGCATACAACTTGAAAGAAGCAATCAAAGGGAAGTACGGTTTAGTTTTCTTTTACCCGTTAGACTTCACATTCGTTTGCCCATCTGAGTTGATCGCATTAGATAAGCGTATGAGCGCATTTGAAGAGCGTGGCGTAGAAGTTATCGGTGTTTCTATCGATTCTCAATTTACTCACAACGCGTGGCGTAACACACCTGTTAACTCGGGTGGTATTGGTCCAGTTAAATACACATTAGTTGCCGACACAAAGCACGAAATCTGCAAAGCGTACGATGTTGAAGCTGAAGGTGGTGTTGCTTTCCGTGGTGCTTTCATTATCGACAAAGAAGGTAATGTACGTTCGCAAATCGTTAATGATTTACCACTAGGTCGTAACATGGAAGAGTTGATCCGTTTATTTGACGCGCTTCAATTCCATGAAGAGCATGGCGAAGTTTGCCCAGCTGGTTGGAATAAAGGTGATAAAGGTATGCAAGCGTCTACTGACGGCGTAGCTAAATACCTTTCAGAGTCGTCTGACAAGCTGTAATTAGTTCTTTTTGAATATAAAACCCGTATTTAATGATACGGGTTTTTTTTTGTTCATTTTTTCTGGTGTAATATAGCCTGCAGTTAATCACATGGATCAATTCCGAACCGGAATTTATGAGGAAGTAAAGAATGAGTAAAGCCAGTCAATTTAAGATGTTATCTGTATTGGGTGTGGCAGCATTGGTTGTGGGTTGTGCAGAAGTGCCTTCAGCTAAGTGGGAGCAGAGTACACCTTTTTGTGTTGCCGCAGGTGCATTGGCTGGTGGCGCTGTTGCTCAAGCTGCTGATAATCAGGGTGCCGCAGGTGCTTTGGTCGGTGCTGGAGTGGCATATTTGATCTGTCACAAAGAGCCTGTCTGTGAGGCAAATGAAATTAAAACGGGCAAAGGTTGTGAGCTGGATAGCGACCAAGATGGTATTGTGAACCGAGCTGATCAGTGCCCCGGTACACCTGCGCGCGCTCCGGTTGATGGGCGTGGTTGCCAACTCGATTCAGATGCCGACGGTGTTGTGAATGTTTTGGATCAGTGTCCAGAAACACCAGCAGGGGTTGAAGTAGACCCAGCGGGTTGCCCAGCAGATGAAGATCTTGATGGCGTGGCTAATGCAAACGATATCTGCCCGGCAACACCGGTTGGTGTATCGGTTGATCTTTCTGGCTGTCCTGCTGTCGATAAGTTGTCGTTAGAGGGTGTTAACTTCGAATATAAATCAAGCCGTTTAACGTCTGCAGCTAAAGCTATCTTGGATAACGTCGCTGAGGTGTTGAGCGCAAGCAGCAGTAAATTTACAGTTGAAGGGCATACGGACTCCGTAGGATCGGCTTCCTATAACAAGAACCTGTCTCAAGCACGTGCAGATTCTGTCATGGCTTATTTGGCGTCTAAGGGAATATCAACTGAGCGTATGAACGCTATCGGTTATGGTGAAAGTAGTCCTGTCGCAACAAATGATACTGAAGCAGGGCGGGCGGTTAATCGCCGAGTTGCACTGGTTCCTGTCATTTAATGCTATGAGCGAGTGAATAAAAAAGGCAGCGAGAGCTGCCTTTTTTATGAGGAATTACGGTTTCGTTTAATCGTGCTCTTGTAAGTCTAAGACCATGTCCCAACCACCTAAATCTTTCCAGCGGTTGATAATGCCACAAAATAGCTCAGCTGTTTTTTCCGTATCATACAGCGCGGAATGGGCTTGTTTTCCATCAAACGGTATACCGGCAACATCACACGCTTTGGCTAACACCGTCTGTCCGTAAGCTAGGCCAGCTAATGTGGCTGTGTCAAATGATGAAAAAGGGTGGAAGGGGTTGCGCTTTATATCACTGCGCGCAGCAGCTTCGTTGACAAAGCCTTGGTCGAATGATGCATTGTGACCAACCAAAATAGCGCGCTTACAGCCATGTGCTTTTACTGCTTTGCGGATTGGTTTAAAGATGAGCTCAAGGGCTTCTAATTCAGAAATCGCTTCTCTTTCCGGTGAAAAAGGGTCGATTCCCGTAAAATCGAGAGCGGCCTGCTCTAGGTTGGCACCTTCGAAGGGGGCAACTTCAGCAACAAAGCTTTGGTCGACAATTAAATAGCCTTGTTCGTCCATGGTTAATGTGACAGCGGCAATCTCAAGTAGCGCATCGGTTTTTGCGTTAAAACCAGCTGTTTCAACGTCAATGACAACAGGTAGGTAGCCACGGAAGCGTTCTGCCATTAATTGAGCGGATGAGCGATGATTCAAGAGAATTCCTTACTAGGCTGCTTGTAATATAGAGGGTTAGCCGACATTCTATCAGCCGTGATAGGTAAGGCCAAACACAGAAAAAGGGTTGGCTTTGCCTGTGTCTATCAATTTCACTGGTTAAGCTGTGTTTCTTTAGGCCGATAGCGTAAACATACCGTAAATTTTTGTGAGTCGTAAATTGTTAATATGATACAAATAATCCGTTTAGCCTTAGTAAGCTGGGCCGTGTTAAGTGCTCCTTTTGTAATGGCGGTAACTTTTATGGCCAGTATTGATCAGTCGGTATGGGATGTAGAAACATCAAAATTTTACTGCCGCCTATCACAAGAGGTGCCAACCTTTGGTCGTGGAAGTTTTTTTCATGAAGCCGGTGAAAAGGCGGTGTTTGAGTTGTCGCCCACGCAAAAAGGCAGCTTTTCTGGTGACGTGCGTTTAGTGGCCGAAGCATCACCGTGGCAGCCCGGGTTGGCGCCAAAGTATATTGCTCAATTATCGGTACCGGCAGCTTCTTCACCAGATCAAATCAAGCCATTAATGGTTAGCGAGCAATATGCCGGTGAAATGCTAGTATCGTTATTTCAAGGCATGTCGCCTACCTTCACAATGTCGAATTGGTTAGGGAGCGGTGAGCGAGCAAGAGTCGCGCTGTCGGCCGCTAATTTTCAAAAGTCTTACAGTGATTACATAGCATGCGTTGATGAGCTGTTGCCTGTGAATTATCGGCAAGTTGCTCGCACCGCCGTATTGTACCCGCCTGCTCAATGGCGCTTGTCAGACGCCAGTAAGGATCGCTTAGATCTTATTATTGAGTACGTTAAAACAGATCCTAAGGTGAAAGAGTTATATGTTGATGGGCATTCTGATAATGCGGGAAGGCGTTTATTAAATCGGGATCTATCTAAACAGCGTGCGGAAGACATAACGCGTTATCTCGTTGCTAATGGGATTAGTGAGGAGATGATTACCACTCGTTACCACGGAGAGCGGTATCCAGCGGTTCCCAATAACTCCAAAGCTAACCGTGCTCGCAACCGTCGCGCGACCATCAGGCTTGAGCGGGAGTGATGCAGTAATTCGTTTCTTTCGGTGTTATAATCTCGCGTTTGGTATGACTTTAAAAGTAGGCTGCATAGCGGCCATATTTCAGTGGAGCAAATGAATGTCCGATATTAAAAAGGTAGTACTGGCCTATTCAGGTGGATTGGATACATCTGTTATCGTCCGCTGGCTGCAGGAAACCTATAACTGTGAAGTAGTGACTTTCACAGCTGACCTGGGGCAGGGCGAAGAAGTGGAACCCGCGCGAGCAAAAGCTGCAGCCCTAGGTGTTAAAGAGATTTACATCGAAGATCTGCGTGAAGAGTTTGTACGTGACTTTGTTTTCCCAATGTTCCGTGCCAACACTATTTATGAAGGAGAGTACCTCCTCGGTACATCCATCGCACGCCCTCTAATTGCCAAGCGTCTAGTTGAGATTGCAAACGAAACGGGTGCGGATGCTATATCTCACGGTGCAACGGGCAAAGGTAATGACCAAGTTCGTTTCGAAATGGGTGCGTATGCACTAAAGCCAGGCGTTCATGTTATCGCCCCTTGGCGTGAATGGGATCTAACGTCTCGCGAAACCTTGATGGCTTATTGCGCTGAGCATGATATTCCGGTTGATTTCTCGGGCAAAAAGAAAAAGTCTCCATACTCAATGGATGCTAACTTATTGCATATCTCTTATGAAGGCGGTTTGTTAGAAGATCCATGGTCTGAAGCAGAAGAAGATATGTGGCGTTGGTCGGTTTCTCCTGAAGCTGCACCGAATGAGCCAACATACCTAGAGCTGACATATAAGAACGGTGATATTGTTGCAATTGATGGTGAAGAGCTATCTCCAGCAACGGTTCTTGAAACACTGAACAAAGTCGGTGGAGCGAATGGTATTGGTCGCCTAGATATAGTTGAAAACCGTTTTGTCGGCATGAAAGCCCGTGGCTGCTACGAAACACCGGGCGGTACTATTATGATGCGTGCTCATCGAGCTATTGAATCTATTACGCTAGACCGTGAAGCGGCGCATTTGAAAGATAGCATGATGCCGAAGTACGCTGAGCTGATTTATAACGGATTCTGGTGGTCAGAAGAACGTAAAATGATGCAGCAAATGATCGACTATAGCCAGCGCCATGTAAATGGTGACGTACGCGTTAAGTTGTACAAAGGTAATGTCTCTGTGGTGGGACGTCGTTCAAATGACAGCTTGTTTGATGAATCGATTGCAACATTTGAAGATGATGCAGGCTCTTACGATCAAAAAGATGCTGAAGGTTTTATCAAACTGAATGCATTACGCATGCGTATCGCTGCAAGCAAAGGTCGTGATTTGTTAAAAGACTAACAGCGACTGTCTCTTTTAAAGCCCGCTAATATGCGGGCTTTTTTGTATAAATGGATTTTTTCTAATAGTCTGAAGACAGTTTCGGTAGTAAGAAGTCCATAATGCCTAAAAACGTGTCGAGTAGTTCAGCGTTAATCGTTGATTCACAGTTGGGTGAAATCAGTCATCACCGAGAGATAGTGGGGGCGCTATCATTCGATAAAATTGATGTCGCTTCGTCTGTTAACATGGCGCTGTCTTATTTGCGCAGTGTTCGCTATGACTTATTGCTGGTTTCATATGATCTGGGTAAGGGGCAAAAAAATGGGCTTCAGGTCATCCAGGAAGCCTTGGCCGAGCACTTGCCTTTACATCGTACTGTTACCGTGTTGCTCACTAACCCCGATGTTTCATTACTGGTGGGGTCCTTGAGTGCCGCTCCTGATATTTATTTGGCTAAGCCGCTATCCCGAGATCGATTGGCTCCGCGTTTAGAAAAAGTTCAACGTGTAAAGCGGGCTGTGTACCGGGTTGAAGAAGCAATGGATCAGCAGGAGTGGAATAAAGCCCTGATTTATTGTGAGAAGCTCGCGAGTTTTTATCCTGCTTTGGCTAGTTACTTAAATCGTATGTCAGGGATTTGCTTTTTAGCCTTGCAGGACTATAGCCAAGCAGAGAAGGTCTTTAAAAAGGTGGTCTCAACGCGTCGGCAAAACTGGGCTAAATTGGGGTTAGGTATTACATTTTTTTCCCAAGGCAAATACCAAGATTCACAGCAATGCTTGCAAGATATTATTGATCATCAAATAGTATCCATTGATGCCTACAAGTGCCTTGCGCAAAGCTTTCAGGTGGCGGGCCAATCAGGGGTGGCTATTACGACCATGAGAAAAGCAGTGATGATGCAGCCTACCGTTCCGCAATCCCATGCGGCTTTGGGCAATATTGCCGCTTTTTTTGCCGAGTGGGCTTTGGCCGTGGAAGCCTTTCAAAGCACAATGGACTTCTCGCGATACACAGGCTTACAAAGCCCAGAATACTATTTTGCTTATGTTCGTGCTTTGTTAGCTCGCTTTGCCGATGGCCAGATATCAGCAGAGGAAATGGAAGTTAAAGCGCTACGTGCATTGGAATCCGTATCGAATGATTTTGATGCGGTTTCCATTGAATGTCGTGTGCATGTTTTAGGTTTCTGGCTTAATTGGAACCAAGAGAAACAATCGTTAGCCTTAGCGCACTTATCGCAAGCACATGAGATTTTTTTGGCAATGCCTTTGGATGACCAGTGGCTTTGGTTGGACTGGCTAGAAGAAGCGCTGGAATGCGCTGCTAATGCTACGCAGCTGACCTCGCCGCGAGAGATGATGGTTAAAACGCGCATTAAGGATAGCTGGGTCGATTTGTTATTGGTGGGGATACACAAGCTTAATTCAAAAGATTACTCACAAGCTCAAGTTATGTTAACGGAGTCATTTCGCTTGCAGCCTGCGTCTGTGGCCACTGCGTTGGCCACAGCTCAGTTATTGATTACAATTAAAGTTAAAAATGTGCAAGATTGCACCCTTAGTAATCAACAAATCGCCCATGTGTTAAATGGATTAGTGGCTCAGGAATTTGGCCTGTTAACGCAACGACAAGCGCAACAAAAAGCAAAATTGATACCGCGTTTGTATGAGCTGTTAGAGTAGTTCGTCTTCATCTGAGAGGATGGATGTCTCGCTGATGTCATCAAAAGCCTCTTCTGGTACATCGCCTCTTATCAGGCCGCGAGCTAGTTTCCGTGTTAATAACTTGCCTTGAGCACCATCCGGTAAATCTGTGAATATGATCACATTTTTATCAATAAGTAGCTCAATTAAGTCTTCTATGATTCGAGAGATTGCCTTGTCAGACTGATCTAAATAAGCATCAGGAGAAAAGTTCTCGTCATTTACAGAAAGGAAGTCGCGAACATCGGGGTTGGACATGTCGACCTTTTCTGCGCCATCTTGGTAAGTCTCTGATAAACCAGTGATCCTACCCTCAGAGTTCCGTAGTGCGTATAGCATGAATCAATCATCTTTCAGTTAATAATATACATGTTAGTATGTAGCCCTAATTAGAGTTTGGTCAAGAAAATGGATACTGTGCAAGACTCATTATTAAATTGTTTAGTCCACCTCACCCAGCAAAATCATAGACCTTTATCCGCTGAAGTGCTGCGTGATGGCTTACCGTTAGAAAATAATAAACTGACGCCCAAATTGTTTGTACGAGCAGCAAAGCGAGCCGGGTTTAAATCGCGAGTGGATAAGCGTGACCTGCAAAGTATCGCGCCGCTGACTTTGCCGGTCGTGCTGTTGTTAAAAAACGATGAAGCCTGCATTCTTCAGGAGCTGGATAAAGAGGGCGGTAAAGCTGTCATTATTCAGCCTGAAAGTGGCGGGGCTCACCAAGTCGCCCTTGACGAGCTTGCTGAGCAATATTCCGGCTATGCTATTTTTGTGAGGATGGAATACCGTTTTGCCGATCAGGTTTCTCGAGTACTGGATCAACGGGAAGGTCATTGGTTTTGGGGAACTATTTGGCGGTCTGCAAAAATATACCGTGACGTGTTGATTGCTTCCTTCCTGATCAACCTATTCGTGCTTGCTAATCCGTTGTTCGTCATGAACGTTTATGACCGGGTAGTACCTAATTCGGCGTTAGAAACGTTGTGGGTGCTAGCTATAGGCGTGATGATTGTCTATCTGTTTGATTTTGGGCTTAAAATGCTGCGCGCTTACTTTATTGAAATAGCGGGCAAAAAAGCTGATATTTTACTATCGTCCTTACTTTTCGAAAAAATTATGGCGTTGCATTACTCCGCAATGCCTACCTCGGTCGGTGGCTTTAGTAGCAACTTACGAGAGTTTGAAAGTATCCGGACTTTCTTAAGCTCCACAACCAATACGATCATTATTGATATTCCTTTCGCCATTATCTTCCTAATTGTCATCGGGCTTATTGGTGGGCCGTTAGTGGTTGTTCCATTGGTTGGGATTCCTATTATTGTCATTTACTCCTTAGTGGTGGCGCGGAAGCTTAAATCCGTTGTAGAAAAAACATTCGCAGCTAGTGCGAAAAAGAACGCTACACTTATTGAGTGTTTAACCGCTATGGAGACGGTTAAAACTCAGCGCGCAGCCTCGTCGCTGCAGCTGCAGTGGGAACAAGCGGTAGGTTATATTTCGCATTGGGGATTGAAGGCCAAGATGTTGTCTTCCTCCGTGATGAATTTTGCAGGCTTTGTTACACAGGTATGCTCAGTAGCGTTGGTTATGACCGGCGTATATTTGATCGCAGAGCGTGAAATTACTATGGGGGCTTTGATAGCCTGCGTGATTTTATCTGGGCGTGTTTTGCAGCCGATGGCTCAAGTTGCTGGCTTAGTGACGAATTTCCATCAGTCTAAAGCCGCGTTAGAAGCGTTAGATCAAATTATGCAGTTACCTGATGAGCGTGAAGCTGGTCGTCAATATGTTCATCGCCCGGAACTATCAGGCAAGCTGGAATTTAAAGACGTTCAGTTCAAATACCCTAGTAGTGAACAAGCGTCTATCGAAAAGGTGTCTTTTAAGGTTAACGCCGGTGAGAAAATTGCGTTGATTGGTCGCATCGGCTCTGGCAAGTCGACTATCGAAAAACTCCTGATGGGGTTGTATCGTCCGGATCAAGGATCTGTGCGGATTGATGATATCGATATCAACCAGATTGATCCGGTCGATTTACGTCGAAATATTGGCTACGTGCCTCAGGATATCATGCTTTTTAGTGGCTCTGTGCGAGACAATATCGTGATGGGCTCGCCAGAAGTAGATGATGAACGACTTATCCAAGCAGCGCGTATAGCCGGAGTGGATAACTTTGTTAACCGTCACCCTCATGGCTTTGATATGCAAGTGGGTGAGCGTGGTAGTTTACTGTCCGGTGGTCAGCGTCAAGCGGTTGCCATAGCGCGTGGGTTGATTCATGAGCCTAATATTTTGATATTAGATGAGCCCACAAATTCTATGGATAACTCCACCGAAGATTTTATTCGCAAGCAACTAACACAATACAGCAAAGATAAGACGCTGGTGCTTGTTACACACAAAATGTCTCTCTTATCGCTAGTGGAGCGAATAGTCGTTATTGATGGTGGTTTTGTGGTAGCGGATGGCCCTAAAGCGGTTGTCTTGGATGCCCTTAAACAAGGTCGTTTGCATATTCAGCGTTAAGGTTGAAAGTGATTATGAGTGAAGATCAAAAGGTTGCTAAGGACGACTTGACTTATATGTCGAGTGTCAGTGAAGCCATTTTAGAGCAAACCCCAAAAGGGGCTCAGGTGCTTTTGTGGGCATTTTTTGCATTTATTATCATTGCCATTATTTGGGCTAATTGGGCAACTTTAGATGAAGTTAGTCGCGGTGAGGGTGAAATTATCCCGTCGCAACAGCTTCAAGTTGTTCAGAACTTAGAGGGCGGTATTGTTTCCCAAATCCTTGTTAAAGAAGGGGATTTGGTTGAGAAAGGCCAAGTCCTATTACGAATTGATGACACACGTTTTGCGAGTACTTTCAAAGAAAGTCGTGTTCGCCAGTTAGAGCTGCTCGCAAAAGCGGCACGCTTACGAGCTGAAGCTAACAGCGAGGCTTTTGTTCCGCCTGATGATTTTCCGCAAGAGTATCAATCGTTGTTAGATCAAGAACAAACCTTGTACATGGCTCGTCGACAAGAGCTGGGCAATACATTGGATATCCTTGGTCAACAAACCACCCAGAAAAAGCAAGAACTACGCGAAGCGCAGTCTAAACAAACACAATTGCAACGTAGCTATAACCTGCTCAATAAAGAACTCCGAATTACCCAGCCACTCGTTGCTGAAGGTGTGATTTCCGAAGTAGAGTTTCTTCGTTTACAGCGTCAGGTCAATGACTTGGCAGGAGAAAGAGAAGGTGTTCGTTTGAGTATCCCTCGCATCGAGTCGGCACTTAAAGAAACAGAGCAAAAGTTATCGGAAGCTCAATTCCAATTTGTTAGTTTGGCGCGAGCTGAGCTCAACGAGACGTTATCTGAAGCGGCGCGAATTAAAGAAACGTTGGAAGGCATGCAAGACCGAATAACCCGAACAGAGGTGAGATCTCCTGTGAAAGGTACGGTTAAACAGCTATTGGTCAATACAATCGACGGAGTTGTGCAGCCTGGGGATGAAATTATAAATATTGTCCCGTGGGAAGACACCTTGTTAGTTGAAGCCAAAATTAGACCTTCTGATATCGCTCAGGTAAGACCCGGTCAAAAAGCGATAGTAAAAGTATCCGCTTATGATTTTAGTATTTATGGTGGTGCAGAAGCCCAAGTAACCTTCGTCTCGCCAAGTACCGTGCTCGATGAAGAACAAGAGCCGCACTACATAGTGAGGTTAAAAACGGATTCTCCTTTTATCGAATCAGACGGTACTCAACTGCCACTAATGAGTGGTATGACGGTGTCTGTCGATATCCTTACGGGTGAGAAAACGGTAATGGATTACATATTAAAGCCAATTCTTAAGGCAAAACAAAAAGCATTAACTGAGCGTTAAGTCCATAAGGTTATCCTGTGCGCGGCCGACGTATTACTGAGTAATGAACTATATTGTTATCTAGTCTATGTTTAAAGTTGGTCTACATGGTCTTTTTGTGTGCGAATGGATACAAAAAGCGTTATATTAATGGGGCGTTAAGATGAAGCTGTTCATTGTAAGCGACAATGCTAAAGTCATTGCGCGTTGGACATTGATAGCCGGTAATACACAGCACACGTGTGAAAAATTGAGCTTAGATTTGTCGCATGTAAATGCAGATAAGTTAGAAGGGATTGGTTTACTCCATTTAGCTTCGTTAACTGCGGGTGAAGTTGGCCACTATCTTAATGTATATTCGCGCATTAAATGGATCGCTTTTTCTGATGTTCCTAGCGATTCAGAAGGGTTGAAATGCCTTGAAGCAGGTTGTCGCGGATATATAAACACGTATACGACCGAGAGTTTGTGTGAAGAATTGTTTGATGTCGTCGCCCGAAATGATATTTGGGCGGGTCCATCAATTACTAAACTTTTACTGAATCAATATTTGAGTGACAGACCTGGCTTAAAAAATGAAGGCGCTGCGCTCAATGATGTGTACAATCGCCTAACTCGCCGAGAAGAAATGGTTATGCGTGCAGTTTTGACAGGTGCGGCTAACAAAGAAATAGCGAGAGATTTAAGCATCACAGAGCGGACGGTCAAGGCTCATGTGGCTTCAATCTTGCGTAAAACACAAAGTAAAGATCGAGTTTCATTAATTGTTAAATTCTCCAATAGGGTTGCCTGATTGGATTTGCTGGGGGAGCAGAAGTGGTCGTTAAAAGGACGTTATTAGCACTAGCTGTTGGCATGAGTTTTGTCTTGCCCGTTCAAGCTGTAGAGCTTGATCAAGTGGTGACTCAAGCAGTGCTATCTAATCCTGATGTGAAATCTGTCATGAATGCGCGTAATGCAATTTATGAAGAGATTAACCAGGCAAAAGGTGGTTTTTACCCGCGTATTGATATAGCCGCTGGCATTGGTTACGAGTGGACAGATACAGTATCCATTGATGATGTAGAGCTTAAGCGAAGGGAAGCCAGTTTTAGTATTGACCAAATGCTATTTGATGGCTTTTTGACTGATAGTGAAGTCGATCGCCACTCCGCAAGATTAGAATCAAGCAACCACCGTTTACGTGAGGTTGCTGAAGAGACGGCTTTAGAGTCATCTCGTGCTTATTTAGAAGTACTAAAGCGCAAAGAGTTGCTGAGCCAAGCAAAAGAAACGCTTTACAACCATGTGCGGGTTTACGATCAAATCAAACGACGCACGGAGTCAGGTTTAGGAACGTTGGCATCTAACCAGCAAGCCGAAGGTCGTTTGGCTTTGGCTGAGGTTAATGTGTTAACCGCTGAAAATAATCTGCTTGATGCAGAGGCTACGTTTCAGCGTGTTACCGGAGAAGTGGCTCCGGAAGTGATGGATTTTCCGCTAGTTGATCAAGCAATTATGCCGGCTACCTCGGACGAAGCTGTTAAGCGTGCCCTAGAAAAGCACCCAACAATTCTGCTTGCCGATTCGGACGTGGAAGCGGCTCGTGCACAGTATGAATCCGCGCGCAGTCTATTGTATCCAACGTTGAACTTTGAAGTGGATCGGAACTGGAACAACAACATTGATGGTGTTCGTGGTGACAATGAAGATCTAACAGCGATGTTCCGATTACGCTACAACTTATACAACGGCGGTTCAGACAAAGCGCGTGTGCGTCAAACGCACCATCAAATTAATGAAGCGCGTGAGATCCAAGCCAGTGCTAAGCGTCAAACGCTAGAGAGTATCGAGTTGTCGTGGGGAGCCTATGAGATCCTTAAACGTCAATTAGAGTACTTAGAGAAGCACGTAGTAGCGAGTACGCAAACACGTGATTCATACTTCAAGCAGTTCAATATAGGTCAGCGTTCTCTGCTTGACTTACTGGATACTGAAAATGAAGTGTTCTCCTCTAAAAATGCTTACATATCTGCAAAATACGATTTTGTAATTGCACAATATCGCTTGCTTAGTGGTATGGGTGAGATTTTAGATATGTTGCAAGTTGATGTGGCTCCATTAGCGTCAACGGAGTTTAGCGATTACCGCACTGATTTGAAATAATCACAGCACGGCTTTTGTCGCCGTTTGCATTAATCAGGCACGCCCGATAAAATCTCGCGGCCTGTATTCAAAGAAAGGGTTGCTGGCTAGCAACCCTTTTTCGTTTCCAAAGGATCGTATGAAAGCACATAAAATTTTACAAGCCCCCGTGCCTATGCGTTGGGTGGGGCCAATTAAGATCTCGGGTCACATCCTTAACGAAAAAATCAGTGTGCCTTTGGCAACATATGAGACTCCTTTGTGGCACTCGGTAGGGCGCGGAGCGCGTGTTTCGTCTTTAACCGATGGGATTAAAACAACTATTGTGGATGAGCGTATGTCGCGCTCTATCCTGCTGGAAGCTAATGATGCATTTGAAGCATTTCAGGCGGTAGAGTCTATTAAAGCTCGCCAGCCTGAAATTCAGGCGGTGGTATCTGGTTCTAGCCGCTTTGCTGTTTTATTAGATATACACAGCCAGATTGTTGGTAACCTAATTTATCTAAGGTTTGAGTTCAAAACCGGTGATGCTTCTGGCCACAACATGGTAACCAATGCGGCTGATCGGATAATTCCTTGGGTGTTAGAGGCATATCCTGAGTTACGTTATTCATCCATTTCTGGCAACTATTGTTCTGATAAGAAGGCAACGGCCGTTAATGGTATTTTGGGGCGTGGCAAAAATGTGATCTCGGAGATTGTTATTCCGCGTGAACTGTGTGAAAGACGCCTGCTAACAACGCCAGAAAAAATAGTTGATCTGAATATCAAGAAAAACTTGATCGGCACTATGATTGCTGGTGGATTGCGCAGTGCGAATGCTCACTATGCCAATATGCTGTTAGCTTTCTATTTAGCGACCGGTCAAGATGCTGCTAATATCATCGAAGGTTCACAAGGTGTTGTGCACGCAGAAGTACGCGATGACGATCTGTATTTTTCTTGCACCTTGCCTAATCTTATTGTTGGTACAGTAGGTAATGGTAAAGGGCTAACTTTCGTTGAAGAAAATTTGACAAAGCTAGGCTGCAAAGAAGCGCGCGAGCCAGGTGAAAACTCACGCCGGTTAGCCGCGATTTGTGCTGCTACTGTGTTATGTGGCGAGCTTTCTCTTTTAGCTGCTCAAACTAATCCTGGCGAGCTGATGGAAGCCCATATTAAATTGGAGCGTCAATGATCGATCAGACGAATGATCGTAAAATAGAGCATATCAGGGCGTTTGATGTAGACCCCGATATCGAGCGTAATGGTAGGTATTTTGATCGCATTAGGCTCATTCATCGTGGGTTTCCCGAAATAGACTTGTCCGCTGTGGACACGAGTATTGAATTTTTAGGTAAACGCCTTAGTTTCCCGTTGTTAATATCGTCTATGACGGGAGGAAATCATGAGCTCGTGCGTACGATTAATCGAAATTTGGCCGTGGCAGCTGAACATTGCCAAGTAGCGTTAGCGGTGGGTTCGCAGCGGGTTATGTTTTCGGATCCTGAAGCGGCTGAGAGTTTTGATTTACGTAAATATGCCCCTACGACTCCCTTAATTGCTAACGTTGGGGCAGTGCAATTAAATTATGGGTTTAGCGCGCAACAGTGCCAAGCGGCTGTTGATGTGTTGCAAGCCGATGCATTGTATTTGCACCTAAACCCTCTTCAAGAAGCCGTTCAGCCTGAAGGGGATACTAACTTTGCAAATATTGCCCGTTTAGTGGCCGACGTTGTTGCAAATTTAGATGTTCCAGTACTGTTAAAAGAAGTTGGTTCGGGGTTAATGCCGGCAGATATTGAGCTTGGTCTACAATCGGGGGTACGCCATTTTGATGTGGCTGGCACCGGTGGGACATCTTGGAGTCGTATTGAACAGCATCGCCGGCAAAGTACAGGTGATGGATTAGGGTATACGTTTCAGGACTGGGGGGTTCCAACCCCTGTTGCCCTGCGGATGGCAAAACCCTATTTAGATAGAGCGACTTTGATATCAAGTGGTGGTCTCAGAGATGGGATTGATATGGTGAAGTCTGTTATACTCGGCGCCTCTTTATGTGGCGCTGCGGCACCGTTTTTAAAGCCGGCAATGGAATCAGCAGAGGCGGTTATCACTGTGATTGAGCGTCTAAGAAAAGAGTTTGTCACAGCTATGTTTTTGCTGGGAATGCCGGATGTAGTTTCGCTGTTTGGGAATGAACAATTGATCCTTGAAGAGCGTTAAGGAACAGAGATAGATATGTCATCAGTTGTTGGTATAGATCAAATTAGTTTCCATACCTCAAATCATTTTTTTGATTTGAGAAGCTTGGCTGAGCACCAAGAAACCGATCCGAATAAGTACTATGAAGGGATCGGCCAAGAAAAAATGGGTATGGCCGCCCACGATGAAGATATCGTAACGATGGCTGCTGAGGCCGCTTACCCTCTTGTACAAGGGGATGATTCGGCTGCTATTTCTAGTTTGTTATTCGCCACGGAAACGGGGATTGATCAATCGAAGGCCGCTGGTATTTATGTACATCGGTTATTGGGTTTATCAAATAACTGTCGTGTAGTTGAGCTTAAGCAAGCATGCTTCAGCGCAACGGCTGCATTGCAAATGGCATGTGCACTTGTCGCTCGGCAACCAGAAAAGAAAGTGTTGGTCATAGCGTCGGATATTGCTCGTTATGAGCTAAACACGCCGGGCGAGGCTACACAAGGTTGTGGCGCTGTGGCTATGTTGGTGACGGCTAACCCTCGGTTAGTCGAGATTGATCCAGAAGTGGGCAATCATGTCGAAGACGTAATGGATTTTTGGCGGCCTAACTACCGAAAAACAGCGTTAGTAGACGGTAAGTACTCGACCAAAATTTATCTACGATCATTAAAGCGCGCATGGGAAAACTTCCAAGCGGTTAGTTCGTTAAATTTTAATGACTTTAGCCACTTTTGTTATCATTTGCCGTTTAGTCGAATGGCGCAAAAAGCGCATCAGCATCTCGCGAAAGTGAATAAAACGACGCTAACGCCAGAGCAGCTAGAAGCACAAATTGCTGACACCCTTGTATATAACCGGATCATCGGTAACAGCTACACGGCGTCCATGTATATTGGTTTGGCCTCATTGCTAGAAAATTCTGCTGAAAATTTAGCCGGTCAGCGTATAGGTTTCTTTAGTTATGGCTCAGGCAGTGTGGCCGAGTATTTTTCCGGTAAAGTAGTGTCTGGCTATGAAGCGCATTTGTTCACGGCTGACCATGCGGCATTATTGCAAGCACGACAGCCGCTAAGCTATGAAGAGTATATTCATTTATATCACGCACCAGATCCAACGGACGGTGGTGAACATGTCATTCCGGTGTCAACCAAGGGACGTTTTCGTTTGGCATCGATCTCACATCATAAACGTGAATATGTAGCGCTCTAATGCAAGCTCGTGCGCCAGGCAAGGTGATTCTCAGTGGGGAGCACTCGGTCGTTTATGGCGCTCCTGCATTGGCAGTAGCGATCAAAAAGCATACCTATGTTAGCTTTAAGCCCGTAACAGAGAGTAAAACGATTAACACTCTGTTTGCGGGTATCTCATCAGGTATGCACTATCCTTTGCATGCACTCAGCCATCTAAAGCATAAGTTAGACAATCGCTTTGAGCAGTTTTTAAAAGGCGATTTGCCGGTGCGTGGCATAATGAGCCAACCAGATGATTTGTTGGTGTACGCTATGACTACGCTTATGCATCATTTACCTGTACCCGGTCGTGTCTCGTCAACGAGTTATCTGCCTATGCCGGGTCGCTTGTTGAGTGAAAGTGATCTTCCTTTAGGGGCTGGTATGGGGTCATCGGCTTCTGCTATTGCCGCTACTTTGGTGTTGTTCGAGCATCTATTGGACAAGCCTCTGACCTTAGATCAGCGTTTTGAAATGATTCGCTTTTGTGAGCGCCTCCAACATGGCCGTGGTAGTGCAATTGATGCCGCAACGGTTACTTATGGAGGCCTGAATCATATCCAAGCGGGTAAAGTGGCTAGTATCGATCAGCATTTAGGGGCGCATTGGTATTGGATATTTACGGGCTCCCCAACCGTAAGTACCGGAGAGTGCGTGCAGTCGGTTAGAGAACATTTTGAAGACGATACGGCGCTTTGGAACGCTTTTGCTGCGATTACCCGAGGCTTTGTGGACTGCGTGGGCGATTGTAATGCCAGTAAAACGCGCAACCCTCATATTGATTTGATAAAAGAGAATCATCGTTTGTTGCAACGTATAGGTGTAGTGCCTCATTCCGCTTCATTGCTTATTGAGTCAATAGAAGCAGACGGCGGTGCTGCGAAAATCAGCGGAGCTGGGGCAACCAGAGGGGATGCAGGTGGTTTGGTGATAGCGTATCAGCCAGATGAGCAAGCCATGTCACAAGTCATGTCGCAATTCCCAGGTTATACGTGGGGAGCGGTGGAGCAAGATAGCCAAGGAGCCTGTTATGTCGGTGATTAAGGCATCAGCGCCGGGTAGTATTATGGTGATGGGCGAGCATGCGGTTTTATTCGGGCACAGGGCTATTGCTTGCGCGGTTGATAAAAGAATTTACGTTAGCCTCGCTCCGCGCAAAGATAAGCAAGTCAGTATCTCGTCAGCGCTGGCTTCGTATGAATCTTCTCTGGATCAGCTAACGCCTGAGCCACAACTTAGCTTTGTTCTATACGCTATACAACAGGTAGCAGCAACACTGCCTTCGGGGTTCGACTTAACGATTGAATCAGAGTTTTCACATACGGTTGGGTTGGGTTCCTCAGCAGCGGTAACAGCATCTGTTGTGGCTGTGTTAGCAAAATATGCGGGTGACGAGCTGGATTCATTTGCGTTGTTTGAGCGCGCTCTTTCGGTGGTTCATGGCGTGCAAGGGCGAGGATCAGGTACAGACCTAGCAGCCAGTGTCTATGGAGGCTTAATTGCTTATACCGTTGAGCCCCGAGAAGTGATGCCGCTGTCGGGACTGCCTCCCATATCATTATTTTATTGTGGCTATAAAACACGTACGCCTGATGTGCTAAAAATAGTAGAGCGTAAGGCCAATGAGTTTCCTGATCTTTACCGGCAGATCTATCGTTTAATGAATGATACCAGTGAGCAAGCCGAACAGGCGATTCAAGTACAGGCATGGGACCAGCTTGGTGCGCTTATGAACATATACCAAGGCTTACTGGATGCTCTTGGTGTGAGTGACCACTCCCTGTGTGACATTATTTATACCCTGCGCGGGTGTGATAATGTTTGGGGTGCAAAGATATCAGGATCAGGCTTGGGGGACTGTGTCATTACGTTGGGTAGAACCTCAGATTTACCGCAGGCCTTGGCTGATAAATACGAAGAGATTCCTGTTGCCATTAGTAAAAAAGGAACACAGTGTGATGTTGTCTAAAGCAGAAGTGGTTGCTCGTTATTTACCAGAGACCTTGCAGGTTAAACCTTCGGCCGAAGCTTTTGCTCCCAGCAATATTGCTTTATGTAAGTATTGGGGAAAGCGCGATAACGCCCTCAATTTGCCTGTTAACTCAAGTCTTTCAATCTCGCTAGGGCATTTAGGGACACATACGCGTTTAGCCTTATCGGATTCCGGTGAGGATAAAGTGCTGCTTAACGGTAAGGAGCAAGCGTTAGACTCTCCCTTTGCCGCCAAAGCCATTGCATTTTGGGATCTTTTTAGACGGGATCAAATTCTACCCATCGAAATAAATACCACCAATAACATACCAACCGCCGCAGGCTTAGCCTCTTCGGCATCGGGTTTCGCCGCGCTCACTAAAGCGATAAATGAATTTGCTAATCTCAATTTGCCAATAGATGTGTTGTCTGCTTTTGCCCGCATGGGAAGCGGTAGCGCGTGTCGCTCATTATTCGATGGTTTTGTTGAATGGGAAATGGGGCAGCTAGAAGATGGTATGGACAGCCATGGCATTGCTTTAGAGGCTAGTTGGCCCGATTTGCGGGTAGGCTTAGTGAAAGTTGAAACGGGTGAGAAAGCGGTAGATTCACGTTCGGGGATGAAGCGTACTGTTGAAACGGCTCATCTTTACCAAAGCTGGCCCATGCAAGCAGCTATGGATATTCAAAAACTACGCCAAGCAATTGCGGATAAGGATATAGATGCCTTAGGCATGACGGCTGAGCATAATGCTATGTCGATGCACGCCACCATGATCGCCTCATGGCCACCGTTGCTTTATTGGCAGCCGGCTTCGGTTGCGGTTATGCAGAACGTTTGGGGGCTTAGGGAGCAAGGTGTATCTGTCTATTTAACGATGGATGCAGGCCCCAATATAAAGCTGCTTTTCGAGGCTGATCAAGAGGCTGCAATTAAAGCTGTTTTCAACGATATGGAAGTTGTAGCACCATTTGCGAGCTGATGGTTATTGCGCTCAGTGCAAAACATATTTCCCAACTAGTTAATTAGAACTCCATTCCTATACAATCCCGAGCCCTCTGCTGTATGGGCAAGGGCAATAATAACTACAGTACTCAAGCGCAGAGCGCTGAATAAAAAGGCCCGCCAGCCTTTAATGAGTACAACCTAATGGAGTTCTATTATGGTTATCCAGCTATTCCCTTTATGGGCTGTTTTATTATCGGTTGTTGCATTCTTTCTACCAGCCTTATTCGTTGACTTAAAAGCTTATATCGTTCCTTTGCTAACCCTTATTATGTTGGCAATGGGCTTAACCTTGAGCCTTTCTGACTTTAAGCGTGTTTTGCAAAAGAAGAGTGCTGTTGTAGTGGGTGTGGCGCTTCAATTTTTAGTCATGCCTGTCGCGGCTTATGCTGTTGCTACTGTGTGGGGCTTTGATAGTGATTTGACGGTAGGTATGTTGCTGGTAGGGAGCGTAGCCGGTGGAACCTCGTCTAATGTAATGTGCTATCTAGCGAAAGGAGACACGGCGTTATCCATATCAATGACAGCTATATCAACCTTGTTAGGTGTTGTGCTAACACCGGTACTAGTCTCTTTGATGATCGGCCAAAGCGTTGATGTGCCTGTAGCGGGTATGTTGTTGAGCTTAGTAAAAATTGTGTTAATTCCGGTCGGTTTAGGAGTGTTGATTAATACATTTCTTCCTGGTGTGGTTAAAAAATCAGAACCTGCTTTCCCCTATGTGTCTATGTTTGCCATTGTACTTATCATTGCAATAGTGGTCGCGCTAAGTGCGCCTAAGTTGGCTGATATTGGCTTAGTCGTTGCTGCGGCTGTTGTTTTGCATAACACCATTGGTTTGGTGCTAGGCTATTGGGTAACCTTTCTTTTAGGCTTCGATGCCCGTGTATGCCGTACAATTGCATTTGAAGTAGGCCTACAAAACTCTGGGCTTGCCGCTGCTTTGGCTATTAAGTTCTTTACGCCAATGGCCGCGCTTCCTGGCACGGTGTTTAGTGTTTGGCACAATATTTCCGGCTCTTTATTGGCGAGTTATTGGAGCCGACGCCCTCTAGTTGAGACGCCAGAAACCAACGCTTCAAAAAGTGATGTAACAAGCTAACTAAGCGTTGTTTGGACAAAATCCATATAAAAAACGGGTCTGATGGCCCGTTTTTTTGTAGGCTATACCACTCTCCATATAATGATTACGGCTGGGTGTCATATGGAGTATTGGATAATTAACGAGAGATCGACTCCACAGTGACCGCTGTTACCGCTATACGTGGCTTTATTATTGCCCGCCATCAGCAAGATCAAAACCATACGCTCCAACTTCGTTACTGGGTTCGTCATGACGCCGGAGTATCGTTGATATCTATTGATCACCAGGAAACGGTTTTTTTTGTCTGCGATGAGAATGTGGACGATATTCGCTTGATCTGTAGAGGCTTGAAGGGGTGGCGGCTTAAAAAGCTCTCGTTAACGGATTTGAATTATAAAGGCGTGCACGGGTTATATACGCGCTCTCTTCGAATACAGCGCGAGATCATAGAGCGGCTTACACGACACGCTATCGCCATGATGGAAGAAGATATCCGCCCAGTAGATCGTTACTTAATGGAGCGTTTTATCTTTGGCGGTGTAGAGGTGTTTCTACAACCCGGATTACCCCCTAAGCTGCGCCCGACGGATTACAAACCCTCTTTAACCGTTTTGTCTGTCGACATCGAAACCACCATGCGAGCAGATCTGATTCATTCAATTGGCTGCTATCAAGCGATCTATTCTCCAAACTCAGACGCTATCTCATTAGATAGTGATGGAGGCGTGACTCAATCTTGCCTCCTCGAGCGAGTGGTATTAATGAGAGGGGTTGGTAACAACACAGAACTCATCCGCTATTTCCCTGATGAGCGCACATTACTTAAAGCTTGGGTGGAGTTAGTAAAAAACATTGATCCTGATTTGTTGATTGGTTGGAACGTAGTTGGTTTCGATTTTAAAGTTTTGGCCCAGCGGGCTCAGGCATTGAAAGTGCCGTTAACCATCGGGCGAGATCAACAACCTTTGCAGGTCGTGCAGTCAGGGCAAGGGAAATGGTATGCCAGAATAGAAGGGCGCAATGTCCTAGATGGAATTGATACGTTAAAAAACGCGACGTTTCATTTTGAAAGTTATAGCCTCGAATCTGTCGCTCAGAGCCTATTTAAACGGGGTAAGCTGATAACGCATCCTAATGACAGAGGCGAGGAGATTCAGCGCTTATACCGTGAAGATCAACCCGCATTAGCGCGCTATAACTTAGAAGATTGTAAGTTGGTTTGGGATATTTTTGTTGAAACGCGTCTTATTGAATACCTAATAGAGCGGACTCGGTTGACTGGCCTGTCGTTGGATAAAGTGGGAGGCTCAGCGGCTGCTTTCGATTTTCAGTACTTACCACGGTTGCATCGACATGGGTATGTAGGCCCCGAATATGCTAGTGGTGCGAGTGGGCTGGATGCGCCGGGCGGCTTTGTTATGGAGTCTTTGCCTGGCTTGTATCGAAATGTGTTGGTGCTCGACTTTAAGAGTCTGTACCCCAGTATCATCCGTACATTTAAAGTAGACCCATGTGGCTTAGCTGAAGGTCTTAAAGCTTCGTCTGATGACACAGGGCTTGTGCCAGGTTTTAATCAAGCGGTTTTTAGTCGAAACCCATCTATATTACCCACCATTATTGAAGAGTTGTGGGCGGCGCGCGATCAAGCTAAAAAGCGTGAGAACAAACCACTGTCCCAAGCCATAAAAATTATCATGAACGCGTTTTATGGTGTGCTGGGTTCTAATGTGTGTCGCTTTTTTGATCAACGCCTAGCCGGTTCAATTACATTGCGTGGCCATCAAATTCTGCAGCAAACCCGCGATGAAATAGAGCAGGCGTTTGGCTATCAAGTTATCTATGGAGATACGGACTCTGTCTTTGTTCTGTTAGATGATGCTTGCAAAGAAGAAGAGGCTGCCGACAAAGGCAACGAGCTGGCGGTGTACTTGAATGCTTGGTGGTCAGAACAGGTTCAGTCACGTTTCCGTATAGAAAGTCATTTAGAGCTAGAGTATGAAACGCATTACAGCCGTTTTCTCATGCCGCGCATGCGTCACTCTGAAAAAGGTAGTAAAAAACGCTATGCCGGTTTGTTGCGCTCCACAAATGGCGATACTCACATGGTTTTTAAAGGGCTGGAAAATGTTCGCTCCGACTGGACTCCTTTAGCACGCGAGTTACAACGCACATTGTACGAAGCAGTATTTCGTGATCAGCCTTATAAAGAATACATTCAAATGCTGATCAAACAACTACGAGCGTCTGAGTTAGATGACCAATTGGTTTATCGACGCCGCCTACGCCAGCCGCTTAGTGATTATATCCGTATGAAACCTCCGCATGTACAAGCGGCACTGAAAGCTGAAGCCGAGCAAAGTAAGTATGAAAGGCCCGTTTTGTATCAGCCTGGCATGCATGTGAGCTATATTATGACGGTCAATGGCCCAGAACCCGTTGAATATCGACGCTCGGCTATTGATTACGAGCATTATATAGAAAAGCAAATTATGCCCGTTGTTGATGGGATTCTGTGCTTTTTGGATGACAGCTTTGAAGCACTTACTTCCCAGCAAGTCGATTTGTTTTCTTAAATAATGATGTCGCCGCGCAGGTGGCATGAAGGGAAGTTGGGTAATGGGTTTTAATCGTTATCTACTAAAATATACATCCCTATCAGTATGTTTTTACGGCGTATTTTTTAGAATCAGGTTCGAACTGCAATGTATAAAAAATGATCAGATATCCCTTTACAGATGGTTTATAACCTCTATCATCTACCCTTTATTATCACGTAATTTGGTGTAGTGTAAGTCGTGCAATGACGCGAAAGAGACTCTTTCTTATTGTTTAAGAGCGCTCTTAGCCGTTACTCCTCATGCAGCTAATGTATTTTTATCTATACTTAATCCAAAGTAAGAGCAAAGAGCAAACGGTACATGTGCTAAATGCTCAGTAAATTTGAACCTCACTGTCACGGCTTGTATGTGGTTAGCCTAGTCACTGAGTATATCGGTAAAGCTATTCATTGGTGGCTACCCCAACACAAGTGCGAGAATGTAATTAGTTTATGAAGTCACAGTTTTTTATCATTGCTACCTTAATCAGCCAACAAGCAGTGGCCGCTGAGCAATACCCGACTGATTATAAAAGCCAACCTTCTCGCTTTTTTTCTCAGCAAAGTTACAGTGAAAGTACCTTATCCAACCAAAGCCTTTCGGGTTTAGCCGAGAAGTACGAGAATGACTTTTCCGTTCGCCAAGATGGGAAGCGTGGCATATGGGTAGGCGCAAAAGTTACCGAGCAACTGTCGGGCAGTATGTATGTGTTAAGCCGTAGTTCTCGTGAGTATAAAACCGAGTTGCCTTTAGCATTTACCAGTTATCAAATTAACAATGCATTACGCCTACGGGCAGGTCGCCTACCTTATCCGCTTAAAATTTATAATGATTTTAGAGATTTAGGCTATATTTACCCTTCAAATAAAACCCCAAGGGCAACAACGTTTGCTCCCATGCAAACTATTCAGGGCTTAGATTTCCAGTACAGCTTTTCCACCGGTAGTGTATTGCATGAGTTGAAAGGCTACTTAGGGAGTGCATGCGATGACTATACGTTTTCTGACGGAACCTTTGGTTTATTAGCGTCAGACGCATGGGGCTTTTCGTACGAGCCAAAATGGAGTCATAACCGGCTCAGTATGGCCTATCATCAAGGTGAAACTGATTTTACCATGTCTGATGTGATCTCCATGTACGAAGGAATCTCTACCTACTCAAATATAGCGCCGTTATCTTATCTGCCTGGCTTGGCTCAATATATTGAGCCTGAAGATGAACTAAGTCTATTGAGCCTTGGTGGGCGCATGGATTTTGATTCGTTGTATTTGCTGGGCGAATATAATCAGTTGCGTTGGGATAACGAGTATCAACCCCAGCGTCGTCGATTACATTTGATGCTGGGAGGGGATGTGACCGATAGCTTGCAGTTATACACCTCTTACGAGCATGTGAATGATAGTTTGTTAGTTGGTCAACCTGATAGCCGACCCGCAGGTATGGCTTTGAGTGCTTCATATCAATTTGATGAAATGTTAACGGGGTTGCGCACCATTGTTGAAGGTGACAGTGCGTTAACAGGGCTGTTTATGAGTTGGGATGTATCACGTTTATTTAATGTGAAAGCGCACTTTAACCATCTGGATTCTGGTGCGGGCGATGATCAAAGCCTAGTTAGGTTGTCGATAGATTCCCTTTTCTAATGACTAACGCATAGCGTGGGCCAGGAACTAACCCAGTCAACTTTAAGGCACTACTTAAAATTGACTGGGTTATACGTTTAATGCTTATCCAAACACTATATCGCCAATCACCAAGCTACCGGCATAGCCCACCAAATAAGCAATGAGTAAGAAGAGCGTGTATTTGAGGTAACTAATAAAGGTAACCTCTGCAACTTTACTCATAGCGACAATGCCGGCGGCAGAGCCTATGACTAGCAAAGAACCGCCAACCCCCACCGCGTAAGTTAACGATAACCAACTGGCTTCAGTCATGGCTGGGTCTGCTTTTAGTAAGGCAGCTGTTAATGGCACGTTATCGACTAATGATGACAGTAGCCCCATTACAAAGTTTGCATGAATCGGCGGTAGCACTTCGTAAATAGTAACGAGGTTATCCAATACCCCAATTTCTTTGAGCATACCAACTAGTAATAAAATCCCTAAAAAGAAGAGCAGCGTATCAAACTCAATGGCGCGGATGTAATCAAGCATGTCTTCTCGACTGTCTTGCTTATGAAAAAAACGGCCAATCAAGAACATGATCGATAAACCAAAGAGGAAGGTTAAAACCGGAGGAACTCCTGCAATTATATTCAGTAAAATAGTAGAAATAATGGTGGCCAAAAAGATGATGGCAATCGACATGCCCACTCTGTCATGCGTGCGGGCACCGCCATCAATTAAGAGCTCGCCGCTGAGCCCAAATGACAGCATAGAGGCGAGTAACATCACACTCACGAATGAGGGGAGTGACAACCACAGCAAATCTTGAATGGCCACTTTGTTATCTAAAAAAATCATTAATGTGGTTACATCACCAGTGATTAACGATACACCACCAGAGTTAACGGCAAACACCACCATCACGGCAAATTTAAGCGTTTTATGAGGGGGGAGTTTAAGTGATAACACTAATGCGACAGAGACCAATGTGGCAGTGATGTTGTCAGATAACGAAGAAAAGATGAAAGAAAAAATCGCCACCATAAAAATTAAGCTTTTCTCACCAATACGTGAAGGTAAAAACTTATAGATGAGGGTTTCTATCAAGCCGTGATGGTTTAGGTAGGCAACAAAGGTCATCGCGGCCATAAGGAAAAGCCATAAGCTGGCGATTTCTAGTAGGTTCTCATTGAGCATGAGTTGTATATCAGCTGCTTCTACGCCTTGATCCGGGAATAGAAATAACAGCAACCAAGCCAGCGTACCTAAGAATAAAGTGGATTTAGCTTTGTTAAGATGGATGACATCTTCCAGCACAATCATCAAAAAGGCGATGCCTGCCAGTAATAGTAAAAGCGTATGCATCAAACGGACTCCTTGTAAGCGGCCGTGATTAAATTTTGGGGTGGTAAGATAATAAGGTAGAACAACTTCAATGGCTCGATAAGCCTTGAAAATTAGCCTTGTACTTGATCTGAACTAATAGCAAAGTACCTAGCCGATTCATAATGATTAGTGCAGCGGACTCTATCAATGACTGACAACAGTAGCCATTCCCAAAATTGGTATGTTTATATACTGCTTTGTGCGGATGCTAGCCTATACACAGGTATTACAACTAACTGCGAGCGTCGGGTTAATGAACATAACAGCAACGATAAGTTGGCTGCGAAATACACACGTGTGCGGCGCCCAGTAACCTTGGTGTGGAGCGAGCCGCATCAGGATAGGTCGGCGGCTTCATCGCGCGAATATCATATAAAGCGCTTAAGTCGTGCTCAAAAGTTGCAACTAATCCACAGTCATCAATCTTGCCAATAAAGTTCGGTAGCAGGAGCGCAAGTGTACGTTTATTAAGTGTTATAAGGTAACAGTAATTTACGGCTTGGTGCTGTTATGATATAACGTATTTAAAACTCAGTTTTAAATAATCGTATGAGAAAAGGGTAGTGAGATGGGTTCATTAAAAGTAAATGCGCTAAGAAACAATACAGCGAAAGTACGTCATCTGCTTGCAATACTGGGTGTAGCTGTCTCTGCGGGTGCGGTAGCTGGCGAGGCACATGAGCATGGTAAAGTAGCACTCACATTGGCCATCGAAGAGGGTAACGTAGAAGTGAGTTGGCGCTCTCCTGCTGTTAACCTTGTTGGCTTTGAGCATCAGCCAAAAACTCCTGAAGAAAAGCAGAAAGTTGAGCAAACCTTATTAAACTTAAAACAAGGTTACGAACAAATCGTACTACCTGAGTCAGCACTGTGTTTATTAAAAGAGGCTGATATCGACACCACCTTAGCCGCTCATACTGAAGGTCACGATCACGACGACCACGACCATGAGGAGCATGACGACCACGATCACGACGACCATGACCATGAGGAGCATGACGACCACGGTCACGACGACCATGACCATGAAAAGCATGATGACCATGACCACGACGATCATGACCATGAAAAGCATGACGACCACGAGGAGCATGATCACGATGGCCATGCCGATTTTTCAGCTAAATATACTTTTGAGTGTCGTTACCCTGAACATCTGAAGCAAATTGAGGTCAATTTGATGCCGAGTTACCCTGGTATTGATGAAATTCGTTATCAAGCCATTACTCCCGCAGGTCAAACTGGCGGGTCATTAACTCAAGGTAATACGGTTATCGTTTTTTAATTGACATGTAGTAAGGATGTTTAATGCCAGCGGTAGTGGTTAAGGATTTGAAGTTCTCGTGGCGCGGCGGATCTAATCTGTTAGATATACCGCGTTTCGATCTGGACACAGGTGATAGGGTATTTTTGCACGGCCCATCGGGGAGTGGAAAAAGCACCTTACTTAATCTGCTAACCGGCATGCTGCTACCGCAGCAAGGAAGCATTCACATTAGTGGAACAGATATAGCCAGTTTGTCAGGGGCACGGCGTGATCAATATCGTGCGGATAAAATTGGCTTTATCTTTCAAACCTTAAATTTATTACCGTACTTATCCCTAACTGATAATGTTGCAATGGCTTGTCGTTTCTCGGAAACGAAAGAAGCTTACGCTGTAAGTCAGCACGGTTCTGTGGGCAAGGCTGCCGCTTATTTTTTAGAGCGTTTAGGCTTAGCCGAGCCACTGCAGCGTAATGCCAAAGTAACCGAACTGTCTGTAGGGCAGCAGCAGCGTGTAGCTGTCGCACGGGCGCTGATTGGTTCACCATCGTTAATTATCGCTGACGAACCGACGTCTGCGCTTGATAAGCAAGCGCGTGAGCAGTTTGTTGCAATACTCAATGAGCTCGTCAGTGATTTAAACACTACGTTAATTATGGTGAGTCATGATGAAGCGCTAGCCTCTTCGTTTAAGCGCAGCGTACCTCTTACCCAATTAAATGAAGTAACACGGCTTGAGTCTAAGGTAGGTCAATCGTATGTTGGTTAAGATTGCATTGGCTAGTAGTTGGAGCCGTCGTCATGTTTTATCCATGATTGTTTTATCGATAGCCCTGTCTGTCGCGCTTTTATTGGCCGTTGAACAAGTACGCTCAGAAGTACGCAATAGTTTTAATCGCTCAGTTGCCGGCACCGATCTCATCGTAGGGGCTCGTGGTGGTGAGTTGCAGTTGATGCTTTACTCTATTTTTCATATTGGCCAAGCCTCCAACACAATTTCGTGGAAATCCTTTGAGTTAATTCGAGATAACCCCAATGTAGAGTGGGCATTGCCTATATCGCTGGGCGACTCCCACAAAGGATTTAGAGTGGTGGGTACGGACGCCAAGCTATTTGATTATTTTAAAGTTGGTCGCGATGAGGCGTTAGTTTTTAAAGAGGGCAAGCGGTTTTCAGACCTATTCGATACGGTCATCGGAGCCGATGTGGCCAAAAAATTGAATTACCGCATTGGCCAATCCATTACTCTTTCTCATGGTATGGGAGCAACCAGCTTTTCTGAACATGACGACCGACCGTTTACTATTGTTGGGATTTTAGAATCGACAGGCACCCCTGTTGATCAATCTGTTTATGTCAGTTCCGAGGCAATAGAAGCCATTCATGTTGGGTGGCAATCCGGCACTCGCATTCGAGGGCAAACGGTGAGTGAGTCTGATATTCGTGATATGTCATTGACGCCTAAACTCATTACCGCTGTCTTAGTTGGTGTGAAGTCTAAGCTGAGCACTTTTACGTTACAGCGTCTTATCAACGACTATAAAGGTGAGCCGCTTCAAGCTGTATTACCGGGTGTTGCGTTACAACAGTTGTGGCAACTGATCCGCATTGCTGAAAACGCGCTGTTTGTCGTGTCTATTTGTGTGGTTATCAGTGGATTTGTGGGTATGCTCTCGGTATTGTTAACCAGCTTATCTTCCCGTCGTAAAGAAATGGCCATTTTACGAGCCGTAGGGGCTAAGCCAAGGCATCTAGTTGGTTTGTTAATGATGGAATCGGCGATGGTAACCTTGTTAGGAACTGTTCTCGGGACGGTTATGGCCGCCATTGGGTTGCTCGTAAGCGCGCCGTGGCTGGAATCACAATTTGGCTTTCACTTAGGTGGGGTTTCATCCATTGTCTCTACGTTGCCTATGCTGGCGCTTGTGTTAGCCTTGGGGGCTTTAATCGGTATATGGCCTGGCTATCGAGCGTATCGTCAAACAGCGCACGATGGATTAACTGAACGATAGATACCATCGTTCTAATAAAGTACAGATTACGTGAGTAAATCAATAATGCTAAGTAGTTTAACGCGCTTACGAGCGCGAGGTCTGGTGGCAGTTCTTGCCTTGTTACTTGCTTCTTTTGTCGGGGTTTCTTCGGCAACCGCAGAGGCTGTCTCTTCAGTCAATGGTGAAACCGTTGAAACGCTTGATTGGGAAGTCTTGATGCCCCCCGGTTACACGCTCGATGGTTTATTAGACGACGAATCGTTTGCAGGCATCGGTACTTTAGAAGATGGAGACCCTCAAGCTGACCTCATGATGAGTAAGCTGCAAGAAGCGCTTAACTCGGCACCTGTTGTACCTGAGATGGATGGCAAAATGGTGCGCTTACCCGGTTTTGTTGTACCGCTAGAAGGTGAAGACCAAACGATCTATACCTTTTTCTTAGTGCCATACTTTGGGGCGTGTATCCATGTTCCTCCACCGCCATCTAACCAGATTGTCTATGTGCATTATGAGCCCGGTGTAAAATTGGAAAGCTTATACGATGCGGTCTGGATTACCGGTAAATTACGTACTGAAAACTTCAGTAACGAGATGGCGTCTTCCGGATATTCGATGGAAGCATTCCGTATCGAGCCTTATGACGGGTAACTAAAAAATAAATACTAAAAAAGGGTGATTTTTCATAATTACCTTCTATTATGCGCGTTATTAGCAGCCTATAATCGGCGACCCTAAAACGCGCCCATCGATGTTTTTCCCGTTGCAAATGTGGATCTCCTTGGCGTAGGGTAGGTTAATCTTTTACTCAGTATTATCTGCAGGACACTACGTTGAATAAAACTATTATCGGTGCCGAAGAGTGGTTGAGCTTTCCGACACTGGGCATTCATGCCATAAAAGCCCGTGTAGACTCTGGTGCTAAAGTTTCCGCGATTCATGCCTTTAACGTGCAGGAGTTCCGTCGCGAAAGCCAGTTATGGGTCAGTTTTGAAGTGCACCCTTTGCAAGGTAATAGATCAACGATGGTTCGTTGTGAGCTGCCCGTGCATGCTAAACGCCGAATTAAAAGCTCCAGTGGCGAGTCTGAGCAGCGCTATATCGTTATCGCTCCCATGAAGCTTGGTGATCATCAATGGGATATTGAGCTATCGCTATCTAATCGAGATTCCATGGAGTACAGGATGTTACTGGGCCGTGAGGCGATGGAAGGGCGTGCGTTAGTAGACCCTTCGCAAAGTTTTGCTGTCGGGGAAATGGAAGATGAAATCATTCAAACGTTATACGGGAAAGTAGAAAAACCCAAAAACGGTTTGAAGATTGGGGTGTTGGCAAGCAACCCTGACCTCTACAGTAACCAACGGTTACTAGAGGCTGGTGCTGAGCGCGGGCACGAGATGGTGTTTCTTAACTTGCAGCAGTGCTATATGAAAGTGGACGACATCAATCCCGATGTACACTTTCGCGGTGGAGCAACGCTAAGCGACTTAGATGCTGTGATTACCCGTATTAAGCCAAGCCAAACATTTTATGGCTGTGCATTGGCGCGCCAGTTTGACAGCATGGGGATTTATACCGTTAACTCGTCTGAGGCGATAGCGCAATCTCGTGATAAATTGTTTGCGTTACAGCTAATGCTAAAAAGCGGTATTAGCATTCCAACTACTGGCTTTGCTAGCTCGCCAATGGACACTAATGACCTCATTGAAATGGTCGGCGGTGCTCCGTTAATTGTTAAGCTGTTGGAAGGTACGCAAGGCAGTGGTGTCGTTTTGGCTGAAACTAAAAAAGCGGCCGAAAGTGTGATTAACGCCTTTAAAGCGGTGAGTGCTAATTTGTTAGTACAAGAGTTTATTAAAGAAGCAGATGGCAAAGATCTACGCTGCTTCGTTATTGATGGAAAAGTAGTCGCTTCTATACAACGCACGGCAGCGCCGGGTGAGTTCCGAGCTAACTTGCACAAAGGCGGTAGCGCCTCCATTGTTAAGATTACGCCCGAAGAGCGCAAATTATCAATCAAGGCAGCAAAAGCGCTTGGTCTTCAGATAGCGGGTGTTGATTTAATCCGCTCGAAAAAAGGTCCGCTGTTGCTTGAAGTGAACTCATCTCCTGGTTTAGAAGGCATAGAGACTGCTACGGGTAAAGACGTGGCGGGTATGATCATTTCATCGATTGAGAATAAACTGAACTGGAAGCAGCCAGTAGCAGGAGCCACCGCCGATCAGGCGAGTGAGTAAACCGGTTATAACAGCAAGCTAAACCTGATGAAGGGCTTAGCTTGCTCTTGTTTGGCCTCGTTAGACAATGAACTCCCTGCCTTGAAGCCGTTAATGCGCTCAACATAGCCAGTATGGATTGTATTAAACGTTATGATTTATCCACACACTAAACTCCCCAAAGTCGGTACGACTATCTTTTCAGTGATGTCGCAAATGGCGGCGGAACATAACGCAATTAACCTGTCACAAGGCTTCCCCGATTTTGATGGGCCGTCAGCGCTTCTGGAGGCCGTTGGTCGTTATATCGCGCAGGGTGCTAACCAATATGCACCTATGACGGGTGTACCTGCATTAAGAGAACAAATCGCCCAAAAGGTCGCTTTGCTTTACGGCCGCGAGGTATCGGTAGACCATGAAATTACCGTTACCTCGGGTGCTACCGAAGCCTTGTTTGCTGCCATAGCGGCGGTGGTGCGTGCGGATGATGAGGTGATAATTTTTGATCCCGCTTACGACAGTTATGAACCAGCGATAGAGTTGAATGGTGCCAAGGCAGTACGTTTACAGTTGCAAGCCCCAGACTTTAGGGTGAACTGGGATGAAGTAAGCGCGCAAATTACCGACAAAACACGCCTGATTATTCTTAACTCACCCCATAACCCAACCGGTACTACATTAGATGCGGATGATTTAGAAAGGCTAGCTGAGCTAGTTGAGGGCACTGATATTCTCTTATTGGGCGATGAGGTGTATGAGCATATTGTTTTTGATAACGCACCACACCATAGCTTGTTAACACATGCGCAGCTGTATGAACGCAGTTTTGTTGTTTCATCGTTTGGTAAAACGTACCACACAACGGGTTGGAAAGTGGGCTACTGTATCGCGCCGCCGGCTTTAAGTGTCGAATTGCGAAAGGTGCACCAGTACCTTACCTTTTCGACCTCAACTCCTATGCAACTCGCGTTGGCTGATATTATGCGCGATGAGCCTCAACATGTGAGTGAGTTACCGGCATTTTATCAGCATAAAAGGGATCTTTTTTGTGATTTGATTCAACCCAGCTGCTTTAAATTTACACCGACGTCGGGTACCTATTTTCAGTGTGTTGATTACAGTGCGATTAGTGATTTGCCGGATGTCGAGTTTTGTAAATGGCTGATTGAAAAAGCTGGTGTCGCGGCCATACCTGTTTCCGTTTTTTGCGAAGCGCCACCGGATATCCGCTTAGTGCGTTTTTGTTTTGCGAAAAGTGATGAAACCTTGCGAGCAGCAGCCGAGCGCATTTGTGCCATTTAAACGCCCTCAAGAAACCCTATAAAATGTTAACTGGCTATGTGAAGGAGGTGAAATGGAAACGTTAAACTCATTAAGAGTCTCATTGGTGCAAACCCAGCTACATTGGGAAAATGCAGCAGAAAATAGAACCCAATTCACGGCTTTATTAGCGCCTTTAGCCGGCCAAACAGACTTGGTTGTGTTACCTGAAATGTTCACAACGGGGTTCATGATGCAACCCGAAGTACAGGCAGAGCCCGCTGATGGGCCTACGTTAGCTTGGATGAAGCAGCAAGCCTGTCAACTCGATGCCGCTATCTGCGGGTCTATTGCGGTAGAAGAAGGCGGACTGTATTTTAACCGCTTTCTGCTGGTTACCCCGCAAGCGCATGTGATGAGCTACGACAAACGCCACTTATTCCGAATGGGAAGCGAGCCAGACCATTACACAGCGGGGCAAGAGCGCAAAGTTTTCGAATACCGTGGATGGCGTATATTACCTCAAGTGTGCTACGACCTACGTTTTCCTGTGTTTCTACGTAACCGCAATGACTACGATTTGGCTATATTTGTAGCCAACTGGCCTGCTGCCCGTGCGCGGGTTTGGCGTACGTTGCTAGAGGCGCGAGCACTCGAAAACCAAAGCTATGTAGTTGGGGTTAACCGCATTGGCCAAGACGGAATGAACCTTGATTACCGCGGGGATAGTATGCTGATTGATTACAGTGGTACCGCGTTAATTGATCACAGCCCGAATGAGGCGTTTGTAGAAACGGCAACAATCAACCGTGATCGCCTTAATGACTTTAAAGCCAAGTTCCCTGCGTGGATGGATGGAGATGAGTTTACGTTAGCGACTTAGCCGTCTTTACTTTACGTGTGAGGGCGATTTTTTCTGCCACTGCTGGCGAAGATCGTCACAATAGTTAGTGTTGTTGGCTTTGGGCGTAAACCAAACATAATCAGCTTTGGACAGCGTTGTGTAGTCTTTCGCTTGCTCGTGTGTGGCGTCTACTTCCACTAAGAGTATCGTGCGTGTGTGTTGCTGTTCGAGCGGCGACAAATGTAACGGAACGCCCACGCTTTTATCCGTGTGAAAACCTCCTGCCACTAAAATGACGTTATCGGTAGAGCGCTGTTTAATGGCGTAAGCTAAGCTCGCATCTCGTGCCAGTTGAACGCTAACCATAGGCGCGAGCTGGTTGCGCTGCATGAGCTGGCAGTGGCTTTCGTACACTTGGTCAAGCACCTGATCTTTAACTGCCTGAGTGATACCCTGCGTGCTAGCAAACCGCTGTGTTTTGGGGACTCCCGCTTTATAAATAGTATGAATAGCATCTCGGCTAATGTTGCCGCTGTGTACAGGCATGTTTTGCTCAAGCGCCGCTTTGATTAATGGCCCATAATCTTGCCAAGGCCAGCTATCGTCCTGCCAGTTTAGCCGCTGTTTTAAATCCGAATCGCTCATGCCCGAAATGATAGTGTTAGTCGTTTGGCTGTCATCTAACATTTCGAGCACAAGACTTGTGTTGGCAGAGTCGGAAGGGTAGAGCTGTTGTATTAGCCACGTTTCTATTTGGTGGTGATCAGCGTTGTCGTGCTTTTCACCAATAAGCACAATAGGGTATTGAGACAGCTCGCTAACAAGCTCTGTAGGCGATAGAGATCTTTGGCTCTCAAGGGCTATGATATGGCCAACTAACGGATGGTCTTTAAGCAGGGGCGATTGCCAGGTTACGGGCATAAATGTGTTAGGTGTTTGGCTAGCAGGTGCGGCAGCTGCCAAAAAAAGAGAAAGTGAGGTAATTAGGCTAGCTAGATGTTTCATCATGAGTGTTAGTCGTAAAAAAGACCCCGAAGGGCCTTTCTAATAAGAGGAAAAAGGGAAATATTAGCTTACTTTTTCGAGTAGCTCGTCAATATCTTCATAGCCTTCTAGCTCTATCTCTTCATCAGGCACTGCGCTTTCGGGCTCAACTAAGAACGCTTCTTTTTTAGGTAGCCCTTTTTTGTGAACCATTTTACCGTGCATTTTATCGAGCTGACGGTCTATTTTTTGTGAAACGGCGTCGAGCGCAGCATAAAGGTTTTGCCCTTCAGCTTTAGCGGTGACTTCTTTACCACCGGCGTGGAGTATGGCTTCGACTTCGTCTAGGTGATCGTGTTTAGACAGGGTGACTTGCGCGCTGGTTATCATATCAAAACGCTCCTGAGCGTGTTCTAACCAACTTTCAATTTTTTCGCGTACGGCTGGGGAAACTTTATCTTGGCGATGTGTGACATTAATGATCATCTTTTTATTTCCTTACTGTCCTATGACAGGCGTTAGCAAAACAGGGGTAAATGTAAATCCTTCCTCCAATGGGAATCTCCAAATGAGATTCATTATCAAATGTGACTGTAAGATTACTATAGACCTGTTTTGCTCGCTTTGGAAACAACTTTTTTCGTTGATCTGTGCAACAGTTGTTTTAGCTCAGCGAAAGGAACTTATTCCTCTAGCCATACCTCACGAACAGGTTCCCCAAAGTCGTCGTAAATAATTTTCTTTTTGGGTTTACGTGAAAAAGAATGAGAAGGTTTAGAGACCGTTTTGGCACGTCGGCGCGCATCGATAGCTGCCATTTCTTTTGTGGTAGGCGTGCGCTCTTCTTTGGGGTAGCCAAATACAAAGCTATTACGATTGTAGTTGCCGTCTTCTAAACCAGAGGCTCCACTTTCGACGGACTTGATTTCACCGCCTTGCTGGATGAACTCTTCGATCTTAGATTCAAGCTGTTGGCGGGTTTCCGCTTTTGTTGGACGTTTATTCATAGTTGAAATTATGCCGGATAAAGCAGCACGATGTCTTGTTTTATACGTTAAGAGTGTGGGTTGCTGACCCGAGGTTGGCTATACTAGTCTATATTTACACGCAGAGTTACTGAATGAACTACTTAACTATAGACCAGTATCGACATGCTTGGTTCTATCGCCATCAAGATATGCCTGTTCCAGCCTCCGATTTGGAGCAGATAAAACCCATGACACCAGCGCGCTCGCGTACCTTATGGGAAACTTTTATCAGTAAAGAAGCCGACTTCCCCGAAGATTTTGGCAAAGGCGAGTGGGTCACTCATGGCAATACGTGGTTAGAAACAGACTGCGATTGGCAGACACCCTGGGAAAGTGAAGATCAAGAGTTGCCCAGTAGCATACTCGAGCACCTGTTATGGGATGACGGCACTGTTGTCTACTTTTGTTATGCGGCGGATCATGTCGTAGAAACGCGCTGGGGCGTCTTTAAAAAATACTGGAAGAACTTCTTATTTATGGATGACGGCCCGTTACTGATAGGTAAACGGCGTAAAGAAGTTGTCCAGTTTTTCCAGACGGGCCGGTGCCGTATAGGGAACCAGCCTTAGTCCATTTAGCTTACAGTCTTTGCTTAAACGCTTGATAGCGGGTCAACAGCGCAATGCTTATGGCCCGCCCTATATTGCTTAGCAAACGTACTACACTTCGCCGTCATTGCTCCAATGCAACGCGTGCAGAAACTGGCTTTCACTAAAATGCTGAACTTCACCCTTTGTTAGGGCATTTCCAAACGTAGCAGCCCAGTCCATCCATTGAGGACCACCGACAATTGCAATGCGTATAAAATCTTGTGCGTGGTTGATGCCGAGTTTTGCATCTTCCCAGATAGCACCGACCTCAAAGCCCGTAAAAGTTTGGTCAAAGTAAATAACCATGCGTAACGGGCCAAATTTTTGTACTTTGTCTTCAATTAAAGGTACTAAAATTTCTTGGTAATCTTGGGTGCTGAGCTTTTCTGAGGCTTGTACACAAATGAAATCGCCAGCAGTATCGGGTAGGACAGATAGCATAATTAGCCTTATAAAATGAGGTAAATAACATTGAATAAGGCTAATTGTACGGGAGCTTTATGCCGTGAACCAGTTCTCAAGGAAGAGATCGATCAGTGCATCGCCATCTTTAATGAGGTTAATTCGGTTGCAACGATCCTGCATATTAATATCAATCAGGCCGTGGGCATAACTCCAGAGCGCACTGGCAAGCAGCTCCGGGGAGTAATCTTTGCGTAGCTTTTGCTTATCCGCTAAATTTTGAATAGCGATCAATAAATGGCTGTATATGCTCTGGGCTTTGTCTTCGAGGAAGGTTTGAAGGTCAGTCTGTTGTGTTGTAGCTTCGACAGAGTTCATCACAATGCGAACGGCCTGGCTGGCTTTTTCGTCTTCGGCTATAGTGCTAATCATACGTTTTATTGTTGATTTGAAATACTCAACCGGTTCTGGCTCATTGAGTTGTAACAAGGCATTAAACGTATTTTTTAATAAGTGTGAAGCGTCGCGCTGCCACAAGGCTCTGATCACGTCTTCTTTGTTATCAAAGTGCCAATAGACAGCACCACGAGTCATCCCTGTGTACTTGGCAATATCATTCAGGGTGGTGTGGCTGGCGCCTTGCTTGTTGAATAGCACTGCGGATGCATCGAGAATGGCATGGTAGGTTTTAAGCGCTTCTTCTTTAGTTTTTCTAGCCATATTAATTAGTTTCTATTTTAACAAGTGTATTTACAGGGTATTATACATACAAACAAGAATGTATAAAGGTGGTGGGTAAAATATGTATCGTCTTATGATGTTGATTACATCGGTTCTGATTTTGACCGCCTGTGGAGAAGAGGCAGAGTCCCAATCTACACAAGAGCCAGTCATCAGACCTGCAAAAATCGCAGTAGTTCAGGGTGCAGAGCAGCAAGCAAGACGAATTTTTCCGGGTACTATCGAGGCGGCTCAACATTCTGCATTAAGCTTTAGGGTATCAGGGGAGTTAACAAAGTTACCAGTTCAAGCCGGTGCCCGTGTCGTTAAGGGACAAGTCTTGGCTGAATTGGACCAATCCGATTACAAAAATACCTTGGCTGACCGTCAGGCTAAGTATGACTTAGCCAATATCCAGTATAAGCAGATTAAATCGCTGCTAGAGAAAAACTATGCCAGCCAAACCAAACTAGATGAAGTACGCGCTAACTTAAAAGCGGCACAGTCGGCCCTTGCGATTGCACGTGACAATTTAAGCTACACAAAGCTGGTGGCGCCATTTGATGGTGTAGTAGCACGTGTTGATGTTGAAAATTACCAGTCTATTCAGGCATTAAACCCTATTATAGAGCTACAAGATGTAGGCGATGTCGATATTGTATTTAATGTTCCCGAAGCCTTGTTAACACAAATTAATCCGCAAACCGCACGTGATCTGTGCGGCGTGGTCCGCTTCGATAGTCGGCCTGATCAGGAGTTCCCCGCCTGCTATAAAAAGCATGACTCAGTACCCGATACATTAACTCGGACTTATCAAGTTGTGTTTACTATGCCTCAAGGGAGCAGTTTTTCGGTATTACCGGGCATGTCTGTGAGTATCGAGGTTAATCTGGCTCCGGCTTTATTACAAGCGGCTGAAACCGTCGTGAGTGTGCCGCTAGAGTCGGTTTTTGAACGGGGTGGTAAAGAGTACGTTTGGTTGCTGGATGAAGCGCTTGTTGCCTCTTTGCATCCGGTTAGTGTGATCAGCATCGTCGATGATCATATGTTGGTTGAAGGGGTAGCCTCGGGAAGTAAAGTGATTGCCGCCGGTGTGAGTTACGTGCAAGAAGGGCAGCAAGTTCGTCCTCTCGCTAAAGAACGTGGGCTGTAAGCTGAGGCAATTTCATGAATTTAGTTGATTACACCGTACGCCACCGCTCAGTGTCTTGGATGGTTATTGTCCTATTAATTGGGGGAGGCATTCTCTCATTCCTAGGGCTGGGCCGTTTAGAAGACCCCGCATTTACGATAAAGCAAGCGTTGATCAATACCCAATACCCTGGGGCATCTCCACAAGAAGTCGAAGAGGAAGTGACGCTAGTACTCGAAGATGCGATTCAACGTTTACCTTACGTTGACCACATAGAGTCGACCTCCAGTGCGGGGCTCTCTCAAATTAAAGTAGAGATGAAAAGCATTTACCGTAAGGATGATCTCGCGCAAATTTGGGATGAGATGAGGCGTAAAATTAATGACAACGCCATGTATTTGCCGCCCGGTGCCGAATCACCGATGGTGATTGATGACTTTAGCGATGTTTATGGAATATTTTTAGCCGTTACCGGAGAGGGGTTCGATTACCAGCAGCTTGCCGATTACACGGATTTTTTAAAGCGGGAGCTCGTTCTGGTGCCTGGCGTTGGCAAGGTTACCGCCGGTGGTGAGCGTAGCGAACAAATCCAGTTGGAAATTGACCGCGCGAAACTAGCGGCATCTGGCTTTTCGGTCGCTGCTTTACAGCAGGTACTCAGTAATCATAATTTGGTTAATGATGCCGGTAAAATCCAAGTTGGCAGCGAATATATCCGTATATCTCCCAAAGCGAGTGAAAACTCAGCTGTTTCGGGGCTGTCCAGCATCCTCTTAGGGCAGGCTAACGGTGAGTTGGTTTACCTGACTGATATAGCCAAGATCAAAAAGAACTATGTTGATCCCCCCACGCATTTATACCGTTTTAATGGCGATTCGGCCCTCACACTCAACATCTCGTTTGCTAACAATGTCAACGTAGTAGAGGTTGGCAAGGCCGTAAACAAGCGTATGGCCGAGCTGGAATACGCGCGTCCTGTTGGGGTTGAGCTCAATTATATTTATAACCAACCGCAGCGTGTTGAAGAGTCTGTAAATAACTTTTTAATCAGTCTTGGGCAAGCGGTAGCGATCGTAGTTATTGTTTTGCTGCTCTCGATGGGGCTGCGACCCGGCATATTAATGAGTGGCGTATTACTGCTGACAATTCTCGGTACGTTTATTGTGATGCGTATTATGGATATTGAGCTGCATCGAATATCGCTGGGGGCATTAATTATTGCATTGGGTATGTTGGTGGATAATGCGATTGTGATCACCGAAGGCGTGCTCATAGGTATGCAGCGCGGGCTATCGCGGTTGGCGGCGGCAAAACAAATCGTGTCGAACACCTCGTGGCCACTGTTGGGCGCAACGGTTATAGCTATTACAGCGTTCGCGCCTATCGGCCTGTCGCCCGATGCCAGCGGTGAGTTCACCAATAGCTTGTTTTGGGTGCTATTAATCTCACTGTTTTTGAGCTGGATACTGGCCATTACCATTACCCCTTTCTTTTGCTATCTGCTGTTTCGTGATCAAGTCGCAAATGGGAAGCAGGCAGAACCAAACGACCCGTATCGTGGCATCGTCTATCGAGTGTTTCGCCACATGCTGCGCTTTACTCTCCGTTTTAGGGTACTCACGATGCTGTGCATGTTGGCGATTTTAGCCACATCGCTTTGGGGCTTTAAATTTGTTAAGCAAGGCTTTTTCCCAACCACATCACTTCCGATTGTATTGGTAGATTACTGGCTACCCGAAGGGACTGATATCAGGGCTACAGAGCGTGATATAGAGCAGTTAGAACAACGCATTTTATCGCTCGACAATGTAGCGAAGGTTACTAGCACAATAGGCCAAGGCGCCGAACGTTTTATGCTGACTTACAACCCAGAGCGTAACTTTGCGAACTACGCTCAATTGATATTAGAAACCCACAGTTACGAACAAATAAAGCCAACACTGAATACCATCACTGATATTTTGAATGATGAGTTCCCGCAGGCATTCACTAAATTCACCCGTATTTCGATTGGCCCCTCGACAAAAGCTAAAATTGAGGCCCGCCTAAAAGGGGCGGATCCCGATGTCCTGCGCGAGTTGGCGTTAAAGGTGACTGCGGTATTTAATGCAGAACCCGAAGCGGTTACGGTAGATCAAGATTGGCACAATCGCACGAAAGTGCTGCGTCCTATATATGATGAGGCAGAGGGGCGACGTTTAGGCGTGAGCGAAGCCGATTTGAGCGATGCGCTTAAAATACACGTTAATGGTTTGCGCATTGGCGTGTTTCGCGATGGCTCTGAGTTGCTACCCATTGTGCTGCAAGCACCAGAAAGCGAGCGTAATGGCGTAGAGTCGCTCCAAAACATACAAGTGTACAGCTCAACCCAAGGGGCTTATGTCAGTATTGGGCAGTTGGTTAAGTTTATAGACATCGATTGGGAAGACCCGCTCATTAAGCGCCGCGATCGTAAACGAACCTTGGCCGTGTTGGCCGACCCCAACCCGGAAACGGGGATTACAGCAACTGATCTATTCGCTAAATTACGTGATAAGGTCGAGGCGATCGAACTACCTCATGGCTATGAGCTTGAATGGGGTGGTGAATACGAAAGCCAACAAAAAGCGAACAAAGCCGTATTTACTCCTTTCCCTCTGGGTATCTTAGTAATGTTCGTTATTACCGTATTCATGTTTAACTCCATCAAACAAACACTCGCTATTTGGCTAACGGTTCCATTGGCTATTATCGGCGTTACCTTTGGCTTAATTGTGATGGGCGCGCCTTTTAGCTTTACAGCGCTGCTGGCTATTCTTAGTTTGGTGGGCATGCAAATTAAAAATGGCATTGTATTAGTCGAAGAAATTAAGCGCTTGCAAGAGGTGGAGTCTTACGGCTGGTTAGAAGCCATTGAAGAAGCCGCTGTCAGCCGGGTACGCCCTGTAACAATGGCTGCTATCACCACTATTTTAGGTATGATCCCGCTGCTGGCAGATGTGTTTTTCGAGCCGATGGCTGTCACCATTATGTACGGTTTAGGGTTTGCGACTGTGCTAACGTTGTTTGTGGTACCCGTGTTATTCGCGCTCTTTTATCGTGTTAAGGCGTGATAAATGGGAATCTAATAGACTGTTTGCTTAATATGGATTGATTAAAAACTAACCAGGGACGGTTATGAATACTACGCTTATTACTCGTGCGTTTTTTTCCGCTGTATTGGTACAAAGTACTTTAACTTTACCTAGCACCGTTGGTTATGCCTTCGCCGATCACCAGCCCCCACTGCAATTGGCCGAAACACTCGATGTAGCCGATATCGATGTCGATTTAAGCCGCTATTATTATGCTGAAAAGTTAGATGGAGTTAGGGGATTTTGGAATGGCCAGTCTTTACTCACGCGTCAAGGTAACCCCATTCAGGCTCCGGAATGGTTTTTAGATCAGTTGCCTTGGTTCCCTGTTGAAGGCGAGTTGTGGCTAGGGCGAGGGTTATTTGATGAGCTATCAGGCTTGGTGCGTCAACAGACGCCAGATGACCACGAATGGCGCAAGGTTCGCTTTATGTTATTTGATTTGCCCGGGCATGCAGGTCGTTTTGTTGATCGCCGCAGTGCGTTGGAAAACTGGGTGCGGCTGCATCCGCGAGACAATGTACATTTGGTAGAGCTGCACCGGTATCAATCAAATGATCAGCTGTTAGATACACTCGAACAATGGCAGTCTGACGGTGCCGAAGGCATCATGCTCTACAATGGCGACGGGTATTATCACAGCCGACGCAGCCAAGATTTGCTTAAGCTAAAAGGTTATCAAGATGATGAGGCCGTTGTCGTTGGCTACCTTCCCGGTAAAGGGAAGTACGAAGGGGTCGTCGGCTCGTTATTAGTCGAGAACAGCGAAGGCGTTCAGTTTAAGGTCGGCTCCGGATTAACCGATAACGATCGAGCTAACCCGCCCGATATCGGGGCAACAATTACTTACCGTTATAATGGCCTCACCACCTACGGTAAACCGCGCTTTGCACGTTACGAGCGCCTATATCGCCCTTAAGCCATCAGCTAAGGGCGCAGGAAACCAGCCAGCAGGACTGAGGCTAGGCTGGTAACGCGCCTGTTAAATACTCGTATGCTTCTCGTAACTCAATAAAGTCGTGTGGGTTGCCCCCTTTATCCGGGTGGCACCTCGCCGCCATACGTTGAAATTGGCGTTTAGCCGAGTGTTGAGTTGCCAGAGCAGGGTCCAGCGCTAATAGTTCGCAGCATTGGGTTATTTTATGGGGCGATAAGCACCGCGCCCAAAACTGGTTGAGTAGGGTGTTCACCGCTTGTTCGTTGGTGTTGTCGTAATGTTGCCAATCGAGATAATAATCCGCTAGCGCCGAATCACGAGTGTTGCAGGGTAGTTGGGTCGATTGAACGGTTTGAGCGGATACGCTAGCCGTAGTATTAGGGGCCAAATAATTACGTAAAGGCGAAATGTGCAAATAACCGATGCCTTCTTGCCATAAAATGCGTTGGGCTTGGTATAAAGCATTCATGGCTAAAAAGTTCTTTTTAAACAAGATGACTTCGTGAGGCTCGTGAGACAGATCATCAAAAATACCCGCCTCTTGGCACTCGCGTATCAGGTCTAAAAGGCTAAACCCCGCGCACGAGTTGGCTGAGTCGGCTTTTAAAATACCAAGCGCTAAAGGCAAAGCGGGGTTGTTAATCAAAACCAGTTAAGCTCCTGTGATTGAGTACCCCTGTGCGGCGGGCTGAGGCTACGTAAGAAGCTATCGGCTTGGCACATCGAATGTTTAACCGTATGCTGCACGTCATTATTGTTTGATAGACCTAAGGACCCCGTGTGAAGAACTTATCTAAAATGCATCGACGTATCTTACTAGTCTTAATTTTAGGCGCAGTTTGGCTGGTTAATGAGTATAACGATGGTCGTTTATTCAATAACCCGACCGTGAAGGCAATGCTGGATAGCCAAAGCCAGCAAAGTAATAACACCTCATCTTCTTCGGCCAATACATCGTCGGTTACCGCCGCATTACAAGGTCAAGCACAAGTCGATCAGGCTTTTGCACAACAGCGTAGTGATCTAATTGTTACGTTAGATGCCGAAGTCATTAAAGTGCTGCCAGACGATAACAAAGGCTCGCGCCATCAGCGTTTTTTGCTCAAACTGGATTCGGGCTTAACGGTGCTTGTAGCACATAATATTGATTTAGCCCCGCGTGTGGCTGATCTGAGCCGTGGCGATGTAATCCGCATTAAAGGTGAATACGAATGGACCGATAAAGGCGGCGTCATTCACTGGACACACCACGACCCGGCTGGTCGCCACGTTGGCGGCTGGATCGAACGCAATGGGCAGCGCTACGAGTAGTATTTACAGCCGCATGTTAGCGTTTAACCTTAGTGTTTATCTGTGTTAGTTGCTGCAAAAGGCGACTACACTGGACGTAATTAATAGGAGACTTTTACATGATCAGTATTGGAAGTGAAATCCCAGCAGTTAACGTCACTGTTGTAACACCAGAAGGTCAAGAAGCCGTTGTAGCTAGCGAGCTATTTGCCGGTAAAAAAGTCGTTTTGTTTGCGGTTCCCGGTGCCTTTACACCGACGTGTTCTGCGCATCACTTGCCGGGCTACGTTGTTTTGGCAGATGAGATCAAAGCCAAAGGCGTGGATATGATTGCATGCATCTCTGTTAACGATGCATTTGTGATGAAAACATGGGGTGAGCAGCAAAATGCAGAAGCAATCACTATGATTGCTGATGGCGGCGCGGCGTTTACAAAAGCCCTAGGCCTAACTATGGAAACAGGTGACTTTGGGGGAACACGCTCGCAACGTTACGCCATGATTATTGAAGACGGCAAGGTAACAACATTGAATGTTGAAGAGCCTAAGCAGTTTGAAGTCAGCAAAGCGGAAACGATCCTAGCGGCTCTTTAACACCGCTTGCACGAGCCATAGCTACAAAAGCTACAAAAAAAGTTACAAAAAACTATAAAAAAAGCCCTAAGTGATTATCAGCTTAGGGCTTTTTTATGCGCTGTATCAATAGGGGATATTGACCAACTTATTGGCTAACGCGAATACCTTCAACGTAAAGCTCAAGGTAAACCGTTTCAGCCGCAGGGCCTAGGTTGTAATCGATACCAAAGTCTTTCAGTTTGATTTCCGCTGTGCCTTCAAAGCCCATACGGTAATCGCCCCAAGGGCTATCACCTTCGCCCATTTTTGTAACAGCCATCGTTACAGGCTTAGTGACACCGTGCAGTGTTAAATCGCCTTGTACTGTAGCCGTGTTATCGCTGCCTGGCTCAAACGATGTGCTCACAAATTTCGCCATTGGGAATTCGCTTACATCTAAAAAGTCTTTGCTACGTAAATGCTTATCACGCTCGGCGTGGTTAGAATCTACGCTTTCTGTATCGATTTCTACCGCAACAGTCGATGCTGATGGGTTGGCCGGATCATAACTGAAAGTCCCTTCGAAGTTATTAAAGCGGCCGTTTAACCAGCTAAAGCCTAAATGATTAATCTTAAACTCAACAGCCGCGTGAGCACCTTGCGAGTCAATGACGTACTCGGCAGCAAATAATGGCGAACTGGCCAGTACAAGGCTGCCAACGGCTAAAGTTTTAGTCATAACGTTTTTCATGGAGTCTCCTGTTTCCCCAACATGCGGTTGAGGGTTTCATCTTTATCAATAAAGTGGTGTTTAAGCGACGCTACCGCATGCAAACCAGCCAAAATAACCAGTGAGGTGGCGGCGTACCAATGTACAGAACCGGCGATATCTTCTTGGTGCTCGATAAGTTCGGGAATAGCCGGCACCATAAACCAATTAAACACTTCAATACCGCGCCCATCGGCGGTAGAAATTAAGTAACCGGATGCCAAGACAGTCAAAATAAGAGCATACAGCGCAATGTGTGCAGCATGAGCGCCTAAACGCACCAGTGGGCTGTGCGTTGCGATAGCCGACGGCGTTTTGTTCGCCAAGCGCCACACAATACGTATGCCAACAACAGCGGCCAGAATCAGGCCAATGCTTTTGTGAATATGGGGGATAGTGCGGTATTCAGGGTCGTAATAGGTGAGGGTATCAATGTACCAGCCTAACGGATACATGCCGATTACTGCTAGCGCAACAATCCAGTGCAATGCAATTGCTCCCCAACCATACGTATCTGTTTGATTAGTGAGTGTGTTAACCATTGGCATTCTCATTTCCCTTTATAACCATAATTGATATGACCAGTGTAGAGGGATATAGTTCTTTCATATAATGCATTTTGGTGAATCTAACTATGCGCGAAGTGAATTTGCGATCCATTGACTTGAATCTGCTGGTGGTCCTAGAGGCTTTATTAGAAGAGCGACAAGTCACCAAAGCCGCTGAACGATTACACATGAGCCAGCCCGCCGTGAGCCGAGCATTACAACGCTTGCGCCATACCTTCTCGGACCCTTTGCTGGTCCGATCCGGCGATGGTTATGATCTGTCCGAAAGAGCCAAACAGATCAGCACCGATGTGAAATCAGTGTTGGCTAACATCAAACAGATTATTGCTGAGCCGCAGTTTGATCCCTCCACATCCAAACAGATCATTCAAATAGCGGGCCCTGATCTCGAAATGGCGCTGTATTTGTCGGATCTTTTAGGCGTGCTGCAAGAGGCCGCACCCTTGATGCAAGTAGAGCTCGATTCGCGCCCCGCCGATTACTTCGAAATGCTCGCACGTGACGATATCCACTTTGCGGTGTCTGGCTTTGGACCAAACGTAGGTGAAGACCAGTTCCATCGAACGCTTCTTGGTCAAACGGGCTTAGCCATCGTGATGGGAGCCAACAACCCACTGGCCAATAAAGAAATAACATTAGATGAGTACCTAAACGCGCGTCATGGGTATGTGTCATTAACGGGGCAAGGCCCTGCATTTATGGATACCCACTTAAAAGAACTACGCCGTAAGCGAACAACTGTACTGCGCCTAACCAGCTTTATGGGAGTGGCCGATTTTTGCGAAACCACCGATCTGCTTTTTATGTTGCCTGTCTCGCTTATAGAACGCCTAGCGATAGGGCGCAATGTAGTAACACGGCCTTTACCCACCGATTTAAAATTACCTGACTTAAATATTTATCTGTACTGGCACGCCCGACACCACAATGACCCTATGCACCGTTGGGTTCGAGAGCAAATTGCTCATACTTTAAACAAAAAAGTTCCCAACAGGAGATAGCTGGCCACTTAGTTAAGGAATTTTTTGCAATCCATTTTCATGCTGTTATACTTCGCGCCAGCTAACGAGTTAACCACTCTGATTGCCGTTATGGTAGTCCTGCTGGTCCTCTCGCAATGATAAACCGTGAACCTGGTCAGGCCCGGAAGGGAGCAGCCACAGCGGTGGATTCATGTGCCGGGATGTGGCTGGTGGGGCTGCCCCCATACCTTCCTCTTTGTTATTTTTAAGCCTCATCCAGCAGGCTTGTACAATTCTTCTTTTCTATATTTCTAAAGCAACATTCTTTGCGTCTTAACAGTAGCTTGTCTTCAACTACGCGCCTTGTGGATAGCTATGTCTTATTGTTTGTGCGCTTATACCGCGCATTTGGGATAAGTATAAAATATGGCTTGGTTTGCAAAGCGAGCATACACTTTTTGATACTGGACAACGGCTAGAAACGATCTAGAATCAATAAACTATCGTTATCAACAAGGAAGATAACGCGCATAGCCAAGAATGATCATGCGCAAGCGCGTTTACAGGGAACCGTACTTTTTGAATAAATCCACTTTTTTACTATTAAGCAATACCTTAAGTGCCATTTCTGATCTTAGAGTCAGGGGTGTGTACGCGCATGCGCATGAATAAAATGTTAGGCAGCCACCATACTTGTTAGGTCAAAAATTTAATTATCTTCTACTCAAATAATATGGAGTTCCTATGGAAGAAAAAATGTTCTATGAAACTAGTAATGTTTCTGTATCAAATAGTCGTTTTATTGTTGATGGACAAACATATGCAATGAGTAATGTTACTTCTGTTAAAACAGGAAAAGAGGAGGCTAAAAAAGGTGCGGGGATCGTTATTGCTATAATTGGCTTGGTTGTCTTATTTGGTGTTCCATCATATTTATGGGGAATCATTATTATAATTGTCGGAGTCTTAGCTTTTTTAGGTGCTAAAGATAAATACTCAGTTATATTGAGTACCTCGGCAGGAGAAAATCAAGCACTAACAAGTGAAGATAAAAATTATATTGAAAGTGTTGTTTCCGCTCTAAATGAATCAATAGTGAGCAGAGGATAACCTAACCTAACAAGGCGTCTCAATTGACAAAATGTAGTGCCATATATCTTGCAACTGAACTTTGCGTTAGTGGCGTGTCGGGTTACGAAGTTTGAAGTGCTTGGTGAATCGAAGTGTAGAATCCCTATGGAGTTAATAGGCTATTTGTTGATTAATAAAACGCATAGTAGTCATGTGTTGTAATATTGTATATGTGACAAAATTTTTTATCTAATAAAATTAGAATTATCAGGATTTAATCGGAAATTTTAAAAGGAGTATTAAATGAGAGTAGTAACTGTTTTGATGACCACTGTTTTGTTAGCAGGCTGTAGCGTTCAAGGATTAAAACAGACAAAACCAGAGCTTAAATATGGATCGCAAATTAATTTTCTTGATGAGAGTTTTTCTGCAAATTACCAGTATTTGTCAAAGTGCTGGGATGAAAATCGTCAAAAAAATTCATATGTAGGCGATAGTACAGTTTATTCAAATGTGTATACAGAGTTAAATATGGCTGAAATGTTTGTACGCCTTTATAACAATCAATATGCAGTTTTGATAGAGATGAAGAAAAAAAATGAAAACGAGACAATAGTCAATGCATGGGGCTCTAGTCAGTTTGGTATAGCGCTGGTGCCGCAATGGATGGGGGTTTTACGTGAGTGTGAGACGAAAAATATCGGTTTGAGATATAAATAATACTTGTGAGTTTTTTATAAAAACATGCAGCACTAACAAGAGCAAACACTTGACCTATAAAAGCTACGCTTTTTCGGTCAAGTGTTACAGGCGTTATACGGCATCGCTCGAGTGTGCGTTTTCTACCGTAAGCGGGCATCGCTCGAAAAGTAGCAAAAAGAAATAATATTAAATGTAAGCCCCCTTGTCTTTGGTCCGTTTTTTAAGGTCTTGATATATGAAAATTACTTCATTCGCTTTAAAGAATTATCGGCGGCTAGCCGATGTAACCTTAGTGCTTGATGATAAAACAGCGGTTCTTGTAGGTGCTAACAATAGTGGAAAAACGTCTTGCATTGGTGCTCTGCATACATTTCTAAAAAGTCCGGACAATCTCAAGGTTAGAGATATATCTAAAAAGAATTGGAAGCACATCCAAAATCTGGGTAAACAAGTCGAACATGAGTTTCCCTCCATAGAGAAAATGCAGGAGCTCTCTGATGCTCTTGTCGGGTTATTACCAAGTTTAGATATCGAGATAACAGCGGAAACGAGTGAGGCATACAAGGTTCGTGACATCCTACCAGACTTAGAGTGGAAAGGTGGAGCTCTATCCGTTCGCATAAATTATGAAGTGATTGATGTATACAAACTATTTCGTGAGTTTATTGATACGAGAGCGGTAGTATCCAAGCATCAAGGTGAGGTAAGCCTATGGCCAAAAGATCTCTGTGATTTCTTAGAGAAAGGCCGGAACTTCAGTAAGTTCATAAAGCAAAAGCACTATGTTTTGAGCAAAGAGGCTGAACCTAGTTCGAACGAAGTTTTACAGCCGCTAAAATCTGAAGCTTTGAAAAAGTTAATTCGAGTAGACGTTATCTCCGAGCAGCGGGGGCTAGGTGCTGAAGATAACGCAGATCAAAAAGGGCCATATTCAGAAAAGCAGCGGCTCAATAAGTTACTTCGAGACTATTATGAGCGTATTTTGAACCCAGAAGATTGCCCAGAGGCTGACGATCTCAAAGTCTTGGGGCAACAGCAAAATTTAGAAAATGACTTCACCAAAAGATTGAACGATCAGTTTGAGGCTCCTTTCGAAGAATTGAAAAGTATGGGTTATCCTGGTATCGGTGGTAATCCAACTGTTGAAATTTCCGCGCAAATCAGCGGAATGGATGCGTTGCAAAAATCATCATCGGTACGATACCGTTTTGATAAAAAAGATGAAGAGTTTCTTCCCGAAAGCTATTTGGGGCTCGGATACCAGAATCTTATCTATCTGACCTTTAGGCTTCTAGAATTCCGCGACAAATGGATGCGTGTTGGTAAATCGGCTTCTTCAGGAAGCAATGTCGAAGAGCCCATTGAGCCAATTCACCTGGTTTTACTTGAAGAACCGGAAGTTAATCTTCACGCCCAAGTTCAGCGTGTTTTTGTATCGAAAGCTTACGATACTTTGCGGAATCATCCCGATTTGCGCGACAAGGATACCAAAAAAGATAAGTCTGAATACCAGACACAGCTCGTGATTAGTACCCACTCCAGTCATATTATTAATGATATCGACTTCAAAAATTTACGTTACTTCCGCCGGAATGATGCGAATACGTCCATCGCAATGGACCATACAACAATTGCAAACATGTCAGAGCTTTTTGCGAATGCGAAAGATGAGCTTTTGTTTGTAAGTAAACACTTGAAGCTCACTCATTGTGACATCTTCTTTGCCGACGGCGTTATATTCGTGGAGGGGCAAGCAGAACGTCTTTTGGTACCAGAGTTCATTTCCAATAGTTTCCCAGATTTATCTAACCGGTACATCTCGATGCTCGAAGTGAACGGTGCTCACACGCACAAATACAAAGCGTTAATCGAGAAGCTTGGGGTTACGACTTTAGTGTTGACGGATCTTGACTCTGTTGATAGCAACGGGAAATCTTGTTTCCCGCAAAGAAACTCTGATCAAAAGAGCAACAATGATACTTTGAAGACCTGGCACCCACAGAAAGAAACGTTAGATGAGTTAGTAGATTTGACCAAACCGGAACATATAACAACAAGCGAAGGTGCGCCGCTTTACGTTGCTTTTCAGAAGCCGACCCAGATTTATGAACAGGAGGTTTTATCCCGAACATTTGAAGACGCTTTGATTTTGGCTAATTTTGACCAAGAGTATTTTCAGAAGGACACCAAACTCAAAGCTGCGAAATCGGCCCATGAAGATGGAAGTAAGTCGTCTTTGTCTGAGTCACTTTATGAATATGTGAAAGGTTTAAATAAGGGGAGCTTTGCTTTTGGTTGCCTATTCCATCTCGCGGAGAATGAGTCGAACAGCTTCAATCCCCCTGAATACATGAGCGATGGTCTTAAATGGCTGTCAGATCAGCTTTCACCAAAAAAATAGTGGGGACGTTATGTCAGAAGAATTCTACTTGGCGGAAACCAAACCCATAGATCATGACAGTGATGTTGATGAAGCTATTAAGGCGTGCCTGCGTATAGGGTCAGGAAAAAGCTTTATTACCTTCGCTGGGGCGGGATCAGGAAAAACCTACTCTCTAAAAAATGCTCTAGACTTCCTTAAAAATCAACATGTTGACGACTTTTCTCGACGAGGAAAGCAAATCGCCGTTGTAACCTTTACTAACAACGCTGCTGACGAAATCAAGGACCGAATCGAGCAGAACCCGATCTTCGCGGTTTCCACGATTCATAGCTTTTGCTGGGATGCAATTGGCGGCTTCAATGAGGACATACGGAAGTGGTACTTGGAAAAAATTCCCACAGAGTTAGACAGTCTCAAGGAAAAAGAAGCTAAAGGCCGAAAAGGCAAGGCATCTGATGCTCGAAAAAGGGATATCATCCGCCTAACTCAGAAATTGGAATGGTTAGCGCAACCTCGCTCATTTGATTACGATCCAAACGGAATAAATTCCTCTCCAAATGCCCTTTCGCACGCGGATGTTTTGAACATTTTCTCTAAATTATTGACCTCCAAACCGATGATGGATGAAATCATAATAAATAAATTTCCGTTCATATTTATCGACGAAAGCCAAGATACTAATAAAGACGTAGTTAGTGCATTCTTTGAGCTGCAAAAAGCCAAATCGGATAAAGTTGTTATTGGCCTGTTTGGAGATACGATGCAGCGTATCTTTGGTGGGGGAGAACCTGAGCTGGGTAAGACTCAGCCTAGCGGTTGGACTACTTTCGACAAGGAAATGAATCATCGATCAGCACGGCGCATCGTTGGATTAGGGAATCAAGTTCGTAGTGAGGATGATAAACGTAAACAGTTTGCCCGAGATGGAGCCGCGGAAGGTTATGTTCGATATTTTTTATTGTCGCACGGTGTTTCAGACAAAGACCAAGTCGAAGAGAAAATTCGTGCGAATATGGCGGAAATTACGGGTGACACGGACTGGACAGATACTCAATCCAAAGAAACCGCTATTTTACTTTTGGAACATAAAATGGCTGGACGTCGACTTGGCTTTGGTGAGCTTTGGGACACGCTTTCAAGATCAGACAAAATTAAAGATCGGATTGCTGAAGGTGAAAATACCGAACTTAACTTCTTCTCTGGCATTGTTTTTCCTTTGGCTGAGGCGAGCCGGAAGGAAAGACGAGCGGAATTGATGTATATATTGAGAGAAAACAAGTCTCCGCTGTTGGAAGCGATTGTGTTTGATGCAAACAAGGACGACCCCCTCACGCTTGCTCGAGACGCGGAACATGCATTTAGAGGTGTGGTTTCAAATGATATGGTCAGCTTTCGTGAAGTTCTAGAAGTAATTGCCGAGCATAAGCTACTTAGAATCCCTGAAAAACTGCAGTCGTTTGTAGCGGGTTTAGAAGAGGCGGAGACTAAATCAGACTCAGGCCAAATTGGAGCTGGCCCGGAGGCTGAACCAGAACCTAAGGAGCGGGATGACAGCGAAATTGCTGCTTGGGCTGAAGCCTTGGAAACTGGTTTCTTCCAGATTAAAAACTATAAAGACTACATCGATGAGAACTCAATTTTTCGAACCCATCAAGGTGTGAAGGGTAACGAATTCGAGCGTGTAATGGTTGTCATGGATGATGATGAAGCTGGCGGATTCTTATTTTCCTACGAGCAGTATTTTGGCGCGAAGGAGCTTTCTAAAGCAAGCCAAATAAAACGGGATGCAGGGGAAGAAACTGGTTTGGATCGAACTCGAAGGTTATTTTATGTTACATCTACTCGTGCGAAGAATAGCCTCGCCCATGTGATTTATACGTCAGATGTGACTAAGGTAAAGGAAAGTCTTATGGAAAAAAAATTAGCGAGAGAATGTGAAATTATCAAGTTATAAAGTCATCATTGAAACCGTATTTAATATTGAGTTTCGCACTTAATAGTCAATAGGAACGAATGTGATCCGCAGAATTATGATGTTCTCGGAAATTTAGTGAATGTCTGCTTTCGGCCAAATAAGGGCAGCGTGGGGCTACTGCATAAGCCCTGCATCTTTCGACCTACATTCAAAAGCTCGATTAAACTGCCACAAACAAACTTTACCCTGCTTGGTGTAACGGATGGCGCGATTCAAACACTACAATTACGAGCAAGCCAAGGTGATCCCACTTCGTTTTGCGGATCAGGTACAACCGAGTATGTTTGAATACACCCTCAGCCACGTTGTTGATATTGAACGCGGCCTCATTTTTTGGTGATCATGAAGCTAATGGTTGTCTGCCGGTTTTCAATACATTAAAGAAGGCTCTTGATCCCAAAAAAACCATGCTAATCCCGAATATTAGTAGTGATACATTTCAACAGATATGTATTCTGGATAATTGGTTCGAGTAATAACATTATTGTCTAGAACGTATTCGTTGTTAACTAGTTTATAACCATTACCTGAAAGATAGATATCTATCTTTTGAAGCGCGCCAGCTTTACATGCACGCATTTCAACTTTTTGAATTTCTGGTGAAACACCGTCTGCAGGTATGTACGAAAATATAGAACGGCAATCAGAAATTTCACTCACTTCCTTTATAAGATTGTCAACTAATAAAAAGTAGGTTATTGAATTTTTCTTTATGTTGTTATGCTCTTGTAAGGAGGTGTAAAGAAAATAAAATAGAAATAGAATTATTAGCGTTAAAACCGCTGGTAAAACTATTTTAGCGTACTTCATTAAAATAGCTTCCTTCTTGGGTAGGTTTGATTGTGTTCAATATTGCAGGTAAGACACTTTTCCTCGGGTATGTCGTCGACTCATCTTGAAGAGGGTATAAATAGGGAGAAAGCGTTCTGTTTTTTAATGCTCCTACTGCACCAAATTTATCCCAAATATAAGTGGATTCTGATTTAGAGACAGGTTGACATATTTCTAAGAAGTTAATGGTAGGATAAATTGCTCTATATACGCCAATAATATTAGATATTAAATCCTCAGAGCTAAACCCACTATCAGTAATTAGTGAGTAAAACCAGTTGCTTTGCATGGTTTCGAATTCCAAAGAAACCTTTAAAATTATGCTTAGAGCAATAGATTTTTTTATATCTAATGATAAGCCTTTCTGTATTTCAAATTTTTTTCTTTTACCCACAAAAGTATTGGCGTTGTATTTTTTGCTTCCCATGCTTTGCGAATATTCTACGGTGAAGTTATTTTGTGAACTCGAGTCATTGTGTTGACTCCTTTCATTCAAGATGCTTTCCCAAAGCTTACTAGCCGAGTCAGGGTAGGCATGGCCTAGATCTATCCAGCCGCACTTTTTAGTATAGATTAATCCGAATCTTTTATTCGCAAGATTGTTGTTATCAATAATATGATGGCGTTTGGACATATTCTCAACTTCCTTGTTGTAGATTTAAAGATGATCCGTGTGTGATGGTATTCCAGAGGTCTGATGCGATCAAGTTAAAGTACTACCTATCTTAAAGACAGTGTTACATCGAAAAGTATAAAGCATTACTATGGGGCTGCGGAATCTAAGGTAATACATTGAAAATGGAAGGTTTATCATCCTCAAATAATGCTTTAATACTGCATTTATCCAGTGGTAAAGCTTCCCATCAAGAGATAGCTAACTTAGAGAACATCTACTGTCTACTGGTTGGTAGTGATGTACAGTCAAATGATTCAATCTGTTTTATGTTCAAGTTCAAGAATGAATTATGGGTTGTTCCTGAATCAAGTCAGTATAGGTCGCTCAAAGAAGTGTTAGCTAAAGAACCATACAATGGCATGGTTGTTGTGGCTCAAGCTGACTATTTGCCATTTACATGGCGCAGAAACAAGTTTCTTTTTGGAATGGAGGGGAATTTAGCTATTAAGGATATTTCGAAATTTTCTGAAATTGAAAATGAATTGACGATATTGAATGACTGCACGTTAGATAGTGTTTTTAACCACTAGGAAAATGCTAGTCAATAATGGGGGCGTTAAACACCGCCCAGTTTTGCACCGGCTTCCCTTCGGCATGCTGCTAGTAGGTTTTCTATAGCGCCTTGGTCTTTTAGCGTTCTAGCGATAGCGACCGCCCCAATAATCATTGCAGTGACCGACAAAATATCTTGCTCATCACAACGAGTGTAACTCTTTGCGTACTCCATAATTGCGGTATTCATACCCTGGTAAGTGTTCGCGTATGCGGTGTTTACTTCGTCATTTTTGATATTGATATCGGTAGCCAAGAATGCCAAAGGGCAGGGGTGTTTTCCTTGGACATGTTCTACACTCAGGTACTCATTGAGCAATAGACACAGCCATTGTTGGTCCGATAGGTGGTTAGGTTTGAGGTTAGCGAGTTTAGTGCTAGTGGCAGCGAATTTTAAGGCTTCACTGTACAGCTCTGCTTTACTCGAAAAATGTGCATAAAAACCGCCTCGGGTCAGTCCGCCGTTATTCATGACTTCATCTATTGTCACGCCGTTAAAACCCTTTATGGCAAATAGTCTGAAGGCGCATTCAAGAATTTTATTACGGGTTTTGCTTTTGTGCGTCTTAGTATAGGGCATAGAAAGGGTTCGCATTATTTTTATATATGTTCTTTATCATATATAAAGATAACTTTAAGATGAAGCCTAATTGTTGGAGAGGCAAAGTCGCATGAGCATTATCTATCCTATGTTTGCTTTAGTTGTTGTAACGTTTGTGGTGGGGTTGAGTATGGGGGCTGCTAGGCTGATCAGTGTTAAAAAAGGCCAAGTAAACCCGAAATATTACAAATTACTTACAGGGTATGAGGCACCCGAAAATATTATAAAATTGAGTAATAACTTTAGTAACCTCTTAGAAGTACCTATTTTATTTTATATTTTGGGAGTGTTATTGGTTGCCTTGGATATAAATAACTTCGTTATTCTTATTCTGGCGTGGTGTTTTGTCGCTTTACGCATTGTGCACTCTGTTATTCATATTACCTATAACCACCCTAAACACCGGTTTTATGCTTTTTTAACATCCAGCTTAATTGTGTTAGCTATGTGGGTTCAGCTCATCATTTTAATTAGCTAAATATAAAAAAGATGATTCATTGAATCCTGCCTTTAGCGTTACAAAGGCCAAACCAGCAAAATAAGCGGCACGGCGAGCAGTACGATCATTATTTCAAGTGGTAAACCCATGCGCCAGTAGTCCCCAAAGGCGTACCCGCCTGGGCCCAGTACTAGTGTGTTGGACTGATGGCCGATAGGGGTGAGGAATGCGCAAGAGGCACCTACAGCAACCGCCATGAAAAACGGGTCCGCACTGACGCCTAGCCCCATCGCAATACCATACGCCAATGGCGCCATGATCACGGCCGTGGCGGCATTATTAATGATGTCCGATAAAAACATGGTAACGACTAACACCAGGCCAATAATAAGATAGACGGGCATCCCTTGGGTGAGCGTTAATACTTGCGTGGCGAGTAACTCTGTTAGGCCTGTGCTTTGTAGGGCAGAGCCTACAGGGATCATGGCGGATAGCAGGATAATAACCGGCCAGTCGATGGCATCGTAAAGGTTACGAACAGGCAAAATATCCAGTAACAGATAGACGATAACGGCAAGGCAAAATACGATCGCCAGTGGCAGTATTTTGGCCATACCCAGAGCGATGGCGACGGTAAAGATAGCCAATGAAATGGCAATTTTTTTCGGCTGACCTAAGTTGATATTGCGCTCGGCAAGGGGAATCATACCTAGCTCGCTAAGCCGTTCGTTGATGTCATCTACAGCGCCTTGTAATAACAAGATGTCGCCTGCTTTAAACTGTTTACGTCGCAGCCTGCGAATATGCTGCCCTTCACGCGCTAGGCCAACCAATGCGAGGGAGCCACCACTTCGCCTACGTAAAAAGGGTACATCGCGGCCTTCTAGTACCGAGCCTTTTTTGATTACACCTTCTACTAATGTGAGTTCGCCTTGGGTTAGCTTAGAAAACTTTTTATCGGCACTGGTGATCAGTTCTAGCTCGTTCTTGTCGAGCAGGGGTTGGACTTCTGAGGGATCAGCCTGCAAGAGTAAAATGTCGCCAGCATTAAGCAATTGTCCTGCACGCATCGACATCGTTTTACCATGTCGGTGGGCTATGCCCACAATTTCGATGCTAGCGTCTTGTAAGCCATCTATCTCGTCTACTGATTTACCCACTAAGCTTGAGTCGGCGGTGATGATGACTTCGGTGAGGTACTCGTCTATAGCAAATAGTTGATCGGGCGAGCTGCTTTTAAGTCGAGCGGCGGGGATTAATCGCCATCCAACTAGTGTAATAAAGAGAACGCCCATGATGGCGATAGCAACACCGACTGGCGAAAAATCAAACATGCTAAATGATTCACCGCTTGCTTCAGCTCGCATCATGGCAATAATGATATTGGGCGGAGTGCCTATGGCGGTTGTCATGCCGCCCAAAATACTGCCAAAAGCTAGAGGCATCAAAATTAGCGCTGGCGAGCGTTGATGTTTGCTACAGGTGGCGAGCGCCACAGGTAACATGAGCGCGAGGGCTCCTACGTTATTCATAAAGGCGGAGGCCACGGTGACGACCGTTGTCATGATCAGAATATGGCTGAGTGGGCTTTCGGTGTAGGGTAGGATTTTTTGTACAATCACATCTACCACACCTGAGCGGCGCAGTGCATCGGATATGACCAGTACGGCCGCTACGGTGATGACCGCTGGGTGGCTAAAGCCTACAAAAGCTTCATCAGCCGCGACCAAACCTGCCAGTACACACAGCCCCAAGGCGATGGCAGCCACAATATCATGGCGATACTTTCCCCACACAAAGAGAACCAGCGTTAACATCAAAATTGCAGTAATCAGCCATTGATCGGTATTCAAATGCAGCTCCCTATAAAAGCCTTAGACGGTGAGAAACAGTGCCGCTTACTATTCAGAATACGTAGGTAAGCCCAAAAAAACTACTGGCTTTTCAAAGCATATGATTAATGGGAGTGTAGCGAACCATACAAAGTGTGATGTGTTGATCGGAGATAAAGGTCTATGGAATTATTCATAACTGCACAGGCATGAGAAGCGCTAAATTAAAAACGGCGCCCTTAAGAGCGCCGTTATTGATGGTTACTGACTAGTCTTGGTCTTTTACAAAGGTCTTATCTTTTTCACCTGCAAAGAAGTCGCGGCCATAGACCAGTATGCATAGCACTACACCCACGGCGAATGCCCATGTAGCACCTCGGGTGGCTAGAACAGCGGCCACTATACCGGCAATACCCAAGTCTCTTTGAGAGCGTGCTTCCATAATGCCTATTTTGACCGATACATAACCTTGGATCAGCAGTGTTAGTGCTAGCGCTACGCCTAAGATCGGCTGTACTAGGGTTACGATTGGCATAAACAATAAGCCAGTATTGGTACCCCAGCGGAACGAGCCTGCACCGCCAAAAATAGAGTACATGGCTTTTTTACCTTGGCTAAAACGCTCCACAATAACGACATGCATTGCTGCCCATAATGGACCGCACATGGTGACATCTGGACCTAAGATAGACATAGCTGAGTTACGTGCACCAAAGATCATGTGAGCACGGTCTGGGCTGTAATCAATCTTCTCATCGGGGCGTGCTTGGTCTGCTTCTTCTAGAATGGCGCGGCTTTGTAAAACATCACCAAATAGAACGATGTAGGCTGCTAGTACCGTAGGAATAGCGCTGATAAACATAGCGATTGGAGGGAAGCCAATACCAAACACTGTGTACTCATTCCACAGTGTGACAAAGTCAGGAGAAGAGAAGCCCCATTCAAGCGTAGGCCAGTTTGTTTCACCGACGGTAGGCGCAATGATGATCGCTAAGACAATGATCGGGAATACACCTAATTTTCCGATGAGGTTGAACAGTGCATTGCTCTGTTTTAGCTCGGCAAAGTGACGAGAAAAAATGACATAGAATGCGATACCAACCGCTAGGGTAATGGTGATTGGGTATAAGTCAAAGCGACCATCTACCTTAAATACGGCCATTACGGCGGCGATACCGGCACCAATAATGATCCCTGATTTGATCGCTTGCGGGATAAGCGATACGACTCGGTGCGCGAGCCCCGAGGCGCCAATGAAGATGGCAAATACCCCTAAGAGCAATTGGAATGAGACGAGTGCGTGTATTCGTTCGGGGCCTTCAGGGAAGGCGGCGCAGTAAGCCATGAGTAGTGGGATAGCAGGTGTGATCCAACCTGGCACCACAGGGTCACCTAACAGGTGATGTAGTAAGTAGAATAGACCGTTAAGCATAACAACAGCCAATGCGACTTCAAACGGCATGCCTAATAGTTCGGTCATCAGTGGTATTGCCGCTAAATCTACGGCACACATCAATAAGCCTTGAAAGTAATCTGGCCATTCAAAGCGGTAATGTATAAAGGGCAAGCGCACCTTGAAAGGTCCCATAGACCAATACGGTGTTTCTTGGCTGTCTATGCGTTCTTCTCTCATTATTATTTCCTTTATTTTTTTAATAATGTAGGAGCCTCAGCGTTGATGGCTGAGGCAATCAGGGCCTGTTAAAACAGGGTTTATTAAAAGGCTTCTCGGTATAAGTTAAGGGCGTCTTCTTCTGTCACTGGCACAGGGTTGTTGCCAAGTAGACGAGTTTGAAGCATGGCGTCTTTCGCTAAGGTAGGCAGGCTCTCTTCTGTCACATCAACTTCCCTCAGCTTTTGTGGCGCGCCAGATGCGTTCATTAACGATTGCATGTGGTCTACGAACCGGCTTGCTTTAGTGGCCGTATCTTCTTGGCTTTCGCCTAACAAGACATCGGCTAGCTCGGCATACAACTCGGCGGCTGCTTTCATGTTGAAGCGAAGCACAGGGCCAAGCATTAAGGCGTTAGTTAGGCCGTGAGGTAAGTGATAGTGGCCACCTAATGGGTAAGCTAATGCGTGAACGGCCGCTACAGGGCTGTTCGAAAAGGCTTGGCCAGCTAGGTTGGCTCCCAATAACATTGCTTCGCGTGCCGCTCGGTTTGTTCCGTCTGTGCAGGCGGTAATGAGGTTGTTAGCTAGCAAGCGTAGAGCTTCTTTCGCTAACGCATCCGATACGGGGTTTTTTAGGTGCGCTGAAGTGTAGGCTTCAATTGCATGGACCATGGCATCGATACCTGTCGCCGCCGTCGGTAGGGCAGGTAAGCCGACGGTGAGTTCGGCATCCAGCAGTACTCTGTCTGCATAAAGCTGTTGTGCCACTACACCCATTTTGGTCGTTTCGCCGGTCGTCAAAATCGTAATATTGGTCACTTCGGAGCCTGTGCCCGCTGTTGTCGGCACTTGGATCAGCGGCGTTCGAGAACCTTGAACGTTTCCAATGCCGTAGAGTTCTGACAATGGCTGCTCTGATGTCAGCATGACGGCGACCAATTTGGCGATATCCATTGACGAGCCGCCACCCAGCCCTAAAACAATATCGGCCTGCTGGGATTTACCCAGTTCAACACATGACATGAGTACGTGTTCTGGTGGGTCCGCAACAACATCATCAAAGATAATGGTATGAAAGCCGTGCGCTTTTAATGAGGCTTTGGTTTCTTCTAATAAGCCACTTTCGTTTAGGAACTTGTCGGTAACGATTAATAAGTTACGCTCTTTGAACCAGCCTGAAAGCAGCTCTCCTAACCGTTTTGCGCCACCCCATTCAACATGCATTGATCCGGGCGTGTTAAAAGAAAAAGGTTTAATGCCGTTGTTCATAGTGATCTTCCTAAAGATTAAAGAGCGCTGCAGATGTATTTCAGCTCTAGATACTCATCGATGCCGTATTTAGAGCCTTCACGGCCTAAACCTGACTGTTTTACACCGCCAAACGGGGCAACTTCGTTTGAAATGATGCCGGTGTTGTGGCCAACCATTCCGTATTCCAGTGCTTCGGCAACGCGTATGCTGCGGGCGTAGTCTTTGGTAAAGAAGTAAGCGGCGAGGCCAAAAATGGTATCGTTTGCCATGGCTACGGCTTCTTCTTCGGTGTCAAACGGGAATAAAGGAGCCATTGGGCCAAAGGTTTCTTCTTGGGCGACTTTCATGTCTGGTGTGACGTCGGTCAGGATAGAGGGCTTTAGAAAGAGTCCGCCTAGACGCTCGCCACCATAGAGCAGGGTAGCGCCTTTACTCACGGCGTCTTGGATATGCTCTTCGACTTTGGCTATGGCTTTTTCTTCGATCATAGGGCCAATATCGGTGCCAGGCTGTGTGCCATCTCCAACGTTAAGCGCTTTGACTTTCTCAAGTAGTTTTTCTGAAAAAGCTTTATAAACCCCGCGTTGTACCAAAATACGGTTTGCGCACACGCATGTTTGGCCAGCGTTACGGTATTTAGAAGCCATGGCTCCTTCTACCGCTTTATCTAGGTCGGCATCGTCAAACACAATAAAAGGGGCGTTACCGCCAAGCTCTAGTGACATTTTTTTAATGGTCTCGGCGCATTGAGCCATTAATAACCGGCCCACTTCGGTCGATCCTGTGAATGACAATTTAGTTACCGTTGTGCTGTCGGTGAGTACCTTGCCGATTTTGCTAGCTGAACCGGTAACGACTTGGAACACACCGTCAGGAATACCCGCTCGCTGTGCTAACTCACCTATTGCTAAGGCGGTGAGCGGTGTGAGGTCGGCAGGTCGTACAATCATTGAGCAGCCCGCGGCTAATGCCGGTGCCGCTTTGCGTGTGATCATGGCGGCTGGGAAGTTCCATGGAGTAATGGCCGCAGTTACGCCGATAGGCTGTTTGATGACGGTTAAGCGCTGGTTAGCCAGCGGAGCTGGAATCGTATCACCGTAGATTCGTTTCGCTTCTTCGGCGAACCATTCAATAAACGAGGCTGCGTAAGCGATCTCGCCTTTGGCTTCGGCTAGGGGCTTACCTTGTTCAGTCGTCATGAGTAACGCTAAATCATCGGCATTTTCTAATAGCAGCTCGAACCAACGTCGCAGAATTTTTGAGCGTTCTTTGGCGGCCATCGCAGCCCACTCGCGCTGAGCCACTTGTGAGGCCGAAATGACGGCAGGGATTTCAGAGGCTGATAAATGAGGGATGCTGGTGATGACATCGCCTGTGGCTGGGTTGATGACATCGATTGTGCTTTTGTTTTCAGCTTCTACCCACTGTCCATTGACTAAACAACGGTCTTTGAGGAGGGACATGTCTTTTAACATGAGTGCTACCATTTATTATATTAAGTTTTGCTCTGCCCAACGAAGGTGTAAACGTAAGGAGTTAGCAGAGCACCAACAGAACTGTCTTTTCAGATGAGATTAACGATGAGTAGAGTGGCCGTACGAGCGCCGATCATCTTCGTTTTATTGTTGTTCTGAAGAGAGCAGTGTTGTTTAGAGATAGCAAGCGAAGTGCCAGTTTTTTGATTGCAGGTAAGTTGCTGAAAGTATTGAATAAAAATAGATGTTGGGTGAGGCGTGGTAAATTATTGAGCGGAAACCGCTCATCAAATTTTGAAAAGCGAGCGCTAAGCGCTCGTTATCGGTTAGCGCTCAGGATAATAGATCTTCCAGTGGCTGAGTAAACGGGGAAGGGATAGCTTGCTGTTTGAACCTGTGGTTGTTCCTATCGCTATGACCTGTTGCAACTGGTGGGTCTTTGGGTCCATGAAAGAAGAGAAACCTTCGGGGTCTTCGGGTAAGCGTAATGAGAGGTGTTCCAGTGCCGTCTTTAATGCGTCGTTAGAAGCATCGACCCCTGTTAAGTGTACGGCCTCGGCTATTGCCATGATTCCAGAGTAGGCACCTTCAGCGGCATAAGAAGGGTATCGGCCACTGAGTTCATAAAAACGTGATACAAACCATTGATTTAGCGGTGTATGAGGCCAGTTATTATGATGTCTGGCTGACATGATAAGCCCTTCGGGGAGGTCTTTACCCAGCTCGACTAATACTTCGTAGTTACCGCCTGTATCAAAGTTTGCAAACTTTGCGTGGCTAAACAGCGATGTATTGTTGGCCTGTTGAATGAAGGCGACTAGGTCGCCACCCCACATGGAATTAATCACTAAGTCCGTAGGCTTTTCTAATAGCGCTTTAATAAATGCGCTGTAATTAGGTTCGTAAAGCCGTGGCCAGAGGGTCGTCACTACCTGATAGTGCACGCCGAGTGAGTCTAATGCGTCTACAAGATCTTGCCATATGGTATAGCCGTAGTCGTAATCAGGCGCTATATGCGAGATGCGAATAGGTTTTTCGGCGCTGTTTGGGAAATACTCTTTAATGTATTTAGCACCGGCTATAGCGCTCTGTTGGGTGTTGTTGTTCACTCTAAAATAATAGGGGCTTACCAGCGGCGATGTCATTCGGGAGGACGCATGGTCTGTCCCGATAAAAAATACCTCTTCTTGGGCGGCGACTTTGGCAACTTGCCAAGCAACCGACGAGTTCACCACGCCACAGATGAACCGGCTACGGCCTTTTTCGACAAAGTCTTTCACTATGCGTGTTGCTCGTGAAGCCTTTGAGCGCGTATCTTCAATAACGACTTTTAGCGTTGGATACACATCGGGGCTTTGTGCAAGTTTTTCCAAGGCTATTTGAATACCTATCTGGCTATCGCGGCCGTATAGACCTCCGCGGCCTGTCAGTGGAAAAAGGCAGCCCACATTGATATCAGCATCGTTTTGCTCGCCCAACACAATAGCGCCAGCTACTGTTGAGGGGTGCAGTAATGTGCTGAGTAAAATGATAAGTACATATCTATGTGTCAGATTTTTGATCATCATTGTTGTGCGTATCATGTCGGTTAACTTTCAATGTTAAGGCGCTGTAAGCGTCTTTTAAGTGCGTGCCTAGAAATGCCCAGTTTTTCAGCCGCCACACTCTTTCGTCCATTACTGTCGCTCAGTGCTTTAAGAATGATTTCTCGCTCTTTGCTCTCTACTTGAGAGGTAAGCTCAGGTGTATTGGACTCGGGTGTTTGTATCGCCTGTTGCGGGGCGTACTCGGGCGGTAAATGCTGCGCTGTTGCCGTGATACCCGGGTAAAGAATCGTAAATCGCTCTACAAGGTTTTTCAATTCGCGTATGTTGCCCGGCCAAGCGTATGTTTGTAATAGCTGGATGAGCGCAGGGTCCCACAATGGTGCTTTGGAGCCTTCTTTGCTGGAAAATTGCTCGGTAAAGTACTTAATCAGTAATGGGATATCTTTGGGTCTTTCACGCAATGCGGGTGCGTGAATGGGGAGTACATTTAATCGGTAAAATAAATCTTCCCTGAAAGCACCGTCTGTTACCGCTTGTTTTAGATCGCGGTTGGTGGCTGCTATTACCACGACATTTGCTTGTTTTATGCGATTACCGCCGATGGGGCGATAACTCCTGTTTTCTAAAAAGCTGAGTAATTTTGTTTGAGCTGATAGTGGCATTTCTCCAATCTCATCAAGAAATAAGGTGCCAGTATCCGCCAGAGCGATCAGCCCATCCCTTTTTTGAGAGGCCCCAGTATAAGCGCCACGTTCAGCGCCAAACAGTTCGGCTTCGATAAGTTGCTCAGGTAAGGCGGCACAATTAATTTCGATGAAAGGGGCGTCTTTAAAGCGCGTGTCATGGACACAACGGGCAATAAGTGATTTGCCCGTACCAGACTCTCCGGTAATAAGGACCGTTTTCGCCGAACTATTCCCTATTTGTTCAATAAAGGCTTTGAGTTGTGTTGTAGTGGCGTCCAGCCCAACAATGGATTGTGTTTCGCCTTGTTTGGCACGTAAAAACGATAGTTCTTTTTGTGTGCGTTGTTGCTCTGCACAGCGGTGGATTAATACTTCTAATTCATCAATATCAAAAGGCTTAGTGAGATAATCCACGGCGCCATCTTTAACGGCTTGAACAGCTGTACGCGTATCACCATGTGCCGAGATCATAATGACGGGGGTGTCGGCATTGAGTGTTTTTAGCTGATGCAATACGTCTAATCCGGACATGTCGGGCAGGCCTAAATCCAGCAACACTACATCGGGGCGACTCTTTTGAAACTGCTCAACCCCATCTTTACCGGTGTGTGCCGCGGCTACTTCGATGGAAGGGTCGCTCAAAGAAAAGATAATACTGCGTATTAGGTTTTTCTCATCATCAATAATTAAAACCGATAAGTTACTCATGGGTATCTGCTTGCTTTGGAGGAAGGTTAAAGGAGAGGTGAACGCTTGTACCGACACCTATTTCACTTTCGATCGTTAATTCTGCATGGTTTGCATTTAATAAGGTTTTACAAATTGAAAGGCCTAACCCTGTTCCTGCTGTTTTAGTGGTAAAGAATGGTTCAAAGACTCTCGCTAGCTCTGTATCACTGATACCTGGACCGTTATCGATAACCGATAAAACGATGTGGTGCTCCTGCTTTTGCCCGCTTAATAATATCTCCCCGCCTGCAGGCGGCATCGCTTGAATGGCGTTAAGGATCAGGTTCATCAACACTTGGCGAACATGTGAAGGGTCGGCGAGTATGGTGAGATCCTGCGGACATTCTATTTTGAGGATAACATGTTGCTTTCTTGCGGAGGCATCCACAAGAGCCGCTATGCTATCTAATTCATCAGAAAGTTGTAGGTATTCCTGTTTGGGGGGATTAGGCCGCGCATAATTTAATAAATTATTGACGACTTGCTCAACCCGATCGATTTCTTCTTCAACCATATGCAGCATTTCTACATGCTTGGGTTTGGCTTCGCGTTTTATCAGCGTTTTTATTGTCATGCCGACAATCGTTAATGGGTTTCGTATATCGTGAGCTAGCCCAGCAGCGAGTTGACCCAAAGAGGCTTGCCGCTCTATATCGATGGTGGCTTTAATGGTTTGGTTGAGTTGTCCTCTCATGCGCTCGATAGCATGCGTTAGACGCTCTACTTCGGTGCCCGGCTGTAAGGGCACGGGGGAGTCTAAATCGCCAGCGGCAACTCGCTCTACGCCTTTAATAAGGCTGTCCAGTTGTCTTTCTAAATGTTTAGAAACGTAGAAATGCAGAATCAGTAAAAGGCCAGCGGTTAGGAGCACTAAGCTAATCAGACCATTACGCATGGCTGCACTGGGTGGGCTGACTAAATCTTTATTTTGAATAAGTTGTAAGTTCCACTCGGGGATTAACGGATAGCCTTTAACGGCTTTAGTGTGGTGTTCTACCGGCTGCCCGACAATATCGAATAACCGGTGGCCAGGCACTTCAAGCAATGGAGTGTAGATACCTTCTGCACCTAAGTTTTTAGGGAGAGAAGCCAGCGAGTTAAACCGAAGTACTAACCCGATATAGTATTGTTCAGATGCGTTAAAGCTTGCGGCAATGGGTTTGAGCATCAATACCGCCGGTGGGTGATTAAAACTGTATGGCTCAGGCCCGTAGAGTTCTGTGTCGTCAAAGGCGATTGGGCCATAACGTAGTGATGATTGATAACGTTCAGCCGAGTAAGCATTGTCCGGAAAGCTCCATAAAAAACGTCGCTGTTTATCAAAAAACACAATGCCATACACATTGTGTAAGTCGGTTTGTAGCCGTAACAGGGTTTGCAGTTCGGTTGATAGCGAGTTGACTCCCGATTCGCTGTAAATGACGGGGGAGTCTAGTTCGTCGGCGAGCACATCTAACTGATAGGCTCGCTCTCGTAAATGTACCTGAAATTCATTCTGAACCGCGGCTACTCGACTGCCTAATTGGGCGTTAGTCACTTTGCCTAGCAACTGAAAAAAGTAAGAGTCATAAATACTGGCAAACAGCAGCAATGGAACGAGCGCAACCAGCAAGGATAAAAGCAAATATCTATTGGTGAGGCGGCTACTGCGTTTGGGATTCAAGTGGAGACTCTTGCTGGTATGTTTTGTTTATTATGCGAGTAATAATGGCGAAGTTTTCTTGTTCAATCCAGTATTGTATGACTTAGTTGTTATCTAATGCAGTCAGAGTTAATAACGGCTCCCGCTGTAATCCATAGTAGGCAGGTAAATGCGTCTCGATAAATACATTTGTAAAAGCACCCAGCTCTCTAAAGCTGAGGCCGTTTGTTCTATACAGGCGGGGAGGGTGAGTGTTAATGCAACCGTAGCGATTGATGCCGCGCTACAAGTACATGAAAACAACACAATTGAATTAGACGGGGTACAGCTTAAACCCAGAGCATTTCGTTATCTTTTGATGCATAAACCCGCTGGTTTGGTCTGCTCTAATGTGGATGAGGCCTACCCATCGCTTTTTAATCTATTGGATATCGACCGAGTGTCAGAGCTACATATTGTTGGGCGTTTAGATGTAGATACCACAGGTTTAGTGCTAATAACTGACGATGGTCGATGGTCTTTTCATATAACGCAACCAACTAATGCTTGCCCTAAAGTGTATCGCGTTGGTTTAGCGCGGGCTTTATCGGCAGGGGATATCGATGAATTAGTTGCGCAATTTAAGCAAGGGATTCGGCTACAAGGTGAACAACGCTTAACATTACCTGCTACCCTAGAGGTCATATCCTCCAAAGATGTGCGTTTAACGATTACCGAAGGTCGGTTCCATCAGGTGAAGCGTATGTTTGCTGCCGTGGGTAACCGAGTCGCTTCGCTGCATCGTGAGCAAATAGGTGATGTTCTCGTCGATGTTGATGAAGGCCAGTGGCGTTATTTACATGATACCGAAGTTCAGTCCTTTAGCCTGGCTCAATAAGCTTTATGTAGGCTATTAATCCATTGATTTAACCAGAGTAATAAAGCGATACCATGACAAGAAAGACACTCAGCTTGAAGGTAAAACGTACCCCCGTCGAGCCAATTGATACAGCGCAAGATTTGTATCCCAATGACCCTAAACAGCGTTTTTTGAATGGTGTAGCTATACACCCTTCACCCTGTATTCGTTTGGAGTTGGGCTCTCAGGAATATTCTACCCGTGCGATGGACTTAATAACGCCCATCGGTATGGGGCAGCGCGGTTTGGTCGTTGCGCCACCCGGATCAGGAAAAACAACAACCCTAAAACATATCTGCCAAGCCGTTGGTAAGGCGTATCCTGATATCAAGCTTTATGCATTGTTAATTGATGAGCGCCCAGAAGAGGTTACAGACTTTACTCGGGGCGTAGCGGCCGAAGTGCATGCATCATCGTCAGATCAAAGCTATGCCCACCATGCGCGGTTAGCGGATGAGTTACTCGATAAAGCCTGTAAAGAGGCTGGAGAAGGTAACAATGTCATGATTGTTATTGATTCACTAACGCGTTTGGCGCGTGTCCACAATGCCGAACGCAAAAGCAGTGGCCGCACTATGTCGGGCGGCGTTGATGCCAGAGCGCTGGAGATACCGCGCAAGTTGTTTGGTGCTGCTCGTAAAATTGAAAACGGTGGCTCGCTAACGATCTTAGCGACTATTTTAGTGGATACCGGCAGCCGCATGGATCAAGTGATTTTTGAGGAGTTTAAAGGCACAGGTAACATGGAGTTGGTATTGTCACGCGAGATTGCGAACCATCGTATATTCCCCGCGATCGATATCGCAAAAAGCAGCACACGCCGTGAAGAGTTCTTATTAGACGCTAAAAGTATTGATCAGGTAAGAAGCTTAAGGCGTGCTTTAACTTTACTTAAGCCAATCGAAGGTGCAAAGCGATTAGCCGAATTACTTGAAAAATACCCGACCAATACTGAGTTGTTAGATGCGTTTAAACCGAGTATCTCATCAACGTGAAAAGCTGTTTTTGTCGCTGCTCCGGCGTATGTGTTTTGTATTTTAGTTGAGTAACGCATCTTGGCTGATGACTCCTTTTGCGATCAACTGCTTTAATACTTGGGTGCTTTTTTCTTTTAATAAATCCCGTAAAAGGCGTGCGGCGGGTGTGATAGATTGCCTGCTAGGGAAGATAAGCCACATCTCTGTGGCGGCGGGTTTAAAGCCTGGCATTAGGCTAACGACTCTATCCGCCAATAAATCATTAGCCATATCAAAACACGATTTGGCCGCTAGCCCTTTACCACTTGTGCACCAACGCCGCACTAAATCACTGTCGTTTGTTATGCGATTACCGCTGACTTTTATCTTGTGCTGAGTTTCGCCTTCATAAAATGTCCATACGTCATGGGTGATGTCATGTAACTGATAAAGTAACGCATTGTGAGAGGGTAAATCTTGAGGATGTTTTGGGGTGCCATGTTTTTTTAGATAGCTGGGTGTGGCGCACAATAACCGAGGAACATTACATATTTTGAAGCCATACAAGTTAGCGTCATTGGGGGATCCGTAACGAATCGCCATGTCTAATGAATCTCTATAAAAATCGATATTGCTATCACTCATGTGGGTCCGAATGCTTAAGTTCGGGTGCTGTTCCATAAACTCATCTAGCCAGGGGATCGCCAAGTTGCGTCCAAAATCAGAGGACAATGCAATGCGTAGTTCTCCGTCAATAATCGCCTGATCGTTTTTAATATTTTGTTTTGCGCTGTCCAGCATGAGCAATGCTTGCTCACACTGCGGAATGTACTTTTCGCCTGAGCTGGATAACCTTAGCTGGCGAGTTGTTCGTATGAACAGTTCTGTACCTAGCTGTGCCTCGACTCGTTTTAAGGCGGCGCTGGCGGTGGCGACCTGCATATCTAGGTGTAAGGCTGCCGCTGTAATGCTGCGAAACTCCGCTACCTTAAGGACCACTTGAAGATCTTCTATCTGCATTTTCTCAAATTATTTTTGATAATGTTTCAATCATTATGCGCTTACAGGCATGTAAATCAAGGCGTACTATCGCTTTCATCCGATGTTGATGAGCCAGACTCACATCATCACCCTTATCAAAGTGGAGCGTTATTATGAAAGCGATTGGTTATTTAACATCTTTACCTATTACGAAAACTGATTCATTAGTCGATGTGGAACTACCGCAGCCTAGCGCTAAAGGCCGCGACTTACTTGTTAAAGTAAACGCGATAGCAGTGAACCCGGTTGACTATAAAGTGCGTCAAAATACGGCACCTGCTGAAGGTGAATATAAAGTATTAGGATGGGATGCCGTTGGCGAAGTGGTTGCAATCGGTGAGGGGGTAACCCAATTCAAGCCCGGTGATCAGGTATTTTACGCCGGTGATGTGACTCGACAAGGAAGCAATGCTGAATATCAATTAGTGGATGAGCGTATTGTTGGTTTCAAACCAACAAGCTTGTCTAATGCGCAAGCTGCCGCTTTGCCTTTGACGACGATTACTGCGTGGGAAATTTTGTTTGAACATCTAGCTTTGAAGCAAACGGCTCCCGGATCAACTGACCGTTCTAAAGAGGTAGTGCTAGTGGTGGGAGCCGCTGGTGGTGTAGGCTCCATACTCATTCAACTGGCTAAGGCATTGACGGGAGCGACGATTATTGCAACGGCATCGCGTGAAAGCTCTCAGGCGTGGGTTACGCAATTAGGGGCTGATTATGTGGTTGACCATACACAAGCATTAGCAACGCAGATTGATGCATTAGGCATTGGACCCGTAACGCACGTGGCTAGTTTAAACAGTACAGATAGTTACTTTGATACCTATACCCAACTATTAGCTCCCTTTGGTCGCATCGCTATGATTGACGACCCTAAAAATATGGACGTGACAGCGCTGAAAAGAAAAAGCTTATCGCTGCACTGGGAATTTATGTTTGCTCGCTCCATGTTCCAAGCGGAAGATATGCAAGAGCAAGGCAACTTATTGAATCGCGTAGCTGAGCTAATTGACCAAGGTTATGTAAAAACGACGGTTGGTCAGCACTTGGGTTTAATTAATGCCGCTAATTTGCGTACGGCACACGAAGCGCTCGAGAGTGGTCGTTCTATCGGAAAAATTGTTTTGGAAGGATTCTGATAGACGAAAATTAGTGTAAATAGCGTTTTTAATAAAAGGAAAAGATCATGTCTCGACTAACCGTAGTTGCCAATATTGTAGCCAAGCCCGATAAAATTGATTTAGTGAAAGCTCAGTTGCTGAAACTTATTGACGTTACGCGCGCCGAAGAAGGCTGCATTAATTACGATCTGCATCAGGATAATGATGTGCCAGCGCATTTTATGTTTTATGAAAACTGGGAAAGCCGTGATTTGTGGCTTGCTCATATGGATAGCCAACACCTAAAGTATTATGTGGCAGCTACAGAGGGTGCGGTGGAAGAGTTTGTGTTAAATGAGATGACTCAGCTGTAGTTGTTCTGGTGTTGCATGTCTATAAGGCCAAGCGTTATCCGTGATTATAAAGCCCTACGGTTTGTCCGTCGGGCTTTGTGCTTTAGGGCTAAGTGACGCGCATCGTTTGGAGCAATACTTAACGTTGGGCCAGTCTCGCTCCCATTTTTTTCGCCATGTAAAAGGGCGGTTGCAGGTACGGCATATTTTGCTGGGAAGCTGCGATTTTTTCATATGTCATTTCATACCAATGGGCCAGCCAGACGCATCAAGCGAGTCCAAAGCGGCGGTGTGCTCATCGCCTTGCCATTTGTGAATAAATTCATGGTGTGGATCAAACATTTGAGTTTGTTTTTCAAGGTTAAAATGACGTCCGCCGCGCGGGTCGGTTCCCACTCCGGCAATGTATTGCCAATTGCCCCAATTGGAAGCGACATCGTGGTCAATTAACCTTTCTTGAAAATAGGCAGCGCCATATCGCCAATCAATACCCAACTCGTTGATTAAGCAGCTAGCGGTTAGTTGTCGGCCTCTATTTGACATATAGCCTGTGGCATTTAATTGCTTCATGCAGGCATTTACTAGTGGGTAAGGGGTACTACCTTGGCACCATTTGGTAAATCGTTCGGCAAAGAAACTTGTGAGCGGAGGTGAGCTTGCCATACCTCTAAAGCGGAAAAGTGTAGACCCTATCTTGAGGGCTACCCAATTAAAGTACTCACGCCAGAGTAGCTCAAACTTAATCCAATAAGTGTCATCATTTTTAATATTGATCGCTTCGTAGGTGTTTACAGCCTTCCATATTTGGCGAGGCGATAAGTTACCATGGGCAAGGTAGGGGCTAAATTTTGTAGAATTATCCCATCCGTCCAGCGCGTTACGGGTGTGTTTATAGGTGCTTGGTGAGCTTGTACCGAAATAATCATTCAGGTGACACTGAGCCGCTAACTCTCCGGGAATGAAAGATAAGTTTTGAGCATTCTCAAGTCTCGATAACTTATTGTCATTCATTTTTAGAAAATCGGATAAATCCTGCACTTTTTTGAAAAGCCCTTTAAGGTCTAGTGGCTCTGGTAAGTTTAATGGCTGTTCTGTTTGGGCTGGTGTGGGAAGGATATCGCGTTGCTCAACGAATTGCCGGAAGGTCGAAAAGGATTTTAATATCGAGAGGCTTTCCTTTTTTGTGCTGCTTTGCTGATGGCTGTTTAACTGTTCTGGGCTATACAGGTAGTTATTCCATCTTGTGTGTAAACTATTGGGTGTAAGCTTTTGTTGAATACTGTGGTGAGTTTTACGCTCGTACCAACCGCTGTGAGCGTTACAGCCCATGATATCAATTCCGTTTTGCTGAACTATGGTGGGTATGATATCGACAGGGTTGCCGAAAAGAATATGGAAGCGGTGCCCCATTGCGCGGAGCTGTTGTTCCAAATCGACTAAGGATTCAATAATAAATTGCAGGCTGAATTCACCAATTAATCGGTGTTGATAATTTCTTGGGGCAATCCATGCTGGGTTAAAAACATAGAGAAAGGCCAAACGTTGACTCTGACGAGCCACATGTTCCAGTGCCATATTGTCTTTAAGTCGTAGGTCGTTAGTAAACCAGTACAGCGCTGTTTTATCAGACAAAACGAATTTCCCGTATTCGAAAATGTGTTCTATCTCTACGAGCTCTAGGCGTGTTTAGTTCATGTAGGCTTAACTGGTTTGGTTGAGGTAACGGCGCTCGGGACGGCCGACACTGCCGTAACTTACTTCGGCCGTTAATTCTCCGCAGCTCACTAAATATTCTAGGTAACGTCGCGCGGTAGTACGGCTGGCTTCAATTTGTGAGCCGACTTCCTCGGCATTGCGCGAGCTATCGGCTTCTAACAAGACTTTGCGTACTTTGTCTAAGGTGAGGGCATCAATCCCCTTAGGTAGGTTTGTATTCATTACCGGTTGGCTGGTGTTGGGGGTGGCATTACGAGGTAATAGGCGGTCGACATCGCCTTGGACAAGGGATTCCATATTACGCAGTTTATCTAAGTGCTCGGCGTAATGGTTAAGTGCATCTCGGAGACGCTCAAATACCAGCGGTTTTAAAATATAGTCGAACACGCCCCCATGCATGGCGGCTTTTAAGGTGTCTACCTCGCGGGCAGCCGTAATCAATATAACATCTGTTGAGCTGTTGCCAGAGCGCAGTTCCCGTAGTAAATCTAAGCCCGTGCCTTTTGGAAAGTGAACATCCAACAACAGCAGTTCGGGTTTAAGTATGTCCACCAGATCGCGAGCTTCATCTAGGCCGTGGGCTAGGCCCACTAGTTCAAATCCTTCGATGCGTTCTAAGAAACGTTGTTGAATTTCGGCTATTTGGTGGTCATCTTCGGCGATCACTACACGAATGCTGCTCATGCAGGGCTTCCTTTTGTGGACTTGGGTGTATGGTTTGGATTTATTTTTGGTATATACACGGTAAAACGGCTGCCGCCTCGTTCAGTGGGGTCTATGGTAACGGTTCCGGCTAAGCGATGCAGCAATGTCTCAACTAAGTGTAGGCCAATGCCGTGTCCGGGTTCATGCTTGCTCGACACGCCTTTTTCGAAAATACGTGCTTGTTCGTCTAAGGGGATTCCCGCGCCTTGGTCTTCAATTTCGAAGATAAGGTCGTTGCCGAGATCCGTCATCGTTAAGAAAACTTCACCGCCAGCGCCGGTGTGCGCCAATGTGGCATCAAAGGCATTATCAAGTAGGTTACCAATAATACTGACAAGTTGATCACGCGGCAGGCGCTCAGGTAAGTCGGTCATTCGGCTTTCGGTATCCACTTTTAAGTGAAGCCCCAACTCGCGAGCACGGTTGTACTTCCCTAGCAAACAGCCTGCTAATACGGGGTCGGGTACAGCTTCTACCAAAAGGTGAATGAGCGTTTGGTGGTTTTCTGTCTCTTGCCCAATCAGGTTAAGCGCTTCATTGTTCGCCCCTATTTGAATGAGCCCCGCTATGGTGTGGAGTTTATTGGAGTATTCGTGAGTTTGACTGCGCAAGCTGTCAGCATACTGCTGGATGCGGGTTAGTTTTCGGCTAACCATATCGAGTTCATCTTTACGACGAAAACTCGACACCACACCGATGATTTGATCGTTTTGGCATACGGGAATACGGTTTGCAATGAGGCAGGTTTCACCGACCCAAAATTCTTGGTCAAATTGAGGCTCACCGTTGGCGAGTACTTCTAATAGCTGGCTGCCAGGCAAGATTGTTTGGATAGGCTTACCTAGCAAAGGGGTCTTATCGGTTAGCTCTAAGGTGTGTAGCGCTGCTCGGTTGAAGGTGGTGATCAACCCTTGGGAATTAATGGCGATTATGCCTTCACGGATAGATTCGAGAGTCGCATTGCGCTCCTCAAATAATAGCCCGATTTGTTCTGGCTCTAGGCCAAAAATAGCTTTTTTAAAGTGGTTAGCAAACCAAATAGCCGTAAGGACGCTAAGCAAAAACGCAGATAAAATGGCGACAGTGAGGGTGGTGCGATAACGTGCAATGATGGAGTCTACGTTGTCCAGTAAAAAGCCGACTGATACGACGCCTATGACTGTTTCTCCTGTGGAATCAAATATAGGCGATTTCCCGCGGATCGATGCTCCTAAGCTACCAATGGCTTTTTGTACGTAAGGCCTTCCTTCCAGCAGCGCAGGCTCGTTGTAGTCGCCATCATCGTCATACATTGGCTGTCCAACCCGTTCGTAGTTAGGGTGTGCTAAGCGTATGCTGTTGATATCACCAATGACGACAAAGCGAGCATCAATGGTGTCTGCTAATTGCAGGCTAGTCGGTTGTAGAAAGTCGCTGTCCCTTTGTTCCACTGCGCTGATTATTTGCGGTATGACTGCGATGGTTTTAGCGACATGAACAGCTTGCTGCCCCATTTGCTCTTCAAGCGAGTTATCAAGGTAATTGAGAGCAAATATGCCAAGTAGCCCTGTTTGCAAAAGGGCCATAAGCCCTAAGACTAGCGACATACGAGTTCTGATTTTTAACTTACGAAGCGTAAGGTGCTGTAATGTTTTTTTTATTATGGTCACGCGATTGCTCTTTGATACGGCGGTATTGATGTAGGTAAAGGATACCAATGCCCAATAATTCTTATGCCATCTTAGCTAAGAAATAGCACGAATGCCTGTGAACTAAATGAACAAAATGCATTTAAAGATTTTTATAGCCTTTAAATGCACAATATTTTTTAAAAATAGCTTGGCGTCTATATTGATCCTCAGTAACTACAAAAAAATATAAAAACAAATTGAGGATACGTCATGTTATCTAAATTTTTCTCCCGCAATCGCTCTACGTTATTGGCTGCTGCATTAGTTTCTACATTAGGAGCTGGAACAGTTCAGGCTGAAGTTGATGAAATCCACTTCCTTATTCCCGGTGGCGCAGGTGGTGGCTGGGATGGTACCGCTCGTGGTGTGGGTGAAGCATTGACAAAATCGGGTTTGGTTGAGAGTGCGTCATACGAAAACCTTTCTGGCGGTGGTGGCGGTAAAGCAATCGCTCATTTAATCGAAATGGCCGATCAAAGCCACAACACGCTCATGGTTAACTCTACACCTATCGTTATTCGTTCATTGTCTAAAGTTTTTCCACAGTCCTTCCGTGACTTAACGCCTATCGCGGCGGTTGTTGGTGACTATGGCGCGTTTGTGGTCCCAACGGATTCTAAATATAAGAGCTTTACCGACGTTGTAAAAGATTACAGTGAGAACCCTCGTTCGGTTGCTATTGCTGGTGGTTCGGCACGCGGCAGTATGGATCACTTGGTTGCTGCCATGGCCTTTAAGGCAGCTGGCGGTGATGCGCGTAAATTAAAGTACGTTGCTTATGATGCTGGTGGTAAAGCCATGGCCGGTATTTTGTCAGGTGAAGCACATTTGTTATCTACAGGTTTTAGTGAGGCATTAGCGCTGGCCGAAGCGGGTGAAGTACGTATTTTGGCAATCACAGGCGATGAGCGTTCTGCGACAGCTCCAGACGTTCCTACACTAAAAGAACTCGGCTATGACGCGACGTTTGTGAACTGGCGTGGTTTCTTCGGTGCACCAGGATTACCTGATGCCGAAGCTGACGAGTACGCAGCTACTCTAGGAAAAATGTACGAAACAGGTGAGTGGGAAGTGGTTCGTGACCGTAACGGCTGGACTGAAATATTCAAGCCACGTGCTGAGTTTGTAGCTTTCCTAGAAAACCAAGAAGAAGTTGTAGGCAACCTGATGCGTGAGCTTGGCTTCTTGAAATAATCGCGCTTTCGTAGCGGTTATCTTTGAGCTTCAAATGAGCCTCGGTGGCTGGTTTGAAGCTCTTTAATCATTCCCTTATTTAGATAGGCGGGCGTAGTACCGTCAAAGGTGAACCCTATGATTATTACTAAAGATCATATTGGCGGTTTGGTATTTCTGTGCCTGTCTGCTGCCTATGGATATTACATTGGTGATATCTCGATGTTGCCAGGTGATGAGTATGAACCTTTCAACGCGCAAACCGTACCGACGGCTTTAGCTTATATGGGTGGCGTGTTATCGATTGCGCTGATCGTAACGGCTAGTCGCGATGCGGCTGATCGGCTTTCTCTTAAAGGTTACGACTTTGCCATCGTCGTTAAGTTGCTGGCGTTGGTGGTGCTCTTCGGTTTAGCCCTTGAGTGGGTAGGCTTTTTAGTGTCGACCATCCTCTTTTTGATTGGCGGCTATTGGTTATTAGGCGAGCGCCGAATTAAAACACTCTTGATTGCGTCCGTTCCTTTTGCCGTTTTCATTTGGTTCGCGCTTTCTCAATTACTTGATATCTATCTTGCCCCTGGGCGATTGATCACTACGTTGTTTGGAGGTTAGTGCCATGTTAGATGGAATCTTTACAGGGCTTGGTACGGCGTTAATGCCGTTTAACATTATGATGGTTGTAGTGGGCTGTTTTGCCGGTACTTTCATCGGAATGCTGCCTGGGCTGGGGCCTATCTCTGCTGTTGCTTTGATGATCCCTATTACTTACGGGCTTGACCCCGCATCCGGTATTATCTTGATGGCCGGTGTTTATTACGGTGCCGTGTTTGGCGGTTCGACCTCTTCTATTTTGATTAACGCGCCTGGGTGCGCCAGTACAGTGGTTACCTCGTTTGATGGCTACCCGTTAGCGCAGAAAGGACAAGCCGGTAAAGCCTTAGCATTGGCCGCTTACTGCTCATTTACGGGGGGGACTGTCGGTGCGATTATTCTGTTGTTTGCTGCACCGGCCTTAGCGAAAGTCTCTCTCAGTTTCCAATCGGGCGATTATTTTGCATTGATGGTGTTAGGTTTGACGGCTGTGGCTGCTTTTTCAGGTAAAGGGCAAGTCATAAAAGCCATGATTATGACGGTTTTTGGTTTGATGATTGCTACCGTCGGTGCTGATGCAATGACAGGAGCGCCACGCTTTACGTTTGGCAGTGTTGATTTGTTAGACGGCGTTAGCTTTTTGCTGTTGGCGATGGCGACGTTTGCGTTAACCGAAGTAGTGATGTCCGTCATGAAACGTCAGCATTTGGAAGAAGACCCCGAAATTGATATGGCTGCGTTGGGTAGCATGAAGTTAAATAAAGAAGAAGTAAAAGAGATAGCCCCTACGGTGGCTCGTTCTTCGGTGTTTGGCTTTATCATTGGTGTGTTACCCGGTGCAGGTGCAACCATTGCCTCTTTCTTGGCCTATGGTATGGAGCGTAACTTCGCATCCGCTAAAGAGAAGCTGAAATTTGGTAAAGGGGCATTACGTGGTTTGGCGGCGCCTGAAACCGCAAATAATGCGGCGTCTACTGGCTCGTTTGTACCGCTACTAACTTTGGGGATTCCAGGCTCGGGTACAACCGCTATTATGTTGGGGGCGCTTATTGCTGCCGGAGTTCAGCCAGGGCCTCGTTTATTTGTTGATAACCCAGATGTGTTTTGGTCTGTAATTATATCAATGTACTTTGGTAACTTGGTGCTACTAATCCTAAATTTACCATTGATTCCTTACATTTCACGCTTATTGGCTATCCCACGTCCGATCTTAATTCCGCTGATTCTGTTTTTCTCAGTGACGGGTGTGTATTTGGTGAGCTTTAACACCTTTGATATTCAGATGATGGTCTTTATTACCGCGATAGCGATCTTCCTTAAATTGTTGGAATTTCCAATGGCACCTATGCTGCTAGGTTACATCCTGGGTGGGATTATGGAGCAAAATTTGAGTCGCTCACTGGTGATGTCTGATGGGAGCTTATCTTTTATCTGGGAGCGACCGTTAACGTTATCCATCATCGTGATTGCCGCTATCCTATTGTTTTTGCCACTGATCAGTAAATTGTTTGCTGCTAAAGGGCAAAAAGGCATGGAGCAAGCGGTAAACGAAGGCGAGGGTGGTTAACCTCTATCAACTAACACATCTTTTTTTGTCGAGGGCAGTGGTGTAAAAGCGCTACTGCCTTTTTTATGTTGGGGATTCGGTAGCGGATTCTAAGACCGCAACGACCTGTTCCAAATCATACTGCTTTAAAGCATGTTGTATATTTTGATAAAGGGGATCGTGTTCATCAAAGGAGGCTTGGCAAAGTTGGGCCACGGCATCGAAATCGCCTTCTTGTGCGGATACTTTGATGCGGCTGATCAGGGTGGGGGACAGTGTTTGTCTGATCGATGAGGTAGAAGACGCCGCAACGGGCTTAACTTCGTGTTCTACTGACATCTCTTGGCTCGCTTGAGGGCTTACTAAGCTTGTGCTCAATTGCTCTTCAATAACGGTTATTAGCCAGTTAAAGTCTATGGGTTTGCCAACAAAGTCACTAAATCCCTGTTGTAAGTAATAGCGGCGTTCATGCTCTAGGCTAGAAGCCGTCACTGCTACGATGGGGATTCTCGCTAAACTGTAATATTGTCTCAGTTTATTGAGCAAGCTTACACCGTCCATGGCGGGCATGCGTATATCGGTGAATACGATATCGGGTTTTAGCTCGCAGGCTTTGCTGAGCCCTTCTAGGCCGTCTTCTGCTAGGATAATGTTAAAGCCGGTATCCAGCAGAAATTGTTTGAGTATGTCGCGGCTCATAGCGTCATCTTCAACGATGAGCGCTGTAAATTGTTGATCAGGGGGCAGTATCAAGCCCTGCTCAAAGCTAACAAGGCTTTTATCAACTGGCGTTAATGGCTGCTTAGGCAAGGGTAAATTGATGTGTACTTGAGTACCTTGGTGAAGGACACTCTCCATAGTCAACGTGCCGCCAAGCGCTTCAACGATATGGCGTGAGAGTACAAGCCCTAGGCCAGTCCCGCCGTTTTGGTTACCCGAGCGTCCTTGCACAAAAGGCTGAAATAACTGGTTGAGTTCTTGTGATGATATGCCCGCGCCAGTATCGCTGATACAAATACTGACTTCGTGTTTAGTGCGATGAGCTTCGACACGCACTTCACCTTGTTGTGTAAATTTGATGGCGTTGTTGATGAGGTTGATAATGACTTGCCCAAATTTAGTTTTGTCTGTGGTGACCCAGTCGTTTTTATCTATGTTTATGTCAGCGATTAAGGATAGGTGTTTAGCATCCGCTTTTTCTTTATGAAGCGTTATAAGCTCAGTCAGTTCATCGGTTAAGTTAATAGAGTCTTGGTTTAGCGTGAATTTACCGGCTTCAATTTTTGATAGATCTAACACATCGTTGATCAAACTCAGCAACCGTTGCCCCGCATTATTAATACGCCGCACTTGCTCTTTGCATTCGCTGTTAAGGTCTGGTTCCTTCATGAGCAACTGAGAATAACCCAGCACAGCATTGAGCGGTGTCCTTATTTCGTGACTCATGTTGGTTAAAAAGGTTGATTTACTGGCGTTAGCTCGGTCAGCTTCTTGTTTTGCGTGTTCTAGAGCCAGCTGAGTTTCTTTTTCAGCCGAGATGTCGATGATCACATCCCCAATGTATAAAGGTTCGTTATCTGGGCCTAAAACTAAAAAGAAAGTTTCGAGTGTCGGTATGGTTTTGCCATCCGGCGTTAAGAGCTCAAGCTCGCCTCGCCATAGCCCGTGATTGAGTACAGCTGGCAAAATTTCTTCGGCTATTTGGGTGTGGTACTCAACAGGATAAAAATCATAAAAAGACCGATTCAAGTACTCGGCTTCGTCATTACCTAAGAGCCAGCGACAAAGGGTAGGGTTTAGATAACACATAGTTGTATCAAAGTGTGCCATTCCCATGCCCTGTTCGGAATACTCTGCAAAGAGTTTAAACTGCTCAAGTTCTTGAGTCAGTTGATAACGCTCGGTGCTGTTACGGGAAACGGAGAGTATGCCGGATACATCACCGTTCTCATCAAAGACGGGCGTTTTTATTATTTCAAAATAGGACGGGTTGCCATATGAGTCGGTCGCCCAAGTTGAATACGCTTTCTTCTCTGTCGTTGCTATTACTTGTTGCTCAATGTCTGCTATCGCTTCACTCAGCTCTGGGTTTAATAGGCCTTGGTCGCTATACCCAATAAGGCTTTCACTTGGACAGAAAAAGTTCTGAAAAGCGTTGTTAGTGAATACATATTTTCGATCCAACCCTTTAAGCGAGACTAAATCTGGCATGGTATCTAGCAGGGAGGCGAGCAGTTGATCTTTTTGTTTCAGCTCCGTAGATGAGCGTCTGAGCTCTGTGATGTCTTCAATTGTACCTGCCAGCTTACGTTGGCTAGTGATCGAGCCTTTTTGAATACCTCGGCCTTTAATCGAAATCCAAATAGGCGTGGTATCGGATAACGGGTTTTTGAGTCTGCACTGGATATCGAGCAAGTTGATATCAGTGGGTAGTGCGTCGCTAAATACCTCGATTGGCCCAAAGTCAGGAGCTTCTAGCAGTGACGTAAAGGCTTCAATAACGTGAGGTTGGTCTTCGGGTTCAATCCAGTTGTAGAGATCATTTAAATGATGCGTAGCCGATTGCCCCGTGATACCTACGTTTTCGAGGAAGGCGGGGGATAAGTATAATTTTAAGGTGTGTTTATTGAGTTCCCATTCTCCGGCATTAATAGCGGCTAGCGCTTGTGCATAACGTTGCTCTCGGCGTTCAAGCCGTTTTTGCTGACGCCTAGCCATGATGATCCATATAAATAACACGACAACGACGGAAACCGATAAGCCTATTAGGCGCCATAAATCTCGGTTGTCTTGAAAGTAGTCGCTGTTCTGAAGGTACCAAGATTCAGCAATTTGATATCGTTGCTCGGGTGATAGCGAAGCAATGGCTTTGTTGAGAATACTAACGAGTTCTGGCCAGTCTTTTCTGACAGCTAAACCTAATTCAATATTGATAGGAAGCTGGCCTCGTAAATGCAAATGAGCTGAGTTATTGGCTTTCGCAATGTGAAATTGACCAACCGTCTGCGAGATCACCAGGTAGTCTATTTGCTGGGTATTCAGCTTTTCGAGACCGTCTTGTATGGTGTCCACATCGATCATATTGGCTTGAGGGTAAGCCTCCCATAAATCCCAAACGTATCCATATTCTTTGACAATACCGATGGGGGCGTCGCCTAGCTCATTTAGATCCCTGATGGGGGTGCCTACTTCGCGAGAGAGGACAACCAACGGGCTGGTTATGTAAGGGGCAGTAAAAGAGTGCGTTCGGCTGACCGTTTCGTTAGCGAGCACATCTGAAATGACATCAACCTGGCCTTGTTCTGCCATTTCTATCGCTTGTTGCCAGCTGGTGTTCTGTTTTATTACGAAATGGATGCCAAGCTGCTTTTCTATTGTTGCTAAGTAATTGGCAACTAAGCCTATGTAGGTGCCGTTTGTGTCAAAAGCCTCAAAAGGCAGCCAGTTAGGGTCACCCGTGAAGGTTATTTCAGGATGATCAGCAAGCCAGGCTGCTTCATCGGCGGATAAGGTAAGTGGTGTGACTCTCACTTGCGCAATGAGCGACGGGTTACTAAATAGTAGTAATATGCAGGCGGTCAGTATGAGCTGTGAAGTCTTTCTGATCACACCACTTCCTTTATTTGAGATAAGCGTTCGATACAGGCCGGTGTCAGCAGTTCGGGGCGATGGAAGTGGTAGCCTTGCCCCCAGTGTACGCCAATGCTTTTAAGGAGTGTGGCAATGGATTCGCGCTCAACGAATTCAGCCACCACCGGTTTGTTGAGCTTGGCAGCAATATCAACAATGGAGCGAACCATTTCGTAGTTAGCCTCAATGTGTTCCATATCACGGATAAAGACGCCGTCTATTTTTATTTGGTCGAACGGCAATTCTCGTAAATAGTTGAATGAAGCGTAGCCGCTACCAAAGTCATCAATAGAGATCTGGCAACCTAAATGACTGATGTCTAACAGCATGTTGGCAGCACTTTCTATATTGACAAAGCGCTCGGTTTCAGTGATTTCAAAGACGAGAAGCTTGGCTGGCAGTTGATACTTTTTAAGTACGCTGGCGATGTATTGACATAAGTCGGGTTCGCCTAGAGTTAGTGCTGATAAATTGATCGAAATTGATGATATTTGTTGATGTAAGCTTGGATGATCGTGCAAAAAAAGACAAACATGTTCTATCATCCACCGATCAATACTCGGGGTAAGATGGAAGCGCTCAGCTGAGGGCATAAATTGATCGGGTGTGAGTATTTGGTCGTTACTTGCATCATATAAGCGAACTAGCGCTTCCATTTTTATGGGCTCATGTAGACCAAGAGGGTTGTCTTTAAGCGAATTTATTTTTTGGACAAAGATACGAAAGTGATCAAACTTTAGCGCATCGACTAAGCGTAGCGCCCAGTTGATACGAGTGCGGTTTACGACAGCTAAAGGTGTGTTCTCATTATAGGTGGATATTGCTTTTCCGCCTTCCTTTTTCGCTAAATACATGACTTCATCTGCCATAATTAATAGCTGGTCGAAGCTGTAAATGTCTAAATTGAAGGGCACAATTGCAATGCTAACGCCTACGTTAAAAGAGCGCTCATCCCATTCAAATGAAAACTCCGAAAACTGTTGGTAAATAAGATGCGCTAACGACTGTGCTGCTTGGTTGCTCTGTCTATTACTGACTATGGCAAAACGGTCACCACCTATACGAGCAAAAAAGTCGTCCTTCGTTAGACAGTTAGCTATGAGTTCTCCACATTCTTTAAGTAGCTCATCACCAGCAATACATCCGCAGCTTTCATTAATTAAGCGAAACCGATCAAGGTCAATCTGTAAAAAATTAGCCGGTTGGCTACGGAGCTGAAACGCTTCAATGGTATCTGCAATGTGTGCGTCCAAGGCGTTGCGGTTATAAAGCCGCGTTACGAAGTCGTGCTCTGCTAGGTATCTCAACCTATCCTGCATATATCGCCGTTCGTTAATTTCTTCACGTAGCTGCTGATTAGCGACCGCTAGTTTTGCTGTCCGATCTCGCACTTTCTGCTCAAGTTCGTTGTTTAGTGCTTGCATCTCGCGTAACAGCGACAGACGCTCGAGTTGATGCTTAACACGTGCGACCACTTCATCGGTGTTGATTGGTTTAGTAATGTAGTCATTTCCACCGACGCTAAAGCCTAAACTAATATCATCTTGGCGTCCGGTAACGAAAATTATGGGTAGGTCCGCTGTCTTTGGATTTTGCCTTAATTGCGTACAAACCTCAAAGCCATCAATACCAGGCATCATAACGTCCAGCAACACTAAATCCGGCGGGTTCTTATTGATGAGTGATAGCGCGCGTTCGCCTGACGTGGCGACTAGAACTGTACAGTCTAGTGATGAGACGACCCGTCGTAATATATCTATGTTGTCGGGTGTATCGTCGACGACTAGAACTTTTAAAGACATCCGTGCCGCTCCTAAAGTCGAAAAATAGTGCGAAAGTACGTTCTCTTTTTTATGGTTTGCAAAGAGTAGGCTTGTGTTCCTAAAGCCAAGGAAGGCGTACCGTTATATGCTTAATTATTAAGCAATATATAGTTAACTGGCGCCAATTTATAGGTTTAATCGCGGGTTTAGTTCTGCGCTAGCTTCAGCCCCCAGATATCGAGGCTGTATTTGTTGTTATCCATTTCGGCTATTCCAGGAAGATGCCCCCACTGCGTAAAACCATGATTCTCTAATAGTGAAATGCTAGCGCGATTGTGAGAAAAGACAAAACCGAGCAGGTTCGAAATGTTCAGTGTGGGTGCTAGGTCAATGCAGTATGCTACTAATTGCTTGCCTAGCCCTTGGCCTTGGTAGGCAGAGTCGATGTATATGCTGAGTTCAACAGTGGCATAATATGCAGGGCGGCCGTAAAAATCGTTTAGACTGGCCCAGCCAGCAATTTGATTGTCGATTTCAGCGACTAGCAATGGGCGCTTTTCGTGGTGAGCTGTAAACCAGTTATGGCGGCTTTCGACACTCACAATGTGTGTATCGGCTGTTGCTAGGCGACTTGGAATAGTTTGATTGTAAATGTTAACAATATCAGCTAAATCATCGATAACTGCGCGGCGGATGTTGATAGCCATAAAAGTGACCCTTGTAAGGTGAGGCTTAGGATTGTTTATACGGGTAATATAGTAAAGATGAAGGCGCAACGTGGATGCTAAAAACGAATGCGCTTGCTATAACACTGTATAGTTCATTAATGAGTTAGGATAGATTATGCGAAAATTGGAGCGTGCATTAAAGTGCTTTGTTACCGCCTGTACTTTGTTAACATTGAGTGTTTATGCTCAAGAGGACAAAAACCTCGGTAATCCTGAATCAACCCATCAAGTGGGTACGATACCCGTAGCTCTAAGTGTCTATAAGAGCCCAACGTGTGGCTGCTGTGCCGAATGGATTACACACGTCGAAGAACGTCATTTTTCAACCCAAATACACCACCCTAGTAGCCTAGCTGATACTAAGTCCCAGTTAGGTATCGACGCTAAGTATCGTTCGTGCCATACGGCTGTTGATGCTCAGGGGTTTGTCTTCGAAGGCCATGTACCCGCCAAGTTGATTTCTCAGTTTTTAGCTAACCCACCCGCGAATGCTTTGGGGTTGTCGGTGCCAGGTATGCCTGCCGGAAGCCCCGGAATGGAAATGGCGAATACATTTACGCCGTATCCCGTTTTGCTCTTAATGAAGGATGGCTCAGCGCAGATTTATGCCACGATAAAAGATCAGGCACAGCAGTATTAATTAAGCCCTCCATTAGGGGAGTTGGTCGCAAGTGCCGCGCTTGTTTTGGGTAGCTATATAGAGCAGTTATCGGTAGCATTAGCGTTTGATTTTTAGTGTGGTATGAGCGGTTTATGAGTTACCAGGTACTCGCAAGAAAATGGCGTCCAAAACGTTTTACCGAGATGGTAGGGCAGGAACATGTTCTCAAGGCGTTAGTTAATGCGTTGGATGAAGATCGGTTGCATCATGCATACCTCTTTACAGGGACGCGTGGTGTAGGTAAAACATCAATAGCGCGTCTATTTGCAAAGTCTTTAAACTGCGAGACCGGTGTATCTTCTGAGCCTTGCGGCGTCTGTAGTGCATGTCGTGAAATTGCCGAAGGTCGTTTTGTTGATTTAATTGAAGTTGATGCCGCTTCGCGAACCAAAGTAGAAGATACCCGAGAGCTGCTCGAAAACGTTCAATATGCGCCGACACATGGGCGCTTTAAAGTGTACCTCATAGACGAAGTACATATGTTATCCAGCCACTCTTTCAATGCGCTGTTAAAAACACTAGAAGAGCCGCCTCCACACGTAAAGTTTTTATTAGCCACTACCGACCCACAAAAACTGCCAGTAACCATTTTGTCGCGCTGCTTGCAGTTCAACCTTAAAAACTTGATCCCTGAGCGTATCGTTCACCATCTGCAGTTTGTTCTGGGTGAAGAGCAAATTGCGTTTGAAGATCCAGCATTATGGTTACTGGCGCGCTCGGCTGATGGCTCTATGCGTGATGCTTTGAGTTTGACAGATCAAGCAATTGCGTTCGGTGCCGGAAGCGTTAACGAAAACGACGTGCGAGCTATGCTCGGAACGATTGATCAGCGTTTGGTGTACCGTATGCTGGATGCGCTTGTAGCGCATGATGCTAAGCTGCTTTTAAGTTCGGTAGCGGAGTTGTCTCGTTTTTCTCCGGATTATATGACTGTCCTCGGTGATATGATCAGCTTGCTGCACCGTGTAGCTGTCGCGCAAACGCTCCCCGAAGCGGTTGATAATAGTATGGGAGACCAACAACAGGTCACGACATTAGCGGGCCAGTTAACCGCTGAAGATGTGCAGCTGTTTTATCAAATTGCATTGATGGGGCGTAAAGACTTACCGTATGTGCCGGATGCACGGGAAGGTCTTGAAATGGTGTTGCTGCGTATGTTGGCTTTCCGTCCAGCCGATACGGCCGCGCGCCCGGTAACATTGAATCCCTCTTCAGACAGTAAACCGACAGAAAGCCAAGAAGCACCTGCTGGGTTAGCTCCGGTAACTGATCAACCAGCACCGGTCGAGCCTCAAGCTGAATCAGCTCCTATCGCTGCGCAGTCTGTCGAACCAATGCAAGCATCAGAGACGTCAAACTCTCGTACTGAAGATACGCCTCCATGGGAAGAGCAGCCGTTAGATAAACCGCAAGAGGCTTCCCAGCCTTCAGTTACAGCAGTACCATCACGAATAAACGCGCCGGTAGAGCCTTCTGCTCCTTCAGCATCCGATTTAGCACCGCCGTTTTATGATGAAAGTGATATTCCAGCTCAGGAGGCTGATGAGAACTACGCATCAAAAAAGCCTTCTAATGCGAGTGAGCAACTCTCGCAGAATGTATCCCCTGCGGAGCATAAAGCACCAGTAGTGGCTGCTTCTCAGCAACCCAGTGTGGCTGTACCCCAGCGCCAACCAATGATGGACGCTGCTGCTAACGCGATTGGAACGCCAGACTCATCAGCCGAAGCGCACATCGTCAAAACAGCCGATATGCCGCCGGCAACGTTAGATAAGAAAATTGCATTCAACGAATTTTCGCTCGATTTGTGGGTCTCAGTCGTAAGCCAGTTAGGCTTGACAGGTATGACAGCCAGTTTGGCCAATACGTTATCGCTAGAAGAGGTCGGTAGTGCTGAGCTGGTTTATCATTACACAGCCGACCAAGAAGCGTTACTTAGTGGTGTTCATAAAGAACGCATTCAAGATGCTATCTTGGACTATTTTAATGCCTCTATTGAGGTAAAATTTGTTAAGAATACGCAAACAAGAGAGACCCCCAGCCAATATTTTTCGCGGAAAAAGGCTGAGCGTTTAGAAGAAGCGATAGTCTCCTTTGAGCAAGATCTTGTTGTTCAAACGTTAGTAGAAGAGTTTCAAGGAGTGGTGATACGCGACTCTATTGTTCCGATTGATACGAACGGCTTATAAATATCCTATGATAGCCAGTCTATAGACAAGAAAAGGTGATTGAAAATGATGAAAGGTGGAATGGGCAATATCATGAAGCAAGCCCAAAAAATGCAAGAAGATTTGCAAAAGGCGCAAGCTGAAATCGCTATGGCAGAAATCACCGGCGAATCAGGTGCGGGGCTTGTTAAAGTTCAGATGAATGGCCGTCACGATGTTAAGCGTGTCTCTATCGATGACAGCTTGATGGAAGAAGATAAAGAGATTTTAGAAGATTTGATTACGGCAGCGGTCAACGATGCTGTTCGTAAAGTTGAATCTCACACTAAAGAAAAAATGGCTTCAATTACCGGCGGCATGGGTATGCCACCGGGCTTTAATATGCCTTTTTAAATTATGTCATTAAGTCCACTTATTCAGCAGTTGGTAACGTCTTTACGCTGCTTGCCGGGTGTTGGGCCTAAGTCCGCGCAGCGTATGGCGTTTCACTTATTAGAGCGTGACCGTGAAGCCGCTATGGAGTTGTCGCAGGCGTTGCAACAGGCTGCTGAAAACGTGGCTCATTGTGAACGTTGTCATACTCTCAGTGAGGCCAAGATATGTGCTTTGTGCTCGTCCTCTCAGCGGGATGAGTCAACGCTATGTGTCTTAGAATCCCCAATGGATGTTATGGCTATCGAGCAAACCAGTGGTTTTTCGGGGTTGTATTATGTGTTGGGCGGTCATTTATCGCCAATTGATGGCATAGGGCCAGAAGATTTGGGGATCGACGAGCTATTAGCGCGTGTGCGCAGTGGCGAAGTTAAAGAAATGATATTAGCGACTAACCCTACTGTTGAAGGGGAGGCAACAGCACATTACATCGCTCAACAGCTTAAAGGTACAGATGTAAAAGTAACACGTATAGCGCACGGGGTGCCTGTGGGCGGCGAGTTAGAATATGTCGATGGCGGCACGTTAGCGCATGCACTAGCAGGCCGCCGCTTATTATGAGAGAGCCGATGAACGAAAAAGCCTATGATTGGTCGTTATTAGAAGCGGCAGCTCATGATCCTGTATACGTAACAACCAATGAAGAGTTAGCCGCCTATTGCGATCATTGGCTGTCGTTACCGATGATTGCACTCGATACCGAATTCCAGCGTGTAGATACTTTTTATCCTATTCCCGGTTTGATACAAATCGCGGATGATCAGCGTTGCTACTTGATTGATCCATTAGAAGTCACTGATTTTGAGCCGTTGGTTAATGTCTTTAACAAACCCGATTTGCTCAAAATTATTCATGCAGGCAGTGAAGACTTAGAGCTGTTTAATCATACGTTAGGTGCTTTACCTAGCCCTATCTTTGACACGCAATTGGCAGCTGCTTTTGCGGGTTGGGGTTTTACGATGGGGTTGTTGCGCTTGGTTGAGCATGCCTTGGGGGTGCAGCTGGGCAAAGGAGAGACAACATCGGACTGGTTACGTCGTCCGCTTAGCCGTGATCAAGAGGTGTATGCGGCCTTGGATGTTGCATATTTGCCCGCGATTTGTCAGCAGTTAACGACTATTTTGCTAGAAAAAGGCTCATTAGACTGGCTGATGAGTGAGTCGATAGATGTACTGGATAATGTAATAGATAAGGATCCAGAAGGGCACGTATATTATCAGCGCTTTAGCCAAGTGTGGGGGCTGCCTCCTCATAAGCTAGCTGGCTTGCGTGACTTGACTAGCTGGCGTGAGCAACAAAGCCGAAAGCGTAATGTGCCACGTAACCGGATATTACGTAACCAAACGTTGATTACGTTAATAGAGCGTTGGCCACGTAACTCGCTAGAGCTATCACGAGTACCAGATATGCGGTCTAAAATAATCCGTGAAGACGGCGATACTATTTTAGAGATTTTGGCTAATGCGAAAGACAGTGCTGAAAAGAACCCTGCAGAGCCGATCAATAGGCCTTTACCTATAATTTGGAATAGTCGCTTAAAAAAGCTCAAAGCAATATCGAGATCGGTAGCTCAAAAGCGTGGTATAGCTCCGGAAATTCTATTGCGTAAGAAGGATTTGGACGCGCTGGTGCGGAGTAAGGAGCTTACAGGTGAATATCAGTTGCCCCCCGCTCTATGTGGGTGGCGTCGAGAGTTGATAGGTGAAGCGCTATTAGCTCAACTCAAACAATTTGAGCAGTAGGGTGTTGTATGTTGATTTGTAGTATTTATAAAAGCTCTAAAAAAGATGAAATGTACCTCTATGTAGATAAACGTGATGTACTAACGGCTGTCCCTGAAGAGCTAATGGCTATGTTTGGTACTGCTATACACGTGATGGACATGCCAATGAAAGAAGGGCGAAAGTTAGCTCGTGTGGACGTACAAAAGGTGTTGGCAGGTATTGCTGATAAAGGGTATTTTTTGCAAATGCCGCCGCCTAAAGATGATTACATGCTTGATCTTTTTAAAGGCCGGCCTGAGTCAGGTGTGCGCTAGTGGTTGCCCAAGAAGTCTTTTGGCGTAGTAAAACACTTGAGCAAATGACTCCTATGGAGTGGGAGTCTTTATGTGACGGTTGTGCGTTATGTTGTTTGCATAAAATAGAAGACGAAGATACGGACGAAGTATTTTATACAACGGTAGTGTGTCATCTCATGGATGATAACTGTCGTTGCACTCAATACGAGAAGCGTACCGAGTTAGTGCCTAGTTGTGTAAAGCTACGTCCTGAGGATGTGTCGGAGTTTCACTGGTTACCGCCGACATGTGCATATAGGCTTGTTTATGAAGGGAAGGATTTACCTGAATGGCATCCATTGTTGTCAGGGCGTGATGATTCAGTCATTAAGGCGAATGCCTCTGTATTAAGTATTTATGAAGTGAAAGATAATGAAATCAGTGAGGACCAGCTGATTGATTATGTTTTAGCTGACTAATAGGTAGTGTAGATAGCGAACGGCGCTAATCAGATGTCGTTTGTGTTAAGACTAAAAGAAAGGGCATTAAAAAAGGAGCGCTAAGCGCTCCTTTTTTGTGGTTACTCAAAACACGTCTTAGTTGTTTTGGTTAGCCATTTGAGCTTTGATCAGATCACCGATAGTCGTTGGACCAGCGGTTTCAACTTCTTGACTGCGAACAGCGGCGATAGCTGCTTTTTCGTCTGCCTGATCTTTAGCACGGATAGAAAGAGCGATAGCGCGGTTACGACGATCGATGTTAACGATCTTCGCTTCAACTTCTTCGCCTTCTTTCAGTGCAGTAGTTGCGTCTTCGATGCGCTCAGCGCTGATCTCAGAAACTTTCAGGTAGCCTTCGATGCCTTCAGCCAGTTCAATTGTAGCGCCTTTAGCGTCTACAGCTTTAACTGTACCTTTAACGATAGTGTTTTTATCGTTTGCAGCAGCGTATTCAGCAAATGGATCGCTGTCTAATTGTTTAACGCCCAAAGAGATACGCTCTTTTTCTGCGTCGATAGACAGGATAACCGCTTCAACTTCGTCACCTTTCTTGAATTGACGTAATGCAGCTTCTGCATCGCCTTCCCAAGTAATGTCAGACATGTGAACCAGACCGTCAAGGTCGTTTTCTAGGCCAACAAAGATACCGAAATCAGTGATCGTTTTGATCTGACCAGATACTTTATCGTTAGTAGCGTATTGCTCAGCGAAAGCAACCCATGGGTTGATTGTGCACTGTTTAATACCTAGAGAAATACGACGACGCTCTTCGTCAACGTCTAAGATCATAACTTCAACTTCTTCACCGATCTGAACAACTTTAGATGGGTGGATGTTTTTGTTAGTCCAAGACATTTCAGAAACGTGTACTAAGCCTTCTACGCCGTCTTCGATTGATGCGAAGCAGCCGTAATCAGTCAGGTTGGTGATGCGCGCGTTGCACTTCGTGCCTGCTGGGTAACGGTTTTTGATAGCTTCCCATGGATCTTCAGACAACTGCTTAAGACCTAGAGAGATACGGCTAGTTTCTTTGTCAAACTTGATGATCTTAACAGAGATCTCGTCACCTGGGTTTAGCATTTCGCTAGGGTGAGAGATGCGCTTCCACGCCATGTCAGTGATGTGTAGCAAGCCGTCAACACCGCCTAGGTCGATGAATGCACCGTAGTTAGTTAGGTTCTTAACGAAACCTTTAACTACTTGGCCTTCTTCTAGCGTAGCTAGAATTTCATCGCGCTGAGCGCTGTTAGCTTCTTGAAGAACAGCACGACGAGAAACAACAACGTTGTTACGCTTCTGGTCTAGCTTGATCAGTTTGAATTCAAGTTCTTTGCCTTCAAGGTGGTCAACATCACGTACTGGGCGAACATCTACCAATGAACCAGGTAGGAAGCCTTGAATGTTGTTGATGCTAACAGTGAAACCACCTTTAACTTTACCGCTGATGAAACCGTTAACTGTCTCTTCTGCATCGAACTTAGCTTGTAAGATTTCCCAAGCTTCAGCACGCTTAGCTTTTTCGCGAGATAGTTTAGTTTCACCGAAACCGTCTTCAACGGCTTCAAGAGATACTTTAACGCTGTCGCCGATCTTGATTTCAAGTTCGTTGGCATCGTTCAAGAACTGAGAACGAGGAATAACCGCTTCAGATTTAAGGCCTGCGTTAACAGTAACCCAGTCGCTATCGATATCAATAACTTCACCAGTTACAAGTGTACCTGGAGTCATGTCTACGTTCTGAAGGGATTCTTCAAACAGTTCAGCAAAGCTTTCGCTCATGAAAGTGTCCTATAGTTTGGCCAGCTAGCCGAGGAATAAGTGGCTTGACCGGCACAGTCCTACAACACCAGCTTGTAGGGTCAGTTATAAAGGCTAGTACATTGTGAAGGCTGGTGCACAATGAGATGCCTTGGAATTTAGTGTGCGTATTGTACAGTAATTGACAGAAATAAAGTAGTGCTATGTCAGATAGCCTTAAAAAGCTAATTTAGCCCTGGCTTGTGTCGGTAGAATTGTTGTCAAGACGTGTGCGAATAGCCAGCTGACAAGGGGCCACAACGCTCGATAGATCTTGCGCTAAGGCTTGGGGGAGTATGCTTCCATCATCGGTGCGGAAGTAAGTGGCTAGCAGGCGCTCTTCTTGTGGGGAATTAGCCGCTATGTCTACACCATCGCCTACACAAAAAGCGTAAGCGGGTAGATAATCGCTAATAACTTGCTGCTTCTGGTCGGCTGAAAGCATTAAACGGTTTCTTGTAATGTAAGCTTTATATTCAGCAGCACTGGCCGCCGCCATAATTTCTATTTGTAGCGTGCTAAAGCGTTCAGCATCTGAGCTTCGAATTAAAAAAGCTTTAACGCGACGTTCAACTTCGTTGAGCTCATCCGCTAAGCGATTAGGTGCAAAATGTTCATTAAGTTGTTTGTACTCTTCTAAGTCAGCAATACGAGCTTTGAGCGATTCTATCTCTTGTTGCAGCGCTTCATTATTTTGGATGAGAGTGTCTTTATCGTTCAATAAGCCGCGTATGACTTTTTGAGTTGGAGGGATCTTTCCTTCGTCAAAGGTCGATGGGAGTTGTTTCTCGCCGAGTTCGCCGGTTGACTCAAAGCTCCGTGAAGAGGCAACCATTTGGTAACCAAACTGCTCCAGCTCTTTTGCATTGATGGCAGTTTGTTGAGTTATATTGGTGTAGGCAAAATAACCGGCTATCGCAGCAATTACGATAGCTAGAAGGGTTATTATGCCGATCACTAGCCCTTTTTTTGATGATTTTACAGCTGGGCTAGTTTCTTGATCGGTCATAATAGCGGTTGCCTTCAATAACGAAATTACTGGTTAGATGCGGTTTTAAATGACTGCTCTAAAGTAGCTAAGTCTAATAAAATACGTGCACTTTCTTCCAGTATAGCCTCTGATTCTGTCGTTATTGGTCGTCCTGACTTATCTTTTTGCAGTTCATCGTCAATTTCGGATAATTTGCTAATAGGTTTTTCTCCTTTAGCGAGTCGACGGCGGTTTTCTGCGTCTAATTGCCATTGTTCGGCAGCATCACGTTTAGCTTTTAGTTGCTCTTTGTTAAGCGGTAAAAGCTCATCATCTTTGGTCGCTAAAACGCGAGCGATTTGTTCGCGCATATAGTTGAAGTCGGGTTGGCTTTTCACACGCTGGTTATGCAAGGTTACAAGCTCTTTTTTTACCGGAGGGAGGTCTGTATAAATGCCGTGGCGTGCTTGTTTGACAGTGTCCCATGGTAAAGCGCCGTCGAGCGCACTCTCGCCGATTTCAGTCGGATCGTAGAGACTCGGGAATTCGATATCGGGTATAACCCCTTTATTTTGGGTGCTTTCCCCTGAGATTCGGTAAAATTTAGCGTGGGTTAACTTAAGTTGGCCATGCTCAAGTGGCTGTAGAGTTTGCACTGTGCCTTTACCAAAGGTTTGGCCGCCCAAAATAACACCTCGGTCATAATCCTGAATTGCGCCGGCAAATATCTCAGAAGCCGATGCGCTAAGGCGATTAACAACTACCGCGAGCGGGCCGTCGTAAGCGACTTTAGGGTTGAAATCACCCATGATATCCACTCGACCATTAGGGTCCCGTATTTGTACTGTCGGGCCTCGATCAATAAAGAGTCCCACTAGTTCGTTGGCTTCACGCAATGAACCACCGCCGTTGTTTCGAAGGTCAATGACAAGTCCTTCAATGTTTTCGGTTTTGAGTTCGTTAATTAGTTTCTCTACGTCACGTGTAGTGCTTTTATACTGAGGGTCACCTTTTTGGAGGGCAGCAAAATCAATATAGAAGGCAGGTATGTCGATGATGCCTACCTTATGAGGAATACCTTTAGGGTCTTCTATGTTGAGAACGCGCTTTTGTGCTGCTTGTTCTTCTAGTTTGACGGTGTTGCGCTCGATGGAGACTACTTTGCGAATCGTTTTGTCTTCGCCATCAGAGGGGATGATTTCTAAACGGACGGTTGATCCTTTTGGACCACGAATGAGATCAACCACGTCGTCTAAACGCCACCCTACAACGTCTTCTATCTCTCCTGTTTTACCTTGGCCTACACCCACGATAACGTCGGCTGGTTTTAACTGACCGTTCTTATCAGCAGGCCCAGCAGGCACTAAACGAACCACTTTGGTATTTTCATTTTCACTCTGAAGCACGGCACCAATGCCTTCGAGCGACAAACTCATGTTGATCTTAAAGTTTTCGCTGCCTCGTGGCGAAAAGTAAGAGGTATGCGGATCAAAGTGTTCTGTAAAGATGTTGGCAAAGCGCTGAAATACGTCTTCACTTTTGGTTTGCGATAAACGCGCTTGTTGGTTTTTGTAACGCTTAAGAAGCGTTTCGCGCGCTTGGGCTTCGGTTTTGTCGGCTAGAACTAGGTTGAGCAGGCCGCTTTTAATGCGTTTGCGCCATAAATCATCCATGTCTTGCTCTGTCGCTATCCACGGATCATTGGAGCGGTCGGTGTCTATTGATTCATCTAACTCAAAATTAAAGGGCGTTGGGTCTTCAAGGCGAGCAATTACTTTTTCTAGGCGTTCGTTAATGCGTTGTTGTATACGGTTGAAGATAATATACGCAGGGTGCAAGTCGCCTTTGATGATGCTGTCGTCTAATTGGTCTTTGTATGCCGAAAACTCATCAATATCTGATTGGTAAAAGTAACTGCGGGCAGGGTCAAGTGCATCTAAATACTTAGAGAGGATTTCTTCAGAGAGGGCATCATCGATGGTAACTTTGTTGTAATGCCCAGCCGTTAGACGAGCCGTAATTTCTTGAATCGTTTTGGCGTGGACTTTTTCCGGTTGTAAGGCCGTCAACTCTGCGTTGGCAAAAGCCAAGGTTGGCGCTAGTGCCAAAGCAATTAACGATGAACGTAATGTGATCTTCATAACAACTCTACTTCCGGTTCCGTTTCATGTGAATTAAGACAGGCAGTTGCGTTAGTTGTTCCCTCTAACCTGCACTGTGAGTGTAGCTATCGGCTTGGTTAATGTAAAATCAATACCTTATTACGTTTGTTTTGTAACGTAGGATCACCATTAGGATTTAGAATTGATGAAAAAACGCACTGTATTTAAGCATTTAGGTGCTGTTTTCTGCGCTTGCGTGTTACTGGTGGGCTGCAGTGATGCACAAGAAGAGCGCCAACGAGAGGCATTTAGACAGTCTTTGGTTGATAAAGCGGTCAATGATGATACGCGTAAACAAGGGGATGCTTTTTTAGCAGAAAACAAGGAACGAGATGGCATTATCGAAATGCCATCTGGTTTGCAGTATCGCATTTTGAAAACGGGTGATGGTCACGTATCTCCATCGTTTGATCAGGCTGTTGTCGTTCATTATCAAGGGCGACGAATTGATGGTTTTATATTTGATGGTACAGCCCAGCGAGGAGAACCTTCCGTTTTTCCCGTGAATAAAGTGATAAGGGGATGGCAGCAAGCGTTAATCAAAATGCATGTGGGCGATCAATGGGAGTTATATGTTCCAGCAGATTTGGCATATGGAGCGACAAGCCCATCAACCGATATTCCTGCTAATTCTGTTTTGATTTTTACCGTTGAGTTACTCGATATTCAATCACACGACGGCCGTTCTATAGAAGGATAGTAAGATGAACCAATCCAATGCACCGTTAGAGAGTTTGATCCGCTTTTTAAATGAATCGCCAACACCGTTTCATGCAGTGGCCGCCATGAGTACACGTCTTGAGTCTGCTGGGTTTGAGTACTTAAACGAGCGTGATACATGGAATGTTAAAGCAGGCGGTCGCTATTACACCCAACGGAATGGTTCGTCTATTATAGCTTGGACAATGCCAACCACACGCTCTTTAGTGGATTCTGGTTTTCGTATGGTTGGTGCACATACTGATTCACCGTGTCTGCGGGTTAAGCCTAATCCAGAGATGCATCGTCACGGCTATTCTCAATTGGGAGTTGAGGTTTATGGCGGTGTATTATTAGCGCCATGGTTTGATCGTGATCTTTCTATTGCCGGCCGTGTGAGCTTTAAAAATACTGAAGGCGAACTGGACGCTGCGCTGATCAATTTTGAGAGACCCATCGCCATTATTCCAAGTTTAGCCATTCATCTGGACCGTGAAGCAAACAGTGGGCGTGCCATTAATGCACAAACATTCCTGCCACCTATACTAGGACAATCGGATGAGAAAGCCGATTTTAGGGCCTTGCTCAAAACGCAGTTAGAGGAGGGCGGGCATTCAGTGAGTGAAGTCTTAAACTATGAATTGAGCTTTTATGATACGCAGTCAGCTGCTTTGATTGGTTTGGACGAAGCGTTTTTGGTGTCGGCTCGCTTAGATAACTTGCTGAGCTGCTACATGGGGCTAACAGCGCTTATCAACGGGAATAGCGACGAGGGCATGTTGTTGGTCTGTAATGATCATGAGGAAGTCGGCAGTATGAGTGCCGTTGGTGCGCAAGGTCCAATGTTGGAGCACCTGTTGGAGCGTTTAGTAGTAAAGAGTGAAGACCGGAGCCGGATGTTAGCGCGGTCTATGATGATTTCCGCTGATAACGCCCATGGAATCCATCCTAACTTTGCAGATAAGCATGATGCTAACCATGGCCCTTTGTTGAACAAAGGGCCCGTGATTAAGATTAACGCCAACCAGCGTTACGCAACAACAGACGTGACCAGTTCTCAGTTCCGTTTGTTAGCACAAGCTGTTGGGGCCAATGTGCAGGAGTTCGTGGTACGCTCGGATATGGCATGCGGCAGTACGATAGGGCCAATCACTTCGGCTGAAATAGGGGTTAAAACGATCGATATCGGTGTGCCACAGTTTGCCATGCACTCTATTCGCGAAATGGCAGGTACTTCAGACGTGATGGATACTATAGAGATCTTTAAAGCATTCTATCGATTAGAAAATGTGTAATAAGCAAATGGGCTTGTGTTCCTCAAAGGATTAAGCCCATTACACAACAGCGAAAGTACGTCGATTAAATGTGAGATGTACTTCTGACGGGTATCTCTAGATCTGTTGAGTGTGAGCTAGGCCACTCTTTGAGTCTGAGCAGATTGATTGTCAGTGTTGTAAAAGCCTTCTAAAAGCATTTCCCACATGTTCTCGTGGAAGTGCAGGTAGCTGTCACACGCTTTACATTTAAAAAGATGACTGCCCGGAATTTTGCTGATTAGGTTTAATTGCTGATGTGCAGGCTTGTTGTGTTGATCAATTAATTTATTGCACTCGGGGCATGTAGTTGACATGGGATAGCATCCTTGCTGGTTTCAAACTAAAAAATATATTAGTAGAAATTAATACGTGAAAAAATAGGACTTATTCCTATTTTTGATCGCGATTCATTTTTTTGATTGTAATGTCTCGCTACTTGTGTGATTGCTCATCTTCTTGAGATGGACAAGAAAAGGGGCTGGCGGTCGGCGTTTACATCAATTTACTAACGGAAATTCTATGCTACATATTACAAATGGTGATTTTGCTTCTCAGCGTATTCGAGAGCTGGATATTGAGGGCGGGCAACTGGCATGGTCGGATGTGCTGCACGAAGGCCCTGTACCTGGCAACCTGACATTAGAAGAAATGTCGATGGTGAGAGCGAGTTTTATTGCTGATTGCGGTTGGGCAACGAATATGGAGGCTCAGTTTCACTTTCAGACCCGTGACGCTGTTTTTTTAAGTGCAGCAAACACCGGTGATGTTGTGCTGTGGGTAACCCATGAGTTATACGATCAACTGCATATGATGCAGGTATTGGCATGGTATGCGACAGAAGGTGCGGACAAAGCAAAGCCCGAACTCGTGTTTATTGATCAGCATTTAAGCCCTGATACACCCGCCGCAGCAGTTACCGAAGCGTTTTCTAATCGTCGACAAGCGACACAGGATGATATTCAGCAGGCTTATCAGGCATGGGTCGCTTTTACGGCTTTAAATCCTCGTAGCTTAGAGTCAATTGCTGCATTTGACACCAGGCTTCCGTTCCTTAAAGCAGGTATTGAACGGCTTAAACATGAGTATCCTGATCAGCAAGGCATATCGTTAACTGAGCGACATGCGTTAACTGTATTAGCCGACAGTGTGTCAGCTGCACCGTATGAATTATTTGGCAACGTTCGTCTTAAAGAAGCCGTTCCTTTTATGGGGGATGCGAGTTTTTGGCGAATTCTACAGGCAATGACTGAATCCGCGCAGCCACTCATGACCTGTGATGATCAAGCACGTTTTGAGCTGCCAGGCTTATATCAACATGCCGATAACTTTAATGAACGCCGTTTAGCAATTACTGATGCGGGCAGGGCTGTTTTGGCTGGGGAGTTGGATTGGCTAGATGAACACGTGATTCACCGATGGGTTGGGGGTGTTAGATTGCAATCACCGGGTTGTTGGCGCTTTGATACAAATACACAAAGTTTTGTACGTAAATAAGCGATCCGGTAGTTTTTTTAAACTGTGCAGGTTAGGATGTCGACCACGTTCTGTCAGGTTTTGGGTTTTGTTGGTTTGCTAACTGATTCGGACCCTTTCAGTGAAGCAAATAGACATTGATATGGGAGATTCTCATGCAGGTTGCTGACAAATCCGTTGTCTCAATCCATTACACTCTGACTAACAGCGCAGGCGAGACACTTGACTCATCTGTTGGTCAGGCTCCATTAGCTTATCTGCATGGAGCTAGCAACATCGTTCCCGGTTTAGAGAACGCATTAGTGGGTAAAGCAGTAGGCGATAAACTTGATGTGCAAGTGACCGCTGAAGAAGGTTATGGGCCGTTACGTGAAGAGCTGGTACAAAAAGTACCGCATGAAAACTTTCAAGGCGTAGAAGACTTGCAAGTTGGCATGCAGTTTATGGCGCAAGCCCCGTGGGGCGAGCAGCCAGTTACAGTGGTAAAGGTTGAAGAAGACGGCGTAACATTGGATGGTAACCATCCATTAGCGGGCCAAGATCTCACTTTTGCTGTTGAAATCGTTGAAATTCGCGATGCAACAGAAGAAGAAATGACTCATGGTCATGCGCATGGCGAAGGTGGTCACCACCACTAAGCTAAGCAATAGCTTTAAAAACGCAGCACTGAAAAGTGGCTGCGTTTTTTTTGTCTTAAAATTGAGTGATTGGCCGATACTTAATGTCTGAGCTGTATAAACTATACTTTTAGTCCACCTGTAAGGAGTAGGGAATGCAAGATCGCGTAATGCAAGCGATTGAAACTATATCGTCAGTTATTTACGGTAAAGAACATACGGTAAAACTAGCAGTAACTTGCCTGTTAGCTAAAGGCCATTTGTTGTTAGAAGATCTGCCAGGAATGGGCAAAACGACTTTAGCGCATACTCTTGCGCATGTTTTTGGGTTGGACTACCGTCGTGTGCAGTTTACAAGTGACTTACTGCCTGCAGATGTGTTGGGGAGTATGGTGTTTGAGCCTGGCACAGGTACTTTTCGGTTTCACGCAGGCCCGGTTTTCACGCAATTGTTGTTGGCCGATGAGGTGAATCGCGCTACAGCAAAAACACAGAGTGCGTTGTTAGAAGCAATGGAAGAGCGCCAAGTCTCTCTCGATGGAACTACCCGCGAACTACCGTCGCCTTTTTTTGTGATCGCCACACAAAACCCAATCACCCAATTAGGCACTTACCCCTTGCCTGAATCACAGTTAGACCGCTTTTTAATGAGGCTTTCTATGGGGTACCCCGACGCAGAGACGGAGCGCCGTTTATTAATGCACGGCGATACTCGGCATGACATTGCTGCTTTACCTGCCTGTTTGTTGGCGGAGGACTTGTTAGCACTGCAGCAGGCGTGCGATCAGGTATCGTTATCCGATGCGGTGGTAAATTATGTACAACGGTTGGCTGAAGCCTCTCGTCAATCAGATTTCATCAGTTTAGGCTTATCTCCACGAGGAGCATTGGCAGTAATCCAATCGGCTAAAGCATGGGCATTTTTGAGTGGTCGTGACTATTTGCTACCTGATGATATACAAGCCGTATTTCCGAGTGTTGTGTCTCACCGTCTGCTGGTTCGTACTGAGTTAGGTACCGGTAAAGATCCAGCTACAGAGCTTTTGTCTCAAGTCGATGTTCTTCAGTAAAGGGTCGTTTTTTGAAAAAGCATTTACAACAATGGTTGGATCAACGATTCCCTGCCAGCAACAATATTAAACTTACACAGAATCGCATCTATATCTTGCCCACAAAAGCGGGCATTGGATATTTAATCGTTGCCTGTGCGGTTTTATTGTTAGGTATCAATTATCAGAATAACCTCGCTTATGCTGTCTGCTTTTTGATGGTTTCAATGCTGATTACAGCGATATTGCATACTTTTTCAAACTTATCGGGCTTACACATTAATACAGGTGCTGTCATGCCTGTGTTCGCAGGACAAAATGCTCATGTATCCGTTGTCTTAGCATCGGTTCGAGACCAGCAGCAATTATCGATTGGATTTTTGCGTGAAGCATTTCAAACGACTGATGTCCCTGTGAGCAACCCCGTAACCGTTGTTATATCTCGCTCTACTCGTTGGCGAGGCTGGTTGGAACCGGGGCTTTTAGTGATATCCACGGTTTATCCATTTGGTCTTTTAAAGTCATGGAGCCGTGTTCGTATCGATCAGAAAATATTAGTTTACCCTCGGCCAATTCAAGGCGGCGACATTCAATCTCTGACATCGGGAATCCTCGATGATACGGGTAGTGGGCGCTCCGATGAGAACCTAGACGCGCTAAAAAGTTATGAAACGGGTGAGTCGATTAGCCGTATTGCTTGGAAAGTTTACGCCAAAGGGCAGGGGTTACATTCATTAAACTTTGAGCGAGAATCACAAGATAATATCTGGTTACATTGGGCCTTGTGGCCCGAGCTGACAAGGGAAGCTCGCCTGTCCCGTCTGGCATATTGGGCCGTTGAACTTAGCCGTCAAAATCTATCTTTTGGTTTGCAAATACCTGGTGCGCGCGTGGAAATAAACCAGGGTGACGAGCATATGCATGCAGTGCTAACGTGCTTGGCTCTGTATGAAGGGAAGGAACAGTAATGAAAAAGACTTTGGTTCCTTTGCCTTTTTATGCCGGTTGCTGGCTGGTCATTATGGTGGCAGTGATGAGTATTGCGCATGTGCCCCAGTTGCCACTTTGGTCAATTATTTTTTCGGTTATGACGCTGGCTTGGTCTTGGTTAGTGCTACAGCAAAAAGTGAAGCCGATCTCTGCACTGATGAAGCATCTTGTGATGGCTATTGTGGTAATCGCCACGCTTGCCTCAGCTATTTCTGCCGATGGGCTTGCCGGTTTGTCCACCTTGCTGGTGACAGGCTCTATGTTAAAGCTTTTGGAAACTAGAACTAGGCGCGATGGTTGGGTACTAGTGCTCGCTAGTTGCTTTGCTACCGCCGTGAGTTTTTTGTTTAACCAAACCATGTTATCGGCTTTATTGGGTTTGATATCTATAGTGGTCATCTTTTGTGCGTTGGTTTCGATGCACTCGTCTGGCGAATACAAAAAACAGCCCTTTAATGCCGCTTTTGTTAAGCCGCTAAGACGCAGTAGCGCGCTATTGGTCCAATCACTTCCGATGATGATTGTTCTCTTCGTTGTGTTTCCCCGGATAGGTCCTTTGTGGAGCGTGGAATATAAAAATGGTGCTGCTAAAACTGGGCTTTCGGAGAGTATATCGCCCGGTCAAGTGGGGCGTTTAACCCGCTCAGACGCTGTCGCCTTTCGAGTGTCTTTTGAAGGAGACCAGCCCCCGCCGCGTCAAGATCGTTATTGGCGGGCCATGACGTTGAGCCGCTTTGACGGTGAACAGTGGTTTATGGATGATTTTTTACGACGTGAAGCCACCGTTGCGCCCAGTGGAACTAGGTCAGAAAATCGCTATCAGTACCAAGTGATAGCGGAGCCATCAGCTAACCCATGGTTATTTTTATTGGACTACCCCACACAGGTGAGTGGTGAGCAAATACAGCTGGCTAGCAATAAAACCACACGCGCAATTAAACCCTTGGACAACCGCTTTACGTATCAGGCAAGTAGTGTAGTAAGTGACCGTTTCTTTCAAACAGAGCTCAAATGGGCTGAACGTTATACCGCGGTGCCCAATGGTGGGAATCCTAAGACGCGTGCATTGGTGGCTCAGTGGCGTGAACAGCGTTTGAGTCATTCCGAAATTATTGAGCAGATTTACAATTTATTTAATCGTTCGTTTCGTTACACCCTATCGCCACCTGTATTAGTCGCCGATCAGCAAGATGCTTTTCTGTTCGATACACAAGCTGGTTTTTGTGAGCATTTCGCATCGGCCACCGCTTATATGTTGCGCCTAGCGGGTATTCCAGCGCGATTGGTTGGGGGATACCAAGGTGGTGAGTGGAATGCCTACGAGTCATATATGTTGGTTCGCCAATTTGAGGCGCATGCGTGGGTCGAGTATTGGCAGCAGGGAGAAGGGTGGATTCGATTAGACCCGACAGCCTTTGTTGCTCCTGAGCGTATTGAGCAATCTTTCGACCAACTTTTTGGCGACGATACAAATTTTGCGGCTGACTCTGCTGCATCTCTCATTCGTTGGGAAAAGCGTTGGTCGTGGGTAGGGGACTTGCGATTACGCTATGATGCGGTTAACTATCGTTGGCACAGGTGGATTTTGGGGTATCATGAAACACAACAATTACTGTTGAGTGATTGGCTGAGCGGTAAAAATCGTCTTGCGTTAATCGCCTTGGTTGTCCTGCCTGTTAGTGTGTTTCTTGCGGTAACGCTATGGTGGTTATTACGTAAAAAAGATCACTACCTAAACGCTAGGAGTCGCGATATTGAAAAGGTGTCACGTCTTCTAGAGCAAAAGGACGGACGCTTACGGCGTAAAAAAGAGGAAACATTGCGCCGCTATTTAGAGCGGGTTGTGGCTTATTACCCCGAGTTGGCAGCTGTTGCGCCAGCATGGTTAACTGCTTACGAGCGCTTAGAATATTTGCCTCAAGGTAAAACGGCGTCACCCCTGCAAAAAACGTATACTTTTGCCTATCGACACTTTTACCGTGGTGCAAAGCGTTTGTCTGCTAAACGGTAGCAACAGTTAACTGCATCATCTTTATTCATCATGTGTTTGAATCACACACTCAAGGACGTACCATATTTTATATGAACGCGCGCGTGCTTAAACAGCCCATCACAATTATGGTTAATGGTGAACCATACGAGCCTGATGTGCGATTTAGCCGACGAAAAACAGCAGCGTTGGAAATTCGCCACGGTGAGTTGCTAGTGCGTGTTCCGCTAAGAACATCCAGAGCATGGGTGCTAAGCTTTATCCAATCGCGAATTGAATGGATAGAAAAGCACTTAACCAATCAGTGTGAGCAAATGAGGCTGCATTTGCCTGACCCTGTTGAACAAAGCCGCGTGCTGCTAAGAGGCCAGTCTTTACACTTCAGTTTCTCGGTTGCGCCGGTGGCTAAGTCATATGTTGAGCTAACCGATGAGGGGGTTGATGCATTGATTAGCACGCGGGTAAAAAAAGCCCCTGAAGAGGCGGCTGTTTTGATCCTGAAGGCATGGTTGCATGAGCAAGCCGAGCTGTTTTTTCAACAGCGTACTCATTTTTGGGCAGGGCAGATGCAGCTTACTCCCCATTGCGTAAAAACAGCCAATTTCAGACGTATGTGGGGGCGCTGTTCATCGAAAGGGGAAATAGCTTTAAATTGGCGGCTCATTATGGCCCCGGAAGAGGCGATTGATTACGTCATTATTCATGAACTTGCTCACCTAGTTGAGTTTAACCATTCTCCAGCATTTTGGGAAAATGTGGCTAAGTTTTGTCCCGAATACCGTCAGTGGAAGCAGTTTTTTCAAGATCGATCATCTTGGTTGCTTTGGTGATTTTCAATATTGATGCCCCAAAATATTTGATTTAGGTCATACCAGTTAGTGCTTTGGTCTTGTTTTGCCGTGACGCCTAGAAAAAGGCGCCTTTTAAACTACACTTTTTCAATGTTAAGCCGATGGAACAAGTAACCATAAAAATAACGGCTACATTGATAACGTCCTTTCCTCGGCTTTACTGAAGTAGCTAGATACCCATCACAACTTTCAGGATTTATTATGAGTTTATACGCATCGGTTGAGCGCACGTTTTTTAACTCGTTAACTAAGAAAATAGTCGGTAATGTTATTTTTTTATTATCTCCTCATTTCGTCATGTTGCTGATCGGTTGGCATTATGTAAATGAAATGAAGTCTTTATTGGTCAGCGCTGAGTTAGCTAATCCATTACGTATGAGTTTAGTTGGGCAAATCGACAGCTTCATGACGTGGGGGCTGGTGACGATTGGGTTTGCGGTAGCAGCCGCTGTGTTCACTATCTTTTTTATGCGGCATTTATTTTTAAGGCCAATCAAAGCAATAACTGGCGTATTAAAGCAAATTAAAGACAACGATGGGGACATTTCCGTTACGTTGCCCGAGTTTACCTACGATGAAATTCGTGACATGGCTCGTAACTATAATGAATTTTCTTCGCGCCTTAAAAAAATGATTTCGGAATCTCGACGTCGCACGGTGAGTGTTGCTTTGTGCGCCACCAAAATGCAGAAGGTACTTTCCCAGGCCAGCCAATCGGTTACCAAACAAGAAGAGCAGGCCCAGCTTGTCTTCCAGTCAAGCCAGGAAGCCTCTCAGGCTGTACAAGAAGTGGCCGCCACAACTATGCGTATCAGTGAACAGAATAGTTCAAACATGACTGACGTACGCCGTTCTAGTGATGAGTTAATGAAAGTTCAGGATCAAGTTAGGTCAATAAGCGAACTGGTAACTAATTTCCAAGATACGGTTCAGCAGTTGAATGATAACTCGGACAACATCACTAAAATTTTATCTATGGTTCAAGACTTCTCTGACCAGACAAACTTGCTAGCCCTTAACGCGTCCATTGAGGCGGCAAGAGCCGGTGATGCAGGGCGAGGGTTTGCAGTGGTGGCCGATGAAGTTCGTACACTGTCACAAAAAGTGAGCGTCGCGACCAGTGAAATAGATAAGAACATCAGCCAAATGGGGAGCCTCATGGAATACACTCGCTCTCGTGCTGATAATATCCGGGAGTATGTGCATAACACAGAGGGCTTTATTGAGAATACAAACTCACAGTTTATGAGTTTGGTTAAAGACTTTGAGGCGGTCAATGGGGAGTTGTCAGGCATTAGTGCGGCAATTGATGAGCTTTCTTATAGTAATAAACAATCTCATGGCCATGTAACTGAAATCACCTCTATCGCTCGTGATATTGATAATGAAATGAGGGAGTCACAGAAGCACTCATCTGATCTTGAAGTGGCTACTGAGGAAACGCAAGAGCTGCTTTCTCGCTTTATTATCGGTTATGGCGGTTTTGAAAGTATGATTCAGGCCGGACGGGGCTGGGCGCAGAAAACGCAACAGACACTACAGCAGCTAGCCGATTCTGGGCAGAACATATTTGATACGAATTACAAACGACTCAACCCGCAGCAATTGCCCGAGAAGTTTGACGTGTCTTATGCCTCGGCTTATGAAGGGGTGATGCGTCCTCTGTTTGATAGCTTTATCGCTGAGCGGTCAGAGTTTATTTATGCCATAGCCGTAGATAGAAATGGCTATGCAGCAGCGCATCACACAAAAGTATCCAACGCAATGACCGGCAATTTTGAGGTGGATAACTTGAAAAGTCGTCATCGCCGTAAATTTGATGGCAATAGAGCTGAGCAGCGCAGGGCCTCCCACACTAGCCCGTTTTTGCTGCAGACGTTTATACGAGATACGGGTGAAGTGCTTAATGATCTTTCTATTCCTTTATATGTGAATGGGCAGCATTGGGGGGCATTGATCATGGGCTTTAATCCGGATGCCCTTTTAAGCGAGTGATAAGCTATTGTTGTAGGCATTTAGAACGCGAATAATGCTAGTGAAACACAAAAAAGCCGGCTCTTAAACGAGCCGGCTTTTTTCGTATTTAATTGAATAAAGGGGCGTTAATAATCGTTTTTATCTAGCACAAGCCGCTCAATAATGCGTTTGGCCATCTCATAGGAAAGAGGCTTTGAACACAAAGCGGATACTCCGGATTTTTGAATAGCGGTTAGCTGCTCTGGGTTTTGCTCGGATGTGATCATAATAATAGGGACGCTTGCTTGGTCGCTATTTTGTCTGATTTTTTCGACCATTTCTCGGCCGTCTAAATTAGGCATGTTGTAGTCGGTGATTATGAGGTCAAATGCTTGGTTTTCGACTTGAGAAATCGCCTCATTGCCATCGTTGGCTTCTAGAATAGTTTCTACACCTATATTACGTAAAATTTTACATACATAGTTGCGTGAGAGTTTGCTGTCATCTACGACTAGAATACGTAGTTCCTCAAACTCTTCTTCGGTATAGCTGGCTTCTGTGTCTTGATCCGATAGGTAGAGCAGTGTGCTTTGCAATGCAGAAAGTAGGTCTTTACGGCTAAAGGGTTTAGGCAAGATTGCAATAGCCCCAGATTGACGTATTGGCTCTAAGTACCGGTAATGCGTTTCAGACGAGATTAATAAAAAAGTTATGTGCGCCAATTGCTCATCTTTGCGCATCAGTGTTACAACATCAGTTCCAGTCATATCAGGGAGGTGCATAGATGAAACTACCAAGTCAGGTAGTTGAGTCTGCATGCCCTCTAATGCTTGTGCAGCACCATCGTATTCATCGATTTTATGAATACCAAAACTTTTAAGATGATTAACAATAATGGTCCTTTGTACTTTTGATGGTTCGATGACCAGTACAAAAAGATCTTCGTAATTCATAATCGGTCTCTAATATTAGATGTTGCTGTCTTGCTTAATCAGTTTAACACCGATTCGAAATTCTGCTGTGAATGTCGATGTTTTAACAGTTTTAATGAAAACGAGCTAATAGATTTATATATCGTCCAAGTTGTTGATTTCTTGAGACGATTATAAAAGCTATCAAAATTAATTGTTTACAGGCCTAGCTCTTTCAGTTTCTTGTTGAGCACTTTACGTATTTCGCTCTCATCTTCAGCAGACTCTACTTTAGCGAGCAGTTTTTTAGCGTCGGCGCGGCTAATATTGCGGATAAGCCACTTAATTTTAGGGATTCGATGTGCGCTTAAGCTCAAGCGATCAAACCCCATAGCGACTAATAAAAGTACAGACGCAGGATCTGCCGCCATTTCACCACATAATGAAACCGGCAGCTGTAAGGCTGCACACTTTTTACGAATGAAATACAAAGCACTTAAGACCGCAGGGTTGAGGTTGTCAAACAGCCGCGATACTTTGGGATTGTTACGATCGACGGCTAACAAGTATTGAGTTAAATCGTTAGAACCGATGGAAACGAAGTCGATATAGGGCGCTATTTTATCTAAGAGCAAGAGAACTGATGGCACTTCAATCATAATGCCTAGCTTGGGCATGATGGCTTGTTTACCTTCGGCAACGAGTTCAGAGATGACCTGATTAAGCAGCTCCTTAATCGTTTTGACTTCATCTATCCGGCTAACCATAGGGATCAAGATTTTTAAGTTCTCGCGCCCATGCGCAGCCCTGACCATAGCCCTCAATTGAGTGACTTGTAGTGTGGTGTTGTCGAGTGTGAAGCGGATACCGCGCCACCCTAAATAAGGGTTTTCTTCTTTGAAATCAAAGTAAGGCAGCTGTTTGTCACCACCAATATCAAGCGTTCGCATTGATACTGGACGAGGGCTGTAGGCATCGATAACCTCTTTATAGACGAGGTATTGTTCCTCTTCTGTTGGGAAATTATCGTGGATCATAAAAGGGATCTCAGAGCGGTAAAGCCCAATACCTTCGGCACCATTACGCAATCCTGGCGAGACGTCAGCCAATAAACCGGTATTGGTGAATAAGCTGACGTGGAAATCGTCAGTCGTGACGGCAGGTAAGTCTTTTAGACCAGCCAGCGATTGGTTGAATTGCTGCTCTGTATCTTTGATTCGCTGGTATTCAGCGACCATCTCTTCAGGCGGTGCAATAATAATCTCACCGCGGCCTGCGTCGATGACGATTTGTTTACCCTTGTAGCGTTTTATATCTAGGTCAGATACGCCCATTATGGCAGGAATACCTAGCGCGTTTGCAACGATTGACGTATGCGATAAAGCTGAGCCTGACCGGCATACAATCCCTTGGATTTGATCCGATGGATACGCTGATAAATCGGCAATACTAATGAGCTCACCCGCCAAAATTACAGGCGTTGTTTTGTCGGGTGATTCGGTTTGTTCTTTGCGGGCCATTTGGGTCATGAGTTTAATGGCGATGTTACGCACATCTTCCCCGCGAGCCTTCAAATATGGGTCGTCAGCTTGCTCAAAAGAGCTCGCTAACTTGAGCGCTGTTTCTCGAACGGCCCACTGAGCACTGCAGCCTTGAGCAATTAAATCCCGCGTACTATCAAGTAACTCAGGGCTTTCGAGCATCATTCGATAAACGCCAAAGAGCGATAGGATATCTTCAGGCAGCTCTTTCTCAATTCGGTTAGCGCCTAAGTCAAGATCATCCCGAACAGAGTCTAGAGCGCTGTCGAATTGTTTACGTTCTTTTGAAATTCCCGCCCCTTGCATTTCGGGCGCTTGTTTAAGATCGATATGCGTATGCAGCGGTGTTAACTCACCTATGCCAATCCCAGCAGAGCCTGCAATACCTGAGTAGCGTTTGAAAAGCCTTTTGGGCTTACGTGTAGTGATCCACTCGCCAGATTTCTGAATATTGTATAAGGTGCCAGCTAGCTGAGAGGCGATGGTCACTAAAAATGCTTCAGCTTCTTGTGAAAAAGGCTTCTTAGCTGTGCCTTGAACTACAAGTACACCAATGAGCTGGCGTAGGTGAATGAGCGGAACCCCCATAAATTGGCGGTACGGGGTTTCTTGTGCTTGTGGGAAAAACGCATACTTTTCATGCGCGGGAGCATTCGCTAAGTTTAACGTATGCTTCGTAGCGGCGATGGTGCCAACTAAGCCTTCGTCTATACTCAGTTTGATTTTTCCTATGGAAGATTCGGCAAGGCCCTGGGTTGCCGCTAATATTAGCTTAGAGCGTGTAGGTGACTTAAGGTACAAGCTGCACACCGGTACTTCCATGATGTGGCTTAGGCGCGCGACAATAACTTGCATGGCGCTCATGGCGTTTTCAGCCCCAGAGATTTCTTGGACCAGAGTCGTTAAGGTGGTTAGCGAATGCTGCATGGGCGGTGGCCTGCTAAGAAGAATCGTTCACGTAAGTTTCATATTCGCACACAAAACAAGGATTTACCAATGGCTGAAAGTAGCAAGTTTCAGTAAAATAAGTTGCAGAATTCGATTGTATTTATTGAGTTATAAAAGGTTAACGCGGACATGAAAAGTTATTTATTTACGACAGAAAACGACCGCGGCGGTGTAATGCTTTGCGATATAGATACATTAGAAGATGCGGTCGTTTATTTACAAGATCGTTTTGCGGGCGTTATTCGTGTTGAGCAGGGCAAAGACTTTTGGTCACAAGAAGAAGGCTATCACTTTGTAGAGTCTCCCACACCGAGCGTGGATAGTCCGCCGTCCTAGCATCACGCTGTTACATACCACCTTAACTTGTATTGTTAGCTTCAAAGGGATCTTGCATGTTGTATGTTTATCACTCTAACGCGCTCGATCACTTACGTGATTTATTGGTTGAAATGGTCAAGCGTTCGCCGCTTGATGATCCATTTTTACCTGATCAAATTCTTGTGCAAAGTCCAGGCATGGCGCAGTGGCTCAAGTTGGAGTTGGCGGAGCAACTGGGCATAGCCGCCAATATAGAGTTTCCGTTACCGGCAAGCTTTCTGTGGAAAGTTTTTGTTAGTGTTTTGGACGATGTTCCTAAACGTTCGGCGTACAATAAAGATTCGATGACGTGGGTTTTGATGCGCATTTTACCAAATGTGATTAAAGACTCAGGTTTTGAAGTCCTGCATTCGTATTTGGAACAAGATAGCAACCCGCTTAGACACTATCATCTGTGTGCCAAAATAGCGGACCTTTACGATCAATACCTTGTATACCGTCCAGACTGGATAGCTAGCTGGGAATCAGGTAGTAGCGAACCGGCAACCGGTGATGATGCGTGGCAGCCTATTTTATGGCGGGCTCTTGTTGCTGATACGCAAGCTCGGGGCTTGCCTCATTGGCATCGAGCCAATATGTATGAAACCTTTGTTAAAGCATTGTCGGCTCGCACATCAGACTTGGCAGGTATTCCTCCTCGCATTTTTGTTTTTGGTATATCGGCATTGCCGCAAAACTACTTGGAAGCTTTAGTGGCATTGGGGAACACGGTTGATGTTCATCTGATGATTGCCAATCCGTGCCGGCATTACTGGGGTGATATTATCGACCCAGGTTATCTCGCTAAGCTAAACCGGCTTTGGTTAGGGAAAGGGGTTGATCCTGAGAGTCATCATTATGATTCTGGGCATCCATTACTCAGTTCGATGGGTAAGTTAGGCCGGGATTATCTCCATATGATCCAGCAGATGTCTTTAGAGGAAGTAGGGTTGTTCGGTGAGCCGAATTACGATTCGCTATTACATGCAGTGCAATCGGATATTCTTGAGTTACACAACCGCACTTGTGCATCCGAAAGTGACGATTTTAGCTTTCAAAGCTTTGCCAAGGATAAAAGCATTCAAGTCCATTCAAACTACAGTGCTATGCGAGAGGTTGAAGTCTTGCAGGATCAATTGCTGGCCATGTTTGAAGCTGATGACTCACTGAAACCTCGCGATATTATTGTGATGATGCCAGATGTGGCCAGTTATGCTCCTTATATCGATGCGGTGTTTGGTAATGCTTCTGAGCATGCGTATTTGCCGTATTCCATTTCGGATCGCTCTGCAGATCAAGAAATTCCTCTTATCGCAAATTTTTTGAGTGTTATATCACTTAATCAAAGCCGTTTCGGTGCGCCTGAAATTTTAGACTTACTAGAGCTTCCAGCGACGTTACGTTGCTTTGATTTATCTGCTGCGGAGTTCGAACAGCTTCGCCGTTGGGTTGATGAGTCTGGTATTCATTGGGGGTTAGATGCACAATCCCGCGAAGACTTAGACGGGGTATCTTTTCATCAAAACAGCTGGCAATTTGGTATGGATCGGTTGTTTGGTGGGTATGCCATGGGAGGTGTTGAGGATCTCTGGCAGTCCATTGCGCCTTACGGTGGGGTCACAGGGATATCATCGGCTGCATTAGGTCAATTAGCGGCTTTTCTACAGGTATTGTCTGATGTTCGCTTGTTATTCGCTCAGTCTTTAACGGCAAATGAGTGGATTGAACAGGTTCATGCGCTAACTCATCGTTTATACGTGGCAGATGAACGAGACCAAGAAGCACTCGAATTGATCTATAAAGCGTTAGAATCATTGCGTGAAACGATCAGTGAAGTGCACTACCAAGCTGCTATACCAGCTGAAGTGATTCAAGATTACTTGAAGGAACAGCTAGGTAGCCAACGATCGACACAGCGTTTCTTATCAGGGCAGGTTAACTTTTGTACGTTAATGCCAATGCGCGCCATTCCGTTTAAAGTGGTGTGTCTTTTGGGTATGAATGATAGCGATTACCCTCGTGCGCTGCCGCCAATGGGGTTTGATTTAATGGTTGAACACCCGCGCAAAGGGGATCGTTCGCGCCGAGATGATGACCGTTACCTCTTTTTAGAAGCGATGCTGTCCGCGCGCGATATTCTGTATATCAGTTATGTTGGCCGTTCTATTGCTGATAATAGCCCTCGGGTTCCTTCTGTGCTTGTGAGTGAGTTGTTGGAATATTGTGATCAGGCGTATGGTGCGGCATCAGACTCCCACATTACCTCGGGTGATCTCATCAAGGAGATCACGACGGTGCATCCATTAACCGCTTATAGCGCATCGTATTTTCTGCCCGACGAGAGTGAGCGCTTGTTCAGCTATAACGAACGATGGCTGTCGGCCCACGAAAGTTCTCCTGTGACGTCTTTTCTGACACGAAAATTAGATCCCCCCGAGCTAGAGGTAGTAGAACTATCTGACTTAATACGTTTTTATCGTGACCCCATCCGCTTCTTCTTTGAGAGGCGATTGCAAATTTTCTTTAGTACAGAGGCCGATGTGCTGAGTGAAGAAGAGCCTTTTGAGTCCGCCGGCTTGTCTAACTATCTACTCAGAAAACAACTTTTGACGGCATCATTAAATCAAAATGACTTAGCCAAGGTTGGCGAGTTTGTTACACAAACGGGTCTGCTACCGGTGGGTATTGCCGGACAACGAGAGTTAGCCCAGCGGATTAAAGATGTCAGTGAACTACACGAAAAGCTTCAACCGTTCATGACAACTTCTCAACCGACTCGGGTTGAGGTTGACTTAAATTTGCAAATAACAAGCCTGCAATCACTCACGCTTCAGGGATGGATAGATCAATCGTACCCTGATCATTTTCTAAAGTTTGATGTGGTTAAAGTGTCAGGAAAGCATGTTTTTGCTAGCTGGATTCAACATTTGGCAACCTGTGCTGCAGGCTATGACAAGCCTACTTATTTTCGAGGGTTAAGCGATCTAGTTAAGTTGCAACCCGTTCCTAGTGCCGAAGCGAAAGAGCAATTAGTTCGTTTGTTAACAACGTATGTTGATGGCTTGTGCTTTCCGGTTAGCTGGCTACCTGATTCGGGTTATTTTCTCTTAGATTTGGCCGGTAAGGGGGAAGAGTTTGTACTTAAAAAGGCCCGTGAAAAATTTGAAAGTACGCAATCCGGTGAATGGGCGAGCCTTTATGTTCAACGTACTTACCCTGAATGGGCGCATTTCGAGCCGGGGTTATTGAAAAACCAACGAGCCTTGTTTGATGGGATGGCGCGCTATTTGGAGCTAAACCAAGAATGAAAACCCAACTGTTAGATCCCATTACACTGCCTATTCAGGGGCAATGCTTAATAGAAGCCAGTGCTGGAACGGGCAAAACGTTTACACTAGCGGCACTGTATCTTCGATTATTACTTGGCTTGGGTAAACGAGGCGAACAAGCGCAAGAAAATACCCCGTTGGGCGTTGAGCAAATTCTAGTAGTGACTTTTACAGAAGCCGCTACTCAAGAACTGAGAGACCGTATACGACAACGCATACGTGAAGCGCGTATAGCGTTTATGAGTGGTGAAACATCGGACCCTTTTTTGCAAAGCGTGCTTGCACAAACTGATAATCATCGTGAAAAAGCTAGGTTAATGGAGCTGGCTGCGGCTGAAATGGATCAAGCGGCCATTTTTACCATACATGGTTTTTGTCAGCGCATGCTCAAACAGCATGCTTTTGAGAGTGGGGCACTCTTTAATCAAGAGCTTACTCCCGATGATGCACCCTTAGTGCGCCAAGCTCTACTCGATGTATGGCGTAATTTGGTGTATCCGCTTACAGGTAGCTTAGCTAATGCGGTATTAGATGAATTTAAAACCCCTGAGGCCTTATTAAAGTCGATAAAGAGCTTATTGGGCATGAGCAATGTGACTGTAGAGCCAGACTATAGTCATTTTGATCTTGAAGCGGAGTGGGCAGTTTCTCAGCAAGCCCGAGAGGCTTTTAAACAGGTTTGGCGCAGTAATACTGATGATCTAGCTGAGATTATCGCCACCTCTGGCATTAAAAAAGCAAAATACAGATCTAATCATGTTCCCGGGCGTTTAGAGAAAATAGCGTTTTTTGTGGATAATGAGTTCGCAAAGCTGCCGTTAAATGAATTGAATTATTTTAGAACTAGCGAGCTACACGCGAATACACCTGAAGGGAAAACAGCCCCAACCCATCCCGTATTCGATAGCATTGAGCACATGCTAACGGCAGAAGTCCCTATCAAAGGGGTGATTGAGTCGATCGCATTGGAGCGTATCCGGGGCCGTTTACAATACGAAAAAGCAAGGCATCAGCTGTTGGCCTTTGATGATTTGTTGACTCGGCTTGCCAGTGCGCTAAAAGCTTCTGGAGGAAGCAAACTGGCGGAGACCATTCGTCATCAGTATCCCATTGCAATGATCGATGAATTTCAAGACACCGATCCCCTGCAGTACCAAATTTTTAGTGATATTTATACCGACCCAGCGACTGCACTCTTAATGATTGGTGACCCCAAACAATCGATTTATGCGTTTCGCGGGGGAGATATTTTTACCTATATGCAAGCGCGACGAGCGGTAGATGCGCATTACACGTTAGAAACGAATTGGCGTTCATCAAGCGCCATGGTGTGCGCAACCAATACACTGTTTGAGCAGTCAGACGCTCCCTTCATCTACTCGGATGATATTCCTTTTGTGCCAGTAAGAGCTGCCGGTAAAGCTGACAAACAACCGTTTCTGTTTGATGGTCAGCCACAACCTGCGTTAACCGCGTGGTTAAGCTCAGAGTTGTTACAGACTCGCGATTATTTATCAATTTTTGCAGAGTCTACGGCCAGCCATATTGCAACTGTATTGAACGATCAGCGCTACACAATAGGTGACAAGCAAGTTAAACCGGGCGATATAGCAGTGCTGGTAAGGGATCGCCGAGAAGCGGGCGAAATTCAATCGGCTCTTCGTAACAAAGGTGTCGCCTCTGTTTTTTTGTCGAACCGCGACAGTGTGTATACCACAGTAGAAGCCAGCGAAATGCTGTTTATTTTGCAAGCCGTATTAGAGCCTACTGACGAGCGTAAACTACGAGCAGCGATAGCCACTGGGTTGTTTTGTTTGTCCATGACTGATATCGATCAACTTATCCGAGACGAGTTGGCGTGGGAGCAACTCGTTGACGAGTTTATTGAGTATCGTCAGTTATGGCTGCGTTTAGGTGTATTGCCTATGGTGCACCATTTGTTAGCCACACGAGGCCTCACTTCCCGATTAATGCAAGCTGACCAAGGAGAACGGCGCTTGACAGACTTTTTGCATTTGGCTGAGCTTTTGCAGCAGGCAAGTCAGGAGGTTGAAGGGGAGCAAGGTATTATTCGTTGGCTTACTGAGCATCTGCATAGCCCAAACCATAATTCAGCTGAGCAGCAGCTGCGTCTAGAAAGCGACCGTTCTCGCGTTACCGTCATTACGATTCATAAGTCCAAAGGCTTAGAGTATGAGCTCGTGTATCTTCCTTTTATCTGCCGTTATCGAGCCGCCAGTGGTGCCTTGTACCACAATGACGCTGGGCAAACTATTTTTGACTTAGCGCCGGATGACGATGTTAAAGAGCAAGTTGAAAAAGAGCGCTTAGCGGAAGATTTACGTCTACTTTATGTGGCTGTGACTCGGGCTGTGCATGCCTGCTTTTTAGGCGTTAGCAATATACGCTATGGCAATGCTAAGCAGGGCACTACTGAAAAAAGTGCTCTGGGATATCTTTTAATGTCTCAATCCAGCCTTGAAGAAGGCTTAGAGCAATTGTCCAATGCTGAAAAAGGCTTCAGGGTTGATTCTCCTCCCGAGATGGTACAGATACCTAGCACGCAGGATATGTTTGCCGACAACGATTCCTCCAAGCCTGTCTTTCAAGCGCGAATATTCAGTGCGCCCGTAGAACGAGATTGGCGGATGAGCAGTTATTCGGCACTGAGTCGTTTTCATGATCATGTGGGGCATGAAGCGCCGCCTTCGAATCACTTTGAGCCAATATCAGAGTTGCATCTAGATTTGGAGGTGATTCATGAGTCTGAAAACGACAACACTGACGGGGCATACTCACCAGAAAACGTGGCATCGGAGCAGAGGTCGGCCTCATCGTTTGATGCAGAATTAGAAGATTTGATTGAGGCGCCGGACAGTATCTTCACCTTTCCCAGAGGTGCCACAGCGGGTACGTTTTTACATACTTTATTTGAAGAAATTGATTTCAGCCAACTAACGGCTGAAGCCGCCGAGGCGGTGTTAACCGATCAATTGCCGCTGGCAGGCTATGATGAGCGCTGGGTGCCTGTGCTGAGGGATTATTTGTTAGCCGCCGTGCGTATACCGCTTAACCCCGATCATTTTTGCCTTGCAGATATTAGTTTGGAAAACCGCCTGGTCGAAATGGAATTTATTATTCCCTTTAAACCTATTCATGCCGGCGCAGTTAATCGTTTACTCGCAAAGTATGACCCACTTGCGAGGCAGGCGGGAGATCTCCGGTTTGAAACCGTACAAGGCATGCTCAAAGGTTATATCGATTTAACGTTACGCCACTGTGGACAGTATTATGTATTGGACTATAAATCGAACCATTTAGGTGACCGGGTAGAGGAGTATTCAACAGCGGCGATGGAGGAGGCAATGTGCGAGCATCGGTATGATTTTCAATATGTGCTCTATACGTTGGCACTGCATCGATTGCTCAAAGTGCGCTTGTCCGGCTATGACTATGATCGTGACGTAGGCGGTGTATATTACCTCTTTTTACGGGGGCTACACGCTGAGCACCCCGGGAATGGTGTATTTTTCACCAAGCCTAAAAAGGCGCTTATAGAGGCTTTGGATCAACTGTTTACAGAAGGTGTAACACATGCAATTGCTGGATGAGTTATTAGAGCTAAGGCTCATACGCCCAGTTGATTTACACTTTTCTCGTTGGTTGAAGCAACAACATCCTAGCGTCAATCAGTCATTGCTTGCTCTGGCCGCTATTGTAAGTCGACATTTAGGGGACGGTCACATTTGTGTTCGGATTGACTCGCTGATGGGACTCATTGCGTATTGGCCGATGAGTGTTAGAGAGCCTTTGAGAGCGCTTTTACCTTCAGATACGGCGAGTATGTCGGCGTTAGTGGATGAAACCGTTTTAGGCACTGGCGACGCGCTGACTCCTTTAGTGTTGAATCAAGACCGAGTGTATTTGTACCAGTATTTTCAGTATGAGTGCCAAGTAGCACGTAAACTGCTTTCTCTAGCAGGTGAGGGGGATGTTAATCCTGAGCAACTGACGGTGCATTTACAGGCATTATTTGCTCAATCAAATGAGCAGCCTGATTGGCAAAAAGTAGCGGCGACAACGGCTGTAGCACAGCGTGTCTCTGTTATTAGTGGTGGGCCGGGAACAGGGAAAACAACCACTGTAACACGTATGTTGGCGATCTATCTGCAAAGTATGCTTGAGCACAACCCTGATGTTCACCCCGTTATTCGACTAGCCGCTCCAACGGGTAAAGCGGCGGCCCGTTTGTCAGAATCTATTGCACAGGCGAAGCACCAGTTATCTGTTCCTGAAAGTGTTACCAGCCTGATACCCGATGTAGGGGTCACATTGCATCGATTACTCGGCGCCAGACCTAATGTGCATCATTATCAATATAATGCTGATAACCCGCTGCACTTAGATTTGTTAGTGGTCGATGAGGCCTCCATGATTGACCTTCCATTAATGGCGAGCCTGCTAGAGGCATTACCTGAGCAGGCACGCTTAGTTCTGATAGGGGATAAAGAGCAGCTGGCCTCAGTTGAAGCGGGCAGCGTGATGGGCGATTTATGCGCAAGGCCAGCCGGATGTGTTAAAACCCCTGCAATGCAGCAATTGTTACTGCAAACGTGTGGTGTTCCGGTTGAACAAGGTATGCCTTCAACGTTTGCAGATGCCGTATCGTTATTACAGCGCAGTTATCGTTTTTCAGCGAACAGCGGTATAGGTGCCTTGGCTAGAGCGGTTAACAGCGGTGACCGTCGTGCGGTGCGTCAGGCTTTTGCGCAAGGGTATGATGATATTCATTTATTACCTATGCAGGATGATCATGTAAAACCGTTGCTTCAACATATGCAGCAAGGTTACACCGACTATTTAAAAGCCGTGAGCGAGCAGCAAGCACCAGCTTCTGTGCTATTGGCTTTCAATCGTTTTAAAGTACTGTGTGGCCTAAGACGTGGCCCATGGGGTGTAGAAGCGATTAACCAAGCCTTTGAGCTACAACTTGAAGCATTACAACGCATTAGCAGAAAGGGACGCTGGTATGCGGGGCGTCCCGTTATGATTACCCGGAATGAGCCCGCGTTAAACTTATTTAATGGCGACATAGGTGTCGCCTTACCGGATGAGTCAACTGGCCGCTTAAAAGTTTGGTTTGATTTAGGTGGTGAGCTGGTGCGCTTTTCAACCAGTCGCTTGCCGAGCCATGAAACGGTTTTTGCAATGACTGTACATAAAAGTCAGGGCTCAGAGTTCGATCAAGTGACGCTCGTGCTCACGCCCACTAGCCAAGGTAACAGTCGAGAGCTTGTCTATACCGGTATTACTCGCGCTAAAAAGCAATGTAATGTGTGGGGGGCTATTGAGACGTTAGAGAAAGCGGCGTGCTCACCTACAATTAGGATGAGCGGACTTGCTGCGAGATTGTGGAACGGCTCGGGTCCAACCGCGTCAATTGGGCCTACACCCTAGTAAAAAGGGTGCGAAGGGCATTAAAAAAGGTAACTGGCTGCCAGTTACCTTTAATTTATTTGTTATTTACTCAATGTCGAGCAACTAACGGGTGATAGTGAAATTATATATTCGCAAAAAGCGAAAAAAGTGCAATTAGTTCCGATTCCACTTAACGGCGACGCTTTACCGGCCTTTTTTCGTCACTTTTGATACGAATAGGCTGTAATGATCCTTGATGATTTTGATGTTCCGCAAACAATATTTTCCCTAAAAACGCCGCTATAGCTACGGAAGCGCCAATAAAAGCAATTGTTGCTAAGATCATGTCTTCACCTCGTTAGTATTTATTTAACTTACACTTTAGACCCTAGACACCCATTTCAGCAACTTTTTTTGCAAATTCGGTGTAGCCTCCGATAGGTTCCTTGCCAAGAAAAATTTGTGGCACTGTTTCTACCGGTTTGCCGACGCTTTTTTCCAAATCAGCTTTCGTGATGCCTTCTTCATGAATGTCTACATATCGGAAGTCAAAATTTTTATCTTTGCATAATTGCACTGCGCGTGTGCAAAAACCACAGCCTGGACGGCCAAAAATCGTAATACGTTCCATAATTGTCTCCTTTGAATTAATTCTATTAAAGCAGGAAACCTTTGGATGAGGCCAATGACTAATCTTTATACGGCTAATTGGAAAAACCTATGATGAAACTTATGCACTTATCTTGTGCATAAGTGTGTAGATAACTTATGGGCAAGTAGGGTAGAGCGTGGCATCATCAGTTATCTAAAAATTGATGAAAAAGTATTCAAAATTAATGGATTAGGTATTCGACTAGTACTTTTGTACCTATATTGTGTAGGGTTATATATACGACGAATGGTTAAATAGTTAGCAGATAAATTCATAAGACATTTATTTCAGATTGGGTATAATTCAGCGCCATTGAGCTTGAGTAATAGTAAGCATTTACTTGTTTACGCGCGTTTGATTGCGTATGAATATACTGAGGCAGTGCACATATCGCTGTGATGCCAAAAGCTTCGCTGCAGTGCAATATGACAAGGCTAATCCCTCACCATATTTCATGGATCTGTGTACATCGAATCCCATATTTATATCATAAATGGTGAAAATCGAGATGACGGCTAAATCGGTTGATGTATTGTTAGTAGGTGCAGGTGCAATGAGCACAGCACTTGGAACCCTCCTTAAACAGCTAGACCCTTCTCTTGACATGATGATGGTGGAACAACTGGATCATGTAGCACAAGAAAGTACAGACGGTTGGAACAACGCAGGTACAGGGCACGCCGCTTATTGCGAGCTGAACTACACACCGATGTTGAAAGACGGCTCAATTGACACCACAAAAGCGTTTAAGATTAATACGGCTTTTGAAGTCAGCTTACAATTTTGGGCATACCTTGTTAAACAAGGAGCACTTCCTACTCCACGTCAGTTTATCAATCCTACACCTCATCAAAGTTTCGTTTGGGGTGATGAGAATGTGGCCTTCCTTAAAAAGCGTTATGAAACGTTAAGCCAAACCGTAGCGTTTAAGGATATGGAATACAGCGAAGATCCAGAGGTATTGCGCCAATGGATGCCGTTGGTTATGCAAAACCGTAGCCCTGATGAGAAAGTAGCTGGTACGCGTGTACGCTATGGCTCAGATGTCGATTTTGGCTCGCTAGCGCGTAACATGGCTGAATGCCTGAATCGCTCAGAAAATTTTGCGATGAAGTTAGGTTGTAAAGTTAAAGATCTAGTCAAGCAACCTGACGGACAGTGGAAAGTAGAGATTAAGGATCTTAAATCCGGTCAGCATGAAACCGTGGTGGCTAAATTTGTCTTCTTAGGCGCGGGCGGTGGAGCATTGCCGCTGTTACAGAAGTCGAACATAGTTGAAGGGAACGGCTATGGTGGTTTCCCGGTAAGCGGTCAGTGGTTAGTCTGTAAAAAGCCAGAAATTGTTAGCAAGCATTTAGCGAAAGTTTACGGTAAAGCACCGATTGGTGCTCCACCAATGTCGGTTCCTCATTTAGATACTCGCATCATTAATGGTGAAAAAGCACTATTGTTTGGTCCTTTTGCAGGCTTTACTACGAAGTTCTTAAAACAGGGTTCTATTTTTGATCTTCCGAAAAGTGTGAAAATGGATAACATTAAATCTATGTTGTCTGTGGGTAAAAACAACATGGATTTAACCCGTTACCTGATTAGTGAAGTGTTGCAATCTCATGATTCTCGCGTTGACGCGCTACGTAAGTTTTTCCCTGACGCCAAAAATGAAGATTGGACGTTGTCTTATGCTGGTCAGCGCGTGCAGATCATCAAAAAAGACCCCGCTGGTGGCGGTAAATTAGAGTTTGGTACCGAAGTGATCATTGCTGAGGACGGATCTATCTCTGCTTTGCTAGGAGCTTCTCCAGGTGCATCTACTGCTGTGGATACGATGGTTACTTTGGTAGAGCGCTGCTTCGCTGACCGAATGGCATCGCCAGAGTGGCAAGCTAAGATGAAAGAGATGATACCTTCTTACGGACAATCTCTTATCGAGAATCCAGAGCTGCTTAGAACTGTTCGTAAATACTCACTGGAAACATTAAAGCTTGATGAGAATTACGAGTAATAACTTACAGCGGGTTGCCCCGTAACTAAAAAAGCCGACGTTACGTCGGCTTTTTTGTGCTTATAGCGATTAGTACCACTCGTCCTTCCGTTTTTTCTTTTTCGGGAAGTAAGGCAGTAATAGCCCCAGTAAAACGCCCCCTAATGCTACCATGCCGCCATAGGTGAACCAGCGCATAAGGTTGCTTTCGTCCATGTTATCAATTTGGTGATTCAGATCTTTGATTTCGGCTTGTAGTTTGCTTAGTTGGCCTGAGTACGTGCTGTTTTCGGATTCAAACATATCTAATTGAGACCGTAACGTCGCAATTTCAGTGGTTTGTTCGCTGATAAGTGATTGGTTTTTCTCTAGCTCACTTTCAAGTTTGGGCATACGAGCCAGTGTACTGTCACCCGTTTCAACATTGTTGGCATCCGCCCAGCCTACTTTGCCAGTGCTAGTGCGAATTTGAATAAATTTTCCATCACTGCTTTTTTTCAGTATGTCTATCGCAGAACCGCTGCGGACTCGTCCCGTAATACGGTATTGGTTGCTAGGTCCACCGTGAATAAATACATATACATCATCGGCAATATGCCCCGGTTGGGCATAGGAAGTGGAGGCCGCGAGTGCAAAGCACGCAGCTATCATTGTTTTCTTCATTCTGTAGAGCATCCTTTTAGAGGTCTAACATTGTACTGATTCCTCTGAAATGAGCCAGACCTTTACCTTTTCCGATACGTAAGAACATAAGATAAAAAAAAAGTTCCACGTATCTAGTTTGCTTAATTGGCCGTAAACAACGTGGTAAAGTGGTAATTATTTGAATTTAATATGGAGTTGGTATGGACGAGTTGTTTCAGAATTTTTTTGACCCGAGCACAATCGAAGGATTACAGAATGATTACATAGTGCCTTGGGCCATAAATATTGTGATGGCCTTAGCTGTTTTTATCATTGGCCGATTAGTTATCAGTATTATTTTGGCGGTGATCAATAAGCTGCTTGGCAAAACAAAAATGGATAGCATGCTAGTCAATTTTGTTATGTCTATTATGTATGCTTTGTTATTGCTCTTTGTAATAGTGGCATCGCTGGATCAGTTAGGTGTTAATACATCTTCATTAATTGCGTTAGTCGGTGCAGCCGGTTTAGCAATTGGTTTGTCCTTGCAAGATTCCCTCAAAAACTTTGCAGCGGGCGTTATGCTGGTAGTTTTCCGTCCCTTTAGAGAAGGTGAGTTTGTTGAGGTAAACGGTATCTCTGGTACGGCAGAGCGCATTACTATTTTTAATACAATCATGCGCACGGGTGATGGTCGTGAAGTAACCATTCCAAACGGCCCTATTTATGGCAACGTCATTACTAACTTTTCACGCCGTGATACGCGCCGTGTTGATATGGTTTTTGGGATTGGGTATGACTCTGATCTTCTAAAAGCTAAAGCAATTCTAAAAGAAATTGTAGAAACGGATGAGCGCGTACTATCTGAACCCGCTCCTCTTGTTGCTGTACAAGAGCTAGCCGATAGCAGTGTTAATTTTGTTGTACGTCCATGGGCTAAAACATCGGATTACTGGGATGTTTATCGAGATACTATGGAAAAAGTGAAATTACGTTTTGATGCAGAAGGCATCAGCATTCCATTTCCGCAAATGGATGTGCACTTAATCAAAGAAGAATCAGCAGCTAACTCACCTAAAGACTAGTCTGTGCATGGTTAAAAAACGGAGCTTTAGCTCCGTTTTTTTTACCTTAGCTTTCAGGGGTACGCGAAAGCGTCGTAAGTTGTTGCCGTAAATCTTCATTTTCTTTGCCTAAACGTTGTGCTTCCATTCGGTATTTAAAGATTTCCTCATAGCGAGATTCAAGTTTCGCTTCTAGTTCTATTAGCATTCTTTTTTGATCAGTTGATAAGGCTTCAAGCGAGTCTATTTGTTTTTGTAAATCGGAAATCATACCGAACCCGTTAGGTATTACGCTATCTTCTGGGTCTTTGGTTTCTGGGTCATAAGTAACTTGGTTGTTTAAGCCGGTAACAATATGACTGTATAGCGCTTTTAGTTCGCTGGATTCTCTGTCGCTATATCTGACTTGCTGTTCTATTGCACTGTGCGCACTGGCTGCGCCAATTGAGCCAGCGAGCATGTGCTCAAGCATACGGTGGAACTCCATGAGCTCGATGATTGTAATATGGCTTTTGTTTAACACTTGTAAATCATCAGCAATATTGAAAACGGCCTCGTGGGCCTTATTTCCGCTAATGTACTGCTTGAGCAGTGTTTGTGCTTCTTCTAATTTAACATTCAGTGGGATGTAAGCATCTAGGCCCGCAGGACGTGCTTTGCGATTGGGTTGTACAGGTCGCATCGCGGCCATAAATTCGGTCGTAAGAGTCCGCTCTTCTTTGTTAGGATGATAAATTAATGAGCCAATTACATAAACGCTGATATTGACGCCTAGCGTCCAGATAACGCTGTGCGTAACGGGCGTAAAGTGATCAAGCCCAAAGAGTGCTTCTGGCCGTAGCCAGTAAATATCCCATGGGCCATTTATTAGTATCTCTGGTGGTAGCCATCCTTGTTTAATAAACGTAGGTAAACCAAGGGTGTAGCACCAGACTAAAAAGCCGGCAAGTAGGCCAGAAAAAGCCCCCGCACTGTTAGCGCGGCTCCAGAAGATGCCGCCAAATACAGCCGGCGCGAACTGAAGTATGGCAACAAACGAGAGTAGTCCTATAGCCACAAGGATATAAGAGTCACTAAATTCAAGCTCGAACCAATAACTACCAAAAATAATGACAGCGACTAATAACCAGCGAATTTGTAATAAGTAGCTGCGCATAACTTGTGCTTTAGGCGTGAGCTCGATGATCGGCAAGATGAGATGGTTTGAGACCATTGTCGATAAAGTCATTGTGGTAATGATGATCATGCCGGTCGCTGCGGAAAACCCACCTATAAAGGCGAGCATCGTCAAAGGGTCGTTATCAATCAGTTGAGGTAGTAGCAGGACAAAAAAGTCAGCTTTCTCGCTAGGTAGGTCGAGCAATAAGCCAGCCGCCGCAATCGGAACCACAAATAAATTAATCAGTATCATGTAAGCAGGGAAAAGCCACATCGCTGTTTTGATGTGTTTTTGATCGGTATTCTCGATAACAGCAACGTGAAACTGACGGGGTAACAGTAAAATGCCCGAAAAACTTAAAATGATAAGCGTGAGCCACATGCTAGCGCTATTAGGTGTTGCCGTTGGGCTGGTTAGATAATCTAGACCGTTCATACGGATTTGGTTAGCAATATCGCTCCAGCCATCAAACATGACATAACAGACGAACAAGCCGACAGCAGCAAAAGCGACAATTTTGACGAATGCCTCAACGACCAATACCCCCACCATTCCTTGATGGCGCTCGGTTGGGTCTAAGCGTTTAACACCAAACACAATGGTGAAAGCTGTCATAAGTAGGGTTACAAATAATCCGCTATTAGCCCAAGGCGAATCATGGTCGTAAGTGATTATTTCAAATGAGTTGACGACTGCTTTCAGTTGAAGCGCAATGTAAGGAACGCTACCTATTAGTGCGATGAGGGTGACTAACCCGGCAATGCGTTGCGAGCGTCGGTATCGGGTTGAGATAAAATCAGCAATGCTGGTAATACGAAAATCTTCTTTAACGGCGACCATCTTACGTAAAGTTACCCACCAAAATAAAATGCCGATGAGTGCGCCTGCGTAAATCCCCATAAACAGCAACCCTGACGTAGTGGCGAAGCCAACGCTACCGTAAAAAGTCCAAGAAGTGTGGTATACAGCCAATGATAAGGCGAAAACCCAAGGGCTTTTAATCGCTCGGCCTGTTTTAGCGACACGATATTCAACGACTTGTGCAACTGCAAATAAGCAGAGCATATAAATGACGACAGCTGTTACAACAATGGCAGGTGAAAACATGTGTTTATCCAGTCAGCGATCATTGGTGTTGGTAACTAGTTTAGCTATCTAGCTTTGATTTTGTATGACAATCACATTGGTTTTTTTTCTCGGGGACGGGGTCCATCCCGCCTTCGTGCCATGGGCCACATTTGAGTAGGCGGACTGTACCAAGCCACAAGCCTTTCAAAATACCATGCTCTTCAATGGCTTGAATCATATAGCTAGAGCAACTGGGGTAAAAGCGGCAGTTATTGCCTAGCAATGGACTGATCGCAATTTGGTAAATGCGAACTAAGCCAACGAGCAAAGCCTTGATTGCCCAGCGAAATTTCGAAATCATGTACGTTAGACCTTTCTGCTGGTTAGGCAGAGCCTCAAAATGTTCATTAAGAAACTTTATTATACGTTGAAGATTAGCAATAGATATCGGCTTTTGCTCAAGCATCGATGATTGCTTTTTAAAGAGGGTGGGACCCTCTTTAAAAAGCGGTTGTTTAACTTGAAGAGTCTATCTTTAGAGATTTTTTTCGGCATATTCAGCCAGACGAGAGCGGAAGATCCCCTCAAGGTGAATATTGGCAGAGCCTTCAAAACCTCTAAAACGCTCAACGAGATACGTTAAGCCTGACGTTAAAGCGGTTAAGTAGTTAGAGTCTATTTGAGCTAAGTTGCCTAAACAGATCATTTTTGTGCCTTTACCGCAGCGTGTGATAATCGTTTTTAATTGAGAAGGCGTTAAGTTTTGTGCCTCATCAATAATAACTAAAGCGTCTTGAATACTGCGTCCGCGAATGAAGTTGAGAGACTTGAACTGAATGTTCGCTTTTTCAATGGCGTACTTTACGCTGCTTTGCGGTCTTTCATCGCCTTCATGCATGGCTTCTAAATTGTCATGGATAGCACTGAGCCAAGGTGTCATTTTTTCTTCTTCGGTTCCTGGTAAGAAACCGATGTCCTCAGCTACCGGCGGCGTTGATCGAGTCACGATTATCTTGTTAAAGCGCTGTTGCTCTATCACCATTTCTAGTGCGCACGCTAACGCCAGTAATGTTTTTCCCGAACCTGCGGCTCCGTTTATAACACACAAATCTATTTCCGGATCGACTAACGATTGCATAGCAAAAGCTTGGAAGATAGTAATGGGCGATATTCCCCAGCACTCTTGCTGCATTAACCGATCATAGTTTAAATCGATAAGTGTTATTTCATCGCTATCAATGCTGGTAACACGGGCAGCGAAGTCCTTTGTGTCATCATAAATATATTCATTGACGTAGGCGTTTGGTAAGAGGGAGCGGGCTACTTTGTGGTAAGTGTTCCCATCCTTTTGGAAACTATTCACTTCAGTGACTTGTTCCCAAAAAGTCCCATCTAAATGCATGTGACCTGCGGGTAACAGTTCGATATCAGAAACGAGCTGGTCGGTACGGTAATCCTCTACTTTTTCGAGACCTGCGCCCATGGCCTTAAGGCGCATGTTGATATCTTTGGTGACTAAAACGACTTCGCGGTGGGTGGTTGTTGATTGGAGGTGGAGAGCGCAGTTGATGATGAGGTTGTCTTTGTTTTTTATATCGGGCAAAAAACCTTGCCGGACGGTGAGCTCATGATCAGGAAACACACTGAGCTTACCCAGCTTTGTTTCTCGATCTTTTCCGGGGAGTGTGATCGGGACCCCTTTGGCTATTTGCGAGGGGGTTGTAGCAGTAGAGAGTATATCATCTATCGCTCTGATCACTACGCGTGCCTCTTGGGCAACATTTTTTTTGCGGTCTTTGATGTCATCCAATTCCTCTAGAACAGTCATGGGAATGCAGACATCTTGCTCTTTAAATTCGTACAAACACCGTGGATCGTGAAGGAGGACATTGGTATCGAGAATATAGAGTTTAGTAGCACTCATCGGCTATATCCTTATGCGGCCCTGAGGGGGTAAGTAATTATTTGCAAATCACTTACTCATGATAGTCTACTTTGGACAAGCGAAGGTCAATATGCCATTGCAATAAATTTAACAAAGGTTTAGAGAGTATCGATGTAAGTACCAAGAAAGGAGGAGCGCAAGTATGTCGCTTAAATCACCCCAGTCTATTGTCGTGTTAACAGGGGCGGGTATTTCGGCTGAGTCGGGTATTAAAACCTTTAGAGCCAGTGATGGACTATGGGAGGAGCATCGCATTGAGGATGTGGCTACCCCTGAAGGCTTCAAACGCGATGCGGGTTTGGTCCATCGTTTTTATAATGCTCGTCGGGCTCAATTGAGTGAGGATGAGCTGCAGCCTAATGCCGCTCATCATGCGTTGGCTTACCTAGAATCTGAGTGTGAATGCGATTTTTTATTGGTGACGCAAAATGTGGATGATCTTCACGAACGAGCGGGGAGTCATCACCTGATACATATGCATGGGGAGCTGCTTAATGTTAGATGCCAAGTGTCAGGGTTTGTTTATAAAACAACCGCTCCAATCAGCCCGTCAACACTGTGTATGTGTTGTGGGTTAGAAGGTACATTACGGCCTGATATAGTTTGGTTTGGTGAAATGCCAATGCGCATGGAGCATATCTACGAAGCGCTTGACCAGTGTGATTTGTTTTTGTCGATTGGTACGTCTGGTCATGTCTATCCCGCCGCAGGGTTTGTTGAAGTGGCTAATGCCGCTGGAGCACATACAGTAGAAATAAACTTGGAGCCTACTCATAAACAATCGTTATTTGATCAGCATATATACGGTTTAGCGAGTGAAGAAGTACCTCGTTTGGTTGAGCAAATATTAGACAGGTCGACATGATAAGTTTTAAGTTAATGTTATTAAAGGATATACCTGAGTCTAAATCTGTTCTATGTTGTAACTGGTTAGTTAAGTATTTTTCCCATATGTATCTCTTTAAGGATGGAGGTGGTGCTGTATGATCACCGAGCAGTTTATTAGTACCAGTGTAACGCCACTGGAAAGTTTAGATATTCTCTCCCCGCATGAAGTCGCTAAGTTACAGGATAAAAGCAACAGCGGCTTATATCGTTTGTTTCGTCAATGCTCATTAGCTGTACTCAACACAGGTAGTGAAATGGACAGTGCCAGCCAAGTACTGGATCGTTTCAAAGACTTTGATATTCATATCAAACATAAACACAAAGGGGTGCAGCTTGAGTTGATTAATGCACCAGCAACCGCGTTTGTAGAAGGCGAGCTTATTCAAGGTATACGTGAGCATTTGTTTACTGTGTTGCGAGACCTGCTGTATGTCGGTGATGAACTCGATTTGTGTTGTGACACAGATGATATTTCGGAAAGAACCACGAACACGGTTTTCCATATTTTACGCCATGCTGATGCAATGAAACCGCATGTTAAGCCGAACATGGTGGTGTGTTGGGGCGGCCACTCAATTAAGCGACCAGAATATCAGTACACGAAAAAAGTCGGTTACGAGCTTGGTTTACGCCGCTTAAATATTTGCACCGGTTGCGGTCCCGGAGCGATGAAGGGGCCGATGAAAGGTGCGACCATTGCGCATTCTAAACAGCGTGTGCTAAACCCACGCTATGTAGGCCTTACTGAGCCAGGCATTATTGCGGCTGAGTCACCCAACCCAATCGTAAACGAATTAATTACGTTGCCGGATATTGAAAAGCGTCTTGAGGCGTTTGTGCGATTAGGGCACGGTATTATAGTGTTTCCTGGCGGCGCAGGAACCGCAGAAGAAATCCTATATATGTTGGGTATTTTGCTGCACCCTCGTAATAAGGATATACCGTTTCCATTAATTTTTACTGGACCAGAAGGAAGCGAGGCTTATTTCGAAACCGTGGATAAGTTTATTCGCGAAACCATTGGTGAGAATGCAACTAAACGCTACGAAATCATTGTCGATGATCCGCACCAAGTTGCTGTAAGAATGCGAGAAGGCTTAGACCTTGTATTAGCTCATCGCAAAGAAACCGATGAATCATTTCACTATAATTGGCAGCTTTTTATTCCGCCAGAATTCCAGCTTCCCTTTGAGCCAACCCATGAGGCCATGGCTACTCTCAATCTTAAACGAGGGCAAGAGGATTATATTTTGGCTGCCCAATTAAGGCGGGCGCTATCAGGTATCGTGGCTGGTAATGTTAAGGAGCCTGGTGTGGAAGCGATTCGTAAACATGGCCCATTCGAGCTTACAGGCGACAAAGATATTATGGCGTCACTGGATCATCTACTGGAATCGTTCGTTGACCAACACCGCATGAAGATTAATCACGAAGAGTATGTCCCTTGCTATAAAGTTGTTCGCTAGGGCGCGCTAAGTGTCAATAATGAATAGGTTCTCAACGGGGGGATAGCTTGTCTATCGACTGGCGAGAGCCTTTTTTATTGCCCTTTATTGGTGCTTGTTTACTTATCTTGAGTGCGTATTTATGACAATTGGGGTGTTTACGGGTATATTTACCACGCCAGATGTGCATTAAGGGTTCAATGTGTGAAAAATAAACTTATCGTGACGCTAACCACCGTTTATGGCTCGCGTCAGTATTCGTTAGGACAAGTAGCTCGTTATCTGGTCGCGTTTTTCGTCATTGTTTCGGCGGTTAGTTTTTTTATCTCGAATTGGTTATTGGTGAAAACGAGTGATGATCTGGCCAGTTTGGAAGAAGATCATCAGCAATTAACTGATCAATACGAAATGATGTTGGGTACTCAAACACTCTATAAAAACGAATTAGATGAGTTGAGTAGTTCGTTATCAAAAGTTGCAAATGAACGCGATCAACTACAAGAAGAAAATGTCCGAATGGGGGAGCTTCAGCTTTCTCTAGGCGAGAATTTAAACGAATTAGAAACGTTGCTCAACGTCCCCGATACAGGGGATGTATCCGCCGATCGTTTAGAAACATTAACAATGATGGCTAACCAGCGTTTATTTATGTTGAACAGTATGCCCAATGGACTGCCGATACAGGCCATCCGCATAAATGATGGCTTTGGTATGCGTATGCATCCGTTGCGCAAGAAACCTGTTTTGCATAAAGGTATTGATTACAAAGCAGAAATCGGGACCCCAGTCTATGCAACGGCTGATGGTGTGGTCGAGTTTTCTGGAAATAAAGGAGATGGTTACGGTCGGCAGGTTATTTTGCTGCATAACTTTGGCTTTCGGACGGCGTACGCCCATTTAAATAAAATGGTGGTTAGCAGCGGAGAGTTTGTGCACAAAGGCCAGAAAATTGCTGAGAGTGGCAATACTGGACAATCGACAGGTCCACACCTTCACTATGAGGTGCGCCACCTGTATAAGCCGATAAATCCGGCACCGTTTGTGGCGTGGAATATCGCCAACTTCGATACAATATTTACAACAGTGAAGAGTGTGAAATGGGCATCCTTAAAAAATCTGTATCCTCTCAACCAAACCGTTCAGCCATAACGATTATTGCTGAAGGTAATAAGTTCTCAGGTGATATGAGCGTTGTAGGCAAGATGCACATTGACGGTATCTTTGAAGGCCAAATCAACTCTTTAGATCATATCTCGATTGGTAAATCGGGGTCTGTTAACGGCTCGATCAAAGCCAAGCAGCTCATTGTTAGCGGGGTGTTAGAAGGCGAAGTCGTTTGCGATGAGCTCCATATTGAAAAAGGTGGCAAAGTTCGTGCTACGGTTTTAAGTAAGGTAATGTCGATTGATCCTGCGGGCTGCTTCCTCGGTGAACGTAAACTGCATGAAAAATCGTCACTTCAAGTTATTTCGCCACCTGAAGCGTCAGGTGTCGATGCTATTGATACCTTACCGGACAAGATTACTTTAAAAGTTAATAAATAAAGAGCATACCCTGATGTGTGAACTGCTTGGCATGAGTGCGAATGTCCCCACTGATATTTGCTTTAGTTTCAGCGGCCTTATGCAGCGTGGTGGAGGTACAGGGCCACACAGGGATGGTTGGGGTATCGCTTTTTATGATGGTAAAGGGGTGCGTGCTTTTCATGACCCTAAACCCAGTATCGATTCAGAAATAGCGCATCTTATTAAAGAGCATCCCATAAAAAGCTTAGTGGTGATAAGCCATATTCGACAAGCCAATGTGGGGTCTGTCTGCCTAGAAAATACACATCCTTTTATCCGTGAGCTTTGGGGATATAGCTGGTCGTTCGCTCACAATGGCCAATTGGACCCGCGTTTATACGACGAGCTTACGCTGCGTTTTTATCGTCCCGTTGGGACGACAGATAGCGAATTTGCGTTTTGTTGGTTGTTAGGTGAAATCCGCGACGCTTTTCCTGAGCGTCCAGATGATATGACACCCGTCATTGATTTGATACATGAGCGGTGTGAGCGTTTACGAGGGTACGGCGTATTCAATATGTTGTTGTCGGAATCAAGCCTCTTAATAACCTATTGCACGTCGAAGCTGTCTTGGCTGACGCGTCGAACTCCTTTTGGCCAGGCTCGGTTGATGGATGAAGATATGATAGTTGATTTCTGCCACGAAACGACTGATAGCGACATAGTCACTGTCATAGCAACAGAACCTTTAACCCATGATGAGCCGTGGACACCTATTAAAACAGGGCAGCTAACCGTGTTTAAAGGTGGCATTGACGCCGAGTATCGATATAGCGCTCAGCAAGAGTAGGTCGTAGCATGCATACGCTGACAGGAGTAAACGTCTTATCTGATGTGCTGTTGCGATCGGCTCGGTTATTTCCTGAAAAGCCGGCCTTCACTCATGCCGGTTCGACGCTGACGTACGCTCAGCTTGATCGTTTAAGCACTCAAGTTGCTGGTTATTTGCAATTTACGGGTACTTTATCTCGCCAAGATAGGGTGGCTTTGATGCTACCCAATTTACTCCATTACCCAGTTGCTATGTTTGGCGCCATGAAAGCCGGCATGATTGTGGTGAATATTAATCCTAACTTTGGTGAGGTCGAACTTAGGCATATCCTACGAGATAGTGGCGCTCGGGTGTTGATCACACTGCAAGAGTGCTTAGACAGGGTTGAGGCAGTTATTAACGAAACTTCCATAGCCGAAGTTATCGCAGCTGATGTTTTGGACTTGCATCCACTCTCGCAACGAGCATTTACTCGATTTATGGGGCTCCCCAGAAAATACCGTCGCTTTAAATCGGTTTTACCTCATCTGATTAGCTTTCGAAAAGTATTGCGCATAGGGCAAGCCGAGCTGTACGTCCATGAATCAATCTCTCCGGATGATATAGCCCTTATACAGTATACAGGTGGTACAACTGGAGACGCTAAAGGCGCGATTCTAAAACACCGGCACTTAATAGCAAATATGAATCAGCTATGTGGGTTGTTTGAGAATGATTTAAATACGGGGAGCGAAGTGGTTGTGGCTCCTATGCCGCTTTACCATATTTATTCGTTTACGTTGCACTGCTTAATGATGATCGCTTTTGCCGCTCGTATGGTGTTGATCCCCGATTGGCGTGATCGAGACTTGCTGGTGGAAGAACTAGGCCGTTATCCGTGTACATTTTTTGCCGGACTCAATACGTTGTTTGTTGGTTTGTGCCATCATCCAAACTTTTTACAGCTTGATTTTAGTGCACTTAAAATTACTTGCTCGGGTGGTGCGCCATTAAGTGAATCTACCGCTATAGAGTGGCGACGTATAACCGGATGCCCATTAGTAGAAGGTTATGGTCTAACAGAGGCCTCGCCGGTTATCTCGGTGAACTATCCACCTAGTGATAAATTTACAGGCAGCGTAGGTAAGCCGCTAACCCAAACAGAGTGTAAAGTGCTGAGCGAAGAAGGAGATGTGCTTTCGTATGGCGAAAAAGGTGAACTCTGGGTGAAGGGGCCACAAGTTATTAATCGCTACTGGAATATGCCCAAAGAAACAGAGGTATCTATACAAGAAGGTTGGCTTGAGACAGGTGATATTGTTTTAATGAATCAAGCGGGTGAGATTCATATCATTGACCGAAAAAGCGATATTATTAATGTCTCGGGCTTCCCTGTTTATCCAAGCGAACTCGAAAAAGTGATAAGCTGCCATCCGGATATTAAAGAGTGCGCCGTGATTGGTTTGCCCGATGAGGCGACAGGTGAGCAAATTAAGCTCTATGTTGTATCATCCAACCCTCGGTTGAACGTGCGCGATATTCGCGAATATTGCCGTGAGCGCTTAACTTCATACAAAGTGCCGCGCCTAGTTGAGTTTAAGCAACACTTGCCGCACACCCCAGTGGGTAAGGTTTTACGCAGACAGTTGCGAGATGAAGCCTTAGCGGTGCATGTCAGCTCGCCATTATCAACATCTTATTTTTAGTATTAGCCTACCGCTGCGCCTTAAATCTACCATAAATACATGAGCTTATTTTGAAACCTAGTAACTCAGATACACACACATCCGTGCTTGAGCAATGTCAAACAAGTGATCGCTTTCGTATCGAAAAACGGTTGCAACAAATTGCTGCGCGTTCTGCTTCGGGCCAACCTACCTCTAAAATGCAGGCAGATTTAGAGCAAACTATCGAAAAAAGTACCGCTCTCACTCAGCAACGTCTAGACAGTATTGGTGTCGTTAATTATCCGGATTTACCGGTTGCGGAAAAAAAAGACGCTATTAAAGCTGCTATTTCTGAAAATCAGGTGGTTGTTATAGCCGGTGAGACGGGGTCGGGTAAAACGACGCAGCTACCTAAAATTTGTTTAGAACTTGGGTTGGGAGCAAAAGGGCTCATAGGGCATACCCAACCTAGAAGGCTCGCTGCTCGTACTGTAGCCAACCGTATAGCCGACGAGTTGAATACGACGATAGGCGATAAAGTGGGCTATCAGGTGCGTTTTACGGATCAGGTCAGCCAAGGCTCTCTTATTAAATTGATGACTGATGGTATTTTGCTAGCCGAGACCCAGCACGACCGTTACTTGTCAAAGTACGAAGTCATCATCATTGATGAAGCGCACGAACGCAGTCTGAACATAGATTTTCTATTAGGCTATATTAAGCGTATTTTACCGCAGCGCCCTGATCTTAAACTGATCATAACATCGGCAACTATCGACCTAGAGCGTTTCTCTAAGCACTTTGATGACGCGCCCGTAATTGAAGTCTCTGGCCGGACATTCCCCGTTGACGTGTTATATCGTCCTCTGGTGAGCGATGATGAAGATACTAAAGATAGAACAACACAGCAGGCCATTATTGATGCAGTGGAAGAGATCATAGCCTTAGACAGACAGACTAAGAACACAGGCCCAAAGGATGTACTTGTTTTTTTAAGCGGTGAGCGTGATATACGTGAGGCCGCTGATGTGCTTCGTAAAGCCCAGTTGCGTGATACAGAAATTATGCCTTTGTATGCGCGATTAAGCGCCGCAGAGCAAAACCGTATATTTGAGAACAAGCGTTCGAGTGGTCGTCGAATTGTATTGGCGACTAACGTAGCGGAAACGTCCGTTACTGTGCCCGGTATAGGCTATGTAATCGATACTGGGGTAGCGCGTATCTCGCGTTACAGTTATCGCTCTAAGGTGCAGCGCTTGCCGATTGAAGCGATATCCCAGGCCAGTGCTAATCAACGCGCGGGGCGTTGTGGACGAATAGCGCCGGGTGTGTGTATTCGCTTATACAGTGAAGAAGATTTTTTACAGCGACCGCTCTTTACGGATGCCGAAATTCGCCGTACCAATTTAGCCGCCGTTATTTTACAGATGCTGTCGCTGAAACTGGGTAGTATTGATCAGTTTCCGTTTATAGATCCACCTGATAGCCGCTTTATTAATGATGGCTTTAAGTTATTAGAAGAGCTTGGTGCGGTTGATGCGCATCGTAAAATGACATCGCTTGGTCGGCGCTTGTCGATGCTGCCTGTAGATCCGCGCATAGGCCGGATGATAATAGAGGCGGATAAGCAACAGGCATTAAGCGAGCTACTAATCATAGCTAGCGCCCTTAGTGTGCAAGACCCGAGGGAGCGCCCAGCCGATAAGCAACAGGCTGCCGATCAAAAACATCAAGAATATATCGATAAAGACTCTGATTTCCTCGGTTTTGTAAACTTATGGAATAGTTACGAAGAGCAGCGCCAGTCGTTGTCACAAAACCAATTACGCAATTATTGTAAAAAGCACTTTTTGTCATATATGCGCATGAGAGAATGGCGGGATGTGCACCGTCAGTTGCACCTCAGCATTCGACAAATGAATATGCGTGAGAATTCAGAACCTGCGAGCTATAAAGCAATCCATGTTTCGTTGCTAGCGGGTCTATTGAGCCAGTTGGGCTTTAAACAAGAGAATAAAGAATACTTGGGAGCGCGAAATCGGCGTTTCCATATTTTTCCTGCATCAGGTTTATTTAAAAAATCGCCTAAATGGATAATGGCTGCAGAGTTAGTAGAAACCTCAAAGGTTTTTGCTCGTTGTGTGGCGAAGATAGAGCCTGAATGGGCGGAGCCATTGGCTAGTCATCTAGTAAAGCGCACCTACCTTGAACCCGCATGGCATAAAAAGCGCGCTCAAGTTGTTGCTGTGGAACAAGTGACGTTATTCGGATTGTTGATTATTCCCAAGCGGATCATTAACTATGGGAAAATCGATCCGCAAGCCTCCCATGATATTTTTATACGTTCGGCATTGGTTGAAGGCGACTACCAAACAAAAGCTCCTTTCTTCACTCATAACCAGGCATTACTTGAGCAAGTTGAGGCACTAGAGGCAAAATCGCGTCGTAAAGATCTGCTTGTCGATGAAGATACGCTGTTCGACTTTTATTTCCGTAAATTGAACGAGCTCGGTGGCGAGAATGTAGTTAATGGTGCTGGATTTGAAAAATGGCGAAAAGACGTAGAGCAGGCCAACAGCCAAGTCTTATTTTTAACTCAAGCCGATATTCTTCAGCGCTCTGCTGATCATATCTCTAAGCAAGCTTACCCCGATGATTTAAAATGGAAGGGTGTAAAGTTATCCCTCCATTACCATTTTGAGCCAAGCGCTCAGGATGATGGCGTGACATTAGATGTACCGCTTCCTCTTTTAAAACAGCTCCCTCTGCAACGTTTAGAGTGGCTTGTGCCTGGTATGCTGCGAGAAAAGTGTGAGGCGATATTAAGATCATTACCAAAACAGACTCGAAAGCAGTTTGTGCCAGTACCAGACTATGCCCAAGCGGTAAGTCAGGCAATGGTCTTTGCTGATGGGGATCTTTACGAGGCAATGTCTCATCAACTTCTGCGTATGACAGGCCACCGGGTTACCAGTGAAGAGCTAAAGCAAGCCACATTAGAAGATCACTATCGTATCAACTTGCGTTTGCTGGACGCTAAAGGCAAACAGATAGCCCAAGGTCGGGACTGGGAAGCTCTGTGTGAGCAGTTTGGTGAATCGGCAGAGCAGGCTATTAATAGTGCGCCTGATGAAAAATGGGGGCGCACACAAATAATGCGCTGGGATTTTGGCGAGTTACCCGTAAAAATACAGACTCGGCAAGCAGGAGGGATCCAAGTTGATGCGTGGCCTATGCTTGTCGATCAAGGTACTCATGTCGATTTAAAGGTGGCGATGAATGCATCGTTTGCAGAGCAATCTTCTATATTAGGGATGGTTCGTTTAGCTCGCTTAGCACTAAATAGTGAAATCAAAAAGCAGCTCTCATCTATTTTTAAAATTAATGAAAGCGCTATTTATGTGGCTAAAGTGATGACTAAAAAACAACTAGAAGAGGGGATACTGACACTGGCGTTACGAAAAATCATGGATCTGGATGAAAAAATTCCTAGAACAGAGAAAGATTTTGAAAATCGATTGTTGTCTGTAAAAAAAGATTTACCCCAAGTTTTAAGAGACACAGCAGAACAAGTTTTTACTATTCACCAGTCTTATCATCGCATACAAAGTCATTTGAATGGGCGCGTATCTTTGGACGGCATCAGTATTTTAAATGATATAAAAAGTCAGCTTGGTGGTTTAATTAATAAGCAGTATTTATTCAATATGTCGTGGGTAGTGTTTGCAGAATACACTAGATATATGAATGCTATTGAAGTTCGTTTAGAAAAGTACCAACGAGAAATACCCAAACAACGTTTATTAAGTGATCAACTTCAAGGGTATTATCAGGCGTGTTACAAAGCGTTTGAAGTTAAAGAGAAGCGCGGTGAGTTTGATATACAACTGTCTGAATTTCGTTGGTACCTAGAAGAATACCGAGTTTCGCTCTTTGCACAGCAACTGGGTACTAAAGAACCGGTATCTGAAAAACGGGTAGTCCAGAGATGGCGGGCGTTAGAAGCTGATTGAGGTCATTAAAAGTAGCCTTGAAGAGGTAGTAACCCTAAAAACTATACGTTACTAAGTTTCAAGGGGTTGCGTGCTTAAGGGAGCTGTGCTGTAATGCACGCAAATTATGCGTAACTGGTTGCTTTTTGGTAGTTAACTGGTTATAAATTAAGCAAGTGTTTGAATTATTTTAAACATTGGACAGAAAGTGAAAGTTTTTTGATTCACATGTTTGAAATATTCGAGATGTATAGTATTTTCTTGATAGTACTAACGGCTTTGTCGGCTGGTACCTTAAGAAAAACTAGAATTCACTACTAGTATGTTGAATATTGAAGGGGAAATTTGATGAAAAAGTCACTGATCGCTCTAGCTGTCGCTGGTGCTTTGACTGCTCCAATGGTTGCTCAAGCTGACGCTACACTTTACGGTAAGCTAGAAGCAGTTTTGCAAGCTAAAGAAGACAATGACGTTAATCTGTTCATGGATGACGTTATCTTCGGTTTGAAAGGTTCGGCTGACACTTCTGTAGAAGGCTTAACAGCTATCTACAAAATGGAAGTTGAATTGAACGAAGCAGCTGGTCCAGAAGCTGTTGATTCTGAAGCTGCTTCAATCACTACTCGTTACGCTTACGTTGGTGCTACTGGTGCTTTCGGTACAGTACTGGCTGGTCGTGTTGCTAACCCAACTGACGTTGTTGAAGGTTACGGCGATGTATCTAACAAAGCTGGTGCATTGTACTTCAACCCAGACCGTCTAGGTTCTACACTTGCTTACTTGTCTCCTAGCTTCTCTGGCTTTGATTTCTACGTAGCTGGTATTATGGACGGCGCTGTATCTGGTGCTGGTACTAATGGCGACGACGTTGATGGTTACACTTTAGGTGCTAACTACATGGCTGGTCCTTTAAGCCTGTCTGTTGGTTACTGGGAAATGGAAGGCACATACGTAAACGGTTACGGTGCAGGTACTGATGGCGACCTAACTAACATCTTAGTAGGTGGTTCTTACGCTTTCGGTCCTTTGACTCTTGGCCTAGCTTACGAAAACAAAGAAGACGATTCTGACGAATACGAGTTGTACGGTGTTTCTGCTACATACTCTGCTGGCGCTGCTACTCCTTACATCCAGTACTCACAAGCTGATGAAGGTTCAGCTGATGCTGATGAGTGGGCTCTTGGTCTAAACTATGCTCTAGGCAAAAAAGCATCTGTAGGTGTTGAATACTCTACAGTTGACGCTGACACTGATTTCGCTAGCGCAGACGAAGGCGACCAGTTCAACGTATCTTACACAGTTAAGTTCTAATCTTATTTAAGATTAGCTCTTGCTAAGAAAAGGCTCCTTCGGGAGTCTTTTTTCGTTTACGTAAAGAATTTCTTTTTGCACTGCAGTATTTTAGAATGGGTAATTCTTTTAACTCTTTTGGAAGCACGAATGTCTTTGTTCACTAAGTCGCTGTCGAAAACATCTTTTCTAACACTGTGTCTTGGCTCGTCTATAGGCTTATACAGTAGTGCTGCTGTATCTGAAGTAGAATCAGACCCTTGGGAAGGTGTTAACCGTATTACCTACGGCTTTAACAAAGGAGTTGATTTGGTTGTTCTACGTCCTTTAGCTAAAGGTTATGAGTTTGTTACACCGGATCCTGTAGAGAAGGGCGTACATAACTTTTTTTCGAATCTGTCTGATGTTGGCTCGTTAGTTAATAACTTACTACAGCTTAAAGGCGATGCGTCTGCACATGATTTTGCGCGTATTATGTTGAATACGACGTTTGGTTTGGGTGGTATTCTCGATGTGGCAACGCCTATGGGTTCACCTAAGTCGGGTGAGGATTTTGGCCAAACGCTAGGTTACTGGGGAGTAGGCTCAGGACCTTACTTAGTTTTACCTTTTTTGGGGCCGTCTTCTGTTCGTGATGGTTTTGCTAAAATCCCTGACAGCTACACGAATGTATGGGGGCAAGCGGTGGATCATGTACCTACGCGCAATACGGGCTATGGTTTAGAAGTCTTGGATGCGCGGGTGGGATTGTTTCCTTTAGAGAAACTGATCAGCGGCGATGAATATAGTTTTGTTCGCGACGCCTATTTGCAACGCCGCGAATTTTCGGTGCGTGATGGTCGTATGGATACAGGCTTTGACGCAAGCGATTTTTAACCAAAACGTTGGCCCGTAAGGGGTGTTGGTTGTATGAATGTCGAGTGATGTAAGCGGGTTGATACAAATAGTTAATTTTTCAGGTAGCTCGCAAGCCTGGCTGCAGTCCGTTTTAGCGTGTTACGGAAAGTCCACGATAGTGGGGGCTTTTGAAGAACTGACTATTTTGCCTACTGTTCGCTTGAATATTGTGTTTATAGCAGATCTTTCTGATATTGAACGATTTGAAACCAGACACATGCTGTACTCTGATCATAATAGTCAGGGTGATGTGTTGGCTGATAGCCCTTTTTGTTACGAAACCTTAGCTATTCTTGCTACAGAAGATGCCGCATTGATACTCAAATCACTTAGGTCTGGCATTGATGATGTATTTATTATGTCTCAGCTAGAAACTGATGTGGCGCCATTTACTTTACGGGCTTTACAGGCGCTGCGGCGCTGTCATTTGATAAGTGAGGGACACGAGTATCGGGAAAGTTTAGAAGCAACGTTAAAAGAGCTGCAAGACGACCAGCAAGCCGCTTATCAATTACAAAAGCGTATTTTACCCGAGACCCATCAAAGTATTGATGGTTTCCAATATGATTATGCATTGTTGCCTTCGCTGGTTGCCAGTGGTGATTTTGTAGATATTATCCCTATTGATGATCATCGAACGCTCTTCTATGTTGCCGATGTATCAGGGCATGGCACATCATCAGCGCTGATAACAGTCTTACTTAAAAACCTCACTTTTAGATTACTAAGAAATCATCGTCGGGATTCAAGCCACGATATACTTTCGCCCTTGAGTACTGTTCAGCGTATGAACATTGATTTATGTGCGTTAGAATTAGATAAACATTTAACAATTTTTTGTGGCCTTATTGATTCTCAATCTAACCGCTTAACCTATACCGTAGGCGGCCATCACCCTATGCCCATTCTTAAGACAAAATCTAGTACGCGTTTTTTAGAGGGTAAAGGAATGCCAGTGGGCTTGTTGCCCAGCGCTCATTTTGAAGAGTACTCAATTACCATCGATGATGTTTTTTCATTAACTATCATGTCCGATGGTGTTTTAGAATTGCTTCCTGAAGGTACAATAGAAAAGAAAGAGTCGGATATCCTTAATTGGGTAAAAGCTCATTACCTAACATTGGATGCTTTTAGTGAATTTGTATTTGAAGAAACAGACATTGAAAATGGTTTGCCAGATGATATTACCATCATGTCTGTATCGAGAGTGTAGATGAAAGAGCAAAACGAAGGGGCTATTTTTTATGCAATGCGTGATAGCCACTATGTAATAAAGTTTATTGGTGAAATTCGTCTAACCTTGTGCGGTGCATTAGATCGCCATCTTGAGCGTGTGCTCTCTTCTGGGGAGTGTCAGCATGTATTGGTTGATTTAACAGAGTCTGACTTTTTAGACAGTACTACACTGGGTTTGATTGCCAAGATAGCCATTCGCGCAAAAGAACAGAAATTAGCCGATCCGGTGTTGGTATCTGTTAATGCCGATGTAACACGAACATTACTCAACATGGGTTTTGATCGAATTTTCGTTATCCTAGATTCGCTACCAGAGACCGTAACCGAATTGAAACAAGTGCCTATGGTGCAGGAGTCACTAGAGGCAACTCAGCAGCGCATAATCAACGCGCACAAAGTATTAATGTCTTTAAATGAAACTAATTACCAAGCGTTTTGTAATTTAGTATCTACTCTCGAAGAAAAATAGGAATTTTTCCTATATCCATCATCTCTGATTTCCGTAGAATGTACCAAGTCAGCGAGACAACAAGGAAGTGTCGTCGAAAGGATATTCGCGAGGAATTAGCGGTCTCGGACATGTTGGTTAGGATAACCAGCAGCTTATACGGAAGTAGGGTGTAGGGCTCAAAGCTGGATGCGTAATTGAGCCCTTTCTTCATTTCTCATAGTTTTACATCTTCTCTGCTATTATTTTCATTCCCTTTTAGAAATACTTTGTTCTCCAGTTCTCCAGTTCTCCAGTTCTCCAGTTCTCCAGTTCTCCAGTTCTCCAGTTCTCCAGTTCTCCAGTTCTCCAGTTCTCCAGTTCTCCAGTTCGTATTGAAGAGGATGATTTTTGGAGGCGGGATGGGTCGTATTTTCACTATATGAGTTTTGATTTTTTTGATGGGTTACAGATCAAAATAGGACTTTTTCCTATAGTCTTCATCCGGCAATTCCGTAGAATGGTCCATGTCAGCGAGACAACAAGGAAGTATCGTTCGAAAGGATGTCGCAAGGATATTGACGGTCTCGGACCTACTAATCAGGATGATTAGTAATCTACATGGAAGTAGAATGAAGGGCTCAAAGCAATGGATGCGAACTGAGCCCTTTACTTTTTTACCCGCCTATTTAATCCCTTATACAACAACAGTTATTTTTAGGTGAGCTTTTCTAGAGCGAGCTGTAAGACATCGATGCCGGCGCCTGGCTTGTGAGCATTTTCACTAATAACTCGACGGAATTGTTTACCGCCTCGTTCGCCATGAAATAGCCCGAGTAAGTGCCTTAATATATGATTCAGTGCCACGCCATTACTTAACTGCTGCTCAATGTAAGGGAAGTAAGCTTCCAGTACTTGTGCTCGTGTGAGCACGTCTTTGGGAGCGTTACCGTAAATAACAGTATCAACATCAATTAGCATGTACGGGTTGTGGTAGGCCTCGCGACCAACCATTACACCATCAATATATTTAAGATGTTCAAGACTCGTCTCTAGTGTTTTGATTCCCCCGTTCAGAATAACCTCTAACTCTGGATTGAGCTGTTTAATTGCATAAGCACGCTCATATTGTAACGGTGGAATATCGCGATTATCTTTGGGGCTAAGGCCATCGAGAATGGCTTTGCGAGCATGAATAATAAAGGTTTTGCAGCCAGATTCTTTTACTGTTGAAATAAACCCATGTAAGTGCTCGTCGCTATCAAGATCATCAATACCTAAGCGGTGTTTGACGGTGATCGGAATGCCTACAGCTTGCTGCATTTCGCCAAGACAATCTCGTACGATGGTCGGGTGAGCCATAAGGCATGCACCAATCATGTTGTTCTGGACCCGGTCACTCGGGCAGCCGACATTTAGGTTGACTTCATCGTAACCATAATCCTCTGCCATTTTAGCGCATTCTGCTAATTCTTTAGGGTTGCTTCCTCCTAGCTGCAAAGCAACAGGGTGCTCTCCATCGTTATAGCTAAGGTAGCGATCACGATCCCCATAAATTAATGCACCTGTCGTTACCATTTCGGTATACAGTACAGATTGGTTAGTCATGGTTCGGTGAAACATACGGCAATGGCGATCAGTCCACGCCATCATAGGGGCAACGGAGAAGCGACGATTTAAAGCAGTTTGTGGCAAAAGAAGTACTCGTGAAAATCAATATTAATTCAGGGTGCGCCACTAAGGGCGCAATTGCCCCTTATTATATATGGCTTCGCTTTATTCTGCCTTATTGTTTAGGTATTGGGTGAACAGATGGGCTTGGTCGCTAAAGAGGGTATCAATTCCTGATTGCCATAGTTGAATGGCTTCGTTCAGGTTATTACAAGTATACGCAGCGATTTGGTAGCCTTTCGACTTGATCGCGGTAATTGAGTCTTGCGTTAATTTCGAGTAATGGCAGTGAAGGCTCAATGGCTGGATACGGTGGGCGACGCTTTGCCAGTCTGGTTGTAAATCCTCATATAACATAGCTAGCAGTGCGTCAGGGTCGGCTTTTCGGTAGGCCAGTAATATGTCGTGGTCAAAGCTGCTTATGACGATGGGTTGGCTACTTTTCCAATATTTCTTTATGTGGCTATACGCGCAACGCACAATAGTAGCATGGCTTACATGGGGCTGAGCTTTAAGTTCTAGGTTAAGCCCCATGTGGTAAGTAGATAATAGGCTTAGCATTTCAGCCAGGGTGGGGATTGGCTCAGCAGCAAACTCATGCGAAAACCAGCTTCCTGCATCTAGCCAGGCGAGGTCTTCTCGGTTGATATCTACTAAATGACCTTGGTGTTGCGTGCAGCGTTCTAGGGTGTCGTCGTGAAATATAACTGCAGTGCCATCGCCCAGTAAGCTAAGGTCTATTTCTACCCAGCTAATGCCATGGGAATATGCGGCGTGAATAGCTGCAAAGGTGTTTTCTGGAGCCAGAGCTGATAAACCACGGTGTCCAATTACGGGCGGTAGTCTAACCATTGTTTATCGCTCCTTCGGCTATAGATTAAAAGCTAACATTTGGCACTTGACGCACCGCTTCGGCTTCCGCTGGGTCTAGCTCAAAATAGCTACGCTTTTCAAAGTTAAATTTCTGTGCCACTAAATTAGACGGGAAACTATCAACTAAAATGTTTAAATCACGTGCTGATCCGTTGTAGAAGCGGCGCGCCATTTGTATATGATCTTCTAGTTCTTGCAGTTGCTCTTGTAAATCAAGGAAGTTGGTATTGGCCTTGAGGTCAGGGTAGGCTTCGGCTAAGGCAAATAATTGACGCAGGGCACCGGTCAATTGAGATTCGGCTTGTGCTGCCGCTTCTGGGCTTCCTGTGCCTATTTGGACAGCAGAGTTACGCGCATTGATTACGTTTTCGAGTGTTTCTTGCTCGTGCTTGGCGTAACCTTTTACTGTTTCTACTAGGTTGGGAATAAGGTTGTGCCGACGTTTGAGTTGAACTTCAATGCCGCTCCATGCTTCTTCTGCGCGTGCGCGCTTATCAACGAGTTTATTGTAAAGGCTGATAATATATAGGGCGATTGCGATGATCAGCCCCACGATAATTGAAAATGTAATCACACAACGCTCCTAGGTTTGTTTGTCAGTTTTAAACTCGGTTATATGGCTGTTCTTTACCCGCTGCCTTGTTAATAACGCTAGTTTACCTGCATTGGCTTAAATAGCATGTTAATACAATGTGGTTTATGTGGTTTATATAGCTACCAGCCACCGCCACCACCGCCGCCTCCACCGCCGCCAGAAGAACCGCTGCTGCTAAAGCCGCTGCTTGAGCTAGAACTAGAACTTGGTGGTGTTGATGCAGAAGCGATGGTGCTTTCTAACTGCGAAGCCATCACCGTGGACATCGCCAACGCACGACGGCTTCCGCCAAAACGAGAGCGGCTTGCAGAAGCTGTGGTTAGCTCAGTATTGCTAAGTGTACTTTCAAAAGCCATTCCCCACTCATTTTCAACACCTAACGCTATTGCATAAGGCAGGTATTCTTCAAACAGTCCTAGCGTCATTTCTGGAGGATGTTGAAAGTTAAGCCTATCTTTTTCGGCAACGGATAAATATAGCTTAAACCCTTCAATTTGCTCGACTAGCTTTTGGCCGGCTACCGTGGGAGCTTCTAATAACCATGTAAATAGACCCAATAACGCGGTCGTGCAAAAACTATAAGTGATCATTGCGACTGCAGCAGCGCTTTCAAAGAATCCGAATTGTTGAAAGCTATTGAGCATCACGATTATAAAGAGAACAGGTACGCCGTTGGTTAGTATATTGAGTATCAAAGGTCGTGAGCGCTGAGTGACGGCTTTACGTACAGATTGGCCCAGTATAAAGGTGGCTACAATAGTAAATATGCTGCTAGCAACTGCCTCAATGTTATTACTGAGTAATATCATGGCTAATAAAGGCACGAACGCGATAAATGCCCCAAAGATGGCGTATTGTCGATTGGTAGAAAAATTTGTGCGCCCGTACTCGTTATTGAGCTTAGCTTTAAAAGCCGTAGTGGCTGATTTTAGTGAAGGATTATAAGTGCGGTTTAGTGTGAGTTTGCTATTGAGGCTTGGAAAGAGCCGAGCGGCTAAAATAGCTTCGCCGGGACTTAAGTCTGCAGACTCCTTTATGCGTGTCAGGGTAAAAACGCGTTTGCTACCTTGTTCTATAGATAAATACTCTTTTGCCACCATGTTTGTTAATGCGGCGGCCATGCCCCGTGGTCTGTATTTTCTATCCAAAATTAATTGGCAGGCCGCGGGTGAAAGATCTTTTGGCGGTGTAAAACGCGCAATGATAGTGTCTTTACTGGGATCTCTGCCAACTTTGCTCCACGCAAAATACAAATACAGACCGGTCGCTGCAAAGCCGGCTATGGCAATGAGAATCAGCATGCCATCCTTCCAGGCCCAGCGTAGTTTATCGGCTAATGTCGGCTCGGAAATAACGCCTTTATTCCAAGCAACCGCAAGCGATATACCTTCGTAGGGTGAAAGCGGCTGAGAGCTTTCCACTTCGATTGTATGATTATTTACAGGGGTTAAATTAGCGTTGTGCTCGCGGCTACCTTGACGCCCCGTATAGGCTATTGAATCAGAGATGATGGCATTTTCCGGTAACTGGATACGAGCTTTGGCACGATCAATAGGGAATACAAAGCCGGTACCAATGACATTGAAAAACAGTTCATCGGTGTTATCGCCAAATTGGATCATCCGCTTCATTTGGTAGCGTATTTGGTAGGTATAGCGTGCCGTGGGAAGTATGACATTCTGGCTACCTATATAAATACGGGTGCCATTAGCCTGTGCCTTAGTATGGAAGTTTTCCGGTTGGCCATCACGTGTGACGTCGGTGAGTATAAAGTCTACATGGTGCCTTGAGCCATCTGCATTATCGTAAGTGGTAGGAATATCCCGATAGATACCACGCTTAATTTGCTGGCCCTGCGCTTGGACTTGAATCGTTTCTGTGACTAGTAGGGTGCCGTCTTCTAGAACGGTCACATCTGTTTGATAGTCTAAGATTCGTTCCTGAGCGAAGGCAAACGTCAGCCAGCCGGAAACAAAAAATATAAATAATGTATACAGTGGAAACTTGATAAAGCGTTGCACCCAAAGCCCTTACTGTTTGTTCTATTGAGCTTGCGAGTGTAAGTCGATGGTAAAATAAAAGAAAGGCCAGGAGGGTCAACGGCTGGCCTTAGTGAGTGCATGATGCAATACGCTTAATGACGTTCTATGAATAACGGTTCTATTTGTAAGGGAGTTCCTTGTTGGCTTTTTTCGTAGTCGGGCAATACATCCATGCTGGGCCATAGTCCACTGCTTAATGCATCACAGTAACCTTCAGTAAGCAAACAATCCCGCATGGCTGTCTGGGTTTTTCGATAAGGGTAAGCAAGTCGATGCCACTGAGCATGAACGCCAGTATGGTCTGGCGTTAGGACTAAATACCAGCATTGTGTGGTGCCGTCGTTGGCTGGCATTCCTATTACGCCAGCATTTAGCCAGTAGCCATGGGCTAGGGAGTCTCCAAAAGGTAGGCCGCAATGGCCACCAATAACAACATCTTTGCCTGTGGCTGTTAATTGTTCCTCTTTGATATGGGATGCAGTGCTTTTAAAAACGAATTCGTTTATCTGTGTGGTGCTGCCGTGTACGGTGCGAAAGCTGAGTCCGTTCATCGAAAAGTCGATGGCGCTTGGTAAAGTTTGCATCCAACGGCGGTTAGTATTGGATATGTGTTGGTTGGCAAAAGCATACCAACTAATTGAAAGCAAAGAACAACTGCTACCTTCCGTAAATCCGCAGCCACAGTCAGGTGCTTGTTGAGCGATGGACTCTTCGCAATTCCCCATGACAACCGGAATACCCCATTCACGGATAATAGTGGTAGTTTCTTCTGGATTGGCGCAGTAAGCGACTACATCCCCGGTGCATATAACTCGGTCTGAAGGTATCGATAACCGGCGAGCTTCTTCTTGAATAGCTAACGTTGCTTCAGCATTGCTATAAGGGCCGCCAAAAATGAGCACCGGCCCTGTTAAGTCTCCTAAATCCTGAATCATCGGGAGCGGCCTCCCCACCAGAAACAGAAGCAGCCTAATGCGGGTACTAGCAATGACAACCACAGCAACTTGGTGTATTTGTGGGCTTCACCTAGCAACGTGGAATAGCCAGATGATTCAGTAAAATAGAGTACTGCGGCGGCTATTGCGATTACAAAGCTGGCAACATAACTCCAGACAGGAATGTCGGTGCGTTTGCCCCACAAACTGAACAGGATGACCGGCACAAGATACATAGAGGCGGTGCCACTAACGGCCACTGCGCTGAATAAATCTTTATTTCCCAAAAATACTAATGCTAACCCAAGTAGCATAAACACAGCCATAACGATACGCCCGTTACGGACAGAGGGGGCTGTCACTTTCATATCCATGACCAATAACTTAGCTGAACTGGATAAGGTGCTATCCAGGGTCGACATAGCTGAGATTATTAGTGATGCACTTAATAATAGCATTGGGTAAGTGCCTAATAACCGAGTGAGAGCTTGGTTCATATCTTCGCCTGTCATGGCGTTTGCTCCGGCAATCACCCCTAAAGATCCAAAGGCGACAATGCACAGCATGCTAATCCAACCGGCATGCATAAAGCTGCGTCGAGTCGTGTCACGGTCGGCTAAAAATCCACGGTCCATCATTACCGGGTCATGCATGGGGTAGCTCCAGACCTGCAGTAACGCGACCAGTAATAGAATAGGGCCTGGTTGTGAAATATCGAATGGTTTAAAACTAATAAGATCGAGTGTGTAGTGGCCGCCAAAAGCTACCATCAGAAGTAACAAGCCTAGTACTGCAATAAAGGCGATCATTTGAAACAAGTCGGTGCGTAAGCTGGCATGCAGGCCACCTAGCATGGAGTAGGCTAAGGTGATAACGGCGACCGCTATAATAGCCAAGGTATAAGCTTGGCTGCCCGCTGCGCCAAACAGTATGCCGATAACCAGTAAGTTAGCGAATACCTCGCTGGTTAGCCGTACACCAATAACAAGGTTGTAGCATGATGTTCCCCAGCGCCCAAATCGGTTAGCTAGAAAGGTTTGTACGCTGTCAAAACCTTCTACAAAGCGAACGTGCTCGACGATTTTAGCGCCAGTGAAAAATGATAAATAATAGGCGGTATAGGCGAGAGTCCCCCAGATACCATAATAAAACCCTAATATGGCCGCATTCAGTAGTGATCGAGCAAAGATCCACGTTGTTACCTGAGAAAAAACTAAGGTAATTAAAGAGGGGGCTTGCCCAGAAGCCGACTGGCCTAAAAAGAAGCCGCTTGAATGATTCGACTTTCTCGATAGTAGCAATGAAATGACCGCCACAAGGGCAATCACAGCAGGTAGTTGGTAGTTCATTTTAGACTCCAAGAAATAACTGGGGATTCAAAGCGTGACGGTAAGCGTGATAAATCGTTTGGGGTATCAACATCCCACAGTAATTCGCCTTCCCAGCATGACCACTGCAAATGCTTGAGGCGATTGAGTGTTATGTTAGCAACGGCATCGGTACTCCAGGGGATATCGCTAAATAGGGAAGGGTGCCATTGTTGGATACCTAACAGCGAATAGCCGCCGTCTTCAACGGGATAAATAACCGAGTCATGCTGCTCCAAAGCGGAGGCGGCAGCTAACAAACGTTGAGTGGTTAAGAGTGGGCAATCGGTTCCAGTTAGAATGACGGAGCGACCTTTATCGATGATTCGTTTGGCTGTAGCTGACATTCGTTCTCCTAAATGCCCGTCTACTTGCTGAGTTAATTGAATACGTGAATCAGCTATTAGCGATGACCAATATGGGTGCTCCATATCCGGTGTGACGCATAACTCGATTGATTCAAAGGATGTCGCAAGCGCTTCTTTAACCGCATTTTGAAGCAACAGGTCAGCCAAGTGAGCAGCGCCTTTTTTACCGAGTGCTGGTATGAGGCGAGTCTTGGCTAAACCTGGTTCGGGAGCCTTAGCGAAAATAACCAGTGTGGTGTCGCGTGTAAGGGATGGGGGTTTCATCGGTATTGCTCCGCTAGGGTTTCAGGGCTTTCTCCTCGCCAATAGGACCAACGTAACTTCCACATGAGCGCAATAGTTTTCCAGCTCCCTCGTGAGTCCCAGCGCCGACCTGACGTCGTTACTTTATGCTTAACACAATAGGGAGGGGCGCATTGTTTAAGCTGTTTTGAAATCTCGATGTCTTCCATTAAAGGTTGATCCGGGAAACAGCCAACAATCTCAAACAATGATCGAGACATAAACAGTACTTGATCGCCCGTGGCTATATGCGTCAATCGCGAACGCCAGTTCATCATAAAAGCGATGATTGGCAATAGACGAGATTGCCCTTCAATTTTTACATCAAAGCGCCCCCACGCTAGTGTTTTCTGCGAGAGTAAAGCGACCATAATGTGATCGGCGTTACTTGGTAGGCGTGTATCGGCATGCAGAAATGCTAGGTATTGTGAGCTCGTGGCGCGCGCGCCTGCATTCATTTGCTTAGCGCGGCCAGCGGCCGATGTTATGACCTTACCACCGGCAGATAGAATGGCGGCAGCGGTGCCGTCTCGGCTTCCTCCATCGACGAATAGTACCTCATTACCTCTTTCAGCGTAGGGCTTCAGATGGTTAATAAGGTCATGAATGGCGTTAACCTCATTGAGTACTGGCACTATGATGGCAAGGTTACGGCTTGTCATTGAGCCTCCAATCATAGTCTAAAAACGTGATATCGATTTCACCACTGATAACGCGCCCTTTTTGGTCGTCGGTAAGCCCAAGCGATGTGCGATAATGTGTTAGAAATTCAGCTAACGAGCGTGTGCCTTCCCAGCCTTTTTCGAAGTCTTCACGATACCATTTGAAAATGGATGACACTTCTAAGCGTCCATCGCGCAGGCGGTTGCGGCTCTGATCGGCAAGAAATAACTGTGTTTGTTCTTCTAATTGCGCATCTAACTTATCGGCTGTATAGGCTTCCGCCCTGAGCGCCGGGCAACCAATACTGGCGCAATTTACGGCAAAGTGAATACGTGGATCATTATAGCGAGAGGACCCACGAATCAAGGTATGCTCGATGCTATCTAGCGAGCGAGTTTGCTCTAAAAGCGGTATAAATTCTTGTTTCCAAGGTGATTTAAATAACCCGCCTAGGTCTTTGATTGAATCAAGGTTGGGGTACTGGCTCAAAATTAACTGAACTGTCCACGCGTTGTAAGCATTGATTAAAAAAGCGAGTTGCTGATTGTTTGACCACTGATCAAAATCACTTCGCTTAACAGCAGATAAGTGATCAAGATAGCGTTTTAGCAAAACGGCTTCTTGTTGAATGGCACGGTAATCGACTTGGGTTGCATGGCCATCATGTATGTTAATGACATGTGATTTAAGCAAGCTATTCCAAAGCTGGTGATCAGGCTCAGAGGCTTCAGCGTAAGGAATAACCCAGCTGCTGATCAATAGCGCGATAACGCCAAGTATTGGTTTGCTTGAGGATGAAAGAGTCAGCGTTATAGAGCGCATTATGAACGCCTCCAAGCATGATATTTTTCTAGCCAGTTGAGGATCGTTTGTGGGGCGTGCGCTCGTTTCCATTCGCCGGCAGCATATTTGTTGGCTTCTGCCCAAGTGGGATACGCATGAATGGTGCCTAGGATTTTATTAAGACCTAAGCCATGCTTCATGGCTAGAACAAACTCGGGCAATAAATCGCCCGCATGCGATCCGGCTATGCATACGCCTAAAATTTTATCTTTCCCCGGTTCCGTTAGTACCTTCACGAAGCCATCTGTTTCACTTTCGGTGATGGCGCGATCTAAGTCGTCTAGTTGATAGCGAGTGACTTCCACTTTAATACCTTGCTCAGCGGCCTCGGCTTCACTTAAACCAACGCGGGCTATCTCGGGATCAGTAAAGGTTGTCCAAGGAATGACGCGGTAGTCGGCTTTAAAGCGCTTAAATTGCCCAAACAGCGCGTTAACGGCGGCATACCACGCTTGATGGGCAGCGGTATGCGTAAATTGGTAGGGGCCTGCAACATCACCAACTGCATAAATATTGGGGTAGAGCGTTTCAAGATATTCATTAGTTGTGACTGTGCGCTTGGTATCAATCCCCAGTTCTTCTAGCCCATAGCCAGTTAGGCGAGGTTGGCGGCCGACAGCAATGAGTAGCTCATCAAAGGCGATTGGTAATTCAATACCGTTGTGCTCAACAATCAAGCGTTTCTCGTCGTTAATAACTTCGCAGCGGATAGCATTATGTTGCGTTAAGATTTGTACGCCATCATTAGTCATCGAACGGGCAACTAGCGAGGCAACTTCATGATCTTCGCGCGGTAAAATACGCTCTCCTCGCTCAACTTGAGTAACCTGTGAGCCCAATCGAGCAAAGCTCTGGGAAAGTTCGCAACCGATAGGGCCACCGCCTAGAACGATTAATCGTTTAGGTACTTCATCGCGTTTAGCAAATTCGTCCCATAATGTATCACTGGTCACATAGCCTGTGGTGTCTAAGCCTGGTAGAGGCGGTACAAAAGGTCTAGCTCCTGTGGCAATAACAATGCTGCGGGCGGTTAAGCGTTCTACATTGCCTTCGTGATTCGTGATTTCTACCGTCCAAGGGTCCAGCATTTTTGCATAGCCTTGCTTAACATCTACGCCTAAATCGGTGTAACGCTCAACGCTATCATGCGGCTCGATAGCGCGAATGACGTCATGGATTCTTTTCATGACCGCGCGGAATGAAAATTGAGGTGTGCTGCTTTCTAAACCGTATTTTTCTGCATGCTGGATGGTGTGAGCCAGTTTGGCGCTTTTGATAAGCGCTTTGCTGGGAACGCATCCGAAATTTAAGCAATCTCCGCCCATTTTATGCGCTTCAACCAATGTGACTTTGGCTTTAACCGCTGCCGCGATGTAAGACGACACTAAACCACCGGCACCAGCGCCAATCACAATTAAATTACGGTCAAAAGAGCTAGGTTTATTCCAGTTGGCATAGACACGGCGCTTTTGAAAAAAAGTTGCTATTTTTTTGCCGATCAAGGGAAATACACCCAATAACGCAAAAGAGAATAAAAGAGCAGGGGATAAAATGCCTGATAAAGAGTCAATATTGGCTAACTGTGTGCCTGCATTGACGTAAACAACAGTGCCCGCCAGCATACCTATTTGGCTAACCCAATAAAATTGGGTCGCTTTAATGCGCGTTAAGCCCATCAACAAATTAACGAGGAAAAACGGAAAGATTGGAACCAATCGCAACGTGAAAAGATAGAAAGCACCATCGCGCTCGATACCTTCATTGAGAGTGGATAAGCGTGACCCAAAACGTTTTTGTACCATATCTTGTAAAAGGTACCGAGATACAAGAAAGGCCAATAGTGCCCCAATACTGGAAGCGAACGAGACTAACAACAGACCCGTTGCTAAACCAAATAATGCGCCACCAGCTAAGGTTAAAATGGCGGCTCCAGGTAATGACAGGGCTGTGACTACGACATAGACACCAAAAAAAGCGCCAGCGGTTAATAGAGGGGACTCGTTACGCCATGCTTCAAATTGTGCCAAGCTGCCTTTGAGGCTCTCAAGGGTAAAGAAGTGGTGTAAATCAAAAATAAAAAATAATGCAGCTAGCACCACAATGACGCTAAACAATAAACCTTTCTTCATGGGGAAAATTCCTAAAGTGCGCCGCCGCAGCTGCTGCCTTGTCCTGCGGTGCAGGCGTAACAATGATCAGCGATACGAATGTGTGAGTCGTAGTTATCTTGTGCGAGTAAATCGTTTAAATGCTGACGCTTTCCGCCTAAATTTAGCTCGAGTTGTTGGTTGAAGTCGCAATCGTAGAGATAGCCCTGCCAATCGACACTAATCATGGAACGACACATGACGCCCGGTAAATTAGCGGCTGCAAAGTTATCTTTAAGCAGTTGCATGTAGGGCTCAAATTGACCTTTTGAAATGAGCATAGATCCAAAGCGCTTAATTGGCATATTGGCGATGGCAAACAGCTGATTAAAAACGATGCCAAAGTGAGCCATCAGCTCTCGCTTAAAATCAGCCTCTAGAGCGTTTTGATTAGGCGGTAGTGATGCGCCTTGTGGGTTGTAGACGAGATTTAAGCTAAGCCCAGAATCTGGTTTTCCGTAGCCCAAAGAGTTGAGTAGTTGTAGGCCAGCTATGCTTTTGTCAAATACACCTTTGCCACGTTGTTGATCTACGTTTTCAAGGGAGTAACAAGGAAGAGACGCCACGACTTGGACTTTATGTTGAGCTAAAAACTCGGCGAGACCTGTTTGGTCCTCTTCAAACAACACTGTGAGGTTACAACGGTCGATAACCTGCACGCCCAAAGCAGTAGCGCGAGAGACTAAATCGCGAAAGCGCCAGTGCATTTCTGGCGCGCCACCGGTTAAATCAAGAATTTTTATGTCATGCTTTTGAAGGACTTCTATGATGGTTTCGATGAGTTCATCGGAGACCATCTCTGTTCGATTGGGGCCTGCATTAACATGGCAATGCACGCACGTTTGATTGCACAGATAACCAAGATTGACCTGCAGAGTTTCCAATCTATCGCGTTGTAATGGAGGAAAATCGGTCGCTTCAAGTAATTCTATCGTGCTTAACATATCAAATGGCTCCTATTCAGTAGTCATACATCGAGCCATCAAACAGGCTTTCATGTATTAGTTATAGTAGTTAGTCGCTTGATAGTTGGATTCCTTACAATTTTTTTAAAAAATTTATTCGGCGTCATAACTAAATGAATGAATGAAGCGTTGGTCAATGCTATCTTTCCATCGCCATACCCAACGTCCTGCAACAGTAAATGGCCCCCAAGAGCCAATGGCGTGGCGTCGGCCGCTAGCAAGCAAGAAAAGTGAGTGTCGGCGAGGCTTAAAAGCTTTAAGTGTTAACGGCAGGGCTTTACCCGCAGAGCCCTCAAGCGAAGCCGCATTCGCTTTAATACAAGATAAAAGATTATGCGCGAGTATTGGACCTGCTCTTACGGCATGAACTCCAGACCGTTTAAGGGGAGAGTTAAGGCGACTACAGGTGTCGCCGGCTGCGAATATGGTTGGGTGCGAAAGGCTACGATGATACTCATCAACAGCTATATACCCATTCTCTGCAAGTTGTAGCTTTGTTTGGGTAAGCCAAGGTAGGGCACAGGCACCGGTTGCAGTGAGCACGCAATCTACACCGCGCTGTATTTTGTCATTAACCATCAAACCTTTGTCTGAGGACTTGGCATGGCCTTTCAATACGGTTATTGATTGCTCTCTGAGTTGGCGATGGGTTAGCCAGCGCGTCATCCTAGAAAAGTTAGGCAAGACTCCCTGCTGACCAGTTACCAGTGTCACTTTATTGTTTGGGCTGAGCTGCTTAAGACGAGCATTTGCAGCGAATGCCAGCTCAACACCGGCAGCTCCACCGCCTATGACCGCGAGTTTGATGGCGGTGTTTTTCGTTTGTGCAGTTGTTTCAATAAAAGTGTGCCATTGATCACAAAATCGAGCGAGCGGTTTAATGTTCATAAATTGATAAGCGCTCTGAGCACCATCGGACGCCGGTATAGACCTTACTCCGCTCCCTATATCGATAGATAGTAAATCGTAATGAACCGAGCTTGCATCGCTGAGTTGGATCGTTTTTGCATCTGGGTCGATGCCAACGGCGTCTAATTCTACGAAGCGTATATCAGATCCTTTTAGTAGATTTTTAATATTTATCCGGCACTGGTCTATGGAGTAAATGCCTTCTATCCATCCCGGTATCATCCCTGAGTAGAATTGCCATCGTTGAGGAGAAATAAGAGTCACCTTGCAGATGTCTGGCGTGTTCCGGAGTGTCGATAGTAGTTGCTGTAAAACGAATAAGTGCGCATGGCCTGCGCCAAGGAGAACGAGATGTGTCATGGCTTATTTCAAATTAAAGGTTCCATGGCAGCTTATCACGAAAAACCATTAGCAGGATAAGAGTGGTGGAATGGGCTAGCAAACGTCTGCTGTTAAGAGGTCGCTTGCGATAATAGGTACGTAGCAGCGGTGTGATAGACAAGGATGGGACCAAAAAATAGCCGCACAGATGAGCGGCTAATAGCTATTTAATAATAGTATCGATTACTGCATAGGAGAGAGTAGATCTGGGTTAGTTACTAGGTTACGAACACCGTGAGCGTGATCTTCTTCGAAGGTATTGCCTTCACACCATTTACCTACTGTGTTGATATCCACTTTAGCGACTTTTGGTCTTACGCTCCAAGTGACTTGGAAAGGGGAGCCTGCTTCGTTGTATTTCGGCCCTGTTGTTGAGCCTGCGTACTCAATTGGGGTGCCTGTGTTGTTAGGAATGTTGAGCGCTTGCTGATACCCATTGCTAACACTGTGCTGTGTTAACTCGCCAAAATCCAATGCTTTGTCGTCATTGACCAGAACAAATACTTGAGTTTCAACACGGAATTGAGGATTTTTGATTGAGTCACTAAGGCAGGCACCAAGAGTTGCTCCAGGTGTAACTTGAGCGCTAGAGTGCACATAGTGAACTTCAATCGTATCGCCTGTTTGTAAGCCGCCGTGCTCACTACGACAAACCGCTTGGTTTAACGGCTTAGACTCACTCTTAGTTAACGTCCCCGAATAGACATAACCGGTTTGGTAGCCCATACCATCGCCGTTACCTGCAAATTTAGAAAACTCACCGCCGGCATGCTCTGCATTTTTGTGCATATGGATATTACACAAGTTCATTTGGGTGTAAGCCGGGGCTTTATTGAACACTACAGGGTTTGTGCCTGCGGCCGCTTCAATATTGCGTGGTGATTGTGGGCCAAAACCTTTGCCTTGGGTGTTTTTAGCAAGGTTAGCTCGTTGTTGAGCAACAATATCGTCCGAAACGTTGGTGTGATCATTAGAGAGCGCCATGACATTCATAGATAGAGCCGCCATTGCACCTGAGAGTAAAAAAACTACCTTTTTCATAATTTTCCCTATTTAAATACTAACAAGTTATATTTTTTACTTTTTTTATTCGGAATATGGCTGGTGTAAAAACGAGAATTTAAAACTTGATTTGATAGTCAAGTAAATCCTATAGCTTCTTGATGCAGATAGGCTTTTTTAAATAAAAAGAAAAATCTGGCACATGTTTATCACTTTAAACAACCGTAAACCACTGTGCTAACACGTCCAGTGAATAACACAGGTTATTGATTATCCTAATTTTTTTGTTCTTGTCTAGATATAAATACATTATGTATGGAAGGCGCATAGGTAGGATGTTTGATGATCACGTACTTACACTCAATGGGAAAAGCAACAGGTAATTAAAAAGCTGCGCAATTGAGCAGCTTTTTAAAATAAGTTTCTATCAATGAATTTTTTTCGCTAAATTTGCTCAATGTATTTTTTATTTAATTCTTGTGGAGTATTAACACCCAATAGCCCCAGATCTGTGTGCAGTTCGGATCAAATTATTGAGAGTCATTCATCATAAGACCTCTCTGCGCTTTATTGGCCTGAAATGATAAAGAGCCACCTATTGGGGCAGCTCTTTTTCATCAAATATGATTTAACCAGTGGTTGGGTTAATCATTACTCAGCCGTGTCATAAGCTTCCATAGGCACACACGAGCAGAACAGGTTACGGTCGCCGTATACGTTGTCGATACGGTTTACCGTTGGCCATACTTTACCCATACGTACGAATGGTGCTGGGAATACTGCTTGTTCGCGGGTGTAAGGACGGTTCCAGTCTGAGTCCACTAAATCGTCCATTGTGTGTGGCGCGTGCTTGAGTGGGTTGTTTTCGGCGTCTAGCTCACCGTGTTCGACTTGGGCAATTTCGCTGCGGATTTGTGCCATGGCTTCGATAAAGCGGTCGAGTTCGGCTTTTGATTCGGACTCGGTCGGCTCGATCATGAGTGTGCCCGGTACAGGGAACGACATAGTCGGCGCGTGGAAACCGAAATCCATCAGGCGTTTAGCGACGTCTTCTTCGCTGATACCGGATGCTTCCTTCAATGGGCGCAGGTCGATGATGCACTCGTGCGCTACGCGATCATTACGGCCAGTGTAAAGAACAGGGTAGTGCTCAGCTAATTTTTTAGCTAAGTAGTTAGCATTCAAAATAGCGTATTCAGTCGCTAGGCGTTGGCCCTCGCCACCCATCATTTTGATGTACATCCATGAGATTGGTAGGATACTTGCGCTGCCCCATGGTGCTGCTGAAACGGCACCATTACCGGCTTTCGGGCCACCTGAAATGGTTTGTACGGCGTGGTTCGCAACGAAAGGCGCTAAATGTGCTTTAACACCGATAGGACCCATACCAGGGCCGCCGCCACCGTGTGGGATACAGAAAGTTTTGTGCAGGTTCATGTGTGAGACGTCTGCACCGATTTCACCCGGTTGGGAGATGCCCACTTGCGCGTTTAAGTTTGCGCCGTCCATGTACACTTGGCCACCGTTATCATGGATAATTTGGCAAATGTCGCGGATTCCTTCTTCATAAACACCGTGTGTTGATGGGTAGGTAATCATCAAGCAGCTAAGGTCATCTTTGTGTTGCTCGGCTTTAGCGCGCAGATCGTCGATATCGACGTTACCTTTTTCATCGCAGGCAACAACAATCACTTTCATATCCGCCAATGCAGCAGAAGCAGGGTTTGTGCCGTGTGCTGATGAAGGGATCAAGCAGATGTTGCGATGATGATCGCCATTGGCAAAGTGGAAGTTACGGATGGCTAGCAAGCCTGCGTATTCGCCTTGTGCGCCTGAGTTAGGTTGCATGCAGATGTGATCAAAACCGGTGATCGCTTTTAGCATGTCATCCAGTTCAGACAGCATTTGTTGGTAGCCAGCGGCTTGGTCAAGAGGTGCGAATGGGTGGATATTCGCAAACTCAGGCCATGTAACTGGGATCATCTCCGCTGTCGCGTTTAGCTTCATGGTGCAAGAGCCGAGGGCGATCATGCTATTTGCCAGAGAGATATCTTTATTTTCAAGCTGCTTTAGATAACGCAACATTTCTGTTTCGCTGTGATAGCTGTTGAAAACAGGATGCGTCAGTATGGCTGATTGGCGAACACATTCGGCTGGGATTGAGTCACGAGCTTTATCAAGGGCTTCAACCGATAGGCCATGATCTGCACCAATGATGGTAGCGAATAAGTCTAGGATAAGAGCATCGTCTGTACGCTCGTCAAACGTCATGCCTAGCTGGGTATCATTTACTTTACGTGTATTGATGCCTGCATCCAGTAGCTTGCCGTAAACTGCGTCTCGGTTAGCACCTAAATCGATGGTGAGGGTATCGAACCATGTACTGTTAACCAGCTTGATACCTTTATTTTCTAGGCCGCTTGCCAAAATATCCGTGTAACGGTGGATACGTTGCGCAATGGTTTTAAGGCCTTCAGGTCCGTGGTACGTCGCGTAAAAACCAGCCATGTTAGCTAGCAATACTTGCGCGGTACAGATGTTCGATGTCGCTTTCTCTCGGCGGATATGTTGCTCACGTGTTTGCATGGCCATACGCAATGCTTTTTTGCCACGCGTATCCACTGAGACACCAATAATACGGCCAGGAACAGAGCGCTTGTAGGCATCGCGAGTCGCGAAAAATGCGGCATGTGGACCACCATACCCCATAGGAACACCAAAGCGTTGTGCTGAGCCAAAGACTACATCGGCCCCCATTTCACCAGGTGACTTGAGCATAACTAGGCTCATAATATCCGCGGCAGCACAAAAGAGCGCTTTTTTGTCATGCGTTTTTTCAATGAGGCTGGTTAGGTCGATGACTTGACCGTGAGTGCCGGGGTATTGAGCTACAACACCAAAAGGTTCGTGCTCGTCTAATAAGGTGTTTAAGTCACCAACGATCACGTCATAACCTAGCGGCTCAGCGCGTGTTTGGATAACGTCGATGTTTTGTGGGTGTAGGTTTTCATCAACCAAAAAGAGGTTGCTGCGCTTCGCTTTAGACATGCGTTTGCACAATGTCATCGCTTCGGCCGCGGCGGTTGATTCATCAAGCAAGGAGGCGTTAGCTAAGTCTAAGCCTGTTAAATCTAATACCATCTGTTGGTAGTTTAGGATGGCTTCTAAGCGACCTTGTGATACTTCAGGTTGATAAGGTGTGTACGCTGTGTACCAACCTGGGTTTTCCAATACATTACGTAGAATGACGTTAGGTGTAATGGTGTCAGTGTAGCCCATGCCAATCAAAGAACGATTAATTACATTTTTGCTCGCGACTGCTTTAAGGTAACCCAGTGCTTCAACTTCCGTCCGTGGTGTATCTAGTGGAATAGGGGTTTTCACTCGGATACTACCGGGTACTGTCTGATCAATGAGGGTATCCAGCGTATCTACGCCTAATTCGCTTAACATGGCATCGCGTTCGTCGTGCGATGGGCCTATGTGGCGTTCGATGAAAGCAGATCGGTTCTGCAGGTCAGTTAACGGACGGGAGGTTTCGCTCATGAGTATTGAATCCTGACTGGGTCTGATAGCCGCTGATTAGCGATACGAAATTGGGCCAATGATAGCGCAAAACCGCAGGCGGATGTATGGTAAAAAAGTAGAAATTTCCTATAGGAAACTTTTGTTTCCTGGAATTTTAGAAAGGAAAAATAGATCTGAGTTTGCTTCTAGGTGCCTACTGATTGAATTTAAAGGTTTTTTGCGGCAGTTTTTGAATTATCAGCCGCAAAAAAATAGAAGGTAGTGTAGAGCGTATCTTTTCACTTAATAGGAATAAGAAACGCTAATAGAACCAAAACGTTGTGGTTTTTTCTGAGACCTGAACTCTTTTGTGCGGTGAACATGCGCGTACGATATCTTCCAACGATCATAGATTGCCGACACACCGATGGCCGCGTCGGCTACAAAATACTCTTTGTCAACTGAGTGACTATCCGTGAAGGTATTTCCATCTAAAAAGATGTTGTGTAAAACTGCGCGCGCATCAATCGATACAAAGCCATGAATACCGCGACCTTCATAACGCAGTCGAGGGTCACTGTTTCCCGGTGCGCTGTTATCGCCACCAGGACGCAAGGCTGATGTACCAAAGTCATCAGGGAGGTTCCAACCAATTCGGTATTCAGCGCCTAGGTTGCCGTAGGTTGCAACGTTACCTACACTGCCGCCCGCATGGGTAATAAAGTCGTAGCTGATATCGTTATGCAAAGTGTTTTTGTATAAGCGATGCTTGTGCTCATAAACAACTTGTATGCCTAGCTCGTTACGCAATTGGTTATCCCAACCTTGGAAGGTTTCTATGCCTCTTAGGTCGTGGATAAAATCTTGTGTTTCATGGGCGTAGGAGGCAGGGCCTACTACGCCTAAGTTGACCTCAACTGAGTTCATTTTGTTATCAGTTTTGGCGTGATAACCAAATCCAGCATAAAGCCAACCGGCAAAAGGGCGGTCGTCAGGATCGACTGTTTTGCGTTTTTTATCCGTTGGCGTATACATCTCTTGGCCAATGGTAAAAATGAGCTTTCTTTGGACATTATCTGTGTAGCTTTCTGTAACGGGGTATAGGGGGCTAAATTGTGCGTTGATGCGCCGCAGCCAAAGTGGGATACGCTCATCTAAAAGGTAGTTGTCGAGGTCGGGCGATACCCATGAAAAACGAATGCCGTTGGTATAACTTTGATCAGTACCATCAAATAGGTCGTTTTCAAAGTAGGTATTAAATGTCCATGGATCAGCGGCATAGCTAATCGCAGGTAATATGGCTAATAATCCAGCGCTAATTTGCTTTTTCATAGTCTTCCATCGCTAGGAACTGTATTTAAAACAGTGATACGCGCTGACGAGGACTTCGGAGCACAATTCGCCAGCTGATAATACACAATAGTATAAATAGCAGTAATGTAAGCTGTGGGAGCGATAAACCCAAGAAATTTGTTGTCGTTGGAAGACATTCATTCTGTTCGGTAAAAAAAGCCATCAATCCGGAATTATTGGGTAGTAAACCGAGCCAGGAGTCGAGTTGTAAGCTGCAAGAGTCCGAAGGGGTCGGCATATCCGGTGCGTACCACAGATACCGCCCGGTGAGTAACAAGCCCACGGTGGCAAGCAGGACAGTACAAAAACCCAGTAAGCGTTGGCCAAATTTCCAAGGGTTAATGATAAAGCCCAGTAAGAAAATAAACGTTAAGCACAGCAAGCAAAAGCGAATAGCAATACAAGCAGCGCATTGAATATCGCCAAGCTCATTACTGAGGGAGCTGGCAGCAACGGCAACAGAAGACCCCGACAATACTAAGCCCAAAAAATGTAATTTCCGATACGTAAAAAAGCCGGAATCTTTCTGCTTTGCCATATAAACCTCTTAATTAGTATAGGGCAGATGGAAAAAGTAATTACTGTTTGGTCCAGCGACCGTCGGGTTGTAAAAGGTACTCTCCTGACTCAGCTCTTTGGTAAAGCCGTTGAGCCATACGTTTGGCGATAATATCGGTAGCTACGCCTGCTTTGGTAGCGCTCTCTTGATAAGCCGCTTTACGTTGAGTGTTGATGCTGTCTACCAGCTGCTTAACAGAGCTGTCGGCATTAGCGATCACGGCCGCTATGTATCCTTGTGGGGTTTCCCCTACGAGCCCTTGGCTTTTTGCCGCGTCTAAGCTCAAAGCAAAAGCGGGTAATGAAAGCAGCAAAGATAAGAATAAGGTATTCGCAATGTGTTTTATCTTCATGATGATGCTTCCCTAGAATAGATCTTTTTGATTAGTGAGTAGGGTGTCGACTTCTTTATCAACTTTAACAAGAATCTCGTGCTCAATTTTAACATTGAGGTTGATAGTAATAGGCTCATTAGGGACTTCGACTTGTACCTTAGGTGAGCACCCCGCTGTCAGTAATAGCGAGGTGAGTAAAATGGTTGTAGGCACGCTGTATTTTGGTAATAACATTAGTTAGCTCCGCCGCCTTGTTATTGTTTTTTATGCTGAAGTTGCTCTGCTAATTTGTCAGCAAATTGCAGACTCTTCATAAGCTGTATCAAGTTTTCTTCTATGTTGATCGAGAAGTTAACTGGTTGTCCCTTATTCCAATCAGGGTTGCTACCCGATAGTTGCGTTTGCAGCAACAAATCACCATTGCTCTGATAATTGGCATTGGCGCTTAATGTTGTGTAATTAAAATTAGACAACGCTTTAAGTGCGATCGCCAATCCTTGATTATTTTGCCCCATTTGTCGCACATTATCCGTCGGTTCATAGCGGATATTTCCGGGTTGTACCGCTTTAATATCTCCTGCTTTAACCGCTAGTTTGCCTTGATGGTAGGTTAAGGGAATTCGCCCACTCAATAGGCCTTGACCAGTTAAGCCGGGTTGATTCTCAAGTTGGAGTAGTTGGTTTAACGAAAGTTCACTGACCTCAATATCGGTACGTATATTCATATCGTTAAACGTAGTGTAAAAAGGAGTTGCTGTTAACGTGCCGCCTAATAGCTCAGCTTGTAGGGCGTTAATGTTAATGATGGGGTCTTTAGACGTAAGTTGGTTGATGCGGTATTCGGCGTTTAGTTTTTGCAAAGAATAACCCTGCTCAACCTGTTTCACGGTCAATGTGCCTTGTTCATCGATTCGTTTGTCACGCAAAAAGGTGGTGCTCTTGGCGTTAATGCCTTCGATAGCAACCTTTTGATACATTACATGAAGATCACGCATCAGGTGATTGATCTTTCCATCCAGCGTACCGTCCCACCAACTGAGAGCGCCGTTTTGACTGTAGAACCCCTCGCCAATTTGTATGTCGATAGGCCATTTAAAGGGGAGGTAGTTGCGCCATTTAAGCGGCAGCTCATTGGTTGGTATTTCTTTAAGGTGCCAGTTGGTTTTAAGTAGCTTGTTATTGATCACATATGAAAGGTCACCTGAGAGATCGATATCTAAAGGCTCGTTAACAAAGAAGTAGCTGGTTTTCAGAGTATCTGGTGTAAAGGTGAAAAGACCCTTTGCAAAAAAGGGCGGTATAGGATCTTTACCTAACTGTACTTTAAGCTCTTTTAGAGTGTAGCCCGCGGAGAAAGTTTGCTTGGCGGCGTTAACAGATTGGATATCGAGTTCAATGGGTTCGCTAGCAAGCGTCATTACACCAAATTGAGCATCTTTATAGGCCAGGCTGATGCGAAATGGTGACACGGTAAGTTTATCAAAATAATTCACCGTAATCGGGCTTTGGGTAGTGAAGTCGAGTTTGTCGATATGCCAATCATTGTTGCCTAAGTTGAGTGCTGTTATTTTGCTTTTAGGTGTAACCTGGACTTGCAAGCCTTTGTCATTGGTCAATTGTGTTTCGGTTTCTATGTTGAGGTTCACTACTTTTATCGTTTCTAGCGGAGACAGCGCCACAATATTTGTTTTGCTACTGTCCTCAAAGCTTAATGCTTGCAGCCAGGCGGTTGTATCTTGGGTCAGCGTGCGCTGCAAACTGATTTTTGCTCGGCCCTTGAGGGCGCCGGTAAAACCAGGAATAATTTGAGCAATAGAGCCGGGAATCTGCCATAGCAGCTCGTGAGCTTTAGCTAGATTAGTTTCATGGTTGGCGGCAATCAGAATAGCTTTTTCGTCTTCGACCGCTCTACCTTCTACATCGATAACGGACTGGTTGTCGTGTAATAGCGAAAACGAGAAGCGGTCGTTGGCCGTGAAATGTAGGTCAGCACGGGCCAAAGGTTGAGCATCATAGTAGCCTTCTACACGGCTAAACAGTTGTTGGTTTTGCAGGGCAATGTTACCCACCAGTTTAATGTCTGGGCGCGATCCTAACTGCAAGGTAGTCGTCAATTGGCCAATTAAAATTTCGGCAGCCGGTGTTTGCTCTATCCAAAAAGAGGGTAAGAAGTTTGCTAATTCTACAGCGAATGCAGAAGCTTCAGTATTAGCTATATTTTCCGATTGGTTGAGATCCTTTGTCGAGATGACAAGTGAAGCCTCGGGGATAGTTATCCGCTCAAACGTCCCTGAAAACAGCAGTCTTAAAGGTCTGTAATGTAAGGTGACAGGCCCTGCTTTGAGTGTGGAATGGCGGTCCGGCGTGTTTTTGGTGACTTCTAACTGTTTGATCAGTAGCTCACGATTAGTGGGGTAAGCGACATCGAAATGCGGATCGTCAAATCCTTGTTCGCTTAACCAGCTTTCTACAGCCTTGCTCGCCAAAAAGGGTAAGGCTAAATAGAGCGCCACTGGGATAACTATCAATATTGCCAGGCTTGCTAAAATCCATTTTTTCAACCTGTTACTCCTTACTACTTATATCAACATCATAGGGGTTATTTGTTGGGGATTACCTAAGCTTTCTGACTACGTTCAAGCCATCTCTCACGGTTAAAAATACATTCTCAAAGTCAGGGTCAGCAGCAATAATACGGTTAGTTTCCACTAAGGTGTCATCTATTTCTGATTCAGGTTGTACTACCTTACCTGACCAAAGCACGTTGTCTAAAATGATCAAACCACCCGGTCGTGTCAGCTCTTTAACAGCTAACCAATAATTCAGGTAATTACGTTTGTCGGCGTCAATAAATGTAAAGTCTAATGGGCCTTCAAGTGTGGCTAATGTATCTAAGGCACGGCCGAAAATTACATCGATTTTGTGCCCGTGTTCGCTGCGATCATAAAATGTTTGGGCAAACTCAATAGCGCGAGGGTTAGTCTCGCAGCAAATTAGTTTTCCATCCTCTGGCATGCCTTCGGCAATAGACAGAGCCGAGTAGCCAGTAAACATACCAATCTCTAATGCACGCTTGGGTTGATGTATCGCACTCAGCATCTTTAACGTTCGGCCTACTAGGCGGCCAGAAAGTTTTTGAGGCCAGCCCATATTTTGGTTAGTTGCATCGATTAGCTCTTTTAGTAAAGCGGGCTCTTCGCTTGTGTTTAAAAAGGCATAATCTTCTACGGCTTCGTTAACCAAGTACTCCATTGTTGCGGGATCTCTCTTAACAGTAAGTGACTCGCAAATCAGCTTGGTGCTGAATTGCGTGTTTTGGGTTACGCGGCTGTGCGCGGCTATTGGGTAATATGATACCACTCTAAATTGTTTTAAACGCTAGCTTATCGCACCCTTATGTACGCTATATGAAGACGCATATAGGGTTGAACTGCGTTTTGATCTACAATCACCCGCTTATTCATCAGTTGTTGGAGTTTTCGTTGTGGAACCATTATTTGTTTTTTTGTTTTCGGGCTTCGTTGCAATGTCAGCTGCGCTCAGTGCTCGGGATATTAATAAACTACCTGAAGAACAAAAGACAGGACGATTAGCTAGCCGCAATGCACAGGTTGCGGTTGTATTTGCTGGTAACTTGGCGGCTCTTACGCTGGTGGGGGCGTTAGCTTACGGTATGCGACAGCTGGAGTGGTGGATTCCGCTCGTATGTGTGTTTATCAGCTTTCCGGTTGTGCATTTCGTGTTTTTTCAGCGTTTATGGAGCGATTTGATCAATCTGAGTTTGATGACTTTGCTGGTTATCGTTGCGATCGCTGCTCTCTACTATTACTGGTGAAGACATGACGTTATCGTCATTATTAGCTGATTCTTCTTTGGTGGCGGCACTGATTGTCGGCTTGTGCGTGCTTGTTGTTATGTTACTCATATTGTTAGCGCAGCGTTCGCGTTGGATGGCTGCGCAGCAGACCCTAGAAGAATCATTGCAGCAATATCGATTAAATGAAGTGCGTTACGAAGAACAAGGCCGGCAAGCTGCTAAGTTGGAAGATAAACTCGAACAGCTTGTTTATGAAAATGGTGAACTGCACGAGCAGCTGTCTATTCGACAAACTCAAATGGCTGAAATGGACGCGCGTTATCAAGCTGAGAGGGCAAGTCATGAAGAGAAAATACGCTTGCTGAGTGAGGCGCGTGACCAGCTGCGGCAGGAGTTTCAAAATCTAGCGAACCAGATCTTTGATGAAAAATCGCAGCGTTTCTCTGAAAATAGTCGAAAAGAAATGGGTATGGTACTCACGCCTTTGCGCGAGCAGCTAGGAGATTTTAAGCGCAAAGTAGAAGATGTGTATGTACAAGAGGCCAAGGAGCGCAGGGCGCTGCATGCTGAAATTCATCAGCTAAAGCAGCTGAATCAGCAGATGAGTCAAGATGCGATTAACCTTACACAAGCGCTGCGTGGCGAGAGTAAAACCCAAGGTAATTGGGGTGAGGTTATTCTTGAGCGGGTTTTAGAAGAATCGGGTTTGCGCAAAGGTCATGAATATCAGGTGCAGGTTACCTTAAAGGATCAACATCAACGTTATCAGCCGGATGTGATTGTGCATCTACCTGACGGCAAAGATGTCATTGTTGATGCTAAAGTCTCGCTAACGGCTTACGAACAATATTGCTCCAGTGATGATGAGCAGGTTAGACAGCATCACCTGAAATCGCACCAAGTTTCATTGCGCAATCATGTCAGAGGCCTGAGCAACAAGGCTTATGAAAAACTAGAAGGTGTGCGATCCCTCGATTTTGTGTTGATGTTTGTTCCAGTTGAAGGCGCATTTTTATTGGCTTTAGAAAATGACCCGGAATTATTTCGATTTGCATTTGATCGCAACATTATGTTGGTGAGCCCTGCCACTTTGTTGGTCACTCTTAGAACGATTCAAAACATCTGGCGATATGAGCACCAAAACCAAAATGCGCAAGAGATAGCGAAGCGGGGAGCTGACCTTTACGATAAGTTTGTGATTTTTGTTGAGTCGCTGGAGGATATCGGTAAGCACCTGCATCGCGCCCAAGATTCCTATGAGCAGGCTTATGGTCGATTATCGACGGGGCGCGGCAATTTGGTTCAGCAGGCGATGAAGCTGAATGAGCTGGGGGTTTCCGGTAAAAAAGAGATTCCAAAAAATTTGCAAGATAAGGCAATGGATCACTAGCTGAATATGTTGTTTGGAATATTGATAAAAAGCCGCATTCATGCGGCTTTTTAGTGGGCGTAAGACTGGATCAGCTTACGGTTTTTGAGTGCGGTGTAACTCACGATCGAATTGGTATTTTTTAGAAGTAACGTGCGTTTCCATCGCGCGAATACGTTGATCTATTGAGCTGAGTCGGTCACGTATTTCGTAAATGCGGCTGGTGGCGGCTTCTTTATGGCTAAATACTTTCTGTTTAATATTTTGCGGCCCGTTTGGATTTTTAGGGGGCGTTTCGTGGTTATAAGTCCGTCCAGCATAAGGAGCCTCGGAGCGGCTTGCTATAAGAAACCAAGCTGCAATGTAGGCTAAGAAAGCAAAAGACCCGGTAAACATAAACAGTAGTATCGCTATAATTCGTAAGCCGGTAGGTGACCAGTTCATATTCTCGGCTAAACCACCACATACTCCGGCAATCCAGCGAGAACGTCGACTTCTGAATAGGTCGATATCCCAACCGCGGTTTTTAGCATCAAACATAAAGTACTCCTTTTTCCTAGGCAGAATGGCGATCACGCCAATCAGGCTGCTCGGCATCTAAGATGGTTTCGAGGGTTTGAAGGCGTTCTTCTACGCGATCGAGTTCGTTTAATGTCGCCTCCAGTGTTTGTTTGTCCTCCTCAGAGAGCCCTTTAGAAGCCCGCCATGTAGCGGCATAGTGAAGCACCAGCCATAAAGGGAGCACTAAGCCGAGGAAAATGACCGTCGGAACAAAAAAGAACACAAAACTGGACATTATTGATCACCACTCGTTAGAGGGAGGGAGCAAGCATAACTCCCGCCCATTACCATTAAAGTGAGCCGCATTTATTTTGCTTTTTGGCTCATGCGCGCTTTTAATTGCTCGAGCGCTTGATCGACCTTTTCGTCGCGGGCTAGGTCTTGGATTTCATCGGCTAAGTCTTTGCTGCCTATATCGTAACTTTCGACTTCCGCTTCCATATCGTCCATTTTTCTTTCATAACGTTCAAATTTTTCGAACGCTTCATTCAGTTTGTCACGGTTAAAGCGGCGGCGAATCTCAAGCTTAGATCGCGCTGTTTGTTCGCGAGCTAGCATAGATTTTTGCTTAGCTTTAGCATCGTTTAGCTTTTGTTGTAGCTGCGCAACTTCGCTATTGAGGTCAAGTACATGCGAATCTAACGCAAGCAATTCTTCTTTTGCAATCTCTAAGGTCTCATTTGCAGCTGATTGCTCTGCTAATGCAGCACGCGCTAAATCTTCACGGTCTTTTAGTAAAGCTAAAGCAGCTTTTTCTTCCCAGGTGTCTGCTTCTTTTTCAAGAGCGGCCATGCGGCGTTCTAATGTTTTCTTATCGGCCAATACTTTGGCGGAAGTTGAGCGTACCTCAATCAGTGTTTCTTCCATTTCTTGAATCATGAGGCGGATCATTTTTTCCGGATCTTCAGCGCGATCCAATAAAGAGTTTATGTTCGCGTTAATGATGTCCTGAAAACGAGAAAAGATACCCATGTGAATCTCCTGTGGCTGTTATCGCCTTTTTGGTTAAACACACCCGGCAAAACAGGTGTCGGGGTAGATGTGTTGATGTTAGGTACATAGCTATAACTGTGCCATGTTTTTAAGTTGCTGATTTATATAGATTTTAGTTATTGGCAGGATGTTTTTTTGATTTATGGTTGGTTTTTATGGCTAATTTATAGCTTTTAATGCTAAATTTTAGTTTATGAGGCTAAGTGATAAGACAAAAATATTAGGTGAATCTTCCCTGATGCTTGATCTAATGGACCAAATTTCGCGATTGGCACCATTAAATAAGCCCGTGCTGGTTATTGGAGAGCGGGGAACGGGTAAGGAGTTAGTCGCAGAGCGGATTCATTTTTTGTCGGGACGCTGGGATCAAGCTTTTCTCAAACTCAATTGCGCGGCAATGAATGAGAACTTGCTTGAAAGTGAATTGTTTGGACACGAATCCGGAGCTTTTACAGGAGCCTCTAAGCGTCATGTAGGGCGGTTTGAACGGGCTGAAGGCGGAAGTTTGTTTTTGGATGAGTTAGGTACCAGCTCATTAATGGTACAAGAGAAGTTATTACGTGTTGTTGAATATGGTGAGTTTGAGCGTGTAGGCGGGCAGCAAACTTTGCAGGCCGATGTTCGGTTAATAGCGGCTACCAATGCAGACCTATTAAATATGCGAGAAGAGCAGACTTTTCGAGCGGACCTTTTAGATCGCCTAGCATTTGATGTGATTCATATCCCGCCCTTGCGCCATCGCCAAGATGATATTTTGTTATTGGCTGAGCACTTTGCCCAGCGCATGTGCATTGAGTTAGGGCGCGAGTATTTCCCCGGTTTTTCCGCCGCCGCACAAGATGACCTGTTGAGTTACGCTTGGCCCGGCAATGTAAGAGAGCTAAAAAACGCTGTAGAGCGCAGTGTGTATCGTGAGTCAAATCACGAGCGGGCAATTGAAACCATGGTGATTAACCCCTTTATCGCACCTTGGCATATCTCGTCTGCAGTAGGAGCCGATATTGATTCTTCACAACAGTCGACGGTTATCTCAGCTTCGCCCAACGGGCCGGACGCCACTGAACGTCCCAACTTAAATAAACCTCAGTGGGAGGCGCAAAAGGATGAAGCGGCAGATTTAGAAACTCAGGTTAGGGGATTGGAGCAGCGCTTGCTCATAGAAGCCCTGCAAGTGAGCGGCTATAACCAAAAAATGGCAGCTGATAGGTTGGGTTTGACATATCACCAGCTGAGATCGCAGCTTCGTAAATATAAAATGATACCTTTAAAAAGGTTTATTGAGCGGATGAATAAGCAGGGTGACTAGCGTTTACGCTTGGTTTTTGGTGAGCTATAAAACCCAAAAGTGAATGAGTTTTTGTGAGAGATTTAATCATAATTGGTTTTTGATATTTCCATGAATAATCAAAATCAAATATTGATATTTTATATATTAATCAAAATTAAGTTTTGATATGTACGTTTTTTTCAAAATAGGATTTTGATTTTGGTTAAAAAATAACCGGTGGTTTTTTGGCGGAAGTTTTTAGCTTTTTAGCAAAGTTTGAAAAATAAAGAGATCGCTATCTCATTGAAATAACAATAAAACGTTAAAGTTCTATAAATAATTGCCGATTTAGTATTGGCATATACTGGTGATTTTTTGTACATTTATACTTAATGTAAACGCTGCGGTTTCAGCTGTTTTTAAACACCAGATAGCATATAATTTACAAATTACTTATTACTAACGTACTTTCACGAGTTAATCATCGGTCGCTAAGATGGAAATTGAGCATAATATGATCGTCGCACTTGATATAGGCACTTCAAAAGTGGTGTGTCTAGTTGCGGAGGTATTGGCGGATGGCCAAGTTGAAGTAGTCGGTATCGGCTCTCATCCATCCCGTGGGCTCAAACGAGGTGTCGTTGTTAACATCGAGTCAACAGTTACATCAATTCAGCGGGCAGTAGAAGAAGCTGAATTAATGGCCGGTTGTAAGATCCATTCGGTAACAGTGGGTATCGCTGGTAGTCACATCAGCAGCATGAACTCTCACGGGATTGTTGCCGTTCGTGAACGCGAAGTAACCGAACACGATTTAGAGCGCGTAATTGATGCTGCCAGTGCAGTGGCAATTCCGGCCGATCAGAAAATCCTGCATATATTGCCGCAGGAGTATTTAATCGATCACCAAGAAGGCATTAAAGAGCCGCTTGGTATGTCTGGAGTTCGCCTAGAAGCCAAAGTGCATCTAGTAACAGGCGCGACTAATGCCATTTTGAATATTGAAAAGTGCGTGCGTCGCTGTGGCTTAGAAGTCGATGGTGTTGTGTTGGAACAGCTCGCGTCCAGTTACGCGGTGCTGACCGAAGACGAGAAAGAACTAGGCGTTTGCATGGTTGATATTGGCGGTGGCACTACCGATATCGCGGTATTTACGGCAGGCTCTATTCGGCACACGGGTGTGATTCCTATTGCTGGTGATCAAGTAACTAATGATATCGCCATGGCATTGCGAACACCTGCGCAGCACGCTGAGAAGCTTAAAATTCAGTACGCCTGTGCCTTGGCTCAACTGGCGAATGCAGATGAGACGATTAAAGTCCCTAGCGTAGGTGACAGACCGCCTCGGGATCTATCGCGCCAAGCGCTAGCCGAAGTGGTTGAGCCTCGATATGACGAATTATTTACCCTAATTCAAACTGAGCTACGTCGCAGCGGTTTTGAGGATCTTATACCCTCGGGCATTGTTTTAACTGGCGGCACCGCAAAGATGGAAGGTGTTGTTGAATTAGCAGAAGAAATCTTTCACATGCCCGTTCGTTTGGCAATGCCGCAGGGCGTTCGGGGTATGGATGATATTTTACAAAACCCAATATTTTCAACAGGGATGGGGTTGCTGCATTACGCCGCACAGGGTGGCCAAGCCAACAGTAGTGCGACCACAGCGCATGTCCCGAAAATGAATGACGACCGTTTAACAAATTTAAAAGCCGATACGCCGTCTGAAAAACGAACAGAGAAGGAACGAAAGGTAAAACCGGTTAACGAAGGGCCGGGGTTGCTAAGCCGATGTAAAGATTGGCTGAAAGGGAATTTCTGAGTCAGTAATAGTGCTGGCTTGGATTACATAACTAGAGATAACTCGCGCAGTAGACGTTGTAGGCGCGGACCTGAAGGAGATTAGATCATGTTTGAAGTAGCTGATAGTTTGCCACAAAGCGCTGTCATTAAGGTGATTGGTGTAGGTGGCGGTGGCGGTAACGCCGTGCAACACATGGTAACCGCTGATGTTGAAGGTGTTGAGTTTATCTGTGCTAATACAGACTCTCAAGCACTACAAAATATGCTGTCTAAGGCGGTTATCCAAATTGGTGGAGAGCTGACTAAAGGCTTAGGCGCAGGCGCTAACCCAGAAGTAGGTCGTGAAGCCGCGCTTGAAGACAAAGACCGTATTGCCGAAATGATTACTGGCGCTGATATGGTCTTTATCACAGCAGGTATGGGCGGTGGTACGGGCACAGGTGCTGCCCCAATCGTGGCCGAAGTTGCTAAAGAGCTTGGCATTCTTACAGTAGCGGTTGTTACTAAGCCGTTCCCGTTCGAAGGCCGTAAGCGAATGAAGATCGCTGAAGAGGGGATCAAAGAATTAAAAGAGAATGTTGATTCATTAATCATCATTCCAAACGAAAAACTCATGCAAGTAATGGGTCGTAACTGTAGCCTTATTAACGCATTCAACACAGCAAACGATGTACTGCGTGGTGCGGTTCAAGGTATCGCCGATCTAATTACCCGTCCAGGTATGATCAACGTCGACTTTGCCGATGTTCGCACTGTTATGTCTGAAATGGGCATGGCAATGATGGGTACAGGCGAAGCGCGTGGTGATGATCGCGCGACAATTGCTACGGAAGCGGCGATTAACAGCCCTCTACTTGAAGATGTTGATTTAAAAGGCGCTCGCGGTATTTTGGTTAACATTACAGCTGGCTTAGATTTAAGCTTGGGTGAGTTTTCTGAAGTGGGCAGTATTGTTGAAGAATATGCCTCTGAAAACGCGACGATTGTAGTCGGCACGGTTATTGATGCCGAGCTAAGTGATGAAATTAAAGTCACAGTCGTTGCTACAGGGCTTGGACAGGCGCAAACCGAAGAATTAAAGGTGGTTAATGGTGGAACAACATCGCGTGTTGTTTCCTCTTCGCCATCACATTCTCACTCTGCACCATCGAGCAGCCGTTCAGATTTTAACCAACTGGATCTGCCAACCGTTTTACGTAATCGAGCGGATGAGCGTCAGCGTGCTGCTGCACCAGAGCAAGAGAACGACATGATGCAATCCGGCATGAAGAAAACAGGCACTGACGATATGGATTTCCTAGATATTCCGGCCTTCCTTCGTCGTCAGGCTGACTAATCTACTGGTCTAACGACCTTTCAGGTGCTTTATTTGGGCCACTCTTTGAGTGGCCTTTTTTTGTATATGTCATATAGTCGTCACTCACCCATGGAAAAATAACAGTAAAAAAGGGGGCTCTATGCGCAGTTTGTTTTCAATTTTCTCTATCTTCTTTAGGCTAGGTTGTTGGTCTTTTGGTGGACCTGTAGCGCATTTAGGTTATTTTCAACGCGAATTCGTTGATAAAAGGCAGTGGCTTTCAGAACAAGAATATCTGGAGTTAATTGCTCTCTGTAACTTTTTGCCCGGCCCGGCTAGCTCGCAAACCGGAATGGCGATTGGCTATCAACAACGTGGTGTTCTGGGAAGCTTAGTGGCGTTTGCTGGGTTTACGTTGCCGTCCATGCTACTAATGATCGCCTTTGCATTGTTGATGACTACGCAGCTCAGTAATGACTTAGAGGCCATCTTACACGGCTTTAAACTGCTGGCCGTTGTAGTTGTGGCGGATGCTATTCTAAAAATGCTCAGAGTGTCTATTAAGAGCCATTGGCACAGTGCTTTGGTTGCCGGTACGGCTATAGCGGTCTTGCTATTACCCGGTGCGGCAGCACAGCTGATCATATTGTTATTCGCCGCTTGGCTGGGTTATTTATTTATGCAGCCTAAAATCTACAACCAAACCCACTCTGATCTATCTGAAAAAAGTACTTCTGGCGCTAAAGTGAGCCAGATGGCGGCTATTGCATTTGTGGCTGGATGGGCACTACTTCTGGTTGCTTCATGGTTGCTACCCTCTACGGCCTGGTTAGAAAGCATTTACCGCGTGGGTGCAACTGTATTCGGCGGAGGCCATGTCGTTTTGCCATTGCTCAGTGCCGAGCAAAGTATAACGAGTACTGTTATGGCCAGTGAGCTATTAGCCGGTTACAGCATTGCTCAAGCCATACCAGGGCCTATGTTTACCTTAGCCTCCTATTTAGGCGTTATGTTGGGTAGCGGTGTTTTAGGCGGTGTCATTGCAACAATCCTTATATTTTTACCAGGCTGGTTGTTGTTGCTTGCTGTACTACCTCATTGGGAAAACCTACGCAGTAACCGGACACTTCGCGGCATTTTAGGTGGTGTTCAGTTAGGTGTTATCGGCTTATTAGCAGCTACCTTGTACAGCTTTGTTTGGGTAGGCACGGTAAACGGTGCTATGGATATGGCCGTTGTTGTGGGTCTGTGGTGGTTGCTGTGTTCACTAAAATGGCCTGTGTGGCGAGTTGTTCTAGTGGCTGGTGTTAGCGGATTTGTAGCCTTTGCTGGCTAGCGGATAATCGGTTAAACCCGACCATCGATACAAGGCGCGAAGAGTAGGCGAAAAGTGCTTATTTTATTTGCAGTTAGTAGTCAGTATGCTACTATGCGCGCCTCATAACGGTGAGGTGTCCGAGTGGCCGAAGGAGCACGCCTGGAAAGTGTGTATACCGCAAGGTATCGAGGGTTCGAATCCCTCCCTCACCGCCATATTCTAAAAAATAGACGTCTGAGAGCGTCTTTTTTTATGCCTTCAGTTTGTCAAAATCAATTAGTTATGTACGTAAAGTTCCAGTGTGATTCTACGCCATCTACATTCTAGGTGTAGGTTAGATGGTATACAGTTTTTTTCATCTATCTAACCGCCTACACTTTCGACTAAGGAGGTGCTCATGGTGAACTTAAAGTAAGTTGCCAGCACTCAAGAAGTCATTGGCACAACTGTTCCAGTAATCAGCGCCGTTTTACTGGGCACCTGAATGTGAGCCGTAGTAGGCAGTTCACTTAAAGCAATCAAACTTAGGTCTACACAACATCGGGTTATTGGTGATGTTGTGTAGACCTTTTCATTTCAACAACGCCACATTAGCAAACTTGGTTTACGGTATTTGGTATATTAACACCTAAAGTGTTAAAATCCCTGTCACAATAAACTGCATGGTTTATACTGTTCGTGATATTCATACTTTTGGTGTTAAAATGTCATCTAAGATAAACTGGCTTGTTGCTCATACTTCTCCTGGTGCGCTCGTACTTCAGCAATGGCTGACTGAAAACGGCGTGAGCTACTCGTTGGCTCAAAAGTACGCGCAGAACGGTTGGCTGAAGAAGCTTAGTTCTGGTGTGTACTATCGTCCAAATGCGCAGGGCGATATAAAGCCAACTTGGGTTGATGCCATTCAAGCATTGGATGTGCAATTGGGAGTTTCAGTTCATTTGGCTGGATTGAGCAGCTTAACTCACCAGGGACTGAGTCACTATTTACAGCTGAACAAAGAGCAAGTTTGGATTTGCGTTAAAAACAAGTCGTCCTTACCAAAATGGTTTCGTGATTTCCCTTATCAGAATTGGTTTTACTGTGGAAACCATAAACTTGAATTGAATCCCGAGAAAGATTTGAAAAGAATCACGGTTAAAGAGAAAGAACTAACTGTCAGCTGTGCAGAACTTGCGGCCTATGAAGTGGTAGACGCGATTGGAAAGCTGATTTCATTTGAGCATGTCGCAGAATTATTTCAGGGTTTAGTCAATCTTAGCCCTAGAAAAGTACAAGATATTCTTGAACGAAGCAGCTCTGTTCAGGCAAATCGAATATTTCTATTTCTGGGTCGATACTACGACCACCAGTGGGTCAATCGCGTAGATGAAACAAGAATTAAATTGGGTGCAGGAAAGCGGCAGGTTGTTGAAAAAGGACGTTTTGACGAGCGATATCAAATCACAGTGCCAGAGATATTAAGCGTCAAAAAAGGTGAACAACATAATGGATAAGGATAGCCCATACTACAAACAGGTTTCCTTGCTCATAAGAATGCTGCCTGTGGTAGCAACAGAGACGGTTTTTGCACTTAAAGGTGGCACCGCCATTAATTTATTTGTGAGAGATTTTCCTCGGTTATCAGTAGATATTGATCTTGCTTATCTGCCACTTGAACCAAGAGATGAGGCTTTGATTAATGTCAGGGCTGCATTGCAACGCATTACAGACAGAATCAATACTCAACCAGGTATCCGAGCTGCATTTCAAGATAATAAAGTTGATGAACTGAGAATAGTTGTATCAAGTCCAGTTGCGACAATCAAAATTGAAGTCTCGCCCGTCGCCAGAGGTACATTGCATAATGCAGAGATAATGCCAGTTCAAGAGTCTGTTGAAGACGAGTTTGGTTATGCTGAGGTTCAGGTAGTCAGTCTTCCCGATCTGTATGGTGGGAAATTGTGTGCTGCAATGGACCGCCAACATCCTCGTGACTTATTTGATGTGCGTATGTTACTTGGCAGTGAAGGGATTTCGAGAGAGATTTTAGTGGGTTTTTTAACCTATACATTAAGTCACCCTCGGCCTATTAATGAAGTCATGTCGCCAAACTGGCAGCCTCTGAATGAGAAATTTCAGGCAGAATTTGACGGAATGACTTTTGAAAAAGTTGAATGTGAAGACTTAGCTTCTGTAAGGTCTATGATGTTAACTTCGCTGCAAAAACATTTCACAGAAAGGGATCATGCCTTCCTTATGTCATTCAAAAGAGGGCAACCTGACTGGGCATTGTTTGACTATCCTAATGCAGCAGATTTGCCAGCGATTCGTTGGAAGTTGCAGAACATTAACAAATTGGCAAAGAACCAAGTAAAACATCAAGAGCAATTAGATAAATTGAAGCAAGTGCTTGATGGTTGGCTTGTTAACGCAAAAGCCGAGTAATTCGTTCTTAACAAACTTCTACTTTTAGCGCCAGTTAAAAATGGGAGGATTACCGGTGTTTGCTCATATTTTGCTATTTTATATACTTAAATACCGTATCAAAAATGGAATTGTTCATATGAGTTTGGAACGCTATACCTTGCAAGATCGGTTAATAAGCTTTGTGGCAGGGATGGTTTTCGCGGTTCCGACGGCGGGGTTTATTTGGCTTTTCACAAATACAAAATTAGCCGTGTGGGGGCCAGACGGGGCATTTCTTGGCTCAACGGGTTTTTGGGCTGTGTTGGGAACCTTTGCGATTATTGCTTTGGTTGCTCCAGACTTATTTCCTGATTTTTTAGGAAAGGTATGGCAAACAATATTGAAAGTAGGGCATTGGTGGTAGTTGAAAGCCAGCTATACGTATTCAAACGGATAGCTGGCAAAAAGTGTCATTTAGATTGCATCCCCACAATCCAGCGTTCAGTTTCACTTTACAAGACACGCTCCGAAGAGCGCTTTGATCACTTTAGTGGCTAATCATCCACGGGCGCATGGATGGGAACATCTTGTTGCCATCGGCGGTGTAAAAGAGGTTACTTTTCTTTTTAGGTTGGCATCCGCAGTTGCTGCCGTGTTTGTGTGCGTGCCTTGCTGCTTCTTCTGCTTTTTTCTCTTTATGTTGCGCCATGGTTATGATCTCTGGCGCATGCTGGGCTTTTTCGTTGCGCTCTATGGCTTCACGCTTTTCTTTGAGCATATTCAGAAATTCTGGTGGTAGTGTTAAAACGCGGGCAGAAATTTGGCCGCATTGCGGGCAGGCGCACGGTTGGTCGTAGTCTTCTAGGGTGGCAAGCTCTTCAAATACACCGTGTTTTGCGCATTTATATTCGTACATTGGCATGGTGTGCTCCTTTGTTCCTATTACGGGCAGCCTAGTGATAGGCTGCCTTTTACACGAAGGGTGGGCTTTATTTACTCTTTGTCAGGTGCTAACGGTATGTCGATGCTGCCATCGAGGTGTTTTATTGGGCCGTCGCTGTTGGGTTTGATATCAAAGTCGAAGATATCCGTCGGTAACCATAAGGTTGCACAGGAGTTTGGAATATCAACTACGCCGCTAATGTGGCCCTGCACAGGTGCACAGCCGAGGATGGCGTAGCCTTGAGCGGGAGAGTAGCCAAACTTCGTGAGATAGTTGATCGCATTAAGACAGGCTTGACGATACGCAACGCTAGTATCCAGATAGTGTTGTTTGCCATCTTCATCCACAGAGATGCCTTCAAAGATGAGGTAATCATCGTATTTAGGCACCATTGGGCTTGGTTTGAAGATTGGGTTTTTAACATCATACTTTTTCATGCCGTCTTTGATTAAATTAACGCGCATGTGTATCCAGCCTGCCATTTCGATAGCGCCGCAGAAGGTAATTTCGCCGTCGCCTTGGCTGAAGTGGAGGTCACCTACGGATAAGCCAGCACCGTCTACATAAACAGGGAAGTATACTTTTGCACCGCGAGTTAAGTCTTTAATGTCGCAGTTACCGCCGTGCTCACGAGGAGGGACTGTTCGCGCGCCTTCGCCAGCGGCTTTGGCTTTATCATCACCTTTCATGCGTCCCATATGCGCTGTTTCAGCAAAGGGTAGGCAAGCTAACGCGGGCTCGCGTTCTGGATCGGTATCAAAGAGTTCTTTCTCGCGCGTGTTCCACATCTCTAACATGTCTTTTGAAGGCAGGCAGCCAATTAAGCCAGGATGAAGAATACCGGCAAACTCGACACCGGGAACATGGCGCGATTTTGTAAACATGCCGTTAAAGTCCCAAATCGACTTTTGGGCTTCTGGAAAATGATTGTCGAGGAAGCCACCGCCGTTTTTCTTTGAGAAAAATCCGTTAAAGCCCCACTGTTGTTCTGCGAACGCACCAATGTCGAGGATGTCGACTTCCAACAAATCACCGGGTTCTGCGCCTTCGACGGCTATAGGGCCGGAGAGAAAATGAACTTGAGTGAGGTCTACATCGCGGACGTCGGATGCGTCGTCATCGTTTTTTATTTGCCCGCCGGTCCAGTCGAAGCACTCGACAATAAAATCATCACCGGGTTTTACCGTAGCGACCATTGGGATGTCGGGATGCCAACGGTTGTGCACGTTGTCATGCTCGTAAGCGGATTTGTTCAGGTCGATTTTAATAATTGTATCGGTCATCTTCTTTCTCCTTACGAAGTCATTTTGGCTTCTTTAAAAAGTGGACTTTGGTTCTAATGGTTGATGCGTGTCTGTGGACGTTGCATCGTTTATGGGTAGTAACGTGAAAGTTAAGCGCTCACCGTTTTCGGTAGCGTGATACGTGCTGGCCGCTTCTGGGTAAGGTGGGTTTGTGATCATTGCTTCGGCTAGCGGGATAATGACAAGCTCTCGATAGCGTCGTTTGATTGATCGGGCACCAAACAATGGATCAAATCCATATTGGCGAATAAAAGCGACCGCACTGTCATCAAGCTCAATAGCCACACTTTTGCGGCGTAAACGTTGGTTTGCCGCTGCGGTTTCTAGTGCGATGAGGATATCTAGGTGCTCAGTGCTGAGCGGCTCAAATAAGGCAATGCGGTCAATGCGATTAAGGAATTCAGGATCAAAGTGTGCATGCAGTGCGTCGTGAATTACAGTGTCACGGTTAGGCTGAAAGGGACTTTGGAATATAAAGCGCCGCAAGAACCCCATTTTACCAGCACGCCGTTGTGCGCTGGCCCATGTGCGCGAGCCGATGTTGCTGGTCATGAATATCAGGCTGTTGCAGAAGTCGAGTTGATGGTTACCTGATGCAAGGCGTAAATGCCCGGTATCCAGAATATTCATCAAGCTGCGAGCAACGTCTGGGCTAGCTTTTTCGATTTCATCGAATAAGACAATACCGGGGCGGCTGGCGGTGCCGGCTATTTTGTCGGCATCAAAAAGGCTGGTGCCTTCTTTACTGCCGACGTATCCCGGAGGCGCCCCTGTAATGGCTGCGCTGTAATGGCTTTGGGATAGGGTGTTCATGTCAATGCGGCAAAACTGATTGCAGTCACCATGAATAGCTTTAGCTAATAGGCGAACAATCTCTGTTTTGCCAACGCCAGTATCGCCAATATATAAAGCAACGTAGAGCGGTCGGTCATTATCAGCCAAGTCAGCTTTAATCACTTTTAGCTGCTGATACAAGGACTCAATGACTTTGCGCTGGCCTGCAATGTGGTGCAGTAACAAGGTTTTAATTTCATCTGGGTCAAAGGCAAAACGAGACCGCAACGGCTGGTTTTTCGTTGCATGACTTTGGCTTTGTGCTAGCGGTGTTTGAACCGCTTGGGCTGCCGGGGCAGTATCATGTAGTCGATCAGTAATAAACGGCATCCCGATTCCCCTTATAGGCACGTGTGCTCGTTGCCCCGATAGTCAACATTGCTTAACCCATTTCCTTTTCAGATGCGCCTGCTGGTAAATTACCTACTGGGCAATCGACCACGCCTATGGTGTCGCGCGTCATGGCTTCTACATCAGATTGGGCTTTTTCGGCGTCCATCACCCAAGTGCGATAAAACTCAAATGGGCAGTCAGCAATACCTTTATCGCCGTCGCCTGAGTTGTGCACGCCGGTGTAGCCTCGATGGAGTAATTTGAATAAGTGGTTTTGTGATTGGTCGTTAGCGCGTGCATCCCGTATTTGCGATACCGAGAGTTGGGCGTACTGGATACCCATGTCTTCTTCACCGCACTCGCCAAGTGTGCGTCCGTCAAAACCGACAATGGCTGAGTGTCCAAAATAAGAATACACACCGTCAAAGCCGGCGGCGTTGGCTACCGCAACATAGCAGTTATTGGCCCAAGCCATGGTTTTGGCCATCATGACTTGCTGCTCTTTGGCTGGGTACATATAGCCTTGGCAACGCACGATGAGTTCAGCACCACGCATAGCGCAATCGCGCCAAATTTCCGGGTAGTTACCGTCGTCGCAAATAATTAAGCTGATTTTCATACCCTTTGGGCCGGTTGTTACATAGGTGCGATCACCTGGATACCAGCCTTCGATAGGGCACCAAGGGATGCATTTACGGTATTTTTGAACGATTTCACCCTCGTTATTGATGAGTACTAGCGTGTTGTAGGGTGATTTATGAGGGTGTTCTTCGTGCTGCTCACCGGTGAGTGAAAACACACCCCATGTGTTGGCTTTTTTACATGCCGCAGAGAAGATGGCGGTCTCTTCTCCGGGGATGGTGGTGGCTGTCGCCATCATTTCGTCTTTGTCGTACATGATCCCCATGGTGCTGTATTCGGGAAACACAATAAGATCCATGCCGGGGAGCCCTTGTTTGATACCAATGATCATGTCGGCAATCTGTTCGGCGTTGGCTAAAACGTCGGATTTAGTGTGTAGGCGTGGCATCTTGTAGTTAACTACGGCTACACCAACGGTGTCTGGGCTGCTTGATATATCACCGTGTCGCATGGCGTATTTCCTCTATCTAGTTGAAAAATCGATCATCGTTAAACGGATAAGTAACGTGCAATAGTGTCTGGGTCGGCATCGGCACAGGGCACGTCATGGACGATGTTGCCTTTTTCGATAACAAGAATTCGATCGGCAACATCCATCGCAAAGCTCAGTACCTGCTCGGATACAAGAATGGCGAGGCCGTGTTCGTCACGTATTTTGCGTAAGGTGCGTGCCATTTCTCGGATGATGGAGGGTTGGATGCCTTCGGTCGGCTCATCCAGCAACAATAATGAGGGGTTGCTGGCTAAGGCGCGCGCAATGGCAAGTTGCTGCTGTTGCCCGCCGGATAAGTTGCCTCCACGGCGGTCTTTCATCTCTTTAAGTACGGGAAACAGTTCGTAGAGATGCTCGGGAATACTGTTGCTTTTGGTAGAGGTAAGGCCGGTGCGGATATTCTCTTCAACCGTCATTGTTGAGAAAATCATACGGCCCTGCGGCACAAAGCCCAGCCCAGAGGCGACACGCTGATGGCTTTTCATGCCACTAATTTCAGTGTCTTTTAACGCGACACTGCCGCCAGCCGATGGGATCATTCCGATCAACGATTTCATTAGGGTCGTTTTACCCATGCCGTTACGGCCTAACACGGCAACAATTTCGTTGCTGCCAATGGTTAAGTTCATATCATTGATGACCTTACTTTGGCCGTAAGCGACATCATATTGATTAACAGTTAGCATGTTCGTCTCCTTAGTGGCCTAGATACACTTCAACGACTTTGGGGTCGCTTTTGACATGCTCTAATGAGCCTTCGGACAGTAATTTCCCTTGATGTAGTACGGTTACGCGATGGGCAATGTCTTCTACAAACTGCATGTCGTGCTCAATCACGAGTACGGATCGATCTTGGGTAATCCGGTTGAGTAGTTCAGCTGTTTGTTTACGTTCGGCGATCGACATGCCAGCCACCGGCTCGTCTAGCATCAGTAGGGCGGGATCTTGGATGAGCAACATGCCAATCTCTAACCATTGTTTTTGCCCGTGGCTAAGCAAGTCGGCGCGTTGATAGAGGTGCTCTTTCAAAAAGATCATGTCAGCGATTTCATGAACAGACTCGATAACAGCCTCATCTCGCTTAAACATTAAAGCGCCAAACACACCGTGGCCTTTTGGGTAGGAAAGCTCTAGGTTTTCAAAAACGGTTAAGTCTTCGTATATGGATGGGTTTTGGAATTTACGCCCGACTCCCGCATGAACTATTTCATGCTCTTTCATACGGGTTAGTTCTTGATCACGGAATTTGATAGAGCCATCAGTGGCTTTGGTACGGCCGCAAATTAAATCCAGTACGGTGGTTTTCCCAGCACCGTTAGGTCCGATAATGACGCGTATCTCTCCTTCATCCACATAGAATGAAAGGTCGTTTACCGCTTTAAAGCCATCAAAGGATACGGTTAGGCCTTCTACAGAGAGTACAAAATCTTTCTTAGACATGATTCCGGTCCTCAAGATGGGTTAGCAGGGCTAGCGTTAGGGATTGATGCATCATTGCTTTCGGTTTTTGCCGCGGGGGCTTTGGCCGGTGTTGATGAGCGGCGAGAGGCCAAAAACTTCTCTTTTAGTGTGACGTAAACGCCTGCTAATCCATTAGGGAAGGCCAGTACTACACCAATGAAGAGGGCACCCATGGCGAATAACCATAGTTCTGGGAACGCCTCTGACATAGTTGTCTTAGCGGCATTGACTAATAGCGTTCCGTAAACCGCGCCAATTAATGAAAGACGCCCGCCAACTGCACAAAAGATGACCATTTCGATGGAAGGCACGATGCCAACTAAGGTCGGTGACATAAAGCCTACTTGAAGCGTGAACATAGCTCCGCCAATGGCTGATAGCATGGCAGCAAAGCAGAACACAAAGATCTTAAAGTTGGATACGTCATAGCCTGAAAAGCGCACCCGATCTTCTCGGTCTCGAATGGCTACAAGTAGACGGCCTAGCTTACTTTTCATCACAAATTGCGATAGCAACAGCACAGCAAATAAGCAGCCTACGCATAGAAAGTAGAGGACATATTTGGCGTAATCTGAGCGGATATCCCAACCTGCTAGGGTACGCAGATCTGTTATACCGTTAACTCCACCTGTGTAACCTTGTTGACCAATAATCAGAATGGTAATAATTGCGGCGATAGCTTGTGTGATGATCGCAAAATACACACCACCAACACGGCGCTTAAACATGGCTACGGCAATAATGTAAGCAAACAACGGAGCGATAAATAAGATGGCTAAAACAGTAAAGCCTAACGAGTGGAAGGGCTCCCAAAACCAAGGCAGCTCGGTGAGCTGGTTCCAGTCCATAAAATCCGGGATACCGGGTGTAGACTGAATAGCGGTGGCTTCGGGGGTTGAGGCTTCTAGCTTCAAATACATAGCCATTGCATAGCCGCCTAAGCCGAAAAACACCCCTTGGCCTAAGCTTAGGATCCCGCCGTAACCCCAACAAAGTACAAGGCTAACAGCAACAAAAGCGTACGTAAGGTATTTACCGACCAGGTTGAGTCGAAAGATATCCATGGTCAGTGGAAGAATGACAATCAAAAGTAAAGCTAATAAGCCGTAGTGGAGTATGTCTTTCTTTTGAAAAAACGAATGCGTACTGGCTGAAGTCGTCATAGATAGCTCCTTATTTACGAATCTTCATGGCGAATAAGCCTTGTGGGCGAATCATCAAGATGCCAACAACGAACAAGAGGGTAAGCACTTTGGCCATAGAGCCACTGAGGAAGAACTCCATCGTGGATTGCGCTTGCGAGATTGTGAATGCTGAGGCAATAGTGCCTAGCAAACTGGCAGCGCCACCAAACACTACGACTAAGAAGGTATCAACAATATAGAGCTGCCCAGAGGTTGGGCCTGTTGATCCAATCATTGTAAAAGCACTACCTGCCACACCGGCGATGCCGCAGCCTAGCGCAAAGGTCATGCGGTCTACTTTTTCGGTATTGATACCGACCGCACCCGCCATCGGGCGATTTTGTACAACGGCGCGGACTTGGCCGCCCCAGTTAGAGCGGTACATCAGCAGATATAATGCAAAAGCAATGAGCAGGGTGAGGATCATGACAAACACACCGTTAATGGGTATTTCAATCATGTCAGTTACGGCGAACGAACCCATGAGCCAGTCAGGTAAAGTCACACCCACTTCGCGTGCGCCAAAAATAGAGCGGTAACACTGCTGTAAAATTAGGCTCAAACCCCAGGTCGCTAGAAGGGTATCCAGCGGGCGATGGTATAGCCGTTTAATAATGGCCCATTCCACAACGGCACCGAGGGCACCCGAAGCAAAGAAGGCGATCACCATTGCGATAATGAAATAACTGCCATACAGGCTGGGTAGATAGTTTTCAAAAACCTGGGACGTTAGGTAGGTCATGTACGCGCCCAAAATCATGAACTCGCCATGGGCCATGTTGATTACGCCCATTTGTCCGAAAATGATGGCTAAGCCTAATGCCATCAATACAAAAATAGAGAAGAGACTAAGGCCCGCAAACCCTTGCATTGCAAAGATGGCGCCTAGCTCTGATAGTGAGTATTCAGCAAACATGATGGCGTACTCCACTAACGGTTAACTGAGTGATAACAGAATAAAAAAGTAAAATTTCAGCTGAAAAGCTGCACCTCAAGAGATTGAAGTGCAGCCGATGAAATTACTGATAACCTTCTGGGAATGGGTTAGGTTCGATAAGCTCTGGGCTCTCATAAACCACTTTGTATTGGCCGTCAGGCTCGGCGACACCGATACGTGTTTTAGACCAGAGGTGGTGATTGTCATGAACGCGAACATAGCCTTCTGGAGCGGTTGTTAGCTCAATGCCAGGGGATGCTGCTTTTACTTTATCGATATCGAATGAACCTGCTTTTTCGACAGCGGCTTTCCATAACCATGGCCCGAGGTAGGCGGCCTGAGTGACATCACCAATAACGATGTCATCACCCCAGCGTTCTTTAAAGGCTTTAACAAAGGCTTGGTTGTTCTCGTTAGGTAAGCTTTGGAAATACTTCATTGATGCGTAAATGCCGTCGATGTTTTCGCCGCCAATACCTAAGATTTCATCTTCGGTAACCGAGATTGTTAAGAACAGCGGTTTCTCTTTAGTCATGTCAATACCGGCTGCTTTTAACTGCTTGTAGAAAGCAACGTTAGAGCCACCCACTACTGAGATGAATACTACATCAGGCTTTTTAAGTTTGATTTTGTTGATAACCGAGTTGAATTGAGTATGCCCTAACGGGTAGTACTCTTCCCCAACGGTTTTTAGACCCAATTTTTCAATGTGCTTACGGGCAATTTTGTTAGAGGTACGAGGCCAGATGTAGTCAGACCCTAGGAGGTAAAAAGATTTAGCGCCTTTAGTTTTTGCCGCCCAGTCAATACCCTCTAAAATTTGCTGAGTGGCTTCTTGGCCTGTGTAAACAACGTTAGGTGATTGCTCTAGCCCTTCATAAAAAGTGGGGTAATACAGCATACCGTTGTACTGCTCAAATACCGGTAAAACCGCTTTACGTGAAGCAGATGTCCAGCAACCGAACACGGCGGCGACTTTATCGTTGACTAAGAGTTTTTTCGATTTTTCAGCAAATGTAGGCCAGTCACTAGCACCGTCTTCTTGTACGTACTCAATTTGGCGGCCCAGTACGCCCCCCATAGCATTAATTTGTTCAATGGCTAGCTTTTCTGCCTGCACTGAACCTGTCTCACTAATCGCCATGGTGCCGGTGACTGAGTGAAGAATACCTACTTTAACCGTATCGTCAGTTACGGCTAGACCTGTGGTATTTACGTCTGCGGCCCATGCCATGTTGGATAGCATAATTGCGGCTGGCAGTGCCATTAACCCCTTAATGACACTGCGTCGTAGCTGTCTATTTTTGGAGATGTCTTTACGTTGCTTTCGCATGATAGAGCCCTCTGTACAGTCAATGGAAGTAAGTCGTGCTTGGTATGGATATAGAGTGAAGTTTTTCGTGGCTCAGAGGTATTCGTGAATTGCACTAGCGGGCTACGTCATTTAACGCATATCTGTTTTGTTGCTAATTCAGTATGGTCTTGAACCGATTGGCGCCAGGGCAAATGGGCGATGGTTGATCGCGGGTGGTGTGGAAATTGCTGTATTTATGTCTTTATTAGGAAACAAAATTTGGTGAGTGCCTAGAATCATCAATAATGGTGTCGTAAAAATAGGGGTAGAATTTGGCGCACGATAAAACGGCGAGAACCAAACGCAGCTATAACCGCTGGGTGGCTAACCAAACATTGGAAGACTACGCGCTGCGCTTTACGGCTAAAGATGCTCGTCGTTGGTCAACTGCACGTGTATCTAATACGGCTTTAGGCGCTATTTCTTTTTTAGCGTTAGAAGCCATTGGCGGGTCGTTAACCCTTAGTTACGGGTTTGAAAACGCATTGGCCGCTATTTTAGTCGTATGCGCTATCATCTTTTTAACGGGTTTACCTATTAGTTACTACGCGGCGCGCTATGGCGTGGATATCGACTTACTGACTCGTGGCGCGGGCTTTGGTTATATTGGATCCACTATCACCTCGCTGATTTACGCTTCTTTTACTTTTATATTTTTTGCGTTAGAGGCGGCCATTATGGCCTCAGCGCTCGAAATTTTATTTGATATCCCATTAGGTATTGCTTACGTCATTTGCGCGCTGGTTGTTATCCCTTTAGTGACGCATGGCATCACATTTATCAGCCGGTTTCAGTTATGGACTCAGCCGGTTTGGGTTGTGCTGCAACTGCTACCGTTTGTTTTTATTTTGCAGCATGAGCTATCAGTCATTGATGACTGGACTCAGTATCCACCGCAAGGGGATCCTAACCAAGCCGGTTTAGGATTGAATGTGATCTATTTTGGTGCGGCTTCAGGGATCTTGTTCGCACTAATGGCGCAGATAGGGGAGCAAGTCGATTTTCTTCGGTTTTTACCGGAAAAGACAGAGCAAACAAAGTTCCGCTGGTGGCTAGCTATGCTGTTGTCTGGCCCTGGATGGGTAATTCCCGGTCTGGTTAAGATATTGGCGGGCTCTTTCTTAGCCGTACTTGCGATTAACCACGGAGTCCGTGTGGAGGTCGCGGACGACCCTATGCAAATGTACTTAATTGCATTTTCGTATTTGGGACAGTCCCCGCAAGCTACATTGGCTCTGGCGGGTATTTTTGTCATTGTTTCGCAGCTAAAGATTAACGTAACCAATGCTTATGCTGGCTCGTTAGCATGGTCTAACTTCTTTTCGCGTTTAAGCCATAGCCATCCCGGCCGGGTGGTGTGGTTAGTCTTCAATGTCATTATAGCGCTGTTGATTATGGAGTTAGGTATTTATGAAGCGCTAGAGCAGATCTTAGGGATCTATTCAAATGTAGTGGTTGCGTGGGTTGGTGCTTTGGTCGCCGACTTAATTGTGAATAAGCCGTTGGGGTATAGCCCTAAGCATATCGAGTTTAAACGAGCGCATTTATACGATGTAAACCCTGTAGGTTTTGGCGCTATGTTGATTGCTTCAATAGTCGGCGTTGTATGTTATTTGGGGATGTTGGGGCCCATCGCAAAGGCGTTCGCACCGTTTATTGCGTTACTGTCTGCATTTGTTATTTCCCCCATTATTGCGTTTCTTACTCAAGGCAATTATTACATTGCGCGCTCTTCCATGATGGAGCCCACCACAGCGCAAAAAGGCGAGTGTGTTATTTGTGAGAATTGTTACGAAATAGAGGATCTAACGCAATGTCCTGTGAACGGCGGCATTATTTGTTCGTTATGCTGTACGTTGGATGCGCGTTGTCACGATCAATGTAAGGAGGGCGCGCGCTTTAGTGACCAACTAAGCCGGTTAGTGGTGTTCTTTTTACCTTCGAGAATGGCAGCGCGGTCAGACTCTCGGATTTTACAATTTAGCGGCTTACTATTTTTGATAGCGACTATTGTGGGCAGCTTGTTCTGGCTAGTCTACATGCAATTCCCGTTTGATGATGAAGCGGTGAGAGAAGCGGTTTATACAACGCTGTTACAAGTATTTTTGTTGCTGCTCATTATTAACGGCGTGTTGATTTGGCTGTTTGTATTAGCAAAGGACAGCCAGCAGCTCGCGCTTGAAGAGTCGCAACGTCAGACGGCCTTATTAACTAAAGAAATTGCGGCTCATGAAGAAACTGATCGCGCTTTGCAGCGAGCTAAAGAGCAAGCTGATTCTGCTAACCAAGCTAAAAGCCGCTATTTAACGGGTATTAGCCATGAATTACGGACACCACTCAACTCGCTGCTTGGTTACGCGCAATTACTTGAGCGTGACCGCAACTTTCCGGATGCTTATAAGAGTAAAGTCGGGCTCATTCGAAGAAGCGGCGAGCATTTAGAAGATTTGATCGAAGGCTTATTAGACATATCTCGAATTGAGGCGGGACGCTTAGAACTAAGTAGGGATCAGGTTTTATTACCCGAGCTCATGCAGGAGCTAGTTGAGATGTTTAGTGTTCAAGCTAGGGATAAAGGTATTGAGTTTTCCTATGCCGAGCATAGCGTCTTACCCAAAGTGGTTATTGCGGATGAAAAGCATGTACGGCAAATTCTTATCAACTTACTATCTAACGCCGTCAAATATACCGAAAGGGGTTCGGTTACTTTTAGCGTACGTTACCGCAGCCAGGTTGCTGAATTTTTGATTAAAGATACCGGTGTTGGGATTGAGAAAGAGGATCAAGAAGTTATTTTTAAGCCCTTTGAGCGCATCCGTAAACCCGGCATACCGCAGATATCAGGAACAGGTTTGGGTCTGACCATTTCGCGTTTATTAACGGATATTATGGGCGGAGACTTGTCTGTTGAGTCTATACCCAAGGAAGGTAGCCAGTTTAAGTTATCACTTATGCTGTCTCGCGTGGATAAAGCGCAGATACAAAAAAAGCCGGTTGAACGTCGTATCGAGTCATATAAAGGCGATCAAAAAACAATTATGGTCGTCGATGATGATGCCACTCACCGTGGATTAGTGAGCGAAATTTTATCCCCTTTGGGCTTTGTTGTGTTGGAGTCGCCTAATGCTGAGGTGTGCTTATCAACACTAGAATCGACAACGCCTGATCTATTTTTATTGGATATTTCAATGCCCGGAAAAACGGGGTGGGAGCTGTTAGCAACCTTGCGACAAATTGGCATGATGCAGCCGGTTATTATGGTGTCAGCTAATGCGACAGAGCGTCAGCCCTCAGAGTTAGAAGAAGGTACGCGCGGCTATTCGGCTTATCTTACTAAGCCAATGAAGGATAGCTTGCTGTTGGCCAATATAGCCTCCGCACTCAAGCTGACGTGGCAATATGAACCCCGAACACTACCTAAAAAACCTAGGCTTATTGCGCATCAAAACATCTCCTCTGCAAATGTGATAACACCTGGACAGGCGAAAGAGATTATCTCAATGGCTGAGATTGGCTTTCTTCAAGGCTTAGATCAGCTATTAAAAGAGATAGAACAAACGCATGATAAGCATCCCGATGTCTTAAAAGCGAGGGCCCTCGTTACTCAGTGCCAATTTGCTGAGCTCATAGCTTTGTGTAAACCGCTAATGTCTGAGCAGGTGGCTACATGAGCACGCATCACAATATAAGAGGTAATAAACTTCATGTCTCAAGCTAATGGTGTCATTCTGGTTGTTGATGATTCTGCCGAATCTTTAGGGATGCTCAACACGACATTAGTAATGGAAAATTACACTGTGCTAGTAGCTATGGACGGTGTGCAAGCTATCTCAATTGCTGAGAAAATTCAGCCGGATTTGGTCTTAATGGATGCCATTATGCCTAATATGGATGGGTTTGAGACGTGTAAGGCATTTAAGGCAAATACGGACTTAATGGATATTCCCATTGTGTTTATGACAGGTTTAAGCGAAACCGAACATGTTGTAAAAGCATTTGAAGCGGGTGGGGTAGATTACGTTAACAAACCTATAAAGCTTGAAGAGTTGTTAGCACGCATCAAAGTGCATTTGAATAACTCCCGTTTAACCCGCAGCGCTAGGTCTGCACTCGATGGGTTAAGCCAGGCCGCGTTAGCATGCGATCGGCATGGCACGTTAATGTGGTGTACCCACAGTGCAAGAGTTCTGTTAGATGTTTGGCACTGTGAAGAAAGCGCTAAAGTAAAAGTTGACCCTGATTTACGTAAAATAGATGTATTACCCGACGGCCTTCGCTTGCCCATCAAGCAATGGTTAGATAACGAACCTGAAAAACACAGTTTCTTAACGGTTAAATCATACCAGAATCCGATATCTATTCGGTTTCTAGGGATTGGCCTCCCCGGTGAATATTTACTTAGGTTGGTAGAAGAAGATGAACTCAGTTTACGAAATAGGATTAGGGATAGATTTGAACTAACGGACCGCGAAGCAGAAGTGCTGATGTGGTTATCACGAGGCAAAACCAACCGAGACATTGGTCAAATTTTATCCATGAGCCCAAGAACGGTTAATAAGCACCTCGAGCAAATTTTCAAAAAGTTAGGCGTTGAGAATCGCACATCGGCAGCAGCAGTGAGTTTGCAATTTCAAAGTACGTTGTAGATGGGCAAATTGAGAGTCTTTTATACACCCTAATACGAGCTACTTTTGTGCAGGTGCGTTAATTTTATCGTTATTTCTAATTCTACCAAGTCCCCCAAATAATAGGTTCTACCTAATCATTGTATGCTTTAGAGCAAGTTAAACTATTTATTTTTTGTGCAGCACAGCGTAACTTGATACATAAATTCCAAAATTGTGGCATGGTTTAATAAATGCTAGGTAACTAAACCAATCAAAACTATTTTAAGGTTGCTTAGCCGTTTGATATGAAAGGAGTTTGTATGTATCAGGGGAGTGCTGTACGCCTTCAACCACTTGATGGTGGCCTAGTTGAGTTAGTTTTAGACCTGCAAGGTGAGCCGGTTAACAAGCTAAACCAGTTAACACAAGACGAAATGCAGCAGGCGGTTACCTGGCTTAGCAGTCATGCCAGTGAAGTTAAGGGCTTATTGATATCCAGTGCTAAGTTTTTGTTTATTGCTGGTGCGGATATCACCGAGTTTTCGAGTTTATTTAATCATTCGCATGCTGAAATAGAGAAGTGGGCTTGGAAATATCACAACACGCTTTGTGAACTAGAAGCGCTGCCTTTCCCGACGGTAGCAGCAGTTAATGGTGTCGCATTAGGTGGCGGCTTAGAAACAGCGCTATCGGCAGATTATCGGGTACTGGCTGAAGATGCCAAAATTGGTTTGCCAGAAGTAACCCTAGGTATTTGCCCTGGTTGGGGCGGTTCGGTGAGGCTTACGCGTTTAGTCGGAGCTGAAACGGCTGTCGATTGGTTGCTAAGCGGTAAACCAAAACCAGCCGATGTTGCGAAATCGTTAGGTCTAGCTGATGCGGTAGTCCCGAGTGAATCAGTGCGTGAAGAAGCGTTACTGTTCCTTCAAAAAGTTATCGCCAATGGTGATGATTACCAAGCTAAACGCGACTTTAAACACGCAGCGCAAGCAGACAATGAACAATGGCAACAGACCTGCGAATCGATTAGGGAGCAGTATGGTAAAAAGTTAAGTCCGAACTATCCGGCTCCAATCGCGATACTTTCACTGGCTACTTCCCATCCTGTTCTTTCTTTTAGGGACGCCTTGGCCGCTGAAGCTCAATGTTTTGCAACACTAGCGTTGACCGACGTCGCTAAGAGCTTGACGGGCTTATTCATGAACGATCAAGTTCTCAAGCGTAAGTCTAAAGCTGCAATGAAGCTGGCTCACCGTGTTGATAAGTCTGCCGTGTTGGGTGCCGGTATTATGGGCGGTGGTATCGCTTATCAATCGGCTTCTACAGGTACGCCAATTATAATGAAAGATATCCGTGAAGAGGCGCTAGAGCTGGGATTGAGTACCGCTGGTGGTATTATGGATAAAGCGATTCAGCGAGGTCGTATGGATGAAGCGGGTAAAGATAAAGTATTGAGCAATATCAAACCATCGCTTGCATATGACGGTTTCGAGGGTGTGGGCTACGTAGTTGAAGCGGTCGTTGAAAACCCCAAAGTTAAAGCTGCCGTACTGTCAGAAACTGAAAGCCATATAAGCGACACGACGGTACTGGCCTCAAACACCTCCACCATTTCGATCACCGAGCTGGCTAATAGCCTTAAAAAGCCTGAGCGCTTTTGTGGTATGCATTTCTTTAATCCGGTTCATCAAATGCCTTTAGTGGAAGTTATTCGTGGCGAAAAAACGAATGAGGAAACCATCGCAACGACGGTGGCTTACGCTAATGCAATGCGTAAAACACCGATTATCGTGAATGATTGCCCTGGCTTTTTAGTTAACCGCGTTCTTTTCCCGTACTTTAATGGCTTTAACCGTCTGTTGTTGGACGGCGTTGGTATTGAACGTATTGATCAGGTCATGGAAGGCTTTGGTTGGCCGATGGGACCAGCGTATTTAGCCGATGTAATAGGGTTAGATACGATGGTGCATGCCGATCAAGTGTTGCAAGCAGGTTACCCACAACGGATGACACATGATGGGGATGTCATTATTGAGGTTTTGTTAGCACAGGGCGCGCTGGGGCAGAAAAACGGCACAGGCTTTTATGAGTACGGTAAAAATGAGTCCGGTAAACGTTTCAAAAAAGTCTCACCGGCTGCGCAAGCCATTATTAATGAGCGTGTTGGCTCTGGGATGGATATCAGCGACGAAGATATTATTGCCCGAATGATGATTCCAATGTGTTTGGAGTCGGTGCGTTGCTTAGATGAAGGCATTGTAGAATCTCCGGCTGAGACGGATATGGGCTTGATTCTAGGATTAGGCTTTCCGCGCTTCAGAGGGGGGCCGCTACGCTATATTGATACATTGGGTTTAGATGTATTCGCTAAGCAAGTCAGGAGGTTTGAAGGCCTTGGTGGTTTATATCAATTACCAGAGAGTTATCTTCAGCGATTAGATGCCGGACAGCGCTTTTTTTAAAGCTAGCCCTAAGGTTTTTCCAAGAACGCCTCACTACGAGTACTGGTTAGTGAGGCGATTATCTAAGACTAGCTTACTTTCCCTATTCGGTACTCTTTCACCATATCGCCATAATACTCGAGTTCATTTTGTATGCGTTGAGTAATAACGGTGTCATATGAAATAACGGACTTTAGTGAAAACTCTTTTTGGATCTCACGAAACTTGGGATCGCTCAACATTTTTTGCACTTTATAGTAGAGAGGGCGGTATAAGCTATCGGCCATGTCAGCCGGTGCGAACCACCCATACCAGCCAGAAATATTAGTGCTAGGGATACCTTGTTCGTTAAATGTCTTAACGGCCCCCCAACCTAGGCCTGGGTGACGATATTTACTGGTAACTGCTATTGCGCGTAACTCACCACTTTGGAATTTTTCGATTGCATTTCCGGTAATAACCATCCCTGCTGCTAGCGTGCCGTCCAGTAAATCTTCAATCATCATTGAAGTGCCACGATAGGCTTGCGGCCTAATAGCCACTTGTTTGCCACGTGCAAGAACCAGTTGTGCCATATGGCCTGGTGAACCATATTGAGTAAAACCTACATAACGTGATTCGGGGTTTTCTTCCACCCATTCTACAAAATCATCAATGCTTTTAACGTCCTTTGACACCAAGGGACCTAAAGTGAGGGCGATGGTGTACTCACCCAATATGCCCAAAGGCCGTAGATCTTTTAATGGATCATACGAAATATTACTGTGTATATGCGGTAACATGTTCAACGAAGGTGATTGGGTCTGCAGTATGGTTAAGCCATCAGGCGCTGCTGCTAAAAAGGAGTCCGTTGCATTGAAAGTGCTCCTGCCAGGAACATTTTCGAGTTGGTAAGGATAAATACTGTGTTTTTCAAAAATATCCAGCGCGCTAAGGGCCAGCTTGCTACCAAGTCCTGTTCTTCCATAACCAAAGAGCAGTCGGCCGCCAGCTGCCTCGGCGCTATTGGGAATGAGTGAAGCCGCCAGTAAAGCTGGAGGAATCGCTAAAAACTGTCGTCTATTCATTATAGGTGTACCTTATTTTCAGCCTCGAAGCTCGGTCATGAGTATCTTCCACACTTGCTTAAGCATCTGGTGTGCAATACTTTCGGGCTGTATTTCTAGTTCTATATGACCACGAAGTGCATTCAGTATAGTTGTAGAATCGGCCATTGTGTGATTAACGGTAAATCTAACTTTGTGCTGTGCTACGACAGGTACCGGCTGTCCGCTATCACTGTCATAACTAGCAATGGGCCCCCCAAACTGCGAGCTCAGGCTGATATCTGAGATAAATTCGGTTGCTGACTCTTCAATATCAACCAACTTAAGCGTGTAAACCGGTAGAGAAGGCTCCTCGGGAATAAAACGCGCGATTCGTGTTGGCTGTAGCCTGTTTAACACGTTTTCAGGTAGGTAGGCTGTGGCTAGAAGGGACTGGTTGCTTACAATACGCCCTAATTGATTATCGGGCCTTACCCATTGCAGAGCACCTATTTGCTCGGGAATATCAACAATAATACCGCTAGCTGGTGCTCTCCAAAGTAGTTTCTCGGCACGTTGTGCCAATCCCTCTACGTCCATTTTTGCTTGTATTTGCTGCTGCCTAATAACTACCGACTCGGTTAGTTCTTTAGCGGATCCGCTGATGCGGTTGAGACGCTCAGTGGCGACGTTATATCGCAGTATAGCCTCGGTGGTTTTGTATTCCAGCTCGGGTGAGGAGAAGGCCATGATGATTTGATCGGCAGCGATATAGTCCCCATTTTTAGCATTGATGGATAAAATTTTGGCATTTTCGGGAGGATGAATTGTCGCCAACTGCTCACGGCTCATTATGGAAGGAACCGTGGTAGAGTGGTCGAGCGGTAGTAGTAATAACAAGCTCACCCCTGCGGCGATTATGAGCAAGAATAACCGACGTACAACGCTCATGAGTTGTCTAGCTGCAAACGAATCTTTTATCAGACGGTAAACCGGAGCAACTAAGTAATGGCTGAGGGTGTAGACAAAAAACAAACAGCCGATGGTTTTATCTGCAAAACTATAGACCAAGTAGCTAATGCCCATCATTAGGGAAATTTGATAGAACCAAACAAGCATGCCGTACAGTGAGAAAAGCCAAATTTGGGGTCTGCCCATAGGTTCGGGTTGTTCTAGGGCTTGACCTACAATAAGGCGTCTTATGTACCAGCGTGAGAAGGCAAGGGCGCGAGGCTGCAAGTTTTCTATCTTTAGCCAGTCGCTTAAAAAGTAATAACCGTCAAACCGCGATAAAGGGTTTAAGTTAATTAAAATAGTCGTTAGCCAGCTGGTAGTGCATAAAATAAAAGCGATACTTCGCAGTATGCCCTCGGGCAACAAAGCCCATGCTAAGGTGGCTATGCCTGCAATGAGAGTCTCTGCAGCAACCCCACCGGTAGCTACCCACATTCGTTGATGCGAGTCTCTAATTCGGTTAATGCCAGCAAGTTCGGTGTAAAACATGGGTAATCCCATAAAGAGTGATATCCCCATTTTACCGACACTACCTCCCTTTATATGGGCTACATAGGCGTGTCCTAGTTCGTGTATAAACTTGAGTAGAATCAGTGAAACACCGTACGTTAAAAAACCTTGTACCGAAAATAAATGGGTAAAAGTTGAAACAAAAACATCCCACTGGCGGGTTGTTAGATAAACGCCAAAGAGCGTAATGAATAACCAGATACTAATAAAAACGCGGTGCCCTATAAGCTCAATGCTGGGTTGAAGAAAATGAATAAGAGGTAGCGGGGAAAATAAAGGAAATTGAACAATTTTGGGAGGACTAAAAAGCCTTGCAAGCCCAGTAGGGTTTACTCGCTTGTGTTGTTCTTGCAAATGTCGGTAATTTTTATTACCCGTTGCTTTGGTTAAGTTGTTTTCACTTAAAAAACTTAATAAGCCATCTAACTGTTGAGCATTGAGAGTCTGCCCTGTGCGTTCAAGTGCTGTTTTAAGCTTGTCGACGGTCCCTACTTGCCAAAAGGCTAATAGTTGAATGTCATCACTACAAAGCTGAAAAAAGCGGTGCTGGCAAGGATCATAAATACGCCAACGTTTATTCCCAGCACGATCGTATGAATCGGACTCTAAACGAATATCTTGGCGTAACGGCGGTAGGGCTTGATTATTGTTTAACATTTTTTACACCCCAAGATATTGCCTGACAACGGCGATAGGGCGGCGTAACAGCTGATAAGCTAAGGTCACTTGCTTGCCGTAAAGGCGCGCGGTGCCTCGCGCTCCAATACGTGGAATGTCAGTTACAACATCGAGTCCATTTTGTTCGCCTGATAGTGATGATGGTTCTGCAATGATGCGGTAACTGGTGATGTTGCTTTCTGTCGCTGCTGGGGTGTGGCTAATAGATTTAAGGCTTGCCTCGTAACCTCCCAATGGAGCGCTGTCTAAATAAATGCTGATATCAGCCCCTGTTTCTAGTTCGATCAAGTCTCCAGTGGGTAAGTCGATGCCGAATTGCACACGTAACGGGTTAGCAACTTGTAGGATCTGTTCTCCTACCTGTACTGCACGACCTTCCCAGTCCTTGCGGTCAGTATAAGTAACAAGCCCAGCCACCGGGCTAGTTACTTGCGTTTGAGACAGTAGCTCTTGAGTGTATCGGTATCTCACCTCAGCTAAATTAAGTTCGGCGCGTGCGATAGGTAATTCATAGGCAACATCTGCATCGGAAAAAATTGAAGAGTTCACACGTGATAGCCGAGCTTGGGCTACAGCAAGCTCTTGCTCTGCCAACGTTGACTCGTTTCTGAGCTTTAAATCTTCAAAGGTGACAAGCGGGGTGTTTGCATTTATGTTGGTGTTAGGCGCAACCGCGATAGACTTAATGACTCCATCAATTGGCGCTGTAAGCACATAAGGATCTTGTGGAATCACTTGCATCGGGGCCATTACACTGAGGCGAACAGGAAATAACCCAGCTGCAACAATAAGAATGATTAAACTAATAGAGATTAGCCGTGTGTTTCTGCCTCCGATGGTCGCTGTTTTATTTCCTGTTAGTGCAAACCATGCGTGCTCGTAAGTTTCAATAATACGGACTAATAAAGTGGTTTCTTGGTCAGAAAATGCTTGGTCGCGAGCTAATAATATTCCTGCGTCAGCCAATCCGGTTTGATTAAATAACGGAACCCAGCACACAGCTTGGTGAGGGTAATCATTTATTAAGTCTGGGCTGCTGTTGTTTTTCGTATCCGTTAAGTTTTTATCGGTGTTCAGGGGAAAGCTTCGGTACGTATCTACTAGATACTTGCTGGCATCTAATGCTTGAACAGCCTGCTCCAGCGTTTGGTTAAACGGAGCGTCCCTCTCTAAAGTAGCTATATCTGAGATAAGCGTTAGCTGTAACTTCTGAGCACTTTGCTTGCGCTGGAACAAAAATGCTTGCTCGTAAGGGACTAACTCTCTTACCTGATTAACGAAATGCAGTTTTAAAGCATCAGTTGATTCTAGTTGTCGAATGTCACGCTCAAACTTCAGTAGGCGGATAGCGGAAACAGAGACTTGATCAGCGTTAGGTATAAGTGGCTGCTTTGATTGAAGGTTCCTTGCCATGGTGTTTACCTATTCAAAATGAGCAGTACCGCTCATACCAGGGAGAATAAGCTGATCTGTTTCGGGTGGCAAAAGTTGCCCAATAACTTTTACGGTTTTGCTAACGGGATTGACAGAAGGGGAGATGCGCGCAATTTTTCCGGTAAAGGATTGTCGTGTTTCATCTACGGAAAAGGAGAAGTTTGTATTAACCGTTAACCAATTAAGCCAATGTGAAGGGATCACCATATCGACTTCTAAATTTTGAGTATCAATAATGGAAATAACAGGCTGGCCTGCCGTTACACTTTCGTATCTCAAAGCTAGTTGTTCTTTGACTTGCCCCGCATAGGGAGCTTTTATGGAACAATGAGATACTTCAGAGGCCAATGCTTGTGCCTGCGCAGTCACTTGATTTAGTTCTGCAATCGAAGCTGTTAGTTCAAATTGACCAATAGACTCAAACTTTTGTAATTCTTTATTTGTATTTACAGTATTCCTTTTAACTTTTATAGCCTCTCTAGCTGCACGGTACTCAGCCTGCTGCTTGTCACAATTAAATTGAACTAAAAGCTCACCTTTTTTGAAGCTCATACCTTCCTGAAAAGGCATGTTTTGAATTTGCGCTGGTATACCAGAAGACAGTGTTGCTTCATTGGTTGAGCGCACAACTCCGCGAACAGGCGACTTTTGAGTGTGTTGTTGAGTAGCGTCCGGCGCTGTATTTGAGTTAGCAAGACTAGGTAGCTTACTTGTATCTAACGGCGTTTCAGCCATAGCTGGAGCGATGCTTAGCAATAAAAAACTATGAGTTAATAAGCTAACAAATTTATTCATTTAGGAATCTCCGGTACAGCTGGGAGAGCGACGGCTTGCTCTTCCCAATGGTTTCGTAACTTCTCAGCTATTTCGGCAACGGGGGCTTCAGGCGATATATTAAAGTCGAAGTTATCGACACCCATAGATGCATATAAATTGGCATAAGCATTTTGTAGATCAGCATAAGCAGTGTCATAGCGGACCTCTGATAAAATGCTATTCATCTCTTCTTTAACTAGGTCTCGCTGGCTGATTGCTTTTGCTTTAAAGCCGTTTTGAGTTAATGTAAGAATTCGTCCTTGCACATCGTTGTACATTCGAATGGTGTTTAACTCTTGTGAGAAGCGTATAAATCGAGCTCGCGCTACGTGAACTTGAGTCATAATCGCCATGGTTAAAGCATCCGCTCGTGCTTGAATGACTTTAGCCTCGGCTTTTAATGCTTTTCGTTGAAGTGGATAGCGGAAAAGATTTGTTAAATCCCAACTAATTCTAGAACTTATGTTGATCCAATCCTCGTTATATAAGAACTCGTTTGAGTTATAGTTAATACCCAGAACAGTTCTAAATCCGGGTAATGAACTAATAAATTGCTCTTGTAAGGCATCAATATTTATACGCTCTCTATAGGCTGATTCCCTTAGTTCTGATCTAAACTGTAATGCAATCATAACCATTTGCTGTGCAGATCCCGGTAATTCGGGTACAACATCCGTTCGGTCAGGTAATACTAATTTAAAATAGGAGTTTGGCTTTAAGTTCATTAAAGCCGCTAGTTGTTTTTTGGCCAGTAGTAATTCGCGCTGCATCCGCTGAACAGTGGACTGTATTTGCAAAAGGTCTCGTTGATAGTTAAGTACTTTGAGAGGCGGCGCTAGGCGCCTTTTTTCAAGAGTTTCTGCTTGTAGGAGAGCCTTTTGAGTTAATGCTTCTAATTTAACGAGTTTTTTATGAGTACGGTCGGCGCTAACCGCGCGCCAATAGGCGGTTCTTACATCTTCTAAAATACGATTAATAACTTTGCGGCGGCGCTCGGCAGCAATAAGTCTTTCATCGCTGTTTTGTTTACTTTGAACATAAGATAAACCAAAGTCGAGGATGTCCCAGCTTGCAATTAAATCACCTGAATAGACGGTTTTTTCACTAGAGGACGAAGGTTCTAGCGATTCTTGACCTGATAGAATGGAGCGGCTGCTCGATCCTGATTCGTTATTGCGGCTATCGACCCCAAAAGAAGCGGTGATAGATGGAATCATGCCCAGTTGAGTTACAGCCGTTTGTTTGCGTCTGAATTCTTCGTCTAGTAATTCGATTTTTTCGTCTAAGTTATACTTAAGCGCGCGCGCCATAGCCTCATAAAGAGATATTGGCCCAGTAATAGGCTCTTCATCTTTAATGATAGTATCGATGCGCTGATAAGAGACAACTGAATTCGCTTCAAAGTCGATTGGTTGAGTTTGTACACTACAGCCGCTCACAATTAATACCATGGCAACTAGCGATAAAACTGTCTCTTTTTTGTATCTTTTATTTCTGAATTTAATAATTTTATTTATCATTAAGTAAGCGCCTTAATAATCGACTTAAATTCTTCCGATGGCTGGTTAGTTGTTTCGTTTACTTGTTCAGAAAATGTCAGGGGTTGAAGAACTAGGTTGTTATAAGGGTTAGCTGCTAGTGATTCAGAAACTTGAGCATTGTTCGCCTGCTCATTTTCTAAATTTATTAGTTCATCTTCGTTTATATTATTTTCATCCACGATACCTAATATGTTTTCAGGATTACTCTCTAAAAAGCTATCGGTTAGTGCTTCTGCTTGTGGACTGGTGGTTGCTTGCTCGCTTAGATAATTAACCGTTTGATTAATAATAGAACTATCGATCGTTAGCTCTGTTAAACCACCAAGCTGTTGCATAAAACTGACAGATTCAACTATCGGGGAGTTAGTTGTTAAATTAGCCAATCCTTCTAACTGTTGAACACCATTAAGCGCGTCTAATAAGACTGGGTCATATTCCACTAACTCTATACCTAGAGGAGTATTGGTATTTTGTGACGTCGGTGTAGCGGCGTCACTTCGTGGTGATTCTTGCTGTTCTACCTGGACGACGGTTTCATCAACTTGGACTGTTATAGTACTGATGGATGTATCGTTTCCATCGGATACACTAACGCTAATTGTGTCTGTTCCCGAAAAGTTCGTATTGGGTTGGTAGGTAATGGATTGGTCGTTATTGATAATGACTGTTCCGTTGTCAGCTGTTGCGGTGGAGATAACTAAGCTGTCGCTATCAACGTCTGTTATCTGATCAAGGACATTAAGTGTGAGGGCTGTATTGCCCGGTGTTGTAGCCAAGTTATTAGTAACATCGGGAGCATCATTGACGGGAGTTACAGAAATGCTTACAACGGCTGTCTGCGCGCCGCCTTGGCTATCGGTAATGACATAGGTAATCGTGTCATTACCTGCAAAGTTAGGGTTGGGTGTATAGGTAATACTGCCATCGTTACCGATACTTACTGTGCCATTTTCAGACGTGGCGCTATTAATAGATAATGTGTCCCCATCTACATCATTAGCGTTTCCTAAAACATCAATAGTGATAGGTGTATCTTCTGTCGCGGTGGCATTTTGTGGCGCAATGTTTGGTGCGTCATTTATCGGTGCGATAACTACCGTAGTTGTTGCGGTAGATGTGCTTCCTGCTTCATCTGCTACGGTGTAGGTTATTGTATCTTGTCCATTAAAATTAGTATCAGGCGTGTAGTTGAGAGTTCCGTCTCCGTTAATGACGACTGTACCGTTATTTGCATGAGCGGTTTCAACGGATAAAGCTCCGCCCTCAATATCCGTATCGTTTGCCAATACATCTATGGTTACCGTTGTATCTTCATCAGTATTTGCTATTTCGTCGGCGGTGCTCGGAGCATCATTTACCGGAGCTACATCGACCGTAATGGTAGACGTTGATGTGCCTCCATTGCCGTCTGTTACTGTGTAGGTGATGGTACTTGTACCATTAAAGTTGTCTTGCGGTACAAATGAGAGCGTACCGTCTCCATTAATAGTGACACTGCCATTGGTGGTGGTTGCTGAATCGATACTGAGTGTGTCACCGTCCGCATCGCTTGCGTTTGCTAACACATCGAGAGTAACAGGCGTGTCCTCGTCAGTAATCGCTGTGCTTTCCTCGATGGTTGGCGCATCGTTCACGGCATTAATCGTCACTTCCATAGTAACCGTCGAGGTACCGCCGTTACCATCGCTCACGGTATAGGTGATGGTATCTGAGCCATTAAAATCGGCGTTTGGTGTATAAGTGATGGTGCCATCAGGGTTGATTGCAACCGCGCCGTTGGCTGCTGTAGCAGAGTCGACTGTGAGCGTATCGCCCTCAACATCGGAGTCGTTGGCTAATACATCCACAGTGACTGGCGTATCTTCATCCGTTGTCGCTGATTCGCCTGCAGTGCTTGGGCTGTCATTCACCGCATTAATGGTCACCGCTACGGTTGCAGTAGCAGTCCCGCCATTACCGTCCGTGACGGTATAAGTAATGGTATCGGAGCCAGTGAAGTTTGCGTCAGGCGTGTAGGTGATGGTGCCGTCAGGGTTAATCGCGACCGTGCCGTTAGGTGCAGTAGCGGAATCAACCGACAAGGTATCGCCGTCAACATCGGAATCGTTAGCTAATACATCCACAGTGACTGGCGTATCTTCATCCGTAGTTGCTGATTCGCCCGTGGTAGTTGGGTTGTCATTCACCGCATTAATGGTCACCGCTACGGTAGCCGTTGAGGTACCGCCGTTACCATCGCTCACGGTATAAGTAATGGTATCGGAGCCAGTGAAGTTCGCATTAGGCGTGTAAGTGATAGTGCCGTCAGGGTTGATCGCAACCGTGCCGTTAGGTGCAGTAGCGGAATCAACCGACAAGGTATCGCCGTCAACATCGGAGTCGTTGGCTAACACATCGATAGTGACTGGGGTGTCTTCATCCGTTGTAGCTGATTCGCCTGCAGTGCTTGGGCTGTCATTCACCGCATTAATCGTCACCGCTACGGTTGCAGTAGCAGTCCCGCCGTTACCGTCCGTGACCGTATAAGTGATGGTATCGGAGCCAGTGAAGTTCGCATCAGGCGTGTAAGTAATGGTGCCATCAGGGTTGATTGCAACCGTGCCATTGGCTGCTGAGGCAGAGTCGACTGTGAGCGTATCGCCCTCAACATCGGAGTCATTGGCTAACACATCCACAGTGACTGGCGTATCTTCATCCGTAGTTGCTGATTCGCCCGCGGTGGTGGGCGCATCGTTTATTGGGTCAACGGTTACGTTGACAATTGCTGAGGATGTCCCTCCATTACCGTCTGATACAGTGTAGGTAATGGTGTCGGAGCCAGTGAAGTTTGCATCAGGTGTGTAAGTAATGGTGCCGTCAGGATTAATCGCGACGGTACCGTTACCAGCTGTTGCGCTATCGACGGTAAGTGTATCACCGTCTGTATCGGTATCGTTGGCCAGTACATCTATATTCGCACTCGTATCTTCGTTGAGAGAGGCTGAGTCGTTGTTAGCTGATGGGGAGTTATTACCGGCTGCATTGACATTCACTGAAACTGTAGCATTTGCAACACCACCGTTACCGTCATTAATAGAGTAACTGATCGTATCAGTCCCGTTAAATCCAAGGTTAGGAATGTAGGTTAGCGTTCCGTCTGGGTTGATGGATACGGTTCCGTTAGCAGCACTAGCGCTACTGACAGAAAGGGAATCGCCATCAGAATCGGTGTCATTGTCCAGTACCGTGATAATAGCCGGTGTGTTTTCGTTGGTAGACGCCGAATCATTAACAGCATTTGGGTTATCGTTGATTGGATTGACCGTGACTGCAACGGTAGCCGTTGAGGTACCGCCGTTACCATCGCTCACGGTATAGGTGATGGTATCTGAGCCATTAAAATCGGCGTTTGGTGTATAAGTGATGGTGCCGTCAGGGTTGATTGCAACCGTGCCATTGGCTGCTGTAGCAGAGTCGACTGTGAGCGTATCGCCCTCAACATCGGAATCGTTAGCTAGTACATCCACAGTGACTGGCGTATCTTCATCCGTAGTTGCTGATTCGCCTGCAGTGGTGGGGTTGTCATTCACCGCATTAATGGTCACCGCTACGGTAGCCGTTGAGGTACCGCCGTTACCATCGCTCACTGTATAAGTAATGGTATCGGAGCCAGTGAAGTTCGCATTAGGCGTGTAAGTGATAGTGCCGTCAGGGTTGATGGCAACCGTGCCATTGGCTGCTGAGGCAGAGTCGACTGTGAGCGTATCGCCGTCAACATCGGAATCGTTAGCTAGTACATCTACAGTGACTGGCGTATCTTCATCCGTAGTTGCTGATTCGCCCACGGTGGTTGGGTTGTCATTCACGGCATTAATGGTCACCGCTACTGTCGCGGTAGAAGTCCCGCCGTTACCATCGCTCACGGTATAAGTGATGGTATCCGAGCCAGTAAAGTTCGCATTGGGCGTGTAAGTGATAGTGCCGTCAGGGTTGATCGCGACGGTGCCGTTGGCTGCAGTAGCCGAATCGACCGACAAGGTATCGCCGTCAACATCGGAATCGTTGGCTAACACATCGACAGTGACTGGGGTGTCTTCATCCGTTGTCGCTGATTCGCCTGCGGTGGTGGGGTTGTCATTCACCGCATTAATCGTCACCGCTACGGTTGCAGTAGCAGTCCCGCCATTACCGTCCGTGACGGTATAAGTAATGGTATCCGAGCCAGTGAAGTTCTCATCAGGCGTGTAAGTGATAGTGCCATCAGGATTAATCGCAACCGTGCCATTGGCTGCTGTAGCAGAGTCGACTGTGAGCGTATCGCCCTCAACATCGGAGTCGTTGGCTAATACATCCACAGTGACTGGCGTATCTTCATCTGTAGTCGCTGATTCGCCCACGGTGGTTGGGTTGTCATTCACGGCATTAATGGTCACCGCTACTGTCGCGGTAGAAGTCCCGCCGTTACCATCGCTCACGGTATAAGTGATGGTATCCGAGCCATTAAAGTTCGCATTGGGCGTGTAGGTGATGGTGCCGTCAGGGTTGATCGCAACCGTGCCGTTGGTGGCGGTGGCACTGTCGACGCTCAAGCTATCGCCATCAGCGTCCGTATCGTTTGCTAGGACATCAACAGTCACAGGAGTATCTTCGTCGGTTGTGGCGCTTTCTCCAGTCGCTATAGGAGTGTCATTAACGGCGTTGACTGTTAAAGAGACGACTGCGTTAGCTGTCCCACCATCGGCGTCGATGACCTGATAGGTGAAGGTATCGTTACCGTTGTAATTAGGATCAGGTATATAAACAAAGCTGCCGTCGCCGTTTAGCGTTAGCGAGCCATGAAGGGGGGCGACTATGGGGGATGTGTTTACGCTTAAAGAGTCACCATCGCTATCTGAATCATTTAACAGCACATTGCCAGTAATGTTGTCGTCTTCGTCGCCACTAAAGCTATCAGCAACGGCCGTTGGAGCAGGGTTGCTGATCGTCAGCGAGAAGCTTTCGCTCACTAATCCACCATTACCATCATTGGCGGTTATGGTGATTCCATACTCACCATTAGCGATTTGAGTCGATGCACTGCTCCCTAGTGTACCGCTTATAATACCGGTAGCCGCGTCTAGTGTTAGGCCGGTTGGAAGGCCGCTGGCGCTGTAGGTGAGAGTATCTCCGTCGGCATCGGCGAAGTTTCCGCTAATATTTAGGCTAAACAATTCACCATCGTTAGCTGTTTGATTACCGACAGCGCTACTTGTTGGATCCGCATTTGCTGGCGGATTAACGTTGATAGTAACGGTCGCTGTTTCGTATGTGCCATTAGATAACACTGTGTAGGTAAAGCTGTCGGTGCCGGTAAAGCTTGTTCCTGGCGTGTAGGTAGCATTACCTTGGGCATCAATGATGACAGTGCCAAAAGAGGGAGTGGTATAGCTATCGACGATACGACCAGCATTTTCGAATGAATCATTATCCAGCACATTAAAGTTAACCGGAATATCCTCGGTGGCTGAAATGGTATCATCAACTATGTCGGCAACGGCTTCTATGCCCAGTGGCACTTGTGCATTGACGAGTAATAGCTGTCCAAGTTGTCCTAGTTCTACTGTTATTTGTACTGGGCCGTTATAGTCAGCTCCAGGCGTATACACTAAGTTGTTGAGTGCTACGTTGATGTCTGCCACATTGCCGGAAAGCCTTACAATGCTGTCGTCTATGCCATCGCCTTCACTTAAGCTAACTCCTGCTGTTTCGTTTAGGGTAAGTGTGCCAACCGGTACGCTTAAACGGATATCAAGTAGTTCTCCATCAATATCGCCAACGCTAATTTGTTGCCCTAGTAAGTCGGCAAAAATGAGGGGTGTATCCTCGGTGAATAGGTCGAGTGTTGGGATGCTAATGGTGGGTAAATCCAGAACATTTTCGACGGTAACCGTAATAGTACCTGTTGCGCTGCCGCCGTCTTCGTCTACGACGGTATAGGTTAATGTATCAATCCCAAAGAAATCGGCGTTTGGCACATAGGTTAATGAGCCATCAGGGTTGATAGAGACCGTGCCATTTAATGCGGAAGCTGCATCGACGGACAGTGCATCTCCGTCAGGGTCTGATGCATTTAACAGGACGTCTAAGTTAAGGTCAGAGTCTTCTAATCCAGTCGCAACGCCAGCTGAAACAATAGGGTCAGGGTTTATGACTTGTATTTGTAAGTTAGCATCCGCAGAAAGCCCCGCAATATCAGTGGCAGTGACTACAACATCGTATCTGCCATCTGGAGTAAGCACGGATGCGTGCGCATCTACAGTGCCTAAAATTATGCCTGTTGTTGGATCAATCGATAAGCCCGATGGAAGCCCCGTAGCGGAATAAGTTAAGACATCAAATAGGTCTGTATCTGAGAAGGAGAGTGAAGTGCTGAGAGATACGAGTTGATTGTCAACTAGGGATAGCGCAACTAAGTCGGTTGATGAAGGCGCGTTGTTGATACCAACGGTCACATCTACCGTGATTACTTCGGTTGTTCCGCCTGATTCTACTGTGTAGGTAAAACTGTCATCCCCGCGATAGCCTGCATCGGGTGTGTAAGTGATCGAGTTACCCACGCCAATGACCGCTGTACCGTGGCTGCCCGCTGATACACTAGTAAGTGAGGGGGTGTTTTCGTAGGTATCATTTGCCAATGGGAAAAAAGAGATGGGCGTTTGAACATCGGTAGTGATGTCATCTGTTACGCCATCAATATCACCAACCATTAAAACGTTGATGCTTGATGTTTGGCTTGCTTCTCCGTCGGATGCTTGAACAGTTACCGTAGCCGCACCGTAATAATCTGCAGTGGGAGTGTAAGTTAGCCCGTCAAGAGCGGCATTAATATCAGTTATTGAACCTGACATGACGATATCCGAATCGCTATCTCCATCTCCTGTGGTAAAGCTGATGCCTGTTGTTTGTCCTAAGGTCATAACGCCTTGGGTTGATTGAAGCGTTACGGTTAAGCTGCTTGCTTCGCCATCCCCTATCGTTATTGCATTACTGGTCGCCGTTGAAAAAACGAGGTTGGTATCTTCATCACTATTTTGAGTGCCAGGCACATCAATTGTGGGAGGCGTGTTTGGGAGCGAGGAGGTGAGTGTAACGGTAGCTGTTTCAGTTGTTCCATTTGACGATACGGTATAAGTAAAGCTGTCAGTGCCTGTGTAACCACTGTCTGGTGTATATAGGGCTTGGCCTTGTGCGTCTACTGTTATGGTGCCATGGAGAGGTGTTGTGTATGAAGTAACGATGGCAGTCGCGTTTTCAAAGGTATCATTATCCATCACGTTAAACGCAACTGGGGTGTCGATAATCGTGGATACATTGTCATCAACAATATCAGCAACGGCTGAAATACTGAGGGGTAATGTTGCGGTAATAGGTAGTGACAGTAATGTGTCAGTAATACCAATGGTAATGGTAACTGGGCCGTTATAGTCGGCATCGGGCGTATAAATTAACCCGTTTAATGCAGCGTTGAGGTCTGCAATGTCGCCTTCCATAGTAATTTCATTGTCGTTAACACCATCACCTTGGCTAAGAGTTAACCCTGCAGTTTGTGCTAAAGATAAATCGCCTATAGGAACAGACAAACTAACGACAGCTACTCCTCCGTCAAGATCGCCTAAGCTAATTTGAGTGCCTAGTACATCGGCAAACACCAGCGCGGTATCTTCTAAAAAGAGAGGGATTGATACTGGTAATACAAGGCTTGGTAAATCGTCGACCGGGTTAACTGTGACGGCAACTATCCCTGGAACAAGGGCTGCTCCATCAGGATCTGAAATAGTGTAAGTGATTACATCTGCACCAAAAAAGTTGGCATTGGGCGTGTAGGTTAGCGTGTTATCAGGGTTGATCTCGACTGTGCCTTGTCCTGCAACAGCGCTAGTTATAGTGATAGGGTCTGGTTCAAGTGGGTTAATGTCGTTAGCCGTGACATCTAAAATGTTTGTAGAATCCTCTTCAACTATGGCGATATCATCTACGGCTACCGGTAAAATTAGCAGGTTATGGTTCCAGTTTTCAGCCGCAAAAGTCGCTGCTTCTATTATCCCTGTTTGTTGTTCTAAATCCCAATCACCTGAAATACCGGTGATATCATCGGAAGCTGCTAAATCTGCGCCTAATGATGTTGCTAGCGCTTGAAGTGTCTCTATTCCGGACTCTGTCGATGCAAAATCACAGCCGTAAAAGAGGATGTCAGCGCCCTCGGTTAGACTTTGATTAATACTGGCTAACTGTTCGGCATATAAATCGGTAACAGAGGCTGCGTCAATAATTGAGTTGCCCAGTTGTAAACTGCCATCTGTAGCGTGAGCTATGATGTGTATAGCTTCTATGTTAGTTAAGCCCTGCAAAGAGTCTGCAATTTGAACCAATCCATCTTGATTCGTAGCTAGCGTAATAATAGTAGCGTCTGCTGGTATTGCTGCTGTTAATACTGATTGGTCTGGTAGCGAGTCATCTATAAAGTAAACGGATCGTTGAGCATCTTCTTGGCTAAGGTCAGTGAGTGCAGCGACGACATTGTTAATATCAGTAGGCGAGGCTTCGGTGGCCTCAGTGTTCACTCCCCCTGATGAGGGTAATGCCTCAAAGGCTGTATCAAGGGCAGCGGCATCAAACATGATACGCTTTTCTAGGGCTAATCGAGTGAAGTGTTTTTTTATTGTGGTTGTACCCATCTTTTCCTGCCTGATGCTTTCGTATTAGATACTTTGAGACACTAATGCATACTTACGATGCTCTAATTAGTAGTACTAAAAGCCTAGTGCAAGAGTTGAGTTTTTTCCTCTGCACAACAAAAATTTATATTTGTGTTAAAAACATTCGCAATAAATGCGAATTATTATTATTTGCATTGCTTGTTTGGTTGCTCTAAAATTTTGATCATTGTTAGCGCGCTTAATAAAATGGAGTTATAAAGTGAGTAAAGGAGCTTCTTCAACCAGTCTCTCAGTGTTTTTATTGTCTGTTTTATTGAGTGGCATCGCCTTATCACTACTACTGACCTCTCCTTGGTCGTAGTCATTTTTAAGAATTCGAGGAAATAAATGATTGCTGTAATTTATGGCTCAACAACGGGTAATACTTCTGATATTGCTGTCAAAGTGGCAGAGATGTTGGGAGATGAGAATACTGAGCTATTTGATGTGAAAGATGTCGGATTAGAAATTATAGATGCTTTTGATCAATTTATATTTGCTATACCGACATGGGATTACGGTGAGGTACAAGAAGACTGGGAAGAGGTATGGGAAGATGTTGACCTATACGATTTTTCAGGAAAGACGGTTGCATTTATAGGTTTAGGCGACCAGCTAGGCTACGCAGAATGGTTTGTTGATGCGATGGGTATGTTGCACGACAAAATTGTTGCCAAAGGCGCTGATGTGGTAGGTCATTGGCCTGTCGATGGCTACGAGTTTGATGAGTCTAAAGCATTAACGGCTGACAAGAAGTCTTTTATTGGGTTAGCGCTTGATGAAGATACTCAAAGAGACCAAACGGCTGAGCGTTTAGAAGCTTGGTGTGCTCTTGTTAAGCCTGCTTTTCTGTAGTTTTCTATTGTGTAAATGACATAAAAAAGAAAAGGCTTGCAGGAAGGGGGGCTGCAAGCCTTTTCTATCATCCCTGTAAAGGGTTAGAACGCGTAATTAAAGCGAACACGTAGAGCGTTCGACTTATCATCGCTACCTGCATTTTTGGCTTTTGACATAGAGCCGGCAAAGGTTACGCTTGCATTTTCCATATCAAAAATTTGTACAGTGTACGCAGCGTATAATGTATCCAGCTTCATGTCGTCGCTAGAACCTACTTCTTCGTTCGAATGGATATAGCCCAAACCGAATGGTCCATAAGTCATGTTTGCAGCAAATGATGTAATTTTAGCGTCGGCCTCATCGTCTTTTAAATGAGCAACTGCAAGGTTGACGAAACCATCACCCATGTTGATACCGGTGTTGATACCGTAGCCCGTTTTGTCGACTTCACCACCGCCCACTAGGTCGTATTTCACTTTCTCCATACCTGCCGTAACCCGAATGTTAGGGTACGAGAAAGAGATAGCAGGGCGTATGCCAGAGATGGCCGTGCCATTATCACCGGCCGTATCTGTATCGCCGTAAATGCTGGCTAATTCAAAACGGATCTCGTTGGTTGGGTTGTAATGGAAAGCAATTTGGCCGCCATCATCGCCCGCACGCCCACGCACTAAGTTTGCTTCATAAACTTGGACGCCGCCCGCTTTAGTGACGACGGTATCTTTTCCTAGAGGAAATAAGTTTACGGCTTCAAAGCGACCAAAGAGGGCGTCCCATTTAGAGTTACCTATCTGGAAATATACATCTTGGATGTCAACGTTATCGTCGCCATCTGTTCTTAGGCGAACAACACCTACCGCTTTTGCGAAATAATCGCCATGAGTTGTCATGCCCATGGCACCCAACTCTACATGACCATTTTGATCGTATTGGCGTTCTCTTTCAGCAGAATCAAATGTATCGATGTCGAGCTCTAAGCTGGCGTTCAGTTCTAATTGTGCGTTGGCGGCGCCAGAGGCGCAAATTGCAGCAATAGTGGTAGCAAGCAGAAGACGTTTTTTCACAATATATACCTTTTTATTATATTTTTGATAAATCTAAACCAATGTTTGATTGTTGGTTTTTCTATTATGAAGCTGGCCAGCTCGTGAACTAATAGAACATTTTGTTTTTATTTTCGCAATAGTCTGTTGCGCAGAATGGATATTCCTAAAATGTAGTTATATAAACAAAAAAAGTTATATATGGTAAGTTGTTGATTTTAAAGGATGTAAAGAGAGTGCTTTTGAGGGTTTTTAATATACAAAGTGTATTTAATGAATAATTTTAAAGTTAAAATGTATCTTTATTACGGAAGAAAAGTACATGGTGCTGTTTTTAAAGGGGTTTCTATGGGGTAAACGGGGGTGGTTATGAGGGGGATGATAGTTGATTTTTGAAGAAATTTACTAAAACTACATTTTTGCGTAATAAATAAAAAACCCGGGGCAGGCCCGGGTTTTATTTTAAGCGCTTTGGTTTATGCTATTTGTGCATTATTTCGCCGCAAGCGCTGCATTCAATGTCGCGCTAGGGCGCATTACTTTCTTAACATTGTCGCGGTTAGCATGGTAGTAACCACCTAATTCAGCAGGTTTACCTTGTGCAGCTGCTAGCTCTTGAACGATTTGTTCTTCATTCTCGCTTAGCGTTTTAGCCAGTGGAGCAAACTCTGCTGCTAAAGCGGCATCTTCAGTCTGGTTAGAGACTTCCTCAGCCCAGTATAAGCCCAGGTAGAAGTGGCTGCCGCGGTTGTCCAGCTCGCCAGTGCGACGTGATGGCGACTTGTTATTGTCGAGTAGCTTTTCAGTTGCTTTGTCTAGGCACTTCGCTAAGATTTTGGCGCGTGGGTTGTTCTCTTTGATACCCAGCTCTTCCAACGACACAGCAAGCGCTAAGAATTCACCTAACGAATCCCAACGCAGGTGGTTTTCTTCTTCAACTTGCTGAACGTGTTTAGGGGCAGAACCGCCTGCGCCTGTTTCGTACATGCCGCCACCGTTTAACATAGGGACGATGGATAGCATTTTAGCGGATGTGCCTAATTCCATAATCGGGAATAAGTCAGTTAGGTAATCACGCAGTACGTTACCTGTTACCGAAATAGTATCTTTACCACGGATTAAGCGCTCCATAGAGTAACGAATTGCTTCGTTGTAACCCATGATATGCAAACGCAAACCATCAGTATCGTGCTCTTTAAGGTAGTGCTCTACTTTCTTTTTCAGTTCCATGTCGTGAGCGCGCTCAGAGTCTAACCAGAAGATCGCTGGTGTGTCTGATTGGCGAGCACGAGTAACAGCTAGTTTAACCCAGTCACGTACGGCCACATCTTTTGTTTGGCATGCACGCCAGATGTCACCATCTTGTACTTCGTGTTGCATTAGTACGTTGCCATTAGCGTCAACAACGCGCATGGTTCCGTCTTCTGTCATTTCAAACGTTTTATCGTGTGAGCCGTATTCCTCTGCTTTTTTAGCCATCAAGCCCACATTAGGTACAGTACCCATAGTTGTTGGATCGAATGCACCGTTTGTTTTGCAGAAGTTGATCATTTCTTGGTAGATGCGTGCGTATGTACTTTCAGGCATTACCGCTTTTGTATCTTTAGGCTTGCCATCTGGGCCCCACATCTGACCAGAGCTACGGATCATTGCAGGCATAGAAGCATCTACGATTACATCACTTGGAACGTGCAGGTTAGTGATACCTTTTACGGAATCAACCATTGCCAACTCAGGGCGGTGCATGTAGCAAGAGTGGATATCTTCAAGAATTTCCTGACGCTTAGACTCAGGCAATGTTTTGATCTTGTCATAAACGCTACCTAAACCGTTGTTCGGGTTAACGCCCAGTTGATCAAATAGCTCACCGTGCTTATCGAATACTTCTTTGTAGAAGACACGAACCGCGTGACCGAAAACGATAGGGTGAGAGACTTTCATCATGGTCGCTTTAACGTGTAAAGACCACATTACGCCAGATTCTTTAGCGTCGTTCAGGCTTTCTTCAAAGAAGTCTTGCAGTGCTGCACAGCTCATGAACATGCTGTCGAACACTTCGCCTTCTTCTAGAAAGAGTGATTTTTTCTTAGTCACTTCACCCGTTTTGGAAACGAATTCGATGGTTACTTCGCCTTCTTTTTCCATGGTGATGGATTGTTCGCTAGAGAAGAAGTCGCCGCCGCGCATGTAATCCGCATGTGTACGAGAAGCCTTGCTCCATTTGCCCATTGAATGAGGGAACTTGCGCACGAAAGCTTTTACAGCTGCTGGAGCACGACGGTCAGAGTTACCTTCGCGCAATACTGGGTTTACAGCTGAGCCTAAGATTTTACCGTAACGCTCACGGATCGACTTTTCTTCGTCCGTAGCAGGTGCTTCTGGCAAATTAGGAATGTTGTAACCTTGAGATTGTAGTTCAGCGATACAGGCTTTTAACTGAGGAACTGATGCGCTGATGTTAGGTAGCTTGATGATGTTTGCATGTGGATCTTGGGTCAGCTCGCCAAGAAACGCCAAGCCGTCTTCTACACGTTGCTCTTCAGTGAGCAACTCGGGGAAAGCAGACAGTACGCGGCTAGCCAGAGAGATGTCGGTAACTTGAACATCGATATCAGCAGCTTTAGTGAAAGTACGTACGATAGGTAGAAGAGAGCAGGTAGCCAGAGACGGCGCTTCGTCGGTAAGGGTGTAGTAAATTGTTTGTTTGGTCATTTTCATCCCCGAAATTTTTTAGCTGGATCGCCAAAGACTTGATGATGAGGCAACTTGTGATCACCTCGTTCCACAAATCAAGCCATTTTTAACGGATCCATTATACCGAAAGTGTGAGCCTTGTAATACGCTGGACCTATGCACTAAAGGATAATGAACCCCTAATTCTTGTAAAAAAATTACAAAGCGACCACATTCTAAACACTCTTGGAAGGATATTCACCTGATAATCGTGCCACAAACAGGTAATCGCGCTGTTTTCTGAATCAGCGTATACTATATGTTGTAATTTTCACTACGTATTTAAAGACGGAAGCCCGATGACCACACTAACGATCCAGACTCCTGATGATTGGCACTTACACTTGCGTGATGGCGATATGTTGCCAGAGACGGTTGCGGCAACAGCGCGTTGTTTTCAACGTGCGATTATTATGCCGAACCTAGTACCGCCAGTAACAACGGCGGAAATGGCTCTGGATTATAAGCAGCGTATCTTGAGTGCAAGGCCAACGGGTTCATCGTTTGAGCCGTTGATGACTTTGTTTTTAACGAATCAGACTTCCGCTGAAGAAGTGCGGGCTGCTAAAGCGGCCGGTGTTGTTGCTGCTAAAATGTACCCAGCGGGAGCAACGACAAATTCAGCTTCGGCGGTGAGTCAGCTGGAGGCTTTGTACCCTACCTTTGAAGTCATGCAAGAAATAGGCATGTTGCTATTGGTGCATGGCGAAGTGACGGATGCACATATTGACATTTTTGATCGTGAAAAAGCTTTCATCGACCAAAAACTGGTTTATATCACTGAGCAGTTTCCTGATTTGAAAGTCGTTTTTGAGCATATAACAACTGGAGATGCCGCCCAATTTGTCACCGGTGCATCAGATAATGTGGCAGCGACTATTACCCCTCAGCATTTAATGCTTAACCGTAATGATTTATTAGTCGGAGGCGTTAAGCCACATAACTATTGTTTACCTGTTTTAAAGCGCAGCACGCATCAACAGGCTTTGCGCGATGTTGTTAAAACAGGCTCTTCTAAGTTTTTCTTAGGGACTGACTCAGCTCCGCATGCCAAGGACGCCAAAGAAAATGCCTGTGGTTGTGCCGGGTGCTACAGTGCGTGGAGTGCTGTGGAGTTATATGCTCAGGTGTTTGAAGAATTAGACGCTTTAGACAAGCTAGAAGGTTTTGCGAGCCATCATGGTGCCGACTTCTATGGGCTTGCGCGTAACAAAGGGACGATCACACTAGTTAAAGAAGAATGGACAATCCCTGATGAGATTATCCTACCTAACGGGAAACCTATCGTGCCATTCTATGCAGGCAAAACGGTTAACTGGAAAGTAAAAGTGTAAGCCGCCGTTACGCTTTAGCCGTATCGAGCGGTGCTCCAGGGTAGTGCAATTCGATACGGCGATCCGCTACACGCTCTACATCTTCATGCTGATGAGTAACCAGCAACACAGTCTTTTTCGCTGACTTAGCTATTTCTCGTACCCAATTTCCAGCTAACTCGCGGGTGGCAGGGTCTAGCTCGGCAAATGGTTCGTCTAACAAGATGATTGGCTCTGGCCGCAATAGTGTCCTAAGCAGGCCAATGCGTTGGCGTTGGCCACCGGAAAGCTGATGGGGCATTTTGGTTAAATGCTCACTGACACCTAATGTGAGTGCCGAATGTTTAATCAGATGCTCAGGGGCTTCTTGGTCGAATCCAAGGCGTAAATTGTCCATTACCGTTAGATGCTCAAACAAATTGTGATCTTGGAAAAGCATAGCCACTGGCCGTCTATCAACAGGCAGTGCTGTTAATTCAGTGTTGTCCCAAACAATCTGTCCTTCATCAGGTGCTATAAAGCCAGCAATAACATTCAGCAAGGTGGTTTTGCCAACTCCACTGGCTCCTTGAATGGCGACAATCTCTTTGGCTTTTACTGAAAAATGATAATGCAGCGGGTAGCCATCTAAGGTGACGTAAACATGATTAAGGTTCAGCATCTGTTGAGGGCTCCACTGATGATATGGCTGTGCGGTTAGCAACGAGTTGTAATAGCCATAAAGCCCCCGCGCAGACTAATAATAAAAGTAATGAAGCGGCACTGGCTTCAGGAATCCGGTATGTACCTGCTAGGCTATAGATAAGCCAAGGAAGTGTGCTCCAATCACTAGGTCCAAATATGGCGAATATAGCAACATCGCCTGCAGCCAGCACAAAGACAAGGCTAGCCGCTGAAATAAAGCTGGGTCTAATAAATGCCCATTCTATTTTCCAGCGTTCCCAAGTGTTGAGCTTTAATGACAAGCAAAGGCGGTCGTATTGTTGGTCAAACTGTATAAGTCGAGGCTTGAGCTTTTGAAATGCAAAAGGCACTAATACTGCTGAATTTAACAGAATGACCACAATAATACCCCAGCGGTCCAGATCAACACGCGGTAGTAAAAAAACGAATAGACCAACCGATATAACCATAGCAGGTGCAAACAATTGATGAGTTGCCACCTGCTCCAAGAGTTTGACCCGCATTGATCGTTTTTGCTTGAGTTGGCTGCGAATGGGTTGGAGAAGCGTATACGCCATTACTAAGCTGATTGATGCTGATGTCATCCCCAACCCTATACTGAGTAATAAGGGTTGCATGACTAAACGCCATATATCAGCCGTGAAAAACAACGAGATGCTGGGTAAAAGTGCAACGTAAGGCAGCAGTAAAAGAATGCCCATGCCGCACAGAGCAAGTAAGCGTAGACGAGAACCTTGGCTCGTTAGCGGGTAGGGGCGAGTGGTTTGGTTAATTACTTCATGGCTTTGCCAGACAGGAGTTCCCATAGCGGAAAAACAAGCATACAAACCGCCAGCAATCAGGAGTTGACTCCAGGCAAGAGTCAGCGCTTCGGAGATATTAAAGTCATATTTTAATGCTTGGTAAACAGCGACTTCTAATGTTGTGGATTGTGGCCCACCGCCTAATGCTAAAACGACCGCAAAACTGTTAAAACACAGTACAAATATAAAGCCAAACAACATCAGCCCTGCAGACTGAATCACAGGCTTCTCGATAATGACAAATCGTTGCCAAGGCGAGAGTTTGAGTTGTTTGGCTAATCGCCAACTGGTGTCAGGAATCGTGGCAAGCTGTTGGTGAATAATACGAATAGCGAAGGGCATATTCATAAAAAGATGAGCAAGTAGAATCCCGTTTAGCCCGTAGAGGTTCCAACTGTAGTCCTCTACTAAGGACTCTATGTAGGGCGTAAGCCAACCTGATCGCCCCAGTAATGCGACTAATCCTGTGACAACCACCAACGTGGGTGTCACAAAACAGAGTAGGCATAAACCTAAAAATATATTCTTAAAGCGTTGAGCATTGAGTTGGTTAAGCGCTCTAGCAATAGGTATAGCGAATAGAACAGAGGCAAAGCTACTAATGGTTGATTGTTTGAGCGTAAATCCAAGAACCCCTAGGAAGTAACTATCAGTTAACAGCTGCCAATCAGCAGAATCACCCTCAAAGCTCATTAACCCATAGAAGGCGAGTAAGGTGACTAAGAGAGTAACCGGATAGCTCAACCAACACAGTTGGCTGAGCGAAAACAAGCCTATTTTCTTGGCTGGTGAAGTTTTACCGAGCGTCATTATTGAGCAGATGACCGCCATGTACTGATCATAGCTTTGCGTTGTTCAGCCACTTGTGCCGGGGTGAAGTTCAAGCGCTTAGGCGTAATTAATGATGAGAACGGCGCTGGGAGTTCTACATTATCAATAACAGGCAACATCCAGTTGGTGGTAGGGATAATGTGTTGTGCCTCGGGCGAGATCAAAAATGACAAGAACTGTTTAGCGAGTTCAGGATTGTCGCTGTATTGACTGATTGCCGCGACCTCAACCTGCGCTATATGGCCTTCATCAAAAAGCGCGGCTTTGTATTTGCTTTCTCCATCCACTACAGCGTGATAGGCCGGTGACGTGTTATAACTGAGCACATAATCGGCCCCGCCTTCTAAGAACATGCTGTATGCTTCCCACCATCCTTTGGTAACCGTTACTGTGTGCTTGGCTAATTCTGCCCATGCGCTGGCAGCCTCATCACCGTACACTGCGTTCACCCAAAGCATTAAACCCTGACCCGGTGTGCTGGTGCGTGGGTCTTGGTAAATGACGCTGGCGTTAGAGCTAATCAACGCCTTTAGCGAGTCAGCAGGCTGCGCGATTTTGCTACTATCGTAAATAAACGAAAAGTACCCATAATCGAATGGAACGAAATCTTCGTCATCCCAAGCAAGAGCAGAGGTTAAGCTTGATAGGTCAACACCGTGCGCCTGAACAAGGCCTTCATCACGCGTAACTTGAGTGAGTGAGTCATCTAACCCGAGCAACACATCCGCTTTGGTTGATGCTTTTTCGATGCGAGCACGATTAAGAATGCTGACTCCATCGTCTACCGCAATAAACTCGATGTCGCATTGGCACTGAGCCTCAAAGCTTTTTTCGAGCTGCGGCCCAGGTCCCCACTCAGAATTGAATGAGTCATAGGTGTAAATGGTTAAATCGGCCGCAAAACATGATGAGGTAAGCAAAGCAGAGGCGGCGAGTGTAAACAGAGATGTTCTTTTCATAAATATCCTATTCCCTACGACGGTATTAACCGTGTCAGGTTCAGCGGGTAAGATCTCAGCCAATGAGTTAGTATCTTCATTTGGCACCCCGATAAGTGGACCGCTAGTGTACCATAACTGCTAAAAAGCAAACCTCCTTGAAAGACGACAACGTACAGATTTTTTATGGTAATACTCGATCCGGATATCCAATGTATTGTGAATGAATTGTTAGGCAGACCCGCTAGGTGGCAAGGACTGGCTCGGCAAGGGACGACTAATCACATATACGTAAGTGAAGGCTTGAGTGATGCGTGTGTGCTACGCGTGAATACATCGGTGTCTGTCTTAGGGGTTAACCGTGGGCGGGAAGAGCAAGTATTAGCCGCCATTCAGGGCTATGCATGGGCCCCGGTTGTAATAGCAATAACTAAGGAGTGGTTATTAAGTCCGCTTTATGATGAAGCCACAACGCTCGATCCCATGTCTATTGTGGCTATTGTTGCAGAGTTACAGCGTTTGCCAGAGCCTGAAGATAGCTCATCATTATTAATCGACTATCATGGCTTATGGCGCTCTTACCAAGAAAAAATTGAACAAGCACCCTTGAGCCAGCAAAAGCGATGGTTGCCTCTATTGCATAAAACCCAAGCTCTATTTAACCAGTTACCGCCGCTTGATTATGTATGGACACATCATGACCTTCATCCAGGTAATATAGTAGCGAGCCATCAGACAGCTAATCTTCAAGCTGTCTTGCTTGATTGGGAGTATGCAGGGATCGGTTCAGCATGGGTCGACGCCTGCGGATTGCACCAACATTGGGGAATTTCTGCCGACATATTATGCAAAGAGCTACCTGCATTTCGAGGCTTGTCTGCATCCATGGTGAAAGAGGGGATTGATGCTACGCAGCACTGGTTAGTTGCTTTAGAGGCTATGTGGCAGGCAGTTAATGGTTTAGATAAAGCGGACACTATATCTATATCAAGGTACTAAGCTGCCAATAAAAAAGGCGACTTTTAAAAAGCCGCCTTAGTAAATACACAGGTTAAATTACATTTGAGACTGCGTATAATTTTCTAGGCCAATCATTTTAATGAGGCGTAGTTGTTGCTCTAACCAATGTGCGTGGTCTTCTTCGGTATCTTCTAGTAGCTTCTCTAGAATTTCGCGAGTTTGGTAATCCTGCTCTTCTTCACAGATTTTAATGACGGTTTTTAGCTGGTTACCTACTTCGTATTCGATACGTAAATCACTTTCAATCATATCAACAACGTTGGTACCGATTTTGAGGCCTGTACGTGTGACCATGTCAGGTACACCTTCCAAAAATAGCATACGCTCGATTAACGCAGCCGCATGACCTTTCTCATCATCAAACTCGTGATCTATGCGTTCAAAAAGTTTGCTTAAGCCCCAGTCATCATACATACGAGAATGGATGAAGTACTGATCCATTGCTGCCAACTCCATAGCAAGCAGAGAGTTCAGTCCGGCGATGACACGTTGATTACCTTTCATGAGTTTTCCCCGTTTAAAGTTGGCTTTGTAAGTAGTTCTCGATACCCATTTGAGCGATTAGGTGTTGCTGGCATTCAATCCAGTCTACATGCTCTTCTTCGGCTTCAAGAATCTCTTCTAAAATATCACGGCTAACATAATCTAATGCTGTTTCGCATAGAGCGATGGCTTCACGTAGCAATGCTAGCTGATCCATTTCGAAATCTAAATCGCCTTGCAGCATTTCTTCGGTGTGTTCACCAATTCGCAGCCGCTCTAAGTGTTGCAGATTGGGTAAGCCTTCAAGGAACAAGATACGCTCTATTAGTTCGTCAGCTTGCTTCATGTCCTTGATCGACTTTTTATAGGCTTTATTGTTTAGCTCATTTAAGCCCCAATTTTTGTACATGCGAGCATGTAGGAAAAATTGGTTAATTGATGTCAATTCTGCAGTAAGCACCTTGTTAAGGATGCTCAGGACGTTTTTATCGCCTTGCATGGCCGCCTCCGGCTAATAGAAAAATAAGAGGTTAAATAATATGAGCGCAATTAAAGCACACTCTTTTGAAAATGAAAAAAAGTCATTGAGACTGAACGTGCAGCACTTGATATAAAAGCCTATGAGAATTATTATCATTTCTCAAAACAAATGGGACTGATTATCACTATGTATGTCTGTATCTGTAACGGTGTCACCGATTCTCAGATTCTTCAAGCTGTTGAAGAAGGGGCTACTAGCATCCGAGAATTGAACAAAACCCTGTCAGTTGGGAACTGTTGCGGCAAATGTACACGTGTGGCACGTCAGATAATCAAAGGCCATTTTGATGATGCTGAAGTGGACTCTCTCGCTTACTCTGCTGTTTGAAGTGATTGCGGTTATCATTACCGCTTAGTTTGTTTTGTCGGCTATATTTGCCGTGTCTTTTTTATAACCTTCCGATCTATAAAGCTGCCCGATTATGTGAAAATAGTTGAAGCGGGCACGGTTTTTTTTGCATTTTACATGCGGTAAATCATGTCATTCAGTATGTAGCGTTACTTGAACAGCAGCTGAGCCCGCTTTGGCTGTCGAAATTGCTTCGTCTGTCTCATTAGCTCGCGCCAGTACAACCCCCATTCTGCGTTGCCCTGACACTTCGGGTTTGCCAAATAAACGCAATTGGGTATTGGGTTGGCTCAGCACAGCACTCAGGTTTCCAAACTCAACATCTGTCGATTGACCTTCTACTAAAATTACACTGGAAGCACTAGGGCCGTGAAAGTGTATGTTGGGAATGGGTAATCCCAAAATGGCTCGAGCATGCAGCGCAAACTCAGACAAGTCTTGCGAAATAAGTGTGACCAGGCCAGTGTCGTGAGGACGCGGTGATACTTCACTAAAGAGTACTTCATCACCTTTAATAAATAGCTCAACACCAAAAATACCACGCCCGCCTAACGCTTCGGTGACTTTATGGGCAGCTGCTTTGGCGGCGTCTAAGGCGGCCGCTGACATGGCCTGCGGTTGCCAAGACTGTCGATAATCACCATCGACTTGCACATGCCCAATAGGCTCACAAAAGCTAGTGCCGCCAACATGGCGAACGGTTAGAAGGGTGATTTCATAATCAAATTCGACAAAGCCTTCGACAATAACTTTCCCTTGGCCTGCCCGTCCGCCTTCTTGGGCATAAGTCCAAGCAGGGGCGATATCATCGTGAGTTTTTAGCGTGCTTTGACCCTTACCTGATGAGCTCATGATGGGTTTAACAACACAAGGTAAGCCAATTTCGTTTACTGCCGCTATGTACTCCTCTTCAGTTGCTGCAAAGCGGTAAGGGGAGGTCGCTAGTCCTAGTTCCTCAGCGGCCAAGCGACGAATGCCCTCGCGGTTCATTGTGAGTTGAGCCGCTTTGGCTGTCGGGATGACGGTATAGCCTTCTTTTTCCATATCCACCAAGGTGTTGGTCGAGATGGCTTCTATTTCAGGGACGATATAATGAGGCTGTTCAGCTTCAATTACTTCTCTGAGCGCTTCGCCATCTAGCATCGATATGACATGGCTTCGGTGGGCGACTTGCATCGCAGGAGCGTGAGCGTACCGGTCGACAACTACGACTTCTACTCCAAGACGTTGTAGCTCAATGACGACCTCTTTTCCTAGTTCGCCTCCGCCGCACATAAGAACACGAGTAGAGTGGCTGGAATAAGGGGAGCCGATGCTAGTCATATCGAAAAATCCTATTTATGAAATCAATTCACGGATTATACGACATTACTGGAAAAATCAGACATTGGCATCACTCATCTTTTAGTTATACTAAAAACACAGATCTTCAGAGGGCATTAAGTGATTAGTGAACTTGAACATCATTGAATTGTGGATTCCTTTGCCCGTAAGGGCTGCTTAGCCGAAATCATTTCGGCCCTTGTAGGGGCGGTTCATTACCGCCCCGACTTCCCCTTTAGTTACTTCTTATCTGTATTGCTTTAACCCCTGAGTGCTTCGTCGTAAACTAGTCTTTTAGATATCTAGTTTATAAGGTAAATGATGTCAGAATTGGCACGCATGTTAATAGATGCAGGTCGCTGGATTGATCAGCAAGGCTGGTGCCCTGCGACGGGTGGTAATTTTTCGATTCGCAATGATGAGCATTCGGCGTTAGTCACCGCGTCAGGCCGACATAAAGGGGCGCTCACAGAGCAAGACTTTTTGTTAGTAGATATGGATGGAAACGCGATTGATAGCTCGCTAAAACCGTCAGCCGAGACTCTACTGCATACGGCTCTATACACGTTAGATCCGCAAATAGGGGCCGTTTTGCATACTCACTCTGTAACGGCCACTGTACTGTCGCGTGTTATTTCTGGCGATGCCGTCAACCTATCTGGTTTTGAAATGCAAAAATCATTGGCCGGTAACACGACCCATGATGACCTTATTAAGATCTACGCGTTTGACAATACTCAGGATATGCAAGCATTAGCGGCATCTGTCAATGATGTATGGGCACAAAACCCTCTACAGTGGGGTTTGCTTGTTAAAGGCCATGGACTTTATGCGTGGGGGAAAGACATAAACGAAGCACGGCGTCACCTCGAAGGCTTGGAGTTCTTGTTTGCTTGCCAGTTAGAGCTCATTCGTTTAGGTAAAATTGACGGCTGAATAACACCCGTTTAAAAGTGAAATAAAATGACTATTACGATTATTTTGACTGACCTTGAAGGCACAACCACTGATATACGGTTTGTGCATAATGTACTATTTCCCTATGCGCGAGAGCATCTTGCTAGCTATGTGGCTTCTCAGTGGAATAACCCAGAAGTGGCATCCATTGTGAAGCAAGTACGCGATGAAATAGATGATCCCCAAGCTGACCAAGCGGCTATCATTACAGTATTAACGCGCTGGATTGATCAGGATAAAAAAATCACTCCGCTCAAAGCGCTTCAAGGGTTGATGTGGGCTGATGGGTACGCCAATGGTGATTTTACCGGGCACCTATACAAGGATGCCTATGAACACTTGAGTGCCTGGAAAAAGGCGGGTTTATCATTAAATGTGTTTTCGTCAGGGTCGGTAAACGCGCAAAAATTATTGTTTAAATACAGTGATTTTGGTGATTTAACCGGTTTGTTTGATGGCTTCTATGATACAAACTATGGCCATAAACGTGAGCAGTCTGCGTATGAGTCGATAGCTAAGGCAATGGGGACGCCTGCTGGCAGTATTCTTTTCCTGTCTGACATACAGGAGGAGCTCGATGCCGCTAAGGCTGCGGGGATGCATACCTGTTTGCTTGAACGCGATGACAAGATAGACAGCCCTCGACATAAAGTTGTGCAATCTTTTGATCAGATTAATTTCTAAGTTTAGGTCGTCTTTTTATTGAAGTAAGCGTAGATCAGAGAGTGGTTTGATCAACATCCTTAGATGCCAATAAGTGTATTGAATTAAGTATTGAGTAAATTATGAGTGCGTTAACAGTAACACCAGATACCAATCCGCAGACTATTTTGCAGCATACGACAGATGGCGCCGAGATTGCTAAAACATTAGCAAGTGTGGGCGTTCGTTTTGAGCGATGGGAAGCATCGACACCTATTACTGATGGTATGAGCCATGAAGATATTTTGGCCGCTTACGATGCTGAAATTCAAAAGCTCAAAGATAGCGAAGGCTATAAGACAGTTGATGTCATTTCATTGACTTCTGATCACCCTCAAAAAGATGAGTTGCGCCAAAAGTTTTTGAGCGAGCATACGCACTCAGAAGACGAAGTTCGGTTTTTTGTGGCTGGCGAAGGTGTCTTTTATCTACATATTGAGGATAAAGTCTATCAAGTCTTGTGTTGTAAAGATGACTTGATTTCGGTGCCTGATATGACGACGCATTGGTTTGACATGGGGCCTACACCTAACTTTACAGCTATCCGTTTATTTAATGATCCAGCTGGGTGGGTAGCCAATTTTACAGGTGACGCGATAGCTGATCAGTTTCCAAAATTTGAAGGTAAATAAGCAATGTCCCGTAAAGAAAAGCATCACGAGCGTCATGCTAATTTAACCCTGTTTGGTAAAGACCTTGTGCGCCGTTGTGCTGCTCATTGCGAACTGTGTCAGCAAAGCGGGGTTCCCCTGAATATTTTTGAGGTTCCGCCGGTCCCTTCAGAACCTGATTACGAACACTGCTTGATGATCTGTGAAACCTGCCAAACGCAAGTTGAGCGGCCTAAGCGCCTTGATGCGAATCACTGGCGTTGCTTGGGTACAACCATGTGGAGTGAGGTGACAGCGGCTAAGGTAACGGCGATGGTTATTTTAAATCATCTGGCCAAAAAAGAAGCATGGGCGCAGGAGTTGCTAGAGCAAGCCTACTTATCCGAAGAGGAAGAAGCCTGGATTGCTAAGTGGACACTTGTTTAGTTTACTGAATCCAAGGCTGATTCGAATGGCTAAGCCGCTGATAAGGCCTTTAATTGCTTTATTATGCGGCTACCAAATGTATTGATCATTAAGCCCGCCATAATCAAAGCTATCCCCGCGCCTTGGATCATTGACAAGGTTTCATCGAGTACGATCCACGCCGTTAATAAACCCACCACAGGCACTAGCATGGTTAACGGAGCCACCTGTGACGCTGGATAATGACGCATTAAATACGCCCAGCTACCGTAACCGAACAATGTAGCAATAGCGGCAAGATACAGTACCACGGCGAAGGACTGAACGCTGGCCTGTGTCAGGCTGCTGACAATTAATTCTGGCCCCTCGAATAAGTATGAGGCGACTGTGAACGGAATAATGGGCAGCAAACCGCTCCATACAATTAAACTCATGAGATTAATTTTGCCAAGTTGAGCGATCTTGCGGTTAATGATGTTGCCCATTCCCCAGCAAGAGGCGGCCGCTATTGTTAATATAAATCCGACGAAAGTCATTTGGTCGGCGCTTGTTTGGCTAGCTAGTAAAGCGAGCCCAGCGCCTGCTACACCTATGGCTAGAAATTGCTGAAGCTGCCAACGCTCATTAAGCAGGAATCGAGCAAAGATGAGCGTAAATAGCATTTGAGATTGGAGTACAAGAGACGCTAAACCGGCAGGCATGCCGTTATGCATCGCCAGAAAGAGCAGAGCGAACTGACCAAAACTAATGGTGATGCCGTAGCTCAATAAAAGCCGTAAAGGGATAGCAGGGCGCTTTACAAAAAAGATAGCGGGAAAGGCGACCAGTGCAAAGCGTAAAGCCCCAAGGAGCAGCGGTGGCAACTCCTCAAGGCCGAAGCGGATAATCACAAAGTTTATCCCCCAAGCAAATACGACTAACAGGGCTAAGCCCCAATCCTTAGTGCTCATGAAATCGTATGCCTCTGTTAACAAGTAATGTTGGGGGCTAAAGTTAGCTTTTTGAAGGTCTATTCCCTAACGACAGCAATACGGATAGCATCCATACGTAATTGTGCATCCTGCAAATGCGTAAGAATTTGATCCCGTTTTGCTTTAAGATGTGCTACTTCTTCTTCCCTGATGGAAGGGTTTACTTCAAGCAGCGCTTCTAGGCGTTCAACTTCCTCATCTAACATCGAGCTCGCTTTGGTCACTGCTTGATCAATTAACGGCTGTTGCTGTTTTAGTGCTTCAGTTTCCGCTTTTTGTAAAACCCCAGCTATCTGTTCCCGGCCTAAACGTATCATGTTTTGCGCCACATGACGTTTAACACGTTCACCCAGCTTGTTCAGGTGATCAGGGGTAATAATCTGACTAAGATCGTTGTTGTTACTATCGATTACAACACGGACCGTAGCCTGATTTTGAAAGCGTTGTAAGTTAAGTGCTTTTGGTGCAGCACAGTAAAGTACAAAGATCGCTTCGACTAATATAGTGCCGGGTTGCAGTGGTGGTAGTTTCACCGTACAGACCGTGGTGTTGCCAAAGTCACTGCCCATGATCATTTCAAATGATCCCGTGACCATCGGGTTCTCCCAGCTCATAAACTGGATATCTTCGCGGGATAAAGCTTGCTCGCGTGAGTAAGTCGCTTTGCAACCGTCATCCGGTAAGCCTGGGAAGCGATGCTCAGTCATTTGGTCAGTGGGCTGCAAAATAACCGAGTGTGCGCCATCAGATTGTTGATCGACACCAAATTGGTCAAAGACACGTTCCATAAAATCACGTAACTGCATGCGTTTTTCGTGTAGCTCTACACTTTCGAGCAGCTGCTCAGCTTTGGCGGGACGGCATGAGCTCATCTCTAACAAACGGTCACGTCCAGCTTGTAGGCGAGTCATGATATCGCCTGCTGCTTTTTGTGAGGCATTAATTAGTTCTTCAAAAGCGTCCTCATCCACGCCATCCATAATAAGGGATGTGATCATGTCTTCGAACTGCTGGAACAACTCACGACCAGCAGGGCACGTATGTCGGAACGCATTAATGCCTTCGTCAAACCAGCGCAGCAATACGGCTTGAGCGCTATTTTCATAAAACGGTACATGAATCTGTACGTCGTGCTTTTGACCGATACGGTCCAAGCGGCCTATCCGTTGTTCTAGCAGGTCAGGGTTGAGTGGCAAGTCAAACATGATCAGATGCTGAGCAAACTGGAAGTTACGACCTTCACTACCAATCTCAGAACATACCAGCACTTGAGCGTAATCTTCGTCATCTGCGAAGTAAGCCGCGGCACGGTCACGATTAATTAGCGTCATTTTTTCGTGGAAAACGGCAGAGCGAACACCTTTGCGCAGGCGGATATATTCTTCAAGGGCTTGTGCGGTGTCTGCGTTTGAGCAAATAAGCAGTGCTTTTTCTAGGCGGTGCGCTTTGAGCCATTCATCTAGCCATGCGACACGCGGGTCTTCGTCTAACCAAAAATCGCCTAACAGTTTCTCAGGGCGCAGGATATCTTCAATGCTGGCATCAGCGGCGGCTGACTCTAATTGAGCCGGCATCTCAAGAGGGTGCGGGACCAGTATGCGAGTAGGGAAGCCTGTTACTGTGTCACGTGTGTTACGGAACAACACGCGTCCGGTACCGTGACGATCAAGTAAGTGGTTAATACACAGCTCAAGCGCCGCTTGTTGATCGGCCTCATTTAATAGCTTTTCGCTAGCTCCCTTGCCTAAGTAATCATCTAGTTGTGCTTGTAGGCTTGGTTGGGTAGCAAGGTTATTGATGCCGTCTTCGGCTAGTAGCTGCTGTACGAGCTCATTAACAGTTTCGTATTGTGATTGCTCATCTCGGAACTTGTCTAGCGAGTTATAGCGATCAGGGTCGAGCAGACGTAGGCGAGCAAAGTGGCTTTCTAGGCCGAGTTGTTCTGGTGTTGCTGTGAGTAGCAGCAAGCTAGGAATATTAGACGCCAATTGCTCAACGGCTTGATACAGTTTGCTTGGCTCTTCCTCATTCCAAATGAGATGATGCGCTTCATCGACAATCATCATATCCCATTGGCAATCAAGCATTTGGCTAACACGCTCAGGGTTATTGGCAATCATTGATTGCGTACATAATACCAATTGCGCGCTATCGAATGGGTTATCTGTGCCTGACAGCTCCATCGCTGTGCAGCGCAGCTCATCCATGATGCTAAATTGCAGATTAAAGCGGCGTAGCATTTCCACTAGCCATTGATAAATTAGGCTGTCAGGAACGGTGATTAATACGCGTGAAGCTCGGCCAGTGATTAGCTGCTGATGGATAACTAAACCTGCTTCTATGGTTTTACCCAAGCCTACTTCGTCGGCTAGTAGGACTCGTGGCGCGTAGCGATTAGCAATATCGTGAGCAATATAGAATTGGTGCGGCAAAAGCTGAACGCGAGCACCCGATAAGCCGTAAGTGTCTGCACTTTGCTGTTCATGATGGTAGTTGAGTGTGTCGATGCGCAAACGGAACTGACTCAGCTTGTCGACTTGCCCAGCAAATAAGCGGTCTTGCGGGCGACTAAACTGCACGCTACTTTCTAAATCGAGTTCTGGCACGATGAGTTCATTCCCTTCCTCATCTTGTCCAAAATAAATTAAACAACTATTTTTTTCGATTCGCTCGGTAATGATAACGCGTTGTCCGTGGCGTGTGTGGATAGTATCCCCGACAGGGTATTCCACACGGCTAACGGGTGCGTTATTAGTAGCGTATGTGCGTTCCTCTTCTGCAGCAGGGAACTGAATGGTGACGCGACGATCAGCATTGGATACAACTAAGCCCAAGCCTAGTTCAGGTTCGGTGTTGCTAATCCAACGTTGTCCGGGAATGAAATCTGTAACTGACAAATGAACAACTCTCTTTATTTAGCTAGTGGTAAGGATGAGTGATTAAAGCTTAGTACAGGCGATAAACTCCGGTACTGTATTTTAACGACTTTATGAACTTATAGGGTTTTACCGTCAGATTGAAGTGCAGCCTTTAATACGCCGGATTCGACATCACTTTGCGTATAAACTCCGGTATCTAAAATCCAACCTGTTACCAAGTTGGCGGGTGTCACATCAAACGCGGGGTTAAATACGGGAGTTTCTTCAGGGCTCCAGTTAACCGAGCCAAAATGCCCGCTTACACCCTGTACTTCGGCGGCGGCGCGTTCTTCAATTGGGATGCCGTTACCGTCAGGGCACTCTGTATCAACGGTAGTGTAAGGGGCGACAACGTAAAAGGGTACATGATGATAATGCGCATTAACGGCTAAAGAGTATGTACCCACTTTGTTAGCAAAGTCGCCGTTTGCAGCGATCCGGTCAGCCCCAACAAGTACGGCATCGACTTTACCCTCGCGCATGAGTAATGCCGCCATGTTGTCACAAATGAGCGTATGAGGAATGTTGTGCTTTTTCATTTCCCACGTCGTTAAACGCCCACCTTGCAGTAGGGGCCGTGTTTCATCGACGTAAACATGGATGTTTTTACCCTGTGCATGCGCTGCTTGAATAACGCCAATGGCCGTACCAACTCCCACTGTTGCTAAGCTGCCGGTATTACAGTGGGTAAGTACATTGCTGTTGTTACCCAATAACGGAGCGCCGTGTTGAGCAATAGCATTACACAAAGCCACGTCTTCGTTAAATAAGCGCTCGGCTTCTTGAGGTAAGTACTCGATACCTTGTGTGTGAAGAACAGCCAGCATGCTATCCATGTTGTTCATCAGGTTAACGGCTGTCGGCCGTGCCGCTCGTAAGGTTTCGGCTGCTTCGCGCAATTGCTCTAACGTGTAAGATTGGGATGCAGCGAGGTGGCCTAGTAATAAGCTGGCAGCAATTCCAATAAGTGGTGCGCCACGTACTTGTAGATGCTGGATCATGTTGACCATGTCGTCGACAGACTGGCATAGCAACCATGATTCTTGATGAGGAAGCTGATGCTGATCTAGCACCCATAATTGACCATCAAGATAGCGAATGCTAGTAGCTTGTAGATTATGCATGGTGTTCTCATATCAGACAAAAAAAGCGCTCTTATTGTACGCTAATGCGCTAAATAAGAGCAGGATATGATGAAGAAATATTGTGAAAAAAAGAAGACACAAAAAAGAAGCCTCACTACTACTATGAGGCTTCTTCGTTTTCGTCGTATCGTTCTAATTTGTTGTAGAGTGTTTTAACGCTTATACCTAGTTGATCAGCGGCTTGTGTTTTGTTGTGCTCACAATCATCTAAGGTGGCAATGATCAGCGCTTTTTCTGCATCTTTCAGCGTAATACCGGGCTTAATATTTTCTACGTTTACTTCTGAGCTGTTTGCAGGTTCAGAAAGCGAAGGTAGCTCCGCTAATGTGATTTCATCGACAGCTAAAATGTGAGCCCGTTCAACGGTGTGTTTTAGCTCGCGTACATTACCTGGCCATGTGTATTGTGCAATTTCATCTAAGGCTTCCTTAGAGAACGCTTTGTTCGTTTTGGTGGTATGGTTTCGGTAGGCTAAAAAATGCTGGGCAAGCTCAACTATATCGCCGCTTCTTTTCCGTAGCGGAGGCAGTTGTATTGGGAAGTGAGCAAGGCGGAAGTATAAGTCTTCGCGCATGTAGCCTTGTTCAATGGCTTCGAGCGGTTGTCGGTTCGTTGCGGCAATGACACGGACATCGGTTTTTTGTAAATGGTCGCTACCCACCCGGGTAAACTCGCCAGATTCAAGAACGCGCAGCAACTTGCTCTGTAAACTGAGGGGCATCTCAGTAATTTCATCCAAAAAGAGTGTGCCACCATTACCCTGTTCAAAGAAGCCAGCATGATCTTTTACCGCGCCAGTAAAAGCCCCCTTGGTATGGCCAAATAATTCGCTTTCGATTAATTCTGGCGTCAAGGCGGCACTGTTGACGGCGACAAACGGTTTGGTGGCCCGCAAACTTTGTTGGTGTATGGTGCGCGCTGCTAATTCTTTACCACTGCCACTTTCACCGATGAGCAACACGTTTGCTTCCGTTTGGCTTACACGTCGAATGAGGCGATAGAGAAGGCGCATAGGAGCAGAAGAGCCGAGTAATAGGCCAAACTGGTCAAGGTTTGATGAAACGGGTTTCGATTTTCGGCTTTCGTGCTCTTCCTTCAGCTCGATATAAAAATCGGTTAACACATCGGTGATGTGTTTAAGGTCGAGAGGCTTTCTAAAATGATACGCCACCCCTAAATTCATCAATTTGTCTAACCAAGGGTTTGGTTTGCCGTCACTAATGATGATCCATTCCGTGCCGCTAGCCAGCGGGTGTTCTTGGAGAGTATGGAAATCCTGCTCACTAAACTGAGTCGGTGCGAGGATAACAAGGTCCGAAGAGTGGGGTGTTTCTATGCTGTCATCGAGCCTTTGAGAGTGGCTAAATTTAAACCCTGTTTTTGTTAAAAGGGGGAGAAGGGATTCTACAATGACCTCGTCTTGGGTCACTAGATGTAAATGTGGCATATGCGGTTCCTTCCTAGTTGCTCTGTGACAATGTAAAAACAAAACATGTTTTGTAAAAAATAAATCTGATGTGGCAAATAGTGAAATCCATACATGCAGGAAACTGGATTTTGACCTAATACGTTGGAGACCGCTAAGTAGATTAAAGTTTCCTTAAATTTTTGAGATATAGCGTGGGTAGTTCATAAAACTAACCATTTTAAAGTACAAGCTAATAAAAAAGGGCGCCATAGCACCCTTGTGTAAGACTATACAGAGATGGCTCAATGCTTAACAGCCGTTAAGCTATCTTTGATGTCTTTCATCCTATCGTGAGTCACTTGGATCGTGGCAAGGTGTCTTGCTATGTCGTTAGCTAAATGGGGACTGTCTACTTTTCGAATATCGTCCCTGAAGATATTTAATGTAACTTCTTCCGATGCCTCTAACTCTGTAACGAAATGATAGTTTGCATCATCAGAGAGTTGCGTACTGACATCGGTGTAGACGGTTCGCATTTTGCCAACAAGAGAGCCGCCTATCTCAGGCGACCCTCCTTTTTCTTCTACCTTTTTAGTCAGGTCTTCGGCTATTTCAGCGCGAATACTGGCCATTTCACGAAAAAGTGACTTGAGATCGCTGTCTGTCACCTCGGCAGCCGCTTGTCTATAAAAGCGTTGGCCGTCATGACAGATCGCTATCAGCTCATTTACTAAGCGATTGTCTTTATTCGCTAGCATAGTCAATCCTCAAGTCGTACATCATGAGTGCGTTACTGCACTACAGTTAAGTTATCTTCCACAGATACAACATTGTCATACCCTTTGGCCATTTCTACGGCTAAGTCTTTAGCTGCGTCGCTCTTCACTTTACCTTGTAAGGTGACAACTCCTTTATCGGTATCAACATCGATTTCGGTTGCCTCTAAGTCGTCATTGGCAGCAAATTCCATGTTAAGCCCAGCAGTAATGGTCATGTCATGCCACGAGCGAGCAAAGCTGCTACCGGCGGTTTCCATATCAGACTTATGATCAGGATTTATCATTAGCTCGTTTTTAACATCGCCAACCCCTTCGATGTTTTGAGCGATTTGGCCTGCAAGGTCTTTTTCTGTTTCGCTGTTAACATCGCCAGTCAATGTAACCATACCTTTATTGACCTGAGTGTCGATTTCGAAGTTGTTGAGTTCACCATTCAACATTAATGCGGTTTCAAGCTTTCCGTCTATCCATGCATCGTTTGCTTCGCCTTTCCAGGTGTTTTCAGCAGCAAATACAGGAGCAGCGCTCAATGCAGTTACAGTCATGGCAGTGATCAATGCTTTTTTAGTATTCATTTGAAAATTCTCCTTTAGTGAAAGTTACTGTAAAGATAGCGATTACTGTGCCATTTTTAATAAATTGTTATTAATCAGTAGTTTATGTAAATATTTGAGGATTTTTTAATTATTTACTACATGTGTTGCATGTAGTTTTTTCCGAGGGTTTTGCATTCTTTTCATGAATAGATTTTTAAAAATAGCGCATAAAAAAAGCACTCAGATGAGTGCTTTTAAGGGAGTGGGGCGCTTAATTACCGCGTTATTTTGTCCAGCTCTTTTTGTGCTTCGTCTCGTTCCATACCGTATTTTTCCTGCATGATTCCGAGGAACTTCTCAGTATTACCTTTGGCAACATCTATTTCATCATCGGTAAGTTTGCCCCATTTGGCTTTGATTTCACCTTTGGTTTGTTTCCATTTGCCTTCTAAAATATCAGTATTCATATCCTTCTCCTTAACATACCGAGTTAAATGTAATGGTGGTCTTATCTGCTCCCGTTAGCCTATACGCGGGGTGATCGACCTTTAATTAGGTGCATCACAATGGACACAACAAGTAGCACTAAAAAGATAAAGAACAATATTTGTGCAATCCCTGTTGCTGCGCCTGCAATTCCACCAAATCCTAAGGCAGCGGCGATAACTGCAACGATAAAAAATACTAATGCCCAACCTAACATGATCATTCTCCTAATCTGTTAATTGAGTAAGGTGTAGCGATACTTGTGCCAACTTATTTAAGTGGCTGATTTACATTGCTTAAATCAATTTTTTTGAGGGGTTAGCAACCTTCTTAGGCGTAGCCTTTAGGTACTTACAACAGGCTGGATTGAAAAAAGTACACGGCACAAAAAAGTGAGGTCCGGTGAGATGAAACGGTTTTATTAAAGCATTGGTTTATTAATTGCATGCAATTAGAGACACAAGTGACGAATAGCCCGGACCTTACTCTAAGAGGATTTTCGTATGCCGGTCGATAAGTTATCGAGCCCACTACAGAATGAAGTACCCACAGCGGACACCACAGCTGATGCTAAATCTATAAAGACTATACAAAACGCTTGGATGCCGTTATTTGAAAACTGTAAAGAGAAAAAGACAGGCACCTTATTTATAGCCACCAGTGAAAATAAAGCGGGGCAGGTTGTTATAAATTACGGCCGCCTTGTAGGAGTCGCTTACTCTGGTTTAGTGAATGAAAGCGCGATTGCTAAATTAAGCGAACTGGCACGCACTAGCGAGTTACGGTTTTCATTCTCAAGTAACTTACAGTACCCATTGTTGTATGTGCTTGATGAAGCCGAAGGTGATGCGCTGCTGGAATCGCTGGGTTTCATTGCGGAGGTTGAGCCTGAAGCTACCCCCGTGATTGATTACCCCACAGCTGAAGATGAAGAAAATAGCCAAGAAAATACAAAGCCTAAATCTGAACGCATATACCGTGGGCAAAGAGTATTAGAAGAAAGCCCGGTTCGCCCCAAAAGCCACTCGCGCCGGTATCGTGGCCAAGTGGTATCTGACTAATATTTGCAGGGTAATCACAGCAAAGGAGAGCGTAGTAGTGTGTCCGAGGGCTTTTCGCCAAAAAGTTCTCGGTAGTCTTTTGCGAACTGGCTTAAATGCCAAAAGCCCCAATAGCTTGCAATATTCGCTACAGATTGCTGGTCGCTAGAGGCTAAACTGAGTGCGCGTCTAACGCTGTTTAAACGGCTCATGCGCAAATAATGAACTGGGCTAATACCGATTATACTTTCAAAGCTGTACTGCAAAGTTCGACGGCTCACATTGGTGTGTTCACACAGTTCAGTAATGGTGACGGCTTTATCAGGAAGCTGTGCTAGATATTCTCGTACTTGGTCGACAACCAACTTGCGGCGGTGATAGCTGGGTGTGACCTGATCATTTGGGCTTTCTTTTTTCAAAATTTCTAACAATGCCATCATGACAATGTCATATTGTAATCGCGATTGATGTTCGTTTGTTTGCTGGCTGAGTAAACGGTTCAGTAAAAAGCGTAGCGCAGTGAGTGTTTTGTCTGGCACGCAGAGTCGGTCGTGATGCGTTAGGTGGGACCAATGGATATGCGTGTCTTGGATATCGGCCATTGTTTGTAAAGCGTGGTAACTAACAACCATGCCGAAAATACCAAAGTTATCCGGTGTCATTAATTCAAATTCACAGTTACCGGGTCGACACATAATATCGTTATGATTAAGCGCTAAGCCATTGATGCGGCTCTCTGACGTTGAATCAACCGGTAAACCGAGCCAAATACTATCCGGCCACACGTTGCACTTCTGATGTAAAGCTTGGTTGGTATGCTCATGGAATACTTGTAGGTTTCCTAACGGCAATTCACTTATCTTCCCGTAAAAGCTCCCACTGCCTATTTGATCGTACTCTTGTTGCCAATCGGTCAGATTGTGAGCATGTTCATCGGCATCCATCGCTTCTGCAATGGACAAAGGGATGCACTTTTGGGGTGCGATTTGCGCGTTTGGGTGATAAATCATGGTACAAACCTAGATGTTATAAAAACCAATCAATGGTTTTTTGTTTAAGTGATTGAAAGTTAAGTTATTTTTATTTTTTCTTTAATCAAATAGTTAAGACAAAACTAATAGGTTAATACGTGCAAAAAACATTCCTGTTGTTGGCTGTTACTAGCAAACGCCACTACTTTGCTTACCTAGACTATTCGGTCTTGCCTAAATAAACAAAGGTGGCGTTTTAAGGAGGGCTAATTAATAGTTACGCCGCGCTGAGATCACTTTCTGCTTGCGCTAGCATGTCGAACTCTTCTTCAGGTGTTTTAGCGACCAAATGGTTTTTGCTGTACAACAAGAAGTAAGCCGCACCGACGACAAAGAGTAATAAGGTGTAGTAAAAAGCACGAGGATCAAATGCGTACACGCCGGTAAGTGCCACTAAAGAAAGCACCAAAGCAATGCTCGATGTAAAGATACCGCCAGGCGTTTTATAAGGGCGTGGCATATCTGGTTGCTTTATGCGCAGCATGATGTGGCTCAGGGCCATCAGTGCATACGAAACTGTCGCACCAACAACAGCCATCGCTAAGATGAGGTCGCCTTCGCCGGTCAGTGATACTAAAAAGCCAAAAACACCAGGGATGATTAACGCTCGCGCGGGTACTTTACGCTCACTGGTTAGCGATAAGCTCTTAGGTAAATAACCCGCACGTGATAGCGCGAAAACAAGACGGCTGTAGCCGTATATAATCGAGAAGAAAGACGCAATTAAACCCGCTAAGCCTAAAACGTTAACCAAGGTCGCTAGCGTTGGGTTACCTGTAGCGTTTAAGGCATCTACCAAAGGCACAGCGCTTTTCCCCATCGCATCGGCTCCGGCTGCACCGGCCAGTAAAAACACCACTAATACAGCAGTGAATACCAAAAAGATCATGGCGCCGATAATGCCTTTAGGCACGTCACGGGCTGGGTCTTTTGCCTCTTCTGCAGCCAAGGGAACACCTTCAACCGCCAAGAATAACCACATGCCAAACGGGAGCGCTGCCCATACACCATACCAGCCCATCGGCATAAACTCGCTAGCACCTGCCGCATCGGTGGGTGCAATATCAAATAAACGTGATGTATCAAAATCACCAATTAATGCGATAGCCGTCGCAATAATGGCAAACACAGCCAGTCCGCTGATTACCATCATGACTTTTAAGGCCTCACCAACACCGGCTAAATGAATACCGATAAAGACAAGATAGAACATGGCATAAACCCAAGGTCCATTAATGCCCAAGAGCTCTTCGGTGGCTGACCCAATAAAGATAACAATGGCAGCAGGCGCTAAGGCGTATTCAATTAGTACTGCTAACCCCGTCAAGTAACCGCCGGTTGGTCCCATGGCTTGGCGAGCAAAGCTGTAACCACCGCCAGCGGCTGGAATAGCTGCCGACATTTCGGCCAATGCCAGTACTAATGTGAAGTACATTACCCCCATTAATAAAGCCGCGATGGCAAAGCCACCCCATCCGGCTTCGGCGATGCCAAAGTTCCAACCCGCAAAATCACCGGAAATAACGTATGAAACGCCTAGCCCTGCAAGTAGCATCCAACCAGCTGTGCCGCGTTTGAGCTGGCGCTTGGCTAGATAGGCTTGGTCTAACGAATGTTCAGACATAGTAAGTCCTCTTCTGATAGTAAAACCTTCACGTCTGTGCGCGAATGCTTAGTGAGTGGTAACCGCTATGGGTCAGTTTTTTGATATAAGAAAGTTGTTATTTGTGTTGTGGTGCTCAATAACCGATTCGTCGGTTCGGTCTTTTAGGTTAACGCCCGACAATTTTCGCGTGCGTGCTTCATTGAGCAGATACATAGCCTTGCGGCTTGCTTCTGGGTAGTTAAGCCCGGCGCGGCGTATGTTTGAAATACAATTGCGGTATGCATCCGTCAGCCCTGATTTAGGCGACCAAGTCAGGTACAGCCCAAGACTGTCCGGTGAACTCAAACCGGGGCGTTCACCGACCAGCACTAACACGCACTTTGCATTAAGTAGCTCACCCACGGGGTCACCAATGGCGACACGCCCTTGTTCCACAACACAAATAGGCGCAAGTTTCCAAGGTGCTTCTTGGTTGGTGGGCTGAGTCAGAGCGGGGATGAGTTCATCCAAAAATGGCAGAATATTTTCTTCAATAGCAAAGGCGGATAAACCATCAACCACCACGATAGCGAGGTCATAATCATCATTCTGTTGCTGTGCATGCTCGATGAGTCGAGCTCTAGAGGCCTCATCAAGTAAGCGTCCAAAGTCGGGGCGCTGCAGATACATAGCTCGGTCATCGGCTTTACTGTGTAGCCGAATCGGTTTTTCGACAGGGCACCAACGACAGGCCGTTAGTTTGCTGATGAGCGATTCCGTTTCTAAGGGGGTGTGTACAGCGTCTTGAGCACGCGCATGAGCTAATTGAAACGCCAGTAAATGCTTGGTGGGGACGCTAATCCCTGATCGTCCCAAACCAATGCGCGCATCGGTAAAATCTTTGAGGCGCTCCCATGGGTTTTCGTGAACAGGGTTGGTCGGTTCGGCGTCGTTATAATCTGGCATTGGGTGAGTGGGGGAGACCTTATCCATGGTTCCCCCCAATTAAGCGCTGCAACGGTGTTTTAAAGGCGGGTGGCAAATACGAATTAAGCGAGAACTGATTACCTTGCTTGAAAATCTCCATCTTTTTCAGCCATGCATCAAACTCCGGTGCGGGCTTTAGGCCCAGTGCTCGGCGGGCATACAGTGCATCATGGAAAGAGGTGGTTTGGTAGTTCAGCATGATGTCGTCTGAACCAGGAATGCCCATCACAAATGTGCAACCTGCTACGCCCAACAGTGTCAGCAAGTTATCCATATCATTTTGATCGGCTTCGGCATGGTTGGTGTAACACACATCGCAGCCCATCGGTAAGCCGAGCAATTTGGCGCAAAAGTGATCTTCTAGCCCGGCGCGCGTAATCTCTTTGCCATCATATAAATACTCCGGCCCAATAAAGCCCACCACGGTATTAATTAAAAGCGGGTTAAACTTACGGGCGACAGCATAGGCGCGAGTTTCGCAGGTTTGTTGATCCAAATTATGGTGCGCATTAGCCGATAGCGCACTGCCTTGGCCTGTCTCAAAATACATAACATTGTTACCCACGGTACCGCGCTTGAGTGACAACGCTGCTTCTTGAGCTTCGGCTAAATTCGCTAAATTAAAACCAAAACTGTCGTTTGTGGCTTGGGTGCCGCCAATGGATTGGAACACCAAATCAACGGGCGCACCTTGCTCGATGCACTCAATGGTATTGGTGACATGAGTTAACACACATGATTGGGTGGGGATCTCGTAATGTTGAATCACCTCGTCCATCATTTTAATTAAACGGGTGGCTTGAGCGACATTGTCAGTGGCTGGGTTGATACCAATCACCGCATCACCATTAGCGTACAGCAAACCATCTAACATGCTGGCAGCAATGCCGGTTAAATCATCCGTTGGATGGTTAGGTTGTAAACGTGTTGATAAATGCCCAGGCAGACCAATCGTGTTGCGAAACGCCGTTTTTACGTGGCATTTTTTGGCCACAATGATTAGATCTTGATTACGCATGATCTTGCTAACAGCCGCCGCCATTTCAGGCGTTACACCGGCGCGGATCTGGGTTAGCACATCGGGGCTGGCAATGTCGCTTAACAGCCAATCACGAAAACCGCCAACGGTTAAATGGGAAATGGGTGCAAAGGCTTGTTTGTCGTGGTCATCCATAATCAGACGGGTAATTTCGTCTGCTTCATAGGGAATCAATGCGTCATTTAAAAAGTGGCTTAACGGTAAGTCAGCCAATGTCATTTGGGCGATGGCGCGCTCTTCGGCGGATTCGGCCGCCACTCCGGCTAACCGGTCACCAGAGCGGGCCGGAGTCGCTTTCGCCATCAATTCAGCCAAGTCCTTAAAGCCGAACGTTCGGGCTCCTAAGGTGTGCTTAAATTGAAAATCGGCGTGTGTGGCACTCATAGATCAAGTCTCGTTTAGCAGTAACGTATTCTTTAAATACTCTAAGGAAGTCGGCAATGAGAGGGTTATCAAATTTTGGCAAAACCTGATAACTGCTTGTAAAACAGTGGCTTGTGATTGTTATTGGATTTTATTGACGGCTTTTAACTGATCCAGTGTTGATACTTAGGGCGTAATTTTCACCTTAACGAAAGGCTTTGCCCTGATTCGGCGCACAGCTTCAGTGCGTGTTGATAATGTCGACTTGCTCGTCATGTGGATTATCACAATGCACTGTTTTAGTGCTAAAGCTGGTGGGCAAACGAGCAATTGCGTAGAGTAAAAGAGGCAAAGTTGGTCTAATTGCCTTTTTTATAGCCATAACCGAATGAATTAATGGCTTTTTTAGTTGGTCTGATCTTTGCTGTAATTGACTAAACGACGCATAAGGAAGCGAATATGACCGTACTTGGACAGACTGCTGAACAAAAAATACGTACCCGTTTAGCCTATCTGTATGGCGAAGATCAAGCTGACTCGCTACTCACCGAATTAGAAGCGCGCATAGCACCTTACAAAGCGCAGTTAACCAAAACTGGATTTAAGCCAAAATGGGATCAAGAAGATGTTGTCCTCATTACTTATGGCGACAGCATTACTAGTAAAGACAACGGTGCTGAACTGGCTAACCTAAAAGTCTTTGTCGATAAGTGGCTAAAGCACACATTTAGCGTGTTGCACTTGCTCCCCATCTTTCCTTATACCTCGGACGATGGTTTCTCAGTAGCCGATTATCGCGCCATCCGTACCGATCTAGGCACATGGGAAGATGTTAACGCCCTCAGTGAAAACTTTGAGCTCATGTTTGATTTTGTACTCAACCACTGCTCACGCGTGAGTTTGTACTTTGCCGACTTTAGGGGGAACCGCGATCCGTACAAAGACTTCTTTATCTACGAAGACCACACCAAAGATTGGAGCCAAGTGGTACGTCCACGAAGCACGCCGCTGTTAACCGAGATACCCACACATGACGGCCTTCGCCATGTATGGACGACGTTCAGTGCCGACCAAGTGGATTTAAACTACAAAAACCCCAATGTACTGTTGGAAATGATCGACATTCTGCTGTTTTATGTCGCCAAGGGCTCACGTATTACACGGCTAGATGCGATTGCCTTTTTATGGAAAGAAGTCGGCACCAGTTGCCTACATCTGCCGCAAACCCACGAAGTGGTTAAGCTGATGCGCGATATTTTGGATGATATGTGCCCAGAAGCCATCCTGCTCACCGAAACTAACGTCCCGCACGAAGAGAACATTAGCTACTTTGGTCACGGTGACGAAGCGCACATGGTGTACCAATTTAGTTTGCCGCCGCTCTTGCTGTACTCCATTCACAGCGGTAACACGCAATACTTATATGATTGGCTAAAACACCTCACGCCACCGCCAGAAGGGTGCACCTATTTTAACTTTACCGCCTCACATGACGGTATTGGTGTGCGTCCGTTAGAAGGCTTGTTACCTAAAGAAGAAATGAAGCAACTCATGGACGACATGCGCTCGCGTGGCGCCTATGTATCCACGCGTCGTAATACCGATGGCAAAGACGTCCCGTACGAGATTAACGTGACCTTCTTCGACGCCTTCCGAAACCCCGGCCACCAATCGGCACCGTGGCAAGCGGCGCGTTACCTGCTATCGCAAACCTTCGCACTCTGCTTACGCGGTGTGCCAGGCATCTACATCCATTCATTGTTAGGCACACCTAACGACCACAAGCGTGTAGAAGTCACCGGCTCCACCCGCGCCATCAACCGCCACCAATGGGACATGGACGAGCTAGAAGCGCTACTCGAAGTACACGAAAGCAGCACCTATATCCTAATGCGCGAATACCAACGCCGCATTCGCATCCGCCGCGCACAACCCGCATTCCACCCAGACGCTGAACAATTAGTATTGGATATGGAAGAAGGCTTAATGGGTATCATGCGCGTCGCTGCCAGCGGCCAAAAAATCATCGCACTGTACAACTTCACTAAAACCTTCCGCAGCGTGAACGAAAACACGCTAAAAGCGTTACTCGGCAGTGATGTAACCCAATGGCAAGACTTACTCCACAACCAAGCCTTGCAGCATGAAGACGGCTGCTTAAAAGTTAAACCGTATGCGTGCCATTGGATAAGCGTGGTTTGATAATATGTGCTGTGGATAACATTGACTAAAACATGACTGTTTATACAGTGTATTTTTTGTGTATCTATAAACGTGCGCGTTTTATCCTAACGCGTGCGCACTTTTACACTGGACAAGGCGAAAAAAGCATCCATAATCAAGTAGCTACCGTTATCAACAGGGAATATAACGCGCACAACCAAGAATGATAATGCGCATGCGCGTTCACAGGGAACCGTACTTTTTGAATAACTCCACTTGTGTAATATTAAACAATACGTTAAGTGTGATTCCTGATTTTAGAGTCAGGGTGTAAACGCGCATGCGCATGAATAAAACTGTTATATTTCAAAAGGAGAGTTTGGTGACAAATCAACCATTAACGAGCGGTGATCACAGCAAGATTGTGATATTCATTCTGCTTTTTTTACCTTCCATATTTTTTGGTGTTGGTGTAATACCAGCAATTTTCCTGATTTTTGGAATTTTCATGATGAAGAAAAATGAAGATTTCAATCATATTGAAACGGCTGTAAAGGTTTTTAGGGGGTACACATTTTTAGCATTGTTAATCTGTGGTGGATTTTCTATATATTTTGGCTTTCTGCATATAACTACCGAGTACACTGAAGATATGTATTCGTGGGAAAAATATGATGATGAGTTTTACGAATCCCTTTTTGCCACTTCGGTCCCAATACTGTACTTGGTGTTTATATCCCAACTATTTTTTAAACCTTTGAGCCAGCATAATGAGTGGGTAGAGACTAATGGGATATTTTCAACAAAACCTAAATCTGAGAAGAATCAAAGCATTCAGTCAGAGGTAGACATAATTAAAGGAGAAAAATTAAAGCAATACTCTGTAGCTGATGAACTAACAAAGTGGGCGAAGCTCAAAGAAGATGGCCACATCTCTGAAGAGGAGTTTAACGAAGCCAGAACCAAGCTCTTAAAGAGAAATTAAAGTATGGATCCATATCAAGCTCAATTTGATACTCGGCAGGAAACTCCTGCATATTGGCATAACAAGTCACACGACCTCTTAATTTCAGCTCGTATCTTGTGGAAGGCAATGCAAGAAAATAAGAGTTTGGAGGTTAATTGCTGGGCAACTTATAAAATGCTCATGGGGATGTCTTTTGAGCTTCTGTTTAAAGCACACTGTGTCGGAGCGGATGTAACCTTCAGTTCTACTCATGATTTAGTGGCCTTAGCCCATACAGCAAACTTACCTACATCAAAAGATGAAAAACAAATACTTAGAGTTTTGTCCGAATATGTCATTTGGGACGGGCGATACCCAACACCAAAGAAGCCTGAACACCTAAAAGACCACTGGAAGTGTCAAGCTAAATTACTAGATGATAAACTGGATTTAGAAAACCTAATGCCGGTTTGGCGGCGTTTTTCTGATTCATTTATGGCGCAGTACAATTGAAATATAACAAGTTGCTGCACTCGGAAAAATTACTCGCTGCACTCCTAATTTTCCGGTGAGCTAGGCGTTATATAGAGTTGCGAACCAGTCACTAAAGGAGTGGTTATTGGAATTTAAATCTACCGTAGATGGAGCTGTTAGCTTACTTTTGCTTGCTGCCTATTTAGTTCATTTTTATGTGTCCTATAGTCGGCATGGAGAACTGCTTGCTGTTGATGATGCGACGGAACGGCGAAATAGTCTACCCTATGGCACAACGTGGGTTTTTCTCCTGACCACCATAGGATTACCACTGTTCTGCTCACTATGTGCAAGCTGGGTAATGAGCCCCGTTGTTGTTCCTGAAGGTTTCAAGGTATATGAAGTTCTGCCAGCACCTTTTTATAATTTGGCAATATCTGTATTTGTGCTCATGATTACTATTGAAATCGGTTATTTGTACAACGGCGCAGCATCAAGCTGGCGGCCCTATATAATTGCTGCACTAATACTTGACCTGATGGCGTTATTAACTTTTTTGGTTGTTGTGGAGCCGCCTGTTTTAGAACCGAATAACAGCAATGCTGTTTTAGCTATTATTTTATTTCTAGTAGTAAGCATTGGTTCACTTTGTTCAAGCTGTGGCACAATTTATTTCGCCAAAATTCATTCTGTAATAGATAGACATTAAACATCGAGGTTGCCTTGGATAAGAACACAGAGGTGAGCATTAGTTCTTTGAAGAAAGAGATCAAAGAAATGAAAGAAATGCTCGTTAAGCAAAACGTTCAAAATAAGAGGCTTATGATGCTGTCTTTTCTGAATGTCTATTTTGTTTTGGCAGCTTTGGTCTTTATAACAATGTTTAAATAGCCGTATAACAAAGCCGTTAACGTATAGCCCAACTACGTTGGGCTCGGACCTTCGCTGCTACGCAGCTTCGGCCCGTTACGGCGGCGTTAACTCTCAAAGGAAGTATCGAGCATGGAAGAAAAGCCACTATTAGATCCGGGGCTGCATGATTTTGAATTGAGTGAAATTGGAAATCATTTCTTGCAGGATTTTCCTAGCTCAGAAACAAGAAAACCTCTGATTGATGGGCTAAATTCTTTTGTGGATCATTTGTCAGAAATCGGCGTTCCTATTGAATTATGGATAGATGGATCTTTTACCACGAACAAAATCAATCCAAACGATATTGATCTAGTCATTTTTTCACCTGCAGCTATCCTTAATGCGTTATCTCCAGAAAAACAGAAGCAGTTTCAAGTATTAACGGATAGAGCTACAGTTAAAAATAACTTCGGATGTGACGTACTATTTTGCCCATCAGAAGATAAAGATATGCGTAGTTACTGGCGTGGTTGGTATGGATTCGATAGGTATGAACGAGCTAAAGGTATTGCTCGTGTTATGGTGGCCTCATGAGTGACGAGCTAAGAAAAAAAGCATCACAAGCTAAAGGGCTTCATGACCTCGCAAAAGCAAAAAGCGTGTCGGGTGATTTTGCCTATACATTAGCTGCAAGATCCCTTGAAAGCCACATGGATGAACTGTCTCAAATTGAACTTACTTCGGAAACAAGCCCCGCGTTTGAAATGCTTGATTTCCGCATTATGGCGCCTCACCTGAAAACAGGCAGCGCCCCTCTTGATTTGGTTGCAAAGCTTTCTGAGGAAGTAAGAAAGACCATTGGATATGCGGCACTTCGCCTGATGCAAGGAGGTATAAACCGTAAGCGAGTTCCCAAAGACTTATATTCTGAGTTAGACCTCCGCCTTGCAGGGCTTCTCCCAGGCTCATCAAGGTTTATTATTTCCGCCGCAGCAAACAGAGATTTACTTGACGATGGTCTCAGCAAAGGAGCCATAGAGCGTGTATTCATGGTTCTTTCTTCATTGGGGCGGGGAGAAGAGTTCTTATCTTCCATAAATGTTTTAGGTCCTTCAAGTGCAAAAAGCCTGCGTGAGTTTTTGAAGCTTATAAGGTCGCATTCTGCCGAGGCTGAGTTTACTTGGAAGTATTCAGGCGACGAAGTACTACGATGGAATGGAAATAAAGAAGCATTAGAAGCTATTACTTCAGCTCTTGAAGTCACGGAAATCATAGAGCAAGAAAAAGTTATTCTTCACGGAAAAATAGAACTTTTAAGTAAAAGAGAGCGAATCGAACTTAGGGTAGATGAAAGTACGCTTATTAAAATTTTGTACCCTAAAAGCGTTCTGTCAATGGTTAGCGAGCTTCATTTAGAGCAAGAAGTAACATTGTATTGTCAGGTCACAGAAACTGAAAACCCACTAACAAATGAATCTTCCATATTTTATGAGCTATTGGAGATCAGGAGTTAACAAATCAAGCAAGAAGGACGCCGTAACCGGCGCCTCTTCTTGAGGCGTTAGGTGAATAAGGAGTTCCACATGAATTTAAAGCAAGCATCAATTAATGGTATCCAAGATGAAAGGCAGGCAACTATTCGAACTGTTAGTTGAATGAAGCAAGTGATGGGTACATTCATTACTTCTAGTCCAACTGCTGGCTTGCAACTTATGGATTCAAAGGAAACACTTTTTACTGGTATTTTGTATGATGGCGGCAAAGAAACAAACCTTACATTCCCAGTTGTAGTAACTAATATTTCAAATAATGTGGTTACTTTCAAAGGAACAGGAAATCCGTATTCATCATAAAATTCACCTAAAAACGCATTAACCACTCGCTTCATTCGTTATTATAGCCAATAATTATTTGCCTCTGAATGATGCGTTATAAGCCATAATCAGATGTTTATCATTGTTCAAATTTGGATATTAATATGAAGAGGAAAACTCAAAAAGACAATACTAAATTGACTAGGTTTATTTTATATTTCTTTCTTATAGCTATGTTGTTTTTCATTTATTTGATGTCAAAAAATTTTACAAAATCAATATCCGGTAACATTAAATCTATTAGCTGGGTTCAAGTAGATGCAGATCTGTTGAATGCTTCTATTAAAATAACTCAAGGTTCAACTAACTCCTCAAGTCGAACCAAATACACTTATTACGCCCCTCAGGTTTCTTATAAATATAATTTTAATGATACAAGCTGTATTGGCAGAAAAGTGGCATGGATAGAAGGTGGAGATGACAGTAAACTGAGAAATTTAGCTTACGGTTTCGTATATAACTTTGAACATAACATACCCATCAAAGTTTTTATAAACCCTGAACAGCCTTGTGAATCTATAGTCGATAGGACTATACACTGGTCAAAGTTAACGACTATGGGGATTATATTAATTATTACAACACTTTTTGCTAGCGGTATTGTTTACTTATTAGTTAAAACCTCAAAAAAGTAGCTTTCGGGCATATAACAAGTTACTTAAAAGGACGCAAAACGCTTGGCTTGTGCTCCTTCGTCGCTAATTTTAGCTAAGCATTTATGTGCCAATTAGTAAGGCGTTGAGGCTGTTGGATTACTCCCACACCCCTCGACCTACCGCCAAAATCTCAGTTAAACTATTCCAAACAAACTTTACCCCGCTAGGTGCAACGGATGGCACGATTCAAACACTACGATTACGAGCAAACTAAGATGATCCCGCTGCGTTTTGCGGATCAGATACCCTCTAAAACATAGGTAGCAGGCATTAATAGTTAACAAGGAGGGCTGTGGGGTGAAGTATTATTGTCTTAAATGTCTAATCCGACAGTCTCGTTATGAGTCACTAAGCCTTGAAGCTACGTCCATATTTTTATGTAATATTCGTATTATTTCTATGGTTCTATTTGGTACTACTTTGTAGAAAATTATGTGACTTCCTTGAGGGAATTTATGGTACCCAAACTTAATAAAGTCACAGTTTTTCCCCATTGAGGGAGAGCCAGCCAGCATATGAAAAGCTTCATCAAACTGCTTAATGTAAATGTTACGGTGTGCTCGTCCCCAGTGATTTTCTGTAAATTTAGCGATAGCCTTCAAATCGCTTTTGGCTCGCTGGGTTAGAGTAAATGCACTCATTGGCCGCTTTCGTCATCAAGTTCTGCTATAAAGCTGTCATAACTATATTCCGTTGTCCCACTTTCTTCGCCGTCAGTAAGCATTTGACGCAGTGCGGAAAGCTTACTTTCGCTATCTTCAAGTGCTCTCAATCCAGCGCGGATAACTTCGCTTGCAGAGCTATAGCGACCACTCTCTATCTGGTTTGCAATGAAGCCATCAAAGTAATCACCAAGGGTTATGCTCGTGTTTTTGGCCATTTTTCACCTTCAGAATACCAATTTATACCTAATTTTGGTATAAGTCCCTTAACAAGTCAATTAACTACGCGCCCTCGTCATCGAACGGAGCGCCGGTCGTTGAAGCATCAAATCTATAGGAGGGTGTATGGAAAATTATCTAATATATGTAGGTGTTGCAATTGCTACCATTCTCTTGCCTGGGCCTGCTGTAATGCTAACTTTAAATAATTCTATTCAAAGGGGAATATTAAAATCATTAGCCGGAATTCTTGGCATTGCTTTAGCAATTTTGTTAGTAGCGATTATTTCTGCCACAAGTTTAGGTATCGTATTAGCCAGTTCAGCTATTGCTTTTAATATAATTAAAATTGTTGGAGCTGCTTACCTTATTTATCTAGGCATAAAAATGTTCCGTAGTGAGGCTGCTAATAATAATCTCTTTAAAAAGCAAGAAGGATCATTTTTTAAATGTTTCATGGAAGGTTTTTTGGTTTCGGTCTCAAACCCAAAAGCCGTTATCTTCTTTATGTCAATATTTCCTCAATTTATCGATTTGACTCAGGAATATACACCACAGTTCATTTTATTGGCTGTTACGTTTAGTTTTTTAGTAATTGTTATTCATACCATTTATGCTGTTTCCGCGTCTTTTGCTAAATCAAAGCTTTCGTCTCAGAAAGGTAGCTCTCTGCTAAATAAAATAAGCGGCGGTGTTTTTGTTAGTTTTGGTGTTGGCTTAGCAGCGTCAAGTAAATAGATATAATAAAAATATTCAAATAGAAAAGCACTTGCTGGGCTTCGCCCAAAGCACTCGCGTTTTCTTTTTAGCATAACGTTGTAACTACAGAATGAGCATTTCAGTATTTTGTTATTTAGCCTTTTGGGGCTGTGAAATAGGAATTGAGGTCAATATATGGAAAACGCTAAGGCCGATGCGGCTCTTTATCTTTTAACAGGTCTTCTTCAGCGTCTAAATGCTGAGCGTCCAGGCATGCTTAAGGAAATGATCGCGGGCGTGGAGGGTGATCGGGCTGCACTGCCAGACAACATAGAGAACAGGGAGCATGTGGAGAAGATTTTTGATGAGGCACTGGAATTGCTAGCCCGTGCAAACTAAGTTGATTCCGCTGCGCTTTGCTGATCATCGAGCTGACGGTTTTAAATACATTATAGAAGTCTCTCCACCCCTAAAAAACCATGCTAATCCCCGAATACTAGTAGTGATACATTTCAACAGATATGTATTCTGAATAATTGGTACGAGTAATAACATGATTGTCAGAACGTATTCGTTGTTAACTAGTTTATAACCTTTAACTAGTGCTGGCTGATTATCTTAACCTTTCCTAAATGCTCGAATAGCAATCCAAACCAGTAAAGTAAAAATAGATACCATAACGAAAGATAGAATAAGCATATAAAAAACAGTCGCGCCCTCGGCAGACGTTTTATCGCCTATAAGCCCAAAGAGCCAAGTACCAACCCATTCAGGGAATTCTGGGAATGAGTCTAGGTTACGGCTCCATACTAATGCATAAGCAACCGTACCAATGATTAGCCATAAGGGGAGTAGAAAACACTTTTTTATAATATTCATTAAATTGATTTAGTTACTCTAAGTCACGCTAATATGTGTAATAGCGATGGAAAGTTCATTTTAAAATTTTTTACCATCTGAAATCTATGAAGGTACAGTCCAGAACGCGACATTAACGTTGCTATAGACTAAAAGGATTTTAGTATGAGTAGAATTTTGCTGAGTAATTAATCGTTAAGCTCTCAGGGGGGGAGGTTGAGTAAGAAATATCAGAGCCGAGTTTCCCCCAGCTCTGATCGGTCTACTATTTCAGATTATTCCACTGTGGCTACTATGCTGTTGTCGTTGTAAGTCAGGTTGATTGTGACTTGGTCTGCATCAACATTAGCAAACTCACCACCAATGTTACTGGCTGTTAGCAGCGTGTATTCTGTACCTGCAGTTGGTGCCTGGTTGAACGTGAGTACCAGCGTGGCACCGTCGATATAGGCGGTTTCAGCAACGTTTACCTGAGTGCTGTCCGCATCCATTTCTATCGATAATGTGCCAGCGCTTTCTACCATTAGGTCTGTTACTTCCAGTGCGCCTTGCGCATCGACTTTCACATCACCTTCTGAAACGTAGACTGTTCCTGTCCCAAACGCGGTTGTTGATTGTGCGCTAAGCACGCCTGCTTCAACAATGGTGCCGCCGCTGTAGCTGTTATCACCCGAGAGCATAAGGGTACCCGTACCTCGTTTCGTGAGTTTGCCGGCTCCTGTGATGTCATTACCCCAGTTATCTAATGCGTTAAAACCTTCTTCAGCGGCGTTCATGTATACATTAACATCGCCGTCAAATGATCCGTAACCGTCACCAGCAACGGCTAAGTTGATTCGACCCCACCCGTTGGATGCGTCTAGCAGCGGATAACCGGATTCGATCTCGGTGCTAGCGAGTACCGCACGACGTTGCTGATCGGATAGATAAGGAAAGCGAGAGGCGATTAGGGCTTCAGCTCCTTCAGGTACGATAGGGGCTAGTGTCGTGTCACCGGTCTGAGGAAAGCCGTAGGTCATGCGTTCCGTATGGAGTGCTTTTGCGTCTGCTTTGTCAGCAAACCAGTTGTTATTAAAGACATTAAGCGTTAATTCGTCACCGTCACGGAAGCTTCCTTGAGTTACTTCGCGGTTTGAGTAATCGTACAAGCTCATCCCTGCATCTGAAGCTTTAGCTCCAAAATAGTTTACAAAGTTAGCGCGTGCCGCTGCCGCTTCTTCTGGGCGGTTATTGAGCGCCCACGACGCGACAATAAGGGCTTGTATACGACCGCCCATGACATCAGCAGGGGAGTGCATTCCCGCTACGATGCGGTTTTCACCTAGCTGTGAGCCACGTAAAACGTGTTGGATAAAACGCTCTGGGTTGGCGTAAGCGTAGGCGGTTGCTGCCAGAATACCCGCATTGGTATGGCCAGAAGGGTAGCCATTATCTTTACGACGGTTTTCGGTTGTTTCGGTATATAGCAGATCGGCTTCGTGGCTGCTTGAGTGAGCGCGGCGGCCACAGTCTAAACCGGGTACAACGCTGACATTGGTTTCGTATTTATCGATGCGGTATTCCTTCACTTCGCGTGTGGATGATGAGCCGTCGATACAGTTGAGCGTTTGTACGCTTTGGAAGTTCGTTTCACCCTTGCTGTTCATGCGCCATGGGCGTGGCGTGCCAAAAATATACTTGGGGCCACTGGTTGATGCATACGAGTCACGGAAGACTTGAGCCAACTTGACTACATCACCGAGTGGGGTATCCGTTTGGCCACCGTAAGTAGAGTAGCTGTCATTGTCGCCTTTGGCGTAACCGGTAGCATTAATGCCATCGCCTGCGTCGAGTACGTCTGTAAGGTAAATGGGTGCAGCCGATTCGGCAAAGGCACCAGAGTTGTTCGCGTAGTCTTCGGTTAATGGACCAAAGCCATCAATGGTGCTGTAGCTTTTAGAACGGTAGTCGTCGACAAAAGCCCACAGAGCTTGGTCATCGGTACGTTCTCTGGTCACGTCTTCAACGTATTTAATGTTCGCTTCCCAAGAGGCGGCATCGACGATTTCAGTCCCTTCTGTTACATAGTCACTTGGCTGGCCGTTGGCTGCATTGTGTGGGTTGGGGCCGTCACCTGCCTTGTAGCCGTTATCTTCATCAGTGTAACTACCGGCTGTGGTTTGCCATTGTTCGGTGGTGCCTTTCCAAATGTCGTTAATCCCTGCCAGTGCTGTGAGTAGCGGGTTGTTATCACGATAGAAGCGGCCATCACCATCATTTAAAGGAAGGTTCTGATTTGTTGGTAATGGGTATTGGACAACGGGCAATTCGATGTCGGCTTCGTAGCCTAAACCTGTCGGCATTGTTGGCTTTGAGGCTGCTTTATTACTATTGCTGTCATTATCGTTGATGCAAGCAGTAAGCATCATGGCACTGACGGTTACCACGGTGGTGTACTGAAGGGCTTGCTTCGCACGTTTATAATCGGTTTTCATAGTTACCTTCTGATGAGATATGTGATCATGCCTTTATCAATCAAGCCATATAAAGAACATCAAATGCCCTAACGGGGTAGCACGACCTGGGTTGTTTACGTGTAATTCGAGGGCGGGTACTTTGTCAGGTTGGCGTTACGGGAGCGTTACGGGGATCTTACGATTAGTTTTCAGATATGAAACAACTGCTTACACTTGGTTACGTTGTTATGAAAAAGGCGGGAAGCGGAAGGTGTATATTTGAGTGCTTGAAGGGAGTGCAAGTTGCTAATGCCACTCCCTAACCGATGTTGCAAACTATTTATTACACCACTTATTACACCACCGTTTCACTCAGCGTAGAGTGAATATGGTCTACCAATTCTTCTTCCAAATCTAAGCGTGCGGCTAGCATTGAAAGGTAGGCTTTTTCAGCGGGGGAGTCGATCTCTATGGCCATAATGGAAGCGACATAGACTTCAACGGCTTGCTCTTTGGTTGCAGCAGCGGCTACTAAGCTATCGATGTCCAATGGGCGGTTGAGTTGGTCGAATAAAAATGCTTTTTGGTCGTTATCCAGACCCAGCTCTTCGATTTTAGCGAAGATAGCTTGGTGCTCGGCGCTGTCTATGTGCCCATCCGCTTTGGCTGCGGCAATCATGGCGCTGACTAAGGTAGCGCAAAAGTTATCGCTCTCGCTTTGGTCTTCGATTCGAAAACCTGAATGCATAGGTGGCTCAGGGATAGCCTCGGGCTCTACAGGGGAGGCAGAACCCATTTGCTTGTTTTGTTGATAACCGGTGTACGCTTTATAAGCAAGACCAGCAACGAGTGCCATACCGCCGTATGTGGCCGCTTTCTTGGCTATTTTTTTACCCTTTTTAGAGCCTAGTAAATACCCAGCTAAGCCACCTGCGGCAGCTCCGCTCGCTAGGCTTCCTGAGTTTTTAGCGAGGTAATCTTTGCCTTTTTGTATTTTATCGTTGCTATTAGCACCTAAAAATTGGTTTAGCAGCGCTTGTGCATCAAACATTGGGTTGCTCCTTATGGTGGACTAATAACAATAGTCTTCTTGTAACCTGATATTAATGACATTTTTTTAAATAAAAAATTCAAGAGTGCTATAAAAACAACCGCGTTTCGTGCTGGCACTAGCACCGAGAGCATATGATGCTAAAGTAAAATAGTGTTGTTGTGGTTTTGAAGAATGGAGAGCGTTGAATGAAGCCAGTTAATTCTGTGTTGCGCGTATGGGTCTTGTTGTGTGTTAGGTGCAAGCTGGCTATAAGCGCACTCTTGTCTGTTTTAGTGCTAGCCGGTTGCTCGTCTACCCCTGTTAATAGTTACGAAAACTATATTATGAATAACCCCAGCCTTGTGGGCGTTAAGCGCTTGGTGGCTGAGGGTAAAGGGATTAATCAGGTGTATTTTCATGGAACGCCCTTGTGTATGGCGGCCCGAAAAGGTGATATCCCTACCATGAAATACCTCATTTCGTTGGGGGCGGATCTAAATTTAGGTAACCGATTGGACAGTGATTTTATCAGCCCACTGCATGCCGCCGCTGCGGTAGGTAAAGACGAAGCCGTTAAATTATTATTGATTCATGGGGCGGATACGTCTTTAAAAAATGAGAGCGGTAAAACGCCTCTGATGATGGCAAGAGATAAGCGGTATTGGGATGTCGAGCAAGCGGGGTATGATCGTACAATCGCGATATTTGAGGCTTTTGAGCACATTAAACCTGCATGGGATGAGGCTACGCAAGAAGATACCGAAGCATCTTACACGGCATTTATTGAGCAGAACCCTAATACTATTTTACAAGAGGTAGCTATCGAAAAGCGTGAGGCGGCCATGTTGCGTGACTCAGCTCCTAGCCCGCAAGAGCCGCGTTTAGCAACGATGGCACAAAGTAACGATGCGCCTGCGATACAGCCTGAGTCGGTAGAGCCTGCAGCACAAACAAAAATTGTTGCCTCCAATGAAGATAACAAAGTGGATGCTGGCATGACTCAACCAGCCGAGGTAGTAAAAGAGGAGCACGCGGTTGAGGCTGATGATAAGGCGTCGGCAACATCAAGTCCTGAACGTCGGTTACTGGTAGAAAAGGAGAAGTTCGCGGTTTGTAAAACGTATAATGTTGGTACTAAAACAACCGCGGGCTGTATCAATGTTCGGCTGGTTAGCAATGATGAGGCGTGCTCAGGCCCCGGTGATAGTAGCTGCTCTGATTCGATGCAAGGACTGTGTCAGGCGGTTGGTAAACAACTAGGGATTCCATTTGATGAGTTTTCTTCTGGGTTGGGAACCTTTGCGAGCGTTGACGCCTGTGTAGCAGCCTGTGATAAAAGTTACGGAAAAGCATGGGCGCAGTATGGGCGTAAATGCTTAGGGCTTGTTTCTAGTTTTTGATGTGCTGCGTTTGAGGGGGCAAAGAGTACCTTGCACCTCTCAAGCTACGACGGTTCGTGATCACATGACGGACATGAGCATTTTGATACTCAATATCACAGATAAGATCCCAATAACTTTTTTTAACGCTGAAGCCGGCATATGAGAAGCTAATCGAACCCCTACACCGGTTGCCAAATAACTGCTTAAGGCAAAGATAAAGACGGCCGGTAAATAGATATATCCCACTGTAAAATTATCCCAGTCTGTATTTGCCCACCCGTTCATTAAGTACCCTAATGTGCCTGATAGCGCGACGGGAAAGCCAATGGCAGCTGATGTCCCTATCGCTTTTTTAATAGTAAAGTTTTGATGCATTAAGTAGGGCACGGTCAAACCTGCGCCGCTAACAGACACGAGTGCCGAAATTGATCCAATGGTTAACCCGCTTAGCGTATTCCCGGTGATACCATGAGGTTCAGGGTTTGAGGAATAGGTGGGGTTTAAGAACATTTTATAGGCGACAAACATCATAAATAGGCTAAAAAATATAGCCAGATAAACTCCTTGTACAAGCGATGCAAAAAACGTAGCAATAAAAGTACCTACCAATACACCTAGGGTCATTTTAATGGCCATGGAGATGTCTACATTCGCTTTCTGATAATGAGCGCGCATACTGCCAAAGGTAGTGAATATCATGCCTGCCATGGATGATCCGAGCGCTAAATGCACCACGTTATTTTGGTCCATACCTTGTAATGTAAAGATCACGGTGAAAAGCGGGACGGTCATACCTCCGCCGCCTACACCTACCAGACCCGCTAAGAAACCCACACCTAAACCGGTGGCCACATAGTAAAAAATATACAAGGGTTCAATCATTACCATAGCCTCTAACGTTATCGTGAAAGACAAATTTTATGGCATGATGAACAAGTACCGATAACGGTGTTTGGACAATAAATAATGGATAATGGCCATTGTGGATAAACAAATAACGTCTCAGCCGGATTACAGTGAGTGGGCGCATGGCCCCGAATTAATCACTAAACAATGGACGCGTGAGCCATCACAGCGTTTCAATCCTCATCAACGCCCTTATCAATGGCACAAGCACCTTCGTGGACAGCTTTTATGTATTGAGTCGGGCTTAATACACGTAAGAACCGAGAAAGGCACTTGGGTGTTACCTCCGCACCGCGCCGGTTGGATCCCTCCGGATGCCATGCACAGTGTTCACTTTTGCAGTGCATTGCGAGGGTGGTCGTTGTTGCTTACGCCTGATGTGTGTGAGGCGTTACCTGCTTCACCGTGCGTCATAGGTATTAGTGATGTATTAAGGGCGTTAACCCAGCGAAGCAAGCGGTGGGATAAGGCCGAACCATTAACCGTGGAACACAGGCGAATGCTGTCCGTGATAGTCGATGAAATAAGGCTTACGCCGCATGAATCACTCCATTTACCCATGCCTCAGGATTCCAGATTACAAAAGGTTACCCAAGCGCTGCTTGATGACCCGGGTAACCAAAAAACAGTTGAAGAATGGGCAGCGCTTGGCTCTGTCTCTTCTCGCACACTGCGACGCTTAATGCGAGCCGAAACGGGTTTAAGCTTTGCAAAATGGCAGCAACAAGCGAAGCTAAACTGCGCACTTGAGATGTTGGCGCGAGGAGTCTCTGTGGGCGATGTAAGCGATAAGTTAGGCTATTCGACCCCCAGTAATTTTATTGCGATGTTTAGAAAAGCCTTTGGTGATTCGCCTAAGCAGTACCTTATGAGCCGCTAATAGATTGATTATGAATCTATTTAGATGGTTTATAGGGAATAACTATTAAACTGATAAAATCAATTGGTTACCAATATTCGAATAACTGGTTAATACTGTAGTCCTACTCTTGAACAAGCAACGTACTTCATACGAAAGATAGGATATTCAACATGTCTAATAATAAATGCCCAGTTATGCACGGTGGCGCTACAGAAAGCAGCCAATCAGTAACCGAATGGTGGCCAAAAACATTAAATTTGGACATCTTGCACCAACATGATGTTAAAACGAATCCGCTAGGTGAAGACTTTGACTACCGCGAAGCGGTTAAATCCCTTGACGTTGCTGAATTGAAAAAAGACATGCACGCCTTGATGACTGACAGCCAAGCGTGGTGGCCTGCTGATTGGGGACATTACGGCGGCCTTATGATTCGTACTTCTTGGCATGCGGCGGGCACGTATCGTTTATCTGATGGTCGTGGTGGTGCATCTACCGGTAACCAGCGTTTTGCTCCACTAAACTCATGGCCTGATAACGCTAACACGGATAAAGCGCGTCGTTTGTTGTGGCCGATTAAAAAGAAATACGGCAACAAACTAAGTTGGGCAGACTTGATTACTTATGCAGGCACGATTGCGTATGAATCCATGGGGCTAAAAACGTTTGGGTTTGCATTTGGTCGCGAAGATATTTGGCATCCAGAAAAAGATATTTACTGGGGAGCTGAGAAAGAGTGGTTAGCGCCTAGTGGCAGTGAAGGTAGCCGTTATTCCGGAGAGCGCGACCTAGAGAACCCGCTTGCTTCAGTTATGATGGGATTGATTTATGTAAACCCTGAAGGGGTAGACGGTAACCCAGACCCACTAAAAACGGCTCAAGATATTCGCGTTACTTTTGAACGCATGGCCATGAACGATGAAGAGACTGTTGCGTTAACGGCAGGTGGCCATACGGTAGGTAAGTGCCACGGTAATGGCAGTGCAGAGATCCTAGGGCCTGAGCCAGAAGGCGCTGAATTAGAAGATCAAGGCTTGGGGTGGTTGAATAAAACCACGCGTGGTATTGGTCGCGATACGGTCACTAGTGGCATTGAAGGGGCGTGGACAACCAACCCGACACAATGGGATAACGGATACTTTGAGTTACTACTTAATCACGAATGGGAGTTGAAGAAGAGCCCAGCGGGTGCGTGGCAGTACGAGCCAATCAACATTAAAGAGGAAGACAAGCCTGTTGATGTAGAAGACGCATCAATCCGCCATAACCCCATCATGACCGATGCCGATATGGCCATGAAGATGGATCCAGAATACCGGAAAATAGCTGAGAAGTTTTACAATAACCCGGATTACTTCTCAGAGGTGTTTGCACGGGCGTGGTTTAAGTTAACTCACCGTGATTTAGGCCCTAAAGCGTGCTACATCGGCCCGGATGTACCACAAGAAGACCTAATTTGGCAGGACCCAATACCCGCAGGTAATACCGACTACGATGTTGATGCGGTAAAAGCAAAAATTGCAGCCAGCGGTTTAACCGTTAGCGAAATGGTGTCAACTGCGTGGGATAGCGCACGAACATTCCGTGGCTCTGATAAGCGCGGTGGTGCAAATGGTGCGCGCATACGCTTAGCTTTCCAACGAGCATGGGAAGGCAATGAACCGGAGCGTCTTGCTAAGGTGTTGCCTGTGCTTGAAGCGATAGCGGCTCAAACGGGTGCCAGTGTAGCGGATGTTATTGTGTTGGCGGGTAATGTCGGTGTTGAGCAAGCGGCTAAAGCGGGTGGTTTTGACATAACCGTTCCGTTCTCTCCTGGACGCGGAGATGCGACCGAAGAGATGACTGATATTGAATCATTCGATGTACTTGAACCAGTACATGATGGATACCGTAACTGGGCTAAGCGTGATTACGTAGTCAGCCCAGAAGAGATGTTGCTTGATCGCACTCAATTGATGGGACTAACCGCACCAGAAATGACCGTATTGGTTGGAGGTATGCGTGTAATAGGCACCAATTACGCTGGTACTAAACACGGTGTGTTTACTGACCGTGAAGGCGCATTGAGCAATGACTTCTTTGTGAACTTGACTGATATGAATTACACATGGAAGCCGTACCGCAAAAACCTTTATGAGATCCGCGACCGCAAAACGGATCAAGTTAAGTGGACCGCAACCAGTGTTGATTTAGTGTTTGGTTCTAACTCAATCTTACGCGCTTATGCAGAACTATATGCGCAGGATGACAGCAAAGAGAAGTTCGTGAAGGACTTTGTCGCTGCCTGGACCAAGGTTATGAACGCAGACCGGTTTGATTTGGTGTAACGTCATAAATTAACGTGTAACCCGCGAGCCAATATCCCCACCTGTCTAAGGCAGCGTGGGGATTTTTTTTGTCATATGTTGGGGTGGTTATTCATATGCCTGTTTATAAAAGCGCATTTAGCTTTTGAGTTTAAGCGGCTACTTGAGTTGCAATGTGAACTTTATAATTAGATGCTTATCTTCCTATGTAGACAATAAAAATAACAATAATGGGTACTACTCAAGCTATACAGGAATCTTAACGTTATGAATCAAATCCTTATCTACTCCGACAGCCTGACTTGGGGCATTATTCCTGATACTCGTGAGCGCTTGGCATTTAATAAGCGCTGGCCGGGGGTGTTTGAAAACGCGTTGAACTCGTCTGGGAAGAATGTACGTGTGATTGAAAACTGCCTCAATGGACGCCGGACAACATGGGAAGACCCTTTCAAAGAAGGCCGAGACGGTTCGCAAGGTGTTGCTCAAGTGATCGAAATGCACTCTCCATTGAGTTTGGTAGTCATCATGCTGGGTACTAATGACTTCCAAGTAACACACAACAATACTGCTTGGTTATCGGCTCAAGGCACGGGCAAAATCATTCAGATTATTCGTCAAGCACCGGTTGAGCCGGGCATGCCGTTACCGGAAATTATGGTCGTTGCCCCTCCACCCATTACAAAGCCAACGGGAGCTATTGCTGATAAGTTTGACGGGGCTGAGAAACGTGGCGCTGGTTTAGCGATGGAGTTAGAAAACATTGCCAAAGTACATGATACCTATTTTTTTAATGCGGGCAGTGTTACTAAGGCCAGCGTTAAAGATGGGATTCATTTAGACGAAGATCAACATCAGGTCTTAGGTAAGGCGATTGCGCAGGCCGTAGCTGAGCGAATAGACCTGTGGTAAAGGTTAATCCGTTTAATCGCGACTAATGTTCTATAGGTGAGGCTTTAAAAAAGTAAAAATCCAACGGTTAAGAGTGTTAGTTTATACAAAGAAACCTTTGGATATTTTTATAAGAGATTGTTATGGAAGCTAGTTTTTGGCATCAAAAATGGGAGCGTAAAGAGATTGCTTTTCACGAAGGTGATACAAATGCCTTGTTATTAGCACACTTTGATAAGTTGAATTTAGCGCCTAGTAGCCGCGTATTCATCCCGTTATGTGGTAAAACGCGAGATATAGCTTGGTTATTGGCATCTGGCTATCAGGTTGTGGGTGCCGAGTTAAGCGAGCTGGCTATTAAAGCGTTATTCGAAGAGCTGGGCGTTGAGCCAAATATTACATTGCACGGCAATTTTATGCGTTATCACGCGCCTGATATTGATATTTTTGTCGGTGATTTTTTTGATTTAACCGCTGAAATCATTGGAGAGGTTGATGCTATTTATGACCGGGCTGCTTTGGTGGCGCTTAATGACAGTTTACGTGGTCAATATGCCGAGCACCTTATCAATATTAGCCGTGCAGCGGCGCAATTAATTATTACTTATGAGTATGATCAAACGGTTATTCCGGGACCTCCTTTTTCGGTAGAAGAATCGCAAGTCCGCGAATTTTATGAAGCGACCTATCAGCTTACATTTGTCGAGCGCCAAGCTATAGAAGGCGGTTTAAAAGGGAAGGTGGCGTCTTCGGAAGCGGTTTGGCTACTTAAAGCCAGCGTCTAAGCTTATGAGTTGATAACGGTCATGTTGGGCTGCTGACCGTTATCAATAGTAAAAATCACAATGGGTTATCCTTTCCAAAATGGCTTGTTGGCTTCATTGAGTGCTTCTGCACGGCTGACACCAATATCTTTTAATGCATCATTATCAAGTTCTCTTAGCGCAAGGCGGGTGCGACGGCGCTGGTTCCATGTTGTTAAGTCTTGACGTCGTTGCGCGATAAATGTGCGAGCATGCTGTGCAAGTGGCGTAAAGAATACGGCCAACGAGTGGGATAGCGGTGCATGCGTGCTGTGTATGGCTAGCGTGTTAAGTGGTGCTTTCATGGTAAATCTCCTTAGTGGAATTGTCGTTCTTGGTGCTGGATGTAGATTGCTACTAAGGGGAAAGTAAATCTAATCGTTCCTTTTTATAGGGGTGTTCAGTAATTGTGATCATAGGCTGTGGTTACATGTGCTTTAATAATGCAGGACTAGCACGCAACTGATCATGAGGGATTGGCAGATGGAGTTATATCAACTGAAATCATTCGTTAAAGTAGCTGAGCTGGGTAACTTGACCCGCGCATCCGAGGCTCTGTTTACAAGCCAACCCGCGATTAGTGCCCAAATTAAAGCATTAGAAGAGTTTTTAGGAGTTCAGCTCTTTGTTCGTTCGGCTAAAGGCATGAATTTAACTGAGGCGGGTAATCGCTTATATGATGACGCCTGCGTTACGCTGGCGGCGGCCGATAAACTGCACCAACGCGCTTTGTTATTGCGTGATGAAATTGTCGGTGAGTTAAAAATTGGTATCCATACGGACTTTGACTTTGTAAAAACAGGGGCGTTATACCAAGCCATGAAAGCGCGCTGTCCTCAATTGAATTTGCATTTTTATCAAACCTCCAGCGCAACAATTATAAGGCCCTTACGCACCGGCGAGTTTGATGCGGGCTTCTCATTTGGTCCTAAAAAAAGTGGAGAGTTGAGTGTTGAGGTGCTAACCCAGGTACCATTGAAGGTGGTGATCCCTAAAGTATTCTCACCTGAGTTAGGGCAGGCTGACCTAGCCACCTTGGCCGAATTACCGTGGGTTTATACCTCTAATTCATGTCCTTTTTACGGTATTTGCGAAGCATTATTTGCGGGCGAGTCCGTGTCGCCGCAGCAACTGGCCTGGGTGGATACAGAAGAGGCAATGGTTGCACTCGTTAAAGCGGGCGCTGGTTTATCCATTTTACGAGAAGACATGGCGGCTCGGTTGGAGCAAGAAGGTTTGGCGTATGTATGGGAGGGAGAGGTGCCTGAAATTGAATTTAACTTTGTTACCACGTTGCGTCGTCAGCATGATCCTCTCATTTCATTGTTCCGCGAATGTATTTATGACTGTTGGCAGCTAGAATTCCCAAAAACTACAGACGTACAAAGTGCATAGATGACGATAAATACCATTGAACAGACTCTGTGCACGGAAGCAGGAAAAGGAAAGAAGACATGTTAGGAATAGTTGTTTGGGGGCTAGCGCTAGGGCAAGCATTATTGATCACGGGGAATATTCTTTTAGTGTCGGTCACTGCTTTAATAGGCCAGAGCATCGCACCGCAGGGGTTGGCAACTGTGCCTGTGGCTCTACAATTTTTGGGTTTAATGAGCAGTACATTACCCGCCGCGTTATTGATGGGGCGTTTAGGTCGTAAAAAAGGCTTTTTACTAGGTAATGTAGTGGGGGTAATCGGAGCTGGTTTAGCGTTTTATGCCGTTAGTGAATCGCTATTTTTGCTGTTTTGCTTATCCACCTTCTTACTAGGGATTGCTATTGGCTTTGGGCAGCAATACCGGTTTGCTGCAACAGAGCATGCTCCTAGCCATAAAGCACCGCAAGCAATCAGTTTGATAATGGGGGCCGGTGTTATTGCTGCTGTTTTAGGGCCTAATATGGCAATTTGGTTTGAGTATTTGTTCCCTGATGTGCAATATTTGGGAGCTTTTGCCGTGTTGTTTGTTTTGTATGTACTAACCACCTTGCTCATTTACTTTTTGCCGCTTAAACCATTGAGTGTCGACGAGCGCGCTAGCTCACCACGCTCATATGGGCAGTTGTTGCGACAGCCGCCACTGATTGGAGCCATAGCCGCTGGGGCTATTGGTTATGGTGTTATGGTGCTTATTATGACGGCAACGCCATTGGCGATGCACTCAGGGGGCTTTAAATTTGGTGATACCGCCATTGTTATCCAATGGCATGTGTTAGGTATGTTTTTACCCTCGTTTTTAACGGGTAAGCTTATTTCCCGATTTGGGTCTTACGCCATTATACAACTCGGCTGTGTGTTGCTTTTGGCCTGTATTGTTATTAATCAGTTGGGGCAAAGTTACTCAATTTATATGGTGGCGTTGATCTTGTTAGGGGTGGGCTGGAACTTCACGTTCATTGGTGCAACCACGTTACTCACCCAGTGTTATGAGCCTGCTGATAAAGCGCGCGTCCAAGGTGTTAATGATCTAATTGTTTTCTCATTTAGCGCTGCAGCGAGTGTCTTAGCGGGTTATTGGCACAATTTGTTTGGTTGGGAAATGCTTAATTTAATGATGGTTCCAGCCATAGTCGTGGCTATGTTGGCATTGATCGTGACACAACGCAGACCAATAAAGGAAATGTCGGCACTTAATTAGGGAAGAATGCTTGAATGCAAATTAAAGGAAAAATTGTCTCTTGGGATGATGACAAAGGTTTCGGGTTTGTAGAACCTTGTTTGGGCGGCCGTAAAATATTTTTACATGTTAAAGCGCTTAGCAATCGTAGTTTGCGGCCAAAGATAGGGCAGTTGGTTACTTATCGGGAGTCTACTGACGCGCGAGGCCGCCCATGTGCGGCTGATGCGCTCCTAGCGGGTGAACGAGTTTCGATTAAGTCTAATAGAAAAACACATCGTGCTACTCAATCTTCTGGCGGACATTTTGCTCTTTCTGTGGCTGCAATATTTTTAGTGGGGGTTGCCGCTTCGGTTATTTGGTTGGGTACTCCTATTGTGCTTTTAGCGGCCTATGTGGTGTTAAGTTTAATCTCATTGGCGATTTATGCTGGCGATAAAGCTGCCGCTGAAAGAGGACATTGGCGTACAGCAGAAAGTACGCTCCATCTGTTTGCGCTTATGGGGGGCTGGCCGGGAGCTTATGTTGCCCAGCAAACCATGCGGCATAAGACTAAAAAGGAATCATTTCAGGTAGTCTTTTGGGCTACAGTGCTGATTAATGTGGGCGCTTTTTTATGGTTGTCTTTATCGGGCGGTGCTGAACCACTTCGCTCGTTGTTAAATAGTATTATCTAATCGCTTTTAGCGGTCTTAAGGTCGAGGTTAGGAGAAGTCATGCTTTCGCAAAATGATACCGGCTTAATTATTGTTGATATTCAGGGTAAGTTGGCCGAGATTGTTCATCAGAGTGAATCCGTGATTGCCAATGCCACGGGTTTAGCCAAAGGGGCTAATTGTTTAGGCTTGCCTATTGTGTGGTTGGAACAAAACCCCAGCCGGTTAGGCGCTACAACGGCAAGCTTGAGTGATGCTTTAGGTGATTATCAACCTATACCCAAAATGACGTTTGATGGCTGTGGGGCTGATGCATTTAATGAGGCGATTGAAAAAGCCGGTGTTAAAAGCTGGCTAATCTGCGGCATTGAGACACATATCTGTGTATATCAGACGGCGATGAGCTTGCTACAAAAAGGCTACAACGTAGAGATTGTCAGCGATTGCGTGGCGTCGCGAACCGCGCAAAATAAGGACATGGCAATCACGAAGCTACTGTCTAAAGGTGCGGGTGTCACGAGTTTGGAAATGTGTTTGTTTGAGATGATTGGCGATTGTCGTTCACCAGCATTTAAGGACGTGTTACGGCTTATTAAATAAGCAGTACCGCCGATTTTAACTAGGCGGTACTGCTCATCACTTAAGCGTTATCTAGCTCAACAGCCTCTAGTAGTTGTTCAGGTAGATCAGGGAAAGCGCTAAATACACGGTTCCAGTTAGGAATAAACGGTATCTCCATTGGGTTATGCAGGTACTTTTCGCCTGCATCTAAAATGCTGCCTGAGAAAAACTCAATCGTGCTAGTTTCACTATTGATATCAATCGATAATCCATTGATATGGGCGTCTGCATCGTATTTTTCCAACATATCTAAGGCTTCACGCAAGTAAACTGCCTTTAATGCACGGAAGAACGAGCTATCCATTGTGGTGCCTTCTGTTCCTAACTTGCGGAAGACAGCTTTGGCAATCTCGTATGTCATGCGCGATAGTCCGCCGTCGTGGTCGGAAGTGCCCATGTCTTGATGTTTGTGGTCATAGTTATCGGCAATATCAACCTGACACACACGGCGTGGGGTCATGTTGCGGTAAGCTTCCGACAAGATCCCAATCTCCAAGCCCCAATCACTGGGGATTCGGATGGCACTGAGTAGGTCTGTACTGAGCGAGAATTCCCCGGAAAGCGGATATCGGAATGCATCGAGAAATTCGAGATAATCAGTGTTGCCCAATAGTTTTTTCAGGGAGGTAATCAGTGGTTGTACAAATAAGCGAGTTACGCGGCCACTGAGTCTGCCTTCGCTGTTAACACGTGTGTAGTAACCCTTACAAAACTCGTAGTCTAATGCTGGGCTAACAATGGGGTAGAAGAGCCGAGCGGGGATATCACGCGAATAGGTTAAAATATCGCAATCGTGTAATGCCACCGCTTTACTGTTATTGGCCGCTAGTATGTAACCAATGCAGTACCATACATTGCGCCCTTTGCCGGGTTCTGATGGGCCTAACCCTGCTTTTTCAAGTGAGTCCGCTATGGCACGCAAGCGAGGGCCGTCGTTCCATAAAATCATTTTCTTTTGCGGTAAACGGTCGAAAAACTTTTTAGCTTTTTCAAATTGTTCTTCATCGGCTTGGTCGAGACCAATCACAATTTGGTTGATGTAGTCTGCTTTCTTAAGTTCTTCGATAATGTTTTCTAGTGCAGGACCTTCTAATTCTGAATACAGCGAGGGTAATAACAAGGTCATTGGGTTGCGTTTGGAATAACGACGCAGTTCTTTTTCTATCTTTTCTAATTCGTAACCCGGAAGACGATGAAGCGTTGTAATGGATCCGGTTTGTTTGTAATCAGACATGGTTCTCTCCGTATTATTCTTGTAAAAGCATCATAATGGCGGTGTTCCATCCGAGTGGCCCTGGTTCTTTTGTTCGGATAATTCGACGACCTTCCGCTTTTGCGCTCTGTTCCGATATAGCAAGAGGCGTGCCATCAGGATTTAAAATAACAATCCCGATATCTGCTGCCGAAATCATTTCTTGATCATTGGGGCCATCACCCAATGCAATGACCGTTGGCTTTATTTGGTGTGTTGTTTGGTATTCATTGATAAGGTATTGCATGGCTTTAACCTTATCGGTATCGCCCATTACATGCCAAAAGCGCCCACCGCGTTTTAAGGTGAGGCCTTTTTCGTTGAGTTGGGTTGTAAAGCGTTCGAGTGCTTCTTTGGTGTCTTTCCAAATCAGTGGTTCTGACGCTTGTCGTTTGGCCGCGCGTGCTGCGGATTCAAGAGGTAACCCCGTGATATCGGATATTTCTTGGTCTGTCCAATCATGGAAGCCCGCAAACAAATAGTCATGTGCTTGCTTTAGCTCGTCTAATGTTTGGCAAATAAAGTCATAATCTTTGCCTAGGATAACGGGGGCCGCGTGGTTGGGCTGTTGGATAATACTGCCGTTTTCAGCAATTATGGCGGTATCTAAGCTCAATTCACCTGCAATTGCTTCAATTTCGGCAATCGTTTTGCTGGAGTTTAAAATGACGGGGATGTGCCTTTCGTTCAGCTGTGCCAAGGCGGGTTTTGCAGGCGCAAAACTATAAGAGTGGTGATCCAAAAGCGTGCCGTCGAGATCGGTAAAGACCAGTGCATGTGTCATCATTGGCGGCTCTCCTTATCGTGTATCGCATTCACTTTATCAAGGCGTGATGCCGTCTAAAAACGGTATCAAATCTACCAGCTACCAATTTACTCTCATGAATATTTGTGGTGCGCTTACTTCATCGAGAGTAGGCCATTGAGTTTCTATTTAACTGATAAATAATGATAATTTAATGACATAAAAACATGATGAAGATTTTTTTACCAGCTATCTTATTCTGCTTAAGCGAATTCTGGACCCGTTCTGCATGTTTTTGTGCTTAATAACTTTTGGGTACGTGAACGCTAAATGATAAGCCCTGTACGGTTGTATTTTTTTCCATCGCTAATCAATAGGTAAAGAGGATGGTCTCTACGCATGCGTCGCTGAACAAAGGCGTTAATTAGCAGACTAAAAAGCTATTCATGCTGCGCTGCAGCTAGTTATACTGACGTCACAAGCTAACATTGCTACTTAAAGGAAACACCATGCTTGAAGATCTGCATCTGAAAATCCGCAACCTTGAAAAGTCAGATTACCCTCAACTAAAGGAGTTGATGGATTCTATCTATGACGATATTGGGGGGGCGTGGCCAGAACATACAATCTTTAAGTTGATGGAAGATTTACCTGAGGGGCAAATTTGCTTAGTGGATCACGACCAAATCGTCGGCGTAGCACTCTCTGTGCAAGTAAACTACCTTCGTTTTAGCAACCCGCATACATACGATGATCTTATTAGCGCAAAAGAAACCATTTTGAATAATCCTGATGGCGATGCGTTATACGGGCTAGATGTACTTATTCATAAGGATTATCGGGGGTATCGTTTAGGACGACGTTTGTATGAAGCGCGTAAAGAGCTATGTCGTCAACATAACTTGCGCGCCATTCTGGCGGGTGGGCGCATACCCAATTATTACCAGTATGCAGACGAAATGACGCCAGTTGAATATATCGAAGCGGTTGACCACAAGCGAATTTATGATCCTATTCTAACTTTTCAGTTATCAAATGACTTTCAGGTAACACGGTTATTGAAACAATACCTACCTGAAGATGAAAAATCTCAGGGGTATGCAACGCTATTAGAGTGGCGGAATATCTTCTTTGAGCCAGAAGGCAGTGTTCTTGAATCCCGTAAAACGCTTATACGTATTGGTGCTATTCAATGGCAAATGCGAGAAGTGGAGTCTGTTGAAGAAATGCTCAAACAGGTTGAGTATTTTATTGATGCGCTTTCAAGTTATAAAAGCGACTTTGCTTTGTTTCCCGAGTTTTTCAATGCACCATTAATGGGCTTGAGCCCAGATCAGCGCAACCAAACAGAAGCCATTCGTTTTGTGGCTAGTTTTACTGAGTTATTTAAAAACGAAATGTCTCAAATGGCTGTGAGCTATAACATTAATGTGATTACAGGGTCGTTGCCGTTAGTAGAAGATGATCAACTGTATAACGTGAGTTACTTGTGCCGTCGAGATGGCACCATTGAGGTGCAAAGTAAGATTCATATTACACCGCATGAACGTCGTGACTGGGTTATTCAGGGCGGTAATGAAGTTAGGGTATTTGATACTGATGCGGGCCGAGTGGGAATATTGATTTGCTATGATGTCGAATTCCCTGAACTGGGCCGTATCTTGGCTGAGCAAGATATGGACATATTGTTTGTACCGTTTTGGACAGACACAAAAAATGGGTATTTACGCGTGCGCCATTGTGCTCAAGCGCGCGCAATTGAAAACGAGTGCTATGTGGTTATTTGTGGTAGCTGCGGAAACCTCCCTCAAGTTGAAAATTTGGATGTTCAGTACTCGCAAGCGGCGGTGTTCTCCCCATCGGATTTCTCCTTCCCGCATGATGCTGTCATGGCGGAAACAACACCCAACACGGAAATGATCATGTTTAGCGACCTCGATTTGGATAAGCTAAAACTGGTACGCAGTGAAGGGTCAGTTAATAATTTGAAAGATCGCCGGACAGACCTTTACAGCCTCGCTTGGAAGAACAAAACGCTGTAATTGCTTTGAAAAGTTTGAGAAGAGCTCAGTTCGGCTCTTCTCAAATGTTGGGTGTGACTTTACTGGCTGGCTAGGTACACATCGTAGAAGAAATACAGGGTTGTAGCGACACTCGCCACAATGACAAAAGCGCGAACCCCTTTTTGTGGCAAACGACGAGATAGATGTGCTGCAAAATATCCCCCCGTGAGCGTCCCCAGTAGCACTAGCGTACCCGCGTACCAAGCGATGACGCCGTCCCAGATAAATAATGCTACCGCAATGATTGATACCGCTGATGAAACCAATAACTTGATTCCGTTCATTGCGTTAATGTTGGTATAACCCGCTAAGGCTAAATAGCTTAGGCTTATAATGCCTAAACCGGCATTAAAAAAACCGCCGTATGTGGATACGCCAATTAATAACAAACTTAATAAAAAACCACCCAATGCGGATGCATGTTTATGATGCGAGGCGGTATGTTTGAGCCAACGGTTTACATCGCCCCCCCAAATAAACATCACTGTCGCAAATAATAATAGCCATGGTATCGCTTGTCTGAAGGTTGCATCAGAGGTGTGCAGCAGTAAATACGCGCCTGCTAGTCCGCCAATCAAACTCAGTACTAAGATTTTAGGAAGTTCCGCTTTGTGCTCTATCAGCTCTTGGCGCAAAGCAAACGTACCGCTTAAATAACCAGCCGATGACGCAAAAGTATTGGTGGCGTTTGCGCTGACAGGGGGGATCCCCATAAAAATAAGGGCTGGGAAGGTAATAAAACTACCTCCACCGGCAATGGAGTTAAGAATGCCGCCTAAAAAGCCTGCAACAAATAAAAATACAATTTCAAACACAACGACCGCTCCGTGGAACAAACCAAAGGGGCGCACATTAGCATTGCGTGGCAGGGATGAGTAGATACAGATTGCTTCGTTATGAGCAGAACAGTTCACAACAATTTAGGTGTTTTTGTTGCTAACAGGGACACCGCGCTGATAAGTCAGTAAAATGCGGCCTTTACTATAACTAAGTAACCCTCGGTCTAATTTTACGAAACTAGCGCCGCGTGTGTGGAAGCCAACATGATACGCCTTACAAATATTCAACTACCCTTAGATCACGATGAGTCTGCTATACGCTCTGCGGTGCTTGCGTTTTTATCGATTAATGACCACGAACTCATCAGTTACCACATACACCGGCGTGGTTATGATGCCCGTAAAAAAACAAATATTATTCTTATCTACACATTGGATGTAGAAACGACCAAAAATGAGAGCTTGCTCGAAAAATTTGCAGATCATCAGTTAGTTAAACCCACACCCGACATGAGCTACAAGTTTGTTGCACAAGCACCAAAACAACTGGAAGAGCGTCCTATTGTTATAGGTTTTGGCCCTTGTGGTTTGCTAGCTGGCTTGGTTTTGGCTCAAATGGGTTACAAGCCGATTATTCTCGACCGTGGTAAAGAAGTGCGCGAGCGCACTAAAGATACATTTGGCTTCTGGCGCAAAAAGATACTGAATACTGAATCCAACGTACAATTTGGTGAAGGCGGTGCCGGTACTTTCTCTGACGGTAAGCTATACAGCCAAGTAAAAGATCCCAACCACTATAGCCGTAAAGTACTGCATGAGTTTGTAGAAGCCGGAGCGCCCGAAGAGATCCTGTTTGTGAGTAAACCACACATAGGCACTTTTCGTTTAGTTTCTATGGTAGAGAAAATGCGCGCCCGTATTATCGAACTCGGTGGTGAGATACGCTTTAGTGCACGTGTTGATGATATCCAAATCGAGGACGGAAAAATTTCAGGTGTGGTGTTAGCAAATGGTGAGGTCATTAAATCGAGCCATGTTGCTCTAGCCATTGGCCACAGTGCGCGTGATACCTTCGAAATGCTGCATGCAAAGGACGTATACATCGAAGCGAAGCCGTTTTCGGTTGGCTTCCGTATTGAGCACCAGCAATCACTAATTGACGAAGCCCGTTTTGGACCTAATGCAGGTAATGAGATTTTAGGGGCTGCTGATTATAAGCTAGTACACCATTGTAAAGGTGGTCGTTCAGTTTATAGTTTCTGTATGTGTCCTGGAGGCACGGTAGTGGCGGCCACATCAGAGGAGAACCGTGTAGTCACTAATGGCATGAGTCAGTACTCGCGAGCGGAGCGTAATGCGAACAGCGCCATTGTTGTTGGCATAGACCCAACGGACTACCCGGGCGGCCCTCTGGCGGGTATTGAGTTCCAGCGTCAGTTAGAAAGCAACGCCTATCGGTTAGGTGGTGAAAACTATGATGCCCCAGCCCAAAAAGTAGGGGACTTTCTTAAAGGGGTATCTTCTGAAGCACTTGGTACGGTGGAGCCTTCATTTAAGCCGGGCATTAAATTAACCGACTTGTCTCACGCGTTACCTGATTTTTGTATTGACGCTATACGCGAAGCGATACCCGCATTTAACCGTAAAATAAAAGGCTTTGCACTGGACGATGCGCTGTTAACTGGCGTTGAAACGCGAACGTCAGCGCCTATTTGTATTAAGCGAGGCCCAGACTTCCAGAGCATAAGTACAAAAGGTTTATTTCCGGCAGGAGAGGGCGCCGGTTATGCTGGTGGGATCATGTCGGCGGCAATAGATGGCATTAAAGTAGCAGAAGCAATGGCGTTGAGCATCAATGCGCAGCGATAGCATAAGTTAGTCAATCGCTCACGCAGATTACTTGCGTGAGCGGTGTTTTACCACATTATTGTGCCGAGCGGCTTTTGCTAACCTTGTGGCGTGTATTAACGTTCCGGCTACAGCGCTTTTTTCTTGCCTTCTCGCATCGCCAGCCACCACATCACCAATCCACATACACTGAGAAATGATGCGGCATAGCCTGTATCAGCAATACTGAATCCCGCTGTGATCACTAAGCTACCCGCCCAAGGGCCAATGGCGTTAGCTAAGTTAAAAGCACATTGTACGAGTGCACCCGCCATAGCTTGACCTTCGGGCGCGATATCCATGAGGCGAGGTTGGATAATGGCGGCAAGGCCTATGCTGCAACCAATCAGAAAAACGACCGGCACTAGTGTGAGTAGGCTGCCCGCTGCGCTGGGGTAGATAGCCAGTACAATGGCAGAAAAAATAAGTATGAACAGTGCCGCTTTCATTGTGGACTTATCGGCCGCCCAGCCACTGACTAAATTACCGATGGTTGAACCCAAACCAAAGATGACCATCATAATAGGTATCCAGGCTGCCGGAGCGTGGGTTACTTGTCTTAGTGTTTCTGAAAGATAGGTATAAACACAAAAAAGGCCGCCACCGCCAATGGCAGCTATACCTAGGGTGTACCACACTTCGCGGCTTTTGAGCGTTTCTAGTTCTTTTAACGGACTAGCGCCTTCTTTAGCGGGTGGGTTAGGCGCAAAGACATAAATCATGATGGCTGCCATGATAAAAAGTAACGTGACCATAACGAAACTCCAACGCCAGCCAATGTTTTGTCCCATCCAGGTGGCTAAAGGAACACCGGCGATAGTGGCAATGGTCAACCCTAAAAATACCTGCGACATAACACGTGCTTTCATTGTCGAGGGGACCAGAGACGCGGCAAGCAGCATAGCTGTGCCAAAGTAGGCTCCGTGAGATAAACCACTGAGGAAGCGAAAAAACACTAACCACCCCAACGATGGTGATAGGGCACTTAAACCGTTGGCAACCGCCATAGCGGCTGTAAGTATAAGAAGTAATTTGCGGCGCCTAACCCTTACGGTCATCACCATTATAATAGGTGAACCAACCACCACGCCTAAGGCATAAGCACTGATAGCATAACTAACATGCTCAACACCAACCCCTAGGTTTTCGGCAATGTATGGCACCATTGTCATGGATGCGAACTCTGTCGTACCCAGCGCAAATGTACCCAAAGCAAGCGCAATAACAACCCACACAAGTCCTGCCTTAGGTGGTGTCGAATGAGTGATTGATGTGTCCAATGTCGTTAAGTCCTGTTATCGATCGTTACGAACACGATCAGGCATCATGTAAGAAGCGTATTTTGTGCTAGAAGTTTCAGAATGGGAAATGATTTGATGCAGTGAGATTGGAACAGTGTAATCTAGTCTTCAGTTGCTTAGCGTTCGCTTTAAAAAAGCAAATAGCTAAGGTCACCTAGAGTACGGCTTTTTGGTGGTTATTCGAATGACAGTACACATTGAGCTACCTGATAATTTTTCTGTTGATGCATTTTTATCTTTTCACCGACGCGATAACGCTATTGTCTCCGAGCAGATCACTGAGCGCACTTTGCAAAAGGCAATCATGCTCAACGCTAAGCCGGTAGTGTTAACTTTTATGTTTGGTAATAAGACGGTACAGGTTAGCGCTAAGGTCGCTGGGAGTGGCCCGCTTGTAAATAAGGGGGCATTGGAGAATGAGCCGATCGAGCATCTAGCTATTCATATGCTAGGACTAAGGCAATCGAGTGGGGAGTTTGAACATAAATTTTCTGATCACCCTCAAGTAGGGGAGCTTATACAACGGCAACGAGGTTTGCGTGTGCCGCAAACGGCAACTCCATTTGAGGCACTGAGTTGGGCCATCATTGGTCAGCAAATTAGTGTTGCCGCTGCTGTTAGTATTCGGCGCCGGATGATTATATCGGCGGGTCAATCGTTAACTGGGGAGGCACTATCGCACGCTTATCCAGATGCCAATGATTTGCTCTTACTAGGGCATGACGGGTTAAGAGCTTCTGGCTTCTCGCAAAACAAAGCGGCCACCATGATACGCGTTTGCGAGGGGGTGGTAGAGTACGATTTGTTACCAGTCCATGTATCATCCCAAACTGAGATGCAACGTGTGGTAGACAAGTTAGTTGCCATTAAGGGGATTGGTCCGTGGACGGTTAGCTATGCGTTACTTCGTGGATATGCATGGCTGGATGGTTCATTACATGGAGATGTTGCGGTAAGACGTAATTTGCAACCGTTCTTGTCGCTAGATGAGCCGCCAAGCGCAAAAGACACCGAAAAGTGGCTCAATCAGTTCTCACCTTGGCGGGCATTAATTGCAGCTCATTTATGGCAAAGCCAATCATTGTCGGGCTTTTGATTGGCTTTGCATATTAGGGAGGTCGGTTTACAAGCTTGCTAAATAAGCTCTCCAGCCTCCAAAGTGAGTAATGTCTGTAGCACCTTGTGTACCGATAGGCTCGCAAATGAAGCCGGCCACCCGTCGACCATCTAACAGTTCGACTTTACCTATCCCCAAGGGTTCTGGAATACCCGCCACAAAGCTTCCAAACTGCTCGGACGGCATTGCCCATATCTCAACTTCAATGGCAGCGCCATCGTTGCTGTCGGTATAAATAAGCCCGGGACGTAATGGAGGACCTCCTGCTAACGCCACCATTTTGTAATTCGGTGACGTTGTTGTTGCTTCCAATAAAACAGCGCCTCTCTCAGTAAGCTGCCAATTTAAGGGTTGTCCGCTAAGGTGAGCGCCGCATACCATCACGTTAATGACACGGCTATCAGCAACATTTGATTGTGTTAAAGCCGGTTGCGGACAATTAAAAGCACCTGTGGGTAAGGGGAATGTCTGTTGTACGCGGTTTGCAATGGATAGCAAAGCACGGTCGCTGAGTGCGGCGCCTACTAATGTAATACCAAAAGGCATTCCGTCGGCAGTAAATTGGGTCGGTACGGCAATCGAGGCCATATCCAATAGGTTCATAAAGTTGGTGTAATAACCCAGTTGGCTATTATGCAATATGGGTTCGGCTAGCATTTCTTCAATAGTAAAGTGGCGCCCAGCTGTGGGGGTTAGCAGGCAATCCAATGCATTTAATTGCGCGTAGCAAACTTGCTTTAGGTCATGCAGGCGGTACTCGGCGCTAAACAAGTCAGTGGCTTTAGGTTGGCTACCTTGTTCAATAATTTGGCGAACTACCGGGAATACCTGCTCAGGCTGCTCATCAATAATGGGTTGCGCGGCAAGGTAGCGTTCAGTCACCCAAGGGCCTTCGTATAGGAGCTTAGCCGCTTCATCGAAAGGTGCATAATCAATCTCTATCAGTTCAAAGCCGTTAGATGAGAGCGTATTGATCGTATCAAAATAGGCTTTTTCGTAAGCATCACTGCCAAAAAAGTTAAGTTGTTCTTTCGGGATAATACCCACTTTGAGCGGGCCTGATCTTAATCCGTATTGTCGTGTTTGATTACTGTATGGATTAGCGCGGCTATAGCCATCGGTAAGATCAAAACCTTCGGCAACCGAGAGCACTGTGTTGGCATCGTCTGTGTTGTATGCGAAGACGGTCATGCAGTCGAGGCTTCGGCAAGCCGGTACCATCCCCGTAGCGGAAAGAAGACCGACAGAAGGTTTCAGGCCGATGAGGTTATTAAAGCAAGCCGGAACCCGTCCAGAGCCTGCGGTATCCGTTCCAAGGCTAAACGTTGCTAGGCCCAAACCTACCGCGACGGATGAGCCAGAACTGGAACCTCCACTGACATAGGCGGGGTCAAAACTGTTATGGCAAGGCCCAATAGGTGATCGTGTGCCATTTAGGCCGGTAGCGAACTGATCTAAGTTCGTCTTGCCGACTGGAATAGCGCCAGCATCAATCAGTTGTTGAACCACTTTAGCTGATTGCGTGGGGGTATAGGCAAAGGCTTCGCAACCAGCTGTGGTCGGAATATGCGCTAAATCGATATTATCTTTTATTGCGAATGGAATCCCCCAAAGAGGATGAGTCTCTATCGGTTTGTGTTGTAATGCGTCTAAATAGATTTGAATCTCGCTATTGGTGAGAAGATGAATCCAAATATTGTAGTGGGATACTTCAGCGGCTCGTGCGTGAATATCAGCGATGAGCGACTCAGGCGTTTGTTTACCTGCTAGGTAGTCTGCGCGCAGTTCGCTGATTGTCATCGGCTGTTTAGCCGCCCCTAGGCGTTGTGTTGACGTGGATGTGTTCATGCGGATTCCTCCATAACAATAAGAGCGTGCCCTGCCTGCATTTGTTGGCCAGAAGAGACTAAAACGTGAGTAACAGTGCCTGCCGTTGGCGCATAAATGGGGATTTCCATTTTCATGGATTCGAGTATGAGTAGTTCTTGGCCTGCGCTAACGGTGTCACCCACTGTGACACTGGATTGCCACACGCTCCCTGATACAGGGGAGTCGATAACGGTACTGGATTCAGGCCATTGTGCTTCTGTCTGTTGGATTGTTTGTTCTTGCGCGGTGTAATTAAACTGCCCATCGCGATGCCAGCGTGCAAGCTCGTCACTAAAGGCTTGTTGGCGTTGTTCTGTGAATTGTTCGGTAGCGGCTGTGTTGTCAGCTAAGAAAGCCTCGTATTCAGATAAACTAAAGCAAGTCTCTTCAATGCGAAGGGGGTAACGGCCTTGCGGGAAGTCCTTGCGTATTTGAGTAAGCTCGTCATGCGATACTTCATAGAATCGGATTTGATCAAAAAAGCGCAATAACCAAGGCTGTTCAAATTCTTTAGTTTGTTTAAAACGGTTCCACATTTGCAGTGTCCGTCCAACAAACTGATATCCTCCGGGGCCTTCCATACCGTATACACACATATATGAGCCGCCAATACCCACAGAGTTTTCGGCAGTCCAGGTACGAGCCGGGTTGTATTTTGTAGTCACTAGGCGGTGGCGAGGGTCGACCGGTGTGGCTACAGGCGCGCCTAAATAAACATCGCCTAGTCCCATAACTAGGTATGAGGCGTCATAAACAATAGATTTAACATCCTCAATGCTATCTAACCCGTTAATTCGGCGGATGAACTCTAAATTACTTGGGCTCCATGGCGCGTTTTTGCGTACGGATTGATCATACTTTTCTATCGCCAGACGACAAGCATCATCATCCCAAGATAAGGGAATGTGTACTATGCGAGAAGGCACCGATAGTTCGGTAAGTTGTGCGTATAGTGCAAGCTCGCCTGTTTGAAGGTGAGTTAACAAATCCGATAAGCTGAGTTGCTGGCTGTCATAATGTATTTGTAATGAGCGGATACCCGGGGTGAGCTCGGCCATGCCTGTTAAGGGGTTTTGCTGAAGCCATTGCATGAGGGCATGCGCTCTAAACCGCAAACGGATATCAAGTACTTTGTCTCCATATTCGACAAGTAAAAAATGATCGCCAGCGGTGCGGTAAACGACATCGTCACCGACACGATCGGCGGACAAGTGCGCTACGATAGGTGAGCGAATATCAGCCGTTTTATAGTGACTAACTATGGGTGTTAGGCTTTCAATCGCTTGATTTTGCGTCGCTTCTAATTGGACGGCTTCTTCGATACTGACAGGGTGAAAGGCTATTTTATCTCCGGCTTTGAGCTGACCCAGTTTCCATAAATCGGCTGTGATGACGGTAGCCGGGCAAACAAACCCACCGAGTGAAGGGCCGTCGGGGCCTAAAATAACAGGCATATCGCCTGTGAAGTCGATGGTTCCAAAGGCGTAAGCATTGTCATGGATATTAGACGGATGCAGGCCGGCTTCTCCGCCATCTTTACGAGCCCAGTCAGGTTTGGGGCCGATCAAACGCACGCCTGTGCGGCTGGAGTTGTAATGGACCTCCCACTCATGCGCCAAGAAGGTGGTGATATCTTCTTCGGTAAAGAAGTCGGGGGCTCCATGAGGCCCGTATATAACGCGTATAGTCCAGGGTGCTTCTTGACTGGAAGGGAGTAACTCAGAATAGAGTGCTTCTGGGCTTACTCTGTCTGGTGTGGTTTGTTGGCAGCAAGACTCATCCATTGAGAGCACATCTCCAGCTCGCAAGGATCTGCCGTTATGGCCACCAAATTGGCCTAGGGTAAATGTGGAACGTGACCCCAAGTATTCGGGACAGTCGATTCCGCCTTTAACCGCTAAATAGGCCCGTGCTCCTTGCTCCTTTATACGCCCAAGCGTGAGTGTTTGTCCGGCCTGCACTGGTACGGTTTGCCACATAGGCACAGCCTTACCATCCAGTTCGGCGCTAATCTGAGCACCCGTGATGGCAATGGTCGTCTCTGTGCTAAACAACAGCTGTGGACCTTGAACGGCAATTTCGAGACCAGCACTATTTTCTGTGTTGTTGAGTAAACGATTGGCTAGCCTGAATGATCGTGTATCAAATGGACCTGAGGGCGGAACACCAACGTCCCAGTAACCTCGTCTTCCGGGTACATCTTGGATGGTCGTTTGTGTGCCTCCTTGAAGCACATCAATACGGCTAGGTGTAAAACGGAAGTCGTTGAGGTAGCGTGTAGTCACCTTACCTTGCGTTAAGGTTGGATCAACTGCCAAGGCGCTTAAGTAACTAATGTTGGTGACGCAGCCATAAATATGAGTGCTGGCAAGTGTATTGGATAAACGCGAAAGTGCTTTAGGGCGGTCGTCAGCATGTACAATAATTTTCGCCAGCATAGGATCAAAATACGGTGGTATTTCAATACCCGCCTCAATCCAATGGTCAATACGGATACCCTCACCGCAAGGAAACTCTACTTGGGTTAGTTTATCGGCACTGGGTTGGAAGTTTTTGTAGGGATCTTCAGCATAAACGCGAACTTGGATTGCATGGCCTGACGGCGATAATTGTGGGCGTAAACGCTCTATATCCCGTAATTCGTTTGCGGCTAGTTTTACCATCCATTCGACGAGGTCGATCTCATAAACCATTTCGGTTACGCCGTGCTCCACTTGCAGGCGAGTGTTGACCTCTAAAAAGTAAAACGCATTTGTGTCGGCATCCACGATGAATTCGACGGTTCCTGCGCCGCGATAGTGGGCATGTCGGAACAAAGACTCAGCGGTCTCATGTAACTGTTTGGCAACGCTGGCTGGTAAGTTAGGAGCTGGGCATTCTTCAACCACTTTTTGGTTGCGGCGCTGACTAGAACAATCTCGTTCGCCAATCGCTAGTGCGCCCCCCTCACCATCGCCAAACATCTGTACTTCAATGTGACGCGCTTTTGCGATAAATTTTTCAAGAAAGACGCCATCATCAGAAAAGTTATTAGCACCTAACCGCTTGATCGAATCAAATGCGCGAACAAGCTCGTCGCTGCTGTGGCACAGCTGCATACCAATACCACCGCCGCCTGCTGTAGTTTTGAGCATTACGGGGTAACCAATATGCTCAGCTGCTGTTGTAGCTTCTTCGATATCAGCTAATAATTCTGTACCGGGTAATAATGGAACGTTTGCATTGATCGCGAGAGCTCGTGCTTCGTGTTTAAGGCCAAACTTGCGAATCTGCTCGGGTTTGGGCCCTATAAAGCATAGGTTGTTGGCTTCACATGCTTCGACAAAGCCGGCGTTCTCACTGAGGAATCCATATCCAGGGTGAATCGCTTGCGCTTTTGATCGCCGGGCGATGTCAAAAATTTTATCTTGGTTTAAATACGTATCCGCTGCAGAACCTTCGCCTAGGGAGTAGGCCTCGTCTGCCTGCTGTACATGCAAACTATCCGCGTCACACTCGGCATAAACAGCAACACTAGTAATTTGCATGGCTTTGAGTGTGCGAATGATACGGGTGGCAATAGCACCACGGTTCGCGATCAGTATTTTAGTAAACATTGTTCACCTGATCCGGGCCGTCCCGGTGTGTTGTACACTGCAGGGTCGTCCATGCAGCGATGATCTGTTTGACTTGGCTTACCTATGTTTTGACCTTGGCTTAGTCCCACACAGCAATTTGGACTGGTGTAGGGTTATAGCCATTGCATGGGTTGTTGAGTTGAGGGCAGTTTGAAATCAGCACAATGACATCCATTACGGCTGTTAACTCTACATATTTACCGGGCGCCGAGATCCCGTCCTCAAACGTTAAACCACCTTCAGGAGTCACGGGTACATTCATGAAAAAGTTAATGTTGTGACTAATATCTCGTTTGTGCAGCCCATATTCAGGGTGTTCGGCAATAGCTAACATCCAACTATCACGGCAGGCGTGCATACAGCGTTTTTCCAAATCGTAGCGCACGGTATTACTCTCGGTAGCACAGGCACCACCCAGCGTGTCATGTCGACCACACGTATCCGCAACAATGCGGAGTAGGACATTGTTTAAGTTAGAGCGCAGCTCTGATCCGGTAGTGAGGTACACATTGCTTTGCTCGCGAATGGTATCCATGGCGCTGTAGCGTTCGGAAGGGTCGTTAGCGTTGAAAAACAGTGTATCAGCCGCTTGGTTACCCTCTAGGTCTACTATGCGAAAGGTTTGCCCCGCTTTAATCGTGCCTAGGTAGTAATTACCCGCTTTTATTGATTGGGTGTAACGTGCGTTGTCTATGAGTAAGTCGCTAGCAATAACTGACATTTTTGAGCTCCTTATCGGCCTAAGTGGTAAAGCGCATTGTTTTGGAAGCCACGACGGTTTTCATCGCAGGCAGTAAGGCATGCATCAGTGGTTGTGACTGGTTCTGCTTCCCCTAGTTGGATGTGCACTGGCTTGCGCGGGTAGTTGTCTGCTTGGTTCATGGGGTGAGGGCAGGTATGTAAAATGACGAGTGTGTCCATTTCAAATCGTAAAGTCAGCTGGGCTCCAGCGGCTTTGCTGGGGGCTAATTGCATCTTGCCGGTTTCATCGGTCACGATTTGGCTAAACCAGTTAACGTTGGCGGCTAGGTCTGCTTGCCCCAGGCCATATTTTGCTAGTTCAACGAGGAAGGCATCATGGCCATTTTGCATCCAGTCGTTACGGTTGCTTTGGTAATCCCTAACACCCCAGCGCTTAATATGGTTCGCATGGCTATTACCGCATACGGTGTCGTGCCAGCCGTGAGTATCTTCAATAATCGATGCAAAAATACGACCCATATCTGAGTAAAGACAGTGCCCTTGGGTAAGTTTGAAAGTATGTTGGCACTTGAGGCTGTCAGGCGCGTTATAACGCTCTAACAGGTTCTCAGGGTTATAAAATAACATGCCAACATTTGCGCCACCTTGCGTGTCGGTTAGCCGCATGATGGTTCCTTTACGCATACGCAAGGACCAATGGCTCGCACCGGGGATATCTGTGCTGTAGTCCATTGAACGTATCAGTGAGGGATTAGGGCGTGACGAATCTATTGAATTAGACATAGTAAGTTCCTTCAACGGGTCGAGCCGCTTACCGCAGCAAAAATAGAAAAAAGCACTATAAAATGTGTGCTCACGGCAAGGCGTGTTGGGGGAAGTAGGAGCGGTATTGCGAATGATCTAAGTTGTGTCATGCAGAGCCTCTCTTGTAGATAACACGTTGAATACACATGGCATTTTGCCAAATGAATCTCCCGGGCTTTTGTCCCGCCGTGTAACCTTTGCAAGAAAGGTCGAGTGCTCTTGGACCAGGCATTAATCCCACATTATTTTCAATGTTGGGGATATAATCGGAACCCTAGCGCTCTATTAATCAGATTGTATGTCTCGTAACCACTAGGTTACCGACCCTGTAGATTAAGCAATTTAAATTCCATTTTTTATAAAGTCATTTAATATCATGGAGTTATGTTTGTTTTCGAAATTTGTAAATGTACAAAAACTGAGTACATAAGTGTTTTTATGCACTAGAGTGCGCCATTTTGTCGGTTTGTAAATCAATATGGTGCGCCTTAGCGTAGGGCAAGCTTTAGTTTTTCACTATAATGATGCTTTAAGCTGCCCCACTATGTCTTAATTGGGCACTATAACAATTTAAAAATAACAGAGTGCTCATTTACGTTGACGTGGGCGCTGGGATTGGATTTTCATCATGACGTATTCAAAATTTGAAGATGATGCGGCAGTTGTCGCGTTTGTGCGTGCGCATACTGATCAATTTACCGCTGATGAGCCTCTGCACGTCGAAGAGATTGGCGACGGCAATATCAATTACATTTATCGGGTAAAAGGCAATGAGGGCAGTGTCATTGTGAAACAAGCATTGCCTTACATTCGAATTATTGGCACTGATTGGCCGCTTTCCATTGATCGTATCCGTATTGAGGCGCAAGTTCTTCAAACAGAAGCGATGTGGGCGCCTAATTTTGTGCCTAAAATGTATGCGTTCTCTGCTGAAGAGTCGGCGTTTGCCATGGAAGATATTGGCGATCACGAGAACCTGCGTTTTGCCTTTATTGAGCGGCACCCATTGCCATCATTAGGTGAGCATTTAGGCCTGTTTTTAGCTGAAACCTTATTCCATACGTCTGATTTTTATCTGGATTACGAGACTAAAAAACGCGCTGTAGCCAACTATATTAATCCTGGCTTATGCAAAATTACTGAAGATCTGTTTTTTTGGGATCCGTATTGCGACCATGAACGCAACAGCATTAGCCCACCGGTATTAGAAGCTGCTCAGGGCTTGTGGAATGATAAAGCGCTTAAGATAGAAGTGACCAAGCTAAAGCGTCAGTTTATGAACTGCCCAGAGGCTCTGGTTCATGGTGATCTACATGCGGGCTCTGTTTTTGTTCGGGCTGATAGTACTAAAGTCATTGACCCTGAATTCGCCTTTTATGGCCCCATGGCGTTTGATATTGGATCGATCATTGGTAATGTTTTGCTGAATTACGCAGGGCAGTTTGGTCTTGCAGGCCCCAAAAACGAACGAGATGATTATCAGGCATTTTTGTTAGGTGAGATTGTTAATTGCTGGTCTGCTTTTCATAAACGCTTTACAGACCTCGTAGCCGAAAAGTCAGACGAACCGACAATGAGTCAGCCCGATTATGTTCAGGCATTTTTGGCTGATGTGTGGTGTGAGACCGTTGGGTTTGCCGGTACTGAAGTGATCCGACGCACTATTGGGCTGGCTCACATTGCGGATATAGACTCAATTGACGACATTGAACTGCGCGCTAAGTCTGAGCGTTGGGCGTTAGCGTTAGGGCGTGAGATGATTGTTAACAGACACTCGATTTCTAGTCCAGATGCGTTGAATGCCATTGCTTTAGCCTTGCCCTACTGAATTGTGTATTAAATATGTCAGTTTGATTAAGTTTTGATCAAATTGGCAGGGTGATCTAGCCTTGTGATGCATTTATCGCTAGATTACCCGCCACTTTTAAATTACCTACCAAATGACCGGTCCGCTATGTGGATGGGGCATTTTTAAATTTATCAAATACGAGCTTAATCACACACATGATAACTAAATCACGGGGGCTGGCGCGTTTATATTATGCGTCAAAGTATACGGTCCAAGGCATCAAAGCTGCTTTTCGGCATGAGCCCGCTTTTGAATACGAGGTGTATGCCTTTATTGTTTTGTTTCCTGCTTCATTTTTCGTAGCACAATCACCAACTCAATGGGCTTTGTTGGTGGGTAGCTGTGTTCTTGTCTTTGCTTTTGAGTTAATTAACTCAGCTATAGAGGCGGTCGTCGACCGTGTTGGGGCTGAGTATCATGAGCTAGCAGGCCGGGCTAAGGATTTAGGTTCCGCCACTGTGACCATGGGGCTAATCATTGTCGTCCTTATGTGGGGGGCTGTAATAGCAGAGAACGGGAGCCTTTTTTGAAAAAAGGCTCTGATGCTTCAAGCTCGCCTAATTGAGTCCGTGCCCTTAGGCGGCAGTTTCTTTGGCTTGGTGCTCTAGGGTTAACGCTCTCAGTTCGGGTATACAGGAGCCGCAGTTAGTGCCGCACTTCAGGAGAGCTCCAAGCGATTCAACCGAATCCGCTTCGCCGTTTAATATTGCATTAATGATCGTTTGCTCGCCCACTTGATAACACGAGCACACGGTACGTCCTGTCTGGCTAGCAGGGTCAGCAGGGACACCCGCCAACAGGCGTAAACGGTCACTTTTGGTTTCGAATTCTGTTCCTATTTGCGCTTTTAACCAATTGCGATCCATCTCAGGCAGGTCTGGCTCACTCATTAGCACCACGCATAAGCGGTTATTTTTGAAACCTGCTGCACTTAAATAACGCCCTTCCGTGTCTTGCAGATGAACCCAATCATCCATATCACTGAATTGAGTTCTTAACCACGCCATATCCGGCAGGCGTTGCTCAGAAATCAATTCCCATAATGTGCAGTTGGCTAACGGTGTTCTGAACCATTCTAGGTCGCTATCGGGAGTGAATGTTTCATTGGTCATCAGCCAGCCTTGCCACTGGGCAACCAGTGGTGTGATAGTCACCGGGCTATGCTTAAACTCAGGTTGTCCTGATAGCGCATCGCTAATAGGGCGAACTAAGCTATTTGCGCGCGCATGACTGGCAAACATATCATTCCAATGCATTGGGATGAATAAAGAGTCAGCCCTGACCGACTCGGTAATTTCAGCGCGGGCAATATAACTAATGCCTCGATCACTCAACTTAACTAATGCGTTGTTGGCAATGGCTTGCTGTCGGGCCGTTTCTGGGTGAATTTGTACAGTGGGGGAGGCGATGTGCTCCAGAAGGCGTGCTGATTTTCCGGTGCGTGTCATGGTGTGCCATTGATCGCGTATGCGCCCCGTATTTAATGTGACTTGCCCACTGTTGGGGGTATAGGTCGGTAGGCGAGGCTGAACGGCTATTAAGTTGGCTTTTTTATCGGCCGTATAAAAGCGTCCGTCATCAAAGAAACGTGAACGCCCATTAGGGTGACGTGTGTTAACCGGCCACTGTATGGGAGTTAAATTGTGGTATTCGGCATTACTGATTTGGCTGAGTAAAGAGATATCAAAATCGCGTTCATCATCATTTTCAAACCCAGAAAGGGCGGCATGCTCGCGAAAAATATCAGCGCTGTTCTCATAGTTAAAGGCTTCTTCAAAGCCCAATCTTTTGGCTACTTCGCAGATCGCTTGCCAGTCGTGCTTTGCATCGCCAGGGGGAAGTAAATAACCCCGTTGCCGGGAAATAAAGCGTTCGGAGTTGGTTACCGTTCCGTCTTTTTCGGCCCATGTAGTAGCAGGGAAGCATGCATCGGCATATTGAGAGGTGTCTGTCATAGCTTGCGAGTCAGACACGATAACAAGATCACATGATTGTAATGCCGCTTTAATTCGGTCGGCATCTGGCATAGATACCACCGGATTAGTAGCCATAATCCAAATGGCTTTGATACGACCATCGGCAACGGCATCGAACATGTCTACGGCTTTTAAACCCTCATTTTTGGCCATGTTAGTGGCATTCCAAAATCGAGCCACACGGTCAATGTGCTCGGGTTTTTTGAAATCCATATGCGCCGCTAACTGGTTAGCTAACCCTCCGACTTCACGCCCGCCCATCGCATTGGGTTGGCCGGTAATAGAAAAGGGAGCCGCTCCAGGTTTACCTATTTTTCCGGTCAATAAATGACAGTTGATAATTGCGTTGCCTTTATCAACCCCACTGGACGATTGGTTAATGCCTTGAGAAAACAAGGTAACAACCCGTTCATTGTTCGCAAATAGTGAATAAAAGTGATTAATTTGATCTTCAGTTAAATCACAATCTTGAGCCGTCTGCTGCGAGGTTTGGTCTATGACGGCCTGTTGAATCGCCTCCAGTCCATTGCAGTGGTTGGCTAAAAAACTATCATCTAATTTGTTGTGCGCTATTAGGTGGTGCGCTAGGCCGTTGAATAAAAAAGCATCACTACCGGGCTTTAGCGGTAAGTGTAAATCGGCAATATCACAACTGGCTGTTTTACGTGGGTCAATAACGACCACTTGTAAAGACGGGTTTTGCTTTTTGGCGTTGGCCAAACGCTGATAAACAATGGGGTGTGCCCACGCTAAATTGGAGCCTGTTAGGATGACAACGTCAGCATGGTTAAGGTCATCATAATTACCAGGTACGGTATCTGTTCCAAAAGCGCGCTTGTGAGCAACAACAGCTGACGCCATGCACAGGCGAGAGTTCGTGTCGATATTAGCCGTGCCAATAAAGCCTTTAATGAGCTTATTAGCGACGTAATAATCCTCTGTCAGGATTTGTCCTGACACATAAAATGCGAACGCATCTGGGCCGTGCTCCGCAACAATGGCTTTTATTTTGTCACTGACATAGGCCAGTGAGGTATCCCAATCGGTAGGTTGCCCGTGTAGCATGGGCGTTAGCATACGACCTTCGTGATCCACTGTTTCATGCAGTGACGAGCCCTTCACACATAACTTACCGTGATTAGCAGGGTGATCTGTTGTGCCGCTAACGGCTATTAAGTTGCCGTTTTCTAGCTTGGCATCTACACCGCAGCCAACACCGCAATAAGGACACGTAGTTTTTACGATCGACGAAGTCATATAATTTACCCAAAAAAAAAGGCGCCTACAGATACGAATATCTGAAAGGGCGCCATTGCCATTGCTCCTAAAACCGATAATGTAGACTCGGTATTATTTTGTTAAAAGCATAATTTATGCCATCTACGGTTTTTTTATTAAGTTGCTGATTTTTATTGATTTTGTTTTTTATTAGTTAGTTGGATCGAAAGGGATTGCTGTGATTTTATAAAAAGTTGATGCGCTAAATGTGTGCGCGCACCAAATTAGTACGCTTTTGGCGTCCGTATTGAGGGGGGCTTAGCCCTATTTTTTGTACCGTTCTAGACCTTGGGTTAGTCCAACCATACAGTTTGAAAACCTCAATGCCTATTATTAGTCATTGTCACCTTTGTCAATCACTTGTTATAAGTAGACTAGTGACAAGGATGAAATCACATGAAATTGAGTGTTTTAATTGTTGAAGACGATGACGCGACTCGTGAGCGGCTAGAAAAAGCGATTAACGAAGGCGGCCAATTCCGTCTGGTAGGATCGGTTGGCTTTTTTAAAGCGGCTGCGTTCTTTTTGCAACACACCTCTCCCGATATTCTCTTAACCGACTTAGATCTCCCTGATGGTAACGGTCTTGATTTAATACGTATGCTACGAGAGCCAGAGGTAAAAACCGAACTGGCCGTCGTCATCACTATTTTTGGTGATGAAGAGCACGTGATCAATGCCCTCAAAGCGGGTGCCTCTGGCTACCTGTTAAAAGACGACGACTTTATAGAAATCAATAACGCTATTCAGCAAATGGTGGAAGGCGGAGCGCCAATAAGCCCGAGTATTGCTCGTTACTTATTGTCTGAGTTGAGCTTGCCTGAGCCGCAAAGCTTGATCAATTGCTCACACCTGAGTGTTCGTGAGCAGGAAATTTTAGTGCTAGTAAGCAAGGGCTATACCGCAAAAGAGATTGGAGGGATGTTGGACGTATCCTTCCATACGGTTAACGCCCACGTGAAAAACATTTATAAAAAGTTATCCGTTAGCAACAAGGCAGAGGCAATCTACGAAGCCACCCGACAAGGGCTTATTTAACGTATTTGCAGTGCAGCCTCTCTGTAAGCCGGTTGACAAAGGAGAGTCATGATAACGAAACCCCCAACGCTTTTGTGCTGGTTGTACCTGCTGATGTTCAGCCCTGTTGTCGTATTGGCAAAGCCTTTAGTCGCCTTAACGAATGACACACCGTTATTAAACGATAGTTTTGATGCCGACTTACCTGTCGTTATTAGTGCCAGCCGCTTAAATCAATCGATTCTTAAAGCACCTTCGGCTGTAACTGTATTAGACCGCGAGATTATTGAGGCGTCTGGTTTTACCGATATCGCTGATCTTTTTAGGTTAGTACCGGGCTTTCAGTCTGTTCGTGCTGACGGTCGTACGTTTGCATCGACTTATCATGGCGGTGGTTGGGAGATGACCAGCCGCTTACAAGTGCTGGTAAATGGGCGTTCAACGTACATGCCGACGTTATCTACCGTTGATTGGGATATTTTAGGCGTTCATATTAATGATATTGATCGCATAGAGGTTGTACGCGGGCCTTCCTCATCGGCTTATGGCAGTAACTCTTTTTCAGCGGCTATCAATATTATTACCCGTCCAATAGCACTCGATAGTCGCTTCGAAACGCAAGTGCGTGTGGGGGATCGTGGTGAGCGGGAAGTTTTCATTAAAACGAATCAACTGGGTGATTTGTTAAACTATCGCTTAAGTGCTTGGCATCATCAAGATAATGGCTTTGATCATTACCCTGATGATCGACGTTTTAATAACCTCAGCATCCAATTAGACCCTATGTTAAGTCCCGATCAAGATTTATCACTGTATCTTGCACTGGCTGAAGGTGATACGGGCATTGAGCATAACCAGTTCTATCCAAAGCGTGATCGTGATGTTAATGCAGCAAGTGCGCATATTTCATGGGCGAACAAGCTCAATAGCCGGTATGAAACAAAACTGAATTTTTATCACAATTACTCCAAAAATGATGACTTGGTAGAAAGTTTGCCGCTCTCAGAAGTGTTTGGTATCACGCCTGATCAATTTGAAGCGTTATTTGCTTCACCAGATCAGACGTTGTTAATGGGGACGCATACATTTACTACCGCTAAAACTGATCTAGAATGGCAGCTCAGTGGTATACAGGATTCAGGCTTACAGTATGTGGTTGGTATTGGGGGGCGTTACGAAACTTTCGGAAATTCTGTTTTCCTTGAAGATGATGTTTCGGCAACGACCTTGCGGGCGTTCAGTAATTTTCAGCTACCTATAGGAGGACGCTGGACAGTTAATGGCGGCGCGATAATAGAACGTGATGATTTTCAGCGTAATTATTTTTCCCCGCGTGCAAGCATTAACTGGCGCTTTTCAAACTTACAATCCTTACGCTTGGGGTATGGAAAAGCGTGGCGTATTCCTTCTTTATTGGAAAAGAATTTTGCGATGAAGACGACCCTTGATAATGGGGTGGTGGTTGATGAACGCATATTGGCGGACCCGTCATTGAAAGCAGAAGAGTTAACAAGCGTTGATTTAGGTTGGATAGGAAAACACCAAGAATACCCTTTGCAGTGGGAGTTAAAACTTTACCGAGAGCGTATCGATAATATAATGCGCTTCGTTTTAGATGAGTCAATCACTAATCCTATCGGGATTGAGCGAGAACAGATCGCTAATGTTGGGTATTACATTACTGATGGTTTTGAGGGAGAGTTGATTTACAGACCATTAAAAAAGAGCTTTTTACGCTTTCATTTTAATTGGGGAAGGAACGAAGAATATGCAAGGCGTCGGGCTATAGCGCCCTATAAATACATAACCAATACCAATCGCGCGCCTCAATCGAGTGTAGGGCTATTATTTAGCCATGCTTGGCGTAATTGGCAGGTGAGTTCGGCTTTGTATCACGTAGATTCGATGCGCTGGACGGGGAAAGGAGATGAAGTGGATGCGTATACGCGTTTTGACATTTCGGCCTCCCGTGTATTTTCAATAGGGCCCAAGCAGTCGTTATCTTTTAAATTAGCTGCTCAAAATTTAGGTCAGTCGTACCATGAGTTTTCTTTTAGACAACGGGTCGAGCCTAGGTACTACATCAGCGTTACTTTTTCAAAACACTAGATGGTAAACATACTTAAATACTTAATTTTTCTACCGTGCTTACTGAGCGCACTCTTTTCTGGCGCTGCGATCGCGGCAAAGCCTGTTTATTTGGTCTTATCGGATAACACCCCGCTGTACGACGAAGTGACCACGCTTATCAAGCATGGTCTTTCTGCTGATGTACCGTTACAAGTGGTTTATGCTGATGATTTTAAAGGCAGTAACGTTTCGTCAAATAGCTTACTTGTTCCTGTTGGTCGTCGTGCGGCTGAGGATGTCGCTCTAATTGAGGGCGGTAATTCTGTGATTTACAGTTTTATTGAAGCACAAACTTTAAACCGTATCCTCGAAGGTCGACCAAAGCAGCATTGGCAGGCTTCCGTTATAAATCAGCCTTTGGAACGATTAATAAGAACAGCTAAGCCGCTTATTCGAAATGACTATCGCAATAAGTTATTGATTGTTATTGCTGAATCAAATTTATGGGCTAGAAAACAAATTGAAGAATTACCTTCTGATTTGCGCGAGTTTATTGAAATTTTAGTCGTTGAGAAAGGTGAGGTAGCAGCTCGCCTTATTGATGACTCTTTTTATAAAGTGGCAGCCGTCGTTGCGGTGAACGATACCGCTATTTGGTCGGGCAATAGTGCTAAATGGATTCTGCACCAGGCGTATAGCTATCAAGTTCCGGTAGTGGGTTATGCGCAAACGTTTCAGAAGGCCGGAGCCATGATCGCGGTGTATTCGTCACTTTCTCGTATTGCTGAGACAACCTCAGGGTTAATCAATAACTGGATGTCAACCGACCAATTATCAGGCCAAGGTTTTGTTTACTCTGATTACCAGGTCGAGGTAAATGAATTTATTGCACGCGCATTGAGCTACCAGCCTGATAAGATAAAAATAAAGCATGACTGAGTCTAATGTTTGCATCCCGGATTAAAACGCAGCTGTTATTGATATCGCTAGCGCCCTTGCTGCTGGTGATGCTGTTGGTGTTGGGCTTTTTAGTAGGGACTACGCGTGACGGTATAGAGGAGCAAGTACAGAATCGAGGAGATGAAATAGCCGCTCAGATAGTCAGTATGTCCGAATTCTTTTTTTACACCGGAGACATGGAAAAGCTCAGTGAGGTTGTCGAGCTTATGATTAATATAGATGAGCTAATCTCTATTAAATTTAGTGATGCTAAAGGGCGTATCCTATTAGCCAGAGAGTTAGATAGTGTTAATCAAACGATTCGTACGTTTCGGGTAGCGATTCGAAATCAAGATCCGTTGGTCGATGAGCTTATCGAATTAGCCGCCACATCAGAGCCTGCGACTATATTGGGCTATCTTCATATCGGTATTTCTGAAGACCGCATTACAACCCAGCTGCAAGCTTTTTACATCCGTACCTTATTAATTGGCCTAGTGGCACTGTTACTCGGTTTGGTTTTAGCCTATCTGATGAGCCGGAAAATGACGTCGGCTTTGTCATCTCTTGCCGTCACGGCGCGCGAAATAGAACTTAAATCTTTGACTGCGCGTTGCCCTGAAAACGGACACGGAGAACTACTCGAACTACAGCACATATTTAATGAGATGGCTGAGTCCTTAGAGCGGAATGAGCAGCATATGTTGCGCCGCATAGAAGAGGCAACGAGAAGTTTAAATGCGTCTGTCGATGAACTGTCTCAAAAAAATGAAGAGTTGGCAAAGCAGCGTCAAGAGGCCATAGAGCTTGAACGCTCTAAAGCTATTTCGGATGAACGCGCGCGCATTATGAAAGATATGCATGATGGGGTAGGTGGGCAACTGGTGAGTTCTTTAGCGATCATAGAACGCGAGAGCGATTCTGAGGCAAGAAACAATATAGCGGCCACCTTAAGAGAGTGTTTGGATGATTTTAGGCTGATTATTAACTCGCTCAATGTTAATGCGAACAACCTTGATGCCATTATGGCGGACTTTAAATACCGATTAGATAAGCGTATTAAGTCACTATCGATTAGTTTGCACTGGCAAATTGATCCTAAGGCCGATCAAATTACGTTGCAGCCCCAGCAGGCATTGCATTTGCTACGAATACTTCAAGAAGCTACGACGAATATAATTAAGCACGCTGACGCCACCCGTATCAGTATCAGTTTGCAGTCTGATGGCGATGGAGTGCAGTTGATGATTTGCGATAACGGGAATTGCCGACTACTTGAGCGCAACGACTATGATGCTTCTGTCAGTTCTGAGGGATATGGGTTGACTAATATGCAGTGGCGGGCGCGACAGTTAAAAGGAACCATCAGTTTCTTGAATAACGAACCAAGTGGTTTCTGCGTGAAACTCATTCTGCCTGAGTTTGTTATTCACTGATTGCCTATCCCTTATTCTAGTGATGTTCAATCTCACGTGGTGGGCATATGATGGGCTTGTGGGTTGCCAATGGATTGATAATCTACTCAGCTGCATTGAGAAAACAGCGGCAGACTTTCAGGGAGGTCTGCCGCTGTGATCTTGTTTGATCACTCATTAATTATCTATGTAAATCAACACGTTTTATATCCGCGCTTGTTTCACTGTTATGACAATAAACAGTCCTACCCCCGTCAACATGCCAACAATGTGCACGTCTGATGCTACCGCAATACCATACAAATTGTTGTCGATAGGCATTAACCATTGGCTAAGGCTTTTGAATATAAGAAAGCCAATAACGGCGAGGCTGATGACCTTAGTAGTCTTAAAGTGAATCAAAGCCGCGATGCTAAATAGCCCATATAAAATTGAAGAGAAGCCAAGATAAAAGGCTCGTTCATACGCAAAATACAGATAGACATCACAACTAATAATGATAGCTAGGCAGTAAGTTACAAACGATCTAGCCGAAAGATAACGTCCATAAATCGCTAAAAAAGTGATAAATGCGCATAAGTTAGTCCAAAAATGTGGCCAAGACCAATGAGCAAAGTGAGCACTCAATACCGACCATGGGTATGGCTGGCTATTGTTCCATACCCAGAGTTGAGTCCATTCAGTGGCCCAAGGTGCGCAGGCTAAAAAAAGGGCTACACAGAGCACAGCAAACCAATGAATAGGCTCTAGTTTGCTGATGAATGTGTCCCCCTTTCTTTGCCGCCACTCCTTTTTTAGCAATAGCAACATGGCTTAACGAGCAAGATAGTCGCTGTTAAGTTGCGTGGCTAAATATCGGTTATATTCGGCGGCATACTCTATCCAATGGTCACGCTCGTGCTTATCTTGAGCCGACTGTAATGCATCAGAAACAGGAATATTTTGTGTTCCGTATTGAGTATTAATGGAGCTGACGTGTTGTTGCGCTATGCCCGGCAATATTATTTCGCGCCCAGGAATAGCAAAAAAACGATAGTCGTTATGTTCCATGGCGTGTTTGGCATCGGCTTGAGCACGAGCCGTATCTCCCGTACTAGGATGATGATGGCTACCATGATGAGGGTCTACGGGGGCATGTGGACTAGCTACCGTTTTGCAGCCAGTTAGGCTAAGTGCACCGGCTATCACTAAAGCGAGTAAGGCAAATGGGGGAATACTACCGCCGCCACCGCCACTATTCGACGAGCCTGAAGATGGCGGGGTGACCTCGGTTGTGGGCGTAGTGTATGGATCTGTATCAACCGTAGTTAAATCGGTATTGCCTCCAGATACTATAGAAAAGCGACCCGGATTAATCGCAAAAAAGATATTGTTAGTGCAACGCACCATCAATCGTGCGTCATTACTGGTTACTGCTGGCATCACAAAAGTTTGCTCGCCGTTATTGGTCGTGCCAGATAATAAAGCAGTTGGGAAGCTGGCTCCGCCATCAGTTGATAATAGAATATCCACGGCGGGACAATTAACCGGGCTGGTATTCGTCCCTGCTACGTCCCACTCCACGCTAACTTCCTCACCCGTTGTCCATTGTTCGTTTAGCACAGGGCTGTTAACAGTAAAAGGCCCGGAATCCCGATCAACGGTAATGACATTCGCATCATAACTAACGCCTCCATTACCATCGCGAACTGTGACTTGGAAATTGAGGTCTCGGTTTGTGGTTGGGTAAGCTTCTCCTAACGACGTGGTGTCATCAAGAAGGTCCGTTAGTTGAGGAAAATATCGGATAGCCGAATCGGTGGGTTCATAGGACCTAAAAAGAGCGCCTGAGCCATTGTCTATCATGGTTGCAGCACTAGATGATGCGCTACCTGCGTCCAACTCTTCCCAAATATAGCTCAGTGTATCGCCATTGGTATCAGATGCTGATGCCTCTAGCATAAACGGCGTTAGCGCCGGGATAATATAATCGCTACCGGCTGAAACGGTGGGGGCAGCATTGTTTAAAGAGCGGGTAGCCGCACACGATGTGCCGCTCAGGTAGCTTTGAATCTCTTTAATCGAGCCGCCATGAAAAAAAGCGCTAGAATCATTCTGTATGTTTTCGCTATCGCACAAGCCAGAGTAGGACATGATTGTAGAGCCGCTTCCGGGTTCCCATGCCGTCTCTGCATTGCGCCCTGAACTGCACACAGCTTGCGTGCCATTAAAAGAATGGTTGGCGCCAAATTGATGGCCTAGCTCATGCGCCAATAGCCCAATGTAGAAAATATCTGAATTAGGCTGTGAAAGCCCAGAAACGGCACCTGCTTTATAATAACCGCCTCCGCTGATTTGTGAGTTATCACAGACGCTTCCCACATAGGCGAGGCCGCTACCTGTTGTGGTAAACACATGGCCCAAGTCAAAGGCATTGACGCCCAGCACATTAGCCGCAAGCACCATATTAGTATCTATATCAGAGTTAGGGTCATTGTTGACAAACGGGTCTGTGTTCGGGTTTGTGTAAATTAGCTCATCACTGTTGCTGACTAATTCAAGTTGTACCGCTAAATCTTGTTGAAAAATGGTATTAACACGGTTGAGTGCAGTTGTTATCCCGGCTATCGCATTGGCTTTTGTTCCCCCAAAAAATTGGGTGTACTCGCCCGTAGCACTGACTGCAATACGATAGGTACGTAATTGAGATCCTGACGCCGTTGTTTGAGCAAGCGATTTAGCCTGCAGGGCATTGTTAGCGTAATTACTGAAAGGATTAAGGGCTTCATCCTGTACAGAAGTAGACAATGGGATGGCGTTTTTAGCGCTATAACTGAGGTATGCTTGTGTATCTTGGTGGTTGGCAGGATCAATTAATACCCATTCACCTTGGTGTAGAAACATGCCATGAAACCCAAGTGGTGTGATATCAAAACGACCTTTGTTAGCAGGGTTGGCTAAATCGACCCCTTCAAAGGTTTTGATATTTGGATATTTGTTGCCCAAATCAACGGCCATGAGCTGTGTTAATGTCAGTTGGTAGGTAGCACTGAGGCCGTCGGGTAATGGAATCACTACATCAATCGGGGTCGCATCTGTTATGGCTAACAGCGTTTGAGTGAGCTGGTCAAAATCAGCATTAAGGGCACGTGCTTGCTTGGCCGAAACATTAGGGCGCTTGTCACTATATGATTTTGCTTGTACTGACGGTGCGTTGCTGTCTATCCAGGGGTTGAGAGGGGCCGCTACACTTGATAACGAGGTGAGGGTAGACGTAAAAAAAATAGCCGCGAAAGATGCTTTAAAGAGATACATATTATTAGCCTAATTATATTGTGCGTTAACTATAGACAAGGAATGTGATGGAGCCTACTAGAAAGCAAAAATCCACTATCAGTTAGGATTTTATGTATCCAATTGAAGACTTTCTTCGATTCTGATGCGAAAAAAAAGGGCTTAAGGGTAATAATTATCCGTTAGCCCCAAAGGTAGGAGGAGGATCGCTTTTCTGCTGGTTAACGAGCAAAACTGCCTAGGGTTTGCTGGGCATGCTAGTTAGCAAAATGACCAACATTGCCCCTGTGCGAGTTATGCTTGAATTTTGACGCGGTTATCAACTATCTGCGCTGTCCAGCACGGAAGTGATACCGTCTCGTCATCTAAACATACGCCGTCGTTTAGGCGAAAACGCTGCTTATATAAAGGTGAAGCTACGTAAATATCATCACCGCTTGATCCAATAATGCCACGAGACATGACATTCGCTTTGCCGATAGGATCAAACTGACCTAACGCAAATACCTTATTTTCGGTTGGTAGATAGAAGAGTGCGACTTGCTTGTCGCCGAGTAGCGCACAAACGCCACTATCGCTTACTAAATCTTCAACTCCGCACAAATCAATCCAATTAGCTGTTGTCATCGTTTTATACCTCACCCAACCAGTTTGATCGGTTCTGCTTTTTCTTCATCGCGTGCGGGGCGTATTTGGCCACGCTCTTCGACGAACAAAATGTTGTTATCTTTCTCTTCACTATTAACAAATGTACGGAAGCGTTTAAGTGCAATAGGGTCTTCAACCGTACGTTTCCACTCACACTCATAAGTCCCTACAATGCTGTCCATTTGATCTTCAAGCTCTTGCGCAACATTGAGATGGTCATCGATAACCACTTTTCGTAGGTAATCCAGCCCACCTTCTAGGTTTTCCATCCAAACGGATGTGCGCTGTAGGCGCTTACCGGTCTTAACGTAAAACATTAAGAAGCGATCGATGTACTTGATGAGGGTATCTTTATCGAGATCGGTTGCAAAAAGATCACCATGACGGGGTTTCATCCCACCGTTACCGCAAAGATAAAGGTTCCAGCCATTTTCGGTTGCAATGATACCGACGTCTTTACTTTGTGCTTCGGCACATTCCCGGGTACAACCTGAAACAGCAAACTTAATCTTATGCGGTGCACGTAATCCCTTGTAGCGGTTTTCTAATTCGATCGCTAAACCCACACTGTCATCGACACCGTAACGGCACCAGGTGCTGCCGACACAGGATTTAACCGTACGCAAAGACTTGCCGTATGCGTGGCCAGTTTCTAAACCGGCATCGATTAGTTTTGACCAAATAGAAGGTAGCTCTTCTAAACGGGCGCCGAATAAGTCGATTCGTTGACCGCCAGTGATTTTAGTGTAGAGGTTGTATTCTTTGCCTACTTGTCCAATAGCAATCAATTGATCAGGTGTGATTTCTCCACCCGGTACACGAGGCACGACTGAGTAAGTCCCATCTTTCTGCATGTTGGCTAAGAAAGTATCGTTCGTATCTTGCAGGCTTACATGCGGCGTATCTAGCACGTATTCATTCCAGCAAGAGGCCAGAATAGAGCCAATTAATGGTTTGCAAATTTCGCAACCATGACCGCCATTTCCGTGCGAGTGGAGTAGGTCTTTAAAGGTTTTTACGCCTTCTACACGGATAATGTTGTATAGGTCTTCTCGCGTATATGAGAAGTGCTCGCAGATATCAGTACTTACTTCTACACCGCGAGCGGATAACTCGTGATTTACAAGGTCGGTTAATAGTTGTACGCAACCGCCGCAGCCCGTACCAGCTTTGGTGTCGGCTTTTACATCCCCAACAGTTTGAGCTCCATTATCAATTGAGCAACAAATGCCTCCTTTTGTTACATCGTGGCATGAGCATATTTGCGCTGTTTCAGGGAGGGAGCTAACACCTAAGCCGGTTTGTGCGTCGTCACCACCAAAGTTAGGGACGATTAACACTTCTGGGTTGGCAGGTAGTTCGATGGCATTTAACGCGTATTGCAGTAATGTGCCGTACGCTTCGGCTTCACCGACTAAGATAGCTCCTAGAAGAATTTTGCCGGATTCGCTAACCACGATTTTTTTGTAAATCTCGTTAACTTCATCGTTGTACACATAGCTTTTGGCACCGGGAGTATGCGCGTGTGCATCACCGATGCTCGCAACGTCAACACCCATTAGCTTTAACTTGGTGCTCATATCGGCACCCAAGAATTGTGTATCGCCCTTATTGAGCTGTGAAACGACCACTTTCGCCATGGCGTAGCCAGGAGCCACTAAACCAAAGATACGGTTTTCCCACAGTGCGCACTCACCAATGGCATAGATGTTTTCGTCTGAGGTCTGGCAGTTGTTATTGACGACGATACCACCACGTTCACCTACGTCTAAGCCACATTGGCGTGCCAGATTATCACGTGGTCGTATACCGGCGGAAAACAGCACCAAGTCCGTTTCTAATGAATCCCCGTCGGCAAATTCCATACGGTGGTAAGCATCTTCACCGTCGACAATTTGCTGAGTATTTTTGCCGGTATGCACTTTAACGCCCATACCTTCTATTTTGCTACGTAGTAAGTTACCGCCACCCTCGTCTAGCTGAACAGCCATTAGGCGGGGTGCAAATTCGACGACATGCGTTTCTAGGCCTAAGTCTTTTAAGGCTTTTGCTGCTTCTAGCCCGAGCAGTCCACCACCGACGACAACCCCAATTTTACCTTTTTCAGCAGACGCTTTGATGGCTTCTAGGTCTTCTATTGTACGGTAAACTAAGCAGTGTTCACGGTCATGCCCTGGCATTGGCGGCACAAATGGATAAGACCCTGTAGCAAGCACAAGTTTGTCATAGAAAAGCTTGGTGCCTTTATTGGTTAGTACGTGCTGGTGGTCACGGTCAATGTGAGTAACCGCTTCGCCGATCAGGACATTTAACCCCCAGCTTTGGTAGACTTCTATGTGACCCATAGCTAAGTCATCGGCGGTAGCGCCAGAGAAATAACTGCTCAGATACACGCGGTCATAAGCCAAACGTGGTTCTTCACAAAACACAGTGACGTTAAATTGTTCTAACTGCCCGCTATCAGCAAGGCTTTGTAGGAATTGGTGTCCTACCATGCCGTTACCGACAACCACGAGATTTTGCTTATTCATAACGATGCTCCTGTCAGCGCATTCTCAGGCTGATTGTTGTGTTCTAGTGCTTGTCGGCAAAAGGCTTGCCCAAACATCAGGTGAGGCAGCAAATCATCAACCTTGCTCTGCTGCTCAAGTAGTTCGAAATACCAGTTGCCATCTTGAACATCGCCAAACAAGACAATGCCCACCAGCTTTTGGTCGCGGATAATTAATTTGCGATACGCCCTTTGGGAAGGGTCTTGTAATATCACAATGCGGTCTTCTGGAAGGCCGTTAACCTCGCCTGCCGAGAACAGGTCAATGCCTGACACTTTGAGCTTGGTTGGGACTGCCGAAGAGAGATACGGAAGTTGAGTATTGAAGACCAAGCGATCTGCGAGTAAACGCGCCTGATCCCAGATGGGTGCGACCAAACCAAAGGTTTCGCCACGATGTTCTATGCATTCACCTAAGCCACTAATGTGTGGGTCGGATGTGACCAAGTAGTCATCAACAATAATGCCACGACCAACATTTAAGCCTGCTGCGTGTGCCAAGGCTGTATTGGGAGTGATCCCAATAGCAATGATTACGAGGTCGGCGGCGATTACTTCGCCGCTTTCTAGCGCAACGCCGGTAACGCGGTCGGAGCCGGTAAATTCTTTAATGTCAGCGTTTAATGCGGTGTCCACGCCTTTTTCAAGCATGGCTTGGCGTAGCATTTCGCCAGCGGCTTCATCGAGCTGACGATTTAGAACATGGCCAGCACGGTTAACTACAGTCGTTTTAATTCCTTTAATCGCTAGCCCATAGGCGGCTTCTAATCCTAATAAGCCACCGCCGACAACAACGGCAGATTTGGCCGATTTGGATGAGTGGATAATAGAATCCACATCCGCCATCGTTCTAAACGCATAAATATGATTGAGGTGCTGACCTGGAGTAGGGATGCGTGCAGGTAAAGATCCGGTGGCAAACACCAGATGATCGTATTCAAGCTGAGTGCCTTGATCGCCAACCACTCTTTTAGCGGCTTTATCAATACCAACAATGCGCTCACCCGCGTAAAGCGTAATATTGTGCTCTTTGTACCAGTCCAATGGGTTAAGAACGATGTCTTCTGCTGAAACTTCGCCCGCCAGTAATGGTGAAAGCATAATGCGGTTGTAATTAGGGTGCGGTTCTTCGCCAAAAACAGAAATAGTGAAGTGGTCAGTACTTCGGCGCATCAGCTCTTCTAGTAAACGCCCACCAGCCATACCGGTGCCGATAATCACTAAATGTGGTTTTGATGTCGCTGCTGTCATGTTAGCCGCCCCTAAAACGAAAAAAGGCGTTCACCGCGGCACTTTTAATATGCACGAGGTAGAACGCCTTTGTTCAATATTCGAATTGTATAATTTTACATTTTTAGTAACTTTAAATTGGGTGGTAAGTTACTAAAGCAACAAGAGAATCTCTGTTGTTAAAGTTTAATAAGCTAAAAGTGTGCCAGTTTTTAAATGTGTTTTAAAACAAAGGCTTATCATTATCTTGAGTGGTTTTTATATTGAATTAGCGCACCAAAACCGTGATTTTTTAGTATTTTGCTCGCCTTTGGTGCGTAGTGGTTAGAATAACCATTGATATATATTTAAAAGTACCAGCGCAGCGCAGCAGCTTTGCCAAAACAAAGTAGGGTTGCGTTCCATGAGTGGTTTGGCTTTGATGCTGGCTTCCAGTGATCGGTTGGGAACAGTCAGGTCGTGCAAAAATTCTGAAAAAGCCGCGTATCGATGGGATGGATTAGGTTGAAGAGCTTTGCGTAAACAGCCTTCTATCCAAAGAGGTAGGTCTTTTCGGTGCTGGATAGAAGGTAAATAATCCAGCTCACTGTAGTATTTTAGTTGAGCTGCGTTAGGGGGACGCTCTTTGTAGGGGAGCTTGCCAGTGAGCATTTCGTAAACAATAACGGCCAGCGAGAACAGGTCAGATTGCGAGTTTCCACTTTCACCCATTAAATATTCAGGTGCGATGTAATTAACACTTCCCTGCGGAATCGATTTATCCAAAGGGGAGATGATTTCATTGCTGCCAGCCACTAGGACGGTTCCAAAATCCAAAATCTTGATAGTGCCATCGATCGTCAGCATGATGTTTTCGGGCTTTAAATCCTGATGGACCATGTCCTTACGTTGAAAGGCTCTTAGCCCTGCAATTATCTGCTTGGTGATTTGGCGAACCACATCAATCGAGGGTTCAGGGTTATCTCGCATCCATTGCCGTAAATCGGTGCCTTCAATGTACTCACCTAAATAATACATGAACTGTTTAGGACGTAGGGGGCGAAAGGTTTTCATCACATTATTATGGTCTAGGGTTTGGCCAACCCACTCTTCACGAATAAAACCATCGAGGTAGACTAAATCCTCTGTAAAATTCTCTGAAGGCGCTTTTAAAACGTATTTGTCGTTTGATTCTATGTCCTTGACTAGATACATGTGACTGCGTGTACCGCTAAAGATAACCTGCTGGACTTCGTAACCGTCTATCTTGTTACCGACGGTTAAAACAGGAGGGATAGGTAAACGTGTTAACCGTTGCTGTGTTTCGTCTAGCGTTTCTATACCTAACTGCCTTATATCGAGGATTAAAGCGGTCAGGTTGTCATCACTGCCGGCTTCAACAGCAGCATTAACTATTGCTTTAGCGTGCTCTTCAAGAGTCTCGTGCTCAGCCAGCATGAGAGTTTTTAATTGGCTTTGTGATAAAAAGCCATGCACCCCATCGGTTGTCATTAAAACGCGATCCCCCTCGTTTAAAAGCCGCTTAAAAAAATCGACTTCTAAGTGTGAATCAGCACCCAGTGCGCGGGATAAATACTCTTGTGATCCACCGTTCAACACATGGTCAGTTGAAAGCTGCTCCAAGTTACCGTTACTCATCAGGTAAATACGAGAGTCGCCCACGTGAAAGCAATATAAGCTCGATGACTTGATCACGACCGATGAAAACGTGGTGAGCATGCTAGAGAGATGACCTTGCCGGCTTTGGTTTTCTTGAAATAGCCAGCGATTCAAACTGGTGAGGACGCGAGAAGCGCTGGTACTGACACTCCAGCTAGGAGAGGTGCTTAAGTAGTCAGAAATAAAGCTAGTCACTGCGGTTTGGCTTGCAATGTGAGAGTCCTCGCAGCTGCTTACGCCATCGGCAATAGCAGCGGCAATGCCTTTAAACTCGCGTTCATTTCCCGTTGGGTTAGAAGCTGCAAAGGAGTCTTGATTTAGGCTTTTAAGGCCGGCAATGGAATAACCACCAAAATTGACATCTAATTTCTGACTCATTAAACCTATTGACCCATTGTTTCAATTTTTAAACGAAAAACGGCTACCCAAGTAGCCGCTGTTATGTATTCAGTATAGATGGCCCATTAGCTAACTTGGATTAGCTCAACAGTACCATCTTCGTTGACTTCCGCCATATGACCTTTAGGTTCTTTTAAGAACAATAAGGTAACAAAACCAATGACAGCCGTCGCTGCAATCACCATGAAGAACGTGGAGTAATCAACCATGGATAGCACGGTTAAATAGAATACAGCACCGGTGTTGCCGTATGCGCCTGTCATACCTGCGATTTGCCCTGTTAGGCGACGTTTGATCAACGGCACTACCGCAAAAACGGCGCCTTCACCTGCTTGAACAAAGAAAGAACATGCCATAGCAGCAACCACTGCCAATACTAAAGGCCAGCTGCTATCGATCATCGCCATAAGGGCGTAACCAGCAGCGAGGCCAGCCGTTAGAATGAGTAGTGTCTTTTTGCGACCAAATCTATCACTCAACCAGCCTCCACCGGGGCGCGACATCAGATTCATAAACGCATAAGCTGACGCTAATAAGCCCGCGTAAACCATATCAAGGTTAAAGGTATCTGAGAAAAATAGCGGTAACATAGACACCACGGCCAGTTCCGAACCAAATGTTGCAAAATATAATATATTTAGCACAGCAACCTGTTTAAATGGGTAACGCTGGATTTCGGGTACCGGTGTGGCAAACATGTCACGGTTAACATTGTACGCGCTGTAACAGTCGTAGATAAAAATAGCGATCAAGATCAGATAGATAATCGTGGTCACGCCTTCGGATAACATCGAGACACCGTTAGGCGACAATTTCCATGCGAGTAGCGCAAGGGCTGCATACATGGGAACTTTCATGATTAGTAGAAAAACAAAATCACCTTTACTCGTGACCTCTAAGCCCCCAATCTTTTTAGGTTTGAAGTAGGTTGAGCCTTTAGGTGTATCACTAACATTGGCATACCAAACAAAGCTGAATAAAAAACAAATAACACCGGTAAGGCCAACGGCATAGCGCCAGCCATCTTCACCACCAAAGATCAGGGCCAGTGTCGGTAAACTCATGGCTGCTGCTGCAGAGCCGAAGTTGCCCCAGCCACCATAAATACCTTCAGCGGTGCCTAGCTCATTAGCGGGGAACCACTCGCTGACCATACGAATACCGATGACAAAACCTGCGCCGACAAAACCGAGTAAGAAGCGCGAAATAGCCAGTTGCGTGAAATCCGTTGCCATGGCAAACCAAAAACATGGCAAGCTTGAGAAAAAAAGCAACGCCGCATACGTAATACGGGGGCCGTACTTATCGGTGAGCATCCCAATTAAAATACGTGCAGGAATGGTGAGTGCCACGTTTAGGATCAATAGGGTTTTTAACTCTGACTTAGTCAAGCCAAGTGACTCGGCAATTGAGCCTAATAAAGGTGCATGGTTAAACCATACAAAAAACGTAATAAAGAACGCTAACCAACTGAAGTGCAGTACCTTCATTTTGCCGGTGAACGACAGCAGATTAAATGATTTATCGTGGTTCATTGTCGGGTATCCGTATTTGCTTACACGCCAAAAACGAAAAACGCCCGGAAAACCAATAATTATTTATCGGTTTGCCGAGCGTCTTTGCTCTGTAACAGTGCTTTTTATTGAGCCATTGATTTAATTTGCACCATAATGATGCTGGCTAAATGGCGGCTTTCTCTAAAAATGCCTATTAAATCATGCAGCTTCTGAGTTTGAAGCGGATCTTTTAACAGGATCTTTGGGTTCCGTTGAATCAGGATGCAGGTTCTGTGCCGGTTTTTCAGCCGAGGCTTCATCAGGCTTTCGCTGCTTTTCGTAAAGGAAGCTCAGTACTTCGTGACGGTAATGGTTATATTCAGCGTCATCGGCTAACTCAATACGGTTACGCGGTCGTTCAAGCTTAATGTCCAACACTTCCCCTACCGTAGCGGCAGGGCCGTTGGTCATCATAACGATGCGGTCAGATAGCAGCACCGCTTCATCGACATCATGTGTGATCATAATGACGGTGTTGTTTAGGTCATTTTGGATGTCCATTAAGGAGTCTTGCAAATGAGCGCGCGTTAGCGCATCTAATGCACCAAAGGGCTCATCCATTAACAATACGGTAGGTTCCATCGCCAGTGCGCGAGCTATACCAACGCGCTGCTTCATACCGCCCGAAATTTCATCAGGACGTTTATCAAGAGCATGGGACATGTGCACTAGATTTAGGTTGTGCAAGATCCACTCGCGCATTTCGGCCTTCGTTTTCTTGCCTTTAAAAACCTGTTTAACGGCTAATTCAACATTTTGATAAACGCTAAGCCACGGCAGCAGTGAGTGGTTTTGGAACACAACGGCACGTTCAGGGCCTGGTTCGTTTACTTCTTTGCCATCCAGCACCACGCCACCACGAGTGGCTTGGTATAGGCCTGCCACAATGTTGAGAACGGTTGATTTACCGCACCCTGAGTGACCTATTAGGGAGATGAATTCTCCTTGCTGGATTTTTAGGTTGACCCCGTCCAGGGCCACATATGGGCCTTTTGGAGTGGGGAATTCGATTGAAACGTCTGTTAAGTCTAAGTGAACCATCTTTTTTCTCCAATTAGCGCAAGGCGACTGATTTGTCCCAAGAGACTTTACGTTGAATCATGAGCATTAAGCGGTCTAATAAGAATCCGATAAAGCCGATAGCAATGACAGCGACCATAATGCGTCCCAGTGATTGCGAGCTGCCATTTTGGAATTCATCCCATACAAATTTACCCAAGCCAGGGTTCTGAGCTAGCATCTCAGCGGCAATCAACACCATCCATGCAATACCCAGCGACAAGCGCAGGCCAGTAAAGATAGACGGGATTGCTGACGGAATAACAATCTTAATAACATGTGTAATCCAGTTAAGTCGCAGTACTTGGCTGACGTTTTGCAGATCTTTACTGATGCTAGATACACCAACTGCCGTGTTTAAAAGTGTTGGCCAAATAGAGCATAAAGAGACGGTAATCACCGATGTAACAAAGGACTTGGCAAACATAGGATCGTCTGTGACATACACTGCCGAGACGACCATAGTCACCAGCGGTAACCAAGCCAAAGGCGAAACTGGCTTGAACAGTTGAATAAGGGGGTTGATAGCCGTGTATAACGTTGAATTTAATCCAATCATGATGCCTAGAGGTATCGCCACCAACGAGGCGACTAAAAAGCCCGTCATGACTGTGCCTAAACTGGTCCAGATTTGATCAATAAATGTTGGTGCACCTGTGTAGGGGCGAATCTTTACTTCTGCATCTGGGTTCTTAGCCAGCTTTTTTTCGTTGCGCACTTCTTGGCGCTCGTAAAATGCTTTTTCTTTTTCTCGCTCTGCGTTGTGCTCGGCAAACAAATTAACTGTTTGCTCATACACCGCAGCAGGGCCGGGGAAGGTACCGAGCGATGTATTGATATTTTTGGCGCCAACTTGCCAGATGAATAAAAAGATCACTAGTCCAATTAACGGCACTCCAATTGATCGAAGTATTACCATTAATTGATCACCCGGACGCTCGCCCTGTGCGATCTTAACAAACGGCTCAAGCCAACTCATTTTTAATAATATAGCGCTCATCATTCGGCTCCTGTAGGTGCCCCACCAGCCGTGGTGGGGCAGGGTCAGGTTTTACTGTGATCTACAATTAGATCTTTTCGTCGTTTTTCAAACCAATTTTGAACTTGGTGAGGTAATCGTTTGGTTGCTTACCATCATAGGTAATCCCATCGATAAAGCCTGTCTGCGGTGGTTTGAAACCATCTTCTGTTGCGAAGTCTGGAAAGTCAGACGCTTCCATCGTGCCTTCTTCAATTAAGGCTTGAGCGGCTTGGGCGTAAATGTCAGGACGATACACTTTTTTAGCGATATCCATGTACCAGCTATCAGGCTTTTGCTCGTCAATTTGCCCCCAACGGCGCATCTGCGTTAGATACCAAATGGCGTCTGAATAGTAAGGGTAGGTTGCGTTGTAGCGGAAGAATACGTTGAAATCAGGCACATCACGCTTGTCGCCTTTTTCATACTCAAATGTACCTGTCATCGAGTTGGCGATAACGTCGTAATCTGCACCCACATAGTTGGGCTGCGACAATATTTTCACCGCTTCAGGACGGTTGGCGTTGTTGTCTTCATCTAGCCATTTAGCGGCGCGGATCATCGCTTTTACGACACGTAAGTGTGTATTGGGGTATTGATCAGCCCATTGGCTGGATACGCCAAAGACTTTCTCTGGGTTATCACGCCAAATTTCGTAATCGGTCACCACAGGAACCCCAATCCCTTTAAATACAGCTTGTTGGTTCCATGGCTCGCCCACGCAATAACCATAAATAGTGCCAGCTTCCATTGTGGCGGGCATTTGAGGTGGTGGCGTTACCGATAGCAAAGCGTCAGCATTGGTAATGCCTTGCACATCAGAGCCTGAAGAGTAGAACCCTGGGTTTATACCGCCAGCAGCTAACCAATAACGTAGCTCGTAATTGTGGGTCGAAACAGGGAAAACCATACCCATTTTGAAAGGTTTGCCTTCTGACTTAAACTTTTCGACGACAGGCTTTAAAGCATCTGCTTTGATGGGGTGTACGGGTTTTCCATCATCGCCTGTTGGAATATTGGGTTTCATTTGCTCCCAGATATCGTTAGAAACGGTAATTGCGTTACCGTTTAAGTCCATGCTGAATGCAGTGATGATATGCGCTTCAGTACCGTAACCGATGGTTGCACCTAAGGGTTGGCCTGCGAGCATATGAGCACCGTCAAGCTGGCCGTCGATTACGCGGTCTAGTAAGACTTTCCAGTTTGCTTGTGCTTCGAGAGTGACATACAAGCCTTCATCTTCAAAATAGCCTTTCTCGTAAGCAATGGCCAAAGGCGCCATATCCGTTAATTTAATGAAGCCGAACTTAAGATCTTCTTTTTCCGGCTCGCCTATTTCTGCGTGAGCAGGTGTGAAAGCCAATAGGCTTGAAACCGCAGCCGCACCAAATGTCATAACGGTTTTGCGTAACAAGTTACGGCGGCCGATGACAGACTTCAGAACATTCTTTTTCAGAAAATCGTTGGACATGTTTCAAGCTCCCTAAGTATAAAAACAGAAAAGGCGCCCCGACCGGAGGGTGAGATCCGGTCCAAAGGGCGCCTTTGCCTAAATAAATTATGTGTACATATGTAATGATGTGTATGTACTTAATTTGATATAGCAGAGAGCGTGCCAAATATTTAAAAAGCCCGCTATAACGGGCTTTTAAGAGAAAAGCTATGTGAGTTTAGTGGGGATGATCTAGCTAATTGTGCATTAATTTGTGCATTTTTTGAGCGCCACTACCCAGTTAGGCACTAGGTTGGCGCACATTTACTAGGCCTTTAGTCCTCTATCGAAAACGAATATCGGACGGCATGACAATAGGGTGGTGTGTGCCGGCTATTTCCCAATTGCCAGCATGAACGCCTTCGTCTTTTGTGTTCTCACAAGGGAGGTTTATGTCGAGCGCACTAGCCACCTCGCGGTATAAGCTCGTTAAATAGGTTTGTTCGACAATGTTATCCAAAGATTCTGGAGCCTGATTGTGATCGCTGACATTGAGAATGTGTTGGCTAAACCATCTGGCCTGCGATAGCCATGGGAAGGTAGCAATGGGCGGAGTAAAACTATGCTGCCCAAATAGCAGGTTTATACTATCAATGTCATCAATAGGGATGTAATCGTTGTTTAATAACAGTGCAAATCCACTCAGTTTATTTGTTTCGTTATCTAACCACGAGCAAGCCTTTAAAAGAGCGGCAATGAGGCGTTGGTGGGTTGCAGGGTTGCTTTCGCTCCAAGCTTTAGTCACACCGAGCACTTTATCTGGTGCATTTTCCCAAATTTGATGGCCGCTTAGCAGCTTGTGTCCAACGCCTTTGGCCTGCGCCAAACTGTTCCAAGGTTCGCCCACACAAAAAATATCAATCACGCCGCGCTGCATGGCATCAACCATTTGCGGAGGAGGCACAACGATCAGTTTTAGTTTCCCTTGCGGGTCTATATCGAAGTGCTGCAGCCATTCCCGTAATAGAAAGTGATGAGTGGAATACGTATGGACAGAAGCAACGTTTAGAGTACCCTCAAAACCTTCAAGGTAGCTTTTTAGTGCCAGCGCCGCTTGCTCGCTATTGAGTGCAATATTGGATGGGTTGATTGCCTCCCATAAGGTATTTGATACCGTAATGGCATTGCCGTTTAGCCCCAGTCCCATAGCCGTCACCATAGGTTGGCTAGCGCCTAAGCGCATAGCACTGGCCAACACAATACCTGCCGGCATTGGGGCGGCGTCTAACAGGCCATACTGCACTTTATCCCGAATGCTTGCCCACGATGATTCGCGGCTAAGTGTTACGGATAAGCCCGCTTCTTCAAAAAAGCCTAACTCTTTTGCAGCGACTACGGGTATACAGTCGAGTAGGGGGATATATCCAATGTTCAATTCAGATTTTTCGGCAGCAGGAAAATCGTCAGGTAAACGGATATCGGTGGTTGCTGAATTCATGACACCAACTCCAAAACAGAAATAATATTTTTAGCAATATCGTTTAATGGCTTTTGTTGATCCATCGCCATTTTGCGCATTGCTTTAAAGGCTTGCTCTTCTGAGCAGCGGTTATGTTTCATGACTAAGCCTTTAGCACGCTCAACTATTTTACGGTCAGCTAACTCATTTTTGGCGTCAGCTAACTCAGAGCGTAATGCTTGGAACTCTCTAAAACGTGCAGCGGCCACATCTAAAATGGCTTTCATACGGTGATGTTCTAGTCCATCAACAATATAAGCACTTACACCTGCACGAATCGCCTTTTCGATGGTTGGCTGATCACCCTGTTCGGCAAACATTACAACCGGGCGCGGCGAACTCTGGTTAAGGATTGCCATGTTCTCTAGGACGTCGCGATCGGGCGAGTCTAGGTCCACAATAATCATATCGGGTTTTAGCTCTTCCACTCGGTCAGCTAAATGATCGGTTGTATCAAGGCGGGCTAAAACGTCATAGCCTTGATCACGCAACGCCTGCTCAACCAGAGCGGCACGTCCTCGATCTTCATCGATAACCAGTACAGATAAACGTTTCTTCAATTGAGAGTCCTAAGCAGCTTTCATCATAGATAAACAAGAATACTGGCCGGTGGAGCCAGCGAACCTCACCCAATTCATTATTCCCGCTATTCTACACATAGGCGGGATAAGCAATAAATACGCCATGCGTCCCATTGTTGCTCAGAAAAAATAAACCATTAGCTAGGTGGCATGTCGATTAGCACGGCGCGGTTTGCATGCGTATAATACCGCTTTTTCGTATGTCTTATTTCATTATTAAGCTTTACGCATTGATTCACTCATATATTCAATCATCGTTGTTGTGGTAGGAAGAGAATGACTGTACGTACACGTGTTGCACCATCGCCGACAGGCGATCCTCATGTAGGCACAGCCTACATAGCCTTGTTTAACTTGGCGTTTGCGCGCCAGCATGGCGGGCAATTTATCCTCCGCATAGAGGATACCGACCAGACACGTAGCACGTCAGAATCGGAACAAAAGATCCTCGATTCATTGCATTGGTTAGGCCTGGAATGGGATGAAGGTCCAGATGTTGGAGGCCCTCATGGTCCTTACCGCCAAAGCGAACGTAAAGACATGTATGCGCAATATGCTTACGATTTAGTAGAGAAAGGGCATGCGTTTATCTGTTATCGCACGTCAGAAGAGCTAGACGAATTGCGCGAAGCGCGTCGCGCTGCGGGTGGCCACACCGCGCTAAAACAGAGCGATTTAGCCTTACCGGCAGACGAAGTCGAAAAGCGTAAAGCGGCAGAGGCTCCTTTTGTTATCCGTATGTGCGTCCCTGAAGATGACGGCGTCTGCGTGGTTGATGATCTATTACGCGGACCAATCGAATTAGAGTGGGGCATGGTTGATGCTCAGATCTTGCTAAAATCAGATGGTATGCCAACCTACCACCTTGCAAACGTGGTTGATGATCACCTAATGGAGATCACTCACGTTATTCGCGGCGAGGAGTGGATCAACTCGGCACCTAAGCACAAGCTGCTGTACCAATACTTTGGTTGGGATATGCCAACGCTATGTCACATGCCGTTGTTGCGTAACCCAGATAGATCCAAGCTATCTAAGCGTAAAAACCCGACCAGTATTTTGTATTACCAGCGCATGGGTTATATGGCCGAAGCCTTGCTTAACTACTTGGGTCGTATGGGCTGGTCTATGCCGGATGAGCGCGAGAAGTTTACGCGTGACGAGATGTTCGCCAACTTTGACATCACTCGTGTTTCACTGGGTGGCCCTGTTTTTGATCAAGAGAAGCTTAGCTGGCTAAACGGCACATGGTTACGTGAGAACTTAACCCACGCCGAGTTTGCAGAGCGTTTTCAACAGTGGGCACTTAACCCTGAGTACCTGATGCAGATCGTTCCATTAATCCAGCAACGCGTCGAGAAATTCTCGGATGTCGCGCCATTAGCCTCGTTCTTCCTCTCGGGCATGTTGCCAATTAACGAAGCGGACTTTGAGCATAAGAGCCTAACGATTGATGATACCAAACGTATCCTTCAATACGCCGTATGGTTGCTTGATACCGAAAACAACTGGGAAAAAGACCACTTGTTTGCTCAGATGAAACAACTGTCTGAAAAGATGGGCTACAAACTACGTGATTTCCTATTCCCGTTGTTTATTGCCGTGGCAGGAACAAACCAAACCGTATCGGTCATGGATTCGATGTCCATTTTAGGCCCAGACATGGTGCGTGCTCGTTTACGTCATGCCGTTAACACCGTCGGTGGTCCATCTAAAAAAGAAGCAAAACGCTGGGAAAAAGAATTCCGCGTTATTGCAAACGAAATCGCATAAACGACTTCATGATCATCAAGCCCGCCTATGCGGGCTTTTTTATGAGTGCGCCGCTATAAAATCGATAAAAGTCATTGACATGGCCGTCAAATCTATAGATTATAAGCGCCGATTCCAAGGCACACATCAACACCCCTCGTGCTAATCAATGGGGCCTTAGCTCAGCTGGGAGAGCGGTTCGCTGGCAGCGAACAGGTCAGCGGTTCGATCCCGCTAGGCTCCACCATTCTAAAATACCAGTGCTTCTAAACCATCCTAAGTAATCTCAATAATCTAGTCATCTGTCGGTACGCTACATAAATTAGTGTTTTATCTCCTTTGTTGTCATAACCCCTGTCTCATGTTCCTGAGCAGTATTACGTCAACCGCCAAACATGATCTCTATCAATGCAGATACTATGTATTAGTATAATCTAATGTTATGTATTCAGTGCTGATAGGGATTTCATATGCGTAAAGTCAATATTGCTGTGATCGGTGCTGGTAGCGCGGGCCTTACCGCCTATCGTTCGGCTCGTAAATATAGCGATTCGGTTCTACTGATTGATCCGGGTCCGCTTGGCACTACGTGTGCGCGTGTTGGTTGTATGCCCAGTAAGCTTTTGATATCCGCAGCCGATGCCGCGTGGAACATCCAGCATGCCAGTACTTTTGGGATTACTGCACGTCAGGTGCACGTTGATGGCGTTGCCGTTTTGGAACGCGTGCGTCAGATGCGTGATCGCTTTGTAGCCAAGGTGCTGAAAGGGATGGAGTCCATTCCGGAACTGGATAAATTGGATCAATCAGTACGCTTTGTAGCGGATCACCGGCTTGAAACGTCTGAGGGTGAATTGATAGAAGTTGATCGGGTGATTATTGCTACCGGCTCGCGTCCTGCCGTGCCGGATATGTTGCGGTTAGCTGGCAAACGGTTGTTGCTGAATGATGATCTGTTTGAGCTGTCGACTTTACCTAAGTCCGTAGTTGTTTTTGGTCCTGGAGTTATTGGTCTGGAGTTGGGCCAGGCGTTGTCTCGTTTAGGTGTGAGGGTTCGGATGTTGGGTGTGGGTGGCTCTGTGGGGCCTCTTGGAGATACGGACATTCGTCAAGCCGCACTTGAGTGCTTTAGCCGTGAATTTCCACTGGACCCTGATGCACAGGTAAATGGCATCAAAGAATTTGCTGATGGTGTTGAAGTGACTTTCGTAAACAATGGCCAACTAAAGACAGAGACCTTTGATTACCTCCTAGCAGCGACTGGCCGTCGTCCTAATGTTGATCATTTAGGTCTAGAAAATACAAGCCTAGCGTTAGATGAGCGTGGCGTCCCTGTTTTTGATCCTCATACACTGCAGTGCTCTCTTGCACATATTTTTATTGTTGGTGATGCCAACAACCACTTACCACTATTGCATGAAGCGGTTGATGAAGGCGCTATTGCTGGGCGTAACGCAGCCCAGTTGTCTGATGTACAGCGAGGGCGAAGGACTGTTCCGCTTGCTATCGTGTTCTCAGACCCACAAATGGCGACGATAGGTTTACAACCTTCGCAAATTGAGCAGGCTTATGCCGGTAATTATGCGGTTGCCAGTTTTGATTTTGCTAATCAGGCTCGGGCGAAAGTATTAGGTCGTGATTACGGCCTTATGAAAGTTTGGGCAGAAAAAGAAAGTGGGGTCCTCCTTGGTGTTGAGATTTTGGGCCCTGATGCTGAACATTTAGCTCACCTCTTGGCATGGTCGATACAGCAACAGCTCAGCGTTGATGATTTATTAGGGATGCCCTTCTATCATCCTGTATTGGAAGAGGGGGTGCGTAGCTTGTTAAAAGAGTTAAAAGGCCTTATCTGATGATGAGCATGATTAGTTTTTACTATAGGTGTAATTGTCATGATAAATTACAAAAAGTTATAAGCTTATAATATTATGTTCTTAATGAGGAGCAATTATGCCCTTCAATTTAAGACAGCTGGAGAGATAAAAATGGCACTTCGAATTAATGACATTGTACCCAATCTCGATTTGAAAACTGATCTGGGGGATTTCACTCTACATGATTTCATTGGTGACAGCTGGGCTATCCTGTTCAGTCATCCAAAAGACTTTACGCCAGTTTGTACTACTGAGTTTGGTGCTGTAGCCCAATTATCAGCCGAATGGGAAAAGCGGGGCACTAAGGTTATCGGGCTGTCGGTAGACGGTGTTGATGAGCATGTAAAGTGGAAAGCAGATATCGAAAAATACTCATGCGCACCTGCTACGTTTCCAATCATTGCCGACGATGATATGGCCGTTGCTAAAGCATTGGATATGTTACCCGCCGATGCTTATCTGCCGGATGGCCGCACGGCTGCAGATTCAGCTAGTGTACGTGTGGTTTTTATTTTTAGTCCTGATAAGAAGCTACAGCTTGCCATGACTTACCCTATGTCTGTCGGGCGTAATTTTGCAGAAGTGTTGCGTGCTTTAGATGCTTTACAAGCTACCTATAAAGTACCTATTGCTACGCCTGCCAATTGGAAAGCGGGGGAAGATGTCATTGTTGCTTTGTCGTTAAATGATGAAGAGGCAAAGGCTAAGTTTGGGGATGTTGACGTAAAATTGCCTTATTTACGTACCGTTAAACAACCGTAGTTAGTGTTTGGTTGATCTTTAATAACCCAGCTCGCAGTTTCAAGTTGCGCGCAGGGTTTTTTGCTAATAAGCAATTCATTGTTTTTTCTTGGCGCGGGCTAAGTGAAATTTTTCTTAAACCCCCCTTATTTTTTCCTTCATGTTAATCTTTGCTGCATGTTTCGCCAGATATAATCGGGAAAATTATCGTCCAACGTTAGCGTTGCCCTTTCTTTGTTACATGGAGTTCTTATGTCAAACATCACATTTAAGTATCTTGATAAAGCACTAACGCAGGTTCGTGAGTTGGGTTTAATGCCCGAAAAGGTAGATGAAGCACCTGTGGTCGCTCTTATCGAACGTTTGTCTGATATTGATGAAATGAAAACACTCGCTATAGCCCGCACCCTAACGCAAGCGTCTGTTTTTAATGAGATTGTGCGTGAGCAAGTGTCGCAAATGCGCATTGGTGAGCGTTATGAAGAAATTACCGAAGCGTTTAATAGTATCCGTACTGATGCAAAAACCATGGTTGAACAGGTTGAAGATGGCAAAATTGATACCTTTGAGCGCGTCAATAATATTTGGATGAAGGCTACACGCGGGGATATCGCGACACGTTTCGATAAAATCAAAGACACCTTTTTAGAAGTGGCGAGTGACTCTAAAGAGCAGATTGAACGTGAGCATATTATTTTGAATGCGTATCAGGATTTCCGAGGTGCGATTAAAGAGTCAGAAATCTATGCATTGGATTTGTTAAAACAAACCGAAGCCATATGGAACAGTGAAAAAGGCTCATTGCAGCAGGCCAGTGAAGCCGTAGCCGCTTATGCGGGTGAAGATTTAGCCGAGCGCGCGAAGCTAGAGTTGGCGCGAGATGAGCGTATGCGTAAGTTGCAGTTTGCAGAAGATCGCTACCAAATCGCGAAAGATTTAGCGGATAATTTAACCGTCAGCTATAACACCTCCGAAGTTATCATGGCGCGCTTGATGCAAACGAACAGTGCAAAACAACGTGTATACCAGCAGTCTATTACTTTCTTTGGTACGAATGAATCGGTCTTTACGGCGCTAACGGCATCATTTACCGGTATGTTTGGTTTACATGAAAGCACCCAAGCATTGAATGCGATGAAAGATGGCGTATCGGATAGTCTAGAGGATTTAGCGTCCATTGGCGGCAAGATTCAAGAAGCGGCGGTCAAAGCCGGTTATGGCCCGACAATCCGTGCAGAGTCTGTTAAAAAATTGGTTGATTCGGTAGTGAACTTCCAAGAACGCTCGCGTGAGATTATTGAAGAGATGCGCGTGTTATCCACCAAAAATGCAGATGAGATCCGTGACTCTGTTGAAGATGGTAAAAAACGGTTAGCCAATGTCATTCAACGTGGCGGTTCGTTACCGTTGCCGGATATGGCAACGTCTGTTTAAACACGAAGAGCTTTGTTAGATGGGGCGGCGGGAGCTTGCCCCTCTAACCAGTGTGTAAATAGGGTTAAGCGAATATGACTACTACGAGTAATGGCATGGAAAATACGGCTTCAGCTACTGAATCAGCGGCTACATCCGCTAGCGAATCATCAGCACCCAGAGCTAAACTTGAAAATGTAATGGCGGCAATGGATGTGGTAGATACCTTACGCCACCGTCAAGGCATGGTTGAACGAGAGTTAGATGCCGATAGCCGCCGTTCGCAGCTGCTTGAGCGGCTACGTACGATCTACGCCGATCAAGGCATGGAGGTGCCGGATCATATTCTAGAAGAAGGCATCAAGGCGCTTGATGAGGATCGCTTTAAATATCACCCAACCAAAAAAAGCATCTCTACCGCGTTAGCACACGCCTATGTCAGCCGCAAAAAATGGGGTTTACCCTTGGGGGCTGTTGCGCTTGTCGCATCGTTATTATTCGGTGGTAATTACTGGCTCAATGAGCGGCCTCAGCAACTAGCGTTGGAAGCTTTGCCGTCCAATTTGCAGCAAACTTATACTGAAATCCAGACCTTAGCCAAACAACCCGATATAGCGGTACAAGCCAAAGGATTGCAGAATTCGGCTAATGCCGCTTTGCAAAATGATAAACAGGATACGGCTGAAGCATTACTAGCCGACATGGAAAACATGTTGGTACAGCTACGAATGTCTTATCACATTAAAGTGGTGTCGCGAGCGGGCGAGCAGTCAGGGGTGTGGCGTATTCCGGATATTAACTCTACAGCACGTAATTATTATCTGATCGTTGAAGCCATTGATGGGAACAATAATGTACTGACATTGCCTGTGCTCAATGAAGAGACGGGTAAACAAACCTCGGTTGATAAATGGGGATTACGTGTCGACTACAAAACCTTTAATCAGGTTGCCGCTGACAAACAAGATGATGGCATTATCCAAGGTAATGTAGTGGGTGAAAAGCGTGTGGGTTACCTGTCACCTGAATATCGAATAGCGACTTCTGGCGCGACTATCACCGCGTGGTAACTTTAAGTATCCATATGTTATGCATATATCAATAAAAGGGTTTAGATAATGTGGAGCGGTTCAACAGCCTTAAATAATATCGATAGCGCGTTAAAAACCGTGCGTGATGATATTGCTCGTCTTGATCAAAACTTAACACGCCTCACCGAGAGCTTAACCGAGAATCGCCTTCAGCAGAGTAAGGTGATTAATGAGATTGCGCGGGTTCGTTTGCAGGAAATAGATACCGGACAGTTGCAAGAAACGCTAACAGCGGCTGACCATGACGCAAAAAAAATTCTGGGTGAGCGTGTACACAAAATCGAAAGCCTTCAGCAAGAAACAGACGCCGTAAAGCAGCAATTAGAGCAAGCTGAGCAACAGCGGGAAGTGTTGCTGGCATCTGCAAATGTTATTGCTCAGGAGCTTGCTGATCGAGAAGCATCGGTGCAAGCCAATTTAAAGATGGACGCAAACTACCAAGCACAGTTTGAGCGAGCCAACAAAGCCGAGTCCATTGCGGATGAAGCTCACAGCAAAAGTGAAGTGGCTCAAGTAGATATGGATAAAAAGGATGAGCCATACCAGCAAGATAAGTTGTTTATGTACCTTTGGGGACGTAAGTATGGCACTGCGGATTACGAGGGTGGCGTATTAACTCGCAGTTTAGATAATTGGGTTGCTAAGCTGATTAAGTACGAACGTAATCGCGTAAATTATTGGAATTTGCAAGAAATCCCTAAACGTCTAAGTGCGCATGCAGAGCACGTAAAGCGAGAAGCAGAAGCCGAATTTAAGGCGCTGCAATTGATTGAGAATGCCGCGTTGGCTGACGCTGGTGTACCCGAAATATTGCAGCGTTTAGACAAGGCTAGGCAGGCGCTCGATGCTCACGATGATCAAATTGAAGCCACAGAAAACAAGTTGCATCTCATATTAGAACAGCGAGCCTCGTTTACGGCGGGCTTAGATGAATATATGCAACGCTCACTCCATTGTTTAAATACCGCTATGCAGCATAAAGATATCTATCAGATAGAGCGTTATGTACGAGCAACTCGTTCATTGGTGGATGATGGTCTTGTCAATGAGCTACGTGATTATCGTGATAATTATGAAGATAACGAAGACGACTTAGCTGATTTGCGAAAAGCCCATTCTGTTAAACTTTCAAAGCTAAAAGAGTTAGAGGGTGTAAGGCGTAACTTTAAAAACAACCGTTTTGATGATGTTCGCTCGGGCTTTGGCAATGAAAGGCTTATCCAATCAGTATTGAGCCAGTTTGTTCAAGGTGTATTGAGTGGTGCAGAAGTGTGGCGGGTGATTCAGCGTAATCAACGCTACAGCGATATTAATGCCCGTCCTGATTTTGGCAGCGGTGGTATCAGTGGCCGATCTCCACGCCGGTCTACCTCAAACAGCAACACCACTTTCCATTGGCCCAGCAATCGCAGTGGCAGTGGCGGTTTTAGAATGCCTGGCGGCGGTGGCGGTAGTCGACGATCAAGCAATAGTGGTGGTGGCTTCAGGACAGGTGGCGGGTTTTGATGTTAATCGTCTAAAGCGAGTTATGTTCAAAGTTTTTATCACATAATGATCAACTAATAGAGCATTCTATAGTATTGTTATATATAGGATTTATAGTGTTGAGAATGCAAATTTGAAAGGGAAACTTCGGTACGAACTAATTTACCAGACCTTAGACGAAGCCATAAGGTCGGGTACGTTAACAGAAGGGTTAGTTTTACTGGAAGGTCCGCTAGGAGATTTGTTTGGAACTAGCCGGGTTCCTGTACGTAAAGCGCTAATGCTTTTAAATGATGAGTTAAAAATCAGTCGCTTTGATGGGCGGGGCTTTGTTGTTGGTGATGCTAACAGCAAGGATATAAAGCCCATCAGGCGCATGGTTACTAAGGTCGACGTAGGGCTTGAGTCTGATCAGGCGGTTGATAATCGAACACTCAGCGAGAAAATCTTTGAAGACCTGTTTGAGCAGATTTCCACATGCATGGTGTTTGGTCATTACCGTGTAGAGGAGGGGCGCGCGGCTGAGTATTACGGCGTTAGCAAGATGGTTATACGCCAGGCTTTGCTGAGGTTGCGGGATAGAGGCGTGGTCGAAAAAGAGCCTTATTCATCTTGGTTGGCCGGCCCGCTAACAGCTCGTGAGATAAGAAATGATTATGAAATTCGTGCTGAGTTAGAGCCAGCGGCTTTAAAGTTGTCGGCAAAGCACATTGATCAATCGCTTATCGCGCAAATGGTAACAAAGCATGAAGAAATGATTAACGGACAAGAGATTTCAATTGAAGACATTACGACGGTTGAAGATTTCTTGCACGGTAGTTTGATTAAGCATATTGATAATAAAAAACTGTTGGATGTGTTAAATCACTGCCGCAGTTCTGTTGTATTAAACAAAGTCTTTTTTACCAGCTTGAATTTATCTATGGATGTGGCTGCACTTAAAGAGCATAAGCTGGTGTTAGAACTGCTTTTACAAGGGGCGGTTGAGGCGGCTTCAGCGAGTTTAAAAGATCATTTGATTAACGCGCGAAAGCGTTCACTCCAACGTTTGAAGGTGGTCTCTGTACTGCCTGACCCTAAGCTGCCGGCGTATTTGGTTAAGGTGTAGTTGCCGAATTATCTGATGTAGTTAGCGGTAGCGCTAGACTTTTGTAAGCTCTCGCCACTTACGGACAAGGTAATTATGCTCGTCCATTACGGAGTTCCACACAGCTATGTTTGACATGCGTTGTGTGTAACTTCCGCCTGACCGCACAGTGCCTTCTGGTATTAATGGGTGGTCATCGATACCGTTTAGTACTTTTAGGGCGGGTTTACCTTCGTACCAGAATTGCCACTCTTCTTCCGACAGGTAGTTTTTTACGCTCTCGGTATTTGATATGTAATAACCTTGCTTGGCAATGATCGACCCCGGCCATCCAGATAGCCACCAGTTTAAGTACTGGTAAACCATATCCAGCTTTTTGCCCGAAGCACACTTTGATACGGATAACCCACCGCACCAAGCTCTGTAGCCTTCAATAGGGCAGGCGAGTTTGTATCCGTCTATATTGCAACGGTTACTGTAGTACATGGGGGCCCATATACTCTGAATGTAGGAACGTTGTGATTTAAGCAAGTTTACGGACTGCTCATGATCTTTCCAAAACTCGACAAATTGACCTTGGTCCTTTTTCCCTTTCAATAGCTTTATGAGCAGATCGATCTCTGAGAGAGTTAGATTTGACGGGTTTTTAAATTCGGCTAACCCTGCCGCATTAATCGCGATAGCAGCATCAATCGTCCCCATGGCTGCATCATCTTGAAAGGCTGACCTGCCTTTCATGGCGGGAGAAAGTAACCATGCCCAGCTCTCGGGTTGCCCCTTAAGTACTTCTGGCAATTGGGCGGCATTGTAGGCAAAGCTATCTACATTATGCGCTAACGGTAGCATGCTAATCTGTTGAGTAGGCGTTGCGCCGAGAGTCCCGTTGTGTTGAACATACAGGCGGCCCGAAGGTTCTGAACCGGGAGCAAGAGGCTGCGAGGGGATAACGCGACCAGTTTTAGGTAAAGAGTTAACTTGTGACCAATTATCTATACGATCGATGTCAATTGGCTGAATAGCCTGTGCTGGCCAGACAAAATCAACGTTATGAAACCATTGGTCATATATGTCATAGCTCTGCGGTTGCATCACGGCAATGCGTTCAGCATCCTTAACGCCTCTCACATCAAATTCTATTTCGATATTGAGTTCTTTTTCAGCTTGTTTTCTGATTTTTTCGATCAAGGTGACCGATGTACCTAAAACGCGCAGAGGGCTAGTTTTTTTTGACATGGTGCTTCGCTATGCAGTCTCAATTGTGTGAGATATCAAATGCGTTAAATGACGCCGTAATATCGTTAGGGGTGAGTCCTCGTGTTATGAAAACAAGGCCTAACGACGGTGAGTTTAAGGTTTCTTTATCGATAATCTCTAAGGGCGCAAGGATCTTTCTGACTGAGTTTAGTAATACATAATTCCCTGTATTGCTGTCTTTTAATATCCCTTTTACTCGCAATATTTGATCATTGTAACGGTAGAGTATCATTGAAAGCCAGATTGAAAAGCGTTGCCAATCAACCGATTCTACGTTTATAGCTTCGGTTTGAATTGCGCTGTGGTTCGCCATGCTTCGAATAGAAAAGTAAGCGGGTTGCTCGTGAGTGGCCTGTAAAAGTCTGGGCGGCGTTGTTGAGTGGATTGCCTGAGCAAGTGTTGCTGTGTTGTTTGGGTGCTTTATGTAGAAGCTGGCAAATGGATTTGTGGCTGAGCACAGGTTTTGTAACCTGTGTATATCAGACTCAGACAGTTTTTCTGTTTTAGTAAAAATTAGGCTGTCGGCACTACTGAGTTGATTAGCCCATTCGGGGATATCGCGCGCGCATTGCTCGGCGGTTAATGCGTCCACGGTGGTCACTATTTTGCCTTTCACGACTGCTTGGCTTAATTCTCGGTCATTGAAAATGGTAGCCAGAATGGGAGCGGGGTTGGCTAAGCCGGTGGTTTCTATGATGATTTGTTCAAGGTGCTCGTTTGTATTTTGGTTGAGCAAGGCTAGCAATGATGCTTTTAAGTCGTTTCTTACTTCACAGCAAAGGCATCCACTTTCGAGCAAAAGAGTTTCGCCATCGAGACGCTGAGTGAGGTGATGGTCAATGCCTATGTCGCCTACCTCGTTAATAATAAAAGCAGTATGGTGTGCCGAGCCCTGCTCGATGTACTCCCTTAGCAGCGTTGTTTTGCCGCTCCCTAAAAAGCCAGTAAGAATATGAACAGGGATTCTTTTATTCTTATTAATCATTATTGTGTCCTCGTTCTAGGTGCTGCAATAACTCGTTGTTAAAAGGGTCTAGAGGTTCTCCTGTGAGCTTTTCTATGCTTTGCCATAACTCATGTAGATTGGAGAAGAGTTTTTGGTTGCCCTTAAAGTCTTCCAGCAGATAGTTAACGCCATGAACATCACTGACTCTTAACCGAATGTGGGTCAATATCGTTTGTAAGTAGTTAATTTGGATAAGCCGGTTACGCCTGAGACTATTAGCATCGGTATTGGGTGATTGATTCCATAAATCCGGCTCTGAAAAAATGCCACATAGTCCGCACATAAGATATTCCGTTGGTAGCTGAGGGGGCCTTGGTAGCCCCCCTTTGAAGATTAGGGCATCACATCGCCCGAATTCGGACCGAGTGTCTGTCCTACAAACAAGTTGCCGCCTGGCGAGCTGGCTAGCAATAATGCTGTAGGGGCTATTTCTTCAGGCTGTCCAAAACGCCCGAGTGGGAGTTCTTTGGCTTTGGACTCTTTCCAAGAAGCGCTAATCCCTTCAACGAGCGCCGTTTCGATAGGTCCGGGAGCGATAGCATTGACCAATACACCATAAGGGGCGCACTCAATGGCAAGAGATTTTGTAAGCCCTATGACGCCTGCCTTTGCGGCGACATAATGACAAAGCTCAGCGCCTCCTTTAATACCCAACTGTGATGAGATGTTAATAATTCGTCCATGCTGCTGGCTTTTCATATGAGGTATAGCCGCTTGGGAGGCTAAAAACACGCTGCGAAGGTCAATGTTAATCATGTTATCCCACATGCTTAACGTTACTTCTTCACAAGGTGCTTGAGTTAATATACCAGCGTTGTTAACGAGAATATCGATACCGCCTAATGCTTCTACACATTGGTTAACACCGGCAATAGCACCCGATGGTTTGCTCACGTCGCTTGTTACGGTGAGTACCTGAGCCCCTTCTTGTTGGCAGCAATGTGCGGTCTCGTTCAGTGCATCCGCGTTGATGTCGGTCAGTACTAGGGTGGCTCCTGCCTTGGCATACTCAATGGCAATCGCTTTACCTATACCGCTTCCGGCACCGCTGATGACGGCGCGTTGGTTTTTAAGCTGCATTTATTTCTCCTGTTACTCGGGCCATTTAACCGTTAGACCGCCGTCGACAATGAAGGATTGGCCTGTAATGTAAGAGGCATTATCCGATGTCAAAAAGTCGATCAGGTTAGCGACTTCTGATGGCTTACCAACACGCCCTAGTGGAATAGATTTGGCGGCTTTAGCTAAACCTTCAGGGCCTAACGAGTTCTTTTTATCCAATGATTGAGGTGTTTCGATAAGGCCAGGGATAACCGCGTTGCAGCGGATATTACGGTGAGCTAACTCAACAGCAACACTTCTGCATATGCCCGGAACGCCAGCTTTGGCAGAAGCGTAATGAACATGGTCTCCCCATCCATAGACACCGCCTGCAATGGAAGAGATGGCTACTAAGCTTGCGCCGTCCGACAAATGCTGGGTGCTGTCTCTAAATAATCGAAAGACACCCGTAAGGTCTACATCGATCATCTCGTACCACTGCTCATCTGACATGTCCGCCAGCGGGGAGCTACGTAGTAGGCCTGCATTCGCCACGACGATATCTATTTTTCCAAAGCTGGATACTGCTTCGTTGATGAATTCTTTAACTGATTCCTTAGATCCCACATCCAGAGGCAGCCACGTGGCATTATTGCTGAATTCGCCCAATGTAGCGGCAGCTGCTTCTGGGTCGTGTGGGTCTTTATCATAAAAGCCCGCGACTACTTTGTAGCCTTTTGCACAATAGAGTTGGGTCAATGCCAAACCTATACCGCTAGCGGCGCCACTGATGAGAGCTACTTTTTCGTTATTCATACTTTTACAAACTTCCTTAAGCAGGCCTCCGGTGCGGGAGACCTGCCTTGACGATTTTATTTAACAGTTGCTGGGTCGACGTGTCGTGCAAACAGAATGATCAAGCCGGATAAGAAGCAAGGAACGGCGCCAAAGTACAAAGCCGATGTCTGCCAGTCACCACCGCTACTGAGTACGGCAGTAGAGCCAAAGCTTGCTAATACCGCGCCCACTGGGCCCATCGCATTGATGATGGCACCTGCTGTTGCGCGGATAGACGTTGGGAAACTTTCGCTGATAAAGAATAGTGCTGCAGCGTAAGGGCCGATAAGGAAGAACAAGCCTAGGCTGTATAGCGCAATCACGGCTAATTGGCTGCTAGGTCCGTACAGCATGGCACTGAAGGCCAAACCACCCATTACCCAGCCAATCGCGATGGTGTTACGGCGGCCAATTTTGTCACCAAACCATCCGTGAGCCATGTAACCCAAGTAGCCTAGCAAGTTAGATGCAACGAGAATGATCAGCGAGTTTTCAAAAGACACGCCATGAACACGCGTGAGCACGGTTGTACCCAAAACGCTGAAGATTTGGATAGCAAACCAGTTCAGTAAGATCGCACCGCCCAATACCAGAGTTGCACGTAAAGAAGTGCCCTTAAATGCAGCTGAAACGCCTGCGCTTTTGTGCTCTGAGTAGTCTACTTTATGTTCTACGGCTAAATTTTTAGCAGCAATTTCGTCACCGGCTTCGCGTAGCTCGCGAATACGTTTATGTACCTGAAACTGTGGTGTTTCTTTCAACTTCATGGCGAAGAAGATAAGAATAAAAGAAGGAATAGCGGCGAAGATAAAATTGCCTTGCCATCCAACAATCGGTAACAAGATGGCGGTAATGCCAGCGGCAATTAATGCGCCAATAGGCCAGCCACCTTGAACAAGGCTATAAATGAAACCTTTCTTCTTTTGCAGCTCTGGGTCATCTACGGCTGAGTACATCTCAGTTAAATACGTAGCATTGACAGTTTGTTCTGCATAACCTAATCCGGCTATTGAGCGGATTAATGTTAAGGGGCCTTTACCTGCACTGGCACCAAAGGCAGTGAGCAAAGAGCATAGACCCGCACCGCCTACGGTGAAGATCAGCCCTGGTTTGCGTCCCATTCGGTCAACAATAGGGCCGATAAGGAATGCTACAACAGCGCCGCCTACGGCAACCCACGTAGCAATTTGTGCTTGTTCTACTTCTGACCAACCATAGTCGTTGCCCATTAACGGTAGTAACGTACCGAATAAAATAAAGTCATAAACGGCTAGTACCCATGCAATGAATGCAATCCACGTTGCAAACTTCACATCTTTCTTTTGCAGTTTGTTGGGTTGCCAATCACTTTTTGCGCTCACAGGCTTTGTGTCTTGGTCGAGCGTTTCTGATTTGTTCATGATAGAAGCTCCGTATTGTTATCGTTATTTTGGATTGCGTGTTAAAAAGTCATCTGCGATTTCGTCAAAAGTGACGAAGCGAACACCCTCGTGGCTTTTCATATGCTTAATCAGACGCTCTAGCATTAAGAGAGCTTGCGGACGGCCCGAAACGTCTGGGTGGATTGTCATCGTGAATACGGCGTAATCGTTCTCGCGATAAACCCAATCAAATTGGTCTTGCCACATTTCACCCAAATGACGAGGGCTGACAAAGCCGTGGCTGTTCGGGGATTTTTTGATAAACATCATGGGTGGTAGGTCATCGAGATACCAGTTGGCAGGGATCTCAACCAAGTTGGTTTCTTCGCCTCGAACGAGTGGCTTCATCCATTCGTCAGGGTGTTTGGTGTAATCAATTTTGGTCCACTTATCGCCTACGCGAACGTAGTAGGGGTGGAAGTCGTTGTGCATCAAGCTGTGGTCGTACTTAATTCCTTTTTTAAGCAGTAACTCGTTAGTGACGTTACTGAACTCCCACCAAGGTGCTACGTAGCCCGTTGGTCGCTTGCCGGATAATTGAGTAATTAGCTCAATAGATTTATCCAGTACTATTTCTTCTTGTTCAGGTGTCATGGCAATCGGGTTTTCATGACTGTAGCCATGAATGCCGATTTCGTGGCCAGCTTCTGCCACGGCTTTCATTTGTTCTGGGAAGGTTTCTACTGAGTGGCCAGGAATAAACCATGTTGTTTTGAGGTCATGCTCTTTAAACAGTTTTAATAATCGCGGAGCGCCTACTTCGCCAGCAAAAAGGCCGCGTGAAATATCGTCTGGGGAATCCTCACCACCGTATGAGCCCAACCATCCCGCAACTGCGTCGACGTCTACACCAAATGCACATAAGATTTCTTTAGCCATGATTATTTCCTTTTGATTGTTTAATTAAAAGTGAGGCAATGGCCGGCTCAATGGTCTTGGCAAGGCTAATGAGCGCGTCGTCATTACCTGAGCACTGCGAGAGCAGTAAACTGGTAGGGAGTCCGTTCGAGTTGTATCCATTAGGTAAGGCGATACCGGGGCAATCTAGGTAGCTACCAATCATTGTTAAACGCAGAGCATTGATGTTGTGTTCGTTAAATGACTCTACTGATTGGGTAACCTGAGATAGCAAAGGAGCGGTAGTCAGCGTGGTAGGCATCAAAAAAGCGCGACCTGCTAGCTCGTTTGATAACCGTTGTTGTAGTTTTTCACGCTGCTGATATAAGTAAGAAATTTGTGTGGCGGGCAATTGGTTGGAAGCGGCAAGTCGCTGAGCGACTAGAGGGTCAACCTGCCCAAGTTTATCGGTATTAATTAAGTCTTCGTATGTTAGGTAGGCCTCAATACTGCCTAACCATCCAATGTTTTTGATTAAATCTAATGTGGCATCAAGCGTACTTAGCCTTACGTCTTCAACGGCAACTCCAGCGTTTTGGAGTGCATCTAGGGATAAATCAAAAGCGCGTCGAGTATCACAATCTAGGGGTAGTTGTTGGCAAAATTGCGCATCAAATACTAGACCAGAATGACTAGAACCGGCGGGCTGCTCCGTTGGCGAATACAGTATGCTGTCTACTAAAAGAATATCGTCAACACAGTGGCCGATGGGGCCTGTTGTATCCAAAGAAGGTGATAAAGGGGCAATACCTCTATTGTCGTAACGTTTACGAGAAGCTCTAAAGCCAACCAACCCGCAATAAGATGATGGAATGCGAATAGAGCCTGCCGTATCAGTTCCGAGTGTGAACGGCACGATATTTTCGAGCACCGCGGCGGCTGAACCGCAAGAGGAGCCACCTGTGATGTAAGCATTATCGTTATATGTCTGTGTGGGGGTTCCAAAATGAGGGTTAAGCCCCAGCCCGGAGTAAGCAAATTCGCTCAGGTTGGTTTTGCCGATAAGTACGGCACCGCTTTCTATTAATGCTAACACTTGTGGCGATGTTGAATCGGATAACGCGCTGTATAACGTAGAGCCTCTCGTGGTTGCATAACCTTTGATATCAAATAAATCTTTAACTGCAAAAGGGATTCCATCCAGTTCACTGGCTGGTGTTCCGTGGCGCCAGCGTTGTGTTGATTCATTCGCTTGTATCAGCGCTTCTTTTTCACACACTTGAGTAAATATCTGTGAGTGTGCTCGCGCTTGTTTCAACGCGTGCTGAGTCACATCCATCGGCGTGAAACGCTTCTCTCGAAAGCCTTTCTGTAGGAAACAAATGCTGTATTTAGAATCAGATGATTTCATATTTAATAACGTATTTTTAATTTAAAGTACGTTTTTAATGTATGTTAATACGCTTATTGATTGCAAATAAAATTTAATAAAATTTTAAGTTGTTGTTTTTAAATGATTAATTGTTTTTGTATTAAATGTATAAATAATTAAAAATGCTTTAAAAGAGTGCTCTTTATAATCAGGCTTCACTGTTTTGGTGCAAGATGGGTTGGGCTACGCTCGAATGCAGTCAGTGCTTCTACCGGTGAGTAGGGCGTGCTAAAAAAGATGATATGTTGCTAATGTCAGGGGTGAGTAGATTGGTTTGCCATGTATGAAGGCTGCTTTACGGGCTGTGTTAATTAATTGAATGGTTAGAGGGTCTGCTTATGCAGTGGTAAAAGATTGCTGAAAAGGATGTTGCTATGTTGACTTTTTGCAAGCGCTTGCATTAATGTTTGTTTGATCCATTAACACGACATAGGAAGTATAAAAATAATGAAGCTTCAACTATCAAATGCGCCTTGTTCATGGGGTGTCGAGTTCGCCGATAATCCTAGCAACCCTTCATGGGAAACTGTATTACAAGAAATATCACTGGCAGGTTATAAAGCTACAGAGCTTGGACCGTTAGGCTACTTACCTACAGACACGGGTGTGTTAGCGGCAAAGCTGGATGAAAACGGCCTAGGTCTTATTGCGGGTACTATTTTTAAGCATTTACACAAAGCAGAAAAACGAGCTGAAATTTTAGAGTATACCGAGGCGACCTGTAAGCTACTAAAGGCTCAAAATGCACAGTATATGGTTGTGATTGACCATGTTTCATCGCCGAGAACGGACCAAGCAGGCCAAGTGGAAACGGCTTATCGTCTGCCTGATGAAGAATGGTTTGAAATGATGAAAACCATTACTGAGCTGTCTTTAATTTGTCGAGAATACGATATTGTTCCTGTTATACACCCGCACGCAGGGACCTTTATTGAATATCGCGATGAAATTGATCGTGCTATGCAGGATTTGGATAGTGATTTGGTTAAGTTGTGTGTTGATACAGGGCATAGTAAATATGCGGGTATTAATCCGGCTGAGCTGATTGAGGCTTATCAAGATCGCGTAGCTTATATCCATTTTAAAGACATCGATGAAATGGTGTTGGCTCATACCGTGGAAAATCATGTGGATTTCTACAAGGCCATTGGCAACGGTGTTTTCTGTCCACTGGGTCAAGGTTGTGTTGATTTTTCTGCAGTAAGAAATACGCTGGAGAAGATTAACTATACCGGCTGGATTACCGTAGAGCAGGACGTCGACCCTACCAAGAACAATAGCTCTTTAGAGAATGCGCAAGAAAGCCTTCGCTTTATCAATCAGCATTTTACTAACTAAAGCGGTTCTCGCTCAGTGCTGGCAACGGGAGCATTGTTGATCTTGAATCAGCAGTGCTCGACAGTTGTTTTAGTGCCTGAAAGTAGTTTTAAAGGACAGATATATGACCAATCCAGTGATTAAAGCTTTAGGGCGAAAGTTAAGGCTTGGGGTGATTGGTGGGGGGCCAAGCTCGTTTATTGGGATTGTCCACCGAGGAGCCTCGACACTTGAAGAGTACTACGAAGTGTCGGCAGGTGTGCTTTCATCTAACCCAGAAAAGTCGGTAGAGCACGCGCGCGAAATGGGGATAGAGCGCGGATATGCGACCGCGCAAGACATGATCTTAGCCGAAGCTAACAGGGATGATGGGGTTGATGTTATAGCGATTATGACGCCCAACAACAGTCATTATTCTATTGCTTGTATGGCGGCTGATCATGGTTTTCACATTATGTGTGAAAAACCACTAACCAATGATCTAGATGAGGCAATGGCTTTAGTCTATAAGATACAGGCAAGCTCGGTTGAGTGTTGTGTGGCTTATGCGTACTCGGGTTATCCCATGGTGCGGGAAGCGCGGGCGATAATTGAAGCTGGGGAGTTGGGAGAGGTTAGAATGGTTCAGTGCGATTATGTGCAAGGCCATTTGGCGGAACTTACCGAGTCCGAGAAAACGAATACCAATTGGCATATGGATCCGGCTATGGCGGGGCCGTCGTTGATCTTAGGTGATATAGGTACTCACTGTTACCACTTGGCTTCGTTTGTTACAGGTATGGTGCCAGCCGAGCTAAGTGCTGATTTAGCTTCGATTGTGCCGGGGCGTGAGGCCGATGATTATACCGGTATTCTAACCCGCTATAAGAATAATGCGCGTGGCTCTTTTTTTATTACTCAGGCTGCTGCAGGTGCTGATCATGGCTTGTATTTACGAGTTTTTGGTAGCAAAGGCGGTTTGGAGTGGCATCAGGAGCAGCCAAACCAGCTATTGGTGCGTCGCATTGGGCAGCCTACTCAGTTATTGCAAAAGGGTGGGCCTGGTTTGCACGAAGCGGCTAATCGGGTCTCACGAATTGCAGTAGGGCATCCAGAAGGCTACCGTGAAGCGTTTGCTAATCTGTACACTGATTTGGCCGAAGTCATCATTGCGCAAAAAACAGGTGTAAAAGAAAACCCCTTAGCCCGCTACTTTCCTGATATACAAGATGGAGCGCAAGGCGTGGCGTTTGTGAGAGCCGCTATTAACTCGCACCAAAAGAATGGAGAGTGGGTGAGTCTTGCGTCTAATGCCTAGCCGCTATTGGCCTGTTACGAGGTGTGCTTTTGCGATGTTTTGAGCGTGCCTCGTTCTATGAGCTTGCAAGGTAGTAGGCGTGTTTCCGTGGGTAGATTTGGCTCCTCAATGCGCTTAATAATAATGTCTACAGCGGCTGTCACCATTTCTTTGATTGGCTGTTTGATTGTCGTTAAGTTGTAGGCGTTCCATGAGGCCATCGACATATCATTAAAGCCTAGGACGCCGAAATCTTCTGGACATTTTTTACCTAGCTCCCGTGCCGTGTCTAGTGTGGCTATCGCTAAGATATCATCGCCACAAAAAATGGCTTCTAAACTAGGGTTTTGTTCTAGTAATTCTAATGCTTTCTGCTTGCCCGCTTCGTATGAGTAAGTTTCACAATGTTCGATTGCAACCAGCTTGAGCTTATGGGCTTTTAGCGTTTCTATAGCGCTTTGTTTACGGTCAATGGTGGTGGTTGCATTCATAGGGCCGCCTAAAAATGCAATTTTTTTATAACCGCGATCGATTAATAATTCGATAGCCATTTTGCCGCCATTATAATTATCAGCCGTAACCGTATTAATTGAGTCGCTATGGCTAGACCGGCCAAACATGATAGCGGCAGGGAGCTTTGCCTTTTCGCATACTTCAGCAAAAATAGTAGGCAGCACAGAAGATAAAAACAATACGCCGTCAACGCGGTATTGAAGTAGCCGCTCTAATACGTCTTCGGGTTTGGACTCTGTTGTTAGGTTTTCAATCAAGGATCGATAGCCTCTTGATTGGAGTTCTTTAGTGATTAGGTCGAGTACTTCAATAAAGGCTGGATTTTCAAAGTTGCTAGAAATAACACCCATTAGCCGCGTGCGATTGGTCATCAGTGATTGGGCTAAGATGTTTGTTTTATAGCCTAGCTCGTTAGCGGCTGCTTCTATTTTTTTTCGTGTTTTTTCTGAAACGCTTGCTCCCGGCGTAAAAGCTCTTGAAACGGCCGATAATGAAACGCCTGCTTTGTCAGCGACTTCTTTTTGAGTGATGTGTTTATATCGGCTTTGGTCCATAGGTCACCTGTAATAAGTTGGGCGATGCACGGGTTTTCTATCGTGCAACCCTTTGTTTAATAATACATTCCAGTTTGGATAAAGGCTATTTTTACAGAAGATTAAGTTATTTCTGGATTAGCTTTTAGCTCTGTTTTTCGTGCGTGGTCATACGCTGACTTTTATTTTTATTGTCTTTATAAACTATAGATTAAAAGTTTATTAAATACTTTTTGCAAGCGCTTGCAAAGCGTATTTCATATTGTTAATCTTCAGGTAAGCGGTTTCTGTATAGCTGGGAATCGCGGATCCTTATTCATCAATAAAAACAAAAAAGGACTGGATGCAATGATCAAGAAAACTCTATTAGCTGCTTCTGTTATCTGTTCGATATCGAGCTTCGCCATAGCAGACTCCTACGTTATTGGCGCTCCTATGCCAAGCTTTGCTGATAAATGGTTAAGTTACCTGTTTGAAGGTGTTAGCGATTTTGATGCTGAGCACGATAACGTCGATATTAAACTGACGGATGCAAATGAAGATCCGAGCAAAATGCTAAATGATGTGGATAATTTTATTGATGCTCAAGTGTCGGCGCTGCTCGTTGTTCCTACTGATGTGGCTATTGTGAAACCCATCGCTAAAAAAGCGAGTCGTGCGGGTATTCCATTGGTTATAGTCAATCGCCTTCCCGATAGCGACACCATGGATAATGTGGACGCCTATGTGGGTTCAGAGTCGATTCAAGCAGGCATTATCCAAGCGGAAAGTATCGTTGGAATGCTGGATGGTAAGCCTGGCAATGTGGCGATTTTGATGGGCGTTTTAGGGCATGAAGCTCAAATAAACAGAACTCAAGGCAATAAACAAGTTTTCGATAAACACCCCAATATTAAAGTCGTGGCCGAACAAGAAGGGCGCTGGGATCGAGCCAAAGCTCTGCAAATTACAGAAGATTGGCTGCAGGCAAACCCGGATATCAATGTCATCGTTGCTAACAATGATGAAATGGCCATTGGCGCTTTGTTAGCTGCTAAAAAAGCAGGGAAAACAGATGCTGATCTTATTATTTCAGGCGTGGATGCAACGCCAGATGCGCTCGAATATTTAGGTAATGGTTTAGATTCTACTGTTTTTCAGAGTGCGAAAGGCCAAGGATATAAAGGGGCAGAAATAGCTTATAAGTTAGCACAAAAAGAAGAAGTCCAGAAAATGAATTGGATAGACTTCGAACTTGTAAAAGAAAGCCAAAAAGAAGCGTACTTATCTCAATATTAAATAAGTGTTAACGGCTTTTTTGCCATTAAACGCCAAGGTCGCTATTGATTTTTATTTAACGAATGAATGCCTTTTATAAGCAGTATTCAATAAGCGACCTTTCTATTTTATAACGCTATTAATAAAAATAATTAGGCTTATGAAAAACTCAGATTGCATATTAGAAATGATTAATGTGAGTAAAACCTTTCCGGGAGTTAAAGCGCTGGATCAGGTTAACTTATCAATCAAAAAAGGCAGTATACATGCGCTAATGGGAGAAAATGGCGCAGGCAAATCAACATTAATGAAAATCCTATATGGGCTTTATACGCCGGATGCAGGCGGAGACATTTTCTTTGATGGTCAGCCGTTTACCCCAAAAGCCCCCATTGATGCTATCCGGTCGGGTTTGGCTATGGTTCCTCAAGAGATAAGCCCTTCTGCCAACCTTTCTGTTGCTGCTAATTTTTATTTGGGGCGCGAGATTAAGAAAGGCATTTTGATGGATCAAAATGCCATGAATAATCAAACTAATAAAATTTTAGATGAGCTCGGAATCCCCATGAGTGTGGAAACACTTATGCAGGATGTTTCCGTCGCTAAAGCGCAATTGTTGGCTATTGCTACGGCTGTCTCCTACAACGCCAAGCTCATTATTATGGATGAGCCAACAACGGCATTAACCGAATCAGAAGTGCATCAGTTGTATCGAATTGTCAAAAAGGTACAGCAGCGCGGTATAGCCATTATCTATATCTCTCACAAGTTAGGTGAGGTTTTTGAGCTATCAGATGAGGTATCGGTGATTCGTGATGGGCAGTATATCGGAACTAAAAAGACGACTGACATTAGTAAAGAAGAACTCATAAATATGATGGTTGGTCGTGAAATGGACGAAATGTTCCAGCGCGAAGATGTCACGATCGGAGAAACGTTGCTGGACGTTCGCCATTTGAGTTTACCTGGTAAGTTTGAAGATATTAGTTTTACTGTTCGTAAAGGAGAAATTTTCGGTATTGCTGGCCTAGTTGGCGCGGGTCGTAGCGAGGTCGTTGAAGCCATCTTTGGTTATAAAGCGGCTAAAAGTGGCGAAATTCACCTGCATGGTGAGCAAATTGATATTCGTAAACCTTCCGATGCTATACGGCATCGCATTGGTTTTGTAACAGAAGACCGGAAATTAACAGGCTTGATGTTAAACATGAGTGTTACCGACAACATGATCATGCCTGAACTGCACCCTTACGAAAAAAATCACCTTATTTCTGAATCCTTAGCCAGTGATGTGGCTAACACGATGAAACAGCAGTTACGTATAAAAACGCCAACGGTGGATACCATTATCGGCAACTTATCGGGCGGGAATCAGCAAAAAGTGCTCATTGCTCGTTGGTTGTTGTTAGAGCCTGAAATTCTGATTTTAGATGAACCCACTAAAGGTATCGATATTGGTGCCAAAGCCGAGATCTATAAATTAATTGTTGAATTAGCGCGCCTAGGTAAAGCCATCATCATCGTTTCTTCCGAAATGCTAGAGCTCCTGTCGCTAAGCGATCGTGTAATGGTCATGGCGGAGGGACGAGAGGTAGGCATTGTTGATCGAGAAAATGCAACACAAGAGTTGATCCTAGAAATGGCAGCCGGTGGTGATGTGCCAGCGGTACACGAACAAGAAATGGCATCTCAATGTCAGATTAAAGGAGTGGCATGATGGTTAAGGCAATGGCTGCAACAGTGCGAAAAACACACTACACCGAGATTCTTAATAAGTATGGAATGCTGCTTATTCTGGTTTTATTGTTCGCCGCTTTATCGATAAAAATTGAAGGGTTTGCATCCTTACGCAATGTGTTCAGTATTTTGGAACAAGTTTCCATGTTCGGGATTATTGCGATAGGTGTGACTTTTGCGATAGTCACTGGCGGTATCGATCTATCTTCGGGGGCTGTAGTGGCGTTAGCTTCCGTTGTTGGGGCTACTATTGTGACTGGTAGTGAAGGCTATGGCATGGCTATTTTTGCTTTTGGAGCAGCCATGTTTGTGGGCAGTATTTGTGGGCTTATTAACGGCTCGATTACTGCTTTTGGACGAATCCCTCCTTTTATCGCCACGCTCGGCATGATGACGATGGCGCGCGGTGTCGCTCAGTTAGTGAGCAACGGCCGGCCTATTGATGCAAGCTCTGATGCTTTTACCTCAATTGGTGATGGTTCGGTTTTTGGGGTACCCGGGCTTGTAGTTATATATGTCATTGTGGCTGTGGTTTGTCACATTATGATGAGCCGCATGACCTTTGGTCGCCATGTCTTCGCGATTGGTGGCAACGTTAATACCGCTAGAATCTGCGGCGTTAATGTTGAGCTTACCTTACTTAAAGTTTATGTGTTGGCGGGTGCTTTGGCAGGGCTAGCTGGAGCGATGCTGACCTCACGAGCTTATGCTGGCAACCCTACATTCGGCAACATGTGGGAATTGGATGCGATTGCTGCCGCTGTAATTGGCGGCACGTCGCTGGCTGGCGGTGTGGGCTCTGTTCCTATGTGTATTGTTGGTGCGTTGATTATCGGCGTGATGAATAAAGGCCTAAATATGCTGGGAGTAGACCCTTACTGGCAGCAAATCATCAAGGGCATGATCATTATCGGTGCCGTGTTATTAGATGCTCAAAAACGCAAGAAAGCTTAATCAATAGCTTCATAATTTCATTATCCATTTAAGAATAAAAAGAGAAATATTATGAATACAGTCCGTCTAACTGTAGCGGAAGCGCTTGTAAAATATTTAGTGGCCCAGCACATAGAAATTGATGGGCAAGTTCAACCACTGTTTGGCTGTTCATTTGCAATTTTTGGACATGGGAATGTGACTTGTCTAGGGCAGCAGCTGAAAAATGTGGAAGATCAGCTACCGACCTGGCGAGGTCAAAATGAGCAATCCATGGCTATGGCCGCGGTAGCTTATGCGAAGGCAAATAATCGTCAACGGATAGGCATTGCGGCCACATCGATCGGCCCTGGTGCCACTAACATGGTTACTGCTGCGGGTATTGCGCATACTAATCGCTTGCCACTATTGATGCTTTCTGGTGATGCGTACACTAGCCGTTTACCCGATCCAGTACTACAGCAGACAGAGCATTTTCATGCGCCGTCCATTACAGCCAATGACACCTTTAAAGCGGTAACGCGCTATTGGGATCGTGTGATTCATCCTGCTCAGTTATTGCAGACGTTACCTTTAGCAATAGATACGTTGCTAGACCCCGCTGACTGTGGCCCAGTTTTCCTTGGCTTGCCGCAAGATGTTCAAGGTATGGCATACGATTATCCCACACGTTTTTTTGAAACGAAGGTTCATCGTATTCGTCGTCCTCAACCCGAAATGTGCGATTTGGAAGCTGCCGCTGACATTTTACGTGCCGCTAAAAAGCCGCTTGTGATTAGCGGGGGCGGTGTTCATTACTCACGGGCAACTGACGCGCTAGCCTCGTTTATTGAAAACCATCAAATTCCAACCGTAGAGACCATTGCTGGTCGTGCTTCTCTCCTGCAAGAACATCCTTTAAATGGTGGCCCTATCGGAGCGACCGGCTCTGATTCGGCAAACTATCTGGCTGCACATGCGGATGTGGTGTTGGCGGTTGGCACACGTCTACAAGATTTTACGACAGGCTCTTGGTCGGTATTTAGAAACCCTAATCTAAAAATTATCAGTATTAATGTGGGCCGAACAGACGCCATTAAGCATTTAGCCATGCCTGTCGTGGCGGATGCCAAAGATACGTTGGTGCAACTCGATGCTGTTTTAGGCGATTGGAAAAACGATACCGAATGGGCGGCTACCGCGCAGTCGCAAGCAAGCGAGTGGAAGGCATTATGCCACCAGAGAGCTAAAGTGATGGGCGATGAAATGGCATCCTATGCGCAGGTGGTTGGTGCTGTTAACCGTGTGGTTGAGCCCGGAGACACCGTTTTAACCGCCGCAGGGGGCTTGCCTGCGGAGCTCAATATGAACTGGCAAAGCCAGCAAATAGGCAAGTTTGATATTGAGTTTGGTTTTTCGTGTATGGGGTATGAAATAGCTGGAGGGTGGGGAGCCAAAATTGCTAATCCAGACAACGATGTTGTTGTTTTAGTGGGCGACGGCTCCTACATGATTCTGAATTCTGACATTTATAGCTCTGTGTTAACCGGTCACAAAATGATTGTCATTGTGTGCGATAACGCTGGCTATGCGGTTATCAACAAGTTGCAAAACAACACAGGCAACGATTCGTTTAACAATCTTTTGGAAGACTGCCGTCGGCCCGATGGTGAGTTGGCTCGTGTCGATTTTGCTAAGCACGCTGAAGCTCAGGGCGCTATCAGCGAGAAAATTAGCAACATGCAGGAGTTTGATGCGGCATTTGCGCGCGCCAAAGCCGCTGATCGCACCTCCGTTATCGTTATTGATATTGATCCAACCAAATGGTCTAGCTGCGATTGCTGGTGGGAAGTAGGTCTACCGGAAATAGCACGAACAGAAAAAGTAGAAAAAGCAGTCGCTAACTTTAGCGAAGGTCGAGTACACCAACGCCCTGGCGTATAAGGAGAATAAAAAAATGTTTAATGAAGAAATGCGTTCTGAACAACCTATTCGTTGGGCAATGGTTGGCGGCGGTCGTGGCAGCCAAATTGGCTATGCTCATCGCTCCAGTGCTACCCGAGACGGGCACTTCACATTAGTTGCCGGAGCATTTGATATTGACGCTGAGCGTTGCCGCGATTTTGGGACAAACTTGGGGCTTAATCCTGAGCGTTGCTATGCCGATTACCAAACAATGTTTGCTGAAGAGGCAAAGCGTGAGGACGGTATTCAAGCGGTTTCTATCGCAACGCCTAATTCCACACATTACGCTATTTCGAAAGCGGCTTTAGAATCCGGTTTACACGTAGTGTGTGAAAAGCCTGTGACCTTCACGGTAGCTGAAGCCGAAGATTTAAAACGTATCGCGCAGGAGCATGGCCGTATTTTTGGGGTTATGTATGGGTACACTGGGTTCCAAATGGTGCACCAAGCGCGAGAAATGATACAGCGCGGTGATATTGGCAAGGTCCGCGTTATCTCCATGCAATTCGCCCATGGTTTTCATAGTGAAGAAGTCGAAAAGGATAACCCTGGCGCTAAATGGCGCATGAACCCTGAAGTTTCGGGGCCAACGTACGTGTTGGGAGATATAGGTACACACGCCTTTTACATGGCACAGCTCATGACTGGCTTGGATGTTGAACGTTTGTGCTGCACACGCCAGAGTTTTATTGCCTCAAGAGCGCCTCTAGAAGACAACGCTCATGTCATGATGCAATTTTCAAATGGCGCAGTGGGTACTTTATGGGCAAGCGGTGTTAATGCTGGCTCTATGCATCAGCAAAAAATACGTATCGTCGGCGAAAAAGCAAGCATCGAATGGTGGGATGAGCGGCCTAATCAGTTAAGTTTTGAAGTGCAAGGCGAGCCAGCACGCGTGTTAGAGCGCGGTATGGGTTATCTCCATAACGACGATTCAGCCGTGAGTAGCGATCGCATAGGTGGAGGCCATGCCGAAGGCTTCTTTGAGTCGTGGGCCAACCTTTACAGCCGATTTGGTACGGTTATGAAGGCTGCTAACAGGGATGATCAAGCTACCGTTGCTGCAACCTGGTTCCCAGGTATCGATGCTGGTATTGAAGGGGTCAGATTACTCGAACGCTGTGTAGAGTCTGCTGATAATGATGCTCAATGGGTGAAGTACTATGAGTAAGCTGTCTATCCCAACTAGTCGCTCTCTCGATGTGATCTGTTTAGGACGTGCGGGTGTTGATTTATATGCCAGCGAAGAGAACGTCGACCTGACCAATGTATCAAGCTTTGATAAACATGTGGGCGGATCGCCCGCCAATATCGCGGTAGCTTTGTCTAAACTGGGCGCTAAAGCCGGAATCATTAGTTGCGTATCAGACGACGGTTTAGGGCATTACGTATGCGACTATTTACGCCGCTTAAACGTGGATCTCCAAGGCATGTTGGTAGACAACAAAGGATCCAGAACCAGCTTGGCAATTACAGAAATGAAAGCTTCGAATTGTGAGGTGGTTATCTACCGCAATAACGCGGCTGATCTGACGCTATCAATTGAGCACATTGATAAGGCTTACATAGCGCAATCAAAAATCCTGCTGATTTCAGGTACGGCGTTATCGTCCAGCCCATCTCGCGAGGCTACGCTAGCGGCGATTCGTTACGCGAGAGAAGCAGGCACTCTGGTTGTCCTAGATGTTGACTATCGTGCTTATTCTTGGCGCTCAGAAGAAGACTCCTCTTTGTACTATCAAATGGCTGCGAGTATGTCGGATGTCGTGATAGGTAATCGCGAAGAGTTTGATGTGATGGAGGCTTTGGATAGAGATTCCGTTAAATCGGACGATGATCAAACCGCTGCGCGTTATCTCCAAGGAGCGACTCAAATACTCATTATAAAAGCCGGTGAGCTTGGCTCCACTGTGTATACCCGAGATGGGCAAAAGTTTGCTCAGGGAATTTACCCCGTGGAGGTTAAAAAGCCATTTGGAGCCGGTGATTCGTTTGCTGGTGCCTTCATGTACTCAATCCTGCAAGGGTACGACTTACAAGAGAGCGTGAAGATGGGGTCTGCCTCAGCGGCGATCAATGTGTCCCGAAAAACCTGTACAGATGCTATGCCGACGTTGGATGAGTTATTGAGCTTTATTGCAGTGCGTGAAGCGGCTTAATCCTGACCAGAGCAGGGTGCAGGTCGCGTATTACGTAGTCATTAGGCTAACAGCACCCCGCTTTTATTGATAAAAATTTTGAGTGAGACACACATTATGGGCAAACATATTCCAGCTTATGACAACAAGAATGAACCAATTATTGATGTAAACGACGACACAACGCCGCTTATCTATTTTAACCAAGTGTTTTTAGAAAAAGGTGAATCGTACCAATACCAACTCGACGGCTATGAAACAGCCGTGGTGTTAGCGGGTGGCACCTGTTCGATCAGCGTAGATGATAAGGTCTTTACCGATATCGGTAGGCGCAAAAACGTGTGGGATGGTAATCCGGCAGCGGTGTACGCACCTTTAGGTGCTTCGGTAACGGTTACCTGCACGTCTGAGAATGCGGATGTAATGATTGCGGGCGGTCGCTATGAAGAGGCACTAGAGGCGTTTGAGGTAAAACCAGAAGACAGTGATCAAGTTCAATACGGTAGTGATGATACAAAAACGCATCGCAAAATTAAGCATATATTAGGGCAAAAAAATGCCGACAAACGTGGCCGCTTGTTAGTCAGTGAGCTGTTTACGGTGGGGGCTGGTGGTTGGTCGGGTTTCCCCGCCCACAAGCATGATACGGAACGAGGCACTGATGAAACACGATACGAAGAGGTTTACCAATTTAGGTTTAACCCAGACCAAGGCTTTGGTGCTCAGTTTTTGTATGAGCACGAAGATGATTTAGGGCCTGTTTATCATATTAAAAACCGCAGTGTTATCGCGATTGATAAAGGGTATCACCCCTGTGTCGCAGCACCGGGTTATGAAATGTACTACTTCACCATTATTGTGGGTGAGCATTCTAAATCACTGATTCAACACTTTGATCCGCACCATGAGTATCAGGTTCATACCATACCCGGTATCAAGGACATGATTAAAAAATTTAAATAGGGGGGTGTTGGAATGCTAGTCACGCTAAATGATATTTTGCCCGCAGCCGCTAATTCTGATTATGCCATACCCTGCTGTAATGTATTTGGATATGAGGAAGGGCGCGCTATTGTAGAAGCGGCTGAGTCGTTAAACAGTCCTATAATTTTAGCGGCGAATAAAGACATGGTCGATTTTATGGGGGTGGAGGCGTTAGCTAAAATGCTGTTGTCTTTAGCGAACGCGAGTTCCACCCAGGTTTGTGTGCATTTAGATCATACCTACGAAGAAGAGATCGTTTATAAAGCGATGCATCATGGCTTTTCGTCGGTCATGTTTGATGGGTCACAATTACCGCTAGAGGAAAACATAAAACGAACTAAGCAAGTAGCTCAGGTCGCTCATGCGTTAGGGGTGAGTATAGAAGGGGAGATTGGCTCTGTTGCTTACAAAGAAGGCAGAGATCATATTAAATCGATCAATACCTCACCGGACGATGCTTACCGCTATGCGAGTGAGAGCGACCTTGATGCGATGGCAATTGCTATCGGAAACGTACACCGGTTGACGACGCCTGATTCGGTTATTGATTATACTTTGCTCAATGCGATCACCGAGAAAGTCACGCATGTTCCTTTGGTGATTCATGGCACTACCGGTATTAAAGAAGACGATATTAAAAAACTTAAAAAAACACGAGTATCCAAATTTAACATTGGAACCTCACTACGTATGGCGATGGGATCAAATTTGAGGCGTCTAATGAACGAAGAGCCTAACAAGTTTGATAAATTGTATTTTATGCAAAAAGCGATGCCGTATGTCCAAGCTGAAGCGCAACGTATTATTCAGCTACTGCGATAATAGCACTATCCTCTTTTAGGGCCTTTGGGCCCTTTTTTTGTGGCTGTTAAACACGCAAGGTGTATTTTTCCTCATATTTTTTATTAAGACTAAACAGAGTAAACTGAGCCAAATTTTTTAAGGTTATGTATCCATGTCACTCACGCTTGCACTCGCTATGGTCGTCGCTATTGTTGATGGCGACTCTATTAAAGTTACGGATAAACAACAGAACCAATATGATGTTCGCTTGGCGTATATTGATGCGCCAGAGTTGAGCCAGCCTTATGGTGAAATGTCTAAAGAAATTCTAGGCAGTATGATTACTAACGAGCGTGTGACATTGCGTTGCCCAACACAAGATGCATCAGGCGAGTGGGTGTGCATTGTATGGAAAGAAGGCTACGACACCAGCCGCCGGATGATTAATAAAGGCGGTGCTTGGGTTGATCCAACCTCAGATGCTGGCGCCGCTTGGTATCGTGATGAGCAAAAAGCCCGTAAAGCTAAGAAAGGGCTTTGGTCACTCCCTGAAGAACAGCGTGTTTTGTGGTCATGGAAGCCTACAAAATAGCTTAATTCGTATGTCTACATCGGGGCGCGCTCGGCGTCTCGATAGCGTCTTCGCTTCAACGGTTCACATGTTTGTCCGTTGCGTGTATTGCAACATATCGTCCCGTCCTAGTTCACGAAATTGTATTCCCAAAATGAGATAATGATAATTATTATCAAATAAGATAATGAATCAATTATTCTATAGATGGATACGTAGGTAACGGTGAAAATGATAAATATGCGTAAAATTATGGCTGCAGGCGCGTTATTGGCGGCTACTCAGTTGACTGTTGCTGATCAATTACCCACCACTGTAGCGGTGTTTGATCATGGAAGCTTAGACACTTTAACGGCGCTTGGGTTACAAGCATCCGTAGTGGGAGTGCCAAAACAGGGTCTGCCTGATTATCTAGAACAGTATAACAATGTTCAGTACACCGATTTAGGTGGATTGAAAGATCCTGATTTAGAGGCATTAACACGAATAAAACCTTCCTACATTCTTATTACTGGGCGTCAAGCGGCTAAAAAAGCAGATTTAGAGGCTATCAGTGAGGTTAAACAGATAGATGTGTCTGGAGAGAACTATTGGGATGCATTCAGGAACAATGTGAAGTCTGTGGCCGCTTTGTTTGATAGCGAAACGTTTGATGCCCAGAAAGAGTCGGAAGCGGCCTTAGAACAACTGCAAAAATATATATTGGCGCAAAAAAGTGGAATTAAAGATAACCCAAGTGTTTTAGTGGTAACGCATAATAAAGGCTCGTTTGGGTTACGTAATGAGCCAGTTATTACCCAGTTACTCGGTTTGAGTGTGCCTGCGTTGCCTGCCGATGTTAAATCTAAGACACGAGGTACGCGTACCTTTACCCCGCTCACTTTAGAAAACATGGTAGAGATGGGACCGGATGCCCTTTATATAATTGATAGAAGTGCTGCTATCGGAAATACGGGTGAGGCTCTAAACATTAACCAGTTCACTGGTCAATTATCAGAGAAGGGCGGGACTTCAATTAACGTGGTCTACTTAACCCCTAAGCTCTGGTATCTATCAGGTAATGGTTTGCAAAGCGTAAGGCTGCAAGTTAAGGAGGTAACCGACGCTTTATGAGTTATAGCGAATAATCTTGTAACAAAAACCTCTCTTTGAATCAAAGAGAGGTTTTTGTGTTTAACGAGTGGCGTTGCTAATGCAATTTGAGAAGGGATAAAAAGCCATTAAAAAGAGTAATTGAGCGCAAATGTATAGCGCCGCCCGTCTGCTACATAGCCATATTCATCATATATAATTTCCTCGTTAAATAGGTTGTATACACCGGCCTTGAGGGTGAAAGCGGGTGTTAACTGGTAGGCTAAGCCGGTATCGACCATTGTGCTGGATGGCGCGACAATTGCGCTGGTAGATGGGCCTGTATTGGGTTGGCTTTCTTTGCCGCGGTAGGTGATACGCGCCCATGAATTTAGCTTGTCACTGTTTTGCCAATCGACTCCTGCGCTGAAAAGGTGTTTTGGTAACTGTGTAAGAGGTTCGCCTTTATATTCGCCTGTTTTCTGCTCTGAATAGGTGTAGGTATAACTCGCGTTTGCATTGATAGTACGCGTGAGCGCGCGGCTAACGCTGGCTTCTACACCGCGGGTTATGGCTTCGTCTACGTTAATTCGATAAGTGGGGTCGGAACCAAATGAGTTGGGCCCATCAGTACAAATAGTGGAAGGGCAAGCAACACGAGTAATCTTGTCTTTAAACTCGTTATGGAAGATCGTTATTGAGGCGTTAAGCTGATTCGCGCCGCTGTAGTTTAAGCTTACCTCTTTGCTGACCGACGTTTCGGGTTTTAGATCTGGGTTGCCGTATACATCACCCCCACGACTGGTTTGTCCCCAATCTGCCGTTACTTCGCGAAGACTCGGGGAGCGGAAGCCGCCCGATATACCCCCTTTGAGAATTAAGTCGGGTGTCATTTGCCAAACAGCATAGATGCGCGGGCTAACATGGCTGCCATAATTCTCATTATGGTCTAATCGAGCGCCCCCGGTGATACTGAGTTCATCAGTAGCGTACCACTCGTCTTCTGCGAAAATAGCCCACTGTGTGGTTTCGATTTGGGTGCGGTCAGAAATTTGGTTAGAGTTTTGGTCGTTGAGTTCTGCATGTTCATAATTGACACCTAGCGATAACGTTTGAGTGTTTAATGGAACAACTAACGTACTTTTAGCCGATGTATTTGTGATACTGATATCTCTACCTTTGTTAGTGGTTTTTTCGCGTTGGACAAAGGTGTCTGTTGTACCTAATTCCCAGCGTCCTGTATGCGATAACGCGACATGCTCTTGCGTTGTTTTTGTATCTGAATCGGTGCAGCCACCTCGGCAGCCTTCACTTGCGGCTGTTCTACCCATCAAGGAAACACGATGCTGGTTTGTGCGGCCTGCTTCTACTGTAAAATCATGATCGGCTGTCGGTGTAAATGTGAGTTTTGCGGTTAGGCTATTGAGGTCCTTGTCTTCGTAGCCATTTAATATGTTGTCTTCTTTGCGGCTATAGTTACGACCATAAAGCTGCAAGCCTAGTGTGTCTTGCATTAGGGGGCCTGTTACGTTGAAGCTCGTTTGATGATAGTTACCTGAATCATCATGGGTTTGGAATGTCATTTCTTGCTGAATGCTGCCTGCCCATTCTGTTTGTGTTTTACGGGTAATAATGTTGATGACACCGCCTATGGCATCCGAGCCATACAGAGTGGACATGGGACCTTTAACGACCTCGATGCGTTCGATTGCATCTAGCGGTGGGAGCCAGTCGGTTTCGTAACCAGCGTTACCGTTAGGGCGGCTCTCTCGGCTTGCGACGCGCTTACCATCTACCAAAATGAGAGTGTAGTTGGCCGGCATGCCTCGTAAGCTAATATCTACTCCACCATCGCCAGCTCCACCACCGGTGACAATTACGCCAGGGACATTACGTAATGCATCCGTTAAATCTGTATAGGATTTAGATTCAATATCGTCGCGACTAATAACACTGATGGACGCAGGTGCGCTTGCGGCTTGTTGTTCGTAACCTGTTGCGGTTACAACGAGCTGATCTAAGTTTGTGGCATCTTCTGCAATAGCTACTGAAGAAGCTATAGCCATACTAATACCTAAAAAAATTCCTGTCCGCTTAAGTTTGTACTCAACACCTGTAGCAATGCTCATAAAGTCTCCATGTTGTAAAATATATAAAGCATCTAAATGATAATAGTTCGCATTAATATTTGACACGGTGTAGACTTGAACGTTGCGTTCCGTTTTCTAAAACTTGAGGTGTGGTATGTTCGATCTGAAAGAGCTGGAAGCTTTTTCATCAGTGATGCAATCAGGCAGTTTGACGCAAAGTGCTAAGCTATTAAATCTTCCTAAGTCGACGCTGAGTCGCCGTATCCATCAGCTTGAAAAGGGGCTTGATCAAGCTTTATTACGTCGCGAGTCTAACCGTTTATTGCCGACTGAAGCGGGGTTACTCTTTCACGATTATTCCCAAGGCATTCTCAACCTTGCTTGCCAGGGACGAACCGCGTTAGAAGAGCTATGTCATGAGGTTTCAGGGGAGTTAAACCTGTATTGTCATGATGCACTGTTGCGTTCTTGGTTTGGCCCGACTGTCACTGCCTATTTATCCGAATATACTGGGGTCAACATTTCGCTTCAGGCGTACAGTAAAGATATTGATCCTGAAATGAATAATGCGATTGGTATATGTGTAGGAGAGGAGCCTGTCACAAGCTTACGTACCGAACTAATAGGCACTTTAAGACAAGGTGTCTATGCTCAGCCTCAGTATTTATCCCGCTGCGGTCGTCCACAGCATCCACGAGATTTAAAGGGGCATAAATGGGTTAATTTGATGGGCAACCCTGACAAGGTGATTAGGTTTTCAAGCAAGGAGCTTGGGGAATATGATATCGAAATGCCGACCTCTCGCCTAAAAGTAGATCGCTTTGTACTTCAAAGTGATGCCATCGTTAAAGGTACAGGCTTAGGTTTGTTGCCACATTGGTTAGTCAAAGCGCGGTTACGTCATCACCCGGGCTCGCTCGAATTATGTATGACTCAATGGTCTGGCCCCGATCTTAATGTTTATATTCTTTATCCTTTTGGACAAAAGTCGAAACGCGTTCGTAGTTTTATTGATTACGTACGTCGAGCGGTGCCGGCACAATGGCAGATTGATGGCTGATAGCTTGTAAATCCCCGCTAGTTTTCTATCTCGCTTGTAAAGAAATGTAAAATAAGCATTTTTTTATTTAAGATTTCATCAAATAAGGTGATATTAGGAGCCTCTACCTGAGTGCTCGTGGCGAGCATATTGTATCAACAAGGAAAACTAGTTACGTGTTAAGTCCCCCTTGTCTACTTAAACAACCCAGCCTAACAATGATTAAACGGGTTTGGCCTGCTGTAATAGCAAGCCTGCTAGTTGGGTGTGCAGCTCCTCAGCCTTTATCGATTCAGCCTGATGCCATCGCACCTGAGCAATGGTCCTCAGCACAAGGCATGCAGCTTGATGCACACGATAGTGCCAAAGGTCTTGATGCCGAGGCGCAGATGGCTAATTTCTTTGGGCTGCATACCCCTCAGTTACTGACGTTAGTTCAAGAAGCGTTAGCGCATAGTCATACGCTGGCATCGGCCCGGGAGAAAATGCTGCAGTCAGAGCTAGCGTTGCGTATCGCTAAAGCTGATCGTTTTCCAACGGTGGGGCTTACGTCAGGTATAGATCGTGTGGAGGACAGTGGTAACACCGTGTCTTTAAGTGCTAACGCGAGTTGGTCAGTTGATATTTGGGGGGAGCTCAGTGCCTCGCAGAAGCAAGCTCAGCTTGAGTATGCAGCGGCGGTTGCGACTTTTAATCAAGAGCAAATAACGCTGATTGCGGATGTTTACCGTCAATGGTTTCAGCTTCAAGAAGCTCAGTTATTAGTCGATTTACTAACAGAGCGCTCACAAAGTCTCCAGTCTGATTTGGAAGTCATCGAATCAGGTTATCTAAACGGCCTCTATGAAGCACTGGATTTGTATTTAGCTAGAAATGACGCAAACGCTCAAGTCGCCGCCTTGGCAGAGCAAGAGCAGGTGTTAAAAGAGACTCAGCGCTCGTTGGAGCAGTTGCTTGGGCGCTATCCTGATGCGGCTATTGGTGCGGACGAAGCTTTACCGTTGATTCCTATGATGTCGGATGTGCCTTTACCGGCGAGTATTATTAAACAAAGACCGGATTTGCAGGCCAGTTGGTTAACCTTGTTAGCAACAGATCAAGCACTTGCTGCAGCTCACCGTGCACGCTTCCCTAGTTTAACGTTGACGGGCAGTTATGGTGGTAGCAGTGATGCTTTATCGAATTTGGTGGGCAGTAATCTAGCGTGGAGTGTGGGAGCGTCATTAGCGGCTACCATTTTTGATGCGGGCCAACGTGAAGCGAACCAGTCAATTAAAGCTTCTCAACGCCGAGAGCAAGAGCAGGTCTATCTTGATGCGGTTTATACAGCGTTTACTGAAGTAGAAAATGCCCTGACGGCAGAAAGCTCGCTGCGCAAGCAATACACCCTGTACTTAGAGGCTCAGGACAATGCAAAACAGGCGGAGAGTTTGTCTTTTGAGCGCTACCAGCGAGGGCTTGAGGACTACAATACCGTTTTAGAAGCGCAGCGGCGCTCACTTGATGCACAGACCAATATTTTGTCTTTAAGGCGTGCATTGTTACAGAATCGGGTTGATCTCATGGTGGCTTTAGGTGGCCAGCTTGATCCGTCATTGACCGTAGAGCACACCCCCGTTAACACTTCGCAAGTGGAGATTCCTCACTCATGATCAGGCGTATCATACCTGTTTTATTAATTGTTGTTGCTGGGGTTGCTAGCTACGTTATTTTAAATAATCCACCACAGCTTGGGCGAGGAGCTCCGCAACGGGTAGCCAGTTTGAGCATTGATGTCGACACAATAAGCGCTAAGCCTTACTCCGTTACTATTGATAGCTACGGTAAGCTACAGCCCCGCACTGAGGGTGAGCTGTTGGCTCAAGTTTCAGGTCAAGTTGTTTGGGTGAACCCTGCATTTAGAGCCGGTGGTTTTTTTGAAGAAGGTGATGAGCTGCTTCGCATCGACGACCGCGATTATCAAGCGGAGTTGGCGACGCAAGAAGCCACACTAATGACAGCCTATCAAACATTAAGTGAAGAAAAAGCACGCAGTGCGCAAGCAAAAGCAGACTGGAAGCGCTTAGGCAATGGTGGAAAAATTCCAGATTTAGTGGCGCGGGCGCCTCAAGTGAAAGCAGCCGAAGCAACGGTGGCTTCGGCTAAAGCCGCCGTTGCTCAAGCTAAATTAAACCTTGAGCGCACACACATTCGTGCGCCTTATGCTGGTCGAGTATTGAGCAAATCTGTAGCGCTAGGGCAAATAATAACGACAAGTACCTCATTAGCCACTTTATATGCTGTTGATGTAATTGAAGTACGCCTGCCGTTACAAGCCAGAGATTTGGCCTACATCGACTTGCCAGAGCGCTATCGATTTAATGATAAAGTGGCGGACAATTTACCGAGCGTCACTTTGATTTCTACTTTGGTTAATAAGGAGGAATGGAAGGGGGAGGTTGTTATGACCGAAGGTGCAATCGATGAAGATAGCCGCCAATTGTACGTGATTGCCCAGATTACAGATCCCTACGGCGAAGGTAATGAAGACAAGACCCCGTTAAAAATTGGCCAGTATGTACAAGCAAAGATTCAAGGAAAGACGCTTGAGCGCGCCATCGTCATTCCTAACCGGGTTATTTATCAAGGTACCTATGTCTATGTATTTGAAAACGATGCAGTGACGCGCCGGGAAGTCAGTATCGCATGGCAAAATGAACAAGAAGCTATTATTGCCTCGGGTTTGGTTGAAGGCGACACCATTGTGACGACGGCATTGGGCCAAGTGATATCCGGGACTCCCGCTCAGTTAAGGTCGCAAGAACAGGAAGGTGCACGGCCCAACAAAACCGGTGGTAGACCTGAGGCGCGGAGTGCTGTGCCCGTTACCGGAGGGCAGGCGCAATGATTGCTTGGTTTGCGCGCAACCATGTAGCGGCCAACCTATTGATGGTATCGATTGTCCTTGCGGGCTTAATGTCGCTTAATTTTCGTATCCCATTAGAAATATTCCCAAGCTTCGAATCAGATACCATTAGTGTAAGTGTGAGTCTCAATGGGGCTACCCCCGAAGATGCAGAACTAAGCTTAGCCACACGTATAGAAGATGCCGTATCTGATCTAGAAGGGGTTAAAGAATTAAGCAGTCGCTCTGTTGAAGGGGGGACTACCGTCACTATTGAGGCAGAAAAAGGGTATGACGCTCGGGAGCTATTAGCGGATGTTAAAGCTCGTGTAGATGAAATTAACTCTTTTCCTGATGATGCCGAAAAACCCGTTGTCGCGCTAGCCACAAGGGTGCGGGAAGTGATCAGTGTGGCTTTGTCTTCGGATAACCTGACTGAAAAAGAACTCAGGTCCTATGCCGAAAAAGTACGTGATGATCTATTACGTTTACCTAATATTACCCAGGTTGAATTGGACGGTGTGCGAGATTACGAAATATCCGTAGAAATCGCGCAGGATAATTTACGAGAATACAACCTCACGTTGTCCGAGGTGGCCGATAAAATAGCCAATAGCTCACTGGACTTGTCTGCGGGTAGTTTGGATACGGATGGCGGAGAAATTTTAATACGCTCTAAAGGCCAAGCGTACAACCGCGACCAGTTTGAATCGATGGTCATAAAGAACAATGCTGACGGCAGTGTGCTGTATTTGCGTGACATTGCCACGGTCAATGATGGATTCGAAGAAAGTGCAATGCGCAGCCGGTTTAACGGCTCTTTGTCAGCTATGATCGATGTTTACCGAGTTGGTCAGCAAAGTGCGATTACGGTTGCTGATGAAGTTAAAGATTATGTGTCAGAGCAACAGGCATTGTTACCCAACGGTTTAAAAATGTCGTTTTGGGATGATGATTCCGAAATTGTTAAAAGCCGATTAGAAACGCTAATCGTTAACGCCTGTCAGGGTGGGGTGCTTGTACTTTTATTGCTCACGCTTTTCTTGCGGCCCTCCATCGCTTTCTGGGTGTTTATTGGCATCCCTGTTAGTTTTATGGGCGCTTTTTTGGTGATGCCTTTGTTTGGCATTACGTTAAATATTATCTCCTTATTTGGTTTTATATTGGTACTCGGTTTGGTTGTGGACGATGCCATCGTGACCGGAGAAAATGTATATACGCACCTAAAAACGTCAGAAAGCGGCCTAGAAGCCGCTATACGAGGTACTCAGGAAGTTTCGGTGCCTGTTACCTTTGGTATCTTAACAACCATAGCGGCCTTTTTACCGATCGCGTTTGTGGAAGGGGATCGAGGCCCCATTTTTGCGCAGCTACCTTTTATTGTGATCCCTGTTCTGTTGTTTTCGTTAATCGAATCTAAGTGGGTTCTGCCTGCTCACTTAAAACATGTACGTATTCGTAAACATCAATCTGAAGGCCGCTTCGCACGTTTTCAGCGCCGCTTTGCGGACGGGTTTGAGTCCTTTATTCTCCGTTATTATCACCCTTTGTTAGCTGTGGCTTTGAAAAATCGCCTAACAACTCTGATGTTGTTTATTGCTGTGCTCATGTTATCGCTGGCTATGATTTTTAGCGGTTGGACTCGCTTTGTTTTTTTCCCGCGGGTTCAAAGTGACACGGCAGTGGCTACACTCACAATGCCGGCGGGGACACCTTTTGAAGTGACTGACCGTGTCGTGGTTAAAATGGTAGAAGCGGCCCGTAAGTTAAAAGCGGATTACAGTGATGAAGAAACAGGTGAAAGTGTCGTACAAAATATATTTTCAGCGAGTGGACGCGGTGGCAGTGCTGAAAACGGCATGGTGCGTTTTGAACTAACACCAGCAGAGGATCGTGATCCGGCATTGACCACGACACGTTTAGTGCAAGAATGGCGGCAAATGATAGGAACAGTGCCTGGGGCTGAATCTTTAACCTATAGAGCGGAGCTTGGTCGCGGGGGCGACCCTGTTGACATCCGCATGAGCTCTAGCAATGTGGCTGATTTATCGGCCATGGCAGATCAGGTAAAAGCTCACTTAAAAACCTACCCCACGCTATTTGAAATAGTCGACAACCTCTCAGATGGTAAGGAAGAACTACAAGTAGAGTTGACTCAACAAGCATACGCGCTGGGGCTTACGCGCGGCGATATCATTCGCCAAGTGCGTCAAAATTTCTTTGGCATTGAAGTTCAGCGTGTACAGCGAGGCAGTGATGAAGTGAGCGTGTATGTTCGTCTGCCTAAAGATGAACGACAAGCGATCAGCAACTTACGTAATATACAAATCGAAACTGATGCGGGCTTTGTGCCGCTCAATGAAGTGGCCTATCTTGTGCCGTCCCGCGGGGCTTCAGCTATTTATCGGATTAATCAGCAGCGCACTGTCAGTGTGACGGCGGATTTAGATAAAACGACGACTAATACGACGGTTTTGCAGCGTAACTTAGCTGAATTTATGGACGGGCTAGTATCTCAATATCCTGGTTCAAGTTATACCTTGGAAGGTGAAGCCCGAGAGCAGCAGGAATCGTTCTCGTCACTGATAATTGGGTTGGTTTTTGTGTTCTTTGCCATTTATGCCTTGCTGGCTATTCCCTTTAAATCTTACGCTCAGCCATTAATTGTCATGTCGGTGATCCCCTTTGGCGCTATCGGAGCCTTGGCCGGACATTGGCTAATGGGGATGGATTTAACCATTATGAGCCTGTTGGGATTGTTGGCGCTGGTGGGGGTTATTGTTAATGATAGTCTTGTGCTAGTGGAGTACTCAAACCGGCGTCAGCAGGAGCTTAGTAAAACAATGTCGGCTTTTGAGGCTGTTGAAGAAGCAGTGAAAACGGCTGGCGTTGCTCGTTTTCGTCCTGTTGCTCTAACGTCGATGACGACATTTTTAGGGCTAATGCCGCTCTTGTTTGAGAAAGCCGTGCAGGCGCAGTTCTTAATTCCTATGGCCGTATCTTTAGGTTTTGGAATTTTGTTTGGTACGTTAATTACTTTGATTATGGTTCCTGTCAACATCATGCTGTTAGAGGACGCTAAACGCTTTTTTCGTAAGCCGCTAGAAGAGCAAGTGACCGTCAGCAGCTAGCCACAAAAAAAGCCAGTTAGGCAGCACGCGCTAACTGGCTTTTAACACATTTATCCATTGTCCACATCAGTATTACGATAAATACGCCTAGCCGTAATGAGAGTAAAGAGTACTGCAGCCTGTTTTGGGTTTCTGTTGATACTGCGTGCGACATTCTGGGGTTCCTTATCGATGAAGGTTAGTTTAGTGTAAGTAAACTAAGACGCTTTTAAGTAGTTTTGGTTTCTAATATTGTTCCGTTTTGTGCCGATACTATAAGTAACCTCGGTGCATTACGTGTGAGTTATGCATCATTATCCTTAAAGGCTTGTTGTAGGTGCGAAATTGTCGTCATTGACACAATGGTTAGAACTGGTTTGTAAGATGGTTCCTGATACTCAGAGTGCCGTGTTGCAGCACATTAGTGAGCAGGCCAACACAAAGCCTGTGTACTCATCGTGGCCTAACTCTAAAAAACCATCCGAAAAACTATTGGAGACTCTCGTATTTTCCTCTCAGAGAGGCGCCGTAGTGACGTCTTATTCGGACCCATACCTGATTGTATCTACTCATATTTCAACTCAGCAGGGGAACTATCCTTTTGCAATACGAGTAAAAGTGAAAGAAGACTCTGTAGAGGCGACTAAAAAATTAATTCAATGGTCCATTCGATGGTTGGCGGAGCTATTAAATCAAGCGGCAGATCCCTTAGCAGGGCCTAGCACAAAAACGGCAGTTGACTCTGTCAGTGATGCGTCGGTGCAAACGTCTTCTCTAGAGAACACTACCTCATCAAGCTCTTGGTACATCAGATGGAAATACGGATTGTTGGCACTTATCTGCTGCGCCATTTTAGTGTTTGTTCCGGTTAATTATCGTGTAGCGGTCGACACTGTAATTGAGGGCAAGGTGCAAATGGCTGTTGTGGCTCCGTTTGACGGTTATATTAAATCAGCGACTTTAAGTGCTGGTGATACCGTCAATGAAGGAGATGTGCTGGCGATGTTGGATGACCATCCACTTCGTTTAGAGCAATTGCGCCTTGAAAGTCAGTTGCAAGAGTATGACAAAGGTTACAGAAAGCATTTAGCGGGGCGCGACTATGGCCAAGCTAACGTAGCGAAAGCTAAACGCGATCAAGTCCAGGCGCAGCTTAACCAGGCATCTTTGCGCGTTGAGCAGGCTCAGCTTAAGGCGCCAATGTCAGGAATAATTATAAAGGGTGATCTCACCCGTCAGATAAATGCTCCTGTCGACAACGGCGATGTCTTATTTGAAATATCACCGCTTAATGCTTACCGAGCCATGTTGAGCGTAAAAGAAGCAGATATTCGTTTCATTAAAGAGGGACAGAGCGCTGAGCTTAAATTGGCGGCGCTGCCTAATCAGATTTTTACACTAACCTTGCTGCACGCAACGCCTTTGTTTGATGATCAAGACGGTGCGCCGGTGTATTTGGCTGAAGCACAACTGGAAGATGACGATTTAAATAATTTACGTCCCAATATGGAAGGGGTAGCGCGAGTCGAGGTTGGGAAAGCGCCCATTGGTTGGGTCTTGTTTCATCACTTTATTGATTGGTGCCGTATTCAGTATTGGCGGTGGCTACTATGACGGCGCCAGCGCCTCAGAATACGCTGTCCACGGGTTTGTTGTCTCGGTTAGCCGCCGCTAGTCTTTATGTGGCTAAAGAAGTGGAGTTCATCCCTCAAGCTTCGCACACTGACTATCCGTATCTACTCTATGTGAAAAACAGCGATGCTTATTTACGTTGCGCAGAGTGGGCACGTGAATTAATTGTCCGTTGCGATGGCGAAACACCACTCGCTTCTATACTCGCCACGTTGCCTGATACAGAGGTTGAGCACCATCGGCGCGACGTTGAGGATACTCTGAGTTTGTTAATAAGCATGGGGGTTTTGGCCATCGCCGATGAGGAAGACTCATCTTTGTCATGGTTGCAAAAATTGAAACAGCCCATGGCGGTTAAAGTTCCTCTTCATAATCCAGACCACTGGTTGGCGTTGTTAGGTCCACTCAGCCGCGTGATTTTTAGCCTCCCTTTTATGTGCTTTTTTGGGTTGCTCTTGCTTTATTCTGTGTCTGTTTTTGCAATTGAATGGTCAGCGATTACTTTGCACTGGGAAAGCCGGTTTTTTGACCCGAGCAATGCATTACTCATGATCTTAATTTACCCATTGATGAAATTTTGTCATGAGCTTGGCCATGGCCTAGCGGTGAAACGATTTGGTGGTCATGTCTATGAATGCGGTATTGTTTTTTTAGTGTTTATACCGTTACCTTATGTTGATGCATCATCCAGTTATCGTTTTCCACGCCGTCGCCAGCGCGTGATTGTTGGTTTGGCCGGTATGTTAATTGAGTTTTTTCTGGCCTTATGTGCTCTAAATCTCTGGGCTTATTCCTCAAGTGGTACTTTGATGTCTGATCTGTTGTTCGATGTGTTCTTTATCGGCACCTTTTCGACTCTCGTTTTTAATATTAACCCCCTTATGAAATTTGATGGTTACTACATACTGGCCGATGCGTTAGGCATTGATAATTTGAGTACGAAGGCTAAAAACTATGTTGGAGGCTTATTGGCGCGTTGGGTTTTAGGTTTGTCTGGCAGGGTCGAAAATTACAGCCGTAGAGAACAATACTGTTTTTTTATATACGGAATATTGTCGATACCGTATCGGTTATTTATCAGCCTGTGGATTACTCTGTATTTAAGTACTGTGTTTTTTGCGTTAGGTAGTTTATTGGCTCTGTATGTGCTGTTTCAGCAATTGTTGTTCCCGATTATCCGTGGCTTGAGTCGAGTCTATAAAGACGTAACACTACAGCAGCAACAAGCACGTTTTTATACGGTATTAGGTATCGTGGTTTGTTGTGTTTTTGTAGTGGGTTTTATTTTTCGCTTCCCGATTACGTTGCCCGCCTCGGGAATCGTGCTGCACGATAATAACGAGCGGGTTATAGCTAAAGCCAGTGGTGTTGCTCAGCGCCCATTGGTGCAAGCGGGTGATTGGGTTGAAAAAGGGCAAGCTATTCTCCAGCTAACTAACCCCGTTCTTCGTGAGCAGCAAACAAATTTAGAGGCGCAGTTATCCGGTTTAGAAGCGCGCTATGACCAATTTTTGTCTCAAGACCCGCTAGCGGCCGCCGATATGTGGGAACAAATAGCGAGTATGAAAAAACGTTTGGTTGAAGTCAGTGCTCAAGTCGACGCCCTTACGGTTACATCTCCAGCGAGTGGTTTTTTAGAAAAGGCGCGCTGGCAGGATATTTCCGGGCGTTATTTGGAAAGGGGAGAGGCCTTCGCTGCTGTATTTAATGCCAATAATGTGCAGATAACAACGGTCATTGACCAGGCGGATATCAACAAAATAAGGCATGGTTTAAAGAGCGTACACATTTTATTTGATGCCTTACCTAGCCGGTCGCTAACGGGGAAAATCGAGCGCATTGTCCCTGCGGCGGCCGACCAACTTCCATCAAAATACCTAGGCAGTTTAATGGGGGGCGGTATAGCGGTTGATGATCGTGATGCGTCGGGAACTCGCTTGTTAAGCAAGCATTTTATTGTTGATGTGCAGGTCGAAGCCGCTTCTGTTTCTGACTTGGATTTTAAGCCAATTAATGCACGAGTAAAATTTGAGTTTGAAAATGTCAGTTTGGCTAATCGTCTACTAGACTGGCTATATGTGAATCTTTTGCGTACATACGGTTGGGCTCTTTGAGTGTTAGTTTTGTAGTCAATGTCTTACGTGGTTGGGTTAAGAACGAGTGAATTTTTAAGGGACATTAATGAATTATAAAGAGCTATTCACAGGTTGGTTTTTTTATAGCGCCTCAGCAACGTTAATAAGTGCTGCCATAGTAGGCTCTAACTCTGCGTGGGCTTTGGATTTGCCTGCTGTGGACTGTGTGATTACTCCCAGTAAGTCGGTAGATTTAAGTGTGGCTACCTCAGGTGTGATCCGTCACATACATGCAGAGCGCAGTGAGCATGTTAAAGCTGGGCAGCTGTTAGTTGAGCTGAACTCCCGTGTGGAAGAGGCCAATTTAAACTTGGCTAAGTTAAAAGCGAACATGAAGGCAGAAATTTCGGCTGAGGAGATCAACCTTCGTTATGACCGCTTGCAAAATGAGCGTGTTCGTAATTTACAAGAAAAGAAGCTAGTGTCCGGTCAAAATATCGATGAATCAAAACGCTCTGAGCAAGTGTCGTACTGGCGCTTACAACAAGCCAAAGATACTTATGCTGTTCGCCAGCTAGAGTTAGAGCGAGCGGCAGCTCAGTTAGATAATACTCGCGTATTTGCACCCTTCGATGGTGTCGTGACACAGGTATATAAGTCAGAGGGCGAGTACGTTGAAGACAGCCCGGTTATGCAATTGGTACAACTTAATCCGCTGCATGTAGAAGCGGTGCTAGGCATGGAATACTTCGGCCAAATACATAACAACATGTTGGGCGATGTTTACCCAGAGACAAACCTAAATACACCTTACAGTGCGCATATAGAAGTGGTTGACCCCGTGGGGGACACGGCCAGTGGGACATTTGGTGTTCGGTTAACCATGGACAACCCCGGGAACCATATTGTGTCGGGCGTGAAATGCATTCTAAAGTTAAGTGATGCGCTTTACACCGAACCTAATAACTCCGAACAGGCGCCCAGTGATACAGCCTCTGCCAGCGAAGCCCCCTTAACGGACAGTGCTAAGCTTCCTGCTTCTGCAACATCCAGCGAAGAGTCGTCTAAAGAGTCAATGACGCAAAGCATTGAGCTGTCAGGTGGCGTAATACCTAGTTATAAGTTTGGCCCTTTTGCCAGCGACAAAGAGCAAAAAAAAGCCGCGCAAATAATCGAGTCTTATGGGTTTGATCCTCAACGTGTTGATGCGGATTTTGATTTTATTAAAGGTTATTTGGTGTTGTCGGCGGACAGTTATCGGCAACCATCTTCGCAGCTACTAGCTCAGTTTGGCCGTTTGGGGGTTAAAGATATGATGGTCATGCCACAAAAAACCTACCAAGGCCGTATTTCGTTTGGGGCATATAATGGCCCTCAAAGTGCCAATATGCGCCAAGCGGCATTGACGCGCATGGGTATTAAGTCCGAAGTGGTAGCGCGTACCGAAAAAGAATCAGCCACGTGGTTAGCAGTAGAGTCCATTAACGAAGCTAAACGAGAGGCTATTCTGCAGAAATTGGGTAGTTTATAAGCCTGCATTCCTCACTAGAGCTGACATGTAAGCTCTGTGCAGGGTGAGAAATAGAGGTGGTTGCGGCTATGATAAGTGATAGAAAACAGCGTTTAGTTCATAGAGCTTATCGTATAGAACGATTAGAGCCACGTGTGATGCTGTCTGCAGATCCGTTGGGCGTTGCTGACTCAGCCCTGGATTTATTAGTGCAGCAAACAGACAAGATCAACAACCCCGTTGATGTCGATTTGTTTGTTGAGGAGTTCGCGCAGAACCAGCACTCGCCCAATAACTCAGATTTAACCCATGACGACTTCTCTGGATTACTTGTTAGTGAAGCTGATACTTTGCTGGCAAGCGCCGATAGCTTTTTAGACCCCATAGATAAAACAGGCTCAGTTGAGCTTATTGTTATTGACGCGGGCGTTGAAAATCAGACTGAGCTGCTTAGCCAAATTACTTCTCATAACACGCCCAATGCCTACGAAATTGTCTATTTAAATGCTGATGAGAATGGCCTTGAGCAACTGTCATCTATCGTGACAAATTATGAAGAGATTAGTGCTATTCACTTACTTTCTCACGGTAATAGCACTGGCTTACAGCTAGGTAATAGCTGGGTTACGCAACAGACCTTAACTGAGCAGGCCGATCTGCTGGCTCAATGGGGGGCCTCTGTTACCGAAAACGCTGATCTACTAATATACGGTTGTGATTTACTATCAACAGATGGTGGCGTGGCTTTTGCTGAGCTTTTCCAGCAGTTATCTAGCATGGATGTGGCTGCCAGTGATGATACAACAGGCGCAAGTGATTTAGGTGGCGATTGGCACCTTGAACGATCATTTGGTGCGGTTGAAGCCGTTAGTTTACAGCTGAATGACGATTGGTCATCTACATTGGCGGCACCTTCAGTCGGCCTTATTCTGGCCACTTCTGATGACATTGATGACTCCGAGGTTAATGGTTTGGAAGCATGGGAAGCCGGTGATGTCCTCAGCTTATCGGGCCCTAATTTGAACTTTGGTGATGACTCCGATGGTACGTTAAGTGTTTATTTTTCGTTATCCAATTTAGGTGATGGTGATGTCACCATTTCGGGGCTGCATTATGTTACTTCGTATGTCACTGTGGGGACCGACAGCAGTGGTGACCCTGTCACGTTGATGCCCGGTGATTTACTGTTTTCGACAGCTGACGATGAGAATTTCGATGATGTAGCTGTCAAGAAAAAAGACATTGCTCTCTTTAGGCCTGACACCCCAGGGGATTACACCAGCGGGACCACCTCTGTGTTACTGGATGACCTGACCAGTAAAGATCTTTTTGATTTTGCTCTTATTGAAAAAACAGTAACCGTAGCGGGTGTGACTTTAAATGCAGGTGATTTGGTTTTTAATGATAGCGATGATAAAAATGGAGAAATTCAAGCCCTAACCATCGAAACCGTAGGTGAGGATAATACAAGCTATAGCAATAATTTTGTGCTCTTCGATTCAGGAGATGCTTTTTCGACAAGCACGGCTATTCGCGGCATTGAGGTGATCCAAGAAGATATCACGTTGGGAGGGGCGAATTTTACGGCAGGTCAAATGCTCTTCTCCTTTGAAAAAAATGAAAGCACTTTACTGGGTTTGATTCCTACGATCAGAGCCACCGATATTTATGCTCTGGATGCTACATCATCGACCAGTGGAACAGCAACCCTTGCATTCGACGGTTCAGATATTGAATTGGATGACCAAAAAGAGTCGCCCGATTCTATAGCACTCATCCCATATTATAATGACCCTGTCGGTGCACCAACGGTAACGGGTAATACGGTCGAAGGGGACGTACTATCGGCCGATTTGTCAACGATGTCTGACGACGATGGGATAGCCCCAGAGCAGGTTAACTATCAATGGCAAGTATCAACGGATGGCTCTACTGGCTGGAGTGATATATCCGATGCAACCGAATCGACGTTATCCTTATTAGAAGAATACGCTAATCAATATATACGTGTAGAGGTTTCCTATATTGATCAACGAGGCCAATCCGAAGGACCTATCTACAGTGATGCTAGTGCTCAAATAGCCGCGTTAAACGATCCTCCGACAGTCTCTTTGACTCCACGAAACCCTGTGTTTTGGGAGGGAGATAGCCCAGTAGCCTTGTTTGCAGATGCCAACGTGGATTTAGGAGAGAGCTTTGATTCGGTAGCGGCGTTTACATTCAGCCTAACCAATGTTGTGGATATAGGCTCCGAGAAGCTAAGTTTTAGTGGCTACGATATTATATTAACGGGTGGAACTGCTGGCAGTATTGCGTCAGCGGATTTTAGTTATGCCTATAATGTTTCGTTGGTCGGTGGGACCGCGACAATAAACTTTACGGCCTCTGGAGTATCGGGGAGTGAATTGGCCGATGCCTTAAATGGACTTACCTATGAGAATACAAGCTCAGGCCAAACCGATGCCACTAAAGTGTTCACCTTTGAGTCTTTACAGGACTCTGGTGGAACCAGCAACGGCGGTACTGATACGATAACCCCCAATATAGTATCGACAATCACACAAAACTCAGTTAACTCGGCACCCACTAGTAGCGGCCCTGTGGTTCTCAATAATACTGAAGAGGATAATTCGTTAGAGATTAGTCGAGCTGATCTTGCACAAAATACTACCGATCCTGAAGGTACATTGTTAGACGTACGTGACTTAACTATCTCGATAGGTGGGGGTAGCCTGCTCGATAACGGCAATGGGACCTGGTCTTATACTCCCGCTACTGACTACAACGGACCTGTCGAACTTTCTTATACTGTTTCTGATGGTGCAAACGACATTTCAACCTCTGCTTCATTTGAGGTGACTGCCGTAAACGATAAGCCAGAGAGTACGGTTGTTGTATTATCCCCAATTGTCGAAGACAGTGGCGCCCGTACGATTAACCAAGAGCAACTATTGGTTAATACGACGGATGTTGATAGCGCTGCATTTACGGCAAGTGCACTGATTATTACTTCAGGTAGCGGAAACCTAAACGATAATGGCGATGGCACTTGGAGTTACACGCCGGCCGCAAACGATAACGGTACAATTGAATTTAGCTACACCATTAGTGATGGTACCGATGACATTGTTAATACCGCCTCGTTAGAGATTACGCCGCAAAATGATGCGCCAACCAGTACATCGGCTACGTTAGCTCCCATTCTAGAGGATAGTGGCACTTACACAATTACGCAGGATGATTTGTTAGTAGGTTATGCCAATGATGTGGATGGTGACAGCCTTACGGCTAGCGATTTATTGATTATCGAAGGTAATGGTAGCCTTGTAGCTAATGCTGATGGGACATGGGACTACACACCGACTACGAACGATAATGGTACGATTCTTTTTAGTTATACCATCAGCGATGGAACTGATAGCGTCGTTAATACCGCCTCTTTGGACATTACGCCGGTTAACGATGCGCCCACCAGTACCCATGTTACTTTGTCGCCAACCAATGAAGATGACAGTGGTTTAGTTTTCCATAAAAACGAGCTTACAAGCAATGCCAGTGATGTGGAGACTACTGATAACCGAGACTTATTAGTTGAAAACTTTGTTATCGATTCTCCCGAGTGGGGCAATGTATATCGGGTAGGCAATCTTTTTTATTTTAATAGTGCAGAGAATTACAACGGGTTGGTAACGTTTAGCTACACCATCAGTGATGGAGATAAAACCACTGAAGGTACAGCGAGTATTTTTGTAAACCCTGTAAATGATGCGCCCGTTAGCACTCCCGCGACGCTTACTCCCATCGATGAAGATAGCGGTGTTCGTGTGATCACCCAAGATGATTTATTATCCGGTTATGCCAGTGACGTGGATGGCGATAGCCTAACCGCTAGCGATTTATTGATCACCGAAGGTAATGGCAGTGTGGTAGCTAATGCTGACGGTTCATGGAACTACACACCGGCTGCTGATGATAATGGCACTATTAGTTTTAGTTACACCATTAGTGATGGAACCGATAGCGTCAGTAATACAGCCACACTCTATATTATCCCAGTGAATGATGCGCCGGTCAGCACGCCTGCCACGTTAGCGCCGATAAACGAAGACAGCGGTGTTCGTGTGATCACCCAAGATGATCTATTAGCCGGTTATGCCAGTGATGTGGATGGCGATAGCCTAACCGCTAGCGATTTACTGATCACCGAAGGTAATGGCAGCTTGGTAGCTAATGCCGACGGTACATGGAACTACACGCCGGCTGCTGATGATAATGGCACTATTAGTTTTAGTTACACCATTAGTGATGGAACCGATAGCGTCAGTAATACAGCCACGCTCGATATTATCCCTGTGAATGATGCGCCGGTCAGCACGCCTGCCACGTTAGCGCCGATAAATGAAGACAGTGGTGTTCGTGTGATCACTCAAGATGATTTATTAGCCGGTTATGCCAGTGACGTGGATGGCGATAGCCTAACCGCTAGCGATTTATTGATCACCGAAGGTAATGGCAGTGTGGTAGCTAATGCCGACGGTACATGGAACTACACACCGGCTGCTGATGATAATGGCACTATTAGTTTTAGTTACACCATTAGTGACGGAACCGATAGCGTCAGTAATACAGCCACACTCTATATTACCCCAGTGAATGATGCGCCGGTCAGCACGCCTGCCACGTTAGCGCCGATAAATGAAGACAGCGGTGTTCGTATGATCACCCAAGATGATTTGTTAGTCGGCTATGCTAGTGATGTGGATGGCGATAGCCTAACCGCTAGCGATTTATTGATCACCGAAGGTAATGGCAGCTTGGTAGCTAATGCCGACGGTACATGGAACTACACACCGGCTGCTGATGATAATGGCACTATTAGTTTTAGTTACACCATTAGTGACGGCGCGGCTAGCACGAGCAATACGGCGACTCTGGTGGTCAACCCATTAAATGATTTGCCAGTGAGTACGCCGCTAACCTTAAACCCCATTAATGAAGACAGTGGCGTACGCATTATCACTCAAAATGAATTGTTAGCGAACGCTAGTGATATTGATAGTGTGGGTCTTGTGGTAAGTAATCTAGCGATAACGCAAGGAGAAGGTCAGCTCGTCAGCAATGCGGATGGCTCTTGGAGTTTTGTGCCTGCTGAAAACTATAATGGCCGTGTTTCGTTTAGTTATTTGATCAGTGATGGTACCGGCAGTATTACTAATACAGCTAGCGTAATGGTTACCCCTGTCAATGACGTGCCCGTGGGTTCAATAACACTGGTGGGACAGCCTGTAGAGAATACGACAGTCACCATTGACGACCGGTTATTCGATGCCGATGGAGTGACGAATCTCAGTTATCACTGGTTACGTAACGGCGTTTCCATTGGCGTCATTGGTGATAGTTATACATTGGTAGATGCTGACGTTGGGCAATCTATTCAAGTAGAGGCTCGGTACATTGATGGCTTGGGTAACAGTGAACGTTTCTTGAGTGATGAATTACGTGATATCGCAAATGTTAATGACCTGCCAATGGGTTCGTTTGAGGTGGCAGGTGATTTAGTTATTGGCTCAGTGCTAACAGCAAATAGCCAAATTGCAGACGAAGATGGCTTAGGTGACTTTAGTTATCAATGGTACCGCAATGGAGAAATGATCACAGGTGCTAATCAGCCAAGCTATACATTACAAAGTTCAGATGCAGGGCAACAGTTTTCAGTAGCGGTAAGTTACGTGGACGGTTTTGGCACCGCTGAGTTGGTCGTCAGCGCCAACACTGATGCTATCACCGAAGGCGACAGCATAGCCCAGCCCCCCGTAGTTACAGAACAAACTGAAGAACTGGCTGAACTGGTTATGTCCCCAGTGGCGCCTGTTGAAGCGTCCGAAACTTCGGCGGCAAAAACAGAGATTACGGCCACTGAATCAGCCGATAGCAATGACGAGGTGAGCGAAGAACAATCGTCAAATCAGGCAGGTGCGGATGTGCAAGACCCGTCTTTGGTTCCATCAAATGAAGGGGGGCGTAGCTCCGCTGTGGCTGCGCAATTATTAACCGATGAAATAGAAGTGGTTGGCCAAGTGACATTATCCGAATTGGCTAACGCAAAGATCAACATACTCGCGGTAGAAGTCGGCAAACAAATAGCGTTGAGTAATCAACTGCAGCAGAGTTGGGCGCAATTATCTGATCCGATGATGTTAATGAAGTCAGAGGGGTTAATGCAGAGTTTAGATACCATGAATAACCAGGTGGCTGAGCAACTGGCTTTGGATAAAATGGTCGTGGGTGGTGGTATCGCCGTATCTTCTGGTTTATCAATAGGTTATGTAACATGGTTACTACGTAGTGGCGTGCTTTTATCAAGCGTTCTGTCGTCGCTGCCAGCGTGGCGCTTTATCGATCCATTGCCTGTGTTATCGGGGTTAGGTGCAACGGATGTAGACGCAGGTGACAACACCTCTCTAGAAGATTTAGTAAAAGAAGCACCAGAAACGGCTGTAGGATCAGATGATCTAGATGCCCAGCATACAGAAGGCGAGACGCCGAAGTGATAGAGCGCATTTTTGGAAAGCAAAGTTCAATAGCGCGTATTGCTATTGGCCAAATCAGCATTGTTATTAGTATGGTAATGGTCGCCGCTTTATTGGGGCTTTTTCCCGATGTATCTAATTCGACTAGATTGCACCGAGTTACCTTAGCTGAAACCATTGCGGCTAACGGTTCAATTTTTATTACGCGCTCTGATTTACAACGAATGAATGCCACTTTAGAGGTAACTGTATCCCGCAATGAAGAACTACTCAGCGCTGGTGTACGACGAAAAGATGGACGGCTCATGGTAGATGTTGGTGACCATTCTCAAGTATGGGAGCCTCTAGAAAATGATATTTCCAGTGATACTGAAATTATGGTGCCCATATGGGAAGGGGCAACTCAATGGGGGCAGATTGAGCTACGATTTACGCCCATAGAACACGAAGGCATCATTGGGTTCTTATATAAGCCTGTGGTTTTATTCACGCAGTTCTTGGCCTTGGGGTGCTTTGTACTATTTTTTTGGTATTTGCGTAGGATGCTCAAACAGCTGGATCCATCGCAGGCGATCCCTGATCGCGTAAAATCGGCACTCGATACCATGGCTGAAGGTTTGTTGGTCATGGATGTAAAACAAAATATCGTTTTGGCAAACCATGCATTTGCCACGTTAAGTAACATGCCCGCTGAAAAGTTAGTGGGTGTAAAAGCGGATATTTTTCCCTGGAGCCTACCTGAGGATGCCGAGTTTTCTGATTTACCTTGGTCACGCGCATTAGCGTCTGGTGATCCGCTGATCAATAGCATCGTTAAGCTAGAATTGCCTGACCAACCTAAACGAACCTTTATGGTGAACTGCTCTCCCGTGCTTTTGCCTGGCGGAAAAGTGGGCGGGGTTTTGGTCAGTTTAGATGATGTGACAGCCTTAGAAGAAAAAGAAATAGAATTGCGTCGTTCTAAGGATGAAGCGGAGCAAGCAAACCGAGCTAAAAGTGATTTCTTGGCTAACATGAGCCATGAAATCCGAACGCCGATGAATGCTATTCTTGGCTTTACTGAATTACTGCGACGTGATCGAAATGGACTAGAACCCGATCAGCAAAAGCACTTGAATACGATATCTTCAAGTGGTGAGCATTTGTTAAATCTGATTAATGATATTTTAGATTTATCAAAAGTAGAGTCGGGCCACTTAGATGTGGAATCGATCGACTGCAAGCCAGCACAGCTGATCCAGCAAGTGCTACAGGCCATGAAGGTGAAGGCAGATGAGAAGGGCCTAGCCTTAATTTTTGAAGCTGACACAGCGCTACCCTTACAAATCTTGACTGACCCAGGTAGGGTGCGGCAGATCCTTACCAATTTAATTGGTAATGCTATTAAGTTCACTGACACAGGTAGTGTGACCGTGAACGTTAGTGTGCTCAATAATGCAGTACCACAATTAAAAATATCGGTGAATGACACTGGTATAGGGATGACTGAGCAGCAAGTAAACTCAGTATTTGATCCATTTGTTCAAGCCGATAGCTCTATTACCCGTCGATTTGGCGGAACGGGGCTTGGTTTATCAATTAGCCAAAAATTCGCACATGCTTTGGGTGGGGATATTGAGGTTAGCAGTGTGATGGGGCAGGGCAGTTGCTTTGCTTTAATTTTAGATGTGGTAGTGGCTGATGATGCTATCATTGAATGGATTCAGCCAGAGCAAGTATTGGTCAGTTTAGACGATACGTCACATCAAGAAGGAACGCGCTGGCAATTTAAGCCTGCCAACATTTTGGTGGTGGATGACGGTAATGAAAACCGTGAGTTGCTGCAATTGGTATTAGAAGACTACGGTTTTACCATTACTACGGGTATTCATGGTCAGGAAGGGCTTGAGAAGTCGTTGGCCGAGTCGTTTGATGTGATTTTGATGGACGTTCAAATGCCTGTCATGGACGGCTATACAGCCGTAAAAGCGATGCGTGAAGCGGGCTTAACCCAGCCTATTATCGCGCTGACCGCTCATGCAATGAAAGGAATAGAAGCTCGCTGTTTAGAGGCCGGTTATAGTCACTATATGACCAAGCCGATCAATATTGATGAGTTGTTAGCCACATTAGCTGATTTGTTGGGTGCAACCCAATCTGACGCAATTGATACACTGGTAGAAACTAACACTAACACCGCTACGCCTGAGCAGGTGAGCCAACCTACAGCATTATCGGGATCAATGACGCCTTTGATCTCTACGTTAGCTACTCATGAGCGCTTTGCCGGTTTAATTAAACGGTTTACCGATAAGTTACCAAGCCAAGTGTCAGCAATGGAGCATGCGTTAAATACTCACCGCTTTGATGATCTAGCTGATTTAGCGCACTGGCTAAAAGGCTCTGCTGGTAGTGTTGGCTTTGCAGACTTTACCGAACCGGCTAAAGAGTTAGAATTAGCAGCAAAAGCTAAAGATTACTCAAATGCGAATGCGCACCTAGAGAAAATTTCTGTATTAGTTAAGCGCGCTAAAATGGGTGTTGGGTCCGTTTCCGAACAAACTGCGCCAGTTTCGACAAATCACAACATAGCTAAGACTCCCATAAAGACAGCGGGGCTTGCTAAAACGCATCCTAAATATCAAGCAATCAGCCATCAAGTAACGCAAAGGCTGCAGGAGCATATGCTCCTCATGCATGCTGGGTTAGAAGCACATAATAGTGAGCCACTTAAAGAAGGGGCTGTCTGGATACTGAGTACAGCGAGTAGCTTAGGATATGCAGATCTGATTCAGCACGCAGAAGATTTAAAACGCGCGGCTGACGCCGATAACCGAGAAGGTCAAATTCAAGCGTTTATGCACCTGAAATCCAGTGTCCTTAAGTTAGATGGTGTTGACACGCAGCATCTGATTGATGCACTAAAACTTACCGATGATAACGTCGGTGAAAATGAGTTAGCCCATAAAATTCATTCCAGCTTATTAGCTAAGAATGAAAAATTCAGACCCATTGTGGAACGATTTGTTACGCGCTTGTCTGAGCAGGTTGGCTTAATGCAATCGGCACTGGCTGAGCAAGACTTTAAGTCGCTAGCTGAGCTTGCTCATTGGTTAAAAGGATCGGCAGGTAGTGTTGGTTTTGATGAGTTTACAGAACTTGCTGAAGAGTTAGAAAACTGTAGTAAGAGTCGTGATGAGAAAGCCGCAGAGCACGCATTATCGATGATAGCTCACATGGCTAAGCATATTGATCTAGACTAGTACTATAGTTGTAGAATAATTCTTTTTTGACCTAACAGGCTTAACCAGCCGAATTACGGTTAGGACGCGCTACAAGATATTGAGGTAGGTAATGGTGGCTGAACAAGGAACCGTTTTAGCGGATTCTTTTATAATGATGGTCGATGATGAACCCATCATGTTAGATCTTATTCAAGTTTTCCTTGAAGACGCGGGCTGCGAGCAATTTATGGGCTTGAGCGAGTCGACTCAGGCCGTAGAACAAGTGACTAATAATCAGCCAGACGTTTTATTACTCGATTTAGTCATGCCGGAAGTGAACGGTTTTGAGGTACTTCGCAGTTTGCGTAACCAACCAGAAACCAAGCATCTCCCTATCGTTGTGCTGACTTCTTCTAGTGATGGACCAACAAAGTTAGAAGCTCTTGAGTTAGGTGCGACTGATTTTTTAGCTAAGCCCGTTGACCCCAGTGAACTGGTTTTGCGAGTTCGCAATATATTAACTGTTAAAGCCTATCAAGATCAGTTGGCTTACTATGATGCGTTGACGGGGTTGCCTAATCGTATTCTATGCCGTGACCGTTTATCAGCGGCGTTGAGCGCTCCGTGCGCTGACGATAGTCGTTCAGCAATTTTAGTACTGCGCTTATCCGGCTTTAAACGAATCAGTGACAGTTACGGTTCTCGTATTGGAGATGCGTTACTTAAAGCGGCCTCTAAACGTTTAATAAATACCTTGATGTCGATCGATTTTTTATCGACAGAAAATGTTGCTGACGTTCAGCGATTAGTGGCGCGCATTGGTGCCGAAGAGTTGGCTGTATTGGTCCATGATGTAGGCACACCAGAGAATGCATCGTTTATTGCCGAACAGCTCGTTAATGCATTTGAACGTGCTTTTCAAATCGACACCTTTGAACTTTTTATGAACATTAGTATTGGTATTTCGTTAGCCAAAGATGATGGTGATGATGCTGATACATTATTGAAAAATGCTAGCTATGCCGCCGACTTCCTTGCAGAAGAAGGCGTGAGCCATATTAACTTCTACAGTGTAGAGGCCAATGAAGACTTAAAAGAACGCGTGGATCTTCAGCAAGATTTGAGAAAGGCGTTACAGACTAATGAAGAATTTTTCTTGCTCTACCAGCCTCAAGTTGATGCTCAAACGGGTGTGGTTAAAGGGGGAGAAGCGCTGGTACGTTGGCGTCATCCGGTCAATGGTATAGTGCCGCCTTTTCTCTTTATCCCGGTAGCGGAGCAATACGGTTTAATGGTCGCGCTAGGAGAATGGATATTTAGACGTGCTTGTACACAGGCAGCGCAGTGGCAGCAAGAGGGAATGAAGGACGTTTCCATATCTATTAATGTATCTGGAAAACAGTTTAGTGCCCCCAATTTTGTTGATTTTGTAGCCCAGTGCCTTGCCGAGACTCAAGTTGACCCTTCGGGCATCATCATAGAGCTGACAGAGAGTTTGGCAATGGATGATGCGGCAGCAACCATAAATTTATTGCATGAGCTTAAGTCGTTAGGTTTGCAGATATCCGTAGACGACTTTGGTACCGGCTATTCATCGCTCAGTTATCTTAAGAACTTCCCATTGGATGAGCTTAAAATAGATAAAGCGTTTGTCGATGGCTTACCTAACGATAAGGGCGATCAAGCGATCACCTCTGCCATTATAACAATGGCGAAAAAGCTGAGTTTTAAAGTGGTAGCAGAAGGGGTTGAGCACAAAGAGCAGGCAGACTACCTCGCGCAGGCCGACTGCGATTTAATCCAGGGATACTACTTTTCTAAACCGATATTACCCGAAGAGTTCATGTCGTTTTATCGAGAACATTCTTAGGGTGGTTCAGGCATTTCAAAAAACGCTTCTCAAGGGATTACTGCATCGTAGAGCATCGTATTGCTCCACTCGTTGATGAAGCGTCTTTGTTTGAGTTGGTCTAAATACACCATCAATGCAGGCCCGAGAGGGATGGGCTTAAAGCGTAAAGGATAGTCCTGAGTCAGTTTGCCGCTGGTAAAGGGGCCTTGTGCTTGCGGGTGCAACGCAATTAAACCGCTGTCATCTGCGATAATTTGCTGCCCTTCAATGGACAGCAGAAAGCGTAAAAATGCCTTAGCATTGGTTGGATTAGGCGCCTGCTTTGTAATAAAGGCGACGCGACTCATGACCAAGGTGTAATCTTGCGGGAAAATTACCCCAATATTAGGGTCGGTTTCGGCATGTTTCATTACGTAAGAGCCTAATAGATTGTAACCTAGCACTGATTGGCCATTGGAGAGGTTTTCGATGATTTGGCTGGTACAGCAATGCAGGTGGGTGACCACTCGGCCTAAATTTTCTTTTAAGCGGCTACTAATACTTGAGTTAATTTCGTCCTGCGAAGCAAATAAGTAACCAACACCGGAAAGGCGTATATCGTAAGAGTCCACCCTGTTAGTGTAAAACTGGGTGTGGTTGCGTAATGAAAGCGCTAATTCCTCATGGGTTTCAGGAGGAATCAATCCAGTGAATGCTGCTTTATTGTAGGCAATAACGACGGGTTCGAAGGTGAAGCCAAAAGCTTCGTTTCTCCAGTTTGCCCATTGAGGGAGTGCTTGCGTTACTGGGTCGGTGAATGCCTGAGCATAACCGTCATTCACTAATTTGATTTGTAAGTCCATCGCAGAGCTAATAACTAAATCGGGCATTTGCTCTGACGTTAAATGTTGAATGCTATGGTAAAGCTCGCTCGTTTGATATTCCTGATAATCGACGGTGATGTGTGGCATGCGTTGTCGAAACGCAGCAATCACAGGCTGGATAGCTTCGGTGTCAGTCGCACTGAAGATAATGAGTTTTTCTTGGGTATTGCCATCCGTTAGCGCGCTGACAGGTGTGGTTGTCAAAAAATAGCTCAATAAGATAAGTAACCCTGTTTGGCGAAGTCTTACTATCATGATGCAGTGCTCTTGGGCAGTTGAATCGTCACCGTTAATCCGCCTCTTGCGTTAGTCGACAAAGTCAGTATTCCATTATGAGCTTGGACAACCGTTTCTACTATGGCTAGCCCTAATCCAGACCCCGTTGTTTTTTGAGATAGCCGAGTAAATCGTTGCAGTGCTTGGCGGCGCATGTATGCCGGAATACCGGGGCCAGAATCATCGATTTGGATAATAAATTCAGCCGCCGTTTTATGAGTTAAAACGATATCGATATGGTTGTTGGGTGGTCCGTATTTGATGGCGTTGTCGAGCAGGTTCTTGATAGCTTCACGTAGGCTTATGTTGTCACCTAGTAATTTACAATCTGCTGCATCGGCGTGGTATGAAAACTCAATATCAGTATGGGCATGGTCGCGTACTACCTCTGTTAAAACGCTTTGCATGAGTATATTGATATCAATGATTTGCGGCTCTTGGGTGTCACTACGATGGGTGACCAGTGCATGAGCTAACAATTGATTGGCTAAACGCGTTAGTTGTTGTAGTTGATCCTTTATTTTCTTTAAACGTGCTGACATCTCGTGGGGATCGTCTGTTTGCAGTGCAATGTCGAGTTGTCCTTGTAATCCACCTAAGCTACTGCGAATTTGGTGCGAGGCATCAGCGATAAATACTTTCATGGTATCTAGGTTGTTAATGAGCTGCTGCTGATAGCTATTAATGGCGTCAACCAACGGTGCTATTTCGTGAATCGGTGTGGCTTCTAAATTATGGTGTTGAGTGGCGCTGTGCGATTTTAGTTTTTGTGACAGCGTACTTAAAGGCTCTAAGGCTCGCCTTACCCCTAACCAGACAAGTATTAATGTGAGCAACAGGATGCCTAGCAAAGTGGCTATGGCGCTATAAAATATTTCGTCGGCTAGCTCTTGTCGGGCTAATCGGGTTTGGCCTAGTTTGATAGTGACCCAGCCATGAGCTTCGGGTGCGATGAGACGTTTGCTTTGTGCAACTAAACTAAGGGCTTCGCCGCGGTAATTTGCGGTATAAAACTCAGGTTCGTTGTGTGGGCGATAATCGTTAGGGGAGGGGATGTTTTTATGCCCAGTAAGGTGCTGTCGGTTATGGTCAATGACTTCATAGAACACTTTATCACTGGGCGCTAATTCAAGCATGGAAAGTGCCGCGTAGGGTAGGTCTAAATCAATTTGCCCGTTGCTGACGGTGACACGTTCTAAAATGGACAAGCTAGCGCTGTTGAGTAGCCTATCAAAAGAGATGTCAGCCGCTCGGCGAGCGTAATCCCATACGCCAGCACTGAGGATTACAAACACTAACGTCATTAGCAGAGCGGTGCGTACAATCAGTTGCTGACGTAATGAATAACCCGCTTTAGTCATCGATATGCCCTAAATAACCGAGTCCACGAATAGTCTTTATTAATAACGATGAATTGGCGAGTTTTCTTCGTAAGCGAGTTAACGTTTGCTCAATAGCGTTAGGTGTGTGTGCTTCGTCAAATGTGTACAAACGGTTGGCTATTTCTTCTTTCGTTAGTACGCGGTCTAAATTATTTAGAAAAAGCTCCAGTAGCTGCACTTCGCGTAAGCGTAATTCGACGAGCTCGCCGTTCACTGTGACTTGGTGTGTCGCTAAATCAAATACGAGATTTCCGCAAATCAGGGCGTTGCTGGCTTCGCCTCGTTCACGACGAAGTAAGGCACGGCAACGGGCTGCTAGCTCACGAAAGTCGATGGGTTTTACCATGTAATCATCTGCGCCTAAATCTAAGGCGCTTACCCTATCATCGATTTCGGCACGTGCAGTAAGGATGAGTACCGGTATTGTTTTTCCTTTACTGCGTAACGATTGCAATAGCTGGTAACCACTACGCCCGGGTAGGTTTATATCTAAAATCAACAGGTCAAAGTCATCCCAGGATAGCGTGCGTTCGGCTTGCTCTACCGAAATAGTCCAATCCAGTGGATGGCCTATTTGACGGAAGTATTCTTGGGTGGCGTCTGCCAGTGTTTCATTGTCTTCTATGAGGAGTATTCGCATCCGCTAAGCATATCGGGGCCGATAAATTGCGCAATCTCTTTGTTATTTTTTCTGTGCTTGTCAGGTAGCTGTCAGCTTGAAGGATTATATTTCATGGGCGCTAAGAAGCGCCTATAAAACTAACAACAAAAAATATCTATTCTGGAGATGCTCCCATGAAGTTAAAACTTCACGCGCTAGCGATAGCGGCTGGTCTAGCAACGGCTATGAATGTTATGGCTTACGAACCTTCAAAACCTGAATGTATTGCACCGGCTAAACCGGGCGGTGGTTTCGATTTGACGTGCCGTATCGTATCTAACGGCTTTAAGGAAGCGGGTATTACCGACATCCCTATGGCGGTTACATTCATGCCAGGCGGCGTGGGTGCAGTGGCTTATAATTATATCAATTCAAACCGTCGTGATGATGGCAACGCTTTAGTGGCTTTTAGCTCTGGCTCGTTGTTGAACATTGCTCAGGGCAAATTTGGTCGTAAGTTAAGTGAAGATGATGCCCGTTGGGTAGGCGCGGCGGGTGTTGATTACGGCGCCGTTATTGTTAAAGCTGATGCTCCTTGGAATACATTAGCTGAGTTAGTGGCTGATGTTAAAAAAGATCCGACTAAATATGTATTGGGCGCTGGTGGTGGTGTTGGCAGCCAAGATTGGATGAAAGCCGCTATTTTGATGAAATCGTCTGGTGTGGATCCAAAATCAATGCGCTATGTTGCCTATGAGGGCGGTGGTGAAGCAACAGCGGCGTTACTGGGCGGACATATTCAAATTTATCCGGGTGATGTGGGTGAAATGGTTGGTCAGCTAGAAGCTGGCAAACTTAAAATGCTAGCGGTAATGGCTCCTGAGCGTTTAGAAGGTGAGTTTGAAGCCATTCCTACTGCCAAAGAGCAAGGCTATGATGCTGAGTGGACTATTCTACGTGGTTTTTATCTAGGCCCAGACGTGTCTGACGAAGCTTATGATTACTGGGCTGCCCAGTTTGATAAAGCGTATGAGAACGAGGCCTTCTTGCAAACGGTACAAGATAAAGGGCTTATTCCTTTCAAAATGTCGGGTGATGAGTTCGACTCATATGTTAAAAGTCGCGTAGGTTATATGCGTGATCTTGCAAAAGAAGCTGGCTTAATTAAGTGAGACTAGGCATGTATGACCGCATTTTTGCGGGTGCATTGCTGCTGCTGTCCGGACTGATTGTCTGGGCAGCGCTTAAGCTAGATGTACCCTTCCAGTACGAGCCTTTAGGCCCTAAAGCGTTTCCAGTAATTTTGGGTGTGATCTTAGCCATCACATCTGTGTGGCTACTTATTAAACCCAGTAAGAATGATTGGCATCCTTCCAAAGAGATCTTGGGGAAAATCCTAGCAGGTCTTGTCCTAATGACCGTTTATGCCGCTTTGTTTGAGCATGCAGGCTTTATTGTGGCGACATTCATTGTCGGTGGTGTATTCAGCTGGTTATTTGGCGAAAAGCCGATTCGCGCTGGCGTTTATGCACTGGTAATGAGCGTGGTTAGCTACTTCTTGCTGTCTTCTTTGTTGCAGCTCAATGTTCCTTCTGGCACTTGGTGGGCCGGCGTCTTCTAGGGAGTTGATCGATGGATGTTTTAAGTTATTTAGCGACCGGATTTTCCGTGGCGCTGCTCCCGCTCAACCTTTTATTGGTTTTGATGGGATGTTTTATTGGCACCTTGATCGGTTCTTTACCGGGGATCGGTCCTATTAACGGTGTTGCTATTTTATTGCCACTGGCTTATGCCTTAGGTTTGCCGCCTGAATCAGCATTAATATTGTTGGCAGGTGTTTACTACGGAGCCGAGTATGGTGGCCGGATCTCAAGTATTTTGTTGAATGTCCCAGGGGATGCGGGCGCGATTATGACAACGCTTGATGGTTATCCGCTTTCACGCAAAGGTGAGGGTGGTCGAGCATTGGCGTTATCAGCGGTGAGTTCGTTTGCTGGGAGTATGGGCGCCTTACTTTTAATGGTATTCACGGCTCCGCTTTTAAGCCAATTGGCGATTAAGTTTGGTCCATCTGAATACGTTTGGTTAATGGTTTTTGCCTTTACGTGCTTAGCGACTATGGTGGGTAGTCGTCCCGTTAAAACGTTGGTAGGGGTGGTTATTGGCTTGCTTTTAGCGACTGTAGGGATCGATTCAGGTACAGGCGTTTTACGTTTTACAATGGGTATCCCCAATTTCTTCGATGGCATCGACTTTTTAGTGGTTGTTATTGGGATGTTTGCTATCAGCGAAGTGTTTGTTCTTCTGGAATCTTGGGCACGTAATGATCTGAAAATAACACCTGTGGGTAAAAGCTTTGTGACCTTTGCTGACTTAGTTGCGGTTAAATGGGTTGTATTGCGCTCAACGCTATCGGGCTTCTTGATAGGGGTCTTACCAGGTACGGGGGCTTCTATTGCCAGCGCCGTTGCCTACGGTACCGAAAAACGGTTTGCTGAGGGTAAAGACGAGCACTTTGGTGAAGGTGATATCCGCGGTTTAGCGGCACCAGAAGCGGCTAACAACGCATCTGCTGCGGGAGCCATGGTACCTATGTTGACGTTGGGAATACCGGGTAGCGGAACCACCGCTATTTTGCTGGGCGCACTCATGATGTTTAACATTACACCTGGGCCACTATTGTTTGAGCAACGTCCTGAAATTGCTTGGGGCCTAATTGCATCGATGTTTGTGGGCAATATCGCGTTATTAGTCATGAACTTACCAATGATCGGTTTGTTTGTTCGCTTGTTGTCTATTCGCCAAGCTTACTTGGTTCCTGTAATCGTGATGCTTACCTTTATTGGTATCTATTCGATTCACGGTGATAGTTTTGATTTGTTCTTTATGGTGGTGCTGGGCGTTATTGGCTTTATCCTTCGTAAGCTTCACTTCTCATTGGCTCCAGTTATCTTAGGGCTTGTGCTAGGCGAGGTATTGGAAGAAAACTTACGTCGTGCATTGTCAATTAGTGGAGGCGATTGGAACATTTTACTCAATGGGCCAATGACCTATGGTTTAGCGGTTGCTACGGTGTTAGCTATTGTTGCTCCTCTGTCCATGCGCGTGCTTAAGAAGCGTAAAACGATGGCTACTGCTGCCGAAGTGGATGAGTAGTTTGTTGTAAAGGTTCTGTCGTTTTCTGCCTAGCAGGAGATTTTTGGGGTGGCCTTTGGTTGCCCCTTTTTTTGGTTTAAGGAGATTAGCTCAGTATGTGGTTAATCATTAGGACACTGTTTATTGGTGTTTGCGGGGCGTTCCTAGCTCATCTTGTTGGTTTGCCATCGGCGTGGCTAGTCGGGGCGCTGATTTCTGTTGTAGTGGTCGCGATCAGTGGCATTAAAGTCGCTATGCCTAAGTCAACCTCGTCAATGGTCAGTTTGTTTTTGGGTATATCTGTTGCGCTTAACATCGAAGCTGATTTGATTGATCAACTCATCTACTGGGGACAGTCCGCCGTGTTGATGTGCGGTATGATGGTTGCGTTACTGGCAGTGACCTACCGTTATTATGCCCGTTTACCGGGCTGGAAAATGAATGAGGCTCTCTTTTGTGCGGTGCCGGGTAACTTAGCGATAATGTTGGCCATGGCACAAGATACTAATGCAAATGTGCGTCGTATTGCACTGACTCACAGCGTTCGTTTGTTGTTTCTTGTTTTTTTGGTTCCTCTTTTCTTACCTCTTGCCGAACGTGAAGTTACCCTTAGCGGCTTTTATATTGAGCATCCAGAACAAATGATAGCCACGGTGTTTTTAGCCGTTATCCTGGGCTGGATTTTGGGTAAAGTACGAGTTCCGGCAGCCATGCTGGTTGGGGGGATTGCCGCAACACTCATTTTGAAACTGAGCTTTGGGTGGCATTGGAAGTTTCCGGAAATGATGCTTCTCACTCTACTGGTGTTTTTGGGCTGTGCGATCGGGTCTCGCTTTGATGGTTTGGTGCTAAGAGAGGTTATTCCAGAACTAAAAGCGGCAATGGGCGGCTTGATTATTACACTCATTATTTCCGGGAGCTTTGCGGCTATTTTGCATTATTGGAATGATATTCCTTGGACGCAAGCAATGCTGGCTTATGCACCTGGAGGAATGGAGGTGATGGTCGCTATAGCGATGAATCAAGAGGTGGATGCTTTATTTGTTGCAACCCATCAAATGTTTAGGATGTTAACCATGAGTATGGTTATACCTGTGCTGATGTATTGGTTGGATAAGAAGCGTACCCTCACGTGATTTTGCGATCATCGCTGAAACGATGATACCATCAATGAAAAGCCCTGTTTCCCGCAGGGCTTTTTAGTTATACACCTGCACCTTAATGAAAATTAGTCTCTCTTGGAAGATTAGGGTATATGCCAGCCAGCCCATTAACCGTGTTTGAAGCACAGCTGTTAAAAAACAACTTTGCACGTGACCCCGTTCAATTAGCTGCCGTGAAGCGGTTGGACGACATTCATAAAGAGTTAACACTCCCGCCTAAAAGAAAGGGTTTGTGGGGTGCGACTCCTCCTGTAAAGGGGCTTTATATGTGGGGCGATGTGGGCCGAGGTAAAACGTTCCTTATGGATTTGTTTTACGATAGCTTGCCTGAAAAGGGAAAGTTACGGATGCACTTTTATCAATTTATGATGCATATCCATGCTGAAATGAGGCTGGTGAGTGGTCAGAAGAACCCTTTAGACGTTGTCGCGCGGCGTTTAGCTAAACGGTGCCGTGTTTTATGCTTTGATGAGTTTTTTGTCACCGATATTGGTGATGCCATTTTGTTGGGAGGTTTATTGAAAACCTTATTTGAAAGTGGTGTCACATTAATTACAACGTCTAACATCCCTGTGCGTTTGCTATTTATGGATGATTTACACAAGCATAAATTTGACCCAGCCCGGGCATTATTACAAGAGTACATGCATGAGTTTCATTTAGACGGTAAGGAAGACCATCGCCTACGGCATATGGAGTTAAAAAAGACGTTTTTTAAAACGCATGAAGTACTACCCGATGCACTGTTTGATCAGCTTAATCAGAATGCGTCTTACGAAAAAAACAGCGCTTTACTCATTAATCATCGACAAATGAGCCCTCAGCGGTATTCGGATCAGGTCGTTTGGTTTGATTTTAACGATATATGCTCAGGCCCAAGGGCGCCGCAAGATTATGTAGAGCTGGCGAACAAATTTTCCACGATATTGATTACTGGCGTACATGCTTTAGGTGGAGAAATACGAGACTGGATTAAAGCGCGTGGCACGGAGGACGGCAGTGGCGAGCCAACTGAGACAGGCAATAGAGTGGTAAAATATGCGCGTTTAGACGACGCTGCGCGCCGGTTTATTGCCTTGGTTGATGAGTTATATGATCGGCGTGTTAATTTGTATCTAGTAGCAGACGTAGCCTTTGAAGACCTTTATGGGGGCGGGGCGCTAAGCTTTGAATTTGCACGAACTCATAGCCGTTTGATCGAGATGCAGTCTCTCGAATATCTCAATCAAACGCCTATTAATAACGCTGTATAACGCGTCTTTATTGCGCTAGCTGTAGAGCCATTGGCCCATGAGTAAGCTACCGACATAACCAACGCTGTAGCAAAGCAAGAGTAAAAAGCTGTACTTCATATAACGGAAGAAGCTTAGGCCGTTCACTTTACTCATAGCGACTATACCAGCCGCAGAACCTATCACTAACAAGGAGCCGCCTACGCCAACAGCGTACGTTAGGGATAGCCATTGCGCAGGGTTCATCATAATGCCTGCTTTTAGCAAAGCAGCGGTTAATGGCACGTTATCTACTAAAGCTGACAGTAACCCTAGGAAGTAATTGGCTAGTTCGGTTGGTAGTAAATCGTAAATTTTTACCATCTGATCAAGTACGCCAATATCTTTAAGCATACCTACCAGTAACAAGATGCCTAAAAAGAAAAGTAGTGTGTCGTATTCTATGAGCCGCACATAGTCGAGCAAGCTTTCACGCTTTTCATCTCGGTATAAAATTTGTCCCAGCAAGAACATTACCGATAAACCGAAGAGGAACGTAAGTACAGGAGGAACACCAGCTATCAGGTTTAAGAGAATGGTGGCTAAAATAGTGCATAAAAATAGAGCCGCAATACCGAGGCCCGTTTTATCGTATTCTACGCTTTTTCTCTGTAAAACAACGATATTGTTCGAGCCAATACTTAACAGGCTTGCTAGTAATAAGACACTGCAAAAGGAAGGGATACTGAGCCATAACAAGTTATCAATTGATGCTTTTCCTTCTAGGAAAATCATCAAAGTAGTGACGTCACCTGTGATTAAGGAAACTCCTCCCGAGTTAACAGCAAAGACCGATAGCACCGCTAATCGCATGGTTCGATTTTTAGGTAGGCCCAGTGACATGACTAACGTGATCGATACTAAAGTGGCGGTGATGTTGTCTGATAATGATGAAAACACAAATGCGAAAGCAGCGACTAAAAAGGTTACACGGCGCTCTGAAACCTGCTTTGGTAAACAACGGTGTATGATCGATTCAATTAGGCCTTTTTGGTTGAGGAAAGCCACAAAGGTCATAGCGGCCATTAAGAACAGCCACAGCGAAGCTATCTCCATAAGGTTTTCACCTAGAGCCTCGTTGAGAGACTCTGGGCTTGCACCGTGGGGCGGCGACAAAAATAAGATTAACCAAGCCAACGTACCAAAAAATAGAGTAGTTTTGGCTTTATTGATATGAGTGACTTCTTCGAGTGCTATGAACAAGAAGGCTGCCAATGCGATGAGCAGGAGCAAGATGGTCATGGAAAGTATGATCCAAAATTATTGTTAAGGTTGAACAAAAAAGGCCCTTTTATTTTTCCTGAGTCGAAGAAATAAAAGAGCCTTACCTAAAAGAATGTGTTCACATATTTGCCGCTAAGCAAATAGAAACAAAACTATCGGCTTTGAGGGAAGCGCCGCCTATCAGTCCGCCGTTAATATCGGGTTGCCCAAATAACGTTGCTGCGTTATCTGCATTGACGCTACCGCCGTATAGAATGGATAAATCCGAGCCTATAGTTTCGTTATGTTCACGCACAAGACCTCGAATAAAAGCGTGTATGTGCTGTGCTTGCAGTGGTGTGGCGGTTTTACCGGAGCCTATTGCCCAGATAGGCTCATAGGCGATAACTCCTTTGGAGAGTGCCTCTACGCCAACAGCGTTAATAACTGCACTCACTTGCTCAGCAATAACTTGCTCTGCGTGGCCCGCTTCGCGTTGCTCAAGTGTTTCGCCAACACATAGCACGGGTATAAGGTCTGCCTCGAGTGCAGCGGCAAATTTATTGGCAACCACCTGGTCTGATTCATTGTGCATGGCGCGGCGCTCAGAATGACCTACTAATACAAAACGTGTTTTAAGGTCTCGCAGCATGTCGCCCGACACTTCGCCAGTGTAAGCTCCTTCTTTTGCGCAGCTCAGATCTTGAGCGCCCAATAATATTGGGCGACGGAAAAGCTTATCGCTAGTTTGCTGCAGATACGGAAAAGGGGGGCAAATAGCCACATCAACTTTTGTCAGAATAGGGAGCTTAGATAGAATCCCTTCTATTAAGCGGCAATTGGTTATTTTGGAACCGTGCATTTTCCAGTTCCCGATAACATACATTTTAGGCATATTAACTACTCCGCTTAACGTTGGCCTGGTAGTTCTGATCGCCCACGATAAGGAGCGCTTCCTGCGGTTTCCTCTTCAATGCGTAGTAGGCGGTTATATTTAGCGACACGGTCGGAGCGGCAAAGAGATCCCGTTTTTATTTGGCCTGCACAGGTTCCAACAGCAAGGTCTGCAATCGTTGTGTCTTCTGTTTCACCAGAGCGGTGGGAAATGACGGCGCGATAACCCGCATCTTGAGCCATTCGTATCGCGTCGAGTGTTTCAGTCAGCGTACCAATCTGGTTGAATTTAATCAGAATAGCGTTCCCAATTTTCTCATCAATGCCGCGTTTAAGAATTTTGGTATTGGTAACGAATAAATCATCGCCAACGAGCTGAGTTGTAGCACCTAACTTACGCGTTAAGTAATTCCAACCCGCCCAGTCAGACTCATCCAAACCGTCCTCAATTGAAACAATAGGGTGTTTGTCCGTAAGGCTGGCTAAATAATCGCTGAAGCCTTCGGCGTTAAATGTTTTCCCCTCACCGTTTAGCTGGTATTGCCCTTCGTTGTAAAACTCGGAAGCAGCGCAATCTAATGCTAGGGTGAAGTCATGACCTAAGCTGTATCCCGCTAGCTCGATAGCTTCGCGGATGACCACTAGGGCTTCTTCGTTACTGCTTAAATCCGGAGCAAAGCCGCCCTCATCACCAACCGCTGTATTTAAGTTGCGGCTCTGGAGGACTTTTTTTAGTGCGTGGAAAACTTCAGCGCCCATGCGAAGTGCTTCACGAAAACTGGTGGCGGACACCGGCTGGATCATGAACTCTTGGATATCAATATTGTTATCGGCATGCTCTCCGCCATTAATGATATTCATCATGGGAAGTGGCATGCTGAACTGTCCAGGTTGTCCGTACAATTCAGCTATATGCGCATACAAAGGAATGTTAAGGTCAGTAGCGGCCGCTTTTGCGCAAGCCAGTGATACCGCTAAAATTGCATTAGCCCCTAAATCCGATTTGTTCTCTGTGCCGTCCATTTTGCACATAGCATCATCTATTGCGCGTTGGTTTCTGGCATTTAAACCTTTGAGTACTTCGCAAACGCGATTGTTAATATTATCTACGGCTTTTTGGACACCTTTTCCCAAATAGCGACTCTTATCTCCATCGCGTAGTTCAAGAGCCTCGCGGGAGCCTGTGCTAGCACCTGAGGGCGCACAGGCGGTGCCAACAATACCGTTTGTTAGTATTACATCGGCTTCAACAGTGGGGTTGCCGCGAGAATCCAATATCTCGCGGGCTTTAATTTCCTGGATGATGCTTGTCATTTTTATAAGTTCCGGGATCATTTTTAAAACGGATTTAGTGAATGTCGCTACCTACCTTAACGACTTTCATTGTGTTGGTTCCGCCCTGTGCGTTGACATAGTCACCTTTGGTAATGATAACGAGATCGCCTTCTTCAACCACGCCACGACTGACTAGCTCGTCGACGGCTAAGCGGTTGATTTGTTCGTTAGGGATATCGTCAGCATTAAACGGCACGGTTTTAACGCCGCGGTAAATGGTGACTTTGTTTTGGGTACGCGGATGACGTGAAAAGGTAAAAATCGGTTGGCGAGATCGAATACGTGACATTAATAACGGAGTTGCACCTGTCTCACTCATGCAGATGATCGCCTTAACACCCTCTAGGTGATTAGCTGCATACATCGCGGATAGGGCAATCGTCTCGTCTACGTAAGTAAACGCTTCATTGATTCGGTGCTTAGAGGTTTTACTGTGCGGGTGGCGTTCTGCGCCCACAATGACACGTGCCATCGCCTCTACCGTTTCGATAGGGTAATCACCGGCCGCCGTTTCGCCTGAAAGCATGACGGCATCAGTACCATCTAACACCGCATTCGCGACATCGAATACTTCAGCGCGTGTAGGAAGAGGGGCATGAGTCATCGATTCCATCATTTGTGTCGCTGTAATGACAAATCGGTTAAGTGTGCGCGCACGGTCGATGATCAGCTTTTGTACGCCAATCAGTTCGGCATCACCAATCTCTACGCCCAGGTCCCCACGAGCAACCATCACACCATCAGAGGCTTTTATAATACCGTCAAGGGTTTCTACATCGGCTACTGCTTCGGCGCGCTCAATTTTAGCAACTAGCCCAGCGTTGCAACCGGCTTCTTTCATCAAACGGCTGGCTTCTTCCATATCAGCGGCATCACGAGGGAAAGATACTGCTAAGAAATCAACACCGATCTCAGCCGCAACATAAATATCGCGCTTATCTTTTTCTGTTAATGCTGCCGCGGATAGGCCACCCCCTTTGCGGTTGATGCCTTTATTGTTTGAGATAGGCCCGCCCACTAATACGTGACAGTGAATCTCTTGGCCTTCCACAAACTTAACCTCAAATTCTAATCGGCCGTCGTCTAGCAACAGGATATCGCCAGGACGAGAGTCAGCGACAAGCTCTTTATAATCGATACCTACGCGCTCGGACGTGCCTGCATCACGATCAAGGTCTGCATCTAGAATAAAGTTTTGGCCGTTCTTGAGGATCTCTTTGCCATTTGCGAAGCGAGAAATACGAATTTTAGGGCCTTGCAGATCGCCTAAAATGCCGACAAAGCGTTTATGTTTAGCCGCAAATTCGCGTACCAAGTTAGCTCGCTCTTTGTGGTCTTCTGGGCTTCCATGCGAAAAATTCATGCGGACTACATTAACGCCCGCGATGATCAAGCCTTCAATAGCCTCAGGGGAGTTAGTTGAAGGGCCTAACGTAGCGACAATTTTAGTTCTGCGTTGCATGAGAAACCTCAGTGTGATGCGTTCATCAATGCTAGGGTGTTATCCAGCATGCGGTTAGAGAAGCCCCATTCATTGTCATACCATGACATGACTTTGACTAAACGGCCGTTAACTCGCGTTTGGCTCGCGTCAAAAATAGAAGAGGCAGGGTTGTGGTTAAAATCAACAGACACTAGCGGTAGAGAGTTGATTTCTAAAATGCCTTTTAACGCGCCGTTAGCGGCCTTGCTTAGAATGGAGTTCACTTCTTCTACAGTGGTGTCGCGACTTGCTACAAAGCTTAAGTCAACCAATGAAACGTTGATGGTTGGAACGCGAACAGCCATGCCATCCAATTTCCCGTTAAGTTCTGGTAACACTAAACCAACGGCAGCGGCAGCACCTGTTTTTGTCGGGATCATTGAATGGGCAGCTGCACGAGCACGATATAAGTCTGTGTGATATACATCGCTTAGCTTTTGATCGTTAGTGTAAGAATGGATAGTGGTCATCAAGCCGTTTTCTATGCCTAACTCATCATTTAGCGGTTTAGCGATCGGGGCTAAACAGTTAGTAGTGCAAGAAGCGTTAGAAATAATTTGGTGATCGGCATTTAATAAGTGGTGATTGATGCCGTGAACAACGGTTAAGTCTGAATCATTAGCAGGTGCAGAAATGATTACCTTTTTAGCACCGGCTTCGATGTGGGCTGCGGCTTTTGCTCGGCTTGTAAATATGCCAGTGCACTCGTATACGACATCGATGTCGTTTTCGCCCCAAGGAAGATCGCTTGGGTTGCGTTCAGAAGTGATTTTAATGATGTCACCATTGACGATGATGCTGTTATCGCCAAGCTCTACTTCACCATTGAACCGGCCATGCACGGTATCAAACTTTAAGAGATGCGCATTGATCTCCGCATCGCCTAAATCATTGATAGCGACGACTTGGATTTGTTCACGGTAGCCAGACTCATATAAAGCTCGCAACACGTTACGACCAATACGTCCAAATCCGTTAATAGCAACTTTAATTGTACTCATGGTGACTCCTGTTATTTTTTTTGATTCACGCATCAGTGTGTTGAGTGACTGATTTGTGAAACGTTTATTTTATATAATACATTATTGGAATTAACATTCTAATAATTATGTAGTTAGTTAACGCACTTTTGGGCTATAGCCGATTTTAAGAAAGCCACTGAGTGCTTAATATGTAGTAAAATAACATAATAAATGTTCTTTTTGTAAGCGCTTAAGCTTAAATTTTTGTTTTATTACGAAAAGATTTTGTTTGAGTTACAAGTTTCATGTACTGGCTTGTTACAATGGCTTACGGGAATAAATATTTCATTTTGAAAATCAAATGCTTACAATCGAACATTAATGAAAATAAATAAACATTAACGAACGTCTGATGCATACATATTGAAAAGAAGGGAATTGTGAATCTAACCAATGCTACTAAATCAGATTGCATTCTAGTGTGCGTAACCTTGCTCGCCGCTGCGGGATGGATTTTTTCAAAAGAGGCTCTTTCTGGTTTACCTCCTCTTTTTTTTATTGGCTCGCGCTTTTTGATCGCAGGTCTAGTCTTAACGGCTTTCGGATGGAGGCCTTTGTCGAGATTGGGGCGTCGAGGCTTACTCAGAACAGCGTTGGTCGGGTTATCGTTTGGCGTAGCGATGATTTTTTGGATCTTAGGTTTACATTACGCTAATCATATTGGTGTAGGGGCTTTTATTACCAGCTTGGGTGTTATTTTAGTACCCGTTGTGGCGCTATTTTTTGGAGACACACCCAGCAAGGCTATTTGGCAGTCATTACCTTTTGCCATTGCGGGCTTGGCAGCCTTATCATTGGATAGCCACTTTATTATCGGGTTTGGAGAGTTTTGCTTTCTTTTGTCGGCTGTCTTTTTTGCGTTCACTTTTAACCTTAATAGCCGCGCCGCTGCTAAAACGTCGCCTATAGCATTAGCGGCGATTCAATTAATAGTGGTGGGTCTCGTTGCTCTTCCCGTTTCGTATGTAAGTGAAAGCTGGGCATTTGATGTGAGTACTTCAATTTGGGGTTGGTTTTTTGCCAGTATCTTTATTGCCACTAGCTTACGTTTTTTTATGCAAACATGGGCGCAAAGCTTATCAACCGCCAGTAACGCTGCAGTTATTATGACATTAGAACCCGTCTGGACAGCCATGCTAGCCGCGTTGTGGTTCGGTGAAACTATGTCGTTCATGCAGTTATTAGGTTGTTTGTTAATTTTTAGTGCTTTATTAGTCAGCCGTTGGCGTAGTGTTCGGCAGGTGTTGAGATCTCTGCTCAAATAAAATTGATGACGGCGCTGCCGTAAAAATGACACTCCATTTATTTGAATTACCTTGTGGGCCAATGGCTGTATAATCCGCGCGTTTGTACGGCGTAAACCAAATGGACGTTATGATGAGCGAAGCTAAAAGACCGGTTCAAATATGGGTAGATGCTGATGCATGCCCAAAAGCGATGAAAGAGATTCTGTTTCGTGCAGCAGAGCGCGTGGGTATTATGACGACACTAGTTGCTAACCAGTCTCTACAGGTGCCTCCGTCTCGATTTATCAAAGCGAAAACGGTGCCAACAGGTTTTGATGTAGCGGATAACGAAATAGTGCGCCAAGTGCTCAAAGGGGATTTAGTGATTACCCAAGACATTCCGTTGGCTGCTGAAGTCATGGAAAAGGGAGCCGATGCGCTGCACCCGCGTGGTGAGATGTATTCTCGCGAGACTATCAAAGCAAAAGTGACTATGCGTGATTTTAATGAAACCCTAAGAGCCAGTGGTATTCATACTGGAAAGACGGCAACGTTAGGGCCAAGAGAAAAGCAACAGTTTGCAAATCAATTAGATAAATGGATAGTTCAGAATTTTTCTCATCGTTAGTCTTTAGACTATGTCGTGTTTAAATTCTATGTCAGTTGTTTAAATAGAGTACAATGGAAGCCTTGCTCAACGGTTAAGCTTCACTGAAAGCGCGCTGGGCTTCTCTTACCTTTAGGTACTTTATGTCCTCTCCACGTGTTAAGTATCAAACAATCGAGTTTGATAACACGGATATTCACGTGCGCTCTCTACGTGATAACCAAGAATTTTCCGATGATGATGGCATTGCCGAAGCATTAGGTATTTCGTCAGCTTCTTGGCCTTTATTCGGCGTTTTGTGGGATTCGGGTTTAGTCTTGGCGCATCAAATTAATACTCGTGAGTTCGCTGGTAAACGTATTTTAGAAGTCGGCTGTGGGTTAGCTTTAGCGAGCCTGCTGCTTAACCATAGAAAAGCCGACATCACAGTCACAGATTATCATCCCGAGGTGGGTGCTTTTTTGGATGTGAATACTGAACTTAACGGCGACCCTAACATACCATTTTACCGTGTTGGTTGGGCTGACGCCGCTAATGATATGGGTAAGTTTGATATTATCATTGGTAGCGATCTGCTGTATGAAGCTGAGCATATTGAGTTGTTAGCTGCATTTCTAAATCAGCATGCTAGTGAGCAATGCGAAATCATTCTTATTGATCCCGGTAGGGGGAATCACGCTAAGTTTAGTAAGCGAATGACGCACTTAGGCTGGGTGCATACTCAGGCTCGTCCTATCGAGTGCGACTACACGGTAAAGCCATTTAAAGGGCAAGTTCTTAATTATCAGCGATAGCGATATAGGCAGTGTGCAGTTTACTCGCCGCTATACCTTGGTTACTATCGACAGCCTTTTTATGGCCGTGCTGCCATTGGAAAAAGTAACTTTTGATGGAAGCTCTATATATGCCCGAACCTCGCGTTAGTATTGGCCTTGTTAACCCCAAAAGCCCAACCAATGTTGGGGCTGTGTTGCGGGCGTCTGGTTGCTTCCAAGCGGAGGCTGTTTTTTACACGGGCGAGCGATACGATAGAGCCGAGCGTTTCCATACCGATACTCAAAACAGAGCTCAAGCGATACCCTTGCAGCGAGTAGCGAATCTTATCGAAGCTGTCCCCCCGACCACTAAGGTGGTTTGTGTTGATTTGGTGGATGGTGCTGTGCCATTAACTCGGTTTGAGCATCCGGCTGAGGCGCTTTATATTTTTGGCCCTGAGGATGGAACGATTAGCCAGGACATTATTGATCGTGCTGATGATGTCGTTTACATCCCTGCTAATGGATGTCTGAATTTGGCCGCAACGGTCAATGTGGTCTTGTATGATCGCATGAGTAAAACGGAACATGATTTGGCTAATAATGATCAAATTCTAGCTATTCGAGACAGGAATAATCGTGTACGAGTAAAGTCGTGATTCAAGGGGATCGTATGCAGGTTGATATTTCGTTAACGGACGTTATTGCAACGGATGAAGTTATTGCTTTGTATCAAGCGAATGCTTGGTCGGCGGCTGATAAGCCTGAGTCGTTAATGGCCGCCTTACGCAATTCTCACTCATTAGTAACAGCCAGAATATCAGGGCGTTTGGTCGGGTTGGGTAATGCGATATCAGATGGGCATTTAGTGGTGTATTACCCACATTTTCTGGTTCATCCCAGTGAGCAAGGCAAAGGTGTCGGTAGGCTTATGATGGCAGCCTTACAAGACGTTTATGCTAATTTTCATCAGCAAATGCTAACGGCTGATGGTGACGCTGTTCGGTTTTATGAATCATTAGGGTTTGAGCGGGCGGGTAAAACGGAGCCTATGTGGGTATACGCAGGAAACGATCACTAACCTAATTGATCTGAAGAAAACCAATTTTGTATGCCTAGTGGAGATTTTCTGATCGTTAATCTTCATTAATACGGGTAAACACTCAATTCTCTCTTATAGTTATTAGTAAGCTTCACAGGTTGTGATAGGCTCTTTTGAGGAACTATTACAAGGAATGTGACATGTTTGGGGCTTACCGTGCTTTTTTGGCGATGGCCGTCGTTATACAACATCTGTTGTTGGTGCCCGTTATTGGGCAATATGCGGTACATGGCTTTTTTATTTTAAGTGGCTATCTAATGACCTATGTGATGCAGCACACATATGGTTATTCATGGATGGGCTACAAGCGTTTTGGTGTTAATCGTTTTTTACGTTTATACCCTGCTTATTGGGCTATTTTGTCGCTGTCGTTGGTGATTATTCTTATATTGGGTGAAGATATTACTCGAAGTTATCGCCGCTTTATTTATCTGCCATCGTCAGCACAAGAGTGGTTTCAAAACATTTCCTTGTTGTATTTCAGCGTATTTCCTGGGCAGGTCGAGCCCCGTTTTTCCCCTCCAACGTGGGCGCTAACAATAGAGTTAATTTTCTATGTACTCATAATGTTGGGTATCTCTAAAAATAGACAAATTACTTGGGTATGGTTTTATACAAGTGCGTTGTATATGGCGCTTACTCATATTCAACAGTGGGGTGATAGTGCTCGTTATTCATCAATATTGGCTGGCAGCTTACCGTTTGCGGTAGGTGCGTTGATTTATCACTATCGCCAACAATTAGAGACTAAGAGCATGTTCCTAGCGTCTAATTATGTAGTACTGGCTTTGCTTTTGGCTTTTATTATCAATGCCTTTTTAGCCGCTAGTATCCGATATGAAAGAGATGAGAGTGTGCTAATGGAGCTGGCTCACCATGTTAGCTTCTACCTTAATTATATGGTTAACGCTTTGCTGGTAGTTATGTTAATTAGAGGTCGATTCCCATTAGTTAACCGGCGAGTTGATGGCTGGTTGGGGGATTTAAGTTACCCTACCTATCTCTTTCATTGGCTGGCAGGGCTGGCTGTGTCGATGATGATTTGGGGCGAGCCGCTTAGAGGAGATTCGTATCAAGGGATCATTACTTTTGTGGGGGCTTGTCTATTGTGTGTTGTGTTATCGGTATTCATTACTTACGTTGTTGATAGGCCGCTGAAGCGCGTTCGTGCAGCCGTAAAAGCGTCAGCCTAGCGTTGTTGTGAATAAAAAAAGCCCATCTAAACGATGGGCTATAAAACCACTATCAATGATGTGGCAACAGAGCATTACTCTTCAGGCATGGAGAGCAAGGGACAACTTATTTCATGGTTGGCATTGAAAACTCAGCTCCAGCACGTAAGCCGGTTGGCCAGCGAGCGGTTACAGTTTTCATGCGCGTGTAAAAGCGAACGCCATCTGGGCCATGCATATGTAATGGACCAAACAACGAGCGTTTCCAACCACCAAAGCTGTGGAAGGCCATCGGGACTGGAATTGGCACGTTTACACCGACCATACCAACTTGGATTTCCTCGCAGAACTGACGGGCTGTATCGCCATCACGCGTAAAGATAGCGGTACCGTTGCCGTATTCGTGCTCATTGATCATTTGCACGGCTTCTGCATAGCTTTCGGCGCGGACTACACATAGAACGGGGCCAAAGATTTCTTCTTCGTAAATGCGCATACCGCGTTTTACGTTATCAAACAGGGTAGGGCCTACAAAGTAGCCATTTTCGTTCCCTTTGCATACAAACTCGCGGCCGTCGCGTAATAGGGTAGCGCCTTCTTCGACACCAGAGGTGATGTATTCTTTTACTTTGTCAGCATGGACTTTTGAGATAACAGGGCCCATATGTGCTTCTTCAGGTAAGCCTACACCCGGGCCCACACGCATAGTGTCTATTTCTTCACCGATACGTTTTACTAGGTTGTCTGCCACTTCATCGCCAACGCACACGGCAACAGAGATAGCCATGCAGCGCTCACCAGCCGAACCGTATGCGGCTCCCATAAGTGAGCCAACCACTTGTTCTGGATCGGCATCGGGCATAACAATCATATGGTTTTTAGCGCCACCGAGTGCTTGTACGCGCTTGCCGTTGGCTGATGCTGTCGAGTAAATGTATTCGGCAATAGGCGTTGAGCCTACAAAGCTTACGGCTTGTACACGATCATCGGATAAAAGCACATCTACCGATTCTTTATCGCCGTTCACTACGTTGAATACGCCTTCAGGTAGGCCCGCTTCTGTTAGCAGTTCAGCCAAGCGCAATGGCACTGAAGGGTCTTTTTCTGATGGCTTCATCACGAAGGTGTTACCGCAAGCAATAGCAACTGGGAACATCCACATAGGCACCATGGCAGGGAAGTTAAACGGTGCGATGCCTGCACAAACGCCAAGAGGCTGCATAAGTGACATGCTGTCCACACCACGGCCCACATTAAGGCTATGCTCTCCTTTTTGAAGGTGCGGAATACCGCAGGCAAACTCGACCACTTCTAAGCCGCGTGTTACTTCACCTTTAGCATCGGAGAAAACCTTACCATGCTCAGCCGTAATCATTTCTGCTAATTCATCGGCGTGCTGCTCTAGTAAGGCCTTAAATTTGAACATAACACGTGCACGATTAAGCGGTGTAACAGCACGCCATTTAGCAAAGGCTTCTTGTGCAGAGGCGATAGCTGCTCGCGTTTCATCAGCGCTGGACAACACGACTTGTCGGGTTTGTTCTCCCGTTGCGGGGTTGAACACCGGCGCTACTCGGCCGCTATTACTCTCTGTGTGTTGGCCATTGATGTAATTGCCTAGTGTATTCATGGATGTGTTCCTTCTTATTTGGGTAGCGCTGGCTTTTCGCTCAGCACTACTTTCATGATAAGTATCGTTATCTGCATTAATCGACGAGGTTTAATCCGGATTCCGCGCAGAATTTTTTAAGATTGTTAGCACCTAATGTCGCGTAGGTGAGCGGGTGTGCGACGGCAGGGTCTTGTTCGGCCTCAACAACTAACCAGCCTTGATAGTTCGAGGCTTTAAGTCCATTAAAGATGCTTAGATAATCAATAAAACCATCTCCAGGGACAGTAAACACACCGTTTAACATCGCATCAAGGAAACTCAAGTCACGGTTTTTGGCATCTTTGAGAACGGCTTCACGTAGGTCTTTACAATGAACATGGACGATGCGATCGGCATGTCTTTTTTGAACGGCGATCGGATCACCACCGGCAAATGTTAAGTGTCCTGTGTCCAGCAGCAGTCCAACGGCGGGGCTGGTGTACTTCATTAAAAGATCCACCTCGGCTTCGGATTCAATAACCGTCCCCATGTGATGGTGGTAGGCAATCTGGACACCTTGAGACAAGGTATATTCGGCAACCTTAGTGAGTTTTTCGCCTAATGCTGCTATCTCTGCTTCACTAATACGTGGGCGATGAGAGAGGGGAGTGCCCTGTTGACCATGAATACAGCCTGTTACCTCGCAGTAGACCATTACTTTTGCACCTAAGGTTTTTAATAGATGCAAATGATCTTCGATAGCTTCGATCTCTTCTTCGACGCTACGGGTTAGTAACTCACCGCTAAACCAACCAGAAACAAGATCTAGTTGGTGGCTGTCTAGAATGGGACCAAGCACTTCGGGTTGGCGTGGAAATTTATTACCTAGTTCAAAGCCTGAAAAACCAGCTTGTTTACCTTCACTTAGACAAACTTCTAATGGCGTTTCTGCACCCAGTGTTGGCAGGTCATCATTGGTCCAAGAAAGAGGGTTTATACCGATGCGTACACTCATTATTATTCTCCTGCAGCACTTTTATGGCTTACAAAATTAAGGCTTATAGTTAGATTGTTCGGTTTACATCACAAATTTTGGAGCTGGCGTGCTTTAAAGCTTTCGTAGCGTTTGCGGGCTTCGTTGACATGATCTCTTTGGGATACTTCAGCAACAGCAACATCCCACCAAGTACCACCGTCTTCCCACTGCGGCGTCACATCAGTATCTAGCGTGATTAAATAGCTGATATCCGATGCTTTCGCACGCTCTAAGGCGGCTTCAAGTTCGCTAATATTGTTGACCTTTTCGGAGCGCGCTCCCAGTGCTGCTGCATGGGCTGCAAAGTCAGTTTTAGGGGCGCCGTTTTCTGTGGTTAAGCAATCATCAAGCAAGTTGTTAAAGCCCGGACCGCCGCACGATTGCTGTAGACGATGAATACATCCATAGCCGCGGTTATCAAGTACAACCATAATGATCTTTTGCCCAAGCATGACGGAGGTGGCAATTTCGGAATTGAGCATTAAATAGGAGCCGTCTCCGACCATCACGAATACTTCGGATTGAGGCTTAGCCATTTTTACACCTAAGCCGCCGGCTAATTCATATCCCATGCATGAATAGCCATATTCCATGTGGTAGCCTTTGTCATATCGTGTGCGCCAGAGCTTTTGTAGTTCGCCAGGTAGGCCGCCAGCTGCACAAACGACAATATCGTTTTCGCCAGCAGCACGGTTAACGGCTCCTACGCATTCAGCATCCGTAGGGAGGTTTGTTCCACGGTCTGTAGTCGCGATATCGACTGATTTCTGCCATTGCGCACGCAACTGTTCCGCTTTCTCAATCCACTGGCCATCAGGGGCCCAATCGTCGAGTGCGTCAGTGAGTTGTGCCAATGTCAGTTTTGCATCACCTACTAAAGGTTGAGCTTTGTGCTTGATGGCATCGAATGAAGCGACGTTTAAACAAATAATTTTGGCATCGGGGTTCAATAATGCTCTAGAGCCGGATGTGAAATCCCCTAAGCGAGTCCCCACGGCGATAATCAGATCGGACTCACTGCATAACGCATTGGTAGAAGCGGCACCTGTCACACCGATACTGCCCATGTTTTGCGAATGATCCCATGGCAAAGCGCCTTTGCCCGCTTGGGTCTCACCCACCGGTAAATGATAAGTGCTCACAAATTGATCAAACTCTTTCAGTGCACCGGAGTAATGCAAGCCGCCCCCAGCAATGACCACTGGCTTTTTCGCCTGCTTGATCATAGTAATGGCGTTTTCTAGCTCTCTGTTGTCAGGTGCTTGACGGCGCAGATGGTGCACTTTTTCGTCAAAAAATGAGGCAGGGTAGTCAAACGCCATTGTCTGAACGTCTTGGGGCATACCCAGTGTCGCTGGGCCACATTCGATGGGGTCTGTGAGTACACGAATAGCTTGTGGCAATGACGTTAACAATTGCTCCGGTCTTGTTATGCGGTCAAAGAAGCGGCTAACAGGTCGGAAACAATCGTTTGATGTGAGTGTTTGGTCATGGAAGTTTTCCACTTGCTGCAAAACAGGATCAGGCATGCGTGTTGCAAATGTATCGCCCGGTAAAAACAAGACAGGTATACGGTTCACATGCGCAACGGCGGCTGCTGTTACCATATTCACGGAGCCAGGGCCTGCGGATGCTGTGCACATCATCATTTGTTGGCGATTCATGGTTTTAGCATAAGCAATGGCTGAGTGTGCCATTGCCTGTTCGTTGTGCGCACGGTAGGTAGGGAGTTCCTCTTTTACGTGATACAGCGCTTCGCCTAAACCGGCGACATTTCCGTGGCCGAAGATTGCCCAGCATCCCGCAAACATGGGTTTAATTTCGCCTTCGATTTCTACTTTTTGAGCCATTAGATAGCGGATTACCGCTTGTGCCATGGTGAGTTTTATTGTTTTCATATCCTTGCCTTGTTAACCGCGCTGTAAATGATTTGGCTTTAGCTGCATAGACTAGCTAGATTGGCTGTTTCGTAGTTTCCAAGTGGCCACTAACTCAAGGTAGTTTTCGACAATAGCGTTGATGAATTGCTCGTCGTTATATTCGCCACCTAACCACTTTCGGCTAGGCTCGCTGAAGATAGTGCGTCCTATAGCAAAGCCTTTGCAGATATCAAACCCTGCGCTATCCATAAATCCTTTCTTAAGCTCTTCAGCGGGAGCATCGAGCCCTAACATTACAACACCACGACAATGAGGAGCCCTGTTTGCAATTAAATCGCTGATTCGCTGCCAGTTGGCTTTTGATTGAGGTGGTAATTTCCACCAGTCAGGACGGACGTTGAGGTTGTAAAAACGCTGCATGGCGTTGATGTATATATCATCATTAATTTCGCTATCTTTTGGCGGAATTAACTCCAGTAATAACTCGTGGCCGGATGCGCAACAGGCATTGTATAGCTCAATAACTTGGCGTTCTTGCTGTGCGCGCATATCGATTTGGTCAGCGGGGTGATAAAACACCAAACATTTAACAATATGCTCACGAGGCCAGTTTTTTAGCCGTGATCCGATGCTGCGTCCACCTTCTAATTCAATAGGGCGGGAGCTTGGAAACTCGACAGGGCGTCCAATCCACCAATCGCGACCCGTAACATCATTCAATGCGGCTTGTCCGTATGTGTCATCACAAAGGACACCCACTTGGCTTGAGCCAATGCGCTGAGAACCGATTTCCGTAGCTTTGACCAATAAACGTTTTAAATCACTAATACGGGCAGGATCGGCACCGACTTCGCGCGCCATGTCGAATAACTGCTTGCGGTGATCAAACGCTAATATGCATAGGTCTTTCCATTCTATGGCCTTTCGCTGGGTAGTCACGCGGTGCAAATAATTGAGTTCGTTGTCTAAATCGGGGCGCGGAATAGACTCAGCTCTAGCGATATAGGCATCTAACTCTTCTGCGCTAGGAATGGCTGGCGCACAGCCGTGTCGGGAAACGACTAAGGCGCCGCATGCATTGGCGTAGGTACAAGATTGCTGATGCGTTTCGTTGCGTAGCCAGCCACGAAGAAAGCCGCTTAAAAATGCATCTCCGGCCCCAAGTACATTGAGCACGTCCACTCGTACACCGGTGAAGACATCAAAGTCACTTTCACTGCTTGGAATATCGTCATCCAAGACGGTGCAGCCCAATGCGCCTAACTTTAACACTATGGTTGCAGGGGTTAGCGAGCGGATAGTTTTAAGTGCTGTAATCGTATCGGTACTGCCACCTGCTATATGAATTTCTTCTTCAGTTCCGACAATCAAATCAAAATCCGGCAGGATACTTTGAAGGTGTTTGCTGATGCTTTCGTTGGAGACAAAGCGTGTTTCACCATCACCTAGGCTTGTTAAGCCCCAAAGTACCGGCCGGTAATCGATATCCAGAACACACTTTGTACCGTGTGCTTTGGCGTATTCTAGTGCAGTTTTACTGGTGGTTAGTGTCTGTTCCGTAGATAGATGGGTGCCTGTTATTAATAGTGCTTTTGAAGAAGCTATAAACTCAGGCGAGAAATCGCTCGAGTCGACGGCCATGTCGGCACAGTCTTTGCGATAAAAAATGAGTGGGAACGTTTCCTGGTCTTTAATCCCTAGAAGTACAAGGCCAGTTAAGCGCTCTTTATCAGTAATAACATGGCTGGTATCAACGCCAGCACGGGCTAACTCTTCGCGAACAAAGCGCCCCATGTGCTCATCACCTACACGAGTGAGCATGGCGCTTTTTAGACCTAGGCGGGCAGTGCCAAAAGCGATGTTCCCTGATGAGCCACCTAAGTATTTTGCAAAACTATTTACATCTTCAAGTCGGCTCCCAATTTGTTCGCCGTAAATATCCACTGCCGCACGACCGAGGCAGATCAGGTCCAGAGTCTTTTCAGTACTCATAATTATTTTTCTCCTGTAACACATGCGAGCATGTGCTGTACTTCGAGTCCCCTCGGCCTGGGCAAAAACAACCCTGCAACAGTGCCGACATTTCATTTCACAAAATAATAGAATAAAAATTCTAAAACAGCAATACGATAGAAAATATTTTCTTTAATTTTTCAAAAATAGAATTTTTGTTTCATTAACAAGCGCTGATAAATTTTTTATGTCGGTGCTAGAGAAAATCAAAAGTTCTTTATCTATACTTGAATAAAAATTCAGCTTTTGTTCATTTTGGCTGGGTTTAGAAAGTGCGCTACGGATGGTGTCGGATTTTTGTCTGGTAGTCGTAGTGCTGTTTAGTTGTAGTTTTTAACCAAGGATGGCTCTTATGCTCCTCAAAAGGTTTTTCGCAGTCGCGTGCTTTGCGCTATTTTTTTCAGTTCCCTCAATCGCTGCTCAAATAAAATTGGGTGTATCCATACCGTCGTTTGAAGATAGATGGCTTACGATTTTACGCAATGCTATGCAAAATCATGCACAAAATTCTGATATTGAACTGGTTTTTATGAATGCAGAAAACCAAGTGGATATGCAGTTCTCGCATGTAGAGGCATTTATCGCTGACGGGGTAGATGGCTTAATCGTTATTCCTGTAAACACGGATGCCACTGTTCAAATAAGTGATGATGCATCAAAAGCGGTTACCCCTTTGGTTTTCTTAAACCGAATGCCAATTAATGTGGACTCGTTGCCGAGTCTGCAACGGGTCGTTTTACCTGATGAGCAAGAATCAGGTGAGCTGCAAGCTAATCAGGTATGTAAAGTCTTAGGTGGGCAAGGGGCTATTGGGATCATAACGGGTGATATTTCCTCGGCTTCGGCGCTAATGCGCACTAAGGATATCCATGATGTTATTTCTATCCGTCCCTGTAATCAGTTAATCCTAAGAGCAGAGCAAGAGTCTGATTGGACAAGGGAAGGGGGTTATCAAGTAATGAAAGGCTGGCTGGAGTCTGGTATAGAACTAGACGGAGTGGTCGCTAATAATGATGAAATGGCTTTAGGGGCTATTCAGGCGCTAAAAGAGGCACAAGTGCCCATGGAAAGTATCGTGGTAGCTGGGATAGATGCTACACCCGCTGCATTAGCCTCGATGCAAAAAAATGAACTGGATATATCGGTCTATCAGGATGCCAACGCCCAAGCCGCAACAGCGATTCAAGTGGTAATGGATTTGTTGCTTACAAAGATAGACCCCGGAGGTTCTATTGTTACGTGGATTCCATTTAAGTTGGTCGTACCCAGTAATTTGGGGGAGTTTACCAGCCAATAGAGTGTCGAGCTCTTGGCCTGTATTTAACACGCCCTCGCTTTCAAACCTGTTATAGGCAAGGGCGTCTTTGTTCTATTTATTGGTTCAACGGTAGAACGCCGGTTGTTCAGGCATGGTTATCGGTTCTATTTGTTGGCTTTGCTGTGCTTTGACGCACGCATCGCTGGCGACAGAGGCTGCCATTCCATCCCAAGCGGATGGCCCGGTCAGTTTGTCATTAGCGATGCCGTTAATGAACGCTTGTAGCTCTACATCATAGGCCGCTATGAAGCGATCCTTCCAGTCCATTAAAATATCATTAGAGAGTTTGGCCTCTTTGCGCAGTAACAGGCTTTGTGGCTCAGGCAAGTTTGCGATGCCTTCTTCGCCCACTACAGAGCATTGAATGTCGTATCCATATTGGCAGTTTACAAATACTTCGACATCGATTCGGACGCCTTTTTTAGTTTCTAATAAGACGATCTGCGGGTCAGCCAGTGCGCTGTGCGCGTATTTGGTCTTGCGAGGGAATACAACTTGGGCTGAGACAAACTCGTCATTTAATAACCAGCGAAGTACATCTAATTCATGGATCAGCGTGTCATGAATAGCCATTGGGGTGTGGTAAGTGTCCGGTACGCTTGGGTTGCGATGTGCGCAATGAACTATTAATGGTTCGCCAATTAGGCCTGAGTCGATCGCATTTTTTAGCTGTAAGTAACCCGAATCATAAGGGCGCATAAACCCAACTTGCACAAGGCGTTTTTGAGCCTGCATTTCGGCCTCAATTATATTTCGACAACCCTGTGCGCTGGTGGCAAGCGGTTTCTCACAAAACACATATTTACCGGCGTTTATAGCGGCCACAACAAAATCTTCGTGTGTGGGGCCCCATGAGGTAACTAATACTGCATCGACGCCGTCATCATGGATTAAATCATGGCCGCTATTGTGAATGGTAGCGCTCAAGCCCAGTTCATCAACAAGACTTTGAGCTTGGCTAATATTTACATCATTAACCGCTACTATTTTGCCGCCGATCAGCGTTTTGGAAATGCGCCGGGCATGGTCAGCACCAATGGCACCTGTGCCGATAACACCAATATTAATTGTCATAAGTGGTTCTCTTTATTTTTATGAGGAAAAAGCCTCGTCGCCGTGGAGGTGTGTCGAGGCAGGTAATTGGTTGTGTGCTCTTATTTCCAGTATTTATCTACGTAGGTTTGTATTTCGTCTCGCATGAAGCGTGATGAGTCTTCTGCGCGTTCTTCCCAGGCAAAAACACAGCTGGATAACACGCCATCAAAGCCAATTTCGCTGAGAGTTTTAAAAAAGGTATCCCAATTAATTTCGCCTTCACCCATATCTAAGTGTTGATGGACGCGCGCTGTCGATCCTGGTGGGTTAACAATATATCTAAGTTGGGACGAAGCTTTGTGGTTGAATGTATCCGCAACGCGAGCATGAACTAGCTCACCTTGGGTCATACGAATGGTCTCTGCTAAGTCATCACCATAGTAAAAAGTATGCGGCGCAATATACGAGGCTTTAACCGAGGTGGAGTTGATTGTGCGGATAATATCTATGGCTGGTTCCATTGTCTCAACCCAGTCTTCAGGGTGAGGCTCTATGCTTAAAACCAGACCTTCGCGCTCCAGGATAGGTACTAGCTCATCCATTGAGCGCCAAAAGGCATGTTCACACGCTTCAGCGCTATGAATGCCAAGAGTATCGTTTAGTGATCGCTCAGGAGAGCCGCCGCGGCCAAACTCGGAAATTAGCAAAGGGGAGTCTAGCTCTACCGCTATTTCGATCGTTCGTTTCCAATTGTCTATTGCCATTTTACGCTCGTCTTCAAATGGGCTTGACCAGCGATACATAGGCTGCAATGTTGAAACCGTTAATTCATGATCTTTCAATGCTTTTTTAAAAGCGTTTAAGCGCTCAGGGTAAACGCGTGGACGGGTCCACCATTGTAGAAAATCAGCTCGGGGCGATAGTTCTATATGATCGTATCCCATCTCTTTTGTGGCTTTGCATAACTCACTGAGTGATAAGTGACGATGCATATAAGGGTCAAGTGCGATTTGCATAGTTACCTCTCCTTCTTATTGTTGGTCTGACTAAAGCGTTATCTGTTGAGAGCGCCGTTTAGGTAGCGAATGCTATCGAGGACAGCGGTGGCAGGGTCATTCAGCCCCCAAACCTGTTCAGAAAAAGGCTCGAAAGAGACTGGACCGTTAAAGCCAGTTTTATGGAGTTGTTGTAACTGCTCAACATTTCCAAGACGGTCTTTAGGGCCTACTAGTAATCTATGGCTGTCTAGCATGTCATCAAAAGAAACGTCTTGATCTTCAAGCCCCGAGATATGAACCAGCCCTGTATGGTCAGGGAAATAGTCATCCTCGCCAGCTCCTCGATGATGGAAAGTGTCATGCACTAGCTTAAAGCGACTGCTTTGGCCTATAGCTTCTATGGCCTCAACGGCCTCGCGTTTTGTGCGCAAAGATGAAATGGGGAAGCCAAGCGGTTCAATAAAACCTATCAGGTTGTGGTCTTCTAAAATTGGCGTGATGGCTAGTAGCGCCTCTTTCAACATGTCAAAACGTTGCGGCGTTGCTTGTGTGTAAGATCCGTCATTTAAGGGACACATGACCAGGCCAACAGCGTCACAGGCTTGTGCAACCTTGGCCATTTCTACTGCTTGGGCAGCCCGATCAGAATTCCAGATGTTAAAAGGGTACAGAGCGTTAATGCTGAGAACGGTAATTCCGAGTGATTTTGCTTGCTCTCCAGCTGCTTTAGCAGTGGCGAAGTTAGTTAGGCTATTGGTGCCGATATCGTTACGAAACTCGACGGTTTCTACTCCTAATTGATGTGCGGTTTCAATAAGTTGTTGAATAGTTAATGACGGGCAAACCATATGGTTTAAGCCGTAGCGTGGAGACACTATAGACATCGTTTTTTCCTGCGGTGGTGATTACGCCTTGTCGCTTATAAAAAGTAAGGCGTTAATCTGCTTTGTTAGAGTTATTGTGTGGGCTGATAGTAGTTTTCTAAAATGAAACCAGTCAACGAAACCTTTCTTTTTTTGATGAGATAACATCAAAAAATATCATTCTCTGTGAATTTAGAATTATTTGATGTTTTTATCGCAATAGAACAAATAAAAAATGGAATATTCTACTTTTTCTTGTTGGTGGTATTTTTTTGCCAAGGATCCGCTTAAAAAATGTACTTAATTTATCGGTTTTAGTGGCAGTGATCTAAAATTAAGGGGCTTTACCCAATTAAGGGCGAGGAAGTATCTGCTAAACAGGCAGCCTGACTCTTTGCTGACCTTCTATTTAACAATTTAGGGTTGACAAAAGCCCCTAATCGGTTCAAATTGGAATATATGTTCTAACTCATGAATTTATTGGAATGAATGTATTGGGTTTTGAATATATAAAGAGCCACTGTTGCAGTCACTTGCTTCTAAGGATCTCTTGTAAGCGGGACATGCTTCTCCGGTTCTAATAATAAAAAGATAGGTGCAACCGGGCATCTAAAAGAGGATAAAAATAAGATGAAAAAACTAGCTCTTACTGCATTAGCTACGGCAATTATCTCTACTTCTGTGTCAGCGGCTGATTTAAAAGTCGGTGTTTCAATGGCATTGTTTGATGATAATTTTTTAACCGCTCTTCGTAACGGCATTGAAGATGCAGCTGAAAAGCAGAACGTTGATGTTCAGATCGAAGATGGCAAAAACGAAGTCGGCACTCAGCTTAACCAGATTCAAAATTTTATCGCTTCTGGCGTTGACGCCATCATTGTGAACCCCGTTGATACAGACGCTACGGTTTCTATGAGTAGTGACGCAGAGGCCGCTGGTATTCCTTTAATTTATGTAAACCGCCAACCTATCAATATCGATATGCTGCCGGATAACCAAGCATTTGTTGCGTCAAACGAAGTTGACTCAGGCACTTTCCAAACCCAAGAGGTCTGTCGCTTGCTAGGCGGTAAGGGCAAGGTTGTCGTGATGATGGGCGAGCTATCTAACCAAGCAGCTTTGCAACGTACAAAAGATATCCATGATGTGATTGAAACTGAAGAATGTTCCGGCATGGAAATTGTTGCAGAGCAAACAGCTGAGTGGTCTCGTGTAGAAGGTAATGATTTGATGACCAACTGGTTATCAGCGGGCCTTGAGTTTGATGCAGTAATTTCCAATAACGACGAAATGGCAATTGGTGCGATTCAGGCACTTAAAGCATCCGGTCGCTCTATGGATAGCGTTGTTGTTGCGGGTATTGATGCAACACCTGACGCTCTAGCTGCTATGAAAGCCGGTGACTTAGATGTAACGGTTTATCAAAGTGCTGTCGGTCAAGGTTCTGGTGCTTTAGAGGCGGCTGTTAAGCTTGCTCAAGGTGAAGATGTTGATCAGAAAGTTTGGGTTCCATTTGAGCTAGTCACACCAGCTAATCTTGAAGAGTACCTCAACAAGTAAATAACAATAATAAAATGGAGGGATTGCGTTATGACTAGCGCATCAGTAGTGGGATTGGTGTCTGAAAGCAGCGCAATTCCTGCATCATCACAGTCTGAATATGTTCTAGAAGTGGTTAATGTCCGAAAAGAGTTTCCGGGTGTTGTAGCTTTAGATGATGTTCAGCTGAAAGTTCGTCCAGGCACAGTGCATGCTCTGATGGGTGAAAATGGTGCCGGTAAGTCTACCTTGATGAAAATTATTGCCGGCATTTATCAGCCAGATCAAGGTGAAGTGCGCTTGCATGGTAAGCCACTTAAATTAGAAACCCCGTTAATGGCGCAAGAAGCAGGGATAGCCATGATTCATCAAGAACTTCTTCTTATGAATCAAATGACAGTAGCAGAAAATATATGGATACGTCGTGAGCCAAAAAATTCGTTTGGTTTAGTGGACCACGATGAAATGAACCGCATGACACTTGAGTTGTTTGAGCGGTTGAATATCCAGATTGATCCTGAAGTTGAAATTGGTGAGCTGACAGTTGCAAACCGCCAAATGGTCGAAATTGCAAAAGCAGTGTCTTTTAATTCGGATGTACTCATTATGGACGAGCCGACATCTGCAATTACTGAAACTGAGGTCGCCCATCTTTTTGAGATTATTCGGGGTCTTCGTGAGCGTGGAATAGGGATCGTTTATATCACACACAAAATGAATGAGCTGTTCGAGATTGCTGATGAGTTTTCAGTTTTTCGTGATGGGCAATATATAGCGACTCATTTATCAACTGATGTAACACGTGACGATATTATCAGAATGATGGTAGGTCGAGATGTGACTCAGATGTTTCCTAAAGAAGAAGTCGAAATAGGAGATGTTGTTTTATCCGTAAAAGACTTAACACTAGACGGTGTGTTTTCTGATATTTCGTTTGATGTCCGCGCGGGAGAAATCCTAGGCTTTGCAGGCCTTGTTGGCTCGGGGCGCTCAAACGTGGCAGAGGCGCTTTTTGGTGTTACGCCAGCGGATAGGGGAAGCATTTCCATTTTGGGTGAGGAGGTGAAAATTGCTAATCCTCACGATGCCATTTTGCAAGGAATGGCTTTTCTTACTGAGGACCGCAAAGAAACGGGGTGTTTTCTTCCTTTGGATATACAAGAGAATGTCCAATCAGCCGTGCTCCATGAAAATTTCGTTAACGGTGGTTTTGTTTCCGAAGCGGAGTTGGCTGTTAAAAGTGAGGAAATGTGCAAAAAATTGCGCGTTAAAACACCGAACATGGAAGAGACTATTGAAAACCTTTCTGGTGGTAACCAGCAAAAAGTACTGATTGCGCGCTGGTTGCTGACTCACCCTCGCATACTGATTTTAGATGAGCCTACCCGCGGTATTGATGTGGGTGCTAAAGCTGAAATCCATACACTTATTACACAGTTAGCCCATAAAGGGGTAGCCGTAATCATGATCTCATCTGAGCTGCCCGAAGTGCTAGGGATGAGTGACCGGGTGCTTGTTATGCATGATGGACGCATAACAGGCATTGTCGATAGGGAACAGGCTGATCAGGTAACTATTATGAACCTGGCTGCTCAATAATCCGCCTTATAAGAAATATAACGAGGTTAACATGACTACAACAACAAGCAGCCCTTCGATGGCAGGTAACGAGCCGCAGGCACCAAAAGCAACAAAAAAGAAGTTGCCCGCAGAGGTTAGTATCTTTTTGGTTTTGGTGGGTATTTCTGTTCTGTTTGAAGTGCTAGGTTGGTTTTTGGTTGGGCAAAGCTTTTTGGCCAACATGAGCCGTTTACAAATTATTATTCTACAGGTGTCGGTGATCGGGATCATCGCAGTTGGTGTAACACAAGTCATTATCACTGGGGGTATCGATCTATCATCGGGCTCTGTGGTAGCCATGTCGGCGATGATTGCCGCTACTTTCGCTCAAAGTAGTGACTGGCCAAAGATCATTCATCCATCCTTGGTGGACTTGCCGTTTATTGTTCCTATTGTGGTAGGTTTGCTGATCGGTGCGCTTGCAGGCTTTATTAATGGTTGGTTGATCACGAAAACGAAGATTCCACCCTTTATTGCAACCTTGGGTATGATGGTATCGGCACGTGGTGTAGCGCGTTGGTACACAGATGGCAGCCCTGTATCTGGCTTTACCGATAGTTTCGCAATGTTAGGTAATGGTTTAGATCGCTGGATGCCTGTTGTTGTTTTCCTTTTTGTAGCCGCTTTTTTTCATGTTGTTATGCGTTACACCCGCTTTGGTAAGTTTACGTATGCGATTGGCGCTAACCCACAGGCTGCTCGTGTTTCGGGTATTAATATCGATGCGCATCTAATTAAAGTTTATATGATAGCAGGTTTACTCGCAGGCTTAGCGGCGATGGTTGCCATTGCTCGTATCAAAACCGCACAGGCCGGTATGGGGCTAATGTATGAATTGGATGCGATTGCCGCCGCTGTTATCGGTGGGGTCTCATTGTCAGGTGGACGTGGACGCATTACCGGTACAGTGATTGGAGCCTTGATATTAGGGGTTATGTTATCTGGTTTCACGTTCTTACGTATTGATGCTTACTATCAAGATATCATTAAAGGTGCAATTATCGTGGCTGCGGTTGTAGTTGATATGCATCGTCAAAACAAACGTAAGAAAACAACTTGATGTCTTTGGCGATGCTTTGCACGCAATGATAGATACTTAATGAAACAACATATGAAAACCGGCTTTATAGCCGGTTTTTTATTGCGTGTATGTTGGTCATTTCAATAAACAAGTGAAGATTGTCGAACCTAAGGGAGGCTTAACCGCGGTTAAGTGAGTGCGGCGGCTAACAGTTGTTGGGTGTAGGCCTGTTGTGGTTGCGTGAAGATGTTATGGGCACTTCCTTGTTCAATAACTTTGCCTTGCTGCATGACCATAACTTGATGGCTCATGGCACGTACAACAGTAAGGTCGTGGCTAATAAAGATATAGCTGAGGTCGTATTTAGCTTGTAAAGAGCGAAGTAGGTCCACAATTTGAACTTGCACGGTACGGTCTAAAGCTGACGTGGGTTCATCCAGAATAATGATTTCAGGCTTGAGAATTAACGCGCGAGCTATGGCTATACGTTGGCGTTGACCGCCAGAAAACTCATGGGGATATCGGCAGTGGACATCATAATCTAGCCCCACTTCCGATAAAGCGTTAGCAATCTTTGATTCACGTTCTTGAGGCGAGCAGATGCCGTGGATATCTAACCCCTCTGCAATACACTCACCTACTGTCATGCGTGGGCTAAGGCTTCCGTACGGATCTTGGAACACGACTTGTAGGTGTCGACGCATAGGCTTAATCTGTTTTTGATTTAAGCAGTCAATAGGGCGTTGGTGAAACTTAATAGATCCTTTGCTGCTGATGAGTCTAAGTAGAGCCATCCCTAAGGTTGTTTTCCCCGAGCCTGACTCGCCGACAATACCTAATGTCTCACCTTTGCGGACGTGCAGTGATACGTCATTAACTGCTTTAATGTAACTATTTGTACGCCCAAAAAAGCCGGTTTTAATTGGAAACCATACCCGTAGATTGGTCGTTTCTAATACTGTGGGAGCATCTTCATCGACTGGCGCAGGAGCACCTTTGGGATCAGCATTGAGTAATGTTTGGGTGTATGTGTTTTTGGGGGAAGAAAACACGCCGTCAACAGGGCCTGTTTCAACCACTTTTCCCTGATACATCACGCACACGTTGTGAGCGTAATGCTTCACTATGTTGAGATCGTGTGTGATTAGCAAAATTGCCATACCCAGCTTTTCTTGTAGCTCTTTTAGTAGCTCAAGAATTTGCTTTTGCACGGTGACGTCTAGTGCTGTGGTTGGCTCGTCTGCGATAAGTAGTTCGGGTTCATTGGCTAGCGCCATCGCGATCATGACGCGCTGGCGTTGACCGCCAGATAACTCATGAGGATAGCTTTTTAGTCGCGATTCTGGGTCACGAATGCCAACCAGTGACAGTAGTTCAATAATACGCTCTCTAACCTGTGTGGCATTGAGAGGTTTATGAAGAGTGATGCTTTCGCCAATCTGCTTTTCTATTCGATGTAACGGATTCAGCGAGGTCATCGGCTCCTGAAAGATATAGCTAACTTTGCCACCGCGAAGTTGGCGCAACGTAGATTCCGTAGCGCTTAAAATATCAATGCCGTTAAACCGAATACGTCCAGAAGGGTGGGATGCTTTGGGGTAGGCAAGAAGTCTCATGATCGATAAAGCGGTAACAGACTTTCCTGAACCAGATTCTCCAACTAACGCGGTTGTTTTTCCGGGCTCTATCGTAAAACTAACAGACTGGACTGCATCTACGGTTTTCTCGCCCTGAGTAAAGCGAACGCTCAGGTCTTCGACTTCCACTAGAGGTCGTTGGTTGTCAGTTATCTGAGTCATGATAGGGTCTTCCTTGGATCAAACGCGTCTCGGACGGCTTCGCCGATAAATATAAGCAGAGTGAGCATGATCGATAAAACCACAAAGGCGGTTATGCCAAGCCAAGGAGCTTGTAAGTTATCTTTACCTTGAGCGATTAGCTCACCCAATGACGCTGAGCCAGGAGGTAGTCCAAAGCCTAGGAAGTCCAGTGCGGTTAATGTCACGATGCCGCTATTAAAAATAAATGGCATGAAAGTTAATGTAGCAACCATGGCGTTAGGTAAAATATGCTTGAACATAATGGTCGAATTGGACGCTCCTAACGCTCTTGCGGCTCTCACGTACTCTAAGTTTCGGCCACGTAAAAACTCTGCACGCACAATATCAACTAAATTCATCCACGAAAAAAGCAGCATAATGCCCAGTAGCCACCAAAAGTTAGGTTCGACCAAACTGGCTAAAATTATTAAGAGGAAAAGTACCGGTAAGCCAGACCAGATTTCGATAAAACGCTGAAAGAATAGATCAACCTTACCACCATAATAGCCCTGAACAGCACCCGCTATTACGCCAATGGCAGAGCTGACTATGGTTAGAACCAGTGCGAAAAGTACTGATATCCGAAACCCATATATCACCCGAGCAAGCACATCGCGGCCTTGATCATCTGTACCTAGCCAGTTTTCGCTGGTTGGAGGTGAGGGAGCAGGGACGCTAAGGTCATAATTAATGGTTCGATAGTTATAGCGGATCAATGGCCAGACTATCCATCCCTGGCCTTCTTGTGTGATTAGGTCTTGAATGTAGGGGTCTTTGTAATCGGCCGGAGATTCGAAGTCTCCACCGAACTGAGTTTCATAATAATCGTACAAGACAGGGACATAAAGCTCGTCTTTGTATTTCAGTAGAAGCGGTTTATCGTTGGCCACAAGTTCTGCACCCAACGCAAATATAAACAGCGCGAGAAAGATCCACAGTGACCAGTAGCCCCGTTTATTGGCCTTGAAATTGGCTAAACGACGTTGGTTGATCGGGCTCATGGTTATGACTCCCGACTTTCAAAATCAATACGTGGATCCACGGCAACATAAGTCAGGTCACTTATTAACTTCATGATTAGACCTATCAGCGTAAAAATATATAAGGTGCCAAAAATGACGGGGTAGTCACGATTGATGACGGCTTCGTAGCCTAACAACCCTAGGCCATCAAGCGAAAAAATAACTTCTATCAGCATAGAGCCGGTAAAAAATATGCCAATCAAAGCGGCAGGCATCCCAGCAATAATAAGCAGCATGGCATTCCTAAAGACATGCCCATAAAGTACTTTATCTTCTGATAAACCTTTGGCTCGTGCCGTTAGGACGTATTGCTTGTTAATTTCGTCTAAAAAAGAGTTTTTAGTCAACATGGTTAGCGTCGCAAAACTGCCAACAACTGAAGCTAAAACAGGTAATGATATATGCCAAAAGTAGTCTGCTATTTTGCCCCCAAATGTTAACTCATCAAAGTTGGGGGATGTTAAGCCTCGCAGCGGAAACCAGTCTAAATAACTGCCACCAGCGAATAGTACGATAAGCAGAATAGCGAAAAGAAAATTGGGGATTGCGTAGCCGATAATAATGACACTGCTGCTCCAGACATCAAATGGCGTACCATCTTTGACCGCTTTGCGTATACCAAGCGGAACAGAAATCAAATAGGTGATAAGCGTGGTCCATAAGCCTAACGAAAGCGATACAGGCAGTTTCTCGATTATTAAATCGGTGACGGGTTTGTCACTATAGAAGCTTTTACCAAAATCAAAAGTGAGGTAATTGCCCAGCATATGGAAGTAACGTTCCCACGCGGGTTTGTCAAAGCCGTATAGTGCTTCGATCTCTTTGACAAGTCTCTCATCAAGTCCTCGTCCGGCGCGGTAGCCACTTTCACCGCCAGAAGCCATATCGCCAGAAGCAGAGCTGCCGGGAATGGCGGAATTAGCCATCCCTTCCATATGGGCGAGCGTTTGTTCTACCGGGCCTCCGGGGGCGGCCTGTATGATGATGAAATTGATCGTCAGTATGCCTATCAACGTTGGAATAATGAGGATCAAGCGCCGTAAAATATAGGCTGTCATTACTTCGTTGGTTCCTTAACCCACCAGGTATCAAAGCCTATGTCATATAACGGTCGAGTTTTTGGCATGCCAAAGAAAGGTTTATAAGCGATGCGGTAACTAGTGCTGTGGAATTGGGGGATCACATAGTAATTCCATTGCAGTACTCTATCTAGTGCACGGGTGCGGTAGACTAGCTCTTGGCGGCTAGGAGCTTCTATGATTTTTTCAATTAACGCATCAATCACTGGGTTTTTAATACCAATGATGTTTCGGCTGCCTTTCATGTCCGCGTTATAAGACCCCCAGAACTCTCGTTGCTCGTTGCCGGGTGATGACGATTGTCCAAATGAACTGACGACCATGTCAAAATCGAAGTCGCGAAGGCGGTTGATGTATTGAGACACGTCAACAATACGGATGTTGGCTTCGATACCCATCTGTTTGAGGTTTTTAAGCATTGGCGCCACAATACGTTCAAATTCTTTTTGCACTAGCAATATTTCAAACGTAAATGCTTGTCCGGTTTCTTTGTTGAGAAGCTTGCCGTTCTTTAACTCCCATCCTGCAGACTTGAGCAAGCGCAGAGCGGTGCGTAACTCTCGACGGTTGTTGCCCGAGCCATCATATACCGGTGCTTTAAATACATCGGTAAAGACTTCGGAAGGTAACTGATCTTTAAATGGCTCTAGAAGGGCAGTCTCTTGCGGAGTTATGGGCTGTTCTGCTGCCATTTCTGAGTTGGAAAAATAGCTGTTAGTACGTGCATACGCGCTGTAAAAAAGATTTTTATTTGTCCATTCAAAGTCGAATGCATAGCTTAACGCTTTACGTACATCGGGGTTGCTAAAAATATCACGGCGCGTATTGAATACAAATGCCTGCATCCCCGTAGGGCGGCTGTGAGGTATTTCGGCTTTAATAATTTGCCCGTTATCAAACATGGGGCCAACGTAACTAGTTGCCCAGTTTTTAGAGGAGGTTTCTTGGCGAAAATCATATTCACCGGCTTTGAAGGCTTCTAAAGAAACCGTGGTATCGCGATAATAATCGTAGGTAATGAAGTCGAAATTATAGCGGCCTTTATTGACCGGGATGTCTGCACCCCAGTAATTCGGGTTACGCTTGTAAGTAATAGACCGGCCGGCTTCATAGCTATCTAGCATATACGGGCCAGAACCCACAGGTTTGTCTAATGTAGGCGCATTAAAGTCTTTGTCCTTCCAATAATGTTCCGGCAGTACAGGTAGCTGACCAATAATGAGCGGTAATTCAGCATTTTTAGTGCTCTTAAATTCAAATCGGATCGTATGCTCATCAACGATAACCACGTCTTTTACATCACCGTAGTATATACGATAAACCGGACTACCTTCGGTGGTAAGAGTCTTAAAGGTAAAGGCTACATCGTTTGCAGTAACCGGCTCGCCGTCCGAAAATTTAGCGTTTTTATTGAGTACGAACGTAACGCTGCTGTTATCGTCAGCGACATCGATAGTTTTTGCGATGAGCCCGTATTCAGAAAAAGGCTCATCGGTAGATTGCGAGGTAAGGGTGTCATAAATAAGCCCTAAGCCGTCAGCGGGAGTCCCCTTAATAATAAAGCTATTAAAACTATCAAATGTCCCCAATGCCCATTGCTTCACTGAGCCCCCTTTAGGGGCGTCAGGGTTTGTGTAGTCAAAATGGGTAAAGTCACTTGAGTACTTTAAGTCGCCATGCATGGCGATACCATGGGAAGGAGCGGCAAGAGTAAATGAGGAATAGCAAACCAACCCAGCTACAACAATTAACTTTTTCAATGAATACGACGGCATAAATTCTTTTCCAAACGATCCTTGCAGGGATGAGGTGAATAGTTATATCAGTGGATTCAATGTTTTACCATACCGATATGGAGTAGGAAAAAAAGGAATAGTTCTACTGAGCTTGCTGGAGAGGCTGTCAAAACGACAGAATGGGCAGGGTTAGGAGGCTTTTTCTGTGGTTAGTAGCTAAGCTGAACAACCACAGAAAAAGTAATAGAGATATGTTTAATCAACAAAGAGGGTTAATTCTTGACCCGCTTTGATGGATGTACCCGAAATTTTATTCCAAGCTAAAATATCATCGATGGAAACGTTATAACGTGAGGCGATAACTGATAGAGAGTCGCCGTTTTGTACTTGGTAACCGATTTTGCGCAGCGCTTCTGCCTCATCTCGTGCTATTGAGAAAGGTAAGCTACCGATACGTAATGAACGCCCAGCGACCAAAGTATCGCGTGTGCCCATATTATTCCATTGCGCAATTGTGCTCGGCTCTACACCGTATTTACGCGCAATAGACCATAACGTGTCACCCGACTTAATTTTGTACTGGGAAATGCTGTTGTCATTAAAGCGCGGAGTTGTTGAAGAAGCGCTAGCAATTTTCTGGGTGGCGGAGCTGGTTTGCGTGTCGTTAATTAATTGAGGAATGATTAGGCTTTTTCCTGCAATCAGTAAATTTGAATTAAGTTCGTTAGCTGATTTTATGTCGGCTACTGAGCTTCCAAATTTATCTGCAATAGTACTGAGCGAGTCGCCGCTTTGGATAGTGTAGCTTGCCCACTCTGTGATTTGTCCTGTAGAGGTACCATTGAGGGCCGCGATCATTTGGTTGGCTTTATTGACGGGCACTAGCAATCGGTGGGGGCCAGCAGGGTCTGTATTTAACTCTGAAAAGCCTGGGTTCAATAGCTGCAGTTCAGCTAGTCGCGTGCCAGATAACTTGGCCGCTTGTTTTAAATTCACAGCCCCTTTTGTTTTTACAATATCAAAATACGGCTCATTCTGAATGGCCGGTAACTCCATATTATGTTCATCTGGGTCGCTAACGAAGGATGCTATCGCTAGGATTCGAGGTACATAAAGGCGTGTCTCTTTAGGCAAAGGCAATGACCAATAGTCGGTTGGCTTCCCTTGGTTTTTATTTTTACGAATCGCTTTAGATACGGTGCCGCCGCCAGCGTTATACGCTGCCATTGTTAACAACCAGTCGCCATCAAAACGCTTATTTAGTTTTTCTAGGTAGTTTAGTGCAACCCGTGTAGAGTCGATTAAATCACGGCGGCCATCGTACCAGCGTGTTCGCTTGATACCGAAGTATTTGGCAGTGCTTGGGATGAACTGCCAAATACCAGCGGCATGCCCTTTGGAGTAGGCATCTGCATCAAAGTGGCTTTCTACGGCTGGTAATAAAGCGATCTCGGCTGGCATGCCGCGCTCGAGCACTTCGTTGAGTATGTAATAGTAATAGCGAGATGCATTTTCTGTGATGCGGCGCATGTGCCCAGGGTATTTACGATACCAGTCTATCTGGATTTGTACGGCATCATGTTGAGCTTCGTTATGAAGAGCTAAATGGCTGCGTGTTATGTCCCAAAGATTATCACTCTCGGGCGGGTGGTAGACGGCATCAACGGGTGGTGTAGCTCTGTCGGGGGGAGAAATTAGAGTGCCTGAGGCGAGCTGATCTATGGTCTGGATAGAGGCCAGCTTTTGACCTGGTGGATTCTCTTGGGCACTTTTAGCCGTTATTGAGGTCTGAAGTGTTTCGAGATCATGATTAAGAACACCAGCGTCAGTCGGTTGTTCAATAGGCTCAAACATCTGACAGCCAGACATTAATCCAGCTATTACTAGCAGAGGAGCGAGTGTACGACTACGCATAATGAGTTAATCCATCAATTTAAACGCGCGATTTTATCAGGGCGCAGGTTAAGGTCAATGTTAGTAGCTATTTTTCCATTCGCGGATCGCCGAAAAAACAGCCACTTCATCCATATTCGAAACTTCCTTGTACGCCTTGGCTGAGGCTACAACGCTGGGTTTGCGCGTCCTCATAAAGGGGTTTATGGCTAACTCTTGCTCTATGCTAGAAGGTAGCGTGGGCTTATTTTGCTCACGAAGTTTTTTGCATTGGTTCAGTGTCTGAGTAATTTTTCCGTTATTGGGTTCAACTGCGTTAGCAAAAGCTAGGTTTGCTAACGAATATTCGTGTGTGCAGTATACTTCTGTTTGGAGGGGGAGTTCACGAAATTTATCCATTGCGGTTAACATTTGAGCAGGCGAGCCTTCGAAAAGTCGGCCGCATCCTGCTAAAAAAAGGGTATCACCGCAAAATAGTTTGGGCGTTTGGGTGCTGTTGGTATAAAAAGCGATATGGTCCAAGGTATGCCCGGGCACCGCTAATACTTCAAAGCTTTCGTTTAAGATCATCAGCGTGTCCCCATCGCTTAGCGTTTGGGTTATGCCTTTGTAAGGGGAGTTTTCAGGCCCATAGACCGGTACCTTATAACGTGATTTTAGCTCGTCTACACCGCCAGTATGGTCGTTATGATGATGCGTAATTAAAATGCCGTTAAGTATCAGTGATTCTTTAGTTAGCTCATCGATAACAACGTTTGCATCACCTGGATCTACAACGACACAGTGCTTCCCATCGTCGTGCTTTAGTAGCCAAATATAGTTATCCGTAAAGGCAGCTAAGGGTTTTACAGTCAACATGTTGGGCTCTCTTTAATTTTAATTAGCTAGAGATTACCCTAAAGCGAGTGGGCTGTTAATATGTGGAAATCTTTACAGGTAATCGCAATACAGGGCTTTCATGAAGTTTAAACAACAGCTCAGCAGTGATGAGTTAACAGACCCGCTTCGCTCTTGGCTATCCAAAGGTCTGGGCAATGAGCTTTGGGAAGCAGAGCAAGATGTCTTAAATCGCATTTTGTCTGGTCTATATGGAAGCCATATGGCTCAAATAAGCTTAAATCCGCTAATAGATGTAGCCGAAAAAAGTACGGTTCCGCATAAGGTCATTGTCTATCATCGTTTAGAGCTGGGAATGCATCCATTTAGCATTGTTGCGCAAAGTAATGAGCTACCGATAGAGCATAACAGTATTGATGTTGTGATTTTGCACCATGCTCTGGATTTCTCTTCTACGCCTCATCAGGTATTGCGTGAGGCTTCACGTATATTGCGCCCAGGTGGTTACATAGTCATAGTCGGATTTAATCCTTGGTCTTGGTGGGGGTTACGCCGCAAACTTAGTCGTAAACAAACAAAGCCAATCTGGCATCATGCGCATTTCATTGGTCATGGCCGTTTAAGTGATTGGATTAGCCTTTTGGAACTAACGGAAGTTAAAGCCGAAAGTCATTACTTTTACCCGCCTTACCAAACGGATACTATTCGCCAGCGTTTTAAGTGGATCGAGCCAGTTTTAAAACGATTTGTGCCAGGAGCCGGCGCTTTTAATGTTGTGCTTGCTCGAAAAGATGTAGGTAGTATGCGGGTGATTCAAAATAGAAAACGTTCCCGTCGTTTTATTAAATTACCGGTAGTCGAACCGGCAACAAGAGGTCAAACACGTGGAACCCGTTAAGATTTACACCGATGGCGCTTGTAAAGGAAATCCAGGCCCGGGGGGCTGGGGAGCTCTTTTGCGTTATGGTGAGAAAGAAAAGCAGTTATGGGGTGGGGAGTTAGACACTACCAATAACCGTATGGAATTAATGGCTGCTATTAAAGCGTTGGCCGAACTAAAGCGCAATTGCCACGTTATTTTAACCACCGATTCTCAATATGTTCGCAAAGGTATTACCGAGTGGATCACAGGGTGGCGAAAAAACGGTTGGAAGACCGCCGCCAAAAAGCCGGTCAAAAACGCAGACCTTTGGCAACAATTAGATGCGCTAACAAAGCAGCACACTATAGATTGGCGCTGGGTAAAAGGTCACTCGGGCCATCCAGAGAATGAGTTAGCTGACGAATTGGCTAACCGTGGTGTTGAAGAGATTATTCAAAAGGCATAAGCACGATGCGTCAAATAGTACTGGATACAGAAACAACGGGTTTAGAGTGGTCGCAAGGCCATAACGTAATTGAAATTGGTTGCGTTGAAATGGAGCGTCGCCGATTAACAGGACGTACTTACCATCAGTATATAAAGCCAGATCACGAGATAGATGCTGAGGCTATGGCTGTTCACGGCATTACCAATGAATTTTTGGCGGATAAGCCCAAATTTAGTGGTATTGCCCAAGAGTTTTTAGACTTTGTGACCGGTGCCGAGCTAATCATTCACAACGCAGCATTTGATATTGGTTTCTTGGATGCTGAGCTAGCGCGTAATGGAATAGACATTAAGATACGTGATGTCTGCTCAGTGATTGATTCATTATTAGTTGCGAGAAAAAAGCATCCGGGGCAAAAGAATAACCTAGATGCGTTATGTAAACGTTATGGTATCGATAATACGCACCGCGAATTGCATGGCGCGTTACTCGACTCCGAGATTCTGGCCGATGTTTATTTAGCGTTAACTGGTGGACAGCGATCTTTGATGCTCGCGGATGAGGATGGAGACGGTGGTGACGATGTCGTTGTACTCAAACGAGTAGGAGAAGAAGCGCAAGGTTTAACAGTGCTAAAAGCGGATGACAGTGAGTTGCAGGCCCACGAAGCTTTTTTAAGAAAGTTGGATAAAAAAGTAGATGGGCAATGCTTGTGGCACACGATTGATGAGGCTTCTGTCGTTAAAGGTTAGCACGACAAAACACTAAAAAAGCGGGCGAAAATGCCCGCTTTTTTGTATGCCTGTATTAAAGGGCTATAACAACGGCTGAATAGCCGACTAAACTCATCACGATTGTATATGGCAAAGCCATCACGACCATTTTTCCGTATGACAAACGAATTAATGGAGCAAGTGCAGAGGTGAGCAAAAATAAGAATGCTGCTTGACCATTGGGAGTGGCAACGCTCGGGATGTTGGTCCCTGTATTGATGGCAATGGCAAGCGCATCAAAGTGCTCGCGAGTGATTTCGCCTGCATTAAGCGCTGCAACTACTTCATTAATATAAACGGTTGCTACAAATACATTGTCACTAATGGCTGATAAAACGCCGTTGGCGATAAAAAATAGGCCGGGTTGTGCATCAATATCCATTGAAAGAACAGCATGGATGATAGGTTGGAACAAGTGCTGATCGTGTATGACAGACACGATCGAGAAAAAGACAACCAGTAGTGCTGTAAAGGGTAGCGCTTCTTCAAATGCCTTACCGATTTGGTGCTCTTCTACTACGCCGTTAAAGGCTGTAAGCAAAATAATAATAGTGAGACCAATCAAGCCTACCTCGGCTAAATGAAGTGCCAATGCAAATACTAGAAATATAGCGACTACAATCTGAACACCTAGTTGGGCTTTATCACGTAATGTGCGTTTAGCGTCTTCTTTAGCCGCAAAGTCTTCCAGAATAGCGCGAACGTTATCGGGCAGTTTCGCGCCATATCCGAAGGCTTTTGTTTTTTCGAGTAAGGCACATGTTAGCAAACCTGCAACGAGAACAGGCATGGTGATAGGGGCCATTAGTGTGAAAAAGGTAATAAAGTCCCAACCCGCTTTTTCTGCAATAAGCAGGTTTTGTGGTTCCCCAACTAGGGTGCATACACCACCCAACGCTGTGCCGACCGCCCCATGCATGAGTAAGCTGCGTAAAAAACCGCGAAAGTCTTCTAGCTCGCTGCGATTGACTTCGTGGATGGCGTCATCGTTTCCGTGATCATGCGCGTGGTCGCTATGCTTGCCAGAAGCTACTTTGTGATAAACAGAGTAAAAACCAACACCGACACTAATTAGAACCGCTGTGACGGTCAGTGCATCTAAAAAAGCAGATAAAAAAGCCGAAGAAATAGAGAATAATAAAGAAAGGTAAATCTTAGAGCGGACGTTTAACAAAATTTTTGTAAAGATCCACAATAACATACCCTGCATGAAGTAAATCCCTGCCACCATAAACATAAGTAAAAGGATAACTTGCAGGTTGCCACTGACTTCATGGTATACGCTCTCAGGTGACGCTAACCCAATAGCAATAGCTTCTATGGCCAGTAAACCGCCGGGTTGAAGAGGGTAGCATTTAAGCGCAAGAGCCAATGTGAAAATGAATTCAAAAATAAGTACCCAACCAGTAGTAACAGGGCCTGCTACCATTAATAAAATTGGGTTAAGGATTAGAAAGCCAATAATAGCTTGCTTATACCAGACAGGCGAATTCCCGAGGAAATTCCGCATAATTGCCTGAGAAAAAGTGGTGGTCATGGGTCATCTTCCTATTAATGAACAGACTTTTGTTCACTTGTTGAACATAAAGCGCGAGCTAGCCTAGCAGTAGATGGTTGAAATCTGAACAATTTTCTGTAAAAAGAGCTAAGCTCGTGCATCATAAGTAATAATTTTGATTTGTCATTTAGGCTTTTGTCCATAAATGTTAACTATATGATTTAGAACAAAAGTATTGGTTTTGGGGTGTGTTTTGGTTAATAAGTATTTTATGGCAGTCAATGGCACTTTGCTGGAAACGCAAACGGGGAGTGCTGTTGTAGAACTTTCCAGTGCTCAATTAGCGGAAGCTGAAGCCGTCTACGCCGTCGGGGAGTTAGAGAATACCCTTTACAGTGTGGTTGTTTTAAACGAGATGGGCAGTCAGCAGTACAGCCCTTTGAATCTGCGCAAGCTTCTGGGTGAAGCCACTAGTGAAGCTGAGTACATTATTTTTTCGCGCGCTTCACAAATTTCGGTGTGGCATGATCAGCATCGTTTTTGTGGGCGTTGTGGCGGTGTTATGGAACACCATTCAGTTGATTTGGCGAAACACTGCGCTGCCTGCGGGTTAGTTCAGTACCCGCGTATCTCTCCGTGTATTATTGTGCTGGTAACTGATGGGGATCGCTGTCTGCTCGCGCGCTCACCTCATTTTCCACCTGGGCGTTTTAGCACCTTAGCCGGTTTTATTGAGGCAGGTGAAACAGCCGAGGCAGCGGTGCATCGAGAAATAATGGAGGAAGTGGGTATTCAGGTAAAAAACGTGCGCTACCATCAAAGCCAATCTTGGCCTTTTCCTCATGCTTTGATGTTGGGTTACTTTGCTGAATACGCAGGCGGTGAGTTAGCGCCTGATGGTGTTGAAATAGAAGAGGCGCATTGGTATCACAGAGATCATATGCCCGACTTGCCTCCGTCATTTGCAATATCATATGCCTTAATCGAACATTTTATGTTAGGTAAAGTGTAATAACGGTTTTATTGGCTGTGCGCGGAAAATTTCGGCTACGGTGTTTACGCGCTAGGCCTTAAATAGCTTACTGAGTTTAGTCGCCAACATGACATTCCCTTCAGCCCGTAAGTTACCTTTGAGAAAAGCACTCATGCCGTCTTGTTGCCCTGTAACTACCCGTATAAATGTTGCACTGTCCATGCGAAGCACAATAGAGGGGTCGTCATGTTGTCCGTATTCTGGTGTGCACGTTTGATCATCGATATGAATGAAAAAGTCGTCGCCATCTTCTAAAACAAATTGAAAAACACTGCTCATGCCTTTTGCGGCATCGGGTTGAAAGCGAGATGTTAGCTTACTGATTACTTTTTCAACGGTAATATCGCTACTCATTACAAACTTTTCCTTAAAACATCAACATGAGATAGTGCGGAGTATATCAGGGTCTAGGCGGCTTTTGTGTCATTGCTTATCTCGCTTGTGTTACATTACGCGACTGATTGCTGGAACCCAGCGCAAAATTTTTTGGAGAGTGGAAGTTGTCTGAATTTTTCTTTGAGTACGGTCTGTTTTTTGCCAAAGCTCTTACCGTATTGGTAACTATATTGATTGCTTTAGCTGGGATTATCGCTATTAGTGCACGTGGACGTCGTGATAACAGTGATGGTGAAGTTGAAATCACTTCGATGAATGACGTGTATGACGATATGAAGGATGCGGTTGAAGCGGCTGTGCTAGATAAAGATCAATACAAACAACAGCTTAAACTTCAGAAAAAGCAAGAAAAACAAGAAGCTAAACAGCGCAAAAAAGAATCAAAGAAGGCTCCGCCTTCTAATGACCAAGACAATGTAGAAAAGAAACGGGTCTACGTGTTGGATTTTGATGGTGATGTGCATGCTAGCGATGTTGAACCTATGCGTGAAGAAATTTCTGCCATTTTAACCTTTGCTAGACCAACAGATGAGGTTGTGCTTCGTTTAGAAAGTGCAGGAGGATTAGTCCATACCTATGGCTTAGCCGCGTCTCAGCTTGAGCGTATTAAAGCCAAAGGTATTCCGCTAACAATTATCGTCGATCAAGTGGCTGCCAGCGGCGGTTATCTCATGGCGTGTTTAGCCGATAAGTTGCTAGCAGCGCCGTTTGCTTTGGTTGGTTCGATAGGTGTAATCGCTCAACTACCTAATTTTCATCGTGTGCTTAAAAAGCATGATGTTGACTTCGAAATGTTCACGGCGGGTGAATACAAACGCACCGTAACCATGTTTGGTGAAAACACTGAAAAAGGTAAAGAGAAGTTCGTAGAAGAGCTTGAAGATACACATGCATTATTTAAAGAGTTTGTAAGCCAGTATCGTCCTTTAATGAATATTGAGGTCGTCGCTACGGGCGAAGTGTGGTTTGGTAAACGGGCCTTAGAACTGAAGTTGGTTGATCAGTTAGCAACCAGTGATGATTACATCATGGCTGCTTGCGAAAACGCTGATGTCTACAAGGTGCGTTATGAAGTTAAAAAATCTTTGCAAGAGCGCTTAAGTGAGCTGTCAATTAAAACAGCGGATGGCGTTTTTTCTAAAATTTGGGAGCGCGCCTCAAATAGCCGTTTCTTGTCCCGTTAATAGTTGATTGCATACGTAAATTTGGTGTTTTTTTAAAACATGGTCTATTGTTTTTTATGTATGTTTAAAACAACTATTTGATCGGAGACTCGGGCTTGTCGCAATCCAAAACTGCTCGGCAAATACAAGCTGCCGCTGAAACCCTTTTTGCAGAACAAGGCTTTGCAGAAACGACGATGCGGCAAATCACAACAGCAGCTGATGTAAACCTCGCTTCGGTAAATTATCACTTTGGTTCTAAACAAGGGCTTATTCAAGCGGTAGCGGAAAGTTACTTGCATCCTCTTTGTCAGTATATCGAAGATGCTATTCATGAGCGGCTTTCATTAAACAGTGACGATACCGTTACGCTTAACGAATTGATAGAAATGCTAATGCGTGGGTTATTGCAAGTGCATAACCATAACACTCATGCTTTATCGATGTTCTCGCGGCTGCTTGATCTGGCTTACATGAAAAATCAAGAAGAGCTGCGCACCTATTTGTTGGGTTTGTATCGCAGCCGTTTGGCTGGTTTTTTGGAACTCTTGCGTCAAGATTCTTCGCCAATGGATGATGATGAGTTCTTTTGGCGATTGCATTTTTTATTAGGTTCTATGGTGTTTACTTTTTCAAATATTCATACCATTGCGCGCATTGAAAAAAGCGAGTTAAACAAAGATATAGAAATCGAACTTATTTTCCATCGTATGATTCCCGTGATATCCGCCGGATTTATGGCGCGTTCGGAACAAACACATTTTTGCAGGCTCTGATAGAATCCAGCCTATAGTGGATTAAACAGGGATTACTTGATGAAACTGCATCTTAATATAAAAGAGCAGCAGCTAACCTTAATTGAGCCGGGTCGAACGACCCGGTTTTCTATTTCAACCGCCGCTAATGGCGCCGGAGAACAAACCGGTTCCGGTTGTACCCCACGTGGTTTACACATTATTCGCGCTAAAATTGGTGCGGGCCTTCCAGAAAACGCAGTATTTATTGGCCGTCGTTTTACAGGGGAAATTTACTCATCAGCACTTGCGCAATCTAACCCTGGACGAGATTGGATACTGACACGTATTTTGTGGCTCAGTGGCTGCGAGCCTGGCGTTAACCGCTTGGGTAATGTCGATTCAATGCGTCGTTATATTTACATACATGGTACGCCGGAAACAGAGCCTATGGGGGTTCCTGCTTCGCATGGTTGTATCCGTATGCGCAACAATGATTTATTAACATTATTTAATCGTGTTTCAGTGGGGACACCGCTGTTGATTGAGGAGTCATAATGAGTACCGGTTGTGTCATGTTAGATGTGGCAGGTCATGAGTTGACCGATATGGAGCGCCAGCGTCTGCAGCATCCGCACGTGGGTGGATTAATTTTATTTGCGCGCAATTATCAGTCCAAACAACAACTGCGCTCATTAGTGGCCGATATACGTCAAGTAGCGCCTGATATTATTATTGCAGTTGATCAAGAAGGGGGGCGGGTACAACGATTTAGAGATGAATTTATGCGCTTGCCCGCCATGAAAGTTATCGCGGATCGCTGGCTAGATAGACCTAAAGAGGCTGTCGCATTATCGGAAATGATTGGCTGGCTAATGGCCGCCGAGCTTATTGATCTGGATATTGATATCAGTTTTGCGCCGGTTTTGGACTTGAATCTTGAGCGTAGCCAAATCATTGGTGATCGCGCTTTTGGTTCCACACCAGAACAAGTTATGGCCTTAGCCTCTGCTTTTATGAAAGGGATGCACTCAGCAGGCATGGCTGCTACCGGTAAGCATTTTCCTGGGCATGGTTGGGTTATTGCGGATTCGCATTTGGCGGTTCCTACAGACGAGCGTCCGTTTTCTGTGATTGCCCAGCAGGATATGCAGCCGTTCAAATTCATGATTGAGCAAGGCTTAGATGCCATTATGCCCGCCCACGTGATTTATACGCAGGTAACGGAAAACACCGCAGGGTTTTCGCCATTTTGGTTGCAAGAGGTATTGCGTCAACAGCTTGGGTTTGAAGGCGTTATTTTTAGTGATGACCTCAGCATGGAGGGAGCGTCTGTCGCTGGTGGATATCCAGAGAGAGCCGCGGCCGCTTTGAAGGCCGGTTGCGATATGGTGTTGGTCTGTAATAAACCGGAGGCTGCTGATCAAGTGCTGGGGTATTTGGATTCGCTGGAAGATGGCGGCCTTAGTCACCGTAGTTTACGTATTTCACGGATGCGTCATAAAAATAAAGTATTAGATCAGCTGAGAATAGCTGATGTTAAACAGCAAGTAGAAATGGAATTAGCGTAATGGAATTTGATGGTAAAGAGATAGCGCAACCCATACAACAATGGATAACCGAATCTTTCTCATTGAATCAGGAAAATGCTTGGATTGTTGTTGTTTTTGCTATTGTGCTGGTGACACTCATTGTGGCATTTATTCTGGGACGTTTTTTTAACCGTCTGCATAAGTCTTTAGCTAGAACACGAACAATTTGGGATGACCTGCTAATAGAGGCGATGCGCAAGCCCGTTATTATTCTTGTATGGGTAATTGGTGGCGGTTTTGCCTTTGATGTCATTGATGCTTCTACAGGCACTGTACTATTAGATGTTGTAACTCCCATCCGAAAAGTCTCCGTTATTATCTTAATTGGTTGGTTCTTAGTACGTTTTGTCGGTTTAACCGAAAAAGCACTGATTGATCCGGTTGGAATTAACACCAGCATGGACGAAACCACCGTAAGCGCATTGGGCAAGCTAGTAAGGTTGGCGTTAATCATTACTATTGGTTTGGTGGTTTTACAGACCTTTGGCTACAGTATTTCGGGGGTTCTGGCCTTTGGTGGGATTGGTGGTATTGCCGTTGGTTTTGCCGCTAAAGATCTGTTAGCTAACTTTTTTGGCGGGCTTATGATTTATCTTGACCGGCCCTTCAAAGTAGGTGACTGGGTGAGAAGTCCTGATAAAAATATTGAGGGCACAGTTGAAGACATCGGTTGGCGTTTAACGCGCATACGTACTTTCGACAAGCGTCCTTTATACGTTCCAAATGCGACTTTCACAAGTATCTCGGTCGAAAATCCATCACGTATGACGAATAGACGTATCTACGAGACAGTAGGTGTTCGTTATTGTGATGTTGCTACGGTTCGCCAGATAGTCACAGATGTTAAGAATATGTTGAGGGGGCATGAGGCTATCGATCAAAACCAAACAATGATTGTTAACCTCAATACATTTGCGCCTTCCTCGCTCGACTTTTTTATCTATACCTTTACCAAAACAACCGATTGGATTGAGTATCATGAAATAAAAGAGGATGTTCTGTTGAAGGTGATGGAGATCATTGAGTCGAACAATGCGGAGGTGGCATTCCCAACGTCTACCGTCCACTTGGTGCCTGAAGGAGAGATTCAGGTGCCATCTGTTGGCGTTCAATCTGCTCCTCAGTCCTAGTTGAAATCAGGGATGTCCATCCTTGGGTATCCCTGTTCGTTAATGTCCGTATGGTGCTTTACATCACCCTTTAGGGGTTAACGCTGTTAATAAGTCCTCGATGGCGCTAAAGCGTGACTCTGTGTCGTCCATAGGCGCGGTAAAACGAAGGTGGCTTGCACCTTCAAGCTTGTAGCGTTTAGGTTGTTTTTGAACCAGCGTGACCAAGGTGAATGGATCAATTTTGGTGTCGCTGCCAAACTCTAGTCGCCCACTGCCGCTTCCTGCGTCCAGTTTAACGATACCTAGATCATTAGCTATGAGCTTAAGACTTGTTAGCCTAAATAAGTTCTTAGTCTGCTCGGGTAGCATGCCAAAACGGTCGATCATCTCGATTTGTAGTTCTTTAATCTCGATATCATTTTTCGCACTCGAAATTCGTTTGTACATGATGAGCCGGTTGTGTACATCCGGTAAATAATCATCGGGGATAAGAGCGGGTATGCGTAGATTGATTTCTGCCCCGTGGTGCAGAGGTTTGTCGAGGTTAGGCGTTTTGCCATCTTTAATGGCTTGGATCGCTTCTTCAAGCATTTCCATGTACAAACTGAAGCCAATGCCTTGTATCTGGCCGCTCTGTTCTTCGCCTAATAACTCACCGGCACCGCGAATCTCTAAGTCATGAGTGGCTAGCGTAAAGCCTGCGCCCAGGTCTTCCGCAAGTGCTATAGCCTCCAGTCGCTTTTGGGCGTCAGTTGAAATGCTTTTGGGTGGCGGTGTCAGCATATATGCGTACGCTTGGTGATGTGAGCGCCCAACGCGTCCGCGTAACTGATGCAGTTGAGCTAAGCCAAATTTATCAGCACGGTCGATAATAATAGTGTTGGCATTAGGAACGTCGATACCTGTTTCTATAATCGTGGTACACAGTAAAACGTTGTGACGCTTGTGGTAGAAGTCTGACATGACTTGCTCCAGCTCACGTTCACGCATCTGGCCATGGCCTACGCCTACACGCGCTTCAGGAACTAATGCGCGCAACTCTTCAGCGACTTTTTCTATGCTCTTTACTTCATTGTGTAAGTAGTAGACTTGTCCACCGCGCAGTAGCTCGCGCAAAATCGCTTCTTTAATGGTTGGGTTGTCTGATTCGCGGACAAAAGTCTTCACGGCTAGGCGTCTAGCGGGTGGTGTAGCAATAATTGATAAGTCTCGCATACCACTCATCGCCATATTCAGTGTTCGAGGAATAGGCGTGGCAGTCATGGTAAGGATATCAACCTCAGAGCGTAGCGATTTAAGCCGCTCTTTTTGTTGGACGCCAAAGCGATGTTCTTCGTCGATAATAACGAGTCCAAGGTTCTTAAACTCTATGTCGCCCTGTAGGAGTTTATGGGTGCCTATGATGATGTCGATTTGGCCATCATTAAGCTTTTCTATTACGGCAGATTGTTGTTTTGCCGTTCTAAAGCGCGAAATTAATTCAACTGTTACGGGCCAGTCAGCAAAGCGATCTCTAAAGTTCTCGAAATGTTGTTGTGCTAGGAGTGTGGTAGGTACCAGCACTGCCACTTGTTTGCTGCTTTGTGCGGCCATAAACGTAGCTCGCATGGCCACTTCGGTTTTGCCAAACCCAACATCGCCGCAAATTAACCGATCCATGGGCTGAGGGGATGTCATATCACGCAATACAGATTGGATGGCCGTTTCTTGATCTGGCGTTTCTTCAAAAGGAAAGCTGGCAGCAAACTGTTTATAATTTTCATCCGGATCATCGAACTGAAAGCCCTTGCGGGCAGCGCGGCGGGCATAGATATCTAATAACTCTGCTGCCGTATCACGGATTTTTTCTGCCGCTTTTTGCCGAGCTTTGCTCCATTGTTCGGTGCCTAAGCGATGGAGAGGGGCGAGCTCGTCGGTTGTACCGCTATAGCGACTGATTAAATGGAGCGATGAAACAGGGACAAATAACTTGGCATCGTTAGCATACGAAAGCGCTACAAACTCATTCTTCTGTCCGTCAAGTTCGATGGTTTCTAAGCCAAGGTAACGACCCACACCATGATCAATATGGACCACAGGAGAGTTGGGTGCTAGCTCGGCTAAATTGCGAATGACCAAGTCGGATTGATCTTTTTCGCGGGCGCGACGGCGACGTTGAAATACTTGACCGCCAAACAGTTGCGACTCTGTTATCACTTTTAGGCGGTTGGGTATGTTTAAACCGCGATCAAGTGGGAAGACCGTCATGCCTATTGCGCTGCTTCCTGTTTCGAAATCAGCCCAATTCTTAATCTGATCTGGCTTTATATTGGCTTTGGATAGCAGCTCCAGCAATGATTCTTTGCGCCCGGGTGATTCGGCGCAGAATAACCATTTTTGTTGTGGATTATCATCCATATAGTGGGTGAGTTTTCCCAATGGGTTGGATGATTGGGCGTTGACGCCAAGGTCTGCCGTGGCTTGGCTGGCAAAGTTGATGCGGCCCGCATTTATCTCCAGTTCTTGAGCGCAGAACTGGAGCCGCTTAAATGGTTTTAGGGCGCTGAATAACTCATTCTCCGGCAAAAATACGCGGTTTGGAGAGAGGATAGGCTTTTCGATATCATGGCGGCGGTCTTCAAAGCGGCTATTGGCATCGCTCCAAAACTGTTTGCAGGGTGTCTCAAGCGATTCCTCTGTAATGATGAGTGTATCGGCTGGCAAAAAATCAAACAGTGTTGCTGTTTCATCGAAAAAGAAAGGTAAGTAATACTCGATACCTGCTGGCGCTAATCCTTGGCTCACATCTTGATAAGTTGGGCAGCGACGGTAATCAACATCAAAGTTAGCACGCCAGTTTTGCTTGAAAAGGGCGATAGCCTCTTCGGTTAACGGAAATTCACGTGCAGGTAGCAATCGAATTTGGTCTATTTTGTCGATTGAGCGTTGTGATTCCGGATCAAAAGTTCTGAGGGTGTCGATCTCATCATCAAACAAATCGATTCGAAATGGGGTGTCTGACCCCATGGGGTATAGATCGATGATAGAGCCACGAACGGCAAATTCACCGTGCTCGTATACGGTTTCAACGGCGCGATAACCGGCATTGGTTAATTGTTCGCGCAAGCGATCAATATTCAAACGTTGCCCTGTATCTAGCAGCAATGAATGGGCTTGTAAGAATGACGGGGGAGCAATGCGATGCAGAAGCGTGCTCAGTGGAACGATAACGATACCGCGTTCTATCTGTGAAAGGCGGTTGAGTGTACTCACACGCGCTGAGGTTATATCTTGATGCGGTGAAAATGAGTCATAAGGTAGAGTTTCCCAATCAGGAAATGGCAGTACTTCTAATGCGTTATCAGCACTGTAAAAACGAATCTCGTTTTCGATCAATGCAGCGCTATCACTGTTTTTGGTAATGACCAGTGTTAATCGTTGGTGCTGTTGAGCCGCTTTGGCAACAACCAAGCCGGCTGCGCTTTCATGAACATTGCCTAGCCATTTAATATCGCCGGCTTTTGTCGGCATTGGAAAGACCCAATCGGTCACTCGCTTTCTCCCCATATCAACGATTTGTTACAACACAGGCGCTAATGGTACAGACTCAATTACAAAGTTTCGACAATAAAAGTAGGACACCTAAAGCCTCTTTTTCTTGCAAATGAGGCCCACTAAAGTACTTAAATCAACGTCCGGCTAAAGTATAGCGAGACTGATTTGCCCGATTGTGTGTAAAAAGTGATAATACGCCCCACATTTTTAAATGTGCGTTGATGTTAAGTTGGAGAAACCTGTGAGCCAAAATCAAGTATTCGCTGATTGGAAAGAGCGCGAAGCAACTGCAGAAGCCATGGTTCCGGTCATTGGTCGTTTGTATCGTGACCGTAACGTAGAAACTTCTGTTTATGGACGTCTTATTGTTAAGCGTTCTGTTATCGATATCCTGAAGGCGCACCGTTACGCGCGTCAGGTTGAAGCCAGTGAGTTATCTGTACTAGATACTTACCCGGTGATTGAAGCGTTAGATACACTAAATCTAAATAGCGCTCATGTTGATATCGGAAAGCTGGCGGTTAAATTCCGCACAGAAGGCAATGGACGTAGCATGAAGGCTTTTCTTGAGGAAGAGCTGGATTCAGTAATCGGTAAAGAAGAGCATCAGGGTACTGATGTGGTGCTATATGGCTTTGGCCGTATTGGCCGTTTACTTGCACGTTTGTTAATCGAACGCACTGGTGGAGGTCAGTCGTTACGTTTACGTGCCATCGTTGTCCGCAAAGGAAAGGCGTCTAACGATCTGGAAAAGCGTGCAAGCTTGTTGCGTCGTGACTCTGTTCACGGTTCATTCAAGGGCACTATTCAGATTGATGAAGAGCGCAATGTGCTAATTGCTAATGGTAACGAAATTCAAGTTATCTTTTCTGACGGGCCCGATCAAGTCGACTACACGCAGTACGGTATCGATAATGCATTAGTGATCGATAACACGGGTATTTGGCGTGATAAAGACGGCCTTGCTTTACACCTGAAATCTAAAGGTGTTCAGCGAGTGTTGCTAACGGCACCTGGTAAGGGTGTTAAAAATATTGTTATGGGCGTTAACCACCATGACATAACGCCCGACGATAATATTTTGTCAGCGGCGTCGTGTACTACAAACGCTATCACTCCTATTTTGAAAGCGGTTAATGATGAATACGGTGTTGAAAACGGTCATGTAGAAACCGTTCACTCGTATACAAATGACCAAAACCTAATAGATAACTACCATAAAGGTGATCGTCGCGGCCGTGCGGCAGGTCTGAATATGGTTATTACCGAAACAGGTGCAGCAAAAGCTGTATCTAAAGCTCTGCCGGTTATGGAAGGCAAGCTAACCGGTAATGCTATTCGTGTACCTACACCGAACGTATCAATGGCTATTCTTAACCTTAATTTGGGTAAAGAAGTTGAGCGTGAGAGCTTGAACGACTATTTGCGCACCATGGCATTACATTCGCCATTGCAAAAGCAGATTGATTACAGCAACTCTCCTGAAGCTGTCTCTACTGATTTTGTGGGCTCTCGTGCAGCCGGCGTTGTGGATGCATTAGCGACAATCGCGACTGGTAATCGTTGTGTATTGTATGTGTGGTACGACAATGAGTTTGGCTACAGCTGCCAAGTTTTACGTATGGCGCAGTTTATGTCTAACGTTACTTTACCTGCCTTCCCGAAGGCTAGTAAGTAAGTTGTTGATTTAGTGAGAAAGCCGCGAAAAGCGGCTTTTTTTTGGTCTAATCTTTAATATTTCCTATAATTATATAGATATATTGAAAGCGTCTAGCGAATTTCCTGCCGTAAAGGGTGTCTTCTGCCCGAATAATCTAGCCTGTTTGTAGATATGCGGTATGTCGCTCAGGTATACTTGTCAGGTTTTTTGGTGGGGTAGTAGGTTTTCCGAATAAAAATATCAGAAACGGATGCAATCTAACCACAGCGTTAGTTGAAGTTTGTTATCTGTGTAAAACGAAAACTTAGCCTCAAAATTTTTTTTAATAGTGTTTTGGGTGAGGTGTATGATCAAGATCAATAAAGGTCTGGATCTACCGATTACGGGTGCTCCGGAGCAAGTAGTGTCTTCTGCTTCTCCTGTGATTCGTTCGGTCGCCGTGAGTGGACCAGATTATGTTGGTTGTAAACCAACAATGGCCGTCAAGGTGGGTGATCGTGTCAAACTCGGTCAATTGATCTTTACCGATAAGAAAACTGAAGGTGTTCAAGTTACTGCGCCAGGTGCTGGTGTAGTCACTGCGATTAATCGTGGTGAGCGACGTGTACTCCTTTCGGTCGTTATCGAATTAGACGCTGAAGAAGAAGCGGTAGAATTTGCGCGCTATGATGCCGCGCAATTGGGTAGTCTGACACGTGAACAGGTCGTAGAAAACTTGCAGGTGTCAGGGTTATGGACGGCTTTCCGTACTCGTCCATTTAGTCGAGTCCCAGCCGTTACTGCAATTCCATCGTCTATCTTTGTTACCGCAATGGATACTAATCCACTGGCTGCTAATCCTGAGCTGTTCATTAATGAGCATGCACAAGCGTTTGAGCAAGGCCTTGGATTGTTAACAAAACTTACCGAGAATAAAGTGTTCTTGTGTAAGGCACCAGGAGCCGCAATACCGACCGCTCCAGGTGTAACTGTCGAAGAGTTCGATGGTCCTCATCCTGCTGGTAACGCCGGTACTCATATACATCACCTTGATCCTGTTGCACGCCAAAAGTTTGTTTGGTCTATCAACTATCAAGACGTTGTTGCCATTGGTAAGTTGTTTACAGAAGGACGTTTATTCACTGAACGCCTAGTTTCTGTAGCCGGCCCTGCTGCTGTTAAGCCAGCAATTATTAAAACGCGTGTGGGTGCTGCATTATCTGATTTGCTTGACGGGGCTGTTGCCTCTGATAACGCTCGTGTTATTTCGGGTTCTGTATGGAACGGTCGAAAAGCAGAAGGCGGTTTGGCCTACTTAGGCTATTACGCTAATCAGGTATCAATACTTGAAGAAGGTAACGTGCGTGAGTTTATGGGCTGGATTTCTCCAGGTGCTAATAAGTTCTCTGTACTTAATATCTTTGCTTCTTTCCTTTCATCTGGCAAAAAATTTGATTTCACGACCACTACCAATGGTTCTGAGCGTGCAATGGTTCAAGTAGGGCAATTTGAACGCCTTGTGCCAATGGATATTTTGCCAACTCAATTGCTGCGTGCTTTGGTCACGGGTGACATCGTTTCTGCGATGCAGCTTGGCTGTCTGGAACTTGACGAAGAAGATTTAGCCTTGTGTACGTTTGCCTGTGCAGGTAAGTACGAATACGGCCCGATCCTTCGCGATAACCTGACGCGCATCGAGAAAGAGACTTAAGAGAGGCAGCGAATGAACATCAGAAATGTTCTAGATAAAATGGAGCCGCACTTTCATAAAGGCGGTAAGTATGAAAATTGGTACGCGCTTTACGAAGCGGTAGATACCATTTTCTATACGCCTGGCGCGGTGACTAAGTCGGCATCACATGTGCGTGATGGTATCGACCTTAAGCGTATGATGATTACGGTATGGCTATGTACATTCCCAGCGGTTTTTGCCGGTTTGTGGAACGTAGGTTTTCAGGCTAATACCGCTATGGCAACGTTAGGCTTAACAGAAGCCGAAGGGTTGCGTGGCGCAATTGTAGCTTCGTTAGCAAGCTTTGACCCCACGAGTATCTGGGCAAACATCGTGCATGGCGCGGTGTATTGGATTCCTATTTATGCCGTAACTTTCGTAGTCGGCGGTTTTTGGGAAGTCCTGTTTGCTATGAAACGTGGACACGAAGTTAACGAAGGCTTCTTTGTTACTTCTATCTTGTTCTCATTAATTCTTCCTGCCACTGTGCCTTTATGGCAAGTAGCACTGGGTATCACATTTGGTGTGGTAATCGGTAAAGAAGTCTTTGGTGGTACAGGTAAAAACTTCCTAAACCCAGCCTTGACTGGCCGCGCGTTCTTGTTCTTCGCATACCCTGCACAAATGTCTGGTGATGCAATTTGGACCGCTGTCGATGGTTTCTCTGGAGCGACACCGCTTGGTTTGGCTGCAGCTGGTGGCGTAGACGCTATTCTAGCGACTAACCTAACTTGGTTTGATGCGTTCTTTGGGCGTATTCAAGGCTCTATTGGTGAGACATCCACTTTAGCTATTTTGCTTGGGGGTGGTGCATTATTATTGACCCGAATTGCCGCTTGGCGAATAGTCGCCGGGGTGTTGGCTGGGATGGTCGGTATGTCCTTGCTCCTCAACATGATTGGTTCTGAAACCAACCCTATGTTTGGTATACCTTTCTGGTGGCACTTTGTGTTGGGTGGTTTTGCGTTCGGTATGTTCTTTATGGCGACCGATCCGGTATCGGCATCTATGACCAACACAGGTAAGTGGTTCTTCGGAGCTCTTATTGGTGTGATGGTGGTGCTGATTCGAGTGGTTAACCCAGCATTCCCAGAAGGCATGATGTTGGCAATTTTGTTCGGTAACTTGTTCGCACCGCTGATTGACAACTTTGTTATTCAGGCAAACATTAAGCGGAGGTTAGCACGCAATGTCAGCTAATAAGGACTCGATCGGTCGCACGATTCTCGTCACCGTTTTGCTATGTGTTGTCTGCTCTGTAGTAGTATCTGCTGCGGCTGTATTATTAAAGCCTCAGCAAGTCGCTAACAAAGAGTTAGACCGTAAAACTAATATTTTGGCGGCGGCTGGTTTGTTAGACCCGTCAAAATCAGTTGATGAGCTCTTTTCTCAGATAACAACTAAAATTGTTGATATTGAAACGGGTAAATTCAGCGATGCTGTTGATGCTGAAACCTATGATGCTCGCAAAGCGTCTAAAGATCCTGAGATGTCTCGTGCATTATCGCGCGAAGAAGACATCGCATCGATCAAGCGTGAAGCGCGTTATCAAACAGTGTATCTTGTTGAAAAAGAAGGGCAGCTAGATAGCATTATTTTACCGGTCCACGGTTACGGTTTATGGTCTACCTTATATGGTTTCCTTGCTCTTGAAGGCGACTTAAACACCGTTGTTGGTCTAGGTTTCTACTCGCATGCAGAAACACCAGGGCTAGGTGGTGAGGTTGATAACCCTCAATGGAAAGCGTTGTGGCCTGGCAAGAAAATTTATGAAGAAGGCTCTTGGTCTCCCGAGATTCGTCTGATTAAAGGTAATGTCGATCCAACTTCGTCATCAGCTCCTTATCAAATCGATGGTTTGTCAGGTGCAACTCTGACGAGTAATGGTGTTACACATCTTGTTCAGTTTTGGATGGGTGAAAACGGTTATGCACCCTTCTTGAAAAACCTGAAAGCAGGGGAGGCGTAAACTATGTCGGCTACTAAAGATGTATTGGTAACCCCAATCGTTAAGAACAACCCAATTGCATTGCAAATATTGGGTATCTGTTCTGCTTTGGCAGTAACATCAAACTTGAATACAGCGTTTGTTATGACGCTCGCCGTAACCGTTGTTACCGCGTTCTCTAACTTTTTTATCTCGCTGATTCGTAACTACATTCCTAGCAACATCCGTATCATTGCGCAGATGACGATTATTGCGTCGCTGGTAATCGTTGTTGACCAAATCTTGAAAGCTGTAGCTTATGATGTATCTAAGCAATTATCGGTTTTTGTGGGTTTGATTATCACCAACTGTATCGTAATGGGTCGAGCTGAAGCCTTCGCTATGAAAAACCCTCCGGGCGTTTCCTTCATGGACGGTATCGGTAATGGTTTAGGTTACGGTGCTGTTTTGATGTTTGTTGGTTTTGTTCGTGAATTGTTCGGCTCTGGTAGCTTGTTCGGTTTCGAAATTCTGCCACTCATCAATAACGGCGGTTGGTATCAAGCTAACGGTCTGCTGTTGTTGCCACCGAGTGCTTTCTTCATTATTGGTATGTTGATCTGGATTATCCGCACTGTGGATAAGAAACAGGTTGAAGCACCTGAGTTTGAAATGGCGCCTAATACGAAAAGGGAGACTGCATAATGGAACAGTATATCAGTCTGATTGTTAAAGCGATTTTCGTTGAAAATATGGCTTTGGCGTTCTTCCTAGGGATGTGTACATTCCTGGCGATCTCTAAAAAGGTACAAACAGCGTTGGGCCTAGGTATTGCGGTTATCGTCGTACTGGCTATTACAACACCTGTTAACAACTTACTGTATAACGGTTTGCTGCGCGAAGGCGCTTTAGCATGGGCTGGTTATCCAGAAGTAGATCTGAGCTTTTTGGGATACATTTCTTATATCGGCGTAATCGCAGCGATCGTTCAGATCCTTGAGATGGTGTTGGATAAGTTCTTCCCTGCGCTATATAACGCGCTGGGGGTATTCCTTCCGTTAATCACTGTAAACTGCGCCATTATGGGTGCGGCACTGTTCATGGTTGAGCGTGACTACAACTTTGGTGAAAGTGTTGTTTATGGTGTTGGTGCGGGTGTTGGTTGGGCGTTGGCTATTACAGCGCTGGCCGGTATTCGTGAAAAATTGAAATACAGCGACGTTCCAGCAGGATTACGTGGCCTTGGCATTACCTTCATTACAGTAGGTTTGATGTCTTTAGGTTTTATGTCTTTCTCTGGCGTACAGTTGTAGTTCTGCTCAGACATGATCAACAGAAGGATTTAACCCTATGGAAATCGTTCTAGGCGTTGTCATGTTTACCGCGGTAGTGCTTGCACTTGTCGCGGTAATTCTGGCAGCTCGCTCAAAGTTAGTAAGCTCCGGTGATGTGACAATCCACATCAACGAAGATCCAAAAAAGGCAATCACGGTTCCTGCTGGTGGTAAATTGCTACAAACCTTGGCTGAAGCTGGTATTTTTGTACCGTCAGCTTGTGGTGGCGGTGGTACGTGTGCACAGTGTAAGTGTCAGGTTCTTGATGGTGGTGGTTCTATGCTACCAACGGAAGAATCTCACTTCACAATGAAAGAAGCTAAAGAGGGCTGGCGTTTGTCATGTCAGGTTGCTGTTAAGCAAGACATGAACATTGAGCTAGAAGAAGAAATCTTTGGTGTACAGAAATGGGAGTGTACGGTTGAGTCTAACCCTAACGTTGCTACCTTCATTAAAGAGTTGACCCTGCGTCTACCTGAAGGTGAAAACGTAGACTTCCGTGCTGGTGGTTATGTGCAGCTTGAAGCGCCACCTCATGAAGTACACTATAAAGACTTTGATATTGAAGAAGAATATCGTGGTGATTGGGATAAGTTTGATCAATGGCGTTTTGTGTCTAAGGTTACTGAACCAGTAATCCGCGCATACTCTATGGCTAACTATCCTGAAGAGCGTGGTGTTGTTAAATTCAACATCCGTATCGCGTCTCCACCTCCGGGTAAAGATGTGCCGCCAGGCTTGATGTCTTCTTATGTATTTAGTTTAAAACCGGGTGATAAAATCACTGTATACGGGCCGTTCGGTGAGTTCTTTGCAAAAGACACTGACAACGAGATGGTCTTTATCGGTGGTGGTGCAGGTATGGCGCCAATGCGTTCTCATATCTTTGACCAGCTCAAGCGTTTGAACTCTAAGCGTAAGATCTCGTTCTGGTATGGTGCTCGTTCATTGCGTGAGTGCTTCTACAACGAAGAATATGATCAGCTTCAAGCTGAGAATGACAACTTCACATGGCATTTAGCGCTGTCTGATCCGCAACCCGAAGATAATTGGGACGGTATGACAGGCTTCATTCATAACGTGCTGTACGAAAACTATCTGAAGGATCACGAAGCGCCTGAAGATTGTGAGTACTACATGTGTGGACCACCGATGATGAACGCGGCTGTTATCCAAATGCTTGTTGATTTGGGTGTTGAGCGCGAAAACATCTTCCTTGATGACTTTGGTGGTTAATCAATGAAGGATGCTTTAAAAAGTATCCCACATTGGCCGGCAGCTTTGCTGCTGGCCTTTTTGTTTTTAGTGGGATGTAGTCAGCAAAAAAACGATGTCATTGTCTCTACAGCGGGCATGACTATGGGTACAACCTACTCGGTAAAATGGGTCGATAGTGACGATAACCGAGTAACTGATATCCACAACAAGATTGAAACACTGCTAAAAGCTGTTAATCAATCGATGTCTACTTATATCGATGACTCAGAGTTATCGACATTCAATAAAATGCCTGCTGAAAGTACAATTACGGCTTCTGATGGACTGTTTCACGTACTGTCTCTAGCGCAGCAAATTAGTCAGCATTCGGACGGCGCATTTGATGTAACAGTGGGACCTTTGGTTAACCTTTGGGGGTTTGGGCCAGACGGCCGTATTGTTAAAGCTCCAAAAGAAGACGAGATTAACAACTTACGTAATCGTATTGGTTACGAAAAGTTAGAGTTGATTCCAGAGAGCCAGCAAGTCACTAAACACGCTAATACTTATGTTGATCTTTCAGCGATAGCTAAAGGGTACGGTGTCGATGCCGTGGCGCAGTTATTAGAGGAGCAAGGTATCCAACGTTACTTAGTCGAGATAGGCGGTGAATTACGTGCTTCTGGGCTAAAGCCTAACGAAGAAACATGGCGGATCGCTATAGAAAGTCCTGCTGGGGCTGAACGCTCGGTACAACGCATTGTCCATGTTAGTGATACTGGGATAGCCACCTCAGGTGATTACCGAAATTACTTTGAAGAAGAGGGGATCCGGTATTCCCACACTATTGATCCGTCAACGGGGCATCCAATTACTCATAAGCTTGCTTCTGTAACGGTATTGAGTGCAACGTGTGCTGAAGCTGATGCGCTGGCCACTGCATTTACGGTGATGGGGGAAGAAAAAGCCATGGCTTATGCTAAAGCGCATAAGATAGATGCGTTTTTTATAGTAAAATCAGAAAATGGTTTTAAAGAAATGATGACACCGGGCTTTGAAGCACGCTTGGTGAAGTGAGGTTAATGTGGAAATTTTTGTTTTTGTACTGGCCGGTTTGTTGCTGATTGTTATTGCAATGTCCGTGGGTGTACTGATGGGAAGGAAGCCAATTAGTGGCTCATGCGGTGGCATGGCAGCATTAGGAATGGATACCGCGTGTGATATCTGCGGCGGCGATAAGGCTATTTGTGATGATGAAGATGAAAAGCAGCGCCGTATAGCGGAGCTGGCTGATGCAGATGCCTTAGGCTATGAGATTAAAACAAGTCGTTAAGTTCTGCCGATAGAAGTTAACGCTTGAATACATAACCTATATCTTGAAGTACAATGTTATAAATAATTGATATTACAGATAATTAGAGCAACAGAGACCAGCAAGGGGAATTGAATGGCTGTTTATGACTATGATGTGGTGGTGATTGGTTCTGGCCCAGCGGGTGAGGGCGCTGCGATGAATGCAGCAAAGCATGGCCGACGTGTCGCTATCATCGAGGAGCAAGAAGCGGTAGGTGGTAACTGTACGCACAAAGGTACTATTCCTTCTAAAGCGCTCCGTCACTCTGTTAAACAGATCATTGAATTTAATACGAACCCTATGTTCCGTGATATCGGTGAACCGCGTTGGTTCTCGTTCTCTAAAGTATTAAATCGTGCCGAAAAAGTGATGGCGAATCAGGTAATGCTACGCACTAATTTTTATGCACGTAACCGCGTTGATGTATATTTTGGTAGTGCGCAATTCAAAGACCAGAATACAGTACTGGTTAAAGGAACAGCGAAAGGCGATGAAGAGCTGCGTGCTAAAAATATCGTGATAGCAACAGGTTCGCGTCCTTATTGCCCGCCTGATATCGACTTTAACCATCCGCGCATTTATAACTCTGATACTATTCTAAAGCTTAGCCATACACCTCGTACCATGATTATTTACGGTGCTGGCGTTATTGGTTGTGAGTATGCTTCTATTTTTAGTGGGTTGGGCGTAAAAGTCGATTTGATAGATACGCGAGACCGTTTGTTGTCCTTTTTGGATGGCGAAATTTCGGATGCACTGAGTTACCACTTGCGCAACACCTCCGTTAAGATTCGTCATAACGAAGAATACGATAGCGTTATTGGTGACGGTCATGGTGTCATCATGAACTTAAAATCAGGTAAGCGTATTCGTGCCGACTCTTTCTTGTGGTGTAATGGTCGTACAGGCAACACGGATAAACTCAACATCGAAGCGGCTGGTTTAGAAGCGAACAACCGTGGTCAGCTAGAGATTGATGACCATTACCGCACGAAAGTTGAAAGCATTTATGCCGTTGGTGATGTAATCGGCTGGCCTAGCTTAGCATCAGCGGCACTCGACCAGGGCCGTTCGGCGGCAGCAGATCTTGTTGGTGCGGACAATTTCCGCTACATCAATGAAGTGCCGACTGGGATTTATACGATTCCTGAAATTAGCTCGATTGGTAAAACTGAAGAAGAGTTAACTAAAGAGTGTATCCCCTATGAAGTGGGGCAAGCGTTCTTTAAAGACACCGCTCGTGCGCAAATCTCCAGCCAACCGGTAGGTATGTTAAAGATTTTGTTCCATCGAGAAACGCTAGCAATACTCGGTATCCACTGTTTTGGTGACCAAGCATCAGAAATCGTTCACATCGGCCAAGCGATTATGCGTCAAGAAGGCAAAGCTAACACGCTTGAGTATTTTGTAAATACAACCTTCAACTATCCGACCATGGCAGAAGCTTATCGCGTTGCTGCGATTGCAGGTTTAAACCGAATATCTAATCTATAGGTTTTAGGCCGCCCAACAGAAGCCTCTGTGTGTTTCACTCAGAGGCTTCTTTGTATCTAGTATTCAATCGAGAAGGTGTGCCTTAGCGAGCCTAAACTCATCCATATTAATGCTGCCAGACGGTCAGTTCAGCAAACCAAGATGTAGATGATAATGCGGCATTGAGTTGTTGGCTTAAGTCTCGCGTGCTGATCTTGTCTGATGCCAGTTGTGCTGATCCTGTGTCTGGGAGTTTTAGATCAATCTCAATTAAATCATGATGATAATGGAGTGTTAGATAGTAATCTTTTAGATGAGGTGCAATGTTTGCTAAGTGCTGGTTAAGCTCACTCTGCACTTCGGCTCTTAATGGCAATATTCGACAGAAGTGCTCTTCTTCGTCATTATAAGTATCAATATGAAAGATCACATGCCCTATATCATCAAAGCGTTGTAATAAGGCCATAACGGCCAAGTCACCCAACCAATGACCCTCTGAGGCGCTTAGATAGGGGGCAACCTGTATATGCATCTCTAATTGACTTTTACCGCCCATATTTCGGCTCTTAAAGCTATGAACGTTGATAATGCCGTCAACAGATTGGGCGGTCTCTTTAAACGCCTGCACGCGCTCCTCAGGCAGGGAGGTATCGACTAGCTCTTTAATGCTAGCCCAGGTTAAGTCCCAACCTATTTTGGCGACAAAACACGCTACGGCAATCGCTGCGACGGCATCAAACCAACTAATACCAGCCATTGTGCCTATTATGCCTATGAGCACAACGATAGATGAGAACGAATCCGTTCGGCTATGCCAAGCATTTGCGATGAGTAAATCAGACTTTAAACGCTTACCTGTTGCTAGTGTGTATCGAAAAATCCACTCTTTCGACAATATAGACAAACCCGCTACCACTAATGCGGGCCATGTTGGGCTGGCTAACGTTTGACTGTTGATTAGGTTTAAGATGCTATCGAAGGCCATTGCCCCGGCAATAGCAATAAGAACGCCACCCAAGATAACAGTGCCTATTGTTTCGAATCGGCCATGCCCCCAAGGATGGTTCTCGTCAGGTTCTTCGCTTGATATATGAAATACAAATACGACTACAAAGTCGGTTAGTAAATCAGAGAAAGAGTGTATTCCATCAGCAACTAAGGCGCTTGAGTTAGAGAGGAGGCCGATAATGATTTTAGCAAAGCCCAAGCAGGTATCTAAAATGGCACCAATAATCGTTACTTTCTGTGCTTCACTTTTTCTTTGCTCACTGATAGGGCGTGTCATATTTAAGTGCCTTTTGTTTGGGCGAAATCGTGTTTCGTTATGGTGCGATTTTTTGACGGTTCAGTGTTAGTAAACGTTAAAAAAATATCATTTTTTCACTTGACATAAGCATTCTCATTTAACAATTGGATATTATCACCAATTGAGCAAAAAACGGGTGATATCTTGACTTGTTTTTTGGTAACTTATTGATTTATAAAGGATAATACATCTGGTTAAAAAATGATCAATTTAAGTAAAGTCTCGGTATTATAGGCTCTACAAGACGTTTTTCTTACAGTGTTAACAGAGTTATCCACAGGAACCGTGGACACCTTGCTAGACGCTAGTTATAGCGTAGCTTTGACCAATATTATGTATGGGTTTGTTGCGCTGCACAATGAAAGCGCCTTGTTTGTTTTGAGCCTCAACTAAAAAAATCGCATATTTTTTAAAAAATAGTATTTGGAAAAATCAGTACTCTGAGATGATTATTACTCTCAGTGTAGTGCAGACCTATTAAAAAGGGTAATACGCGCTACACAGTCGGTTGGTTAATCGATACCAACAATTTTGTGAGTTTGTAAACTCATTTTCCAGCGAGGATGTCGCATGCAATACTCGACAACTTGTTGTAGGTGATCTTTTTGGTTGTCGTCATCGAGTGCTTGCAGGTATCGGTGGGTAAAATCAAGATGATCAAAGCGATCGGGCATGGCCAATGCTTGGGGGTAAACCAGCTTTAGTTCATGGCCTTGGGTTATTATGACCTCTGCATCCGCTTTTGGGCTTACACAAATCCAGTCAATGCCTTCGGGTAGAGGTTTGGTACCGTTAGTTTCAATGGCAATCTCAAAACCGGCATCATGCATAGCATCCACTAAGGCTTTATCAAGTTGTAAAGCGGGTTCGCCGCCAGTAAAGACAACAAATGGAACCCCTTCAGGTGCAGGCCAAAAGGATTGAATACGCTGTGCTAGCTCTATAGCCGTTTTAAATTTACCGCCGTTTTGACCATCAGTACCGACAAAATCGGTGTCGCAAAAGCTGCAAACAGCGTTATTGCGATCTTGCTCGCGTCCAGACCAGAGATTACACCCGCTAAAACGACAGAATACAGCCGGACGGCCAGCATGTGCGCCTTCGCCTTGTAGGGTATAAAACATCTCTTTAACGCTATACATGAGGGTCTCGCTATAAAAAAGGGGCTAGTCTACCGTGGCATAACTAGGTTGCAATCATTATAGCGATAAATCCGCGCTATCGCTTACGCTAGCGCGGTGATAAGACTGTTGCAAAGCGAGTTAGCGTTGAACTTCGCCGCCAAAGGCGTCCATCAGTTGAGGGTATAAACGTTGACATTCTAACGCTAAGCGGGCGGTATCACTGTCTAAGCGAACTAACGGGTCTTCTGAGCTTTCTTGATTTAACGTTTCCGATAACTCATCACTGAGTTTTACACGCTTGATACTCAAATCATCTTGTAGCATGAACGATAATGTTTCATCCCACTCCAATGCTAGTTTCACCACTTGCTTGCCCGTATCTAAATGGGCAATCATTTCATCCGAATGTAGGTCATCTCCTTTAACGCGAATGGTGCCGCCTTCGTCAGTTGGGTCTTTCATTTCGCATTCGTCTTTGGGAGTAAAGCCAATGGCTGTCTTGGTTTGTCTAAGCCATTCAGACATGACAACGGCAGGCGACTGATGAACATCGGGTAATACAATGGGTAAAGTGCCGAGGCTATTGCGCAATAGGTTTAGTAGTTCTTCAGCACGTTTATGGTTGGCGCTGTCCACTACAATCAAGCCTTCGCGGGGTAACAGCAGTGCGCTAGTCTGCTGAAACTTGCTGAATGCTCGCGGTAGCAAGTCGATGACGATCTCATCTTTAAGTTGTAATTTTTCTTTACGGTAAACTTTGCGTGCTTGCTCGCTTTCAATTTGGCTAACGCGCTCATTTAGCAAACGTTTGATAACATTTGCAGGTAGCATCTTTTCTTCTTTTTGTGCGGTGATTAGAAAACCGCCACCAGAACTAAAAATCGTTTGCTGGTCGAGTGCTGAATGTGGGGGAACCCAACCGTAACGGCTCAGCTCTTGGCTTTTACACGGGGTAAAAAGGTGTTCTGCAAAGGCTGTTTCTAGCTGGTCTTGTGTGTAGTCGGTGGATTCGGTGTAACGATAAAAAATTAAGTTCTTAAACCACATAGCGTGTCTCTAAATATCCGTAAAAACCGCCATAGCTTAGAGGTAAATGCTTAAGAATGACAGGTATAAAACAAATAAGCGCCTGCTTGGTAAACATGCTTTATGGCATCTATTAATAGGCTGGTAATAGACGAAACTATATCGCACTATACCGCTCTACAGTGACCTCATATTTTTTGTAGAAGTAGCCAGTAACATGATCAGCTTTTTTGCACACTTAAGCGCTTATTTTAATACACGCCGATTTCAACTTTCTTTTCTGATAATAACGTGTCTGTTCGGTGTTAATGCTCCGCTAGCGTTTGCGGACAAAACAGATGAACTCGATTCGACATTAGCTCCATTAATGGCGCAAGTCAGACAATCCGCAAAATCCTCTGTAATGGTAGAGGCCTCTATTGAGCGGCCCGCTATTCATATTCGTGAAGACATGCCGTTGTTACCTGCATCAACACTTAAAATACTAACGGCTTATTTGGCTATTCAGCGTTGGGGGTTGGACCACCATTTTACGACTGACTTTTATGTCGAGGGATCTACCTTGTGGATTAAAGGTTACGGTGATCCTTATTTAGTATCGGAAGAATTATTGTTGATTAAGTCTGCGCTCGCGCCTTATTTAAGGGATAAAACTATTCTAAAAATAGGCATAGATACCAGTGCATTTCCCGATGTGGATCTGGGGCGCGGCGATAGTGATAACCCTTATGATGCAGGAAATGCGGCGCTAGCCCTTAACTTTAATAGTGTCAATTTGATACGCCAGCAGGGGGTTATACAATCGGCAGAGCCACAAACGCCTATCACGGCTTTAGCCCAAACCTTGGGACAAGAGATGGCTGTGGGCAGTAAAGCAAAACGGGTTTCGCTTCCTGGTGGGCGGGAAATGTCAGCGCAATATTTTGCAGAGGTGTTTAGCCAGATAGTATTTGATCAGGATTTACCTATTCGCATTGGCCTCTTACCACAACAAGCACAGCCTATCTACCAGCACCATAACTCTAAAAATTTAGAGCAGGTTTTAATTGCGATGCTTAAATACTCGAATAACTTTATCGCCAATCAATTATTTTTAATGATGGCTTCAGATCAGTTAGGCACAGCGCTATCCGCGACTGAATTGGTCAACAATGCCCGCCATTATGCGATGACAGAGTCAGCTGAAGCTTTTGGGTGGAAAAGCTATGCGGTTGTTGATGGTGCTGGTTTGTCGCGTGATAATTATCTCAGTGCCGAGCAGATGATGGTGTTGTTAGAGCATTTTCGTCCATGGCGTTATTTATTACCGCAGCGAAACAGTCGTGTACAGGCAAAAACAGGCACCCTGACGGGGGTTAGAACCTACGCTGGCTATTATCAAGATGCTAGCAACGAGTGGCGTGCTTTTGCATTGATGATGAATGAGCAGATCGCTTGGCGTTTTCGCTACGCCTTTGCGGATGCACTCGCAAATTGATTGGTACGCATTCGTTAACGATATCTAGCAAGTAATAGCTCATATCTAAACAGCTAGAACGTTTACGGGGCCTCATGGCAAGGAGGTCTGAAGGGGGCGGATGTGAGCTGTATAAAATTTGTGCTACGGTTATTCTCGATAATTATCGATCGAGTAGTCATTTCTAATGGTTTGCGCTGTGTAGTGTAACCTCATGTTCGGTCGTGTTTCAAAGCTGAGGCGTATCTCGATTCAACAAGGAGGATGTATGAAAGGTAAGTGTCTGTGTGGAAATATCGAAGTAGAAATGGCCGACCATAATGAAGTGGGGTTATGTCATTGCTCTATGTGTCGTCGCTGGGCGGGTGGCCCAATGTTTGCGGTGCACGGCGGCTCAGATGTTAGCTTTACAGGAGAAACACCAGCTAGATACAAATCGTCTGACTGGGCTGAGCGCGGTTTCTGCCAAAACTGTGGTACGCATTTATTTTATTATCTGTTACCCGCTAATGAGTACATGCTTCCTGCTGGTCTATTTCAGGATCAAGAGTTTTCTCTATTAAGTGAAATCTTTATTGAAGAAAAGCCTGAGTATTATGAGTTCCGTAATGAAACGGACAAGTTAACAGGGCAACAAGTTTTTGAGCATTTTGCACCTAAGGCATAAGCCTAGGCGCATCTGAAAGATGCTCCGGTGCTAGAAGCCGGAGCATCGATCTATTAAGCGGAAAGCTGTTTAACAATTGCTTTCCCAACGGCATGAGCGCTGCTTGGGTTTTGACCGGTAATCAATAGGCCATCCTCGATGACAAACTCACCCCATGGCTGTACCTTGCTATATCGTGCGGCTGTGCGTGCTAATGACTCTTCTAGAAGAAACGGTACGTCGTTAATTGTGCCGTAATCGATTTCTTCTTCTCGAGTAAAACCCGTTACTGATTTAGTAGCTAGTAGAGGCTCGCCAGAGCTTAGTGTGATCGGTAATAACCCCGCTGGGCCGTGGCATACGGCGCCAATAATACCGCCATTTTCGTAGTGTGTGGCGCTGAGTGCGGCAAAGGCTTTGTCAGTGGCTAAATCAGACAGCAAACCAAAACCACCTGGATAAAAAACCGCATCGTAATCATCAATATTGATTTGCGTAACAGGGATCGTGTTATTGATACGGTTTTGGAAGCCCTCATCAGCTAAAACGTTATCATTGACAGAATCGTCTTCAATGTCAGTTCCGTAAAGGGGAGCCTTACCACCTTTTATTGAGGCGATATCATATTCGATCCCATTTTCCATAAATACATGAATGGCATGTGTGATTTCGGGTGAATACGTGCCGTTAGTTTGGTCAGTGTCGCCCAATGTGGCGTGATTGGTCACGGGTATGAGTATCTTTTTCATGATATTCCCTCAATGAATTATGAGTTTCAAAATTTACGTTGTCATTACTGTAAAGCATCTCCAAACGGGTGATAATGGGTCGTATTTGATAATTACAATTGCTATATAGCAATAATAAGGGATGTGATGGACAGTTTTGAGGGCATCATTGAGTTTGTGGCGGTTGCCGAGAGTCGTGGCTTTTCGGCAGCGGCTAAGCAGCTAGGCTGCAGTACTAGTCATGTTAGCCGCCAAGTCGCTCGCCTTGAAAAGCGGCTGGGGTGTTCTTTGTTGGCACGCTCGACCCGTTCAGTTAGTTTAACTGACAATGGCATGGCATATTATCAGCAAAGCAAAGAGCTTGTGGTTGGGCTGCAGCAGGCCAATGAGCAAATAACTCTACAACAGTTCCATTTAAGCGGTACATTGCGCGTTAGTGCTGCGGGTGGTTTTGCTGAACATTTTGTCGCCCCAGCGTTGATGGCCTTTGGCCGTGAACATCCTAGTCTATCCATTGATTTTGATGTGAATAGTAACGTGGTCAACTTTGTTGAGCAGGGGATAGATTTTGCGATCCGCTATGGTGATTTAAACGACTCGAATTTAATTGCTCGCCAGTTGGTAAAGCGGCCCATGATGGCGGCCGCCAGTCCGGATTATTTAGAACAATTTGGCACACCTAATAACCCAAAACAGTTAAAAAGCCATAGTTGTATTATCTCTAACAACGATCATTGGTTGTTTAATAATAACGGTGCTTACGAGAATATAAAGGTCAGCGGGCGTTGGCGCAGTAATAACTCAAATATTGTTGTTAACGCGTGTGAAAGAGGTTTGGGTATCGCATATATGCCAAAAAGTACATTTGATAGATCGCTTAGTAGTGGCCGCTTAGTTCCTGTGCTTGAGCCTTTTTGGAGTAATGGCGCTAGTAGTTGGATTGTTTATCCCAATAGACAGTTTCTTCCCTTACGTGCACGGCTGGCAATTGATTATTTACTGGACCATTTTTCTGATTGGCAGGAGTAAAACTTGATTGTAGCCGAGCAAGGAAGCTTGAGTTCTAGGATGAAGAGAGATGAAATATGGGTAAGCGATTGATAGTTAATGGTTGCGTGGTAAGCTCTTGTTATCAAATTAAATACTGATGGAGTTACGGTCGCTCTTATGAAAAGTTCTTTAACTAAGTTGTGTTGGCCTGTTCTCAAATTTTTTGAGACCGGTATAGAATCGGCAAACTACAAAAAGTCTCACCGTGTGGCGTTAAACGTGCTGGGTTCTTTATTTATCATACTGTCTTTTGGTGCCGCATGGGCTGCGCTCGCTAGCGGTGGGCTAGGTGGTTTCATCCCTGTTGTTGTCTTTTTTGGGCTAGGAGTCGTCGCTGTGATTGTTGGAACTTTAGGGTCTAGTCGCGCTGTATCCAAAATTTGGGGCACTAAGTAGGTGATGAGCAGGCGCAGGTAGTACCAAAACAGGTTTAGATGTTTTAAAAGTACCTTGGGTTTAATGCAGTACAGGCGCATACTGAACTGATCTCAAGTTGTGGTCTGCTTGCAAACTCAAACAACACACATAGGTACTTATGAAGCGCTATAAAATCATTCACCGTACCTACTATAATTATACGGATACTGTTTCTTTAGGGGCGCATCATTTATTGTTACGTCCTCGTGAAGGTTACGAATTACGTATCGAATCTTTCGCGCTTAACATTTTGCCTGCCGCCCAAGTTTTTTGGCACAGTGATGTGGAAGGTAACGCAGTGGCTATTGCTAATTTTTCTGAGTCAACTCAGCGGCTAGCGATAGAAAGCGAAGTGGTTATTCAGCAATATAATGAGTCGCCTTTGGACTTTATAGTCGCTAACTATGCGATTAACTATCCTTTTTCCTACGATGAAGCCGATCAGTTTTTATTATCTCCTTATCGGGTATTACCTGACCAAAAGACCAGAGAGTTATTGAATCATTGGATCTCGTCCACTTGGCATGCCAATGATCCAGTTCAAACGTATACCTTATTACAAGGTTTAACACAGACTATTAATCAAACCTTGATATACAAAGCGAGAGAAGAGCCGGGCGTTCAGTCGGCGCAAGAAACGCTCGCTTTAGGTTCTGGGTCGTGTCGAGATTTTGCCTTACTCTTTATGGAAGCGGTTAAATGCTTGGGCTTGGCTGCTCGTTTTGTGAGCGGGTATCTGTATGCGCCGTTGATGTCTAGCCAAGTGGGCTCTACACATGCGTGGGCCGAAGTGTACATACCGGGAGGTGGTTGGAAAGGATTTGATCCGACCATTGGAGATATTGTGGGAGCAGATCATATACCGGTAGCCGTTTCCCATCGGGCTGAGTCTGTACCTCCTATCTCAGGATCCTTCGCAGGCTCGGCTACGGCAAAGATGGATGTCGGTGTGTGGGTGAGTGAGTGTTAGCCGCTTGAGTCTAACCAGACCAGCTAGAGCCCATTGCCCGTTTCGTTCGGTGCGTGGCTACCGCCGTTAACGGGTCATCTGGCCACGGGTGCTTTGGGTAACGTCCCTTCATTTCTTTTTTTACTTCGGGGTAGACATGCTTCCAGAAGTGCGCCAAATCTTGTGTAACTTGCAGTGGTCTTCCGGCGGGTGACAGTAAATGTAATTTGACGGGCGCGCCACATACGACAGGCGTGCTCGTGCAACCGAACATAGATTGTAATTTAACAGCCAACACGGGAGGGGTTTCACTGTAATCAAGGGTTATAGATTGCCCTGACGGTACTGATACGGTGTTAGGTGCGAGTTGATCGACTGTTTGCAGCTGTGACCAGCTAAGCTGATTTTTCAGCAGCGATAGGAGGTCTATTTTTGCTAGCGTATGCTGGTTGCGCACTTTTCCTAGATAAGGGATCAGCCATGAATCTACCGACGCTAGTAAACCTGCATCACTATAATCTGGCCAAGGCTCTTCCCTGGCAAACCCGTTAATAGAGCGTTCATTGGCCGAGTTTATGAGGAAACGCACTCGTGCTAGCCATGCATGTGTCGTGGCATTCCATGGAAGTACTTCCAGTCCTGATGCTTTAATCCAGCGGCTTATCGCTGCTTGAACTTCTTCATCGGGTAATTGGCTAAGGGCATTACGGTTGAGGATGATTGCACCTACCTTGGTTTGCTCTTCAGCAACTAGCCGTCCATTTTTCGTGCTCCATTCCACGGCCGTTTCATGTTTTACTAATGGTTTGAGCATGCCGGCTAACAGTAAAGGGTCAAGCGCCAACGCAAGTGTAATACGATCACCAGACGTGGTTTCTTGTTGTATCACTTCAGCAATGGCTAACCATTCTGATTTATTAAGCGGGTCGGGCGAATAAAAGCGTGCTCGGCGGCCATTGGCCAGTTGGTAAACTTGTTGTGTGCCATCATTGTTGATGCGTTTCGCAATGCGATCTGGCCACGCGGAGGCTACCAGTAGGCTAGCACGCTGTGCTATGTCCATTGGGGCCGTTAAGTGATTCTCGGCTGGCGGTAGATCACTTTCTTGTGACGTGATGAGCTGCTGAAAGCGTTGGCTTTGTTGTTTGACCGAGGAGCGTAAGTGCTGACTTTCTGGTGTATTAGCCCTGAGCCATGTAAGGCGCTGATGGATGTCGGCTGTGTTCGATTTAAACGGATCCCTTTCGCTGAGTAAGGCGGCCAAATCGGCAGCAAGCGTGAGGGCGCCTATCGATCTTCCTGTGATTAGAAGGTGAGCTAGGCGGGGGTGCGTTGGTAGCTTTGCCATATACTGGCCATAAGGCGACAACCTGTATGTTTTGTGCGTTGTTGCTTCAAGTGCGCCTAGTTGCCGCAGTAAGTCGCAAGCCTGTTGGTAACGGCCGGCGTTGGGCGGGTCTATCCATTGTAATTCTTGCGGAGTGTCGCACCCCCATTGGAATAGCTGCAATGCAAGTGGTGCTAAATCGGCTTGACTTATTTCTGGCGGCGTAAAAGCGCTCAACTGCTGCTGTTGGTCTTGGCTCCAAAGGCGGTAACATACGCCTGGCTCCAAGCGACCTGCGCGGCCCGCCCGTTGATCAGTCGCTGCACGTGCCGCTTTTTTTGTCACAAGGCGGGTCATGCCGGTTATTGGGTCATAAATGGCTTGGCGGCTGAGTCCCGCATCAATCACCACACGGATCCCTTCGATTGTTAAACTAGTTTCGGCAATGTTAGTGGCCAGTACTATTTTTCGCTGACCATTGGAGCTGGGCGCAATGGCGCGTTGTTGCTCGGCAAAATTAAGGTTGCCGTATAGCGGCGCTACAATCACACCGGATGATAAAGGCGTTTGATCTGCTAACAGCGATTCGACTCGACGTATTTCACCTTGACCCGGCAAAAACACTAACAAGCTACCGTGCTCATCTTGCAGGGCTTGTTGGATAATACGTACCACGCGTTTTTCGATGGGCTCTGGATAACCAGCGGTTTTTGGGGGAGCAAAGTAACGGATATCCACGGGGTAAGATCGCCCCTCGCTGCAGATTACCGGGGGGTTATCCAATAACTGGCATAATGCTTGGCTGTCTAAGGTGGCAGACATGACTAATAGTTTAAGTGGTTGTTCTTCATCTCGAAAGTATTCACGACTTTGTAGCGTGAGTGCTAAACCCAAATCTGCATCTAAACTCCGTTCGTGGAACTCATCAAAGATGACCAAACCCACGCCTTCCAGCGCCGGATCGGTTTGGAGCATGCGATTGAGTATGCCTTCCGTGACAACCTCTATTTTTGTATGCCGGCTGACTTTTGTGTCTAACTTAATTCGATACCCAACCGTGTGGCCGACGGGTTCGTTAAGCAATGAAGCCATGCGCTCCGCTGCGGAGCGGGCCGCCAGACGTCGAGGTTCTAACATGATGATTTTTTGCTCGCCAAGCCATGGCTCGTTCAACAAGGCCATGGGTACTTGAGTCGTCTTACCTGCGCCGGGAGCGGCTTGTAGAATCGCCGTATTGGATTGATTTAGCGCGGAAATCAGTTCGGGAAGTACGTCGAAAATTGGCAGCGTGTTCATCAATTAACCTTGATTACACAAAAAGGTAGGGGAAAAGCACAGTGGCTAATGCTGCCGCTGTGCTGAAGTGGCTTAGGGAGATTATAAACCTTCGTAAGCTAACATGGTGTAAACAGGGAAACCGGCATCTTGTATACGCATCGAGCCGTTGAGATCAGGCAGATCAATGAGTGCGGCACATTCAACGACTTCAGCGCCCAATTTTTTGATTAAAGTGCAAGCGGCTAGGATAGTCCCGCCTGTTGCGATTAAATCATCAAAGACTAAAACACGATCACCGGCAGCTACCGCGTCTTTTTGCATTTCTACAGCAGACGTTCCGTATTCTAGTTTGTATTCTTGGTGGATGGTTTCGCCAGGTAGCTTGCCTTTTTTACGCACTAACACCAACGGTTTCTGCATTTGATAAGCCATGATTGATGCGATTAAGAACCCGCGTGCATCGATGCAGGCAATGTGTGAGACATCGGCGTCCATGTAACGTTGGATAAAGGCGTCCGCCACCATGCGTAGTGCTTTTGGCTCTTTGAAAATAGGGGTGATATCACGAAACATCACACCGGGCTCTGGCCAATCTGGCAAGGTACGGATAACCGATTTGACGTAAAACTCGTCGTAAGACATGGATGCTTAGCTCCTGGGCTTGCTTAAAACAGAAAAGCGCTTGTGTACCACACAAGACATAAAAAGAGATTATATCGTTGAAAGGCAAGGGCGGCAAAAGTAGCCGCCCTTAATTACGTGGTTTTGAAACGAAACTGTATGCAGTAGCGTTCGCTAGAGAATGGTTTGCTGTTGTCCGGTTGGGCCTATTCGGATGGCTTGGTAGGCGCATTCTCCATACTGTCGCATGAACAAGGAGTTGGCTATTAACCACACACGCACGACGCGTGTGGCGGGTCCATTAATGATCGTTTTGTAGTCGTCATATAAATTACGTTGCTCTGATACCCATTGGCCTAACTGGGTTGTTCCGCTTCGTTGAACAACATGGGTTTCTACTTGATCCCACCCCGGTATGGGGCAGCGGAACACTTTTCCTACCGGTAAACTGGAACTCCACATATAGGTGATGTCTTGCCCGTCATCAAACTCGACCGCCATGGATAGGTAATCGTGAGCAAGGAGTGTATCTTCAGGCTCTGTGGAGGGGAGCTGATGGACAATCCAATCCCAATCTAGCTGCAAGTTGCTCACTAAGGGCTGATCTGCAAGAGGGTACTGCAAAATGCCTACATTCTTGTGTGTCTCGCAGTCTATGTGTCCTTTGGCGTTTTCGGTGTAGATGCTTCCATCGCCAAACATGAAAATATTGCTCCAGCCTTTAGGCATTAAACTTAACAGACGTTGGCGCTGAAGTTCGGCTTTTAGCATGCCTTGCACATCCCCCGCACTCGACAGCTGAGTCAGGCCTTTTTTGGGGTCGCCTTCCCAGATGATGGCGATGCCTTCCACGTGGCCTTCGCTGGCTTGATACTGCTCAATAGGTACCCATAAATCACCTTGTGGTGATGCGAATTCGCCAACCGAGCGGGCTATTTCTAAAGAACCGTTACGGTCAGCATAAAAAGTCCCTGTGTTTTGCATGGCGTTGTAAATAACACTGCTACCCGTCTTGTTGGTGGTACGTGCGAAAAATACAAAACCAGGTTCAAGCCAGCGACTTTGTTCTTTAAAAAACCACCAGTGTCCAGTAAGCAAAAACGTGACTGCTTGGCCTTGCTCTAGTTTCCCTAAACTTTTTTGCCAGGGTAAATCGGTTGGCGCTAGTTGGAAGCGCTTTATCCGTTTGATCGGTGCATTGGATAGGGTTTGGAGTTGGGTTACGGATTCTTGAAGGGACTGGCCGCTGACTGGCGAAGGTGGTGGTTCCGGTGCGTTAGCGAATGCGCTAGCGCAAGGGGCGAGCAAAGGAGCGGCGGCTAGGGTTTTAATGGCATTGCGTCGGCTGTGGTTGCAGCGATGAGTTTCTGACATGGCTATTATCCTTATCATTATGTCGTTGATGGCGGCAGTACTGACCGTTTCTCCACGATAATAAAAGGAGCGAGGCGCTGAAGTGTCAGGCTTATGTAAGATTTAGCAATTTAGGCTGTAACCCAGCCCGCGGACGGTAACAATGTATCGATGCTCGTGTGATGTGTCGCGTAACTTGTGCCGTAATCCAACCATATACTGATCTAACGCGCGGCTGTTAGGCAGGTAGTGCTGGCCCCATACAAAGTCATACAGTTCGTCCCGCGTGACTACTCGGTTTGTGCTTCGTTGCAGGCGCTCTATTATACGGGCTTCTTTAAGTGTTAACGTTTGAGTGGAGCCGTCAATAAACGTCACTGTGTGCGTATTTAGATCGATTATCGTATCGCCTAGCTTAAGTTGGTTTGAAGGTGGGGTAGGGATAAGGTACGGAATTCGGCGGCGTATTGCGGCTAAGCGAGCAAGCAGCTCCTCAGGGTTGAAGGGTTTGGTTACATAATCATCGGCACCGCACTGTAGTCCTCTAATTTTATCAGAATCGCTGTTTTTACCGGATAAGATCAAAACGGATAGGGCAGGATGTTGGGCTTTGATTGTTTGGCAAAGTTTATCTCCTGACATTTTGGGGAGTTGGCGGTCTATTATGCAAATATCTGGTTGATTAGTGGATAACCAAGTGACGGCTGATTCAGCGCAAGAAAAATCATAACAGCGGTACAGCGAGGCTTGCAGTAAATTACATAAACCTTGGCGTAAGGCGGAGTCATCCTCAACTATTAAAACGCGATACATGAAGTGTCCTGTTGGCGTTTTTTAAGGTTGGTCTGTTTGGGTAGTGTGAGTGTTACAGATACAAAGCACTCATCGCAATCAATTAATAAGTGCCAACCAAATGCTTTGCATAAGGATTTACAAGAGGCGAGCCCTGTACCATCGTTAATTGTTATCGGCGTTTGCACATGTGGCGAGCATCGCTCATTTTTTAACAAAAGAGACAGGCTGTCATCGTCCTGATTGCAGTGATAGATGAATAGCCCTTTGTTTGAGTGTTGAACCACATTATCCAATAAATTAGAAAGAATACGGTTGAGTGCTTGAATTGCACTGTGCGTATCATCGCGTCTGTATGACGTGGCGCTGATGGAGTCGACGGTGATCTCCATAGTACGACGTTGCTGCAAGAGCGTTGGTAAATACGTGTGTATGTGCTTATTTATGATGTCGATTGGAGTAAAAAGGTCGCCGGGTGTGCGGGTGGTGCTGTAATTGATGGGTGGGTTAGCTTTAGGGGGCCTTAGTGATGGTCGTCTCATAAGGTGGTTGAGTTGATAGAGAAGATGCTTAGCTTTGTTCGTTTCTTGTTGTAACGTGTCCAGATAAGGTTGAGGCGAAGTGAAATCGATGTGTTGACCCAATAGATAGGTGTATAGGTGAACATTTGATAAAGGCGATGCAAGGTCATGTATTGTCTGGATTAGTTTGTCGTAGTAATTCAGAACAAGACGTATAAAGCCGATGCACGAGAATAAGATCGCCAACCACAGTGTCGGCATAAATATGGCTGTTGTGGTGTATGTAGACCAAGTGCAGACGGTGTAACCATTCTCCCAACAATGATATTGACTACTGTTGATTATCAAAGGGTGAGAAGTCTGTGACTTCAACAATTGTGTGAAATACGGGAGAGCCATTTTTAAGCGGCTCAATTCAGCCAGTGTGTTATCTAAACCCTCACCCGGATAAATAAGGTCATTATCCTTCCAGAGCGTGATTAATGATAAGTCGGGTTCCTGATATAACAACCGCCTAAGAGACTGTTCTATGGGGTAATCATCTGATAATACTTGATCGATTGTCGCTTGAAATAATTGTGTACGCTGCATGTTATTAATAACCAGCGCATAGCTACAAAGTGCGGCTAGCAGGGCTAAACTAAACCACAGGCGATATTGGCTAAGGCATTGTAGACTGATTAATTTCATGGTTATCCCTTGTGAGCTAAGAGCGCGCACGCACGGTTAACGGTATGGCGGCGTTAACTCTGTTTCTGTAACCATGATTAGTTGAATAAGGCCGGTTGTCTGTCCTTCAAAAGGAGAGTTTTTGAGCGCAATTAGTGCTGTTTTTATTTGAAAGGGCAATGCCGTTTGAGTCCGGCATTGCAGTATATGAGGTCAGCCCTAAAGAAAGAGCAATGATAGAATGCTTTATATAGATAACTCTTGCGTATCGGTTGGCTCTGAAGTGCCAGGGCATTCGCCGGATATTTCATAGAGCTTGTCGATACTTAACAGCTCAATTTCTTTGCCATCAACAGCCAGAATTTCGCTTTTCTGGAAACGTGTAAAGATACGGCTCACGGTTTCGACGGCTAAGCCTAAATAATTCCCTATTTCATTGCGTGACATGGAAAGACGGAAGTTGTGCTCGGAGTAGCCTCGGGCTTTAAAGCGTTGCGATAGTTTTAATATGAACGTGGCAATACGAGCTTCAGCGTTCTTTTTAGAAAGCAAAAGCATCATTTGCTGGTCGTCTTTAATCTCTTTACTCATGGTGCGCATAACTTGGCGACGTAATTCCGGCAGTTGGCCACAAAGGTCATCTAAATTATCAAACGGAATTTCGCAGACGGCAGTTGTTTCAAGCATTTTAACCGAGATCGGATAAATGCCATCGTCATACCCGCTTAGGCCGACAAGTTCACCAGGAAAGTAAAAACCGGTAATTTGCTCTTCGCCTTGGTCCGTAATTGTGTAGGTTTTGACGCTACCGGCGCGAATGGCGTATACGGATTTAAAAGCATCACCTTGGTGAAAAAGGTGATCCCCTTTCTTTAGCGGACGGCTTTTTTCGATAATATCATCGAGACGGTCCATTTCGGTCATGTTGAGTGATACAGGCAAGCACAAAGAGCTCAAACTGCATGTTTTGCAGTGTGACTGATGAATACTATGAACTTTCCCTTCTTTACCGCAATCTGTCATGACAATTTCCTGTCGTAATTAGCCAATACTGCCTCGTTTACAAAGCAGATTATGGACTATTTAGGAAAGCGGGTGAAGGCTATATTAGATAATTCTTGAATAACCGAGAGTGGTATGCTCCTTTGGTATAAAGGCATCGAAGGCCATGCATATGCGCCTGATCAATAATCGACCAGCAGGCGAAACAATAATTTTGTCTTTTTTAACCGATAACAGCTTGTCTTCTTTAAACTGATTGATTTCAGGTAACACATCATTGAAATAGTCAAAGAAGTCGATGTCGTATTTTGTCTCTATCGCGGTAGTATCCAGTGAAAAATGACAAATAAGTTGGGTGATAACATCACGACGTATATGGTCGTCTTTAGTCAGCTGTATGCCACGCCTAATGGCACGGCCTCGATCCTCAATGGCTGCACTCCACGCCGTGATATCATGCTCGTTTTGGTAATACACGTTTCCTACTTGGCTAATAGCCGATACGCCCATGGCGATTAAATCGCAATCGGCATGTGTGGTGTAGCCTTGGAAGTTACGGTGTAATTTGCCTGTTTGTTGAGCGATAGCTAATTCGTCTGTCGGCTTTGCGAAATGATCCATGCCAATATAGACGTAACCGGCATTGAGCAGTTTTTGAATCGTTGACTGTAAAATAGCTAATTTTTCATTGGCGCTGGGCAAGTCGGCTACATTGATATGTCGTTGTGGGCGAAACCGATCAGGCATGTGGGCATAGTTAAATACCGATAAGCGATCGGGGCTCATGTCGATAACTGTATCGAGTGTTTTATTGAACGTTTCGAGTGTTTGGTGCGGTAATCCATAAATTAAATCCATGTTAATGGATTTAAACCCCAATGAGCGGGCCTCATCAAGAATGCGCTGTGTATCTTCAGTTGACTGAACGCGGTTAACGGCTATTTGTACCCGAGGATCAACATCTTGGATGCCTAAACTAATCCGGTTAAAACCTGTAGCGCGCAATGTTTTTAGTGTGTTTGAAGAAGCTTCACGCGGGTCTATCTCGATTGAATAATCGCCTTTATCGTCATTGCGCAGAGCAAAGTGATGACGTAAATGTGTCATCAGTTCTTGCATTTGCTCGTCACTGATAAAAGTAGGCGTGCCGCCGCCCCAATGCAATTGGTTTACAATACGCTGGTTACCGTACCAAGCAGCGGCTTGTTCTATTTCTTTGTAGAGAGTGTCTAAGTAAGGCTGGGCTTTATCGCGGTTGCGCGTAATCACTTTATTGCAGGCGCAGTAGTAGCAAACATGCGCGCAAAAAGGGATATGTATGTATAAAGAAAGCGGCGCATGAACATCACTGGTTTTCAACCCAGTGCGAATTAAATCAATTTCGTTATGCTCAGTATCAAACTGTAAAGCCGTTGGGTATGAGGTGTACCGAGGGCCTGCTAGGTCATAGCGCTTGATTAAATCTGTATTCCAAGCAAGTTGAGTTGGTTGAGCCACAAATAGATCCTCTGTACATCATCATAGTATTGACGCCATGTTAGAGGATACGGATGTGTGTTGTTTTGACAGGAGTCAAGCTAGTGCGTTAATCCCGTCCATGGAATGGTGTAAATGCCAAAGGCGATAATCACGATACCAGCTACAGTATGAATCCATTGGCGCTGGAGTAATTGTTTGATCTCATTAGCTAATAACCCAGTTGCCAGCATGGCAGGTAGGGTACCCAAACCAAAGGTAAACATGAGTACAGCACTTTCTAATGGATGTTGTGCAGAGGCACTCCAAATAAGCGTGCTATAAATAAGACCGCATGGCAGCCAGCCCCAAAAGAAGCCAAGCAGTAGAGCTTGGCTAAGAGTCTGAACGGGCAGTAGTTTGCTGGCGGCGGGGCGGACGATAGACCATAACCCTTGCCCCAATTTTTCGATTCGGGTTAGCCCTTTCCACCATTGCCCGATATAAAGCCCCATGGCGATTAACAAGAGACCTGCACCCGTGCGCAGTATAAGTCCGGTCACGGGATCTTTGATCATGAATCCAAGACTGCCCACCAAAAAACCAGCCAAAGCGTAACTGAATATTCGCCCAACGTTGTATGCAACCAAGTAGTAGCGACGAGACTGCGTCATGGCAATAGAGGCTGCAATACCACCGCACATACCCAGGCAATGAGCACTGCCAAGCAAACCTAATATAATAGCCGTGGTGAGTGTGAGGCTGGTGGGCACGTTATTTACTTCTTATCTTGTTTTGCTTCGTCGGGTATGAGATCGTCATCGTCGTCATATAAAATGCTGTGCGCGGGTGAATCAAGATCATCGTATTGGCCGGTATTTACACTCCAAAAAAAAGCCCAAATAGCAGCGCCCGTTAAAATAACAGCGAGTGGGATAAGAAAAAAAAGAATTTCCATAATTAACGACTCTTCTGGCCTGAGTGTAGCGGTTTACGACGGGGTAACCGAGTGAGACGCAAAGCGTTGCCTACAACAACCAGTGAACTTGTAGACATGCCAATAGCTGCCATATAAGGAGCCACAAAGCCCAAGGCTGCTAGGGGAAGCGCCAGCAAATTATAGCAGATTGCCCAGCCTAGGTTTTGACGAATAATGCGCTGCGTTTTACGTGCTAGGACAATAGCGTCGACTAAGCAGGTTACTTCACTGCTAATCAGTACAGCATCGGCGTTCGTTTTGGCGAGATCGGTTGCGCTGCCCATCGCTATAGAGGTTTGAGCACCGGCTAACACGGGAATGTCGTTGATTCCATCGCCTACCATGATAACTTGCGCCCCTTGGCGCTGTAGTTGCTGTATGTGCGCAAGCTTATCCTGCGGAGAAGCATTGCTGATAATGTCTGTGATAGCGAGTTGTTCGGCTACTGCGGATACAGCCGATGAGCTATCTCCGGTGAGCATGCTAACGCTAAACCCTAGGCGCTTTAATTGCTTAAGGGCTAATGGAACGTCGTTTCGAATTTGATCACTCAGGCTAAACCAGGCTATTGGGGCTTGATCGTTACATAATAATAGCCACTGCTGTTCTTGGTCGGGGGCGTCACGGTAACTGATCGATTGATTGCACAGTTGAGAGGCGAATTCAGGCTTTCCTAAACGGTACTGTTGTTGGTTATATTCGCCGCAGATACCTTGTCCTAAACTCGCCTTTATGTTGTCGGCTGATTGGGCTCCGAAGCGGTGAAACGCTTTAGCGATTGGGTGTTCAGAGTGGGCTTCTAATGCGGCCGCTACCGTTAACGCGTGCTCAGTATCGTAATGCCCGAACGTTACTGTTTGCTGTAGAGAAAGGTTACCTTCTGTCAGTGTGCCTGTTTTATCAAAAACAATATGCGTTGCCGTTGAGAGGCTTTCGAGCACATGCCCGCGAGTAATGAGTAAGCCATGTTGGCGCAGTGTACCGGTAGCCGCTGTTAGGGCGGTTGGAGTGGCTAATGATAGAGCACAAGGGCAAGTGACCACCAGTACTGAAAGAGTGATCCAGAATGCGTTCTCTGGAGCGATATGCCACCAAGCGTAACTCACAACAGCAGCCGTAATGAGTACGGCGGCTACGAAATAGCTGGCTACTTTATCAGCTATTTGTGCAGCCTTTGGCTTTTCTTGTTGGGCACGATCTAATAAGCGCACAATGGCTGATAATTTTGTTTCTGTTCCCACGCTTGTGAGCTGTATTTGAATGGGGTTCTCTACATTAATTGTGCCGCCGACAACAGGGTCGTTGATATGCTTGCTTAATGGGCGATACTCGCCAGTTAATGCAGATTCATCTACCGATGTGCCGCCCACACAGATTGTACCGTCCGCCGGAATTATATGGCCGGGTTTGACTAATACTACATCGCCAACGTTGAGCTCTGTTGCTGGAACCAATGTTTCATTGCCGTTGATGATACGAGTGGCACTGGAGGGTAAAAGGTTGAGTAATGCGTTTCCGGCGCGACCTGTACGGTGACGTGCTTGCATTTCAAGGTAGCGGCCAATCAATAAGAAGAAGGTAAACATAGTAACCGAGTCATAATAGACTTCTCCGGTTTCCAGCAGGGTAGCGGCAGCACTCGCGAGGTAGGCTCCTCCCACTGCTATCGATACAGGCACATCCATACTTAAATGGCGGGCTTTTAAATCTCGTAAGGCAGCCACAAAAAAAGGTCGGGCAGCATAAAACACGACAGGGGTGGCGATAATCAAGCTGACCCATCGAATAAATGCTTCGTAGACCGGCTCTATCCCTTGTAAAGCACCTGCATATAACGCCATAGCCAACATCATTGACTGCATCATACCTAAGCCAGCGACACCTAAGCGGCGAATAGCACGTTTCTTTTCAACCTCAAGCAGTTGCTCTTCTTTATCAGGGTGATAAGGGTGGCCTTTATAACCGATACGATAAATGGACGACATTATATCGCTCAGTTGTATATCGGTTTCTTTCCAACGGATACGAGCGCGGTGGTTCGTTAAATTGACTGAAGCTTGGATGACGCCCGCTTGTTTCGCTATATGATGCTCTAATAGCCAGACGCAAGCGGCGCAGGTGATCCCTTCGATCACGAGAACGGCTTCTTTGATTTCAGGCTCTACTTCAGAAACAAACTCTTTTTGAATAGAAGGGTTGTTATAGAGAAGTAGCTCATCTTGAACACTGCTAGGTAACTCTTGCCCAGCGAGTTCAGGAGGTAGGACCAGTTCACCTTGACGATGCTTGTAATAATGCGTCAAGCCGCTGGAAACAATGGTTTCGGCAACGGCTTTGCATCCGGGGCAACACATAGGTTGCTCTTTATCGTTAATAAGCGCGCTAAAGTGTGTGCCGGATGGAATTGCCTGTCCGCAGTGAAAGCAGCGTTCGTTGGTAGAGCTTTGCATGTTTAAGGGCTCTACTGCTCTGGTTTCATATCAACTGTTTTTTGATCGTAGGGCGGCTGCATTTCTTCATGGAGATGCCAGCTTTCGTCTGCAGGGAATAAAAACAAAAAGCGTTTGCCAGTGATTTTTCCTGTTAGGGAGCCCGTGTATAAATTTTGAGCGCCAACGGCTTTTAACGTAATTGCTTGGTCATATTTTTGGTGCGTGGGGTGAACAATATCGAGGGTTAGCGATGCAGGAGCAGGGTTCAGGTTTCCAGAAAGCGAAACCATAACATCACCGGTAATAGTGTCTAGTTTGACTTGCGCTTCGATATTTTGATCCAACGCTCGTTGGTTCTTTTCTGATTTTACTTCGTAGCCACGGGCGATACGGTAATAATCATCTTTGACTACGCCGTCCATCGTTACGATTGACAGGTATAAAAAAGAAAAGCCGTAAATAAAAACAGCAATAAGAGGGGTAAGGATGAACCATAACCAAGGTTGTTTGTACCACGGTGCTATTACTTCGTTTTCTTCAGTCATATCTCTACTGCTTGTATAAAAATAGCTGCCATTAAGTGTGGCAGCCATTTTACCTGAATTAACGCTTGGGTCGACTATCTGCGTGGGGCAGGGCCGATAAAGCGATTCTCTTTCGTTATTTCAATACCGCTACCATCGGTAGCCTCCGCTGTTATCTTAATGTCATAACTCGGGTGCTCTAGGTTAGCTGGATCAACGCGCAAGCGAATTGTTTGGTTGATGAGTTGGCCTGCCTCAACCGTAACGAGCTCTTTACCTATGAGTTCGATACCTTTAATTCCGCTTACCGAGATACGGTACTGATGGGCTACTTGTTCTTTATTGGCAATTTTGAGTGTGTAAATGTTCTCAATCATGCCATTGTTTGTTTCTTGGTACAGCTGTCCTCTGTCACGAATACATTCAAGCTCAATTGGAACACGTGTACCAATAGCGTAAACGAAAGCTGCACACATCAGCAGGAGCACTGCAAAATAACCGATTAGGCGAGGGCGTAAGAGGTGTGTTTTTTTACCTGTTAGCTGATGCTCAGTTGTATATCGGACAAGCCCTCTTGGGTAATTCATTTTGTCCATGATTTCATCACATGCATCGATACATGCACCACAAGCAACACATTCGTACTGTAACCCATCTCGAATATCGATTCCGACAGGGCATACATTGACACAATGTCCACAATCAATGCAGTCGCCTAGACCTTCAGCTTTATAATCTGCATTTTTTTTGCGCTTACCTCTTTTCTCTCCGCGCTCTTCATCGTAAGAAATAATGAGGGTGTCTTGGTCAAACATAACACTCTGAAAACGAGCGTATGGGCACATGTAGATACAGACTTGTTCTCGAAGCCAGCCTGCATTGGCATAAGTCGCTACAGCAATAAAGCCGATCCACCACATTTCCCATGGGCCAAGCGAGAAATTAGCAACATCCTGTACAAGCTGTCGAATAGGTGAGAAATAACCCACAAAGGCGATTGCGGAGGTAATGGCAATAATGAGCCAAAGAAAGTGTTTTACCGTCTTCTTGCGCAATTTGCTGGCATTCATGTTGCTTTTGTCTAGCTTCATGCGTTGGTTGCGGTCACCCTCTGCTAAGCGCTCAGCCCAAATAAATAACCAAGTCCATACAAATTGTGGGCAGGCATAACCGCACCATAAGCGCCCAGCGAAAACAGTGACAAAAAATAATGTAAACGCCAATATGATGAGTAGCCAAGAGAGAAGCATAAAGTCTTGCGGCCAGAACGTCATTCCAAATACATGGAACTGACGATTAGGTAGGTCAAACAAAACGGCTTGCTTGCCATCCCATTGAATCCAAGAAAAGCCATAGAACATTATTAGCATAATGGCGCCGCTAATAATGCGTAGGTTTTTAAAAATACCCCGGTAGAACTTTACGTAGATGTGTTCGCGTTTGGCGTACAAATCATAGCTTTCAGTTTCTGGTTTTTTGGGGTTGGTAACATCTTTTATAGGTATCTGGTTCATGCCTGTGCTCGCAAGCCGAATAGAGAATTGGGGTCGTGCTAATTAGCATGTGCTAATGTTTATTAGAAGATCTTAATATTACCATGGTTTCTACAAAAAAAGGCGACACGGTATTAACCCTATCGCCTTTTGATTGATAACCGTCAATAACTACTTAGACAAGCTATATACATACGCCACGATTAGCTGGATTTTATCTTGGCTGAGTAGGTCTTTGTGCGCCGGCATTACACCAGCACGACCCGCACGAATAGTGTGCGCTACATCAGCAAAGCTATTGCCATATAACCAGATATCATCGGTCAGGTTTGGCGCCCCCAGCATTTGCATCCCTTTACCGTCTACACCATGGCAAGCGGTACACAGTGATTCAAATGACTTCTTACCGTTGGTCACCGCTTCGGCATCAACTTCTTTACCACTTAAGGAAAGAACGTAGCTTGCCACATCACGAACACCGTCTTCACCTAAAACAGCGCCCCATGCAGGCATGGCTCCTTGGCGGCCGTTAACGATAGTTTGAGTGATTGTTTCTGGTTCACCACCATACAGCCAATCGTTATCGGTTAGGTTAGGAAAGCCGTGTGCACCTTGCGCCGCTGTGCCATGACAAACCGAGCAGTTGTTGGCAAACATACGCTGACCCATACGCAAACCTTCTGCGTTTTCAGGTTTTTGTAAGTCTTCAACACTCATGGCCGCATATTTAGCGAACACTGGTTTGTAAACCTCTTCAGCGTGGGCCATTTCTTCTTCCCACTGGTTGGCAGAAGTCCAGCCTAGTAAGCCTTTGAAGTTTCCTAGACCAGGGTAAAGTGCTAGGTAAACAAGACCAAATATAACGGTGCCAAGGAATAACATGAACCACCAGCGAGGTAGGGGGTTATCGTATTCCGCTATGCCGTCAAACTCATGCCCAAGTGTTTCTTCTGTTTCCTCTTTAAAGCTTTCGCTTTTACGAGTTTGCAGGAGTAACCAAGTGCAACCAAAAATTACTGCTAAGGTAATGACTGATACCCAAGCGCTCCAAAAAAAGCTCATTTTTCCACTCTCCTGTTTGGATCCATCGCCTCTTCGGTGGCTGCCTCTTCTTTATCGTCTGCAAAGGGCAGTTGAGATGCTTCATCGAATCGCTTTTTGTTACCAGGTAATAGCACCCAGATAAACAAGCCAACGAAAGTCAGTAGCATAATTACCGGAATAAATGGACCGTAAACATCGTAACTCACTGTAATTACCGCTTATTGTTGTAAACAGAATGTGTTTTACCCAACGCTTGCAGATATGAAACCAATGCGTCGATTTCATACTTGCCAGCCACGTCGTCTTGCGCGGTTTCCATTTGCTCTTCGGTGTAAGGAACACCTAACTTTTTCAGAACAGCCATTTTAGCAGCGGTATCTGATCCTGTTAGCTTGTTCTCGAATAGCCAAGGATAGGATGGCATTTTAGACTCAGGGACCACATCACGTGGGTTATACAAGTGAGCACGGTGCCAATCATCAGAGTAACGACCACCAACACGGGCCAAATCAGGACCGGTACGCTTCGAACCCCATAGGAACGGGTGCTCCCACACGTGTTCGTTGGCAGTAGAGAAGTGACCATAACGCTCAGTCTCGGCACGGAAAGGTCGGATCATCTGCGTATGGCATACATGGCAGCCTTCGCGGATATAAATATCACGCCCTTCAAGCTCTACAGCACTATAAGTACGTAACCCTTCAATAGGCTTTGTTGTTTGTGCTTGGAAGAACAATGGAACTATCTCTGCAAGACCACCACCGCTGATAACGAGGATGATCAGCAAAATCATTAAGCCAATGTTCTTTTCAATAGTATCGTGTTTAATCATCTATTCTGCTCCTTCGCTTAGGCTGCCTGCGCAGCAGCAGTCGCTACTGGGGCGTTGCTGTTCTTGCGAACAGTCTGCCAAGTGTTGAAGGCCATCAGCAGCATACCGGTTACCCAGAACATACCGCCCATCCAGCGAACCATATAGCCGTAATGTGATGCCTCAAGTGCTTCAACGAAGCTGAACATTAATGTTCCGTCTTCATTAACAGCGCGCCACATTAGACCTTGCAGAATACCGTTAACCCACATCGCACAGATGTAAAGTACAGTCCCGACAGTAGCCAACCAGAAGTGAGCATTGATTAAACCGACACTCCACATTTGAGCTTTACCAAATATCTTTGGCAGCATGTGGTAAGTCGCACCAATAGAGATCATCGCAACCCAGCCTAAAGCGCCCGCGTGAACGTGGCCGATGGTCCAGTCTGTGTTGTGAGAAAGGGCGTTAACCGTTTTGATAGACATCATCGGACCTTCGAAAGTCGACATGCCGTAAAACGAAAGAGAAACAACTAGGAAGCGAAGTACAGGGTCGGTACGAAGCTTATGCCAAGCTCCTGAAAGCGTCATCATACCGTTGATCATGCCACCCCATGAAGGAGCGAGAAGAATCAAAGACATAACCATAGCAACAGACTGGGTCCAGTCAGGAAGGGCTGAGTAATGAAGGTGATGACCACCAGCCCACATGTAAGTCGCGATAAGCGCCCAGAAGTGAACGATGGATAGGCGGTACGAGTAAATTGGACGTTCCGCTTGCTTAGGTACAAAGTAGTACATCATGCCCAAGAAGCCCGCCGTTAGGAAGAAACCTACAGCGTTGTGTCCGTACCACCATTGAACCATGGCATCAACGGCACCCGGGTAAACTGAGTATGATTTCCACATGCTGACTGGAATTACCATGCTGTTTACTATGTGCAGTACTGCCACGGTAATGATAAAAGCCATGTAGAACCAGTTACCTACATAGATGTGGGATGTTTTACGCATTTTAACTGTGCCCAAGAACACAATTGCATAAGAAACCCATACCACTGCAAGTAAAATGTCGATTGGCCATTCAAGCTCTGCATACTCTTTTGATGAGGTCAGGCCCATCGGCAGTGTGATTGCTGCCAGCACAATAACGGCTTGCCAACCCCAGAAGGTGAATGCAGCCAAGCCATCTGATATCAGACGGGTTTGGCATGTACGCTGAACAACGTAGTAAGACGTTGCAAACAGCGCGGAACCACCAAAGGCGAAAATAACCGCGTTGGTGTGTAGTGGGCGTATACGACCATAGGTTAGCCACGGAGTATCGAAGTTTAGTGCAGGCCATACCAGTTGGGCAGCGATTAAGACGCCCACTGACATACCGACTATGCCCCATACCACCGTCATAATGGCAAACTGGCGCACAACTTTATAATTATAAGTTGGGTGTTCAGTTACAGTGCTCATGTCAGGCTCTCATCAAAAGCTTAGTTTTACTATCTTAGTTTACAATAGAGTTCCACGGGCAATTATCTTGGAATAGCCCTGCAGTTTCAACGTGATTCCATTGTTGAATGGGGCGTATTGTCGCACATGAAGTGTGGGAAATATATTCCCTGTAAGTTCTATATGGATAAAATGTGTTTTTTTAAGTGATTGTTTTTTAAGGTTTTTCAAATAATATTTTTGATTCTTTATTCGAGGCGCTACTAATGTCTGCGTACAATAGGCCTTTGGTCGAGGGGCTTTGGTAGCGTGGAACCCTATTAATATTGTGGCTTTACTTGATTTGCATCAACATGGTGGAACGAGTGGCTTTCAAAAATGAACGAGAAATATGACATTCCTAACCCACGGTACACCTAAAAAGGCTCGTATTCTGTTTATGCATGGTGCTGGTGCGCCAATGGATAGCGAGTTTATGAACGATATGACACTGGCTTTGGCATCCGATGATATTCAAATAATACGTTTTGAGTTTCCTTACATGGCCAATAGGCGCGTAACCGGAAGGAAAGCACCGCCTCCAAAAGCCGAAAAGTTGATAGATGATTGCCTAGAGGTGATAGCTCGTTATGATGATGTTCCTCTCTTTTTGATGGGGAAATCCATGGGGGGGAGAATTGCTTCGATGGTATTGGAGCAAACTTCTGCGATAGCGGCGTTTGCGTTGGGTTATCCTTTTCATCCATCTGGCAAGCCAGACAAATTACGCATATCACATTTTGAGAGCCTGTCTAAACCCATGGTTGTGATGCAGGGCACGCGTGATCCTCTAGGCAATAAAGAAGAGGTAGAGGGCTATTGTTTGCCTGAAATCGTGACGGTTCACTGGTTTGCTGATGGCAATCATGATCTAAAGCCGCGTGTTGCTTCTGGGTGTACTCAGCGTCAGCATCTGGAGCAGGCCGCTGTGTTGATCCGATCAGAGATCCGTAAACTTTTAGCCGATTGAGGACACGGCTTCCGCTAGGTCCGTTTATTTGCGACAATAGGGGCGCATTGAATATGGAACTGAACATGATAGATATAAAAGAAGATAGCCTGTTAGATGCGACAGGGCTCTACTGTCCAGAACCTGTAATGTTGTTACACAACAAAGTGCGAGAGCTGGAATCAGGGAATGTATTGATGGTTGTTGCCACCGATCCTTCTACTGAGCGTGACATTCCGAAGTTTTGTACATTCCTCGGACATGAATTGTTAGAGCAGATCCATGAAAACGAAACATTCAGATATTATATTCGCGTTGGCGAATCCTAAGGTGACTGAGTGGGTCAGAATGTAGAATCAGTCATTGCCTCTACTCTGTCTTTAATTGATGAGTGTGAGTCAAGATTAGATCGGCTAGAACAGCAGGCCGAAAGTACGAATACACGTGTTATTGAGCGAGTTATTGAGAGAAAAGTTGTGAACGACGAAGTTACCCCAAAGAACAAAACTAAAACTAAAAACCGCGCGGCAAACCAAGCAGCACTTAAATTGTTGATGGAAACCTACCCTAAAACGTTTAACCGTGAAGATGTTAAACCGCTTAAAATTGGTATCCAAGATGATTTGTTAGCGGAAGAAAAAGTAGCAAAGAACAAAATCAAACGAGCACTGGCATCTTATGTTCGTTCGCCTCAATACTTCCGTTCAATGGTTGAAGGCGCTGACCGCGTTGATTTGCAAGGTGAAGCTGCAGGTAAAGTCACGGCTGAAGAAGCTGAGCATGCCAGAAGTCAGTTAAAAGAGTTTCATCAGCGTCGCCGTGAAGCGGCTCGCGAACAAGAAAAGCAAAAGCGTGCTCAAGAGCGTGAAGAGCGTATTAGCAGCAAGCTAGATCAATTAGTGGCTTTGAACAAGCGCTAATTAGGACATGTATAGCTCAACCAATGGGTGTATTTATAGGTAAGCTCTGCTTAGTCTAGTAACCCAAAAGGTGAGCGTATTCTAAAAAGCCCGATTACAGTAAAAGTAATCGGGCTTTTTGCGTGGCTCTAAATAAAAATTGATTGCTAATTGAGTGCTTCGGGTTGCCCATAAAGGAAGCCTTGTGTGCCATCAATTTTAAGTAGGTTTAATTGCTGAACCTGTTCATTGCGTTCTACACGCTCGGCGTAAACTTGAATGTCCAAGCTATGTGCCGCTGTAATCAGGCTGCTGATCAGGAAGCGGTCTTCTGCGCTGGTATCCACCTCACGGCTTAATGATCCATCTATTTTGATGTAGTTAGGCTGAACCGAGTATAGATAGCTGAAACCACTCGGATGCACACCAAAATTATCGACACCAAATTGAACGCCTGTTGGTCTTAGTAGGTTTCGAAACCAGACAATGTGCTCAATATCATTCAGCGCAGCGGTTTCATTAATCTCAATATTTAGTCGGTTACCTGGCGCGTATTGTTTGAGAAGTTGAGTTATCCATGTGCTAAAGCCATCCTCGTGGATGGTTTGCTGGCTCAAGTTGACCGTCAGAGGGCCGCCTTCTGGGTATTCAGCTAAATGAATAACTGCTTTTTCTAAAATAGCGCGGTCCAAAGCTGAAATTAGATTTAAGGATTTTACTACATGGATAAACTCGCCAGCAGAGCAAGGCTCTCCTGCCTTATTCAGGATGCGAGCAAGTAGTTCGCGTTGCAAAATAGTCGGGTTGTCTTGGGTGGAATGCGATGAGAATACTGGTTGGAATTGTATGAAAATATTCTTGTTCTGAATGGCTTTGGCGACATGCTGTTGCCATGATTCAGAAGCGACTGTAGAACCGGTAAACGTGTCGGGTAACAAGAGAGCCGTGCTTTGTTTTTTGGCTACTTGTATAGCCAGTTTGGCGTCTGACATCACGAGATTAGCACTTGCTAGTGTATCGAAAGTGGTGACTGCGATGTGGAATGGCATACCGTCATCTTGCGGTGAAATAAAATTACTCTGTGTGGTGAGTTGTGCAGCTAGCGCATTAAGTTCTCTTTTTATGAGTTCTTCATCAACGGTCGGAAGAATTGCGGCAAAGTCTGACCCTGTTAATCGGCCTACAATATTGGGGTCAAAACGCATAGCAAGTTTAGACAGTGTACCGCCAATATGCTTCAAATAATTATTGGCTTCTTCTTCGCCTAAGGCCGAGTTCAGAGCCTGTAAATCGTTAACATGCAGGTAAATACAACATCCAGGCCCAAACTCTTGGCGGTTGTCTAACCAGTCACTCAGCAACGCCATTGTAGATCGTTGATTAGCTAAGCCCGTAAGGTTGTCTTGGTAGGCCGTTTTGCGCAATTCTTCAATATGCAGCGATTGTTCGGCAAACATTTTTTGTACGCGCTTAACCATGCTGTTCATGGCTAGGACAACCCGCTTAAGTTCTCGGGTTTTGGGGATGTTTTCTTGTTCTATGTACTGCCTTTCTGCCAAGGCTTGTGCCTGCTCTTCTACGCCACGTAGAGGGCTTAAAATATAACGGATGAGCGTACTTAACAGCAGGACACTTAATAAAGATAAAGAGACGAAAAGTATTAATGTATTCTGTGCCCCTTGCCATAACTGAGAATAGGCGTAATCGGCTCTGCTTTGAACGAGTACAGAGCCAACTTTACGCCATTGAAAGCTGATTTCGCGACTCATTGAGGGTGGCGTTAACTGGACTAAGCTGACGAACCAGTTTGGCACGCTTTTCCCTGATTGGGGGAGGGTGCTGGTTTCAAACAGCGTTTCATTGTCGGCAGAGCGAATCACTATTTTTTGATAGAATCCACTATCAAAGATAGCGTTAACGGTTGCTTCGATGGTCGCTGTGTCTTTGTCAGCCACATAGGGGGCTAGATAAAGTCCTAGGTGAGTTGCCGTATCCTGACCATGCGATTCTAATTGAGTAAGAAGCATATTTTTGGAGCTGTCTGACATAATAAATAACGTACCCGCGACAAGCCCGATCAGCACGGCAAATACGGCAGCAATAAGCTGATTAACCAGTGACATAAAGATCTCCTAGGTATGCTGTTGTGTATAGGGTGATGTAGTTAGTTAACATTAACATGCTTATTCTCTAATCGTGACTGCAGTTTAACCCAAGGGCCTAGTCGTTCTGATGTACCTACTAACTGTGCGCGGCGTCCTTTTTTTGATAGCCATAGATTATCACCATTGAAACTATAAACGTGAAGTAAATCAGGGCGTTGCGAGGCTGGTTTAATATCGGCTATCAAATTATCTAACACCAATGGTACCGAGCTGGGGGTGTCATAGTAGGTTAAAACCATGTGGGCTTGATTGAGTTCTAGCGCTTTAACATAGGCGATACTCATTTTGTCGATGTCGACGCCTAATTCACGCAACGTGTAGTATTTAGCAATGGAAAAGTCTTCACAATCACCACCATTACTGATGAGGAACTCCAGTGGTGTGGCCCAGTAATCTTTCTGTTTCCAATGGTCGATGTCGTCTAAAAAGCGTACCTGATTAAAGAAGTTGTTTACTCGTGTGAGTTTCTCTTTTTCGGGTAGGTCTGCGCTTTCTTTGATCAGGTTTTGCCAAGCGATTAAACGCCTTTTCGCTTCCTCACCGTATTCGTTGCCTAGCTGATTTATGTAGGCTGTGGTTAGCTTTACACTGATATCGCTTACCGCTATCAGTGAAAAGAAAGAGAGACCAGCCAGTACTACTAAGCACATAAAATAGCTCTGTAATGTGCGAGAGGAGCGGTGCTTGGGTATGTTGATAAGCTCTGTCACGGTTGACTGCGTATCCATTAGCTGACTGATGTTTCGTGGTTATCAATAAGCATGGTTCACAAAACGCGATACAGCAAACTCTGTTAGCGATTATTTGCGTTGGGCATGAGGTTGCATTGGCTAAGAATATGTTGCCATGCCTGCGTATGCCTATTTCGAGCATTTATGTATTGATTCCATAGACTTATGTCGGTTGCGCGAGTAAAAACTTTAGCGTCGTAGAGGCGTGTGCTTGCCGGTGGCGAAACAAATTCACGAATCTTTGTATGAGCGGAAAACCATTGCTCTGACAATCGATGAACCGTGGCCATGTAGGGTTGAATAGTTGTCGCATAAAAGCGTGTAAATACAGTTTTAAGTATGTCTGCTTTTGGATTGCTCATTTCATTAAAGCACAAAGGCCGGCGTTGTAGCCGCGCTTCGATAACATCAGCTGTCGTATTGAGATAGTGCGTTAGTAGCATTAAAGAGCGTAGTAGTGGTGTGCCGGCCGGGTTTTTATACAAATCTTCCATGTGCTTTTCGATATCAGTGAGCATCTGATTCGCACGAGAGTAATCCTGTTGCTTCAACATTTGGGATAATTGTGCAAAATATTCCCAGCTAGTTAGTGCATTTTGGATGGGGTGTTCATTATTCACTCCCAAAGGCAGCGTGGCTTGGTTGAGAGCTAATGACTCGTCGATCTCCTGCCCTGTGTAGAGAGCGTTCCAGAGATACTTAGGCTGTTCTTGCAGTTTAACGTGCGCAATGTGGTGCAAACGAGCGATGGTCTCAGGTTTGGTATCTGGATTTTTTTCCAATATAGAGACGCACTCGATAAGGCGCTGATAAAAAGTTATTTCATAAATCAGTATTTGGCTGGGAGAGGAAACTTTACCTAAGGAGCTGTTTCGTTTAGCAATTAAGGGGATTAAGTTGCATTCGCTTAGCTCTAAAATATCAAGTAGCCCCTCGCGCAGGTCAGTGGTTGGTTGTAATCGCTCACGCAAAGCAGGAAGGGCAGGGAAGTTAGTCTGAGGGGTTGGACTAGCTATTGGTTGATCTAGAACGTTTGCCACACGTTCTTGATAGGTCTGCATGACAGCCTGTTCTTCGGGATGGTGATCACACCCCGTTAGTAGGATGAATATGCAGATGCTTCCCATGTTGCATAACGTGTTCGCTAAGTTCGACAACAAACATTGACGCATGGTTAAAGCCTTATGTTTTATGCATGTGCTAGCTTAGCGCTACTGGATTAAGCTATTGCATTGCGAGCCACGCTACGTATACGAATGATCAGTAACCCTGCTGAAATGCTTAGGGCAATGACGAGAGCATACCAAAAGCCGGCGGCACCCATCGAAGGCGTGATGAGGTCCGTCATACCTAAAATATAGCCTAATGGTAAGCCAATCCCCCAATAAGCAAAGCAAACGATAATCAACGGTATCTTTGTATCTTTATAGCCACGTAAAGCACCTGCCGTAGTCACCTGAAGCGCGTCGGAAATTTCAAAGAATGCAGAAATGATTAGTAGGCTGGTTGCTAATTCTATAACGGGTAGTTCATTACTAAAAATGTCGGCAATGTTCCATGCAAATAGCCAAACACCGATGCTTGTAAATATAGCTAAAGTAGCTGCTGTACACAGGGCTATTCTTGCAACAATCCAAGCTTTTTCTGCTTGTTTTGCCCCCATTAGGGTCCCTATACGAATAGTGCTAGCCATCGCGATGCTTAGTGGAATCATGAAAACCTGACTAGTAAAGCTCAGTGTAATTTGGTGGGCAGCAACAATGGTGGTACCTAAAGGGGCAAGCGCCAGAGCAATCACACTAAACATGCTGGTTTCAATCATGATGGACGCCCCAATGGGAAGGCCTAGCATCAATAGTTGCTTTGTAACACCGGGAACCCAAAGGCGACGCTTTTCAACCTTAGGAAGCTTGAGTGGGTGGCTGGTTTTTAATAAAAAGATCCCACTAAAAAGCATAAACCACATAACAATAGCCGTGGCCCAGCCACAGCCTTCGCCCCCCATTTCTGGGAGACCAAAATATCCAAAAACAAAAATAATATTGAGCGGGATATTTAGCAAGAGAGCGGTGATAGAAATAATTAACGCTGGGCGTGTTTGACTGATTCCATCACAGTAACAACGGATAACTTGGTACATAAACATTGCCGGTAAGCCAAATGAGACTGCTTTTAAATAGGCAAGGGTTTCTTTTGTTAGGTCGGGCTCGACACGCATTAAGTCGAATAAAGGGGCGGCTGATCGCAAAAATAAGACGCTAACAATTCCAAGAATAAGCGCTATCCAGAAAGCCTGTTGGACTAGCCCCGGGGTTTTATCTCGGCGTTTCTCACCTACGCTATGGGCTACTAACGGGGTGGTAGCCATAAGCACGCCCGTAAAGGTCAAAAAAAGTGGAAACCACAAACTCGTACCTAGTGCAACGGCCGCTAATGATTGGGTGCTGTGCTGGCCTGCAATAATAGTATCAACGAATCCCAAAGATGATTGCGCAATTTGGGTGAGCATAATGGGCAAGCCAAGAGCGAAGAGATAACGAAGCTCGTTGATGAAAAGTAGTTTTTTCACGAAAGAATCACTTAATCGGAGGTGTAACAAAAAATGCCATATGTGTTGATGGCATGCGTCCATTTTTTCCGGGGTATAGTAACAGTAATGGGAGCTAAGCAATTACTAAATTTGTAGGCTTTATCCATAAAAAAGCCTCTGTTTTACAGAGGCTTTGTATGTTTTTGGAAAAGTGTTAGTCGATTCTTACGGCAACATAGCGGCCCGGTGCGGGTTCGATAGGTTTAAAGGAAGCGTTGCCATAATCTTTAGGTGCTTCGATTTTCTTGCCGGCACGACGACGTAACCATTCGTGCCAATTTGGCCACCATGATCCTTCCACTCGCTCCGCTGTTTCTAGCCAATGATTAGCCCCTTTACCTTGTTCTCCTTTGGTCCAGAAATTACGGCGATTTTTAGAGGCGGGGTTAATGACCCCAGCTACATGACCACTCGCGCCTAAAACAAACTCTATTTTTGATCCGAAGGTTTCAGTTGCCTTGAAAGTGCCTTTCCAAGGAGCGATATGATCCTCGGCCGTGGATAGGAAATAGCATGGTATTTTGATTTTTCCTAAATCAACCGGCGTACCGCAGACCTTTAGCTTGTTGGGCTTAGATAGGTTGTTTTCGAGATACATATTTTTTAAGTAATATGTGTACATCGCAGCAGGCAGGTTAGTTGAATCGCTATTCCAATACAAAATATCAAAGGGTGCTGGTGTTTGGCCTTTTAAGTAGTTATTGACGACATAAGACCAAATGAGGTCATTGGAGCGCAGCATATTGAAAGAGGTGGCTAGCTCGCGGCCCGATAAATAACCTTGAGACGTTACCTTTCCTTCTAGCTTTTTAACTTGTTCTTCATCAATAAACACACATAGGTCACCCGCATCTTCGAAATCAGTAAGGGTGGTTAAGAAAGTTGCGGATCCTACACTGTCATCACCTTTGTCTGCCATAACAGCAAGTGCTGAAGATAATAGCGTGCCACCAATACACCAAGCCACGGCGTTAATCTTAGGTGTCTGAGTTATGTCTTTAACCACGTCTATGGCTTTGAATATACCCTCGCCCACATAGCTATCCCAACCGATATCACTTTGCTCTGGTGTTGGGTTTAGCCATGAAATCAGGAATGTATTTTGCCCCTGATCGACGCAGAATTTAACAAACGAGTTATGCTCTTGTAGATCTAGAATATAGAATTTGTTGATACAAGGCGGAATGATTAGGGTTGGCTTTTCATAAACCTCTTCACCGCTGGGTTTGTAATGGATCAACTGGAACAGTTCGTTTTCAAAAACGACGGCGCCTTCAGTGGTTGCTATGTTTTCGCCGAGTGTAAAAGCACTTTCATCCGTCATCGAGATGCGGCCTTTCTCGATATCGGAGAGGAGGTTCTGCAGACCATCTATCAAGCTTTGGCCTTGAGTGTCTACGGCCTGTTGTAGGACTTCAGGGTTCGTAGCCGCGAAGTTAGTTGGAGACATCGCATCAATGTACTGCTGTGTGTAAAAGTCGAGCTTTCGCTGTTCTGTTTCGTCTAAGTTAGCGTTTGATGCCATGCTTTTTAGCAGGTTAGAGCTTAGAAGGTACGATTGTTTGAGGTAGCTAAAAACAGGGTTCGTTGTCCATTCCTCGCCGTTAAATCGACGATCTCCTTTTTCGGGGTTTGCTACAGGCGCTGCATCTGGCTGGCCGCTAAAAAAACTCTGCCATAAAGACATGTGAGCTTGTTGGAATTCGGTAAAGGCTTGAACCCAAGTAGAGGGGTCTTCCATTGAACGCGTTATCAAGTCAGTCCATGATCGGCTGAATTGACTGAACACATCGTCACCGCCGGCCGCTGTATAGTTTTCGAGTATTTTCTGTGTTTCGTGATTGATAAACTTAAGGAATTCTTGAGGGTCGTTCAGTGCCGTACTAGAGTCATTTTCCATGTGAGTGCCTTTTCCTAAAACTGCCTGCCGCTTAAACCGTGTGAGCGGGGAGCTACGTGTTAATGTCAGAGTAACTCTTGTTATATGCTGCTCTCAGAATAGCCTTGAGCAGGGCGGGCTTGCAACCCCGTTACGCCCTTGTTTCATAGCACTTTAGGCCAGTGCTTTTTCACAAACTGCGCTTAATTTTTATGCCTTGGTACTTTTATGACAAACAGGTGCGCCATGGCGCTGTAATGAAGTCCAATAACTGCAATAATGATTTTTTGGTCACGATATTAAGCAGGGAAATGGTGCGTACATTTATTTTATATGGATCTGAAGGTTGTCACTTATGTGAACATGCAGAAGCGTTATTGGTCGCGTGCTTGAACCCGGGGAAGCATCAAGTCGACCTGATTGATATAGCGTATGATGATCGTTTGATGGCTCGTTTTGCGACGCAAATACCCGTACTTGAAGATGAGCAAGGCGACGTGCTGAATTGGCCCTTTTCGGCGGAACAGTTGCGGGCATTTGTTGGTTGATGTGGCAGCCTATGATTGTTTGTATTTTAAGGTCAATTGTTATTCATTTAAAAAAGGCCCCGTAGGGCCTTTGTTAATGAGAAAGCTCACCGGTAAAAATAGGTGATACTTACTGTATTTGTGTACTCGGTACTTTAGTCTCTAAAGGCCCTTTTTTAAGGTTGAGACTAGACAGGGCGAGTGAGGCTGTTTCTTTATCATTGAGCAGCCGGCTCGGGTTTGAAGATAGTACGTCATAGATAACGCGGTATGTCAGCACGTTTTGGACGTATTTGCGTGTTTCGTCAAATGGAATAGTTTCAATCCACGCATCCAAAGGCAGATCACCGCGTTGCTCTAACCAGCGTTTAACGCGATGTGGACCTGCGTTATAAGCCGCTGTTGCATACACCGTGTTGCCATCAAATCGTTCTAGCATTTGAGATAGGTAGGCAGTTCCAAGCTCTACGTTCGTCCTTAGCTGAAACAGCTCATCAGGGTGTTTGTAGTCAATATCGTATTTTTTGGCCGTTTCCCGTGCAGTAGCAGGCATAAGTTGCATTAAACCTCTGGCTCCAACGCGAGATCGAGCTGTTTGGTGATAGGCGCTTTCTTGACGAGCGATAGCGATAGCCCATGTTCTATTAATATTACGTGCAGTAGCTAACTCGGCAAAAAGCGGAAGGTGTGGCTTTGGAAAACGGATGTCTAGATCGTCCCATGCTTTAACTAAGGCTGCACCACGTATGGCTTGGTCGTACCAGCCCCAATCATAGGCGATATGTGCGGCAGCGTGTTTGTCAGACTCGTCTAGTTGCTTAACTAAGGCATTCCATTCAACCCGAGCATTATATTCCAAACCAAAAGATAGTAACTCACGCATGCGTTGCATAGCGGGTAAGCCTAGGATGCGTGCTTTTTGCTCTTCGGTGATTTTAGCCGGGCGGTGGTTCATACGAAACGGATCGTTAGATAGCTCGGACGCTAAAAAGCCATAGAAACTACGCTCTTTTACAACCTGAGAGTAGTCGGGCGTATAGTTGCTGTCGAGACGCGCTTTAAGCGTTTCGCGCCAATAACGCCAGCGGTCACTACTGCGCATGTCATCAGGTAGCAAGGTAATTAAGCCTAAAGCGCCTTTCCAGTCTTTATCCGCGAGCTCTAAGCGAATACGCCATTCAGTTAGTTCGCCTTCTTTAAAGTCTGGGTCAAGCTTAGCTAGAACTTGTTTGGCGTTAGATCGAAACCCTTTAGCGTAACGTTTACCAAAATAGTCGTTTAGGGCATGTTGTTTTTCGGGAGTTACGGCTAAGCGATGGCGGTCACGAATCCAGACATCGGCTGCTGCATGGATATCTTTTCGGGCTAATTCGCGAACTGCGTACGCTAAAATGATGCCGTGTTCTGGTTTGTTATCGTGAAGTAGGCTTTTATCTTCAATCAGGGAAAGATCATTTTGTACTTTCCAAAAGAGAGCGGCGTCTTGTTTATCGGCTGTATCAGTAATGAATTTTTCAGCGTACTTAGCAATTGAAAAGTTTTTGCTCGAAACGGCGTTCCAGAAACGAGTCTTCCCTTGGTCTGATGTTGGGTGGCCTTTTTTCATCCATTCTGCAAAGAGTGGATCGCATGCGCTATCTTGGGAGTAACCAACAACCCACATTGAATCGGCAAGGGTCATGGCTTCTTGGATTTTACCCGTGGCTAGCGTGGCGTAGGCTTTATCGCATTGGTATTTGCTTTTGGAGAGTGGGTAGTCTTCAAAGGCCGATAAGTAAGCCGCCCAATTTTGTTGGCTTTTAAGATTGTTTAAACGCGCTATTTGAACGTCATCACCAAAAGGGGTTGCTCTATTTGCTACGACAAACTGTTTAACAGACTGGTCATCCAGGCGGCTAATATCGCGTTTGATTTGACGCACGGTCAAATAGGGAACGAGAGGATAGTCGCCTAATTGTTGTGTAAGCCGGTCGGCGAGTACGGAATCACCTTTGTTAAAAGCGGCTTTGGCTTTGGTGTACAGAGCACGTTGTTGGGCGTCAGTGGCGGCGTATACTGAAGGAGCCGAAACTAATAGCTGTGAAACGCCTAAAAGTGCGATGAGGTGGAAACGAGGCTTTAAAGAGAACGTCATTGTATAAGTGCCTACAGTAGATCAGTTAATAGCCGTGTAATTGAGCTATGGGAAAATGATAGATATGCCGCCAAAATGTTTATGTTGTTGGCACGCCTTATGTTTAGGCTATCGGTGTATTGTATGAATTCTTTATCCAAAAGCCTCGTTATTTTTTTGGGTTGAATTAGGTCTTGTGGTCATTGGGTCGTCTGCACGTATTGCGCTTAATTTAAAAATAGAAAAGGGCAAACTCATAAAGTTCCACTCAACTCCTGCAAAATAATGCATGCATTTTTTAACGTTACGGTGCTTGGCAGTTAAAATGGATGCTGTCATCTAAGTCTTCAGAAAGAATAAGCGTGCTAAATGCAAGATTATTCATCGTATCGCATAGCGCTTTTCTTGCGGAAGCACTGTTGACATAGGTGCTATTGTACTCTGCGGATAGTACCGGTTTGTTTGCTTCAATAAACGGCAGGAGCAATTCACATTCATTGAACTCCGTGCATTGCTCGTTGACCGCGAAGTCGAAGTAGCTAACTAAGTCATTCACTTGCTCTAGGTCGTTTTTTAAACCGATAGCCAATCCCAATCGATGGGCTTGGGTGGCTAAAAAACGGTTAAAGGTGAGTTGGTCTGCCGCTGTTAAATTAAAACCCGAGTCATTAGCGTAGCCGTCGACGTTGTCTGGTTCAACGCCATCACATCCTTTACTAGACGCTAATTCAAGACGGCTTTGCATGAGTTGAGTGACTTTATTTGATCGGATATCTAGCCAGCGTTCATCTGGCCATCCATCCATAGGGTAACCTAGGTCTGCTGGCTCAAATTGATCCGCGTCTGGTCGCCATGGCTCGTATGACCCCGCTGAAAAATAACAAATAACATGATGGCCTGACATGTGTAGCTCAGAAATGAGCTCGGAGCTGGTATCGAATAGATCAATATCATAAATGTCGACACTGTATTCTTGGTTAATAGTTCCGGTAAGTTGCCATTGCCACGAAGCTCCTGCTTGAGGCTGGTAATGGCCTTTTTCCGTAGTTTCGTCCGTCTTGCTACCACCACCGCATGCAGTTAAAAAATAAGAACAAGCCAAAACTCCTAATATTGAGACTGCCTTGTGTGACGATTGATTTCTCATCTGTGTCCCTAAACGTTCGTGTTTTTACCTAGTAACTCTTCATACTTAACTATACTGGTTAAAGGCTAGCGTCATTTTTGCCATTGAAAGCCCAGAATAGCCAGCATTCGATCAGGTTAACATGGTTGTGAATTGTTAGTGATCAATAATTAAATTAAACGTTTGTATGTTTGTAAATTGTTGATTTTGTACTATCTTTTATGTGATTTGGATGTTTTGGGCTGCATTTTTGAAGGCGTGTTTGTTTAAAATTCTAAGTTTGCATGAGGTATTGTGAGGGGTTGGTACTACCAAATGTTTGAATGGTAGATCAGTAATGGATCAATGTTTTGGTTAATGGGTAGGTAATAATGTCGGTGGAAATACCAGAAGAAAAAAAATTAACGGTGATTTGTCGAGTTGAGGCGGGATGTTTGGGGCCTGAAGGAGATAAACTCGTAGCACGGTTTTGTGGTTTTGCTTTAGATAACTTTGAGCGGACATTGCCTGCGCATATTGCTATTAAGGTTCTGCCGCGCATGGATAAAATGTTGCCCGAGCTGGATTATCAAGTGATGGGGCGAACGTTGAGTCGAGAACAGTCGACTAAATATCTACAGCTCTTTGATGATGACACGGATCAGTTAGAAGAACGCTTAAATGCCCAATTAATTGAGCTGATTAATCAGTATCTAGGCCGTTAACGGCAAACTCCCCATCCTGTTTTTCCACGCTGAGCTTGGTCAAAGTGGAAGTGGTCGGCATGTGCGGCGTTGTATTCTGGAGATAATACCGTCGCATAGACATCACAAGCGCCATCGCGAATAGCCTTAAGAAAGTTAGATTTCTGTCCCGCGTTTTTCCAATCACGTTTAATACTAATACGCTCACCGTTTTTTAGAATAAATCCTGCAATATCAATAGCATTGCCTGTTGCGTGTTGACTCCAACGACCGCTAGCTTGCCCGTACATGCGTCGGCAATTATAAGATCCATAATGCTCAATGCCAGTAACCGGCTGTTGGAAAAACTCTAAAGCAGCGGTTTGCACAATTTGCTGCTCCCAAACAACATAAGCAGCCACCACTGAACAAGCAGGGGCTACATTAGGTGGGGTTAGTTTGGATACAAGGGGCTCAGAAGGCAGTGTTTTAATTAGGTCGTTTGCTAAGCATTCAGCACCGCCGCGTGAGGGTAGGCGCTGATAATGAATCCCCGCTTCTTCGAGCAGCGTTTCACATTGGTTAAGGTCATCCCTCAGTGCAACTAATTTCATGCGAGTTGATAAACCTATTGGTTTACTTAAATCTAATCGTGTCCAAGGGAGATCAGTTTCATAGCGCTTGTAAAAGTTAGCAATATAAGGATCGTAAAAGAAGTAGGCCCCTGCTAAGCAGGTGAACAGTAAAATAATAGAGATACGTTGTTTCAAAAAAAGGGCCTTTCTACTCAATAATACTTTGCCAGTTTACGAGTAAACACATAACCAGCAAAGTATTGAGGTTTGTTACGCTGCTTAATACCGATATTGTAATCAGTTATTTAACGTTTGACGAAAAAAACGAACAACCTTGCGCTGAGATTTAATTGCCTGTCGTAAGTTGGGAGTAAACGTAACTTCACAGCCCGACCCTAAACATGCATAGGGGTCGGTAACGATCATCTCGGGTTGTAATCTGTCCCAAGCATGAGTTGCGCCGCGATATTGGCGGTGTGCCAATACCCCTTGCGCATCGTTTGGTAATGAGCTGACCAGATTGCTACATGTATCTGGTAGATCGTAGGTGTCTAGTTCACCTGATTGGATTAGCACTGGAGCACCTGTTAAGTGGTAGAACTCATAACCAGGGACAGTGTTGTAAGCCCAGCAAACTGGATAATTAGCGATATGACTAGCAAATCTAAGATTCTGCCCAAATTGGTCTGCATAGGGTTGAGTTGCCGCTAGCATGGTAATGACGCCTCCCCAAGAAAAGCCTAATATGCCGATATTATTAGCATCAATTCCAGGTTGCGTGGATAGGAATTTTAGCGCGCCAAAGGCATCCGGGACTGTTTCGGGAACGCCGCTCGGTCGCCCGCTAACGCTGCCTGTCCAACCACGAGCAGCCCAAAGATCAACCTCCAATGTCGCTATGCCTGCTTCATTAAGAGCTTGCGTATAAAGTGAACCGCGGCTGTCTACTCCGGCGCTGCCATGCATGATAACGACCGCAGGAATTTTTTGGCTTTCATAGCCTTTTGGGATACGCAGTTGAGCTGATATCTCAATAGGGTTGGCTTCTGTTGCTGAAGGGAAGTTAACGTATGATGTGTAAGGTAATTCAGGAAAGCTAAATTGGTGCTGTTTTAAGTGGGAGGGGCCTGCGAAGCTGTTAACAGTTAATAAAGTACTTATCAGAGTGATAAAACACCGTAATGTAATGGCACAAAAGCGCATAAAATTCTCCTTTTAAAAGCGCGTTTTGAATAGAACAGATAATATGAGCTAGTCCTGCACTCTTCGTATGGTCGGCCAAAAGCCAAGCTCTATTCTTGAGTTAGTAATCGTGAGCTTTCATGTATAGCTTGTCAAACGCTTGTTTAACTCAAAAGCAAGCTTAGCTTTATCGGATAGTTATAGCTTGGTAGGCGTTAATAATTGGCTCGATTTCTTGCGAGGAGTTGAGCATTGAGCGTTGGTAATGGCCGATGGTTTTGGCTAGATACTCGGCGGCAATTTGTTTTTGTTCAGGAGAGGTTGTTGTCCAGATACGTTCGCCAACAGGCGTTATTGTGTTGCTAGATAAGGGCGGCTTGTTAGCAACCAAAAGTAGCTCATAAAAACGTTTGTTCTCTTTGACTAACTGCTCCTCAATCAAGGCAAAGTCTAAGTCTATCAGTGTCTCTCTTAGTGTAAATTGATGATGAACCGGGCAGAGTAAGTAATCTATTTCAACATCCGAATTTTTTTGGTTAATCGCAGCGATAAGGTCAGCCATTAAATCACCACCAATACCGGCAATAATAATTAGGTGTTTTCCGGTCTGTTTTGGAATAGTGAGAGTCGCTACATCTTGGCAATGAACCTCCCATACCGAAGTGCTTGCCGTGTTTATTTTCTTTGGGTGGAATTGCTGTAACTTCCGTTCCACTTCATTCATTAGCTCGGGCAATATATCTACGAAATGCACAACCGGAGCAGCTTGTCGGGCGAGTAGAGAGGCCCCTAGCAATCCATGATCACAGCAGCAATCCCAAATTTGGGTGTATTGATCAGTGACTAAGCTTTCTATTGCTGATAAACGTTTGCCGAGTTTCATGGGGGGAACTTCTTAAGTGATATCAGATGTGTCTTGTTGTTTTAAGTTGTTTATCAATTGGTTAGCAGTTTGTTTGAATGTGTTTAATTGGTCTTCTGATAATCCGTTTGTCATCGTTTTAATGATGAGCTTCTCTTCTTGAGCAATTAATGTCATGAGCGACTCACCTTGGTCCGTCAATGCGAGTAGCTGGCTTCGTTTATCGTGAGGGTTAGGTGTTTTAATAATCCACCCATTGGCAATGAGCTCTTTGATTAACCGGGTAATTTGGCCTTTGTCACGATTTAAACCGACCGAAACATCCAAGGCTGTACATGGTTGCTGTTGCTCGATTAGACGCAGTGTACGCACATGCATACCATTTATATCTTTTGTGTGTTCGCGAATGACATGACGTAAACGTACTTTGAATACATACATGAGGGAATAAATGGTTTCGCTAAAGTCGTTTGAGTCCTGCATGTGGCTCCCTAGGGTGTGATAGATCAAGGGCTATTGGTCAATAAGAATACTGAAAATGGTTGACTTTATCAATTAAAATAATATGATTGATAATGTCAACTAAGTGTTGAGGTGTGGTTATGACTTAGCACTTCTTATTAATCTAACAAACGTGATGGGGTAGAGGCTTAAGGCTCTCTAATAATTATTGTTGTGCCTCTGTCATGGTGAAGGAAAAAGCATGGTAAATAAAGAAATACAGACAGCTAAACAGAGTGCCCCTGAGCAACGTGGTAATGGTCGTCGTGGTGGAAGAGGTGTGGTGCGCGAAGTGGTGGTGTCAAGAACGCAGCAACTGTCTCCTCACTTGAAGCGGGTTGTTCTAACGGGCGATTCGTTGAGTGATTTCCCAGAAGATCAGGAAGGTGCTTATGTTAAGTTGCGAATCGACCAAGGCTCTGAAAAGTTGATTATGCGCTCTTACACTATACAAGCGTTTGATCCCTCTACACGAGAGTTGGCACTTGATTTTGTGGTTGGTCAGCATGTTGGGCCAGCGACCGATTGGGCTGATACGGTATCGGTGGGTCAAAAAGTATCTATTGGCGGTCCTGGGCCTCGTAAAATGCACTACTTTGATGCATCTACTTACTTGCTGGTGGGGGATTTAACATCCATTAATGCCGTAATTGCCTACGCAAACCTCATTGATTCTAGTGCCACGGTTCATGCGTTTTTAGAAGCGCCTAGTTCAGAAGATTTTTTAGCGATTGACTGGCCAAAGAATGTTCAAGTGAGCTGGCACTTAGCTGAAAAAGGAAAGCATGACAGCATAGTTGAGGCTGTAAAACAAATGGAGAGCTTACCAGTAGATACTCATGTTTTTATTGCATCAGAAGCGAGTGTGTTTCGTGAGTTACGCCGTTTCGTTCGCGATAATGTAGGTTTGCCGAATGAGCAGCTTTTTGCTTCGGCGTATTGGAAGGAAGGTAAAGATAGCGACCAATTATCGATGGATAAGCTACAGGATACGATTTAATCCATTTAATTTGCGGTAATTCAGGACAGAGATGGTATTAGCACTGCATAGCGAGGCGCTTTCCGTTAAAATGCCCAGCTGTTTTTACACCAACTTTCATTGAGTTCATTATGCCGCTAATTCGAATTGACAAAGCCTCGCTTGCTTTTGGTACACGCCCACTATTAACAGAAGTTGAGCTTAACATTGAACCTGGCGAACGAATTGGCTTGGTGGGTTTAAATGGAGCGGGTAAATCCACGTTGATGAAAGTGATCAACAAAGAAGTAGCACTAGATGGTGGCGACCTTTGGATCGATCCTGCCTGCCGAATTGCGCAGTTGCCTCAAGCTTTACCTGCAGCCGACGAACGTCGTGTTTGGGATGTCGTTGCAGAAGGTTTACAAGATATTGTGAATTTACGTCGAGAGTATGATGAAGTGGCATCACAAGACGATATTTCAATGTCTAAATTAGAGTCACTTCAGCAAAAGATTGAAGCCTTGGATGGCTGGCAGCTAGAACAAAATGTAGAGCGAGTGCTGACTCAACTGTCGTTAGATGGCGAGGCGCTAATGTCGTCATTGTCTGGCGGTTGGCGTCGTCGTGCCGCATTGGGCGCAGCGTTGGTTCAGAACCCTGACTTGTTGTTATTGGATGAGCCAACAAACCATTTAGATATTGGCACCATTGAATGGATGGAGCAGCAACTGATTGAGTTTAGAGGCGGCTTATTATTTGTATCACATGACCGAGCATTAGTAGATCACCTGGCTACACGTATTATTGAATTAGACCGAGGTGTGTTAACCAGTTTCAAGGGTAACTACACGAGTTATGTAGAGCAAAAACAAGTATTGCTTGAGAACGAAGCCCGTCAAAACGCATTGTTTGATAAAAAATTAGCGCAAGAAGAAGTATGGATACGCCAGGGTATCAAAGCACGACGTACCCGGAATGAGGGCCGTGTTCGCACGCTGGAAAAGCTACGTAATGAACGTGCTGAGCGGATGAATCGGCAGGGCAAAGCGAGCTTTAATTTAGAAGAAGCTCAGAAGTCCGGCAAATTAGCTGCCGAGCTAGAGCATGTGAGTGTTGCTTTTGAGGGTAAGCAGGTTATTCGTGATTTTTCTATGACGCTGCAGCGGGGAGACCGGGTTGGATTAATAGGCCCGAACGGTGCTGGTAAAAGTACGCTGTTAAAATTAATTTTAGGTGATATCGAGCCTGATTCGGGCAGTATTAAACGAGGCACTAAATTAGAAGTTGCCTATTTTGATCAGTTGCGTGGTCAGCTGGATATGGATAAGACGGTTATTGACAATATTTCTGAAGGCCGTGAGTCGATCGAGATCAACGGGAATACTCGTCATATTATTGGGTATCTAAATGACTTTTTATTTTCGCCTGAGCGTGCCCGCACACCAGTAAGAGCACTTTCGGGTGGTGAGTGTAATCGCGTTTTACTGGCTAAATTGTTTAGCCAACCTGCTAATTTACTGGTGCTCGATGAGCCAACCAACGACCTTGATGTAGAAACTCTTGAGCTACTGGAAGAGATTCTGATGGAGTATAAAGGCACGGTATTGCTGGTAAGTCATGATCGGGCCTTTCTTGATAACGTGGTTACGAGTACGGTGGCTTTTGAAGGTAATGGTCGCCTTAAAGCTTATGTAGGCGGGTATAAAGATTGGTTGCGCCAACGCCCTGAACCAACTGCTGTGGGTAAAGAAGCGGGTAAAAATGCGCCAAAGCCTGCAAAAGAAGCTGCAAAAGTAGAGCCAGTCAAAGCCGCTCCTGCACCCAAAAAAGCATCTGTGAAACTGAGCTACAAACTGCAGCGCGAGCTGGAAAGTTTGCCAGCTGAAATAGAAGCGGCCGAAAACTCATTGGAAGCTTTGCAATCTGAAATGGCTGATCCAGCTTTTTACGAGCAAGATCACGCCAAAGTTGCAGAAAAAGTGGCTCAGCTATCTGAGCAAGAAGCGACACTAGAGCGCTTGATGGAGCGCTGGGTTGAGTTAGAGGCAATGCAAGAGGGCTAAAAAAGCCCTCGATGTTTAGTCGGTTACTTCGATGCGAATAGCAAGTACATCACAAGGTGCTCCATGTAAAACGCTGTTGGCCGTTGAACCCAGTAGTAGGGCAAGGCCATGACGCCCGTGGCTACCTACAACAATTAAATCGCAGTTTTTAGCTTCGGCTATACGATGGATCTCTGTTTCGGTATGGCCTACCAAAACCATTTGATCCGCTACGGGAAAATCAAGCTTTTTAGTAAAAGCGGCTAGGTTAGTTCGAGCGTGTTCATTGAGCTGATCTTGAACGGTGGTTAGGTCCATAGGGACATCGCCGCCATATGCAAAACTCAGAGGTTCTATAACATGTAAAACCGTCACCGTAGCGTCGTTGTTACGAGCTATAGCACGTGTTTTTTCGATGAGTTGATCCGATTCATCGGATAGGTCAACAGCAAGTAGTATGTTGGAATAAACGCCCATGATCTGGTTCCTTATTCGTATGACGTGACTTGAGCTTACCACAGGCTATTTTAAATTTGCATGATGCTTATCAAAGGTCATATATCTATTTTAACAGCAGGGCCTATACGGTTCTTGGCAGAGGTTGATTGATGGAAGTAACAATCATAGTGTTTGTGGTCATGTCGCTTTTAGGCTCCCTCATGTGGATGATGCCTTCTAAGCGTGAAAAGTTGTTAGCCACATTGCGACTAGACGCTCGTAAGGCGGGCTTTACGGTGCAATTAGTGCATGTTGAGCCACCCCGAGCCGAAGGCGAATATGAAAGTGACACTATTAATGTCGCGGCGTATCGAATGAGCCGCAATAACTCTCATAAGAAACAGCCCGAAACAGTGCCATGGCAAGTGTTCCGTGTAAAAGCAATAAGTTGTGATGGTTTGACTGAAGGCTGGAGTTGGAAAATAGGTGAGCGGATGCTGTCTTCTTCTCATCTAGCTGTGCTTAACGAGGTTATTAAAGCCCTACCCGATGATGTGGTTGGTCTGGAATCTACTCCTATACACGTATCCGCCTATTGGAAAGAGTTATCGGGTATTGAGTCAATGGAAGTCATTAAAAACGAGCTAGAGAAGCTAAAGAAGGCAAATTTATGAATACGCAAGCAGATAAACCATCAGATTTAATTAAGCCTATTCTTGCTGTAGGAAGGTATCAGCATTATAAAGGTGCTGAATATCAAGTAGTCGATGTTGTTTGTCACTCCGAAACTCAAGAGTGGTTAGTTTTGTACTACCCCTTGTATGGTAATCGTCAGTTATGGGTCCGACCTTACGATATGTTTACTGAGTCGGTAGAGCTATCAGACGGCACTACGCAATCAAGATTCACACTGGTTGAGCCAGAGTAAAGCCGGAAAAGCGGTATGATAAGTCCTTAACTGAAGCGTCTGCGCGTCCTGCGGTGGTGTTGGATGGTTGCTTAGCGACGAGAGATTTCGCGCATTAAGCCAGAAAGATCTAGCCCCATTTCCTCTGCCATTTTCTTTATATCATTACTTGTTCTGGGTGGTACTTTGATTGCATGAGCGCGACGTTCTTTTTCTTCTTTTTTAGCAGCTGCCTTCGCCTCAACCTTTACAAGAAGGTCCGAAAGCTGCTCTAAAGAAAGCTCGCGTAGCCGCGTTAGATAATCTTCTTCTGTCATTAGCTGAAAATAGCCTGTGTTTTATAAAGTGCTTGCTGTGTTTTGGTAAAACGAATACGTGATTGCTGTACAGGAAGTACATCCTCATAATAGCATAAATTTTAGTGATTATTAGAGGGTAATGTTAAGCCACAGCCACTCAATACCATCTTGGTAATCAGTTCGGCAGCGGTTTGATAATCATTCTTACTTAACTTCTTCTTGCCTGTCACTCGCCCAATCTGCCAATCAAAATCGGCATATGTTTGTGTTGATGCCCAAATAGTAAAGAGTAGGTGGTGCGAGTCTACTCTATCCATCTTTCCTTCATCCATCCAAGCGTTTAATCGCGCGGTAGTACTGACGGTTTGTTGCATAAGTTTATCGGAAATATCAGCCGGTAAATAAGGTGCGCCATGCATGATTTCGCTAGCAAATACCTTGGATGCATGTGGGTGTTCTTTTGAAATACGAATTTTAGTATGTATATATGCCTGCAGCGCTGCGGCGGGGTCGTCATATGTTGCAAATGGGGTGGAAGCTTCTAGTAAAGGCTCGATAATTGACTCGAGAACACAACGGTATAGGTTTTCTTTACTTTGAAAATAATAGTAGATGTTGGGTTTGGGTAATTGTACTTTTTTAGCGATATCGATAATTTTAGTGGCGGCAAACCCTTTATCTGCAAACTCTATGGCTGCAGCCTCTAAAATACGTTCGCGGTTACGCTCGCGGATTCTACTCATTGTGGAGAAAGTTCTGTACTGCTCAGAAGGAGAGTCATAGTAACGGCCTTTATCAGTTAGCTCAAGTTTGCAGTACAGGACTTTGGTCACTGTTAAAAAACACTTCAATACAATTATTGCCAGTGCCAGAGCGGTCAACGACTAAAAACTCGTCATCATTATTTAACGCAATAACAGGGTAATGCCATGTCCCTTTGTGATAATTAACCCCTTGTAATCCATTGGTAATAAACGCTTTTAAGTCGTGGGGTGTTACGGTATCGCCAGGCGGAGCAACTACCACCAGAAAAGCTTGTTGGTTTAAAGGGATGAAAGCTTGGCTGCCAAGCGGGTGTTTTTCCATCATATTGATCTGTAAAGGGCGAGGATAAACCTGCGCCCTAAAAATGCTAATGATGGCAGATCCGTCTTTGTCTGTATCGACGTCGGCTAAGCGGTGATAACGTCGAGTATAATCCTGATTAATGAGAAAATAGTCGCGATCAGCCGTTTCAATTACATCGCCATAAGGTGCAAATGCTTCAGCCGTGAGTGGCTCAGGTTGTAATAATTTATCCGAAAGAGCTGTTGTCGATTCAGAACTTGTCATGCTTTTATTCCTCTTTAAGCAGGCAGTTTGCCGATTACACGTATACGGCTGATGCCACCATCTGGGAAAATATTAAGTTTAATATGTGAAACTACGCCGAGGTCATTCAGCTCGCTGTTGAAGGTATGCTCACGATCCATTTGTAGCTTTTGAGCGGGTAGTAGTTCTCGCCAATATAGGCTACGAGTGGCTACCTGTTCATCTGTAGCACTTTCAACAAGGGCAGCTTGTATTGAGCAGCTATCGGGATAGTTACCTTTAAAAAAGTGGGTGTCCACGATTATCTCTTCGGGTAGGCATGGCTTAGCTAGTTGGATGATAACCCAGTCGTTTCCGGGTACCCGTCGACGAGCAGTCTCCCAGCCGTCACCCATGTTAATACCGCGCCCAGGGTTTAGAATATTGCTCATTTTTCCATAGTGCTCGTCACTGCAGGCAAGAGAGCGAGCTCCAAGAAGAGCGGATGCAAAGTCGTAGGTTTGATCTAGGTTTTGAGACCAATCAACAAAAGGTGTCCCATAAATGCGCAAACGAGCAACACCGCCATCAGGGAAAATGTTAAAACGAACATGGGTCCACGGTTGGTCAGAGTCAATATCAAATAAATTGTTGCTATCGCCTTGAAGATTGACAGGCGCTAGCACTTGAGTCCATTGCGTAGAGTCGTCCGGTTCGGCCTCTGGGCTATTGCAGGCTTCAAGTGAGGCAGAAGGAGGATAATTTCCGGTAAAAAAAGTGGTATCAATATCAACACCTTTAAACACGCCTGCAACCCCAAGTTTTATAATGGCATGATCATAGCCTTCATAGCGTTTGCGGCGAGATTCCCATCCATCCATCCACTTGCCATTGTCGTCAAATACCCCTTCTTTCCAAACAGGTGGCTGTGGCTGAAGCATTCGGTTTACGTCTGCAAACCAGTCGTCGGTGACAAAGGTAGCGATGGAGCCTAGTCGTGCATCCGCTAGGTTTAAGAGGTGTGTAAATTCAGTGTTGTTCGTCATTTGTTTGTATCTCGTCAATAGTACTTGGTCTTGATAAAGCACTTATCATTAAAGGGTTTCTAAGCGAAAACGTGCAATTTTATTGATCTCTTCTAGTGCTGTTTGAAATTCCACATCAGGGGCATTCGTGATGCGTTGTTCAAACGCGTCGAGTATCTGGTAGCGGTTACTACCTTTAACGGCTTTGATGAACGGAAAGCCAAAACGTGTCTTGTAGGTATCGTTAAGACGAGTGAAGCGATCAAATTCTTCAGGTGTGCATTCGCTAATGCCCGCGCCTGACTGTTCTGCCGTGGAGGAGGCCGTCAACTCTCCTTTCATGGCGGCGCGACCGGCTAGGTCAGGATGAGCATTTATTAGTGCTAGTTGCTCGTCATAACTGGCGTTAAATAAGCACTGCGACATCGCTTGATGTAAAACATCAATTTCATCGAATTGGTTAAGCGGACCTAATAAAAAGGCCTTTTCGGCAACCCATGGGGAGTGCTCGTAAATGTCCGCGAAGGTTTCTACAAATTCATCCAAGCTCATAGTGCTGGGTTTGATATGGGTAAAGCATTGTTTTGTGTTCATCGCTTAACCCTTAAATGGATGATGTGTGTGCCAGTGGGTAGCGATATCTTCGCGCCGCGCATACCAAACACCTTCAAATTGTTTGGTGTATTCAACGAAGCGTTTAAGTGCTGCAAGCCTGCCAGGACGGCCTATTAGACGACAATGCAAGCCGATAGATAGCATTTTGGGCGCAGTATCTCCCTCTTCGTAAAGCGTGTCGAAGCTGTCTTTTAAATACTGGTAAAACTGCTCGCCTGTATTAAACCCTTGTACTTGCGCAAAACGCATATCGTTGGTGTCGAGTGTATAAGGGATGACGAGGTGACCTTTCCCGTCGTTATTGATCCAATAGGGGAGGTCGTCATCATAGGCGTCTGAGTCATATAGAAATCCGCCTTCTTCCATTACCAGATCACGAGTGTGGATACCGTTGCGGCCGGTGTACCAACCAACTGGTCGCTTGCCAGTAATATCAGCCAGTATTTTAATGGCTTTGATAAGGTGCTCTCGTTCCTCGTCTTTGTCCATGAACGCGTAATCTATCCAGCGATACCCATGGCTACAGATTTCATGTCCTTCATTCGCCATAAATTTGATGATTTCAGGATAGCGCTCAGCGGCCATTGCCACTGCAAAAATAGTAAGCGGGATGTCGTTTTTCTTAAATAGGTTAAGAATGCGCCAAACACCAGCACGGCTGCCGTATTCATAAATGGATTCCATGCTCATGTGTCGAGCATTTGGAAATGGTACGGCGGATGGCATTTCTGATAAGAATGCTTCTGATTCTTCATCTCCATGGAGTATGTTCCGCTCTCCACCTTCTTCGTAGTTGAGTACAAAAGAAAGAGCGATCTTTGCATCATTTGGCCATTGTGGATGGGGAGGTTTTCCGGCGTAGCCGATCAAGTCGCGTGGATAGTCCATGGCAGCCTCTTTAAATTTAACATTGTATACAATTTATAATTACCTTTATAAAGACAAATGATTATAAAATCGATATCTTTAAGGAAATAATCGTTATTTTTTTAGCATAATCAAATTTCTGCTCTTTTTTGGTTCGATTTTAGATGGTCTGTGATTCAAAATTGTGCACAATTTTTTTCGTTTGGCGATGTCTACTAATGTTTGAAGAAAGAGTCGCTAAAGTGAGAGCTATAAGTTGCCACTGGGTTGAGCCGAGAATGAACAAGAGGAAGTAATTATATGGGATACTTAACAACACATGTTTTAGATACAGCAAAAGGGTGTCCTGGCAGTGCTATGCAGGTCCGGTTGTATCGTATTGTTGATGGTCGGTCAGAGCTGTTAAGCGAGATTGTGACCAATAGTGATGGCCGTTGCGATTCACCTATACTTGCCGCTGATGATTTTAAGATGGGCAAGTATGAGTTGGTCTTCGAGGCTGGTGATTACTTTAGACGTTCGGGGACCTTAGGCTCAGGGCCATCATTTGTAGAAGATGTAGTGATTCGTTTTGTGATTTCTGATGAGTCCGATCATTATCACGTGCCGTTAATTGTTTCGCCTTATAGCTTTTCAACGTATCGAGGCAGTTAGCGTTATAAGTAAGCGCTATGAGAATGATTGTTTTGGTTAAAAAACAAACAAACTACTGTTTTTGATAGCTAAATCGCTCTTTTTGGGGACTAAAATAGAGGTTTTACCTGTTTTTTAGTCTTTAGGTGTTTTAGTGCGTGTATGTTAAAAAAGCATTTAATGGTTGTTCACTACTTCTCTTTGACGTTAAATCGGCGAGCTTTTTTTTAAAAAGAATGGAAACATGAAAAATACAATGGCTTCTCCTCCTGAACGCAAACGTGCTCAACAAGATGAGGCTATTTACAGCCATATTTTTGATGCGATTTTAGAGCAGAAGTTGGCACCAGGAACACGCTTGAGTGAAGAAAAGCTTGGCGAGTTATTTGGTGTCAGTCGTACGATTATTCGTCGTGTGCTTTCACGTTTATCATCAGAGCATATAATAGAGCTGCGCCCTAACCGAGGGGCGATTGTTGCTTGCCCGACTGTGGATGAAGCGGTGCAGGTTTTATTCGCGCGGCGTATGGCTGAAAAAGCCATCGTTGAACTTGCCGCCGGCCGTTGTTCTGCTAAACAAATTCAACAATTGCGTGATCATGTGTCACATGAAGATGATTTATTTTCAAAAGGTGACCAAGGCGCCGCTATCCGTATGTCTGGCGAGTTTCACTTGTTATTGGCAACAATGGCCGGTAATGCGCCTCTCGAACATTTTATGCGTAGTCTGGTGTCGCAAACCTCGTTGGTTATAGCCTTGTACGAAATTAGGGGTAGAGAGCACTGTGCAGGTGATGAGCACAGCCAATTGATTGATGTTCTCGAGCAGGGAGATAAGGCTAAAGCGGTTGAGTTAATGGATGTGCACATGGACCACATTGAAGCCAAATTACGCTTGGATAAAGCGCCCGACACGTTAGATAGCGTATTCGGGCACTTGCAGGCTTAACGCTTAGCGTTGATGCACGCATCGACCACCACTGTAAGTGGCTTTGATGCTGCGGTCATCTCCTAGCATCATTAGGATAAATAGCTGTTCAGATATGCTATTTGCGTTGGCCATGCGTGCTTTTATTAATGGCGTGGATTCAAGATCCAAAACGACAAAATCAGCTTCGCTCTTAGGCAGTAACGTGCCGATCTTATCGCTTAGTCTGAGCGAGCGCGCCCCACCTAGTGTTGCTAAATAAAAGGATTGTATGGGATCAATACGTTGTTGTTGAAGTTGAGTTACTTTGTAGGCTTCTTGTAAGGTTTGAAGCATCGAAAAGCTTGTGCCACCACCCACGTCGGTTCCCATGCCTATATTCACCTTATGCGATTCTAGTTTCTTTACATTAAACAGCCCGCTGCCTAAAAACAGATTAGAGGTGGGGCAAAAAGCAACCGATGATCCGGTTTGGTGCAAACGGCAGCAGTCCTCGTCATTTAAATAAATGCCATGCGCAAAGACTGATCTCTCTGTCAGGAGTTGGTGTTGGTCATACACGTCTAAGTAAGAGCGGCTTTCAGGAAATAGCTCGGCTACCCATTCACATTCATTTTTGTTTTCAGCTAAGTGGGTGTGTAAATATAAGTCTGGGGCAAGCTTAAGTAGCTTGGCGGCAACATCTAATTGTTCTGGGGTGCTTGTGGGTGCGAATCGGGGCGTCACAGCATAAGCTAAGCGGTCTTTGTTATGCCATTTCTCGATCAGCTGCTTGCTTTCGTCATAGCTGCTTTGGGCTGAGTCGGTTAAATAGTCTGGTGCATTGCGGTCCATCATAACTTTGCCGGCAATCATCCGTAATTGTCGTTTTTGTGCTTCATTAAAGAAAGCGTCAACGGACTCCGGGTGAACGGTGCCGAACACCAGAGCGGTCGTGGTTCCGTTTTTCAGTAGTTCGTCTAAAAACAACGAAGCTACACGCTGGGCATGCTCGGGATCACTAAACTGCTTTTCAGTTGGGAAAGTGTAGTTTTCAAGCCAATCCAGTAATTGTTCGCCGTAAGACGCGATCATTTCGGTTTGCGGGTAGTGGATATGCGTATCAATGAAACCGGGGGTGATTAAGCTGTTGGGTAGTTCTACGACCTTGATATGGGGCGGTAACTCCTTGAGAAGGCTTTCAGCGTCGCCGCAGTGGGTTATTGTGCCGTTCTCGACGACTAATAGCCCGTCAGCAAAATATTGGTGAGCCTCTCCTGCTGGTTGGTGAGCAGGGTTATCGAGTGTATGGAACAATGCTGATCGGTAGGCGGTTTGGGTATCGGTCATAGTTTGTCAGTAGCTCGTTTAGTTCGCTAAAGGAATAGTAGAAATCCACTTAGCCAAGGTGGTGTATTTCGGCGTGGCTGGAGGTGTTTTGTGTGCCTTGTTTGCACGCAGTAGCCACCTGTTGTTGATAGGTCTGAATCAAGTGGGCGGCAACGGATACGGCAATTTCCCCGGGTAGTTTGCCGCTAATGCTTGTTAATCCAATCGGGCAAGTTAACTGCATAATCTCTTGTTCTGTAAAGCCTTTGTGGCGCAATCGGTGTTCGCATTTTCGCCGTTTTGTGTCTGATCCGATCATACCCAGATGCAGCGCGTCTTTGCGAGCTAGCACAGTCTCAACAATAGCTTGGTCGAGTTGATGGTTGTGTGTCATTACCAGCACGTAACTGTTTGGAGGTAGATCTTGCACGTCATCAGTCAGTTGCTCACTAATAATGGGCTGAGTGTTGGAGGGTATAATTGACGGGAATTCGTGTTCACGAGAGTCTATCCACCTTACTTGGCAAGGCAGGTGCCCGATAATAGGCACTAGCGCTTTAGCTACATGACCTGCACCAAAAATGGCGACTGTTAGCGCGGGCGGGTTGATCGGTTCGAATAGCAACGTGATCGCGCCTCCACAGCATTGGCCTAGCGAAGCGCCTAAAGCAAAATGTTCTATCTGCGACCGCTGTGCACGATTCGCTAAAAGCAAACGAGCATGTTTAATTGCTTTGTGTTCTAAGTGCCCACCGCCAATCGTATCGTAGCACTGCTCTGTGGTGACAATCATTTTAGCCCCAGCTTCTCGTGGCGTTGACCCTTTATGTTCTGCCACCGTAACTAAAACCGCTGATTCGCCGGCGGCCGTGATTGTTGCTAGTTGCTGGATCCAGCTCGTCGATGTCATGCCTTACCACCGGCCGTGGCTTGTTGGTTGGCAGATTGCTCATGACGCAGCTTGTTGATGCCCATCAGGATGCGTTCTGGTGTTGCTGGTGCATCGATAGAAGGGTGAATCGTATAATCCGCTAAACTTGCTACAGCGTCTTTTAATGCACACCAAACAGATATTCCTAACATGAAGGGGGGTTCGCCAACGGCTTTGGAGTGGAAGACGGTATCTTCAGGGTTTTTCCGATTTTCTACCAGTTTTACATTAAAAATAGGAGGGGTATCGGCAATGGCGGGGATCTTGTAGCTGGCTGGTCCGCTCGTCATTAGCTTTCCTTGGTCGTTCCAGACAAGTTCTTCTGTGGTCAGCCAGCCCATACCTTGAATGAAACCACCCTCAACCTGCCCTATGTCTATAGCGGGGTTTAATGAGGCTCCTACGTCATGAAGGATATCAGTGCGTACAACACGGTACTCGCCAGTTAGCGTATCGATAACGACTTCGCTGCAGGCAGCGCCATATGCAAAGTAGTAAAAGGGGCGACCAGCGGCTTTGTCACGGTCATAGTAAATTTTGGGTGTTTTGTAATAGCCAGTGCTCGATAACGATATTTGCCCAACATAGGCTAGGGCAATGAGCTCATCAAAACTAATAATCTGCTCGCCTGCTTTAACATGGTTATTGTTAAATGAGACCGCTGTTTCGTCACAGTTAAAATGCAAAGCGGCAAAGCTGATGAGCCGCTGTTTTATAGTCGTTGCTGCGGCTTCGGCCGCCTTACCGTTGAGGTCTGTCCCGGAGGAGGCCGCCGTTGGTGATGTGTTAGGTACTTTTCCTGTATTGGTTGCCGTGATTTGAATACGCTTAAGGTCCACCTGGAATACTTCGGCGACGATTTGCGCCACCTTCGTGTTTAGGCCTTGCCCCATTTCAGTCCCACCGTGGTTAAGGTGGATACTGCCGTCGGTGTAGATGTGCACTAGAGCGCCTGCTTGGTTAAGGAAGCTACTCGTAAACGAAATGCCAAACTTAACGGGCGTCAGGGCTATCCCTTTCTTCATTAACCGGTTACGGCTGTTAAATTCTTTAATGTGTTCGCGTCGTTGTTGATAATCGCAACTGTGCTCCAGCTCGTTGATCATCTCGTCGAGCAGGTTGTCTTCTACCGTTTGGTGATAGTGGGTAATGTTGCGCGCGGTTTTTCCATAAAAGTTGCGCTTGCGGATCGTCAGAGGGTCTGTTTTTAGGTGGTGTGCTATGGCATCCATTATTTCTTCGATGACGACCATACCCTGCGGGCCTCCAAAGCCTCTAAAGGCCGTGTTTGAGGCGAGGTTTGTTTTGCAGCGATGTCCTGTAATTACAGCATTGCCAAGAAAATATGCGTTATCCGCATGAAACATGGCGCGGTCGACGATAGCGCCTGATAAATCAGGTGAGTATCCGCAATTACCGGCTAGCTCAATATCAATGCCTTGGATGATGCCAGAATCATCAAAACCCACTGTGTAGCGGCTATAAAATGGGTGCCGTTTACCCGTCATGGTCATATCTTCATGGCGCGGCAGGCGCATTTTAACTGGTCGACCTGTTTTTAAAGCGGCTACGGCACATAGGCAGGCGAGTGACGCAGATTGTGTTTCTTTACCTCCAAACCCGCCTCCCATTCGGCGCATATCAACAACTACTTTATTCATAGGCACGCCAATAACCTCGGCTACCAGTTTTTGCACTTCTGTCGGGTTTTGGGTTGAGCTGTATACGATCATCCCACCGTCTTCCGTCGGCATAACGCTGGCGACTTGTGACTCTAAATAAAAGTGCTCTTGCCCGCCGATATGCAATTCGCCTGACAGCGTATGAGTGGCGTCACTGAGGGCTGCTTGTGCATCGCCAATCCTGTGTTCATGGCTTTCTTGAACAAAGTGTTTTTTAGCTAGCGCTTCTTCAACATCAATAATAGCGTCCAGAGGCTTGTACTCGATCAATGCGGCTTTAGCGGCTGTACGAGCAATCTCCAAGCTAGTGGCAGCAACAGCAATAACGGGTTGGCCTAAAAACTCGACTTTGCCGTCCGCTAATAAAGGATCTCCGGGAAATACTGGGCCTATATCTAATTGGCCGGGCACATCTTTCGCCGTTAATACACAAGCAACACCGGGTTGGTAGCAACCGGATAAATCCATGTGGGTGATCTCAGCATGGGCGTGAGGGCTCATTAGCGCATAGATGTGCAATTGGTTTGTAAAGCCAAGCCGATCATCAACGTAGGTGGCTTCGCCTGTGACATGGCGTTCGGCGCTTTCATGAGGGATTTTTTTGCCGACACCGGTTTTTAAATCCTGCTTAAAGCGCTCCAGCATGGCTTCGTGCGATAACGTTGGCGTTGGTGTATGGCTCATGATGCATCTCCTTGGGCTGAGGCGGTTGTCCCGACATCAATAGCTAAATCATAGGGCGCTAAAAGCGATGCATCTGTAATACGTGTGCTGGCCACTGTTTGGTCGGTGCTGTGGGTGGACTCTATCCAGCACTTTTCAAGTAAGTTTTGGGCAATGAGTAGTCGGTATTGGGCGCTCGCACGAAAATCACTCAGCGGCGTAAAGTCATCAAGCAGGAGGTCTTTCGCGGCTAATACGTTCGCTTCATTCCATTCTTTACCCAGTAAAAATGCTTCTGTAATCTGAGCCCGTTTGGGGGTTGCAGCCATTCCACCAAAAGCTAAACGACAATCGACAATGACATTCTGGGAGTTGCAAACAATTCTAAAGGCGCCTAGTACAGCAGAGATATCGTCGTCTAAACGCTTAGAAATTTTATAAATTTTGTAAATAGCCTGTGGCGGTTGTGGCGGAATGTGAATAGATTCTATGTATTCTCCGCTGGCTAGTGCCGTTACTTTGTAATCGACAAAGAAGTCTTCAAGGTTGATTGTACGGGAGCCACTGGCTGATCGAAGTGTTAGGGAGGCGTCAGCGGCGATCAAAGCGGGTGGGGAGTCTCCTATTGGAGAAGCATTGGCTATGTTTCCGCCAAGGGTCCCTTGATTGCGAATTTGCAGAGAGGCAAATCGATTAAGTAGTTCGGCAAAGTCTGGCAAGTGTTGCTTTAGTGCGTTTGCGCTGTTTGATAACGTAGCGGCAGCGCCAATGACGAGCGTACCGTTTGCCCAACGAATGTGTTGTAGCTCCGCTATTGAGCCTACATAAATAATAGTGCTGAGTGCTTCGTGAAACTGTGTGATCGAGAGGCTTAAGTCCGTTCCGCCGGCTAATAGGTTGGCTTCTGGATAAAGGTTTAATAATTCACATAGTTGCTGGGTGCTGGTGGGCGAAAAAGCACGGTGTGTTCCATCAGAGAGAGAATGTTGCTCGGTGGGCTTAATGCTCAGCAGATCTTCGGCCGTTCGAGCACTATTACGCGAAAACTGATCGGTGTTGGATAAGGTTGATAAGGCTTTGGCTGCGTTAAATATAGGTTGGTAACCTGTACAGCGGCATAAATTACCGCCTAGTGCGAGTTCAGTGGCATGACGATTATAAGGGGTGTCTGCAGCCGCGTTCTTGTAGTGAGCAAATAGAGACATGACAATGCCAGGTGTACAGAAACCGCATTGAGAACCGTGCTCATCAACCATGGCTTGTTGAACGGGGTGTAATTGCTCGTTATGTTTAAGGTTTTCGACGGTGATAAGCTGCTTACCATCTAATGCGGGTAGTAATGTAAGACAGCTATTGATGGTTGTGTAAATGAGTGGCGGCGTTGACTCGTGGTTGTTCGGGTTGAGCTCTGCTAGCACCACTGTACATGCGCCGCAATCGCCAGAAGCGCATCCTTCTTTTGTTCCTGTTTTGCCAAGCGTAAGCCGCAAGTAATCGAGTACGGTTGTGTTGGGATCTACATCGTTGAGTGTATGAACTTGCCCGTCTAATAAAAACCGTATCACGTTTTCCCCCTGAGAGCGCTGATGGCATCTGATTTTGTCATATTAGAATATTAATTTTCTGACTTTTGAGTCAAGTTTTATTCGTCGACATGTCGCTAATCAGTAAATTTAGCAATCAATATGCCAGCTTTGCTTTTTTAATCAGTTATCAGGTTTTCGGGAGCTTACTGGACTGTTTGTTTTTCTTTAATCATGGCTTTGGCCAATAAACCTAGCTGTTCAACGGCTTTGTCGGAGCGTTCGTCACCGCGTTGGGCAAAGTTGAGTCGCATACAGTTCCTGTATTTTCCGCTAGCAGAGAACAGTGTGCCTGGAGCAATGCTGGTGTTAAACAACTCGGCCCGCTTATTCATTTCAACCGTATCGATATCCCCTGGTAGCTCAACCCATAAAACAAAACCGCCGAGTGGGTAACTCATACGCGTGCCGTCAGGGAAGTGCTCTGTAATGAGGCGTATTAAGTAATCACGGTTGTTCTGATACTGCTGGCGCATTTTGCGTATGTGGCGTTCGTAGCCACCTTGTGCAATAAACTCTGCAATGCCTAATTGAGCTTGTGTCGATGTACTTGCCGTGACAACGTACTTCATATGCATTACTTGGTTGAGGTAGCGACCGGGAGCGACCCAGCCAACACGTAAGCCCGGCGCGAGTGTCTTTGAAAAGGATGAGCAGTACAGGACACGACCTTCTTCGTCCATCGATTTAATAGAAGGAGGGCGCGGCGATTGATAGGCAAGGTCGCCATAAATATCATCTTCAATGATCGCTAGATCATAAGGTTTAGTGAGTGCCAACAGCTTTCTCTTGTGCTCGGTTGGCATGGTGTAGCCCAGCGGATTGTTGCAAGTTGGCGTTATTTGTAAAGCTTTGATGGGCCATTGTTCGAGTGCCAGCTCTAAAGCTTCTAGGCTGATGCCTGTCTCAGGATGTGTGGGGATTTCTAGTGCTTTTAAGCCTAGTGCTTTGATGATCTGTAACGACCCATAAAAATTAGGTGAATCCACTGCAATGATATCACCGGGTTTACAAAGCGCGAGCAAGCTTGAGGAAAGCGCTTCTTGGCAGCCGTTAGTGATAACTAGATCGTCGGGATGTAATTGGCAACCAGAATCCACCATTAATCGGGCAATTTGAAGCCGTAGCTTGTCAGAGCCTCGTAGTGTTTCATAAGAGAGCAAATCGCGCGTGGGTAGTTGTCGGTTAATATCGGCGAGTAATTTGGTTAACGGTTTAATGGACGGGGCGTCTAGGTCGGGTATCGCTCGGCTTAATTGGATGCTGTCGGGTTGATAATTTGCACATAACAGGTTTAAAACCTCCTGCCAGTGAGTAACTTCTAATGGCCGTTGAGAAGGGCGAGTGATATTAGGGAGATTAAGCGGCGTGTTCTGCCTATCCAGCACGTAATAGCCTGATTTTGGGCGTGACTCAGCCCACCCTTGATCTTCAAGTAACCGATAAGCCTCTTGCGCGGTTGAAATGCTGACCGAATGAGATTGGCTAAGCTCTCGTATAGAAGGAAGTTTGTCACCTACTAGGAAATAGCCTTTTTCAATACGCTCGCTGATCTGTAGAGCAGTTTGTTCATAGAGTTTCACGTGCAGTTACCTTTTTGCGTCGGTTTTCCATAGTGCAGTGACAGATTCACGTTTTTTTAGCAGTACAGATCAGTTTTTGTTTATCTGTACTGTTTTTAAAAAATTGTATTTGGATCTGTAATGGTTTCAGTTTACTCCGTAATCTATACACATCGCAACGAGAAAACATACGGAGGTTTCTTATGGTTATTATAGGGTTGGTTAAACGTGTAGTAGACGAATGTCTTCGGCTACTCAATCGTCAGAGAACACGTCGACAATTGTTATTACTCGATCAAACATCTTTAAAAGACATAGGGTTGAGTCGAAGTGATGCATTAAAAGAGGGGACTAAACCTATGTGGCGCAGCTAATAAAACGTCAGAATAAAGGTAGACAGGAACCGTTCATCGAAACACCAGTAGGGAGCAAAAGCATGCAGTCATTAACGTACTACACTTTAGATGTATTCACTCACACTCAATTTGGTGGGAACCCCTTAGCCGTTTTTACTGATGCTGTAAATTTGCCTACCCACGTAATGCAACAAATAGCTAAAGAACTCAATTTGTCAGAAACCGTTTTCTTAGGTGAAAAGTCATCCATTACCAACCGCTGGCCTGTTCGCATCTTTACCCCCGATCGTGAATTGCCGTTTGCCGGTCATCCTACAATAGGGACGGCATGTCTGTTACGTGAGTTGAGTTGGTTAGATATGTCGAGCCCGCTCGTGCTAGATGAGGGTGTAGGCCCTGTACCTATAGAATTTGAGCCTATTGAACATGGCGGCTACATTGCGCGTTTCCAATGCGCCGTTGATCCCATAGTTGAGGCGTCTAAATATGATCAGCATCAGGCTGCAGCTTTGTTGTCATTAGATGAACAGACAATTGCAGATCTACCCTATATTGCTGACTGCGGTATCCCTTTTTTAATGATTCCGTTAACGCACCCAAAAGATGTTGAAAATGCTGTTTTTAATTTCAATTTTTGGGCTGATCACCTAAAAGGTGAAAGAGTTGAAGATGTCTGTATTTATGCGGTCTGTAGCGATAAAAATGATGTAAAAATGCGCATGTTTGCGCCAGCATCAGGTATTGCAGAAGACCCCGCCACGGGCAGTGCTGCGGCCGCATTATCGGGAGCCTTAGCGCTACGTGAAGAGCAGAAAACGGGGCAAAGAAAAAGCCATAATCGAATGATATATCAAGGGACGGAAATCGGGCGGCCAAGTTATATCGGAACTTTCGTGAAGCCCCTTGAGTCTAGTGGTTACAGGGTTGAGGTGTTTGGGCAATCACTATTGGTTTCTCAAGGTACTTTTTACTTACAAAGCACAGTCTAATGGCCCATTTAGATTTTAGATTGCGACTGGCAGGTTTTAGGGAGCACGCCTCAATTTTTTTAACTCAGTCCCCTAAGGAGGCCGGCGATGTTAAAAGATTTTCGCCAAGTTCGTTTGCAAGATATCGCTGATGTTTCAGAAGTTGTTACCCCAAAAATTGTCAGTGAACAAATTACATTAGCAAGCCCCGCAGAAAAAGTTATGACCGACTTTAATAGGGTTATGCCAATTACCGCATCAAAAAATATGCAAGTTGATCACGCATTACAGTTGATGAAAACTCAACATGTGCGCTTATTGTTGGCTACTAATGATCAAGGCGAGTTTGTGGGTATTATCACAGCACGTGAGATTTTAGGCCGCAACGTTATGGCTTACATGAAAAGTAATGACATTCCTCGAGAAGATGTTTTGATCAAACACGTGATGATTGCTAAATCCCGCCTAAAGGCTTTAACCATGGAGCAAGCACGACAGGTTAAAATTGGTGATGTAATGGAAACCCTTAAAGGTTCTGGTGAGCAGCATGTATTAGTGGTTGATAATGCCACGAGTACTAAAAAGATCTGCGGTATCGTATCAGCCAGCGATATTTCTCGCCAGCTGAAGGTTGGCTTTGATGTACTTTACGAAGCTAAATCGTTTGCTGATATCGAACAAATTGTGACACACGGTCGAACCATTTAGATAGGAACAGGTCTTTGTGGTCAGGCTGCTTTTGATCTATACTCCGCAGCCAATTGAAAGCTCGTAATGTTACCCATTACGGGCTTTTTTATTAATTGTTTTACTGAAAGATAGATGAGGTTGATTCAATAGTGAATGCTCGTGATCAAATAGCTCCAGCGTTTTGGAAAAGCGTAAAACACTTAGCCGAGACTAAAGAGGCTCCTTTTCTGGTAGTTGATTTACAAACTATCCAGCAAAAATATCTAGAGTTGGTCAAAGGTTTTGATTACGCCAGTATTTACTATGCCGTCAAGGCGAATCCCGCACCAGAAGTGGTAGGGTTGCTAGCAAGCTTAGGGGCTAACTTTGATATTGCGTCAATTTACGAGCTGGATCGAGTGCTTCAATTTGACGTTGAACCCCATCGTATAAGCTACGGAAACACCATTAAAAAACGCAAAGATATAGCCTACTTTTACGAGCGCGGCATACGTCTGTTTGCGACAGATTCTGAAGCCGATTTGCGTAACATTGCTGAGTTTGCTCCGGGGTCTCGTGTGTATATACGTATCTTAACGGAAGGTGCTGAGGGGGCGGACTGGCCGTTGTCCCGCAAGTTCGGGTGCAGCCCAGAAATGGCTATTGAATTAGCAGTATTAGCAAGGGATCTGGGCTTACAGCCCTACGGAGTCTCATTCCATGTAGGCTCCCAACAGCGCGAAATAGATACGTGGGATGGGGCAATAGCCAAAGTCAAAGTTGTGTTTGAGCGTTTATTTACTGAGCATGGCATAGCTTTGAAGATGATCAATATGGGAGGCGGATTTCCAGCGCAATATCTCCAAAAGAACAATGATATATCGGTATATTTGGAAGAGATTTCTCGCTTCTTAACCGAAGATTTCCCAGAAGAAGTTCCCGAAGTGATTCTAGAGCCAGGCCGTTCGCTTGTCGGAGACTCAGGTGTAATGGTCTCTGAAGTCGTTCTTATTTCACGGAAATCGTCAACGGCATTAGAGCGTTGGGTTTACACCGACGTGGGTAAGTTTAATGGGTTGATTGAAACCTTAGACGAATCAATAAAGTACCAAGTGCTTACTGATAAAGCAGGTGAGACAGAAGAAGTAGTGATAGCCGGTCCAACATGCGATAGCATGGACATCATGTATGAAAATCACAAGTATGCATTACCCTTGTCACTAGAAATCGGTGATAAGCTTTATTGGATGTCTACTGGTGCCTATACAAGCAGTTATTGTGCCGTTGAATTTAACGGCTTCCCGCCGCTACGTACTTACTTTATCTAGTGGTTAGGCCATTGATCAATAAAACATAACCCATGTATGTTTTATTGATCATGGCCAGTAAAAAGTACTATTAATGTGGAAGGATCAGGAAAACTGAGTATTATTTAAAGTACAGATAGGCGGAAATTTAAGATAGGTTTGGAATTTTGAAAAAGTACGCAGGCTATTTTCTAATTTGGGTGGAATGATAGATGAGTACTGTAAAATCGACGTTACCAAGCAAAGATTCAATAGAAATCATTTTCTTTATATCAGGGTATTATCAACCTGAAGCTGGTATTTTTTCTGTCGATGCTGACTCAGACCCATTTTTAGGCTTTATTCCTAATCAGTGGCAGCAACCTCACTTCATTGACAGCTTAATTCATCCTGATGACATGCAAAGCTGGTCTCAACTCACCGCGCAAGGCTCAGAATCTGGCACTAAGGGTTCCCGAGTTCTTCGGATAAAAGATGCCAGTGCTCAATATTGCTTGGTCACTTTGCAGTTGACTTGCGAAGTGCCTTCAAACCCCCGTTTATTATTATCTATCCAGTCTTTTCCTAAAATGGAGCAGGCTATTCGGTACAGTCTCTCTGAAAATTCACCTGTGCTAGTTTCAGAGCAAGCCAATCATTATTTGAATATTGTTGGTGTCATTATTTTTACGCTTGATAAAGCAGGTTGCATCACATTGTTAAATCGATTTGCCTGTCGTTTGTTGGGGGTAACGCACCAAGAAGCGATCGGCCTAAATTGGTTTGATTGCTTCATTCCAGAGGCCGATAGAGATGCTGCCCGCTTAGCGTTTTCAAATTTAATGAAAGGGGAACACGCGCCTAATCAAGAGGTTGAGCGCCCTATTGTGAACAGTAGAGGGGAAACCCGCTTAATTCGCTGGTATAACCAAGTGCTCACGACGGCTGAAGGTGATCGGTACGGCATTTTATCATCAGGGACTGACATTACTGAGCAGCGACAATCAGAGCAGGCGTTGGCAAAAGCGGAAGAGCGATCTCGTTTATTACTCGAAAATAGTAAAGAAGGTATTTTTGGGATCGATTTAGATGGGCTTATTACCTTTATCAACCCAGCGGCAATCAATATGCTGGGCTTTTCGTTTGATGAACTCATCCTGCAAGATGGACATGCTCTTTTTCATCATTCAGACCGTTTAGGTCGCAAAATTAGTGCTGATGAGTGCATGATGCTAAGCGCAGCTAGAGATGACCATAGTTATCGCGTGGATTCTGATGTGTTATGGCGCAAAGATGGAAGCTGCTTTCCTGTAGAGTACTGGAGCTCTCCGATTAAACAACAGGATATGATTATAGGATCTGTTGTTACTTTCCATGATATTACTCACCGCAAGCAGGCTGAAGAGCAGATTCGCTACTTGGCGTTTCATGATGCACTGACGGGGCTGCCTAACCGTCGATTATTCCAGGATCGGTTTGAACACGAGTTGTTATTAAATCGCCGTTCTGGCCATATTTGTGCGTTGCACATGATGGACATCGATCACTTTAAAGAGATTAACGATACTCGTGGGCATCCAGTCGGTGATGCGCTTTTAGTGGAAGTTTCCCGCCGAATATCTAAATTGCTGCGTGCCGAAGATACCTTTGCACGTTTGGGAGGTGATGAATTTGCTATTTTGCAAAGTGATGTTCGTGACCCTGTAGATGTTGCGGCAATGGCGGAGAAAATTATTCAGTGTTTCTCAGTTGTCTTTGAGCTCAATAGCCATGTCATTAAAACCTCAATTAGTTCGGGGGTTGTTGTTTGCGATAAAGACTTATCGGTCGATGAATGGATCTCCAGAGGAGATATCGCACTCTATCGAGCAAAAGAGAACGGTCGCTCGTGTTATGCATTTTATCAAAGCGAAATGACCGATTTGGTAAAGAGGGATGCCGAGCTGGCTCACCTGCTAGGGAGCGCGCAAATCCGCCAGCAGCTTTACGTCGAATATCAGCCGCAGTACTCATGCCGGACGCGAGCCTTAGAAGGCGGGGAAGCGCTTTTGCGCTGGCGTCATCCTGAGCAAAAAATAATTAGTCCCCAAGTGTTTATTGCCATCGCAGAAAAGCGTGGAATGATCGATGACATCGGCTTATGGGTGGCGCAGCAAGTGTGCAATGATGCGTCTCGATGGTTCTCGAACCAACTCGAATTTGGTCGCATATCGTTTAATTTATCGCCTGTCCAGTTGCGCAGCGAAGAGGGCATGAAAGCATTGCTGCAACAAGTTGACGAGAGCAAGGTGCCGCTGAGCTGTTTTGAAATAGAAATTACTGAATCGGCTTATATGGATGCATCGCCGCAGACATTAGCATTACTTGACTCCTATGTATCTGAAGGGATGGGGCTTGCTATCGATGATTTTGGTACGGGGTATTCTTCTTTGGTGGCTTTGCGTAAGTTAAGTGTTAGCCGCTTGAAAATAGACCAAAGCTTCGTAAAGGATATGTTGCTCGATCCCAATGAGGCGCTGATTGTCAGTGCAACGGTATCCTTAGGCCATGCATTGGGCTTGAATGTTGTCGCTGAGGGAGTAGAAACCGAAGAGCAATTAGAGAAATTATGCTCGCTTGGCTGTGATTCTGCACAAGGTTATTACTTGAATCGCCCTATGTCAGCCGAGTGCTTTGAATCCTTGTTACAACAAAAAAAGCAATAACCCTTGTCATTTGGTAAGCCTTCAACGTTGTTTGAATATCCTTTGTATCATTTCGTTTTACAAAGACGATTTTGTGGGCAATGACTGCGAAAACCACTGAATAAACTCGTCAGGTGGAATAGGTCTGCATATATGAAACCCTTGTGCATGTTCGCAGTTCAACGCTGAAAGCGCATCAAGCGTGTCTTGGTTCTCCACACCTTCTGCAATTACGGTTAGTCCGAAACTGTGTGCCAAGCCAATGGTAGAATGGACTATCGCTGCATCTTGCTCATCTTGGAGCATATCGTCTACAAAGCTGCGGTCAATTTTTAAGGTTTGTATGGGCAAACGTTTTAGGTAGCTCAAGGATGAGTAGCCGGTACCAAAATCATCTATCGCCATCGAAATACCCAATTGATTAATATCATTCACTACTGATTCGGCCCGGCCCGGGTCAGATATAAAAGCGCTTTCGGTGATTTCTATTTCTAGCCACTTACTCTCAACGTTATTTTGTTCGAGTAGCGTTTCAATTGTGTCAGGCAGCGATAAATCTACAAGGTTGCGGGCTGATAAATTAATAGCAACAGGGATGTTTATATTGACGGATTGCCAAATCTTTATTTGTTGTATGGCATGTTCGATTACCCAATGACTTAACGCGTGTATTGTTTCGCTCATCTCCGCTAAATGGATAAACTCATCGGGTGGCACTCGCCCTAATTCGGGATGGTTCCAGCGAATTAGGGCTTCGCATCCAACACATAGCCCTGTTTTTACTTCGATACGGGGTTGGAAAAAAAGTGTTAATTGGTTCGTACGAATTGCATTGCCAAGTTCTGCCATCATTTTGAGGCGGCGAGGGCTGTGCGAGTCAAGAGAGTTGTCGTACATAGTAAAGCTTTGTGATTGTCGTTTCGCGCTGTACATGGCGACATCAGAACAGCGTAATAGCTCGTGAATATTACTGCCATGTGTGGGGTAAATAGCGATGCCGATGCTTCCCGCTAATTCCAGTAAAATACCCTCCGCTTCTATAGGTTGTCGAATGCAGTCGCTGAGCCGTTGTGCAAGACTGTAAGCTTGCTGAAGTGAGTTAAGCGATGAATATAGAATCGCAAACTCGTCGCCGCCAAGACGGTACAAAGTGGCATTATATTGTTGCAAAACGTCTTGTAGTTGGGTTGCAAGGGCTTTGAGTAATAGGTCACCAGTATGATGTCCTAAGGTGTCGTTGATTTCTTTAAAGCGGTCAAGATCTAGAAGCATTAATGATGTGAGTTGCTGATCTGATTCGCTTGCTTGTATTTGAGTTTTAGCATCTTCATGCAGTTGCGTGCGATTTGGCAGCCCCGTTAACGAGTCATGATTGGCCCGGTGCTCCAGCTTTTTTTGATAAGTAATTAGGTCTCTTTCCGTTTTTTTCCATGCCGTTAAGTCATAGGCAATACCTAAATAGCCCACCACTTTGCGGTCATTGTCTTTGAGCACGGTGATGGAGAGCATAACGGGTATTTCAGTACCGTTCTTATGTAGGTATGTCCACTCTTGATCGTCAGAGTATTGAGTGAGCGTGACTGGGTCCCGTAGTGAGAATGAGGATAATTTAGCGTTCAGGTTGGGTGCTCTGGTGCTGACTTCTTCTTTTTTGAGTAAGCTTGTTACATGCATGCGGTTGATAACTTCCGTATGCTGATAGCCTAGTAATTGTTCAGCGGCTGGGTTGAATGATTGTATGATGCCATCTGTATCGGTAGAAATGATGGCGTATTTAGCGCCGGCCACAATGGCTTTTTGTAAGGTGTTAAGCTCTATAATGCGTTGTTCTGCGTTATGAAAGGCGTCCACGTCATGTATGGTGCCTATGAGGTGAGCTTGTCCATTTAATTCCACACAAGAGAGTTTTACGCGTGTAAAAAAAGGTGTGCCGTCTAGCCGTGTATGAAGCCAATCATAGATAGGGTGTTTTCCTGATAAGGCCTCGTGTATGTGATGTTGAGCTTTAATAAAAGAGTCGGCGCCATCCGCTTGGTGGGGAGGAGAATAAAAAGCAGGGTGCTTACCTAAAATATCATGCCGTTGGCAACCAAACATTTCTAATGCCGTTTCGTTACAGTCAATCACTGTATTATTACGGGATATAAATACGGCATCTGCACATTGATTAAAAAGTATTTTATAACGCAATTCGTTGTCTTTCATCGCGTAATACATATACAGCTGTGCGGCTAAATCGGCGGCTGACGCTGCAAAGTTTTTTTCGTCTTCGCTCCAATGGCGTTGAGGGCCAATGTGTTCAAAACATACATCTCCCTCAATGATCCCTTTATTATTAATAGCCGCATCCAAAATAGAAGTGATACCCATGGGCATAAGGTAGTCAGCGGCGAGTTCCTGAGTTCTGGTATCTTGGTGCGCATCGTGCGCATCCACGACTCGTGAACTTTTAATAGCATTAAAATAGATAGGGAGGTCGAGGATAGAAAGGGACTTGCCAGTTTGGTAGCTTTGTAGTTCTGCGTTGTACATTTGAGCGCAGGAAATTTTATTATGCTCAGTAAATTGCCAAATGCTGCAGCGAGATACTTGCATACAAAGTGCGCAGTGCTTAACAACTGTTTTTAATGCATGGTCGAGCCCGTCAGACCATAAAGAGCGATTTTGAACTAAATCTATGTAGGCCCGCTCTAGCGTCGTAGGGCTGCTAGTTTTAGCGGCGTGTGATTCAAACTCCTTGTCCATAACTAGGTTCACTCTTTTCTTTATTGTACCGAGTTTGAGAACTGATCCTAGTCCTTAGGATGCAGGCGCTTTATTAAAGTATTTCTCTGAGAGGTCCCCTTATAAACATACCTAGCAATTTGTGATAAGGCTAATTTAGGGGTGAAATGTCAGGTAGATTAATTTTGTAAGAAAGGGTGACGATCAAGAATAAGCCTAGCTTATTTTTTGAGTTTTTAAAAATAAGCTAGGCTGTTTGTGGCTAGAAATTATTGAAGATTGCCGTCGGTATCATAAAACATTTGCGTGCTGTATTCGCTACTAGGTAGCTTGCTGATACTGCCTTGCTCTTCGACATAATCAACAAACGATTGAGCGTAGTCTAAGAAGGTATCGACAACGCGTCCTTGTGCGGAAATAACGCCAAATGTATCGTAACCATCGCGACCTTGGGCAATATAGTTATTGGTGACAACGGTGTAAGTTTCCGTTTCATCTATAGCACGCCACACGGCCTCGTCTTTAAGCTTCACTTGCACATTGGTAAAGCGGTTCCCTTTCGTTTGAGAACTATCGACATCCCAACGTAAGCCGGATGCATAAGGGTAGGCACCAGTAGATCCGTCGGGGGACAATGCGTAGTCATAAGCATCTTCAAGGACAGCAATGATTTCTGCGCCGGTCATGCTTAGTTCGGACAGTGTATTGGCAAATGGTAATAAAGTGTAAGCATCACCGATGGTAATGTCACCCATGGCGATATCAGTGCGAACACCACCGGCATTCTGGATGGCGATGTCAGACGTAATACTCATTGTTTTGAAGGCCAGTGCAACAAGGTTAGAAATATCGCTACCTTGAGACTGCGTTTCGCTAGTGGAACAAAGAGTGCTCTGTCCCTGACCTGGTATGCGTTCTAAACATAGGTCGTCATTCGAACTGCCAATCACCGTTGTTTTAAGTACGTCGACTTGCTCAGAATAGCCTTCCAGGATAGTAGCGGATGTCGCGTCTTCTTCAACGATATCGAGTACAGGAGATGCTTCAATACTGGATTCGATAGCAGCAAGCTCGTTGCCAGTTACGCTTACAGAATCACCATTAATGTCGTCGCGCGAAAACTCGTTGCCGAGTAATAAATGCGGCTGCCCAGTACAGGATTCGATATTACCTTCGTTGTTAAATTCAACGTTGAGCTCGCCAACAACATAGGAGTACTGCCATGCTTGAACAACACATACCGGGTTGCCATCTTTGTTGGTAACCTGGGTAGGGTATGGGCCTGCTGGGTTTAAACCAAAGTCTTCAAATTCGTTACCCAGTAAGGTGTGAGAGTCGCCGCCTACAATAACGTCTACGTCTGTAAGGTTAGCCGCTAATGTTAAATCATTTTCGTATTGATAATGAGTTAACAAAATAATCTGATTAATCCCTTGTTCTTTAAGTTCGTCAATGTAGCTCTGAGCGGTAGCGGTTTCGTCTAAAAACTCGGTTGTAGCATCAGGGCTTGATGAATTCTTCGTTTTAGAAGCAATGTCTAACCCGATGATGCCTACTTTTTGATCTCCGTAGCTTTTGATGAGGTAGGGCTGAATGTAATCAGTTGAGGTGTTTTGTGCTAAAGGTGAAACACCGACCTCGGGAACTACGTTGGCGCCCAATACAGTGGTATTGCAGTTACCGCTATTTAGGTCGTCAAGAAAAGAGACAAGACCGCTGTCCCCGTCATCAAATTCGTGATTGCCCAGTTCAAAAGCATCGAAACAGACTTGATTCATGAGTGCAGCGTCAGCTTCACCTTTAAATAGGGTGTAATACAAGTCGCCAGTAATTGCGTCGCCAGCATGAAGTTTTAACACTGGATCGCTGCTGTTGCTGAGTTGATTAATCATGCTCACAACACGTGGGAATCCACCAAGTGTTACGTCGGTTTCTACACCGTCGATCGTCAAAGAAGCTGACTCGCTTTGTAGGTGTGAATGGTGATCATTGATATGGACGACTCGCAGTGACAATGTGGATTCATCGTCCTTGCTGTTGTTGCAGCCTGTTAAAGCAGCCATTGTGACAGCAAGTGCTATAGGTGCGAGGCGAGGGTGACGATAAAAGCTCATAAATCTATTCTTCCCTAATGATTTTTTAAAAAGGAAAATAGTAACGAGCTTTTATTACAAGTATTCGAGCTTGATAGCACCTAACGTGCTATCAAGTGTGGTTGGTGCTTATTTGTTTTTGTTAAAACGTTTTTCCCAGAAATCTGCACCTTCAATATCGAGAGATTTAGGGTCGAAGGTGTATTCATCTTTACCTTCTTTACGCTGCTTCTCATAATCAATAAGTGCTTTAAGCGCGGGTTTAGCCATAAAGAAAATAACTAAAATACCAACGATGTTTAGCCAAGCCATCAAGCCAACGCCCACGTCACCGAGTCCCCACGCGAGGTTCGCTGTTTTAATTGCGCCGTAAAAAGTTGAGGCAAGTAGAGCTACTTTTAGTAAGAAATCAAACCCGGGTAATTTAAGCGTGCGCTTTAGGTAAGCAAGGTTCGTTTCAGCTATATAGTAGTACGCTAAAATAGTGGTAAATGAGAAGAAGAACAGCGCGAGTGCTACAAATGGCTCGCCGACACCCGGTAGAACGGTCTCAACAGCGGCCTGAGTGAAGGCGGGGCTGTTTGCTGCCAGTGTGGCTGGTAGGTTCTGAATAATGAACGTGTCCCCAATGCCATGTACGTTATAAGCACCCGTGATCAGAATCATGAAGGCCGTTGCTGAGCATACAAATAGAGTATCAATGTAAACAGAAAAGGCTTGAACAAGACCTTGTTGCGCGGGGTGTTGTACTTCGGCAGCGGCTGCTGCGTGAGGACCTGTACCTTGTCCTGCTTCGTTAGAGTATACGCCGCGTTTTACGCCCCAACCAATGGCCGCACCAAATCCAGCTTGTGGAGTAAAAGCATCCGCTAAGATCATACCAATAACGCCCGGTAGCTGATCTATGTTTAACGCCACGACCGAACAAGCGATAACGATATAGGCTAATGCCATAAAAGGTACAACAATTTGAGTAAAGCTGGCGATGCGCTTCACTCCACCAAAAATGATAAACGTGAGAATTAATACAATCGCGACAGCCGTCATGATTTTAGTAACGCTCAGGTCTCCCATCGAGGTGCTTATCGTGCCGCCTGCACCAAAAGCGATCTCGGCAGCATTACCGATACTGTTAGACTGGATACCAGGAAGCAGCAACCCACAGGCGGTAATAGTGGCAATCGCGAAAATCCAAGCAAACCATTTCTGCCCCATCGCTTTCTCGAAGTAAAAAGCTGGACCACCACGGTATTGGCCTTCGTGCTCTTCTTTATAGAGTTGGCCTAATGTTGATTCGATATAAGCGGTAGCGGCGCCCAAAAATGCCACAACCCACATCCAAAAAATAGCACCAGGGCCACCAAAACCAATTGCCGCTGCGACACCGGCAATATTCCCGGTACCAACGCGTCCAGACAATGAAACCGCTAACGCCTGAAATGATGAAATACCTTTGGCTGAGCTAGATCCTGAAAATAATAAACGCCACATTTCGCCAAACATACGTACTTGCACAAAGCGTGTAAGTACGGAGTAAAAAAGCCCGGTGCCAAGACACAAATAAATCAGTGCTGGGCTCCAGATGATGCTGTTTAGGCCATCAACTATCGCTTGCATAATATTTCTCCGATCAATTAATAAGTCAGGGAGGCCCCCTGAACATAAAAGAGCAAATTCTATAGAGATTGCGCAAGTGAAATTTACTGTTATGTTTAAAAAAATCGAGATGAAACGCCGGTTTAATAGCTTAAGCAGGAAAAAGTTATGTTTTTGGTGTGTTTTAACGCTATTTAACAATCTCATACGGTTGAATAAACGATTATTAACATCATTTTATGTGTAAGCTCCTAATCAATCGCTAGCATTGCATTCTATCGGGTGGGGTGCTTATATCCGCTACTATTTAATTTTGGAAGCTTGCCGCAATTGTTTTGTTTTTTGCCTTGCTCAGCGGCTATTTAAGGAAAATAGATGTATTCATTACTGATTTTTGATTGGGACGGCACAATTATTGATTCAACCGGTCGAATTATTTCTAGCATGCAGTCAGCGGCATTAGAGGTTGGGCTGGATAAACCATCAGAAGATACGGTTCGGGAAATAATTGGCTTGGGTTTGCCTGAAGCTTTGCAAGCAATGTTTCCAGCAATTACCCCGCGCGAATCAGATTTAATGCGTGAAAGGTATGCTTATCATTATATAGAAGGTGACAGTACACCAACGGCGCTTTTTCCTTATGTCCGGGAAACGCTGGAGAACTTGCGTGCCAAGGGGTACCGGCTTGCGGTGGCTACCGGCAAAAATCGGCGGGGCCTAGACCGTGTGTTGGCCCAAACGGAATTAGGTCATTTATTTGAAATAACGCGCTGTGCTGATGAGACAACCTCTAAACCCGACCCACATATGCTGCACGAGATTTTAGAGCAGACGGGAGTTGCTCCAGAGGCGGCGATCATGGTTGGGGATACCGAGTTCGATATGGATATGGGGCGACGAGCAGGGGTTGGGCGAATCGCTGTGAGTTATGGAGCGCATCATATAGATCGTTTATATCAATACGATCCTCTATTATCTATGCACCATTTTAATGAATTAGAACATTGGCTTACTAAAAAAGGAGATCTCGCGTGAGCGAAAGCGACAACCATTGGGGCGAAACACGACCAGAGGCTTTGCAGGCTCAATTAGATAAGGCGTCTGCAAAGAGCGAAGGTAAAGAATGGAAGCTCATAGAGAAGCTACTTAACGGATTATTTGTCGAACAGCGTAGAGCTCGCCGCTGGGGAATCTTTTTTAAAGCATTAACATTCCTCTATTTATTTGGGTTGCTCATTATGTTTTGGATGGGCCCTAGCATTTCATCAGACTTGGCAAAAGAGAGTGAAGAACATACGGCCGTAATCGATATTAACGGCCCAATATCTGCCAGTGAAGAAGCAAATGCCGATAGTATTGCATGGTCTTTGCGTAAGGCGTTTGAAAATGAACACTCAAAAGCCGTTGTTTTACGTATTAATAGTCCTGGTGGTAGTCCAGTACAGTCGGGTTATGTATACGATGAAGTTAAGCGTTTACGTGCGCTACATCCTGAAAAACCGCTTTACGCTGTGATAATGGATATTGGGGCATCAGGAGCCTACTACATAGCGGCCTCCGCTGATGAAATTTATGCCGATAAGGCTAGTTTGGTCGGGTCAATCGGGGTTATTTCTAGTAGCTTTGGTTTTGTTGATTTGATGGATAAAGTAGGCGTTGAGCGTCGAGCGCTCACAGCGGGCAGCAATAAAGGCTTTTTAGATCCATTTAGCCCATTGAAGGAAAGTGACAAAGCGTTTTGGCAAACGGTATTAGACACCACGCATCAGCAGTTTATTGATCAGGTTAAAAAAGGCAGGGGAGATAAACTAGTCAACGACCCGGACTTGTTTTCTGGTTTGGTGTGGACAGGTGAGCAAGCGCTAGAAAAAGGACTGGTTGATGGTTTAGGCAGTACTGGCTATGTCGCGCGTGAAGTGGTGGGAGTCGATAACATCGTTAACTATTCGCCTAGAATGAGCCCGTTAGATGAAGTCATTGATCGTTTTGGTATTTCGTTTGGCGAGGCAATTGCTAATTCATTAGGTCTGCGCCAATCCTATCAGTTACATTAAGTGTTAAATAAAAGGTGCGCCTCATAAAGTTGAGTGCGCACCTTTATTGTTAAAAAGTTCTCCCGTGCGCCGCTTTATAATACAGAGAATTGATTTTGTTCTAGGAAGCTAATTAGCTTAATTAGTGGTAAGCCAATAAGCGTATTTGGGTCATCACCTTCCAGTTTTGAAAAAAGTGCGATGCCTAGCCCTTCGCATTTAAAGCTGCCTGCACAGTTCAGTGGCTGCTCCTTTTCGATATAGGCTCTTATTTGCTCATCGGTTAATGTACGAAAATGCACAGTAAACGGAATAGCCTCGCTGAGCATGGTTTGCTGGTCTGCATTAAATACCGCTAAGCCTGTATAGAACGTTATTCGTTGGCCGCTAGAGGCTTTCAGCTGGTCGAAAGCTTTTTCTGAGGTATGTGGCTTCCCTAAAATTTGATTGTTTAGGCTGGCGGCTTGATCAGAGCCTATAATTAAGCCATGAGGAAACTGTTCAGCTACGGCAAGTGCTTTTTCTTCGGCCAGTCGTTTTACCAAATCTGGTATAGACTCTCCAGGTTTTGCTGACTCGTCAATATCAGGACTTGAATGGGTGTAATTCAAGCCTAATTTGTCGAGGATTTCACGTCTGTAAGGTGAACTAGAGGCTAAAATCAGTGATTGCATGAATCTTTTCCTTAAAGACTTATCTATTGCGTCGTGAAAGCGTAAAATACACTCGATTTTTTTATGAATCTACCTTGATTCCCTTTGACAGGAGGGGCCTTGAGCCCTAGAATTGCGCGCTTATGTCGTACGGTAACTTACCGAAAATAATTGACCCGCGAAAGCTAGCTGAGCGGGGAATACGGTTAACTGGCCAATCCAGTGTTGAGAAGATGCCTAATTTTGCGTCTTCTTTATGCAAACATGATGATCCCATTACTGTGGATCTTCAGTTTGATTTGGATGAACTAAGGATCCGTACCATCTCAGGCAATGCTTTTGGTAAAGTTCATATGACTTGCCAACGTTGCTTGGAGCCGGTCGAAGTCGATGTCCAGGCAGAGTTTAATCTGGCTATCGCGTTTAATGAGGAGAAGGCAAAGCAACTGCCTCGCTATTACGACTCATTAATCGTTGAGGACGAAGAGATCGAACTGTTGCAAATAGTTGAAGAAGAGCTAATTCTCAGTCTGCCTATTGTTCCATACCATGCAGATTGTAGTGTTCAGACCTCCTTTGGCGACGAGGACATGACTGAAGAATCGGTCATCGAAAAAACGAACCCGTTTAGTGTGCTGGCTCAGTTAAAAGCCGGCAAGAAATGATTTAGGAGTTATCTACCATGGCTGTACAGAAAAACAAAAAGTCACGCTCACGTCGTGACATGCGTCGCTCACACGATGCGTTGACTGGTCCTACTCTGTCTGTAGACGCGACTACTGGTGAAACTCACCGTCGTCACCACGTTACAGCAGATGGCTTTTACCGCGGTCGTCAGGTTGTAAACCAAGACAGCGAATAAGCTTGATCAATCGCGTCATTCTCTCTGTTGATGCGATGGGTGGGGACCACGGTCCCCGCGTTACCCTTCCCGCGTCGCTTTCTGCTTTATCCCGTTATCCTGATCTCTCGATCCGCCTTCATGCTGAACTAGATGTATTGCAGCCGATTCTCGATAAGCTTAGCTTGTCAGATGAGTTGTTGTCGCGTCTAGAAATTGTTGCGTCTGGAGCATCGGTGGCTATGGATGAGAAGCCGTCGTCTGCTGTTCGGCATCGCCAAGACTCGTCAATGAGTCAGGCGATTAAGTGCGTAGCGCAGGGGCGAGCACATGCTTGCGTAAGTGCTGGAAATACTGGCGCGCTTATGGCGTTCGGTCGTCAGCAGTTGAAAATGCTACCGGGTATCGATCGTCCCGCTATTATTACGTCAGTGCCAACCTCTGGTGGGCATTGTTATATGCTGGATTTAGGGGCGAATGTTGATTCGAGCGCAGAGCATCTGCTTCAGTTCGCCATTATGGGGTCGGTGCTAGCTGAGGCTGTGGATGATATAAAATCGCCTGCGGTTGCTCTGTTAAATAACGGAGAAGAGGTGATTAAAGGTAATGAACAGGTGCGCTTAGCGAATGAGCTTATTGCTGCGAACAAGTCTATTAACTATATAGGCTACGTCGAAGGAGGCGGGGTATTTAGTGGTCGTGCTGATGTGGTTGTGTGTGACGGTTTTGTTGGAAACGTGGCACTAAAAAGTAATGAAGGCCTTGCCAAGCTCATTGGTCGTAAAGTGCGCCGCAGTTTTATGAAGAATATGTATCGTCGCCTAGTTGCTACGCTGGCTGCACCTATTCTGCGTGAAATTGAAGAAGAAATGGACCCCTCAAGGCGCAATGGTGCTACATTGATTGGCTTGCAGGGTATTGTTCTTAAAAGTCATGGTAGTGCTAATGCTAAGTGTTTTGGCTATGCGCTGGATCAGGCTGTCATAGAAGTTAGAAAAAATGTACCCGAACTTATAGCTGAACGTCTCAAGAGCTATCGTAAGTATTGAGGCGAAGGGAACTGAGCGTTCTAATTCTCGTGCATTCATGTAAAATACACATCCTTTGTTATGGCCGCGTTTATTTGCTGGCTTATCGTATTTAGTTTGAGTCGAGGGCGCTATGTCGCAGTCTTTTGCATTCGTATTTCCAGGTCAGGGATCCCAGCATTTAGGTATGTTAAGTGAGCTGGCGGCTGACAATCCAATCATCCAAGATACCTTTACGGAGGCGTCGGGCGTATTAGGTTATGATCTGTGGGATTTGGTACAAAACGGACCTGAAGAAACGTTAAATCAAACAGATAAAACGCAACCCGCTCTATTAACTGCAGGTGTTGCGTTGTGGCGTCTATGGTTGGAAAAAGGCGGAGCTAAGCCAGATGTTGTTGCTGGGCATAGCTTGGGTGAATACACCGCGCTCGTGTGCGCTGGCGCTATGAGTTTTGTCGATGGCGTTAACTTGGTGCGTTTACGTGGCGAGTATATGCAAGAAGCTGTTCCTGCCGGTGCAGGTGCAATGGCTGCGGTTTTGGGTTTATCTGATGAGCTAATAGCATCCAGTTGCGATCAGGCAGGCCAGGGGCAGGTTGTTTCTCCTGTTAACTTTAATTGTCCGGGGCAAGTGGTTATTGCAGGTGAAAAAGCGGCAGTCGAGCGTGCGCAAGTAGCTTGCAAAGAGGCGGGTGCTAAGCGCGTTGTGCCTCTGCCTGTTAGCGTGCCTTCCCACTGTGCATTAATGAAACCTGCTGCTGAAAAGCTTGCTGCAGCATTAGCAAATGTACCTGTGATAATGCCTGACATACCTGTTATTCAAAACGTATCAGCGGGTGTTGCAAGTGACGTGGATCAATTAAAAACTAATTTGGTTGAGCAGTTGTTTAGCCCTGTTTTATGGACTAATTCAGTCCAGACTATGGTGGAGCAGGGTATAGAGCGGACAGTAGAGTGTGGACCAGGTAAAGTGCTCTCGGGCTTGAATAAAAAAATTCATAAGCCGCTTACGCTTGCTGCGATAAATGATATTGCCGGAATGGAAGGCGCTTTAGCGCAATAATAAAAAGGGTTTGTGTTATGAGTATTGAGGGTAAAGTTGCATTAGTTACGGGTGCAACGCGCGGTATCGGTAAAGCCATTGCGCTGGAGCTGGGTAAGCAAGGGGCAGTGGTTGTTGGTACGGCTACGAGTGATGGTGGTGCAGAATCAATTTCTGCGTATCTGTCTGAAGCGGGTGTCACAGGTAAAGGCGTTAAGCTAAATGTCGCTGATAGTGACTCAATAGAAAGCGTTATCAAAGCCGTTCAAGATGAGTTTGGGGCGATTGTTATTCTAGTGAATAATGCTGGCATTACGCGTGATAATATTATGCTACGCATGAAAGACGATGAGTGGGATGATGTTATAAATACCAACTTATCTTCTGTGTATCGTTTAGTGAAAACTTGCTTGCGCGGTATGACAAAAGCCCGCTGGGGACGTATCATAAGCATTAGTTCAGTTGTTGCATCGATGGGTAACGCAGGTCAAGCTAACTATGCGGCGGCTAAATCAGGTATGGAAGGCTTTACGCGAGCACTGGCCCGTGAAATTGGCTCGCGTAACATTACTGTTAACTGCGTAGCGCCAGGCTTTATTGATACCGATATGACTAGTGGTTTGGCTGAGGAGCATAAAAATGCGCTTCAATCTCAGATTCCTATGAATCGTTTGGGGCGACCTGAAGAGATTGCAGCCGTAGTCGGTTTCTTAGCTAGCGAAGGTGCGGGCTACGTAACAGGTGAAAGTATTCAAGTAAATGGTGGTATGTACATGAACTAAGGCGATTCTTGTCGCTTTAAAGATTGTAATTTACGGCGATTTGTTGATAATTGGCCGTCAGCTAATAATGAATTTAAGCTACCTCCTTGCTAAGACGAGGTTGGTTCTAATAAAATCACGAACTCATGCCTTCGGTGTGAAGGGTTGATAAAAAGATAGGAAGAGTTATGAGCAATATTGAAGAGCGCGTAAAGAAAATCATCGCAGAGCAGCTCGGTGTTAAAGAAGAAGAAGTCACCAATTCAGCATCTTTCGTTGAAGATCTTGGCGCTGATTCTTTAGATACAGTTGAGCTTGTTATGGCGCTGGAAGAAGAGTTTGAAACTGAGATCCCAGACGAAGAAGCTGAAAAGATCACTACCGTTCAGCTGGCAATCGATTACGTTACCGCTCATCAGTAATCGACTCGTCTTCGAGTTATAGTTTGATCGAAAAGCCGCATCTATTTTTTAGACTGCGGCTTTTCTATTTTAGGTTTTAGACGGAGTGGCCTTATGTCTCGCAGAAGAGTGGTAGTTACTGGCCTTGGTATGCTGACACCGGTTGGTAACACTGTAGAGAGCACCTGGGAAGGTATTCTGGCCGGTAAAAGTGGCGCCAGCGCTATAGAGCAATTTGATGCTTCCAAGTTTGCCACGCATTTCTCTGCATCAGTAAAGAACTTTGACGTTTCTGAGTATATGAATCCTAAAGATGCTCGGAAAATGGATTTGTTCATCCAGTATGGTATGGCTGCCGCGCATCAGGCTATTAAAGATGCAGGGCTGGAAACAAGTGATACTGATCCAGAACGTATCGGGTGTGCTGTTGGTTCGGGTATTGGGGGGCTGTCCCTCATTGAGAGTACTTACGCAACCCTAAGAGATAGCGGACCTCGTCGTGTATCTCCATTTTTTGTGCCGGGTAGTATTATTAATATGATTAGCGGTAATGTGGCTATTCGTTACGGCTTTAAAGGCCCGAATATCGCTATTACCACCGCATGTACTACGGGCACACACAATATTGGGTCTGCAATGCGCATGATTCAGTACGGTGATGCTGATGTCATGGTTGCTGGTGGTGCCGAAATGGCAACAACTGAGCTAGGCATCGGTGGTTTTGCTGCTGCAAGAGCGCTCTCAACACGTAATGATGATCCTGCTGCAGCGAGTCGTCCTTGGGACAAAGATCGAGATGGTTTTGTACTAGGTGATGGCGCTGGTATTGTCGTGCTTGAAGAATATGAGCATGCCAAAGCGCGCGGTGCACATATCTATTGTGAAATAGTTGGTTTTGGTATGAGTGACGATGCTCACCATATGACAGCTCCACCTGAGACAGGAGAAGGCGCGGCTCGCTCAATGGCTAATGCTATTAAAGATGCCCGTTTAAATGCTGATCAAGTGCAGTATGTTAATGCGCACGGAACGTCAACGGCAGCTGGAGATTTGGCTGAAACCAATGCGGCCAAAAAGGTGTTTGGTTCGTCGGTTGATAGTTTGCGAATGAGCTCAACAAAATCGATGATAGGTCACCTTTTAGGGGCGGCTGGTGCAGTAGAGGCTATCTTTTCTGTCCTTGCTATTCGGGATCAAGTTGCGCCGCCAACCATTAACTTAGATAACCCTTCTGATGGTTGTGATCTCAATTATGTGGCTCATCAGCCGCAAGAATGTGCGATAGAAGCAGTGGCATCAAACTCCTTTGGTTTTGGTGGAACGAATGGAACACTTGTTTTCCGTAAGCTCTCATAACCAGATAAGGTATTGGATGATCACAGGGGCATAACTCTCTGTTATGCTTCACATCTATGACTAAACTTCCGTTACCCGCCATCCTTATTAATGGGGCCCTCGTAGACCAAATTCCGGTCAATGATCGAGGGCTTCAGTATGGTGATGGTTTGTTTGAAACGATCAAAATACGACAGGGGCGACCGTTACTCTGGGATGCGCATTTAGCGCGTCTTTTATTAGGTTGTGAGCGGCTCGGTATTAGGTCGGATGGCTTGTTGAAAAGGATTGAGCAAGACTGTCAGTCTTTTTTCTCGCCGGCTCTTCAAGAAACTTGTATTTTAAAGTTAATTGTAACTCGTGGGGTGGGAGAGCGAGGATATAAACCGAGCAATCACGTAAATCCTACGGTTATTGTATCAATATCACCCTACACACCTAATGTGCCGTGCCAAGAAACAGGGGTTACAGTGCGCATTTGCGATACCGCGTTGGGTATTAACCCTTTGTTAGCTGGTATAAAGCACCTCAATCGTCTCGAACAAGTGTTGGCTAGACAGGAATGGGATGATCCACATATCTCAGAAGGCCTTATGTTGGACGTCGATGGGAACCTCGTTGAAGGCACAATGAGTAACCTGTTTTGGGCAAAAGACGGTGTATTGTTTACGCCGTTGTTGGATCGGTGCGGCATTCTTGGCACCGTTCGCCAAAAACTGCTAAGTATTGCAGAACAATTAGATATTACTGTGGTTGAAGGGCGATTTTCACCTGATGTGTTGAGTAGCGCAGAAGAAGTGTTTTTGTGCAATTCGGCCATTGATATTTGGCCTGTTGTTAAGCTGGCACACAAAACGTGGTCCATAGGACCTATCACTCGTCAATTTCAGGCTAAATTAGAAGAGGTTTACGTTTGTTAAAGAAGTTGTTTTTATCGTTATTGGTATTGATCTTAATTGGTGCAGGGGTTGCTGCGTTTGCTTGGCAGCAGTTTAATCGATACATGACTTCACCTCTAGCGCTTGAAGAGCCTATTGAGTCTTATATCGTAGAGCGAGGGCGCTCTTTCAACGGGCTATTACAAGATTTGGAGAAACAAGGGGTGATTAGTCAGCCCTTGTTTGTGAAAGTCTATGCGCGCATGAACCAGCTAGGTAACAAAATTAAAGCGGGTGAGTATTATATAGATAAAGACTTAACGCCGATTGCTTTGCTGGATAAGTTTGTTGTGGGTGACAGTGTCCAGCATAGCTTTACCATCGTTGAAGGGCATACGTTTAAACAAGTAAAGCAGGCGCTTGCGAATAATGATGTCTTGGAGCAAACCCTGCAAGGTAAGTCGGATGCAGAAATTTTAAAATTGATCGGTGCTAAAGAGAACCACCCGGAGGGTTTATTTTTAGCAGAAACGTATCAGTTGGTGCGTGGCACGAGTGATTTGGACTTATTAAAGCGCAGTTATAAAGCGCTAGAAGCCGAGTTAGAACAGTCTTGGGCTGGTAAAGCTGAAAACCTACCGTATAAGTCGCCGTATGAGGTGCTAATTATGGCCTCTATCGTCGAAAAAGAAACGGCTGTCCCCGCTGAGCGCCCAAAAATAGCGGGTGTCTTTATCAAGCGGATGCAAATTGGTATGCGCTTGCAGACTGATCCAACGGTTATCTATGGTATGGGTGATGATTACAAGGGTAATATCCGTCGTAAAGACTTACGTAAGCCCACCGCTTACAATACCTATACCATTGACGGTTTACCGCCGACGCCTATAGCAATGGTTGGGCGTGATGCTATACAAGCGTCTTTGCATCCAGAGATCGGGCGTGCTCTTTATTTTGTCGCTCGTGGTGATGGTTCTCATTATTTTTCATCATCCCTAAAAGAGCATAACAGGGCCGTAAGAGATTATCAGTTACGACGCAAAGAAGCGTATCGTTCAACACCGGAGAAATAATGCAACCGACAGGTCGTTTTATAACAGTAGAAGGCACAGAAGGTGTGGGTAAAAGCACTAACATCGCCTTCATCAAAGCGTTGCTGGAGTCGTCAGGGGTTGAGGTGGTGCTAACAAGGGAGCCGGGAGGGACGCCCTTGGCAGAAGAGATTCGTGCGTTGCTATTAAGTCCTCGTCAGGAACTTGTGAATGATGATGCTGAAATGCTTCTGGTATTTGCTGCGCGTGCACAACATATTGATCAGGTCATAAAGCCAGCTCTTTCGCGTGGTGCTTGGGTGCTTAGTGACCGCTTTACGGATGCAACGTTTGCCTATCAAGGTGCGGGGCGAGGTATCAGCTGGGAGCGTATTAAGTTGCTCGAGAGCTTTGTGCAAGCAGGTTTGAGCCCGGATCTTACGGTGTGGTTGGATCTCGATGTTGAGATTGGGATGGAGCGCGCAATGGCGCGTAGTGAGCCTGATCGTTTTGAGCTTGAAAAAAAGACTTTTTTTGAGAAGGTACGCGCTGGCTACCAACGACGTTGTGATGAAGACCCCGATCGTTTCGCGGTCATTGATGCGAGCCATTCATTAGCGGTTGTCCAGCAGGAGATCGCCCGTGCGTTAAAAGAAAGGTTGCATCTGGCATGAGTGAAATGGCTGATCGCTACCATGCATTAAATGCTGAAGTATTTCCTTGGTTTTTACCTCAATGGCAGCGTGTCTTATCGTTATTTGATCAAAATCGGCTGCCCCATGCATTGCTGCTTAATGGCGCCCCCGGTATTGGTAAAGCACGGCTGGCTGAATCAATAGCTGGTTATGTTATGTGTCATCAGCCAGTAGATAGCAAAGCTTGTGGTCATTGCCGTAGTTGTGAGTTGTTGGCAAGTAGTGGGCATCCCGACTTGTATTATTTGCAACCAGATGAGGCCGGGAAGGCAATAAAGGTTGATCAAGTAAGAGAGCTGACAGAGTTTATGCAAAATACCGCGCAGCAGGGCGGTTATCGCGTTGTTGTACTTGAACCAGCAGAAGCAATGAATATTTCGGCGGCCAATGCGCTGTTAAAAACACTTGAGGAACCGGGCAAAGATACCTTATTGATTTTAATAACGCATCAATTAGGGCAGGTGTTGCCTACAATTAAAAGCCGTTGCCAGCGTTTAGATTGCGCAATCCCGTCCTCTGAGCAGTCTGTTCCATGGCTTATGGCGCAGTTGTCGATAGAAGAGGCAGAAGCGTCTCGTTTATTAAGCGTAGTTCATGGGGCTCCGCTAACCGGTTTGGCTTTTAAATCAAGCGGTCAGCAGGCATTAAGAGCCGATCTTTTATCGTCATTACGTGATATGTTACGTGGACGTAAAACCCCAATCGAAGCCGCGGAACAGTTTGTTAAAACAGATGTCGAAATTGTACTAAGCTTAGTGTTAGGCGTGTTGTCAGATGTTGCTCGCATGAAAGCAACTGACGAGCTTGAATGTATAAGAAATGGCGACATGGAAAAAATGATTAAAGGTGTTGCTAAAAACACGACGCCCGATAAAATCTTTATCTTAATGGACGCAATACAAGAAGAGTTGTTAGGATTGAAGCGTAGGCATAATCCCAATAAACAACTGTTACTTGAACGAATATTTTTAGATTGGCTATCATTAATACAGCCATAGAGACGGAGTTCCATATATCTAATGTCAGTAGTACCGCGTATTAGCCATGGTATTTTGTCACTGAACATAGAGACAAAAGAAGATCTGTACAAAGCGTATATGCCCTTTGTGGAGAATGGTGGCTTGTTCATTCCCACCACGCGGACTTACCAGTTGGGTGAGGAAGTCTTTGTGCTGCTTAATCTAATGGATGAGCCTGATAAAATCCCCGTCACCGGAAAGGTCGTATGGGTAACACCCAAAGCGGCTCAAGGCGGTAAGAAGCCAGGTATTGGTATTCAAATGTCGGCAGAGGATACGTCACTGGTTCAAAAAATAGAGACGCATTTAGCCGGCGCGCTTAATTCCGGCCGAAGAACCCATACACTGTAATCTCCGTTTATAAATAATCGCGTCATCGCAAGAGCCCCCGTTATGTTTATCGATTCCCATTGTCATCTTGATAAGATAGATCTTAGCCCTTATTCCGGGCAGTTCTCTGAAGCTGTTTGCGCAGCTCACGCACGCCAAGTTAATGAAATGTTGTGTGTTTCTATTGATAAAGAGCACTTTCCCAGCATGTACCAGCTTATAGCTGATCAGCCAACGATTCATGCTTCGTTTGGGATCCACCCGTGTCATGTTGAAAAAGCCGAAGATGTGCTGTCCGAAGCGGAGTTGACGAAATGGGTAAAAGATCACTCTAAGGTTGTTGCCTTGGGGGAAAGTGGGCTCGACTATTACTACACAAAAGATACCAGCGAACTGCAAAAAGAAAGTTTTGCCAATCATTTGCGGGTTGCAGACCAATTGGCGTTGCCTGTCATTGTTCACACGCGTGATGCAAGGGAGGATACGTTGTCCCTCATTAAAAAACATGGGGGTGAATCAGGTGGGGTGTTGCATTGCTTTACCGAGTCATTGGCTATGGCACAAGCGGCTATTGAAATGAACTACCTGATTTCTTTTTCAGGTATTGTTACCTTCAAAAATGCTCAAGAGTTAAAAGAGGTCGTTAAAGCGATCCCTCTTGAGAAAATATTGATAGAAACAGACTCTCCCTATTTAGCGCCTATCCCTTATCGTGGCAAAAAGAATGAGCCAAAATATGTTGTAGAGGTAGCGCAGTGCGTGGCAGATTTAAAGGGTGTGAGCATTGAGGAAGTGGCAGAGGTTACCTCAGCTAATTTTCATCGGCTATTTAGCCAAGCTCGGTCTTCTTAATTTTTGTAGGCTTTACAATACCCATGGTTATGCAAATAGAGGTAATAACAGGGTCTCAAGGTTTGTTTGAGTGTACATCTCAGGTGCAAGAGCAAGTCTATGTGGCGGGTATTGACTCTGGGATTTGTAACATCCTCGTTCAGCACACAAGCGCGAGTTTAACTATTCAAGAAAATGCAGACCCGAGTGCTCAAAGAGATCTTGAGCGTTGGTTGAACAGGCTTGTCCCTGAGAATGATCCGCTATACATGCATGTGTTTGAAGGGGCGGATGACATGCCAGCCCATATTAAATCTTGTTTAACTGCCACGAGCTTATCGATTCCTATTCTAAATGGGCGGTTGGCATTAGGAACGTGGCAGGGTATTTATGTATGGGAGCACCGCCATAAAAGCCGGTCTCGTCAATTAGTATTGCACATAGGCAAATAACTGGTTTCGTTAATTGCCTATGTATAAACCTCAAAGGATTAGTGAAAATCCTCTTCGTTAATAGGCGTGATGCTAGCCATCATTTTGCTAAGGTCCATTAGGATCGTCAGGCTACCATTGTAGTAAGAGACTCCTTGTACATAGCGGCGGCTCGTTTCATCGCTTGTCACGCTAGGCGCTCGTTCAACTTCGTTTTGCGGGATGTTTATAACTTCATCAACGCTATCGACAACCAGGCCGATCACTTCTTGCTCGTTAAACTCAACCATGATGATGCGGGTGTCGTCATCAAGACCGACCGAAGGCATATTAAAGAAACGGCGTAGATCAATTACCGTTGCTACATTGCCTCGTAGGTTGATAATGCCCATGATGTAATACTCTGAGCCAGGAACCGGCGTAATTGCTGTATAGCGCAGCACCTCTTTTACTTGCATTACATCTATGCCATACAGCTCGTTATTTACTTTAAATGTTGCCCATTGTAGGTAGACAATCTCTTCTTGGTTGGCGCGTTTGGCACGTTCTTTTTTATCTTTGGTAGACTGCTGAATGCTTTCATTCATACTCATACGGTCAGAATCGGCTTGTAAGCTCATGTCGGTGTATCCGCCTTTTTAGTGAAGATGCCATTGTGCTAAATGCGATAGGCCTATCTCAGTTGTTTTTTCTGGGAAGTACTCAAAGCTGACAAACCCCTTGTAGCCCATTTGATCAATAGCGCTAAATACAGTGTCGAAAGGGATCTCTCCCGTGCCCGGTTCATGCCTGCCAGGCACGTCGGCGACTTGTATGTGAGCTATCCATTGCTGGAGCTTTGTAAGGGTGTCTATTGGGTCCTCTCCCATCATCTGCATATGGTAAATATCACTTTGTACGCGAATGCTTGAGTCTGATCCGCATGCTTTAATGATATCGACCGCTTGCTGAGTTGAGTGTAAGAAAAAATCAGGAATATCTATTGTGTTGATCGGCTCAATAACGAGCGTTATTCCATATTCTTTCAAATAAGATTCAGCATAGCGCAGATTTTCTATAAGTGTACTTTCGGCCGTTTTTGCATCGACATTAGCAGGAAGTTTACCGCTGAGGCAGTTTACGAGTTTAATATTTAAATGGTGTGCATATTTGGCGCATAGATGGACGCCTTTTCTGAACTCGGATGTGCGTTTTGGATCGCATGCCATTCCTCTATCGCCACGCGCCCAATTTCCAGCCGGGATATTGATGAGTACGGCTTGTAAGTGGTTGTGTGTGAGCGCGTCTTGTAGCTGACGTATCTCTAAGGAGTATGGAAATTGAATTTCGATGTGGGTAAATCCGCATTGAGCTGCTTTGCTAAAGCGTTCAATAAGAGGGTATTCAGTGAAAAGGGTGCTCAAGTTGGCAGCAAAACGGGGCATAAAAACTCCAATAGAGACATTGTGATAATGGGCTATTTGGTTCTTTAATTTACTGAAAAAAAGCGCCCGTTTTTATAGACAATTAGTCGGTTTCGGTAAGCCGGCTATTTTGGCTGATTGCTTGGCTGGGCTTTCAGGGAATAGCTTCATCAAGTAAATGCTTTTTCCTTTCGTTTCGCCTAAAGCCATTTTAACGGCCTTAACTAGTGGGCGCATGGCGGGTGATAAATCGTAAGTGTTATAGAAGTCGCGTACTACGTGAATGATTTCCCAGTGTGCCTCGGTTAGCTTTATGCCTTCCTTATGAGCAAGGTGCTCTGCCAAGGCTTCATTCCATAGGGATAAATCAAGTAAATACCCTTCGTCATCAAGAGTAACTGAGCTTTCATGTATGTTGACAGTACGCATTAGAACCAGCTTACCACTTTATGGTGTGAGCAGCTTAATTCTACAAATTGTTTATCAGAGATGAGCTGCGATGGAGAGGTAAAAGCGTGTAAGCCGCGCGCTTCAACATCGGCTTTTAAATATAGCACTGACGTTGCTTGATTGTGATTAAGCAGTTGAGTAGAGCTGGCAAGCGCATAGACACCATCCTCAATCAAAAGAAGGGTGTCGTCTGGTTTTATGGCGGCTAAGCAGCTTTGCCATAATGCTGAGTGGCTATTTGGAGCTTTGTTGAGTGTGTGAAGTGTCGTTTGGCTCATTGTGTGGCTCTCGTAAATGGGCGTGACAATATCAATAAACGAATCTAAAAACGCAGAACAATATCATGTGAGCGAATGAGGTCCGCTATTTCTTTATCATCCACATAAATCAAAGAATTTGGGATAACGGATTGGTGCGGCGCTAAATGGCTTTCAGCATGGCTCTCTATGTAAAGAGATTCTATATCGTACATTGGCAATGCGGCTAATTGTTTATTAATAGCTTTTTGTCCAATTGCTAAAGGCGATTGATTGGGCAAAAGGGCCAGCACTGAGTTATCGGTCAGCAGCACGCTGATCACTTGTTCAAAAGCAGCACACGTTAGTGCTATGTCCAATGCTTCTTTGATAGTAGGCGATTGATACGCTGATTTGCTAATGATAATGAGTATCGATTTATCGGCTTTGGTTGGTGTTAATGACATGGTTTTTCCTTATTCACCAAAACTAATAATACGATCAGAAGACATCATTGCATCGGTAAGCTGGCCAAGCCCGGAAAGCTGAAAAGGAGGGGCTACATTGAAGTGTGCTTTCTCGTGTCTTTTTGCTTCCTTTTCATCTAATACGCCTCGCTTTAATGCAGCAGCAATACAAACGACGAGGTCTAATTGATACTGATCAGCAAGGTCTGCCCACGCTTGGTATGTATTCCATTCATCACGTTGAGGAGCGTTTAATTGCGAGCTTGAAAATACGCTGTCGCCGTAAAAAAAAACGCGATGTATTGTATGGCCAGCTTCAAGTGCAGCTTGGGTAAATCGAAACGCGCTTTGTGCGCAGGAACTATTGAAAGGAGAACCATAAACTAACACAGAAAAAAGCATAACAAGGCCGCAGTCAAAGTTAGAGGTTAGGGTGTAAATAAAAACGCCCCGCTATCCTACCAAAGAAAGCGGGGCGTGTGAGCCGTTAGGTTATTAGTCTTCGCTAAACACACCAATCAGGCTCATTAGATGAACAAATAGGTTGTAGATGTTCAGGTATAAGCCAACCGTTGCCATAACGTAGTTGGTATAAGTACCGTTAACGATGTTGCTAGTGTCGTATAGGATGAAACCAGCCATCAATAATACAACCAGTGCCGAGAATGCAATGCTTAGCCCGCCAACATTAACGCCAAAGAGCGGTAGGATGAAAAGTGCTAGCATCGCGACAATTAGTACAATTGAGCCGGCAGCTAGGAATCCACCCATGAAGCTGAAATCTTTTTTAGATGTCAGTACGTAAGCCGAAAGTCCAACAAATGTTAGAGCTGTCATGCCCAGTGCCGTCATAATGATCTGGCCGCCATTTGCCATGCCCAAGTACATGTTGAGTATTGGACCTAAGCCAAACCCCATCAAACCTGTGAACAAAAACGTTAGCGGGAGAGCCGCTGAGCTGTTTTGTTTTTTGTTGATGATAAACAGCAAGATAAAGCTGGTTATCACACTCCCAAGGTAAACGATGAATGGCGGGTTGATAGCCATCGAGATGCCAGCGGTTACGGCACTGAAAGCCAGAGTCATCGCAAGCAGCATGTAAGTGTTGCGAATTACTTTATTGGTTTGCAGTACGGATTGTTCCGTTTGCGAAGTATTAATAGTACGAGTATTACTCATATCGTCCTCTGAAGTGTTTTATTAACTAAGCCTATAATGGCAACATCTTCGTGTATTTCAACTATTAAGACGCTGTTACGGGTAAAAGATTCAACGTAGAATCTCTTGCACCTCATAAATCTTATAAAAAGTTTACGTTTATATGCCCTATTTGGATATTTTATATCAAGACGATGATTTGATTGCTATCAATAAGCCTGCGGGCTTGTTAGTGCATCCAAGCTGGATAGCGCCCAAAAAAACACCGAACCTTGTTTACTCGCTCAGTCGATATTTTAGAGGCGAGCCTGTTTATACGGTGCACCGATTGGATAGGGCAACGTCCGGGGTGATTGTGTTTGCCAAGCGTAAAGCGGTTGCAAAAGCACTCAATCAGCAGTTTATGGATCGAGAGGTAGAGAAAACGTACTTATGTGTGACGCGTGGCTTTACTCCCGAGTCTGGTGTGATTGATTACGCGTTAAAGCCTATTTTTGATAAGAAAGAAAGCCCACTAGCTGATCAAGATAAACCTGCCAAGCCTTCTGTGTCTTACTATCGGCGTCTTGCGACGGTTGAGCTGCCAATAGCCGTTGGGCGTTACCCTTGTGCGCGTTATTCATTGGTACAAGTTAAACCTAAAACGGGGCGCAAACACCAGATACGACGACACATGAAGCACATATTTCATCCCTTGGTCGGGGATACTAATTACGGAGAGGGTCGTCATAATCGGCTATTTAGAGAGCATTTAGATTCTCATCGGTTGTTGTTGATGGCTACAGAGCTAACTTTTACGCACCCAGGTACCGATCAGCGAATTACGATTAAAGCACCTGTTTCTCATAAAGTTGCCAGTTTGTTTGATCGATTAGGGTGGGCGGGTCTGTATCCGTCGCCGATCGATTTGGGAGATGCAGAGAAGGTGGAAGCCTTAGCGGGAGAGGTTGAGCATGAAGGTATGTTGGCTGGAGAAGAGTTAGAAACAATGTCTGAAGAATAACAGCAGCTCAGCTATTACGCTTGCTGCTGTTTTGTGTGGCTGCCAGTTAAGAAAGCCAGTTATCAGGGTCTTTTTCGTCTACGAATACGGTTGGCCATTCATCGCGTTTAGCTAGCATGTCGCGAGCAATGACTTTTGCGCCTTCTAGATCGTGGCTAGCGGCCCAGCCGCACTGAAGTTCATTGCATGCCGGCACTTCAGTTGCAATCAAGACATCGTTGAGTGCTTTCTCGACGATGGTTAAGACTTCTTCATAATCGCTATGGTTTAATAGTGAAAAGTAAAAGCCGGTTTGGCAGCCCATCGGGCCAAAGTCCAGTACGCAGTCGGTATGGTTGCGAGAAAACTCGGCAATCATATGTTCTAGTGAGTGCAATGCTGGCATAGGCATGTGTTCTTTGTTTGGCTGGCAAAAGCGAATGTCGTATTTATGAACGGTATCTTTTTCGCCTTGGGTTACGCCAACAAGACGTACATAGGGCGCTATAACTTTAGTGTGGTTGAAATTAAAACTTTCTACGTTCATTTTAGTTTGTTCCGGTGGTTAAATTGCGTATCCTTTAGTTTTGAAATACTACCACGAGTTCAGCCTTTCACATACAAGGCATCCAGAAGGAAAGTTGAGTTAGATGACTACACTTCGGTCTTTAAAGGACCTTATAAAAGATAACAAGAAAATTACTGTTGGGATTATTGGCGCGATGGATCAGGAGGTTGAAATCCTCCGTAACACGCTGGAAAACCGTAAAGAGCATGCCATCGGTGGGTACGATTTTTATACCGGTCAAATAGGCAATCTAGATGTTGTGTTATTAAAGTCTGGCATTGGTAAGGTGAATGCGGCGGTTAGCACAACATTGCTGCTTCATGCGTTTATGCCTGACTGCATCATCAATACTGGCTCGGCTGGTGGTTTTGATCCAGAGTTAGAAGTAGGCGATATCGTTATTTCTTCTGAAGTTCGCCATCATGATGTTGATGTTACTGTTTTCGGGTATGAGCCTGGGCAAGTACCAGGCTTGCCGGCGGCTTTTGAGCCAGATGTACTCATGGCCGAGCTCGCGGAGCAATGCATCGAGAAGTTAGCAGGAATGAGGACAGTAAGTGGTTTGATTGCGACAGGTGATACTTTTATGAATGATCCTGCCCGTGTACAGCATGCTCGCGCCTTATTTCCCGCTATGAAAGCGGTTGAAATGGAAGCCGCTGCGATTGCGCAAACGTGCCATCAATTTGGTACGCCATTTATTATCATTCGTGCCTTATCTGATATTGCAGGTAAAGAGTCTAATTTGTCGTTCGATCAATTTTTAGAAACCGCTGCAAAGCATTCTGCCACCATGGTCATTGAGATAACTCGCGCCATTGGTCGGTTAGTTGTTTAATGTGCCTGTTTTGGTCAGTAAACTTGCACTAATGGCTCATTAATCCTTTGAATCAAACGCTTTATGATTAAGCGTTTGATTTTATCCGATTTGAGATTTTCCGATCTAAAGAGAGCAACTACCATGATTACATCGTTTCATCCTCCGATTAGAACTCTAATGGGGCCTGGCCCATCAGATGTGAGCCCGCGTGTTTTGGAAGCTATGGCTCGGCCTACTATTGGTCATTTAGATCCTGAGTTTGTCCGGATGATGGATGAAATTAAAGAGCTATTAAAAAAAGCCTTTAAAACAGAAAATGAGCTAACAATGCCTGTATCTGCACCAGGTTCAGCAGGCATGGAAGCTTGTTTTGTCAACTTGGTTGAGCCGGGTGATAAAGTTATAGTGTGCCAGAACGGTGTTTTTGGCGGCCGCATGAAGGAGAATGTAGAGCGTGCGGGCGGCGAAGCGGTTATGGTGATGGATGCATGGGGTTCTGCGGTGAGCTTGGATAAAGTAGCTGCTGCTTTTGATGCGCATCCGGATGCCGCTATTTTGGCTTTTGTTCATGCAGAGACTTCAACCGGTGTTAGCTCTGATGCCAAAGCTCTTTGTGCTTTAGCGCAAGAGAGAGGGGCACTGACTATTGTTGATGCGGTTACATCCCTAGGGGGAACAGAGTTGCGGGTTGATGAATGGGGGATTGATGCGATTTATTCAGGAACGCAAAAATGTCTCTCGTGCGCGCCGGGGATTTCACCCATTAGTTTGAGTGCCAAGGCGGTAGATAAGGTTAAAAACCGCACGGCAAGTGTTCAGAGTTGGTTTTTAGATACCAATTTGGTCATGGGGTATTGGGGAGGAGAAGGTAAGCGAGCTTATCACCATACTGCTCCTGTTAATGCTTTGTATGCGCTGCATGAGTCGTTGGTTATTTTACACGAAGAGGGCGTAGAGGAGTCTTGGCAGCGTCACGCGTTTCATCATCAAGCTTTAAAAGCTGGCTTAGAAGCAATGGGCATCGGTTTTTTGGTTGATGAAGCTAATCGACTGCCTCAGCTAAATTCAGTCATTATTCCTGAAGGAGTAGATGATGCTAAGGTTCGCTCGACTTTGTTAAGCGAGTACGGCCTTGAGATTGGAGCCGGTTTGGGAGATTTAGCTGGTAAGGTATGGCGTATTGGCTTGATGGGTAGTTCAGCTAATCGCCGCAATGTAACCTTATGTCTTTCTGCGCTGGAAAGTACGTTGCTGGGAATGGGAGCTTCTGTACAAGCAGGCAAAGCGCTTAAGGCTGCAGAGCAGGTGTACTTGCAGGCTAGTTAATTCGCTTACCATTCACATATAAAAAAGCCGACTAATCGTCGGCTTTTTTGTGTCTGCATAGTTGGACAAGCTGGTACTCAGTTACTGTAATGGCTTACCAGCCAGGGCATTTTCAATGAGCTTGATTTGTGTTTCGTCATCCCACTCTCGACCACCCATAATAGTTAAAATGCTTTTACCGTCTTTGTTTAATAGGAAGCTCATAGGGAGTCCTTTAATGCCGAGTGCCATAAATGATATACCTTTGGCATCAACTAAAATAGGAAAGGTAAAATCGGTGTTCAAGCGAGGTAAAAACTCAGTAACTGCTTCGCTTTCTTCCCCAGCAGAGATCGCGACAATCTCAAATGGTTGGTCGGCAAAGTGATTTTTCAAGCGTTGCATAGAGGGCATTTCTTTAACGCAAGGAGGGCACCAGGTCGCCCAAAAATTTAACAGTACAATCTTGCCTTTGAAATCTGTCATGTTGATTGTTGTGCCATTTGTGTCTGGAAAAGCAAGTTCGCTAAACATCATACTGTCATCTGCTTTGGCAGTATTTAATACATTAAGCAAAATGATTAGGCTGGGTAAAAAATAGCGCATTAACAATGCTTTTTGTAACGTAGGGCGCATACAAGCTCCATGGTAAATGACAAAGGTACAAACTATTAGCTGCATTTTAATGCAAATAAAATGAGTATACGGTTAATAAACAAATAAGGATTAATAATATGAAAGTCGCTTTTATTGGTTTAGGCACAATGGGATACCCTATGGCGGGGCACTTAGCTGCCGCCGGGCACGATGTCACTGTATATAATCGCACGCAATCAAAAGCGCAGAGTTGGGTGGCTGAGTTCTCTGGCCAGCTGGCCTTAACGCCAAAAGAGGCCGCTAGAGAGGCGAGCATTGTTTTTGTATGTGTCGGTAATGACGATGACTTACGTGAAGTGACGTCAGGCAGCGATGGTGTGCTGAAGTCTTTAATGCCTGGGGCTATATTGGTTGATCATACAACCGCATCAGCAGAAGCGGCGCGAGAAATCAGTGAAAAAGCGGCTGAAGTTAACGTTCAATTTTTAGATGCCCCCGTTTCCGGTGGTCAGGCTGGAGCAGAGAATGGTGTTTTAAGTGTAATGGTGGGAGGCTCTGACGAGGCATTTGCTATTGCTAGACCTGTGATGGAAGCCTATGGTAAATCGATTAAATTATTAGGCCCAGTTGGTAGTGGTCAGCTCGCTAAAATGGTTAATCAAATTTGTATTGCTGGTCTTTTGCAGGGGTTGGCAGAGGGCGTTCAGTTTGCTCAAAAAGCCGGTTTAGATGCTCACCAAGTCTTTGAGTTAATTCAGCACGGCGCCGCTGGCTCATGGCAAATGGCTAACCGTCACAAAACAATGTTGGCTGGTGAGTATGACTTTGGCTTTGCGGTTGACTGGATGCGTAAAGACCTAGGCATTGCGTTGAATGAAGCGTCTAGAAACGGTGCGCAACTACCCGTGACAAAGCTTGTCGATAGCTATTATGCTGAAGTTCAGACTTTGGGTGGGGGTCGGATGGACACGTCAAGCCTACTAAAGCGATTTGAGCTAGATCAATAAATGACTATAATTGCTGTATTCTTGTGACAATAAATAAAGGTATATGTTTATGTTAGGCTTCGATAAATACAGTATGATGTCGTTTGTTCCCAGTGTAGCTATTGTTGTTGTATGTATTGCGCTAGTGGTAGTGGGGGTGCGTTTTTTAAAGAAAAACATCGCTGCTGATGCTGAAAAAGCTGAAGCTGCCCAGTCTGCTGGAAAGTAACTCCTAGCCGATTAGTTGCCGCACAAGCCCCCCCCAACTTATCAACAAGGCAAGTTATGCTATAAGCGCTTAAACTAAGCCTTGAAGAGTATGGCGTGTCATGTTGATAGGTTTTTGCTATTTTGATCTGTCTGTTTGTTGCTACCAGAGGGTGTGTGCGGCCAGTTATCTTCTACAATAAATCCCCTTGCGACGGCTTTAAAGCCATCTTTATGTTTTTGTATACAGGCAATCATAATAGGTAGTGCGATATGACGCTTATCTAGCATTGCTTTCAATGCAGTAAAACTTAAGCTTTTATTCTCTATTTCTTGCGCATCATAGTGCGACGCTCCCGCTATCCAGTGGTGTTTGGGTAATAATAAAAATTGCCAATGTTCGTTCAGTGCTTGAGTTTTAATTTGGTCGATTTCTTTTCTGGGTAGCCACCATCCATGCTGGTGGTTGGGGTGGATGACCTCTTCTAGTCCTACATGTTGTTTAATTAAATCAAAACGATCGGCTTGATACGGATAAAATAGAATACCGGTTAATAGAAGCTCACTTTTATGAGGTAAAGGTAAGTCTAGGGCTGTTAGTGCGGCTTGAGTTACTGGGTTTGCAGTGAGCTGCAGCTGATGGCTGGTAAGGCGCGACCATTTTTTATCGAGTCTATCTTTACTGCCTGGCCCGATAAATTTCGCTAGGCTCGGTATTGGTAATGCTTCGTTGAGGCATGTGTCATCAGGGAAAAACAAATAAAATTTAACAGCGACTTCTAAATGCGTGATAGACCCGTCAATACAATTTCTGTAAAGAAAATCTAGCTCACCTAATGTGGTTTTGCTGTTACGTATTTGAATGTTGCGCGCTACCGTCTCAAGTTTAGAGGTAAGGCTAATAAAGCGGTCGACAACCTCCTCAAATAAATGCCCTAACCTGAAGGTAGGTGGCTTACCGTAAGCGACTAAGCTTTGGGTGTTTTGGGTTAATGGCTGATGTGTGTTAAAAAAATGGATGTTGCTATGCCGCATGAGAGGCTGAGATGCCTTGAGCCAATCAATATCGTTTTTAATATCAATTATTAGACGGTCTGTGGTCACAATTAAACGTCCATCTGTTGGTATATTTAATGCGTAAGCTTATTGTCTGTGGTGCCTCACTATAGCGATGGCGTGTTAATAATGACATCATATCGTTACAGACTATTTTTGAGCTAGGGCGTGAATATGATCGATATCTCTACTAAGGGTGAGCCAGAACTGGATCAGCGAGAGCTACACCGTTTTCCGGTTCTTTCTGACACTAACATCAATACAATATTGATGAACGGCGCTCAAACCTCCATGGCAAAACTAAAGCGCGCTAAATCATTTAATGCTCGCTTGTATTATTTTGCAGAAATTAGCGTTTATCTTGAGGTGTCGCTATCTCGTGGTGCCGGTATTAATGATGAAACACGAAAGCGTCTAGAAGCTATACATCAAAAGGCAACGCATATTCATATGCAGGCTAATAAAGCATTACACGAAGTAAAAACAGAGAGCTAATGGCACAGTCACGTAATAACAACGACACCACATTAGATGGCTTTGATAGTCAGGCATTTCTCGCTCGCTTAACACAGCGGCCTGGTGTTTACCAAATGCGAGATGCTGCCGGTGAGCTGCTATATATTGGTAAAGCGAAGAATCTAAAAAAGCGAGTATCTAGTTATTTTCGAGCAACAGGGCTGACAGTTAAGACGCAAGCGCTGGTCAGCCACATACGCACGATAGATGTAACAGTCACTAACAGTGAAACTGAAGCGCTGTTGCTAGAACAAAATTTGATTAAGGAGTACCGGCCTCCCTACAATATTTTGTTGAGGGACGACAAAAGTTATCCCTATATTTTTGTTTCTGATAAAGATACTTATCCGTTGCTAAGTTTTCATCGTGGAGCTAAACGTAAAAAAGGAAGCTACTTTGGGCCCTTTCCAAGCCGCGCGGCGATTAACGATACATTGGGGATCTTGCAAAAGCTGTTTAAAATTCGTCAGTGTGACGATACGTTTTTTAAAAACCGCTCAAGACCTTGTTTGCAGTATCAAATAGACCGTTGCAGTGCACCCTGTGTTAAGGCCATTACGGAAGAGGCTTATCAAGAAGATGTTCGGCATGCGAGCATGTTTTTGCAGGGAAAAAGCCATGTGATTATGAAGGAATTAGCGGATCAGATGGAAGTGGCCGCTGCATCATTGGATTTTGAAAGAGCTGCTGTCTATCGTGATCAAATCAGCAGTTTGCAGCTTATACAAGAGCAGCAGTTTGTTGCTGGCGATGCGGGGGATGCTGACGTAATTGCCTGCGCTATATTGCCCGGGGGTGTTTGTGTGCATGTTCTGTATGTGCGAGGTGGGCGGATTGTTGGCAGTAAAGCGGTTCACCCCAAAGTCTCTATAGAGGATAGTCCTGAACAAGTGTTATCAGCCTTTATAGCTCAGTGGTACTTGGGCAGTGCGCGAGAGTTGCCAGATGTCATTATTTGTAGCCATGACTTGGATGATAAAGCGTGTTTAGAAGAGGCCTTGACGGAGCATCGTGGTAAAAAAGTGAGCGTCAATTACCGTGTGAAAGGTGAAAGAGCCGGTTGGCAAAAGCTGGCATTGACCAATGCTGAGCAGCAGCTGTCTAGTCATTTGGCCAGTAAGCAAACTATGTATCAGCGATTTGTTCAGTTGCAAGAGGCTTTTAACCTTGATGCTATTCCCAAACGCCTTGAATGTTTCGATATATCCCACAGCTCAGGTGAGGCAACGGTCGCCTCTTGTGTTGTGTTTGATCATAACGGACCATTGAAGAAAGACTACCGTCACTTTAATATCGAAGGTATAACTGGCGGAGATGATTATGCCGCTATGCATCAAGCGCTAACTAGGCGTTACACTCGCATTAAAAAAGGTGAGGGAGCTTTGCCTGACATACTGTTTATCGATGGCGGTAAAGGTCAGGTCACGCAAGCAGTGGATGTTTTACGTGAGTTGCAGATTAATGAAGTGCAGATTATAGGCGTTGCGAAAGGGACGACCCGCAAGGCGGGTTTTGAGACGCTAATTGTTGCTGAAACTGGTCAAGAGGTTACATTGGCGTCGGATTCATCTGCTCTTCATCTTGTTCAGCATATACGTGATGAAGCGCATAGATTTGCTATTACAGGCCATCGGGCAAGGCGCGGAAAAGCCAGGAACCAATCACGTTTAGAAGGGATTCCCGGTGTAGGGCCTAAAAGAAGACGAGAGTTGCTGAAGCATTTTGGTGGTATTCAAGCAATTGAGCGAGCGAGTGTTGCAGAAATTGCCAAAGTCTCTACCATAAGCAGCGCGCTCGCAGAGGAGATCTATGGAGCGTTACATCCAGAAGATTGACAGGGAACTGTCAGGACAGGTGCTGTTATCCATGAATATACCCAATCTATTAACCTTGCTGCGGATTGTTTTGATCCCGGTATTTATTCTTATTTATTATTTGCCAGTTCCGTACGCGCATTTTTCAGCAGGGGTGATTTTTGCTTTGGCTGCGATTACGGATTGGTTTGATGGTTATTTGGCGCGTCGTTGGAATCAGACCTCAGCGTTAGGTGCTTTTCTAGATCCAGTTGCGGACAAGTTGATTGTTGCTGCGGCGCTGGTCGTGCTAACGCAAACTTTTTCGGCGTTATGGATGACTGTTCCGGCCATCATTATAATTGGGCGGGAAATAGTGATATCAGCATTGCGTGAATGGATGGCTGAAGTAGGTAAGCGGGCTAATGTGGCTGTATCTTACATAGGTAAAATAAAAACGGCCCTTCAGATGATTTCAATATTGTTGTTGGTTTCGTTTACGCCATTTTCCGCTTTGTCCTGGGTTGGTATCGTGGCGATGTATGGTGCTGCTATTTTGACTTTATGGTCTATGATCATTTATTTGAAGGCCGCATGGCCTGTTCTCACGAGTGAAATGTAAGTATTTAATCTTTAAGTAAAAATTTATTGTAAAAGCGTGTTGACACCGTCTCAGATCTCTCTATAATACGCCCCACGTTTTGAGTGATGCGGGAATAGCTCAGTTGGTAGAGCACGACCTTGCCAAGGTCGGGGTCGCGAGTTCGAATCTCGTTTCCCGCTCCAATCAAAACGTAAGGCGCGGTGGCAGAGTGGTCATGCAGCGGACTGCAACTCCGTGTACGCCGGTTCGATTCCGACCCGCGCCTCCATGTTTAAGCTCTGCTTAAGCTGGAAAAGAAATTTTGCCCGGATGGTGAAATTGGTAGACACACAAGACTTAAAATCTTGCGACTTAACGGTCGTGCCGGTTCGATTCCGGCTCCGGGCACCAATTTCTAAACATAAGAGTCTTGCGCTCGTAAGGCTTCTCTGAAATGTTATCTTTCTTATCTTTCTAATTCATTCATATACTTTGCCCTGCTGTTTGATGGCTTAAAATCTTGTGTATTTTATTCGCGTACTCATTCTGCATTATGGGTCGGAACGTTTATAATCCATCAAATAAATTTTAAGCGCTGATGTTAGGAGTGGCTGTGACATTTTTCAGACCTTGTATCGATCTTCACCAGGGCCAGGTTAAGCAAATTGTTGGAGGTAGCTTGAGCGATCAAGGTGCTCAAACCAACTTTATAAGCCAGCATGATGCCGAATATTATGCTGGCTTATATCATCAGCATGGCTTGCAGGGCGGACATGTTATTGCTCTGGGGCCGGGTAATGAAGAGCAGGTGTTAAAGGCATTAGGTGCATGGCCTGGTGGTTTGCAGTTTGGTGGTGGTGTTAACCATGCTAATGCTGCGTCTTATCTTGAGGCAGGCGCCTCTCATGTCATTGTGACTTCTTACTTGTTCGAGGATGGTCAGTTTTCATGGGCTCGTCTTGATAAAATAAAGCAAGAAGTAGGTGTCGAGCGTTTGGTTTTGGATTTGAGTTGTCGCCAAACCAACAAAGGTTGGCAAATCGCGACTAACCGCTGGCAGACAGTAACAGACACCATTATTGATGGCGCAACCTTGGCTGAGCTAGAAAAACATTGTGCTGAGTTTTTAATTCATGCTGCTGACGTTGAGGGGTTGCAAGCGGGAATCGATGAGCAATTGGTAGATAAGTTGGGTGACTGGTGCTCTATACCTGTTACTTATGCTGGTGGCGCTCGTTCTTTAGCGGACTTGAAGTTGGTTAATCAGCTTTCATCCGGAAAGGTGGATTTAACCATTGGAAGTGCCCTTAATATCTTTGGTGGGTCAGGTGTGACGCTAGAAGAATGTATTCGCTGGAATCAGGCGAAAGGGGCAAGCTGATCCTCTGTTATTCCTTTAAGGAATCGTTTGTATAAAAATAATGAATTTGTGTTATTTGGCGGGCTTCTATAGCATAACCATATAATTTGGGTGGCTTTCGAGCGGCTGCTTAACGAGAACAATAATGCCTAATTGGGGAGTATTCCTATGGCTGGCAAGACCTTATATGACAAATTGTGGGATCAGCATTTAGTTCGTCAAAACGATGATGGTAGTGCGCTTATATATATTGATCGCCATATTTTACACGAAGTGACATCACCTCAGGCGTTTGAAGGGTTGCGCTTGGCTAATCGTAAGCCTTGGCGTATCGATGCTAACTTGGCAACACCTGACCATAATGTGCCGACCACTCCGCGGGCAGGCGGTGTTGATGAGATAGTTGATTCAGTGTCGCGTATTCAAGTTAAGACGCTGGATGCTAACTGTGATGATTTTGGTATTTTTGAATTCAAAATGAACGATACTCGACAAGGTATCGTGCATGTCATAGGGCCGGAGCAGGGTATGACCTTGCCTGGTACAACTGTGGTTTGCGGTGATTCACATACGTCGACTCATGGCGCTTTTGGTGCCTTGGCCCATGGTATTGGTACCTCTGAAGTTGAGCATGTATTAGCAACGCAGTGCCTGATCGCTAAGAAAATGAAAAATATGCTGGTGCGTGTTGATGGTGAGTTAGGTTTTGGTGTTACAGCTAAAGACGTTATCTTGCATATTATAGGTGTTATAGGGACAGCTGGCGGTAACGGGTGCGCTATCGAATTTGGTGGAGATGCTATCCATAGTATTTCTATGGAAGGCCGCATGACCATTTGTAATATGGCTATCGAAGCCGGTGCTCGCGTTGGTATGGTGTCTGTTGATCAGAAGACCATCGATTACTTTAAAGACCGCCCATTCTCTCCTAAGGGTGAGCAATGGGATGCAGCGTGTGCTTACTGGAAGACCTTAGTTTCGGATGATGATGCTGTCTTTGATAAAGTTGTCGTTATCAAAGCTGAAGATATCATTCCTCAGGTCACATGGGGAACGTCGCCAGAGATGGTTGTCGACGTTAAGGCTACAGTGCCTAACCCATTAAACGAAGCTGATGAAGTTAAAGCAGATGGTATTCGTCGCGCTTTAACCTACATGGGTCTGGCGGCAGATCAGAAAATTACTGATATTCAGTTGGATCGCGTCTTCATTGGCTCTTGCACAAATTCGCGTATTGAAGACCTTCGCGCTGCAGCAGAGGTGGTAAAAGGGCGCAAGGTAGCTGGCACTATTAAACAGGCGTTGGTTGTACCTGGCTCAGGGCTGGTTAAGCAGCAAGCCGAACAGGAAGGTTTGGATAAAATATTCATTGAAGCGGGGCTGGAGTGGCGTGAACCCGGTTGCTCAATGTGCTTGGCTATGAATCCGGATAAGTTAGGCAATGGCGAGCATTGCGCTTCGACTAGTAACCGAAACTTCGAAGGGCGTCAGGGCTTTGGTGGTCGTACACATTTAGTTAGCCCAGCTATGGCGGCGGCAGCAGCAGTCACGGGCCATTTTGTTGATGTTCGTGAGTTAATGGGCGCCTAAGTAGCGGAGATATAAAATGAAAAAGTTTACAGTGCATACCGGTATCGCTGCGCCATTAGATCGCGCCAATGTTGATACAGATATGATCATTCCCAAGCAGTTTTTGAAATCTATTAAGCGTTCAGGTTTTGGTCCTAACCTGTTTGATGAGTTGCGCTATTTGGATGAAGGGCAGCCAGACCAAGATTGTTCAGGCCGTCCCTTAAATAAAGAGTTTGTCCTTAACCTACCTCGCTATCAAGGTACATCTGTTCTGCTAGCTCGTGAGAACTTTGGTTGTGGTTCTAGTCGTGAGCATGCACCTTGGGCGTTAGAAGATTTTGGGATTCGTTGTGTTATAGCGCCTAGTTTTGCGGATATTTTTTATAACAACTGCTTTAAAAATGGTCTATTGCCAATCGTTTTAGACGAAGAGCAAGTCGATCAGTTGTTTAATGAAGTCGAGTCCCAAGAAGGCTATCAATTATCTATCGACTTGGAAAAGCAAGTGGTGGTTACTCCTTCTGGCACAGAAATGACTTTTGATGTCGATGGTTTTCGTAAGCATTGCTTGCTAAACGGTCTGGACGATATCGGCCTTACATTGCAAAACGCAGACGATATAAAGGCTTATGAGGCTCGTCGTCGCCAAGAAACGCCTTGGTTGTTTGACGCGATCAAGCCTTATTAATAGTTGACTGAAGAGATTTGGAATATATATGTCTAAGAGTGTACTGATTCTGCCGGGTGACGGCATAGGTCCAGAAATTGTTACTGAAGCTAAACGCGTTTTAGAGTTAGTTAATCAGCAAGATAAGTTAGGGTTGGTTTTTTCTGAAGCGTTAGTAGGTGGCGCAGCAATTGATGCTGATGGTGTGCCGTTGCCGCCAGCCACGTTGGCGGCTGCTCAGTCTGCAGATGCAATACTACTTGGGGCTGTGGGTGGCCCTAAGTGGGACACGATTCCAGACTTTCAAATCCGTCCTGAAAAGGGTTTGTTGGGTATTCGTTCTAATTTGCAGCTGTTTGGTAACTTGCGTCCAGCTATTCTTTACCCGCAGTTGGCGCATGCGTCATCGTTAAAGCCTGAGATTGTGGCTGGTTTAGATATATTAATTGTTCGTGAATTAACGGGTGGTATTTACTTTGGTAAGCCGCGCGGTATTCGTGAGAAAGAAGGCGGTATTCGCGAGGGTTATAACACCTACGTATATGATGAAAACGAAATCCGTCGAATTGGTCGTGTGGCTTTTGAGGCAGCTCGCCAGCGTGGTAAGCGCTTGTGTTCAGTTGATAAAGCGAATGTACTCGAAGTGACCGTTTTGTGGCGCGAAATTATGGAGGAGCTTGCTAAGGATTATCCGGATGTAGAGCTTAGCCATATGTATGTTGATAATGCAGCGATGCAATTGGTACGCGCGCCTAAGCAATTTGATGTTGTGGTTACCGGGAACATGTTTGGTGATATCCTGTCGGACGCAGCAGCGATGCTAACCGGCTCTATTGGTATGCTGCCCTCAGCATCATTAGATGAGAACGGTAAAGGCATGTACGAGCCGTGTCACGGTTCAGCACCCGATATTGCTGGTCAGGGTAAGGCTAATCCTTTAGCGACTATCTTATCGGCTGCAATGATGTTGCGTTATTCGTTAAATGCCGGTGCTACGGCAGACCGTATAGAAGCGGCTGTGAGCCGAGTGTTAGATCAGAATGTACGTACTGCCGATATAATGTCAGAGGGAATGCAGCAAGTCAGTACTTCTGAAATGGGCGATGCAGTAGTAGCTGCATTGAGCGCTTAATCATCGTACAATAACTATGTCGACACATTCAGGTTGGTTCTTTGCAGAATCGGCCTTTTTGTGTCGCTAATTTAAGAATTTATTATTGGGGATTCCAATGAAACGTGTAGGTTTTGTCGGTTGGCGCGGAATGGTTGGTTCTGTGCTGATGCAACGCATGCTAGAAGAGCGTGACTTCGATTTTATCGATGAGCCCGTCTTCTTCACCACTTCACAGGCTGGACAGGCTGGTCCTGATATTGGCAAATCAATTCCAACGTTGAAAGATGCAACGGATATTGATGAGCTGAAACAGATGGATGCCATTATTTCATGCCAAGGTGGTGACTACACAAAAGCGGTATTCCCCAAGTTGCGTGAAGCCGGCTGGAAAGGGTATTGGATTGATGCTGCATCTTCATTGCGCATGGATGATGAGGCGCTGATCATTTTAGATCCCGTGAACCGGGACGTTATCGATAAGGGCTTAGCTAATGGAGTTAAAAACTTTATCGGAGGCAACTGTACCGTATCGTTAATGCTAATGGGGTTAGGTGGTCTGTTTAAAGCGGGTCACGTAGAGTGGTTAACTTCCATGACGTACCAAGCTGCTTCTGGCGGTGGTGCACGTCACATGCGTGAGCTGATTGCGCAGATGGGCATGGTGCATCAGTCAGTGGCTGATCAGCTTGACCCGTCAAGTGCCATTTTAGATGTTGATCGCCGCGTGGCGGAGACCATTCGAAGCAACGATATGCCGGTCGATAACTTCGGTGTGCCTTTGGCTGGTAGCTTGATCCCGTGGATTGATGTTGCTTTGGAAAATGGTCAAAGCAAAGAAGAGTGGAAAGGTTTCTCTGAAACTAACAAAATTTTGGGTCGCTCTAGCTCACCAATCCCTATTGACGGAACTTGTGTCCGTATAGGTGCCATGCGTTGTCATAGCCAAGCATTCACTATCAAATTGAAACAAGACATCCCTATGGATGAAATTGAGTCAATGCTGGCTGAGGCAAATGATTGGGTTAAAGTTATTCCAAATGAGCGTGATGTGACTATGAGAGAGCTCACGCCAGCTAAAGTTACCGGTACACTGTCTGTACCCGTTGGTCGTTTGCGTAAAATGAATTTAGGGCCTCAGTACCTGAATGCATTTAGTGTTGGTGATCAGCTTTTATGGGGAGCGGCAGAGCCGTTGCGCCGTATGTTGCGCATTTTGTTAGAAGCTTAACCGCTCTTTGGTTATGCCTGCAGCCCGACACTCGTTCGGGCTGTTTTGTTTGAACTTAACGTTATTAATAGGAATTTCATGCTTAATATCGCAATTGTTGGGGCCACCGGTCAGGTGGGAGAGCATCTTTTAACAGTACTAGAAGAACGCGATTTTGAGATAGGTGAGCTTTACGTGTTCGCCAGCAGTAACTCGGTAGGAGAGTCGATCTCGTTTGCGGGGAAGTCCTACGTTGTTCAGGCGTTAGAAGGCTTTGACTTTTCAAAGGTGCAGGTTGCATTCTTTAATGCGTCTAAAGCCATTACCGAGCAATATGCATCACTAGCCGCAGAAAGCGGTGCCTTGGTGATCGATAGTACGGGTGCGTTTAGATACGATCCATTAGTGCCTATGGTGATAGCGGGTGTTAATGATGAACGTATCGCTATGAGTAGCCAAAAACATATTATTACTAATCCATCCCCTGATGCGCTTATGCTGATGCCTGTATTAAAAGCGATGGTTCCAAAAGCGCCGGTGAATGATATTACTTTTACAGCGATGCATTCAGTGTCAGGATCAGGCAAATCCGGTGTTGATGAGTTGGCGAAACAAACAGCGCAGTTACTTAATGCACGCGAGTTGGAAAAGCGTTGCTATACTGAACAAATCGCTTTCAATGTGCTGCCAATAGTGGGTGATTTAGAAGCCAATGGCTACACTAATGCTGAAATAGCGTTAATGCTTGAAACTAAAATTATAATGAACAACCCAGGGTTGTCTATTGCGCCTAGTTTTGTCCGGGTGCCTGTGTTTCATGGAAATAGCGCGTCTGTTGTATTAAATACAGAGGCGGCCATATCGTCTGCGGAGTTTTCAGCGTTGATTGATGAGCTGGAGGGCTTTGAGCTTGTTAATGGCGAGAACGAACTTGCCACCCCAGTAAGTGACTCTGTCGGTACGGATACCGTTTTTATTAGTCGTGTGAAAGAAACATTGGGCGATCATACAGGTATAAGTTTTTGGATGACGGCCGATAACCTGCGTTATGGTTCAACAGTAAATGCGGTAAAAATAGCTGAGCTTTATCAGGAATCTTTTCAATAAATTAAGCTGAGTTTAATAAAAGCCTTAAAAAAACAACTGTTTTCACGGGTTTCTTGACCCGCTAGCAGTTTTTAATAATACTTTGATCAAACATCTGACCGGCAACTTGCTGAATATCAAGAAAAATTCAGCAAGTAACTTAAGGAAATGGAAATGCTGCGCAAACTTGCACTAAGTATGGCTGTTGCGGGTGCAATCGCATCGTCACAGGCAAACGCTTTGGGGCTAGGTGATATTCGTATCAAATCGGCCCTAAATGAACCCTTAAATGCTGAAATTCAGCTCAGCCAAATTAGGGATCTCAACCCATTGCAGATCCGCCCTCGTATGGCAGGGCAGGATGAGTTTGCATTGGCGGGCATTAGCCAGCAAAGAGCATTAAATGGTGTGCGCTTTCAGGTTAAGGTTAATCCTAATGGAACGGGTGTGATTGAGCTAACATCACGCGAGCCTGTCAAGGAGCCTTTCCTAAACTTTTTGGTCGAAGTTAATTGGCCTAGCGGTCGGTTAGTGCGTGAGTATACAGTGCTTTTGGATCCGCCAGTTTTTGATCCGTCGCCCACTCAGCGTCCTGTTATTCCTGCAGCAGTTCCTTCGCGTCAGCCGGTCGTACCTGCTGTTCAGCCGCAGCCTAAGCGTCAATCACCTGTGCAGCCAGCCGCTAGGTCTCAGCCTGCTGCGGCTAGGGCTAGCAATATCCAAACTCGCGCCAATCCTAAAACAGAAACCTATGTGGATTCCAAGGATACGCTTTGGGGCTTAGCTATCGAGCACCGGGCGGCGCCGGATATATCTTCTTATCAAATGATGGTCGCTTTGTTTAAGAAGAACCCCGAAGCATTTCCAGATAACAACATAAACAATTTAAAAGCGGGCTTAGTGCTCCAGCTACCGACCGAAGCAGAAGCGCGAGCAATCACTTCAAAAGAAGCCGCCGCCGAAGTGAGGCGACAAACGGCTGCTTGGAAAAATAGAGGTAAGCCTTCGGCGCCGGCGCCAATTGACGGAAGTAAACCCAGTCTAAAGAGTGAAGCCGCTGATTCCAAGGACGTTGAAGCAGCTCCAGAAGGGCAGTTAAAAGTAATTACCCCGACGGATGCCAGCAAGGATGATGCGGCGCAGAACTCTCAGAACCCTAGTGCAGAAACGGATGCTGAAAAGAAAGCTCAAGAGCTTGAAGCGAAGAATGAAGAGCTTGAAGAAAAGCTTGCTGTTTCACTCGAGTCTATCGACAGGTTGGAGCGAGATAACTCCGACTTGAACAATAAGTTGGATGCTATTCAACAGCAGCTTGATTCCTTACAGCGCTTACTTGAATTAAAAAATGACGGCTTTGCAGAGCTAGAGGCGTTATTAAGAGAAAAAGAAGCAGCAGAAACAGCACAAGCTAATGCAAGCAGTGAAAGCATACTGGATAAAATCTTAGGTACGCCGGCTTATTTGGCAGGCTTGGGTGGTGGTGCTATCGCCATTTTAGCCGGTCTTTGGTTGTTGCTTCGTCGTAAACGTCAGTCAGCAGATGATGAGGTGGATGAGGCACTTATTGCTCCTGTCGATTTAGAACCTCAAGAAGAAATCAGTGATGACGAACTCGCCGCTGCACTGGAAGAGAGTGCCGACGAAACAGCTGAAATACCAGAAGCTGAGGAAGAGTCAGAGTCGATTGACTTAGATGATATTAACAGCCTAGACGAGCTAGAGTCTTTGGATGATCTTGATGACTTGGAAGATTTAGATCTGGATATGGATCTTAATCTCGATGAGTCATTCGAAAATGATCTCGATGCTCTATCAGAGGACAGCTTAGAAGATGAATCCCTTGAAACAGCGCTAGAGGATGACGAGGCTAATCTCGATGAGCTAGACGCAATTTTAGGTGAAGATGTCTCTGAAGAGGTTGATGATGACGAATTTGACCTTGGTTTAGATGACGACTTAGAAGAGCTGGACTTGTCGCTGCCTGATGAGCCAACTGACACGGCCGTAGATGCTGCCGTTGCTCCTGCCGAGCCGGAGCTTGATCCGTTAGATGAGAGTCTAGATGCTATGCTCGCTGAGGATCTAGATGACGAAGGGCTGGACATTGCAGACGATACTGCCTTGGATGAGCTGATCTCGCTTGATTTGGACGATGAAGTTGAACAAGAAGCTTCTCGCCAGCGCAATGAGCGCTCTGGTATGGGCATGGTCGACTCCATCGACGATGATGAAGATAGTGCCGAAGAAACGCTTGAGTCCCTAGGCTTGACACAGCTGGCGGATACGCCATTTGAGTCGACAGAATCTGAAGAGGCATCGCAAGACCTAGACTTTGACCTTGATGATCTATCAGGTAATAACCTAGAAGATGAAATGAGTAAGCTTGAGGCCGAATTAGAGGGCTTGGACTTTGCTCTTGATGATGAGTCTGAGGGTGTGTCTGGTGACAAACCAGCGCAAGCGTCAACTGACTCGGCAAGTGATAACGCATCGGATGATGAAACGACGCTGGCTGATCTAGATGCGTTATTGGATGAGGACAGTGTTGAAAGTGAGGTGGTCGCCGAGGCAGAAGAAGCTACTATTGATGAAGAAGATCTCATGGCAGATCTTGATAGTATGCTTGATGGTGAAGACGACCTTGAAAATCTATCCGCTGATTCAAATGACCACTCAGAAGCCGTTGAAGTCCCTAATGAAACTCTGGAGTCGCTGAGTGATGATCTAGACGACTTGGATTTGGACTCTTTGTTGAGTGAAGAAGAGTTGAGCTTGGATGATGCTGATGCCGATCTAGGTTTGGTTGACGCAGAGCAGGAAAGCTCAGAAGCTTCGCTGGATGAGCTTTTGGATCTAGAAATTGATGATGCTGCAGAGATTGAAGCAGACGTCGATTTAGCAGGCTTGGAGCTCGATGATGAGCTACCCAAAACGCCTTCAGATACAGAGGTAACACAAGAGCTAACGTCCAATATTGAGCATGATCTTGATGCAGAGTTGGATGATGAGTTAGATGCGCTTCTTAATAGTACTGATAACGATATCGCTCTTGAAGAGACCTCCTCGGCGGAAGAAGAGATAGATGAAGATCCATTTGATGCCTTAGGGTTGTTAGACGGGGCAGATGAAGTTGAAACCAAGCTAGATTTAGCGCGTGCCTATATAGATATGGGTGATGTTGAAGGTGCTAAGGATATCTTGGATGAAATAGCTGAAGAGGGTAATGAGGCGCAAGTATCAGAGGCGCGGGGTCTATTGGAGGGGTTGGCTTGACGGAGCGAAAACTTCCATCAATAGACAACCAAGGGGCGATTTCGATCGCCCCTTATCGTTATGCTGCATGCGTAGAATATGCAGGCAGTGCCTACAAGGGGTGGCAGCGACAAAAGGCAGGCAATGTGCCCACTGTGCAACAATACGTGGAAGAAGCACTTTCTAAAATTGCAAATCACCCTGTTTCAGTGGTTTGTGCTGGTCGTACAGATGCCGGGGTAAATGGGACATATCAGGTTATCCACTTTGATAGTCTTGTATCCCGCCCGCAGCGGGCTTGGGTCATGGGGGCTAACACGCATTTACCTAATGATATAGCGGTCCATTGGGTAGTCGACGTCGATGACTCTTTCCACGCGCGCTTCAGTGCATTAGAACGTCGTTATCGCTACTTAATTTTGAGTCAGCCTGTACGACCTGCGATTTTGAATAAAGGTGTTACTTGGACGCATAAAACGTTAGATATAGAGCTAATGCGTAAAGGAGGTGAGCATTTGGTAGGAGAACATGATTTTACTTCTTACCGGTCTGTTAACTGCCAAGCTAAAAGCCCTATACGTCACGTTAAATCCTTGAATGTGTATGCCTCAGGGCAGATGATCGTGATTGATGTGGTTGCTAACGCTTTTTTGCAGCATATGATTCGAAATATAGCGGGTGTCCTGATTGCTATTGGTGCTAAAGAAAAACCCACACATTGGGCGAAAGATATACTGGATGCGCGTGATCGTCGGGAAGGCGGGGTAACGGCTCCTCCGCATGGGTTGTATTTTGTTGATGTTAAGTACCCTGATACCTATCAGCTCCCCGCCTCACCTTTGGGGCCGCATTTCTTAAACACAAGTGGCTAACGTTTGGGTGCTCAATCTGTTAACATTGTCCGCAATTTGATGTGATGATTGTTTCATGAATGTTCGTGTAAAAATTTGTGGTATAACGCGTTTAGAGGATGCCCTTCATGCCATTGCAGCGGGGGCTGATGCCCTAGGCTTTGTTTTTTACGAACCAAGCCCGCGGTATATAACACCACAAGCTGCAGCCTGTATCATCAAACAGCTCCCTCCTTTTGTGGCGACAACTGCATTATTTGTTAATGCTGAACCTGCGCTGGTCAATACTGTCATTGATGAATGTAAAATTGATTTGCTGCAGTTTCATGGTGACGAAAAGGCTGCTTTTTGTGAGCAGTTTTCCCGACCTTACATCAAGGCGCTGAGAATGAAGCCTGGTGTTGAAGTAGATAAGGTTGCTAAGCAGTATGCGACAGCCAGAGGGCTTTTACTGGATGCCTACAAAGCTGGGGTGCCCGGCGGTACTGGGGAGTCTTTTAATTGGGATATGATTCCCTGCTCGATGCGGTCCTCTATTATTTTAGCGGGTGGTTTAGATGATAAAAATATCCGTGAAGCAATAACATACGTAAAGCCTTATGCCGTTGATGTCAGTGGTGGTGTAGAGGCCAGTAAGGGAATTAAATCTCCCGATAAATTACAACGATTTTTTGATGAGGTAGCTTGTGCTAACAACGAATGATCTAGCTGCGCTAAAGCAGTTGCCTGACGAAAGAGGGCATTTTGGGCCGTACGGTGGTCGTTTTGTATCAGAGACGTTAATGGGCGCTTTGCAAGAGTTAGAAGCTTTATATGCAAAACTGTCTGCAGACCCTGCGTTTCAGGCGGAGTTTGATCGAGATTTGGCGCATTATGTCGGTCGTCCCTCACCCTTGTACTTTGCTGAGCGGTTAACGCGTGAAGTGGGTGGCGCAAAGATCTATTTAAAACGCGAAGATTTAAATCACACGGGCGCTCACAAAGTAAACAATACAATAGGCCAAGCATTGCTGGCTAAGCATATGGGCAAGCCGCGGATTATCGCTGAAACGGGCGCAGGTCAGCACGGCGTAGCATCAGCGACAGTCGCTGCTCGCTTGGGCTTAGAGTGTAAGGTTTACATGGGTATAGATGATGTTCGTCGTCAAACACTCAATGTCTATCGTATGAAGCTGCTAGGCGCTGAAGTTGTTGCAGTCGAATCAGGTACAAAGACATTAAAAGACGCGATGAATGAAGCAATGCGAGATTGGGTTACTAATGTCGATAATACATTTTATATCATCGGTACGGCTGCAGGCCCACACCCTTATCCAAAACTTGTTCGTGATTTCCAAAGTGTAATAGGCCGCGAGGCTCGTGAGCAATGCCTTAAGCAAGAAGGTCGCTTACCTGACGTGCTGATTGCTTGTGTAGGCGGCGGGTCCAACGCTATTGGTTTGTTCCATCCCTTCATAGAAGATGCTGATGTGCGAATGATAGGCGTAGAGGCAGGCGGTCATGGTGTTGAAACCGGTGAGCATGCAGCACCTTTATGTGCGGGTCGTCCAGGAGTCTTACACGGGAATCGTACTTACCTGATGGAAGATGATGCAGGGCAGATCTTAGGAACGCATTCCGTATCTGCCGGCTTGGATTATCCTGGTGTAGGGCCTGAGCATGCTTGGTTAAAAGACTCAGGGCGTGCCGAATACGCTTCGGTTACTGACGATGAGGCATTAGCGGCTTTCCGTATGCTCACGCAAGTAGAAGGTATTATGCCAGCACTTGAATCTAGCCATGCCATTGCGCATGCGGTAAAAGTTGCCAAAGACATGGATAAAGACCAAATTATTGTGGTCAACCTGTCGGGGCGCGGAGATAAAGACATCCATACTGTTGCTGGTATAGACGGCATTGAAATTTAGGAGAGTAGCGTGAGTCGTATTAATTCATATTTCAGCCGGTTAAAAGCTGAAGGTAAAAAAGCGCTAATCCCTTACGTGACAGCGGGAGACCCTAATCCATCGGTAACAGTCCCGTTGTTGCATGCTATGGTTGATGCGGGTGCGGATATTATTGAGTTGGGTGTTCCTTTCTCTGACCCTATGGCAGACGGTCCTGTTATTCAGTTGGCTTGCGAGCGTGCTCTGAGTCACAATGTTCGTTTGCTCGATGTGCTAGGTATGGTTAAAGCCTTCCGTGCTGAAAATACAACAACACCTATCGTGTTGATGGGGTATTTGAACCCTATTGAAGTGTTGGGGTATGAGCGGTTTGCTCAATTAGCTAAGGAAGCAGGTGTAGACGGTGTTTTAACCGTTGATTTGCCACCTGAAGAGTCAGTTGAGTTTGCCGGCGTGATGAAGGCAAATGCATTAGATGTTATCTACTTGTTAGCTCCAACCACACAAGAAGATCGTATTGAAAGTGTATGTGAATACGGATCAGGTTACGTTTACTATGTTTCGGTGAAAGGTGTCACTGGCTCTAGTGCGCTTGACGTGGATGAAGTAAAAGGCAAGCTTGATATAGTTCGCCGCCATACGGATATGCCTGTTGGCGTAGGTTTCGGTATTAGAGATGGTAAAACAGCGGCAGCCGTGGCCACAATTGCTGATGGTGTTATCGTCGGTAGTGTTCTGGTCAATGCTATTGCAGAGAATGCTGATAATCCGGAACAGATTTCTGCAAAAGTAACTGGTATCATTGCCGACATGCGCCACGCGATGGACGCTTGATTTATATAATTTTACGCATTGGATTTAGATAAGAATGAGTAACTGGCTAGACAAAATTGTTCCTTCACTTGTCCGTTCTGAGAACAAGCGCACTAGTGTTCCAGAAGGGCTTTGGAAAAAGTGTCCTAAATGTGAAGCAGTGTTGTACCTTCCGGAGCTAGAAAAAAACTTAAGCGTTTGTACCAAGTGCGAGCATCATATGCGCTTAGGCGCGCGAGCACGCTTAAAAACTTTCTTTGATGCTAACTCTTTCACTGAAATCGCGAGTGAAGTAGAACCTGTTGATCGTCTCAAGTTTCGTGATTCTAAAAAGTATAAAGACCGCTTAAGTGCAGCCCAAAAAGCAACGGGTGAAAAAGATGCGCTAGTGGCTATGGAAGGTACGCTTAACGAAATGCCTATAGCGGCCGTAGCGTTTGATTTCCAGTTTATGGGCGGCTCCATGGGTGCTGTCGTGGGCGAGCGGTTTGTACGTGCGGTCAATGTTGCACTTGAAAAACAAATGCCGCTTGTTTGTTTTTCGGCATCGGGTGGTGCTCGTATGCAAGAGGCATTAACGTCATTAATGCAAATGGCAAAAACCAGCGCGGCATTGGAAAAAATGCGTTTAGCTGGATTGCCTTACATCTCTGTACTAACAGACCCTGTCTATGGCGGTGTTTCTGCCAGTTTGGCTATGCTAGGGGATTTGAATGTTGCTGAACCGAAAGCCTTAATCGGTTTTGCTGGTCCGCGAGTAATTGAGCAAACAGTTCGAGAAAAGCTGCCAGAAGGTTTTCAGCGTTCTGAGTTCCTACTAGAGCATGGTCAAGTTGATATGATTATCTCGCGTTTAGAGTTGCGAGATCGCTTGTTTAATGTGCTTTCTATGTTTATGGGGCGTTTTGAAACGTCTGAAGAAGTAATTGAGCCGCAGGAAGTAGAAGAAGCAGACAATGAAACGGTTGTAGCTGAACAGCAGCCTTAATTTATTGTTCCAGTGCGTAGGCCGGTTTACCGGCCTTTCTTTTTGGATGTGTATCAAGTAAATGAATAGATCTGAATTTACTTTGGCTCAATGGCTTTCTTGGATGGAAGCTAGTCACCCTGTTGCTATCGATATGGGTTTAGACCGCTGCCGCCAAGTGTATGATAGCTTGAACCTCTCATTTGAGGGCGTGACCGTTTTTACAGTAGCGGGCACTAATGGTAAAGGCTCTTCGGTCGCTATGCTTGATGCAATCTTGCAGGCAGCCGGTTATGCAACGGCTTGTTATACCTCACCTCATTTAAGCCGATATAACGAGCGCATACGTTTTAATAGCCTATTATCAACAGATGACCAGTTAGTGTCAGCATTCAACGCAGTCGATCAAGCGCGCGGGAATATCTCGCTAACTTATTTTGAAATGGGCACGTTGGCGGCCTTGTGGTTAATAGCTCAGCGCAAGCCGGATGTTGCACTATTGGAAGTAGGGCTAGGCGGGCGGTTAGACGTTGTTAATTTGGTTGATGCAGACGTCGCCGTTATTACAACAATCGATATAGACCATGTTGATTGGTTGGGTGATAATCGAGAAAGTATCGGTCGAGAAAAAGCAGGGATCTTTCGTGAGTCAACCCCTGCTGTTTGTGGCGATCCAGTTCCACCTAATAGTATCTCCGATTATGCGCGATTAATTAGTACTCCTCTATTTCAAGTTGGGCAAGACTTTAATTTTACGCACGAAAGCAATTCATGGGATTGGAGCGGCGCCGATAGCAAAAAACAACCGCTTACTTATACGAATTTACCTATTCCTTCTTTGCCGCTACAAAATGCGGCAACCGTGCTTCAAGCGATAGCATTATCAGGTTTAGATGTAACTGAGAGTGACATTTCGCGTGGGTTGACGGTCGCTAAAGTGGCAGGGCGCATGGATCGCTTTGCGCATAATGGGCAGCAGTATTTATTAGATGTCGCGCATAACCCGCAATCTGCTCAATACTTGGGCGAACAGCTCGCCAAGTTGAAAACGCCGATTACGTTAGTGTTGGGAATGTTGAGCGATAAGGACTGCACCGCGGTGATTGAAGCTCTAGCCCCAATCGTTAATGAGTGGCATTTTGTAGGTTTGAGCGTTAATCGAGGCCAGACTGCAGATCAATTAAAAGCCTGTTGGGAAAAAGCGAATAAGCCTCAGGCAAGCGATGTTCCTGTGTGTCATCATGATGTATCAACTGCATTGGCTTATTTGGAACAGCGTGCAGAAACTAAGCTTATCGTTGTGGCTGGATCGTTTTACACAGTGGGTGAAGCTTATGCAGCCTTAGGAAGGGATGTGATTTAGATGGATATAGACCGAAAGAAAAGAATTGTTGGTCTGCTTGTTGTCGGGTTGGCAGCGATTGCTATTTTGCCTTGGTTGCTAACCGGAGAGGGTTACAAAGAGCGTCATTTATCTTCTCGTATCCCTGTTGCGCCTCAAATGCCGGAAATGGTTGATATTGAACCTCAATCTAAACCTTTGCCGGATACAATGGAGGTGGCTCCTGTTAAGGAAATTAAGCCTCCGGTAGTCGTTCAAGTTGATGCTCAAGCGGCGTCCGCTGACAGCGATGAAACCGTGGCAGAAGAAGCGAAAAAGCCTGTTGTTGGCACCAATGAGCCAGCACCGCAACTTGATGAGCAAAATGTACCTGTTGCGTGGACATTGCAACTAGCCAGCTTTAAAGATGAGGCAAACGCTAGAGCTTTACGAAAGCAGTTGGTTGGTGCAGGGCATAAGGTATATACCCGTCGTCAGGCTGAGCTGTATAAGGTGTATGTGGGGCCTGATTTAAAACGTGATCGTTTAGAGGCTCTAAAAGAAACCTTAAAAAATGACTTTGCTTTAGACGGCATCATTATTCGTTTCACGACTCAGTGATTGGGTTACGCTGAGGTGTCTGGTAGAATGCGCGCAAAATTAATTGGGTATCTATGGAATCAATGAACTGGGCTGATTGGACAATCATCGGTATTGTTGTTATTTCAGGGCTTTTCAGCCTGCGTCGTGGCTTCATGAAAGAGGCTTTGTCGCTTGCCACATGGGTTGCCGCTTTTATAGTCGCTCGTCTTTTTGGTGAAGTATTAGCAAGCGTATTGGTCGACTACATCCAAACACCTTCTTTTAGAATAGTGACGTCTTTCGCCATTTTATTTGTGCTTACCTTAATTGTTGGCGCGTTACTGAGTAATTTGGTTGAAATGCTTGTTCATGCAACAGGTTTAAGTAGCACAGACCGAATCTTGGGTATGGGGTTTGGTATTGTGCGTGGTGGATTAATTGTTGTGGTGATAGTGGCGCTGCTTGCTAACACCCCAGCTGTACAGGACATTTGGTGGAATCAATCCCAATTGATTCCGCATTTTGTGTTAATGGAAAATTGGACCAAAGAGATCGCCACAGAAGTAGGGCAGGTCATTTGGAACGCAGGACGTTAATTAAATTTTGTGGCCTGCTTATCAGGTCTGACGCTTATTTTATTTCCTCTTGAGGTAGTTTGCATGTGCGGTATTGTCGGCATTGTAGCCAAGTCTTTTGTTAACCAGACTATTTTTGATGCACTCACAGTGCTTCAACACCGCGGTCAGGATGCAGCCGGTATGGTGACCTGTGAAGGTAATCGTTTTTACATGCGTAAAGACAATGGACTTGTGAACGAAGTGTTTCGCACACGTCACATGAAACGTTTAATGGGCAACATGGGTATTGGCCATGTTCGTTATCCTACAGCGGGCAGCTCGAGTGCGGCTGAAGCTCAACCGTTTTATGTGAACTCCCCTTATGGTATTGCTTTATGCCATAACGGTAACCTCACCAACGCTGATGAGTTGGCTGATCAAATGTTCCGTGCAGATCTTCGTCATATTAATACTACTTCGGATTCTGAAGTTTTATTAAATGTATTTGCTCATGAACTTCAGCAGCAAGGTAAGCTTGTGCCTGATGCTGATGATATTTTTGCTGCAGTTGCCAATGTACATAAGCGAGTAAAAGGTGGTTATGCGGTTGTCGCTGTGATCACAGGCTATGGTATTTTAGCTTTTCGCGACCCTAACGGTATTCGTCCCCTAGTATACGGAACTCGCTCTATTGAGGGAGGCGAAGAGACGATGGTTGCCTCTGAGAGCGTTGCTTTAGATATTTCTGGGTTTACTCGCGTGCGTGATATCGAGCCTGGTGAAGCAATTTTTATTGATATGCAAGGCAATATTCATACACGTCAATGCGCAGAGAAAACGTCACTGACTCCATGTTTATTTGAGTTTGTATATTTGGCTCGTCCGGACTCTATTATCGATGACGTTAATGTTCACCAAGCGCGTATGCGTATGGGTGTAAAGCTTGCTGAAAAAGTGCAACGGGAGCGCCCAGAACACGATATTGATGTCATCATTCCTATCCCCGATACCAGCCGTACGTCGGCGCTGGAAATGGCAAAGCACCTTAACGTGACTTTCCGGGAAGGTTTCATTAAAAACCGTTACATCGGCCGTACCTTTATTATGCCGGGACAAACTCAGCGCAAGCGTTCAGTGCGTCGTAAACTTAACCCTATTGAATCTGAGTTCAAGGGTAAGGTAGTTATGCTGGTAGATGATTCTATCGTACGCGGTACTACCTCAAAGCAAATTGTACAGATGGCCAGAGACATGGGTGCGCGCAAAGTATACTTTGCTTCTGCAGCACCTCCAGTGCGTTTCCCTAACGTTTATGGCATCGATATGCCTTCGCCTACCGAGTTTATAGCTCACAACCGAACTGAAGACGAAATTGGTGAAGCTATCGGTGCTGATTGGATGCTCTATCAAGATCTGTCAGACCTGCAGGCGTCTGTTTCGGAAGAGCACTCAGGTATTACACATTTTGATAGCTCAGTATTTGATGGGCATTATGTGACGGGCGATATTGATGAGCGTTATCTAGTACGTCTAGATCAAAAACGTAATGACCTTGCGAAGGTTGATGAGGAGACGTCTGAACACGCCGATGAGGCGTCAGCCGATCTTCATACAAAGATTCAGTAGGAACACATAGGTTATGGCAAAGTCTGGTTTTGAAAGAGAAGAACGTATTCAATTTGACCTTCCCGAGGCTGAGTTTTCAACGTTGGCGGTACGATCGGGCCAAAACCGTACTATGGAAGGTGAGCACTCTGATGCGATTTTTCCTACCTCCAGCTTTGTCTATTCAAGCGCTCGTGAAGCTGCTGCGCGTTTCGGTGGGGAAGAAGAAGGGAATATTTATTCCCGTTTCACTAATCCAACGGTAGCCGCATTTGAGCGACGTTTGGCTGCGTTGGAAGGTGCTGAGCGTGGTGTCGCTACCTCTTCAGGAATGTCGGCCATCTTAAGTGTTGGCTTATCTCTGTTGCAGCAAGGTGACCATATCGTATGTTCACGCAGTGTATTCGGTTCAGTTATCTCATTATTTGATAAGTACTTAAGCCGAGCAGGGATTACGACGACTTACGTTGATCCAAAATCGTTAGATGCTTGGCGTGAAGCTATACAGCCCAATACTAAACTGTTTTTTCTTGAATCCCCATCTAATCCGTTAGCTGAGATTTGCGACATTCAAGCGATTGCTGATATTGCCCATGGCGTAGATGCTCTGTTAGTTGTTGATAACTGTTTTCTCACGCCTGCACTTCAGCAGCCGTTGAAGTTAGGGGCTGATATTATTGTGCACTCAGCGACTAAATACCTTGATGGTCAGGGGCGTTGTATCGGTGGTGTAGTGCTTGGCTCGCACCAGCTAATGGAAGCAATCTACGGTTTTATTCGTACAGGTGGTGCGTGTATGAGTCCGTTTAACGCTTGGGTTTTTCAAAAAGGTTTGGAAACGCTCAAGTTGCGTATGGATGCTCATAGTCGGGCTGCTCTTGATATTGCGCGTTGGTTGCAAGCTCGGCCTGAGGTTGAAAACGTATTTTATTCCGGCCTTGAGGGGCATCCACAACATCTGTTGGCTAAAAAACAGCAGAAAGCTTTTGGCGGCGTTTTATCTTTTGAGGTGAAAGGGGATAAAGAAGCGGCTTGGCGCTTTATTGACTCAACCAGAATGATGTCCATTACGGGTAATCTAGGTGATGTAAAATCGACAATCACCCATCCTGCCACAACAACGCATGGACGAATGACACCAGAAGCGCGTGCTGAGGCTGGGGTAAACGATAACTTGATTCGTCTTTCAGTTGGTTTAGAAGATTTAGACGATATACGTCGTGATTTAGAGTTAGGTTTAGCTGCAGTTTGATCCTATAGCGCTCAAGTTAGCGAGAATATAGCTAGCTTGAGCCACGTTAAGTCTCGCTGGAAATATCTGAGCTCGAACATAAGCGCGGCTGTTCTCGTTCTACCGTTCATCTTTCTTTTTTCTACCTTATCAAATAGTGAAATAGCATGCGTACCCTCAACACCGGTCGAATTATCCTTGCGCCTATGGAAGGTGTTGTCGACGCTTCTGTACGGCATTTGATTACTCAGTTTGGTGGGGTAGATCAATGTGTGACTGAGTTTATACGTATTACGGATCAGGTCTTACCTAGGCATGTCTTTACACGTTTTGCACCCGAACTACTCACCTCTGCAAGAACGTCTCACGGTGTTCCGGTTGCAGTGCAATTACTAGGCAGTAACCCCGAGACACTGGCGGGTAATGCAGCCAAAGCGGCTGCATTAGGTTCCCCATCGGTTGACCTTAATTTTGGTTGTCCCTCTAAAACGGTTAACAAGCATCGAGGTGGTGCGGTACTGCTGGATGAACCTCAAGTCATACATGACATTATCTCAGCGGTTAGAGCCGCGGTCCCCAAAGCGACGCCTGTTACCGCGAAGATGCGGCTGGGAAATAAAGACAAGTCACTTGCGTTAGAGAATGCGTTAGCTATTCAAGAGGCTGGAGCGTCAGAAGTCGTTATTCATGCACGAACCAAAGTAGAAGGCTATAAGCCACCTGCGCATTGGGAATGGATAGCACGTCTTAAAGGGCATTTGACTATTTCAGTGGTGGCAAACGGCGAAATTTGGACGCCTGATGATTACCAACGCTGCCGCGAAATTAGTGGGTGTGCTGATGTAATGATTGGTCGCGGGTTGATCGCACGCCCTGAGCTGGCAATGATGATCAAAGCTATCAATAATGGAAATCAGAGCGAATCTGCACAGTGGCAAACTATCATCAATATGCTGTTGCAGTACTTTACGATGGTAGAGTCGCAAATGATGCCTCGCTATGTGCATGGACGTATCAAGCAATGGCTCAAAATGATGCGCTCGCAGCGAGAAGAGGCTGACGGGCTTTTTGAAGAGATCAAACAAATTAAAGATTTGAATGAGTTACGCCGGCATCTAGAAAGCAAACAAGAATGATGCTTTCTTCTACAGAGTAAACGAGCACTCGCAGCGATTGCGGCCATTATTTTTGGCCCTATAAAGCGCTTTATCCGTCAGAGCGATTAAGCAGTCAGGCGGAATGAATTCACTTGGCCTAACGGTGGCGCAACCAATGCTCACGGTCAGCTTGATTTTGTGGCCATTAAAACTGACATGGCTGTCTGCTACATCCTTGCGAAGAGCCTCAGCGATGATGACTAAATCCTTTTCATGGGTTCCAGGTAGAACAATCGCAAATTCTTCTCCCCCGTACCGAGCAATACTGTCTGTAGCCCTATTAATATGCTTCTTCAATATGCCAGCAATTTTGACTAAGCAAGTATCGCCGGCTAGATGTCCATAAGTGTCATTAATATTCTTAAAATGATCAATATCAATTAGCAACATGGAGAGCGTGCTGTTTGCGCGGGTAGCTGATTTAGACACCATTTCCAAGTTTTGATCGAGGAAGCGGCGGTTGTTTAAATTCGTGAGCGGATCCGTAAGGCTGATCTCTGAGAGTTGTTGATTCGCTGTTTCTAGTTGGTGTGCTAAAAACTCAAGCTCATGGGTTCGGTGAATTACCTTCTGCTCGAGTAATGCGTTTTGTTCATCTTGCGCTTTAAGAAGCGCCTTGTGCGCTGCTAGCTTGGCGGCACGCTCATTACTCACTTGCTTTTCTAGCTGTAGAGCTTTCTCTTGCGCCACAATTCTATGCAGCCGTTCAACATGAAGGTTGCCTGCCAAGGCTAGTGATATGGTCAGTACTGCCGTAACAAAGCCCATCATTTGTCCGTACTCAATAATGGGGCTGTACGGCAAAAAGCCGATAACCATTAATAGGAGTGCAATAGCCGATAGGGTGAGGAATACCCATGCAATACAGAAGTACAAGGCATTACGATATCCTCTAATGAATAAGTAATACCCAGTAAATAGGGCGATTAGACAAGAAAGCGCGGCTACTATTTCGGAGACTTGCTGCGGTATTGAATAACCCATCAGTAAACTTAGGGTCGCCATTGACCAATAAATGATGAGTATTGAGTTGACGCGTTTTAAGTTTCTTTTGAGGTGTAGAAAGTAACGAATAAAAACGTTACAGAATAAAAAGCCCAAATAAACAGATAACTCATAACATATGAGCTTTAGCGGTATGTTATTGAACCATAATAGGTTTTGGCCGTAGCCGGTAACGCATAACTGATAAAAATTTATGCTTAAAATATACATTGAATAGAAAATATATGTTTTGGAACGTAATTTAAGAAATAAAAATAGATTGAAAATCAGCATGGCGCTCAGTGCGCCAAAGCATAACGAGTAGATAATAATTTTTGATTGTAATTGCTGTTGGAAAAGCGTTTCCGCCCAGAAGGTCATTGGGACATACTGGAAATAGCTTGTTTTAACGCGCAGATAAAGCACCGTGGACTCATGTGGCGCTAGCGTAAAATAAAAAGCGGGTGTGGGTGAGCTGGTGCGGTTAGGAATAGGTTGGGTGCTCAGCCCTCTGTGCTGCACAGCGTAAGACAATAAATTGGTGTTATAGCGGTAAAGCTCGGCGGAATATAAATTAGGCCATTGTATTTCTAATACCTGATTTATAGTGGTGGCATTTGTATTCTTTATTGGTATTCGATACCAGATAGCCATATCTCTACGGCCTAGTGATAGGTGCTTGGATTCAATTGTCTTCCACTGGCCTAATGTCGAGTTGAGTAAATCGTTTGTATTAATTGAGCTATTTTCTGTCAGATAAGAAATGTGTTCGGCTTTGACTACAACGGGAGAATAGTTCGAAAGGCTAATATCGCCTTTATTGGTAACTGGGGAGCCTGTATTAGTCGATACCATCAAGTATTGATTGATTGTCAGGAGTGCACAAATAACTAATGTTGTTGCCAATAATGATATGTAGAAGCGCTTTGTTACGGCGGCTTCCTTGAATCGTAAATCCATCTAACAATACCCGTAGCTGAATCATGATCATATATGATTATGTGGGCAAAATAGAACAGTTATTGGCGTTTAATTGATCAATCGGTCAATTATTATTAGCGTTTGTGTCTGCTAGATAATTTTGGAACGGCTGGCGAGCCAGTTAGGCGTCCGTTTCTAGCGCTTTTAGTAGATTATTGATCTTATCGAACGTTTCTTGATATTCTGCACTGGATACTGAATCAGCAACAATTCCACCACCGGCCCACGTATACATAGCGTTATCTTCGGCTAACAACGTACGGATAGTAATACTGGTATCCATACGCCCACTGTTACATATATAGCCGATGCTGCCGCAGTAAATGTGGCGTCGGTGTGATTCTAGTTCGTCAATAATTTCCATCGCTCTAATTTTGGGCGCTCCTGTGATGGAGCCTCCAGGAAAGCAATGTTCAAGTAAATCGATCGGGGTTTGCTGGGGTTGCAGCTGGCCAATTACGGTGCTGACTAGGTGGTGAACATTCTTGTAATGCTCTACATCAAACAGCTTTTGCGCTTTCACACTACCGGCTATACATGTTTTGCTAATATCGTTTCGTAACAAATCAACGATCATTACATTTTCTGCACGGTCTTTTTCAGAGGTGATTAGGTCGTTTATATAGGCATTGTCTATTTCAGGGTTGTTATCCCGAGGTCGTGTGCCTTTGATAGGCTGCGTGGTTACTTTGCCTGTTTCATCGCACATCACAAAGCGCTCAGGTGATAGAGATAAAATCGCGCCTCTGTCGGTATCGTGATAGGCCGAAAAAGGAGTAGGGGCAGCAGCTCGAAGTGTTTTATACCCCTGCCATGGGTCACCTTCGTACTCGGCGCGAAAACGATGAGCAAAATTGACTTGATAACAATCACCCGCGTGGATGTACTCATTTATTTGCTTGAGTCGCTGATGGTATTGATCTTCTTGTGTGTTGCTCGCAAAAGCTTGGGTTATCTTAAAACGAATAGACTTGCTCTTGTCGTTTGAAGAGCAGATGAGGTCTGCGAGCTGTTTTAGGCTGCTTTCAGGAAATTGATCATGCGCGACCAGCGATGCTTTTTGTTTCTCATGGTCAACAATGATGGCCCATTGGTAATAACCTACCTCCATATCAGGGATGTGTAACTCGTTTGCTGCATGTTGGGGTAAGGTTTCTAGTGTGCGGCCTAGATCGTATCCAAAGTAGCCTACAAACCCTGAATAAAAAGGTATTTCTTCATGGGTGCTTTGACGCTGAGCTAGCAATAAATACAGCGATTTAAGCAGGTTAAATGGTTTGGTAGCGCTAAGGCTTGTTTCGCTATAGTGATGTAATAATTGTGCCAGTTCTGGGTGTGTCTGTGTAAAGCGGGTGTTGTGCTCGTTGATAGACCACGCTTCATTAGCCGTCCCTGCTAGTATTTGCGTTGCTCCTTGTGCGTAGCGAACACGAAATGCTGGTTGAGCAACAAGTATATCAAACCGTCCTCGTTCGCTATCTGGCTTTCCGCTGTCCAGTAGCCAAGCTCCGCCAAGCGAGCGGATGCGCTCAAAGTATTCGGTACTCGACGTGCTGTAACTAAGTGGAATTGGGCCGGGCACGGCTAATCCTTATGTTAGGAATAATAGAAGCGCGTATTTTAAGGAAATAGGCGACATCATGCGAGCATGATAAGACAAATCATAGTGCGCCAGTATAATGAGCACCCATAGTGCGTTGTTAGGAGTTGGCAGGAAATTGTCGACACATGAGTTTACGTGCTGAGTTATTACTAGGTTTATAAACTACATTCGTTATTCTGCCGTCATTCGACGGGGCTAAACGATTGACTGAAGAGATTTTGTTCCATGATTGATGACATGCAGTGGCCGGCTTTGACACTAGAAACCAATGGCCAGTCTATTACTTATCGTTTGTATACTAACCCAGATGTTAAAAATGGACGCCGAATTGTGTTATTGCATGGCGCGGGTGTTGCGGGCATGGATACATGGTCATTTATCGCGAAGATGTTAGATCAATGGCAAGAAGTCCTGATTCCAGATCTGCGCGGTATGGGGGATACATGGCCTTCAAGTGGTGAAGAAGAGTCATTTACAGCATCTGATCTCGTTACTGATCTGTCTTCTTTGGTTGACTACTTAGGCTGGTGGAGCTTCGATTTAGGTGGCTATTCTATGGGAGGTATGGTCGCTATGCTATATAAGCAGCAGTATCCGAGCCGCATAGGTAAGCAGTTCTTATTAGAGTCTGCTTTATTAGATCGACCAACATGGGGCGAAACAAAAGCACTACGTAAAAAATACAGCGAGGCGACTCGTCACCTCCGTGCAGCGGATAAAAGTGTTGGGATTTTAGCGTTTATGAATACGATTTCTCCCAATAGGCGCATCTCCAAGCAGGTAGAAGCCTTAACGATGTCACGTTTAGGTCATAGGCCCATTGGGTTTGCTAATGCGTTAGATTGCGTTACAGCGACGATTAATGAGGTAGATAGGCCTGCGCTTATTGCGGCGCAAGGTGATGTGACGAGCTTTATAGGCGGGCTGAGTGTGGATGCCATGCATGACTATCATCAGCATCTGGATGATACTTTGCCAAATTGGCATTACGTTATGGTGCCAGGTACTGATCATTCTTTGCCTTATCAAAAGCCTCGTAATATCGCTAAAACGATGAATAACGAAGCAAAAAGGTTCTACGCCAGCTAATTTGAATGACTCCTAAAACTTAAATTATGTAGACAATCTTAGACTTTAGGTTTGTTGACGGCCTAATTTTGCTGCGCTATCGTACTTCTCTGTAAATATTGTCGACAATCTGTAGAGAGTACGGTTATGACAACCAAATCAAATATCCGTGAATTACCGGTAGAAGTCATCACACTTGCTGATCGTGTATGTGCTGAAATTGTAACGGCTATTGTTAAAGGCGAGATTCCATCAGGCCAAAAAATAAGTGAGCCTGAATTGGCGCGTACCTATGGTATTAGCCGTGGTCCATTACGAGAAGCGATGCGACGCCTTGAAGGATTGCGCCTTATAGAGCGTAAACCAAATGTTGGTGCGCGCGTGGTTCAATTGTCGATAAAAGAGCTAGTCGAAATTTATCATGTCCGCGAAGCTTTAGAGGGCATGGCTTGTCGCATGGCTGCCCTACATATGTCGGATGAAGAGATTGCCGACTTGCGCTCGTTACTCGATGAACATGAGCGCAGTGTGCAGGAGCTTGATGGACGCTCCTATTTTCAAAAAGAAGGTGATCTCGATTTTCATTACCGCATAGTACAAGGTAGTAAAAATGAGAAACTGCTAGAACTGCTTGGCAGCGATCTATATCACCTTGTCCGCATGTACCGATACCAATTTAGTGTATCAAGCTCTCGCCCGAAACGTGCTTTGAAAGAGCATAGACAGATAGTCGATGCGATAGAGGCGCGTGATCCTGAACTGGCTGAACTGTTAATGCGTCGTCATATCAGCGCAGCACGTCAGAATATTGAAAACAAACTCAATTTGTCATCCAACATCAAAGGGGAAATTCATGGCTAATCCAAGCGCTGGTGCTCGATTTCGTCAAGCACTTAATGAAACTCAGCCGCTGCAAATTGTCGGCACGACTAACGCCTATCATGCCATGATGGCTGAGCGAGTTGGCCACCGAGCCATTTATTTGTCTGGCGGTGGTGTAGCCAATGCTTCCTACGGTTTACCTGACCTAGGCATGACGTCAATGAATGACGTGTTAGAAGATGTTAGGCGCATCAGTAGTGCAGTAGAGACACCGCTACTTGTCGATATTGATACGGGCTGGGGTGGTGCCTTTAATATCGGGCGTGCAGTTAAAGAGATGATTAAGGCTGGGGCGGGCGCTATCCACCTTGAAGATCAAGTGGCTCAGAAACGGTGCGGACATCGACCTAATAAGGAGATTGTTTCTAAAGAAGAAATGGTCGATCGCGTTAAAGCAGCAGTGGATGCGAAAACCGATGATGATTTTTTTATCATTGCACGAACTGATGCATTTCAGATGGAAGGTTTAGAAGCCGCCGTCGAGCGTGCTCAAGCGTGTTTGGAAGCAGGAGCCGACGGAATTTTCGCAGAAGCCGTTCATACGTTAGATGATTATAAAGCCTTTGCAGATGGCATAGGCGGTGCCCATTTACTAGCCAATATCACAGAATTTGGCGCGACTCCGTTGTTCAACAAAGAAGAGTTGGCTCTGCATGGAGCAACAATGGTGTTATACCCTTTGTCGGCGTTCCGTGCTGCCAATAAAGCTGCACTTAATGTATTTGAGTCGATCTTGCGTGATGGAGACCAGAAAGCCGTCATTGATACTATGCAAACCCGTATGGAGCTTTATGACTTTTTGAACTACCACGATTTTGAGCAAAAGCTCGATGCGCTCTTTGCTGAAGGCAAAAACAAGTAAGGCATATTAAAAGATAATAAAGATAAAAAATGGCACGAGTACAGCAACAGAACTACTCGATGTCATAAGGAGAAATGACAATGGCAGAAGCAAAAAAATTGACTGGAGCAGGTCTGCGTGGCCAATCAGCAGGGGAGACCGCCCTCTGTACAGTGGGTCAATCAGGTGCAGGTTTAACGTATCGTGGTTATGACATCAAAGCGTTAGCTGATCATGCAGAGTTTGAAGAAGTTGCGTATTTATTATTGTACGGAAAACTTCCTAATCAAGCGGAGCTTAATGCTTATAAAGCGAAGTTGAAGTCTTTGCGTCAATTGCCTTCTGCCTTAAAAACGGTACTAGAAAATATTCCGGCAGATGCTCATCCAATGGATGTTATGCGTACGGGTTGTTCGATGTTAGGTAATCTTGAAACTGAACATGATTTTAGCGAGCAACACGAAAAAATAGACCGTATGTTAGCTGTATTTCCAGGCTTGATTAATTATTGGTACAACTATAGTCACCACGGTAAGCGTATCAATGTTGAAACAGAAGCAGACTCTATTGGTGAACAGTTTTTGTGGACCCTTCATGATAAGAAACCTGAACAATTACATATAGATGTAATGCATGCTTCACTTATTTTATATGCTGAGCACGAGTTCAATGCATCCACTTTCACAGCGCGGGTTTGCGCCTCAACCTTGTCGGATATTCATAGCTGTATCACGGCTGCAATAGGATCTTTACGCGGGCCTTTACATGGGGGTGCCAATGAAGCTGCGATGGATATGATTGAGCAGTGGAGCGATGCTGATGAAGCTGAAGACGCCATTATGGGGATGCTATCCCGAAAAGATAAAATTATGGGGTTTGGTCATGCTATCTACCGTGATAGCGACCCTCGTAACAGTATTATTAAGGCATGGTCTAAAAAGCTATCGGAGCAAGTAGGGGATACCTCGCTTTACGCTGTCTCTGAGCGAGTTGAGTCGGTCATGTGGCGGGAGAAAAAGCTGTTTTGTAATGCAGACTTTTTCCATGCATCGGCCTATCACTTCATGGGCATACCTACTAAGTTGTTTACACCGATTTTTGTTTGCTCTCGTGCTTCCGGCTGGGCGGCACATGTAATGGAGCAACGTGCTAACAACCGGATTATTCGCCCCAGCGCAGATTATACCGGCCCTGATTCTAGTGAGTGGGTTCCCATTGCTGAGCGTTCGTAAGCTCAGTCCATTATACGCGCTTTAAAAATCGTAAAGCGCGGTATACCCACTGTTTGCTTTTATCCCTGACTTTCTGAATATCAAAAGAATGAAGCCGGGTGATAGCTGCATAATCACTTTTAGGATGCTGTTATGAATACTAATTATCGAAAACCACTGCCTGGTACGTCATTAGACTATTTTGACACTCGCGAAGCGGTAGATGCAATTGAGCCCAATGCTTACGCGGCTTTACCTTATACTTCACGCGTTTTGGCCGAACAACTTGTACGTCGTTGTGAGCCAGAACTGCTGACTGACGCCCTCAAACAATTAATTGAACGCAAACAAGATCTGGACTTTCCTTGGTACCCAGCACGCGTCGTGTGCCATGATATTTTAGGCCAAACTGCTCTTGTTGATCTAGCGGGTCTGCGTGACGCGATTGCCGATCAAGGTGGTGATCCTTCAAAAGTTAATCCCGTCGTCCCTACGCAGCTTATTGTAGACCATTCGCTTGCGGTAGAGGCTCCTGGCTTCGATGCAGACGCATTTGAAAAAAACCGTGCTATTGAGGATCGCCGTAACGAGGACCGTTTTCATTTCATTGAATGGACAAAAACAGCCTTTGAAAATGTGGATGTCATACCTGCTGGCAATGGCATTATGCATCAGATCAACCTTGAGAAGATGTCTCCGGTTATCCAATCCCGCGAGGGAGTTGCTTTCCCCGATACCTGTGTTGGAACCGATAGTCACACTCCACATATTGATGCATTGGGAGTGATAGCGATAGGGGTTGGGGGGTTAGAAGCCGAGACAGTCATGCTTGGGCGCCCGTCAATGATGCGCTTACCGGATATTATTGGGGTCGAGCTGGTGGGCAAGCGTCAGCCTGGTATTACGGCAACTGATATAGTACTGGCCATTACCGAATTTTTACGCAACCAAAAAGTCGTTTCTTCCTATTTAGAGTTTTTTGGAGACGGGGCCAAAAATTTAACGATTGGAGATAGAGCGACTATCTCGAATATGACGCCTGAGTTTGGGGCGTCGGCAGGCATGTTTTATATCGACGAGCAAACGATTGATTATCTTAAATTAACGGGTCGCGAGCCTGAGCAGGTTGCTCTTGTCGAAAAATACGCAAAACAAACAGGTCTGTGGGCAGATGATTTAGCTGGCGCACGCTATGAGCGCGTTCTAACCTTCGATTTATCGAGTGTTGGTCGTAACATGGCAGGACCATCGAACCCTCACCGCCGTTTACCTACGTCCGATCTAGAAGCCCGTGGTATTGCGGGGGCTTGGAAAGAAGAGTCGGGTCTAATGCCTGATGGGGCGGTAATTATCGCGGCCATTACTAGTTGTACCAATACCAGTAACCCTCGCAATGTGGTGGCTGCAGGCTTGATTGCCCAAAAAGCGAATGCCTTAGGCCTTGTGCGAAAGCCATGGGTTAAAACGTCTTTTGCTCCTGGATCTAAAGTTGCTCAATTGTACTTGGAAGACTCTGGATTGCTGCCTGAGCTGGAGCAGCTTGGGTTTGGTATTGTTGGCTTTGCTTGCACAACATGTAACGGAATGAGCGGTGCACTGGATCCTAAGATCCAGCAAGAAATTATTGATAGGGACCTGTATGCGACCGCGGTGTTGTCGGGCAACAGGAATTTTGATGGGCGGATTCATCCGTACGCTAAGCAAGCATTTTTGGCTTCTCCACCATTGGTTGTTGCGTATGCGATTGCTGGGACGATCCGTTTTGATATTGAAAAAGATGCGCTAGGAACTGATAAAGATGGTAAGCCTATTACGCTAAAAGATATCTGGCCAACAGATGAAGAAATCGATGCGATAGTAGCCTCAAGCGTTAAACCTGAGCAATTTAATCAAATCTATATTCCAATGTTTGATCTAGGAAAAGCGCAGCGCTCAGAGAGCCCTTTGTATAACTGGCGACCACAAAGTACTTATATACGTCGTCCACCTTATTGGGAAGGAGCGCTAGCAGGCGAGCGAACCATGAAAGGTATGCGTCCATTAGCCGTGTTGGGAGATAACATTACCACTGATCATTTGTCGCCTTCCAATGCCATCATGTTGAACAGTGCCGCTGGGGCGTACCTGCATAAAATGGGCTTGCCAGAAGAAGATTTTAACTCTTATGCAACTCACCGTGGAGACCACCTAACGGCACAACGTGCAACGTTTGCGAACCCCAAGCTTCTCAATGAAATGTGTACTGATGAACAGGGTGAAATTAAACAAGGATCATTGGCACGTATCGAGCCTGAAGGTAAAGAAAGCCGGATGTGGGAGGCTATCGAAACTTATATGGAACGCAAGCAGCCACTGATAATTATTGCGGGTGCGGATTATGGACAAGGTTCCTCACGTGATTGGGCAGCTAAAGGCGTTCGTTTGGCTGGTGTCGAGGTTATCGTGGCCGAAGGGTTTGAGCGTATTCACCGTACCAACTTGGTTGGCATGGGAGTACTTCCTTGTGAGTTTATTGCCGGAGAAACGCGTCATACATATCAAATTGATGGCACCGAAACCTTTGATGTAGAAGGTACGATTAAACCGAGAGCTGAATTAACTTTGATTATCCATCGAAGAAATGGTGAAGAGCTCCGTGTGCCGGTAATTTGCCGTTTAGATACGGCAGAAGAGGTGTCCGTTTACAGTGCTGGCGGCGTTTTGCAGCGCTTTGCACAAGACTTTTTAGAGTCGTCTGCAGCCTAGCCTTCACATTATAAGCAGGTGCTGATCATTAATGAGTAGTATTGGCACCTTGTTTTAGGAGTATTCATGATGAGTAGTTTGCCTCAAATAAAAATCCCGGCGACATATATGCGCGGCGGCACTAGCAAAGGGGTGTTTTTTAGCTTAAAGGACCTGCCTGTTTCCGCGCAAACACCCGGCGCGGCGCGTGATAATTTATTACTACGCGTAATGGGTAGCCCAGACCCCTACGGCAAGCAAATTGATGGTATGGGAGCGGCGACGTCAAGTACCAGCAAAACGGTTATTTTATCTAAAAGTGAGCAAGCTGATCACGATGTCGATTACCTGTTTGGCCAAGTATCTATCGATAAGCCGTTTGTTGATTGGAGTGGAAATTGTGGCAATTTAACGGCCGCGGTTGGTGCGTTTGCTATTAGTAATGGTTTAGTGGATCTCAGTCGTGTCCCTGAAAACGGAACGGCCATTGTACGTATTTGGCAGGTTAATATTCAAAAAACGATTATTGCTCATGTTCAAATGACGGATGGTGCCGTCCAAGAAACAGGCGATTTTGAGTTAGATGGCGTTACTTTTCCAGCAGCTGAGGTGCAAGTAGAGTTTATGGATCCGGCCGACGGGGAAGGCGCTATGTTTCCAACAGGTAACCTAGTGGATGACTTGGTGGTTCCGGGTGTGGGGACGTTAAAAGTAACACTCATTAATGCCGGTATACCGACGATTTTTGTTGAGGCTCAGGCCCTCGGTTACAGTGGCACGGAGTTACAAGATGATATTAATAGTGACGTTAAGGCGCTAGCGACCTTTGAATCCATCAGGGCTCATGGCGCGGTTAAGATGGGGCTAATATCCCATATATCCGAGGCGTCTACGCGCCAGCATACACCTAAGGTAGCTTTTGTTGCTCAACCGAGTGATTACGTATCGTCCAGTGGAAAGTCGGTGACGACAAACGATGTGGACTTGTTAGTACGGGCGTTATCAATGGGTAAGTTACACCACGCCATGATGGGGACAGCAGCTGTAGCAATAGGAGCCGCAGCCGCTGTAACGGGCACTTTGGTTAATCAAGCCGCAGGTGGTGGTGAACGAACGGCTGTGCGTTTTGGGCATCCTTCCGGGACACTGCGAGTGGGGGCAGAAGCTACGTTAGAGTCTGGTCAGTGGCAGGTTAAAAAAGCGGTAATGAGCCGCAGTGCCAGAGTGCTCATGGAAGGCTGGATCCGAGTTCCCGGCGATAGTTTTTAATTATGCATTGATTGTAAGTTTGAAGTAGGCCCATAGCTGGTTATGTTACCTATCAGGGATAATTAGCTACTACTTCTTTAGCCCCGCTTGAGCGGGGCTTTTTTTGTTACTAGTTAGTGAGAGAGAGCCGCCCCATTTGGTTGTTCACCAATGAGTAACAAGCTCTCTTCTGCAAAACCGATACCCGCTTCTGTGTAGAAGTTAAATACGTTATCAATACCTGCTTCGAGTAACTCATTGCGTTCGTCAGGGTAGCGAGCGATGGCGGCTATTTTCCCGTTAAAGTTAGCTTTGTGGAGTTGATTGGTGATGTTGCGATTATCATCAATAGATGGCAGTGCAAGTAGCACTAAGCTGATGCCGGACAGGTCAAAGCTCTCCCATAAATCAGCATCTTCACCGTCACCAAAAAAAACATTAAGCCCTTCTTTTTGATAACGTTCTACTCGTTGACGGTCCGCATCAAGGCCAACAACACGCTTATCAATCATGTTCTGCAAAGCTTTAAAAGAGCCGGTACCCACACGCCCCAAACCAATGACCAAAATATCAGCTTCAGGCGGTTGAATGAACTCATCCTCAGGTAGGCGTTTAGCTGATTGGAAAGTCTTGATGGTATCTTTATAGACCAAATAATAATGATGGGCATTGCGATAAAGTAAGCTAGTGACAATAAAAGAAAGGGAGACCGAAAGCGCCAAAATGACTAACCATTCTTTGTTAAGCCATCCCGAATCCACGCATAAAGCCGCTACGATCAGGCCAAATTCGCTGAAGTTGCTCAGGGCTAGAGCACCAAGAAATGAGGTGCGCCCACGTAGCTTAAACCGCGTAAAAACGGCGAAGAACATTAACGCTTTTACGAGCAATAATATGCACAACAAACTGGCTATTCCTAGCATTGACCACGTTGGCAATGCGGTAAAGCCAATGGATAAGAAAAAACCAATTAAGAATAGGTCTTTAAAGCTTAATAAAGATTTAGTGAGCTCAGTAGCTTTGGGGTGATGGCTTAGTAAGACACCAAAAACGAGCGCTCCAAAATCACCTTTTACACCCACCAATTCAAATAGTTGATAACCACCTATCGCTAAGAAAAATCCATACAGTGGCAGCATTTCGCTGTGACCTACACGAAGCAATAAAACATCCAGTGCTGGTCGAATAAACACTAAACCAAAAAGCAACAAAGCCCATGGTGAGGGGATTTTGCCTGTAGCAAACACCAAGAAAACGACCGCAGCAATATCTTGCACGACAAGAACGCCAATGGCGATTTGTCCATGGCGCGTTTTCATTTCACCGCTTTCTTCTAGCAGTTTAACAATGCACACGGTGCTACTAAAACTAAACGCAAATCCTAAAAGAGCCGCTGTTTTGAAGTCTATGTCGATAAAGTACGGCAAGCTAAGGATGCTGAGCCCAATAATCAAGGTGCCCATGACCAGAGTCCAGGCTCCCATATGTAACAGTGAGGTGGCCCAAACTTCTTGTTTCAATAAATCTTTAACATGCAGTTTTAGCCCAATGGTAAACAGCATGAGTGTTATACCCAAATGCGCCAACGTCTCTAAGCTTTCCGTAGGCTCAAAGCCTAAGAAATTTAACAAAAAGCCAGCAATCAAAAAGCCGATTAGGGCAGGAAAGTTGAAGTATTTAACAAGTAAGCCGCAGACAAATGCGAAAAGTATCCAAATAAATTCCATAGACGTGACAAATTTCCATCAATAGGTTTGTACAGCGGCTCTCTATGATAAGATTAGCCCTTTCAAATCATACCAGTAACAACAGAATAGTTAGCCTTTCTTTTTTGGTTCTTTCAATAGGAGATTGGTTTAGGTGTTTGGGGATTATCCATGTTCAAAAAGCTGAAATCTATCTTCTCTTCTAATGAAGATAAACAGGACGTTAACGAATCAGATGTACAGCAGGGAGAAGTAGTATCAGTTGAAACCGCTGACAAGCTTCCTGAAGATAAAGTAGACGAAGCGTCCCAGTCGAGTGAGCAAGTAAACGACACCATCCCAGATACGCTTACAGAAGAATCAACCGAAGTGGTACACGATGCCGCTGCCGCTATAAACGATGAACTTCCCGTTTCCGCTAAAGAGCCTGTGTCTGCCCCGCAAGACATGCAAGCAGAAAGCGTGCAAGAGCCTGACGTGACCGAAGTGCAAACAGAGCCTGAAGCCGATAAGGCCCCAGAGCCTGTAGTGATTGATACGCCAGCTGCCACACCCGCTGTTGTAACAGACGAAGCGCCGCAAAAGAAAGGCATGTTTGCTCGTATTAAAGCCGGGTTAAGCAGGACCAAGGCTAATTTGACTGAGCAATTGGGTACGCTTTTTCTTGGTAAAAAAGAAATAGACGATGAGCTACTCGAAGATATAGAGACTCTGCTGCTAACTTCCGATGTAGGCGTAGAAGCAACAACGGATATTATTGATCGGCTTACTTCGCGTGTACAACGTAATCAGTTAGCGGATGCACAAGCTTTGCATCAAGCTCTTAAAGATGAACTGGCTGGGTTATTAGGCGACGTTGAACAGCCGTTAGTTGCCCAGGCTGAGAATGCTCCTTATGTGATTCTCATGGTGGGTGTTAATGGGGTAGGTAAGACAACGACGATAGGCAAGCTGACAAAGCGTTTCCAAAGCGAAGGGAAAAGTGTGATGTTGGCTGCTGGCGATACCTTCCGAGCCGCGGCTGTTGAACAACTGCAAGTGTGGGGCGAGCGCAATAATGTACCGGTCATTGCCCAGCATACAGGTGCCGACTCGGCTTCCGTGTTGTTTGATGCGGTGCAATCAGCTAAAGCTAAATCTATTGATGTATTAATTGCTGATACGGCAGGACGTTTGCAAAACAAAGACCATCTAATGGAAGAGCTGGAAAAGGTTGTGCGAGTCATGCGCAAAATCGACCCCGCTGCACCACATGAAGTTATGTTGGTTCTGGATGCAGGCACCGGCCAAAACGCCATGAGTCAGGCTAAAATCTTCCAAGAAGCCGTGGGTGTCACTGGTATTACGCTGACTAAGTTAGATGGCACAGCCAAAGGCGGCATTATTTTTGCAATTGCTAAGCAATTGAAGTTACCTATTCGTTTTATTGGGGTAGGGGAGCAAGTAGACGACCTACGTCCTTTTAAAGCTGATGAGTTTGTTGAAGCACTTTTTGACGAGTAATCCTAGGGTTTAAGCAATAGTTTCTGCGAGTGTGATAAGTATCGCGACTCGCAGTTGGTATTTTTAAACGGCTACTGTATATTCATACACTGTTGTTGGCTTTGTGAAATAGGGTAGGTAGAGACGTGATCGGACGCTTAAAAGGTGAATTAGCAGAAAAACAGCCGCCTCATATCATGGTAGATGTGAATGGAGTTGGGTATGACGTCGAGGCGTCGATGAATACGTGCTTCAAATTACCAGATCCCGGTTGTAGCGTTACACTATATACCCACTTTGTAGTGCGAGAAGATGCTCAGTTATTGTATGGCTTTTATGATAAATACGAGCGCACTTTATTTCGGGCGTTGATTAAAGCCAGCGGTGTGGGGCCTAAACTTGCACTATCTATTTTGTCCGGCATGACAGCTCAAGAGCTGGTGGCTTGTATGCAGCGCGAAGATGCCGCCGCGCTTACACGTATCCCTGGAGTGGGTAAAAAAACTGCCGAGCGCCTAATAGTCGAGTTAAAGGATAAGCTAAAAACATTACCGGCCGCTGAGCCTGCCGACTTCCAGCTAACGGGTAATGACTTACCTGAAGCCGCGTCAGCTGCTATTGATGGATACCGCCAAGAAGCAGAAAGTGCTTTGGTATCGCTGGGCTATAAGCCTGCCTTGGCTGCTAAAGCGGTTGCCCAAGCCGAGAAACAATTAGGCGATATTAACAGTAGCGAGTCGTTAATCCGGTTAGCACTTAAATCAATGGTCTCTGGCTAAAACTTCTTCATACTGCAGGCCACTGAGAATAAGTAAGTACAATGGTAGGTTTCCCGATGTTATTGCGAGGTTGTAAATGATCGAAGCGGACCGCTTTATAGCGCCCACACAGACTAGTAAGGTGGAAGAGCAGTTCGATCGTGCAATTCGCCCGCAAAAACTATCGGATTACACCGGTCAGCCCGTTGTTAAAGAGCAAATGGAAATTTTTATCCATGCGGCTCGTAATCGCGGTGAGGCGCTGGATCATACACTGATTTTTGGGCCTCCTGGGCTTGGTAAAACAACGCTGGCTAATATTATCGCGCATGAAATGGAAGGCGATATTAAAACAACATCTGGCCCTATTTTAGAAAAAGCCGGAGATTTAGCCGCCTTACTAACAAACTTAGAAGCCGGTGATATTTTATTTATTGATGAAATACACCGCCTTAGCCCAAATGTAGAAGAAGTTTTGTATCCTGCTATGGAAGACTACCAGCTGGATATAATTATTGGTGAAGGGCCTGCCGCTCGATCCATTAAGCTCGATTTGCCTCCTTTTACTTTGGTTGGGGCAACCACCCGAGCTGGCTCACTCACTTCTCCCTTGCGAGACCGCTTCGGTATCGTACAACGTCTTGAGTTTTATAATATCGAAGACTTAACCAATATCGTGATGCGCTCAGCCCGGTTATCAGGAACGATTATTAGTGAAGAGGGGGCAAAAGAGGTAGCCAAGCGCAGCCGAGGTACTCCACGAATTGCTAATCGCCTATTACGACGGGCACGGGACTATGCCGAAGTTAAAGGCGATGGTGAAATCACCAAGCCTATTGCTGACCTTGCGCTGAATATGCTGAGTGTGGATGAGCAAGGGTTTGATCATATGGACCGTCGTTTGTTGTTAGTCATGATCGAGAAATTTGCGGGTGGTCCAGTGGGAGTTGATAACTTAGCGGCTGCGATCAGTGAGGAACGAGAGACAATAGAGGATGTTTTAGAACCTTATCTGATTCAGCAAGGCTATATTATGCGAACACCGCGAGGACGTGTCGTTACCGATCATGCTTATCTCCATTTTGGCATCGATAAACCCTCCATCGATTAGCCTGCCTCTTGGTTTTATCCTCCTAAACAATTGTTTTTAAAACACACCGCCAGTATTGAAAATATATTAGCGGTTTGGCTCTTGCGTATCTTGTATAAATTTGCGCGCCTGATATTGTGTGCACACTTAAATAGGGTCTTTTCGTCGCTAAAAGCGTCCTAATTACCTCATCTGCTGAACTTTTACCAAGGTCGTCAATCACAGATTTGTGCCTAGGGAATAGGTTTGCAGGATATTCGTGCATCTTTTGTTGTTTACTTATGAATTGGCATAAGTAAGAACGGTTTGGTATTGGAGATTTTTACAGTGGGTGAGCAGCTTTCGATCTGGAGTCTGGTAGTCGAAGCCAGTTTGGTCGTACAAATTGTAATGGTTATCTTGGTGTTGGCCTCTTTTCTTTCTTGGATCGTTATCTTTCAGCGGATTTCTGTTTTTGGAAAAGCAAAAAAAGGGTTGCGCACATTTGAAGAGCGATTTTGGTCTGGCGTAGATTTGGGGCAGCTTTACCGAGAACTTAGCGACACTGATAAAGCGCTAGAGGGCGCAGAACATATTTTTTGCTCGGGTATCAAAGAATACACGCGCATGACACAACAAAAGAATTATGATCCCGACGCTGTGATGGACGCTGTGCAACGTAGCATGCGTGTGGCTTTGTCACGAGAGGAAGAAAAGCTAGATCAGCATCTTCCCTTTTTGGCTACTGTGGGGTCGACAAGTCCTTATATAGGTTTGTTTGGTACGGTATGGGGAATTATGAACTCATTCCGTGGTTTAGCTAATGTACATCAAGCAACCTTGGCCTCTGTTGCGCCAGGCATATCTGAAGCGCTTGTCGCTACCGCTATTGGTTTGTTTGCTGCTATTCCGGCTGTAATTGCTTATAACCGTTTTTCTGCTCGATCAGAAGGGATGATGAGTCATTACGAAACCTTTGCCGAAGAGTTTTACGCTATTTTGCATCGTCGTATTCATTCACCGCTGTAATCGTTTTCTCGATAGGTATTTATCATGATTAGACGCCAGAAGAAAAAACGGAAACTTAACGCGGATATAAACGTCGTTCCCTACATCGATGTGATGATGGTGTTGCTGGTGATCTTTATGATTACGGCTCCTATGCTGACGCAAGGTGTCAGTGTTGATTTGCCTCAAGCCGCTTCTGACCCAGTAAACGATCAGGATCAAGAGCCGGTGGTTGTAACCGTGGATAAAGACGGGGCTTATTATATTAATATTGGCGGTGACGATACGACTCAGGTCTCTCAAGAGGAAGTTTCCGAAAGAGTCGAGAAAATTTTAAATGAAACACCAAACCAATTGTTGCTTGTTCGTGGCGATAAAAACGTAAGCTATGAAAAAGTGGTTGGTTTGATGGCATTGTTGCAACAGGCTGGTGCAGCCAGTGTTGGCTTGGTAACTGAGTAAATATCTGTGCGTATACGTAGTTATATATTACCGATTGTACTTGCGTTACTTGTGCACGTTTGTGTGGTGCTCTTGTTGGTTCCTCATTGGTTTCAACACAAACAAGACCCGCGTCAAACACCGCGGCACATCCAAGCCACGATGATTGATTTAAAATCATTGGCCACAGAAGTCGCAAACCAACAACAAATTGCCGAAGCTAAAGAAGAAGCCGCCCAGAAACAAGCCGAGCAAGCGCGCCAAGCGGCAGAGTTAGAAAAGCAGGAACAAGCAGAGCAGGCAAGACAAGCTCAAGAAGCTGAGAGAAAGCAGCAGGCTGAAGCTCAAGCTCAAAAAAAGAAGCTTGAAGAGCAAAAGCAGCAAGAAGCTCAAAAAAAGTTGGAAGAATTAAAAAAACAAGAAGAGAAGAAGAATCTAGAAAAACAGCGTATTGAAGAGAAGAGGTTAAAAGAGGTTGAGGATGCTCGTATAAAAGAGTTTGATGAATGTATCGCCAAAATTAAAGGTTTAGATATCACCGCAGAACAAAAGGCTACGTTAGAATCTCTGTGTAACTCTAAGCCAAAAGAAGTAGAGTCTGCCATAAAAGCAATCCTGGAAAAAAAGGCAGATGAAGCAGAGAAAAAGAAATTAGCGGAAGAAGCTAAAAAGAAAGCCGCTGAGAAACAAAAGCAAGAGGCCGCGCAAAAAGCCGCTGAAGCTGCTAAGAAAAAAGCGGAGGCTGACAAGCAACGCAAAGCCGAAGAAGCTAAACGTAAAGAGGCCGAGCGTGTTGCTGCTGAAAAAGCAGCGGCAGAAGCGAAACAAAAAGCAGAGTTAGAGAAACGTCGTCAAGCGGCATTAGAAAAGAGCAAGCAAACAGTCGATGAGTTTACTGCTTATGTACGCAGTGAAATATCGGGACGCTGGATTCGTCCCGCTACAGCCCGTAATGGTATGCAAGCAACGGCATTGGTTGTTTTATTCCCTTCGGGAGAAATAGATAGCGTTGAAATTGTAAAAAGTAGTGGCGATCTGGGATTTGATCGTGCGGCCGAAAATGCGGTATACAAGGTAGGACGATTCTCGCGGGCGTCAGAAATTGATCCGGTGTTGTTTGACCGGAACCTACGTCGTATTCAAGTGATTTTTAGGCCAGAAGGCTTACGGTATTAAGGTGATTAAACAATGAAAAAATGGTTCATAAGTGCGTTTTTAATGATGATGGCTGTCACGGCACGTGCAGATCTAGTCGTTGAAGTAACGCAAGGTGTGGATGCGCCAACTCCTATTGCTGTCGTACCGTTTCAGGCAACTGGTTTAGCTTTAAATGAAGACATTGCTCAAATCGTTTCTGATGACTTAGGGCGTAGTGGTTTTTTTAAGCCAATGAACCGTTCTAATATGTTAGGCACGCCGTCAACTGAGGAGCAGGTGTTTTTTAGAGATTGGCGGGTATCTGGCAATGATTACATGGTTATCGGGCGTGTAGCTCCTGCGGCTAACGGTCAAGTGCAAGCCAGTGTTGAATTGTATGATGTACTAAAAGAGCGGAAAGTGTGGTCTGAGGCGGTTACCGGTAATAGCAACAACTTACGCGACGTTGCTCATTATATTTCTGATCAAGTTTTTGAAAAGCTGACAGGCTTAAAGGGCGCTTTTTCTACACGCATTGTTTATGTAACAGCGAAGATGAACACGCCTGGTAATTTTACGTACAAACTACAAATGGCTGATTCTGATGGGGCTCGTCCAAGAACTATTTTGCAATCAAAGGAGCCTATTTTATCGCCAGCATGGTCTCAAGACGGCTCTAAATTAGCGTATGTGTCTTTTGAAAGCAGCCGCCCAGCTATATATGTGCAAGAGTTAGCAACTGGCCAGCGCCAGAAAGTTCAAACGTTTCGTGGTTTGAACGGTTCTCCTGCGTGGTCTCCAGATGGGTCGCGGTTAGCATTGGTTTTATCAAAGGATGGTAACCCTGAAGTCTATATTTTGACATTAGCGACGGGGCAGCTTGACCGGGTAACGCATCATTACGGCATAGATACTGAGCCAACGTGGGCACCTGATGGACAGTCTATTTTATTTACATCGGATAGGGCGGGATTACCGCAAATTTATTCACTAAATCTTCCGACTCGCGAACTGAAGCGCTTAACTTATGAAGGCAAGTATAACAGTCGTGGTCGATTGACTCAGGATGGTCGTTTCCTGACGATGGTTCATCAAGACGGTAGTGGTTTCCACATTGCTGTTCAGGACCTAAAAACAAACCGACTGGATATTTTAACAAGTTCTAGTCTCGACGAGTCTCCGACAATTGCACCTAACGGCAGCATCATTATGTATGCGACTAAAAAAGGTGGAAAAGGGGTTCTCGCCGGTGTTTCTCTTGACGGTCGTGTACGTTTTACCATGCCTAATGGTGATGGGGATGTGCGTGAACCGGCATGGTCACCGTACTTGCAATAAATGTTATCAACCATTAATTTAATTGAAAAAACTATGGCATTTTGCCATTTAATTAGGAGTTATCATGCGCGCATCAAATGCTGTTAAAGCGTTAACCTTAGCTGTTTCCGTAGCATGGATTGCGGGTTGTAGTTCACCTAGCACTCTATCCGAAGACGACTCTTCTATGGGCGGCTCAGCAACAGGTTCTTCATCTAACACTTACGGCACAGGCGACGCTTCTGGTGTTTCTGGCATGGGTACAGATGGCAATCTAGACGTTGCTAACTTAAAAACTGTGTTTTACTTTGACTTCGATGATTCCACTGTCCGTGCAGACAGCGTGGCTGATTTAGAAGCTCATGCTCAGTATCTAGCTTCTCATCCGTCGGCTTCTATTCGTTTAGAAGGTCATGCTGATGAGCGCGGTACACGCGAATACAATATGGCACTAGGTGAGCGTCGTGCGAAAGCAATTGAGCGTTTCTTAGCGGTTAATGGTGTATCTGGAGCGCAAGTTGAAACTATCAGCTACGGTGAAGAAAAGCCGGTAGTATTAGGTTCAGGCGATGGCTCTTGGTCACAAAACCGTCGTGTTGAATTGAAATACGTGTCTCGCTAATGAATGTAAAGAAAGCACTCATTACATCGGCTGCTTTCATGGCTGTAGCTTCGGCTACAGCCAGTTACGCGGAAGATGTACAAGTTATCCAAGTTAACTCGGGTGGCTCCGCGTCAGGGATTAACCGTGCTCCATCTAACAATAGCCAATTGATCATCACCATTCAGCAGTTACAGGATGAAATGCGTCAATTGAGAGGCATGGTAGAGTCTCAACAGTATACAATTGATCAATTACAATCGAAGCAGAAAGAGCGTTACAGAGACTTGGATCGCCGGATAAGCGAGGTAATGCGCCAACAATCGGGCTCATTAACCGATGAATTAGCGTTGGGTGCTTTGCCGCTAGCTCCCGAACCTGAAGCATCAGTACCCGCCACTGAAGCCTCTAATGAAACACCTTCTACCCAGCTCGCGCCTGCCTCCTCTTCTCAAAGCAATACAAGCGAATCATCTTCAAGTGCGGGCAATGATCAAGACGATTACCAAGCTGCATTTGCACTCGTAAGGCAGCGGTCTTTTAGTGAAGCTATAACCCAGTTCGATGATTTCTTAACGAATTATCCGCAAAGCCCGCGCGTACCTAACGCACATTATTGGTTAGGCGAATTATATTTGGCGACTAGTGATTTAGACAGCGCTGAGACGGAATTCCAAACTGTCGTAAAAGCCTATCCAGATAGCCGTAAAGCATCGGATGCCTTGTATAAATTAGGTATACTATTCAAACAGAAGGGTGATACTGCACAGTCGGTCTCATTCATGGAGCGGGTTGTTAAAGAATACCCAGAAAGCTCCGCTGCACGTTTAGCTGAGAGCGCTTTACAATAAGCGCTTCTCGCTTATTTTATTTTTTTAGACGTAGGACACTGTTTTATGAGTAAGCCTTCACCAAAGGCTGTGGTTTTGTTGTCGGGTGGTTTGGATTCGGCAACCGCGTTAGCAATGGCTAAAGATCAGGGCTTTGATTGTTATGTGCTCAGTTTTGACTATGGTCAACGCTCTTTAACTGAGTTGAATGCGGCCCGCAAAGTAGCGCAGCAATTAGCCATAACTGATCATCGCGTGATCCGTTTACACCTTGAGGATTTTGGTGGTTCAGCACTGACTGATCACTCCATTGAGGTGCCGGAAGAAGAAACGTCCGGTATTCCCGTGACTTATGTTCCAGCTCGTAATACTGTTTTTTTATCGTTGGCATTAGGTTGGGCTGAAGTATTAGAAGCAGACGCTATTTTTATTGGCGTTAATGCGGTTGATTACTCGGGTTACCCGGATTGCCGTCCCGAGTTTATTAATGCATTTGAAACCATGGCTAATTTGGCGACTAAAACGGGCGTGACCGGTCATCCAATTAAAATCCACACCCCGTTAATGACCTTGTCAAAGTCAGACATTATCAAGGTTGGCCACGAGTTAGGCATTGATTACGCCGATACAATTTCGTGTTATCAAGCGGATGATGATGGTCGTGCCTGTGGTATTTGTGATAGCTGCCGTCTTCGTGCGATTGGCTTTAAAGAGGCGGGGGTTGATGATCCTACCCGCTATATGCCTGCGTAGTCTGATTCTCTACTATCTTGTGATTAATGCACTTGTTATTTGCGTGGCAGCAATTTAAAGCTGCCATGGTATAATATCGCCACAATGATACTCACAAAAAAGAATGGCAAGACCGACTATGTTGAGCAAACAGGACATTTCTGACCGTATCCTGATTCAAGAGCATTTCGCCCAAGAGCATCTCCCGGACGAAATGAGTCAGGAACAAAAAGACCAATATAAAGCACGTATTAAGCAGTTACTAAAAGAGAAAGATGCTTGTCTCGTCGCTCATTATTATACCGATGCTATCGTGCAGGAAATCACCGAAGAAACCGGTGGTTGTATATCTGACTCGCTAGAAATGGCACGTTATGGTACGACACGCCCCGAGAAAACGCTGGTTGTAGCGGGTGTTAAGTTTATGGGTGAAACTTCTAAAATATTGAACCCAGAAAAGCGCATTTTAATGCCGACACTTGAGGCAACTTGTTCGCTGGATATTGGTTGTCCAATTGATGAGTTTTCGGCCTTTTGCGATGCCCATCCAGATCACGAAGTCGTAGTGTATGCTAATACCTCGGCTGCGGTTAAAGCCCGTGCTGATTGGGTCGTAACCTCCAGTATTGCGCTAAAAGTAGCTGAGCATTTAGCCGATCAGGGTAAAAAGATTATCTGGGCACCCGATAAACATCTTGGTGATTATGTCCAGCGTGAAACGGGCATAGAGATGTTGATGTGGGACGGTGCTTGTATTGTTCATGAAGAGTTTAAAGCTAAAGGGATCTTAGATCTTAAAAAAGTTTACCCTGATGCGGCTGTTCTTGTTCATCCTGAATCGCCTCAGTCGGTTGTCGAGATTGCTGATGCAGTAGGTTCGACGACACAGTTGATCAAAGCGGCAGCAGAAATGCCCAATGAAACGTTTATTGTGGCGACTGATCGCGGTATTTTTTACAAAATGCAACAAGCTGCGCCGGGTAAAAGTTTTATAGAAGCACCCACCGGTGGTAGTGGCGCAACGTGTCGAAGCTGCGCTCACTGTCCTTGGATGGCGATGAACGGTTTAGAAAATATTATCTCGGCATTAGAGACGGGTGAAGGGGAAGTGCTTGTAGATGAAGCATTAATTGAAGATGCTCGTCGTCCATTGCAAAGAATGCTGGATTTTTCTGCCAGCCTGCCGAAATAACTACTGCTTTAGTTAGTTTTAACTTGCCGGACTCTTGTCCGGCTTTTTTTTGCCTTTCAGTCGGTCAAAGTACCATTTTGGTAATCCTGAATGGCTTGCTCAACCTCTTCCATCGTGTTCATAACAAACGGCCCGTACTGTGCTATGGGTTCATTAATGGGCTTTCCAGATAGAACTAAAAAACGCGATGTTTTGTCACCGGATACTACGGTAACAGTATTTCCTTGAGTTAATACAGCGGCATTATGCGGCTCAACCGGAGTGTCATTAATACAAGATTCGCCCTCAAATTGATAAATAAATGCTTGGTGATCAGTGGCTATTGGTAAATTGATATGAGTATTCGAGGGTAAAGTCACATCAATAAAAACAGGTTCGGTTGTAATGCCTGATATAGGGCCTTGAAGAGATTGCCCTTCAACGTTAATCGACCCAGCAATGGCTTTAACAGTAATGCCGTTGGGCAAACTAATAGAGGGTACTTGTTCTGCAGGGATGTCTTGATAGAAGGCTGGCTTCATTTTTTCGTCAGCAGGCAAGTTAACCCATAACTGAAAACCACGCATGACACCATTGGTAAGCTTAGGGCGTTCCTCATGAATTACGCCACGTCCGGCGGTCATCCACTGTACACCACCCGATTTTAGATTACCCTCGTTTCCCATATGGTCTCGATGAATCAAATGACCTTCTAGCATATAGGTCACTGTTTCAAAGCCTCGGTGAGGATGTGCCGGAAAACCTGCTATGTAGTCATTGGGATTAGCTGAGGAAAAGGCATCTAGCATCAAAAAAGGATCGACACGAGTATTGCCGCCGCGCCCTAGGCTTCGTTTTAGTTTCACACCGGCACCGTCTTGAGCGTCTATGGCAGGTATCAGTCTGGCGATGGTGCAGGGAAGGGATTGTATGGTTGCCGAGTTCATTATGCGTCTCTCCCGTGAGGTGTATCAAGATTATATTGCGGCCCCGATGGGATGATTCCAGTTGGGTTGATGGTTTTGTGGCTGGCGTAATAATGCGTTTTTATGTGATTAAAGTTGACGGTATTGGCTATGTTTTGTGTCTGATAAATATCTTTCATATATCCGAATAAATGAGTGTAATCGGCTATACGCCTAATATTGCACTTAAAGTGCCCGTGATAGACTTCATCGAAACGTATCAAGGTGGTGAACAGCCGGATGTCAGCTTCGGTCATGTCGGATCCTGTAAGAAACCGCTGATAACTGAGGACTTTATCGGCTTTATCAAGCGCTGCAAACAGAGGCATAACGGCCTCGTTATACGCATCTTGAGTGGTGGCAAAGCCAGCTTTGTAAACCCCATTATTGATGTGGTCGTAGATCCAGTTGTTGAGTTGGTCTATCTCTTCGCGTTTGTTTTTAGGGTAGTAATCGCCTTCAGTGGCCCCGTACTCATTAAACGCATCATTAAACATGCGAATAATATCAGCGGATTCATTGCTGACTATGGTGTGGGTCTTTTTGTCCCATAAAACAGGGACAGTCACACGCCCGCTGTAATCACTTTTAGCTCTCGTATATACTTGATGTAAGAAGTCGTGTTGATACAATGAATCTCCTGTTGCACCAGTGAAATTAGATGCAAGCGTCCAGCCGTTATCTAGCATCAGAGGGTGTACGACATCTACGGTAATGAGCTTTTCGAGTCCTTTTAAGTGACGGGCAATGAGTGTGCGGTGCGCCCACGGACACGCTAGAGACACATAGAGATGATAACGGCCTGCCTCGGCTTTAAAGCCCTGTTGACCGTCAGGGCCTGCTTCGCCGTTGGGAGTCAGCCAATGGCGAAAGCGAGAGTCATCACGGACAAACTTCCCATTAGTTGAATCAGTGTCGTACCACTGGTCTTTCCACTGACCGTTAACTAATAATCCCATGATTTCACCTCGCTAATTACTACTTATACCTTTGAAGCTGAACGCTATATACCCGGCCGATTAAGGCGAGCCAAGTTTACAATTGTGAAGCGGCTGCAATGACAGCGTTCGTGGCTGCATCACGCGCTTTATCTGCTATTTCTTCGCCCATGTTTAAGCCTTCGGCATAAATAGTTTCAACGCTCGTTAGCCCTAAAAAGCTTAAATATTCTTTAACATAAGGTACTTCGAAATCGCCGTTATCCTTATGAACACCACCGCGGGTTGTCAGGAGATAAACAGGCTTATCTTCAATAAGACCAATGGGGCCTTTTTCTGTGTACTTAAAGGTGATGCCTGCACGCGCAATTTGATCAAAATAAGCTTTAAGCTGAGATGGAATACCGTAGTTATACATAGGCAGGCCTATGACGATGTAATCGGCTTTTTTTACTTCGGCGATTAGGTTGTCAGAGCGTTCAACGATCGCTTGCTGTTCGTTACTACGGTCAGCTTCGGGTGTAAAAAAAGCACCAGCAATTGCTGCGTCGATGTGTGGTAGATTATCGGCAACAACATCGCGAGTGATTACATTTATATCCGGTTGCTTGGTTTGTAATGTATCGATAAAGCGAGAAGCAAGTTGGCTTGATTGGCCATTTTCCTGAAAGATACTGCTTTGAATATATAACAATGTAGCCATGTAAATCTCCTGTTGGGTGGTGAAGAATTCGATTTGGGTTTAGTATATATTGATAAATAAGGTTGTTAACTAGGATAAATAGTGCTTTTTGATCTAAAATTTAGATCTAGATTTGTACTTTGTTTCTTATGGTTACCTTAATGTCGCAATTAGGTGTCTAAATTTTTTATATGTAAGGAGCGGTATGCAGGTCTCTTTAGAGCAGTGGTCAGCATTAATAGCGGTAGTTGAGCAAGGTGGTTATGCCGCTGCGGCAGAGCATCTTAATAAAAGCCAATCGACGGTAAGTTATGCGATTCAAAAATTAGAAACACAATTAGGGGTTCGCGTTTTTACATTAGCCGGCCGCAAAGCAAGCCTCACACCCGCAGGGGAAACCTTGTACCGTCGCGCTACGGTATTAGTAAAAGATGCTGAACAAATAGAATCAGTGGCAGGTCAGTTTGCAGCAGGTTGGGAGCCTGAAGTTCATATCGCTATGGATGCCTTGTTTCCTCAGTGGCTAATGCTCGATATTTTAAAAGAGTTCAGCGATGAGCATCCTAATGTGCGTATTGAGCTGAAAGAAACAGTGCTCAGTGGCAGTGAAGAGGCATTGTTGACGCGTTCGGCTGATATTGTCATTGGCGGTAGAGCGCCACCAGGGTTTATGGGTGATCCGCTCATGATCGTTGGGTTTACGGCTGTTGCGGCGCCTACACATCCTTTACATCATTTAGGACGAGAAATTAGTGTGCAAGATTTGCGATTGCATCGCCAACTCGTTGTGATGGATTCTGGTAAGGCGGATCTAGACCGAGGCTGGTTAGGCGCGCAAAAACGTATGAGTGTGAGCCACGTGGGTTTGTCGATTAGTTCGGCAGTCGCCGGCTTGGGCTATGCATGGTTGCCAGAATTGAAAATTAAAGATCAGTTAGATCAAGGTACGTTGAAACCCTTGCCATTGGAGGTGGGAGGTGAGCGAACTGAACAATTGTATTTAATGTACAGCGGTGCAGATTATGCAGGACCTCTTACACGTAATTTAGGTGAATTGATCAAGTCTCGTGCAAAACAGTGCTGTAAGGCGGGTCCTAAACCGGTTTAGTTTTCTACGGGAACGGTATCAGCAATTTCGTTGTCTTAGCGCACACAGGGTAGCGGTACGACCAATCTCGAATAAACAAAGTCCTAAAGGGAATTAATTAGATGAGTATACAAATTAGCGGGTTGTTGGGTTTTATTATTTTTGTCCTTGATATTTGGGCCATCATTCGGGTGATACAAAGCCCAGCTAGTACGGGAACTAAAGTATTGTGGACGGTATTAATTCTGCTGATGCCCGTGTTGGGCTTGGTGCTTTGGTTTTTCTTAGGGCCTAGAGATAGATCCTAGTCTCGCTGAGTCTGTCTCGCAAATAATGAGTCACCAAGGGGCTTGGAATGAATATTGGGCAGTTTGCTGAGGTGACGGGGCTTTCTGCCCATACACTTCGCTACTACGAGAAAATTGATTTGCTGACTCCTGTTAGTCGAGATAGCAGCGGTCACCGCCAATTTTCACAAAAAGATATAGAGTGGGTTGCTTTTATCAAGCGGCTAAAACAAACCGGTATGCCGCTTAAAGGAATTAAAGAATACGCTGTGTTGCGTAGCGAAGGGGATGCAACATTGGCTTTACGTCAACGATTATTAGCATCGCATGCCGAATTCTTAGCCCAAAAAATTAAAGAAGATCAACAAAACCTCTTGGCATTGGAGCAGAAGCTAGCATGGTACGCTGAACGTCTGGATCATTAAATGATGGGGTGTTCGATAATTGACGCTTGACTTAGAGTTAACTCAAAGTTGTAGCCTAGTTGTTAGATATTTATCAAACGGCTAGGAGGCAAAATGTCAAATACATCGAATAGATCAGAGATTGCTAAGGATGGGGTATCGCTGCGTTACGAACAAGGGCTGGCAAAACTAACCGAGATAGATGGTCAAGCAGGGCACAAGGTTATTGATAGTTTAGCGGGTATTTGCCCTGATCTTGCGCGCTATGTAATAGAGTATCCCTTCGGTGATATCTATCAAAGAGAAGGCTTGGATTTAAAAACTCGCGAGTTAATCACCGTTGCAGCGCTAACCGCGCTGGGTAATTGCCAACCTCAATTGAACGTTCATATTCATGGTGCGTTAAATGTAGGCTGTACCCGAGAAGAAATTGTCGAGGCTATTTTACAAATGTCTGTCTATGCCGGTTTTCCTGCTGCCTTAAATGGTATGTTTGTAGCTAAGGAGGTATTTGCGGAAGTAACAACTAATTAGTTGTTTATTAAATAAAAAAGCCTAGGAATTATATAACCTAGGCTTTTGCTAAACCTTATGGCTAAACAAGGTTAAGCGTGACATCCACATTCCCGCGGGTGGCGTTAGAATAAGGGCATACTTGATGAGCTTTTTCTACCAAAGATTCAGCGGCGGCTTTATCCATATTTGGCAGGCTGATATTAAGCGTAACACTCACGGCAAAGCCAACGCCTTTAGGGTTTTCGCCAATACCCACTAGGGCGTTGACGGATAAATCTTTGGGTAACTTAGTTTTGTCTTCAGCGGCAACAAATTTCATCGCACCTATAAAGCAGGCTGAATATCCCGCTGCAAATAATTGTTCGGGGTTAGTACCTGCGCCGTCATCTCCACCCAGTGCTTTAGGAGTGGATAGCGTGATATCTAATTTGTTGTCGGAAGATGTAGACTGGCCTTCGCGGCCGCCGGTTGTAGTAACTTCTGCCGTGTAGATCGCTTGCATAATATTGCTCCTTAGTTATCGCGATAACTATTGTTGTGTCGTAGTGAATAACATCGAGGCTTTGAATCTTACCTGATAAATTAGTTATTGCAATAACTAAAATAAAAAGCAGTGCTTGTAAGGTGCTCTCGGTTAATTGGCTGGGTTGATGCTGTTGAGTTGGGAACGGAGTTGATCTAGGCGTGTTTTTAGCTCATTTAGATCGTCTAAGCTCAAGTTACATGACGATACAAGGCAAGCATTAACGGCTAATGCTTCTGTCTTTAATGACCTACCATGGTCAGTTAAATAAATTTCAAGCTGCCGTTCGTCCTCGGCATTCTTCTGACGAAGGACTAAGCCATCTTTTTCCATGCGTTTAATGACAGGCGTTAATGCTCCGGGTTTTTGTGACAAGCGCTCACAAATGTCTTTTAGACCAAGCCCTTCTTTTTCCCACAGAATTAGCATGATCAAATACTGAGGATAGGTTAGCCCTAACGGCTCTAATAAGGGCTTGTAGATTTGTGTGACTGCCAGAGACGTTGAGTAAAGGGAGAAACATAATTGGTTATCGAGTAATAGAGGGTTCATCGTCATGAGCGGCCAGTTAAAAGTTAATGAATATCCAACACACGGTGTGGTTGGTGGAACTGGCGGGTAATGCGCTTTCCTAGCATGTCTATTTCGCCGATGTAGCGTTCATCTCCTGTGGAGGCAAATTCAAAGCTATAACAACGGAGTAGCTTTACCATACCATCAGTATCACGTTGTAAACGTAATTTTTTTAACCCTACGCTCTCGTCCAAAAGCTGAAGCCCCATTTGCTTACAGCTAGCACGTGCTGTACGCAGGGCTAGGTCTCGATGTTTAAGCGAGGACCACCAAAAAGCCACGGCAGCGATAACCAAGGTTAATAAAAATATATCGAATAGTTCGAGGTACATAAGTTACCTAACAAGATTGCGTATACGCATTGTAAAGCCAGAGTTTATTGTAAATCGTACATAAGATCATGGGGTTATCATAAGCATTTAACAAGCCTAACTACATTAGAGCGCGCCTTTGATGGGCTAGGCTATCATTTTACTGAATATAGTTGAGCGTTTTGGTAGGATAATATCTCAGCGTTAAAGCCTCTAGGACCCACGTATGTCACCTGTGTATAAGCCACTAAGTAAACTAACCTTCGACAATAGTTATGTTCAACTCCCCGAACATTTTTATCACCGAGTTAACCCAGTCGGGTTGAAAAATGCACATTTGATAAGCTTTAACCCAGCGGTTGCTGAATTACTTGACTTAAATCCGTGTGAAATAAACCCGTCTCAACTCGCCCAGTATTTTGGTGGCGGAGAGTTACTTGAAGGCAGTGAGCCACTTGCCATGAAATACGCTGGCCATCAGTTTGGTTATTATAATCCCGATTTAGGTGATGGGCGCGGTTTGTTGCTAGGTGAAGTGATTAATAGCCAAAATGAGCGCTGGGATTTGCATTTAAAGGGAGCGGGTAAAACTGCATTTTCTCGCATGGGGGATGGTAAGGCTGTATTGAGATCGAGCATTCGCGAATACTTAGTCAGTGCAGCCATGACTGGCTTAGGTATTCCTACCACTCAAGCGTTATCGTTGGTTGGCAGCGAAACCTATACGATGCGAGAAGGCATGGAACCTTGCGCACAAGTACTACGAGTTAGCCAGTGTCACATTCGCTTTGGACACTTTGAGCATTTTTATCATCGTCGAATGGAAGATGACCTTAAAATACTGGCTGATTTTTGCCTCGATCGTTTTTACCCTGTGTGCAAGCAGGCATCAAATCCTTACCTTGCGATGTTCCGTGAGATCCGAGACCGTTCCTTATCTATGGTCGCAAAATGGCAAGCCTACGGTTTTGTGCATGGCGTAATGAATACGGACAACATGTCTATTCTGGGAGAAACGTTTGATTATGGCCCCTATACCTTTATGGACACCTATGATCCTAATTTTGTGAGTAGCCATACTGACGAACAAGGGCGTTATGCTTTTAAAAACCAACCTAATATTATGGGGTGGAACCTTTCTTGCCTGGCTCAGTCATTGGTCGGTTTGGTACCTAAAGAAGGGTTAATAGAAGCGTTGGATGAGTGCGGAACGTTATATGATCGTTTTTATTATGGATTAATGCGTCATCGTTTAGGGTTACTGAGTGAAGAAACCGCTGATAAATCATTGATAGATCAACTTAATAGTTTATGTGCAGCTCATCATGTGGATCAAAATCGTTTTTTACGTGATTTATCCCGTTTAAACCCCGAAGATGACGCCACTATTCAAGCTTGTTTATTACACGCGGCTGATCCAAGTGCGCTAACGGGCTGGTTATCCGCATACAGTAACCGGATAGATAACGAAGCGACGAGCGCTCTCTTAAGGCAGCGGCAAATGCAATCGGTAAACCCGGTTTACTTGTTACGTAATTACATGGCTGAAGAAGCCATACGAGAAGCTCATCAAGGCGACTATCGATTAGTGAATACGCTATTGGCTGTCTTGAGAAACCCATTTGTAGAGAAAGATGAATATGAGCGCTATGCCGCCAAGCCGCCGGAGTGGGCAGGTGGTATTTGTTTGAGCTGCAGCTCTTAGTTTTCGCTATACGTGGCTGGCGCGATTGTCATGCGGTTGTAACTGATTAGACACGGTTTATTAATGGGAATGACCCACAAAGTTTTTATTCTCTTGTCGATAAACTCTATCGATATACAAAAGGATAAAACATGAAACTTCGCATGCTACCCGCGATAATCGCTTCAATTATATCTTCATCGGTCTCAGCTAATGTGTTTATTTCTGAGTACATTGAAGGAAGCGGAAATAACAAAGCGATCGAGCTGTACAATAACTCCGGACAAGCTCAAAACTTAGATGGATATGCGCTAAAGTTTTACTTTAATGGCAGTACTTCCGCAGGGACGACTATTGATTTAAGCGGTCATACAATCGAACCTAACAGCACGTTTGTTATCAGCCATGCTGACGCTGTGTTTGCAGGTATGCCTTACATCAACCTCACTAACTCGGCCAGCTGGTTCAATGGCGATGACGCTATTATTCTAGAAAATGGTGAGCAAGTAATCGATAGCATTGGCCAGCTAGGTGTTGATCCTGGTAGCCAGTGGAGTGACGGCGTCGCATCTACACAAAACAACACGTTGCGACGCGCTGACGGTATCCAAGCCGGTGATACCGTTGCTGATGATGCATTTTATCCGTCTGTGGAGTGGGACGAATACGAACAGGATAACAGCGATCATTTAGGCCAATTTGGTACTGATGATACTGTAGGGGAGCCAGACACGGGTGATAGTTCCTTAGTGTGTGGTGTTGAAGCAACCCCAATCCATACCATTCAAGGTAGCAGCGATGTTTCAGCACTGGTTGACCAACCCGTTCAAATTGAGGCCATAGTTACCTTCTTAGCCCCTGACCTAGGTGGCTTTTTTGTTCAGATGGCTGACAACGAAGTTGATGCGAATGCCTCCACGTCTGAAGGCTTATTCATCTATTCTGCTAATGCCACAACTGATGTGGATGTTGCTGTTGGTGATCGTGTCCGTTTACACGGCACAGTAGGTGAGTATTACAACAAGACACAACTCACCAATGTCCAAGCGTTTGAAGTTTGTGCAACGGATCAAATACTGCCCAGCCCTGCGTTAGTTTCTCTGCCTGTGTCATCCAGTGACGAGTGGGAACAGTGGGAAGGGATGCAATTGGCTTTTGAACAAAGCTTGGTTGTTAACGAAACCTATAATCTAGCTCGCTACGGCATGCTTACCTTAGGTAGCGAGCGTGCCTTCATTCCAACTCAGGTTGCCACGCCAGGGAATGACGCAGTAGCAATGAGTTTGGCGAATGACTTAGACCAGATACTGATCGATGATGCTTCCAACACTCAAAACCCAGCCCATGTCGTTTATCCATCACCGGGCTTAGCTGCTGATAACACGGTTAGAGTAGGCGACTCCGTCTCAGGGCTTATTGGGGTGCTAGATTACAGTTACAGTGAGTGGAAAGTAATGCCCGCTGTTGAGCCGGTATTTGAGCCGACAAACCCGCGAACTGAATATCCTGAGTTGTTGCATCAAGGTAATGTCACAGTCGCATCGTTCAATGTGTTGAACTACTTCAACGGTGATGGTTTGACGGGTGAAAATGCAGATTCTGGTTTTCCTACAGCACGCGGGGCCAGTACTGTAGAAGAATTTATTAAACAACAGGCTAAGATTGTATCGGCGATCAGCCGTATCGACGCTGATATTGTTGGCTTGATGGAAATCGAAAATGACGGTTATGGTGAGCAATCAGCCATTGCGTCATTGGTTGCGGCTCTGAATGCTCACATGGGCGAAGGAACCTATGCGTTTGTTTCCCCAGGTCGTGAGCTCTTAGGCGATGATGATATTGCTGTGGGGTTGATTTATAAGCCAGCTCGAGTGTCATTGTCTGGACCGGCTATTGTCTTGGATGAAGCTAATTCTCCATTAGATAATTCCGGCGCGGTATTATTTGATACGACTAAAAACCGTCCTGTGCTTACTCAGCAGTTTGGGGTTCTGCCTGATGAAGGTAGTCTTGTGGTTGCGGTGAACCATTTTAAATCTAAAGGCTCAGACTGCGAAGCGTTAAACGATCCTGATCTTGGGGATGGTCAAGGTAACTGCAACCTGACTCGGACTAGGGCTGCTAAAGCGCTTGGTGAATGGTTAAATAACACCTATGGTGAAGAGCAGGGTTCTTTGATCATTGGTGATTTGAACAGCTACGCAAAAGAAGACCCAATAACGGCGCTCGCAGAATTTGGCTATAACAACCTGGCTGATACGCTAAACATTCAAGATTTTTATACGTATGTTTATGACGGTGAAACCGGTCAATTAGATCATGCTCTAGCCAATGCTGCACTTCAATCATCCGCTGTAAACATGACGGCTTGGCATATAAATACCGATGAACCACGCGCGTTAGACTATAACGAAGAGTATAAAACCAGTGACCAAGTAAGTGATTATTACTCTGCTGATCCTTATCGCTCATCAGATCACGATCCTGTGATTGTCGAGTTGGCGTTGTCCACGCTAAATACAGCCCCTGAAGCGGATTTTACTTTTAAAGCAAACCGCAATGGTCGCGTTAATTTTAAAGCGTGGGCACAAGATGAAGACGGAAAAGTGGTTAGCTATCGTTGGGACTTAGGTAATGGGCAAACGGCGAAGGGACGACGTGCACATGTAAACTATCGTGTTGCGGGTGATTATGATGTGACATTGACGGTAGTTGATGATCAAGGCGCAACGACGCAGGTCACTAAAACGGTTCGTGTTGAGTCACCACGTCAAACGCACTTTTGGTCTTGGTTATCGTACCTATTTTCTAAATGGTTTTAATGAGTGACCGATTAAGGGACCATCGTTAATGTATAAATGCTCGGTACTCAGTACCGAGCATTTTTTTGTTGTTTGATGGTTAATCGCTCGGTTTCTTGCCCAGTAATGAAATTAAGCCTTTTGCTAGGTTATTACGCCACTGATAATAATCATGGCCGCCTGAATATTCCTCGTATGTTGCTGTGTAGCCCTTCGTTTGTAGCAGGTTATGCAAATGCCGATTGCTCTCTAAGATATCAATAGTGCCGCGGCCCGTTTCAAATACACCAGCATTGATATAAAAACGAATAGGTTTGGTCGGTAAATGTTCAATCTGACGCGTTAGCCACTCTGGCGGTTCGTCTACCGGTGCCCACCAAAATGAGCCAGATTGGCTTAGGACAAGACCAAAGTTATCAGGATATGCAAAAGCAGTGCAGGCAGAAGCTAAACCTCCATAACTGGACCCTGATAACAGTGTGGTCTCAGGAACAAAGCTATACTTGGTTTGCTGTGTTATCCATGGTAACAACTCTTTGGCTAATGCTTTTGCAAAGATAGGGTTGCAAGGAAGCTCGCTTGACCGGGTTTCACGGCTTGGGTTGTCAATAAATACCGCAAGAGTGGGAGGGATTTGTTTGGCATTGATTAGGTTGTCCAGAATTAGCGGTGTTGGAATTTTGTGTTGATAGGCTTGGCCATCAAAAAAAATCGCTAAGGGAAAAGTGATCTGTGCGTTGTTTCTAGTTAGCTCGTCAAGCCCTGCAGGTTGGTAGATTGTTATCTTGCGTGTGTTATCAAGAAGCTCACTGTAGAAGGTTGTGTGCGTTAATTGTCCTTTAGCTGCACTTTGTTCCGTTAACCAAGACGACTGTTTCGCTTGCGGTAGTGACAATGTGGACAGTTGAGAAAATTGATCAGATGGTTTGTTTGAGTCATAAATCTCCATAATGTGGGGGTTGAGCGGGTCTTTTTGGGCCGTGCTTAATATTGAAACACGGTGTTCTGGATGTTGCTTGGGTAGCTCAGGTACATCAGGGGCCATTTGATAGGATAGACGGGTATCGTTTGGCAGCACATAACTACGAAACCAGATGTCTGAATTGCCCAAACGGTAGAGTGGATCGTGGTCAGATGAGGGCGCTCCTAAAATGCGCACGTTACGTTGTGCTCCTTTCCAAAGAAAGGTTACTAAAGATTGGTTGTCATCTATAGGCTCGATTAGAGGGGTGCCTTGTCGGGACAGTGTTTGCCAAAATGACAGAGTGGATTGTGTGTTTTGGTATGTTTGCAGCGCCGTTTTTACTAATGGGCTGGAAGGTTCTGCTTGGCTTGCTATTTGGATTTGCGTGGTTTGGTAAGCGCTTTCTGGCTTTGCTATGGTCAGTGTAAATTTGTCATCATCAGATGCAGTGACTGTAAATGTATACTTCCCTTGCTCATGGCTCACAAAGCTAAAACGTTCAAGGCCGTTCATTGATAGAAGCTTTAATTTTTTTTCATCTTTCCAAAGACTTAGCGATGACTTCTCATGTGTAGTCTTAAATTTTCCTGTTATGTATTCATCTTTGTGCAGCACGATTGAAATCGTTGCCGGAGCTGTGTCGTTGATTGATTTTTCAATATGTAATGGGCCTTGTGAGTCGCTAGACCAAGCGGTTGATGTAAACAGGCACGTGAGAAGAGCGCCTGTTAAGCTAGCGTGTTTTATTGACATAGGTTTGGCTCGGATTATTAATGATTAGGGCACGGTTGTGCCCTGATTAAGCGTTAAAATTGATAATCAAGCGTGACGCCGAGTGTGCGTGGAGCTCCTATGTTGGCTTGGCCGTTGGTAGTTACACGGTATATAACCTCTTCATTGGTTAAGTTGTTTACATAGCCACTGAGCGTCAGATCAGGGTTGATCTTGTAAGCTGTGTGGAGGTTTACGGTTGTGTAGCCATCAACTTCTGTTTCTTCTGTATTTGATGCATCTGAATAATACCCATCTACAAAGTGCGCGTTGGCACCCCACGACCACTTAGCGTGTATATCATGATCAAAACCCAAATTGGCAGTTAGGTTGGGTGCATACCCAAATTCGTTACCTTGGAGGCTTTCATATCCAGACTTGGTGTCAGTGATCTTGCTATTTAGCCAGCCCAAGGAGCCAAATACACGCAAACTTGGAGTAGGTTGCGCATTAGCTTCCAATTCAAGGCCATAACTTTCTGCTTTGGATAAATTAGTAAAACGTGGAGCAACGTAAGCGAGGTAACCGTCGAATTGATTATAAAATACGCTGGCACTGAGGTTGAGTCGGTTATCCAGTAAAGCTGAGCGTATGCCAGCTTCGTAGGTTGTTACCCGTTCTTCATCAAACGTATAAAACTCACTATCATCCCAGTCTAATGCTCCGCCACCGGCGTTGTATCCGCGACGCGCCGTTAGGCTCAAGGTCGAGTTAGCTGATAGGTGGTAAGCGAGACCAATTTTAGGTAAGAAGATATTTTTTGCATGGTCTAAATCTACCTCGCCTTGCCATGCGGTACCAGGCCAAGCCACTATGTCCCTGGTTTGATGCTCACGTTCTAGACGCCCGCCGGCAATGAGGTCTAATTTATCACTGAGACTCAGCGTGGTTTCACCAAAAAGTGCAACGGTCGTTATCTTATCGGTTCCGTCGAAACCGCCATCGTAGATTAGAATGTCTTCATTTTTTGTATAGTAGTAAAGCCCAACTACACCCGAGAGTAAGCCCTCAGCAGGCTCGTAGGTAAGGCGTGATTCAAAAGTGGTGCTGTTTTCTTCTAAATCCATGTAAAACAAGCTTGGGTATTGAGTAAACTCTGATTGGTAGCGTTGGTGACCGAGTAAAAGATGAGCTGTCAAATCATCATTCAGTAGATATTGAATATCTAAACTTAGCCCTGTTTCTTCGGAGTTTTGAAGGCGTGTGTTGTTATTGTCGCCATCAAAGTTATAGTCACTGAAATCAGGACCGTTGATGTAGTTTAAATATTCACCATCAGCATTTCGTTGGGTTAGTGTCAGTTTTGCGGATAGCTCGGGGATGGCTAAAGGTTCCCATAACAGTTTGGCGCGGATGCTCTGAGAGGTTGATTCATTTGGGTCTTTAGGCCATTCACTTTCTGATAAGTGGTAGTTGATGAAGCTGTCACCTGATAAGCGTTCAGCAGCAATACGAACAGCTAGCTCATCTTCAATTAATGGGCCTGAAATAACGGCTGCAATTTGGTATTTTCCATCTTGGTTTTCATAGCCTGTGCGTACTTTGCCTTGCCACTCATAATCAGGATCATTAGTCGTGACAACTATGGCACCGCCTAGGGTGTTACGGCCTTGCGTAGTGGATTGTGGCCCACGTAAGACTTCGACTTGTTTCGTATCCCACAAGCCTGTGTTGATATAGCGAACGCCAGTCCATGATTCGGATAAGCCATCAACTGATGTGCTTACGCGCGGTCTGCCTCCTGATATAAAGCTAAATACGCCCTGTGCAGCCCCCGCACCATCAACACCTCGGATATTAGGTACACCAAACGGATGTTGAATTACGTTAGGCACACGTTCAATCACTTCATTTACTTCTTTGTAATGGTTTTCTTGAAGCTGGTCGCCCGTTATTACGGAGACAGATGATACGGTTTCACTTAAGGAGCGATTAACTTTTTCGCCGGTTACAGTAATGTTATCCATCTGCCAAGTGGTTGCCGAAGATGGAATTAATACTTGCTCTTTCATCAGCGTGTAACAGCCGTCTGCGTTTCGAATAGCCGCTAGTCCAGAATCATGCAATAGTGCATCAAGAGCCGCTTGAGGTGTATATACGCCTTGGATTGGCTTCCCTTGCTTGCCGCGAAGTAATGAGCCATCAGCGGCTAGATAGATGTGTGTTGCAGCCGCTAAATGATTTAATTGTGACGCTAAATCACCTTGCTTTATGTTTAACTCATAAGCGTTGGGCTGCGCAGCGTGTACATTGGTTGATATGGGCAAGCTACTGATGGATATCGCGGTAATAGATAAGCCTACCGCTAAGCATTGAGCCGGTAGTTTCTTCTTACGAGAGAGTTGTTTTTTAACATCGAAAGTCATAGTCAATAGCGCTCATTTGGGATTCAAATAATATGTTTAGGGGTGTGTAAACAGCAAAACAGCTCATACCTAACTGCTTGTGTTATTTATAAATCGAACCAAATGAGAAAAAGGGAACCCTGCTATACATGTTTTTAGGCGACAGGCTCTATGAGGGTCCACAAAGGGGTTAGGTGTCTTATTTGAACGGGTAGAACGTTTTGTAGCATGCTCAATGCCAGTGGAGTGTTATCAAGCGGGAAGCTGCCCATCACTAACAGTTGTTTTATAGAGGGGTGACAGTTTACGTAGCTTGAGTGGTGTTGGTTAATCACGGATGCCCAATGCTCTAGCGTCATGTTGTTTGCTTGTAGAATGTTGTTAGTCCACGCTAAATCTATCGGCGATACTTCCTGGATCGAGCTAAATGCGGTTCTCGAACAGAGCACTTTTTGTCCAGCGTCTAGCACTAAACTAGCCTTATCATTGTGCCGGCAAATATCGGCGCTGCCGTTAATAACAGCCACGCTGGTAGTGCTGTCTTGAACTTGAATATCTGGTGATTGGCGAATCACGAGGTGTGTATGCTGTAATTTAATAGCGTGGTTCTTCATCATAATTGTTGCAGGGACACTTGAGGCTGCCTGTTGAATGGCTAAGTCTCCAGCAAGCAGCGTGATATGGCTTTCACTAGGGGAGTGTGACCATTTTATTCCGCTATTAATGGCTAGTGTTATTCGTGTTCCGTCTGCCATTTGATAGTTAATTGCTTTGCGTTGGCTGTTACTGAAATCGCTGCGATAGGGCAGAGTCCATTCGTTGATAAGCCCCATTTCATGTGCTTGCCATGCGCCAGCAATAAAGGGAAGTGACGCTAACCCCTTTACAATACTCCGGCGAGTGGTTTTTGTTTTATTAGCTGGGATATCGAAATGGTTGGCGTTTATCAGTTGTTGAGAGATGCCGAGTTCGTTTGGCGTATCGAAACTGCGCAACGACGATAGGCTGTCAGTGATCGACTCAACTTGTTGCCAAGCTGCTCGGTTGTCTGGGTCTTGATTGAGCCATTGTGCCCACTGTTCCTGATCGTGTGTTGTCGTGTTGTCTGAGTTAAGTATGCTGTACCAGACGGCGGCTTCATTGAGGATCTTGTAAGATTCGGGTGGCTTCATGGTTCGGTGGTAGCCGTATCGAGCTGAGCTTTAAATATAAGGCACTTTAGCATGGCCTCTGCCATATACTTTTTTACCATGCGTTCAGAAACATGTATTACGGCTGCAATTTCTGCATAGGTAAGACCGTCGAGCTGGGATAACAAGAATGCTGTACGAGCATTGCTTGAAAGCTCTCGCAGCATACAATCGACGTCTATCATCAGCTCTAACAGTACAGCTTGTTGCTCAGGGGAATGGACGGTAGCGTGAGGGCGAGCAGCTAACGTCTCTAACCATACTTGTTTGATTTGTTCATGACGCCAGTAATCAATACACATCCCGTTAGCCATTTTGCTTAAATAAGACTGAGCTGCTGTGTAACTGTCAAAGTTGATGGGACGTTTGAGCAACCGCAGAAAAGCATCCTGCGCTAAATCGGCGGCGTCGTCGCAATTACCCAACTTAAACCGAAACAAGTTTAGCAACCACGGCTGATGCTGCTGATACATGGCCGCTAAGTTTTTCAAATGGAGGGTAGACATTTAGCCGCCTGTTTCACTGCTGTTATGATAAGATTAAGCCTAATGATAATAATTATCATTAATAATTCAAGATGAATTAAAGCCTTTAATAAAATAAGTGAGTCATTCGGGCTTAGATAAATCATGTTAGGATTTACGCTTAGGATTAAGCGCTGTATAACTAGCGATGAAAGGGTTTACGATTAAAAGGATTTTGGATGGCTCCCATGAGGGATATACCCGTTAAGTTACGTCCGTTATTTTTGGTTTTTGCGTTGGCATCAACCTTATTTGTTGTTTACGGCAGCTTAGTTCCTTTTGTTCTTCGTCCACACTCATTTGCAGAAGCCTTAGCGCTTTTTTCTGATATTCGATACCTACAGTTAGGCGCCTCCTCGCGTGCGGATTTATTAGCTAACGCCATCATATATATCCCGGTTAGTCTATTTTGGATGGCTGTATTAGCACCGGACGGACGTTTTAGGTTTAAACGGGCTCAAGTTATTATTGCATTAGCAGCCATGGTGGCATTGAGTGTGCTTGTTGAATTTATTCAGGTTTATGTTGCCCCGCGAACCGTATCTAAAAACGACATTATTTCTGAGTCTGTAGGTATCATTACTGGGGCGCTCGTTTGGGCTTTTTGGGGCAGTTGGCTGAGTCAGGGTATCCAACGTTTATTGCTCAAAGGGCGCATATCATGTGATAGCTTGTTACTGTTTTTTGCCTTAGCGGTATTGGGCTACTCTTTGTTACCGTTTGACTTCTTCATCTCTGCTGGCGAAATTAAACAGGCTATCCAACAAAGGGGGATGCCGCTGTTGGGGACATTCAGCAGTGGCGATTCTTTTGGTATGTCGGCTCGTGAGGTGTTGATCGGGTGCCTTGAGTTTTCAATCGCAACTGCGTTGGGTTTTGTTACTTACCATACAAATATTGCTAAGCGTTTTGCTCGCGGCCAAATTGTTTTATTGGCCTTTTTGCTCTTTGCTTTTATTGAAGTGTTACAGTTTTTTGAGTATTCAGGGAACAGTACGTTAACGTCCGCGTTAGTTAAAACGGGTGGTGTTTATGTCGGTTTGCATCTAGCTGGCTTGCTGACGCATCAAACATTTTTAGATTGTCTTCGTATTTATCGTGATCGCTTTCCCTTTGTATGGCCTGCTTATATGGCATTGGCTCTTTTTATAAAGGGCTGGTCATTAATGCCTGCGTTTGATTTGCCTGCTATCGCTCACATTATGTCCGAAATGTCCTTTATTCCTTTCTATTATCACTATTTCACAACTGAGATGGCTGCGTTTAAAAGTGCATTGCTGCAAGTTGCCCTGATTAGTCCATTGACTTTGTTTTGGTGGAGTATTGATAAAACGGCAATAGCGAACCATCTGTTAATCCCTACCCGGCAATGGAAACGTCTTCCAAAACGTATGTGGTTGGGGGCATTGTTAGCGTTAGGGGTTGAAGTCGGTGGTTTACTTTGGGCGAGTTTGCGACCTGACTTAACAAACATTTTAATTATCGCAATGGCAATTCCCTTTATATATGGCTTTTTGGAGCTCATGTATCGCAGTGTTTACCGTGTAGATTCTAAAGTGTTCCAGTTTACAGGGCGTACTTTAACGAGAGAGACGTCATCTACCCATGAAGATCCCTATCACTTTGCCAACAACTCGGTGATTTCTGGGTGGCGTGCTTACATTCCTAATTTTAGTCAGGCGAGTTTAGGGCGAATTAGCTTTGCTATGGTGGCGTGGGGAGCTGCAGGTATTTACTGTATCAATTATCCCATATCACCTGTTTTATTATGCCTCTTTGGGTTGGCATATATCGCGGTTTTACAGCGCTCTCCGATGATGGCTTTGGTGGTTATTCCGGCGGGGATCCCCTTGTTGGATTGGTACCCTATGTCGGGCCGGTTCTTTTTGACTGAGCTAGACTTTATTATTTTGCTAACCCTCGGTAGTCAATACTTAGCAGGTCACTATGATGTAAATATTGTGCGTAAAAATAGACCATTATGGTTGCTGGTTATTATTACGAGTCTCGTTTATGTGGTTAGTGTGGTTCATGCTCTCTGGGGGCACACTCTATGGGATAATAACGCGACTACTTCTTTTTACAGTCCGGTTAATGCAGTTCGTTTGAGTAAAGCATGGATATGGTTTGTGCTGTTGTTACCTGTGATTGCGTTCTTTTTTAAACATAATCAAAAGAGTTTTTTGCGCTTCACACAAGGCGTGCTACTTGGTCTTGCTGGTTTGTTGTTAGCGGTAATAGCTGAGCGTTATTTATTTACGGGATTATTTGATTTTGAAACAGTGATGCATCGTGTGCGTGGGAGCTTTGTTACCATGCATACGGGTGGCGGCCATATCGATATTTTTTTAATCACTACCATTCCGTTCCTTTTATATCCATTTATAACCCGTGCCGGTCATAGAATGCGCTTGCTGGCCTTATGTGTGTTATTGGTGGCCTTGTATGGTGTGTTTGTGACCTATTCCCGTGGGCCTTATTTGGTTGCTAGCCTAGTTGGCTGTGTAATGTTAGCTAGCTACATGTTGGCGGTGAGGAAGCATGTTTCTGTTCGCTGGGTGGCAGGCATATCTGTATTGGTATTTAGCTTGGCCGCTAGTTGGGTGGCCATCCCGTTTGTTTTTGATTCGTTTTTGACTCAAAGACTGTCGATAGCCACTCAAGATAAGGACACACGTGTTAATCAATGGGCTAGAGTTGCGAATCTAGTTAATGGTTCGGCTATGTCGTATGCCTTTGGAAACGGACCTGGGACGTTACCGCGTTCTATTATGCTAGATAATATTAATACAGACATGCCCAATGCGATGCATGACCTGATAACGAATGAAGATAATACATTCTTGGCTTTGAGTGCAGGTCGTTCATTGTTTACCAATCAATATGTATCGGTAGAGCAGGGTAAGCGTTACGAGTATCATTTTCGGTACCGCAGCCCAGAAGCTCGTGCTTTGTTACGTTTCTCACTGTGCGAGAAGTGGATAGATGACTCATTTAGGTGCCAAGAAACAGCTACCGAACTGCCCCCTAGTAATGAGTGGAAGAGCGCGACTTACTCCGTGTTAATTGATGCCTTTCCAGCCGTCCCTTTACGCGACAGCGCTGTAAGTATGCGCCCTAAAACGTTAGGTATATCAGTGGCAGGGCAAACTCGAATGCTGCTCGATGATCTTGAACTTTTAGACATGTCGGGTCGTTCGTTGCTGAAAAATGGTAACTTTTCGGCGGGCAACGATTTTTGGTTCATTACCAGTGATAACCATTTAGATTGGCATGCTAAAAACCTTATCGTCAATATCTATCATGATCAGGGAATTGCTGGGGTATTATCCTTTGCCGCTTTTATTGCGTTTAGCTTATGGGTCTTATTAAAACAGTTACTGAACCATAATCGACATGCAGTGATTATGCTGGGGGCGTTGTCCGGATATCTAGGTGTGGGTATGGTCGCGAGTGCTTTTGAAGTACCACAGTTAGCTTTGTTGCTTTATTTGTTGCTCGCTGTGATTCATACGCTGCCCCTAATGCCATCGGCCTCTAAAGAAGCATCAGGAAGTATTAGTTAGCGATAAATATATTCTAATATCAGATAGATACATTGAGAATCTACAAGCTTGCTCTACAATAGCCAATATTAGACTTTATATGGATGACGCCATGTCGCTGGTGAATGTTTTTTTTCAACAAAATGCTATGAATCTTGTTGCGCTATTGTGGTTTTTTCTATGTTTTCGCGGCTACATGATTTATGCGAAAAAAGCGATGTATACCACGCCGTGCTTGTCCAGTGTGCTTCACATGTATCGTCACGAATGGATGGTGAAGCTACATGAACGCGAAAACCGTATCGCCGATAATGCGGGTATTGCCAACTTAGAGCGCAGTGTTTCGTTTTTTGCGTCGACTACCATGCTGATCTTAGCTGGCTTAATGACGGTTTTAGGCTCGACTGATAAGGCTATTGATGTGATTGCCGATATTCCCTTTGCTGTTCAGGCAACCCGGGAAGAGTGGGAGATCAAAATAGTCATGATGATTGTTTTATTTGTTTATGCCTTTTTTAAGTTTACCTGGAGCCTACGTCAGTACGGCTTCGTCACGGTGATGATCGGTGGTGTTCCGCGTCCTGCGGATGGCGTCTCTGCCCAAGTCTGCCAAGCCAATGCTGCCCGCATAGCAAAAATGACATCTTTAGCCGCTAATAATTTTAACAATGGTTTGCGGACTTATTACTTCAGCCAAGCGATGCTAGGCTGGTTTATTAACCCTATTTTGTTTATGGGGCTGTCCACTTTAATTGTCTATATCTTGTATCGACGTGAGTTCAAATCGTCCACTCTTAAAACATTGATGATGTCAGTGGAGCCTGACACTAAGTAATTTTTTACGGTTTTCTGCAGGTTAATTTCCGATAGCCCTTGAAGTTTGTTCGTATGTCCCCATCTTCGGTGTAAGTCATTAACATTCCGGAAAGAGATAGGGTACGGAAATTATGAGCACTGAAACGCAGAAAGAAACACGTGGCTTTCAAACAGAAGTCAAACAACTATTAAATCTTATGATCCACTCTTTATATTCCAATAAAGAGATCTTTTTGCGCGAGTTAATCTCGAACGCATCGGACGCTTCAGAAAAGCTTCGTTATGAAGCGCTATCCAATGGCGACCTTTACGAAAATGATGGCGATCTAAAAATACATGTCAGCTTTGATGAAGCGGCTAAAACCGTCACTATCGAAGACAACGGTATTGGTATGTCACGTGATAACGTGATTGAGCATTTAGGTACGATTGCCAACTCAGGTACAGCGAATTTCTTAAACCAATTAAGTGGTGATCAGGCTAAAGATAGCCAATTGATTGGTCAGTTTGGTGTTGGCTTTTACTCAGCTTTTATTGTGGCTAAAAAAGTAGATGTTTTCACACGTCGTGCAGGTCAGCCAAGCACGGAAGGTGTGCATTGGAGTTCTGAGGGTGAAGGCGAGTTCACAATCGAAAGTATCGATAAGCCAAGCCGTGGTACAAAAATTGTTTTACACCTAAAAGAAGGTGAAGAAGAGTTTGCCAATGGTGCTCGTTTACGCAACTTAGTGCGCAAATACTCAGACCATATTGCTCTACCTGTTGTAATGCAAAAAGAAGCGCCTTTAGGTGAAGAGCAAGACGGCGAAGAAAAAGCCGTAGCAGAGCCAGAAGACGAAACAGTTAACAGTGCAACAGCGCTGTGGACTCGCAATAAAGCAGATGTAACAGACGAAGAGTATGCTGAATTTTATAAGCACATCTCTCATGATTACAACACGCCTCTAACGTGGGCACACAACCGCGTTGAGGGTAATCTTGAATATACAAGCTTGTTGTATGTGCCTGAACATGCGCCTTACGACCTGTGGAACCGTGAAGCGCCACGCGGTTTGAAATTATATGTTCAGCGTGTATTTATTATGGATCAGGCTGATCAATTCTTACCGTTATATTTGCGTTTTATAAAGGGTGTTGTTGATACTAATAACCTTTCCCTAAACGTATCGCGTGAAATATTACAAAAAGATCCTAATGTCGATAAATTGCGTACGGCATTAACTAAGCGCGTTTTAGATATGCTGGCTAAAATGGGTAAAAATGAGCCAGAAAAATACGCTGAGTTTTGGTCGCAGTTTGGCGGTGTGCTTAAAGAAGGCCCAGCTGAAGATTATACAAACCGTGAGAAAATTCTTAAGCTTCTGCGCTTCGCTTCAACACAAAGTGAAGGCAAAGAGCCTACTGTTTCACTAGAAGACTATGTGGGCCGTATGCAAGAAGGTCAGAAGAAGATCTACTATGTAACGGCTGAGAACTACAACACGGCTAAAAATAGCCCGCATCTTGAGATTTTCCGTAAGAAAGGTATTGAGGTTCTTCTACTAACTGAGCGTATCGACGAATGGATGATGAGCCATATCTTCGATTTTGAAGGTACATCCTTCCAAGACGTTGCTAAAGGCGAGTTAGAGTTAGACGATGCCGCTAGTGAAGAAGACAAAAAAGCTCAAGAAGAGGCGGCTAAGAAGAGTGAAGGCTTAATTGAGCGCTTAAAAGAGCGCTTAACCGAAAAAGTATCTGACGTTCGTGTCACTACGCGCCTGACCGAATCTCCTGCCTGCCTAGTGCTTAACGCCTACGATATGGGTGCGCAAATGCGCCAAATCATGCAGGCGGCAGGGCAAGAGTTGCCAGATACTAAACCTGTATTCGAAATTAATGTTGAGCATCCATTAATTCAGAAATTGGACCAAGAAGTAGACGAAGATCGTTTTGGTGAGTTGGCTCTGGTTATTTTTGATCAGGCTGATTTAGCGGCGGGCGGTCAGTTAGATGATCCAGCTTCTTACGTGGCTCGGTTAAATAAATTGCTGCTTGAGTTAAGCCAGTAATGTAAAAAGTGGTGTACAAAAAAGCGGGCTTTAGGCCCGCTTTTTTATGCTGATTCTTTAAGTTTTTTTAAAGTAATCCGCAATCGAATACAACATGCTTGGTTTAGCTTTCGGTCTAGCCATTGCCATCTCTGCATATCAGAGGTGGTATGGAATTCAGGCAGAGCCCACGACTCGTAAGCTTCAACCTTCTTTAAAATATAGTTTGGGGACATGCCGCACCTCCTGTGCAAACTTAATCCTAACTACGTTGATCGTAATGAATCGATATTATATTAGTACACAATTTTAATTCGGGGTTCATTAAAAATTGTTTTTTTAATCAATTATGAACAATTGTAAATATTTGATTTTAAATGGTGACAGTTTTCGCGTTTTAATAGGACGGCGTCTTCTTATTTGTATCTAAAAAAATACACTTTAATTATCGCCTTCTTTTAGAAAGCGATAATTAATAGAGTTCACTCATACTGTCAGGTGTTGGAATATAACTAAGGCTTAACGACTGAACTAATGGCTTCTGCGACATAATCAATATTGTGCGGGTTTAAACCGGCAATACTGATACGGCTAGAATCTACCATATAGATCGAATAATCGTCCCTTAACTGATGTACTTGCTCTGGTGTAACGCCCAAAAATGAGAACATGCCTTTTTGCTTTGGAATAAAGCTGAAGTCAGTTTGACAGCCAGTTGCTGCTATTTGTTGGCTTAGCCGAGCACGCATATCGTTGATTCGAACACAGACGTCGTTGAGTTCTTGCTTCCACATCTGTGTCAGCGAAGAGTCGTCTAAAATGGTTTCTACAATCGATGCGCCATGGGCTGGTGGCATGGAGTAGTTACTGCGAATAACGTTCATGAGGTTGCTTGCGGTAACTTTTGAGGCGTCAGCTGATGCTGAAATCACCATAACTGCACCCGTGCGCTCGCGATACAAACCAAAGTTTTTAGAACACGACGATGCGATAATCATTTCGGGCAACTGGTTAGCCAATAAGCGCAGACCGTAGGCGTCTTCATCTAAGCCGTCGCCTAACCCTTGATAAGCGATGTCAATGAAAGGAATCAGGTTTTTACGTAGCAGAAGATCGGCTATTGTTTGCCATTGTTGTTGGTTTAGGTCAGCGCCGCATGGGTTGTGACAGCAACCATGTAATAGAACAATGTCTCCTTCTTTAGCTTCTTCTAACGTTGCTAGCATACTATCAAAGCGTATTTCTTTAGCTGCATTGTCATAGTAAGGGTAGGTTGCTGTGGTGAGGCCTGCAGCGCTAAAGGTCGGAACGTGGTTGGCCCAAGTAGGGTCACTTACCCACATGGTAGCTGAAGGAGCGCTGCGGTTAATTAATTCCGCGGCTACACGTAAAGCACCACAGCCACCGGGTGTTTGAGCTGAAACTAAGCGGTTATCTTTAATGGTAGGGTGGTCGTAACCTAACAGTAAGCCAGCAATATGGTGGTTAAATAGTTCGGATCCGGCCGGCCCTATGTAAACCTTACTGGTTTGTGATGAGAGCATTTTTTGTTCGGCTTCTCTTACCGCTGCCATAATAGGTGTGTGCCCCTGCTCATTCTTGTAGACGCCCACACCCAAATCTACTTTAAGTGGGTTTGGATCGTTTCTACACTGAACCATGAGTTTTAAAATGGGGTCAGCCGGCAGTGCACGCAAGGCTTCGAACATGATGATCTCCTTAAGCTCCCTTATACAAGGTAACGCATGAAATAGGGGAGTCGATTTTTTTATTAGCGTAAATGATGCCGCGCATTTTCGCTAGACGTAATGGGGATTACAAGGGGAATGGCTCTAATTTATTAATATATGGCCGATATAATTGGTTATAATGGTTGTCGTGTAAATGATTGAATGTATGGGGGCTTTAGAAGAAGGATGAAGTGGAGCGTTGGGGATAACCTAAGCATTCTGACCGCGCCCTTTGTGTTTGGGGTCATAGGATTGCACTTAATGGCGGCGGGCAATTGGGCTAGCGCAGGTGAGATACGTAAAATTGTGCGTGCTGATGGGGTTGTCGAGTACACTAACGTCCCAACTAACCAACGAAAAACACCTATTAAAACCAATGCTTCAAAGGCTGAATCTATTTACAAGTATCGGCAAGACAATGGTGTTCTTACTATTACCAACGTAAAGCCGAAAAAAGGTATTCAGTACGAAACTATCCGATATGAATGTTATGCCTGTAACCCTTCGTCTACAGTGGACTGGTATAACACGCCCATTAATACGAAAGCCTATTCATCATCCGTTGCGGCGGCGGCTAAAACCTATAATGTTGACCCTGCTTTGATACGGGCCATTATCCATGCTGAGTCCTCGTTCAAAGTGACAGCTAAATCGCATCAAGGCGCACAAGGGCTTATGCAGCTTATGCCTGCGACGGCCCGTTATTTAGGGGTTGGGAACCCTTTTGATGCATCAGAAAATATTATGGGTGGTGCGAAATACCTAGCCGAATTGCTAGCGCTATATGCGGGTGATATTAAACGAGCCTCCGCTGCCTATAACGCTGGACCGGGAGCTGTTAAAAAATACAATGGCGTACCGCCTTATGCCGAGACTAAAGCGTACGTAAAACGGGTGGGAATACTGCATAAGCGCTATCAGCAGGCGCTGCGTTAGTACAGCTTCCTATTCAAAACGAAAGCCGAGTTGCTCTTCAGAGCTGATCGTTTTTTTATAGCCTTGGGCACGCATCTCTTTATTGAGTGATTTAACTAGGCTCCGTGCCAGCATGTAGTCATTCATGACGGTGTGAGTGCAGACTTCTTTATGTGTAGACTGCACTATGCCTCTTGTTTGAGAGACTACCCAGTCACCCACCAGATCTTGATAAAGGCGAATAACGAGATATTCCTGATTTTTACGCCAATAAATTAACACAAAGGATTACCGTTCAACGTTGTGCCAATGCACACTATAATGGCGCGCCATTGAGCCTTAAAGCTGCGCATTTGTAAAGACCGGAGAGATAGTAATTGAATAACCCATTAAAAATAGTGGCAGATGAAAACATGCCAGCATTGGATACGATGTTCAATGGCTTTTCTGTGACAAGGGTAGCCGGTCGTACCATGTCTGCCAAAGATGTTGAAACAGCTGATGTGTTGTTGGTTCGATCAGTAACTCAAGTCAATGAGGCACTGCTATCGCGTGCTAAACACTTGAAGATGGTAGGAACTGCAACCATTGGAATGGACCACCTTGATCAAGCGTATTTGTTGGATAGAGGTATCCCTTTCTTCAATGCACCAGGGTGTAACGCTGAAGCGGTTGTTGATTACGTGCTGGCCGCCATTCATAACTTATTACCAGAGGATTTCCCGTTGCGAGGGCTAACGGTAGGCATTATTGGTGCCGGTAATGTTGGTGGTCGTTTACAGAAAAGATTGAGCCTCGCCGGTATAAATACACTTGTCTGTGATCCGCCAAGAGCGCTAGCAGAAGGGGAGGAAGGCTTTACACGTTTAGATACGTTACTGTCTAACAGTGATGTTGTTTGCATGCACACCCCATTAACGACGGTCGGAAGCTTTGCAACTTATCACATGTTAGGTGAAGCGGAACTTAGACTGTTAAAGCCGGGAGCTGTACTCATTAACGCCGGCCGTGGGCCTGTTGTTGATAACCAGGCACTATCTCGCGTCATGGATCAACGTAACGACTTAATTGTTGCGCTGGATGTGTGGGAGCACGAACCTAGCGTAGATAAAGACTTAGCGGATAAAGTAGCCTTGGGTTCTCCTCATATTGCCGGATACAGCTTAGATGGAAAGTTGCGAGGTACTTATATGTTACGTGAGCGACTTTCTGAACTCCTGGGTATAGCGGCTCCACCACCATTACGTGAGCTTCTGCCCCTAGCCCCCATTTCTTCGGTTACCGTTACGGAGTCTGCTAGTGTGTTGGATGTCATATCCGTTGTTTACTCAGTAGTCAGTGATGACAGGCGTTTTCGACGGAGCTTGTCAGCGGTTAATCAAGCCGCTAGTTTTGATCTACTGCGAAAAAATTATCCAGTGCGTCGTGAGTTTTCCACGTTAACAGTGAATGGGGTGGTTGATCCTTACAAGCGTCAGTTGCTGTCTGCATTCGGTTTTAATCTTTCGCCCGTTAGCACGCATGTACCGTCAGAGTAAGGCCAAATAAAAACTATGATACGTCAGTTATCCAGTAGTCAAACAGCACTATCATTTACCGAATTAAACCCCGATCCGGGTGTGAAAATGACTCTGAGCTTCCAGAGCCCCCGCAAAAGCTTTACGGTTAATTACATCGGTGTAAAGTCGGACGCGAGCGTGATATGTACTATGCCCAAAGCTGCAGCCTCGCTTAACCTTGAAGGTCAGCGTCTTACGGTGAAAATGATGGCGGGTAACCGGATGTGTGCGTTTAGTTGTCGACTTATAAAGTCATTTGCACATCCTTACCCACATTGGCATTTAGAATATCCTAGTGTGGTTAATCATCATACGGTTCGTTACCATCCGCGCATACCGGTCAATATGGCCGTGTCGGTTGATCATCAAGATGAGCAACAAGGTATCCATTTAGGTTTGCCTCGCATTGTTCATACACGTGACATTTCGCTTGAAGGAATGGGGTTAGAATCGCCAGTGCCTTTGGGCCAAGTCGGTGATGAGCTATTTGTGACGATGCGCTTTGACCTAAACGGGTTGGACCAAGTGCTGTTACTCGCAGTACAGTTGCAAAATGTAGAAGAAGTTGAGCTAGGCGTTTTCTTGCATGGGGTAAAGTTTGACCACATGGAAGAAGACTCTGCTTTGATTATGACAGCGTTTGTTTATCAATGTTATTTGTCTGAATTAGGTTATCTTCATGAGCACCCCTAAAACTCCAAAATTTACGTTAGGCTTGATCATTAACCCTGTTGCTGGTTTAGGCGGGAGTGTCGCATTAAAAGGCAGTGATGGTGCCGCGACCGCTAAAATTGCTGTTCATTTGGGGGCAGAACCTAAAGCACAAGACCGGGTCGCTACCGCATTAGCTGTCCTTAAGGGGCTGCCAATTGATGTGATTACATATCCATGCGAAATGGGGGAGTGGGCGGCTGAGCAAGCAGGCTTTGCCCCACAGGTTTTAGGTAGCATCAATAGTGGAGAGTCTACGCCAGACGATACGGAACAAGCAGTCAAAGACCTGACAGAAGCAGGAGTGGACCTTATTTTGTTTGCTGGTGGTGATGGGACCGCACGCAATGTTTGCCGAGCTGCCTCAGAAGGCTCGGCCGTGCTGGGAATCCCTGCTGGCGTAAAAATCCATTCGGGTGTTTATGCTGTCACACCTAAAGCGGCAGGAGAGATTGTCGCTATGCTAGTGCGCGGCGAGCTAGTGACACTCGCCCCTCAAGAAGTGCGAGATATTGATGAGGTTGAGTTTCGGGCGGGACGTGTACGCGCGCGCTATTATGGTGAGCTGTCTGTTCCGCAAGAGCATCGCTATTTGCAACATGTTAAAAATGGAGGCAAGGAGTCTGAAGCATTGTCGCTGGACGATATCGCTGCCTATTTAGTGGAATCAATGGAGCCAGATACTCGTTACATTATGGGCTCTGGCACTACAGTCAAGGCTGTGATGGATGAGCTTGGGTTGGAAAACACTTTATTAGGTGTAGATGTTGTGGAAAATGGTGAGTTAATAGCCAGCGATTGCACGGCGCTTCAACTAAACGAGCTTACCAAGGAACATGCTTGTAAAATTGTTATTACCGTTATTGGTGGCCAAGGACATATATTGGGGCGAGGGAACCAGCAACTTTCGCCCGAATTAATTAAGAGTGTGGGCCGCGCCAATCTGGTTGTTATAGCGACAAAGACAAAGATAGCGGAATTAGAAGGGCGTCCACTCATTGTTGATACAGGCGATGCATCTCTGGATAAAGAACTGTCGGGGTTAATACCTGTTATTACTGGTTATCGTGATTCAGTACTGTATCGCGTCGCGGACATTTAAATGTCCGTGGCAGTCATGTGTTGTTAATTTTTGAGTGGTATTAAGCGGTGACCACACAATTTCGACCATTGCCTTTGGCAGCATAAAGTGCCTTGTCAGCTCGCTCAATTAATTGCTGAGCGGTTTCATTTGATTCCTTCATGCAAACACCAAATGACGCAGTGATTGAACTGATTACTTTGCCTGTTTTTTTCTGTTTAATACGAATTGATTGAATTTTTTCACGAAGAGTTTCCGCGATAGAGATAGCTTGGTCTTGATCTTTGCCAATCATTAGAATAGCAAATTCTTCCCCACCAAAGCGCACTGGTAACATAGGTTCTGGGCATTCTTCTTTTAGAAGCTTGCCAAAGTATTGTAAAACTTTGTCGCCCATTAGGTGGCCGTAATCATCGTTGAAGCGTTTAAAATGGTCTACATCAATCATGACCAAGGTTGCACTTTTATCACCCCTGGCGCCAATGATTTGTGACAGCTCTGTATCAAATACTCGGCGATTGAAAAGCCCGGTGAGCGGATCGATACTGGCATCATGACGAGACTTTTGAAGCTCTTTTTTAAGTTTGAGGATTTCGGCTTGGGAGGCTTCAAGCTCTTTTTGAAAACGAATAGTTCCCTTATTTAGGGACTCGGTGTGCTCTGACAAGTTGTTAATAATGTTGTCGAGAGAGTTGGCGTTTTCTGGGTTGTTAAGCGCGATGAGCGACTCTTCTAAAATGGTACGGAATTCGGATGTTTCTTGAGCGGCGGCATTGGCTTTTGAGCCTAGCTTAGTAGCGATACTAATAAACTCAGCTTGAGCTTTTTCAGAATGCTCTATCTCTTCGTTAATGACATGCTGACGAAAGAGCTGTTCACTCATCATAGTAGGGCAAGTACCATAGGTTTCTATGGTTTGGTCAATTTGGAAATTGAGCGTAGGTATACGGTTAGAAACATAGGTATACCACAGAGCATAGTTGAGTGGATTGGGCGGTATGTTGTACTTCACCATCAATGGGATTGCTTGACGGAGGTATTCTGCAGACTGCGTTGGATTCTCAACGAATTTCATATTTACCCTATACTACTTAAAAACATTTGTCGTTTCAGGAATGAAGTAAAATAGGAGTCTATCGTATCATCTATCCTGTTGATTTAAACGACTGTTTTAATACCACTACAAGTCAAAACAGCCTGCTTAGATCATCGGCAAAAAAGTATAAATCTTTATTAGTTTTTAGAAATAAACAGTATAGAGCATGAAAACAATCTGTAGTATTAATGTAGGCTTAATGCGTCAGTTTATTTGACAACTCTTTCTCGTGTCCAACCAGAGGGTGTGCGTTCGAAGTGCTGTTGTTTACGAGAGATAAAATGCTCTCCGTTCCATTCAAACAGCTCAATAATCAGGTGTGATCTATCACCGGTAATGCGGTTAAAGCTGTTAGGCTGTTCAGGGATAAGGCGGTCAGACAGTGTTGTGCCTGCATGTGAGATAATCACCCCTTCAACGACTTCCGCATAAGACATATGTACGTGGCCGCTCATGATGATATCCAATCCATGCTGGCTCAGTTGAGATAGCGCTTTATCTCGCCCTCCAATAAGGTGTCTAAATTCGTAAACAGCGGGTAACCAGAATGGATGATGGGCGACTAAGAAGCGCACTTGTGTAGAGTCTGCGTTTTGTAAGTGAGAGATCGTGTTATTTACTTGGTATTGATTAATACGTCCGCGTGACCAATCTAGATACCAGCCCATACGTCGGGCGGTATTGGCCCCTATAACCATGTATTTATCGTTCGTATACAGAGGTTCTAGCTCAGTAGATATGTACTTTTTCCATTTGCGCCAAGGGTATGCAAAACGTTCTATTAAACGGTGAGCCGAAAGGTCATGATTACCCGGCACAATAAAAAAAGGGATGTTTAGAGACTGTAAAAAGTGTGCGGCATTTGAGAACTCTTCGTGCTTTGCTCTTTGGGTAAGGTCGCCACTGATGATGACTCGTTCCGGTTGTATCTCTCCCAAAATGTCTTTAAGGCCGTTAATGACTTTAGGGACTTCACGGCCAAAGTGTAAATCTGAAATATGGACAAGATTAAACATTATAGATCCCGTTTCTGCGGTACATTCGGTTTCAAGATGTTGAGTGCATTAGGCCGCACATGAAAGTGATACGGTGGAGCTAATTTATGCAGCTCTCCATCAATCATGACCTTCATCGTACGGTGTGTATCAATGTAAATGTCGGCTTTTGGGGTTTCTATATCGAGGATGTCGGTGTCTTGCTTCCAGCTCCCATTGATAAACTTCAAGACCAGTTTTGGCAGTGTCCATAACGATCGGCTTCGGGTTATGTATATACCAAGCAACCCTTTATTGAGGTGGTAGCGCTCAGGTATTAGGCCAATACTTTCTCCAAGCGGGTTGTTGCTGACAGAAAGAGCACGAGTCCTAATGTTAATTTCGCTATCAGGTGTCACCACTCGTATTTTAAGTGGCGGGTACACAAACATGTTCTTTATAGTTTCAAAGGCTACACGCGGCCATCTAATCCACCCGGGTTGTTGGCGAAGGGCTTCGCGCGTTTCGGTAAGTCGCGTTGATAAACCTATGTTTGCAATACAGAAAAAGGGTTCATCATTGAGTTGGGCTACATCGATATAGCCTGGTGTGGAATCTATTAACTGGTATACAGCTTGTGTTAAATCGAGCGAAAAACCTAAATCACGAGCTAGTAGGTTCATGGTACCGCCGGGAATTATCCCTAAGGGTATATTGGTTTCTTTAAGCATTTTGGCAACGGATATAATAGTACCGTCACCACCGGCCGCCCACACTTCATCGTATTGCTGCTCAATAACTTGTTGCTGAATGTCGGCCAGTTTGCTGGCGGAAAATTGGATTGCATGAATATCTACTAGGTTATTACTTTGAGTGAGTTGATAGATGAACTCCTCAAAGCTCTTATCGGCATGCTGCAGTAAAGTCCCTGCATGAGGGTTATAAATTACGGCAACGAGTCGCTGCTTCATAGATGTCCTTATTACGCTATTGCGTATCCATTATTGTTGCTGTCGTAGTCGTAGTCGTAGTCGTAGTCGTAGTCGTAGATGTAGTTTGGTCGGTTCGTTGGATTTTGCTCATAGGAGTTGTCGGCGTTGATGCTGAGTCGTTATGTCGTTCTAAGTTCGATAAAAAATGAGCTATGTCGTCGTAGCTGTCGCCCATAAAGCGTAATGGCGCCGCTATACTCGCTATTATCTTGACATGATCGACGCCCGAATAGATCCGCAAGGTAACCGCAACAGACTGTTTCTCGATCTTCGCAGCGAAGTCTTTACTGTGTTTAGGAATAACCCTGTCATCATCAGCCCCGTGAAGCAGCAGTGTTGGCGGCATCCGTTGATTGACGTTAAGTAGAGGGTTTACATTCTCGGCAGGAGCACCGCCGAAAACAGGTTCTACCTCTGGGTCATCCAAAGGTAGATCGTAAGGGCCTGATAGGCCAATGAGACCTATTGGTTTATGCATCACGCCATTGTTGTGTAGGAAAGATTCTTGAGTGGCTAGTAACGCCGCTGTATGAGCACCAGAGGAGTGCCCCATAAGAACATAGCCATGTTTATTTATATCAACAGATAAATGGGCAGCGTGTGTTTCGGCATAAGCTATAGCTAGAGCAACGTCGTTAACGAATGTTGGAAATGTGACCGACGGGTACAGTCGGTAATTAGGAATGATGACGGGGTAACCCAGGCCCGTTAAAGCATGGGCAATAAACTTATATTCTGAGCTTTCACCCATTTTCCAAGCACCACCGTAAATGAAAATGACAACGGGTTTTTCGGTCGCAGTGCTCGGCTGGTAGATATCCATTGTTAATCGCGGGTCTTTGGCAAAATGCACCGTCTCCCGCGTGTAATGATTGGAGGGGAGAACAAAATTAAGAACATCAACCGATTTCACCTTACTACACCCAGTAATAGTTACTAAAACCAATAAACTAACGCAGAGACTTCTGAGCATTTGTCATCCTTCACATCCAAACAACGACAATGTCAGTTGATGGCTTATTTTTCTACGTCAGGTAATGTCTTCGCCATCCAAGCACCAATTACACCTAGCATGGAAAGTACCAATATGATCTGGCTGATACTTAAAAAGGTCGCTAATGTGCCGGTAAGCCCCATTAATAAAAGTATGACTCCGATGAGCGTATTACTGACGGACACATAATCTGTACGTTTGTTTCCTTCAGCTAGATCAACGACATAAGTTTTGCGGCCAACCCGTACACCTTGATGCGCTATGCTCAAGAAAAAATAAACCAAGGGTAAGACCCAAATGAGTGATAACCATTCACTTTGTAGTGAATCAATCATGAAAACGCTTATGCCTAAAATAGCCGTGAGAGCAGCTGCAATTATCATGACATTTCGGCTTGATACATCAGCAAATTTTCCCCAAATAGGACCTGAGATAAGTCCGGCGGCGCCGTCGGCAATCACAAATAAGCCTAACAGATAAGCAGGGGATCCAAGCTTATCTTGTGCTAGAACTACGTAATAAGGGGCTGTTAACGCAGAGCACAGCAGTAAAGAGCGTGTAATAACAAATTTACGGAAGGGTTTGTCTGTCTTGAGAATATTGACGCGTTTTATAGCTTCAAGAAAACCATTAGCGCCACCGGATGTTTCACCCGGAAATTCTTTGATTTTTGCGTAAACAAAAGCACCAGCTATCCAAAAAAGCGCAGCGCTCACCAGCATGAGGCCGTATACCGCCGGAGTAAAGTTATCCGTTGGCGTAAATACTAACACGATACCATAAGCTAAGGTGATTAACCCCGCAGCGCTAGCAGACCAGCCTGTGACTTTGCCACGTTGGCTTTTGGGAATAGTTTTTCCTAGGACGTCTTTCGCGGCGACTGAGCTTAAACCGCGTGAAAGACTAAATATAATCAGCAAAGCGATTATCATCCATCCACCTGCGGCCCCTTCCATAGTCCATGCCACAAAACCCATGCCTGCCATTGAGGCAGCTTGGAGAACACTCCCTAAGACCCAAACCCACTTCCTAATCTCCATTTTCCGGATAAAACCAGCGATAACCAACTGTGGAATCATTGATCCAGATTCGCGAATAGGCACCAAAAAGCCCAGTAAAAAAAGAGGGGCACTGATAGTTTCCATAATCCAAGGAAGAACAATTTTAGGGTTAGATACAGCATCCCCTAGCTTTGAGAAAAAATTACTCACAATAGTGAGAACAAAGTTTCCGGGTACTACTTTGCAGGCAGACTCATCAATGGCTTTGCATGCGCGAGCATCCTCTTCGTCTACCATCTTTTGATACAGGTCTTCAGTAAACGTTTTGCTATTCATCAACAGTCCTTTGGATTGATAAGGATAGATAAAAGATATGAGGCGATCTTTATACTACAGACAGATGCGCTAATTGTTAAAATGGATCAAAAAAAAAGCCCGGCGGTTGCCAGGCTAAGTCGAGAACAAATAGATTTTTTAAAACGTGCTGGGATTAAAAAATCATCTCGGGAACATGATCAGGGACGATCATCTTGCCCGCAGTCTTAGATACAATTTCTTCAACCGATACACCGGGCGCGCGTTCTTTTAAAATGAATGCGCCGTCCTCTATTTCTATGTAGGCAAGGTCGGTAACCACTTTTTTAATACAACCAGAACCCGTCAGGGGAAGAGAGCATTCTGGTAGTAGTTTGGATTCACCGTGCTTCGATGCGTGAGTCATAGTAACAATAATGTTATCAGCGCCCGCCACAAGATCCATTGCACCACCCATACCTTTGATGAGTTTGCCTGGAATCATCCATGAAGCAATATTGCCATTTACATCTACTTCAAACGCACCCAGAACGGTTAAGTCCACATGACCACCACGGATCATAGCGAATGATTCTGCAGATGAGAAAATTGATGCGCCTTTAACCGTTGTCACGGTTTGTTTGCCGGCATTGATCATGTCTGCATCAACTTCTTCTTCGGTTGGGAAGGGGCCCATACCAAGAAGACCATTCTCTGATTGCATCATTACTTCCATACCCTCTGGTACAAAGTTAGCAACAAGAGTCGGGATCCCTATCCCTAAATTCACATAAAAGCCATCTTGCAGTTCGCGGGCAACGCGTTGAGCGATTTGTTCACGTGATAAAGCCATTTGTATTGCCTCCTTAACTGCGTACAGTGCGTTGTTCGATGCGTTTTTCAAAAGTACCGAGGATTAAGCGATCTACGTATATGCCCGGTGTGTGTATTTGTGTAGGGTCTAACTCACCTGGTTCTACTATTTCCTCAACTTCAACGACTGTTATCTTTCCTGCTGTTGCGGCCATTGGATTGAAGTTTTGCGCGGTATGGCGATACATAACATTACCATAACGGTCAGCTTTCCAGCCTTTTACAATGGCAAAATCACCTGTAATCGATTCTTCCATGATGTAAGAACGACCATTAAATTCGCGAACTTCTTTACCTTCACCAACAGGCGTACCAAAACCCGTCGCGGTAAAGAAAGCAGGGATACCGGCTCCTCCTGCACGCATTTTTTCGGCTAGGGTGCCTTGCGGTGTTAATTCAACTTCTAGTTCGCCAGCTAATAATTGCTTTTCAAACAGTGCGTTTTCACCCACATAAGAAGAGATCATTTTTTTGATTTGCTTGTCTTCCAGTAAAATACCTAAGCCAAACCCATCTATGCCGCAGTTATTAGATACCACTGTAAGATCAGTAGTACCTTTTCGCTTAATCTCAGAGATCAAGTTTTCAGGGATACCACATAAGCCAAATCCGCCGGCTATGATTGTCATGCCATCTTCTAGACCAGCCATTGCTTCTTCATAGCTGTTAACTACTTTATTAAACCCTGACATCGAATCCTCCATGCCTTTCAATAGTTGTTGCTTTTATGTGGGTGACCCAATTCTGATTAGGATCGCTATTCCATCGCGTTGGAAAATCATTATGCATCTAGTGTCTTACACTCTATATTATTTATCCAATGCAATTAATCGAATAAATAATAAATTTTATTTATAAATGGCTTGTCATTGATCTGATCTAGGGTTCTTAGAAAATGAATATTACAGTCAAGCAGTTACGCGCTTTTGTAGCTGTAGCTAAAACTCGTAGTTTTACAGAGGCGTGTTCGCAAATTCATATTTCGCAGCCGGCGTTGAGTGTTGCTATCAAAAATTTAGAAGACGCGCTCGGTGGGCCTTTGCTCTCCCGTACAACCAGAACGTTGGCTTTGACCCCTGAAGGCGAGGCTTTTTTACCTACTGCACAGCGGTTGCTAGCAGAACTGGATGAGGCATTGGAGGAAATGCACAACCGATTTGCGTTGTTTCGAGGAAAAGTAGCCATCGCAGCCATGCCTTTTTTTGCCTCAAGTTGTTTGCCCGATGTGTTGTTGAAGTTTAGGGCGCACCATCCACATATCAACTTGACGGTTCACGATGTGATAGCTGAGGACGTTATCGATATGGTCCGAACGGGGCGAGTAGAGGTCGGTATCGCATTTGATCCTGGGGAAGCTGAAGACCTAGTCTTTCAAAAGCTTTACACAGATCGTTTTATGGCGGTTATTCCTAGACAGCATGTTCTTAATACGAAGGACGAGATAACCGGTGCTGATATTTTACCGAATGATTTTATTGTGCTTCAGCGTCCGTCTAGTGTGCGCCTTTTAGTTGATGCGCGCTTAGAGCAAGAAGGGTTGCACATATCACCGCAGCTCGAAACCCATCAATTAACGACCATTGGGCAAATGGTATCTAAGGGATTGGGTATCAGTATTATGCCTTCGTTATGTGAGGCACAAATGCTAGAGTTGGGGGCTGTGTGCAAACCCTTAAGTAGCCCTGTTATTAGTCATGATGTGGGTATCATTACGCGTCGGCGATATCCATTGTCAACCGCCGCACGTGAGATGATTATTAACCTTCAAGGGTTGAAATTAGATGTGTTGCAGTGCTAGTTCGATGGAGCGGGAGGCGGAGTAACATAGGCTTTTGTGCCCCATAAAGGCACCGTAGACAAGCTGTGCTTAAAGCTACCTGTTGTTTCTTTAGTAGAGTATGACAAGTACATCAGCGTTTGATTTTCTGGATCCAGAATACGACGTACCTTCATATTTTTAAAGAAGATGCTTTTAGATTTCTTTAAAATAACTTCACCTGATTTGCTTTTATCGATTTGTGCGATCATCTCTGGGGTTATTTCACCGGTTTGGCGGCAGGCAATTGAGCTGTCGCTTGGGTCTGATAGGCTTAAATTAGCCTCCACCGATGCAATATGACAAGTAACCCCTGTCACGATAGGATCAACCATCTGATCAAGCTTAATATCTTTTAAAGTAAATAATCCAAGGCTAACGTCACCGACTTCGTTATCGGAGCAGCCTGTGAGTAATAACAGGGTAGAAAGACATAAAACGGCCTTTTTCATGGTCAAGATCCTTATGGCGAATATCTAAATTGTGATTAGTGTAAGCGCATTGGCGCTAAAGTCTACAAAGAGAGAATCTGAAATGAATATTGCCGTCTTTTGCGGTGCTTCCCTAGGTAATAACGCCGGTTATGCCAATATAGCCAAAGAGTTGGGCACTAAGTTAGCCACACAAGGACATACGTTAGTATACGGTGGTGGGCACACTGGGTTGATGGGGGTGATAGCTGACAGTGCATTAAAGGCCGGTGGTCAGGTCTATGGTGTAATACCGGATGCACTGGTAAAAAAAGAAGTAGCGCATCCAGGGTTAACCCAGTTATTTGTGGTTAAGGATATGCATCAACGCAAGGCTAAAATGGCAGAGTTGGCGGAAGGTTTTGTAGCTTTGCCAGGCGGAATAGGGACGCTTGAAGAAATATTTGAAGTTTGGACGTGGTCTTACCTCGATTATCACCAAAAGCCTGCCATTTTTTTAAACGTATTGGGTTATTATGAGCAACTTTTTGGCTTTTTAGCGCATACGGAACAAGAAGGCTTTGTTTCTGCATATAGCCGAGGATTAGTTTCATTAGAAGACACTGTTGATGCGGCTTTATTGTCTTTGTCAAAGTCACATCACTCAGCCATGTAATAACAGTTATAGAGAAGAAAAAAGATGCTTGTTGCAAAAAATACAGTGGTTCGTTTTAGTTACCAATTAAAAGATCAGGCAGGGGAATTGCTTGAAGCTACAGATGAAGGTAAACCGGTGGCCTACCTACATGGCCATAATGGATTGATGCCAGCGCTAGAGGCGGAATTTGAAGGCAAAGCGGCGGGAGACTCTTTCTCAGCAACCTTAGCGCCTGTCGATGCATTTGGAGAGCGTGATGATAGTGCAGTACACCGCGTACCGGCAAAACACTTGCAAGGAGCAGAGCCTGGTCAAAAGCAATGGAAACCGGGAATGGTTGCGCTATTAGAAACGGAAGAAGGTAAGCGTCAGGTTACTGTTGTTAAGGTGGGTAAATTTATGGTGACAGTAGATGTTAACCACCCCCTCTCTGGTAAAACGGTAACGTTTGAAATAGGTATAGAAGATGTGCGAGAAGCAACTGCAGAAGAAATACAGCACGGGCATGCGCATGGTGAAGGCGGGCATCACCATTAAATGAAACTTCTGCGTTGAATGCGTAGTCTGAATTACTCGTGGTCACTAGAGGCTGATGATGCTTGTCTTGAGCTTATGCCGATAAGCAAATATGGCTTCTAGTGATACGCACTTTTCATCATATAGTGTCGTTGTTTGAATATGAGGTTGTGATGGAGTACCCAGAATCACACATTGATCCGCAATCGAAAAACCTGTCTAAAGATAAAGATTTAACTACGCTCATCTATGCCCTGCAGGCGATTGGTTATTTTATCGGTATCACGGCGGTGGTTGCTGTGATTATGAATTATGTTAAAAAATCCGATGTTGAAGGGACATGGCTAGAAAGCCATTTTAATTGGCAGATTAAAACCTTTTGGTTCTCGATTTTATGGTTTGTTGTTGGGCTGCTGACCGCTATTTTTATTGTGGGATATTTTATCCTACTGGCCAATTGGGTTTGGGGCATATACCGCATTGTGAAAGGGTGGTTGGCCCTTAGCGATAATAAGCCAATGTACAGTTAACAGACCTCACTTTTTGAACACCTAAATAGACCATATGCGCACCTTTTTATGCGCATATGCTTTAAAATCAAATTGCTTATGATGATTTCTTTAGGAATTTACTAACGAGTACTATGCGCGTTCCATTTACCCGTCCTTCGATGTGTTCTGGGTTGGATGTCAATGAAATGCCTCTGACGACAGTGCCTCGTTTAGCGGTAAAACCTGCGCCTTTAACGTCCAGGTCTTTAATTAAAGTCACATTGTCGCCTGCTTGTAATGGAGAGCCATTAGAGTCTAGCGTTGGCTCTACATCATCGGTCTCGGCACCTTGATGCGCCCACTTAGTCGTATCGTCATCCAAGTACATCAGCTCTAATGCATCTTGAGCCCAAATTTCTCCCATGCCCGCTAATCGAGTCAGCTGACGCCAAGCCAATACTTGAATGGCTGGTTCTTGGCTCCACATGCTGTCTGTTAAGCAACGCCAGTGATTGATGTTAGTTTCATCAGCATTTTTAATCTGTGTTGTACATGTTTGGCAGAGGTAAGCCGATTGATCCAAACTGCCATCGGAAGGCTCTACGGCGAAGCTAGTTAAGTCGTTTGTTGAGCCGCATAACTCGCATGTTGATTGGCTTCTTTCAGCCAAGCGTTGTTCTAATGACATATCTATTAACCTTATAAAATGTGCGCGCATTATGCCAGATTTGACTATAAAACTGTATAGGGGATGCTATTTAGTGGGATGAAAAAGCTGGTGGGCTGACGGAAGTACTTTTATACTGCTTTTAAATCATTTTGTTGCTACAAACGTGGTTTTTTTACGACGACCGGTATAAAAGCAAGGAATCGCATGCCTGTTAAAACATACATTAATGTTAAGAGTGTAGCTTTGGTCTTTGTTGCTTGTGCCATGGCAGGAATCGGTCAAGCGGATATCTACCGCTGGGTAGATGAACAGGGTGTGGTTCATTATAGCGACCAAGCGCCCGCAGGCGTGGATGCTCAAAAAAAAGCATACAATAATGTAGCTACTCCTTTCCGTAGCGTTCCTTCGTCCGCTTTTCCTAAGGAGCAGGATAGTCAACCAGCGCCTACAGTCAATCCTGAGAAAACAGACGAAGAGCAAGACTTAGGCGAAGGTGAGAAGGACCCAAAAAGTAAGCAAAGTCGTGGCACTGCCGATTTGACGGATGCAGTTAAGTATAATGATGCTGATAAACAAACGTTGAGTGAGCGAAAGCAGCAAATTATTGAAGATACTGATGAACCGGCATCTAAATTAAGTGAAAGAAAGTCTCAAATTAATGCTGAGTACAAAAAAATTCTTAATGAGTATCGCGCCCGTCGGCAAACAACTGATTAGTTTTATATCGAACCGAATATGAGAAAAAGACTCTATACGGTCATTATTAATATTAACTGCAAGATGGAGGAAGTACTTTTGCCGTATTTCCGGACATCTTTAAACACCACTTTTGGTATTTAACGCGTTTCTAACGCGACACTTTTGGAGGGCTACACCATGCATCAAGATGAATCATTACATCCTAAATTTGTCGAGGCTATGCGTAAACTTACAGCAATGTCAGAAGAGGACCGCCTGTCAGATGATAACAAGGAGCTTTTTGAACAAGCCATGAATTATGCCCCCCTTGATATTCAGCCTCAGCTGATCGAGATAAAAAAGAAGTATGACAACCTTCACTAATCTGGTGAATATTCTAGATAAGCCATGATTATATATCGTGGCTTTTTTATACCAAACTCATAGTCTGCCTACATCAATCCCTGTTTCGTTATATTGCAGCTTTATCCTTAAGTTTTATGAGTGTTTAGCCGATAAATATCAGCAAATATAATTTTTGCTTCTATATTTATAGTGTTAGCCATTGTTGGTTGCGCTTTAGCGCTTTCAACAGAATGAATAATAAAACATCAGATGCAAGGTAATGGAAGATGGGATGGTTCGGACGCAGCTCGAAAAATAACATTAAACGTAGCTCAAAAGCTCCTATTAACATAGTCTCGATTACAAGCCAAAAAATAGCACCTGAGTCGCTTGAGTCGTTAGCGTTTGATCAGGATGAATGTTCTCTTGTAATTGCTTATGTGTCTCCACATTTAGATTTTGAAAATACAATGCGCCGATTAAAATCCGCCATGCCCTTTGCGAAGAAAGTGATGGGTGTTATGACGGCCGGTGAGCTAAGCACATGCCAATCTTCACTTTATCATTCGGCCGAAGGGCATTGGGATAATATTGTTCTGCAAAGCTTTAGTAGTGAGATATTCACTCACGTAGAAATCAGATCAGTGCCTCTACTCTGTGAGGATATCCAGAGCGGCCAGGTGTCTATATCCAGAAAAGAGCGTGTCGAAAAGTTGTCGGCGGAAATTTCAAAGGTCACTTTACCCTTTGATGTGAATTATCAAGACACCCTTGCCATTACTTTTTTCGATGGGTTAACCGCCAGTGAAAACTTCTTTATGCAAGGGTTGTATGAGAGTGGTTTGTTCCCATGCTACTTTATTGGTGGCTCAGCTGGCGGGAAACTAGATTTTAAGCAAGCGCTAGTCTTTGATGGCGATAGGGTTGCTAGGAATTCGGCTGTTATTGCCTTTGCTAAATTAGCGCCTCAAATACGTTACGGCATTTTTAAATCTCATAATTTTGAAGAAACAACAACGGCCTTTACGGTTATTGAATCTGATATATACACTCGGCAGGTAAGCTCAGTTGTCTCTCAAGGCTCATCTGAGTTAAAAACATTTGTTAACGCCTTGTGTGATCATTTCCGATGCCAACCCGCTCAGTTAAATGATGCATTGGTTGGTTATTCTTTTGCTGTAAAAATCGGCTCAGAATTATTTATACGATCCACCGCTGGCATTGATACTGACAGTGGTAGTATTTCATTTTTTTGCGACATGGAGTTTGGTGATCAACTCTTCTTAGTGAAAGCCAAAGATTTTGCAAGCACAACTCGCTCAGATTTTGATGCGTTTATGGCCACCAAGTCAGTTAAACCAATCGCAATGCTTGCTAATGACTGTATCTTACGCCGGTTAAATAATGCGAATAACTTAAGCCAGGTTGTTAACTTCTCAGATATTCCTGTGGCGGGTTTCTCGACTTTTGGTGAGTTGTTGGGCGTTCATATGAACCAGACACTAACCGCATTGTTATTTTTTAAAGTGGAGGAAGGGCAACGGTTTAAAGATGAATATGCTGATCGTTTTCCGCAGCATTACAGCGACTTTAGGCAGTTCTTTTTAGAATCTCGTACCAACAGCTTAAAACATATAAACACGGTGCAATCGAAGCTTGTTGAGTATATGGGCGAATATCGTCCACTGTTGCGAAAAATGGTAGATAGCTTTAATGATGTTTCTGACTATGCGGTAACAACCGGTAGAGTCGTTGAAGATATACAGGGACGTTTTACGGAGTTTTCTACCAGTATAGAAAGCCAAAATGAAGACCGAAAAGCATTGCACGACAAAGTAGAGCACCTAAAGCATAACTCAGAAGAAGTGTTATCGATTTTGAGTGTTATATCGGGCATTGCGGACCAAACAAACCTTTTAGCTCTTAATGCTGCTATTGAAGCGGCAAGGGCTGGCGATGCGGGGCGAGGGTTTGCTGTTGTAGCAGATGAAGTACGTCAGCTGTCTCATAATACGCAAAAAAGTTTGAATCAAACGGGTGACACCATTAATGCGGTTACTGGCTCGATTGATGAGATTCGTAAAACCATTACCAACACAGAAGAGTCCATGGCTCGTATTGCTGAAGGGGCTCTGGCCTTGGGCGATGAGATGCAAAATTTGGTTGGCTCCTCTCAAAAAGCGGGCGAACAAATGCGTGAAAGCGTGGATTACATCAGCCACATCACCCAAGAAATGGATCAAATTGATAAAGAAGTCGAAGCTATCGAGCGTCTTAAAAGTCTCGATCAAAGCCGATGATTTTTAAATATAGATAAAAGGAGCCATTGGCTCCTTTTTTTATGGTTTAGATTGGGCGTAGGCGTGACATCTGGTAAGGTTGCGCTTTGTATTAGCACAGTAATAAGACAGGTAAGCACAGTGATTGAAATAGGCAAAAACAACACCCTAAGCATAATACGTGAAGCTGAATTTGGTGTTTATCTGGATGGCGGTGAATTTGGTGGAGTGTTGCTGCCCAAGGCAGATGTGCCCGCGGGAGTGACTGTCGGCGATAAAGTTGATGTATTTTTGTACCTTGATACAGATGATTTTATTGTCGCTACAACACGTGTCCCTTTAGCTAAAGTAGGCGAATTCGGTTACTTAAAGGTTGCTGAGGTTAATAACATAGGTGCCTTTTTGGATTGGGGGCTTCCTAAGCAGTTGCTGTTGCCATACGGTGAACAACGCAAGCCCTTAGAAGTTGGTCAAAAGGTGTTCGTACGTGTTTACATTGACAACAGTGACCGACTGGCTGCGTCGGCTAAAATTGAGAAGTTTTTAGAGCCTGCGCCTGAGCATCTAAAAATGGGCCAGCAAGTGAGTTTATCTGTTTGGCGCCGAAGTGATCTTGGCTTTTTGGTTCTTGTCGATGGTCAGTATCAGGCTTTGCTGCACAATCAAGACCTGTTTAGAACAGTCCGTGTTGGCCAAACTCTCGATGGATATATCAAACGCGTACTCGAAGATGGCAAGGTCGATGTGATGTTAGATAAACCCGGATATGGCAAAGTAGATGAATTGTCGCGTCGTATACTAGAAGATTTAGAAGATCGTGGTGGCCATAGCCCGTTGGGTGATAAATCCGCGCCAGAAGATATTTATCAAACATTTGGGGTCAGCAAAAAAGCCTATAAGATGTCTATCGGTGCTTTAATGAAACAGGGGCTCATTACTATTAGCCCCAATGGCATTGATTTAAAGTAACTCATACCAATAGGTGTGCTGCCTTCTCGACACCAGGAGGCAGCGTTATATCTTTTAATAATTCTATAACCCTACGCATCAACTCTTCGCCTGCTGGGCTTAACGAGCGGCCCCTGCGAGTTATCAAGCAGAGTTCTCTATACATATCGGGTTGATCCAACGGCACAAATGTCAGTTCGGTAAACGCCGAGGTAGAGGCGGCTAGTGCCGGTAAAATGCTCACTCCCATTCCCGACTTAATCAATGAAGCTAAGGTTGCAGGTGTTGTGGCCTCGACGGCTGCACGTTTACTTATTGTGGGCCACTGTTGCAAATACTCGTCTAGTTGTAATCTTATACCGTTATCTATTGTTAAAAATATTTGTGGAAAGTTTGTGATATCTGAAGGGTTAATCAGCGAAGGGTTTTGGTCAAGAATAGGGTGGTCTTGAGGGAGCACTACCCCGTATTGGTCTTTAATTAGGGGGGTGTAGTGAAGGGTGGGTTGGTTGCTGTGGTTGCTCCCAATTCCAAAATCGGCGCGGTTGTCATCTACACCGGACTCTATACCACTAGCACCTTCCTCGATTATTGTCATCGCTACGTTCGGAAAATCCTGTCGGTATTGCGCAATAACATTGGGTAGTAGAGTGCTTACCACCGAAGCTGAAGCCGCTAACGATACACTGCCTTGTTGTTGTAAGGCGCTTGCTTTTAAATCCGATAAAGCAGCATCGAAGTCGGATACTAGACGTTCGGCGACAGGAAAAAAGCGTTCACCGGCTTGTGTCAGGTGGACACGTCGTGTGGTCCTGTCCAGTAATTGTATGCCGGTCTGTGACTCTAATTGTTTGATGGTGGCCGTTAGAGTGGATTGAGTGACATGTAAATGCGCAGCCGCTTGCGTAAAGCTTCCTTGGCGCGAAACAGCGATAAAGGCAATAAGGTGACGATAGTTGATGGGGAGCATGAGTTGATACTCAGGTTTATAGAGGTATTTAATTTATCATTTTTAGCGATTAATTCATTAAATTTTATCGTTTGAATGATTAATAAGACTTCTGCATTATGTGTGCATTCTAATTATATTGATGACAAGAACCCATGATCCCACGTATTTCTGTTGTTGAAACCACGGCTCAACGCTATCTGGATTTTATTAACACCCTAAAAGCTAAAGGCTTTAAAGGCGAGTTGAATAATGATTATGCGAACCGCATAGCGCTATCAACGGATAACAGTATTTATCAAGTATTGCCGCAAGGTGTTATTTATCCTAGATCAACTGATGATTTGGTGCTGATTGCACAGCTTGCTGCGCAGCCTTCTTTTAAAAGTGTGGTATTAACACCTAGAGGCGGTGGTACAGGGACGAACGGACAATCGTTAACCGATGGTTTGGTTGTTGATGTATCCAAGCACATGAACAAAATTCTAGAAATTAATGTGCAAGAGCGCTGGGTTAGGGTGCAGTCTGGCGTTGTTAAAGATCAATTAAATGCAGCTCTAAAACCTTATGGGTTATTTTTTGCACCGGAATTGTCCACGAGTAACCGAGCGACTGTCGGTGGAATGATTAATACCGACGCTAGCGGGCAAGGCAGTTGCATGTATGGTAAAACGCGCGATCACGTTTTATCTCTGACCAGTGTTTTCCTCGATGGCACGGTGTGGGATTCGTTTGCTTTAGAGGAAGATGAGCTGGAAGAAATCAAGCAACAAGCTGGGCTCATCGGCCAAGTGCATCGCGATCTTGATCTGCTATACACTGAAAAAAAATCGGTAATTGATGCCAAATTCCCACCTCTGAATCGTTGTTTGACCGGATATGACTTGGCGCATATTCGAGATGAATCAGGCCGCTTCAATTTAAATTCTATTCTGTGTGGGGGGGAAGGTTCATTAGGCTTTATTGCAGAAGCCAAACTAAATGTTCTGACTATTCCAAAATACTCGGCTTTGATCAACATTCAATATGACAGCTTTGAGACCAGCATGCGTGATGCTAAAGCGCTGATGGATTGGGGACCAACGTCAATTGAAACGGTAGATTCCAAAGTACTTAACTTGGCTATGGGCGATATTGTGTGGGATACGGTACGTAGCTATTTCCCTGTCAACGAAGGAGACCCTGAAATACAGGGGATTAATTTAGTTGAGTATACGTCTGATGATGAAGAGGAGCTGCGTGCTAAAGTTGACCGCCTAACGGCACACTTGGATGATGTTTCGGGCCAGCCTGGTAAGAGCTTTGGTTATACGGTTGCCTTAGGCGCGGGCGAAATAAACAAAATCTGGGGCATGCGTAAAAAGTCTGTGGGTTTACTGGGTAACGCAAAAGGCGAGCGACGACCTATACCGTTTGTTGAGGATACGGCAGTTCCTCCGGAGAACCTCGCTGATTACATCATGGAATTTAGAGCTGTGCTCGATAATCACGGATTAGCTTACGGGATGTTTGGGCATGTTGATGCGGGCGTTTTACACGTGCGTCCGGCTATTGATATGAAAGATGAGGCGCAAGAGCACTTAATTCGAGAAATTACAGATCAAGTGGCGGCGCTGACTCAAAAATATAATGGCTTGCTATGGGGCGAGCATGGTAAGGGCGTTCGTTCTGAATATGCCCCTGCATTTTTTGGTGAGCTATATCCTGAATTGCAGCGCATAAAGGGTTGGTTTGACCCAAATAACCAGCTTAATCCGGGTAAAATAGCGACGCCTCTGTTAGCCGGTGTAGAACTGCTAAAAATAGATGAGGTGCAAACACGCGGGCAATTGGACCGTCAGATTCCAGATGACACACGAGCGGCTTATGGGTCCGCTGTGTATTGTAACGGGAACGGTGCTTGTTATAACTATGATCCAAAAGATGCCATGTGCCCTTCGTGGAAAGGTACGCGTCAGCGTATACACTCACCTAAAGGCCGTGCATCTTTAACGCGAGAATGGCTACGCTTAATGTCTAATCAAGGCGTTAGTCTGGTGGATGCCAGTGAACAGGTGAAACAATCATCGTTCATCAAGTCACTTCCGGTGCGTATTAAAAACTCCCTGAATAAGAAGAAGGGTGAGTACGATTACTCGCATGAGGTACATGAGGCCATGAAAGGCTGCTTGTCATGTAAATCATGTGTGGGTCAGTGTCCGATTAAAGTCAATGTACCTGACTTTAAAGCTCGTTTCCTTGAAGTGTATTACAGCCGCTACCTGCGCCCAGTGAAGGACTATATGGTAGGCGGGTTAGAAATGATGATCCCGACTATCGCTAAATTCCCCGCGCCGTATAACTGGGCGATGGAAAATAAAGTCGTTAAACGAGTTCTGCGCCAAACAGTGGGTATGGTTGATAGCCCAAGTATTAGTGCACGTTCTTTGGTTAAAGGGCTACAAGAGAGGGCTGTGGAATTAGCAACACCACAGGTGATAGCTACCTTGTCTCCTGCTCAGCGAGATAAAGCTGTGATCATCGTTCAAGATGCATTTACGAGTTATTTCGAAGCATCATTGGTGCTTGATATAGTCGATTTGTTGCGTGAATTAGGCTTTTTTGTACTGGTCGCCCCTTTCATGCCAAATGGGAAGCCATTACATGTGCATGGTTTTATGAAAGCTTTTGAAAAGGCGGCTATAAAAAATGCAGACATGCTTAAAGCGCTAGAATCGCATGGCATCCCATTAGTGGGAGTGGATCCTTCTATGACATTAACTTACCGTCAAGAGTATGTTCAAGTCGTTGAGGTGACCCCGCAAGTTAATCTTATTCAAGAATGGTTAGCCACTCAGTCTGAGCGCATTAAAGAGCGTGCTGTGAATGTACGAAGCGGTGAATATAAACTGTTATCCCACTGCACAGAAAAGACATCGGCAGCACCGTCTTTACGTCAATGGCAATCAATTTTCACCGACTTAGGCCAAACATTGTCTGTGCAGCCTGTGGGGTGTTGCGGTATGTCCGGTACTTATGGTCATGAAGCCGATAACTTAGCGACCTCTCAGACCATCTATAACTTAAGTTGGAGTGATGTGGTTAACGACCCGGACAACAAAGGGAAGTTAGTGGCTACTGGTTACTCTTGCCGAAGCCAGGTTAAGCGGATGGACAAGCAGGTAATACCGCATCCTGCACAAGTATTGTTAGATTTGCTAAGGGCTGCCAGATAGAAGGCTAATCACTTTTATAGGCATTAAAAAGGGGCCCATAGGGCCCCGAAAGGTTTAGGAGTTATGCTACTCCTGATTGTGTACAAACGACGGTTGCATTCGGTTAGTCAGTTCAGCTATGGCATCTAGCTGGCTGTTATAACGATTTTGCTGTTCACTATCAGCCTCTCGATATCTTGCATCCTGCGTTACCAGTGACTCTAATAGTGTTTGGCTAAATTCGCGTATCTCCTTCACGAAGTCTAGCGTTGGTGCTGCGCTGGCATTTTCAAAGCTTTGTGCGTAGTTACCTAAGCGCTTAGCGGCATCTTGTGTCACCGCGTTTTGGTTTTCTACTTGGCTATATTTAGCCACAGAGCTGTATTGCTCAGTTTGTTTGAGCTGTAAGTTCATAGAGGATAATTCGGATTTATCCATCTGGTACTCACTCGCAATATCAAAGGCTTTTTGGATATCACCATCGAAAAATTCGCCAGCGATTTCATTCACGTCTTTAATTAGATTTTGAAGTGCGTCAATCTCATCATTATCTAAGTCGCCATTGACCGAAAATTGGTAGTTGCTTGCTTCGCTTCGGCTTATGTTGAATAGGGCAGATGTGTTTGAACCATCAGACTCAACGCCAAACGACTGCTCATAGCGGCTTTGATTGGAAAAGTTGATCGTTACTTCGTCGCCATCTTGGGTTGTTACTTTTAAAGACAGCGATTCTGACTGCTCATAGCGTTCGGCGGCTGTTAGTCGGCTGATAGTAGCGCTATTGGCCGCATCTTGAGCTGATGGGTTGATAGCATCCAAAGCAGCAAACGTTTGCTTTTCTGTCTCATCAATATTTTCTGCTATGGAGCCCTTAAGAGCACCTAAGTTGTCGAGAATATCTCTTGCTTCAGCAAAGCCTTTTTCTACGCCAGAAACGGCAGCGTTATACATATTCTGGATGTCTTCTTCTGAACGTCCACTACGACGAGCGGCTTCTAGCCCTTGAGCAACAAAATCTCCGATCCGGTTAGCTACCTTCTCAGGCGAGAAATCATCACTGTCCAATGATTTAAGATCCCCAGCACTCATGCCTGGAATATTTTCGGCTAATCGGTTGAGTACCGTATCTTCAGAAGCGGCTTGTGGCGTCCGGGCATTTAAAGAATCTTGGTAACTTACCATAGAGTTCTGAACACCGGATGTGAATTGTGAATACAATGTGATGGACATGCTCCCGCCCCAAACTTGATTTACTTATCATTTATATCGACTAAGCCTAGACTATCTAAAGTGAATCAAACGCCTGATTGAAAAACTTTCATCTTAATGCGTGCCTCACAAGGGTAAGGCTCAGTAATCAGCTAATGTCGAACTCTTAATGCCCCGGTGAGTAGGTCAATGGTTGTAGTGCATTTTGCAGGTGCGAAATTTACAATAGTAATGTCATGTCTTTTATTGCCTTAAGGAGAAACCCATGGAAGATTTATTGCCGGAACTATGTGATCAGTTTCCTGATTTAGTACAAGTTGTTGAGCCAATGTTTGGTAATTTTGGTGGGCGAGAAACCTTTGGGGGGCAGATTGTGACCATCAAAGCTTTCGAAGATAACTCTCTCGTGCGTGAACAAGTGGCTTTGCCTGGCAAAGGCAAAGTTTTAGTTATTGATGGCGGGGCTTCTATGCGCCGTGCCATGTTAGGGGATATGTTAGCTGAAAAAGCTGAAAAAAATGAATGGGAAGGCATTATCATTAATGGCTGTTTGCGTGATGTGAATGCCATAGGGCAGCTCGATGTGGGTGTCCAAGCGTTAGGTACACACCCAATGAAAACGGATAAGCGTGGTTTAGGAGATTTGAATGTCCCTGTCACGTTTGGTGGGGTAACTTTTGTGCCAGGACAATATGTGTATGCTGATAATAACGGTGTGCTGGTGTCTGCAGAGCCACTGACTTTGTCAGCTAAGAGCTAAGCAAGGCTGCCTATATGAGAGTTAAGCCATAGATGAAAGTTAATTGTCTATGGCTTATAAATCAGTTGGTTACGTAGCTTTTCTGTAGTGATTTCACGAATCGTTTTCAGCGTCTGATGCAAAGTGTGGCCACTTCCTTTTTACAACTGGGCCGCTTCGGCTCCACGAGTGGCAGGTATCCATAATTTTGGGTACAGGACCTGTCTCTGTCCAATCTTGCGTTTGGCGACGTATTTGATGGGTCGTTTGGAATGCGGTTGTTGCCATCGGGCCAAGCAATTCGATTAAATGGGTGCAGCCATTAATGCCCCCAAGCAAGGCTTTAACTTGTTTTGTAAAACCCCCTTTGATTTGTAATCCAATCAACTGTTTGTAAGCTGGGGTTATCTGGGGGCAATACTCAAACGGCGTACTATCCATTGCCGCTTCGGCATCATGTATTACCAAGTCCATATCTACGGTAATACGTAACCACATATCGTGGAGTGCCTGATTAGCTTTAAGCGTTTTATCTGAGGTATCAGGGTGTGGCATATCATAGGCTTTTACATCAGTCATATGGCCTTCAATGTCCCATAACCCGTCTTCACGTTTATAGCCTTGGCATTTGACGGAGCGGGTATGAAATAATGATCGATTTGAAGGTGTCGATAAAGGCATAGTTAAAAGCTTCTGTTAAGTTGTATCAAGGTCGGCAAAGCTAGTTATTTGCCTGCATTAATGAGTGCTGTCAGCGTTGCATAGTCAGTTATTTTTTTACGTGGTCTATCTTCTGTTGCTGCATTTCGTTCATGTTCATCGATACGTTTCCAGTCACTAAAAGACGTAATGAGCACAAGTTGAGTATCTAATATTGCTTTTATACCATGATAACCAATCTTGTCGCAGGGAACGCTTTGTTGCACTGCATTAATAATGTCTCTTGCTGTATTTACCGCATCAACCCGGTTGCTTTGAATGACACCCTTTGCCCCATTTTTACACCAGCCTACCGAATAAGTGGGTTCGGCGAAATTAAGCGAAGTCGGCGATTGCTCAAAGCCAATCGCAGTTATTAACGTATCGATCGGTAGTCGGGTCATGGTGTCATCAGAGGTACGTAAGTCGATAGCTTCTACTCGTTCTTCGCCATTTAATTTGACTGGTGTAGTTTCAAATATAAAGGTTAATCGTGGCGAGTGAGCTGGCCTTATCTTTACAAGGTCACCGTTGAGAACAGGTATTTTCCTAAATAACGCTAGGTTTTTTAGTCGATCTCTGTGGTGCTCTTTAGGTATCAGCTTGAGAACATCGGGTGGTAATTCCTCGGGTATGTTTGTGTCAGTGCGATAGCAGGCGACATTGGGAAGTTCTAAAATTTCGGCGATCATTCCTGAGGAAAAGTGAGCGTTCGCAGCGCTGCCTCGGCCAATTAAATAAATATCGCGGTTAGGTTGGGATTCGGTTAGGGCATTGATTACATGATCGGGCATGTCACTCTTTAAAAGTTGTTCGCGAGTTTTGAGTAATAGCCGAGCGGCATCTAAAGCAACGTTCCCATGCCCAATAATGCCAATTTTTGTACCAATATAGGGATGCTGGTTCTGAGTTAGATCCCCGTTATACCATGCTGCCAATGCCCCGGAAGGGTAGATCCCTTTTATGTCTTGGTTTGGTAAATCTAGCTGCCTATCGTGTGTGGCTCCTGTTGCCAACACGATAATGTTGTAGTGCTTTTCAAGCTCTAAAGGCGTTAATGATGCGCAGTAAGAGTGAGCTTGAGGGGTAGATTCTATACGCACACCTCCAATAAAACGCACATTGGGTCGAGCAAATGCTTTTTCTAATTGACGAGTAATGTTTTTGGTAATGAGATGGTCGGGAGCAACCCCATTTCTAACCAAGCCAAACGGCGTTGGTTGCTGATCAAATACGTCAATTTGGGCGTTATCGAGCTTTTTAGCTAAGTAATCAGCGATGTAGCAACCACTGGGGCCGCTACCTATGATGGCAATGTGTATCATGTTCTACCTTGGCGCTACTTGAATACATTCAACAATAGGTAGAGTGTAGCGTAGCCTGTAACGTGAGTAGAGAGGCCAGCAGCAATAAGCTTGAACTGGCCTTGGTCTGAATGAAGTGAGGTGGGCGTTAGTCTGTTTCGGCCATCGCTTGCATGGCTTCACGTGTCCAATCCAGTGATTCTCGGTAGGCTTGATCGTATAAGTCGGCATCAAAGTCTATTGGTAGGGTGTCCCAGTTCCCCGCAATAAAATCAATAACGCCGGTCAGTACTTGACCTATTTGCCCTTCGCCTGTGGTAATGGCCTTCTTAATTTCATCCCCTAGAGGCACTTGTTCCAACAGTTGATCCTGTTGTAGGTCGAGCAAGGCATCGAGTCCAGACATCATGCCAGCCATAAAGTAACTGGATGCATGATTGCTTTTTTGCGCTTCAGCAATCAGTTCAGCCATTCGACCGCGGATTAATAATGCTCTGGATAGCTCTTCGGGTTTGTCTGGGTTGGCTGTCATTGCGATGAGCGTCGCCCATTTTTTGACTTGTGGTATTCCCAACAAAACGATGGCATCACTAATCGACTCTACATTACGTACCAATGAATTAGCCGCCGAATTAACAATCCTGAGTAGTTTATAAGTCAATACCGGATCTTTGATAATTAGAGCTTGGAGTGCTTCAGGTTTGGCGTCGGGCTTTTGCAGCTCTTGAATTAGCTGCAGAAGTGCGACTTGACCGGTGTTAATTTTACGCCCAGTAATTAACTTGGGCTTACTCAAGAAGTGCCCTTGGAATAACTTAAACCCCAGAGAAATACACTCTTCTAGTTTCTCGTGCGTTTCTATTTTTTCGGCCAGCAACGTGACTTTAAAAGGCTTAATTTGTTTTAGTAAGACCACAACTTCATCGTAGCTATGATACATAACATCAACTTTAACTATGTGGGCTAGTTTCAAAAGGGGGTCGTATTTAGGGCTATAAATAAAATCGTCCAGTGCGATACGGTACCCGTCATCTACTAGGGCTTTGACGCCAGCAATAAATGCCTCATCAACTTCGGCGTCCTCTAGCATTTCAAGTACAACTTGTTTACGAGGAAGGTCCGGTATTTTTCCTTCTACAACAATATCATAGGTAAGGTTGATGAAAGCGGGAACACGCTTTAACGCACCGGCATCCGAAATTGAGGTATATGCATTAAGTAGCACTTCAGTAGTAGCCGCGCTTCCACCTAAAAAAGTTGCTTGTTCAGAATCTGCCTCACTGCGGTATAAAAGCTCATAAGCAACAACACGTTGCTTTACATCAAATATGGGTTGTCTAGCCATGAGAATTTGCGGTTGCAAATTAGCGTCGGACATTTGGCAGGTTCCTGTTCGCGTTTCTTAGAATATCAATATAGAAGCTAACGGCTGTTAATGCGAAAAATTGAGTGTAAATCAGCGTCTTCCTTTAGAGACTGGTATAATGTGCGCATCTACAGCAGGAGAATACGATGGCAATTAACTGGTTTCCCGGGCACATGCACAAGGCACGCAAAGAAATCGCTCAAGTGATCGATGAAATTGATGCCGTAATAGAAGTGCTTGATGCCCGCTTACCTAAGTCGAGTGAGAACCCGTTAGTTGAAAGTCTACGCAAAGGTAAACCTGTGCTTAAGATTTTAAACAAGGCTGATTTAGCCGATCCGGTTAAAACACAAGCTTGGTTAGACTTTTATAATGCACAAGAGGGCATTAAGGCGATCGCGCTTAGCCAAGATCAAAAAAAGCTGGTTCAAAAGATCCCAGATATGTGCAAATTAATGGTGCCTACTCGTGCTAACCATGATCGTCCCGTTAGGGCGATGATCATGGGGATTCCTAACGTAGGGAAGTCTACGTTAATCAATGCGTTGTTAGGACGTCGTATCGCTAAAGTAGGCAATGAGCCGGCTGTCACAAAAAATCAAAAACGGTATACCCTAAAAAACGGCATGGCGCTCTCAGATACGCCAGGTTTTTTATGGCCCAAAATTGAAGATGTCGATTCTGGATACCGTTTAGCGGCCAGTGGTGCAATTAGAGACACCGCCATTGAGTATGAATTAGTAGCCCTGTATGCCGCTAAGTTTCTGCTAGATACATACCCTCAGTATTTGGAAACACGTTATAAGTTAAAAAGTATTCCCGTTGGAAGTGATGAGTTGCTCGATGAAATAGGTCGTAAGCGCGGAGGCCTGCGCCCCGGCGGAGTTATCGATCGCCACAAAGCGTCAGAAGTGCTACTGCATGATATGCGTTCGGGTAAAATGGGTGCTATCAGTTTTGAAACAGTAGCAGAGTGGGAAATTAAGTGGGCAGAGCAGGAGCGTTTACGTTTAGAAGCGCAGGCGTTGGCCGAGGCGGAAGCAGAAGCTGAAGCAAACAAGAATGAGCGTACGGGTAATAAACCCTACTAATAGATTTAAGAGCTAAAGATTATGAGCCGAACAAAGAAAAAACGCCCAACTGTAGGGCATTTAGACATCCGTATATCACCTGATAAGCGCGATAAATTAACTGAAGAAGACAGCTACGAGACACGCCGTAAACGCGGACTCGAGAAAAAGAAAAAACATAAATCCGTGTATCAAAAAGTAAAAGAAGCGGAAGAGGCTAAAGCAGATAGTAACGAACAAAAACAGCCTAAAGGCGGACGTTTAGCCGAAAAAATCAAAAAAATGGCGCAGCAGCAACAAGCCGAACACAACAGCGATAGCGAAAAAGGTTAACTCATAGCGTGAAAACAGATGTGGTTGTTATCGGTGCTGGCGCGTCGGGGCTAATGTGTGCAGCGACGGCGGGTTACCGCGGCCGCTCGGTGCTTGTGCTAGAACACACTAAAAAAATAGGCCGTAAGATTTTAATGTCGGGTGGTGGGCGATGCAATTTTACTAATCTGCACAACACGAATGCTAACTTTGTGTCCAACAACCCCCACTTTTGTAAATCTGCTTTAAGCCGTTATCGAGTATCGGATTTTATTGAGTTAGTTGAGCGCCATGGCGTGGAATACCACGAAAAAACGCTGGGCCAATTATTTTGTAATGACAGCAGTAAAGAGATCCTGCAAGTTTTATTGACCGAATGCGACTGGGCTGGTGTAGACATCAAAACAGAAGCGCAGGTTGCCACTATTGAAAAAAAAGGTGATCGTTTTCTCATAACGAGCTCTATCGGTAAAATAGAGGCTGAATCTGTGGTAATTGCAACGGGTGGCTTATCTATCCCCAACGGTGGAGCGACCAGCTTTGCTTATGATATAGCTAAGCAATATGGCCTGACTGTACTGCCAACCACCGCTGCGTTAGTACCTGTGACTCTGCAGAAGGAACTGTTGGAGGTACTTAAACCTCTGGCTGGTGTGTCACACCCTGTTGAAGTGTCGGTAGGTGAAACAACGTTCCGTGAAAGTATGTTGTTTACGCATCGCGGTTTAAGCGGCCCCGCAATTTTGCAAATTTCATCTTACTGGACTCCAAACACCTATCTGGAGATCAATTTTTTTCCTGATGAAGATTTATACGCTTGGCTAAAAGCTCAACGTGAGGAGCGGCCTAAGTCAGATATCAGTACTGTTTTTGCACAACGCATGAGCCGCCGTATGGCGCAAATACTCTGTGAACTTTTTGACTTTTCAGGCCCGCTAGCCGAGCACAGTAATGAACAACTAGCGGCTATCGCTAACGCGTTTACCTGCTGGCATGTAAAACCATCAGGCACCGAAGGCTATCGAACCGCAGAGGTCACGCTAGGCGGCATCTCAACGGATGAAATCTCCCAAAAAACCATGGAAGCGAAAGCAGTCGAAGGCTTGTACTTTATTGGAGAGTGTTTAGATGTCACTGGGCATTTAGGCGGCCATAACTTCCAATGGGCATGGGCCTCAGGGTTTGTGGCTGGGCAGGCGGTTTAGTGGTTTTCTGGAATACAATGGACTGCTCAATCCAGTAGGTAAAAGTTTTTTCAGTACGTAAACGCTCACCACGAACGCTCATGGACTGGCGAATACTGTTAAGAAAAGGGCTTGTTTTCATTCGGCTCTTCTTGTGGATAAAAAATTAATAAAGCTATTTATTTCATACAGTATATTTTGGATAAGTTCAAAATATGGCACGGTTTGTAAAACGAGCATGCTCGTTTTTATACTGGACAACTTTTAGAAAGTCTATAAAATCAATGAGATATGAAAATGCTAAGGGAAAATGGCGAGCAACACAGGGAATGTTAACGCGCATGCGCGTCTTTGTTCTACCCCAATTCTTCTGCTTCTCTGAAATTAGCTAAATTTCAATGGGTTATGCGTATTTCTGACCAAACGATCAGGAATATTAACGCGCATGCTCATGAATAAAACTGTTATATGTCAGTGTGACGATGGATATAGTTACTAAATCAACTCGCAAGCATTTTGCCGTCGCTTCATGTATATCGTGTGTCGTCGCGCTAGCGTCATATGAATGGCTTTTTGTATTAGTCGCCCTATGGGGAGTTCTGGCAATGGGGGGCATAGGTCTTTTTGGTTTGAAAAGGCAAGTGTTGGTTTCAATTCAGTGGGGAAGCTTCTTCGGCCTTACCGCTGCTCTTGCATTTCTAATCTGGGGGCCTTTAGGGCTTTATGGTTAATGCCATATAACAAATCAATCAACTTCGCGGCTACGGCGCCGGACAGTCAAAACTTCGCTTCGCTCCATTTTGGCTGCCGGTTATTGAGGCGTTATGTTCTAGGAGAGCCATGAAGTACGTTTTATTCATCCTGGTTTTTATAGGAAGCATTTTTGCAACCTACAAAATTACATTTTCAATGACACAAGAGATCATGGGTGCTCTCAATATCCGCACTCACATTGCTAATCATAAAGTGATGCTGAAGTTATCCGAAGTAACGAAGGAAGGAGATATTGAGAAAATTGAAGAGTTCGTGGAAAATCTAGAGCAATTTGAAATTGGTACTATTGAACAGTTAACTGAGCTTCTGGAATCAGGAAGCTATACGTTTGCCACCCAAGACGAAATAAACGTTGGTAAAGAATATCTTGAGCAACTGGAAAAATAAACATAACAAGGCTGTCAACCATCGCCCACTGCGTGGGCTGGACCTCCAAACCGCTGCGCGGTTTTCCGGCCGGTTACAGCGGCGTTAGGTATACGGAGCATGCATGGACGATTTTGATTGGATTGATAGAAGCTCAGGTGAACGATTCCACTCTGCAATATACAATTGTCCTGAATGTAATAAAAAGGTTTCGTTTGGTGATAATTTCTGTCGGCATTGTGGTGTGAAATTTACCCCTGCAATGTGTAATCACATGAAGCAAAATTTAAAATTACTTAGTGATAGCAATTTTAAACACTTAGTCATAATAATGCTTATAGTGTTAGTTTTTATATTAGGTACAGTACTTTCTTAGTTTGGTTATGTTGTATACCTAAAAAAAAAATTCAAGTGGACTAATTACAGCTGGCTAGCTCACTTCGTTCGTTATTTTAGCCAGCTATAATTAGCCTCTTAATGTAGGCGCTAGTTTGCTAAAGGCAGCGGTTAAATAACCAAAGCCTGCTCTTACATCAGCAATGGTGATGAATGGTTTATTTTCAGCGTCTTCAAAGGCTTGAAAACCATAGAGTTCATAGAAATATTTCGCACACTCTTTGGCACCAACTCTAGCGGCAATGCGAGGCTAGGCGCTAGCCATTTTGTTAACTCCTGTTGTGTCAAAATGACACATAGGTATTTTGGTCTTAGAGTGTTTAATACGCAATCCTGTGTCACTTTGGCACGCAAGCTTTTCGGCATAACGTTTGGCTTAAGTGTCTATGGTGTCATTATTAAGTTTGGTGGTCGATTCAGCTCCTCATTAATAATAAGCAGCTATGCCTGTTTTATCTTTGTATAGTAGTCCCGAAAGAGTGCTGCTGATTCGTCACTGAGGTAGGGGTGTTGTGTGTAAACGGTGAAGATTTCAGTTGGGACTTCTGCATTGTTCTGATTGTCAATTTGCTGATGCTCAAGTGCGATCATGGCGACATGCGGACTATGCTGTTTGCTTGTTCTAATCAATACATGCTGTTTTAACGTTAAGCCAAAGTTAGCTGCTCGGCTGATGCAGCTGTTAGCTTCTTCCAAAGGCAATAGTATCCAAGCTGTTCCTTGTGTAGCCAAGAGCTGCTGAATTACACCTAACAAGTCGTGTAAGGGGAAGTGTGCATTATGGCGCGCTAATGACTTTTGGGTGTCAGGGTTTTGGGTTGATTTTGTAAAGAAGGGTGGGTTAGTAATAATGACATCGTAGCGGGTGGGGCATTGGTTTGCATAATCGCGTACATCGTTTGTTATAACGTTAATGCGCTCCGGCCATGGTGAATTTTTAGTATTGAGGGTCGCTTGTTGAGCAGCATTGGGTTCTATTTCGATTGCGTCTATCGTAGCCAACGATCGTTGAGCGGCAAATAAGCTTAAAATTCCTGTTCCTGTGCCAATATCCAGAATGGTTTTGGCGTTTTCTACCGGTACAAAAGCACCAAAGACCGAAGCATCGGTTGTGACTTTCATAGCGCAATCGCTTTGCTCGATTGTAAATTGTTGGCATTGAAAATGGCTATTACGGCGGCGACCACTCATAGGTAACTAATCTCTGAATTCGTAAGGGTGTTATGCGGTAACGGCTAATGTTCGGCCTTGTTGGCTACTTTGCATGGCCAACTCTATTAGCTTAATGGTCCACAAGCCATCAGATGCGCTAATTGGGGCGGTGTCTTCTTGCCTAATTGCTTTAGCTAAGCCAGTAAAATAATGCTGGTATCCACCTGTTTCTGTTTTGATATGTGTTTGTGATGTTCCGGAGAAGAAAGTACCGTATTCATCAGAGGGAACACTGGCCCATGAAGGCGTTTTAGGTTTTACTCCGGCCTTTAAACGATCCTCTTGTGGGTCTAAACCATAGACTTCATAACTGCCCAGTTCACCTTTTACTGTAAATCGTCTATTGGCGCCGGCGCTATAAAGGTCGCTGTGTAGTACGGCTTGTTTGTCAGGGTAATGCAGAACAATATTAAAAAAATCTACATTGGTTGATCCCTTGCGCTGTATAAGGCATTGGGCTGTGATGGCCTCCGGTAAGCCAAACAACTGCAATGCTTGATCTATAAGGTGAGGGCCAAGGTCGAACAGTATACCGCCGCCGTTAGGTGATTGCTCACGCCAGCGTTGTCGCACTGCAGGGCGAAAGCGATCAAAGTGAGACTCAAAATACTTAACCTGGCCAAACTTACCCTCATTAATCAGTTTTTGTACAGTTAGAAAATCACCATCCCAGCGGCGATTATGGTAAACGCTCAGTACGCGCGCTTTCTCTGCTGCTAATGCGATAAGGTGCTCACCGTCGCTGACATTAGTTGTGAACGGCTTTTCAATTACAACATGCTTATTATGTTCTAAAGCAAGTTTTGCTAGAGGATAGTGGGTATCGTTTGGTGCGGTAATGATAACAAGATCGATATCGCTGTTACCTATAAGTGCGTCAGGGGTTTCGTAATAGCTGCACTTAGGATGATTTTTTATCACTAAATCGCGTTGTGAGCTGCTGATAGCAGTGAGCTCAAAGTCAGGTGAAGAGGTTATAAAAGGGAGATGAAAAGTAGTTGCAGAAAAACCATAACCGATGATGCCTGTTTTGATGGTTTTTGTTGTCATAAAAAATATGCTCCCTTATCTGTCCGCATGCGAAAAAGAGAGCTTATTGAAAAATGAAAGCGTTGTCGCCTAAGGAGGGTGAAACGGGCCAAATTTCAGCTGATTGAGCCCTAAGCTGAGTGTCGATTCATGCTTAAGTCAAAGGTTGTAATAAACTCCAGCAGTTGGTCTATTTCATGTTCATTGTAAACAGGAAAACCATGACGTTGCAGTTCTGATGCGGCTACACCACTGCCGGGTATTAATGTATTTGTGAATTTACCATCGTAGATCTCGCGGTTTCCACAAGAGGGGCTGTTGCTTTTAAGCACGGCACAACATGCACCCACCTCTTGAGCTTTTTCAACAGCGAGCTCAGCGCCAAGTAGAAATTGCGGAGTGACATCTTCTTGGTCAGCAGTAGTCACTAAGATAGGGTAGCGGGATTTAATTTCAGCGGGTGCTCGTGGTGTCGGTAGGCCGCCAGCAACTTCAGGGCAAAATACTACCAATCGACCTTGCTGCTTCAAAGATTGGATCACGGGGTGTGTGATTAAGCTGTTTTTCCCGTCATATCGAACGTTTTGACCCATTAGGCAGGCGCTGATGAGTATTTTATTCATTAGAGTATCACTCAAAGATCATTTAAACCGCCGCAAATATTACAGTTTGATTGTTATAGCTATGTTAAATAAACAAATTAATGTTTACTAAGCTGTATCATCATTCTGAATTGCAACGACTTAACTTTGTTATTTTTATTTGTGAAGTCGAACGTCACGTCGTTAAGTGCTAGTCAGACGGCCCATATTAACACATAACTGATTAGTAAATGAGCAATAACAGGTGGTCTAAAAGTATGATTGACACTAATTGTTTAAGTTGATCAGGCTAATTCGGCTTTGTTTTGCTTACCTAATTCCATTGCAAAATTTACTAAGGCGGGGAGGCTGTCAGCCTGCATTTTGCCCATAACTCTTGAGCGATGAACCTCAACGGTTTTAGGGCTGATCCCTAAAGTTTCTGCGATCTCACGGTTAGCATAACCGTTAACTACTAACTCCATAACTTGTTTTTCTCTTCGGCTAAGTAGCTGATAATTGTTGCGCGTAGTGGCTGTTCGCTGCTGCTCTTGATGTTGTTCCGAAGCAAGCTGTAATCCCGATTCCACAACTGATAGTACTTTATTCTGATCACATGGTTTGGGAATGTAGTCGAGTGCACCAGCTTTGATAGCGGCTACAACTTGAGGGATGTCACTTTGGCCGCTGATCATTATGACGGGCAAGTGAATATTACGAGTACGCATTGTTTCCATCAACGTAAGGCCATCCGTATTTGGCATAGATGGATTTAATAGCATGCAGCCCATTTCGCCTTTATAGCTATCTAGGAAAGTGCGCGTATCGGAAAAATAGTACGCTGGATAATTGCACGACTCTAAAAACCACTGCATTGATAGGCCAAAATCAGCATCATCATCCACGATAAAGACACTTCCGGTAACACGTTTACTCATTAGGATTCCTCTGCCGCTACTTCTAAATAAAAACGGGTCTCATTGATACGATGCTTAAGGGCGAGTTAGTGCCGTAAAATCGACAATGATCATCCTTGATATAGTTAATCCCAAACCGTGTACGGAGGGTCGACGAATATAACCCGATTATTATTCATAGACACGGGGTTATAAAGCGCTGTAATAGTCAATTGTAACAACTTGAACATTAGCTGAACGAGAGGGTACTACAAAAAAAACCTTTTATCGAGTGTTTTAAGGTGATTTTTTCCCCTGACTATCCTTCGTACATCATTTGTATGCTTTTTAGGCTTAGCGAAGATCAAAAAACACACAAGAAATTCATGGTTTTTTACTCGCTTACATACTTCCTTTTAGGATTTAATGCTTTATATACAATCAGATATATTAAGGCTTTAAACTTATCAGTGTAATAGGGGATAGTGTGTATCCTGCTCTCTTTTTCCTAGGCTACGTTGTATTATTTAAGCAAAATTATCTGAACCGATTGTAATTATAGTGTAACCTTATGGAGACGGTTGTGTAACTGTTGTCAAAAACACGACGAAAGCTGGATATAGTTCTTGTGCGTAGTCGATAGCCTTTTTATCAGGAACACAAGGGCCGTAAAATGTTGAATGAGTGCAATATTGATGATCTATCAATGCTTGCAAATCCAGCTTGGGTTTATGATGTTGAGCGTTACTGTATCCATTGGGCGAACGCGTCTGCAATTGAATTTTGGCAGGCCGAAACATTAGATGATTTAATGCAGCGGGATTTTCGCTCCTCTATGTCTGAGGCTATCTTCGAGTTGCTTAAATCCAACCTTGATCAGTACCGGCAGGGTAAAGAACATACACAATGGTGGACCCTCTACCCAAAAGGTCATGAGAAAGAGGTTTATTGCCACTTTTCTGGGATACGGCTGCGTGATAACCGCATGGCCATGGTCGTTCAAATCATTTCTGGGCTACAGGCTCTTGGCACTGAGCTTTCCAATCCTCCATCAACCATTATCGCTTCCTTATGGGATAAAAATGGCCTCTTAACAAGCGCCAACCCGCTATTCAATGACCTTTATGGTTCAAGTATTCGTGAATTTAGTGAGCTGTTTTATTCAAAAGAAGAAGCCAGCCGTTTGTGGGCCAGAGCGCTAAAAGAAAGGGAATACGAAACAGAGTTGTATGTGCCGACACCTTCAGGCGAACAGTCCCATTACATACAAATTCGGGTGAATCAAAGTAAAGCAGGGAATCTCTTTGTAGTAAGGCAATTTATTAAGCAGGAAGGCTTTCTCAATAAAAAGGGAGCCAGCGAAGAGTCTGCTGTTTCTCTGACCTATCGACAACAGCAAATGCGTCACCGTATCTGCAAAGCTATGTCAGCAGGTGAGTTTTGTGTTGATTACTTATCGGTTAAGTATGCTAAAGAGGATCGGCTATACGCGGTTGAAGGGATGGTAACTTGGAAAAGCCCTGAATTGGGTTCAATACCAGCCGCAGAGTTTATGCCTATGGCGGATGACCATGGCATATCTGCTTTACTGGGGCACTATGTGTTGGAAAAGGCTTGCGATCAGTTAATGCAATGGGGGAGTGATGGAAAGCCACTGGCTAAGCTGATAATGACACTATCGCCTTCCCAAATTCTAACTCCTAATTACCTAAAGGCTATGTCGCAGTTGCTGAAAAGAACGGGTTTTCCTGCCGATCAGCTAATTATTTTCATTGATGGTGAAGCGTTGATTAAACGTTCTCCTATCTTGCTTGATACTGTTCGGTCGCTGCGTCTGATGGGGGTAATGCTCGCCAGTGATGGCGCAAGATTTAGCCGATATAAAGCTGATGGGTCAACAGTCGTAGATACACTAGAAGACATTCCGTTAACACACGTAAAGCTTTCCCCTGCAAAAGATTCCCCGGCTATTGATGAAGCAGACATTGAGCGTGTCATGAGTGAAGCGCACAAATCGGGGTTGCAAATTATCGCCTCCAATATATCAGCAACATGGGAGTTGCAGCTGATGACGGTATTAGGCTGCGGGTTATATCAAGGCGCTTTGGCAGGCCTAGTTAATGTGAACTAGGCGCATCGCTTAAGAAGAGCAATGCGCCGCGTTTAATTAAGCGTCGGTTGGCTCGGTTGGTCGGCGATCTACCATCAACGTGGCTGTCCCTGTTGCGACGACTTTACCTTTAACAGTGACATCCGATTTTAGTACGACGCGGCGATGGCGCGTGTTGATGTCTGTGATGGTGAGTGTTGCAGTCGCAGTATCACCAAAATAAATAGGGGATTTGAATTTAATTTGTTGATCTACATAAATAGCACCGGGGCCAGGCAGTTTAGTACCGGCTACTGTGGAGATAAGTGCTGCACTAAACATTCCATGAACGATTCGCTGTTCGAAAACCGTCGTCTCGGCATACTCCGCGTTTACATGTAACGGGTTGTTATCACCTGAAATACCAGCAAACATATAAACATCGGCTTCAGATATTGTTTTAGCGTAAGACGCACTCATACCTACTTCTAGATCTTCTAAATAGTAACCGTGTAAATGATGCATCCTATCCACCTCAGTGTCATTCTTAAAAGTCGCCTAATGTACCCAAAACCGCTAATAAAATCTTTATAAATCCTGAAATTTATAGCGTTTGCGGTGCTAATCAAATGCACAGTCCTGTGAGCATTTGCGTATATGAAACCATTCTAGCGCTTAATTATTACGAAGTTTTGAGTGCCTTGTATTGATCTAGTACCAGGTATGCGCTTTTATGTGGGATTTACTTATACACTTGTTGATGCCTATTGAGCCGTTAACTGTTAAAGAAAGCGAAAATCGGGTATGGTGGCAGCCTAAAATTTGCTAGAAAGAGATACGTTTAGCCATGATCATTACTCCGAAAATTCGTGGTTTTATCTGCACCACAACTCACCCAACAGGCTGCGACCTGAATGTAAAAGAGCAAATCGACTTTGTTAAACAGCAAGGTCCTTTGGCTGATGGCCCAAAACGGGTTTTGGTTGTGGGTGCGTCCAGTGGGTACGGTTTGTCTTCGCGCATTGAAGCTGCCTTTGGTTCAGGTGCCTCAACAATTGGCGTCTTTTTTGAGAAGCCAGCCACTGAGAAGAAGCCAGGAACAGCTGGCTGGTACAACGCGGCGGCGTTCGAAAAATACGCTCACGAACAAGGCTTGTATGCTAAAAGCATCAACGGCGATGCTTTTTCGCATGAAGCAAAGCAAAAAGTCATAGATTTAGTTAAAGAAGACCTAGGTCAGATCGATTTAATTGTTTACTCATTGGCGTCCCCAGTTCGCAAAATGCCGGATACTGGCGAAGTAGTTCGCTCCGTTTTAAAACCGATCGGCGAGCCGTATCGTTCCACTGCAATTGATACCAATAAAGACGTGATCATCGATGCAGAGATAGAACCTGCAACGCAAGAAGAAATTGCTAACACAGTTACCGTGATGGGCGGTGAAGATTGGGAGCTGTGGGTTAACGCGCTCAATGATGCTGGTGTCTTAGCTGATGGCTGTAAAACAGTCGCTTATAGTTACATTGGTACTGAGATTACGTGGCCAATCTATTGGGATGGTGCATTAGGTAAAGCGAAGCAAGATTTAGACCGTGCTGCAGCTGAGCTTAATACATTGCTTTCCGCTAAGGGTGGGCAAGCTAACGTTGGTGTGCTGAAATCAGTAGTTACGCAGGCCAGCTCTGCTATTCCGGTTATGCCATTGTATTTATCTATGGTATTTAAAATCATGAAGGAGCAGGGCGTTCACGAAGGTTGCATGGATCAGGTGCATCGTTTGTTCCGCACGGGCTTATATGGCGATACGGGTCTAATTGATGAAGGCAACCGTTTCCGCATGGATGATTGGGAATTACGCGATGATATCCAAGATGCATGTAAAGCGCTGTGGGCTGAAATATCAACTGAAAACCTATTCGAAAAAACCGATTACGCTTATTACAAATCAGAATTTCTGAAACTCTTTGGTTTTGGCGTTGATGGCGTTGACTACGAAGCCGATGTAGATCCCATCGTAAAATTTGATGTTATCGATATCTAAACGGTATCCATAAGAGAAAGCCCTGTTGGTACTCGCGATGAGTGTTGAGGGGGCTTTTTTGTAGGTGTTTTTCACTACGAGACAGCCTTGACGGGTGTTTTTTCATGTGCTGATTTCATCTAAACGTTAATTCATTCATCTCGACGCGAATTTCATTCATTTTATGGGTAATTCACTAGGCGTTATCACTCCTTTCTGGGACAATACGCGATCATTCATATAGTTATACCGGATCCCATGATCAAGACTGCTCCCAACCTTTTTTCGTACACTCCTTACTGGGCTGAATGCTTCGGTACGGCATCTTTTTTGCCCACAACTCGCCAAGAAATGGATCAACTTGGTTGGGATAGCTGCGATATTATCATCGTCTCCGGTGATGCGTATGTCGATCATCCTAGTTTTGGTATGGCTGTTATTGGTCGAGTGTTGGAAGCACAAGGGTTTCGTGTGGGTATTATTGCGCAACCCGATTGGCGTTCGACGGATGACTTTAATGAGTTAGGCAAGCCGAATTTATTTTTTGGCGTAACGGCCGGTAATATGGACTCAATGATCAACCGTTATACGGCTGATTTGCGCGTTCGCCATGACGACGCCTATACGCCTGATGGTGCTGAAGGCAAACGCCCAGACAGAGCCGTATTAGTGTACTCGCAGCGCATTCGCGAGCTATATAAAGATGTTCCGCTGATCATTGGTGGTATTGAAGCCAGTTTGCGACGTATAGCTCAGTATGATTACTGGAGCAATAAGGTGCGCCGCTCGGTGCTCGTTGATTCCGGTGCTGATATTTTATTATTTGGTAATGCTGAGCGGGCAATTGTTGATATTGCACATCGATTAGCGCAAGGCGAGCGTATTGATCAAGTACAAGATATTCGAGGCACGGCTGTTATCCGTGAACATCTGCCCGATGGTTTTACTGAAATTGACTCTACTCGCGTAGATTGGCCGGGTAATATCGATAAGTTTCAGAACCCGTATGAATATATCAAAGAGCCTACGCAGTGTGCGAGTGATAAAGCCAAAACGGACCCTGATGAGGTTCAGCCGCTGCGTATCATTCCTGAGCCTCTTAAAGGCAAGCAGCGTTTAAACAAAGAGCAAACCTACATCCGTCTGCCATCATTTGAGCGTGTGAGTAAAGACCCCGTTCTGTACGCACACGCTTCACGTGTACTGCATTTAGAGTCCAACCCGCACAATGCTCAAGCGTTGGTGCAAACGGATGGTAAACGCGAAATTTGGATTAATCCGCCGCCCATTCCGCTAGAAACATCTGAAATGGATGCTGTTTTTGGTTTATCTTATCAGCGAATTCCACACCCTAAATACGGTGATAAAAAGATCCCAGCTTACGACATGATCCGTTTTTCTGTGAATATCATGCGTGGTTGTTTTGGTGGTTGTACTTTCTGTTCTATTACTGAGCATGAAGGCCGTATTATCCAAAGTCGTTCTCAAGAATCAGTCTTGAACGAGATTGAAGAGATTCGCGACAAAGTACCAGGCTTTACCGGCACAATTTCTGATTTAGGTGGCCCGACATCTAACATGTACCACTTAAACTGTAACGATGATGAGATTCAGGCGTCTTGCCGTAAGTTGTCGTGTGTTTATCCTGTTATTTGTAAGAACTTAAAAACCGATCACAGCGAAACAACCCAGCTATATCGTAAAGCACGCAAAATTGAAGGTGTTAAAACGGTCGCCATTGCCTCTGGTTTGCGTTACGACTTAGCAGTAGAAGATCCCGAATATGTTAAAGAGCTGGTGACTCACCATGTTGGCGGTTATCTGAAGATTGCGCCGGAGCACAGCGAAGCTGGCACTTTATCTAAGATGATGAAGCCGGGGATGGGGACGTACGATAACTTTAAGCGTATGTTCGAAAAGTACTCTAAAGAAGCAGGCAAAAAACAGTACCTTATTCCGTACTTTATTGCGGCTCATCCCGGCTGCGAGGATGAGGATATGCTTAACCTAGGTCTGTGGTTGAAAGAGCACAAGTTTCGTGTGGATCAGGTACAAACTTTTTATCCGTCGCCAATGGCGTTGGCAACAGCGATGTACCACTCAGGGCGAAACCCACTTAAAAAGGTTAATTATAAAAGCGAAAAGCTCTACATTCCTCGTGAATTAGAGCAGCGTCGTACTCAAAAAGCTTTGTTACGTTATCATGATCCAGATAACTGGCCGCGTTTGCGTCAGCAGCTTCGTGATATGGGCAGAACAGATCTGATTGGTGATGCTGCTTGGCAATTAGTACCTGCCGAAGAGGAAGTCAAAAAGCCACGGTATGCCGCTAAAGGTCAGGCTGCTGCGAGTCAATCCCCAGTTAAGAAAAGTGGTGGGCGCAGCCAATCTGCTTCTGCTGGTGATAAGCCTTCATTGGCTAATCGTCCTACAGCGTTAGCGCGTAAGAAAGCAGCCTCTAAAAATGCTAAAAAGAGCAAAGCGAAGAGCGTTAAAAAAGCACAACGCTAACTAGCGTTTTAGCAATAAAAAAAGACCATATAGCTTTCGCTTATGGTCTTTTTTTTACTGAATATGCAGTGTCATATTCAGTAGAGTTTAAATGGCTTCTACACGTTGAACATCCACCGATACACTAAGTATCTGACTACCACCGCCTTCAAATATCACGCCTTGTAAGGGAGTGACATCTGAGTAATCGCGCCCCCATGCAGCGGTAATATGCTGTTCTCCTGGCATGTTGTCGTTTGTTGGATCAAATTCAAACCAACCTTCGCCCGGTGAGTACACGGCAAACCAAGCGTGAGAGGCATCAGCACCAATGAGTTTGACTTGCCCAGGTGGTGGAAGGGTTTCTAGGTAACCGCTGATATATCGTGCTGCAAAGCCTAAGGAGCGAAGGCAGCCGATAGCAACATGCGCAAAGTCTTGGCAAACACCGTGTTTTAATTCAAAGGCTTCATTTAGAGGCGTGGCAACTGTTGTTGATTCCGGATCGTATTTAAATTCAGAGAATATTTTAGAGGTAAGCGCCATTGCCGCAGAGAGAAGGGGGCGATTATCATCAAATAGATCAGCGGCATAAGCACGTAACTCTTCTGAGCGTTTGATCATGGGAGAGTCCATCACAAACTCTCGTGCTTGTATCACATCAGGGTCTGTCGCTGTTTTAAGCAAGTGTTTTGCATCGCCACAGCTAACTCCCATGTCTAAATTCATAGAAGAAAAAATAGGATCAGTGCTAATCTCACTTGTTACATCTATCGTTAATGACTTATGTGGCTCTTCAAGAGAAAAGTAATAAGTGCTGTTGCCAAAGTAGTCTAGGCGCTTTTGTCCATAGGTGGGTTTTGGCGTGATATGAACTAATGTGCTTTGGCAGCGCTGATTATCAGTGTGCCGAGGCACAAGATGCGCCAAGTTATAGCATAAGCTTACGGGGCTGTTGTACTTATACTCTGTGATATGACGGATTTTATAAATCATATGTCATTATCCCATTGTGTCGTTGCGATTTGTTGTGGGCCAGCCGTATGGTCAAAGTACTTGGTGCTAATGATGGAGGTAAGCTGCTCTAATTGGTCTTTAAGGTTGTCCATTAGCATGACTAGGCGATCACGCTGCTTAGTTTTTGGGTTAACTGTCGCTAGCGTATCGAGTTCGGCGAGTTGAATATCGTTTAGCGATTTAACGATTAAGCGCTTTTCAAGGCTCAGGCCAGGTCGGTATGAGGCCGTTTGTGGTAAATCATCGATATATTTACGTAACTGATCAATTTGATAAAACAAAGAGCGTGGGTTTGTTTCGTCAACCATCAAAAGATCTAACCCATGTGACACATCACCGCGCTGGCGATATCGACGACGGAATGAAATGAGTGCTTCCACGCTGAGTAAAACACTTTCTAATATTTGTTGCTGTTGTAGTTCATCTACGCCGGTACTTAGCGCTGTAGAAATCAGAGTGGCGGTTTGCAAGCTTCGCTCAGTGCGTCGGCCTATTTCTTGGAATTTCCAGCCGATACCACGCAGCATGCTTTCATGGTTTAGGCCTGATAGCGCCAATAACGATGTCACGAGCGGGTCTAGCGTTTCGTCAGGAGCCGACGGCATGCCACGGGCATAGGCGCGGTCTAGCTCGTTGAGGTTGTCACGTAGGTCGTTAATGATCCGCCGAGTATCGGCAGAGAGCATTTCCTTCACTTGCTCAGTACACATAAGCAGTGACAGTAGGCTAGATTTAATTGTTCCTGGGCGCTTACCATCCAGAATGATGCTCATTAGCTCTTTGTCAGGATTTTTGAGAAGCGCTGGATCTTGCGTTGTAAACCCGGGTAGGCAAGCGGTTTGCTCCGATAAGCAAGACAGTAAAATCGCTCGGCTTTTTTCGGGAAGTATATCTATACCATTAAGTTGAACCAGTACAGTACGCATAAGGCGCATTGAGGCCTCTGCGCGTTCGGCGTAACGGCCCATCCAGAATAGGTTCTCGACCACTCGGCTAGGTAAGTTGGTCTGTTGCGCCGCTTCGTGTGTTACGTTTGGCTGCGCACCTATTAATGACATCTGTTTTTCTGGCTCAGAAGCAATGATCCAAGTGTCCTTGCTAAATGATCCACTGTGATTAGTCACGATAGGTTCTGAGTTTGAGGAACCTACACGCGTTAACCCACCAGCCATCACGTTATAAGCTGTTTGGTTGGACACAGAAAACGTTCTAAATATGGAAGGGCGCGCTTGTATTTCGCCGTCTTGCCACGAAGGTAAGCACGAAGGAGCCACATAGCTTTGAGCGACAAAGTTGTGGGGCTGAGCCTCAATTTGTTTAAGTATTTTTACCTTTTGTTCTTTGGTTAGGCGATGGCCGTATAAACTGGGTTTGTCAGGACGTCTGACTGCCGGTTTAATAATGAGGTTATCAATGTGGCTGCGCACATAACTCATATCAGCTTTGTCGCCACACCACCACGTCTTAACGGAGTTTAGTTGGAGATCTCGACCAATAAAGTAATTACTAATTGCCGGTAAATACTTAAGTAGAGCAGGCGTTTCTAAAATGCCAGAACCGATAGGGTTCGCAATCACTACGTTGCCTGCGCGTGCTGACTCTAGCAGGCCGGGCACACCAAGGTACGAATCGGCTTTAAGCTCGACTTGGTCGCAAAAATAATCATCCACACGACGCAATATAACGTCGACTTGCGATAAGCCATTAAGAGACTTCATCCACACGTGGCCATTACGCACGGTTAGGTCGCTACCCTGAACTAACGGAAAGCCTAGGTAGTTAGATAAAAATGTATGCTCAAAGTAACTTTCGCTGTAAGCCCCGGGCGTTAATATGACGATTCGTGGCGAGTCGGTTCTATCACTGGCTAGTTGGGATAAGGTGATGCGAAGCGACTGGAAAAAAAGTGATAGGCGGTGTACTTGGCTATCACGGAATAAACTCGGCAAAATTCTAGACAGTACCGTGCGGTTTTCTAGCGCATAACCTGCACCACTAGGTGCTTGGGTACGATCACCAATGATGCACATTTTTCCGTTTTGGTCGCGTACCATGTCAGCGGCGTGCAGAATAAGGTTGTGCGAGCCGGGCATGGTAATATCGTGGCACTGGCGCAGAAAGCCGGGGTGTCCATAAATGATTTCGGCAGGAATGATTCCTTGCCTAATCAGCTCTCTAGGTCCGTAAATATCTTTTAGAATTAAATCGAAAAGCTCAGACCTTTCGATCAGGCCGGCTTCAATATCATTCCATTCCTCACTGCCAATAACCATAGGAATGGGGTCAAGCGCCCATACCTTGGTGTCGAGTGGCTCAGCGGTGAGGTTATACGTTGCACCATCATCTCGCAGAATACGCTGAGCTTTCTGAAAGCGATCGTGCAGTCCTGCAGAGCCTAATGTAGTAATACTCTTAATTAAGTATTCCCAATGTGGGCGTGCAAGTCGTAATTCATCGTAAGCCTCATCATAGTGTCCGGGCGAGGCCGGATACCATGATGTGCTTAGTGTTGGCTCAATAATTGACGCCATAGGGTTTCTGACTTCCATATAATGTTAGCTCAGTCATCATTATAGATCAGAGCGCATTATACTGTTTCCTCAGGTCAAGTGTATGCGGATATTCGTCCGGAGACTCCTCAATAGGCGGTTGCATAGGTCGAGGCACGTCTTCATGAGGGAAAAATTCGCGTAAAGCGTTGAATTCAGGGCGTGGCTCAAATGGGCCTTGCGTGAATCCATGATCCCAATAACGGTTCCCGCGACGCGATTCTGCTTCTTGCGCATTAACCGGTAGGCTGTCATAACTGCGTCCACCAGGGTGCGACACGTGATAAGTACAGCCGCCTACGGATAGACCATTCCATGTGTCGATCAAGTCGAACACCAACGGTGCATTGGTGCCTATGGTGGGGTGAAGTGCAGAAGGTGGTGCCCATGCTCGATAACGAACAGCCGCTACAAACTCGCCTTTGCGACCCGTGGAGCGCAATGGAACTCGACGACCATTACAGGCCAAAACATAACGACCTTCTGTTAGGCCACTCAATTTTACCTGTAAACGTTCGACGGAAGAGTCTACATAACGAGATGTACCCATTGCTGAAATCTCTTCGCCTAGGACGTGCCAAGGTTCAATAGCCCAACGTAGTTCTAACTCAATATCATCGACTTTAAGGCGACCGTAGTGAGGGAAGCGGAACTCTTCAAAAGCAGCCAGCCATTCCAGTTGGAAAGGTAAACCGTGCCGCTGTAAATCTTCGACCACCTCTTTAATGTCCTGCCACACATAATGCGGCATCATAAAGCGGTCATGCAGGGAGGTTCCCCAGCGAACAAGAGGTTTCTTGTAAGGTTCTTTCCAAAAACGGATGACTAAGCAACGCAATAGCAGCATTTGTACAAGCGACATACGTGAGTGGGGCGGCATTTCGAAGCCACGAAACTCGAGTAAGCCTTGTCGTCCACTGGCGGTACCTGCAGCGTATAATTTATCGATACAGAATTCGGAACGATGTGTGTTACCCGTGATGTCGATAAGTAGGTTGCGCATAATGCGATCAACTAACCATGGTTCGTCAACCAGACCTTCGGGCATTTGCTGGAAAGCGATTTCCATCTCATACATCATTTCGTCGCGGCCTTCATCAGGACGTGGCGCTTGGCTTGTTGGGCCAATGAACATGCCAGAAAAGAGGTACGATAATCCTGGGTGGTGCTGCCAAAATGTTACCAAGCTACGCAATAGATCAGGGCGGCGAAGAATTGGGCTGTCGGCAGGCGACTGCCCCCCTAAAGTAACGTGGTTGCCACCGCCTGTACCTGTATGGCGGCCATCTAACATAAACTTCTCTGTGGTTAAGCGCGCTAGCCGTGCTTCTTCATAGAGAATACCGGTGTTGGTAACTAGTTCATCCCAACTGCCGGTGGGGTGAATGTTGACTTCAATAACACCAGGGTCAGGGGTGATTTGGAAGCGTTGTAATCGCGGATCGCGCGGCGGATCATAACCTTCAATGACGATTGGCATCTCGAGTTTATCAGCGGTTTGTTCCATGGCTTGCAGGAGTGCAACGTAATGCTCCAGGTATTGCAGGGGAGGTAAAAACACATAAATTTTACCTTCTCGTGCTTCAATACACATGGCTGTGCGCACAACATCGGTGGTCACTGCTTTGGACTCTGGTTGCTTATCGGCTGTCGCCATTTTGCTTTGCGGGTTTGATGCCGGTGGCGTGTTTGACATCAAAGGCTGGCGTGCTTCAAACGGATCGGCTTCAGGCTGAAAGAGATCTTCTGCTGTAAAGGGAAGTGAATTAAGCGGTAACCGATAACCCATTGGGGAATCGCCCGGTATCAGGCTAATCACTTTATTTCGCATTGGCCACAGTGAACTTCCCCAGGTATTTTTGGAGTAGTCCCACGTGAGAGGGATAATATAACCTGCCGGATTATTAAGCCCTTTAGATAAAACGCGAGCGATACGTCGGCGTTCTAAATCGTCTTTGAGGTCGGCCTTTAACGGATTGACGTTATCAGGCAGGCCTTGCTCCTTCCAAAGATAATATAATGTGTCTTCGAAGGTGGGCTGACAATAACGCTTTTTGAGGCCAAGATTACGGCATAATAGAGAAGCGAACTGCTCAGCATGTTCATGGTTGAAGTCGTAATTTTTGTCAACGCGAGCAAGCAGGCTAGAGTCTTTCCAGAGAGGCTCGCCATCCGTACGCCAGAAGCAGCCCAGCGCCCAACGAGGGACTTCTTCGCCGGGGTACCATTTACCTTGGCCATATTGAAGAACGCCATTAGGGCCGAAGCGTTTTTTCAAGCGAATCAGTAGGTCTTTAGCTAGTTTTAGCTTGTCTGCTCCTAGCGCTTCAGTATTCCACTGATCAGAGTCCATATCGTCTATCGAGACAAATGTTGGCTCACCACCCATGGTTAAGCGCACATCAAGCGCTTCCATTTCTTTGTCAACGGCAGCGCCAAGGGCTTTGATGTTTTCCCATTCATCTTCAGAGTAAGGCTTTGTGACGCGCGGGTCTTCATGTATACGCGTGACTTCGTTGACAAACGTAAACTCACATTCACATTTGTCGGTAAAACCGGTTACCGGAGCAGCGGAAACAGGGTCAGGAGTGCAGGCTAGAGGGATGTGGCCTTCACTGGCGAATAAGCCTGAAGTAGGGTCTAGGCCAATCCAGCCAGCGCCAGGGATAAATACCTCACACCAAGCATGTAAATCGGTGAAGTCTTCTTCCGGACCTGAAGGACCATCGAGTGCTTTTATATCGGAAGTGAGCTGAACAAGGTAGCCCGATGCGAAACGAGCAGCGATACCCAAACGGCGCATGACTTGTACTAATAACCATGACGTGTCACGACAGGAACCTTTTTTAAGCGTTAAGGTTTCCTCGCACGTTTGTACCCCAGGCTCCATTCGGATGCCGTAACCAATATCTTGGCTGAGTTTAATGTTGGTATTCACAAGGAAGTCATTGATGGGTATTTCTTTTGTATCAATGGTCTCCATGTACTTATCAAACAACTCGCCTTCTTCCGTGACTTCAAGATAGGCTTCTAATTCTTTTTTGAGTTGTTTGTCGTATTTAAAAGGAAACTTCTCAGCATACTCTTCAACAAAAAAGTCAAACGGGTTTATGGCCGTCATATCGGCAATGACTTCTACGTTGAAAGAGAACTTTTTGGTTTTGTTAGGAAAGACCAGTCGAGCTTGGTAATTACCATAAGGATCTTGTTGCCAGTTGATGAAGTGATCCTCTGGCTCAATCTTTAATGAGTAACTATGTACGTTGGTGCGTGAATGCGGTGCCGGACGTAAACGCAACACGTGTGGGGACATGCTTACGAGGCGGTCAAAGTCATAAGTTGTCTTGTGCTGTAATGCTACTCTAATTGTCATGCTGCCGCTCCTTCATCGAAGGCAAACCAGTTTTCGGAAATTGCTGCATTAAGCTCGTTTAAATTGATCTGAAAATCATTTAGATAGTTGCGAAATGCTTCGTCCAGTTCTGATGAGCTGGTAATGGGGTAGCTCAATTTGTCGATCTTCTCGATGACTTTTAGTACACCTTGTGAGCGAGGTAGTTTAGTTGCTGCTTGTTTAATTTCGTTTACACAAAACGAAGCGGCCCTTGGAAAATAAGTATCAGAGAGTAAGTAGCGTGCTACTTTTGCACCGCTAACAGAGGTTCGTACGCTGCGGCGGTAACTCAAATAAGCGCTAGAGGAGCGCAATACATTCCCCCAGACTACTTGCCCTAGATTGACGCTATTTGACTCGTCAGGCTGCAGCATAATTGAAACACCAGCGTCGAGAATACGCGTTGTCATATCTGCGCGCTCTAAATTTCTACCGAGCATAACAAATTGCCAAGTAGCATCACGGCTCATCGCTCCTGCTAATAGGCCATTGATTTCTTGGCAGCCTTTAATGATTGTATTGAGATAGTCATGACGTTGAGTACGGTTGATACCTTGTTTAATGTTCTTTCGAGCAAACAAGTCTAACTCATTGATTAATTCCCAGGTTTCTTGAGGGACTACGTCACGAGTCGTGCGCATATTTTCGCGGACCATCTTGAGTGAAACCAGCATTGAGCTGAAGTTTGTGTCGTCGGCCAGCAAGAATTTAACGACATTACGCTCATCTCTAATCTTGTAACGTTCATCAAAGGCTTGTTCGCCACTATTGATTGTGATGAGGTTGTACCAACCAATATTAAAGTCATGTGGCAGGTCAAATAACAAATTGTCATAAACGCTGACTAAGCGAGCTGTGTTTTCAACACGTTCAAGATAACGTGCACACCAATAAATTCGTTCAGCTACTCGAGATAACATTCTATTTGCTCTCCTTACCTACAATCCATGTATCTTTACTACCGCCACCTTGTGATGAGTTAACTACTAATGAGCCTTTTTTCATGGCGACACGCGTTAGGCCACCCATGGTTACATAGATGTCTTTGCTTTGCAGAATAAAAGGCCTTAAGTCTAAGTGACGAGGCTCTACATTTCCTTTCTCGGTCATGGTTGGTGCCGTAGAAAGAGCTAGTGTGGGTTGGGCAATATAATTACGTGGGTTCTTTTTGATTAAATCCGCAAAAATAGCTTGGTCCTTTTTGGTGGAGTGCGGCCCGACTAACATACCGTAGCCACCGGATTCATTAGCGGGCTTAACAACTAATTTATCCAGATTAGCCAGTACGTATTCTCTGTCCTTTTCGTTTTCACACAAGAAAGTTTCAACGTTCGGTAGAATCGGCTCTTCGTCGAGGTAGTAGCGAATCAGTGCGGGTACATAAGCGTACACAACTTTGTCATCGGCAACGCCTGCACCGGGAGCGTTAGCTAGGGCAACGTTTCCTTTTTGCCATGAGCGAATCAGACCAGGAACACCGAGTACGGAATCTTTGTGGAAAGCTTCTGGGTCTATGAACAAATCATCGATACGTCGGTAGATGACATCCACCCGTTCGGGGCCATTGATGGTTTTCATGTAAACGCAATCATCATCCGCGACAAACAAATCGTTGCCTTCCACTAGCTCTACGCCCATTTGTTGAGCCAAAAAGGCATGTTCGAAATAGGCAGAGTTGAAAATGCCTGGGGTTAAGACAACGATTTCAGGTTCTTCAATATCCCGAGGAGAAAGGGCGGCTAAAGTATCGAATAGATGGGATGTATAGCTATCAATTGGCTGAATGCTATCTTTTTCAAACAGCTCAGGCAGAACGCGTTTGGTAATTGCACGGTTTTCGAGCATATAGGAAACGCCTGAAGGAACACGCAGGTTGTCTTCCAGAACGTAAAATTGTCCATCACCGTCGCGAACTAAGTCCGTACCACATATGTGAGCCCAAACACCGTAGGGAGGTGAAACGCCCACACACTCAGGTCTAAAGTTTTTAGAATCTTTGATGATGTGCTCAGGGATAATGCCGTCTTTGATGACCTTTTGGTCGTGATACAGGTCGTCAATAAACATATTGAGGACTTTGAGGCGTTGCTTTAAGCCTGCCTCGGCAACTTTCCAATCATCCGCAGAAATAGTACGTGGAATAATATCAAAGGGCCAAGCTCTGTCGATGTTGCCCTCTTCGGTGTATACGGTAAAGCTGACGCCCATCTCTTGAATGGTGGCTTCTGCTATTTGACGACGCGCCTCCAACTCGCCTGGCTCTAATGCCTCAATATACTCAAAAAGTTTTTTAGCCGATGGTCTCGGTTTACCTTTCGCATCAACTAGCTCATCAAAAAAATCATTTGTTTCGTAGTCTTTCCAGGTAACAGCCATTCCTTAAGAACCTCTATTTAGTCATCTTCCGCACTTTATTGGTGCTTGTTATAGATATTTTTTTAGCGAGCACCAAAATTGACCGGTGCCGATGTAAATTTCTCTTCTAATACAACTGATACAGTCCATTTAGCGGTAGTAGTAGGACAGCAAGTATCAGGCCAAAGCCCTCTAATTTTTATGAAGGTCCTATTGTGAGTTTCCCTGTTTCGTTTACATAAATAGCTGGTAAGAGTGTTCCTATGTCGAGTTTTGCATCCAATGAGTACTCCACTTGAGATAAGGTGTCGGTCTGCAATAATTTTGTTATTAAGCGCAAGCCGCTGAGTAAATTAGCGGTTGCGAGTAGTTTTATTTCTTCTTGTGCGTACGCATTAATTGTTGGCAGCTGATTCGTCACACCAGAAAGTACTTTGAAATTTTCCAAATTAACGGAGTAAGCAATGCCTTTGAGGGGTAAGGCTTTATCGTTGGGGTTGCTAATGAAGAGTGTAATTTCAAATTGAGGGGCTAGTGAGTCAGAGTTAACCAAACGTACCGATGTAACCGATACATCGGGTTTGTCATAGTGAAAAGGGTGGGTAACTGCACATCCTTGTAGCACTATTAAAGCCATAACAATCAACGAACATAATCGATAGCGCATTGTTTACTCCTTTTGTACTAATGTATTGGTTTTTGTTCAGGTTGCAATAACTTTTGTTTGTGAAAGGAGTTATTTAATGATTTGAAGCCTGATAAATAATTGTAATTAGGTATAATTTTGCTATCTGATAAGTCAAGGCGGTTGCATGAACGAAAAATATGACGTCATTATCATTGGTGGTGGCATGGTTGGAGGAACATTGGCTTGCGCATTGGCTGATAGTGATTTGCGAGTTGCAGTCATAGAGCGAGCCGAGCTAACTCCTTTTGATCCCGATAGTGAGCATGATTTACGCGTCTCAGCGTTGAGTATTGCGTCAGAGCGTATTTTGAATCACCTTGGCGCATGGGATGGGATTGTCGCTAGACGTGCTTGTGCTTATCGTCGTATGAAAGTCTGGGAAGAAAGCGAAACGGCAGCTTCAACCTTATTTACTTCCGATGATATCGGTTATACGCATTTAGGCCATATTGTTGAAAACCGGGTTGTCCAGCTAGCGATAATCGAAAGACTTAAGCAGCTAGACAATGTTGACCTAATCGCTCCTGTGGATATAACGGCTATTGATTACTCACCCGGCTCTTCGCTGATTGAGTTGTCAGACGGTCGTCAATTAATTGCTAAATTATTGGTGGCTGCCGACGGCGGCGAGTCTAAAGTTAGGTCGGCTGTTGGTATAGGCGTGCATCGTTGGGATTATGAGCAGCACGCTTTAGTCGCTTCGGTGACCACAGAATATGGGCAGCAAGACATCACGTGGCAACAGTTCACGCCGACTGGTCCTTTGGCATACTTGCCTCTTACGGGTAATAACGCGTCGTTAGTCTGGTACAACACACCTGAGAATATTGCGCGACTAAAAAGCTTATCCCACGAGCATTTATTGGAGGCTATACAGCACAAGTTCCCAGCGTGTCTGGGTAACGTTAACCATTGTTTATCCGTGGGGAGCTTTCCTTTACGCCGACAACATGCCCTAGCTTATCAAAAAGATGGAGTTGTACTCATTGGTGACGCAGCCCATATGATCCATCCTCTAGCCGGTCAAGGGGTGAACATAGGGTTATTAGATGCTGCCGTGTTAGCTGAAGTGTTAACAGACCAGAGTGCTCAAGCCGATAATGAGTTTTGGTCTAGTCATGTGTTAGCTGTGTATGAAAAACGTCGTAAGCAGCACAATTTAACCATTATGCAGACGATGGATGCTTTTTACCGTGTGTTTAGTAACGATCATTTACCGTTAAAGGTTTTACGGAATGTGGGCTTGAGGGTGGCGGGTAAGCTAACGCCTGCACGAAATAAGGTGATGTCTTTTGCCATGGGCTTGGAAGGGGATTTACCAGCGATAGCACGATAAATGAAGTGGCACGGTTAAAAAAGAATGGGCTGCATTAGCAGCCCAATAAGCTTGTCCTATTGCAACGTGTTTATGTCACGATACATCCGCAATACAACAAGGCACGTTAGCAAGCCATCGGCAACTTGCTAACAGGAGTCAGACTCGAACAAATATTAAGCCGCAGCTTTTGAGCGAGTTGCCTTAGGTGCTGGCTTTTTTGCTGCTTCAGGTGTGAAAGCTTTAGTGGCTTCTTCCATCTTCTCCTGTGCAGTTTGCATGAATTTGTTTACTTCAGTCATCATCGGAGCTTCAGTCATTTCGTACATGCTTTTCTCAACGATTTCAGACAGCTTTTCTTTTGCAGAAGCCAATGCTGCAATTTCTTGTTCAGCCGTGTTCGTCATTTTAGCTTCCATATCCTTGAAAAACTTCATTTGCATTTCAAGGGCAGTTTTTGGCTCTTTAATATCGCTAAGTGCTTTCATTTGGGCGATGCCCGTATTGAAAAGCTCAGTCATGTATTCAGACTGAAGAGAGATTAGCTTTTCAGCTGTCGTCTTGTTGATTTCAGCCATTTCGGTTACAGGTTTCATTTTGTCCTGCATGTCTTTCATAAGATCTTCGTACATTTTTGAATCCTCGGTCAGCAGCATTTATAATTTGTTGCATTGCAACATTTTGTTCAGATACTAGACAGCCGGAGTCAGCCTGTCAAGACTATTTTGTGCGCCGCACAATAAGAAAGTCAATGGATAGATAGTGGTTTTCTGACAAAGGTTTGACTTATCGCACTAGTTTGGGGCGTTAATACGATCATTTCTAGAAATAGTCTCTTTATGCAGACTACAAAACTCACAATTCTGATACGCAATTGATGTATAACTCGTTACAATCGAAATGATAATTAATTTGCTGTAACTGTTTTGTTAGCTTTCAAGGTATATCACTTATGTCACAGAGTACCGGCCACCCAAGTTTTGAATTTATTCGTTCGGCACCGATTGAATCTCTCAATGTTACGATGTCCGAATATAAGCATCGAACCACAGGGGCGGCCCATTTTCATATTGCCGCAGAACAAGACGAAAATGTTTTTCTTGTTGCTTTTCGCACAGTCCCTATGGATTCAACAGGGGTTGCCCATATTTTAGAACACACGGCATTGTGCGGTAGTGAACGTTATCCCGTGCGTGACCCTTTCTTTATGATGACGCGACGTTCTCTTAATACATTTATGAATGCGTTTACGAGTTCAGACTGGACGGCGTACCCATTTGCTAGTCAAAACAAAAAAGACTTTCTAAATTTATTAGATGTCTATCTCGATGCTACCTTTTTCTCTCGTTTAGATCCGTTAGATTTTGCTCAAGAAGGTCATCGGGTTGAGTTTAAGGAGCAAGGCAACGCTGAATCAGATTTAGTGTTCAAAGGGGTTGTCTTTAATGAAATGAAAGGGGCTATGAGCTCAGCAACATCAATCCTTTGGCAAACAGTCACTAAACACTTATTCCCAACAGTGACTTACCATTACAACAGTGGTGGTGATCCTGAATCGATTACCGACTTAAGCTATGAGCAGCTGCTTGAATTTTATCGAACGCATTATCATCCTAGCAACGCTGTAATCATGACATTCGGTAATATCCCTGTTGAAGAGCTGCAAACACGTTTTGAAGAGCAAGCGTTAAGCCGTTTTGAAAAACTTGATGTTGATATTTCCGTTCCAGATGAAAAGCGCTATTTCTCGCCTGTTCGCGTCGAAGAAGCCTACGCTTTGGATGATGAAAACACCGAAGAACAAACGCATCATATGCTTGCATGGTTGCTAGGGCCTTCCATCGACCTTAAGGCGCAGCTCAAAGCACACTTACTGTCTCGTGTTTTACTTGATAACAGCTCTAGTCCTCTGCGTCTTGCGTTAGAAAGTACAGAGTTAGGTAGCTCACCATCGCCGTTGTGCGGATTAGAAGACTCAAATCGACAAATGTCATTTATGTGTGGTTTGCAGGGGAGTGATCCAGAGCATGCGGCCGCGTTTGAGCAATTAGTGTTAGATACTTTACAAAAAGTGGCTGACGAAGGTGTTGAGCAATCTGTTGTTGAAGCACAGTTACACCAATTGGAATTAAACCAGCGTGAACTCAGTGGTGACGGCTATCCCTATGGATTAAACCTCATCATGGCGGCAATGTCGCCGGCCGTTCATAGAGGTGATCCTATAGCCTTACTGAACTTAGACCCAGTTATTGACGAGCTACGTGAGGATATTAAGGATACTAACTTTATTCCTGATATGATTCGTACGTTATTACTCGAAAACATGCACCGTGTTCGAGTGACGTTACGCCCAGATAATGGCATGACTGCGTTAAAAGATGCTGATGAGAGTGCCCGTTTAGCGGCGATTAAAGCATCTTTGGACGAAGAGCAAAAACAAGCCATTATTGATCAAGCGGCCGCTTTAGAAGCGCGACAGTTGCAAGAAGATGACGAATCGATTTTGCCAAAAGTAACGCTTGAAGATGTGCCAAGTTCGATTTATGTTCCAGAAAGTGAGCAGCTATCGGTTGGGGAGCAGCCTGTTAATTGGTACGGGCAGGGCACAAACGGATTAGTCTACCAACAAATTGTCATTGACTTGCCTGCGTTGACTGATCAGGAGATAGAACTGCTGCCTTTATTCTGTATTGGTATGACAGAGCTCGGTTGTAAAGAGCGTTCTTATCAAGAAAACCAACAGCATCATGCTGCATTAACGGGCGGAATTAGTGCCTACACCACGATGCGAGGCGCCACTGATAGCGAGCAGGACGTTAAAGCGTATTTTGTTCTATCTGGCAAAGCATTGGTCAAGAACCAAGCCGCATTAACTCAACTGCTCGAAGAAACACTCAACCATGCCCGTTTTGATGAAAAAACTCGCATCCAAGAGTTAGTTGCACAGCAACGCAGCCGTAAAGAGCAAGGTATCACAGGGCAAGGGCATAGCCTGGCTATTTTGGCAGCTACCGCTAAGTTTAGTCCGGTAGCGGCTGTTACGCAGAAGACACGTGGTTTAGCCAGCATTAAGGCCATTAAAAAGCTTGATAAAGAAATAGAAGACGCTAATCAACTGCAGCTCTTGAGCGATGCGCTTCATGCATTGCATGAAAAAATTAAATCATCACCTCGCCGTTTCTTATTGGTTGCTGAGCCTGAGTTAAAAGACGACCTAGTGGGTACTTTGAATGATTGCTGGAGCACGGCAACGTCTCCCACAGCTGATTTGCTATCGCTACCAACAACACGAGAACCCGTGAAGCAGCTTTGGACGACCAGTACACAAGTGAGCTTCTGTGCTAAAGCGTATCCTACTGTAGCTGTTGATCATGAAGACTCGGCCGCATTGACTGTGTTGGGTGATTTTTTGCGCAATGGTTATTTGCACCGAGCTATTCGTGAGAAGGGTGGGGCATACGGTTCCGGTGCTGGACAGGATAGTGGTGATGCTGTTTTCCGCTTTTTCTCTTACCGAGACCCACGCTTAATGGAAACATTCGAAGACTTCGATAAGTCAATCGACTGGTTGCTTAGCACTGATCACGATTACAGCCGCTTAGAAGAAGCAATATTGGGCGTAGTGAGTTCGATTGATAAACCAGGCTCTCCAGCCGGAGAAGCCAAAGGCGATTATCACAGTAATTTGTTTGGGCGCGATGCTGAGCATAGAAAAGCATTCCGCCAACGCATTTTGCAAGTGACTATTGATGATCTCAAGCGTGTGGCTAGCACTTACCTAACGGGTGATCATGCGAGCTTGACGGCTGTGACTAGCGCTGAAAAAGCGAAGCCGTTTTCGGATCAATTCGAAATAATCGCTATTTAAATCAATTGCCGTTTGGGGTTTATCGGGGTTTGCCAAAAGCGCCCTGATACACCCTTAGATTGTATTTTAAAGCACTCATCTAGAGTGCTTTTTTATGGCCGGATATGATGTTCGATAAAAGATTACTAACGGGAGCCTTGCTTATACTAGGGTCTGAACTCTTTCTTGTATTATCGGGCATGGTTATTAAGCAGATCAGTGGTGATCTGCCCACAGAAGTTATTGTCTTCTTCCGTAATGCGTTTGGATTGGTTCTGCTGATACCCTGGTTTTTAAAGCACGGTAATCAGGCTATAAGAACCCAATTACTACGTTATCATTTTATGCGTGCCGCTGTTGGGGTATCAGCCATGAGCTGTTTGTATTACGCATGGGGGCATCTACCCTTAGCGCAAGCCGCCTTGCTAAAGCAAACCTCGCCATTTTTTGTACCTTTTTTCGCATTTTGGTGGCTTAACGAGCGCATCAATCGCTACGCCATTTATGCCATTTTGATTGGTTTTGTCGGCGTTTATATTGTGCTTAACCCTCATGGCAGTGATTTTAATCTTGCTGTCTTAGTCGCCGTGTTAGGTGCAATGTTGGGAGCGTTAGCAAAAGTTACCGTTAGGCGTATGGTGCTGTCTGAAAGCCCTCAGCGTATCGTTTTTTACTTTGCGCTATTTAGCACCATGCTTGCGGCTGTCCCGGCGGCAATTGTTTGGGTTATGCCCAACACGCATCAATTTATCTGGTTATTAGTGTTGGCTATGACATCAACAGCTGCGCAACTAATGCTGAGTAAAGGCTATGCTTATGCGCCGGCCGGACAACTAGGGCCCTTCACTTATGGATCTATTCTGTTTGCGACTTTATTTGGGTGGTGGATATGGGATGAATCAGTGGCAATACATACGTGGCTTGGTGTTATTTTAATTGTGATTGCTGGTTTTGTTGCTATGCAAAGTAGAGCAAAAACCTTGTAACTCTGCTCCGATACGGTTTTCGCTTTAAGCGAAAAATCTATCATAGTTAGCGAAACGGATTTCGCTAATCCTGCCCCATAAAAACTGAATCTTTTTCTTTTTTCATCCAATTATCTGATTTAAAAGTAATTTTTCTTAATTGGCATGTTCTTCGCGATAGCTTGCTTGTTACTCACCACAGTTAACAACATTCTAAATGGAGACAACGTCATGTTTGATGAAGAAATGGATTACGAAATGTCAGGCTATCACGATAGCGAAATGGACGATGAGTTTGACGATGAGCTGGATGACGAATTTGATGGATTTATGGAGGATGAGTTAGACAATGAAATGGAGTTGGCGGCTGAATTGTTAGAAATCAGCGATGAAGCCGAACTCGATTATTTTTTCTCTAAGCTCATTAAGTCAGCGAAGGGGTTTGTTAAGTCTCGTGCTGGTAAAGCCCTATTAGGTACGTTGAAAGGTGTTGCAAAAAGTGCATTGCCAACGGCTGGTGCCATGCTAGGTAATGCAATAGCTCCAGGCATAGGAGGCGCTATTGGTGGGCAGTTAGCCAGTGCCGTCGCTTCTAATCTAGAGATGGAGTTCCAGGATCAAGAAATGGATCTTGAAACTGCGCGTCAGGTCGTAAAACTCGCTAAGTCCGCTGCTAACAAACTTCCTGCTTTGCAAACGCAGCTACCGCCTAAACAAGCGGCTCAAGTGGCTGTAAAGCAAGCGTTCAAAAAACTCCCTGCCTCACAACAAGCTTCTCGTGGGTTATCAAACCGAACTCGTTCCAATCGAGCTATTGCGACCAAAGGACGCTGGTATCGCCGTGGCGGGAATATTGTGATTCAAGGCTTGTAATCTACTTATTAGATGAGGTGAACCATGCACGATGTCGACCTGTCGTCAGCACCGCTGATTAACGAAGAAGGCCAAATGGAGTCCAGTCAGCACAGCATAGCTGACACAAAAAGGAAGTCTGTACCTAAGCCGGTGAATGCGAAGCAGCAACCCAGAAGTGGGCGATGGGTAAGGCGTGACAATCAAATAATTTTGATTGATGCAGCTTGTTGCATGCATGACGGCCCAGTAAAAAACAAGGAATAGAGCGATGCATACACTAAACCGAGTGACCGAGGATTCACATTATTATTTGACGCCTAGTCAAAACAAAAAGGCGGCGGCCATGTTAGTGAAGGCTGCAGAAGAAGGGGAGTTAGATTACGCATTGGGCAGTCTGATTCAGTGGGGCGCGAAAAAGTTAGGGCGTTCCATTACTGATAAGCAAAAGAAAAGTATTGATGCGGTTGCTAAGAAGGCAATCCCTTTGGTGGGGACCATTGCTAGCGTTGCGACAGGTAAACCCAAATACGAAAAGATAGCCAAGACTGTGACGCATCACTATGACGATATTGAGCCGACATATCATTTTCTAAAAGACAAAATATCAGGCCTTTTCAATGAGTTGGACGCAGAACTTGATTTTGAGTCTGCTACTAAAGTCGTCAATGCTGTAACTCAAACGTTAGGAACTATCAGCGAACGACCCGATATTAATACACCTCTAAAAATTCAACGATTATTACAATCACGCATACGTCGCCAGGGTGGTCGGCAGCGCCAATCAGGGCGCTGGTATCGTCAAAACGGGCAGGTAGTCTTATCAGGAGTGGGGCGGTGAATACCGTTACGATGACACTGCGTCTCATTAGGGATGAAGTCTTAGCGCTGCAAACTCGCTTAGAGCGCTTGCAGCCGCTAAGCCTCACCATTCCCATGACACGCGCTGCGTTGCCTTACCCAAAAGCGCTATCTGTGATCGACTCGCATCTGCTTAAGCAAAAAAGAGAGCTGAATCAAACTCTGGTCGTTTTACTTCAAGAGTTAGAGCAGATGGATTCGGTGCGTCATTTGTCTTCTAAACGCGTTATTGCTCGCGCTAATCAACAATTTGTCAATTTACGACTGCATTTTAATGCTGTTCTTGAGCAAATTGATATTTTTGCGGACGTATTAACGCAACGAAGTGAGCACCAATATGATCGCTGGTTAGCGGGTTTAGATGTAGCTGCTCAAGATGCACTAGGGCTGCCGAAAGAGACTCCGGCACCCATTTTGTTGAGTTATTTAGACCGAGGTCACGGGGCTGCTATCCGTCGAGCTCATACAAAATTACCGGGCGGTTCATTAAATCCGGTAGGTTTGGTCAGAATACCTCGTGAGCGAATGGTCGGAACGGGGATAGCCGGTTCTCTGTATCATGAAGTTGGGCATCAGTCTGCCGTTATGTTGGGGTTGTTAACATCGCTGGCTCAATCGTTACATGACCATTCTCACCTTGTCCCCCAAACGGTAAAGCATTGGGTTAAGTGGCGATCTGAAATTCTAGCTGACTTTTGGGCGATCAGCCGCTTAGGGGTGGCTGCCAGTCTGGGTTTGATGTCGGTGATCTCTCTACCGGATGCGCTTGTGTATCGCAAGGATTCGCGTGATCCACATCCTATCCCTTGGATTAGGGTTATGTTGAATTTAGCGATAGGTGAGGTCTTGTTTCCTGATCCGCAATGGAGAAGGCTTCGCCAATGCTGGTTGGCAAGATACCCGATGAGCCGATCTAAAGAGCCTAGTCTGTTTTCTGCATTACTTGAAGAAATGCCCGCCTTTATACGGCTACTTTGTCGCCTCTTTGACAGTCATCAAACTCACTTAAAGCAAGGTTTTTTTGCCTTGCCAACGTCGCAGTCTCGATCGATATACAAACGATGGCAGCTAGACCCAAGTGGGATGTTTCAGGCAGCCCCTACGCGTGTTTTTTCAGTGCTAGGCCAAGCAAGAGCGGATGGTGAAATTGATAGCCATGAAGAGTCCGAACTATTGCATCGCTTGCTTCAGCATTGGGCGCTAAATGGAAATCCGAGCAAGAAAATGCAGCTGTTAAAGGCCGCATAATTAAGGAGAAATAACTATGTCACCTACAGGAAAAAGTAGTAAAGCGCCTTTATGTAAAGGCTGTATCGTAGATAGAAATGGACAGCCTGTTAGCCAGGTACAGGTCGTTTCTCATATAGTTAACGCGGCTAAACCGCAAGTGCCGCAATCCGATGTAAGTGATGAGAAAGGACACTTTCTGATTGCGTTTGATGCATTGCAAGCCGCTGGGGATGGGCAGCTGAAAATTGATTTTTTGCGAGAGGGTGTGCCTGTTCGCGTTACACAGCGGCTAGTTGGGCTGGATGATGTAAACAGCCCCGTAATTATGTATGAATTAGATGAGCATACACAAGCCACGGCTGACACAGAGGCCCACTATAATAAACAGGAGAGTATTCCAACTGTTGCCATTACCTCGCATGATTTTATGACGGATGAGCATGAAGCTATGTGGGCTAGTATTCAAAACGTCACCGTTAATATTGGTTTTGCTAACTTTTTGGCCTATGTCGATAAGGAGCTTGCCAATTCAAGCTGTGCTATTAATGGCGCACATCAAACGACGATAGATGAACACAGCCAGTTGTTTAACAACTACGGTGTAAATTCTTATGAGTTATTAGATAGCATTACCGAAAAGTTCATGTACGAGCGAATATTCGATCATGAAGCACCAAAGCATGGCGATTATTTACAACATATTGTTGAAAGTAAATTGCCTGATTGGCAGGTTGAGTCGCGGCAAGATGAATGCTCAGGCTCTCGGTTGCAAATAGGCCGTCAGCATCTCAAGCCGCTGGCATTTTGTCCTATTGAGTTAATTTGGTCTTACTGGATCGAAGAAAGCCTTCTTATGCAGGCCTTTAATCGAATTGCATTACGCTTTCAAAATAGAAGTAGTGTAAAACAAGGGCCAGATCCATTAGCGCATTTGGAGATCGACCCATTGCGTCCGCTCAATAACCTTATTTGGGGCTTTATTCAAAATGAAGGTAAGCGTCTTAGTTTGGTAAGGCGTGCTTATGAATACGATCACCACTATGGCATCCAGCTACAAGGAACCGCTGTGCCTAAGCTTCGGCCCGCAGATAGTCGAGTTGGTTTTCTGGGTGAGTTTCATAAGTTGCTACACATAGCATCAGAGTTCCACCGCCAAACCGATGATGTCACCGTGCGTGCTGATCCATTCCCGGTCATGAATGCTATTTATGACGTGCATATTAAGTTAGCAGAAGGCGCGCATAATCAATTTGGTGATTTGCCTACGGTTGCACGAAAAGAAATGCTGATGATGCAATGGATTATGGCGCGTCCTGAAATGAGAGAGTTTTTAAATGGTCGCTTGATGGTGCCTCAATCAGAGGGCTGGATGGACAGAGTAGAGCACATGAAGCGTATACAAGGTTGGCCAAACCATAGTATGCAGCATTTTGTTAACCTAGCGAATTTTGGTGAGCAATTGATGGTTTCAATCCGTAATGTCAATTGGAGCCAAGTGAAGCAAAGCAGTGTGGCGGGTAGCTGGGCGACCTATTGGCGAGAGTCGATTCAAGGGTATATGCATTCGTACAGAGCGGTAACAGGCATTGATATACTGGATAACGATCCACGTATGAGCGATAACCCGTCTGCCGCGATTTATAAGCAATCGGCTTAGCATGCATTATTACTCGCCATATCAGACTTTGAGCGTGCCTTATGTAATTGTAAGGTACGCTCATGCACACCGAGTATTTTGGCGGCGGCTTTTAAATTGCCGTCATAATGCTTTATAGCCACGGCCTTCGCCGTATCGTTGACCCGCTGCTGTAGTGCTTTTAAATTGATCCCTGAAAAAACAGCCATTTCGACTAGGTTATCAAGTTGCAATAATTGGTTGTGTTCTGGGTTAAAGAAATCTTTTAGATCCGAGCAGGGGATATCAGCTAAGGTGATGCGTTCACCTCCTACAAAGCGATTGGCGATACGCTCGCACAGGTGTTTTAACTCCCGAATGTTCCCTGGGTACTCTCGGGTTAATAAGAATGACTCTACACAGCTATCTAAAGTGATTTTTTTCTTTGTAGCATTTTCTATAAAAAGACGAGCCAAGGGTACGATGTCTGCTAGCCTCTCTTGAAGAGAAGGTAACTTACATTCCCAGCCAGACAGTCGGTAGTATAAGTCTTGTCTAAATTGACCGGTTTTTTGTTGTTCAAATAGGTTCCTGTTCGTTGCTGAAATTAAACGAAAGTTAGACCGTTTCCACGTGTTGCTGCCCACTGGTTTGTAGGTGCCTTCTTGCAGGACCCTCAATAATCCGGCTTGCAAAGGGGTATCCATCTCACCAATTTCATCTAGAAATAGGGTGCCATTGTTAGCAAGATCTAAGGCTCCTTCACGGTTATAATGAGCCCCAGTGAACGCCCCTTTTGCATGGCCAAAGAGTTCGGAACCCATTAGTTCCTTCGATAAACCGGTGCAATCTACTGTTGTGAGTGTTTTAGCTGAGGTAGAAGTGCTTGATGAAGACGGCGGCGGAACCTGAAGCGATACGTCGTTGATCCATTGAGCGGCCAATTCTTTACCCGTACCGTTAGCCCCGGTAATGAGTATAGGGCTGGATGAGAACAGTGCGGCTTCAGTTAGCTCAAATAATGTTTTTTGCCAAGCGTCGCTAATACCATGGACAAAGTAGCTATATTTCGATTGGTTAATGCATTGCTTAACGGCGTGAGTGCGTTGCAAGCGGCAAACTATTTTCTGGCATAGCTCCTTGAACGAGTCGCAGGGTAAAATATCGCTAAAGGTTGTTAGGTGCTCTTGAGTGATCGAAGCCAACAATTCTGGTTTTATGGCCAAAAAGCGTGGTATGAAAGGTGTTGCTGTGGTTAGGTTTAATACCTCTGCTTGGAAGTACTTGAGCTGATCTTTGGTTTTGGCTATGACAACGCCTGGGTGACGACAAGATAGGTTTTTTGTAACCATAAAGCTGTCATCTGCGTGTGTGTAGTTGGCAATGGCCGTTTCCATGTTGGCGTAGTCTTTAGGGTCGCTTAAGCACCCAATTGTAAATTCCATATTAACCTCTTAATAAAACATTCCCTGTGTTTTTATGTGCACCCACGTTAAACGTCTGTTTGAAAAAGTGGTATAGCTAAAACGAGTGAGTCATATGGCATAAAACTTTAATCACGGTTTTGCTAACTTCAATTGACCCATAGCGTGTGTGTCTCTAAAATTGATTCTGTTTTAGGTAACGCAATGGATTTATTGCGTTTTAAACGGGAAGTTGGTGCGTCTCTCGCTTGAGTGACAATGCCTACACTGCCCCCGCAACGGTAATTAGGTTTGTTTTTTACAAAGGCCACTGTGTGTTTGACATGGGAAGGCGTAAAAAACCGAGGCAAGCCCTCAGCCTAAAAGTCCGGAGACCGGCCTAAAATACATACGTCGGCATAGCGGAGGGCTATCGTTACGACAGTCATTTAACGTTACGATAGATCCGCTGTCGTCACTTATGCTGTTGTTCCCATTTCCTTTTGTCTGCCTCACCCGAATATTAGACAAGCTCGCGGCGGGCGAGCACAGGAAAACACCTTTCACATGAAAAGCTTTAATCGTTCTTTATTAGCCCTTGCTTGCTGTTCTTCTACACTGGCTTCCGCTCAAACAACGTCCTTAGAAACGGTGCAAGTAACCGCTTCTCGATATGCACAAACTGCTGATCAAGCGTTGGCGTCTGTGTCTGTTATTACGCGCGATGACATTGAACAATCACAAGCGCTAACTATTAAAGAGTTATTGGTAAAGCAGGCAGGCATATCTGTTACCAATAGCGGTGGCCGTGGTAAAAGCTCTAGTGTGTTTGTTCGCGGTGCAGCTTCAGACCAATTATTAGTTTTGGTTGATGGTGTTCGTGTTGGCTCTGCAACTTTAGGCTCTTTTTCATTTGAAGAAGTCAATTTAGCCCAAGTCGAGCGTATAGAGATTGTTCGTGGACCACGTTCTTCGCTCTACGGTTCAGATGCGGCGGGCGGTGTGATTCAGATCTTCACACGTCGTGGTGAGGGAGAGCTAACCGTTGGTTTATCGGCTTCTGTAGGGAGTGACAGCACGCGTGCAGGAACGATCAACCTGAGCGGCGGTGACGATAACGCTTGGTTTAATGCCAATTTATCCCGTGAAATAACCAATGGGTTTGATGCTACGTCCAATGGCGCCGCGCCTGATGATGACGGCTATAAAACCAATGGCGTAGAGTTAAGAGCTGGTTTTCAGGCGACTGAGAATGTGGAGTTAGGCGCTTTTTACACACTAACGGATTCTGAAAACCAATATGATGGTTATTCCGCCGATACGACGGAGATCATTACGCGCGTAGTAGGTGTTAACGCAGGTGTGCAATTGACCGATTATTGGGATCTGCAAGCAACTTTAGGCCGTTCAACTGACGATAATAAAGATTACGCTGGCAGTGCGTTTGACAGCCAATTTAAAACCACTCGTGACACCTTGACTGTCCAGAACAATATCCAATTGGGTGAAAACGTTCTAACGTTAGGAGGGGATATTCAGCGTGATCAAGTGCGTACTACAACAGCTTATGATAAAGACTCACGCTTTAATCGAGGCCTTTTTGCGCAATATTTGTTAATGTCGGGTCAAAATGATTTCCAGTTTAGCCTTCGTCATGATCGTAATGAGTCTTTTGGTAACCATAATACAGGCAGTGTTGCTTGGGGGTATCAGTGGAATGATGTTTTACGTACCTATGTAAGTTATGGTACTGCCTTTAGCGCTCCTTCTTTCAACGATCTGTACTACGCTGGCGATTACTCTTACGGTAACCCTGATTTATCCCCTGAAAAATCTAAAAATCTAGAGGTAGGCTTACAGGCTGAGTTTGATGCCCTTACGTTAAGTGCTGCTATCTACGAGACTCGCTATAAAAACTTAATTACTTGGGTGGACCAAGGTGGTTGGGTTTATTCGCCAGAAAATACTGAGAAAGCCCGCATTCGTGGTGTTGAGCTTACAGCCGGCTATACCCTAGCCGATTGGGTTCTAACAGGTAATTTGACTTTCCTCGACACTGAAAACCAGTCTGGCGATAACAAAGGTAATGATTTACAGCGTCGTCCATCACGTATCGCAAACGTAAGTGTGGATCGGCAGTTTGGCTCATTCTCATTAGGTGCTGATTTGCATGCAGAAAATCGTCGTTTTAATAATGCATCGAACACAGTGCGTCTAGGAGGCTTTGCAACCACAGATTTACGTCTTGGTTATGCGGTATCAAAGAGTCTTAGTGTGCGTGCCAAGGTGAGTAACGTATTTGATAAAGAGTACGAAACTGTTTCAGGCTACAACCAGCCAGATCGTCAGTTCTTATTGACTGTCGCTTATCAGCCTAAATAACTGCAGGAGCTATTGTTATGGTTATCAGAGATCGACTCTCATTCGATAAAATTTCATTGCCTCAATTAATGATTGGCTTGGCGTTGCTGGTATTGATGGCGGTGACTCGTGGGCAGCATTTTGCAAGTGTAGATGCGCTACCTAGCGCATCGTGGGCTGTATTCTTTATTGCGGGGGTATACCTGAGGTCGCATTGGTCATTCACCTTTTACATGGCAGCGGCGGTGTTGCTGGATCTATCTTCATTAGCTGCAGGTGCATCAATCGCCGACTGCATCACTCCTTCTTACATTGCCTTGATTCCAGCATATGCGTCTCTGTGGTTGGCTGGCCGTTGGTTTGCACAAAAAATGACATTAAATGCGGTTGGTATCTTGCGTCTAACGATGGCAATGGTATGTGGCCTGGTATTGGCGCAATTAATTTCGAGTGGCAGCTATTATTTATTTTCTGGACAGTTCGCGAATCCTACTATTGCTGAGTTTGTAGAGCGCATGGTTGCTTACACGCCACGTCGATTGGAAAGCTTAGCTTTTTACATTGGTATGGCAGCTTGTGTGCATGTCATTAGCTTTGAGTTGCGTCGTTTAGGCAGCCGTTTTGGATTCTCTCATGAATGAAAACAAGCCTAATAATGCCGATGCGATTGATGACAAAGAGGCGCGTTATAAAGCCCGTATGCAGCGCAAAAAAGCGGTCATTGATGAATCCATTGCCCGTGCTGACCACGATAAAGGCGTCTGCCTAGTCTTGACTGGAAACGGTAAGGGTAAAAGTAGTTCTGGCTTTGGTATGGTGGCACGTGCATTGGGTCATGGAATGCAGGTGGGAGTCGTACAGTTTATAAAAGGCTCTTACAGCACAGGAGAGGAAGCGTTCTTTCGCCGCTTTGATGAAGTTGAATATTACGTCATGGGCGAAGGCTTTACGTGGGAAACGCAAGATAAAACACGTGATATAGAAGCCGCTTCAGCCGCTTGGGCGCAAGCAAAAACGCTGTTAGAAAATGATGCAATTTCGTTAGTTGTCCTAGATGAGTTAAATATTGCTTTAAAGTACAAGTATGTCGCATTGGATGATGTGATTACGGCTGTACAAAGCAGGCCTCGCTATCAACATGTTGTGATTACAGGAAGGGGAGCGCCGCAGGCGCTTATTGATGTGGCAGATACCGTGACAGAGATGCAAGTAATTAAACATGCTTATCAAGCGGGTATTAAAGCCCAAAAAGGGGTTGAACTCTGATGGCGGTAGTTCAGTGTCATGCATTGTTTATCAGTGCTCCAGCTTCTGGCCAAGGTAAAACAACCGTAACGGCAGCACTAGCGCGGTTGCACCGAAATGCGGGCAGGGAAGTAAGGGTCTTTAAAACAGGCCCAGACTTTATTGATCCGACAATATTAGCGCATGCCAGTGGACACCCCGTTTATAACCTAGATTTATGGCTGGTGGGTGAGGAGCGAAGCAAAGCTTTACTAGCGGAGGCGGCTAAGGAAGCTGACATCATACTCATTGAAGGAGTTATGGGGTTATTTGATGGTGACCCGTCAAGCGCCGATTTGGCAGAACGTTTTGGTATACCCGTTTTAGCGGTTATTGATGCATCAGCAATGGCGCAAACTTTTGCCGCACTTGCTCATGGCATACAAACGTATCGACCATCGCTTCCCTTTGCCGGTGTGTTAGCCAATCGGGTGGGTAGTGAGCGCCATGGTGAAATACTTAAAACGGCGATCAATGATGACGAACGTTGGTACGGTGCGATTCCGCGTGATGAATCAATCGGTTTGCCATCACGTCACTTAGGGCTTCATCTGAGTCAAGAGGTTAGTGATTTAGACGAGCGGCTGACAAAAGCGGCAGATCATTTGTCAAAAACGTCGGCAGCTATCTTACCTCCGCTCACTCACTTTCATTATACCGACCACAATAACCTAGATACCGGCTACCCTCTCAAAGACACCGTTATAGCGGTTGCTCGCGACAGCGCGTTTTGTTTTGTTTACGCTGACAATATGCGTTTGTTAAAACAGCTTGGGGCGCAACTGGTATATTTTTCGCCTTTGGAAGATGCTGTTGTTCCTGAAGCGGATGCTCTTTACTTGCCCGGCGGTTATCCAGAGTTGTATGCAGAGCAATTGAGCAATAACGCCTCAATGAAAGCATCCATTCATTATTTCGTGTCTACCAATAAACCGGTCATTGCTGAATGCGGTGGCATGTTGTACCTAGCTAATTCCTTAACAAATAAAGCCGGTCAGCGGTTTGATATGTTGGGTATTATTCCAGGCGAAGCGGTTATGCAGACGCGTTTGGTCAGTTTAGCTTTGCAATCGGTTTTGCTACCTGAAGGCCTCTTTCGCGGGCATACTTATCACCACTCAAACTTTACCACTGCATTATCGCCTGTTGCCTTGGGTGAGTGCCCTAATTATCGCCGAACGGCCGAATCTGTTTTTAGACAAGGTAATGTATTAGCCAGTTACATTCATTTTTATTTTCCGTCATCCCCCGCGGCCTGCGTTGCTCTATTTAAGCGATGATAGGAGTTGCCATTGCGTTAGGTGTTTGTCTCGATACGCTACTGGGTGAGCCTAAACGTTTTCACCCTTTGGTTGGGTTTGGGCGTTTAGCATCGCGCTTGGAAAAGCGACTTAATAATCAAGAAAATACAGGCCTAAACCGTTACAGCGGAATTGTAGCAGTGTGTGTAATGGTCATACCCTTTCCATGGGGGATTTGGCTATTAATAGACTCGTTAAGGGCTCAAGCCTCATTATTAAATGACATTTGCATATTGGTTATTAATGCCGTTGTTGTTTACGGTGCGATTGGTCAGAAAAGTCTTAAAGAGCATATTTTACCGATCGCGGATGCACTGAGTTCAGGTGATAGAGAGTTGGCCCGCCGCCTCACTTCGAGAGTCGTCAGCCGGGATCCTGCTACAATGAACATCGAAGTGTCGGCAACCGAATCCGCTTTAGAAAATGGTAGTGATGCGATTTTTGGTGCTTTATTTTGGGCGGTCTTAGCCGGAGCCCCCGGCGCTATAGTTTACCGATTAGTAAATACGCTCGATGCCATGTGGGGGTATAAAACGGATCGTTTTCAAACATTTGGCTGGTGTGCAGCTCGCCTTGATGATGCACTCAATTACATACCAGCACGATTAACCGCATTAAGCTACATGTTACTTGCTCCGCAGCCTTCTCGTGCATGGCGTTGTTGGATGCAACAAGCCCATCTCCATGCCAGCCCCAATGGCGGGCCTGTCATGAGTGCTGGCGCTGGAGCATTAGGCGTACAGTTGGGTGGGCCGACCTGTTATCACGGTCATTGGGTTGATAAACCATTTTTAGGTGAGGGCGCGTCGCCCAATGCGGCGGATATAAAGCGTGCTATTCAATTGGTAACAAAAACAACGGGGTTATGGGTTGTCTTTATAGTGATGGTTGATTTGCTAGGTTTACTCCTCAACGGGGTACCTTTTTCATCTGCTTTATTAGGGCTGTTGAAATGCTAGATAGTGTATTCCATGGCGGAGATATCAGGCGTGCTAGCCAAGAATTTGATATTGCGTTGTGCGACTGGCTAGATTTGTCGACGGGAATTAACCCTTACACATACCCACTGCCTGACGCACCTACATCGGTTTGGCGAAACTTACCTTATGATGATTATTCCTTGTTAGTTGCTGCTAAACGCTATTATAACACTGAGCATATTTTGCCCGTTGCTGGGAGCCAACAAGCGATTGAAATTATTCCGCGGCTTTTTTCAAACGCTCAATCTGCTTTAAAGGTCGCTGTTTTATCTCCTAGTTATGCTGAGCATACAGAGCAATGGTGCCGGTATGGGCATGATGTTTGGCCTGTGAGCCTTGATGAGTTGGAATCTAAACTCGATGTTTGGGATCTAATTGTGGTCGTTCGGCCTAATAATCCAACGACAGAAATGATTGTTCGTGACCGGATAGAGCGCTGGCGCCAAACACTACAGAAGCGCTCAGGCATAGTGATTGTTGATGAGGCATTCATGGATGCAGAGCCTCACCATGCCTCACTAACGTGTATACAGCCTGAGATGCCAGAGGGGCTAATTGTTTTAAGGTCTATCGGAAAGTTCTTTGGTTTGGCGGGTATACGTTTGGGGTTTGTGGTGGCAAATCCAGCGTATCTGAACCGTTTACAAGGTGAGCGTGGTTTGTGGGCAGTGTCTGGACCGGCGCTTTGGGCAGGGCAATCGTGTTTGTCTGACGAGATATGGCAGCAAGAAATGCGAGCGCATTTAAATTCCCAAAGCATTCTGTTATCAGATCTACTGGAACGCATGCATTTACCACACGCAAGAACACCGCTTTTTTGCTACGTACCTACCGCTTCAGCTGAACAGATTTATCGCTTGTTAGCCCAGCAAGGTATTTTGACTCGATTATTTGAACACATTCCGGCGATCAGGATTGGTCTGCCGCCCAACCAAGCAGCAGCGCATCGCCTTGAAGCCGCTTTGCATGACATGACTGCCAGAATATAGATAGTACAATCATGAGACAGTTATTTAAAAACCAAAGTCCAACACGCCAAACGCTTATGGTTCAGGGCACAACCTCAGATGCAGGTAAAAGCACATTGGTGGCTGGGTTGTGTCGTGTACTGTGGCGAATGGATAAATCAGTAGTGCCATTTAAACCGCAGAACATGGCTTTAAACAGTGCAGTTACTGAAGATGGGGGCGAAATAGGTCGTGCCCAAGCCGTACAGGCTCAAGCTTGTGGTTTGGCACCACACACCGATATGAACCCGGTATTACTCAAGCCTAATAGTGATACTGGCGCTCAGGTGATTATCCACGGAAAAGCGATTACTAATATGGAAGCCGCTGCGTATCATGACTATAAACAAGTCGCTATGGCGGCTGTTCTTGAGTCGCATAGGCGCCTAGAGCAGCACTATGATTATGTCATTGTTGAAGGTGCAGGCTCGCCAGCTGAGATTAATCTGCGAGCCAATGACATTGCTAATATGGGGTTTGCTGAAACGGTAGACTGCCCCGTTATTATAATTGCTGATATTGATAAAGGCGGTGTGTTTGCACATTTAGTTGGGACATTGGCGCTCTTATCAGAATCAGAACAGGCGCGCGTGGCTGGTTTTGTTATTAATCGGTTTCGCGGTGATATAGGGTTGCTGCAACCGGGTTTAGATTGGTTAGAGAAAAGAACCCAAAAGCCGGTTTTGGGTGTGCTGCCATATCTGCATGGCTTTCATCTTGAGGCGGAAGACGCTGTTTCTATTGATCAGGATGTAAAAGGGAGCCTGCGAATTTTAGTGCCTGTGCTACCACATATAAGTAATCACACCGACTTTGATCCGTTGCGCTTACATCCCGATGTTGAGCTGATTTATGTCGCGCCTGATCAAACACCACCTTCAGCTGACCTAGTTATTTTACCGGGTTCAAAGTCCGTAAGAAGCGACCTTGCTTGGCTCAAAAAACAGGGCTGGGATCTGTATTTATTAAAACACCTACGTTACGGCGGTAAATTGGTTGGGATTTGTGGTGGCTATCAAATGTTAGGTAAGTTTATTCATGATCCAAAAGGAATAGAAAGTGAGCCAGGAACCTCGCAAGGGTTGGCTTTGTTGGATGTAGAAACTGAATTATTAGATCAAAAGCAGTTAACGCAAAGAACCGGACGTTTATTTAGTGATGATGTACGTATCACAGGATACGAAATCCATTGTGGAGAGACTCATGGCTTGTCTATGCAGCGTCCGTTTTTATCTTTAAAAGCGACGCAGGGCGATTCTTTTCAGCCCGAAGGGGCTACCTCAGAAGACGGTCAAATTGTGGGTACATACCTACACGGTTTGTTCGACTCATCTGAGTTTGTTACACACTTTCTAAAATGGGCGGGGCTGAAAACCGTGCAATCAGTTGATTATGAAACACGTAAATTTCAAGATTTGGACCGTTTGGCTGATAGTTTAGAAGCCCATTTAGACGTGCCGAGCTTGATGGCGATTATGCATGCAAAGCAGGTCAGTGCATGATTCATTTTATTCTGGGCGGCGCTAGATCTGGCAAAACTAGCTACGCTGAAATGCTAGCTCAGCAGAGCAAAAAACCTGTTGTCTATTTGGCCACTGCGAAAGCGCATGATAGTGAGATGCAGGATCGGATATTACATCATCAGCGCTCCCGACCTGAGCACTGGACAACAAGGGAAGAGCCGTTTGATATAGATAAGGTTATTTCTGATAAGTCCTATTCAAATCATTGTATTTTAATAGATTGTTTGACCTTGTGGGTGACGAACCTATTATGCGATGAGAGAGATGTGTCAGCTTACAAAGCTCGGTTATTGTCCGCATTAGATGAGACTCAAACAGATGTTTTTGTTGTGTCTAATGAAACAGGAATGGGGGTTGTGCCGATGGGAAGCCTAACACGTCAGTTTTGTGATGAATCAGGTTGGCTGCATCAGGCGGTAGCCACTAAAGCCGACAAGGTGACCCTGATGGTGGCAGGCATTCCTATGCCCGTTAAACAGTAACATCAACTATATATTAGGATAATATGGTGTCCACTACATTGAGCTGGCTAACACAAGCCAGTAAGTCGTTAAGTCAGCAACATCTTCAGCTTGCCCAAAAGCGACAAGCAGTATTAACAAAACCAGCGGGTTCCTTAGGTGCGTTTGAATTATTAGCCATCCGATTAGCAGCGATGCAAGCGACTCAACGACCCTCTGCCAACAATATCTCTATCAATATTTTTGCTGCTGACCATGGAATTGCTGCCGAGGGTGTATCAGCTTTTCCGCAAGCGGTTACTGCCGAAATGATTAAAAACTTTGCTAGGGGCGGGGCGGCGATCTGTGTTGCAGCAAAACAAAATTCAGCTAATTTACACGTATGGAATCTAGGTACGGTTGCCCCTGTTGACTGCGGAGCTGTCGTAAAAAACCGCATTATTGCGCCGCAAACTGCGAATTTTGCGCAGTCACCAGCTATGAGTAGTGACCAACTAAACAGCGCAATGCTTGTCGGTGTAGAAGCTACCGAAAGTGCTTGTTTGCCTGAAGGCCTCTTTATCGGTGGTGAGATGGGAATAGCAAACACGAGTGCGGCAACAGCAATAGCGACGGTGTTACTTGGTTGCAACGTATCTGATTTAGTTGGCCCTGGAACCGGTTTGAATGCAGATGGTGTTAAGCATAAAGCATCTGTTATCGACCTAGCGCTTAAGCGTCACAACCTATCGGGTCGCGATGCATTGCAGGTTCTAAAATCCTTAGGAGGCTTCGAGATAGCAGCTTTGGTAGGAGGCTATATACGCTGTGCTCAACTAGGGATACCCGTTATTGTGGATGGCTTTATTTGTACAGTGGCGGCTTTAGTTGCGTATCGCATTAATCCTAGCGTTCTTGATTGGTTTATTTTCTCGCATCAATCGGCAGAGCCTGGTTATCAGCTACTGATTAAGGCCTTTCCCAACCAAGTACCTTTACTGGATTTAGGAATGAGACTAGGTGAAGGTAGTGGTGCAGCGGCTTGTATACCGCTCATCCGGTTAGCCTGCGCATGGCACAATGATATGGCAACATTTGAAGAAGCGGCTGTGTCAGAGCAAAGTGAGTATTAATTCAATGGTTGTAGAGGCTTTGCGCCATGGTGAAACCACCGCAGGTCATTGTTATTTAGGCGTGACGGATGCATTGCTGACACCCTTCGGTGTTTCCCAAATGGAAGAAGCTCTGCATGGGCTTTCGGCAAAGGATTATGACTGTGTCATCACTTCGCCTTTGCGTCGCTGTGCTGACTTTGCTCAGGAATGGGCTGGTTTATCATGTCCTGTAGCAATAAATCCGAACTTCCAAGAGTTTAATTTCGGGGACTGGGATGGCCTGACGGCTAAAAAAATCATGGCATTATGGCCTGGACAATTAGAACAGTTTTGGCAAAACCCGCTTGTTTTTACGCCGCCCAACGGGGAAACGCTTAGTCATTTTTTTAAGCGAGTAGGTCGAGGGTTGCAATCGATGCAAGCAACAGCTGACCGCCGTGTTCTCTTGATTACGCATGGTGGAGTCATTAAAGCAATCCACTGCATACTCCACGATAAGCCTGCTAGTGAGATGTTCGCGGTGGAGGTTAAGCATGCCAGTTTGCACCGGCTAATTGGGTAAGCTCCCAGAATCTCGTAGGGTACATACAATGAAACCATATTTATTAGCACACGTTAATGCGTTTCTGGCTGCCACTCAGTTTTTAACATTACTGCCTGTTCCGGTGAGGTTAGAGTGGACTCTTGAACTACAAAGAAGAGCATTACTGTATTACCCAGCTGTTGGCTTAGTTCTAGGTTGTTTGCTGGTGTTAGCGCACGCTATATCAACCTGGGCCTTTTCTGCACACGCTGTCGTTTTGCCGGCAGCCGTGACCCTGTTTGTATGGGTTGCGCTAACAGGAGCCCTGCATCTAGATGGTTTAGCTGATGCTGCTGATGGCTGGATGGGAGGGCTAGGCGATCGAGAAAAGACGCTCAGGATCATGAAAGACCCTTGTGTTGGCGTAACTGGGGCTGTTGTTCTGATTTTAGTGTGCTTGATGAAGTTTGCGGCCTTGGCTAATTTAATGGAATCTGGCAAATGCTCGCACTTGTGTGTAGCGCTTTTAGTCGCCCCCTTGCTGGCTCGGGTCGCTGTCATGTGTTTGTTAGTGACAACGCCTTATGTCAGAGCCGGCGGTATAGCCAGCTCTTGGATTGAACATATAACGCCGTCGACCATACTGTGGCCTTTGGTATGTGCGGTTATAGGAGCTCTTTGGCTATCTCCGCTCGCGCTAGTGATAAGCGCAGCGGTGTTATGGATGTGCCGACGAGTCATGCTAAACCGATTGCAGGGCACGACAGGCGATACCGCCGGTGCCACCATTGAGCTGATCGAATTAGCTATCTTACTGGGTATGAATACCTACATCGCCCAGTAATTTCTCAATGATGGGTTCTGCCGAAAATTCATTGGCCCGTTCAATCGCGTTGTTTCTAAAAGCATTTTGTTTTTTGGGATTACCCAAGTATTTGATGGCCTTATTCGCCATTTGCTCTGGGTCATCTACAAGATACCCAGTTTCATTATCAAGGATTATTTCTTTAGGGCCTTTTTCGTCAAACGCGATGACTGGTAAACCATTGCTCATGGCTTCTAGAACAACACAGCCAAAGGTATCGAACCGAGAGGGAAGCAGTAATAAGTCGGCATGTTGGTAGTGCATATAGAGTGTTTTTTTATCAATCCAACCCGTGAATGATGCATTGGGTAGGAGCATCTTGAGTTGCTCTTCAGCTGGCCCTGTACCCGCAATAATTAGCTTTACATCGGGTATGTGTTTGGTGATTCGTTCCATTATTTCTGGAAGATCAAAAACCCCTTTTTCCTCGCTAATGCGCCCTGCGTACAAGAGTATAGGGCAAGTAGAAAAGCTGGATGTTGGCTGCTTGTTAGCCGATTTCTTCTTTTTATCAGGTTGGTGAGTTGGTTCCACCCAGTGAGCAGTTAAAAATACTTTGTGTGCTTCCAGTCCCATATCTGGGCTGATGAGCCAATCTCTATGATCGTTGTTGAGTGTGAAAATGCCATCAAACTGTTGGTAGTAAGCCCTTAACATGCGTCTAATACGATCGGATTCATGAGTGTTTAATTGTGTTGTTCGATTAATAAATTCCATCCAGTCTGTGTGCATGTAAAAGTAAGCAGGGACACTAAATGCCTTACTTAAAAATAACGCAAATGCTCCCATAAAGAACTCAGTCGAGCAGATAATTCTGTCGTAGCCGCCTTGCTCAAAGATGCGCTGCAACGTCAAAATGTCAGGGATATGAAATGCTTGATTATCAAACCGGCGAATTTTAAATTGGCTTACAGGCTCCATTACGATGAGGTGATCTTCACTTTTTAGCTCAGGATGGCACGTTAAGATATCAATAGGGTAGTCGTTTTTCTGAATGGCTTTTAACGTGGTTTGCAGAGCGGATGAGACGCCGTTACGATCGCAAAATGAGTCGGTTAACCACAGAACGCGCTCGGGATGTTGAGCCGTACCTAAGTTATCAGCAAGATCGTTAAGAAAGGTACGATTGTTATAGATAACTTGGCTGGCCGTGAATGAAGCACCGACTAAAACGCCACAGGCAAGCGCAGGAAATGTGATCTGGTCCATGAGCTTGCCAACATTAAGTGATGTCATGTCATCGGGTGTAGACCTTTCTCCTAAGCTGTTTCGGCTACCGTTAATTAAAGCACGGATATGTGTAGGGACTTCAAAGCGTTTAACCCAATCATCGTTCATTTGTATGGGCTGGTGATTCAGTTCTGACTGCAGGTGCTCGTTTAGTCGCGAAAAGAACAAGCTGGTAACCGTGTGGAAAATTTCGGGAACCGCCTGACGGATCACGTTTAAAAATTGGTCGGGGTCTTTGCGCTGGGTTTTAGCAATTTTTTTGACTGATTTGATAACGGGTTTGAATGGCTTGCTAACGCCAAGTTCGGTGAGTAAAGCAGGCTTAGTGCCTGATAACGCTTCATGGAATGTTTTAAGGAACGTGAGTGTGTATTTGTGTCGCTTCAGCTCCTGCATGGCATTGCTGATGCCTAGACATAAAAGCTTATCCTTTAAGTCACCTTTGTGAAGCATAAGCCTTATCAGTCCAGGATCTTCCATATTAATAGCGACTTGCGCAAAATAATCGAGGAATGTGACGGTTAGCTTCTCTTCTTCCCCGACTTCGCCATAAGGGGCGGTGCGCCCTTCACGTAGCCCTTGTAAAATCAATGAAGATTTGGACTGTGTTTTTAACTTTTCTTGTAGATTAGGTATGTGAACCAAGGTGCCTGTTCGCCCAGCAAAAATACCGTTATGGTCGTCTGATCCACCGGTCATACTTTTGTGAAAAGGGGCTTCGTTGAAATCAAAGGGGTTTAAATCGTGCTTCTTAGCATAGGCTTCGACGGTATCTTGATCCAAGCTCAATACCCATTGACGTGTTAACTGGTTTTGCCAGTAGCCACGTTGTCCGTTAAGCACTTCAAAGCGTGTAAAAAGTACGGCAAATAACTCCAGCAACTCAATATCAGGTTTATTCTTATGGGTGTAAAAATACAGTGGGTGAGGAAGAACCGTGACTAACTCGTTGCGATGACAATAACGAGCAAATTCAATGATGTTATGACGAAGCTCATTTAGTTGTGCCTCTTGCTCGCGTGTGAATCCATACGTGAGAACGTGAATACTTAATTCGTTATTAGGGAAGTGACAAGTAAATTCGGCACCGGTCAGGTTATCAATGCCTTGCTCTTCTAGTTCCCAGCAGGAACGGGCGTTATTGTGATTGGTGATGGTGATGACATCAACTTTACTCCGGTTGAGTGATTTCACCAGATCATTTGTCTTTAACCAAGTCTCCGGGAGTCTAAGTAATCTTCCCCAAAGCTCATCGGGTATGTCACTGTTTTTATCATGGCAATGTAGATCGATTTTTAACGTTTCGTCGGCAGGAAATGCTGTTGCTTGTTGAGATAAAAAATTTTCGAAGTCTGCTCGAAGGGAGAGATAAAATGTTGAGGGCGTAAAAGAAGTCATTACATACCTGCGAAAAGTGGTTTTATGATAAGCAGTTTACGCAGAGTTTTTGTAAGAATTGTGACAGGTAAGAAATAGCGGACACTAAAAAAGGAGATGTGAAAATCTCCTTTTTTGATTGTGCGGTGCGCTGTTTGGTATCTAGTGCCAGATCTTAGCTTTCGATAGGAATTTGGCGAGCTTTCATAGCTTCAGGGACTTCCCTTACTAGATCGACATGCAGCAGGCCGTTCTCAACACTTGCCTTAACCACTTTGACGTGATCAGCTAGTTGGAAACGACGTTCAAAATTTCGACCCGCAATACCTTGGTAGAGGTAAGTGCGCTCTGCTTCGTCAGCGGCCTTAGCGCCCTTAATAGTTAGGCTGCCAGACTCTGATTGGATGTCCAGCTCTTCTTTTGAAAAGCCTGCAATAGCCATCGTAATCCGATATTCATTCTCGCCTAATAGCTCAATATTATATGGCGGAAATGCTGGCTGTTGCTCGTTACGATTAGCGGTATCAATCATGTTGGCTAGGCGATCAAAACCAATAGCAGAACGGTATAAAGGTGTTAAATCAAAATTACGCATTTTCATATCCTCAAATTTAAGCAATATGTTTTAAAAGAATGCCGACCTTGCGATCCGGCTAAATAACCGGCCTCTTATGAGCCCCGGTTAACTTTTATATAAGGCGTAATTTTGTGCTTTCAAGCGCTAGTAAATAAAAAATTACAGAACTTCGGGCTGGTTAAAGCGATCTACATCGTTGGTAATATCAACATCAACGGCAGGTGAAGGGATCTTAAAATCGTAAACTCGCTCCCACCCATTTTCACTATCGGGTGCACGCTCCCATACAGTACCTGCATTGTAAGTGACCAGTTCTTTTAAAGAACTGTCCATGGCGGTCATTTTGTCTAATGGAATGGGGACTAAGTTAGCCAGTTCATTCTCGACGTATTCTTGTGATTCGTAACCTGTATACATGCGCCATCCGGTATCGTTTAGGTGCTCGGGCACTGTCTTAAACATGAACCTGATGGGTAATTGCTCATCAAATGCCATTTTCGATACAAGCGCTAAAAAGCCATTTTTAGTCTGATTGGTTTCGTTAGTCGCGGTAATTGGGGTATCAGTATCGGGCTTTTGCATGGTTATCTTTCCAGTACGTAGTCTAAAAACACTATTGTAATAAAATTTGTTCTAAAACAAAAAAGCCCGTCTAATGACGGGCTTTATAAGAATGCTTAGAGCATTCGGTAGTTGCGCTTAGGCCTCAACTGTTTTGATGACAGTAGAAGCTTTTGACGTGTACGCATCCATCTTATCGAAGTTTAGGTAGCGATAGATATCACCAGCCATGCTATCGATGCGGTTAGCGTATTCCATGTATTCAGCAACGGTCGGTAGCTTACCTGTTACGGCTGCAACAGAAGCAAGCTCAGCTGAAGCTAGGTATACATTCGCGCCGTTACCTAGACGGTTAGGGAAGTTACGAGTCGATGTAGAAACTACAGTCGATTTGTCAGCTACACGCGCTTGGTTACCCATGCACAATGAACACCCTGGTGTTTCAATGCGCGCACCGGCTTTGCCAAAGATGTTGTAGTAGCCTTCATCAGAAAGCTGAGCCGCATCCATCTTCGTTGGTGGAGCAATCCACATACGAGTCGGGATAGAGGTACCTGCAGCATCCAACAACTTACCAGCGGCACGGAAGTGACCGATGTTAGTCATACAAGAACCAACGAACACTTCATCGATCTTTTCGCCTTGGACAGTTGATAGCAAACGCGCGTCATCTGGGTCGTTAGGCGCACACAGAATAGGCTCTTTGATATCTGCAAGGTCGATCTCGATAACGGCTTCGTATTCTGCGTCTGCATCAGCACGCATCAAACTAGGGTTAGCTAGCCACTCTTCCATTCCTTCAATACGACGTTCAATAGTACGAACATCACCGTAACCTTCAGCGATCATCCACTTCAGCATCACAATGTTAGAACGTAAGTATTCAGCAACTGAGTCTTCACCTAACGTGATGGTACAGCCTGCAGCAGAACGCTCAGCAGAAGCATCAGATAACTCAAACGCTTGCTCAACGGTCAGGTCGTCAAGGCCTTCGATCTCAAGAACGCGACCAGAGAAGATGTTTTTCTTACCTGCTTTTTCAACAGTTAAGAGACCTTCTTGGATAGCGTAGTATGGAATAGCGTGTACAAGGTCACGTAGCGTGATACCTGGGTTGCGTTTGCCTTTAAAACGAACCAATACTGATTCAGGCATATCCAATGGCATAACGCCTGTCGCAGCAGCAAAGGCAACAAGGCCTGAACCCGCTGGGAAAGAGATACCGATAGGGAAACGCGTATGAGAGTCACCGCCTGTACCTACTGTATCTGGAAGTAGCATACGGTTTAACCACGAGTGGATGACACCGTCTCCTGGACGCAAAGATACACCGCCACGGTTCATGATGAAATCAGGAAGAGTGTGGTGAGTTTGCACGTCAACAGGCTTAGGATACGCCGAGGTGTGGCAGAAAGACTGCATGGTTAAATCTGCAGAGAAGCCAAGGCAAGCAAGGTCTTTTAGCTCATCACGGGTCATTGGTCCCGTTGTATCCTGAGAGCCGACAGTCGTCATTTTTGGTTCGCAGTACGTACCTGGGCGAACACCCTCGATACCGCAGGCTTTGCCTACCATTTTTTGAGCTAGGGTATAACCTTTACCTGTGTCTGCTGGCTGATCCGGAGTACGGAAAAGGTCAGAAACAGGTAAGCCTAGTGCTTCACGAGCACGCGTAGTCAAACCACGGCCGATGATCAATGGAATACGGCCGCCAGCACGAACTTCGTCTAGCAAGACTTGAGTCTTAAGGCTGAAAGTACAAAGCTCTTCACCCGTTTCGTGATTAACGGCTTTGCCTTCATATGGGTAAACGTCGATAACGTCGCCCATTTTCATTTTGTCTACGTCCATTTCGATTGGCAATGCGCCTGCATCTTCCATTGTGTTATAGAAGATAGGAGCAATTTTACTACCGAAACAGAAACCGCCAGCACGCTTGTTAGGTACGTGTGGGATATCATCCCCAAAGAACCACAACACAGAGTTGGTTGCAGACTTACGAGAAGAGCCCGTACCCACAACGTCACCTACGTAAGCAACAGGGAAGCCTTTAGCTTTAACGGCTTCGATTTGCGCGATAGGGCCTTTAACGCCATCGACCTCAGGCTCAATGCCTTCACGAGACATTTTAAGCATTGCATTGGCGTGCAATGGAATGTCTGGGCGAGTAAATGCGTCAGGTGCGGGTGATAAATCATCCGTATTGGTTTCACCCGGTACTTTAAATACCGTTACAGTGATTTTTTCAGGTACTGCTGGCTTAGAGGTAAACCATTCAGCATCAGCCCAAGATTGCATAATTTTTTTAGCGTGTTCATTGCCTGCATCTGCTTTTTCTTTAACGTCATAAAACGCATCAAACATAAGCAGAGTGTGAGATAAAGCATGAACAGCTGTTTCTGCTAGTTCATTATCATCTAGTGCAGCAATCAACGGCTGGATGTTATAACCACCCAACATAGTACCCAACAATTCAACAGCTTTTACTTTACTGATCAGAGGGGAGGTTGCTTCACCCTTAGCGATCGCCGCTAAGAAGCCTGCTTTAACATAAGCAGCTTGGTCAACACCGGCTGGAACACGATTGCTCAGCAAGTCAACGAGGAACTCTTCTTCGCCAGCAGGTGGGTTTTTTAGAAGCTCAACTAGTGATGCAGTTTGATCAGCATCAAGTGGCTTTGGTGGCACGCCTTCAGCGGCGCGTTCTTCTACATGTTTACGATAAGCTTCAAGCACGATATAGCCCTCATCAGTTATTCCCGCCGGTCTTTGCTCAACACCCTGCCGGCGGCTTGCAGAGATTGTATCTCATTATGTCGATATGGCGGCGTGGATTTTATATCAGAACCCCTCTAAAGTTAAGTATTGTCGACAATCTAAACGCTTAGACTTTATGCCTAACACTTCTGTGAAATAAGGTCTATTATTTTGAATTATATAGAAAATGAGGTTTTCGGGGTTAGGTAAGCAGTATATGATGTTACTAACCGGATAGTTTGATACCTCTGTTCTTTAATTGCGAGATGCATTAACAGTCGATGTATTAGGTGGAAGAATAGTCGTTACCATGAATGATAAACCCTCTATTGATAACAAGAGTGCCACAGAGTCTCACATTTGGCGTGCTATTTCTGATTGGGATTTAAATGAAGAGTTAGAAAGCAGTCTAGCTGACAGCATTCAATCTACATTTGATTCATTGGATCAGAAAGCGTTGATCTACAAGGGAAAACATCCCGAACTAGGTCTTAAACAGATGTGTCGCCATATAGCGCGCAAGCCTGATGATCTGCCAAGCCATATTAAACGTTTTTATTTGGCTATGCAGACGCGTTCAATTGCGCAGGTAGAAGGGGCATTGGTAGATATCATCATAATTCTTCGATTTCACGGTAAATCGCTTTCCGAGCGTTTGATTAGAGAGTCACTCCCGCTGCTCGGTCAGGAAAAAGTCGAGGTTTTTACCTCCATTGTCAATGACAAAACAGTGAATGCAGTTCTAAACATGGATGTGAGTTTTTCGGTGCTAGTCAATGGGAATAGCTTACCCGCTACTTTTAAGAGGAAGGAAGTTTCCTGATGAAAAAAAGAACAGCTAAACGCCCTGTACAGGTGATGTTGTACGGGTTTTCAGGAGCAAGTCTGTATACTCTCGAGTATTTCTTTAATGAAAAAAAATCGGGTAAATACAAGCTGGTCAATGATGTACATTATGCTGATTGGTGTATTTTCAATGCTGACCAACCGCAGACTAAGGAAGTGCTCCACAAGCTGTTCGTTCGAAAAATTAACAAGCCATCTATTGTTATTTCGATTAAGCCGTTGATGTGGGAAAACACAACCACTTTGTTGAAACCTTTTACGTCGCAAACGTTAGAGGCGTCAATCGCTGAAGTCGAGTTGCTGGTTGCCGATGCTCAAAAGACGGCGACAGAAGAATCCTCGGCTGAAGTAGAAACAAGTAAAGAAGTAAGTGACACAGAAGAAAACACGCAAGACCTAAGCCTTTCTGAGGGCAGTGATACAGCTGACGATAAAATAAGCAACGCAATCAATACTCCTGCACAACCAAGTGCGTCAACTGAGGGGGAGTTGTCGGCTAATGCTGCTCCAAACGTGATTGCAGAAGACAATGCTTCAGTGAACGAGGCTGTCGCCGATGAAAATACCGAAAAGAGCAGTAAGGTTGCTTCTTTAATTTTAGCCGCTCAGAAGCGCAAGGCGCGTTTAGCCGCTGAAGCTAAAGAACAAAATGCCCAGCAATTAACGGATAGCAATGCACCTAAAGACCCTGTACCTAACCCATCTGGTATGGCCACAGAGGCTAGTTCTTTGCAGCGTTCTTCCATGCTACCTGATCCGCGTGTGGGGAGTGTTAGAGCGCAGGTTGTTGCACGCTTATCCAGTCCTCAGAGTAATGTAGAGGCTCCAGCTGAAGCGCTTTTGGCGGATGTTCCAGACAGCGTTGAAGAGGTGTCTGTCGAAGCTGACATTACGCCTTTACAAAACGAGACGGCGAACGACGTGCCCGATGAAGCGGTAAAGGCATCGACTGATAAAAAAGACACAGTAGCAAAGCCAGCGCTCACAGTGGAAGAAAAAGCTAAATTACGTGCCAAAAAAGCACTGATTCAAAAAAAGATACAACGCGCCAAGATGCAAGCAGAGATCAACAGTCGTGCTGTGGATACGCATCAAACGCCTTCAATTAGTAAAAAGTCTGCTAACCTTTCGGTTGAGCCTTACTTAAAAGAAGAGAAGCCTTTAGCTAAAACTGCTGTTAAGAAGCCTACAGAAGACGCTAATAGTAGGGCATTGAACACACAGACATTGTTTGGTCACTTACCTAATTTAGACTGGACCAATGTTTCTGATAAGCGCCGTATGAGCCTGCATTTAGATGGCATGTTGCTACCTTGGCTATCAAAAGCAGTTGAGCAAGGTAAGGCTAAGCAAAGTGCATGTAAGATATCTGGAATTCATGTGCATCTAGAGTATTTGCCATGGACTGACTGCTTTATTTGTGACGGTGATGATGATTTGTTGAATGCAATGATGTCTAGCCGATTCAGTGTAGGGGAGTTAGGTATAGAAGAGGGAACAACCACGGAAGCAGAGCTTTTTGATGGTCTTGGTACAGAATATAGAACCGTATCATCTGAAGATTTGTTGTGGCTGGCTGGCTTATGGACTTCACACGGTAGAGTGTTACCCAACGATGATCCAACAAGAACTCGTAAATTATCATATTCGCCTGAGTGTGCTCGAGAGTTACAGATTCCTGAGCTGCATGCCATCCTTAAAATTTGGCAGTCGCGACCAATGTCGGCATTTCAGGTAATAGAAGCGCTAGATATGCCGCAGCGATATGTGTTCGGTGTAATGGCGGCGTGTACCTCAGCAGGTTTGTTCAAATATTAAGTGTCATTTTGTGAGTAGTAATAGTGAGTGATCAAGGTAGTCAGACGCGTTATTTGCAAGTCACCCCGAGTGGGGCATTTTACGCTACAGTAAATTCTCATCCTGATGAAGCACGTGCTATTTTATTGCAGCTGTTAAGTAGTAACGAGCCGATTGAGTTTTCTTATGACATTTTTGCCGAAATAGCGGATCTCGAACTTAATCATGCAAAAACTTTGTTCAACCGATTGTTAGCTAGGCGCTTTTTGGTGCTTACGGGTACACCAATTGAACAAAAACGTGATAGTCTTGAGACAGTTTTAGCTAGTATACTGCCGGCATTATCCTCCAGCGGAAAAGTTATACTAGGTGATGATCAAGGCTTTTGTCTTGCTTCATCAGGATTTGATGCAAATCATGCAGAATCATTAGCTGCGTTGTCCGCAGATTTGATTTCGCTTCATCAGAGGCACCAACATATTCTAAATGATGATTTAGAGTTGATGGGACAATCGTGGGGCATGTTAGACCCGGTTGGTAATAGCCAACTGGGAAATTGGATAATACATATAGGATCACAAGTTTTTGTACTTGTAATTCAGGAGCAACCGCTTTTAAATCAGCACCAATTTGTAGAATTGCTGTCCGCGCTTGCAAGTCGTTATTTAGATAATTAAGCCGGTACAGGCTGAATACTGGAATGGAGTATAGTTTTTATGCGTTCGGAAATGATGGGTTCTATTCTTTCTGACCTGAATGGCACATCGGCAGAAATTGAAGCATCAGCCGTCATCTCAACAGATGGTTTGATGATTGAAGCGCTGCTGCCTGCTGACATGGACGAGGATCGAGTAGGCGCAATGAGCGCAGCTATGCTCTCTTTAGGTGAGCGTACTGCCCAAGAATTGGCGCGGGGAGAGTTAGAACAAGTGTTGGTAAAAGGAATCAATGGGTATATTTTGATGACACACGCCAACAAGGACTCTGTCTTAACTGTTGTCGCTAAACCCAATGCGCGTTTAGGTTTAATCTTTCTTGATGTAAAACGTGCTGCTGAGGCTATTGGTAAGTTGCTCTAGCTTGCAGTCGTTGCCAGTGAGTCTATAGGTGTAACAGAGTTTTTGATTGCATCCTATAGGCTCATATCTACTTCTAACATTCCCGCCAGTAAAACCACTTCCCTTATTGCAATCTTATTACTTATAACATTTAGGCCTGCGGTATAAATGGTTATAATACGCGCGCATTATTTAAAGGCAGGGCTATGGACGCGTTAACAGAGATAAACCAATTTCTTGCTTGTGAAACACCGCAAGCGTGGATAGATGAAGCTATTAAACAGCAAGAGTTACTTCTAGTCGATCATGCTCATTGTGAAAAGAAGGCTGCTTCTACGGCGATGACACTGATGTTTCGTTATGTAGATCGCTCCGATCTACTGAATAAAATGTCCCGCTTAGCACGTGAAGAGCTGATTCACTTTGAGCAAGTCCTCGAAATTATGGAGCAACGTGGTATCGAGTACTGTCACCTTTCGCAAGCCCGGTATGCCGGTGAAATGCGTAAACATGTGCGGACATCGGAGCCAGGTCGGTTAATTGACACGATGATAATAGGGGCTTTTATTGAGGCTCGCTCTTGTGAGCGCTTTGCTAAAATTGCACCCTATTTAGATGATACGCTGTCTAAGTTTTATCGTTCTTTGTTGAAGTCCGAAGCGCGTCACTACCAAGATTATCTAGGTTTAGCTGAAAGTTACGCAGGTGAGCCAATTGATAGGCGAGTTGCCTTTTTTAGGAAAGTTGAAAAAGAACTGGTAGAAAAACCCGATACTGAGTTTAGATTTCACAGCGGTCCACCCGCACCAGTCGAATCGGTGAATTAAGTGCCTAGTGTAGTCGGGTCGGTTGGATGAATCGGCTCGTCTATCAATGTTAGGGCTTGATGATCGCTCACCAGATACCATAGCTTTTTATCCCAATCGCCTAGGACAATTCGAGTGCCGACATCTGCTTTGATCTGATTATGGTGTACTGCAGGCCGATGTGTATGTCCATGAATCACAAGCTCAACTTGGGCATCAACTAATGCTTGGCGAACGCTATTAGGATTAACATCCATGATATCGTTTGATTTTTCAGCGCCTTTCTTTTTGCTAGCTTCACGCATTTGCCGTGCAATGTGCAATCGTTCATTGATGGGTTTATTTAAAAAATCGGTTTGCCATTCGGGGTTTCTCACCATTGAGCGAAACGCTTGGTATTCTACATCGTCGGTGCAGAGTTGATCTCCGTGCATCAATAATGCGTCACCAGTTGGCAGGTTAACAATGTGCTTAGGCGCTAACAGTGTGCAGTTGGTAGCGGTTGAAAATGCATCACCAACCAGAAAATCGCGATTGCCATGCTGAAAATAAAGAGCCGTGGTAAGAGAGGCTGATTGAAGGGCATCGATGACTGACTGGTAAGCAGGTATGCCGCCGTCATCCCCAATCCAAGCTTCGAAAATATCACCTAACAGATAGAGCTCATCTGCATCATTAGCTGTATTTTTGATAAAGTGGAGAAACGCCCGGGTGATATCCGGGCGCTCTGTCGTGAGATGAAGATCTGCGATGAAATAACGCTTCATTCCGTAGTGCTTGCCTTTACTTAGACAATCTCAGCCTTCTCGATAATAACGTCCTCTTTTGGAACGTCTTGGTGGCCCGCACGCATTGTTGTGCTCACACCTTTTATTTTCTCAACTACATCTAATCCATCTACCACTTTGCCGAATACAGCGTAGCCCCAGCCTTCGGTGGTTTTAGACGTGTGATCTAAAAAGCTGTTGTCTGATACGTTGATAAAGAACTGCGCTGAGGCTGAATGAGGGTCCATTGTGCGTGCCATAGCTAAGCTGCCTGCAACGTTTGGTAGACCATTATCTGCTTCGTTTTCGATTGTTGCGCCTGTTTCTTTAGGCTGCATGCCTGGCTCAAAGCCGCCGCCTTGTATCATGAAACCATCAATGACTCGGTGAAAAATCACACCATCATAAAAACCTTCTTTTACGTACTTCTCGAAATTAGCTGCCGTTTTGGGTGCTTTTTCATGATTCAGCTCAACACTGATATCACCATGATTGGTATGAAGAATGATCATTCTTATAATTCCTTCTGAACTCTGTCACTGCCGTATTATACTCAAGTCTTACTATGATGCACTGACTAAGCAACCTTTACCGAGATATTTAGCATGAATCCCTGTGTGCAGGGCATATCGATGTGTTTATAATGCGTTTTCAGTTGCCAAAACCGATTTGGATAGACCGTATACCATGTCAAAAAATGACCCGCAGTTAAAACCGACCAACTTTATTCATCAAATCATTGAAGATGATTTAAAAAACAATACACATGCTGGAAAAGTCGTAACACGTTTCCCGCCTGAACCTAATGGCTATTTGCATATCGGTCACGCTAAATCCATCTGCTTAAATTTTGGTACTGCCGAGAAATACCAAGGCAAGTGCCATTTACGTTTTGACGACACTAATCCGGGAAAAGAAAGCCAAGAATATATTGATTCTATTATCAGCGATGTTGAGTGGCTCGGTTATCAATGGGCAGGTGAAATCCGTTATACATCCCATTACTTTGATCAGTTATATCAATGGGCTGTGTATCTCATTGAGCAAGGTAAAGCGTATGTTTGTGACCTTTCTCCAGAACAGACTAAAGCCTATCGCGGTAACTTTAATGAGCCGGGTAAGAACTCGCCTTACCGTGATCGTTCTGTAGAAGAAAACCTAGCACTATTTGAGAAAATGCGTGCCGGTGAGTTTAAAGAAGGTGAATGTGCTCTGCGTGCAAAAATTGATATGGCCGCGCCTAATATGAATTTACGTGACCCAATGATTTATCGCATCATTCATTCAGGGCATCACCAAACGGGTGATAAATGGTGTATTTACCCTATTTATGATTTCGCACATGGCCAATCTGATGCAATAGAAGGGATTACGCACTCACTGTGTACTTTAGAATTTGAAGATCATCGTCCTTTGTACGACTGGTTTATTGAAAACCTTCCTGTTCCGGCTACGCCAAAACAGTACGAGTTTTCTCGCTTAGAGCTTAATTACACCATTACAAGTAAGCGCAAACTCAAGCAGCTGGTTGATGAAAACGTTGTCGACGGCTGGGATGATCCTCGTATGCCGACGATCTCAGGCCTGCGACGTCGTGGATATACCCCTGCAGCTGTCCGTCAATTCTGCGAAATGATCGGTGTAACCCGCTCGAACGGGGTTGTAGACATGGGCATGTTAGAGTCGGCGATTCGGGATGACCTAGATGCCAATGCACCGCGAGCTATGTGTGTTACACAGCCATTGAAAGTTACTCTGACTAATATGGAAGAAGGCGTGGAAGAGTGGTTTGAGCTTCCTAACCACCCGAAAGATGAGAGCATGGGCTCTCGCCGTGTAGGGTTTACGCGCAACTTGTTGATTGAAAAAGATGACTTTATTGAAGTTAAGCCAGTGGCTAAAAACAAGCATGATAAATGGAAGCGATTAGCTAAGGGTGATGCTGTCCGTTTACGCGGTGCTTACGTTATTACGTGCCAAGAAGTGATCAAAGACGAAGCTGGTGAAATTGTTGAGCTGCTATGTACTTATGATCCTGCAACAAAAGGTGTAAACCCAGAAGGGTACAAACCTAATGGTGTCATTCATTGGGTATCTGCTGAGTTATCCGTGCCGTGTGATGTCCGTTTGTATGATCGTTTATTTACAGAAGCAAACCCTGATGGTGACAAGGAGCGTAATTTCCTTGACTTCGTTAACCCTGATTCTTTAGTTAGCCTACCCGATGCGCGCGCTGAGATTAGTTTGAAAGGTGCTAAACCGGAAAGCAGCTTCCAGTTTGAACGTAATGGTTACTTCAGTATCGATAAATCTTCCACGGATGAAAAGCTAGTAATTAACCGAACTGTTGGGCTTCGAGATTCTTGGACGAAAGGAAAGACTGCCTAACAACCCTTAATGTTTGATGAGGAAAAAGAGCACTTAGGTGCTCTTTTTTATAGTAAGAACCACCTTGCCAATACAGGCCTCACGCGGAAACCAGCCCATTTCTTGGGTGGATATGCTGTTTGTGTTTGTCCCGCTTAACTGAAACTCTTCTTTGTCGTTCAATGTAACAACGCGTTTAATAATTTGCCCATATTTAGGGTGAATAGCCACAACAATGCTGCCCAGTTTTGGGCGAGTAGTGCGGCGGACAATAACAAAATCTCCGCAGGACAGTACGGGGCTCATACTTAGCCCCGTTACTTTGATAATGTTAAGCATTATCCAATACTGGATAGACCACAGCTTGAGCGGGTGGATATGGGCATTGAGCTGTGTAAGTTTTTAGCCCTTTTGTTGTCCAAAATGCTTCAGCAAATTGGTTGACCAGTGCAAGCAGCTCCAATCCATTCTGTCGATCTATGTGCTGTTTGCATTGCGATGCTTTAAGCATAATGTTGTGAACTAAGTCGTGTATGCCGGCAACTTGATCAAATTGAGGCTGTTTAAAATAATCGCCCCAAATTACTCGTATTTCATGTTTTACATTACCCGCGTGGGATTCTTTTTCATTCACTAACCGGGCCAGTTGTGCCTGGTCGGCAATGGATAACGGTGTTTTATCTTCTAGCTCAGCAATGAGATCGCACATCCGAATAACGGTTAAAGCCGCAATTTGTGCGCTAATCGGATCGTATATTTTACACGGAATATCGCAGTGCGCGGATGCTGTTTCAAACGGTTTTGCTTGATCTATGTGGTTCAGTAAAGCGTGCAGCATCTTTATTTCTCCTGTTTGATAGTACTACGCGCGCGTATTTTTCGAGCGCCTTGGCGAATAGCCCAGCCTGTGGCTACTAAAACGGCAGCAATAGCTGCTAGGGTGAGCAAGTGAATAGGCTCGCTTAGCCAATGACCATGGTCGTGCCCTGGGTGTGCATTAGCAAAAGGGGCTAATAAAGCGGCAATGATGAGCAGTAAATAGCGCAAAATAGATCTCCTTGTTATTGGTTGTATTTTTGAATGACCAGTTGTTCTTTGATCATTACAGGGGGCGACTGATGTGTTGCAGCGCTCGATTTTTGAATGAGACTGGCCCACTCAATGCGCAAGTGGGACGCCGCATGTAACAGGGCAACTTGTTGAAGCTCTGATAAGAAAAGGCATGAGAACTGCTTTTGCAAAAATAAACTCGCTTGTTCAAGTGCTTGTTGAGCAGAGCTCCATGAGTTGAGTGCAATATGAGCGTCCGCGATGTTGAAGTAGCTGATAACGACAGCCGCCACAGCACGTTCGGGCTCTAGCTCGAAAACGTTATCAAATAAATTTAATGCTATTTCGATCGCATTTTGATTAATTGACAATGCTTGGTTGAAGCGCTCTTCACTGTAGGCATCACGGCCTTGATTAATTAGCAGTTCCCAGTTTTTCATAGTGGTATCCTTGTCCTATAAGCCGCCGTATGTCAGTTTTGCTGGATCTAACAGCTCCTCTAATGCCTCTCGTGATAAATCAGTATGTTCAACAGCGACATCAATAACGGGGCGACGTTCTTTGTAAGCTTGTTTTGCTATATTGGCCGCGTTTGCGTATCCAATAATTGGGTTGAGTGCCGTCACCAAAATAGGGTTGCGTGCTAACGCTTCGTTTAATTTATCTTCATTCACTACAAAGCTTGAGATGGCTTTATCAGCGAGTAAGCGAGCTGTATTAGTGAGCAAGTTAATACTAGAGAGCAAATTATTGGCCACTAAGGGCAGCATAACGTTAAGTTCAAAATTACCAGACTGGCCGGCAATGGTAATGGCGGTGTCGTTCCCGATAACCTGTGCGGCAACCATAGCTGCAGACTCAGGTATTACAGGGTTAACTTTGCCCGGCATAATAGATGATCCTGGTTGCAGGGCTTCCAATTCTATTTCGCCTAAACCTGCCAGAGGCCCTGAGTTCATCCAGCGCAAATCATTTGCGATTTTCATTATGCTGACGGCTGTGGTCTTAAGTTGCCCTGATACAGCGACGGACGTATCTTGTGACGCGATTCTGGCAAAAAAGTCTTCAGATGGGGTAAATGCTAGGCCGGTTTGCTTACTTAGCGCCGCACAGAACTCCTTTGAAAAATCTGGATGAGCATTAATACCTGTACCAACGGCTGTTCCCCCTTGGGCTAGCTGAAGTAAGCTGGGAAGTAAGGCTTCAAGATGACGTATATTATCTTCAATTTGCGTGGCCCAAGCTCCCAACGATTGGCTTAAGCGGACAGGCATAGCATCCATTAAATGTGTGCGACCTGTTTTAATGCAGTTATCGACGCTAGCGGCTTTATTACGAATCGCCGTTGATAAATAGTGCAGGGCAGGGAGTAAAGAGAAATGCATCTCTATCGCAGCACTGATATGAATGGTCGACGGAATAATATCGTTACTGCTTTGCCCATAATTTATGTGGTCGTTTGGGTTTATGGTCAAGCCAGATGCTTTGGAAGCCAGGGTCGAAAGTACCTCATTGGCGTTCATATTAGAGCTAGTACCAGAGCCTGTTTGGTACACATCAACGGGGAAGTGGCGTATAAAGTTTGGGTCTTCCAATAAGCTATCCGCTGCATTGACAATGGCATCTCCCATTGCTTTGTTGATCAAGCCTAGTTGTGTGTTGGCGGTTGCAGCTGCAGACTTCGCCAAAATTAGTGCACTGATGAACGCAACGGGCATAGGCGTTCCGCTGACCGGGAAGTTGTTAATAGCACGCTGTGTCTGAGCTGTGTAAAGCGCATCGGCAGGTACCGCTAACTCTCCCATGCTGTCGTGCTCAATACGTGTCGTTGTCATGCGGTCTTGCTCCTGTAGATTGGCCATTAAATGTTGAGGCTTGATGTGATAGTCCGGCACTTAAATAATGAGTCATGGTGCGTATCTCATTAGCTAGTGCGTTGTAATGTTGAATTTCATTAGCGCTACGAGCATAAGCTTTCATGTTGAGTAGTGGCTTATTCAAGGCATCTAAACAGCAACAACGCCAATGGCTAGGTAAGAACTCGTCGCAAACAGTTTCTAATAACAACCGGCATTGGTTTGCATAAACCGTAAAATACGAACCAGATAGACAGAGCAGCTCTTGTTCAAGCTGAAGCCATTCGTTAATAAGGTTAGGGGTATCAGGTTGCGAAGCGTTTCTGATTGCTTGTCTCAACTTTCTTTGATGATTCCGTAACCACATCTGTGAGTAAGTATTGGTAAATCTGTTCTGTGCCATAAATAAATGCTAATGATAATGATTCTTAAAACCAAGATAGCTAAATTATCGCGTTAATGCAATTGTTTCTCATTTGTATTTGTCGGTGGTGCTATGAAAGGCTTTGTTGTAGGAGAACATGAAGCGCTAGATAATATTGAAAGCGAGGGTGTGAGGACGATTGAGAGAGTTGCGCGAACATGGAGTTTAGCGGCCTTTAACAATCATTAAAGGCCGCTTTAAACACAAGGGTTGTAACTACCGTCCCATAACGACGCCTTCTCGTCGGGGGTCGGCTGCACCGATTAACTGATCCGGTGTGATTTTAATGGCATGGAGGCCTGAATTAAGAGCTCGGCGGTTAACTTTATAACCCATCTCCTGTAAAGAAGTGGCTAATTGGTCTGCTGATGGGCCTTCTTCTATGTCATAAGTGCCAAAACGGTTGATCAGATGCGGGCTATTCAATGAGTCTTGTAAAGGCTCGTCCCAGAGTAAATGCCTGATGAGTGCATTTGACACGTAGCTAATAATTCGGGAGCCACCCGGGGAGCCAATGGCCAGAACAGGTTGGCCCTGTTTCATAACAATAGTAGGGGACATTGACGAGCGAGGTCGTTTGTTAGGCTCTACTCGATTAGCGACAAGCTTACCATCGGCTTTAGGTACAAACGAAAAGTCAGTCAGTTCGTTGTTCAAAAGGAACCCGTTTGTCATGAGCCGTGAGCCAAAGCCATTTTCAATGGTGGTTGTCATGGATACGATATTCCCTTTGTTATCAATAATTACAAAGTGGCTTGTTGAAGGTAATTCAATGGCTTGGTCTTGGGCTAAGGCAACGGCTTTATCTTTCCAAGTAGGCTGCCCGGGTTCTGCTTTGCTTAATGGAGTGCCGGGTGTGATAAGGCGGGCGCGTTCAGCAAGGTAATTTGCATCTAGTAAACCAACAGGCATAGTCACAAAATCGCTATCTGCCATGTACAAGCCACGATCAGCAAATGCCAATTGAGTCGCATCCCCTATAACTTGCCAACTATTAGGATGATTTGGCCCCCATTGTTTTAAATCAAATGAGGTAGTCATGCTGAGTATTTGGCCAACGGTTAATGCGCCAGAGCTAGGTGGACCCATACCACACACTTCATAGCTCAGGTAGGGGGCACACACGGGAGCCCGCTCAATGATGTTATAGTTTGCTAAGTCTTCTTTGCTTAGAACCCCAGGATTGCCTTCGGCCGTTTGAACTCTTTTAGCAATAGATTCAGCAAGGCTGCCTGTGTAAAACGCATCAGCCCCCTTAGCGGCTAATAATGACAGTGTTTCTGCGTACTCAGGATTTTTTAAGAGGTAGCCAGCGGGTAGGGGGGCTCCTTGCGGGGTAAAGAAGTATTGTTGAGTATCAGTGTAACGGCTGAGTCTCTCTTCATCATCCGCTATGGCCCCTGCAAGGCGTGGAGAGACTGAAAATCCCTCCTTAGCTAGTGTAATGGCGGGCTCCAGTAATGATTCCCAAGGCTGTTTGCCGTATTTTTGATGAGTATCGTACATTAACTTAACGGTACCGGGGGTGCCTACAGAACGACCACCGACAACAGCATCATAAAAAGCTAAGGGTTCACCGTTCTCCATAAAAAGTTCTGGAGTTGCGTTACTAGGCGCAGTTTCACGGCCATCGTAGGTCGTTAGTTTTTTGTTTTTAGCGTCGTAATAAACTAAAAATGCTCCGCCTCCTAACCCAGAAGATTGCGGTTCAACGAGGCCCAGTACGGCTTGTACAGATACCATGGCATCGATGGCACTGCCACCCTTAGCTAATACATCGAACCCCGCTTGAGTAGCCAACGGGTTGGCTGTGGCCAACATAAACTCTTTTCCAGTTTGGCTTGCTGTTATGTGTAAACCTGATGCCTGCTCGGGTTCTATGTAGTCAGACTGTTGGGCTACTGCACTGGATACAGAGAACACCAATAAGGGTGCGACAAGGCTAGCAATTCTTTTTTTTATGAGAGGTGATGTTGGCTTATTTGAATAAAGGGGCATTAATCTGTCCATGAAAACCTCTGTTCTATATGAAAATGGCCGTCTAGGGAAAGCTAAACCTTTCATGGGTATTGATAGGATTAGCATGAAAGCATAGCTTTTAATGTACTGCCTTATAGGTAAGTCTGTGAAGCGATAGATGACTTAATGTGATAACCGAGTCTTTAAAGGTCTATAATGTTCGCTATGAAGGGTTTTACTCAATAAATAGCTATCGGGACCGATAACTTATCTAAAAGAAATGACGCGATATCAATCAGCAAGCGTTGCAGGCGATTGTTAGGAACCTAAAAGCACATGCACAAACAAGCGGTAGCCGACTTAAAGTATATTCACCAGCATATCGAGCGTTTGCCGTTGCTCCCTAATGTACTTTTTGAGCTAATGACTCACGACCAAAATGATGAAAAGTACTATGAGATGGTACTTGGTCTGGCAAAGGCGGATCCGCCTCTGGCAAGCTTCATTATCAGTTATGCTAATTCGGCTAGCTCGTCACCTAATCACGCAATAACTAATTTAAAGACAGCACTTACACGAGTGGGTGCTTTGCGTGTTGTTAACCTACTTACCGCAAAGTCTGTAGCTAAAGTATTTGTGCCTAAAACGGATGACAGTAAACAGCTGTGGCGACATTCTATACAAGTGGCTACGTTTAGCTCTTTTTTATGCCGCACGGCTCCTACGTTCACTGTTAATCCTGAAACAGCCTATTTGGCCGGTTTATTTCACGACTTAGGTCGTTTCGTAATGATGGATATAGTGCCAGATGCACTTGAAGCAACGGTTGCATCTAGTTGGGCTACACCTCAGGAACATCCTGAAGTAGAAACGGCTACCTTAGGCTATAACCATTGTGAAGTAGGGTACTTGGCGTGTCGGCGCTGGCGTATGCCTGAACTGATTTGTAATACTACACGCCATCACCATCATTACACGGTTTGTAACAACGCAAAATTACCAAAGGAGTTTAGAGAGCTGATTATCCTCATGACCTTTACGGATCATGTGAGTGCGTTGCTGGCTAAACACCCGGATTGGGAAGATTGGACAAACGAAAAGTTATACGATTATGTTCAGGTTAATTGCTTAAGACCTGAAATTGTAAGCGCCTCTTTGCCTATCAAAATCTTTGTAGATGCTTTACCTGTCTTGTATCAAAAGTGCCAGCAATTGCTTGAAAGTATTGGTCAGTGACCCAATATATGCATTTTGTATAGGTAGGTTGGACTATGAATAAAACAAAGAACTTGGTAGCAAAGCATGCCGTAAATTATCAGAAAAGTGCTGTTTTTAAAGACAAAAAGAAACAGTTAAAGCGCGGGGATACTCGCAAACATAAAGGCCAGCAGTGGCCTGTTTTAAATGGCGGCATGGCGGCTACTTAAAACAGGTTTCTGCTGGAAGCTCTTAGTTTTAGTTGAGCACCTCTGTACCATTCCCCATTTTTAGCCATAACAAATCAAGTTGCCGCTTTGCTTTTTCTAGAGGCAGAGCTGTTAAAGAGCTGTCATCATTTTTTGTAACAAGCCCCATTTGCACTAGCTTGCGCATGGCATCGCAGATCTCGAAATTAATGTTGGCCACCCAGCGCTCTTTTAACCAAGTTTCAATAGCGCTATCGAGTTGCTCTTCATGAAGCGGAATAGGAGAAGTTAGTAAAAAATAGTACGCCAGTATAGCTTCTTTGCATTCTTCTTCTTCTGCTTCATCAATTAAACGATGGAATACGCCAGCATTATTATCTAAATTTTTAAAATATAGGTTTTTTGTTAGCGATTGAACAAACCGTAACTTGCGGTTTTTAAAATTGTTAAACTGTTTAAATAGATAGCTGCCAAGTGCGCCTATGCCCGCAAATAACGCGATAAGCGCTGTGTTATCGATCGTAACTTCTGCGTTATGTAAGCCCAACCAGAAGCCCAATAAAGAACCCAATAATATTAGCGAACCGCCTAGCTTGGTGGTGATTACAATCCCTCCGCTGATGGCGGCGGGCACTCCAATAAGTAGCTTATCTAATAGGCGCATCCGTATTTGCGTATTTGGAAATAGCATTTCTAAATCGGCTTTGGGTACGTTTTTGAATAATTTTAAAACAACTCCACCCGGCTCTAACCCCAACGCTTTTTGGCGCTCTTCATCAAGGTGTTCATTTAAACGTATATAAATTGCTACGCGTTCATAAGTTGTGAACTCTATGCGTTTTTTAGATAAGCCAAAAAAACGAGGAACGTCTTCATAAGCGCTGTGCTCACTGCGCGAAAACAGCAACACCTCGGCAAAGTCATCAAAATCAACTTGTAACTGAACTTTAAACAGAGACGCCTCATCTAATGCTCTATTGAGCGTGGATTCTGAAATTTGATCGTAGTTCGCTTTGATCAATAAATCCTTCAATTGATCAACAAACGACAATGGCTCGTGGTGCATTGTAGCTGGCAATTCCACCTGCTGGGTGTCAGCATCGGGGTTAATGCGAGAAAAAGTATCTTTAAGCTGCTCTGTTTGTGTAAGGAAAGAAGCATGAATGAACCGCGTTAATTGCCCTGCAATTTGCCTAAATTGTTGCCTTTGGGCTTTATCAAGATCGTTCTGTGCTAAACACATTTCGATTAGATCGGATTTGCGAAATGGGATGAACTTCATTAAATCGGATGTGCGGTTTTCCATAGTATGAGTGCTGGTCTGGCTCCATTGGGGGCGCAATTCTAACAGTACTAGCGGTAAAGCATAAGTATTCTAGGGAACAAGTAAATGGAAAATGTTCTGAGCCAGATAGGTTGTTATTAAATCAGCTACAGTTACATGAATTAAAAGCAAGGGCTGATTCAGATCAAGTTGTATAGCGAGAGGCTAATTGATAATAGTACTACGCCACTCAACTGACAGGAGAGTCAGATGGACGCTCAAACGAATTTAGTTGCTTTACCGCAAAGGTCTGCCATCAAGGCTTACACCGATTTTATTGATAGTACCCTCAAACCTGCAGTCGAACATGATGATTACCAATACTTCTCTTTCAAAGCCATTGATAACGCTTATAAAGCCGGGTTGGCTCGGTCAACTGCTGGAATATCTCCCGCAGGGTTGAGTAGCCTATATTACACATGGCTTTCTCATTTGGCTTTGTCGCCAGGTAAGCAAGTAGAGCTGGTTGAAAAAGGTATCAGGAAGGCTTATCGCTCGTCACGTTATCTTCAAAGCGCTATGCAAGATGGCGCCCCTTGTTGTATAGAACCCTTGCCGCAAGACCACCGTTTTAGCCATCCAGGCTGGAGTCGCTGGCCATTTAATTTTATACAACAAAACTTTTTGCTTACTCAGCAATGGTGGCACAATGCGACCACCAACATAGACGGCTTATCCGCTGAGGATGAGCGCAGCATATCATTTATAGCCCGCCAGATTTTGGACCGCTACTCGCCCAGTAATATGCCATTGTTAAATCCCGAAGTTTTGCAAGTCACGCTGGAGCAAGGAGGGGCCAATTTAATCACCGGTTTGCAGAATTTAATGGATGATATTGAGCGGCAATCATCAGGCAAACCTCCTGCAGGTACCGAACAGTTTATTCCGGGGCAGCAGGTTGCTGTGACACCGGGCAAAGTGGTTTACCGCAACCATATAATGGAGTTAATTCAATACACACCGACAACTCAGATGCTTTACCCTGAGCCTGTCTTGATAGTGCCTGCGTGGATCATGAAATATTATATTTTGGATCTTTCACCCTATAACTCAATGGTTAAATACCTCGTTGATCAAGGCCATACCGTATTCATGATCTCTTGGTTCAATCCTACCTCGGATGACAGAAACCTTGAAATGATCGATTATCAAGAGCAAGGCGTCATGAAGGCTATTGATGCCATTAGCTCTCGATGCCCTGAAACTAAAATTCATGCGGCCGGTTATTGTTTGGGGGGGACTTTGCTTTCTATTGCCGCCGCCACCATGGCACGAGATGGCGATGATCGACTTAAAAGCATGACGCATTTTGCTGCGCAAGTTGATTTTTCGGAGGCTGGCGAGCTTATGCTGTTTACCAACGAGAGTGAAATTTCTTATCTTGAGAAAATGATGTGGGACCAAGGCGTACTCGATGGCTCTCAAATGGCCGGAGCTTTTCAGATTTTAAGGTCTAACGATCTTATATGGTCAAGAATCGTGCACCAATATCTCTTAGGTGAACCATCGACCATGAATGACTTAATGGCATGGAATAGCGATTTAACGCGCATGCCTTATAAAATGCATTCCCAGTATCTACGTCGGCTCTTCCTGAATAACGATCTGAGTTCTGGTCGCTATATTGTTGATGAAAAGCCGATCGCAATAAGTGATATTCATGTTCCAATCTTTTCCGTAGGTACGGAAAAAGATCATGTGGCGCCTTGGCAGTCGGTTTATAAAATTCATTTAATATCGGATAGCCCAGAAGTGACTTTTGTGCTGACGAGCGGGGGGCATAATGCGGGAATCGTTAGTGAACCAGGGCATAAGCATCGTCATTACCGCATTGCACGACAAAATGAAGCTGACAGGTATATCGACCCCGATTCTTGGATCAGCCAGAATAGTCCAGTTGAAGGCTCTTGGTGGCCGCGATGGCACACTTGGTTGGCAGAGCATTCCGCACCACAGCAAAACCATCAAAGTTTAAGCACTCAGTGGCACGACAGGGGGTTGTGTGATGCGCCAGGGACCTATGTCCTACAACGTTAAGGAGCATCGACTGCATCAATTACCCTGTAAACAAAGGGTACTAAAAAAGTACAAAATATTTATAAAAGATGTTGCGGCGCACAATAGACCTAAGTATAATACGCACATTGGCTTACTTGTGGGCCTGTTTGTAAACAATTCCTTGATGTTGTTTGTACAACTCTCCGGGATTATTAGGTACTTTTATGGATTCGAAAATTCGTCAACCAGAAAACTGGTTGGAGCAGCAACAGTCTCTTTTAGATGCGTACATTGAGCGCGTATTCGAATCAGAGTCTATTGATGATTGGTTTGGGGCCGCGCATTGGTATGTCGACGCCATCTCAACACTGTTTGGTTCTAATCTTAAACGCACCTAGTTACCTCTCCATTTTGAACCTGCCAATTGGCAGGTTTTTTTTATTCAAAAAATACCGTTCAAAGCAACGATGTATTGCTATTTCTTCAATGATTTAGGCTGACTTTGAGGTAGGGATTTGGTGTAAAGTAGCAGCCTATTAAATTCGGTATCGCGAGTAGGCCATGTTAGAAATATCCATATTAGCCGTTTTTATTCCAACATTTTTATTTGTATCGGCAACCCCAGGAATGTGTATGACACTGTCTATGACTATGGGTATGACGATTGGTGTTCGCCGCACAATGTGGATGATGCTAGGTGAACTGGTGGGTGTAGGACTAGTGGCAACATTAGCTGTCATAGGGGCCGCCGCCATGATGCTAAACTATCCATCAGTCTTTACAGTCTTTAAATACATTGGCGGTGCCTATTTATTTTATCTCGGTTACCAAATGTGGTGCTCACGAGGCAAAATGGCGATCCCTTCGGATATAGAGTCACAGCCACTGGTTAAGCGGTCCGCTTTGGTCTCGCAAGGGTTTATAACGGCCATTGCTAACCCCAAAGGCTGGGCATTTTTTATCTCGCTACTTCCACCGTTTATTAACCCAGATAAAGAAATGCCTACTCAGTTATTACTGTTAATTAGCCTAATACTGCTTATCGAATTTTTTTGTTTGCTAGGGTATGCCAGTGGTGGGCAAACATTGCGTCGTTTTTTAATGAAGAGTGGGAATGTTCGTTTGATGAACCGAATAGCAGGTACGTTAATGATGGGTGTTGGTGTTTGGTTGGCCTTTGGCTAAGAAAGAAGAAATACATATACATTCAGGACGAAAGTATTTATTGATTAAATAGGTTGTTTACTTGTTTTAAGCCATATAAGCCGTTAGTTTTCAGACATCGATCACATTATTAAAAGCGTTGAGGCAAACGTCTAATTCTTCTCAAATTGCTGTTTATAAATTGCTGAGACATGGATTGCGTTTTCCTGAATACATTTGAGGGTCAGATTATGGAAACCATCGTTGTTGTTGGCGGAGGAGCAGGCGGCTTAGAGCTTGTTACCAGCCTAAGTCACAAGTTAGGCAGGAAGAAAAAAGCTAAAATTATTTTGGTCGATAAGAATAGAACGCACATTTGGAAACCTCTTTTACATGAAGTTGCCACTGGTGCTCTGGACACGAGTACCGACGAAGTTATTTATCGTGCTCATGCTAGTCGTCATCATTATGATTTTAAGCTGGGTACTATGACCTCAATGAATAATGAGGAAAAGTACATTACCTTAGCGCCTTTGGTTGATGAGAATAAAAAGCAAATTGTGGGCGAGCGTAAGCTCCACTTCGATAAGCTAGTACTCGCCGTTGGAAGTGTCAGTAACGATTTTGGCACGCCAGGCGTGTCTGATCATTGTTTTTTTCTTGATTCACAAAGCCAAGCTGAGAAGTTTCACAAAGCCTTATTGAACCAGTTTTTACGAATGGACCAAAGCCCTGACGATAGTTTGCTGCATTTAGCCATCGTAGGTGGTGGGGCAACAGGAGTAGAGTTAGCCGCAGAGATGTACCACGTGGCTGACTTGCTGAAAATTTATGGCTTACCGGCTATGACTAAACAACGCTTAAAGTTAACGCTTATCGAAGCCGGGCCTCGAATCCTTCCCGCATTACCAGAGCGCATTGCCGCTTCTGCTAAACAAGAGCTGGTTAAATTAGGCGTTAATGTACGAGAAAATACGAAAGTTACCAGTGCGACTGAACTGGGTTTTGCGGCAAATGAAGATGAGCATATTAATGCTGATATGATGGTATGGGCTGCAGGTGTTAAAGCGCCTGAATTCATAACCAAAATGGGTTTGTTTGAAACCAATAGAATGGGACAGATTCTAGTCAAACCAACGTTGCAAAGCACTATCAGCGATGATGTGTTTGTCATTGGTGATTGTTGTGGTTGCCAGCAAGCTGATGGAAAATGGGTGCCGCCACGGGCTCAATCTGCACATCAAATGGCAACCCAAGTACTTAAAAACTTAATTGCACAACAGCAAAATAAACCGCTGAAAGACTATGTTTATAAAGACCATGGCTCTTTGGTTAACTTAAGCCGTTACAGCACGGTTGGTAGCTTGATGGGCAATTTGAGTAAGGGGACTATGTTTGTTGAGGGGCGTTTAGCCCGTATTGTTTATGTCTCACTATACCGTATGCACCAATTTGCAGTTCATGGCTGGTTGCGTGCCTCTGCGATTATGTTGGCTCAAAAGATAGGCCGTACTGTTAAACCTAAAATGAAACTGCACTGATTGGCCCGTGTAGTAATTTTTTTGACTGAGTAATTTATGTTTTCATTTTTTGAGCGGTTAATTGCGCCGTTTCCTTCACACGAACCGACGCAACCGCCCAAAGGGTTGCTGGCTTTTTGTCGTCATTACACAAAAGGCGCAGAGCGTTACCTGATTTTAATGGCGTTGCTGTCTGGCGCTATCGCAATGACCGAAGTTGCATTATTTGGGTTTATGGGGGATTTGGTTGACTGGCTGATCGCTAAAAACCCGGATACGCTCTTGCAAGAAGAAAGCGGGCGTTTATGGGGAATGGCCTTTATGGTCATTATCTTCCTTCCAGCGCTTGTATTGCTTCATGGTTTGATCGTCCATCAGACGCTATTGGGCAATTACCCTATGCGGATCCGTTGGTTATCACACCGGTACTTATTGAAGCAAAGTGTTTCATTTTACGGTAATGACTTTGCTGGCCGAATTTCTACCAAGGTCATGCAAACGTCGTTGGCTATCCGTGAAACCGTTATGAAATTGCTCGATGTACTGATGTTCATCGTGGTTTATTTTGTCTCTATTGTTTTTCTGGTAGCGCAATCTGACTGGCGATTAATCTTGCCAATGCTCCTTTGGTTAGTTTGCTATGTCTGTATCCAAGTTTACTTTGTGCCCAAGCTGCGCAAAGTCTCGACTGATCAAGCCGATGCTCGAAGCTTGATGACGGGGCGTATTGTAGATAGTTACACCAATATTCAAACGGTTAAGCTGTTTTCACATACTGATCGTGAATCTGACTATGCAGAAGAGGGGATGCGCGGCTTTCTAAAAACCGTTTACCATCAAATGCGCTTAGTAACCGGATTGAATTTCTTTGTTCAATTCATCAACTATTTATTAGCGTTTGTTGTTGCGGCCACCTCTGTATGGCTATGGACATTAAATGCAATAACGATTGGTGAAATAGCGGTAGCGATTAGTTTGGCGTTGCGTATTAATGGTATGGCGCAATGGATCATGTGGGAAATAAGTGCTTTGTTTGAAAATATAGGCACAGTAACGGATGGTATGGCTACGTTATCTAAGCCCCTAGAAGTACAAGATTTATCTGATGCTAAAACCTTACATGTGCAGCACGGCGCTGTAACCTTTGATCATGTTAAATTCCATTATGGAAAAGGTTCGGGTGTATTAGATAATTTAAACCTCTCTATAAAAGCCGGCGAAAAAATAGGCGTTGTTGGCCGCTCTGGTGCTGGGAAGTCAACATTGGTAAATCTGCTTATGCGTTTCTATGACGTTGAATCAGGCCGCATATTGATCGATGGGCAAGACATTAGCCAAATGTCACAAGAATCATTACGCCAGCAGATTGGTATGGTGACGCAAGACACGTCACTTTTACACCGATCAGTACGCGATAATATTTTATATGGCCGACCCGATGCCAATGAAGCGGATCTGCAAGATGCGTTGACACGAGCAGAAGCTGTTGATTTTGTGTCTACGCTGACAGACCCTCATGGTCGCGTAGGGCTGGACGCCCAAGTCGGTGAGCGCGGTGTTAAACTTTCGGGTGGCCAACGCCAACGAATAGCTATTGCACGTGTGCTTCTTAAAGACGCACCTATACTCGTACTCGACGAAGCGACCTCCGCTCTCGATTCTGAAGTAGAAGCCGCTATTCAGGCCAGTTTGTATCGTTTAATGGAAGGTAAAACGGTGATTGCTATTGCGCATCGACTATCGACCATCGCGGCTATGGACCGATTGATTGTAATGGATAAAGGACAAATTGTTGAGCAAGGCACGCACAGTGAATTGATCGCGAGTAAAGGGATATATGCTCAGCTTTGGGCACACCAAACCGGTGGCTTTTTAGGGTTAGACTCAGAGTAATGTGTCAAACAAATTAATGAACTCACCCTTATTAAAACGGCCCATGTGGGCCGTTTGTCGTTAGTGCGCGATCATTACATCACATTAATGTCTTTCCCCGTAAGATGAGTATTGACGGTTATCTTTTTGGAAGCCGCTTTTAGAGCGTGAGTCATTCCGGCCTTTCTCCTTGCGATCCTTGGCTGATTTTCCGTGGCCGTTCTTGCTGTTATTGTATGCATTTTTTTGGTGTTTATTCTTATCAGAATGATGTGCTTTCTGGTCTTTGAAGCCCTTAGAGTCGCGTATTACGGTTTTGGTTGAATGGTTGATGACGCGATAGCCATTAGGGGTTTGTAAGTAGTAGACATTACCGTATTTAAAATGGTTTGCTTCTCGTTTATACCCTTTAGGCAGCACAGGTATCACGGCGCCGATTGGAGCTTCTACTAAGCGATAGCGTCCTTTGCCGGTAGGTCGGTAAAAGCTTCCCTCATAAAACCCATAAAGAAGATCACCTACCTGTATATTGACCATCGCGTTACTGAAAGGAATAGTAATGTTTGCTCCTACCTTGATGTCAGCCTTGGCAGTAGTGGCGGAAAAAGCGACAGCTAGTACGGAGGTAAAAGACAAGGCCAACATTGTCCGTTTGAGGGAAATCTTCTTCGTTTTTAATTGGCGGTTGGTTGTCATGTTAAACATAAGTAAGCCTCTCGAATCATGAAGTCGTCTATTCATAAACATTATGACCAGTAAAGAACTGATAAGTGCGTTACTGATGATTCCATCCTATTGAAGTAGGTCTTTTGCGACTAGGAGATCAAGGCAAAGTAATGTTAACAATTGTTAACTATCAAGTTTTTACAATCGGTTATTAGCGTGTAATTTTTTTGTCACCTAATTTGGGTAGGATTTGCGCAACTATAATGAGGTGATAGACATGAACCCAAATGACGTGAATGCGCAGCCAACAGATTCAATTGAAACAACCGATTTCGATACATTAGTCGATAAGGCTATTAGCCGTCGCAGCCTTCTGAAGGGTGCAATGGCAACAGGTATCGTTGGATTCTTTACTTTATCCCCAATGGCCAAAGCCGTAGCTGATACGATGGCTAGTAGTAAGCTTATTGGTTTTGAAGGCATACCGGCATCTACAGAAGATGCTATAAAGTTGCCGCAAGGTTACCGCCATACGGTGTTAATGGCTTGGGGCGATCCAGTATTGCCAGGAGCACCTGCTTTTGATCATTCGGGCAAGCAAACAGCTATAGATCAAGCCATGCAGTTTGGTGATAACACCGACGGTATGACGTTGTTCCACTTAAAAGATGAAGCTGGCAATATTATCCCTGACCGTGCTGTGTTAGCGGTTAACAACGAATATACCAACAACAAGATTGTTATCTCGGCGGACGAAACAGGTTCGGCAGAAGACGTAGCCAAGTTGCAAGCTGCTCATGGTGTGACAATTGTCGAGCTTAAGCGTGATAGCAACCACCAATGGCACTATGTGAAAGACTCGAAAATGAACCGTCGTCTGCATGCCAACAGTGAGTTTGAGATCACAGGGCCCGCAGCTGGTCATGACTTATTAAAAACGATGGCCGACAAAACAGGTACTAAAGCGCTCGGAACCATAAATAACTGTGCCAACGGTCAAACCCCTTGGGAAACCTACCTTACTTGTGAAGAGAACTTCCATAACTACTTTGGCGCCTCTGATGCAGAGAAACTACCCGCTGAGTTAGCCGAATTTTATGGCGCAAAAGCGGATGAGAGTAAAAACAAATGGTGGAAGTACGACGACCGCTTTGATTTGGCTAAGAACCCAAATGAAGCCAATCGCTTTGGCTGGGTGGTAGAAATAGATCCTTTTGATCCAACTTCAACACCTAAAAAGCGTACAGCTCTGGGCCGCATCAAGCATGAGAATGCTGAAGTTGTGGTCAACGGTGATGGCCATATTGTTGTATACATGGGTGATGATGAGCGCGGCGAACATATTTATCGCTTTGTTTCTAAGAACAAATATCAACCAAATAACCCGTCAGCTAATCGTGATTTATTAGACGAGGGTACATTATATGTAGCTAAGTTTAATGGTGAACTGGGTGAACATGACGGTAAAGGCGAATGGATCGCGTTAGTACATGGCCAGAACGGTCTGACTAAAGAAAATGGCTTTGCTGACCAAGCTTCTATCCTTGTGAATACGCGTAAAGCTGCAAAACATGTTAAAGCGACGACAATGGACCGTCCGGAGTGGATTACTCATAATCCTTCTACCGGACAAGTCTTCTGTACGTTAACTAACAATAAGCACCGTGGTAATAAAGAGAACCAGCCACTTAATGCGGCTAACCCTCGTCAAAGCAACCACTATGGTCAAATCATACGTTGGTCAGCTGCGGGTAATGATCATACAGCAGATACATTTGTATGGGATTTGTTCTTGCTTGCGGGTAACCCTACAGTTCATCCTGATACACTGTATGCAGGCAGCAAAAATATCACAGCAGATAACATGTTCAATAGCCCTGATGGTATTGGCTTTGATAAAGGCGGCCGTTTATGGGTGCTTACTGATGGTGATATGAGCAATGAAGGTGATTTTGCTGGTCAAGGCAACAACCAAATGTTGTGTGCAGATCCCAATACAGCTGAAATCAGACGCTTTTTGGTAGGGCCTGTTGGATGTGAGGTAACAGGTTTAACGTTTGCAGATGATAACCGAGCTATGTTTGTTGGCATTCAGCATCCAACAAAAGGCTTCCCAGATTACTTGGACGGCGGTAAGCCTCGTTCGAGTATCTTGGTGATCACACGTGAAGATGGCGGTGTTATTGGAGCTTAAGCACTAAAGCTTAAGCCACCATTGGCTTCATCTTAACGATGGTAACTAAGGGCAGAGCAATCTGCCCTTAGTTTTTTAAGGCTGCTAAAAGATCAGCGGTTTATCTCTAGCGTGGACTTTTATAGCGGTCCATTGGCGTTAAACGTTTACGAAGGACGACTTGGTATAACTGCAGAGATCGGCTGCGGAATGAGCCTGCACAGCATTTTAAGTAATAGCTCCACATCCGATAAAACCGATTATCATAAGCGGTAGATAGCATTGGCCAAGCGCGCTCAAAGTTGTCATGCCACGCCATTAATGTACGGTCGTAATCCTGACCAAAATTATGTACATCCTCTACGACAAAATAGGGCTCGCATGCTGCGCTTATCTGGCGTAATGAAGGTATGGCACCATTTCTAAAAATATATTTGTCGATCCAAGGATCTGTCCCTAAATCAGATTTATCTTTGCCAATAGTATGTAAAACAAAAATACCCTCATCTTTCATTAGGCGATGAGCCGATCGCATATAGGTGTCGTAATTCTTTTGTCCAACATGTTCAAACATACCAATTGAAACAAGCTTGTCGTACAGGCCGTCATGGTGACGGTAATCTTGAAGTAATATGTCCACGGGCAGGTGGTTACATCGTTCATCGGCTAAACGTTTCTGTTCTTTCGATATGGTCAAGCCTGTTATTTTAGCTCCATAGCGGGTCGCTGCGAGTTCGGCGAAGCTTCCCCAACCGCATCCTATTTCTAAAACGGAATCATCCTGTTTGAGCTGAAGCTTTTGACAAACTAGATTTAGTTTTGCCAGTTGCGCTTCATGCAAGCTGTTTGCTTCCTGCCAATAACCACATGAGTATGCCATGGTTGGATCGAGCATAGCTGTATAAAGGTCGTTACCCGCATCATAGTGCTGCTCTCCAACTTGGAATGCGCGTTTGATGGATTGACGGTTCATCAGGCGAGCAGCTAACCAGTGTTTAATGAACGTCCAGCGGCCTGTTAGCGTTTCATCAAGTTGTGCAGTCATGGCACGAGTCATGAGTTCATCAACTTGTTCGCAGTCCCACCAGCCATCCATATAGCTTTCGCCGATTCCTATCGAACCTTCGGATAAGACGCGATGAAAAACTTGTCGATTATGTATTTGTGGATCCCATGGGTTTGAGCCGTTGAGAGTAATACCCGCTTGATCCAGTTGTTTTGCTAACCAATATTCGGCTTTACGAGTGGAGTCTATAACCAGTTCGCGATGGTTAGGAGTAGAAGGGCTGTTGGGCGAAAATTCCCGTGTTATACGATCAGCAGTCACTGCCATGGTAATCTCCTTGTTGTATCTGCATAGCAAATACGTCTAAAAGAATAGGCTGGTATGCCGTTGGCAACCATATCAGTGCGCAGTGGTAAAGGATGGCTAAATGCTGAGCTTAAGCTCGTGTAAATAGCTGTATCAATGTCGGGGATTAATAAATAATCGGCATCTCCACTTATCACTGCAGTGAATGTTGTTGGTTTAGTCGCTTTAAAAAGCGTTTTTAATGATCACATTTTTATCAAGCTGATACACAAGCATGATGAGTATTGTGCGCTTGCGTAAACTTGTGATCCTTTAATTTACAACGAAGTCGGGAATAAATGCTGCTATGCAACAGATTGTTGCACGTTTTATAAATTATTCCGTTGCTTTGACGTGGCGATCAGGTTGGGCTGTATTGAGAACGTGCATAAGTCCCCTCCAGTAAAAGAGGAGTGACTTGACGTAATAACTGCGGGGTAGTGGGCGATTGCAAATGCCCTTGGGTGGTTAGGTGTTTCACTAGCACCTCCTTGTGCTTAATGATGACCTTGTGTTGATGTGCCTAATGCTTAATTAGGTATCCTCTGGCTCGTACCCTAAGTTGGGAGCAAGCCATCGTTCAGCCTCTTGCTTATCCATCCCTGTTCGTTTGGCGTAACTATCTAGCTGGTCTTCGCCAATCTTAGCCACACCAAAATATTGCGCTTGCGGATGGCTAAAGTACCAACCGCTTACGGCTGCCGTTGGTAACATGGCGTATGATTCAGTAATTGTAATGCCCGTGCGGTTTTCAACATCCAGCAGCTTCCATAGTAACCCTTTTTCGGTGTGATCTGGGCAGGCGGGGTAGCCAGCAGCAGGACGAATGCCTTGATATTTTTCTTTTATCAGAGCTTGGTTATCTAGGTCTTCATCCGGTGCATATCCCCACGCTTCTTTACGAACAAAGCGGTGTAAATATTCTGCAAAAGCTTCGGCTAAACGATCCGCAAGTGCTTTAACCATAATGCTGTTGTAATCATCGTGATCAGCTTCGTACACGGCTACCAATTCATCAACACCGAGCCCAGCAGTTACAGCAAATGCGCCAAAGTAGTCTTTAACGCCTGAGTCTTTAGGGGCGATAAAATCCGTTAGACACATATTGGCTTTACCGGCGACTTTCTCTGTTTGCTGACGTAGGTGATGAAGCGTCATTAATACTTCGCTGCGAGACTCGTCGGTATATAGCTCTATGTCATCATGATCGACGCTATTAGCCGGGAATAAACCATACACGCCTTGGGCGCGGAGCTTCTTGTTTGAAATTAAGTCGTCTAGCATAGCTTGTGCATCTGCAAACAACTTAGTGGCTTCTTCGCCAACGACTTTGTCAGTGAGGATGCGTGGGTAGCTGCCTGCTAATTCCCAGGCGTGGAAAAATGGACTCCAATCAATAAATTCACGCAGTAAATTAAGGTCTAGATTGTCAATAACCTGCACACCAAGTTGTGCAGGTTTAACCGGCGTGAAGTTATCCCAGTCGGCAACAAATTTATTATTGCGAGCCGCTTCTAAACTGACGCGGCGCTTATCATTTTGACGAGCGGCATGGCGGTCACGTGCTTTCTGATAATCTTCTTGTATCTCTTTGATATAGCTTGATTTTCTATCTTTTGATAACAGGGCGGATGCAACGCCAACAGCACGTGAAGCGTTGGTTACGTGAACCACTTGATCTCGCTTGAAGGCCGGTTCTATTTTAACGGCTGTGTGAGCTTTGGATGTAGTAGCCCCACCAATCATTAACGGGATATCAAATCCTTGACGCTGCATTTCTTTGGCGACGTGTACCATCTCATCCAATGAAGGGGTGATCAATCCTGATAGGCCGATTAAATCCGCTTTTTCTTCTCTGGCAGTAGTAAGAATCTTCTCAGCTGGAACCATGACGCCTAGGTCTATTATTTCGAAGTTATTACATTGTAAAACTACGCCGACGATATTTTTTCCGATATCGTGAACGTCGCCTTTAACCGTGGCCATCACGACTTTACCGGCGGAGCTCGATTCATTTCCGCTTTTTTCTGCCTCAATAAATGGCATGAGGTAAGCTACTGCTTTTTTCATGACGCGAGCAGACTTAACCACTTGTGGAAGGAACATTTTACCCGAGCCGAATAAATCGCCCACAATACCCATGCCGTCCATAAGTGGACCTTCAATAACTTGTATAGGGCGCGGATAGTTTTGGCGGCATTCTTCTACATCGTCGTCGATAAATTCTGTTATTCCTTTTACAAGCGCATGTGATAAGCGTGCGTTGACTTCCCAGCTGCGCCACTCTTGAGCCTCTGGAGCGGCTTCAGCTGAGCCATCTCCACGGTAGCGCTCGGCTACGTCTAGCAATCGTTCGGTTGAGTCGTCGCGGCGGTTAAGGATGACATCTTCTACAAGATCTTTAAGTTCGGTTGGCAAATCGTCGTAAATGGCTAACTGGCCTGCGTTAACGATACCCATATCCATGCCTTGCTTGATGGCGTGGTATAAGAATACACAGTGGATGGCTTCACGCACTGGGTTGTTGCCACGAAACGAGAACGACACGTTAGATACACCGCCTGAGATTTTTGCATAAGGCAGGTTTTTCTTAATCCAGCCGGTAGCCTCAATAAAATCGACAGCGTAGTTGTTATGTTCTTCAATGCCGGTAGCTACAGCAAAAATGTTAGGGTCAAAGATGATGTCTTCAGGAGGGAAGCCAACTTCGTCTACTAAAATTCGGTAAGACTTTTCACATATTTCAATTTTGCGTTCACAGGTGTCTGCTTGGCCGATTTCATCGAATGCCATCACGATGACTGCTGCACCGTAACGGCGAACCAGTTTGGCTTGTTCGATAAACTTATCGACACCTTCTTTCATGGAGATGGAGTTAACAATCCCTTTGCCTTGTATGCATTTAAGGCCGACCTCAATTACCTCCCACTTGGAGGAGTCGATCATAATTGGAACACGGGAAATATCCGGCTCAGAGGCGATGAGCTTTAAGAAACGCTCCATGGCAGCTTCAGCATCAAGCATGCCTTCATCCATATTGATATCGATGATTTGTGCGCCGTTCTCTACCTGCTGGCGAGCAACATCTAAGGCTGTTTCATAGTCACCTTCTTTGATGAGCCGCTTAAACGCCGCCGATCCCGTAACGTTAGTTCGTTCACCCACGTTAACGAACAGGGTATCTGCACCAATGTTCATCGGCTCTAAGCCCGCCAAACGCGCTTCTCTGGGAATATCAGGAACTACGCGAGGGGGAAATTTTTCAATAGCTTCACGTATAACACGTATGTGCTCGGGTGTTGTTCCGCAGCAGCCACCTAGAATATTGAGATACCCTGACTCCGCCCATTCACTAATTTCGCGTGCCATTTCTTCTGGAGACTCATCGTATTCACCAAAAGCGTTAGGCAGACCGGCGTTAGGGTGCGCAGAGACAAAACAGTTAGCAACACGTGACAACTCTTGTACATATTGGCGCAGCTCTTTCGGGCCGAGTGCACAGTTTAAGCCAATGGAAATAGGGTTGGCATGACTAACTGAGTTCCAGAAAGCTTCGGTTGTTTGTCCAGAGAGGGTCCGTCCAGAGGCATCCGTAATGGTGCCCGAAATCATAACGGGTAGCCGTACATTGTTCTCGTCAAAATATTTATCGACAGCAAAGATCGCGGCTTTTGCGTTGAGTGTATCGAAAACAGTTTCGATAAGAATTAAATCGGAGCCTCCTTTTACTAAGCCATCAGTAGACTCGTAATAAGCATCGACAAGCTCATCAAAAGACACGTTTCGATAACCGGGATCATTGACGTCCGGTGATATCGAGCAGGTACGGTTAGTAGGGCCGAGAACGCCGGCCACAAAGCGCGGGCGCTCAGGTGTTTGGGCGGTGATTTCGTCACAGGCTTGCCTGGCTAGCTGCGCCGCTACTAAGTTTATCTCATGGCTTAGTGATTCCATTTCGTAATCGGCCATGGCGATTTGCGTGGCATTAAAGGTATTGGTTTCTAAAATATCAGCACCGGCCAACAAGTAATTGCGGTGTATGTCTTTAATGATCTGCGGTTGAGAAAGTACTAAGAGGTCGTTGTTACCCTTTACATCGCATGGCCAGTCCGCAAAGCGCTCACCACGATAATCGGCTTCTTCAAGTTTGTAATCTTGAATCATAGTGCCCATACCGCCATCAAGGATCATGATGCGCTGTTTGAGGATGGAGTTTAGTTGATCGGTGATCATCTGAGACATGCAATTACTACCTGTTGGATGGCTAGCTAAATGGCGAAACGTAAAGGGGACATATAATAAAACATTTTAGGTATCAATTACCTGAGTTCATTTCAAGAATTGATGAAAAGCGTTCATTAAGTGAATAAAAGAGCGATTTTTGGGGAGTTGATATTTTTTTAGCGGTTATCACTTGTGCCGCTGTATTGAGTGAAAAAGGTCAATTCTACAATATTTAGGATTGATCCAAATCAGTAGATTGTCGACAATATTTTTGAGGCGGAGCTAGGATCTGCCTATTTTTGTCTAAAAAACGGCCTATTCGCCCAATGTCTTAGTTAAATTGTCGGCTAGTTTAGATACATTACTTAGGTACAGCGGGCCGACTGTCAACAATAATAATAAATCGGCTCACTTACGTAGTCCTGATAGATAACATAATAAAAGGGCCGTACGATGTCGTATCGAGCAGAATACTCACACTCAATAGAATCACCCGAAACTTTCTGGGAAGAGAAGTCAGAACTCATTCATTGGTTTAAAAAGCCAAAACAAGTGCTAAGTACGGATAGCAATGGTATCCACCGTTGGTTTGCTGATGGGGAGCTTAACACTGCCTACCTTGCATTAGATTATCACGTGGAAAATGGCCGGGCCGAACAAGACGCTATTATTTTTGACTCTCCTGTAACGGGAGTTAAACGCCGCTATACCTATCAAGAACTACGCGATGAGGTAGCTAAGTTTGCAGGTGTACTAAAAGAGCAAGGTGTAGAAAAAGGGGATAGGGTCGTTATTTATATGCCAATGGTTCCAGAGGCATTGATTGCGATGCTAGCCGTTGCGCGTTTGGGAGCTATTCACTCGGTTGTTTTTGGTGGCTTTGCACCAAAAGAGTTGGCTGTTCGTATTGATGATGCCGAGCCTAAAGTGGTGGTAACGGCTTCATGCGGCATCGAGATCAATCGGGTGATTGAATATAAACCTATGCTTGATGAAGCCATTGAACTGTCGGCGTTTAAGCCTGAGCGATGCATTGTGTTGCAGCGGCCACAATGCACCGCAAGCATGGAGATAGGAAGAGATTTGGATTGGCAGCAAGCAATGGCAGCAGCAGAGCCTGCAGGCTGTGTTGCCGTTAAAGGGACTGATCCGCTATATATATTGTATACCTCAGGTACAACCGGCAAACCAAAAGGGGTTGTGCGGGATAACGGTGGTCATGCTGTCGCATTAAAGTACAGTATGAAAGCTATCTACAATATGGAGCCGGGCGAAGTCTTTTGGGCTGCATCTGATGTCGGTTGGGTTGTGGGGCACTCCTATATTGTTTATGCGCCATTGTTAGCAGGTTGTACAACAGTGGTGTATGAAGGTAAGCCGATCAAAACCCCTGATGCCGGTGCTTTCTGGCGCGTATGTGATGAGTATAAAGTTAAAGCATTATTTGCAGCTCCCACAGCATTTAGGGCGATACGTAAAGAAGATCCTGATTCTGATTTATTAGCCCCTTATGATTTAAGCGCATTAGAGGCCGTGTTTATGGCAGGTGAACGCTTGGATCCCCCGACCTATGAATGGACAAGCCAAACGTTGGGTAAACCTGTTATTGATCATTGGTGGCAAACAGAAACCGGTTGGGCTATTTGTGGCAACCTAACGGGTATTGAAAGGATGGCACCTAAAGCTGGATCGTCAACGGTACCCATCCCAGGCTTTAATGTGCAAATTCTAGGCGCACAAGGCGAGGAGTTACCCGCCGGTTCACAAGGCATTATCGCGCTTAAGCAGCCATTACCTCCCAGTTGCTTACCAACAATTTGGGGTGATCATGAGCGTTTTAGGACGGGGTATCTTTCAGAGTTTCCTGGTTATTATTCAACAGGTGATGGCGGCTATAAAGACGAGGATGGTTACGTATTTGTGATGGGCCGTACAGATGATGTGATTAATGTAGCCGGCCATCGCTTATCAACAGGCGAAATGGAAGAGGTCGTTGCTAGCCATCCTGCGGTAGCTGAATGCTGTGTCATTGGAATTAACGATCCTCTAAAAGGCCAGCAACCTATTGGTTTAGTCCTTATTAAGAACGGTGTAGAGGTTGACGAAGAGCAGCTGGAAAAAGAACTGGTTGCGATGGTAAGAAAATCGATTGGTGCTGTCGCTTGTTTTAAAAAAGCGGTTGTTGTTCAGCGTTTGCCTAAAACGCGATCAGGGAAAATACTGCGTAAATTGCTCCGCCAAGTTGCTGATGGACAAGCTTACAGCATCCCTTCTACGATTGATGATCCAGCGAGTTTGCCAGAAATCGAAGAAATATTGGACTCACGCGGGTTAGTCAGCCGTTAATTATTCGTGCGCCAAACCTGTCTTTAAAGCAGCCATTTAGGCTGCTTTTTTTGTTGCTTAATTAGATGGAACTAGCTCTGGATAACTAACCTTTGTATAGTTCTGAATTAAATTAATAAATAGCGATATATTATTGTTTTTAAAGCTATTTATTTTTATTTTCTGTATCTTTTATGCAACATAAAGGTGAGTGCTGATGACAAAACAAGGTGGGGTGTCAAGGTGTGTACTAATTTTAGGCAGCGTAGCGCTTCTACTGCTGGCAGTAGTGCTCTTTATATTTTGGCAAACGATAAGCGTTAAAGAGTCCGGTGCTGATGTGCCTCCAATCATTGAATCACAGGTTGAGGATCGATTGATTAATCAACCGGCGACCAACCCGCTTACGGGTCGTAATGAACAGCTATCTGAGACTCGTCATTCCCACCCGAGTGAACCGCTGGCTAAGTCTGTATTTAGTCGCGACGCTGATATAGCAGTAAGCATTCCTACAGAACTGGGGCATGGTTTTGCGCTTCCTTTATTTGCCGATGTGGACTTGGACATAACGTTTGAGACTGAACGTAGAATAGGTGAAAAGAAGCTTCTCTTACAGGGGCGCATTACTGGTGAATCTCTGTCTACCGTCACACTGACGTTAATAGGCGATGATTATCTAATGACCATTCAAGACATGGAAAATGGAAAGTCATACCGGTTACGAGGTAACCAAGCGAAACGGCGCGCCACAGTTACCGAAGTAGATTTAGCCAAAATGCCGGCCCAAACCCATGAACATGTGTCAGTTCAATAATAGATTTTATATGTACAGTAACCGCTGTTTAGTAGTCCGTCGGTTTTATTCAAGCAAACCCTGCAAGCGATAGAGAGACCATGATGGCTCAACAACTAAAAAAATCTGAACATCCTGTAATTGTTTCGCCCAAACACGCCCATCAAGCGAAACGTGTTCCTATTTTAATGACTACTTCCCTAGCGGTGGCCTTAATCAGTTCACCTGTTTTTGCCGAAGAAATTGATGTCATGATGGTCTTTGATTCAACGGCTAAGGCCTGGGTCGATAATAATGGGGGGATGGAGCTGTTTTCATTGGATATCCAAAACCGAATGAATCAAGTGGCAAGCAATAGCGGGTTAGACCTGGAGTTCAATATTGTCCATAGTCTTGATATTGATTACACCACGCAAGCTACTACCAATAGCAGTAGTTTTTATAATGATTTAGTGGCTTTACGCCAAGGGCAAGGGGTGTTTAGTTCGGTTGCCACTGCACGTGAAACGTACGGTGCAGATCTAGTAACTATGATGGTGGATCATGGCTCTGCATACGGTAATGTGGGCTTGGGGTATTCATTAATTTATTGGCAAGGGGATTCGAGTGCTGCGTTCTCGGTTGCCGCCATACGATCAGTTGATATATCCAACACCCTCGTACATGAGCTTGGGCATAATTTAGGCGCGGCGCACCCCAAAGCTTTAAGTAGTGGAGCGGGGCCAAATAGCTATCTAGATAATCAATATTCAGCGGGTTGGTTTTTCACAGGATCTAATGGCAAAGCTTACTCTACCGCTATGGGCTACAACTATAACGACGGAACCTATTACGCAGGCGCCCCTCTGTTCTCTACTCCCTACGTTAACTATCAAGGTGTCGCGGCGGGGGATCAGGCTGATGCTGATAATACGCGATTAATTAACGATACGATGTCGGTTGTTGCCTCCTATCGTGAATCGGTTTGCCAAGAAGAGCCTGTATCTGCATGGAATACTGTGACCGGTGAGCTAGCAGGTTTTGATTCAATGTGTGATGTACAGGAGCCTTGGCAAGCTGGTTCACCGCCTGATAGCGATGGTGATGGGTTAGATGATGCTTATGAATTACGAAATGGTCTAGACCCTGATAACCCAAATGATGGCGGAGTAGCCGACCCAGCAATTGACGTAGATGCGGATGGTGACGGCACGCCAGATGAAATAGACAGTCATCCAGAAGACCCTACACGGCGAGGCAGTGATCTGCTTGTACTGAACACAAGCCATGAGTGGACAAGTGTTGTGCTGCCCTCTACCTATGACAATCCGGTCGTTATCGCAGGACCACCAAGCTTTAATAACAGCTCACCAGGTGTGGTTCGTATTAAAAATGTAACCCGTGAGGGGTATGAAACGCGCTTCTCGATTAACTTTAGCGAATGGGATTATTTAGATGGGGAGCACGCCAGCGAAACGATACCGCATGTGGTGTTAGAAAGTGGTCGATACACAATGCCAGATGGCTCTATTTGGGAAGTGGGAACCTTTACGTTAGATAAAACGCGTAACTTCCAAGCACAGACATTCAGCGCCAGCTTTGCGGCAGCCCCGCGGATCTTTTTAACGATGCAAACAGCCAATGAAGCACAAGCCGCTATACCCCGTGTTAAATCGGTAACCGCCACGGGTTTCAGTGCCGCTTTGTATGAGCAAGAAAGTTTGAACAATGGCCATGCCGCTGAAACAGTTGGGTATTTAGCCGTTTATAGCCCGCATGGCTCAGGAAAAGTAATATTGGGAGGCGAAGAAGTCACTTATTTAACTCAGCAGACGCTTGTTACCCATGAGTGGTTGCCTTTAATTAACTCATCCATCTTTGTTGAGGAAGAGCAATCGCGCGATTCTGAAGTTGCTCATACAACGGAGACAATCGATGCAATATCTATTGGTGGGCAGCTTTTTGCGCAGGATGTCAGCACCCGAGGAGGCGATGCGTCTGCATTGCGCCAACAACCACAAATTGATGCTACGCCTGTTGAGTGGGGCTACTTACAAGGCATTACTGACCAGTGGACAACGGTTCCACTAGGCAAGGACTACAGCGCTCCTGTTGTAACAGCGTCGGTTGGTGAACTATCAAATGAGTTAGGTGCTATTCAAATCCGCAACGTTACACCTACTAGTTTTGATATCCGCTTTTCAGGTTGGGATTATCAGGGCGGTACTCACGTTAACGGGGAAAAAATATTCTATCTTGTCGCTGACAGTGGTGAGTATCAATTAGGCGATTTAGTATTAAAAGCCGGCCGCTCGGATGTAGAGGTAACCGCATCCCAATCCGTTAATGTGTCTTACGGCTCAAGCTTTAGTGAACCTCCCGTTATTTTTACAAGCGTTAACAGTGTTAATGACGAGGACGTTGTAGTTGCTAGGGTGCTCTCAAACTCGAATGCAGGCTTACAGCTCGCGCTTCAAGAACAAGAAAGTTTAAGCAATGGTCATGCTAGCGAAGTGGTCGGTTGGATCGCGATAGAAAAAGGGAATACCGACATTGGCGGTCGGTCGATTGAAGTGACGACAGCGTACGGTGCCAATAAGGTGGTTAATTTCAACAAGCTTTCAGCGAATAAGCACCCTGTTGTTGTGACGGCCCTAGCCAGTTTCCGGGGAGCTGATACCGCCTATGCCGCTCATCGAGCCTTATCATCTTCTAAAGTTTCCGCGTATGTGCAAGAAGAGCAATCTCGCGATAGTGAGCTGGGGCATACCAGTGAAACAATCAGCATTTTTATTGCGGATTAGTGACTGTTACTCATCATTAAACAACGCTCTAAAAGCAGCCACTAGGCTGCTTTTTTTTGTTGTGCGAACACGGATTACGCTAAGCCATGCTACTCGATTAACTTCTACTATATATAAGGGGCCTTAATAGAAAAAACTAATCAACCTCTTAAAAACAATTAATTTCTACATATCAATCAATTTCCATAGACTAGCTCCTGTCGAATCAACACCTAATTGAATCAAACCCAGCTTTAACAGGAGCAACAAAATGATCAATACAGAAATCAAACCATTTAATGCATCAGCTTTTAAACAAGGCGAATTTATCGAAGTATCAGACGCTGATCTAAAAGGTAAATGGTCTATTGTTTTCTTTTACCCAGCTGATTTCACATTTGTTTGTCCAACCGAGCTAGGCGATATGGCAGACAGCTATGCTGAACTTCAAAGCATGGGTGTAGAAGTATACTCAGTGTCTACTGATACGCACTTTACTCATAAAGCATGGCACGACTCTTCTGAAACGATCGGCAAGATCCAATACACAATGATCGGCGATCCTACAGGCACGGTTACTCGCAACTTTGGTGTGATGCGTGAAAACCAAGGCCTTGCTGACCGTGCGACGTTTGTAATCGATCCTGAAGGTATTATCCAGTCAGTTGAAATTACTGCTGAAGGTATTGGTCGTGAGGCGGCAGACACCGTCCGTAAGGTAAAAGCAGCACAATACGTAGCGGCTCACCCAGGTGAAGTATGCCCGGCTAAATGGAAAGAAGGTGAAGCAACACTTGCTCCGTCTTTGGATCTAGTTGGCAAAATCTAAAACGACGCTCCTCAACTGACTCCTGCTTGAGAACCACTCGCTAGTAGGAGCCAGTTGGCCGATTAGGCATCAGCTTTATTACGTAAGATAAGTCGAATTTTAAGACACTAGTCAGGTAACGATAATGTTAGATACAAACCTTAAGAAACAATTGGACACCTATTTGCAGAACATCGTTAATCCGATAGAACTGACTGTGTCCACCAATAACACTGCAAAATCTAAAGAGCTAGAAGAATTGGCCACCGAAATTTCGGCGCTCTCTTCAAAAATAGAATTAATTATTGATAACAACCCCGTTGGTCGAGCACCGCAAATGAGTATAGCGCCTAAAGGTAGCGCATCTCGTGTCGCTTTTGCTGGCATCCCAATGGGCCATGAATTTACGTCACTTGTGCTGGCATTATTACAGGCAGGGGGGCATCCCTCTAAAGCCGAACCTGCATTAATCGAGCAGGCAGAGCAGCTTACGGGTGATTACAACTTTGAAGTATACATTTCCCTGTCATGCCAAAACTGCCCTGAGGTTGTACAAGCACTCAACCTGATGGCGATTAAAAATCCGAATATACGTACAACCATGATCGATGGTGCTTTGTTTCAGGATGAAGTTAACGAGCGAAATATCATGGCAGTTCCATCTGTTTATTTGAATGGTGAGTTATTTGGTCAAGGGCGCATGTCTTTGGCAGAGATACTCAACAAAGTTGATAGCGGAGCGAGTGAGCGCCAAGCAGCGGCCTTAGCAGAAAAAGACCCATACGATGTACTGGTCGTTGGTGGTGGCCCCGCTGGTGCAGCATCAGCAATTTACGCCGCCCGTAAAGGTATCCGCACTGGTGTTGTGGCCGAACGTTTTGGCGGCCAAGTGATGGATACGATGGCTATTGAAAACTTTATCTCAGTAAAAGAAACAGAAGGTCCTAAATTAGTCGCTAACCTTGAGCAACACGTATTAGATTATGATGTTGATCTTGTAAACACGCAGCGAGCCAAGCGGCTAACTAAAGGTGACATGATTGAGGTTGAGCTAGAAAGTGGTGCGGTTCTAAAAAGTAAGTCTGTCATTTTAGCCACAGGTGCGCGCTGGAGAGAAATGAACGTACCGGGCGAGAAAGAATATCGTGGTAAAGGAGTGGCTTACTGCCCGCATTGTGATGGCCCGTTATTTAAAGGTAAAAAAGTTGCTGTGATTGGCGGTGGTAACTCAGGTATTGAAGCAGCAATCGATTTGGCTGGTATCGTTGAGCATGTCACCGTACTTGAATTTGGCAACACATTACGTGCCGATGAAGTCTTAGTGCGCAAAGCTAAATCGATGAAAAATATCACCATCATTAAAGAAGCGATGACCACAGAGGTTATCGGTGATGGCCAGCGAGTTATTGGTCTGAATTACACAGACCGTGCTACGGGTGATAAACACTTAGTGGATGTTGCTGGGATATTTGTTCAGATAGGTTTAATTCCGAACACTGAATGGTTAAAAGATAAGCTTGAACTATCAGATCGAGGCGAAATTGTAATCGATACAAAAGGGCAGACATCGATGCCAGGCGTTTTTGCTGCAGGCGATGTGACTACCGTCCCTTACAAGCAGATTATTATTGCAATGGGCGCTGGTGCAACAGCCGCTTTGGGCGCATTCGATCACTTAATACGTACGTCAGTGCCCGCAGAAGCAGGAAGCGAAGCGGCCTAACCTGACAGTCAGGCGATCCACCTGATAAAAAAAGCCCCCACCAGAACTCTTTGGTAGGGGCTTTTTTATGGGTAAAGGCTACGCTATTTCCATAGCGTTTGCAGAAGCTCTGTTGTTCTAGCAGCGGGGTTTTCTCTAATCGCTTTTTCTTGCTCGGCTAGTTTTAAAAACAAGCCATCGAGCGCTTTGTTTGTTACATAGTCAGTCAAATCAGTGTCGATTGATTCTCCGACGACGGGTAGGCTAGCCGCTTTTTTGGCGAGTTGATCGTACGAGCGGGTTGCATCAACACTAGATAAAGCCGAGCTGATTTCAGGTTTGAATAAAGCCGCAATCTTATCGCCTGACTTGTCCTTTAAATATTGAGTAGCTGCGTCATCGCCACCTGAGTATATAGTGCGCGCATCCTCAAAACTCATGTTGGTAATGGTTTCAGAAAGAATAGAGGCAGCTTTAGGTGCGGCTTTTTCTGCGGCACGGTTAATAGAGTTTTCAAACTCGTCGACCTGATCGCCCATACCAAATTGGCGTAAAGCTCCCGACAGCTTATCTAAGCCGTTAGGCAAGGGGACTCGTATGTCAGCATCATTTAGGTAGCCGCCATTTGCAGAGACTATAGCTACCGCACGTTGGGTGCCGACTGATAACGATTCTTTTAACCCCTCTATGATGGTGGACGTCTCCAATGATGAGGACGAGCCTGTGTTGTTACCCGATGTGAGGGAGTCTTTGAGTACGCTACCACCTTCATCTTTGACCTTATCAACTAAATCCGACCATCCTGCGTTAACGTGAGGTACGAGTAAGCAAGAACTCATTAATATGGCCGGAGCCCATAATTTACGCATTATTCAATCCTTTTACGGTTAGTCGTTAGTAAGTCTGATGTATAGACTGCCACAGAGAAGATTTATTCCAGCTTTACAGCAATTAAACCGATAGATTACGCGAAAATAAAGAAGAAGGGGAAGCGAAGAGAAGAGGAAGGATTTACCTAAGTGGCTTTTAATAATTTAAAGCCACTTAGGTGTTGAGAGCTATATTAAAGAAAACACTTAGATTTTCTTAGCTTGCTCTACGGCGTTACCAATATAGTTATGCGGTGTCAGTGCTTTGAGCTCTGCTTTAGCGGCTTCTGGCATTTCTAGGGTGTCAACAAAAGCAAGAATTGTAGACTTGCTCATAGTTTGACCCCGTGTCAGCGCTTTTAGCTTTTCGTAAGGCTCTTCGATAGCGTAACGGCGCATCACCGTTTGGATAGGTTCCGCTAGCACTTCCCACGCATTCTCTAGATCTTCGTCTAAGCGCGCGGCGTTTAACTCTAATTTAGAAATACCTTTTAAGGTAGATTGGTAAGCAATGACGCTGTAGCCAAAACCTACGCCCATGTTACGAAGAACCGTTGAGTCGGTTAGATCACGCTGCCAGCGGGAGATAGGTAATTTAGCGGCTAGGTGCTGCATGATGGCGTTTGCAATACCTAAGTTGCCTTCAGAGTTTTCGAAGTCAATTGGGTTAACTTTGTGCGGCATAGTAGAGGAGCCGACTTCGCCCGCAATCGTTTTCTGCTTGAAGTAACCCATGGAGATGTAACCCCAGATATCACGATCAAAGTCGATGATAATGGTGTTGAAACGACAAACAGCATCAAACAGCTCTGCTATGTAATCATGAGGTTCGATCTGAGTTGTGTATGGGTTCCAGCTAATGCCGAGACCTTCGATAAAGTCTTTAGCGTTGGCTTCCCAGTCGATATCGGCATAGGCAGATAGGTGAGCATTGTAGTTACCAACGGCACCGTTGATTTTGCCTAAGAACTCTACATTGTTGAGTTGTTTTATCTGACGTTGCAAACGATGAGCTACGTTTGCCATTTCTTTACCGACCGTTGTCGGAGAAGCCGTTTGCCCATGTGTTCGAGACAGCATTGGTTGCGTAGCGTAATCGCGACCCATGCGAGCAATTTCATCAGCAATTTTTTGCATTTGTGGCTTTACAACGGCTAAGCCGTCACGAAGCATTAATGCATGAGACAAGTTGTTGATGTCTTCGGAAGTACAAGCAAAATGAACAAATTCGTTGATGGCCTGCAGCTCAGCGTTAGATTGGATCTTTTCTTTGATCAAATATTCTACGGCTTTAACGTCATGGTTTGTTGTGCGCTCAATTTCTTTTACGCGCTCTGCATCCGCTTCGCTAAAATTATCAACTATATCGTTAAGAAGTGCGTTTGCTTCATCGCTGAAAGCAGGAACTTCCTGAATCTGGGGGTGTGAGGCCAGTTTTTGTAACCAACGAATTTCAACCAAAACGCGGTTGCGGATTAAACCAAATTCACTGAAAACAGGGCGTAAGTCAGCAGTTTTACTGCCGTAACGGCCATCTACCGGAGAAACGGCGGTGAGTGCAGAAAGCTCCATGTATCGTCTCGCTGTAGCTATAGGGTTAAAAAGAAGGCGGGATTATAGCGGAAAATATAACGAAAATCTGTAGTTAGATTCAGCCTACACTCTGGACAAAGGATGAACTTGTGCGGTGTTTTTATAAGCAATGTGTTTCAAGGAACAGTGCCGCACCCTCAGCACTAAGCGGTTTGCTATAAAAGTACCCTTGTATGTAATCGCACTCAGCGGCTTGTAAAAAATTAAGGTGGCTTTCAATTTCAATGCCCTCAGCCGTAACATGCATACCTAAGTGCTTAGCCATACTAATTATGGATTGTAGAACACCTCTAAATTTTTCACCTTCATCTATTTGTACGATAAAAGCTCGGTCAATTTTTAGATGATCGATTGGCAGATTTGTAATGTATGCTAACGATGAATAACCCGTACCAAAATCATCCAATGCAATACTAATATGACGGTCATGGATTTTGCGTAAGAGTAACGCTGCTCCTTCTGGATCGTCAATTAAAACGCCTTCTGTAATTTCTAACTCTAAGTTGCGAGGATCAGCGCCTGTTTTTTCTAAATACAGGTCTAAATGGGCTAAAAAATGAGTATCAAATAGTTGAACTGGGGATACATTGACGGCCATTTTACCGGACCATAATCCTTGTTGCTCCCACGCTACCTGCTGTTTCAAGGCTTGATGTAGTACAAAATAACCCAGTTCTAATACTCGTCCTGTATCCTCAGCAACGGCAAATACATCGAAAGGGGATACAGAGCCTTTAGTTGGATGGCTAAAGCGTGAAAGAGCCTCGAAGCCGGAGATGGTCATGGTGTGTAAATCTAGCTTTGGTTGATAATAGACCGTTAATTGATTTTTATTCAGTATGTTGGCTACATACCGTTCCATATCGACGCGTTTAGTGAGCTGTTCACTGAGTTGTTTGTTGTAGAAACTACATTGCTCCCTACCATTCTCCTTGGCATTGTACATCGCTAAATCTGCGCATTGTAATAATTCATCAAAGCTCGTTGCATCATTAGGTGAAATACTTATGCCAATACTCGCACTGACAATCGCATGATAACCGCCGATAAAGTAGCTGTCAGACAGCGCAGTAATAATTGCTGTGGCGATGTTTTCAGCGTTGATGTTTGTTGAGTCTGGGATGAAAACAGTAAATTCGTCACCTCCAAATCGAGCACAGATAGCATTGCTGGGAATTGATTTAAGTAAGCGTATGGACGCCTCTTGTAATAATAAATCGCCAATATGATGGCCCAATGTATCGTTAATGTTTTTGAATCGGTCAAGATCGATAAACATTAACAAGGATTCCTTACAGGGCGTAGCAAGGTTGTCCAAGCAGGCTGAAACTTGTTCTTGAAAGTACTTCCGGTTATGTAATTTCGTTAAACTATCTGTATTGGCTTGCGACTCTAAAAGTTTGTCTCTTTGTAGAGCATTTAACACAATTGAGCTGTGCTGAAAGTATTCGTTTGTGCGTGGATGATATGTTTTACGATCGTTAGCAACGATAAGGAAAACTCTCAGGTGCTGTTCGTTTGATAATTGAAACAAGGTGTAGCTGCTATCAATAGAGAGGTAAGGGGTTGTTATACGTGATTTTATTTGATCGTAAGAAAAACAAACACTTGTGCCGGGCTCTATATCGTCGAAGGCAATAGTTGGATCCTGCAGTATATGGTCCTTTACATGCAGCTTATTGTCTTTACAGTCAAATCGATAACTAGAATAACTGGTTTCGTTAATGGAATCGGATACATAAGCAAAGATGCTATGGGCGGCTGTTAAGAGTGGTATATTGCGAATGATCGATTCCATACATTCTGAAAACGCTGCTCTAGTTATCAGTTTTTCATCAATCTCTGTGAGCGCTGTGCTTATATCAGACTCTGATGATAGCTTGGTAGTCATTGTGTTGAATGAATTAGCTAAATCTTCATATTCGTCGTTTGTTTTAATAAGCACTTTATGTTGCAAATTGTTTTTGTAAATTTCCTGAGTACCTAACAGTAATGCATCAATTGGTTTTAGGTGCTTCTTTACAAGGAACAGAATTGCGTACGTTGTTAATAATAGGGCTAGTGCAATACCAAGGAAAAGTAAGTTTTGAAAGCTGTATAAGTCTTTGAAAATTATAGACTCTGGCTTGCTAGTGACTAAAATCCAGTCGCTGCTTTTAAATTGATGACCTAGGTATAGCTGCCAATGAGCAGAGAGCATTTCTTCCTGTTCTTCGTTCATCCACTGGATTAACTTGCTCTCTTTTTGATTTAATTGCGTGATAGCTGCGAAGTTTGGTGGGTTATTAGAGCAGTGAAGCAATAGTAGTTTTTTTGTGTATACACACAGCTCTTCATACGCATCTAAATAGGTGTCTGCCCATAAATATTCTTGGTTTAGCTCAGCCGTGTATAAAGTTGCTTGTGGTCCATTGGTTTGAGTGACGTGAAAAGAGATCGACAGCTCGTCTCCGTTTTGGGTTACTTTTAGCGAAGGGTATTCAAAATTCCCTATGTTAGTGCCTTGGCTGACTTCTAACGGAGTTTTATCGATGCTTAAAAAATATTCAGATAATAATTCCTGATCGGAGTCGTCTAAATTATTATCCAAAGCTTGTGTTTCGATCACAAGTTTTAGGTGGCTTTGGGCATTATAGAGACGCTCGAACATGTCAAGCCCGTAGCTTTTGGTGCTTTCGCGAATAAGTGTGCTCTGACCTTGAGTCAGTAGCTTTTTTATTTCGTGATTAGAGATAAGTGCTGTAAATAGTATAGGGACTATTACAATGGAGAAGCACAAAATAAAAAGCCGACGGGCTATTTTACTCTTAAATATTTCGAGCTCTATTTTCATTAATAATCAGAAGCTAAGCCGATATAGGAACCGTCGTTGGCAACAATGATGTCATCTTGGCTTTTCTTAGCGTTAATAGGGCTGGTGGAGTCTCCGTCTTTTCCTTTACTGTAAAGGTCGTACGCACCATTGATTGGCTTCAAGTTTTTATCTTTTCTGACTTTCCCATTACCTTTTACTGTTGATAAATTGAGGTAAACATAGTTGTTACCCCATGGATCTGTCTTTTGTTCATCGGATAAGCTGAGTTCGTCAAGGGAATTTGGGAAGCGATTGTTCACTGCGTTGAAAATCTCGATTTTATCAATTAGTACTTGCAGTTGAGATATAGCGACACCGTTATCTACTTTATCTTTATAAGCGCTGTAAGAAGGGTAGGCGAATGATACGATAATACCTAAAACAGCCACTGCAATAAGCAACTCCAGCAGGCTCAGTCCTTTACAGTATGCGTTCGAAATTGTCATTCACCCTCACTCTTAGAAAAACTGTAAGTCCTTACATGTTAAGTGTAGTAGGTTTCGACAAATTTACCTTTTTCTTTATCGGATTTTTTGTAGAGAAGGTCTAATTCGAGAGCGGAAAAACAACATGTGCCAGCGCTTACCACCTACTTGATTCCACAAAATGGCAGCACGAACACCAGCAAGTAATAGGGCACGAATTTTAGCGGCATTTTCTGCGTTTTGCAGATGTCGTGGGTCTCCAGAGACCTGTATTCTAAAATTAAAAGTGCTGATTGTGTCTTGGTATAGGTTAGCGATGTTGGCAATGATACTGGAATGCGTGAACGCTGATGGCTCGTCCATAGGGTTGGACACATCTGGGCTAAAATAGTGAGTCTTCTCTCTAATGTCGTCTAGTCGATCGCTAATTGTCTCAAGCATGCCAGGTGTTTTGCGCACCTTGGATTGAAGCATCATTAGGCTTAATACATAGTTGGTGATGTTGTTGTTTTTCACATCGCCTTTTTTTTCAACCAGGTCGCTTAACGTCTTGATGCCCATACCTAAATTGTTGGGTAAGCTACTAACCCCGCCAAATACATCTTCGGTAATATTGGGTGAATCAACAAATAAGCTATAAATAGAAGACTCAAGGCTGTGTTGAGGTACCATGCCTCGAGTGGCTATTTGATCGACTAAGGTCGCCACTTGAAACATGGCGGCTAAAGCTATGGTTTGTTCATCATGTTCACGAGACATTAATTACGCCTTTTTTCCAGTCGATTCGATAGCACCACCACCTAAACAAAGATCATCTTTATAAAAGACGACGGATTGCCCTGGGGTAATAGCGCGCTGCGCTTCGTTAAAGTGGACTATATAAGATCCATCTTCTTGTTTTTCAAGTACACAATCCTGATCTTCTTGACGATAACGGACTTTTGCTTTGCAGTGAAAAGGGGTTTGTGGTGCTTGTCCATTTATCCAAAACAAAGAGTCACTCGTTAACCAATCAGTAAAGAGCAAGTCGTTTTCTATACCTTGAACGGCGATTAACACGTTACGCTCTAGGTCTTTACCTGCAACAAACCACGGTTCTTCTGGGTAGTTTTTGAGGCCGCCGATATGTAAGCCTTGACGTTGCCCTATGGTGTAATACATCAAACCCGAGTGTTCACCAATGACGTCTCCACTCTCTGTTTCTATTTTTCCAGGCTGAGCCGGTAAGTATTGCTGTAAAAAGTCTTTAAAGCGGCGCTCTCCGATAAAGCATATGCCAGTACTGTCTTTTTTGTTGTGAGTAATAAGGTCGTGTTCTTCTGCTATCCGGCGAACTTCAGGCTTTTCAAGCTCACCCACGGGGAATAAGGTCTTCTTAATTTCGTTTTCTCCCACTTGGTGGAGAAAGTAGCTCTGGTCTTTGTTGTTATCTAAGCCTTTTAGTAAGCACGTGTGTCCGTCTCTTTCACCGCGACGTACGTAGTGACCTGTTGCAATAAAGTCAGCTCCTAATTCAATCGCGTACTCTAAAAATGCTTTAAATTTTATTTCCCGGTTACATAGGATATCGGGGTTAGGAGTGCGGCCGGCTTTGTATTCCGCTAAAAAGTATTCAAATACATTATCCCAGTACTCAGCCGCAAAGTTGGCTTTATGGAGCACAATGCATAGCTTGTCACAAACTGCTTGGGCATCGGCCATATCATCCATTGCTGTGCAATATTCAGTGCCGTCGTCTTCTTCCCAGTTCTTCATGAACAGGCCTTCTACTTGATAGCCTTGCTGCATTAGTAAAAGCGCAGAAACAGAAGAGTCGACACCGCCAGACATGCCGACGATAACTTTTGCAGTATGATTTTGGGTCATGAAATACTCGAACTAATTGGGTCAGTGTTAAATGTTGCGTACAAAATTTACGGGAAACCGCCGATTATCCAGATAATCGTCAATGCATGCCAGTACCAGGGGGCTTCGAATTTGATCGAATTGTGCAATTAACTCTTCACGGGACATCCATAGTGTTCTTACAATGTCATTATCAAGTTGATAGTTGGGTTCTGCCGATAAGATGGAGGCGACATAGCATAAGCGGTGATACGTTACGCCATTACTGCCTTCACACGTATACAAGCCGACAAGATCGGTAAGCGCTACGTTAAGGCCTGTTTCTTCAAGTGTTTCACGAATGGCGGCTTGTTCGAATGTTTCACCTTCTTCTACATGGCCAGCAGGTTGGTTGAAAACATGTTGGCCATTGTCGATTTCTTCCACCATCAAAAATAGACCTTTTTGCTCAATAATAACGGCAACGGTAGCATGCGGTGTCCAACTCATATGAATCTCCTAGGTAACTCGTGGAAATACTAGCATTAATGGTATGATTTTTCTTAAACAGTGATGACGCGGAAACGATATGGACTCAATTAGAATTGATGTGCAAACAGAAGACTTTAATATTGCACAGTTACATCATTGGTTATCATTGGGCAATGTATCATCTGGAGCTGTCGTTACCTTTACGGGCTTGGTTAGGGATCAGACCACCAATGATTTTGAAGGCTTGTTTTTAGAGCATTACCCAGGTATGACCGAAAAAGCATTGTTGGCTATTGCTAACCAAGCTTGTGAACGTTGGGACATTAACAAACTGCACATCGTGCACCGTGTGGGCCGTTTGCTGCTTGCTGACAATATTGTGTTTGTAGGGGTTTCGTGTCCGCATCGTGCGGAAGCTTTCGAAGCAGCCCAGTTCGTTATGGATTATCTAAAAAGGGACGCGCCGTTCTGGAAAAAAGAAATCGGCAAAAACCCTAAATGGGTAGAGCAAAAACAATCAGACCTAGACAAAGCGTCTCAGTGGTAAAAACGCTATATCCGCTTTAGCGTTTAGTTTTTAATAGCTTTGATCCCTTGGTTGGTTTTCTTGTAGAGGCTTTGCCACCTGTTTTTGCGGCGGTAGAGCGTTGGTTTTTTAGGGGGCGCTGCTTGTTTTTGGAAGGGATGGTAATATTTGCTTCCATTTGGCGCTGCTCACCCGGCGCTAAGCCTTCAATAGTCCACGCTCCAATAGCGTATCGAATAAGCCGTAGTGTAGGGTGGCCTACGGCGGCCGTCATTCTTCTTACTTGCCTGTTTTTCCCTTCGGTTATCTTTAATTCTATCCATGTGGTCGGAATATCTTTGCGCTCTCTAATAGGTGGGAGGCGATCCCAAACATGCGGGGGGGCTATAGCGCGGGCTTTGGCAGGACGCGTAAGGCCGTCTTTCAAAACCACCCCTTTTGCTAGCTGTTCAATTGCCATGGCAGATACTATGCCTTCCACTTGAGCCCAGTAAGTTTTTTCCATTTTAAACTGTGGATGTGCTAAGTGATGCTGCAATGCGCCATCATCTGTTAAAATCATTAAGCCTTCGGAATCAAAGTCTAAACGGCCAGCAGGATAAAATCCCGGCGTTTTAATGAAACTAGCTAGTGTAGTTTTCTCACCAGATTCAGAAAATTGGCTTAAGACATGATAAGGCTTATTTAATAGAATGATGTTAGACATGAAAGGCCTAAAGCTAAGCAGGAAAGTGGGGCATAATTATACAAAGAAGATGCAATAAGCGCATGCAAGATTGAATAACAGTGTATATAAAGTGAGACAGTACTATTTTGGGGCTGATGAAACAGTCTATTGCTAATTTAGCAACTTGTATAAAACTGACCTTCTAACAGGCAAAACAACAGTAAACTGCTGCTTTGCCTGTAATCAGCAAATGAAGGTGATTAAAGAATTATGAAGCGATGGGGGTGATGTTAACCGCATGCAGCCCTTTGGGGCCTGGAGTTGTCTCAAACTCTACGGTTTGTCCTGCTTTAAGACTTTTATAACCTTCTGATTGTATTGCTGAATAATGGGCAAATAGATCTTCGGTGTAATTTTCATCTGGGATGATGAAGCCGAACCCTTTAGCATTATTGAACCACTTAACTTTCCCTGTCTGCATCACGTACTCCTAGTTAAAACTGTTTAAGGTCTACCTGCAGATAGCAGACCTATACCGCTCACTCCTGCTACACTCAAATGAAAGAGTTGTAACTAAGAGTGAATCTTCCATATTATTCTAACAGGGATATCAGAAATCCATCTCCTGTTACAATTAGTATAGCATTCTGTTAAGGCTGTGCTAATCATTGTATTTTTTTTAATAAAAATTTACAGAGTAAATTCATGTTTGAAGTAATAAAATCGGTTAAAACAAGATTATCGTCTGAGGATGAGGACAATAATAACGACCACGGTTGCTTGGTAACTCAAGAAGCAGCGCCTAAACTCAAAAGACCATCTATGTATCGGGTCGTTTTGATGAATGATGATTTCACTCCTATGGAGTTTGTAGTAGAAGTATTAATGATCTTTTTTAATATGAATCAGGAGAAGGCAACACAAGTAATGCTTTCGGTGCATACACAAGGAAAAGGCCTTTGTGGCGTTTTTTCTCGTGACGTCGCTGAAACTAAAGCAACACAAGTGAATCAATATGCTAGAGATAACAAACACCCGTTGTTGTCCGAAGTAGAAGCTGTATAGCGGAGGCGTGGCTATGTTAAATCGTGAACTTGAAGATACGTTAAGTGCAGCGTTTAAAGGAGCAAGAGAAAAACGTCATGAGTTTATGACGGTTGAACATCTATTGTTAGCATTGCTCGAAAACAGTGACGCGTCCAAGGTGCTTAATGCTTGCGGTGCGAATTTAGAAAATTTACGTCAAACCTTATCAGATTTCATTGATGAGACCACTCCACTCCTACCTGAAAATATACCTAATATGGAAACCCAGCCAACTTTAGGTTTCCAGCGTGTACTGCAGCGTGCTGTATTCCACGTGCAATCATCTGGCAAAAGCGAAGTTAGCGGTGCTAACGTTGTTGTCGCTATTTTTAGCGAGCAAGAAAGCCAAGCGGTTTACTCTCTTCAGCAGCAAGGCGTTGAACGGTTAGATGTTGTTAACTTTATCTCTCATGGCATAGGTAAATCAGCTGATGATGAAGACGAAGCAGCGGCCGAAAATGATGATGAAGGCGCTCAAAGCAGCGCAACGGCACTAAGCAAGTATGCGGTAAACCTTAATCAGCAAGCGGCAGAAGGTCGAATTGATCCGCTCATTGGCCGCGCTGCCGAAGTTGAACGTGTTATCCAAATTTTGTCTCGCCGTCGTAAAAACAACCCGTTATTAGTGGGTGAAGCTGGCGTGGGTAAAACCGCTATAGCTGAAGGTCTGGCTAAGCTGATTGTGGATGAAGAAGTCCCGGAAGTGATTCAAGGTAGTATTGTTTATTCCTTAGACTTAGGTGCGTTACTTGCGGGTACTAAGTACCGCGGTGATTTTGAAAAACGCTTAAAAGCTTTGCTGGGAGAAATTAAAAAAGCAGAAAAGTCGATTCTGTTCATCGATGAAATCCATACCATTATTGGGGCCGGTGCAGCTTCTGGCGGCTCAATGGATGCTTCTAATTTACTCAAGCCGCTGCTTAGCTCTGGGGATTTGCGCTGTATTGGTTCAACAACGTTCCAAGAGTTCCGTGGAATATTCGAAAAGGACAGGGCGTTAGCGCGTCGTTTCCAAAAAATTGACGTGCTTGAGCCTAGCGTTGATGAAACATATGAAATTTTGCGCGGGTTGCGGAAAAAATTTGAGCAACACCATGAAATCGAGTACACCGACGAAGCATTAAAAGCGGCCTCTGAGTTAGCTGACCGATACATTAATGATAAGCACATGCCGGATAAAGCGATTGATGTCATCGACGAAGCTGGCGCATATCAACGTTTGCTAAGTGCCGATAAGCGAAGCCCTGTTATTGGTTTGCATGAAGTCGAAACCGTCGTGGCCAAGATCGCTCGCATTCCTCCTAAAACAGTGTCTGTATCGGATAAAGAGCAGCTTAAAAAGCTGGATAACAACCTCAAGATGGTTGTGCTGGGGCAAAATGAAGCCATTGATAGCCTGTCATCCGCTATTCGCTTGTCACGCGCAGGCCTTAATGATCCGCATAAACCCGTGGGTAACTTCTTGTTTGCTGGCCCAACAGGGGTGGGTAAAACAGAAGTAACTAGCCAGCTTGCCCGCATTTTGGGTATTGAGCTAGTGCGCTTTGATATGTCTGAGTATATGGAGCGACATACAGTTTCGCGCCTGATAGGAGCGCCTCCGGGTTATGTTGGGTATGACCAAGGCGGGCTATTAACTGAAGCGATAACTAAAAGCCCTCACTGTGTACTGTTGTTGGATGAAATTGAGAAAGCGCATCCCGAAGTATTCAACATCCTGCTTCAGGTAATGGACAACGGATCGTTAACTGATAACAATGGCCGTAAAGCTGATTTTCGCAATGTCATACTGGTTATGACTACCAATGCGGGTGCAGAAGCAATGAGTAGACCATCTATTGGTTTTACGCATCAAGATCACTCGACAGATGGAATGGAAGCCATTAAGCGACTCTTTACGCCTGAATTTAGGAATCGTTTGGATGCGGTTATCCAATTTAAACCACTATCAACAGATATTATCATTGGCGTGGTGGATAAATTCTTAACAGAACTGCAAGCTCAACTGGACGAGAAGAAAGTGGTGCTTACGGTTGATGATGAGGCGCGTGCTTGGTTGGCCAGTCATGGATATGACGAGAAAATGGGGGCGCGTCCAATGAAGCGTTTGATTCAAGAGAAGCTCAAAAAGCCACTTGCCGAAATGATCTTGTTTGGTGACTTAGCTAATGAGGGCGGGGAAGTGCATATTTCAGTTGATGAGAAAGATGAACTTGCTCTAGAAACAATAGTGGCGACTGTTTAAGTCGCCACTAGCAAATCTTTGCGGGAAGTGCACCCAAGTGTGCACTTTACTGTACTAACGAGCGCGGTATACGATGCGACCTTTAGTCAAATCGTATGGTGTTAGTTCAACTTTAACCTTATCGCCAGTTAAGATGCGGATGTAATTCTTACGCATTTTACCAGAGATATGTGCCGTTACTACGTGGCCGTTTTCGAGCTCTACGCGGAACATTGTGTTCGGCAGAGTGTCGATCACGGTACCTTCCATTTCAATGCTATCTTCTTTAGCCATTAATTACCTACCTGTGGAAAGGGCTGATTTCGAACGATGTCCTATTCTCAGAGCGGCGTATTTTGCCTTAATTACGCGGGGATATCAAAAGAAATACAGGAAAAACTCATCGAATAAGTATCCATTGGCCATCAATAAGGAATTCCATAGGCCTAAATCCTATTTTATATTTCATTTTTCTACACGATTGTACCCAATAACCAAGGTATAAATAATCGAGCCCTAATCGCTCACATTCTGCAATTTGCCATAAAATTGCAAAAGTCCCTAGGCTTCGCTTGCTAAATTCTGGGCTCGGATCGTAAAAAGTATAGGTGGCCGAGAGGCCACGAGTAAGCGTGTCGGTCACAGAGACAGCTATAAGAGTATCTTCTAAGTAGTACTCGATAAACTCACAAGGTTGGTCTCCGTCGACTAGAAAGCTAACAAACTGCTCTCTCGTGGGAGGGTACATGTCGCCATCCGCATGACGCTCGTTGATGTAGCGTGTATATAGATCAAAATAATCGTCATTGCAGTGTGGGGTGGCATGTTTAATAACTAAGTCTTTGTTGCGGCTGATAATTCGGCGCTGGGTTTTGCTAGCCTTAAAAGTGGCTACGGGTATCCTGACAGATATACACGCTTGGCATTGCTCGCAGTGGGGACGATAAATATGCTTGCCGCTTCGACGAAAGCCTAGGTCTGATAATTGGCTAAACGCACCCACACTGATACTTGTTTGAGGATCTACAAACAAAGTTTTTGCTTTATTGCCCTCAATATAACTGCAGTTATGCTCAGGGGTTGCAAAAAAGTGCAATTCTTTAAGGTCTGTCATCTAGCTAAAATCACCATTAACGATAGCTTAGCAGCTATGGTCAAATATCCATTGGTGTTCTGGTTCGCTGTCTATATAGCTATTAATATAGAGTAAAAATTCGTCCCGTGAAATCCCTATAGCCCCCAAACTTTCAAGATGGGGGTTATGCACTTGGCAGTCAATTAATGGGTAGCCCCATGTGTTAAGTTGGCGTGCTAATTTAATAAAAGCTACCTTCGACGCATTAGGTCTTAAACTAAACATGGATTCACCAAAGAACAACTTGCCCATAGCAAGACCATAAAGCCCCCCTATAAGCTCTCCATGCTCAGACCAGACCTCGACCGAGTGTGCAACACCTTGTTGGTGGAGCGATTGATAAGCGGTGATTATTTCGTCCGTAATCCAAGTACCCGATTCCTCTCGTAGCGCAGAACAGTGCTCAATAACGGAATTAAAAGCGTGGTCGAAGGTGACGTTCCAAGCATGCTTCTTCATGTGTTTTTTCATGCTTTTAGAAATATAAATGTCGCTTGGCTTAAGTACGCAACGAGGGTTAGGACTCCACCAAAGGATAGGTTCGTCTTCACTAAACCAAGGGAAAATGCCATGCCTATAAGCGTTAACTAAGCGTTGGGCGGACAAGTCACCTCCCGCGGCTAGCAGTCCGTTGGGCTCTTGTAGTGCATCGTCGACTGGAGGGAAATCTAAATGAGTAGGGGATAACCAAGGTATCATTATTAATCGGCTGTCGAATTATTTATGCGGGCAAGTGTGGTAAGACGTTAAACCTGTTTCATGTGATGAGCAATAAAAAAGGAGGGTGATTTCCCTCCTTGTTGATATAACAGCGAAAAACTACTGCTTTATTACTTGGTTAGCCCATCAAGGAAGCGCTCAGCATCCAGCGCGGCCATGCAACCGAAGCCAGCAGATGTAATAGCCTGTCGATAAATATGATCGCAAACATCACCCGCCGCATAAACACCTGGTACGCTAGTTTGTGTCGCGTTACCGTCAAGTCCAGACTGGATTTTTAAATAGCCGTCTTTCATCTCCAATTGGCCTTCAAAAATATCTGTGTTTGGTTTGTGGCCAATCGCTACAAATACGCCAGATAAGTCTAGTTCTTGAGTAGAGCTGCCGTCTGTGCTTTTAATGCGTACACCAGTAACACCCATATCATCGCCAAGGACTTCATCTAGCTGATGGTTCCAAATGATATTAATGTTGCCATTTTCAGCGCGCTCAAACAGTTTGTCTTGCAAGATCTTTTCAGAACGCAAGCTATCGCGGCGATGAATTAGTGTAACTTCGGCTGCAATGTTTGATAAGTAAAGTGCTTCTTCTACTGCGGTGTTACCACCACCGATAACCGCTACTTTTTGGTTGCGATAGAAGAATCCATCGCATGTTGCACATGCGCTTACCCCTTTACCTTTGAAGGCTTCTTCTGATTCTAAACCTAGGTATTGCGCCGATGCGCCGGTTGCGATTATGAGGGCGTCGCAGGTGTAAGTTCCCATATCGCCGGTAAGAGTGAAAGGGCGGTTTTTTACATCTACTTTGTTGATATGATCAAAGAGAACTTGAGTGTCGAAACGTTCAGCATGAGCTTTCATACGTTCCATTAGCTCTGGGCCTTGAACGCCTTCTACATCACCAGGCCAGTTATCAACTTCGGTCGTGGTGGTTAATTGTCCACCTGCTTGCATACCCGTAATAACGACTGGGTTAAGGTTAGCACGTGCTGCGTAAACGGCTGCTGTATAGCCAGCAGGGCCGGAACCTAAAATAATTAGTTGATGGTGTTGTGTTTCGCTCATGATAGTAGCCTTAAATCCAACTCGTATTGATACAATATCTACATATGATGGGGCGCAGCCCTTAAAATGCAATGACATTGGTTTAAAAATCATTAAAAGCAGTAAAGCTGCCTTCAATAAAACTTTTCGCTACCTCAAGTTGCACTTGTTAGAAGCGGTTAAGTAAAGATGCAATATGATACACAGAAATTATTCGCAACGGCTAATAATGATTACTCTTAAGGATATAGCTTAGCCTGCGATAGGGCGCGTGTGTTACTTCGTAAATAGCATCACATTTATGGGAAACAATCATATTTTACGTTGTCTGTGCAGAGCAGAAAGTTAGCAATTGTGCTATTTTTGTCGGTTTGTTATCAGTGCTTCAAGTTTAAGGATATTGAGTGGATAAAATGCGATCAGCCAGCCCGCAAGCGTTTATGGATTTACTGGCACGCGTAAGTAAAAGTTTTGTGCTGTTAGTTATTGCAGCCCTGTGTCTTTTTTTATTACTGAGTTTATTGGGCTACCACCCCAAAGATCCGGGGTGGTCTCATCTTGGGTATCATCCTGAAGTTCAAAATTGGACCGGGAAAGGCGGGGCGCTTGTCTCAGATATAGCTTTTTCTTTTCTGGGGGTTGCGGCGTGGTTAATACCATTTGTTATTGGTTTACCCATTATTCGTTTCATGATTCGAGGTGAAATTTCGTTATTGGATGGGCTTCCGTTTGTGATGCTGCGAGCATTAGGCGTGTTGCTTATCGTAACAACGCTTAGCACATTAGCGTCTATCCATGTCAGCAATGCCAGTTTAGGTTACAGCTTTACAAGTGGGGGGCTGCTTGGCGAAGCAATATCGGACGTGATGGTTTCGTGGTTCAGCATTTTAGGAAGCAGTGTTCTTTTGCTCGCTACGCTTCTGATTGGATTGACGTTTTATCTTGAGTGCTCATGGGGACAAATGCTCGATGCCGTCGGTAATTCTGTGCTTAAAGTGGGCTCTATAGGTCAGTTATTTACGTTCAAGCCAAAACCGACTAAAGGTTCAGAAACCTCGGTACAGGAGCGCGCTGAATCTTTACGTGAGCAATTTAAACAACGCTTTGAGCAGCCTAAAGCCAGACCGGTTGCACAAACCGGTAACACAGCCGCTACGGCTCCAACTGCAACGCCATTAACGCCATTAACGTCAACGCCAGTCCGGGGCAATACCGAGTATGACCTGGATAAAAGCCATTTGTCTTTGTCTGCCAATCGCTCGTTTGATGTTAATGAATCAACTGGCGAGCTATTGTCTTCTCCGGTACAAACCACTGAAGAGGTTGATATCCCTGTCGTCACTAACGTGGTGTCGTCTAGCACGAACCCTACCTTTGATGAAGGTGTTAAGGCAGCGGCGCCTACGATTGCTGGTATACCCGTAGTGGATCCGGCTACCCCTAAGCCATCATCATTAACACCGACCGGTTCAGTAGGGCAGGGCAACCCACTCAGTACAGAACAGAAAAAAGCGCTCAAAATTGTACCTTTGGCTGAAACGCATCAGCCAATTAAAACGGAAGATGAAGTAGATCTAAACACGCCTGCTATGGATAGACGCCCAGCGCGGTCTATACAAAAAATTCCTTCTATGGATCTACTTGATCCTCCTGAATTACATACAGAAACCGGCTATACCGACGAGCAACTAGAGGATATGTCGCGTTTGCTAGAAAGCAAGCTGAAGGATTTTGGGGTTGTAGCCGAGGTGGTTGAAGTTAACCCAGGTCCTGTTATCACTCGCTTTGAGATACAGCCAGCACCGGGAGTAAAAGCCAGTAAAATTACTAATTTATCAAAAGATTTGGCTCGCTCATTAGCGGTGTTGAGTGTGCGTGTTGTGGAGGTTATCCCCGGTAAATCCGTCATGGGTATAGAAATACCCAACGAGACGCGACAAATGGTGCGCCTAAGCGAGGTCCTTAACTCAAAATCCTACAAAGAATCATCATCGCGTTTATCTCTGGGCTTGGGTAACGATATAGCGGGGAACCCTGTGGTAACTAACCTTGCCAAGATGCCACATTTACTGGTCGCGGGTACTACAGGCTCGGGTAAGTCCGTTGGTGTTAACGCTATGCTACTGAGCTTGCTGTATAAAGCAACTCCTGAAGAAGTCCGCTTGATGATGGTTGACCCAAAGATGCTGGAGCTTTCTATTTACGAAGGCATACCGCATTTATTGACACCTGTTATCACTGATATGAAAGAGGCCGCAGGCGGTTTGCGTTGGTGTGTGGGGGAGATGGAGCGTCGCTATCGCTTAATGGCAAAAATGGGGGTGCGTAATCTAGCTGGATTTAACGATAAAGTTAAAGCAGCTGAACAGCGCAATGAGCCTATTCGAGATCCACTTTGGAAGGCAGAGGAGCACGGGGAACCAGAAGGTACACCCGCGCCTTATTTGGAATCGCTTCCGTATATCGTCGTCGTTATTGATGAGTTTGCTGACATGATGATGATTGTCGGCAAAAAAGTAGAGGAATTAATCGCCCGGATCGCTCAAAAAGCCCGTGCCGCAGGGATTCATCTGATTTTGGCTACGCAGCGACCTTCTGTCGATGTCATCACTGGCTTGATAAAAGCCAACGTCCCTACGCGTATTGCCTTTCAAGTATCTTCTAAGATTGATTCACGTACCATCCTTGATCAATCGGGCGCAGAGAACTTATTAGGTAACGGCGACATGCTGTATTTGCCCGCTGGAACAAGTGTCCCTAATCGAGTCCATGGCGCATTTGTGAGTGATGACGAAGTGCATCGAGTAGTTGAAGCATGGAAACAATTAGGCTCTCCGGTTTACATTGATTCTATTCTGGATGAGAGCAGCGGCGATGCAACTATGGGCAGTGGCGGTGGTCTATTTGATGAGGAGCAAGACGCTCTTTATGATGAAGCCGTTGCTTTTGTAACAGAAACCCGCAAAGCCTCCATCTCCAGTGTGCAGCGCAAATTAAAGATTGGTTATAACCGTGCTGCACGCATGATAGAAACGATGGAAGCGGCGGGAGTGGTTACCGAAGCAGGAAGTAATGGTCAGCGCGAAGTATTAGCTCCGCCGCCAGTGAGGAATTAATGGATGCAATTAGTGCTTAATAAAAAAACATTCGTAACACACTGTTTAACCGCTTTATTGTGTGTGATGCCAGTGAGTGTGTTTGCCGATGAGACAGAAAAAGATCCCGCGCAAGCGCTAAGCAGTGTGCTAAAAAGTTACGAGCGCTTTAGTGCCGATTTCGAGCAAATTACTCGTTCTGATCAATCAAGTGAGTCAGAAATTAGCAAGGGTGAGATGCAGATAGAGCGCCCAGGAAAGTTTCGCTGGGAGACCAACACACCATTCCCACAATTAATCGTTAGTGATGGTGACAATGTTTGGATTTATGATCCTGATTTGGAGCAAGCAACGCGTAAACCCGTAAACCTAGAAGACACTAATGGGGCGGCACTCATCCTCAATGGCAACATCGAAGAGTTGCAAGAGAAGTTTGATATTAGCATGCCGGTCAGTGATGCCGGCTCGCAATTGTTTGACCTTCAACCCAAAGACAATCAAAGTAGTTTTCAGCGGATCCGCATTTATTTTTCGAATGGCGTGATGTCCGAGCTAATGCTTCAGGATGTATTGGGACAGCAAACGACGATCGTTCTTCATAACTCAAGCATTAACCCGGCATTTAGCGATACCCTGTTTGAATTTACACCCCCTGAAGGTGTCGATGTGATTATCAGCGACCAGATGTAATGGATGATTTGTTTGGAGCCCCCTCGCCAGTGTATCAACCACTGGCGGCCAAAATGCGTCCCACCACGCTTGCCAACTACATAGGGCAATCTCATCTTCTAGGCGAGGGTAAACCGTTGCGTGCAGCAATAGAGCAAGGGATGCTGCATTCAATGATTTTATGGGGGCCACCAGGTGTTGGGAAAACAACGTTAGCTAAAATAGTGGCTAATACGTGTGATGCTCACTTTATGACAATCTCGGCTGTCCTCTCAGGTGTCAAAGATATTCGTGCCGCTGTCGATGAAGCCAAGCAAATAGCTGTTTCTCACCAGCAAAAAGTTATCTTGTTTGTTGATGAGGTGCACCGCTTTAACAAATCACAACAAGATGCCTTTTTGCCTTATATTGAAGACGGGACCTTCTTGTTTATTGGTGCCACGACTGAAAATCCATCATTTGAGCTCAATAACGCCTTACTTTCTCGGGCGCGGGTTTATCTTTTAAAGAATCTAACAACCGAAGAGACTCAAGCGGTAATAAATCAAGCGCTTAAAGATGAGGTGCAGGGTTTAGGTCAAAGGCAGCTCACCTTTGAAGAAGGAGCGTTGGCTCAGTTAGCACTGGCCGCAGATGGAGATGCAAGACGTGCATTAAATTTGCTGGAGATCGCCGCAGACTTTGCCGAAAAGCAAGAAGACGGTTCAGAAGCCATTCGATTAAGCGCGTTATCGCAAGTGCTAGCAGGCAACGTACGACGTTATGATAAGCGAGGTGATTTATTTTACGACATGATATCGGCTTTCCATAAGTCAGTGAGAGGGTCATCACCTGATGGTGCATTGTATTGGTGCTGCCGCATGCTAGAAGGAGGCTGTGATCCTTTGTATATTGCTCGCCGATTAGTCGCTATCGCTTCAGAGGACATTGGTAATGCAGACCCTCGGGCCATGCAAGTAGCGTTATCCGCTTGGGACGCATTTGAGCGAGTAGGGCCAGCAGAAGGGGAACGTGCTATTGCCCAAGCGGCTGTGTATTGTGCCTCGGCCCCTAAAAGCAATGCTTTATACATGGCTTATAATCAATGCCGATCAGATGTGCGCCAAGACCCCGATTTCGAAGTGCCTGTTCATTTACGTAATGCGCCAACATCATTAATGAAAGACCTAGGTTACGGTGCAGAATATCGTTATGCGCATAATGAACCTAATGCTTACGCGGCAGGTGAAGTTTATCTTCCAGAAGAGATAGCACAGCGCCGATATTATCAGCCAAGCGATAGAGGGCTTGAGTCTAAGATTCGAGCTAAGTTTGAAAAGTTGAATGAGCTAGACCAGGCCAGCCCGCAAAAACGCTATACATAACTCTTATCTGAGTAAATCACTGCCCAAACTCTGCTACCTTTGGTAGGCTTTTCTTCAGATAAACACCCGTTTTTGGCTGCTAAGAGGAAAAATCAATGCAGATATTGTTAGCCGTAGGCTTTGGCGGTGCTTTAGGGGCGGTAAGTCGTTATTGGTTGGCGGGGATGCTTAATAGCAAAGCTGATAAGTTACCTTTAGGAACCTTGAGCTGTAATGTTATAGGGTCGCTGGTAATGGGGATTCTGTTTGTCCTTATAATGGAAAAGGCCAAGTTATCACCTGAGTTACGTCCCATGTTAATGGTCGGTTTTCTAGGGGCATTTACTACCTTTTCATCTTTCTCATTAGAAACGGTGGCTCTCTTGCAGGAAGGGCATACCATGTCCGCCCTAATCTATGTATTATTAAGCGTCATTTTATGCATCATCGCGTTAAGCGTCGGTATTTGGTTCACTCGCTTGTTTTGATTAAGGTTTTTAAGAAATATGTTAGACACAAAAATTGTCCGTTCTAACCCTGAAGCTGTTGCGCAACAGCTGGCTAAGAAAAAATATGAATTTCCATTGGATTTGTATAACGAGCTTGAAGCTAAGCGTCGTGATATACAGGTGCAAACTGAAAATCTTCAAAACGAGCGAAACACACGATCCAAAAGCATTGGTAAAGCCAAGGCTGCTGGAGAAGATATCAAACCCTTGTTGGCCGAAGTACAAGATTTAGGCGACCAGTTGGATGCAGCTAAGGCGCAGCTAACCGCCGTCGCTGACGAGCTCGATAACTTATTGATGGGAATGCCTAATTTGCCTGATGCAAGTGTTCCTGATGGCATGGACGAAGACGATAACGTTGAGGTCCGTCGCTGGGGAACTCCACGCGAGTTTGACTTTGAGCCTTTAGATCATGTGGCCCTGGGCGAGCAAGATGGTGGTTTAGATTTTGAAACGGCTGCTAAGCTTACGGGTTCCCGCTTTGCGGTTATGACAGGAAAAATGGCGCGTTTACACAGAGCACTAATTCAATTCATGTTAGATGTTCAAACAAACGAGCATGGTTATACCGAAGCTTACGTACCTTACTTGGTCAATGAAGATAGCTTGCGTGGTACTGGACAGCTACCAAAGTTTGGTGAAGATCTATTTAAAGTACCATTCGGTGACCGCCAGTATTATTTGATCCCTACTGCAGAAGTGCCCGTTACTAATATGGTGCGCGATACTATCGTAGACGCCGATCGTTTGCCGCTTAAGTTTGCTGCTCATACACCGTGCTTCCGTTCCGAAGCTGGCGCGTCAGGCAAAGATACTCGCGGTATGATTCGCCAGCATCAGTTCGAAAAGGTCGAGATGGTACAAATTGTTGATCCTGCTACTTCTTGGGAAACGCTGGAAGAGATGACAGGGCATGCCGAAGCCATTTTGCAAAAATTAGAATTACCTTACCGAGTTGTTGCGTTGTGTGGCGGTGATCTAGGCTTTGGTGCGGCTAAAACATACGATATAGAAGTATGGTTGCCTGGTCAGGATAAATACCGTGAAATATCGTCTATTTCCAATATGACTGACTTCCAAGCCCGCCGCATGCTGGCGCGTAGCCGAAATGCTGAAACGGGTAAACCAGAACTGCTACATACGTTGAATGGATCTGGTTTGGCCATTGGTCGTACTTTGGTCGCGGTATTAGAAAATTACCAGCAAGCCGATGGCACGGTAATTATCCCTGAAGTGCTGCGTTCTTATATGGGTGGTATTAGCCAGCTGTAAGCCCACCGAAAACTCTACATCGCCACCGTTTTACTGGTGGTGTGCAATGCCCTAGTCCAATCAATGGAGTAGGGCATTACTTTTTATAGAAGGTCAAGGATGAGCAAACTGCCCTATAAACGACTCTCAGGCTTCTATTTTTTCTACTTCTCGCTGTTGGGCGCAATGATGCCCTACTGGTCGCTTTACTTAAAACAACTCAATTTTGATGCCAAAGCCATTGGTTTTCTTATGGCGACTTTGTACTGCTCTCGTATTTTTGCGCCTTCTTTATGGGGCTGGCTAGCCGATAAGACGGGTAAACGCATGTCAATTATCCGTTGGGGCGCCGCGGCTACTTGGCTATTGTTTCTGGGCATATTTTGGCAAGAGAGTGCATGGAGTATAGGCCTCATTATGCTGGCCTACAGCTTCTTTTGGAATGCCGTTTTGCCACAGTTTGAGGTCGTTACACTCAATCATCTGGGCGATAAGCGGGAGCGATATAGTCAAATACGCGTATGGGGCTCTATTGGCTTTACTTTAACGGTAGTGGCTCTGGGTTATATCTTCGATTTTATTAGTGTCTCTTGGTTACCTGTCATCATGCTTCTTTTGATGATCATGATATGGCTCAATGCATGTTTGGTGCCGGCTGGCGATACTTCTACTGTTTTAGAATCAACCGAACATTCAAAAGGCGGGATGTTCCTTAGCACATTATGCAGGCCTGCAGTCATCGCTTTCTTTGCTGCAACATTCTTAGTTCAGTTATCACACGGTCCTTATTATACGTTTTTTAGTGTGATGCTAGAGGATCAAGGCTTTAACCGAAGTGAAATTGGTTACATGTGGTCCTTAGGTGTTGTGGCTGAAGTAGTGGCGTTTATTTTTATGCACAGAATGATAGGCCGCTTTGGAGTGCGAGGGGTTATGTTGTTTAGCTTGTTAATGGCGGTGGTACGCTGGGCTGTGATTGCTTTGTACCCAACGAATATCGTCTTACTATTGATGAGCCAATTGTTGCATGCATTTACTTTTGGGGCTTTGCATTCAACTGGGGTAGCTTTAGTCCATAATTTTTTTGATGCAAATACACAAGGTCGAGGTCAGGCGTTGTTTTCCAGCGTTGGCTTTGGTTTAGGTGGGACTCTGGGAGCTGTGCTCTCGGGAATGTTTTGGCAATCCCATGGTTCTATGGTGAGTTTTCTGATGGCGTCTATCATTTGTGCGGTTGCGCTTATTTTAACTTATACTTGGGTCTATCCTATTGATAAAGCAGGGGCTAAAAATTGATTTTTGCACTGCGGTAATTATCGCTATATAGTGAACTTCGTCCTGTTTTATAAACTAATAATAAAGGGTTCTATTTATGAACTTTAAAATTGATGTGGACATGACACCAGAAGAGTTTCGTAAAGTAATGGGCTTACCGGATGTAGCCTCATTACAAGACGAAATGATCAGTAAAATTAAAGAACAAATGGAAGCGGGTGTTGAAGGCTATGACCCGTTAACATTACTCAAACCCTATTTAACAAATAGCGTGGGCTCGGTTGAAGCCTTTCAAAAAATGATGCTGGGTATGATGAGCCAATACAACTCATCGAGTAACGACAAAAAATAATCCAGCTCGACACATTTAAGGGTTTATGGTGACAGAGAGAGAACCAGAAGTGCGTATTCTTCGTAAATATACAAATCGCCGCTTATATGATACTTCGCGTAGTTGTTATGTAACGCTTGAAGATGTAAAAGAACTCGTTTTAAATTCTGAGCCCTTCCAAGTACTGGACTCAAAAACAGGCAATGACTTAACACGTAACATTTTATTGCAGATCATCAGCGAGCAAGAAGGGGAAGGGCACGGAACGCTTCTGACTAATCAAGTGCTGCAGCAACTTATCCGTTTCTATGGTGACAGCATGCAAGGAATGATGAGTCAGTACCTTGAACAAAGCATAGCGGCGTTTTTAGAGCACCAAGAAAGGATTCGTGAGCAGATGCAAAGTATGATTGGTGCCGCTAACCCGCTAACCATGATGAACAAAATTGCCGATCAAAATATGGCTGTCTGGAATATGTTTCAACCTGGGGCAAGCAGAACAGGGTCAGCTGACAGTAGCGCAAAAGCTGATGATGCAGAGCCAACAGAAAAAGATAGCGACAAATAAAGCGCGATAACAAATATTAAGAAAGGCTGCTGACTTTGGTTTGCGGCCTTTTTTATTGTTACTCTGCAAGCCATTTAACAATGGTATCGGGCACAAGTTTATGGGCTTTTCGGCTTACGAAAACACCAATATGCCCAGCTTTAACTAAGAGTTCGGAATACTGACTGTGAGGGCACACGGCTTTTAACGCGAGCGATGAATCAGCTGGAACCAAGTGATCATGCTGACCATAGATATTTAAGATAGGATGCCTGATTTCAGATAAGTTAACGTCAGTTCCTCCTATGGTTAAGCCACCGTTTACAAATCGGTTTTCTCTAAAGAATAGGGTTATAAACTCTTTAAATGCCTCTCCTGCTTGGTCCGGGCAGTCGTATAACCATTTTTCCATGCGAAGGTAGCTCAGAGCTGATTCCGTTGTTGTTAGATGTTTTGGAAGATTCAAGTTCTTTTGTATGCCCAATCGCATTGGCATAAGTGAGCTATAAACATGGTTAAGAAAAGAACCCGGTATATTTCCGTAGGTTTTAACAGCCAAATCAATATCTGTATGCTGTGACAATTTTTGTAACATATTGTCAGGCGTCTGAAAATTAACCGGTGTAACGGCGGTGATAAGTTTGCGAACTTTCTGCGGGTGTAAAGCCGTATAACACAAGCTAAAAGTGCCGCCTTGGCAGATCCCCATTAAATCCAACTCAGTAGAACCTGAATGTGCTAAGGCTTGGTCAATGCAATCATCTAGGTAGTCATTGATATAATCATCTAGATCAAGAAAACGATCAGCTTTGTCAGGGTAGCCCCAATCTAAAACATAGACATCTAAACCTCTTGCTAATAGCGATCTTAGCAATGAACGCTCGGGGTCTAAATCAATCATGTACCATCGGTTGACTAGGGCATAGCAAATAAAAATGGGATGAGATGCGCGATCTTCTTTAGGCTGCGTGCTTTCAAAATACAATAACGACAATTTGTCGCGCTTATATATACAGTGACTTGGTGTGGAAGCCACATCGATGTTGGGTAAGCTATTCAGCGTTAACTGACTTTTTCTTAAGTTCTGAGTGAGCTCTGTTAGTTCGTCCTGAACTTGTTGGGCGTCCAGTTTCAGGTTTTTCATTTTAGTATTTATTCTTGTGTCGCCTGAGAGGTTTTTGGTAGCAGGTTACCACCTATTTGTTCAAATTGTTGGCTTAATTCTATAAGAGAGTGTGTCAATTGTTCATTAAGCAACCGTTGCTCCTCTAGTTGCTTTTTGACTGCTTTCATTTCTTTATGCAGCGCTTTTTGCTGCTGTAGAGTGCTATCTAATCCCTTGTGCGTGGCTAAGCCTTGTTGCTCATACACGCTTAGTTGCATGTCCTGTTGGAAAGCGACTAGAGCCATATAGCAATTGGTAATGTTTCCATACGCTTGCTGGTAGGTTTCTTGCCTGATCGCTTCTGCATAGGCATCTTCGTAGCAGCAAACCCACAGCTCGTGTAATTGGTTTAAAGACTCTATTGGCTGCTCATTATGCTCAAGCGCGTGCTTTAAGCGGTTAACCGCACTCTCTGTTATTTGGGTGCTCTGCTGTATATAGGTGTGTAAAGCTGCTTGGTAGTTGGCTAGATGTTCACAACCCGCTTTAATTCGTTCTTCATGCATTGCATGAAACTCAGGACAGGTAAAAAGCAGTGTGTGGCGCCATGTGCTAAATAAAGCATTGGGATTTTGTGCGGTAGTTTTTTCGATAGCCGCTTGAAATTGATGAGGTATTTGCCACTGTTTTAAAATGCTATCTAGTGAGTGTTGTTGTGTTTGTTCGCTTAATTGGCGAATGAGTGAGTCTATAAGGCCTTTGTCTAGTGCTTTGGCTTTAAGCTGCTCTAAGAGTTGGGTGCTTTGTTTGAGGAACCCCGCTGTTTTAGATGCCATCATGGCGGCGGCTTTCATTTGATCATTACTCATGGTCTGAAATGCTTCAGGGGATGGCGTCAACCATTGAGTAAAAAGCGCCTGCTGTTGCTCAAAAAAAGCGTGTAGTTGGGCATGAAAATCAGCTTGCACTCAAAAGTCCTCTAATACTGCTTGTTGTGCATCGTCATCATAGAATGCAGTGTAATGGAGTAGAGGTCGTAATTGAATACTCGGTTCTACTCGGTGTTCGTCAGCATACTAACAAGCGCGCTTGCAGCATTCGATAACGTGCGATCTCTATGATAAATATAGCCCAGTTCCCGAACAATAGGTTCAGCGTTGGGGTGTAATATGGTTAATGATTCGTCAATCATCGTTTCTGGCAATAAGCTCCAACCTAGGCCAATACTGACCATCATTCGGATGGTGTCTAGGTAATTGGTCGACATCATCACATTGAGTGCTAGGTCATTGCGCTGAAACTGATCCGCTACAATTTGATGTGTAAAAGTACTTTCCGATGGCAATATCGCCGCATGGCCAGTTAGCTCACTTAAGCTGACTTGTGGCTTTTTTGCCAAGGGATGATCTTTAGCAACGACGTATTGTAACCTATCTTCCCAAATGGGATATGAACAGATCATAGGATCGGGGTGAGGGGATAGTGTGATTAGAGCCAGCTCAAGATCCCCATGTTGCACGCCGTTATACGCTATTTCTGATTCATGAAAGCGCAGATCTAGCGTGACTTGAGGGTATCGGCGTGTAAAAGCCCGTAATATAGGCGGTAACCGGTGCAGGCTAATGTGATGGCTAGCGGCCAAAGACAAGATTCCACTGACTTCGCCGGATAAATTACCCATGGCTCGGGTGGCATCTTTTATTTCATTTAAAATATTTTTGGCTCGTGGTAATAGTGCATCACCCGCTTCTGTTAAAGAAACTTTGCGGCCGATTCGGTCAAATAGTCGTTGATTTAACTGCTCCTCTAATAAAGCAATGCGCTTACTCACGGCCGACTGAGTAATAAAAAGTTGTTCGGCGGCTTGGGAGAAAGATTGAGTGTCTGCTACAGCCAGAAAAGCAGTGAGTGTATGGGTATCCATTAAGCTCGTCCTTGAATTTAAGTAGGGAGCATATCGTATATAAATACGGTATGCCTACTTCGCTTTATATCGAGTGAGCGCCACGCCACTAAAAATAATACCAATCGCCACTAAAGAGATTGCTGTTGCGCTCTCTCCTAGAATGGTAACGCCCAGTACATAGGCCACAACAGGTACCATAAAGTTCATATTGGCAAGAAAGCTAGGACCGGCTTTCTGGATAATATTAAAATAAATGAGCGATGCAACCCCTGTCGATAAAGCCCCCAGCCATAAAATGCTCAAAAAACTCGCGGTCATTAGGTTCGCCATAGAAAGCTGATCTAAACCCTGGCTAATGAAGAAGGGAAATGCAATTAAACTGGAAGCGATGAGCATGCCAGCGCCACCAACCATAGGGTGATGTTTAGATAATCGTCTTACCAACACGGCATTCAGTGCATAACAACTAGCAGCAGCTAAAATACAGAGTTGATGTACGAGTAGTCCGGTATTAGCTAAGGACGGATTTAAAAGAATAGCGACACCTATGAAGGCCGTTGCGGCGCCAGCCAACTTATAGCGGCTTAGCGTTTCGCCTACAACGGTAAAATGAGCGATCAGCATAGTCATAATGGGCATGATAGCCATTAAAACGCCGGCTAGCCCCGAAGGCACGCTTTGTTGGCCCCACGCAATTAAAAAGAAGGGGGCTGCATTACCCACTAACCCCAACACAAAGAACGTTCCCCAATCTTTTAACGTAAAGGGCAAGCGTAAATGTTTAATATAGACCAAGCAGGTTAATACAGCGGCACCACATACCAACCTAAAAAATGTGATAAAAAGTGGTGAGAATGTTTCTAAACCAATAGAGGTAAAAAGAAAAGAGGTTCCCCATATTAAGGCTAATGCCAGCAAAAGAACCCAACTTCCATAGCTTACGTGTGTCGATTGATTCGACATGAACATTCCTTAGTAATTATAAAGCCTGCGATTAAGCGTCTAGTGCCTTTAGATCATGACGCTCTGTATAGATGAGAATTAGTAATAAAATAGTACCCAGCACCATCATAATTGCTGCCATAAAGAGTGCGGCGCTGTACTGGCCTGTTTGGGCCGCCATATAGCCCGCAATGGCAGGGGCTATAATCTGAGCAACACCATAAGAAAGTGTTAATTTACCCATTAACTTAGCAGGCTTAGTCGGATAAAAGCGTCCAGCCATAGTGAGGACTAAACCAACGATACCAATAAAGGTTGCGCCATAAAGCATGCCGCTAACAATAGCTGCTGTCAGAGTCTGCGAAAATAAGGGTAATACTATGCCAATGATATGTATTAAGTAGCAAATCAATAAGGTGTATAAGGTGCCTATTCGTCGGGCTAGTTTATCCCAATAAATGACAGCAGGTATTGCGGTAAGCCCTAGCAGTAACCACACTAGCTGGCCTTCACCCGCTAACCCAGGTAGACGCTCAACCATGGCAACAGTAAAAGTCGCACTGATAACATAGCCAAATCCTGCGCAAAAATATGACATGACCATCAACCAAAAAAAGCGTGCGCTTGGAGGTTTGTCTTTTAACACCTGACCGGAGCTATGCACAGTGCCATTATGTGGTCGAGGTAGCCATCGCCAAGCAGGGATACTTAATAAGGCCGCACATACGCCTAGCACTATCCATTGTGTTGACCATGTTAGTTGGTTAACCATCAATTCGCAGGCGATAGCGGTAAACACAATGCCTAAGCCCATCCCCATAAAGTGGATACCAAGCTCGCTTCGGTAGTTGTTTCTAATCAACCAATTAAGCACTAAACCTGATCCAATTAAGAGGCCTGCCGCACTGCTTAACCCTGACATAAAGCGCAAAAAAGCCCACAAATATACATTGTCGGTGAATGCCATTGCGAGAGTGGTGATAATCGCTGTTATCAGACCTGCCCGATATAGCTTGTCCTTGAGCATTAGATCGCCGATTGTGGCAGCTAACACTGCTCCACATAAATAACCGGCATAGTTTATAGTAGCGAGCCACCCGGCACTGATATCAGACATGACAGAGGCACTAATCATTACTGGAATAAGCGGGGTGTAAGCAAACCGAGCGATACCGAGTAACACAACTAAGCTGATAACACCGGCGGCTAAGACGTAATATTTCTGATGCTGTATTTTATTATTGTTTGTCATGAGGCTATCAAATAGGCAAAGAGCAAGGTTAAGGTTATAACAAGCTCGATGACTATTTGATAGTAATAGCGAAAGGAACGGACTGTCCTGTTTTGCAAGGCTTATTCTTTAGTCGATACACTTCGCTTAATGATGTTCTAGCGTGGTCTCCGGGCTTTGCCCTGGTAATTCTGAAGCCGGTGTAATCATCATTTCAGTTACCCAAGGATGGTCAACGATCATTTCCATCATATGATCAATAAACAACCTTACTTTGGGGTTTAAATGACGGCGGCTTGGGTAAATTGCATTAATCTCTATAAGAGGGCACTTATAATCCGTTAAAATTTCTACCAATTCACCAGCTTGTACGCAGTTACGGCAATATACGCGGGGTAAGCGGGCAATACCGTGCCCTTGCATCACCATTTCTTTTGCAAAGGCGATGCTGTTTACTTTTAAGTGCCCTTTGACTTCTACCGCCGTTGGCCAGCCTTCAAATTCCCAATATTCATGAGCTTTAAGTTGCCCGAAGCACTCGTACTTTTCTAAATCATCTGGCGTTTTTGGAGTGCCCATACGCTTGAGATAATCAGGAGACGCATAGAGCGCACGGGACACATGTGCTACACGACGTGCAATAAGGCTTGAGTCGGCTAGTTCACCTACGCGTATCGCTAAATCGACGCCTTCTTCAATTAAGTCTACTAGGCGGGTACTGAGCTCAACTTCTAGATTGATTTTTGGGTAACGCTGCATAAAAGTAGAGACGACATCATTCATCATGAATACGCCTAACTCAGAAGGCATTGTAATGCGTAAGCGGCCACGTGGATCTTCTTGTGTGGCTGATAATTGATCGCGGGCCGTTTCTAACTCATTAATTAAGGGCTGGCAACGAGAGAACAGCTCTTCACCATCATCAGTAAGCTTGAGCTTGCGCGTGGTTCGTTGCAGCAACCGGACGCCTAAATCATCTTCTAACTGGGCGATACGACGGCTGATCGTTGATTTTTGTATTCCAAGACTTTCAGCAGCAGAAGTAAAGCTGCCGGTTTCAACAATCCGTATAAATAGGCTGACGTCATTTAAGTTCATGTGGTCATCGCTTGTTTGGTCGAAAATAAATGCGCTTTGAAACGCAAAGAGTGAATATTCTAGAGTTGATCGGCAAGTAAAGACGAGGGCCGAATCTGTTTCGCATATGAAAAGGGGCTGCTATACACGAATATTGAATATTCTAGATATATCGAATCTTCGACTATTGAGGCTTAAAGATCAAGCGATTGCAGCCTTCTAATTTGTTGTTCGCCAGGCCCTGGGGAGGTAGTTACTAGCGAGTGTACGCTTTAATTGTCTCGACAATCGCGTGCAATCCGTTAGTGCGGGAAGGGCTGATAAATCGGTGCAAGCCCCGAGAATGCAGGGCCTCCGTAACATCGAAGCATTGAATCTCTGAAGCGGTCTTACCTTGTAGAAAGCTTAAAACCCATAGCGATAAGCCTTGCATAATTTTGGCATTAGAGTTGACCGCAAAGTTAAAAAAAAGCTCTCCATGAACCTCAAGCTTCTGGCAAACCAGCCAAACATCAGACTCACATCCGCTAATGCGGTTTTGGTCATAATGGTATGATTGGGGTAACAGGCTTGGGTGATCAGCTTGGGATAGCAAGAGAGCTAGCTTATTTTGCTGTGCCTCAGCTGCAATACGTTGATCGAGTTCAACTAGCTGGTTGGCGTCAGGGAAGCTAATGGCCGGTAAGGTGGCTTCAATTGTTTGGTCACTGTTTGGTTTAATCGGTTGGTTACTTGCCATTTTAGAAGACAATAAATCGATAATATGTGCGACAAATGTTTCGGCTTCCTCTCGTGTATTGTATAAGGCAAAAGAAGCGCGCAAAGTACCTTGAATTGAAAGAGACTCCATTAGCGGCATGGCACAATGGTGTCCAGTCCTGACCGCTATGCCGTGTTCATCTAATAGAAAAGCGGCATCCTGATGATGCAGCCCGCTGATGCTAAGCGAAACAATGCCTACGTTCTCTGCAAATGGGGCATATACCTTGATAGCCGGGTATTGTTGTAGGGAGTCGACAACAAACCGACGCAGTGCCGATTCATGCGCCTGCACGGCTTGTCTATCTAGCGTTGATAAGTACTCAAGCGCAGCCGCTAAACCCAATACACTCGCTATTGGAGGAGTTCCCGCTTCAAACTTAAAGGGAAGGTCATTAAACTCGGTGTGATCAAAACTGACGTGCTTGATCATTTCTCCGCCACATTGCCACACCGGCATGGCTTTTAGTAAGTCTTCTTTGCCCCAAAGCACACCAACACCACCGGGTGCATAACATTTGTGCCCTGAAAAAAAGTAAAAATCACATCCTAATTGCTTAACATCCACCGAGAGGTGGGCAATAGCTTGAGAGCCGTCAATAACGGTTGTTGCATGATATTGTTTAGCCAAATGACAACATTGCTCGACAGGATTGATGACCCCTAGTGCATTTGATACGTGAGTTAATGCAACAATTTTAGGGCGATGCTTTTTTAATAGGGACTCATAAGCAGATATGTCTAGCGTTTGTTCATCTGTTAGCGGGACAGGAATAAGGGTAGCTCCCTTGCGCAGAGCGGTCTGCTGCCAAGGTACAAGGTTAGCGTGATGCTCCATCGTCGATACCAGAATCACATCTTCTGGTTTAATTAACAGATCACCTAACGAATAAGCTAATAGGTTAGCCGCTTCCGTAGCCCCCTTTGTCCAAATAACATGGGCAGGATCGGGAGAACCAATAAAGCTAGCGGCTATTTTCCTAGCGTTCTCAAATTCTGTGGTTGCGGCATTGGACAAGGTATGTGAGCCACGGTGTACGTTACTATTTTGCAGTTTATAAAAACGAGCAACACTGTCCATAACAACACGAGGCTTATGTGTTGTGGCGGCGTTATCAAGATAGACCAGTGGTTTCCCGTTGACACGTGATGACAGTATTGGGAAATCTCGGCGTATTCTTGATACATCAAACATGTCAATGCTAGTCCTTTATTGGGCAGGAAGGTTTTGGCGAGCTAATTGGCTAGCCCAGCGCGCGTACATCATCGCAGCTGTGAATAATACAACCACAAGCAAAGCGTAAATCAAACCGAATACTCTTGTTTCGGGGTTGGTTGCTGCGGCTAATACGGCTTCATTAAAATACAGTAATAACATAAAGCACAACCACGCGTGGCTGCGAGGATTACCGCTTTTAATACTAGGGAAAAAGCAGGCCAAGGGGAGAAAATGAATCAGCCAAATTACCCAAGGGTTGGCCGTATCAACAGGGTGAATAAAGACATACCATGCAGTAAAGAGTATCAGCAGCCCCGCATAACACGACACAGTGAGAAAGCGTGTTAACCGAACCTTGGTCTGTAAAGTGCTCATTGACTAGCTCCCAATTTAACGGCGATGCTCGCCAAATGCTTACCTTGAGCTTGGCACAGTGAAGTTTCGTCTGAGTCCAAGGCACGTTTACTATCCTGACCTGCTACATGCGTTGCACCATAGGGAGTGCCTCCGCTTTGGGTGGTAAGTAAAGCGGTTTCGCTATAAGGAATACCGGCAATGACCATTCCATGGTGCATAAGCGGTAACATCATACTAAGCAATGTGGTTTCTTGCCCGCCATGTAGGCTGGACGTGGAGCTAAAGACGGTCGCGGGTTTACCAATCAACGCACCAGACATCCACAAGCTGCTAGTTGAGTCGATAAAATACTTGAGCGCTGCTGCCATATTACCGAAACGTGTAGGGCTACCGAGCGCTAAGCCTGCGCAATCCCGAAGGTCTGCTTCTGTGCAATAAATATCGCCATCATTAGGAATTGTCGGAGCCGTTGCTTCACATACGCTTGAAACCGGCGGCACTGTGCGTATCCGTGCCTCTATGCCGCATTGCTCAACACCACGGGCGATGTGCTTAGCCATGTTTGCTGTAGAACCGTGACTACTGTAATAAAGCACTAATATATAAGGGGCGCTCATTATAGAATCTCAAGTACTGATTCAGGAGGGCGGCCAATGCGAGCTTTATTTCCGGTTACTACAATAGGGCGTTCTATGAGTTTTGGGTTAGCAAGCATAATATCGATAATGGCTTCGTCGCTTAAGGAAAGGTCATCAGCGCCAGCTGTTTTATATTCGGCTTCTTTTTTGCGCAGCAAGTCACGTGGGCTTATCTGTAATGCAGATATGACGGCCTTCAGCTCATCCTTACTCGGTACATTTTTTAGGTATTCAACGATAGTTGGTTCGATACCTTTATCAGTCAACAGTGCGAGTGTTTCACGAGATTTAGAACAACGTGGGTTATGGAAAATAGTTACTTGGCTCATATCAATTCCTTGTCAGACGATTCTAAAGCACTGATTCTAATGCATGGGTTGTAAAAGAATAGCGAAGCTGCAAAGCTGGTATTGTATATGCCAAGCTCTGTGCAACAAAGTTACAGAAAGGAATTTCTCTTCATGAAAGCAATTTTGGATTCAACCTTTGTCGGTTTTGTCCGGTATCTCATTAAACAGTTTATTAACAATGGTGGGATAATTAATGCCTCGGCACTGACATACACCACATTATTTGCTGTAGTGCCTTTAATGACGGTCACTTATGTCATGATCTCGGCCATCCCTTCCATCAATGGTTATGGAGATGAAATACAAGGATGGATCTTTGCAAATTTTGTCCCCACCACAGGGGAGGTGATGCAAGAATACCTACGAGAATTTACAGGTCAGGCTAAGAGCCTAACCGGGGTTGGTGTCGGCTTTCTTGCGGTGACTTCCATCATGATGATGCGCAATATAGAGGTAGCATTTAACCGAATTTGGCGTGTGAGTGATCAACGAAAAGGCGTTTCTAGTTTTCTGCTATATTGGGCGGTGCTAAGTTTAGGGCCTATTCTAATTGGTCTAGGGTTAATAGTTACCTCTTATATAGCCAGTCTTCCTTTTATATCTGACGCAACAGAGCTGGTAGGAAAGGGCAGATTGCTCTTGTTTTTGCCTGTTATTTTGTCATCTGTCGCTTTTACCTTGCTGTATGTCGCGGTCCCAAACTGTAAAGTGCCGATTCGTAATGCATTTATTGGCGGTGTGGTTGTAGCCATCTTATTTGAGTCGGCTAAACGTGGCTTTGCTTTCTATGCTACGCAGTTTCCATCATATGAACTGATCTACGGTGCTTTTGCAGCTGTACCTTTGTTTCTTGTTTGGATATTCATTAGTTGGGTCATCATCCTCTTGGGCGCTGAGTTAACACGAGCCCTTACTGTCTATAAAACGCTAGACCGCACGCGCGAGTTTTCCCACTTACATACAATCATGGGAGTGTTACATGCCCTATGGGTTGCACAGCAAAGTGGGACAACTTTATCGGATGATGAGCTATTACAAAATGTTCCAGGCTTAGATCAAAGTGGCTGGGATAGCTATGTGCAGATCCTGATGGAGCAGAAAATTATACGCCGTGCAGATCAGGGCGAATATTTATTAAGTCGAGACCTAAGTACACTGACTCTGAGTGAATTATGCGATCGTTTACCTTGGCCACTGCCTAGTCCAATGAACAATGCAATAATGAATAAAGGCTGGCCTATAGCGTTGGATACCCACTTAGACAGAGTGAAAAAGATTCAAAAGGGTGAGCTGGACGTATCACTGGACCTTTTGTTTAAAGATCCTGCCAGTTAATTGATTGGCTTAATTAAGCAAAGAGAATTTTCCATAACGACACTATAAAAAAAGCGGCTACTAGTAATAGTAACCGCTTTTTTATTGAGCCTATCTTTACCAATTAAAGCTGAGCTTTAAGAAACTCAATAACGCCTTCTGCGTTCACATCTTGCTTATCATCATCGCGACGGCCTTTATATTCGTAAGCACCGGCTTTAATACCGCGATCAGAAATGACGAGGCGATGAGGAATACCCATTAGCTCAGCGTCAGCAAATTTAACACCGGGCCGCTCTTTACGGTCATCCATGATAACTTCGATGCCTGCCGCTTTTAAATCACTATAAATGGCGTCTGCAACCTGTTGAACTTCTTCAGATTTATCATAATTTAAAGGGATGAGGGCGACCTGAAATGGAGCCAGCGAAGCCGGCCAAATAATACCGTTTTCGTCATGGTTTTGTTCGATAGCCGCCGCTACAACACGCGTAACACCGATGCCGTAGCAGCCCATATCCATAGCGACAGCTTTACCATTCACATCTAAGACGGTTGCGTTCATCGCTTCTGAATACTTAGTGCCTAATTGGAAAATATGGCCCACTTCAATACCACGTTTAATTTGTAACGTGCCTTGACCACATGGGCTTGGATCGCCTTCCACAACATTGCGTAGATCAGCGACTTTTGGTGTTGGCATATCACGATCCCAGTTAATACCGAAAAAGTGCTTCCCTTCGATATTCGCTCCAGCACCAAAGTCTGACATTTTTTCAACAGCACGATCGATAACACACGGAATTGTTAGATTAACGGGACCGATTGAGCCTGGCCCTGCATCCATAAAGCCGCGGATTTCTTCTTCTGTAGCCATGCGCAAAGGAGACTCTACTTCTGGCAGTTTCTCAGCTTTAATTTCGTTAAGCTCATGATCACCACGCACCAGTAAAGCAATAAATGAGTGATCAGACTCTTCAGAGGCAGCTACGATCAACGTTTTAACTGTCTTCTCGATCGCTAGGTTATGCTGCTCAACCAACTGTGCAATAGTTTTTGCGTTGGGTGTATCAACTAACGTCATTTCCATAGTTGGCTCAGCGCGCTCACCAGCAGGTGATAGTGCTTCAGCTAGCTCAACATTGGCTGCATAGTCACTGCTATCAGAAAACGCGATGTCGTCCTCACCAGAATCAGCTAACACATGGAACTCATGAGAGCTGCTGCCACCAATCGATCCTGTATCTGCTAAAACCGGACGGAAGTCTAAGCCAAGTCGCGTAAAAATGTTCGTATAAGCTTGATGCATAATCTCATAAGTATTTTGCAGAGACTCACGATCAGCATGGAAAGAGTAGGCGTCTTTCATAATAAATTCGCGCGAGCGCATCACGCCAAAACGAGGTCGAATCTCGTCACGGAACTTAGTCTGAATTTGATAAAAATTTGCCGGTAATTGCTTATAACTTTTCAGCTCGCGACGCACCAAGTCTGTGATGACTTCTTCGTGTGTAGGCCCCATGCAAAAAGCACGGCCATGACGATCGCTCAAGCGCAGTAGTTCTGGTCCGTATTGCTCCCAACGGCCAGATTCTTCCCATAGCTCAGCCGGTTGTACTGTCGGCATCAATACTTCTTGAGCGCCAGCATTTTCCATTTCTTCACGGACAATTCGCTCAACCTTTCTCAATGTCCTTAAACCCATGGGCAACCATGAGTAGAGGCCGGAAGCTTCTTTACGGATCATACCAGCACGTAGCATGAGTTGATGGCTAATAACTTCAGCATCGGATGGTGTTTCTTTTAGGGTAGCAATTAAAAATTGACTAGCGCGCATGTCGTGAAGACCCTTACAGTTCGTATGAAAAATCGCTTTATTCTAGGGCGTAGCTCTCTTGGTAACAAGCCAGACCGCACAGAAGCTCAGGAAACAGTCATATTAGGCAAAAAAATACCTTCAAGATTATCAATTTAAACAGATAATCGATATATTAACTGCCTGTAAGAGTACATCTATTGATTTCACTACATCGCTAAGAAACTTGCTCCCAATATGCGAAACGAGCCAGTTATTTCTTTTTGTCATCAGGAGAAACGCTATGGATCAGTTTATGAAAGCCGCAATCGATGAAGCCAAAAAAGGACTGGCGGCAGGTGGTATACCCATAGGTTCTGTTTTAGTTATTGATGATCGAATTGTTGCCGCTGGACATAACCAGCGGGTTCAACGAGGCAGTGCTATTTTGCACGCGGAAATGGACTGTTTGGAAAAAGCCGGACGTTTAAAAGCCGCAGACTATAAACGAGCAACACTGTACTCGACCTTATCTCCATGTGATATGTGTAGTGGGACCGTGTTGTTATACGGTATTGGTAAAGTCATTGTTGGTGAGAATAAAACCTTTCAAGGGCCTGAGGCTTATCTAAAAGAACGTGGAGTTCAGGTTACCGTGCTAAATGATCCTGAATGCATTTCTATCATGGAACAATTTATTGCAGATAAGCCTGAGCTCTGGAACGAAGATATTGGTGTATAGCCCTTGTTAACGGGTTATTTATGCAGGTCTAGCGTCGATTTTAAGGAATTCTAATTGCGTTATTTAGTCATTTTTTCGTTATTGCTGCCTAGCTTTGCTCAAGCTGCAATAGTGTCATACTTTAAATATGAAGATGGTCGTACCAATTGGCAGTATGTTGCTAACTTCTCAAGCAGCATTCTTATTATTTTGTTGTCACTGGTAATTTTGGGGCTTTTCATTGCGCGCCGCCGGTTGTTTAAAGCCCATAGAGAACTGCATGCTATACGTGATGATTTAGAGGTGCGAGTTAAAGAGCGTACAGCAACGCTTAATGAATCAAATACCAAGTTGCTTGCTAGTAACGAAGCACTAGAGCAAGAAATAGCACAACATATATTAACAACGAAGCGGCTCATGACATCGGAAGCGTATATCACCGATATTCTGACATCGATGCCGCTAATGTTAGTGTGTTTAGATAAAGATGGACGTATTACTCACTGGAACCGCCGTACCGAGGAAGTCTCAGGAATTTCTGCAGAACGCGCTTTAGGTAAATCATTGTGGGAAGCTTACCCAACGGCCACGGTTTCTCCTGATCAAATCCAGCAGGCGATTAAAAACCAAGACACAGTCCACATTAAGCAAAGCCTGCGCAGCATGTCCCATTTTGACATCACAATTTACCCGTTACGTGAAAACAGTGACGGTGGTGTCGTTTTGTTGATTGATGACATAAGTAAAGAGACCATGGCAGAAAATATGCTCATTCATAACGACAAGATGTCGTTTATGGGGGAGATGGCCTCTACCATGGCGCATGATATCAATACACCTTTACAAGGCATTCTGCTTGATCTTCGAAGTTTTCAGCGTGCGTTGCGTGCAAATGCCGATTCTGATGATGCGCAACAAAACGCAAAACGTGCTGAGCGCTTAGATGAAATAGCCAATCAGATGTCGTTAAAAGGCGATCAGGTAAACACCATTATTAACAACTTGCTTGCATTTGCCCGCAGCCGGCAAGAGAAAAAGCAAATGGTTAATATGGTCGATGTGATGGAAAACACATTGCGTTTGGCTGGAGATATTCTGTCTGTATCTGAACGATTGCCTTTTAATCGTATCAAAATCGAACGCCACTTTGATGAAAACTTGCCACTCACACCATGTTACATCACCGAAATGCAGCAGGTATTCTTAAGCTTGTTACGTAATGCGTGTCATTCATTAGATGAGAAGCTAGCAAGTGAAGTGGTAACAACCGATAGCGATAAGCCGTTTATCCCTACCATTAAGCTATTGCTAGCAGAGTGCTACGGTAACCTATGGATTAAGGTTCAGCATAACGGCAAAGGGTTATCTAACGAAGAGCAAATGTATTTGTTCGAGCCTTTCTTTAGCAATCAAGAACCAGAGAAAAGTGTCGACGCGGGGCAACGCTTGTCGTTTTCGTATTACATCATCACTGAACAGCATCAAGGCCACATGGCTGTGACATCTGATGAGGAGTCTGGATCTACCTTCCATATGCAACTGCCGCTTCAGGCTTAACTCTGGATCACGCTCATCTACTTACATAGTGGGTGAGTGTGTAAAATTACGCTGACTGATTGCCTCGCATCCCGCCCATTATGGATACCTGCCAGTTAAACGATTTTCAACCAGTTCAGCCAAAATGGTATTTGCTAAACGCATTACAGAGTTAGGTGCCTCAGCACGGCGGCGAGACGCAATAGCCGGTACAGAAATGCTGTCTCCTGTAATTTCAACGAAGCTTACGTTTTCGCGGGTTAAGCGTTTTACCTGATCAGGCACTAACGTAAACCCCATTTCAGAAGCCACCAGCGATAAGGCGGTTTGCACATCATTGACTTGCTGTACTACATTAATGCTTAAACCACGGCTATGAAAAAGAGACTGCGATATATCGGAAAAGTTAGGCCCATTCCCGGCAGGAAAAGTGATCATGGGGACTTCAGATAAAGCCGCCATAGTAGGGTTCGATTTAGAAATCACATGCGAGGTAGGCACAGCGGCTAGTACGGGCTCATTAAATAGCAGCTCTTGCTCTATATCTGGATCATCGATACTCAGACGGCCAAAACCGATATCTATTTTCCCTGTTTTAAGGGCATCGATTTGCTCGCGTGTTTTTAATTCGTAAAGCATGATTTCTAAGTTCTTATTCTTTCTAAGCCGTCTGACCATCAAGGGTAGCTGTCCGTAGAAAATGGAGGGGACAAACCCAATGGAAAACACCGTTTTTCCATGCTCCGCAATACGCCGCGTATCCACAATCGTGGTATCCACCTTATTCAGTATTTGCCTCGCCTGATCTTTAAAGTACAAACCCGCTTGGGTTAGCTCTAACCCTCGAGGTTTTCGTATAAAAAGCGCTGCGCCTATTTCTTCTTCGATCTGTTTTATCTGGCGTGTTAGCGGTGGCTGAGCGATGAATAACTTTTCGGCGGCTCTGGTTAAATTAAGCTCTTCGGCAACAACGCAAAAATATCGTAAATGTCTTAATTCCATCCATACCTCCAAGGTATTGCTCGCTACTTATTCAATATTGGTTAGTCTTACAAAAAGTCCGTAATTTATCGACTAAACAAGAACAAAAAATAAGTCACGGAGTTTTCATGTCGACAACGATCCATTCAATAGACGCTATTCTGGTCGATATACCTACCATTCGTCCACACAAGCTATCCATGACAACCATGGGTGTTCAAACCATGGTGATTGTTCGTATAAAAGATTCTAACGGGCTTGAAGGCTTAGGAGAAGCAACTACGATTGGCGGTTTAAGTTATGGGCCAGAAAGCCCTGAAAGCATAAAGCTGACTATCGATAGTTATTTGGCCCCGCTGTTACTTAATCAGCCTTCCAATAATATCAATACCTTGAAAGTAAGGCTGAATGCCAATATTCGTGCAAATCATTTGGCAAAATCAGCCATCGAAACCGCACTACTTGATCTAAAGGGTAAGCAACAAGGTTTATCGGTTTCTCAACTGCTTGGTGGAGCGATTCACCAGCACCTTCCCGTATTGTGGGTGCTAGCCAGCGGAGATACCGCTAAAGATATCGATGAAGCTCAATCCATGATCGCAGCGAAACGTCATTGTGTCTTTAAGTTAAAGATTGGCTCTCGCCCTGTAATGGAGGACGTAAAGCACGTTGCTGCAATTAAAGCCGCTTTAGGAGATTCTGTGAGTATTCGCGTTGATGTCAACCAAGCCTGGGATGAATCTACCGCAACTAAAGGTATGCAAGCTCTGCAATCGGCAGGGATTGACTGGGTAGAGCAACCAACCCCAACTAAAGATTTTGCTTCGCTAGTAAGGCTTTCACAAAAATTTACTATTCCCATCTTAGCGGACGAATCCATTAATGATGCAACGGATGGTTTTCAGCTCGCGGCAGCAGGGTTTAGCGGATCTTATGCACTGAAAATTGCTAAATCCGCAGGGCCTATCGGTGCACTCAAGCTGGCATCAGTAGCGCAAGCATCTGGGATCGGCCTCTATGGCGGCACCATGCTTGAGGGAACCATCGGTACTGTTGCTTCATTGCATGCATGGTCAACCCTTGAAAAATTGCATGTAGGCACCGAAATGTTTGGCCCCTTGTTGATGAAGGACGACATTGTAGTTAATCCGCTTAACTACTCAAACTTCGGAGTCGAGATTCCCACGACACCCGGCTTAGGGGTTGAGATCGATGAAGACAAGTTAGCATTTTACCGTCGTAAATAGACGGGAAATAGTCCTGAGCAAAAAGCACAAAAGACATAAAAATAAGGAGTTCACATGCTTTTTAAAGTCGAAATGAAAGTGAATATACCCACTGATATGCCAGAGGCGATGGTAGCCGATATCAAGGCTCGCGAAAAAGCCTATTCACAAGATCTACAAGGCCAAGGTAAATGGCGTCATTTATGGCGTATCAGCGGTAGTTACGAAAACGTTAGTATTTTTGATGTCGACAGTAATGTTGAATTGCACGACATAATTACAGGACTTCCCTTGTTTCCTTATATGGATATTGCAGTGACACCCTTATGCCGTCACCCATCCTCAATAAACGAAGATGATCGTTAAAAGCTTTAATAACAGATATTTATATAAAAAAAATAAAAGTAAATAGTTACTCCTTAACGGGTATTCCCAATCAGTTAAGACAAAAATCCGATATAACAAAAACAACAGATGAGGACCAACGTCATGTCAGTTAAAACAATGAACACTGCACAAGTACAATCTCTGCTTAAAAAAGTAGCCGGTATGGATAAAGAGGGCGGTGACGAACGGTTTAAGCATATCGTTCACCGCGTCGTTCGTGATCTTTACCAAGCGATTGAAGACTTTGATGTCACGCCAGAAGAGTTTTGGAGTGCGGTTTATTACATTAATGATTTAGGTAAAAACGGTGAAGCTGCACTACTTGCACCTGGCTTAGGCTTTGATCATTATCTCGATATCCGCATGGATGCCGAAGATGAACAAGCGGGCCTAACAGGCGGGACTCCACGGACAATCGAAGGGCCCTTGTATGTCGCCGGCGCTCCGCTATCTGAAGGCTTTGCCCGTATGGATGATGGTAGCGTTGAAGGTGAAACCATGATTTTCACCGGTGTAGTGACTGATGAGCAAGGTCAACCGATCGAGGATGCCATAGTTGATATTTGGCATGCCGATGTAAAAGGTCGTTATTCGTACTTCGATCCCTCTCAAAGCGATTACAACTTACGTCGTCGCATAAAAACGGGAGCCGATGGTCGCTATACTGTTCGTAGTTACTTACCGTCTGGTTACGGTTGCCCACCCGATGGATCAACTCAATTATTGCTTGATAACTTAGGCCGCCACGGCCAACGCCCTGCACACATCCACTTCTTTGTGACCAAGCCAGGGTTTCGTCATCTCACATCGCAAATCAATGTGGCAGGTGATAAATACACATACGACGACTTTGCCTTTGCAACGAAGGATGAATTAGTTGTTGAAGCGAAAACAGTCTCTGCTAGCCCTAACCCTTGGGATATTGAAGGCGACTATAAAAAGTTGGAATTCAATATCACGTTATTGAACGCACCAAACGAAACGGCACAAGAGCGTCATGCCCGAGTACGAGCGCTAGAAGCTGACGCTGCATAACTTTCGGTAGTAACTTCCGGCATTAGTTTGCCGAATCAATAGAACACGATGATTTCTGTCTGCTGGCTCTAAAGAGACGGCCTGGCTAACGTCGGCCTAAATCTAGACCTCAGACACGAAATCGAGGGTAAGTGACTGTTATGACTAAACGATTAGATCAACTACAAGACAAGGTAAACAGCGCAGTCATTGCGCATCCGGAAACGGGCCGTTACCAATGTGACCGTAGTGTTTTTACTGATAAAGAACTCTTCGATTTAGAGATGAAATATATTTTCGAAGGTAACTGGGTATTTTTAGCACATGAAAGCCAAATCCCTGAAATAGGCGATTACTTTACCGTCACAGTGGGTCGCCAGCCTGTTGTTATTACCCGCGACAAGTCCGGAGAGCTAAATGCCATTCTTAATACGTGCTCACATCGGGGGGCAACTTTATGCCGTCGTAAGCGTGGTAATAAAACCTCATTCACTTGCCCATTCCATGGGTGGTCGTTCAAAAACGATGGCAAATTTCAAAAAGCTAGGGACCAGAAAAAGGGTGGGTATCCTGAACAGTTCAACACGGATGGTTCGCATGACCTCAAAAAAATGGCACGTTTTGAAAACTATCGTGGTTTTTTATTTGGCAGCTTAAGTGATGACGTTATTCCGCTATCCGAGCATCTTGGTGAAACCACTAAAATCATCGATAACATTGTTGATCAGTCGGAAGATGGTATTGAAGTATTGCGTGGAACATCTTCCTACACCTACGAGGGCAACTGGAAATTAACCGCTGAAAATGGTGCGGATGGCTATCACGTAGGAACGGTCCATTGGAACTACTTGTCTACAATGGGCCATCGCAACTATGAAAAGGGCGGCACAGAAGCGGTCGATGCCCGTTCATGGTCTGCCGATGGGGGGTTCTATTCTTTTGAACATGGCCACATGATGCTTTGGACACGGTTACTCAACCCCGAAGCCCGCCCCATATTTAACCAACTAGAGCGATTAGAGAAAACCTTTGGAGAAGCGCGAGCTGACTCAATTGTACGTACCACTAAAAACTTGTGTTTGTACCCGAACGTTTACTTAATGGACCAGTTTTCTACACAAATTCGTGTAACTCGCCCGATTGATGTTAACAAAACAGAAGTGACCATTTTTGCTTTCGCACCTAAAAACGAACCCGCCGAACTCCGTGCTAAGCGTATCCGTCAATATGAAGACTTTTTCAATGTTAGTGGCATGGGAACCCCCGATGATTTGGAAGAGTTCCGAGCTTGCCAACAAGGTTACGAAGCGTCCGGTATGAAGTGGAATGATATGAGCCGAGGCGCGGCACACTGGATCAATGGCCCAGACGATCATGCCAATCAAATTGATATGAAACCTACTTTGAGCGGTGTAAAGCCGGAAGATGAAGGGCTGTACGTTAATCATCACCTTCACTGGGTCAACGAAATGACCCGCGCTATCAAAAATGAACGCAAACAACTCATAGCCGTATCGAACGTAGGAGAAGTGTCATGAATGCTAGCTACCAAGATATCCGTGCATTTATCTATCGCGAAGTACGTTTGTTAGATGATCGCCAGTGGGACGAATGGCTCACCTGCTACAGCGAAGACGCCGTTTACTGGATGCCTGCCTGGGACGATTGTGATGAGTTAACCGACAATCCTCAAAGCGAGATCTCATTAATCTATTACCCGAATAGGGATGGGTTAGAAGACCGTGTATATCGCATCAAAACAGAGCGCTCAGGTGCCAGCATGCCAGAACCGAGAACCACCCATTTTATCGCTAATCTAGAGGTTCTCTCGGCATCCGATACAGAGGTGAAAGTTCGTTACAACTGGCACACCTTGAGCCATCGCTATAAAGAGACGACACAGTTTTTTGGTACCAATTTCTGCACGATCGCTACAAGTGGCGAGCAGTTTGTTATCACGCATAAAAAAGTCGTTCTGAACAATGACTACATCAATCAAGTGATTGATGTGTATCACCTATAACCCAAGGGAGTGAATGATTATGCCGTACAACATAGCCCTAAATTTTGAAGATGGTGTAACGCGCTTCATTACCTGTAATGATGATGAAACCGTGCTAGATGCCGCTTATCGCGCTCACATTCGCCTACCCATGGACTGCTCTGATGGTGTGTGCGGAACCTGTAAAGGCGCATGCCACCAAGGCAAGTTTGACCTTGGAGATGAATACATTGACGACGCATTATCAGACGAAGAGCTTGAAGCCGGAAAAGTATTAACTTGCCAAATGGTGCCGGCTAGCGACTGTGTTGTTGAAATACCGATTGCCTCCTCGTTATGCAAAGCGGGACCAACCGAGTTAACTGCAGTTGTCGATGAAGTGAATCTAGTATCTCCAACGGCTATTGAACTCAAAATCACAGCCCAATCACCGGTTGAGTTTTTAGCAGGGCAGTACGTGAATATTCAGGTGCCTGGTACTCAAGAAACGCGTGCTTATTCGTTTAGCTCTCAACCCGGCAGTGATCAATTAAGCTTTCTTATCCGCAATGTATCAGGCGGTTTGATGAGTACCTGGTTAGTCGGCAAAGCACGTACTGGCGATTCGCTTTCATTAAATGGGCCTATGGGTAGCTTTTATCTAAGACCCGTTGAGCGTCCTGTACTCATGTTAGCCGGTGGCACTGGCTTGGCACCTTTTTTGGCAATGCTCGAATATCTAAAAGTGCAAGCTGTAGAGCATCCTATCCATCTTATCTATGGTGTAACGAATGAAGATGACCTTGTCGGTTTGGCGGTATTAGAAGCATTTGCCGACATTATCCCGTCGTTCAGTTACAAGACAGTTGTAGCCAACCCTGAAAGTCAGCATCCGCTTACAGGTTATGTAACACATCACATGGAAGATGCAGCTTTAGATCAAGCGACTGATGTATATCTGTGTGGGCCACCGCCAATGGTCGATGCCGTGTTGGGTTATTTCCGTGATAACACTATCAAACCTCACTCATTTCACTACGAAAAGTTTGCGCCAAGCCTGGTGAGCACAAAGGAAAAAGTCGCATGAGCACAGTAGATAAGTCTTATCCAACGAGCTTGTCACGCTTTAGTCATAAAGTGGTCGTGGTCACGGGTGCTGCTCAGGGTATTGGTAAGCGGGTAGCGCAACGGGTTGGGGACGAAGGAGCCAAAGTGGTTATCGTTGATATTGCGGATTATATCCACGATGTTGCGAAGGAGCTGCAAGCGCTAGATATTGACGTTTTAGCACTACAGGCAGACCTAGAAACGTGGGTTGGTGCAGAGCAAGTTATGGAAAAAGCCAACGCCCATTTTGGCCGCATCGACATCCTCATTAATAACGTGGGGGGCACCATCTGGGCGCAGCCTTTTGAGCATTACACACCTGAGCAAATTCAAAAAGAAATCCAGCGTTCGCTATTCCCCACATTATGGGGTTGTCGAGCGGTTCTACCTGCATTTTTAGAACAGGGTGCAGGTGTGATTGTTAACGTATCGTCTGTTGCAACGCGGGGACTGATGCGTGTGCCATATGGCGCCGCAAAAGGCGGTGTGAATGCGATGACCGTGAATTTGGCTTATGAATATGCCGAACACAATATTCGTGTTAATGCCACAGCACCGGGTGGCACTGAAGCACCACCACGATTAACGCCAAGAAACGCGAAGCCTCAAACAGAGCAAGAAGCTGCCTGGTATCAGACGCTAATTGATCAAACAGTCAGTAACAGCCTAATGCATCGCTATGGTTCATTGGATGAGCAGGTTGATCCTATTTTATTTCTGGCATCGGATGCTGCCAGTTACATCACAGGCACCATCTTACCGGTGGCAGGAGGCGATCTCGGCTAATCAAAAATAATCACGTGAACACATCTACATGAGCAATGACTTGAGTAAGGTTGGCTCACAATAAAAATAAGAGGGTAGATCAATGAAAACAATCGACGTACAAGACGTCATCGATAATGCAACGTTTAATCCTTTCCACTGGAAAGTACTCTTTTGGTGTACTTTGGTTATCATTTTTGATGGTTACGACTTAGTCATTTACGGTGTTGTGCTTCCTATTCTAATGGAGCAATGGCAACTCGACCCATACGTAGCGGGGCTACTAGGCAGCAGTGCGTTGTTTGGCATGATGTTTGGCGCCATTGGGTTTGGCATGATGTCTGATAAGGTTGGACGTAAAAAAACGATTTTAGCCTGCGTTATTCTTTTTAGCTTAACCACAGTCGTCAATGGCTTTGCTACAGATCCTTGGGTATTTGGCATATTACGCTTTATTGCGGGTTTAGGCATCGGTGGTGTCATGCCCAATGTGGTTTCGTTAATGAGCGAATACTCACCAAAGCGTCGTCGTAGCACCATGGTCGCTTTGATGTTTAGTGGCTATGCCGTCGGTGGCATGATGTCCGCAGGCTTAGGGATTTGGATCGTACCAACGTATGGCTGGGAGGTTATGTTTTATTTAGCGGTAATTCCGTTGTTGCTGGTGCCTTTTATGATTAAGTTTTTGCCCGAATCGGCAAGCTTTATGATGTCGCAAGGTCTCAAGGATCAAACGCGTCATGTGTTGGTTAAGATTGCACCAGAACGCCAGATCGCCGAATCAGATGAACTCACCATTCCGGCTGCTCACGTCAGCAAAGCCTCGGTAGCTGAATTATTTCGGGATAATCGTGCGCTATCAACCATGATGTTTTGGATCGCCTTTTTTTGCTGCCTATTAATGGTATACGCGTTAGGTTCATGGTTACCCAAACTCATGTCATTGGCCGGTTACCCTTTAAGCTCTAGCCTTATGTTCTTAATGGTACTTAATATTGGCGCTATTATTGGTGCAGTAGGGGGCGGGCGTTTAGCCGATAAGTTTTCATTACGTTCGGTACTTATCAGCTTCTTTATTCTTGGTACAACGGCACTCATCACCCTAGGTTATGAGAACCCTATGTGGGTCTTATACTTATTAATGGGAATAGCTGGAGCTACAACAATTGGTTCGCAAATCCTACTTTACGCCTATGTTGCTCAATACTATCCGACTAACATTCGTTCAACAGGGTTAGGCTGGGCTTCAGGTATCGGGCGAAATGGCGCATTATTAGGGCCTATGTTAGGCGGTGTATTAATGGCGATGGCATTACCACATCATATAAACTTCCTTGCGTTAGCTGTCCCTGGAGCGATTGCTACCATCGCGGTTGCTTTTGTAGGCCGTAATCCCGTTAAAAAAGATAGTCTTGGATCATTCAGTGGAAGCACGGCTCAGTAAGAGTCAGATATCCATTTATTATCCTATCGAAAGCTCTGGCGTTTATGCGTCAGAGCTTTTTTACATGTAACGGGAGGAAGATATGCCAACGTTAATTAAAGATTTTTCTGTCTCTGCTTTAGTGGCTGGGTTGCTGGCTGTCTTTGTCTCCTATTCCGGTCCGTTAGCTATCGTATTTCAGGCGGGTAACAAAGCGGGCATTGACCATGACATGATGACGTCATGGGTATGGAGTATTTCAATCGGGGCAGGCATTACCAGTATTGTGCTCAGTACAGTCTTAAGAGTGCCGGTGGTGACCGCATGGTCGGCACCCGGTACTGCTTTATTAGTCGGTTTGTTCCCTGATTTATCACTCAATGAAATGGTCGCAGCTTACGTAACAGCCGCCGTTATCCAGCTGATTATTGGTGTCAGTGGCGCCTTCGATTACCTAGTTAAACTGATTCCACCCGGCATAGCCGCGGGTATGATGGCCGGCATACTCTTCCAATTTAGTCTAGGCGCCTTTCTGGCTATTGAAACCACGCCTGTATTAACGCTGGGTATGCTAATGTCCTACGTAGTTGCTCGCCGTTGGCTGACTAAATACACACTGGTGTGTCTGTTAGGTGCTGGAATAGTGTTGGCTATTTTTAGTGAAGGTACATCGCTATCTCACGTAGGCTTAGAGCTAGCGCATCCTCAATGGATTACCCCGCATTGGACCATAGCATCAGTATTGAGTGTCGCACTCCCGATTGTGTTGGTCAGTTTAAGTGGGCAATTTCTACCTGGCATGGCGATTCTACAGGGAGCCGGGTACAAGGTCAGTGCCAAACCAATCATTACGTTTACCAGTTTAGTGTCAATCCCATTGGCATTCACAGGCGGAATAAGCACCGTTGTAGCCGCCATAACCGCTGCTATCTGCACCGGAAAAGACGCACACGAAGATCCAAGTAAACGGTACGTATCGGGTATTTTTAACGGTATTTTCTATTTAGCCGGCGCGGTATTCGCAGGAACGATCGTGTCACTCTTTACAGCCTTGCCCGCCGCATTCATTGCCGTACTCGCTGGGTTAGCCCTATTAGCTCCCATCGCTAACAACCTTGCAGGCGCAATGGCGGACGCTGCGCATCGAGAAGTATCGCTGATCGCTTTTATCATCACGGCATCAGGGCTCTCGGTTTACGGGCTTTCATCGGCATTCTGGGGAGTCGTGATTAGTTTGGCGTGTTATTGGATTTTGAATATAAAAACAATAATAAAGGTCGATACTGAATGAGTGATATGGAACAGGTATATCAATACTGGGGACTTAATCGCATGTTCCTTAGTTTAGGTCGCCTTTTTTCTGCCTATTGATAGCACATTCCCTAGGCTCATGGTTACACAAACTAATGTCATTAAGCGGTTATCTTTTAAGCTTGAGTTTTATGTTCCTAGTGATACTCAATTTTAGTGCCATTACCGGCACAGCAGAGCGGCGTTTATCATGGAGGCAGCCGGGGTTGTCTCGTTAGCGCCCACTGCGAATAACCTTGCCGGAGTAGTTATAGATGTCTTACTGATGGCGAGTGTTTAGTATAAGAAGGTTGTATTATCCTTAATAAGTAGATATGCTGCTAATGCAAAGAAGAATCCATATCATTTTCATTTACTGATATTCAAGGAATGAATTTATATCGAATAAATACGAGATTGTAATTAATGAATTCTCCGGTTTGACAGGCCATACAAACATGAGTGTGTATGCTAACGGAAAATTACTTGGAACTTACGGCTCTAATCTAGGCGATCCCGATTTCAATATATTTAACGGTTTATCAGGGGGGGGTTATGTAGAGGCGTTAGAAGAACTTGTACGTGAAGAAATAACAGACCTTGCTGACTGGCTACAAGTTGCCGTTGGTGCTATTTACTTTACAGCAGACTTGGAGGTTGCATGAAATATTTAGTAAAATTTACGATAATCACTTCTACATTATTTTTATCGACTGTAACTAGTTCACAACCGACTATAAAAGAAAAATCAGTAGATGTAGAGGAAATTTTAAGTGGGAATTCCATACTAATTACAAATAAATTTACACCAGCATTATTTCAATTCGATTCTAATTATGAATTCAGAGGTTATAACCCTAACGGCGACATAGTTGATATAGGCGTTTGGCGTGCTAATGGAAACTCCCTATGTTCGACTGTTACTTATCAACCACTTAGATCGCCAACTAAAATTCAAAAGCCAAAAGAATTTTGCATGGTTATCCCTTCATCGAAAACATCCTGGAGCGCAGTAGACCCAAAAAATGGTGTCATAAAATATTTAATATTAGATGGCAAACCTTCTATCGATGAAGCTATTAAAATTATAAAAAAATGAGATATTGCCACCAAGCCACTTGGTGGCAATATCTTGGATTTTTGTGGAAGTGGATATAAATATCAACTGCAGTGTTAACGAAGCTATAAAATCTTGTAAAAATCTTTTTTTATATATGGGATTTTAGTTTGTTTACTAATTTTCTTATGCTCATTGATATAAATAAAAAGGCCTTATTCGAACCACTATAGGACAAGAATGAGGCTGAAGGCGTGATTTTTTAAGCAAACATACCGCGCATAAGTATGAACAGAAGCGATGGGCCTAGTAGGCAGCCAAGTGCAGTATAAAAAGCAGCGGTTAAGCAGCCGTAAGGGACGAGTTTAGGGTCGGTAGCTGCTAAACCTGCGGCGACACCACTGGACGTTCCCATTAATCCACCAAATATAACGGCTGAGCGTGAGTTATTTAGACCAATGTATGGCGCAACAAAAGGTGTCAATATCATCACTAAAATCGACTTAACCAAGCCTGCGGCAATCGACAAGGCCATGACTTCTGAGCTAGCACCAATAGCAGCCCCGGTTACGGGTCCAACAATGTAAGTTACAGCACCCGCTCCTATAGTGGTTAAGCTCACTGCATCGGTGTATCCAAATGCTAATGCGATGGAAACACCTGCTATGAAGGATGAAAAAATCCCCATAAATAACGCAATAACCCCCGCTTTACCTGCGCGTTTCAGCTCATCAATATCCACACCAAAGCCAGTTGCCACAATAGCAAAGTCTCGTAACATGGAGCCGCCTAAAATGCCAATACCCGATAACAAAGGAAGATCGACAATTCCTTTTTCACCACCGGTAAATACACCGCCTAAATAGGCTAAAAATAACCCTAGCATGATAGCGATAGCTGAGCCATGAACACGGCCTTTAGTAAAGCGGCCTGACACCCAATAAGATAACCACATGGTTAATCCAATAACGGCAAAACCCATGACCAAGCTGTATTTATTACTTACTACTAATAAAGATTCGTACATAATGATCACCGCACAGAGCTAGAGGTTGTAGTCGATGGCGTTTCTACTGAAACGGCCTTTGTTGTCTTAGAGCTTTCGTCGTTCCCGATTCGGCTCAATACCGGTACTAACAAAAATCCACAAACAACCGCAAAAATACCGGCTGTAATTGCCATAGGTCCGCCAGTTAGGGCACCCATTACATTTTGCTTTGCCGCCATAGCAACAACGATTGGGATATAAATGGCACTCCAAAACTCGACGCCTTGCTCAGTTTTTATGTTGAGTAAGTCGCGCTTTTTAAGATATGTACCGGCTAAGATAAGTAGGATCATTGCAATACCTACACCTCCGACATTGGCAGGGACGCCAATTAGTTTGCCTAACATTTGCCCAATAGCGATGCCCGTTAAGGTGCAAACGGACAGCAGAGCAACTCCGTAGATGATCATAATTTTTCTCCAGTTGTTATTTCTATTATTTCTGGCTGTATAATTTTGTGTTGTTAATGCGAGTGGTTTTTAGTGTTTAATCTCCTCAAGTAGGCATATAGATTAAGTTGAAAGATTTATAGGTGCTGATAAAGCAAAGTGTCGAGGCGCGTGCTTTGAGCAGCAAAGCATTGCCCTTGAGTAAATACCCGGCGGCATAGACCTGTTAGTGTCGAACCGGGTGGTATTTCAACAACCCGTCCCACACCACGCTCCAGCAACAATTGGCTGCTATCATGCCAATGTGCTTGGTTTGCCATGTTGTGAGAAAGGTCTTTACGAATATCGTCTATATTATTGATTAACCTTGATTTTGATGCGCTAATGTAGCGGATTTTAGGACGCTTGATTATTGTTTTTTCTAATTTGCTCAACAAGTACTCTGATTGGTCTTTTAATAAGGAGCAATGGGACGGAACCGCAACTTCTAATAAGCGAGAAGTACATCGGGTTTTCGATTTGATGATGGCGGCGGTCTCCAATAGGGCAGGTTTATAACCGGCCAGAACAAACTGGTTTTCGGCGTTAATGTTCGCTAAATAAACGCGCTTACCCTCTATCACCTGTTGTTCTAACACGGATTCTACTACCGTGCGATTTACATTAAGCAGCGCTAGCATTCCGTAGTCTTGCGGGAAAGCAGTCTGCATTAATCGACCTCGTAAGGATACCAATTGAAGAGCATCTTCAAATGACAAGCAACCAGCAAGGACCGCCGCAGGATAAGCGCCCACGGATAACCCCATGACATAATCCGGTACGCACCCTTTATCCATTAGGTATTTACCCCAAATAACTCCGCTAATAAGTAATGCCAATTGAACATTAACGGTTTCTTTTAAGGCTCTTTCGGAGTCAATATTTGTTATGGTTTGGCCTAAAGCGCTTTCTGCATGACTCAAGTAGCTGTGTGTGGTTGGGTCATCGGGTAGGTTCTCCCTTAACATACCGGGAAACTGTGAGCCTTGCCCCGGAAAAGTAAATGCCGTTAACATTTATGCGCTCTCCTTGGCTAAGCCCCACGGGTCGCTAACGAGGGAGGGGCCATGATTACTTTTTACCAACACGTGATTATCACGTAAGGCCCACTCAGCCAATGCAACGGCCCCCATTGGGGTTTCTAACTGTATATCCAAGCGACAACCCTTTACGTTCCAAGACGCTAACCAACGTGACGCATCAGCTTTAGACCACAATGTTTGCCCATCGATAATTAAATCAAGATCGCTACGTGGCGTTAGTTGCGGGATACCTGTCGCTAGCTCGTAGCCACAGCTTCCGGTGATCCCCCATGGACGACCGAGCGATTCAAGATGTGGTGTTAATGAATCCAACGTTTTAAAAACCGAATGTTCTCTTGTCAGTGGGTGATTAGCCCAGAGCTTACGTTTTACAATCTCGTATGGGCTGATAGATTGTAAGATGTGATGTGTTGCTACATAAGCGGCACAACGTTCTGCTTTACAGCCTCCGCGTACTCCTACAGGAATGTATTTAATACTCTGTTTAACTATGGGCATCGCACGACGAACCACAACAGGGCCGGTACTTGTAAGTACCCAATCCGGTATGGGTTGATGGTTTTCAGCAAGCATCAATTCAGCTTTGCTTGTTAACCAGACTAGGTCGTGCGCATGCCAGCTCATCTTATGCTCCTGTCCATTGCGCTTTTAACAGATCTCTCACCTGGCGCGATGCTTGTCGATGCTCACCACTAAGCCGACGAGATATACCTGTATCCTTAGGTTTAATGTCCAAAAGGGCGTCCGTTATGGCTTGCTCTACACTATGTTTATCGCTTGGTGTTGGCTGGGTAGCCGATTCAACTTGTAAGAGATTATCAATGAGCCCCAATGACGCGTAGCTTTTAAGATCGTAAGCCATAGGTGGGTTTTCGGCGGCAAGCTGGTCAAGCTCGGCTTCTGTGCGCTGAGTAACGCGCGCGGCGGCGGCCTTACCCATGGCATGCACCATGACTCCTTCATCCGATAAAGCTATGATGCGGTTGGCTTGATAGCCATGCGCTAAATACGCCCCTGACATTGCTTTACCGACGAGTAGGGCGATGATTGGATGGCCGTTTTGACGAGCATTAGCGTACGCACTCACAGCGGATGCCAATGCTTGATGTATGCCTAATGTTTCTTCTCTTCGGCCATAGGCTTGGCTGGGAACATCCACGATAAGAACAAGTGCCCGTTTGGTTTCAGAGTGCGCATCGGCTTCTACCACGGCGTTGACTTCACGTGCGAGCGCCATGCCTTCTAAAAGTCCAACCTCGCCATTAACAGCACGAGGAAAATGATTGTTAAGGTCTGGCACAACTGCGATCAGTCGACAGGCACGGTTTTCATACTCACCGTCTGCCACAAGGACGGAGGGAACAATAGCGTTTTGCTTGGTAAAACCATGGCTGAGCAACGCAAACCATTGCGCGCCTCGATGACTGGAAGGGTTATCATGTATTACTTTCATTTCAGGTATTGTCTGAACAGAATTATTCATGGCTAGCCACTCCTTCTAATAGCACTTGCTGAGCATCATGTGGCGCTATGTGATCTTGTGTATCAAGGCGTAAAAATGCTTCTAACAAATCGCTGTATTTTTCACTTCGGTGTATTGTGGGGACACCTTGATTTAAATACTGCTCTACAGCTTCGCGAGCGCTGCTTTGGCTATCGCTGATGTAGCTATCCACCAAGCCACTTTCAAACCGCTGCTTACCACCAATCACACTCCAAATAAAAGGGCGGTCGCTCGCGTTATACTCGGCAATGCCGGCTTCTTGTTCTATCACTAGGGGGCCATTTAATCCTAAGCGACCTTCGCGTGTCATGATGATGTAGCTACACAACGCGGCACTGATCGACATCCCGCCAAAGCAGCCCACAGGGCCTGTCACTAAGGCAACCACCGGTCGATGTCTTCGTAAGGCAACAATGGCGGATTGAATTTCTGCAATAGCGGCCAAACCTAAGTTAGCTTCTTGTAATCGAACGCCCCCCGTTTCTAGAATTAATACAGCCGACATTGGGTTGCCGTTTTCATTTTCTTCAACCGCTAGCTCAAGCGCCCCCGCTATTTTTGCACCACTGACTTCACCTAAACTGCCGCCCTGAAAGCTTCCTTCAATTGCTGCAACAACGGTTTGTTCTCCGTTGATGGTGCCTCGCGCTATAACAACACCATCGTCAAACTGAGAGACAATCCCTTGCTTAGCCAACCAAGGTGACGTTATTCGATCAAATGGGCTAATAAGTTCACGCATGGTTCCTTCGTCCAGCACGTTCTTTACACGCTGGCGAGCGCTTTGTTCTATAAAACTGCTGTCTTTTGTCGTCATTGTGCTATTCATGATGGCTACCTCCTAACGACATGGCTTGCTCTAATGCTTGTTCGATACGTAGGCGAATAACGCCTGGCGTGGCTGCAAAGTCATGTATATCCATGCGCATAGCGGGTAATGGGATGACAGGCGTAATTTGGTCAATGATCTGTTGCCAACGGACTTCACTGCCAGCGGTAGACGTTTGAATATGAATTTCTGCAAATTCACCGCGGCTTGGCTCTATCATGACTTCTAAGTCACCCGAGCCAACATACCCAACCAATGATGGTTGTACCTGACTCGCTGAAGCAGGTCGTTGAAAATATAAAGTCTCCATCGTGACTCCTACTGTTGATACTTATTATTAGAGGTACTGCTTACAAATAAGCGGTCTATAAACAGGGTGGCCGCTAGCAAATCAGCAGCCCCGCCTGCAGAGGCGTTTAACACGAGAAGCTCGCGCTCTAGTTGGCGTAATGCTTGCCGGCCTGTAAAAGTATTGCAGCCACCCGCATTGAGTACTTCAGCTGCCCCCGTCTGCATAGTGACTAAGCCTGAGATGCCCGACCGAGATAGCACACAGGTATCATCCAGTGTGGCCATAATGGCCAATAAAGCATTAAGTCGAGCGGATGATTCAGCATCACCACGCGCGCGACTTTCCCACAGTGTTGGCAACGCCTGTTGTTGAATGTGCGGAAAGCCTTGTTGAGCTTGTTCTCGAGCACCGGCTACTTGATACTCGCGGCATGCTTGCTGTCCTTTGCTTAACGCCTGCGTCGTCTTTAATGCGGGGTCTTCAATTGAGGCGATAGCGGCCGCTCGGGAAAGGAGTCTCTCAATAGTGGTATCGTGTGTTGTGGCCGCCACAATCAAAAGCCCCAATGCCCATATCGCTCCTCTGTGAGTATTCACGCCTTGCGTTGTTTGCAGCATGGCTTTTTCTGCTTCGCGGCCAATTAACCCTATTTGGGTGCGCAACTTTGTATCGTTTGATTCGAATGCAGCGGTTTGGGCCATGCGCAAAAAATAAGGCTCTAATGTGTTAGCAGAAGCTAGCATGAGTGCTAAGTGCATATCTTTATGCGCCCCAGAGCCTCGGCTATCGACTAGCGCAGGTTTAGGGCTAAGCCGTGCTTCTTGTTCTAACGCCCATGTCACGGATTGAGAGAGATATCTCAGCGAAAACCGTTTCTGATCACGTTGTGTAATAGGCGAATTAATAGTTGTCATCATTACCAGCTCCTAAACTTAGCTGGTGGTTGATACAACCCGTCGGACCAATCTTGTAATTCTGCAATGCTTTTTGCTGCTAGTAAGTCTCGTGTGGCGTCACTGCGACGGATCCCAAGGTCTTCTGGGTAGGCGACCAACCCAGCGGCTCGTAAATTGGCCGTTACCTCTGGATCACGTTTTAGCCCTATAGGCGTTACACCGGCAACCGCAGCAATCATGGCGCGGCGCTGTTCTAACGACTCGGCTTTGTATAGATAAGCAATCCCTTCTTCAGTGAGTACATGAGTGACATCACTGGCATAAATCATGACGGGTGCAAGTGGCATTTTATAATCACGTGCCATGGCTAAAGCATCCAGCTCCTCAACCAACGTTGGGCTAGTACTGTTCTGGAATGTTTCAACCATTTGAACAACGAGCTTACGCCCCTTAGTAAGCAGATGGTCATCACTTCGCATATCCAACCAGGCAGGCGATGAATGACGGCGGCCACCAGGGTCATGTCCCATATTCGGCGCTCCGCCAAAACCCGCTAATCGTCCGCGTGTCACGGTAGAGGAGTTGCCATCACCATCAACTTGCAGTGTGGAACCGATAAACATATCTACAGCGTACTGGCCTGCCAGTTGGCAAAAAGCTCGGTTAGATCGCATCGAGCCATCTTGGCCCGTAAAGAAAACATCAGACCTCGCTGCTACATAGTTTTCCATACCCAGTTCAGTACCAAAGCAATGAACGCTTTCTACCCATCCCGATTCAATAGCAGGGATAAGAGTAGGGTGAGGGTTTAACGTCCAATTGCGGCAAATTTTGCCTTTTAAGCCCAGAGCTTCGCCGTAAGTAGGTAGTAGCAGCTCGATAGCGGCCGTATTAAAGCCAATACCATGGTTAAGCGACTGCACATTGTGGCGTTCATAAATACCACGAATAGCCATCATACCCATGAGCACATGCACGTCTGTAATTAAACGCGGGTCACGTGTAAACAAAGGCTCAATAAAGAAGGGTTGATCGGCTTGTACAATATAATCCACCCAAGAGGCGGGGATATCCACACGCGGTAGGTCTGTTACATCATCGACAATTTCATTAACCTGTACGATAACAATTCCATCTCTAAACGTGGTTGCCTCAACCAATGCCGGCGTATCTTCAGTACTGGGGCCCGTATAGATGTTGCCCGCTCGGTCGGCTTTAAATCCTGCCAGCAACGCAACGCTGGGTGTGAGGTCAACATACAATCGAGCGTATAACTCGATATACGTATGAATTGCGCCTACTTCGAGTAAACCGTCTTCCATGAGTTGACCAATACGCAAACTTTGCTGGCCAGAAAAAGAGAAATCCAACTTACGAGCAATGCCGTTTTCGAATAAATCTAAGTGCTCAGGACGTCCAACACTAGGCATAATCATATGCAAGTGGTTAACAACGTCTGGATTAATAGTGGATAGCGAGCGGGATAAAAAGTCAGCTTGTTTCTGGTTATTACCTTCTAAGACGACTTTATCACCGGATTTGATTAGGCTTTCTAAGGCTGTGTTGATCTGTTGAGTAGGAATGATCTTGCCGTTGACGATGGATGAAACAGTGTCCATTCGGCGGCGTTTTTCGTCTCGGCGCGTTGACCAATTAATAGTCGGTTTGGAGATGGCATTCATGATGCGATCCTTTTTTTTGTATTATTTTTTCTTAAAAAGTAATCCTCCTAACGCTGCCCATCAATCAAGCAAGTTGATAAACCGTTACTCTTAGAGTAATAATCAAACCTCCCTATATATAACAATAAAAAGAGAGAGCCATGTTTGACGATGTTTTGACACTCAAAAAGCTCGAGATTTTTCTCGCTTTCATTAAAACGGGGACTTTATCCGAAGCCGCTGCGGATCTGAACATGAGTACCGTGAGCATCCATCGTGCTATTCATTCGTTGGAAGAAGGGTTGAAGTGTCCTTTGTTTCGTCAAGAAGGCCGTCTGTTGCTCCCTTTACCTTCAGCGCGGGTGCTAGAAGAACGAGCAGAAAAAATAATGGCTGATATCAACGAAGCTGTTGCATCTACTCGTGAAGCGGCCGGCTTATTTTCTAGTGAATTTAATTTAGGCGCGCTGTATTCCTTAACCTTAAACACAGTTCCCCGTTTGATTGCCGGATTAAAGCTGAGGAAAGGAGACCTAAACATACAACTGACATTAGACTCCAATGCGGTTTTATTCAATAAACTCAATAACTTACAGCTAGATGTTATTCTGGTTTCTTTAGAACAGCAATTTAATAACCCAGATTACATCTCGCTTCCGCTTTTTAGTGACGATGTTCTCCTCGCCGTACCTGCTGATAGTGAGTTAGCCAGCGCAGAGGATGTTGACTTAACCTCATTAAAAGACGAAACATTCGTGACGCTAACACAACAATTTGCGACCCACAGAGATAGCCTCTTAGCGTTTGATAGAGCGGGGTTTCAGCCCAATGTTGTGATGCAAGTTACTGATATATTCTCACTCATTAGTATGGTTAGTGCCGGAATGGGGTACGCTATTTTGCCGCGGCGTGTAGAGTCGGTCTTTGAAAATAAGATTAAGCTTATAAAACTCAAGGGGTTAGAAGATATTAAGCAGAATATCTCTATGGTTTGCCTAGCGAGCAGAGAGCGCGATCCAAGAATACTCAGCTGTATAGCAGAATGTCGGACAAATGATTATTTGTGAAAGGAGTGGTGCTTATTATCACTCAAATAAGCACCACAATGTTTGCTGTATTAATACTCGACAGTGCCGCGTATTGGGTAAGTTTCTTGGCTTCTCACAAACGTTAATCCATGAACCACAATTTCTAATTCAGGACGTAATGATGGGGCATTTGATATATCAACGCTCTGCAGCGTTCCGGCTTCATTAATAATAAACATACCCGGCTCAGCAAAGTTATGATCGGTTTCTTGCTCATGCCGAGGCATCGAAACATATAGCCCCAGCTGTTTCATTTGGACTTCGGTTAAACCGTACGCGATAGGGAAGCTAACATTCAGTTTCTGAATATGTTCTTCTAATTGATCTTTTGAATCAGCAGAAACCGCCATAACATCGACACCGATATCAGCGAGCTTCGTCTTATATTCTTCTAATAAGTTTAAATAACGTGTACATAACGGGCAATGCTTTCCACGATACACCACAACCATGTGCCACGTGGCGCCTTCAGTTATCGTTTGGCCTAATTGAACAGTCGATCCATCTAGCAGATTGGCTTTAATCGTTGGAAATGCATCACCTGCTACTAGTTTAAAAGAGGTTGTCATTGCGTACTCCGAATATGATTCATATAGCTTTTCTTTCTTATATAATATTGTATTACATATAATAAGGCCATATTGAAATCTACAACAATGCTATCCATGATCCGTCCATTAACAGCACCGTATTTTAGGTAAGCCCTCGAATCGAGTTGTATACTGAGGCGACAAAAAAGCACGCTTCATCGCATATTGGGGCGTAATACCTTGGCCTGCAATATGTACCGTGTTACGGCCATAGCGAGCATTGATGCTATCCATACACTGCATAAGGGAAGGGTTGTCGTTCGAGATAGAAAATAAATCGGCTTGGTATTGGCTAGCATCCACTATTTCGATTAAGCCCACACCACATTTATAAAAATGTACGCCTGATTTATACAGACCGTCCACTAAACCACTCACCGCATGAGCTATCACGGTTGTATCACTGGTCGGAGTCAAAAACTGATAGGTAAATGATTTACGATAAAACGGCTCGCCATCATGCGGAGAATTACTGGCAAACACCTGCAGAGTACTCGCCAACCCTTGCTGACGACGTAATTTACTAGCCGCAATACCAACATGAGATAACAACGCTTGGCGCAAAACGGATTTATCCGTAACACGTGCCCCAAAAGACCGGGTGGAGTAAATTTGTTGTTTGGGTGCACGCACATCATCCCATGATAACTTAATGATACCATTGAGCTCATGTACGGTACTTTCAACCAATATACTAAAATGCTTACGCATCAGCGCAGGCTTGGATTGTGCCAATTGCCACGCGCTCTCGATACCCATCTCATTTAATCGACGTGCTAATCGACGACCAATACCCCAAATATCACGCACCGACATCTGCTTTAAGACGCGACGGCGCACCGCTTCATTATCAATCACCGCCACACCATTAAAGCCTGCAATGTGCTTGGAAGCATAGTTAGCGGCTTTCGCTAAGGTTGGCGTTGGGCCTATACCCACGCCTATCGGTAAACGCACCTCTTTCCAGACGGTGCGCCGAATATCGCAAGCATGCGCTTCCCAGCCTATATCGGGAACATAAGAGCCAAAGTATAAAAAGCATTCATCAATGCTATAAACATGATGGTCAGGCGCAAAGCGCGCACAGGTATCCATTAAACGCTGGGACAGATCAGCATAGAGTTCATAATTAGAACTACGCACGACAGCGCCAGCGGCCGCCAACTCATTCTTGACGGTAAAGTAGGGCACAAAGCTTTTACCAATGCCCATCTTGCGTGCCACAGGGCAAGTGGCACAAATGCACCCATCATTATTCGTTAACACCACCACGGGCTTTTTACGAATGCTCGGGTCAAACACCTTTTCGCAACTGGCATACATCGCATTGACATCACATAACGCATACATATCACACAACACCCAAATAACTGTTTATATATACAGTATATTAGAGTGATGTACTGATAAATCAATAAAAGACTTTATGTGTCAGTTTCCTCACTCTCTTAGGTATAGGTTATTCAAAGAATTGAAAATTCAATGCTAAACTGGCTTTTTTACAAGGATGTAATTATGCAAATGACTGATATAAACCAGCGTTTAACGCTATTGTGCATTGCTTTATTCCAAGGCTTAGCCTTGCTTGTGCTGCATCAATCAATCGAGCAAAGCTTCTGGCCTTCGTATAAATTACCTTGGTTATTTGGGCTTTATAGCTTCACACTAGTCACTCCAACCATTTTGCTATTAGCCTTAAATAACAAAGCAAACGGAATGCTTTACGCCTTCGCTATGTTAGCGGGGAGCGTGGCGCTTTTGCTAGGTTATTACACAGGAACGCAAGCCAGCCCCTTCCAGCCCCAAGACAGTTACGGCGAACTCATCCCTGTTTTAGTTGGCACCATCGCCATCGCAACGTTTAAGGGGCTGATGTACATACAGCACTTTACCGTACCAGGAAGAGGAGAAGAGCCCACTTACAGCCGTTTATTTAAATTATCTTGGCGCAACTTTTTAACATTCGGTGCCGCGCTTGTATTTATGCTGTGCTTCTGGGGTATTTTAAAGCTGTGGGGTGCATTATTTGACGCTATTGATATCACCTTCTTCGAAACGCTATTTGAACAGCCTCACTTCTATTATCCGATACTTTCTCTAGCGAATGGGGTAGGCATTGTCATATTCCGTCAGCAGTCCGGCATCATTGATACACTAACCAGAATTCAACAAGCGTTGATGAAGTTTTTATTGGTTGTCTTAATTTTTGTATCGATTATTTTTTTACTCTCATTGCCATTTACAGGGCTAACGCCTTTATGGGAATCGGGAGGCAGTCTATTAATCTTATGGATGCAGGCTATTCTCCTGTTTTTTACTAATGCCGTTTATCAAGATGATCCTACTCAGCGGCCTTATCCAACGGCTATTCATCGCTTCATCTATATTGGTTTAGCCTTATTGCCCATTTATAGCATCATCAGTGCTTATGGACTTTATGTGCGTATCGAGCAATACGGTTGGAGTGTAGACCGCTGCTGGGCTTGGCTACTGTGGAGTCTACTAACCTTATTTTCGTGCGGCTATTCGTGGAGCATTGTATCGAAACGGGATAATTGGCTATACCGCCTTAATTGGATAAACATTCGCATGGGCGTTGTTGTACTTGGCTCTATGTTACTTGTTAATACTCCTATTCTTGATTTTCGAAAAATATCGGCACATAGCCAAATTAACCTGCTTAGTCATGATGATCTAGTACTGGAGGAGGTTGATTTTTATTACCTCAGATATAACTTAGCCAAGCCCGGTTATGATGCGCTTAACGCATTAAAAGCAAAGCATCCAGATAATCTCAAGCTAACCATCAAGATAGATGCTTTATTTACTGAACGAGGCAAAGCGGCAGCGGTCGAGCAAGACACCCTCATCGCTACGATCAACGTATTGAACGGAGAACTACCGGAATCTCTGGAAAAGCCTATCTACGACATGATGGTTAATAATGTCTGGTTGTTTAGGCAACTGAGCGCTACCTATTTACAGCCAATAGACTTAAATAAAGATCAACAAACCGACTATTTACTCATTACGGAACAAGAGGGTAATCGAATTCAGATATACCTTTTTTATTTTGCGGATGATCAGTGGAAGCATTCCTCGTTTGGTCGTCATGAGGGGCTTAGCAAATCGCAAATAATAGACGATATTAGACATAATAAAATGGAGGTTAAGCCGCCTGTCTGGAATATTTTAAAGATAGGTGATCACGAGCTACAGCTACGCCAATAAATGATCAGGGATGGCGTGTGGCAAAACGCGCTAAGTTCACGAAAGCACTCAGGCATTAAATTGGGTTTTTACACTAACCCGCGTTTAAAAGGCCGGTGCATACGAATTGAGCGCGTTACAACCCCCTCAACTAGAAACTCATCGCCGTCATTTAATTGGTAAGTTTTAAAGCCTTTGGCTGAGGACAGTAGCCGCATATTTTTAGTATCGGCAATTTTACACACAAAGTTACCGTTTAACGTGGCAACAATGACATCGCCAGAGATAACTTTTTCTGCTCGTGAGACTACCAGAATATCGTGAGGAAAAATCCCCACCCCCGTCATCGATTCGCCCTCAACAACTCCCAAATAGGTAGCTGAAGGGTGGTCAATTAAGATTTGATCTAAGGTTAAGGATAATTGCGTGTACTCGGCAGCAGGGGACTCGAACCCTGCAATACCCGCTTGAGCTTTAAGAGGAATAAATCGAAGCATGACACAACCCTATGCTGTATATAATTACAGTATTTTAGCGTAATTCGACAGCAAAGCAATGAGTCCTTAATGGGCTAGTGCTTACACTCTGCTTGTAAACGCTTTTTCAACCTGCTGTTAACGCACTTGGTGCATGGTAAAGATAGATGAACCATAGGGATGATATTGAGTTGGGCAAAACTAACAGAGTACTAAATAAAGCCGAGACGGCAGGTTATTATTTTCTTACATGGTAAATTATTGTAAAATTCGGCCAATCATTAAATGGATATAAGGTAAGCATTTTGCTGATCACGCCACCTTAGGCAACCTCTCCTCAAACAGTCATCGTTTTCGGATGACACCCTAATACCGCGTCTGCGGTGGGTACGTTTGGAATCAGAACTTATAACCGCGCGTTTGTCATCAAAGGATAAACGATGTGTGCTATCTGTTAGCAACCGCAGTTTTAAAAGTATCGCAACTATCAAAAACGTAGAATCTGCACAGCAGCTAAAGAGCAATCGCTTGAAGCTGAGCGCCGAGACCGCGTTGTTTTAAACACATGACAAGGTTTACTATGCTTGAAAAAATGAAACTAGAATGGCTCTCTAATATTCGGGGCGACTTACTGGCCGGCACTGTAGTGGCGTTGGCCTTAATCCCTGAAGCAATCGCTTTTTCTATTATTGCAGGCGTTGACCCTAAAGTAGGTTTGTATGCCTCATTCTGTATCGCAGTTATCATCGCGATAGTGGGTGGCCGCCCTGGCATGATATCGGCCGCTACCGGCGCGATGGCTTTGCTGATGGTCACTTTAGTCAAAGACCACGGCCTTGAATACCTTTTAGCAGCAACGCTACTCACGGGTGTTATTCAGATAATAGCCGGCTATCTAAAGTTAGGTAGCTTAATGCGGTTTGTGTCGCGCTCTGTAGTCACTGGGTTTGTTAATGCGCTGGCTATTTTAATCTTTATGGCACAACTGCCCGAGCTTACCAACGTGACTTGGCATGTTTACGCAATGACGGCCGCAGGCTTGGGGATCATTTATTTGTTTCCATACGTGCCGGTTGTAGGCAAATCGATTCCATCGCCTTTGGTATGTATTATCGTATTAACGGCCGTTGCCATGATGATTGGGCTCGATATTCGTACTGTAGGAGACATGGGTGAGTTACCTGATACCTTACCTATCTTTTTATGGCCTGATGTACCACTTAACCTAGAAACCTTGTATATCATCCTTCCTTACTCTGTCGGTTTAGCTATTGTTGGTTTATTAGAATCCATGATGACAGCCACTATTGTCGATGATTTAACCGATACAAAAAGTGACCGTAACAAAGAATGTAAAGGCCAAGGCATCGCTAATATTGGTGCTGGTTTAATGGGTGGTATGGCCGGCTGCGCAATGATTGGTCAATCAATCATCAACGTAAAATCTGGTGGTCGTGGACGGCTATCGACCTTCGTAGCCGGCACATTGCTGATTATCATGGTTGTCTTTTTAGATGAGTGGATTAAACAAATCCCTATGGCGGCACTCGTCGCGGTAATGATTATGGTATCCATTGGTACTTTCTCATGGAGCTCTATTACCGACCTTAAAAAACACCCTCTATCAACCAATATTGTAATGATTGCAACGGTGATCGTTGTTGTGGCTACTCATAACTTAGCGCTGGGTGTATTTGTTGGTGTGTTGTTGGCTACATTGTTCTTTGCGAACAAGATCGGCCGCTTTATGGTCGTTAAATCAGAACAAGCAACAAACGGCGTGCGTAACTACCAAGTGATTGGTCAGGTATTTTTTGCATCGTCTGAGCAGTTCATTGAGTCATTTGACTTCAAGGAAGTGGTTGATAAAGTGGTTATCGATCTAACGCATGCGCATTTTTGGGACATCACAGCGGTATCATCGCTTGATAAAGTCGTCATCAAATTCAAACGCGAAGGCGCAGAGGTCGAAGTCGTTGGCATGAGTGCAGCAACAGAAACGATTGTCGATAAGTTTGGCGTCCTAAACGATCCCAAAGAAGTTGAAAAACTGATGGCAGGTCACTGAGGAGATAACAATGAATAAAATTATTACTTGTTTAGACGGCTCAGCTTTTTCCAATGCCGTGTGTAGTGCAGGCATTTGGGCCGCTAACAAACTCAGTAAGCCTCTGTTATTGCTGCATGCTATCGAAAAAGAGAACGTGGCGGCTGCTGAAGACCTGAGTGGGGCAATTGGTTTAGGCGCGCGCTCTTCTTTATTAAAAGAAATGGCAGCGCTGGATGAGCAACGGAGTAAAGTCGCTCTTGAAATGGGTAAAGAGATGCTTGCTAATGCCCAAACAATTGCCGAACAGCAAGGCTGTGCTCAAATCGAACAGACCCAACGCCATAGTGACATTGTAGAAGCTATTTGCGATTTAGAATCAGATGCACGTTTAATTGTGATAGGCCGCTCAGGGCAAGGAAACAAACCTGATTTTAATGCAATTGGCTCCCATATTGAGCAGGTGATCCGCCAAGTTCATACCCCGGTATTGATTGCTAATAAGGACTTTTCCGCTCCTAAGAGCTTTATGTTGGCTTACGACGGACGAGAAACGGCAGATAAAGCGGTTAAGCGAATTATCGAAGGCGGGCTCTTGCATGGCATGACGTGCCATTTGGTCACGGTAAAAAATAAGCAAAGCGGCTTAATGGAGAAATTTAAAGCCACAGAAAAGATGTTGCGCGATAGCGGTTTTGATGTGAAGGCCAGCTTTTTAGAAGATGCCATCTTTGCAGGATTAATGGATTACAAAACCAATAATGAGGTGGATATGCTGGTGATGGGAGCTTTCTCGCACTCCAAGCTAGCTCAGGCATTTTTGGGGAGCAACACGTTAAAGATGATCGAGAATACGCACCTTCCTATGTTGATACTGCGCTAAAAGCTTCACATTAAGAACACAAGGCAGCGAGGGCAAAACTCCGCTGCCTTTTTTATTATCTACCACTTAAACCTCTTGCCCTTTAGCACTTGATGCCCGCTCCATATTGTCCGAATCAACATATAACTCATCCGTAGTTCGAATGCTCCCGTGTCCTAAATCAGCTTGAACATGAGCTAAGTTTCTCCCCGCGGCTACCTCCATAGAAGCGCCAGTATGTCGCAACCAATGCGTGGTCGCCGCACGTAGCTCTGTTGCTTCAACAGTAAAGCCATCACTAACTAACGCGTCGCATCCTTCATTTAAAGCCAGCTCAACGATATTTCGTAACTGACGGCTCCCCAAACCGCGATTATCCGCACGCGATTCTATGAGCGGCTCGGACGAGTCTTTAGAGGGCAGGGGAGATAAGCCACGATACTCACGGTAACGGATTAAAAACTGAATATATTCATTAGAGATAGACACATCGCGCTCTTTAGAGCCTTTTCCAAATGCTCTAAACCACCAGTTACCTTCGTGATCGCGATGGAAATGAGACATCACTGGCAACCAATTAGGCCGTTCAGATAACTCAGAAATACGCAACTTTAACGACTTTAACGTGGCTATAACAAAAAGCGTCCTTTCGTGTAACGGCTCTTTATCTGCCATGGATTGGGCGGAGCTTAGCAGGTACTCCCATTGCAATTCAGACAAACGACGGGCCGTATTAATCCCCGATTGCTGTATCAGGTAGGGGCAGTTTTTCTTAACGATAGGGATTTGATTACCCAGTGCATAATCTTCTGCCATCAAGTAATTGAAATACACACTCAAGTTAGAAAACAAACCCTGCCATGATTTAGTATTCAAACGCCCTTTGCCACCGCCCGCCAATCGAAACGGCCGCCACCGAGGATTCGGTTCACGCAGGCCATTTTTACGGGTAAAACGCCTTTCCACGGATTCTGACTGCCAACTAGGATCGGGTTTTGCTACAAAATCGGTGTATTCTTCTAAATCTCGCCTACGCAACATCGACACAGACTTACGCTTCACCAACCAAGACCACAGTAACAAACGCTCTGCATCGCCTCTAAACTTATCGTACGTATCTTGGCTTTTCTTGCTGTAGCTTAATAAAAAATCTTTTGTGTATCGGAAGTCATCCAGCGCCCCCTCAACAGGCAGGCCTAACACAAATATCTCTACCGCAGGCGAGGCATCAGGAAAGACTGAATTCCTCGGTATTTGATTAAAATACGTAGCCGAATCAAACAACGGCATACCAGGGAAAGAACGAGTAGACACAGCAAATACGCCTTAGTAAGAAATTGTTTATGAATCAGCATTAAATTACTAATTATAAACAGGTTTTCTATTATTCCCACATAACGTCAGTCTTTTTTTCGGCAGCGGCTTTCAGCAAGTTTATCAAGGGTAAAGCGCGTTTGGCCAAGCTAACAGCAGGCTCTGATTCATCTTTGTTAGATGTACTGTTTGGGTCAGCTTGCTGTTCTTTAAGAGCCTCGATAGCCGTTGTGAGTTTAGCCAAAGCAGCAGGGACGTCATCTGCCATAATCGCACCAGGCACAGTACCACTGTGGCCCATTTTTTTAAGTAAAGAGACGGCAACATCACCAAACATCGTCATATCGCCAAAAGCATCGGTTGAGAAAGTAACTATCATGAAGCACTCCTTGAGCTGGATGAAATTTATGTTATGAAAGCGCTAGTGTTAGCCTTTCAAAGAAGCTTTGAATTTATAAGACAGCGTAATCTGTATATTCAAAAAATGTAAACGCCACTTTTAAAGCCTCTTCGGAACGATCGGCACCCCTTAACCAACGGATCTTTATTCCTAGGTAGTCAGCCCATGCTACACCTTTTTTAAAAGCCACCCACTTATTACATTTAGCACAAGCCTCGATATATTGGTTAACAAGTAGGTACTGGCTTTTACCGGCCACATATTTCCCTAGAGTAAATGCCTTCTCGTAGTGCTTGAATGCTGATAATTTATCTTTTTTTCGATAGTAATAAACCGCTGTCACCCATTCAAACATCCACTCTAGGCACTCAAATTGACCTAAACTGTTTGCATAAGATTTCAATACTTCAACTTCAGATACATAATTTATTGATTTTTTTAGTTCAGACAAACGAGCATGCACCTCCAAAAACTCGTTAGGTGGCTGATAGTTTTTTTGTAATTCTCGGCCCATAAAGTAGGAACTTATATTGAATCGGCCACAAGAAAAGATAGCATCTGTACAACCCCTTTGGTGATCATCAATATCCTCTTGATCTAGCCCCTCATACTGCGACCGGTCTTGCATAATAACTCGGGCATGTTTTTTCACATCAGCTCGGATCTCTGGCAGCAGTTCTCGGTATATGTCGAGTAAGTGGGCCAGAAAACCAATGCCAAAAACCTTTTGCACTTCGTTAGTGATAAAAGTGGTCAACCTAGCAATAAAGAATATGACCATGACAGACTGCTTTTCTTTATCTGTAATAATGTCATTATACTGTGGTTCATGTTGAACTAATGCGTTTAGCGACTCTTCAAGATTCGCTCGTAAATTTGCCCACGAAGGAAGGCTTCGGCCATTAATCCACTTACCCGCGTTAATTAAATTCTGCTCTAATCTAGAATCATCTGTAGCACTATTTTTACCGGGAAAGTGAAATTGTGTTTGGCTGACACCATAACGTGCATAAAGCCACTTAAATGCCTTTTTAAGCGGAGTTATAACTTTGTTTTCATTAATATCAGGTAAAAACCAATCGATACAGTTAGGTGATACAAGCTCCTCAGAGCTAACATTAAAATAGAGCATGTTTTTATAAGGGGAGAGAACGAGTCGAAAAATAAGGCGTGTTTGCATAGCCCAGCGAATGGTCTCTAATCTAGTTAGATAAGAGCCTTCGTTGCGTACTAAATGTTGATACTGAACTAAGACATCTTCCAAGCTTTGAATCATGGCATAAGCAACTTTTTTCGACCCTACTGCATCGATAACGTGCTTATCAATTAAGGGTAAAATAGCATTCATTGAATCCGTCAAACTAGATTCTTCTTTAGCTAAACGATTAATGGCTTTTTGTAACGTTTTCTTCGCTGTTTCATCCCCAATAACTGATTTTTTGGGGTCTTTTTGTGCAAGCAACCCCATGCCTTTGATCGCGTAATTAAGCACTTCACCCTGCGTTGGGAATCCGTATTCTCTTTTCAATGTTCATAATCCTTTAAAAGCCCCCATTTAAGGGGGCAAACCGTATCACTTTTTTTGATTGGGGTTTAGCTGTGCACCACGATTGCCGTTAGCTTTAGCATTGGCTTGGTTATTCCCAGAAGTACCGCGGTTACTATTTAGCGTATTGGCTCTATGGTTTGTGTTAGCTTTAGTCGCGTTTGTTTTAGATACTTTGCTCATGATTACTTCCTTATTCGTTTTCAGTGTTGGTGAAATCGTATACTAGCCACCAGCCTAGATAATTTAACTGGTCTTTTTGGCGACACGTTTTTCACTAAAAGCCAATAATGCGCATCCCCAAAAAACACCATTGTGTAGTACACTGATTTCCAAACAAAAAAGAGACTAGCGGACACCCCACCTTGTTACCCGCTGTGTTTTTCTAACGCTACAAAGGACTGACACCTCCATGCAAAACTTCTCTCAAACAGCTGCATTTATCTGGTCTGTGGCTGATCTTCTTCGCGGTGATTTCAAACAAAGTCAGTATGGGCGGGTGATTCTGCCTTTCACCTTGTTACGTCGTTTGGAATGCGTACTTGAGGCCGATAAACAAGCGGTTTTGAGCGAATACGCGAAGGTGAAGGGCATGAACCTGCCTGAGGAAGCCGCTGAAAAAATGATTTTGCGCGCCACAGAGCAGAAGTTTTATAACACATCCCCCATGTCACTCGATAAGTTGGGTGAAACCGGTATTAAAGATAACCTCGATAACTATGTTCAATGCTTTTCTAAAGATGCCCGTGAGATCTTTGAGTATTTCAAGTTTGAAGAGTTTGTTGGCCTGCTGAGTGATGCCAACCTGCTATATAAAGTGGTGCAGAAGTTTGCCAATACCGATCTGAGTCCAGAAGCCATCTCTAACCATGAGATGGGGTTGGTGTTTGAAGAGCTGATCCGTCGGTTTGCAGAAAGCTCGAATGAAACCGCAGGGGAACACTTCACCCCACGGGATATCGTCCGTCTGACCACCTCGCTGGTGTTTATGGAGGATGATGACGCACTCACGAAAGACGGCATTATCCGCACCATTTATGACCCTACGGCGGGAACGGGCGGCTTCCTGTCGAGTGGTATGGAATATGTGCATGAGCTAAATGCCAATGCGGTGATGCGTGCCTTTGGGCAGGAGTTGAACCCCGAGTCTTACGCTATCTGTAAAGCGGATATGCTGATTAAAGGACAGGATGTTAGCCGCATTAAACTGGGTAACACGCTATCAAACGATCAACTCTACGCCGATAAGTTCGACTACATGCTGTCTAATCCGCCGTTTGGGGTGGATTGGAAAAAGGTTGAGGGTGATATTAAGGACGAGCATACCCTGAAGGGCTATGATGGCCGTTTTGGGCCGGGGCTGCCACGGGTGTCGGATGGCTCGCTGCTGTTTCTGATGCATCTGATCAGTAAGCTGCGCGATACCTCGATAAACGGATCAGGCGTTGTTGAGGGCGGGGGCCGTATCGGCATTATCCTCAACGGTTCGCCTTTGTTTACCGGTGGGGCGGGGAGTGGTGAGAGTGAGATTCGCCGTTATATTCTCGAAGCCGATCTACTGGAAGCGATTATCGCGTTGCCGAATGATATGTTCTACAACACAGGTATCGCTACTTATGTTTGGGTGCTGTCGAATAAGAAATCAACCGAGCGCAAAGGCAAAGTGCAGTTGATTAACGCCGTCAACCTCTGCGGTAAGATGCGTAAATCATTAGGCTCTAAACGTAATGAGATGAGCACTGACGATATCCGAATGATCACCCGCTGTTTCGGTGGTTTTGAAACCATCGACCATCAATCGCTAGATAAGCCTGCTGAACAAAAAAGCAGTCGAGGCCGTCAGTCGGCTAGTCCGAAACCAGAAGCTACAAAAACCTTCTCCAGCAAAATATTCGATACCACTGACTTCGGCTATAGGCGCATTACCATCGAGCGCCCATTGCGGTTATCAGTACAGATCAGTGATGAACGCTTGGAAGCACTGCGTTTTGCCCCCAAACCCTTTAATGCACCGATGCAGTGGATCTGGCTGGCCTATGGTGGCGACTGGGATGAGACGAATTACGGCCAGCTTTCCGACGTTGCGATCGAGATCAGAGCCGAACTCAAGGTCAGCTACCCTGAACTCAAAGAGAAGCAGATTAAAGACCTACTGGATAGCAAACTCTGGTTGAGCCAAAAAGCATTGCTAGATAAAGGCCATGAGCTACAGGCAGCACTGGGTGCATCAATGGGGTCAGACAGGGTTATTGATCAGCCCTGCGATGACTTTAATCGGTTTGAAGACGCGCTAAAATTCGCCATGAAACAGGCGGGCATCAAGCTGGATGCTAAAGAGAAGAAGCAACTGCTGGATGCGATTAGTTGGAAGAACCCTGAAGCGCAGCCTGTTATCAAGAAAGTTATTAAAGAAGCGGCTCAACCCAAATATGGTGCATTCTCCGTTACTCTGAAAGGGAAACCCGCGGTTGTGGAATACCAGCCTGATGGGGACTTACGGGATAACGAAAATGTACCGCTCGATCCTTCACAACTCACCGAAACCCTGATCGAAAGCTACTTCGAGCGTGAAGTGGCCCCCCATGTGCCTGATGCGTGGATCGATGCTAATAAGCGCGACGCCAAAGATGAAGAGATCGGTATTGTCGGCTATGAAATCCCCTTTAATCGCCATTTCTATGTCTATCAGCCACCGCGTAGCTTGGAAGAGATTGATGCGGAGTTGGATCAGGTGAGTACAGAGATTATGGAGCTATTGCGGGAGGTTCATTCGTGATGGTAGATAAATATAACTCTTACTCGTCGCACAAACCTACAAATTATATTTGGATAGATGAGATTCCTGAATCTTGGAGTCTAGTTGAATTGAAAAGGTACTCGCATGTCGTGGGAGGCTACGCGTTTAATAGTGATTCTTTTGTTGATGCTGGTACAGCTGTTATTAGAATAGGGGACATAAAGAAGGATGGCTCTGTTTCCTTAGCCGCATGCAAATACATATCGAGTAAAACTGTAAATAGTTTCAATCAGTATGCCGTCAATAGGGGAGACCTTTTAATGGCTATGACTGGTGCTACGATCGGCAAGGCGGGCTGGTATACATCACATGAACCAGCTTTACTGAATCAGAGGGTAGGTGCATTCAGATATGATCAAAAAAATTTAAATTACAGGTTTTATTGGTATGTTTTGAATAGCCTAGGTTATCAAGAGTACATTCAACTAACAGCTTTTGGTGGTGCACAACCAAATATAAGCGACTCAGGAATGGTCGGTTATAAAACAGCCCTACCAAAGTTAATCGAACAACAACAAATCGCCAACTTCCTCGACCATGAAACCGCTAAGATCGACACCCTGATTGACAAGCAGCAGCAACTGATCAAGCTGCTGAAAGAGAAGCGTCAGGCGGTGATCAGCCATGCCGTCACCAAAGGCCTAAACCCCAATGCCCCGATGAAAGATTCAGGTGTTGAGTGGTTGGGAGAAGTGCCAGAGCATTGGGACATCAAGAGGTTACGATTTGCTGGTTTATGCCAAAATGGTATTAACATTGGTGCTGAATATTTTGGAACAGGGTTTCCTTTTGTTAGCTACGGTGATGTTTATAACAACAAAACTCTCCCAAAGAGTGGCAGTGGGCTTGTTCAATCTAGTGAAGCTGATAGGAAAAACTACTCAGTGGTGTCTGGTGATATTTTCTTTACTAGAACATCCGAAACAATAGAAGAAATTGGTTTTTCTTCCGTCTGCTTTCATACAATTAAAGATGCTGTTTTCGCAGGTTTTTTAATTCGATTCAGACCATCGTATGGGAAATTGTACTCTGGTTTTTCTAAATATTATTTCCAAAACATCTCTTTGAGATCTTTCTTTGTTAAAGAGATGAATTTGGTTACCAGAGCCTCTCTAAGTCAGGACCTATTGAAGAAGATGACTATTCTTCTTCCTAGTGAATATGAACAGAAAGCTATCGCTCAATATTTAGATAAAAAGTGCGGTACGATAGATCTGTTGATCCAGAAGGCACTATTTTCAATTGAATTAGCGAAAGAACGCCGCACAGCCCTAATCTCCGCTGCTGTTACGGGTAAGATAGACGTTCGCAACTTTAAAGCAGGCGATACGCATGTGGCTTAGTATGAATGGCTCGGCATACACTGCGCTGCCTATAGCCATCTTAAGTGATCACTGGATGCTCGGTATGCGCGTCTTCCTGATTGATGCTAAACGGCATGGCTGGATAGCAAGATGAGAGCCTTGCAAGGATGCTAACGAATGACTAAAGCACCACAATCATCTAATAATACCCCGTCAATTTTAAATAAAGCGCTCGGTTTTGATGACAGGTTTCAGTACAGCCTATGGATATTAACCGTGCGCACTAGGGCTGCATTTCATCAGACCATGATGGTTAAAGCATGAATATAACGGCCCATATAGATAATCCAACCGATGTTTATGTTAATAAGCAAACGTTGGCACAGTTACTCCAGCTTAATTTGATACTGCCTCCGTATCAGCGGCTTTACTGCTGGGGCGAGCCACAAGTGGCAGCACTGTTGGGGGATATTGATAGCTTATTGCAGGATAAAGGGGGAGAGGAGGCGCAGTATCAAGTGCCGCTCTTTTTAGGCACGGTGATTTTGCACCAAGAGGGTGACGTTAAATTGCGTAATAACTTAGTGGATGGCCAACAGCGGGCACTAACCCTGAGTTTATTGCTCATTGCGCTGCATCGTTATAACAACCGATTAAACAACGGCATTAATGTTTATCAGTTAGCGGGCATTGCGCAGCCTAGTTTATTAAACGCTAGGTTTAGCCACAATCAGGCGCAGCAGCAATTGGCACTAAATTTTAAACAGATAGAGCAGCATATTAACAATGCCGCTTGGACGAACAATCAAGAAAAGCTAACCCAGATGCTCGCAGGTATCGAATGCGTGGTGATCACGATTCACTCCATCGATCAGGCATTTGCTTTTTTTGATAGTCAAAACAGCTCAGGCAAACGTTTATCTGAGTTTGATCTACTTAAAGCGCGTCATCTGCGTGGCATCGTTTCTCACCCATCCGTAGGCATTGGTTGCTCCCGTATTTGGGAAGAGTATGAACTACTCAAACTTAACAGCTGTCATGACTATTCCGTCGCTTACTATTTGACCGAGCAATTATTGGGATACACACGCCAGCGGCAACGGGGCAAACCCGTGGATGCGCTACAACTAGACGCTGAATACCCTGTATCTACGCAATCGATCACGTCATCTGCAACGCAACAGCACACGCCGACAGTAGCCTTGTCTGGGCCGACTAACTCGCCTTTTTGTCGTGATTGGCTGGTTAAGTATGATGCGGATAAAAGAGACTGTTTTCCCTTTACATTTACCCATCAATTGTCGGTGCATGGGGAGCAACTTTCCCGTGATGTAAAGGATGTGAGCCTATTGCCTTTACAGTTAAATCAGCCATTGATTGGCGGTGAGCAGTTTTTCATTTTTATTGCCAAATATGTGGCGCTGTATAAGCAGTTATTTGCTGCTGATATCAATACTCAATCTGCAACTGACAACGAGGAAGTGGTTAGCATGCAAGAGCGTTATTTGCAGCTACATCGCGGGCTTGAAGCTAGGCAAGGTTTAGGCTATCCCCGTTTGATTCAAGTGTGGCAATCCTTAGTGATTTTTTATGTGGACCGATTTGGGCAGGATGAGAATTTAGCCACGTTTGTACAATTGAGCGATCAATATGTGTTTAGTTTACGCATCGCTATGGCTCGATTGTCTCGCCTTTCGGTTGAAAAGTCGTTACGCAGTGATGAACTGTTTTTAAGCTTTGCTCAATTAGCAACCTCGTCTCAAGCGATTAATTTGCTACGAAAACTTATTGAAGAACGATCGGCTGATAAGGTGTTAAATGAGCGTTTAATAGCCGGCATTAACGGCATAAGTGCAAACTACATTCAGCTGTTTTATTGGCATGAAGATAAAAACAGTGATGCACTTCGTTACCCTGATAACGGGTTAACCCGCTTATTGTTGGAACATAAAAAGGGGGATTCTCCGAATGAGTAACCTCGTCACTGAGCAGCCTGCTTCGCTTACAACAGCTAAATTCAGCCCTAAGCTTATGGTGAGTGGGCATGGTTATCTAGCGGCTGATCTATCGGATATACCTTTTTTGATTCCTATCTATCAGCGTTTATATAGTTGGGAAACTGAGCACGTACAGGGCTTGTTGGATGATTTATGGGATGCCTTTCGATACGGTGTGCCTCTGCATCAACAAAAAGAGTATTTTATAGGTGCCTTAGTCGTCACCCGTGAGACGGTTGAAGGGCAAGTGCTGTTAGAACTGATTGATGGCCAACAACGCTTAACAACATTATGGCTGTTGGCATCGGTGCTGGTCACTAAACCTGAACTCGATCCGGAAAGGCGCTCACAATGGCAGCAATTTATTGCCTTGGCTCAGCAGTCCCGATTAGTATTTTCTGGGCGAGAAGCGGATATAAAAGCGTTTAACGCCTTCATACAAGATGTTGGGCAAGATAAGGAAGGGCGTTATAGCGCCAATAATCAACAGTGGTTAAGCAACACGGCTATGATTAATGCCCGCACTGTGATTGCTAATTTTTTCTCTGCTAGAGCTAACGACTGGAACCATGACAGGTTACAAGCCTTTAGTGATTATATTTGGGCGAAGGCGACCTTTGTTATTACGCAGCTTGATACTCATACGGATAAGGAGCGCTTTTTCGATACCATGAATAGCCGGGGAATCCAGCTAGAAAAACATGAAATATTGAAGGCGCTAATGCTGACCGGTTTAAATGATGACGAACGCGTCGCTTACGCACGGGTGTGGGATTTATGTGCAGATATTCATGGTTACTTACCCGGCGAACTACAAGCTGCATTGAAGTTTGGCTTTGCTCCGCTACATAACATGGAAAAAAACGACCTGTTTGCAGCGTTTAAAAGAGTAGAAGTTGCGGACAATAGGGATGCGCTCTCGAGGGATTTGAGTTTAGAGGCTATTTTAGCTCCTGAGTTTTCATTACCGGAGGTGGTTGATACGCAACAAACTGCGCCCCCTGCGTATAAAAGTCCCGTGTCTTTTCCTGTTTTTTTATTGCATGTATTGAGTATTTTCCTTAAAGAACATTCAGACTTGCCGGTTAAACAGCAAACAGTTTCGCTTGACGGTAAAAAGCTAATCGAGACATTTAAACCCATGTTTGAAGACAGTGATAAAAGCCTACGGGTGGCTTTTATCGAGTGTTTACTGAGATGCAGGCTACTGCTGGATAACTTTATTATTAAAGGTCATGCGGATACTGCTAATACCTATACTGATTGGCAAATTTCGTCACGGTTAGCAGACCCCCTTAGAAAGTCGCGGACTAAGTTTACCGGACAGGCATGGGCATCTATTCGGATGTTGCAATCGATGATGCACTTTAGTCCGATGAATGGCGGCCAACGGACAACATGGCTATCCCCTGTACTCAGCGGGTTGATCGCTCAACAAGATGCGCCCGATACTGATGCATTTGCGAAGAGCTTTTTAGCGACCTTACAGCTGCATGATAAGGCCTATGCCAACGCCATATTAAATGGTCAATCCTTAAGCAGTGCATTAGGGGCAGGTGAGGGGAAAGCGTTGGGAACTCAGGTTCATCATTATTGGTTTTATAAGTTAGAATACTGCTTATGGCGGCTATGGTATAACCCATCCGCAAACGATAAGAGGACTCTCTGCCCTAAACCGAGCAACCTTTCAGCTCCGCAATTGACCTTTCGTATGCGCTCGGTAAATTCGGTTGAACATATTAGTCCGCAAAGCCAGAATAATGGCGAAGTTGATGCGGCTATGCTTGATCGCTTTGGCAATCTTGCTTTAATTTCGGTCAGCGAAAACTCAACCTATAGTGATGCCGATCCTCTAACCAAAAGAGGGGTTTTTGTGTCTCACCTGAAAAAGGGGTTTATTCAATCATTAAAGTTAGCGCATATTTTTTCTACATTTGAGACTGATTCATCCGATTGGACAAATGAAGCTATGGCGCAACATGAACAAACGATGCTCGATGTATTAGCCGCTTTTCATGACGAAGGTTAGGCGTTCAATAACAGCACGCTATAGGTTTTAAGTAATTACTCTGTAAGGGATTATCGGGATATGGGTAAAGCTAACGAGTCAACTTTTCAAAACGACATCATCAAACAGCTAATCGCTAACGGTTGGTTGCTCGGTCAACCATCGGGCTATAACCGTAAGCTGGCGCTGTATGAAGAGGATCTACTTGGTTTTGTACAGGAGACTCAGCCAGAGCAGTGGCAGAAATACGGCAAACTCTATCCTCAAAACCCTGAACAGCACTTTTTGGAGCGGGTGGCTTCCCAGCTATCTAAAGCTGACCCTAACGCGGCGAGCAAAGACCTACGCACCTTTGGCACGCTGGGTGTGCTGCGTAATGAGCTCAAAGATCGCGGTACACGCTTTCGTCTCTGTCAGTTTAAGCCTGACCATAATCTCAACCCTGATACCTTGGTACGTTACCAGAAGAACCGTCTGCGGGTGGTGCCTGAACTGGTGTATAGCCCTTATGCCACGGATGAATACTTGGGTGAAACAGGCCAACAAGCTAAAAAATGGCGCATCGATTTAGTGTTGTTTCTCAACGGCCTGCCTATCGCCACCCTTGAACTGAAATCTGAGTTTAAACAGGCGGTTAACAATGCGATTAAACAATACAAACTGACCCGTCTGCCGAAAGACCCAGTGACTAATAAACCTGAACCGCTGCTTACCTTTAAACGCGGCGCTTTGGTGCATTTTGCGGTAAGCCAATACGAAGTATATATGGCGACAAAACTGGAGGGGGAGAACACCTTCTTTCTGCCGTTCAACAAAGGCACTACCGAGGGTGCGGCGGGTAATGATATTCCTGCTGATCCGAATGAGTATGCCACGGTTTATCTGTGGAATGAGGTGCTGGCCCCCGATAATCTGCTGAAAATTCTGGCCAAGTTTGTTCATCTTCAGGTCGAAGATAAAGAGGACTGGCAGGGTAAGAAGAGCAAAAAAGAGACGATGATCTTCCCCCGTTATCATCAGTGGGATGTCGTCAACAAACTGGTCGGGGATGCTCGTGACAACGGCCCTGGCCATAAATACTTAGTGCAGCATAGTGCGGGCTCGGGCAAATCAAACTCTATCGCCTGGACCGCGCATCAACTCGCCTCGCTGTATGATGCGAAGGGTGATAAACGCTTTCATTCGGTGATTGTTGTCACCGACCGTACTGTGCTCGATGATCAGCTACAGGACACCATCTATCAGTTTGAGCATGCGGATGGTGTCGTCGGGCGAATTAATAACAAAGAGGGACAGGGGTCTAAATCAGAAAAACTGGCCAGCGCGTTGGAAAATGCTCAGCCTATTATTATCGTGACTATTCAGACCTTTCCCTTTGTGCTTAAAGCAATTGAGAACAGCGTCAACCTGAAAGCGCGTAACTATGCAGTTATTGCCGATGAAGCCCACTCATCCCAGTCGGGTTCGACGGCGCGTCAGCTGAAAGAAGTGTTGATGACCGACTCGACAGATCAGGTTGACGATGAGTTAACATCAGAAGATATTTTGGATGCTACCATTAGCGCCCGAAAAGGTTCACCAAACCTGAGCTATTTCGCCTTTACCGCCACGCCTAAATCGAAAACCTTGGAACTGTTTGGCCGCTTACCTGATCCTGACTTGCCTGCTTCATCCACCAATAAGCCTAAGGCTTATCATGTTTACAGTATGCGCCAAGCGATTGAGGAAGGCTTTATCCTCGATGTGCTGAAAAACTACACCAGTTACAAGGTGGCTTATAACCTTGCGGAAAAAGCCCGAGAACAAGACAAAGAGGTGGATAGCAAACGCGCCAAGGTCAAACTGAATCAATGGGTGCGGTTGCACGATTACAATATTGCGCAAAAGGTGCAGGTAATTATTGAGCACTTTAAAACCAATGTAATGGGCCTGCTGGGCGGGCAAGCTAAGGCGATGGTGGTGACCAGTTCCCGTAAAGAAGCGGTACGCTACAAGCTGGCCTTTGATAAGTATGTCACTGAGAACAAATACAAAAACATCACAGCGATGGTCGCGTTCTCAGGCGACGTAGAGTTTAACGAGGATGACCCTAACGCTACGGGGCTTATCGGTGAGAAGTTTACCGAAAACACTATGAATCCCGCGCTCAAAGAGCGTGATATGCGTAAGGCCTTTGATTCCGATGATTATCAGGTGATGTTGGTTGCCAATAAATTTCAGACAGGTTTTGACCAACCCAAGCTTTGCGCCATGTACGTGGACAAGAAGCTGGGCGGTGTCGAATGTGTGCAAACCTTGTCTCGTCTGAACCGAACTTATCCAGGCAAAGCCGAATCAGGCACCTTTGTGTTGGATTTCTTTAATGACCCTCAGGATATTCTTGACGCCTTTCAGCCCTATTATCAAACCGCTGAACTCACCGACGTTTCTGATCCCAATCTGGTTTATGACCTCTGTGAGAAGCTTAAAGCACAGGGGATTTTCACGTGGGATGAAGTCGAACAGTTCTGTACAGCCTTCTTCGTTCCGAATAAGAGCAATGCGGCCATCAGTAATATCTGTAAACCGGCCGTCGAACGCTGGCAGAAACGCTATGCTTCTGCCATTGACGCCTACAAGCAAGCCAAAGATATCTTTGAACGGACCAAACATACTGGAGATGCAACGCTGATCGCTAATGCCGAGAATAGCTTTAAAGAGTGCAAGCAGGAAAAAGATACATTAGAGATCTTTAAAAAAGATTTAGGCAGCTTTGTGCGCTTTTATGAGTTTATGTCTCAGATCGTCGATTATGACGATAAAGAGCTGGAAAAACTCAGCCTGTTTGCACGTCATTTACGGCCACTGTTGCGGGAAAAAGTCAGTGAAGATGATGATATCGATTTGAGTAACGTCACCCTAAGTCATTACCGCTTATCGAAGATTCGCCAGCAAGATCTGAAACTAAAAGAAGATGCGCCGGATTACACCCTCGACCCGAATACTGATATCGGTTCTGCGAAGGCTAAAGATAAAAAAGAAGAGTTCCTGTCTGTCATTCTAAAGCGTCTCAACGAGCTATTTATCACCGATAACTTAACTGACGACGATATGCTCAACTATCTTTATACCGTGGCCGATAAAGTAGGGGAGAACGAGAAGGTTATGCGCCAAATTAAAAACAATACACCTGAACAAGCCTTCTTAGGTGACTTCCCTCAAGCTGTTGATGAGGCGGTAATGGATAGCTCGGAAGCGCAAAGAAACCAGATGATGCAGATATTAAGCAGCCCACAGATAGCAAATGGTTTTGCTCGCGCAGTACTAGATATTTTAATTAAACGATAAAGGATAGTAGGCAGCATTAATTGATATGGAAAAGTCGAAAATAGCAATATTTGTTGATGTAGAGAATTTAACTAAATGGGTTAAAGAAGAGGGTTTAGAAAAGCTGGTAACCGACCTCGGTAGCACAGCGGGACGCATCGTTACTCGCAAAGCCTACGGCGTGTGGAGCAATTCACAAATTTCAAATCTGCAAGCACCACTAAACCGCATGGGGTTTGACTTAATTCATAGTTATCATCCAGTTAGCGGGAAAAATTCCGCTGATATCCAGTTCACAATGGATGTACTCGAAAGCGCAATCAGGGTCGATGATATAGAGCAAATAGTGCTCGCAACCGGCGATTCAGATTTCTCTCCACTGTTTAGACGCTTACGTGAAATGGGCAAAGAAGTGATTGGTGTAGGACCAAGATCGCCGCTCAGCGAGTGTGTTAAATCATCATGCACAAGATATATTTATACCGATGTAGCTGAGGCACAAGAAGCCCAATATGAGCTAGCTGAAGCTAAAGCAATGGTCGAGAAAATCATTAAAGAACATGGCGAGCCTATGTCATTAGGGCTGTTAAAAAGCCAAATAATATCAACAGATAATTCTTTTGATGAGCGTACTTGGGAATATAGTAATTTTTCATCATTTGTTCGTGACATACCAACAATCGACGTATACCAAGCGAGAGGGAAAACGCATTGGCTTGGGGAAATTAAGCAACAAGTACCTGATAAAAGCAGTAATCATAAGCTATCACAGGCGACTACAGACGAGTATAAACAGCTTCTTAGGCAAATGAATTGGCCATTTGTACCACGAAACTTGATTATAATCCTTCATAAAGCACTGCAAAACACTAAAGCCGTTGAAGCCTCCTATTTGAAAGAAAACCTGGTTCAATTTGTGTCTGATAAACACAAAAGAAGCCTAATGCAAGGATATACTGCAAGTGATCTTAAAAAAGGGCTTACCGTGTTATTTAAAGCAAAGCTGTTCAATGTAACGGCTCATGACGAGGACAAATACTGGAAGTATATAGGTGGTGCTAATTATCTCTCAGAGATCAACAACGCGATGAGCGTACGTGTCAGATCCGCCTGCGGTAAAGCTAATGTACCATTCGACACAAAATACCTACAGCCATTGTTATATCCAAAGGGCTAACCCAGTTACCAGTAGTAGACACTACTGGTAATTAAGAATGCTCCTGTACCTCCTCATACCAGGGTTTAAAAAGCGACTGCTTGTACAGCTAACTATTCTCCTTATTGGTATTCTGAAAACCTACAAAGTACTTCACAGTAAGCTCACGCATATCAATGCATTCCCCCAGCGAAAACTAAACATGTCCTTTCCTACATGACCTCACAGTTTTGAGATTACCTCTCTGCAAGCCGCGAAAGAGCCAAGCATTCATTAATAGCAGCAGAGGAGGTGAAGTAACACTAAAGCAGGTAGCTATAAGGTTGTACTGTTCATTCATTTAAACAATACAAAATATGTATTATTCGTACAGAAGAGAATCAACACTCAAATATAATCAAAACATATCATCGTGCGCTACGTGCATAGAGTGGGAGTTTGCCCGCAAAAAATAAATCTTAACGCCTGTGCGCACGAAGAGAATCTATTACAACAGCTTAAATTGAATTATTAAGCAATAAACCGGTAAGTGACGAGCTATTGATGGTTACAGCTCCAATGAAGAAGACAAGGGATAAGAATAAGAGGAATAATTAGCTGAACCTCTGTTTTACTAAAAAAGCATACGTCTTCTTCACATCATAGGAATAAGATAATACTTAATTTAACATAATATACATTATACGAAGTTATATTTATCGGTAAAGATACGCTATAGCGGCGTTTCCTTTACGGTGATTACCTACTTCAAAAATTTGGTTTTAGTTTATAGATGGCCGCTGCGGATTAAGAATGTAATCGTCGATCATGAATGGATGGATAAAAACTAATTGGCCTGTAATGTCAGACTCAACAATAAAAGCCATATTACAGCTATCAGTTTCTATTTTAGAAAGAACTTGATAAGGACGACCACGGCGCAGAACAAGCTCGTGATCTACAAAATAATCTACCTCAATGATGATTTGATCACCTTCGAGGATGCTATACCAAAAAAACTCAGAATCTAATAATGGGTTTTCGGCTTCTTGAGTCCTCAAGGTTGAACGATTCCTTCTCGAATGGCCAAGTGGACTAATTCAGAATTATTAGAAAGTTTAAGCTTGCGTAATATATTGGAGCGATGAGCATGAACCGTTTTAGTACTCAAAAACATTGACTCAGCAATAAAGGCTGCAGACTGGCCTTTGGCTAGCAAACCAAATATCTGCATCTCTCGTTTAGTTAATTGCGACAGCGGGCTTTCTTCGCCTTCTGAGCCGTTAATTATGGCTTTGATGCTTTCTGAGAAATGCTCACCACCTTTGTAAACGGTTAATACGGCTTGAACTAACTCATCAGGCGCACAGCGCTTAGTTAGGTAGCCTTTAACACCTGCTTTAACAAGATTAGCGGGATAAGGGTTAGATTCCCAAACCGTTAACACAATGACTTTAGCATTGGTGTCGAAGCTCATAATCTTACTAATGGCTTCTATGCCACCTTGGGCTGTGGTGGCTTCTACAGAATCCGCATCGCTGGGCATAGATAGATCCATTATCACCACATCAGGCTTGGCTAACTTGTAGATTTCAAAGGCTTTTTGGCTGTTATTGGCTTGAGCAATAATCTCGATTTGCGGGTGCATATCCAGTAATTGCTGAAACCCTGCACGAACGATATCGTGGTCGTCCACTAACAAAACTTTAGCTTTTTGCATACTTTGGTTAATTCTCTTATAGCACTTTGAACTAGCGAAGGTTAATTCATTACTCAACCCACGTCGAATCTGAATCAGCACCCGTATAAACGCCCTGTGTATCCACATCCAAAGCGTATACAGAGGCCTGACTCAAATCCTTGCACCGAGCAGGGTAAGCAACAAGTTCATCACTATAGCCTACTAAACGAACACCTTCCTGCTTACAATGCCTTAATACTTTTTCCAATGCACGGATTACAGCTTGCTGTCGATCGCTAAACTCGCCCTCCTCTACATCGCTGCGTCGCTTACCGGTCACCTGGCGTATCACATAGCCATCGCTATCAATTAGCTGAATGCTCACACCCGTTATTTTCTCTTTTACCAATAACAACTTAGCTTTAGAGAAAACCGTCTCAGATTGGCAGGCAATAGATTCACCCGCTGATAATTCTTGCAATGCTGTTCGTATAGTTTCTAAATCAGCGTTAACGGGTAGAACTGTATCCATGTTTTTTCCTGATAGACCGACCATTATACATACGTGCTAATTGTTATCTTTAACCTGAGCAAGTTCAAGCCTGCAATGATTCAGGGAATTAACCACATCTTCATAGCGAGCGTCTTGCTGCGCCAAAACCAATTCTAGCCTATGTTGCTGTTGTAATGCTTCTTTTTCCTGGGAGGCTAACTGTCGTATTAGCTGCTCGTTCTCAGTAGACTTGATGGCAAGTAAGTCGTTTAACTCATTGACTTTGTTGGAGAGAACTTTGTTTTCAACGCGAAGCTCAATCATCTTTTCTTGATGCTGACTATCAGCTTTGCCTCCTCCCTTAGACGCGTTAGTCTGATCTTTATCAAATAGTCGCTCCAATTGCTTCACTTTGCGGCTCAAGTCATCGCGCTCTGACGTTAGCCGAATAACCTGAGTCTCAAGTGATGACGCTCTTACTTGTTCAGCTTTTGATGCTCGAAATGCTTCATCTAATTCAGACCGCAGGTTGGCATTACTGTTTTGTAGGCGATCAACTAACTGTCTGAGGTTGTTAAGCTCTTCGTTGGACTGCTTTTTAATATCGCCCAGTGTTTGCTGCAACTCGGCTCGTTGCTGATTTAGGTTATGATGAGCGTAAGCAAGGGCTTGATCCCAAAGCTGGTTCGCAGCAGTCAGAACAGGTTCTGGTAGCTCGGGGTGTTCATTTTTACGAGCGACTCTATCAGCCAAACTTGCCCACCAATCATTAAGGGCGGCATTGATAGTGCTGATGCTTCCTGTTCCAATGAGATCGCGAATACTTTGTTGGGTAGGCTTTGCTCCTTGCTGTAATAGTTGATCAGCTGCAGCGAAGACTTTTTCTCGGGTATCAGATTTTCTAGGCATATAGTACACAATACGTATTATTTGATACGTATCATTTTAAGATAGTAACTTTTGGATAGCAATCTAATCGAGATAACGAGAGAAAGGAGGCCATTGTGCCTTTAATAGCGAGGACTAACTTCGAATGCAAAGCCTAAATATAAAAATAGACAGGCGTGCTGCCCGTCTATTTTTTAGTACGACTGCTCATAGAGTTGGATTTAAGCCTTAGCTCTACCCTACTTTATGTCATATCTGGCTGAAAAAGATTGCGTTTCATATAAAACTTAACCCACAGCGCAGCAATCACACCAACAACAGCTAACATCCCCCCGGCAATGCTAAATATCATGGATGTCATTTCAGGCGCCGGTGAATTGTTGATGATGACATACACCATCGCAATAATTCCAACTATTTGCGGCAGCGGGTAAAACGGTGTGCGATACGGGCGATTCAATTCGGGGTGTCGTTGGCGCAAAACAATCACATCGATATGGGAAATGATATAGGCCAACAGATAACTGGTTGTTGCCGCTATAACAAGAACAATCAATGAGTCGATGCCTAATGTAATAAATGGAATTGATGTAAATACAGCCATCATCAGAATACCAACCCATGGCGTGTTAAATCGATTGAGCGATTTAAGCTGTGGAAAGGCCTGCTTTTGCTCGGCCATGCCATGCAGCATTGAAGGTAAGGCTGCCAATATAGTATTTACCGTACTGCAGGTGGCGGCCAAAGCCATTACTGTAGCGATAAATAAACCCGCCTGACCAAATACCGCATTAGCATAGTTAAGGTATGGTATTGGCGCAGTCAGAAGCGTCTCCGTGTCCATATATAAGCTAGCGCCAAACACGAATGCTAGAAATATCCCAAAAATGGCAAACAATGACATTTGCATGGCACGTGGGATATTTTTAACAGGGTCTTTTACCTCATTGATCATTGGGCATATGTATTCGGAGCCAACAAACAACCACATAGCCAAGGCTATCAGCCCAATAAAACTGCCATCTATCACCCCGCCAAATCCCCAATCTACTGGCGTACCAGTTATAACAGGGTGCGGTTTATCAGCACCCGTTATCGCCATTAATCCTAACAAAATCATTACACTTACAAGTATAAATGCAATGAAATTCTGGACTTTAGAGAACACATTCTTACCTACCAAATTGGTCACAGTTAGTGCAATTAAAATAAGTATGGGGACTAATTTTTCAGGGAAAACGCCTGGGAGCAGCTCTGCCAACATTGCGTCGACTAAAAACATCTCCACAGGCACCGCTAAGCTCGCAACAATCACATAGCCAGCAAACACAGAAACAATGGCAGGAAAGTGACCGATAGCTTTTTGCGTATAGGTCGCCAATGTCCCCTCTTGAGGAAACATAAGCGACAGTTCTGCAAAGCTCATTGCATTGAATTGCGAAATAATTAGCGCGGCAATCATGGCAAAGACAAAGGTCATTCCTCCCATGCCAATACCTTGCATAGCGGATATCATAGCCCCTTGCACAATAACGAGACCTATACAGATCGCCATCATTGTTAGTAAGCCCATTTTTTTACTATTGCTTGCAATGACGGGTGAACTCGCCATTTTTAAACTTTCAGTCGTTGATATGTAGCTCATTGTTATGCTCCTTATGGAATAACAGTGTTATCAGTTTAAAAACGATCGAACCGGTAAGGGTCGGGATTAACCAGTAAGGTATCGTTCAAAACAATGTCCGCCGCTAGCTGCCCAGCGGCTGGCCCTGTACCAAAACCGTGACCAGAAAACCCGGTCGCAACAGTTAAGCCTGGTATTGCTTTGACACGATCAATTACAGGAGTGGAGTCGGGCGTCACATCGATCAGTCCTGCCCAAGATTCTTCTATTTCAGCTTGCTCAAACTGAGGCCATGCTTGATGCGTGTTTTGGAGCGCATCTTGTAAAAGTTGATGATTAATTGCGGGATTTTTAACCCGCTCTGCCTCAAACGGTGTTGGCTTATTTGCTGACCAGCGCCTTGGCATTATCAGATCTTTAAAGAAGGGAGTTCCCAATGAAATGTTAAGTGCGTCTTTTCCAAATCTCAGTTGGTCTTTAAACTGCAGGCCTATTTTGAGGTGGTCTAACGTAATCGGCGCATCAACTTTACCGCGTTGCATAATGATGAACCCACCATCCTTATGCTTACGAAAAGAGAAATCGGGTCCACCAACTGCTATTTCAGTGGGGCCTTCCATCGGTTTGGTGCGCAACACTGATGCAACAACAGGTAGGGTTGGTAAAGAAACACCCATATTGCCCAAAAAGCGTCTCGACCAAGCCCCACCCGCTAGTAGCACTTGATCGCACTCAATTTCTCCCTGCTCTGTTATGACGCCACTGACTTTCCCTGCCGATCTAGAAAGATCACGCACAGCACAGTTTTGTATCAAAATAGCCCCCGCATTCATTGCGGCTTTGGCTAATGCGCTAGTCGCAATAGCCGGTTCAGCTCGGCCGTCCGAAGGCGTATACACTCCCCCCTTCCACATCCCTCTGCCGCCGGGTACATGCCTGTCAATCTCTTTAGGGCTTAGTAATTGAGACCCCAGATTCAGATCACTAATGGATGATAGCCAGCTCTCGTGAATCGACATTTGCTCATCAGTTTTAGCTAAAAACATAATGCCAGATTGTCGATAACCAACATCAGCACCAACACGCTCAGCCATCTTGGCCCATATACGGTCAGCGGCTTGAGCAAGAGGAACATCATTAGCATGACGACTTGTCTTACGGATCCAGCCCAAGTTTCGCGATGATTGCTCAGCCGCTATTTGCCCTTTTTCAAGCAACACCACTGGAATGTTTTTTTCTGCTAAAGAGAGTGCAGCAGAGACTCCGACAATTCCTCCGCCAATAATGACAACTGATGTGGATTGGGGTATCGCTGTTTGCGTCGATATAGGGATAAGCTTGCTAGTCATAATGCGTATCCTATCGATTATGTTGAGGCTAGATTAATACGAGTAACAGACCGCTTTGATGCGTTACGATAAGCTGTCACCTCCAATTCAACTTTGTAAATCGTTGATCCTAAAGGAGGGCAAGTAACAGTAGTAGCAGGGTCAATACCACGAAACTTACTACCAACCACTTCCATTACAGTCGCTGTATCATCTGGGTTTTGAATAAACACGCGCGACATAACAACATCAGCTAGGCTGGAATCAACACTGGCAAGTGCTCGCTCAATATTTGAAAACACTTGGTTGGTTTGCTGAATGATGTTCTCATTGATTTCTTTTGTATCTGGGTTACGGCCTGCCGTATTAGATACATAAATCCAATCATCAACAGCGACTAACCGTGAATAGCTACCCATATCCTCAAACGGAGAACCGGTCTTAACTTTGATAATATTGCTCATGACTTTTCCTATGAATTGGACTAGCGATGCCAAACTGCATCGCTTAATGATCGTTACCTGCTATGGGGCATCAACGGAGCGCGGGGGTATCCCACAAATTCAACTTCACTCCAATGTCTTGCTTGATTGCGTTTTGGTAGATTTTTGTTGCCCAAGCGACATCTTCTGTTGGTAAGCCACCGACAGATAGCACGATAATTTCTTCATCATTTTTTCGCCCTGGCGCTTCACCTGCCGCGATCGCACCTAGATCTTCAAGCTGATCTTTACTCATGAGCCCTTCGTCAATCATGTCCATAAAGCGGCAACCGATAATAGGGATGTACATATGGCTGGGCTTAGGCGCCTCTTCATACCAAGCTTCATAAAGACCAATGTTGTCCATGACTTTTCGAACATCGTCTTTTTCAAGATCGGCATCGAATCGGCAATAAGCAGGCATAGATATATAAGCGCCCGGTTTTACCCACTCCCGTTTCACAATAGGGTATGTGGACACGTCTCCGGTTTCGCCTGAGTTGCAGTAGGTCACTATGTCAGCATCCCGTACAACATCTTCTAACGTATCAACAACCTGCACATTAGTGATTTGAGGAAAGGTTTGGTTAACCCACGTAAGAAAACTATCTAAACTTTTTTGCCCACGGCCTTTAACTTTTAGCGTATCAATATCAGGGCAGGCAGCCATAAAAGCAGCAATGGAGGTTTTACCCATGACGCCTGGCCCCAACAGACCCACAACCTTTGAATCTTTACGTGCCAAATGACGAGCGCCAACACCTGGGACTGCGCCAGTACGGTATGCCGACAACAAATTTGCAGACATATGAGCCAAAGGCGCCCCTGTATCAGCATCATTGAGGGTAAACATCAAAATAGAGCGTGGCAGGCCTTTTTCACGATTAGCTATGTTTGAGCCATACCATTTAACGCCACATGTTTTGTAGTCACCCCCTAAATAAGCCGGCATTGCCATCAGACGACGGTCTGGTGTATGCCTTGGCATGGTAGGAATTTCAGGCTCCTCAGGAAACGTCACCATGGCTCCATGCGAATCATTGTTTGGCCCTGCCATGCGATAGTCGCCTTTGTGAAGCAAGGCAAACATATCTTCCATAGTATCAACGCAGCTATGCATGTCAGTGACACCCGCTTTAATCATGTCGGGCTCAGAAAGATAGATAAAATCAATTTTGGTATTGTCAGACATAACATTCCCCTACTCTTGTGAGCGATTGAATACGCCACTACCTTGCTTACAACGTCAGCCATTAGCGGTGAAAACGTCTAGATAGTGATCAGGTGCTTTTTATCCTAGGGAGGTAGATTTGAGGCGTATTGTAAATTTGCGACATGCTCAAAAAGAGCGCAAAAGCATGCATCCAGGTAGACATGTACATATTGACGCTTGGCGTATGCGCAAAAAAACGAATCGGTAAAATCATGTGTATTGGCATCTATCTTGCTGTGAGCCTCAACATATTCAACGTTGGGGATGCCTCCATGCCTAAGCAAACAATCGTTAATCATTTAGCCAGAATTCGGTCTAAACAGCCTTGGATGGTCATGAGTGCGGCCGATGAATTTTGTTTAGCAGGATCCGATCACCCCACTATTTCTCACTATTATGGTTTTGAGGCAGGACATTCTGCAGAGCCTATTTTTGCTATACCGGACGGATGTGTTGATATCTTATTTGACTGCGATACAACTTCGCCTAAAGCGGAAGTATATGGAACTCCAATGGAGGCCATGCAAATAGAGTTGATTCCTAAACATCGATATTTCGGTGTTCGATTTGCATCAGGGATCATGCCTGATTGGCTTGACGTTTCTGCCAAAGATTTAATAGAGCAACATGTCAGTTTTTTGAGTGTTGCAACCGAGGCAGAACAAGTGTTTGAGGCAATAGTCAGAGAGCCCGATTTTTTATCACAAGTGGCTTCATTTAAGGACTATTTTAACGGTAAAAAAGCACGGCATTTTTCACCGCTAACCATCGCCGCCTTACAATACATATTTGACCACAATGGCAACGTGCGAATTGATGAATTAGAAGTGATAACAGGCTACACAACACGAACCATTCAGCGTCAATTCTTATCGGACTTAGGTTTTTCGCCCAAAGTGTTTTGCCGAATTGTACGCTGCCAATCCGCCGTTTACGCCATCAACCATAAAGAAATCACCTTCTCTGATATGGCTTGTGATTTAGGTTTTACCGACCAGTCTCATTTTCTAAAAGAATTCAAAAAACTGGTAAGCGCTACCCCGCTCGCTTATCAAGATCGAGTAAAACAGCATACATATTTAGACAAAATCCACTATTGCTAACTCAATTTAGTTGATCATTAATAGCGCACAGACCTTAAATTTGCGCTAAAAAGCGGCAAAAAACAGACAATTTTTACCTAAAAGCATTACAGATCAGCCATTGCTATACGGCTGCCTAGCCTGCTGGTTTCTATATCAATGCGCAAAGGCATTTGCTCTTTAAGCTCGGCAACATGGGAAATAATTCCGATCATCCGGCCGCCTTGTTGTAAATCCATTAGGGTTTGAATCGCTAAATCTAACGATTCCGGATCTAAGCTACCAAAACCTTCATCAATAAAGAGTACATCTAATCGAATGCCCCCTGCATAAGCCTGCACGACCTCCGATAAACCTAATGCCAACGCCAAGGCAGCCATAAACCCTTCGCCACCCGATAGGGTTTCAACGGCGCGTACTCGTCCTGAATAGGTGTCTTCTACTTCTAAATCAAGACCAGAAGCAACATTACCTGCTGAGCGCTCTTCTTTGCGAAGCAGGTTGTACCGCCCTTTACTCATTAACAATAAACGATGGCTGGCTTCGAGTAATACATCATCCAACAGCACACTGAGTACAAATCGCTGCAAGCTAACTCGGCTGGATGTTTGCCCATTGGCAACCTGACTCAATGTCCCAACTACCGCATACGCTTTATCAAGCTCTTGCGCTTTTAAGGCAATGGCATCTAAACGTTCTTGGGTTTTAAGTAAGTCAGATACCTGATGATCTGCAGCAACCCAATGCTTGTTAGCTTCGGTTTTGGCATGCTGATAACTGTTAAGATCATCCGATAATCGATTGATATCTGGACGTTCTTGAGATCCAATTTGTTCTTTTAATTGATCAATAGCGGCGTTGTTCGCAGTGACCGCATTATCATATTGAAGCAAACGCTCCTGAAGGGAGCTAGCCGAATCAATAGCTTGATAGGCTTCTTTAAAAGCTTCTTCATTATCAAATGAGCTCGCCTTTAGCGCTTGAGTAAACTCATCGCGAGCCTGTAGCGCTTGGGTTTCAACAACGGGCAGCTCTTCTGAAACCGCCTGCTCCACTGCACTTTGACTTTGCAATGAGGTGTAAGCGGCTTGTATAGCGTTTGTAATATCTTCAATAGCTTTGTTGTCATTCGCTAAAGCGGTTCTACTGTTTACGAGTGCCTGCTCAACCACAGAAGAATCCCGGTATTCCTCAGGTAAATCAGCGGACAGCTTGCCAGCATTGGCTGCCGCCACCTCTTTGGCAGCCCGAAAACGACTGACCTCTTGCTCAAGCAACTCTAATTCAGCACGCAGAGTATTAATTTGCTGATTCAGTTTATCAATCTGTTCACCGGCTGCACGTCGCTCTATATCAGCCTGTTGGCCTACTTGGTGTTGTTTTTCAGCTTCACTTAATTTCGATTCAATGTCTTTGAGGCTGAGCACCGCATTATCTTTTAACTTTTCTTCACATTCAGACAAATCGTTAATACATTTATCTAACTCTTTATTTATAAAGCGATAGTTGGATCTCTCCTGTGTGAGGTTCTGATCTTTTAAAGAGACCTGCAAACGGGCTTCTTTTATTTGCTCCTGCGTCGGAACCTCAATAGTAGAAGGCTGAGGAGATGGATGATCTTGACTGCCACATACCGGGCAAGGCTCCCCTGGTGTGAGTGATTTAGAAAGTATGGCTGCTTGTCCTAAGTGCCAATCTCGTTCTAATCGAGTTGCTGCACTTTCGCATTCATCAAACTCGGCCTTAAAACGTAACCCAGCGGCTCTAGATTCGTCTAATCGAGCTTTGCAGTCGTTCCGCTGCTTTTCGAGTACATCCCTCTTCTGAGCCAACTCTACAGCGGTTGTTAACTCAAAAACCCGCTGCTGGGCCGCTGACAATCCCTCTGTTAACTGACTTTGTTGCTTTTGGTATGCCACCCATTGATCAAGACTTTCAACGCTACTGGTTAACGAAGCTCGTTTTTGTTCACGCTGGGTAGACGCTTCCGCAAATTGCTGGGAGGATTCCTGATAAAGGCTTTGCGCACTCTGAAAATCATTGACCAGTGCTGAATAACGCTCTAGCTTCTGGATTTGTTCCTGCGTTAAACGCACCCGATCCTGCAAAGCGGGTATGTCAGCTTGTCGTGTTTGAGCACGCTGGTACTCAATCGTCGCCTGCTCTGTATGAGTTTTAGCTTTTGCCAGACGCTCTCGAATAGCCGCTAACGATGCTTGCGCTGATACTTGATGCTGATAAACCGCGGCAATACTTTTCGCCCGCTCTATAGCATTGAGCTTAATTTTATCTTGTTCGATAAGGCTGGATTGCTCATTAAGTGCTTCTCTTTTAGTTATCAGCGTATCCAGTTGAGCATAAGTAGCTGCTAATTGTTCTGCTCTAGTGAGTACCTTTTCAGCTGATGAAAAAGCTGCTTGGGCATAAAGGTTAGCCAGATGCATTTGGTGACGGTGCGAATCTGCAGCGTCTAATGCAACGCCTAGCGCGGATGTATGCTCAAGATCATGCTGCCTTAACAAGGCTTGTCGCGAATCGTTAATCGATTCTAGCTCACGATTCAACTCTAAAGCTTGCCGCTTTAGCGCCTCTTCAAGCTTTGCATAAATACCCGTTTGGAAAAGCTGGCTAAAGATTTTTTCGCGCTCGGCTGACCCCGCCGTTAATAACTTTCTAAATTGGCCTTGAGGCAAAACCATCACCTGCCGGAATTGATCAACACTCAAACCCAGTAACTGCTGTATGGCATGGTTGGCTTGCGTAACCTTGCTGCTAACTAATAATTTTTGAGACTCACCTTGTTCATCTAACTGCCACAGTTGTGCCTCCGACGATTGTTGAGTAAAGCCTTCGCCACGAGCTTTGGGTCGGGGCTGATCTGGGACACGCCGAATCCGGTAACTGGCATTTCCTATATGAAAACTAAAAACAACTTCTGTCAGTGTATCAGCCGCTGCTAAGTCACATCGCATTTGATCACCACCACGCTCATCACCCGTGGTTTTGCCATAAAGCGCGAAGCACATAGCATCTAAGATTGTTGTTTTACCTGCCCCGGTAGGGCCGTTAATCAAAAAAAGAGGATTCTTCCCTAAGCTTTTGAAATTAATCACTTCATTTTTAGGAAACGGACCAAACGCAGTAAAGCTTAGCTGTATAGGTGTCATAGTATAAGTGGTACTTATTCCAGTAAAGATTGGAGCGTTTTATGCAAACAGGTCTGCTGCTCTTTGGTCATCGGCTGACCCATCACTTGCGAAAAAAAGTCACTAAACATTCGCTCTTCGCTTTGTTGCTTACGCTGTTTATTGAGCGCGCGAGTGTCGTTACTTTTCATTAGTCCTGGCCGCTCAACATGAAGCACATTGGGATAAACGTCCCGCAGTTTACTCATTACATCCATAATCGCATGGGTGTCTGTTAATGCGACATACAAATAATCGTCACGAGCGCTATCATTAACACTGGATTCCAGCACCTGCTGTAATTCACCTTCTAAACGTCGCATGTCTCGCTTGGGTATTAATGGGATTTGCTCAAACGAAAAAGACGATGGTGTTAGCTCTACCACCGTAAATGATTTGATTTGCTTTGTTTCGGAGAAGGAATATTTAAGGGGTGACCCTGAATAGCGTATGTGCTCGCTGCCTTTATACTGACGCCCGTGTAAATGGCCCAGCGCTGTGTAAGAAAAAGGCATAAAGTGCTGATAACTTACACAATCCGCGCCGCCCAATGATAATGGCCGCTCCGAGTCAGAAGGCTCCCCTCCATCTATAAAGCAATGAGCTATGACAACGGTTGCCAAGGAAGGATCAGCAATATCGGTGATCCTCTGTGTTAAATATGCCATGGCCTCATCATGTGTATTTACCTCCACGCCAAAAGCATGGCGGACACTAACAGGGTCAGCAAATGGGATACCATAAAAAGCGACCTCATCATTGACCACTATTGGCTCACAGAACTTAGACAGATCACTTAATATATGCACACCTTGCGATGCCATGACTCCAGCCGCAAACCCTAATCGTTCGGCCCCATCATGATTGCCGGAGGTGATAATAACGATAATCCCGGCTTGATGTAGCTGACTTATAAGCTCACTCATCACACTGACTGCATTAGCGGGCGGGACAGAACGATCGTAAATATCCCCGGCGATGATCACAACATCAACGCCCGAACTAACGGCATAATCAACTATTTGCTGTAATACATGACGCTGATCATCGAGCAAGGAGACGTTGTGAAACTGTCTCCCGAGATGCCAATCAGATGTGTGAAGTATTTTCATAAATAAGCAAGATAACTCTTTGTTTTATTTGATGCCGCATGTAGTTACAAAGAGCTGTTTAAATAAATCAAACTCTTGCAAGTCCAAGGTGCCTGGCGGTTTGATAAACTCATCTAATAAGCCATCGAAGCATGCTTGATAAGGGTTAGCAGCCGTCGGTTTGAGGCCCGTAATAAACGATAGGCTTTTAAGGGCTTCTCTGCTATCGATGAGGTTGTATGTTTTGGTAACGGTACCGATGCAGTGAGACTCGTTATTATCCAACTGGTCTTTGGGTTTGAGACTCAGGCTAGCAATATCATCACTGGCTTGGCCTGCTTTGCCTAAAGGCAATTCGGGAGCAGCCAACTTCATTAACGTTGCCGAATTAACGTTGAGATCGACTTCTAAAATAGCTTCAGAAATTAGGCGAGCCCCTTGGATGCTTCCATTACATCGCATGCCGGCTTCATCAATGCTTGTGATGTATTCCCTATATAACGGAGAAAACCCAGGTAACCTGGCCATGACGAGTACACGCGCATGTATTGCTTTTTCGGGTTGCTTATCATGGTACAGAACAAGTTCAAGGGCCTCGTCCAGTGTACCAATTGGCTCATACACCACATAGCCTGCCGTTAGTGCCGACTCGTCTTCCCGGGCTGGGCGTTTTGCATATAAACCACCATCAGGAGTGCGTTTAACCGGTATATCTTTAAACTCTTCAGCACAAGCCGCCATGTCGTAAGCTCCACCGTCATCTTCTTGTGCCATCAAAGGCTCAAAGCACAAAGGATGAAATAAAGGCACCGACTCGGCTCCCTCATAAGAAGCGGCCATAGTGGCTACTGGAAATGAGAGCAAACTAACTAGTAAAAAAGGAACGCAACGCATCAACTATGCCTTCAGATATAAATTTTTAATAATCATAACAAAATCAAACCGATCTGGGTCGAGCTAATATTCTATATGCTATACAGCTGTGTTAATTTTGTAGCCCAACTTATCAATTTTTAAGGCTAACATGTCTTCCATTGACACTCCCACTTCTCCTGCCAGCCAATCTATTTTAATTACCGGTTGCTCGTCGGGAATAGGCAAGCATGTTGCACTTGCGTTGCATGAAAAAGGCTATGCGGTTTATGCGACCGCCCGCAATAGCGAAGATGTGATGGCCTTGCGCTCCTACGGCTTACAAGCTTGTGAGCTGGATTTAGACTCATCTGAGTCTATTCAGCAGGCGGTTACTTGGGTGCTTGAACAAACTAATGGGTACCTCTACGCTTTGTTTAATAATGGCGCATACGGTCAACCTGGGGCCGTTGAGGATTTATCTCGGGATGTACTCCGCCAGCAATTTGAAACCAATGTATTCGGCTGGCATGAGTTAACCAATCTTGTGATACCTATCATGCGCAAGCAAGGTTATGGCCGCATCATCCACAATAGCTCTGTATTAGGCTTAGTAGCGATGCAGTACCGTGGGGCCTATAACGCCAGTAAGTTTGCACTTGAGGGGCTCACTGATACTCTTCGTCAAGAACTAGACGGCTCTGGCGTCTACATATCCTTGATTGAACCTGGCCCAATTACTAGTCAGTTTCGCGTTAATGCATTCGCAAAATTTAAAACGAATATTAAAACTCAGGGCAGCCCCCACCAAACCATTTACGAGCAAGTAGAAAAGCGATTGGCGAGTGCCAGCGACAAAGATGCGCCTTTTACACTAGGCCCAGAGGCTGTTTTACAGAAAGTAGAACATATCTTAACCAGCAAGCGACCTAAAATACGATACTATGTTACTTTCCCTACTTATTTGTTCGGCTACTTAAAACGCCTATTACCGGCACGCTGGCTCGACTTACTGCTTTTAGCTATCTCTCGTCGTGAGAACCGCTAAACGGCATAAAATAAGCTCATCCAAATCTTCATAAAAAATTCACATCAATGTTATAGTGTTTTTGACAAAATCTGCTTGTTTCCAATTACAGACGGTTCAAGGATAATTATGAAAATCAAAAAGAGCGATGTAGCCATGGCAGTTCAATGGATAGAGGTTCAAATCGCTCGCGAGGACAGCTTTCCGTTTGATCAAACTAATGAAAAGGCCGCCAAGAAAAACTTAAAAGCTTTAAAAGATTGGCGCAAGTGCACTTCATCCGTGCAGGACATAAGAGAATGGGCCGATGAATGGTTAACTGCAGACAACAAAAAACGGTTTCAAGAAGCTATCGTAGCCGCGCGTTCATACAAGGCAGATAGCCCAATTAATCTAACCAAAGATGCTTTGAAATGTTTAGAGCAAGCGGCTGAGGCAGCGGAGCTGTCTCCTTCTGAGCTGATTATTGCGCATTTTTCTCTGCCAGCACTGGATTCTGGTTCAACAGAGAGTGGTGAGTAAATAGTGTAAACCCTAATCGTCAGCTTCATCATCAAGCTGACGATTTATTGCAGTACGAACTTTCCCACATACCGCCTGATGCAATTACGGCCTGCATCTTTTGCCTCATAAAGCAGTTGATCGCTACGCTTAAACAAGTCGTTTATAGATTGATCCTCATCACTGAGTTCTGTGACACCTAAGCTAATCGTGTATTGCAGCGAATGCCCATCAACCAAAACACAATTGCTTTGGTTGGCACGTAGTATTCTTTCGGCTAACGCCATGGCTTCCGATTCCAAGGTATTGGGCAATAAAATAACAAACTCTTCCCCACCATAACGAGCCATCTGATCACTCCCTCGGAGCAAGCCACTGGTTACGTTAGCTAACGATTTGAGCACTTCATCACCGGCAAGATGACCAAATTTGTCATTAATTTCTTTAAAAAAGTCGATATCTATCATTACTAACGAAAAAGGTTGTTTATAACGACGAGCTCTTTCAAATTCATGAGAAAAGTTCCGCTGAAAAGCATAGCGGTTATCCAAACCCGTTAACGCATCACGCTCGGCTTGAATCTTCAGCGTCGCTTCCGCCTCTCGCCGGCGTGCTATTTCTTTCCTTAATCGGCGTGTTAGCGAGTATAAATACGCACTTATAATCAAACTAATAATAAGTGGTAAAACTAGGAGCTTTACCCACTTAATATAGCCGGATAAAGGATGGTTTGCGGGAGGGATATAAAGGAGCGATTCGATATCATATTCGCGAATTAGGCCTAGGGATTGATAGGTTTTCGCAATTTTTTCCCATCGAAGTGGATTCATGTAACCCACTTCAATGACATCAGGGTTAATTAACTTCTTAATTTCAGCAGACTCATAGATTAAAAACTCAAGGTCATAATGCTCGTTACGCGTACGATATTCTTTATGGATAAGCGATACAATTTCTGCTGGATGTTCAAGAGCGTATTTCCACCCTTGTAGGCTAGCATCGCGAAATGATTTAACAATGTCTGGCTGCTGCTCGATCATTTTAACACTGGTGAAAATGAGGTCTCCGTAAAAGTCGATCCCATAATCTTCAGGGCTAATAATCAACGGAGTGCGCCCTTCTTTCTCAACAAAAAATGGACCATCTGTCACATAGGCTGGCATTAGTTCTGTTGTGCCATTGAGTAAATCCTCTATCTTCCACGTAGGAAAACGATTATTCAACCAAGCAGGCTCAACATGAGCGACTTTCAAAGCAGCCATAGCTTCAGCATCATTGCGTCCATCGCTGACCGAAGGCAAATTTAACGTGACCGGTCGATTAAGACCTATCTCCTCTAGACTAGAGAAACCGTAGTCCTTTAGCGTCATGAATACATAGGGAGAGTGTTGCATTACGTTGGCAATCACAGCAACAGGAAGGCCCTGGCTATGATTTATGAGCAAATCAGTTCGCGTTATACCAAATTGAGCTCGATTAAAAACCACCTCAGCTTCAGGTATAATTGCATTCCCTTTAGCGTCGTAGCCCCCATCTTTGATGGTGACATCTAGCCCTGCAGCCTCATAAAAACCTTTGTGTAGCGCGGCGTAATAACCTGCAAATTGAAATTGATGATACCACTGCAGTTGCAATGTAACAGGAGTTAGGTATTTGTCATTATTATCAGACGCTTTTGCTGCCTCAAATGCAAATATACCCCCAAGCGCCATCAGCGCTACGCTGTTCCAAAATGAAACTTTATAGTCTTTAGTTGCCATCCATGAACCATAATCTGAATATAAGCTTAACTAAAGAATAGCAGAAAATTTTGCATTGCATTAAAACTTCAAACCTTTTTAAAAAACCTTTATAGTTTGCAGCTTTAAACGACCGAAATAGTCATAAAATCATGTCAATAATTAATATCCTTACTTCATTGTTTTCAACTAAAGAAAGTAGAGAAAAAAATTACCAAACAGAACAATACAAAGGATATGTCATTACGGCTCAACCGTTATCAGAAAATGGCCAATACAGAATAAACGGAACCGTCACCAAAGATGAGTTATCACATAACTTTATCCGTGCCGACCAATTTCCCAGTGAGGCGCTATGCCAACAAGAAACCTTTCGTAAGGCTAAGTTGCTAATCGACCAACAAGGAGACTCTTTATTTAATTAATTCATTAAATAGAGAAAATCCGCTAATTATTTTAATAACACAGTTTAAGGATGAATGATGAAGACCATGGATAAGGTTTGTTGTCTTGTCGCTGCATTGTCTGTACAGACAGCAGCGGCGGATTACAGCGACATGTTTTTTTTTGGCGATAGCCTCTCCGATTCGGGTACCTACTTACCTTTTTTACTCTCAACCAGCCCAAATTATACGGGAGAAGGCAAGTTTACTACTTCGCCTGGAAACGTTTGGGCCGAAAACATCGCAGAACGATATGGGTTTAATGCCTCCCCGGTTAACCAAGGTGGGAATAACTACGCTCAAGGCGGTGCTCGCATACAAGGAGAAGGCTACTCATTTACCACTGCGATGTCTCTAGTTGATCAAGTCGATACCTATTTAGGCAGTGTAAATGGTCAGGCAGACCACAACGCTTTGTACTCTTTATGGGCTGGTGGCAATGATTTTCTATGGATGTTAGAAGGTAATGTGGCAGCGGCCGATGTTCCCGCTTATTTAGGCGGCATGGTCGCCAATAACATGGGAGCCATCACTAGGCTAGAAGGCGCAGGTGCTCAGTATATTTTACTACCAAGCATCCCAGATATAACTAATACACCCACTGCTAGCAGCTTAAGCGCTGAACAAATCGTGCAAATCTCGACGCTCACCAAGTCATATAATCAGCAACTTTTCACCCAAGCCGCAGCATCTGGGGTTACCGTTATCCCGATGGATATTGATCGACTGTTCACTGAGCTGCAAGCTAATCCAACGCAGTATGGATTGCTCAATACAACCACGGCGTTGTGCCCCACGGTTGAATCAGCTCTATTTTGCATCGAAGGCGAAACTTATACTGCCGGTGATGAATGGCTGTATGCCTTTGCCGATTTTGCACACCCCACTGTCGCTGGCCATCAATTGATCAGCGATTATGTATACAGCATGCTTAATGGATCGGCCTTGGCCAATGCCGCTAATCAACTAACAATTAATGAAAGTGCTACTGTTCAGCAGAATTTACATACCATGCTGAGGAATATTCACATTGCAGAGAACGCCGATAACTTATGGATTGATGCCAACATCAGTAGCTCAGACCCTTATGACAAGGTTCCTTTACGGTTTTCAGCCGGCATATTAATCCCAACCAACGAAACGTCCGCTACAGGCTTTGCCATCCATTTGAATGAAGCTAATCTTGAAAACTCCAGTGGCGATGTGGATTACCAAAGCGTGGGGCTCAGCCTTTTCCACCACAGAGAGTATGACCAATTACACATAAACACCTCTATGATGGTAACGGCAGGCAAAACTGACCTAGATCGTCAGGTGGATCTACTGAGTGCGACCCGCACCATGCATAGCGATGCTGATAGTTTATCGTTCAATTTCCAAGGCGAATTAAATTATTACACGAGCTATAAAGCACTAGAGCATGGCCCGATATTAGGGGCCCGCTACCAATATGTATCCTTTGATAGCTTAAAGGAAAAAAGCTCAGACGGCACGACATCGACCAGCCTGATGATTGATGACCACTCACAGCAAAGCACACTCTTGTATGCTGGTTGGCACTTTGCCGCAATAAACGACATTAATAGCAACTTTTCTCCCTATTTGGACATCACTTGGCATTATCGAACCAATGAAGATGATGATGCGCTAGTGCTGGCACTTGTCGATTATGAAAACAATCAGTTTTCTACACCTACCCAAAAAACCGATAAATCTTATGGGCTGATCGAAACAGGCGCCAGTTGGAAGTTAAGCGACAAGGTGGCGCTGCAAGGGCGTTTAAGCTATCGCTCAGGTGATAGCCAACAAGAAAACGTAAGCGCCGGTTTATCTGCTCTAATCAGCTTTTAAACCTTACCGCCCTACCTTGCTCTGATTCAGAAGCCGACCTAGCAGGCTTCTGAATCAGCATTTTTTCAGGTCGTGTTACATAAACGCCATCACTCATAGATTTAAAGACACCTAATCCCAACCATTAAAACCAAACCTTAGTTTCTTTTTATTGTCTGTTAATAAACAGCAGATCATTTCATTCATAAGGAGCTAACAATGTCATCCACGCGCGTTGAACACGACAGTATGGGCGAACTCAATGTACCATCTGATGCCTTATATGCTGCACAAACACAACGAGCCGTTGAAAACTTCCCTATTAGCGGCCAACCAATGCCCGAGCCTTTTATACGAGCGCTAATTTTGGTTAAAGCGGCTGCGGCGGCCGCAAATAAAGAGCTCGATCAAATCAACCCTGTAATAGGCGATGCAATCATTCACGTTGCGCACAACCTATTAGCCAAACCGGATCTAATGCATCATTTCCCCGTGGATATCTACCAAACAGGGTCCGGCACCAGTACAAACATGAATGCCAATGAAGTGATCGCTACTCTTGCCTCGCTTCAAGCTGGTTGTGAAGTGAAACCAAATGATCACGTTAACGCAGGTCAGAGCAGTAATGATGTAATCCCTACAGCCATTCATGTCAGCGCAGCGCTTGAGATATCCAACCATTTACTGCCTGCCCTTGAGCACCTTTCGCAAGTTATAAAAATGAAAGCCAGCCAAGTCGATCACTATGTAAAAACAGGAAGAACTCATTTAATGGACGCCATGCCGATTCGTATGAGTCAAAGCATGAGCGCTTGGGCAACACAAATAGATCAGAATATCGATCAGATATCCTTCTTAGCATCTGGTTTAACCAAACTAGCTCAAGGAGGGACAGCCGTCGGCACGGGGATAAATGCTCACCCTAAATTCCCTGAGCACTTTACAACGGCTTTATCGAAAGAAACCGGATTAACGTTTAAACCTGCTGACAACTTTTTTGCAGCCATTAGCTCACAAGATACCGCTGTCGCCGTGTCAGGACAGTTAAAAACACTGGCTGTCAGCATCCTTAAAATAGCCAATGATTTACGCTGGATGAATTCAGGGCCGCTCGCAGGACTAGGGGAAATTGAGCTTGAAGCATTGCAACCTGGATCATCAATTATGCCCGGCAAGGTTAACCCTGTCATACCAGAAGCCGCCGCTATGGTTTCAGCGCAAGTAATTGGCAACGACACAACGATAACAATCGCGGGACAGTCTGGTAATTTTGAACTCAACGTAATGCTACCTGTCATTGCCAGTAACTTGCTCGAAAGCATACACTTGCTAGGAAACACCAGCCGCATATTAGCCGATAAAGCTATCGCCACCTTTGTCGTTAACAACGAAAACCTAAAAGAGGCTTTAGCTAAAAATCCTATATTAGTGACCGCATTAAACCCCATCATTGGGTATGAGAAGGCGGCCGAAATAGCGAAAAAAGCTTATAAAGAGCGCCGCCCCATTATAGAAGTGGCACACGAAAATACCGACTTGCCATTAGCCAAATTAGAAGAAATCTTAGACCCTTTAACATTAACTAAATAGCATTTTTGCATAGCACAATCTTTCACTAAAGCTTTTAACCTTATAAAAAATAGTCAGCATAAGCTAAGTTAAAGAGCCTTAGCTTATGCTAAAAATCTAATTTTCACTTACAGAAAATCAATTAGTAAATTTTAAAAACACTCTGCTTATGGCATAAAAACATACTACCTTAGTACCTATCCTATTCCCCTAAGAAAGCTCCTCGACATTTTAGACAATAGTATATATCTTACTGATATACATGGATTTTATCGTTTTAAGCGGCATAAGCATCTAAGATTTATTCGCTATAAAAAAGCTAGTTTTAATAACTTTCAACTCATGTAAATTGATTATTTTGCTCATACGACTATTGTAGAAACGACTAAAGCATAAGGGCTTTAAACACCCACTATGACTGGTTTTCACGTTATAGATAACAATTATTGGCTTGTAGTTTATTTACAAAAAGTTAAATCATTGTTTCTCATTAAAATTACCTCTTTGTTGCTATGCACAATTTTCTTTTGACTCTAATCCGGAATACACCGATTATTTAGATCATCCAAGGTAAGGAGCTTATTTACTCCCCGTAAATACGCACTTTGATATTCAATGTAGTGTAAAGGTTTTTGGCTATTACCGTCGCTCTTCATAAACGGTTTAGCCTATACAAGTAGAAATGAAAGCAACTGTTATTAATTGGTTAATACACTAACCAAAATTCCAGTTCCTATTTTGTAACATAGCGAAGGACTAACCATGTCAAATTTCACAAATGATATCGATGCAATCGCAACACTCCGCGCTCAACAAGGCGCCGCGTGGGAAGCCATCAACCCTGAATATGCCGCTCGTATGCGCGCTCAAAACCAGTTCAAAACAGGTTTGGATATCGCTAAGTACACCGCTAAAATCATGCGCGATGACATGGCTCGTTACGATGCCGACTCATCTCAGTACACGCAATCTCTTGGCTGCTGGCACGGGTTTATCGGCCAACAGAAAATGATCTCTATTAAGAAGCACTTTAATAGCACTGATCGTCGCTACTTGTACCTGTCTGGTTGGATGGTAGCGGCTCTGCGCTCTGAGTTCGGTCCTTTACCTGACCAATCTATGCACGAGAAAACCTCGGTTGCATCACTCATCGAAGAGCTTTACACCTTCTTGCGTCAAGCTGATGCTCGTGAACTAGGCGGCCTATTCCGTCAGTTAGACGCCGCTCGTGACGCCGGTGACAGCGCCGCTGAAAAAGCCGTACAAGCTCAAATCGATGGTTTCCAAACACACGTTGTTCCTATCATTGCTGATATCGATGCAGGTTTTGGTAACGAAGAAGCCACTTACCTTCTCGCTAAGAAGATGATCGAAGCCGGTGCTTGCTGTATCCAAATCGAGAACCAAGTATCTGACGAGAAGCAGTGTGGCCACCAAGACGGTAAAGTAACGGTGCCTCATGCAGACTTCCTTGCTAAGATCCGTGCGGTTCGTTACGCATTCCTTGAGCTAGGTGTTGATGACGGTGTTATCGTGGCACGTACTGACTCATTGGGTGCGGGCTTAACAAAACAGATCGCTGTAACGAACGAGCCAGGCGACCTAGGCGATTTGTATAACGCCTTCCTAGACGGCGATTACGTTGAAAGTGCTGATGACATCAACAACGGTGACGTGGTGGTTAAAGCCAACGGTAAACTACTCAAGCCTAAGCGTTTAGCATCTGGTTTGTTCCAGTTCAAGAAAGGTTCTGGCGAAGACCGTTGCGTACTTGACTGCATCACATCTCTACAAAACGGTGCTGACTTGTTATGGATCGAGACTGAGAAGCCTCACGTGGGTCAAATTGGCGGCATGGTTAACCGTATCCGTGAAGTGGTTCCTAACGCTAAGCTGGTTTACAACAACTCACCTTCGTTCAACTGGACGTTGAACTTCCGTCAGCAAGTATTTGATGCGATGGTTGAAGAAGGTAAGGATGTTTCTGCTTACGATCGTGCTGGTTTGATGGACGTTAAGTACGATGAGACTGAGTTGGCAATCGAAGCTGACAAGCGTATCCAGACGTTCCAAGCGGACGCGGCACGTGAAGCCGGTATTTTCCACCACTTAATCACATTGCCTACGTACCACACCGCTGCCTTGTCGACTGACAACTTGGCTAAAGAGTACTTCGGCGAAATGGGCATGTTGGGTTATGTCGCTGGCGTACAACGTAAAGAGATCCGTCAAGGTATCGCCTGCGTTAAGCACCAAAACATGGCTGGTTCTGACATGGGTGATGATCACAAAGAGTACTTCTCTGGTGATGCCGCACTGAAAGCGTCCGGTAAAGACAATACGATGAACCAGTTCTAAAAATTAACCGGTTCTATTGACCAAAAAGGGATGCTCACAAGCATCCCTTTTTACGTTTGGGTCATCTGAAATCATATTAATTGAATGAATGACAAACTCGACAAGCATTAAGCGAAAATATAGTAGCCGTTAAAACGTAACAAGGTTGCGCAATACAACATGCGCTTCTTGGCATTCATCAATAGGTGATTTGATATCGGCAAGGGCGCTAGCGGCCGTTACTGGCATCGCTTCTTGCACAACCGCTTCACTGTAATCATCACGCGGCATTTTGAGGTAAATGGGCTGGCCTGTTAAACGCATATAAATGTGTTCATTATCATGTACTACGCCCACGTAAGGTGCCTCATGCAGCTCAACAGATGAGCCTTGCTGGGTAGAAACAAACCCATGAAAACACCCAGTCGACGGCATTGGACTTTGACCGTTGCCCGCTGCTGTGGGGCTTTGTACTTGTGTGGGGTCATCGCCTTGCAATATGGCATCTTGCAAAGCAATAGCTTCTTGTTGCGCGCTCGGTTCATCTTTTAAAAAAGCAATTTCAAAATTATTATCGCTGTTAAGCATCCAGCCAACAGAAACTGCCGTTACAGCTAATATCGATATGCCTTTTAGTGCGTCATTCATGTCGCGCCCATGGTGTTATTACATTGCTCAATTATGATTGATCAACTTATGCTGCTCAATTGTACTGCAGGACAGTGTGCAACGCTTTTTACTGTTTTTGGCCAGCTAAGTAAAACCACGTATCTAAAACAGTATCGGGATTAAGTGAAACGCTGTCGATGCCCTGCTCCATTAACCAACGAGCTAGATCCGGATGGTCAGAGGGGCCTTGCCCACAAATACCAATGTATTTACCTTGTCCCTTGCATGCTTTAATAGCCATGCTCAACAGCATTTTAACGGCCTCGTTACGCTCGTCAAATAAGTGAGCAATAACACCCGAGTCGCGATCCAAACCTAATGTCAGTTGGGTGAGATCATTTGAGCCAATTGAAAAACCATCAAAAAACTGTAAAAACTGGTCAGCTAATAAAGCATTTGAGGGGATCTCACACATCATTATCAAGCGTAATCCGTTCTCACCTCTGACTAGTCCATTGGCAGCTAGCATTTCACTTACCTGCTTAGCCTCACCGACAGTACGAACAAACGGCACCATAATTTCAACGTTTGTGAGCTTCATCTCATCACGTACTTTCTTTAATGCTCGGCACTCTAAATCAAAACAATCTTTAAAAGAGTCACTGATATAACGTGCGGCACCACGAAAACCCAGCATAGGGTTTTCTTCATGAGGCTCGTATTGATCTCCGCCTATAAGATGGCCATATTCATTAGATTTGAAGTCCGACATCCGGACAATGACTTTTTTTGGGTAAAAGGCCGCAGCAAGCGTAGCGATACCTTCCACTAATTTTTCTACATAAAAATCGATTGGGCCTGCATATCCTGCACTGCGACGCTCAATAATCGTACGAATAGCGGGCGGCTGATCATCAATATTTAGTAACGCTTTAGGGTGCACACCGATCATACGGTTAATAATAAACTCTAAACGCGCCAGCCCCACACCAGCATTGGGCAGTGATTGGAAATCAAAAGCACGGTCGGGGTTACCAACATTCATCATAATCTGAAACGGAATAGAAGGCATTGAGTCAACACTATTGGTTTGATGCTCAAAGTTAAGCGCCCCTTCGTATGCTCTTCCTGTATCCCCTTCAGCACAAGATACAGTAATAACCTGACCATCAGATAACCGTTCAGTAGCATCACCGCAACCCACAATAGCAGGGATACCTAGTTCACGCGCAATAATAGCTGCATGGCAGGTTCGACCGCCTCTGTTTGTCACAATAGCCGATGCCCTCTTCATTACAGGCTCCCAGTCGGGATCTGTCATATCAGTGACTAATACATCGCCTGGCTGCACTTTCTCCATTTCGTTTATACTCGACACCAACCGGACAGGCCCTGATCCAATACGATGCCCTATCGACCTTCCCTCAATGAGAACCTTGCCTTTTTCTTTGAGTAAATAGCGCTCCATAACATTACTGTTATCTCGGCTACGAACAGTTTCTGGGCGGGCTTGTACGACATACAGCTCACCATCGTCTCCGTCTTTGGCCCACTCGATATCCATAGGTCGACCATAATGTTGTTCGATCACCACTGCTATTTTGGCCAGTGCTTGAACATCTTTATCATTAATGCAAAAACGATTGCGTTGCGCATCGGGCACTTTGACTGTTGAGACTGCGTTTTTTGTTGAGCCTTCTTCTTGGTAAACCATTTTGATGGCTTTCGAACCTAAGGTACGGCGAAGTATAGCTGGAGCGTCTTGTTTTAATGTTGGCTTATAGACATAAAATTCATCAGGGTTTACCGCCCCTTGAACGACCGTTTCACCTAATCCGTAAGCTGCTGTAATGAATACAACGTGGTTAAACCCCGACTCTGTATCCATAGTAAACATCACACCGGAAGCAGCCGTTTCGCTACGTACCATGCGCTGAATACCAGCCGATAGAGCAACTTCGTTGTGCTCAAAGTTATGGTGCACCCGATAAGAAATAGCGCGATCGTTATACAAGGATGCAAAAACTTCTTTAATTGCCTGCTTGATGTTGGCCAGGCCACGTATGTTTAGAAAGGTTTCTTGTTGACCGGCAAAAGACGCTTCAGGTAAGTCTTCAGCGGTGGCAGAAGAACGTACAGCAAAAGCCATGGTCTCATCACCGGACGCCATTTCTTGGTAGGCATGGTCAATAGCTGCATTCAAGTCGGGTTGCAGTTGGCTGTCTAAAATCCATTGACGTATCTGTTTACCCGTTTCGGCTAGGGCAACTACATCATCGGTGTCTAAAGAAGAGAGCAGATCATCAATTTTATTTTTTAGATTACCAGCATTTAAAAAATCACGAAAAGCTTGTGCTGTGGTTGCATATCCGCCCGGTACTTTGATGCCTGCCGTACTTAACTGGCTGATCATTTCACCAAGCGATGCATTTTTACCGCCCACTTTTTCTACATCAGACATTCCAACCTGATCTAGACGCAAAACATAATCTTGCAAAGCTTTCTCTCCTACTACCGAAAAGCGTGCTCTTATTTTAAGGATGCGCACGTATATAGAGAACATAGGATACTGCAATTTGCTGCGAAATAGAAAAATTACACAAGCAAATCGGCTAACCCCAACCAGCCCGAAGCTATCATTAACAACATTTTAATGCTCAGCAACCTAACAGACTAACATGACGTTTGATTGATAAAATCGTTAAATAAAATTTCTAAATGATCTGCATGCTGATCACACTGTGCACACCGCATCAAACTAATCGCCGCTTCCACCGTGCATAACCCACCCTCAACTTGGTTACGACGAAGATGAAACTTAGATGGCTCGCTTTCTGGTAGTGCCACTCTAGGCAATTTTTGCAGATAAGCGCTACGGTTCATTATTTTACGAGCTTCTTGCCATGTGCTATCGATAACGATGAAATGGTCAAAGCTCTGAATCTCTTGGCCATTATCTACTCGCTCCGAAGTGAGTTGATCCGCCACATTGGGCAAGTCAGGGTATAAAATAGCAACCCTTTGGTTTTCAATCAGTTTTAGCAACCACGGGTCCGGTAGCGTTCTTTTCCATATGACTCTTCGCGATACCCATACGGGTAACTGCAGTAACAACTGCCCGGTATTTGTTTTTTTTGTGAGCTCTCTTTCGTGCGTTAACGCAATTATCAATGGTTCAGACTGTCGGGGTATATGACTCATTTGGTATAGTCGTGCCAGAAGAGGATTGAAACAATATATGAAACGAACGGCATTCTTTATTTCCGATGGTACAGGTATTACAGCAGAAGCTCTGGGTAACAGTTTACTGGCTCAATTTGCGGATATTGTTTTTGAGCGTATTACTTTACCCTACATTGACTCTATTGAAAAAGCACATGAGGTGGTAACCGCCGTCCGCGAAGCTCACATTAAAGATGGTACTAAGCCGATACTCATTGATACCATCGTGGATGAGAATATACGGCAACTGATCAGTCAAAGCGAAGCGATTAAAATAGATATTTTTTCTACTTTTATCAATCCCTTAGAGAGCGAACTTGGCATTAAGTCTAGATATTCTGTTGGCCAGTCTCATGGCATTGTAGAATCTCAGCGTTATAAAAATAGAATAGAATCCGTTAACTTCGCGTTAGATAACGATGACGGAATGCGTACCCGACATTACAATGAAGCCGATATTATTCTCGTTGGTGTTTCCCGTTGCGGGAAAACGCCTACCTGCCTTTATATGGCATTACAGTTTGGTGTGCGTGCTGCTAATTACCCACTCACCGAAGATGACCTAGAAAGCAATGGCCTGCCTAGCTGCTTAAAGCCTTATCAAAATAAGCTGTATGGCCTAACTATCGACCCATTTCAGCTAGCAGCCATAAGGCATGAGCGCCGCGCTAATAGCCGTTATGCTTCACTCACGCAATGCGAAACAGAAGTTGTATTTGGTGAGCAGTTATTTAAATCTTTAAAAATTCCTTTTATCAACACAACTACTTTTTCAATAGAAGAAATCTCGACGCGCATCATGGCTGATCGCGGCCTAAAGCGTCGAATTAATTAAACATCAGTTTAAATCAACTCAAGATTTACGCACCCAGCCCGCTAACTCAATAACAGCAAACATCTGTCTATCTACTATAGTGATGTAAGTATGGAGTTACCGGGCCTCTTCAAAATCATAATGATCCTTCCCGGAACTCATCTATTTGTCCGGAGATTTTTGTGATCGATACAGTCGTCAAATATTGTCTTAAACATACATGGCATGTGGTAATCCTTGCGATTGGGGTTACCCTAATCGCGGGGTTTGGTGCCTCTAAACTTGTTTTCAAAAGCGATTATCGTGTCTTTTTTAGCCCAGACAATCCCGAGTTAAAGACTTTTGAGGCTATGCAAAAAATTTACAGCAAAAGTGATAACGTCGCTTTTGTTATTTCCTCGAAAAAAGGCAAAATTTTTACCCCTGACGCTATTAGTGCCGTTCATGACTTAACGAATGAAGCATGGCAAATCCCCTATTCAACCCGTGTCGATTCAATCACCAATTTTCAACACACTTATGCCGAAAATGATGACCTCATTGTAGAAGACCTTGTACTTGAGCTAGACCAAGTTACTGAGCAGCGTTTACAAACAATAGAAGATATTGCTCAAGCAGAGCCTCTATTGGCAGGTCGATTAATTTCTGAAGACAGTCAAGTAACCCTAGTCAATGTCACTATTCAACTGCCCGGTCTCGACCGCACCGTAGAACAACCAAAAGTCATCCGTTCCGTTGAGTCTATCGCTAATACTATTCGAGAGAGACACCCCGATATATCAGTTCAACTGACCGGGGTTGTAATGATGGACCACAGCTTTGTAACCGCTTCCGAGAAGGATTCTAGCTTTTTAATTCCCATTATGTTTGCCATTGTTGCACTCAGCATTTTACTGTTTTTGCGCTCAATAAGCGGTGCCATTGCCACGATTATCATTATCGCTTCATCCATCGCAGCAACAATGGGGACTGTTGGCTGGTTAGGCTTTCATTTGACCAGCCCATCATCTGCAGCACCCATCATCATCCTCACCCTTGCAGTAGCCGATAGTATTCATGTTCTAACTACTTTTTACCAAGAGCACGAACACTTACATAATCGTTATAACGCGATGTTGAGCAGCATACGCATTAACTTTATCCCTGTATTTCTAACCAGTGCGACCACTGCTATTGGTTTCTTAAGCATGAACTTTTCTGATTCACCGCCTTTTAGAGATTTAGGTAATTTTGTTGCTATCGGGGTATTTTTTGCTTTTACGTTCTCAATCACGCTTCTGCCAGCCCTCATTATGTTACTCCCCTTTAAGCCAGTAAAAGCATCTGGCTGGGATAGTCGTTTAATGAAGCACCTATCAGCTTTTGTAATACGTCAACATAAAACGCTTTTATTGGGCTTGTCATTAGCCATAGTAGCGATCATTGCTTTCGCACCCGCCAATAAACTCAACGATAATTTCGTCGAATATTTCAGTGAAGACGTTCCTTTCAGGCAGGCATCAGATTTTATGCAGGAGCACTTGACCGGCTTAGCCTCTATCGAAGTGTCAATGGATTCTGGTGTTTCAGGCGGCGTTAACGATCCCGATTTTTTAGTAACTGCAGAGCGGTTTGTAGATTGGGTCCGAGCGCAACCCCAAACGGATCACGTCAACACCTTAACCGATACTTTAAAACGCCTAAACCAAAACATGCATGCTGATAATCCAGACTACTATCGCTTGCCAGAAACACGCGAAATGTCAGCACAGTATTTACTTTTATACGAGATGTCATTGCCTTACGGGTTGGATTTAAACAATCAACTTAATGTCGATAAATCTTCAACGCGTATTGTTATCTCTTTAAAGAACTTGACCAGTAATGAGCAAGTCAATTTTGAACATACAATCAACGAATGGTTTGCCGAAAATGCCCCCCAACTGCAGGTATCGTTAGCAAGCCCCAGTTTAATGTTCTCTCATATTGGCCAACGAAATATTGAAAGCATGCTTAAAGGGGTGGTTATTGCATTATTCTTAATATCTATTCTTTTCGGGTTTGCCTTACGTTCTATTCGATACAGCTTTTATAGCTTACTGCCTAACCTAACTCCTGCACTCATTGGCTTTGGTGTTTGGTATTTTATCAGCGGTCAAGTGGGACTGGCTTTATCGGTGGTTGCAAGCATGACGTTAGGAATTGTGGTGGATGACACTATCCACTTTCTCACTAAATATAAACTCGCAAGAGAACAACGCCTGCTCAAACCCGAAGCCGCAGTCGAGTATGCATTTGCAGGAGTGGGACGAGCTTTGTGGGTGACTACGCTTGTTCTTGTACTAGGCTTTATTGTCTTAGCGCAATCAACTTTTCAAATTAATGCCGATATCGGTCTTTTGACCGCTATCACACTCGTAGCGGCTTTAATTGTCGACTTTCTATTTTTACCGCCCTTGCTATTAAAAATAGATAAACGCAGCGCTACCACTCAACACAAAGGCCAAGCATGATTATGAAGCGACTAACCACCCCCTCTATCTTGTGTACGTTTAGTGCGTTAACTTTTTTAACATCACCTGCAGCCCATGCGCAAACCCCCGCCGAAAAAGGCCTATCCATCGCCACGGCTGCAAAGCAAAGTGATGCAGGCTGGCAAGACATGCAAGCAAGCATGCAAATGATTTTACGTAACAGTGAAGGACAAGAAAGCCTTCGTGAGATTCGGATAAAAGCCTTAGAACAGCCTGATGATGGTGATAAAAACCTCACTCTATTCGACAAACCTTTAGACGTAAAAGGGACCGCCTTCCTTAGTTTTTCTCACGCGGTAGGCCCGGATGATCAGTGGCTTTATTTACCAGCGCTTAAACGGGTTAAACGTATTGCCTCACGTAATAAGTCTGGCCCTTTCATGGGTTCAGAGTTCTCATTTGAAGATATGAGTTCGTTTGAAGTTAACAAATATACTTATAAGTACATCCAAGACAGCCCTTGCTCACTGGGTAACTGCTATGTTGTTGAACAATACCCTGTTGATCAATATTCAGGTTATACCAAACGAATTACTTGGGTCGATACACAAGAATACCGTCTGGATAAAATCGAATTCTATGATCGAAAGGACGCCTTATTAAAGACACTGGTCTACGATAATTATCAGGTATACCTAGACCAACATTGGCGCCCCCACACCATGAAAATGGTAAATCACCAAACTGGAAAAAGTACCGATTTGATTTGGGATAACTTCCAGTTTCAAACAGGTTTATCAGACAGTGATTTCAACCAAAATGCATTAAAGAGAGCTCGATAATGAAGCCTCTAATTTCTCCCCTACTCGGATTATCGATTCTAATTGCTAGTTCATTAACTACAGCGGCCTCAACAGAAATCGAATTTGATATATCGGGGCGCATTGGTGCAGAACTACGGTTGTTCAACCAAAATGGGCGTTACGAGGGGCAGAATTATAAGGCTAATGTTTCTATGTTTGTGGAACCCGCTTTCACATGGCAATGGAACAATGGGTATGATGCGGCGGTGATTACCCCTTTCTTTCGTGTAGATCAGCAAGACAGTAAACGTTCACATGTTGATTTACGAGAAGGCTACTGGCTTCATGTTGCTGATACCTGGGAGCTAAAACTAGGTGTTGCACAAGTATTTTGGGGCGTGACTGAGTTTCAGCATCTATCAGACGTTATTAACCAAACAGACTTTGTAGAAGACATTGATGGCGAGGACAAACTAGGTCAACCTTTATTAAAATTATCTCTAGTAAGAGATATGGGCATTTTAGATGTATATATTTTACCCGGCTTTCGCGAACAAACTTCTGCAGGCTCTCATGGCCGATTTAGACTCCCCATAGTGATTGATAACGATGATGCCACTTATGAATCCTCCCAAAAAGACAAACATGTCGATGTAGTACTGCGTTGGAGCCATTCCACAGGGCCTTTTGATTTAGGGGCGTATGTGTTTAAAGGGACCAACCGTGAGGTCGTGTTAAATAGCCAATTAGAGGGTTCTGAGCTTAAGTTGGTCCCTTATTACACCCAAATGACTCAAGTAGGTGGGGATCTACAGTACACCTCCGGCAATTGGTTATGGAAAGCGGAAGGTATCTGGCGTGATACCAAGGAACATACATTACGGGCAACTCAGACAGGTTTTGAATATACCTTTTATGGCATCGCAAACTCAGCCATTGATATGGGAATGTTAGCCGAATATAGCTGGGATAGTGATGGAGAAAAAAGCAGCCGCTTGTTTCAAAACGATCTTTCTATTGGTGTGCGCTTTGGTATGAATGACGTTCAGAGTACAGAAGTACTCATGGGTTTGACTTACGATTTAGATTACCACTCAACCAGTTTTGGGTTAGAAGCGAGCCGAAGGCTTGGCAATAGCTGGAAGTTAAGCCTTGATGCTCGTATTTTTAACGCGAACGATAAAGAAGATCCGCTCTACACTATCGACGATGATAACTATATTGGATTGACATTGGAGCGTTACTTTTAACCTCTTTATACACCAGATAGCTGCTGACGACATTTTAAATACAAAAGAAAAAGGGCCGAGATAATCCCGACCCTTTTACAGCTATTGCGCTAATTAATTAGCTTAAATCAACTTGTAACTGATTATTAGCCAACAAGTAGTCAATGATTACAGAATCATCCGCACAACCACATGCCAGTTCTGTATCGGCCAAACGTATTGTATGGTCGACATTAGCGTCGTGGTTATCTTCTGTTCCGTTGTTAGCAAATAGGCCTTCACTACTAATTTCAATGATGGTGTCGCCCTCATCAGTGAACTCAAAGTGTAGGTAGTCAGATAGATCACCTGTGCTACCTTGCAACAAGTCCGCAAAATCAAGGATGTCTTCATCACCAAATTGGTAAACCGTATCCGAGCCATCAAGGTCTTTGAAATTAGTCACTAAGGTGTCAGCGTCCATGTCATCGCCCATGTATATGGTGTCGTTTCCTTCACCACCTACAAGGGTATCAGCACCGGCGCCACCGTAGATAATATCATCGCCTTCGCAGCCGTAGATTTGGTCGTTACCAGCACCGCCCGTTAACAGGTTGTCATACTCATCACCAAAGATAATCTGATCGCTTGCTGTATCGTAATCGATCGTTACCGTTGTAGAAGTGTATCCGCCGTTCCCATCAGTGACCATATAATCAAATGTTGCTTCACCAATATAACCAGGTGTTGGTTCAAACGTGACCGTTCCATCATCATTTAATGTAGCAGTACCGTTAGTGGCATTGCTCACAAAGAAGATGGAAAGAGTGTCGCCGTCAGGATCAACATCATTAGCTAACAAAGTAGAAGCAGGGAAAGTGATTGTCTGATCAGGTTCTGCTGAGAACGAGTCTGGCGTAGCGCATGGAATGTCATTAACAGAAGCAACAGTAATCGTTACCTCAGCTGTGTCATACCCACCATTACCGTCTGTGATAGTGTATTCGAATGTTGCCTCACCAAAGAAGTTAGCCGCCGGTATGAACAATACAGAACCATTTTGATTCAAAATGACTGAACCGTTCTTAGGGTTGCTTACACTAACAATGGATAACATATCGCCATCAGGATCACTATCGTTACCTAATAGATCATTCGCCGTTAGTGTCAGTGGCGTGTCTTCATTCGTTGTGAATGCATCATCTACTGCATCCGGAGCATCATTCATCGGAGCAAAGTCGATGGTGACTGTGGCCGTGTCAGTACCGCCATTGCCGTCTGTGATGGTGTAGTCGTACGTCGCTTCGCCTACAAAATCCGCATCCGGTGTGAAGGTAATTGTGCCGTCAGCATTCAGAACAACGGTACCGTTCGTTGGGTTAGATACGCCCGTGATCGATAGCGTGTCACCTTCTGGATCCGTGTCGTTGCCAAGGATCGCTGCTGGCGTCATGACGTATGGCGTGTCTTCTTCGCCCGTGAAGCTGTCGTCAACCGCATCCGGTCCGTCGTTCACTGGCGAGAATACTACGGTCACTGTGGCCGTATCTTCACCACCGTTACCATCGCTAACTGTGTAGTCGAACGTGGCTGGACCGTTGTAGTCCGGATCCGGTGTGAAGCTCACTGTGCCATCGGGGTTCAGTGTTACCGTACCGTGGCTTGGGTTAGAGACGGCGGTGATCGTTAATGGATCGCCATCAACATCCGTGTCGTTACCCAATAGCGTTGCTGGATCCAGCGTGATGGTGGTGTCTTCTTCACCTGTCAGCTGATCATCAACGGCAACCGGTGCATCGTTAACCGGTGCAAAGTCGATTGTCACAGTAGCGGTGTCGTATCCACCGTTACCGTCAGTAATGGTGTACTCGTACGTCGCTTCGCCATTGAAGTTCTCATCAGGCGTGAAGGTCACGGTGCCGTCAGCGTTAAGGACAACCGTACCGTTCGTTGGGTTAGACACTTCAGTGATCGTGAGTGTATCACCATCTAAATCCGTGTCATTTCCTAGCATTTGCTCTGGAGTTACCGTAACTGGCGTATCTTCCATTCCCCAGAAATTATCAAATGCAGCAACTGGCCCATCATTCTCAGGAGTTACATTGACCGTTACTGTTGCAGTTGTCTCGCCACCGTTACCATCACTTACGGTATATTCAAATGTAGCAGGACCTGAGTAATTAGGTGCGGGTGTAAACGTTATTGTTCCATCCGCGTTTAATACAACAGTACCGTTACTTGGATTACCAACAGCCGTGATTGTAAGGTTATCACCTTCTGGATCAGAGTCGTTTACTAAAAGGTCTGAAGGCTGGATAACTAATGGCGCATCTTCTGCTACAGATAAAGTATCGTCAGCCGCGACAGGTGCATCATTTTCACCAATGATAGTAATTGTCACAGTTGCGTAGTTAGACACATTACCTTCTGGGTCTTTAACCGCATAGGTGAATGTATCGGTAGCCGTCTCACCCGCCGCTAAATAGTCATATGCTGGACCTGGAACATAGGTAAACTGGCCACTTGCTTCATCGAATGAGATAGTGCCGTTAACTGCGTCTGTGTAATCACTGATTACCAGATCACTAATTGGAGTGTCATCATCACAGTCGTTTGCTATTAACGTATTAGCATCTAACGCCAACGAGCCATTTTCTTGAACGGTGAAGGCATCTTCAGCAATAGCAGGACCTGAAACACTAATGTACTTAATTAAGTAGTCGGAAACGTCACACTTATATCCATAAACGTTATCTGACGCTGTAAAAACGATTTCATCAAAAACTAAATCACCCGTATCGATGCTCAGCTCTTTGAAGCAATTTTTGTTGCCGTAAAAATCGCCAGAAGTAACAAGGTTCCCTTCGTAATACGCTTCCCAATGACCGCCTTCATTCCCTGAAAGCTTTGAGATACCAACCGTTGCTTTGTTTAAGACTTGATCAAAGCTAATGGTGATTGATTCAGATTGTCCCGTTTTAGCGTTGTATTCAAGTTGCCCTGTTTTATCACATCCGGCATCAACACCAATGCCTTCACAATTGATAAGTGAAGCATGTGTTTTATTACCGTTAATGTCAGTTGCTGAAATTGAAACACCATCAAGCTTCCAATCACTAACGCTTTGAGATTTACCAGTAGAACCTAAAAATGCAGAATACTTGCTAGAACCAGGATCATCTTTTGCTACAGGAGCAATGGATGTATAGCACCAATCGTCATTTTTATTATCGTGATGTTTATATTTAGACCAGTAAGAGTTGTACCAGCTATAACCGGAATACCCAGAACTCGTATAGTAAAAAGACATGTAATTTCCTCCATGATTTTAGACTCTGTCTATGAGGCAGTTAGCCCGAAACAAAAACCACCTCATTGCAGTCAAAGGCATGTATAACAAATCCACATTACTAATAAAATTTTTTTTAGTTAAAAATTTGATTTTTTTGCATCTCTAGGCTACGACTCTTAATTAAATTAATAGAGCCTGAATACAAGAGAGGATTTAGAAGATTTTTGCAGGAATGTATCGATATTTCAGTGAAAAAATACCACTGACACTTGTCGCCAATCGACAACTATAATGAGCAACTACGTTAGTTATTGGACTGAGAAACCATGCTGTTTTCTTTAATAACTGAGCCATCAAGCATCTCTTCAATAACCCAATCTTTAAAGGCTTGCATGCCATAAGTTAATAATCGATTTTTTTGGTAAACCAAATAAAACGATTTATGTGTATCCATCATTAAATCAAACGGGACAACCAGTTTACCCTGCTCAATTTCACGTGAAGTAAGCGTGCTATCGGCCAGTGCAACGCCTAGGCCCTCTTGAGCAGCTGCCGTTGCTAATTGACTACTAGACAACTGCAGTCCTCGGCTAAAGCCCGTATATTCTACCCCTGCTAATTGCAGCCACTCTGGCCATTCATACAATCGCTTACTCACATGTATGAGTGTATGCCTACGTAAATCAGCGGGTTGAATTAATGGACGAGATCCCGACATAAGCACAGGGCTGCATACAGGCACTTGGAAAACATTACGCAGAAAATGCACTTCAATGTCATGCCAATCTCCATGACCAAAATAAACGGCCATATCAACTGCCGACTTATTAAAATCAATAAGGCCTGTCGATGCACTAATTTGCAGTTCTACATCAGGGTATTTTTCTTGGAAACGGCTCATTCTAGGCATGAGCCAACGGGTTAAAAAGTTAGGTGCAACACTGATTGTAACAACGTCATTACCCGCGCTGGTTGTTATTCGCTGAGTCGCCACTTCAATTTCATCAAGGGCATGTTTGACCGAAACTAAGTATTGATGGCCTATTGGGGTAAGCTCAACTTTGCGTTTGTTTCTTCTAAACAGAACCAACCCTAAAAATTGCTCAAGCGTTTTTATTTGATGACTAACCGCTGAAGCCGTTATGAATAGCTCTTCAGCCGCCGCAGCGAAACTTTCATTGCGCGCTGCAGCTTCAAATACACGAATGGCGTTGAGTGGGGGTAAGCGTCTGATAGCAGCACCTCATTGATTATTTTTTCTCATCATTCTACTGAGAAATGATCGTTTGTCCAATTCCGCATTCGACCTTAGTATACCTACATACCTTAATCAATTGAGCTTAACCGGAGGCTTAACATGCATACTCAACACAGCATCAAAACAGATTCTACTGGCAACGTCGACACTCAGTATTACATTGATCGCGCTTACCAAATGCGTCGTGAATACAACGCTGAATTATTTGCATCAACAAAACGTTTCGTTAAATCTTTGTTCCGTATGGAACTACCTAAACTTCATATTGGTCGCCACGCACACCATTAATTGACGGGCACCATTTAATCTTCCGGAATACGGGGCTCCCTTGCCCCGTTACTCCATCCTAATCCTTAAATAAACACTTAACCCAACATCTGTTTTCAATACTCTATCTTTTTGTCCTATACTGCTCTAAAAAAGAAGAGCACCTATGGATACTATACGCCCTTTCATCACAGGCTCAGGCCTCTGGAAACCCGCTAATACCATCTCTAATGACGAACTTGTGCATAGTTATAATGCATGGGTGGAACAAAACATAGCACTATTTGGTGACAAGCCTCCTTTTTCCAATAGCGAATTTATAGAAAAAGCTTCCGGCATTAAAAGCCGTTATGTTATAGAAAAAGACGGTATTTTAGATACAAATAGAATGCGACCATCACTGACTGAACGCCCTGATGATGACATCTCTTTACAAGCCGAGATGGCAATAGAAGCCGCTAAAGACGCACTATGTGCAGCAAATAAGCTCCCAAATCAGATAGATGCCGTTATAGTTTCTTCATCTTACACGCAACGACCTTATCCTGCGATCGCAATTGAGGTTCAGCACGCGCTGGGAATAGACGGGTTCGCTTTTGATATGCAAGTCGCCTGCTCCTCTGGCACCTTTGGTTTACATCGAGCTTATGAAATGGTCAAAGCCGGTACGGCTAACTCGGTATTGGTTATTTCCCCGGAGTTAACATCACCTCAAGTCAACTTCACCGACCGTGACAGCCATTTTATTTTTGGTGATGTTGCAACGGCAATGGTTGTTGAAAACTCCAAAGCTATTACTTCACCTTTACATACATTTGAAATGGTCAGCGTCCGAGCGGCGACACAGTTTTCGAATAATATACGCTCTAACTTTGGGTATACCGCTCGCGCCTGCGATACAGACCCTTTTTCACCTCAAGCATTGTTCCATCAAAACGGGAGAAAGGTTTTTAAAGAGGTTTGCCCCATGGCTGCTGATCACTTAGAGAATCATGTAGCCTCTAATGGCTTAAAAACTAGTGATATAAAGCGTTGGTGGCTACACCAAGCAAATATCAATATGAATCAGCTAATTATCCGTCGTTTATTAGGGAAAGATGCAGATCAACTGACCGCTCCAATTATTCTTGATCAATTCGCCAATATAGCCTCTGCAGGATCTTTGGTTGCCTTTAATTTATATCATCAAGATATGGAGCCAAACGACCTTGGTGTTATCTGCTCGTTTGGCGCTGGGTACTCAATAGGGAGTCTGTTACTGAAAAAGATTTGATGCTCATATGGCCCTTATAGATGCAAAGATTTAGCGCGTTCATTAAGTCTTGTATCTATATGGCTAATAAATACGAGAATATTAGGCTTATACTCACCCTCTAGTGATGTGATTAAATGCTCTATGGTGTCTTGATCTAAGCCATCAAACGGTTCGTCTAATAACAAAATAGGGGCCTTGCGAATCAGCAATCTAGCTAAGGCTAGACGCTTAATCTGACCTCCGGATAAATCTTTTCCCTGAGCACTTAAAAACGTATACATACCTTGAGGTAGCCCGTGAGCCCAATCATCCAATTTGACTGCCGCTAACGCCTTCAACACTTCTTCATCGGAGGCTTCTGGCTTTCCAAGCCTAATATTAGCTGCAACACTTTGCTGGAAAATATAAGGACTCTGAGGCAAGTAACTGACATAAGCTTGATAAGCCGGTTCTCCATATAAATCGATCACCTGATCATTGATCAATGAAAGGCCTTGCGAATAACACTCCCCTGCCATTGAAGATAATAATGTCGATTTGCCACAACCACTTTTTCCTATAATAGCTAGAGTGTCTCCCACTTTAAGCGACATAGATACAATAGGGCTGCCCAAAAGCGAAGGAAGATGTACCCCTTTCCAATTTTTAAAAGAGAGCGAATCAATGTGAGAAATAGCTAGGTTGGATTTTGGTTTAACCTGCACTTCAATCTGTTTTAGCCGTTTCAAGCCAACTTTCGCTTGTGCGTGTGCTAAAAACAACTGAGCCAATGGAGTCATCAGCTCATTAAGTGCTAGGAGAGATAGCAGCAGACCAACAAACCACGCGGCATCTATGCCGTCAATCAATGTAAAGTGTTTATTTGAAGACTCATACTGAACGGCTAATGTCACGAGCAAGGTTAGCAAAGCAATTGTAACAAGATTGATTAAGAACTTAGCGACGCTCAATAACATCTGTATCTGTTTATCATTTTTTCTCTGTCGATTATCCAACTGGTGCAAGCGCGACGAATAAGAAGACCAATTCCCACGAATAGTTAACGTAATTAGAGAGGAAAATACGCTAATAAAACGACTTCGGCGATGTATACCTAATACTTGAGATGAGTAAACCCTCTTTAATCCCCAGCGCATCAAGAGATAAGGTATAACACAAAGGTGCAAAATAGCACCAACCAGCAAAGGCCACCCTAGTGAAGCATTAATATAAAAAGCCAAACAGATAACCAAACAATAGGCACCCAACGCATATAGCCAAGGGAAAAAAACCATCAACGGCCAGCGTATAATTTGGTCTACGTCTGCTACTATTCGTTGCAACAAATCGCCTTTACTTTCTTTTGAAACAAGAGCGGGATCTCTATCCGCGCGCTGATCCCAGACCCATAAACGCAACAACCTCAATAGATCAAGTAAATGACTATGAGCAAAAACTTGTTCGCCGTATTTTCCAGCAGTTCTTAATATAGCCATAAGGCGAATGATTGCCCCCGGCGTAAAGTAATTAAAAAATAGGAGACCACCGGCTAAGCCCGCAGCCGAAATAAACCAACCGGATACACCGAGAAGTGCTATGCCCGCTATACTTGATATTAACCCTAAGAGCCCGGACATAACCAACCCAGTTAAACTGGCCGTTAACAGATGCTTTAAAGACAATTTATGCAACTTCATAAAGCCCTTCCTTAGTCAGTTTCCAATGTTTATCAACCCACTCAATGGGGTGCGTATCATGACTAACGACTAATAAGGTTTTCTGCTCTGACACGCGATTAATTGTTTCTAAAACCGCTTCAGCTGTCTCTTGATCAAGGCTTGCACAAGGCTCGTCTAAAAGCCAAACATCTGCGTTGGATAATAACGCTCGCGCAATAGACAGTCGTTGCATCTGCCCACCGGACAGCCCTGTCCCTAACTCTGAAAGCTTGGTATCTAAACCGTTAGGTAATTTTCTAATAAAAATATTGGCTTTGCTTTTTTCTAAAGCGTCATGAATGCTTGCACTATCTAAATTGCTCAGGCCTAACGTAAGATTTTGACGAATGGTTCCATTAATCCATTCAGGAGACTGAGGTATCCAAGCTAGTCGTGAACGCCATTGAGATAGGTCGGCTTGTTTTATATCAATACCGTCAATTAGGCATTGCCCCCTATAGCTATCTTCAAAGCCTAAGAGAATATAAAGCAAACTGGATTTACCAACACCTGACTCCCCACTGAGCCAAATACGTTCGCCTTCGTGTATATGACCGGAGATTGAAACTAGCCGAGTCCGCTTATTCGCGTCTAAAGACAATGAATCAAAAAGTATCAGTGTTTGTGGGGTCTCACTATCTTTCAAGTGAACTTGTGTTGTAGAACTATCAATAGTTGAAGCCTCTAATATCTGCAAAATTCCTGATGCTGCTGCTTCTGCTTTTTGTTTGGCGTGATAGTCTTGCCCTAATTGGCGTAAAGGAAGGTAAAACTCAGGGGCTAATAACAACAAGAAAAAAGCATTAGTCAAAGTAACAGGCGAAGAACCCAGCTGCCAAGGCAACTTTTCGAGCAAACCTAGTCCTAAATACAAAGCAACCATTGCGATAGATAATGAAGCGAAAAGCTCTAAAGTAGCAGTCGATAAAAAAGCGAGACGCAGTACCCCCATAGAAGTACTTTGATAAGCTTTTGCACTTGATGAAAGCCTTTCCCTTGCATCTTCAACTCTTGAGAGACGTCTAAGCTCAGATAAACCTTGGTTCATATCCATAAATTGATTGGATAACATAGCCAGCACTGAAAACTGCTTTCGGTTAGCATTTGCAGCTTTATGCCCCACCAGAACCATAAAAAAAATCACTAAAGGTGTCGTCAATAAAAAAATGAAAAACGTAATAAGCGATATAGGCAACACCGTTAGCAGTATAATAAATGGGACTACAGTCACCATAAATGTCTGCGGTTTATAACGCGAATAATAGTCATCTAAGGCATCGACCTGCTCATAAACTCGAGTCGATAAAGCGGCATCTTCATCAATAACCGATCGTTTAGGCCCTAAAAAAGTTAATTCGCTTAATAATTTTTCCCGCAAATTGAAACGAATGTTACGACTCGCTTCAGAGGCGATAACATCTCTGCTGAGATGTAAAACTGATCGCAAAAGCCACGCTAACAGGCCTAAAATCAACATAAAAAACGATAACGTATTAAATGAGACGAGATCGGCAAAGAGGTTAGATAAAGCCCACGCTTGGACAACTATCAAAAGCCCTGCCAACATGCCTAGCACATTCACATAGCGATATTTTATACGTTGAAAACCGACTAAATCTTTCAGGAATAACGTTTCATTAGTAAAAGAGCGCCCTTGATGGCGCTCTTTGTTTTTAGAGTCTTGATTCATTTAGCTCAGGCTTCCTCTTCACCCTCATACCCTTTAAATTCGAGCCAAACAGCATTAATGATGCCAAATGAACACGCTAGCAGCACACCCAGAATCCAAGCAAAGTACCACATATCTTATTCCTCCACCTTGAAGCCACGCTTCAAAGTTATTTACATATTAATACAATGAGTGCGTATTCTTTTCTATGTGAGCTTTACTAATACGCCCGAACATAACCCAGTAGCTCCATAAGGTGTAAATCAAAATAATTGGCACAAAAACACACGCGACAAAAAACATGATTTTAAGTGTCATTTCACTGGATGTTGCATCCCAGAGAGTCAAGCTCATTCCGGGCTGTGAAGACGACGGCATTAAAAAAGGAAACATTGATCCCCCAGCGGTAACTATAATGCCCGCGATACCCAGCGATGAACTCAAAAAAGCCAATGCGCCTTTACGCAGAGCACCAGCCAAACTAGCTACTAACATGCCAGCAACCCCCAACACAGGCGCAAGCATTAACACAGGATATTTTTCATAGTTATTCAGCCATGCTCCAGATTGAATCTCAACCGACTTCATTAATGGAGTTAAGACGTCATTACCATTCACCTGGCTGGTGATCACATACCCATCTATTCCAAAAGCTAACCACAAACCTGCAAGCACAAAGCACAAACATGCCAATAACCCCGTGATTAATGTTGCGCGTGCAACTTTGATTAGCAAGTGGCCATCAGTCTTCATCAGAAGCCAAGCCCCACCTTGAGTCATGATCATTAGTAAGCTAACAACACCGCATAACACAGCAAAAGGATTCAATAGAGCGAAAAACGTGCCTGTATATGTCACCCGAAGGTAGCTATCAAACTCAAAAGGTACTCCTTGCAATAAATTACCAAATGCAACACCGAAGATAATTGGCGGCACAGCAGAGCCGAACGTAATCCCCCAGTCCCAACTATTACGCCATGAAGGGTTCGGTAATTTAGAACGGTAATCGAAGCCAATGGGTCTGAAAAAAAGCGCGACTAAGGTCAAAATCATTGCAAAGTAAAAACCCGAAAAAGAGGTCGCATAAACAATAGGCCATGCTGCAAAGAGCGCACCACCGGCGGTTATAAACCATACTTGATTTCCATCCCAATGCGGGGCAATGGAATTAATCATTACGCGACGTTCGATATCATCGTTGCCAACTATTCTCAGCAGGCTACCTACTCCCATATCGAAGCCATCGGTTACCGCAAAACCAATCAGCAAAACACCTATCAATGCCCACCATATTAGTTTTAATAATTCATAATCCATTTTACTGCTCCCCCTGAACGCGCATTTGAGCTATGTCACCTTCTAAAGCATAGCGCCCTGTATGTAAGCTGGATGGTCCTTTTTTGGCGAATTTAATCATTAGGTACATTTCGGCAAAAAGGAAAACAGTATATAGAGCAGTCATCAAGCCCATCGATAGCCAAATCTCGCCTGCTGACAGACTAGATACGGCGACATGTACCGGTAATATTTCTCCTATTGCCCATGGCTGCCTGCCATACTCAGCCACAATCCACCCTGTTTCACAAGCGATCCACGGAAGCGGTAGACTACATAAGATAATACGAAGAAATAAACGGTTGTTGCCGATGCGTCGACGCGCATTTTGATAAAAAGCAGTGGCAAAAATGATTAGCATGATGAAACCTGCCGCGACCATAATACGAAAAGCAAAAAAGATAGGCGCTACACGAGGGATACTATAATCAACAGCTTGATCTATCTGTTCGGAGGTTACGTTGTTTATGTCATCCGTAAATGCAGTAACTAGTAACCCATAACCTAAATCGTCTTTTACTTTTTCGAAATTTTCTTTAACAAGTGCGTCTGTAGAACCCGAGCGCAACTCATCAAGCAATTGATTAGCATAAATGCCATTTATTATACGTTGACGGTTATGAGCCTTTAGATCCGCTATCCCTTCCACCTCCTCAGTAATAGAGCGTGTTGCGATTAAACCTAAGACTCCTGGGATACGAATAGCATATTCCGTCTCCCCTATTTCCTGATTCGGAAAACCAATTAGTGTAAAAGCAGCAGGGGCTTCATGCGTATGCCATTCAGCTTCGACAGCAGCCAGCTTAACTTTTTGAACATCACCTAGCTCATAGCCAGACTCGTCACCTAAGATAATGACACTGAGAATAGAAGCCAAACCAAAAGCCGAAGCGATAGCAAATGAACGCCGCGCAAAGGGTAAATCGCGATTTTTTAGTAAGTAATAACTGGAAATGGCTAATACAAAAACCGCACCTGTTACATACCCTGCTGACACAGTATGAACAAACTTAACTTGCGCTACAGGGTTAAATAGCAAAGCGCCGAAGTCGACCAACTCCATTCGCATCGTTTCATAATTAAACTCTGACCCAACAGGATTTTGCATCCATCCATTAGCTATCAAAATCCACAAAGCCGAAAAGTTAGAACCCAATGCAACACCCCAAGTCACTAATAAATGCTTAAGCTTGCTTAGGCGGTCCCAGCCAAAAAAGAACAAACCAACTAAAGTTGATTCTAGAAAAAAAGCCATTAAACCTTCAATGGCTAGTGGAGCTCCAAAAATATCTCCCACATAATGGGAATAATAAGACCAGTTTGTTCCAAATTGAAATTCCATGGTTAAACCGGTTGTCACGCCTAAAGCAAAGTTGATCCCAAACAACTTTCCCCAAAACTTGACCATGTCTTTATAGACTTGTTTTCCGGTAATAACATAGACCGACTCCATGATGGCGAGAATGAATGACATTCCCAACGTCAGGGGAACAAAAAGGAAATGGTACATTGCAGTTAAAGCGAACTGCAATCTAGACAGCTCTACTACAGCTTCGTTAATGATCATCATTTTGACCTACTTCTGCATATTTAAATTAGGCGCTTAACACAGTAAGAAGCACCTACCACTAAACTAGTGCAGATTAAAATAGGCCCACATTTAAATCATTAACTTACATCAACAAATGCTAATATACATAGACAAAAAAAAGCCTAGCAAACAAGCTAGGCTTTTTCATATACGTCTGTTCTATTTACGCTCAATTTCAGCGCTATCAGTAACGGACTTAGCAACCATTTTATACGCTTCCTGACCTTTCATTGAGGCTAAATATTGCCCCATTGCGTTCAACGTATCTTCATTTTCTGCCGCTTCTGATTGAGTCACAGCAGTTAATTGAATGACCGCCACACTTCCGTCAGCTAATACAGCTTTAGAGGCTGTAGGAGCACCATCAGGATGCGGCATAGCAAATAGTTTACCAACCACTTCGGCGGGAGCTGAAGAAGCTGAACGGCTAAGCGACTCAAGCGCATTTACCTGAGCATCATCAGCAGCCATGGATAATGATGTACCGCTATTTAACGCGGCTAATTTACTATCAGCTTTTTCATTCAACGCTTTTGAAGCATTATCATAGGCTATTTGATCTCGTAACTGATCAGAGACTTCTTCTAACGATAGCTCTCGAGGCTCAAAATGGTCTTTGACGCGTAAAACCATAGTACGGTCTTGATCAATCTCTATCGGCGTACTATTGAGTCCTTCATTTAATTGCTCATCAGCAAATGCCGCTTCAATTACTTGAGTGTTACTCGTAAACACATCCGCCCCACCAGAACGATCAAAAGGCTCACTCACTTCAATAGGTAAGCCCATTACTTCCGAAGGCTCAGCAAGGTCTCCTGCTGAATACGTGGTATCCGCTAATTGCTCTAAGCCTTCTACGTATTCAGACTCAACTTTACGAGTCACGATATCATCTTCAAGAGAACGCTTTAATTCTTCAAATGAAGGCATTGTAGACTCGGTTTCGCTGATCAGTTTGATGATATGGTAGCCAAACTCTGTACGCACTGGCTCAGAAACATCGCCAGGTTTTAACGCAAGCATCGCATTGTCAAAGGGCTCAGATAGCATACCCGTTGTTATATTACCGAGATCACCACCGGATTGAGCCGAGCCAATGTCGTCCGATTCAGCTTTAGCTAGCTCATCAAACGCAGCACCCTGATCCAATTGCGACTTAATTGATTCAGCTTTAGCTAGCGCTGCTTCATCATCTTGGTCAGGAGAAATTTCAACCAAAATATGCGCTACATGACGCTCATTTTGCGGTGCAAAGGACGCTTGACGCTGTTGGTATTCAGACTGTAACTCTTCATCAGTAACAGTTATCGCATCACGCATCGCCTGCTTATCAAGCACAATGTACTCTATAACGACCTGCTCTGGCGTTGTTAACGAACTACGCTCTTGATCATAGCGAGCCTTAATTTCATCGTCGGTGACTGCTACTTTAGCGGCTTCGATATCTAACGGCATAGTAAAGTAGTTACCTGAACGCGTTTGCGTTTCAAGGTCAACTACCTGTTTTAGCTGCGCTGGCACAACAAACGATGAAAGCTGATAAGCATTAGCCTCTTGAGCTAAGATTCGCTCTTTGCGCATCAAGTCACGATACATAAGTGGCGTTAAACCAGCGTTACGAAGTACCGCCTGAAATTGATCCGAATTAAACTTCCCGTCAATTTGGAAGTCAGGCGTTTCTATGATCATTTGATCAAGCATACGATCAGAAACATACAAACCTTTATCTTGCGCCGAGATCAATAAAGCTTTTTGTTCAATTAAGCTTTCTAAAACCATACCGCTGATCACATTCTCATCAAGCAATGCAGGGTTTGCATTCTCGCCCATTTGAGAAAGCAACTGACGACGCTGTATTTGCGTTGCCTGATACAGTTCTTGCTCAGTGATCTCTTCACCATTTACGCTGGCTGGCGCGTTGGAGCCTGCCGTTAGACTGACTAACGATTCGACACCAAACAGTGCGAAAGTAACAACGATTAAACCAACAATAACTTTAGCGACAATACCTTGAGAATTATCGCGAATCGATTGCAGCATGATTCACCTAGTATCCATTGTTCAAAAAAAAAGCGCATTCCCAGAATGCGCCTTTTTCAAAAGTGGCGGAACGGACGGGACTCGAACCCGCGACCCCCTGCGTGACAGGCAGGTATTCTAACCAACTGAACTACCGCTCCAGATTCGGGATTAAAACGCTTACGCGATTAGCCCCTATTACTTATTAACTGCGTCTTTAAGCGCTTTACCCGGTTTGAAAGTCGGCAATGTAGCCGCAGCAATTTCAATTGGGTTGCCTGTCTGAGGGTTACGACCTGTACGTGCCGCGCGCTCTTTTACAGAAAAAGTACCAAAACCAACAAGTGCTACTGACTCACCTTTCTGCAAAGCAGAAGAGATAGAATCTAAAGCACCGTCTAATGCGCGACCAGCAGCTGCTTTTGGAATGTCTGCAGATGCTGCAATTGCGTCGATTAATTCAGACTTGTTCACGATGTTCCCCTTTATCGAGTCGATTATTTTTTATGTTCTGTAGTCCATGCCCAGCACAAATATCTCGCACTTTATACCAACTGGCAGAAACAAGTGTCAAGCTCCAACCCCCTGATTCTGCCTATGTTTCCGGTTAATGCGTGTTTATTTGTCCTGTTTCAGACTTAGACGATTTTTTTTCTGAAGAAGCAGCTTCTACTTCTTCATCTGATAGCGGCTTAGGTTGATAAGTCAAGGCAATTTCAAGAACTTCATCAATCCATTTTACGGCCTTAATATCTAGGTCGGCCTTAATGTTATCAGGTATTTCTTTCAGGTCACGCTGATTTTCATCAGGAATGACTACCGTTTTAATACCACCACGGTGCGCGGCTAATAACTTCTCTTTTAAACCACCAATTGGCAGTACTTGTCCACGCAACGTAATTTCACCTGTCATCGCTACATCAGCCCGGACAGGTATATTAGTCAGCGCTGAAACCAGAGCTGTACACATGCCTATACCCGCACTTGGGCCATCTTTTGGCGTAGCACCTTCTGGAACATGAATGTGGACATCATTTTTCTCATGAAAATCCGCGGGAATACCTAAAGAACGTGCTCGACTTCTAACCACAGTCAAGGCGGCCTGTATAGATTCCTTCATTACATCGCCTAGGCTACCCGTAGTGACTTGCCTACCCTTACCCGGTACAACAGTGGATTCTATTGATAAGATATCACCGCCTACTTGGGTCCAAGCTAATCCTGTCACTTGGCCAATTTGATCTTTCTCTTCAGCTAAACCAAATTTACATTTTTGGATTCCGCTGTAGTGCTCTAATTCTGCAGATGTAATCTTAACCGGAGCTTTCAATTTGCCTAAAGATAAATCTTTTACGACTTTTCGGCAGATTTTAGCAACTTCTCTTTCAAGTCCACGAACACCTGCTTCACGCGTGTAGTAACGGATCAAACCTGTGATGGCGTCATCGCCCACTTCGATCTCTTTATCTTTAAGCCCATTTTGCTTGATCTGCTTTGGCACAAGATATTTACGCGCAATGTTTAACTTTTCATCTTCTGTGTAACCAGGGATGCGTATTAGTTCCATTCTGTCCAGTAACGGGCCAGGGATATTCATGGAATTAGATGTACATACGAACATAACGTCCGATAAATCGTAATCCACTTCCAAATAATGGTCATTGAATGACGAGTTTTGCTCAGGATCAAGCACTTCTAATAACGCAGAGGAAGGATCACCACGATGGTCCATACCCATTTTGTCGATTTCATCAAGTAGGAATAACGGGTTTCGAACACCCACCTTCGCCATTTTCTGAATCAACTTACCAGGCATCGAACCGATATACGTGCGACGGTGTCCACGAATTTCAGCCTCATCCCGCACGCCACCTAAAGCCATACGCACATATTTACGGTTAGTTGCGCGCGCAATAGAACGGCCTAGAGAGGTTTTACCGACCCCAGGAGGACCTACTAAGCACAATATTGGTCCTTTGAGCTTCTTAACCCGTTTTTGGACGGCTAAATACTCTAAAATACGCTCTTTGACCTCTTCTAACCCAAAGTGATCTTCATTTAAAATCGCTTCGGCCTGAGCCATATCATGGCGCACTTTTGAGCGTTTAGACCAAGGTATTTGCAGCATCCAATCGATATACCCACGTACAACGGTTGCTTCAGCGGACATTGGGGACATCATTTTGAGCTTATTATACTCTGCTAACGTTTTATCGTACGCCTCTTTGGGCATACTCGCTGCATCGATCTTATTTTTCAGTTCTTCAATATCGCTTGCGCCATTCTCATCGAGGTCACCCAACTCTTTCTGGATGGCCTTCATTTGCTCATTGAGATAGTACTCACGCTGGCTTTTTTCCATCTGCTTTTTAACACGACCACGGATCCGTTTCTCGACTTCAACAAGGTCGATTTCGGCTTCCATGAGTGACATCAAATGCTCTAAGCGTTGGCGATTATCAAGCATTTCGAGAATGCTTTGCTTTTCATCCAACTTTAATGACATGTGAGCCGCAATCGTGTCTGATAAGCGGCCTATATCATCAATATTCTGTAGTGACGTGAGCACTTCAGATGGTATTTTTTTGTTAATTTGTATAAAGCGATCAAACTGCTCTAATGCTGTGCGCTTATAAACTTCACTCTCAGCTGCACTTAACTTTTCAACAGGCAAACTACTAACAGTCGCCGAAAAGAAACCTTCATCGTCTGCGAGCTCATTAATTTGTGCTCGATAGTCACCCTCAACCAAAACTTTAACTGTTCCGTCGGGCAGTTTTAGCATTTGCAAGACACTGGCAACGGTACCAATATTGAAGAGATCGCTAGCTACAGGCTCATCGTCAGAGGCATTTTTCTGGGCTATCAGTAAAATTTCTTTATCACCCTCCATTGCTGCTTCCAATGCTTCGATAGACTTTTCACGGCCAACAAACAAAGGAATAACCATATGAGGGTACACAACAACATCGCGTAGCGGCAGAACGGGAAGCTCTACATGTAACGTATCGGCATTAGCTTCTAACTTATCCATAGTGGATTTTGCCTCTCTACAGGGCACCTTAGGTTAATAGATAGTAAGCCTAGGTGCGAAAAAATGGACATTAATATCAAAAATAATTTATGGGGACGCTAAACAGAAAAACAAGTTAACATACTCACATTATTGCCCGATATTGAATGACAAGCTCTTGGAGTTATAGCAACTCATTTGTAAACACGCAATGTGGATGCCGCATACAGACACCCTGAATGCGGCCAAGGGAGGATGTTTATTTATAGTACGCGTTATCTGTCACCGTGTGATCGGTTACATCTTTAACAGCGACTAAGCCAGGAAGCCTTTCTATTAATGTTTTTTCGACCCCATCTTTAAGAGTTAGGTCAACAGCACTACAGCCCTGGCAACCACCGCCAAATTGTAAAATGGCAATGTACCCTTCTTCTTCCTCTAGCAGCTCCATTAGCTTTACTTCACCGCCATGAGAAGCAAGGCCAGGATTGATTTCAGAATATAAGATATAGTTGATTTGCTCATTCATCGGGCTGTCAGATGACACTTTAGGGACTTTAGCATTTGGGGCTTTAATCGTGAGTTGGCCACCCATGCGGTCCTGAGAATAATCGACTGTCGCTTCTTCTAAGTAAGGAAGGCTGTTGCGCTCAAAATAGAAACGCAAATGTTCCAATTCTAAAATTTCATCTTCTGGATTGATTTCATCCGGGCGACAATAAGCCAAACACGTTTCAGCATACGGCGTACCGGGCTGTGTAACAAACATTCTTACTGCGATACCTTCTACGTTCTGCTTTTCAAGCAGATCAGCCAGATAAACTTCTGCGCCTTTGGTAACCGTCATATTCATAATAAAACACCTGATGACCGACTTACATTTACACTCAGGATACACGCATTGCAATCCTGAGTAAATTGATCAGCTATTAGCTATAGTAGTACTTTTTACATTGTGTCAGCTGAGCCTGTAGAAGTGATTATTGGTGCGAAAACAATCTTTTCAAGTAACGGTATTAAATTCGCATTACTTAGCCATAACAACGCCTGCTTTATCAAAACTCAAGCACCACAATTATGCATTGCCCGAACAAACTATATTAAAAACGCGCTTTATTACGCCGTTTCCAATACAACTCAGCTAATGGCACCGCCGAAGCTTGATCCTCCGCCTTACCTAATAAAACGAGTAAAGCAGCGAGTGTTGATATTAAAGCCCCTTCTCCATACTCATGTGTCAGTTCGCCGCGCCACAATGCTAATAGCTGGTCTGTTTCGAGTGTCTCCTCTTTTACTAATCGACGAGGATAAACACGAGACCAAATCTGATCTGATAGCTGACCTTCTTTTATCCATCTAACCTCACAATCTGAATCGGGTTTTAGCTCAGCCTCACCACCATCCCCTCGAATCGTTAAACTATGTTGAACACCTAATAAGTGGCTAGCTTTTTGGTGCATAGGCGCATAAGCCGGATGGAAGACACCATCGACTGTGCAGCTTGCAGAAAGAGGATTTATAAGTCGGCACAACGTGTGCACGGGTGAACGCAAACCCAAGATTGATCGCAATTCAATAATTTCACCAAGTCGCGGTACAAGAGTATTAATAGACATAAATGCAAAGCTGTGTGAGTCTAAGGCCTGCTGCACCTCATCCCATGTTTGGGAAGCTGACATACCAAACAAAGACAGCATATCTTCAGTGTAAATCCGTCCGGGTGTATGCCCACGAGAACCATGCATGAACACACGCACACCTTCCCCCGATAATACAAAGGCCGCCAGCATATACCACGGAAGTTGGCGCTTTTTACCCGCGTAGGACGACCAATCCAAATCGACTTGCAGAGAACTTGGCGCATGAGCGTGTAAGCGAGCGGCTTTCACAAAACCGGTAAGCTCCTCGGGCGACTCTTCTTTGACTCGAAGCAACATAAGAAATGCACCTAACTGCTCGGGGCGTACTTGATCAGTTAGGATCATGCTCATTGCGTCAAAAGCCTCATCCTCAGTTAAAGAACGAGACCCTTTTTTGCCTTTTCCTAAAATACGTACAAAGGGAGCAAACGGATGTTCTGCCACAATTTTTCTCCTAGAAACGATTGGAACTACTATATCGCAAAATAGAGAAGTTAGTGTGAGACACGCGCAAAATGTAAGCTAGCTATTTGCTCAAACTGTTCGTAAAGAACGAAAATGTCGGCGATGGCTGAGTGGAATCGACATCAGGTGCCGCTTCTGACTCATAAGCTGAAGAACAGGAGGCCCCACATTTTGCGTTACTCGTACAGCCAATCCGTGCAACTGGAAAGTTCTTTGTATCATTCACTCCCTCTAAAGCCTCACCAACAAGCGAATAATAAAAGCCATCTTGTACTTTAAGCAGCTCGTCAATTGCAAACAATAAAGGTAGCGCAGGCGGGTTTACATGATCAATTTTTTCTCGTTCACACGATAGCCGCCATGCCCTTTTTAGACTTGCATTGCCCATGTGTTGTGCGGGATTGTTAAGGGGCAAACTTGGCACATGATCTAAGAAGCGGCCCAACCCCTTTTTACAAAACTTACGATACTGCGCTGTAAATAAAATAAATTCATGCCACGCCTCGTCTACAACTTTTGATGGCATAGCGACTGCGTTGTTACCGGCGACATTACAAATATGAAAGTACGAACGTAAACCATCCAAGATCATATCGATATCTGAATCGTTAAAGTGAGGGTACTTTTCTAGCAGTTTATTTCGAATAGTGTCGGGAAATTTGTATCGATTTATGTAAGGGAGTCGACGTTTATGGCGCCTCAAAAATAAAGCTAATAGTAAGTTCAGTAGAATTGCTACCGTTAAAATCAAATCAAAATTAACGCGAGTACCGGCCTCAGTAAGCACATCATGTTCCTTATGCTGCTAATCTGAATAACTTCTTCCTTGAATTCATGCGGCTTTTGCATGATTACACGCAGAATTTGCGCCCAGTGACAAAAAAAGTCAAGGCAACACACAATTTCAATCAACACAACAAACCGATCCGGTAATGCTTTGTGCTACTATAGCCGCGCTCAAATTCAGGATACCTCTATGAAAAAAAATGCCATTCGCTTTGGCCGGCCTGCCCCGCGCAAACCTGCATCGTCCAATGCCCCCTTTACAGTAGATATTGAACGATTAAGCCATGATGGACGCGGCGTCGCGCGCTTAAACGGAAAGACCATTTTTATTGAGGGAGTGTTACCTGGAGAGACAGTTATAGCCAAAGTCACACAAACACATAAACGGTTTGACGAAGCCTCTGTGCAATCAATCGTTACACCATCCAGTGAGCGTGTAAGCCCAACCTGCGGGCATTATGAAGATTGCGGCGGCTGCCAGTTACAACATTTAGCTACGGCTGAACAAATACGTTACAAAGAAGAAAATGTGCTGAGCCTTCTACAGCGAATGAGCAGCATTACCCCAGCACAAATAGATGCGCCTATTCTATCTGACGCTTTCGGATACAGGCGATCGGCTAGGGTCGGACTGAATGTCTTGCAGCGCAACGATGAAGTCATAGCAGGGTTTAGACGACGCCAGTCAAACAAACTTTTACCCATTAAACATTGCCCAGTTTTGTCGCCCCGCCTAGATGGAATCTTTACTGACCTACAAAAGAGCTTATCTACCCTGAGCAACCCCAAACAACTTACACATGCCGAAGTACAACTGGGTGATGCAGGTATAACCTTGACACTACGCTGCAAAGGCAGTTTAAAAAGCAGTGACAAAAAACTGCTTAGCACATGGGCAGAACAAAAGGCATTCAATCTATTTATTCAAACAGATACAAAGACACTAAACCTACATCAGCAACATGACGACTATTATCAGCTGCTTAATGGCAACTTAAGACTAGACTTTGCTTCAGGTGATTTCTTACAAGTAAACCCTGCCGTTAATGATAAAATGATTGACCAAGCATTGAGCTGGTTAGCCCTAGACAAAAGCGACAACGTACTCGATTTATTCTGCGGTTTAGGCAACTTTACTTTACCCATCGCCCCCTATGTTAACCACATTATCGGTGTTGAAGGTATCGAAAAAATGGTTGCACAAGCAACCGCTAACGCAACCCGCAATAACCTTACTAATGCCCAATTTTTTCGGGCGGATCTGAGTAAAGATCTATCAAGCGAAACATGGCTTAATAAGCCTATAAACAAAATAATCCTAGACCCTCCTAGAACCGGCGCATACGAACTGTTAAAACAATTGCCCGCAACAGCAACTGATATTCTTTATATTTCTTGCGAGCCGTCGGCATTAGCGCGAGATGCAGAACTGTTAACCCAAAAAGGCTATTCGATGGTGCGCTTTGGAGTAATGGATATGTTCCCACAAACGAACCACGTTGAATCGATGGCGCTATTTCAAAAAACAACAAAAGGTAAGAGCTCATGATAGAAGAAGTACAGATTCCAGTACTTTACCAAGATGAGCACCTGATTATTGTAGATAAACCAGCTGACGTGCTTTCAGTTCCTGGACGCGGGCCTGACAAACAAGATTGCGTCATTAGCCGAGTGATCAATCAAGGCTTTACCAGCGCTAAAATTGTTCACCGCCTTGACTACGCCACTTCAGGATTGATGGTAATTGCCCTAACGCCAGAAACTCACAAAGCGTTGAGTCTATTGTTTCAAAATAGAAAAACTGAAAAAGCCTACGAGGCTATAATTCATCAATGCCCTACTGAAGATAACGGTATAATTACAGAGCCTTTACGTTGTGACTGGGAAAGAAGACCTTTACAAATAGTGGACTACGAACACGGTAAAGCCTCAACTACTCATTGGAAAATACTAGAGCGTATGGCCAATAAGGCCCGAGTTGAGTTAACCCCCATAACCGGGAGATCACACCAACTCAGGGTACATATGCAGTGGTTAGGCCACCCGATTTTAGGCGACCACTTTTACGCAGAAGAAGACATACAAAAAGCGGCCGATCGTTTATTGCTGCATGCAAAGATGCTCAGCTTTGTGCACCCTCAAACGCAAGTGCCAATGCATTTTACATCAGCCCCAAGCTTCTAAAACCACACATGCTGATTTAGGAACAAGGTTTAAACAACTCGACGTTCGCCCTGCTCACCACTCAAGAACACGTTAACGTTTTCTATGGTTTGCTCAACTATACGCTGACGTGCCTCTTTGCTTCCCCATGCAGAATGAGGCGTTACAATTAGATTAGGCACACTTGAATCAAGTAAAGGGTTACCGTTTTTAGGGGGCTCTTCTATTAGCACATCGGTAGCCGCCCCTGCGATAACACCCGACTTTAACGCGTTAGCCAATGCCTGCTCATCCACAATCCCTCCACGTGCCACATTGACCAAAAAAGCACTTGGTTTCATTAAATTTAGCGCTTGTTCGTCAATTAGATTCTGTGTAGCGGGTGTTAGAGGACAATGCAGCGTTAACACGTCAACCTGCGGGAGCAGTTGCGCCAGAGGCAAACGATTTTCTCGACAGTCAGACTCATCGCGACGTGCAATCAGCACTTGCATACCAAATGCTTTTGCAATCTGCGCAACGCCTTGACCCAAGCTACCATAACCGACAACACCTAATGATTTACCGGCTAGCTCACTGATGGGATAGTTAAGCAAGCAAAACTGATCCGACTTTTGCCAATCGCCCGCTTCGACAGACTGCTGGTATTGGATTAAGTTAGTGTGGAGCGCAAGTATCAAGGAAAATGCATGCTGAACAACCGACGGTACGCCGTAAGCTTGGCAATTAAACACCGCTATCCCACATTGCTTAGCGGCTTCTAGGTCAACATTATTTGTTCCTGTAGCCACTATGCATATTAACTTTATTTGACTTGCCTTTAATAAAGTCGCATCCAATTTTACTTTGTTTACAATCACAACATCCGCGTTTTGTATACGAGGCGCGATATCTTTCTGGGTTGTTTTATCAAAGATAGTTAACGATGAGAATGCTTTTTCTAAACCCGATAGATCCAAATCACGTAAAGTTTCAGCATCTAAAAAAACGGCCTTCATTACTACTGCTCCTGCATCTTTATGCTTAATAACTGGTGAGGACTGGTAATTTTTCGATAAAAAAAGGGGCTGGAAAGCCCCCTTTTTTATCGCTTATGTAACGCATTGCATTACATTGAGTCTTTCAGATCCCAGAGAATTTCTTCAGCTACTTGAGCATCGGCATCCTCACCTTGATCATCTAAAACGGATACCAGAATACCCGAGCGGGTACGATTCAACTTAATCTGATATCGACCAATTTGCTGGTATACATCACCATCTTTGCTAATTCGCCCTTTAGAAGAGCCTGAGTTAAAGACGTACACTACTCGCCCGGCCAGCCAAATTTTATAGCCATCTTGAGCCGATAGATCTTCTGGATCCCCAAACTCTTGCACTAGTTCTTCAGCCGATTTCGACGTGTAGCGAATATCATCATCACCTTCGTCATCTACACCCACTAAAGCACCTAGTGTCCCTGTATTTAACGTGATATCACCACGATCGGAGAACATCCACTCAAAAAAGCCTTGGCTTTTCTTTTCGATCGGTGTCGTGGTTACGTACGTCATGTAAAGCAACCCTTGCTTTTGATCACGCGTACCTATATCCATGCCTGCGCTGTCTGCTGCCTTGTTAACCTTTTCCCATGCTTCATCCGCTGAATCTTCGAGCTTTAACACAGGGTTTCCACTAGAGTCTCGCCCAAGCAAAGGGCGTGCATTTTGGTGGTTCTGCATAGACAGTAAGGTTTGCTCAGCAGACTGATCTGATGCTTTACTCATGTAGCGTAATAAAGAAAACATCATATCTGTTTTATAGCCAACATCGGCCGAATCTTGCTGCCAATCCACCTTATCGACTTGCTCGTTCTTGGAGAACTGAGCATGCTGCATAACAATTGCAGTACGCTGTTCTGCGTCTTTTTCAGGACGCAAGGTAACACGTATTTTATCCTGTGTGCCTTCGGGTATGTTCTGCAAGGTTAAATGCTTTATCCAACGATCTACCGCATGATATTCAGGGCCATTGGTTTCGATCCAGTCAGTCTCAATCACCCCATCACGCGCATCAGCATTAGCCACTTTGATATTGTTGTAGGCAAAGAAGTCCAACACTTTTGTCCAAGTAACATCAATTGGCTCATCAACAACGATGATTTTTTCACCACCTTGACGCTTCAAGCTAACGGCATCACTGCCTGTATCAGCATAGAAAAACTCTGGCCGTGGGACTTCAAAGCCACTTTGCAAAGCACTCGAAGTTTCACCAACTTTTGGAATTACCAGTAGATCATTTGTCTGCTTAGCCCGTAAACTTGGCGGAATTTCTAATCGCTTAGCAACGGTTGCTGTTTCGTACTCCTGATTTCGATCTCGGATAATCCCGTTTTCACCATAAATCGGGTTCTTATCGATCACACTGCAACCGCTGATCGTCGTGATAGCAACTACCGACGTGACTGCAGCGGGAAGCAACCGCATTTTAATCAAAGCAATACTCCTTACTTAACTAAACCAATATCGACTAAAGCCTGCTTAACAACAGGGCGGTTCGCCTCTGACAAAACGGTCAAAGGAAGACGTATACCCTGACCAATCAACCCCATTTCATGCATAGCCCATTTTACGGGTATGGGATTCGCTTCAACAAACAAGTGCGTATGGGCCGGCATCAGCTGTTGCTGTAATGCGCGTGCTTTGTCAGCCTCCCCCGCCAAACCTAATTTGCAAAGTTCTGACATCTGAGCTGGCGCAATGTTCGCTGTCACAGAAATATTTCCGTGGCCACCCGCTAAGATGAGCTCGATTGCCGTTGCATCATCGCCCGAATAAATAGCGAACCCTTCTGGTGCTTTGGCAATTAAATCACGCGCTCGCTCAACATCACCCGTCGCTTCTTTGATACCAACAATGTTTGGAATTTCAGCTAAACGCAATACGGTTTCCGTAAGCATATCGCATGCAGTACGACCCGGTACGTTATACAAAATTTGAGGAATATCAACGGCTTCTGCAATCGCTTTAAAGTGCTGATAAAGCCCTTCCTGAGTAGGCTTGTTGTAATAAGGTGTAACAAGTAAACACGCTGATGCGCCAACTTTTTTTGCCTCACGAGTTAACTCGATAGCTTCACGCGTGGAGTTAGCTCCTGTACCAGCAATAATAGGCATACGGCCATTAACACGCTCAACTACGCGTTTGATAACCGCACAGTGCTCATCGCAATCTAAGGTAGCAGACTCACCTGAAGTACCAACGGCGACAATTGAATCTGTCCCGTTCTCCAAGTGAAAGTCGACGATCTTATCAAGCGCTTCCCAGTCGAGTTCACCGTTGTCTAACATTGGGGTCACAAGCGCTACAAGGCTGCCGGTAATCATTTTATTCTCCATTACATAAGCTCGAATGATTAATACAGTACATCCGAAACCCGTTCTGATATCGTATAAGACCCGATATTCTATACGAAATAAAAGCGTAAGGCGTAGTCACCATGACGCTTTTTTACAAACTGAGGTAAAAGAAATATGACAACGATTGCTGTAGGCCAGCCAGTAGCCGACTTTTCCGCTCCTGCAACAAGCGAAACCACTGTTAAACTGAGTGACTTAAAAGGTAAAAAAGTCGTTATTTATTTTTACCCTAAGGACAACACACCAGGCTGCACAACAGAAGGCCAAAACTTCCGAGATTTATTTGCCGAATTTGAAGCCAACAACACCGTCATTTTCGGAGTGAGTAAAGATAGCCTTCGTGTTCACGAAAACTTCAAAGCAAAACAGTCTTTTCCATTCGAACTGATCAGCGATCCTGAAGAACTGGTTTGTAAACATTTTGATGTGATTAAGCTCAAGAAAAACTACGGTAAAGAGTATATGGGGATCGAGCGGAGTACATTCTTAATTGACGAGAATGGTGTTCTACAACAGGAATGGCGTAAGGTACGCGTAAAGGATCATGTCGACCAAGTATTAGCCGCAGTTAAAGGTGAATAACCCCTGCCCCTATCAAAAAAGCCGATCATTTGAGGATCGGCTTTTTTATGCGTCAAATTCTGAATTATGGAGCTTTAATAACGGGACTTTCCTCATCAGCCGATAAATGTCGAGGCCAAGCATTCATGATCGCTTTCACAAAAGTTGCCAAAGGTATTGCAAAGAACACCCCCCAAAAACCCCACAGCGTTCCAAAGATAAGCACCGCAACAATGATAGATATTGGATGCAAGTTGACGGCTTCGGAAAACAATAATGGGACAAGCACGTTCCCATCTAAAGCTTGGATAATGGCGTATGCTATCAACAAATACATAAAGTCATCGCTCAGCCCCCATTGAAAAAAACCAATCAGTGCAACCGGCAATGTCACCACTGCTGCCCCGATGTATGGAATGAGAACAGACAACCCAACAATAATGCCCAACAATGCCGCATAATTAACATCGAGCAAAGCAAACGTTGCATACGTCACCGTACCTACAATCAATATCTCAATGACCTTGCCACGGATGTAATTGGCAATCTGGTCATCCATTTCATGCCATATATTGGTCAGCATATTTCTTTTTTTCGGTAAGAAAGATGTCCACCAGCCAATTAACGAGCGCCCATCCTTTAAAAAGAAAAACACTAAAATGGGTACCAAAACGAGATATACCAACAAGGTCATCACACTAGCTAACGAATTAAACGAGTATGTCAGCACCCATTGACCAGCCGAGGTTAGCTCCTGAGTCGCCAACGACATAATGCTTCGAATTTGAGTTTCAGTAATCCAATCAGGGTATTGCTGTGGCAACACAAGCAAAAGAGACTGAACCTGCTGGACCATTCTCGGCAACTCAGTAAACAAGGTTGAAAGCTGTTTCCACGCCAAAGGGACAACTATTAATAATAGTGCCAATACAAAGCTAACAAACCCCAAAAAAGTAATGAGAACTGCGCCTAAATGAGGGACTTTCTTAGCCTTTAACCAATCAACGCCACCTTGCATAAGAAAAGCTATGACTATACCTGCAAAAACGGGAGCAAGTGGCTTACCCAACGTTGCCATTAACACTAGCGTTGCCACAATCAGTATGAAGAGAAACAACGCCTCCTCATCTGAAAAATAACGATCTATCCATTTGTTGAAAATGGCCTTCATTTTTTTACCCCTAACCCACAACGAATAATGTAAATATACTCAGTCTCACCAATGAACGTATCCAGTAAATCATGGTCAGAATGCTCAATAAATACTGTAATATCGCGCACTGAGCCAGCATCGGTTGCTATAACTTTTAACACACTCCCTGATGACATTTTATGAAGTGCTTGTTTCGTTTTTAATAAAGGCAGAGGACAATTTAGCCCGGAGGCATCCAAGACAGTATCAATGTTAATATTTAGCATGAAGCAACATACTCTGCAGCAAATCAGGAAAAATTCAATTGAATTCAGGCATCTGCCCATCCAACGGGGTAAGATAATGACACGCTTCCCTTTGGCATGAAAGAGAACAGGATTACTGAATGCCCTTTCTACGACTTTTTATTTTTAGCTTTTTACTTTTACCTGTCACTTCTCATGCTGACAACAATCTGCCTATTTTTGGTGATACCACATCCGGGATCATATCTCTAAGCAAAGAACACGAGTTAGGACAGGCTTGGGCAAGATCATTACGTGGCAGCGCAAAGCTCCTGGATGACCCGATTACATACAGCTACCTGAATGATTTACTGTGGAAACTAGCCTCCCATAGCCAATTGCAAGATAGGCGGCTTGATCTCATTGTATTAGACAACCCGACTCTGAATGCCTTTGCTGTTCCAGGCGGTATTATTGGAATACATGGAGGACTCATCCTTAGCGCCGACAACGAGGACGAACTCGCCTCTGTTGTAGCTCATGAGCTGGCCCATTTAAGCCAACGCCATTTTGCCTCTCAACTAGAGGAGGCTCGCCGCAACCGACCGTTTACACTCGCAGCTTTGCTAGCTAGCATCCTAGTTGCTAGCGCAGATGGTCAAGCCGGTGCCGCCGCTATATCAACTACCATCGCCTCCCAACAATCAGCCGCACTGGCTTTTAGCCGTCAAAATGAACAAGAAGCTGATCGAGTAGGCATGCAAACCCTAGTCAACGCGGGTATTGACCCAGAAGCCATGCCTAGGATGTTCTCGCGCTTACTAAGGTCGCAGCGCTTTGATCAAAACCGTTTACCTGAATTTTTGCTTACACACCCTGTATCTGAATCTCGTATTGCAGATGCTTTAAATCGCTCAGCGCAACTGCCTGATCAGCCGGCCTCTAAAAACTCAAAAGAATACGAAATCATACGCACACGCATGACCGTACACTTTGCCAAATCGCCACAAGATTCGTATGCATTTTATCGGCAAGCAGTAGATGCCAGCCCGACGCCAACGGCTTTGTATGGCCTTGCCCTTTCCAGCATAGAAACTAACCGGTATCAAGAAGCGCACCAAGCCCTCAAGCAATTGCCCAATGACTGGCAATCAATGCTTTACATCAAACTCACCGTTGCCGAGATTTACTTAGCTCAGCAAAACTGGCAAACAGCAGTTGAGTCGCTTCAAGCGCTTAATGAACTCTACCCGTATACCTATACCGTAGAAAAACTCTTATCAAAAGCTCTAATGGCCCAAGGGCAGCCGGCTCAAGCCATACGCGTTATGAATAATATTAAACGCGACTACCCCAAAGACGTAGATAATTGGTATTTGCTGGCAGAGGCATACGGTCAAAACAATGAACGAATGAACGTGCATCTGACGCGCATCGAGTACTTCTTACTCACCGGACAAACTGATAGAGCTAATCAACAGATTACTTTTGCGCGCCGAGAGAAGAACCAAAGCCAATACGAAATAGCTAGGCTCGACCAGCTAGAGCAAGAAACCAAAGCCGTGCGCGATGCAATGAAAATGGATATTTAAAAACGAAGACTGAGGGATAACACATCCTCAGTTGATAGGCTATTGGGCACACCCAGTGCGCGGTCAACTGCTTGCTGTTTAACGATTGAAACAATAGCTCTAGCAACCAGAGGCTCTTCAACTATGGATAAGCACACCTCTACAGCCTGATTATTTAACGAATTATCCAGCTCAAAGAAAAGCGCCAATACATCACTATTGAGCTTTTGTGATTCCCCTATGCAAATACGTAATATTGATAAGTAAAACGTTTCCTGGATAAGAAGCTCATAACCATTAAGAATGACGTTGAGTGCCTGTTTATTAGCAGATGATGAACAGGTTTGAAGAGAATCAGTTTGAATTTTTTTTGCGGAATCAAAAACAACCATGGATAACAAATGATCTGATTGTAAAATCAGCCATTCATGAAGCAATGAAAGCTTAGAAGGAAAGTTATTGTAAACTGTTGGTTTTGATACACCGGCAGTTTGCGTCACAACATCGATAGACGTCGCTTGATAACCCAAATGAGAAAACAATTGACCAGCAGTATCAATAATATGCTGCTTTTTAGATGGACGACCACGTGCCATAGATTGAATCTTTTGATAAGAATGAGGCGCGATTGTAGAGTGGATTCATATAAAGATAAATGCGCCAAGGCAAAAACCTCAGCGCATTTGTATTCAACAGCTTACTTAAACACCTTATAAGCCATTCAATTTCGTGAGCAAAATTCGCTCAGATTAAACCTTAAGCTCACCTTCAACTTGCTTAAGCTTACGACGAGCCAGCGCAAGGTTGCCTGATTGGTTTAACACATAATAAACGAACAACTCGCGATCAGAAGCCAGTGGACGAATCAGATGGATTTGATCAGACAACGTAATCAAAATATCTTCAATAGTAGACGTCAAGCCTAACATCTTAATCGTTTTGATTTTAGCGCGTACAACTTCTGTATTACCACCAGCTGCTACATCTAGGTCTACGCCTTGACCTGCAGAACCAAGCATCATCCCGCTATTATAATCAACCAATGCAGCGCACATAGCGCCATCAACAGTTAATAGCTCTTGTAGGCTTTCATTAATTTTGCTCATTTTTTTCCCTTTCACGTCATTCTATTTGTGGGTGATTTACTAATAATCCAAATATTTTTCTATGTATTCAGACCATTCAACACTGCATCATAAGCTTTCTGCAACGTCCAATTCGCTATACCGTGATTTACCGACCGTTTAAAGCCGGCCAACAGGACAAAGTCCGTTTCTTTAGTAAACAATAGTCTAGAAAGCAGCAGCCCTTCACTACCTTCGACAGAAGCACCTTTCACTTCACCAATTTCGCACTCAGATGCAAGGCTATAACTCAACCCTGTAAAGGAAACCGCCATAGTGGCGATACGGTTTGGATCCATTTTTTGCTTATCAACTTGCGCCCCCGCGTGAGCAACCAAGAAACCATCTGATGTTGCTAACACAACAAATCGTAGGCCTTCATACTCATCTAACAAGGACTTTAATAACGCTTCTAACTGCTCAGACTGCTCTGCTAAATCTTGGCTCATTACTAATCCAATAAAAATCTCAATTCCGCATTTGAAATCAATACGTGCAATAAAACCGTGAGATCTTGCTCATTTCGTGGATCCGAGCAAAACACCGGCATTGTTAACCCTTCATCCATGAGTAATTGATTGCAATGATCAACGTCGCTGTCCGTTGCGCGATTTAGGGCGACGATAAAACTGCTAGGATCAACAAACTTTGTGAATTCGTCTACGAAATACTTAAAGTCCTTCCAGCAATTCTCTTGGCTACAATCCAGCAACATGATTGCTCCCATAGCCCCTTTTGTGATTATAGGCCACATAAAGTCAAAGCGCTGTTGTCCCGGCACACCATAAAGTGCAACTTTACCGTGTTCGCCTAAGTTTATTTCTCCATAATCCATCCCCACCGTGGTCGTGGGTTTATCAACTTTAAAGCGCTCTGTATTGCGTGCCTCTGTTTTTACCGGCTCAATCTCGCTTATAGTCTGAATTGCTGTACTTTTTCCTGACCCCATGGGCCCAATAAAAACAACTTTCAGCAACATGTACTACAGTCCTAGTTTTGCTTTGAATGCTTGTAAAACCGATAGGCTTGCATCGATAGGCGGTTGCGTTACCGTATCGGCTTCTTCGTTTTCAACTTTAACTCTCAAGCCAGAAACACTACATGCGTGAAGGAAAGTACATACCTCTTCTGCATTGAGTCCGCTTACCATCATCCCTGTTTTCACAGTTGCAGCCTTTCGACCATATAAGGAGGACAACCTAAACATTGGCGCCGTTGACTCCCAATGCCCTAATTGAGGCCAACTCAACAAACGGTAAAGTGCATCCGGCCGATTCCACTTTTGCGCTGCATAACGATGTTCTTTAAGCCCTAAAGACCAAAGCAAGCTAGCTATTGGCAACTCCAAGCTTGGCTTAAGAATAGATACGTCTTCTGATTTTTTCCAATCTGCATCATCAGAATTAAAAATTAATTCTACTAATTCTGTTTTATCTGAAGCATTAGTACGCAGAACCTTATCCTGAGCACAAATAAATGTTTGGGTATTATTATGAACATATAGGCTACCGCTACCCTCTTGGGCCAAACCTACTATCCATTCTGCCATTGAAACCAACCCTACCTCTGGCTCTGCCGATAGGCGGCTATCTGCATAATTTAAAAGATCAAGCAGGGTAAAAACACGTAACGGCAACTCAAACTCACCTTGACTAAGAAACCTTAGTTCGTTTGTGAGCATAATATTGAGCGCATCATCGTTAGGGGCTTTCGACCTCCCCTCTATTCCAATGCGCAAGTCAACGGACTGGTCGTCATTACACAATACCCAGTTTGATGATAAATACGGACGAATCACATCCAGTTGAGCTGGCATTATCTGGCAGCTGAGATCATCAAAACCATTTAATGAAAAAGTATAGGTATTCAAACAAGCCTCATTGATAAATGTCTGCTTTCACAGCTTATTACTCATACAAACTAAACAGGTGCATAAGTAAACCCTTAATTAGATAAGTGTAGACTAGTGCCTGCTCCTTTTACAAAACCTGAATAAACAAATATCTGTCTCTTTTTTACACCAAATCATCTGTTACAGCCTAAGCTTGACATGTTAATCGTAAAACTCTATTTTATTTACCAAACCGTTTAGTAAATAAATTAACTTAAAGAGAGCGACATGAAAGATCAATTTTTCGGACGTTTTGGCGGAAGTTTTATTCCAGAGATTCTCTACAACAGCCAACAACAGCTCATTGACGCATACGAATCAGCGATGTCGGATGCCGAGTTTGTAGGCCGATTAAAATCTGAATGGCAGCATTATTCAGGTCGCCCTACACCACTGACTTTTTGCAACAACTTAACGCAACAGATAGGCGGCGCCCAAATCTACCTCAAAAGAGAAGATTTAAACCACAGCGGCGCGCATAAAATGAACAACGTTATTGGCCAAGGCTTGTTAACCCAATACATGGGAAAAACACGCGTCATTGCTGAGACGGGTGCTGGTCAGCACGGAATTGCGACCGCCCTAATATCTGCTCGCCTAGGCCTTAAATGCACTATTTATATGGGCGCTACAGACATCAAACGTCAATACCCTAATGTGTTTTGGATGAAACAGCTCGGGGCCGAAGTGATACCGGTCACCACTGGAAGCGCTACTTTAAAAGACGCACTGGATGAAGCAATGCGAGATTGGGCCGCAAATTACGATGACACCCATTATCTAATTGGTACGAGCTGCGGCTGTGCTCCCTTCCCTGAAATGGTCGCTGGTTTTCAATCGATTATTGGAGAAGAAGTCAAAGAACAGTCAATCAACCAAATCGGCAAACATCCTGACAGAATATACGCCTGTGTAGGTGGAGGCAGTAATGCTTGCGGCATTTTCCTGCCCTTTGTTGACTCGTCATCAACAGAGCTTGTTGGTGTAGAAGCAGGTGGCCGCAGCGATGCACCAGGAGATCACGCAAAACGATTTAACACCGACCAAGCACGTTTTGGTATTGCCCAAGGCTACGCAACCCGCTTTCTTCAAGACAGTGAAGGCCAGTTAATGCCGACACACTCTATTTCAGCAGGCCTAGATTACGTCGGTGTTTCGCCAATATTGGCCGACCTAGAAGAAAACGGAAAGGTCAGAATGATCAGTGCGAACGATGACGAAGTTATGACCGCGTTCTCCCAGCTAATGCGCAACGAAGGCATTATTCCCGCTTTAGAATCAGCTCATGCGGTAGCCGGCGGTCTTCGTGAGGCAAAAAACATGAGACCTGATCAATCTATTGTTATTAATCTGTCTGGGCGCGGCGATAAAGATATTTTTAATGTCGCTAAAGTAATGAAGGACGAACCTTTCAGCGCTTTCTTAAACGACTTTTTATTGGAGGCAAATTAATATGCATCCTTTGACCCAATACATCCGTGACAAACGTAAAACACAAGACATTCTTTTAATGACACACGTCGTTTACGGATACCCAAGCATTGAAGACAGCCTATCTATTATGAGAAGCCTTCTCAATCAGGGCGCGGATATTTTAGAGGTACAATTTCCTTTCTCAGACCCTGTTGCTGATGGCCCTACCATTACCACTGCATGTCATCAGGCTCTGGAAAACAAGCCGCGACTGGAACAATTATTGGCAGATATAGAAATGCTAAGTAAAGAGTTCCCAAAACAGCATATCTTACTTATGAGTTATCTAAACCCGCTTCTCCAATTCGGTTTAGATAACTTAGCTAACACTATGAAAAATCGTGGAATTAGCAGCATGATAATCCCTGACATACTGCAAGACAGCTATCCTCTATTGGCCCCATTAACGGAGCAAAGCATATCACCCATTTGGCTTGTTACTCCGGATATGTCTGATGAGAGGATTAAGCAACTCAAGCAACGAGCCGACGGAATGTTGTATTGTGTCAGCCGAAAAGGAGTAACTGGAAAGCAACAAACGGATAGCGTTGATAAATCAGCAACGATCCAAATCGGTAATTATTTAAATAGAGTGAAAGGCTTAACCGAACTTCCTCTCGCCATGGGCTTTGGCATTCGAACCAGAGAAGACGTGAAGGCATTAATTGGACATGCCGATGTTGCTATTGCTGGCTCTGTCTTTTTAGACGCCTACAATGCAGGAGGGATTAAAGCAGTAGGCGAACAAGTAACCTCTCTTAAATCTGCTTAATTAGTATATAACGAGCGCCCCTAATCTACTGACAAGCACTAGTGGTTAATGGGGCGATTCGCTATAATTTTCGGCCAACTAGCTGCTTTTAAATAACGAGTTATTACAACAATGAGTAAATTCTGGAGTGACGCGATCCGTGATCTAACCCCTTATGTTCCAGGCGAACAACCTAAGGTTAGTAACATAATCAAACTCAACACAAACGAAAACCCGTTTGGCCCTTCTCCCAAAGTTACTCACGCCATTCATTCATTTGAAAGCAACAAATTGCGTAAATACCCAGACCCAGACTCTACATCACTCAAAAATACGCTGGCTGATTACTATAATGTAAGATCCAATCAAGTATTTGTGGGTAATGGATCGGATGAAGTGCTAGCGCATGCCTTCATGGCCTTCTTCCGCCAGAAAGAGCCGCTGCTCATGCCTACCATCACCTATAGTTTCTATGATGTGTATTGCAACTTATATAATATAAACTACGAGCATATCCCCCTTGGGGATGATTTCTCCATCGACCTAACAAAATACCAGCGCCCTAATGGCGGCATTATTTTTGCAAACCCTAATGCACCTACCGGTAAAGCACTAACCCTTGATGCAATTGAAGGCCTCCTCAACACCAACACAGAATCTGTCGTGATTGTTGATGAAGCCTATGTAGACTTCGGGGCTCAAAGCGCCGTTAGCCTTATCAATAAATACCCCAATATTTTGGTGATTCAAACGTTTTCCAAATCCCGGTCTTTAGCCGGTATGCGAGTTGGTTTCGCTCTAGGGAATGCAGAATTAATCGAAGGCTTAGAGCGAGTTAAAAATAGCTTTAACTCTTACCCTTTGGATATGCTCGCTCAAGACACCGCTATTGCTGCGATACAAGACGAGCAATACTTCCAAGAAACAACGCAACAAATCATCAGCACACGCGAATGGACAACCGCTCAACTTGAATCGATTGGGTTTAATGTTGTTCCATCTAAAACAAACTTTGTCTTCGCGACGCATCGTTATTTGCCAGGCGCTGAGCTCATGGGCTTTTTACGTACTCATAACATATTAGTCCGTCATTTTAGCCGACCAGGCATCGAAAACCATTTGCGCATTACCATTGGAACCCCCGATGAGATGAGTGCCTTGATTGACTGCCTTAAAAAGCATCCTGATATAAGCACATTGGATTAAGGCCCCCTCATAAGCGTCTGGAGTCGCTACACCTTTAGACGCTTCTACCATTCAATCCAACAACGCACTGTTCCCTTGTAGATACCTAATTTATTGATAGAATCGCGCTTTATATTAAGGATTCTACCGTGATCGAGCAAAACCGCGGCCTTATCTACGCCCTAACCGCCTACCTTATTTGGGGAACATTCCCACTTTTATTTAGCTTATTCAAAGGGCTACCTGCAATGGAAGTGCTCGCGCACCGCATTGCGTGGTCTGCTGTTTTTGTAGCCATTATTATTACACTGACCGGAAAGTGGCACCGCATTAAAGTCGCCCTTACCAACAAGCAGCTGATCTTAGCTTTATGTTGCTCAACCACATTAATTGCTGCTAACTGGGGACTTTATATTTGGGCAGCTATGAACGAGCGAGCCGTTGAAGCAAGCTTGGGCTACTTCATCCACCCACTAGTGTCGGTAGGCTTAGGTGTTTTTTTCCTAAAAGAATCGTTAAGCACTTATCAAAAAGTCGCACTGTTATTAGCGATCATCGCTGTTGTTTACAAAGTTACAAGCTCTGGAGCTCTCCCGTGGATCTCATTATCCTTAGCCGCAAGCTTTGCTCTTTATGGGTTTGTGCGCAAACAAACGCAAGTGGATACCGTAACGGGGCTAATGATAGAAACGACCTTAGCCCTCCCTTTCACTCTGATATTTTGGCTGTTTACCCCAGTTAACCACTTTGGATTCAATCTACAAGGTGGCCTTTTCATTTTAGCTGGCATACTCACTGCCATCCCATTGTTAGCCTTTGCAGCCGCAGCGAGGCGCATCAGCTTATCAATGATAGGATTCCTGATGTATTTAAACCCTACACTTCAATTATTGTGCGCTGTATTTATTCTTGGGGAGCCCTTCACTCACACCGATTTAATAACATTCTCACTCATTTGGATTGGCCTAGCTATTTTCACTGGTGGAACCTATTGGCGGCACAGAAAAGACCGACAAAAACTGCGCCCAAGCGTAACTTCATCATAATGTGCTTACGGGACGCGGCTCCATTTTTTCTAGCTCATCAAATGCGAGTATTAAATCATCCACGCGACTTGATAGCATGGCTTGTGCATCCCTTACGCCTTGATTATAAAAATAAGCCCCCATTTCTTGAGATATAAAATCCAATAGGAATTGGGCTTGAAACTGCCCTAATTCGTAGTCCAATTCTTTGACAAAATATTGCTTTAATCGTCTTTCTAACATTTCAAGGGACGCTTTTTCTAACGCAATCACACTCATTTAGCGATCTTCCTTTTCATTTAAAATCAAGTTATTCATAGGGTTGCTGCACGTTTAGGATTACAATGCTCACATGCTTACTATATTAAAACACATTGTTATTAGTGCAGATGAACTTGAATTTACAGCCATTCGCGCTCAAGGCAGTGGTGGACAAAATGTAAATAAAGTCTCATCCGCCATCCATCTTCGCTTTGATATCAAAGCATCATCACTCCCCGATTTTTACAAAGAGCGCTTACTTGAGTTTAAAGACAAACGGATAACGGCGGATGGTATTATTGTCATTAAAGCGCAAACTTTTCGTACCCAGCAAAAAAACCGAGAAGATGCACTGGAACGCCTGAAAACACTCATCCTTGACGCTACGACTATCCAAAAAAACAGGCGCCCAACAAAGCCTACCCGCAGCTCGCAACGCAAACGAATGGACAGCAAAACCAAGCGAGGAAACACCAAAGCAATGCGCGGCAAAGTGATGTAGTTAATCTTGCCCCCATGAACTGAGGGCAGATAGAGAATTAATATGTAAAAACCTTAAATAGGTTCGCCTTCAATACGGTTACTGCCAGATTGCTTAGCAATAAACAGGTTTTCTTCTGCACGCTTGAGCATTACTTCAGGCTCATCTTCTGGATACATTAAAGTCGATATACCTATGCTGACAGTAAAACTCAGGTCACCGGTAGGGAAAGGTATTTCTAAATTTTCTGCAAGAACACGAACCCGTTCAGCCGCCAACATCGCTTGATCTTGGTTAGTTTCAGGCAAAAACATTACAAATCTATCATCGGAATAGCGGGCAAAAAAATCAGCGGTTCGCTTAAAGCCATGCAGAGCAGTCACAAATGCCTGCAACACTTGATCCCCTGCATCTAAGCCTTGCTTGTCGTTGATATCACTAAAATGATCGATATCAATTAAGAGAAATGAACACACCCAGTCATAACGCAGCGCCTGCGCAACAGACTGCTGTAAAATAGTCATGAGCGAACGGCGATTATAGGCACCCGTCAGCGGATCGCGTTGAGCTTGCTGTGAAATTTTTTGATTCAACTGACGTGATTCTGAGATATCACTCATCATAAAAAGAATATGATGAGGATCTATGGCCGAAAAGCTAAATTCTATAGCGCGCTGCTGATCCAAACCCGCCTCATGCAATTGCAATAAATGTTCGGGTTTTAGTGTGATCTGATGCTTTTGCACACCCTCACCCGCTGGCGCAGTTAATGATTGATCAAATGCTTGCTTTAGCACCTCGGCATCGGGCTCTTCGAATAGAGGAAACAAAGTGAGACCCCGTAACTTTTCGCCCCTCATCCAACTGGCAGTTCCTTCATGGACACGTGTTATTTCACCTGTGCCATTAAGAAGAAATACGGTTTGATCAACACCTTTTAGTAACGCCTCTAATACTGGCAGATCCGCTGTAGCTTCGTCTGCGGCACTCTGAATAGCACCCACCATGACAACACTCCTAATTGTTTTTTTAACTCCATGTATCTTTATAGCACAGACTAGGATAATTGCCGTTATTCTTACGCCTAAAGGCAGCGCCAAAAGCAAAAGGGAGCCCCTCGACCTAGACAAGCACTAACCAATAAAACGTCTAACAAGCCTAGCCGCATCACCAAATAGATCTATAGAAAATTGTAGAGGCTTTTCGTCGTTAGATGATAAACGTATCAGCTCATTAATGAGTGGCTCAATGGTAGCCGGTTCGCCCTCATAGCTGGCGCTGAGCAAAATAGAATTAATCTTTGACAGATGAGCACTTGATTCAGTTTCAGAGTCAAGAGCCAACATAACAGGGGAATTGTGAAGCAAGGTCTCTTCATCGTCAGCGCTTAATATACGCCAACCTAACGCTTGTAGATGAGTCGCTAACTCCTGACGAGTTAGCGAGGTTGTTACTGTTCCTAACAAGCGATACTCTTGCATTTTACTGCTATCGCTTCATCGATTTTTTAGCCAACGCTTTTTCGTTTAGTGCTCGTTGTCGTTCACGCTCAGCACGTTTAGCGGCACGACGCTGATCCATTGTTGTAAGAGCATCTTTACCAATATGCCCTTCACCACGCGCTTGAGCTAAAGACATTTGCAATTCGCGCTGACGAAAACGCTCGATTTGCTCCGGCGAGTGAGTACCAAAACAATGAGGACAACTCACGCCTTTTTCGTACTGATCCGATAGTTTATCTTCTTCTGTTATAGGCAAACGGCACGCATTACATAAATCATAATGCCCTTTTTCGAGTTGATGATTTACAGTTACACGATCATCGAACACAAAGCATTCGCCTTCCCATAAAGATTCCTCTTGAGGAACTTCTTCTAAGTACTTGAGAATCCCACCTTTTAAGTGATAAACCTCATCAAAACCTTGTTCTTTCATATACGCTGTCGATTTTTCACAACGTATACCGCCCGTACAAAACATGGCCACTTTTTTATGTTTAGTCGGATCTAAATTCTGTTTTACGTACTCAGGAAACTCACGAAAGGTATCTGTTTCTGGATTAACCGCGTTTTTGAATGTCCCTACTTGAACTTCATAATCATTACGCGTGTCCACCAGCAAAACTTCAGGGTCACTGATGAGATCATTCCAAGCTTTAGGGTCCACATAAGTACCCACAACCTGCTTAGGATCAATCCCCTCAACTCCTAACGTGACTATCTCTTTTTTAAGCTTAACTTTAGTGCGTTTAAAAGGCGGCACTTCATGAAGCGACTCTTTGTAATCGAGATCAGCCAATCGACTATCTGATTTCAACCAAGCCAATAACGCATCAATACCCTCACGGCTACCTGAAACAGTCCCGTTAATTCCTTCTCTAGCAAGCAACAATGTGCCTCGAACGTGGTTACGCTCCATTACTTGAGTTAAAGGCTCACGAATGGCTTCGTAATCATCTAGCGTTACAAATTTGTACAAAGCGCATACGACGGTATGAGACATTATCTAGCTCCGATGCATTATTTAAACGGCGGCAACTATACAGCAAGGCCGCCATTTTGTCTTGCAGCACAGCACAACGAATTAACCGGTGTGCTGCTTGGTTTGATTAATGTCATACCGGTTTAATGTCTCTAGCGCCGCTTCTAACCACTGCCCTGATTCGCCGCGCATCCAACTGGATGTTAACTCTATCTGTATGACCTTTTTCCAGTCACGCGTTTGCAGCTGCTCGGGAAGCGAGAAGCGATACGGCAAATTTTTCAGAATAGAAAAAACTTCAAAATCGATGGAGAAATTAAAAAAGTGTTCCCGTGCATACATTTCTAACTGCGGACCATTACAGGCAGAGGGATCAAATGAACGCCCTTTAGATACGTGCGCAATCGGATCAATCCCTTTCAGCCCCAGCTCTTCTTTTTTAAGAGGAAATACGCCATAAAGATTGAAAGCACGCAAATAAATTTGGCGCAAATAAGAGCTATAACACTGATTACTGATCGCTTCCTTGCGGGACATACCCGTTATATTCTGAACCTCACATGCTGCATCAGCTATTGCATAAGCTCGACCTTGGCTAGCAACAATGTCTATTTCTGATGCCTGATGGCGAATCCAGTGGCAAATTGGCCGCTCGGTTTTCCAAAGAAACTCCAAAAAAGCAGCGGACAGTTCGAAAGGCTGAGCCATATCCGTAGTGACACCGCCCACACCAAAGCGGACATTCAACATCCCCAATTGCACGTTGCCTAACAAGGCCTCAATCAACTTACCAGACTCCTCATGAAAACTCAGAAAGTCGTCCTCATATTGAGTAATCATATCGGCCGGGTTATTAAGGATTGCCACTAAGTTAGACACAGGCCAGCGCTCACAAAGAAGCGATTCTTCTTCAATACCACCCGCTTTCGGTTCTAGATTGTTCGAAATCGCGATAGTTTGAGCCGTTTTGTCTTCTGTATGCTTAACCATGAAATACCTTCCCTTGATGACCGGTCATCCATGATCGCGTTTGTTATTTTTGCGTCCAAGCTACTTCAACCGGTTAGTTAATTCCGCTTCTCAATAGTGAGAGGCAAATTAACGTGTTGCGCCAGCCTCAATATCTGCTTTAAGCATCAACTTGTTCAATACCCGTGATGCTGCAACCATACCGAATGTGGATGTCACTACAACCGCAGCGCCAAAACCCCCATCACAATCTAGTCGAGTCAGTCCTTCATCAAGGTTTTTTTGGTTACAAACCGAACCATCCGCTTGCGGATAGCGCAGCTGCTCCGTCGAAAACACACATTCCACGCCAAACTTCTTACCACTTTTACTATAATTATAGTGTCGGCGGAGGAATGATCTAACTTTAGCAGCTAATGGATCATTATGTGTTTTAGATAGGTCGCATACACTCACACAAGTCGGGTCTAACTGCCCTCCAGCACCACCAACACAAATTACTGGTACTTTATTGCGACGACAATAAGCAATTAATGCGGCTTTGTCTTTTACACTGTCTATTGCATCAACCACATAGTCAAAGTAATCACCAATTAGGTCGGCAGTATTCTCTTTATTAATAAAGGCTGATTCTTCATGCACTAAGCACTCCGGATTAATAAGCCTTATCCGTTCTGCCATTTGGGCTATTTTTGATTTACCTACAGCACCGTCTAACGCATGTATCTGCCGATTAATATTCGTTTCACAAATGTCATCTTGATCAATCAGAGTAATTTCACCTACTCCTGAACGGGCCAGTGCCTCTGCTACCCAAGAACCTACACCACCGATACCTACCACGCACACATGCGACGAACGAAAACGCTCGACTGCATCGCTCCCATATAAGCGACGCGTACCCCCAAACCGATTGTCATAACTAGACACGCTAATCACCTACCTGAAAATATTGACTGCCAACCACTTAAACCCATTGTCGCCCATGCAACTAAATATCATCATCCGTTAACTCGGTATACACGGCTTGACCACATTGCAGACACTGCCCTTCAATGAAGATTGTGCCTTCTAGTTCATATTCAACAGGCTCCTGCATCCCTAAATCAGCTTTCATGCAGTGATCACACCAAGTGGTTTCTAAAAATGCCTTTTGCTCTTCTTTGTCTCGAGCATAAAAATCACGTGACGTAGGCGTCCCCATAACTTATCTCTCTATTCGTTGTTTGCCGGCCACTTGAGGCTGGCTGGTTGTTCCCAGCGCTTCAGTTGAGCCTCGACTTCTGGGCAATCAAAAAAACGTCCCCATTCCGGCTGGGCAATAAAATGATAATGATTTTCGTTAAAAGAAAACATCAACTGCCATGCGTGCAAATACGTTCTATCAGCTGGCGAACCACTATATAGAGCGTCTCCAAGGACAGGAGCCCCTATGCTTTTTAAAGCCACACGCAGTTGGTGAGTTTTACCAGTAGAGGGCTTTAACAAAAACAAACGACGCCCTGGCGAGGGGCTCATACTAAAAAAATGTGTCAGCGCTGGTGAAGTATTAGTTTTAGTTAACTTCCATGCGCCACGTCGCGCTTTTATCATGTCGCCTTTAACAAGGCCCTGTTTTTTACTGGGTTTTTTATCGCTCAGCGCTATATAGAATTTTTTTACCGTCTTCTTAGCAAACTGATCAGCTATCTCAGCAGCAGCGTCAGCTGACTTAGCAAAAACCATAACACCCGACGTTACTTTATCAAGCCGGTGTACTAGGTAAACATGAATACCCAGTGCAGCCGATAACTCCATTGTTAGGCCTGACTCATTATCATCTTTATGGACAGAGATACCTGGCGCCTTATTGATAATAATAAAATCGGCATGATCAGCGATTATACGAAATGAACTCATGATAGGGAGACGACAAAAGTAGCAGAAGAAACTACCACCCCATTTCCTGCTTGATGAACGGGATTGTGACTTTGCGCTGAGCCATCAATGATGCCTTATCCAAACGCTCTAACATTAAACAAAGGTCAGACATATTGCGGCTAGCATGATGAACTAAATACTTAGCGACTTCTTCTGTTAATTCAAACCCGCGAATCTTGGCGCGCATGGCAATAGCAGCGGCTTTACCTTCATCGTCGAGCTCGGAAACACTAAACACACCACCCCAACTTAATCGCGAAACCAAATCAGGCAACTTGATAGTCAATTGTCTGGGAGGTGTGTTTGCCGCTACGATAAGCGTGTTTTGTTCTTGCCGGATGCGGTTATAAAGATGAAAAAGTGCTTCCTCCCACACTTTATTCCCCGCAATTGCTTCCACATTATCTACGCACACCAAGTTAAGATGCTCCATCCCTTCTAAAATAACGGGACTTAAAGAGATCAAATCAGCTAATGGTAAATAGACAGCTGTACGCTTTAGCGGCTCTGCAGTATGGCAAGCGGCTTGTAGCAAATGGGAACACCCCACTCCTTCATAACCCCAGATATACAGGAATTGCTCGCCTCTGCCTTCTGCCGCTTGTCGCAGCATAGAGCACACAAGACCATTTTCCCCGGTCATAAAGTTTTCAAACCGAGCCTCGTCTTGAAGGGAAACGCCTAAAGGCAGTTGCTGAGGCGCATTAGCGCTGTTCATCTGTCTCAAATTCCTGTGTGTCGGATGGCTCATCCTCAGCGATAGGCCGGGGAGTTTCTGAACCATAAAGATGGCTATTTTTATACCCATCATGAAGATGGCGCAAAAATACCATAATTACGGCCGCAACGGGTAGTGCTATAAGAACACCAACAAAACCAAATAACTGACCACCGGCCATAATGGCAAAAATTACCGCAACCGGATGCAAACCTATTTTATCACCAACCAGTAAAGGAGTAAGCACCATGCCTTCTAACATTTGGCCTATTCCAAACACCAATGCTACCCACAACAGTATGGATGGCTCATTAAATTGTATATAAGCAGCAATAGCCGCTACTGCGATACCTACAATTGTCCCCATGTAGGGAACAATGCTAGCCAACCCTGCAATTAACCCAATTAGTAGCGCTAAATCAACGCCTATTGCCCACAGACCCAGTGCATAAATAGCCCCCAGCATCAACATAACGAGCAACTGGCCTTTTATAAACGCAGCCAGGACCTCATCACACTCAGTTGCCCATGAGGTAACTGTTGGCTCTAAGTTACGAGGCAACAGACGGCCTATCTTAGCCATCATGACGTCCCAATCACGTAATAAATAGAAAGTAACGACAGGGATTAACAGTAAATTTGTTAGCCAGCCCATTACCGCCAAACCAGACTTTGTAAGCCCAGAGGCCACCTGAGCCATTATGCTTCCGGTTTGCTCCCAATGAGTGGTAATCAGCTGTTTAATGGACTCACTTCCTCCAAAACTAATCTGGGTGCCAAGATATGTTTCAATTGCAGGGAACACCTTGCTCTCAAACATATCAGCAATCGCCGGTATTAATTTTATAAGGGTCTGAACTTGAGCGCTCAACTTCGGCACCAGCAACAACACAAACAAACTCAAAATGGTTGTCATGACGACAAACACAACCACAACAGCTGAGGTCCGTTTTAGGCCTACCGCTTCAAGGCGATCGGCTAAAGGATCCGTCAAATACGCCAAGAGTGCGCCAGCCAGAAACGGAGATAATATAGGCCCTAATAAATACAACAAAACCCCTGAAATCACAGCAACCGTGATGATGAACCACCGCTGAGTTTTCAATAGCACTTCCACTGAGCTCATGCCCACTCCCTATTACTTAACTAAGCATCTCACTAAAAACATAAAACAAGCCTGTAACGCGCCTGCCTACTAACCAATATATGATATTACGAATAAGCTTACGGCACTGTAACTGAATTATGAAAAAGCCTAAAACCTTATTTTTAAGAATATTTTTTTTATTTCAGGCATAAATATGGCAGGTAATCGGCAACATACAATAGCCCGCGCTATATCAACCTGATAGAATACTGCGCATATTTTTACACCTCACTTACCCAGTCTGAAGGTTAAGATACATGTCTACTGGTTCCGACAAAAAATCCTTAAGTTATAAAGATGCCGGCGTTGATATCGATGCAGGTAATGCCTTGGTTGATCGCATTAAAGGGGTTGCTAAGCGTACGGCTCGCCCTGAAGTTATGGGCGGTTTAGGTGGCTTTGGAGCGCTCTGCGAAATTCCAGAGGGCTACAAGCAACCCGTTTTAGTATCCGGCACGGATGGCGTTGGGACGAAATTACGTCTTGCAATGGAGCTAAACAAACATGACACCATTGGTATTGACCTTGTTGGCATGTGCGTCAATGATCTAGTAGTAGCAGGTGCAGAACCTCTTTTCTTCCTTGACTATTACGCTACCGGCAAACTTAATGTTGAAATGGCAGCGGATGTCGTAACCGGTATTGGCCAAGGCTGCGAACTTGCCGGTGCGGCTTTGGTAGGCGGCGAAACAGCTGAAATGCCTGGCATGTACGAGGGTGACGATTACGACTTAGCAGGCTTCTGTGTTGGCGTCGTTGAAAAAGCCGACATTATTGACGGCTCAAAAGTTGCCGCAGGCGACACTTTAATTGCTTTAGCGTCTTCAGGGCCTCATTCCAATGGCTACTCTTTAATTCGCAAAATCATTGAAGTATCGGATGCAGACTTATCACAAGAAGTCGATGGTCGACCATTACGCGATGCGCTTTTAGAGCCCACACGTATTTATGTTAAACCATTACTTAAGCTGATCAAAAAATCACAAGTCAACGCACTTTCCCACATTACCGGCGGCGGACTGCTAGAAAACATACCTCGCGTACTACCCGCTGATGCCAAAGCTGTTATTAATACCCAGTCATGGACACTGCCAGGCGTATTCCAGTGGCTACAATCTGCAGGTAATGTTGAACCACGCGAAATGTATCGTACATTTAACTGTGGCGTTGGCATGGTAATCGTTGTTCCAGCAAGTGAAACAGACAACGCACTTAGCATTTTAAAAGATGCTGGCGAATCAGCATGGGTCATTGGCCATATCGATAATGCTCAAAATGGCGAAGAACAGGTAGAGCTGAGCGATTCGGAGTAAGCATGTCCACAAAACGGATCGTCGTACTGATCTCGGGTAGTGGCTCAAACCTGCAAGCAATTATTAACGCAATCGATGCGGGTCATATTCATGGCCGCATCGAACACGTTATCAGCAACAAAGCAGATGCCTACGGCCTAGTACGCGCAGAACAAGCCGGTATTTCATACTCGGTTATTGATCACAAAGCCTTTGACAGTCGCGAATCATTTGACGCCCACACCCGTCAAGTGATCGACAAGTATGCACCTGACCTTGTAGTACTAGCGGGTTTTATGCGGATTTTATCCGCCGCATTTGTTCAGCATTATCACGGGAAAATGCTCAACATACACCCTTCGCTACTACCAAAATACAAAGGTTTACACACGCACAAACGGGCCCTAGAGGCTGGCGATAATGAACATGGCTGCACCGTACACTTTGTAACTGAAGAGTTAGACGGCGGCCCATTGCTAGTACAAGCTTGTGTTCCTGTATCCTCTGACGATACTGAAGCTTCCCTTCAGGCCAAAGTCCACCAGCGAGAGCATGTAGCTTATCCACTGGCCGTAGAACTTATTTGTGCTGACCGCATTCGATTTGACGAGGCAGGTATCTTTCTGGATGATGAACTTTTACCACCTTCTGGATTCAGATTAGCATACGACGCGTAACTGACCTGATCAAAGGAGATCGATTTTGCGCCAGCTTATATCCGGTGTAGTACTCTCTGGAATTTTACTATGCCCTACTGCACAAGCAGATGTGACCGCATACAAGGCGACCTATGCTTCTGAATTTGACATCGGCATTGCTATGTCTGGAGAGCTTACTCGGTCACTTCGTCAAACATCCAACGGTCAATGGCTCTTTTCAACCAATGCTGAAGCAATGATCGCTTCTATTAAAGAGAATACATCCGTTACTTTTTCCAACGATCATGTTGTTCCTCATACTTACCTTTACAAGCGTAAAGTGCTGGGTAAAACACGCGAGGCCAAACTGACCTTTGATTGGAATAATAACCAAGTTACCAATGATGTTGAAAAAAAGCCTTGGACTATGCAAGTTCCCGATGGAACCCAAGATAAGTTAAGTTATCAGCTACAAATGCGCTTGGATCTCATATCTGGTAAGAAAGGCCCTTTTAGCTATCAAATAGCCGATGGCGGGCGCCTAAAGACCTATGATTTTAATATTATCGGTTCTGAAAAAATCACCTCACCCATGGGTGAGTATGACGCCATCAAAGTAGAGATGGATAGAGGGACGGATGCCAAACGTGAAACTTATATTTGGTACGCACCTGCCCTTGATTACATGATCATTAAGCTCAAGCAAACAGAGCCTGATGGCAAAACCTATGCTCTACAACTTAAATCACTAGAAACTGAATAACCGGGTTTTACACAATAATGTCTATGCTAAACGGCGAACAACTTTACAACTGGCTTTTACAACAAGAAGCTGAAGGCGATGATGATCGCCGTTTCTACTCAAGCTATTTGCTAGGCCACGTTAGTCTCGCCATCGCCGAAACAGAAGAAGCACCAAGCCAATTCAAAAACCAACTCTACCACTGCGTCGAAGAGGCACTAGGAATTGATAAATTGAGCGAGGCAGATATTATTGGCATACGAGAGCTACTCAAACAAGGAGCTGATCAAGCATCCAATCAGCTCTCGCCTGCTTAGTTTTCCAGCTCTACACCCAGCGCATGTGCTCGCTGCTTAACAGCAGCGGACACCTGCTCATCAGTCAGCGTTCCATTGCCATATGAAATACTTAATACCCTTTCACACTGCTGATGCATTTCATCGATGTACCGATTATCAGCGTCAGTATTTTTCCACGCCATTGATTGACGCCTAAAGCCCACGTAATCCTCCCGAAAAGACTCCAACGTGTAAGGTGTAGCCGGCTTTACTGTTTGATTGAGCAAGGCAATAAATCCCTTGGTCATAATAATAGATGCCGTGGAATATTCGAATAGATCTTGCTTAGACAAACCTGGTACAACCGATTTCAAATCCGTCAGCATCACATGGCTCTTAGCCTCGTCTAAGTTATGCACCAAGGCATATAGGCCATCGTAATAACCAGCACACTGCGCACCAACTGACGTAGCCAAACGAACTTGCTCCACATCAACCGAGTTCGTTTGGCTAAAAGTTACATTAGCCCATGCACAGGCCGCTACTATGCACGTCAGCCGAGCATTAACTGAAAATAATTGAGCGACACTTCTACGCTTCATTGGTTTTCCTTATAACCTTCAAATATAAAACTATCATACCAATTCTTAACGTAATTAAATGTGTTAAGTTACGCTCAATTACGCACAACAAGCCCTTAAGAAATAGCCTCCTCCGATACCTCTTTGTTGGCAATATCAACTTGCTGCACCAGCCCCACACCTCCTGATTCCTTCAAGAACACACCCGTCTCACGAACGGCTGCTGCCACCGCCCCATTGTCGTTATACTGCATAAATGGTGTACTGGAAGATGCCAGCCCAATCGCACCTACATCAGATCCAAGCAACGAAGTCAGCTCATCTCCTGCCTCTGTTTTTTTCCATAGCTGCAAACTGTCAAAAACTGAGTCAGCCTCATCAATAAAGCCATTATTATCTTCATCGTATTGTAGGAGATCATCAAAACCATTTCCTGAAATAGCACCAAACAATTCAGAACCATCATTGATTTGACCATCATTATTTTTATCATAAGCTAACCAACCACTTCCACTGACGAGATACGGCATTAAATCGGACACACCGTCATGGTCTATATCGAACGAAAAAGTCTCATCGCTTAACTCAACCGCCCCGCCATCAAAATTCAACACCAGCGGATCTTTAAAAACAACAGTCTGCTTTTCGACGCTATCGAATTGATAACTTTGCTGATTATGCATTTGCAAAGAAACATCGACATCAAACACGTGGCCATCCAAGGTTTCAATTGTACCTGTTGCAGAAAAATTGGTTGTTTCTGTACGCTCATAACGCTGGGTTAACGTAACCTCGACAGATTCCCAAGCCATGCCACCGAGCCCTTGAGTAACAGCCGAACGCTGCACTCGTCCACCTTCCCAGCCACCCACTGGGGCACTAGAGTCAACGCAATCGCACGCAAGCTCAGGACTATTCGGGACATACTCCTTACCTGTAATAGCGGCAAACAGAACATTAAAAAGTTTTGTTTTTGTATCCTGGATCGACTCTGCCTCAGAAGTAGAGCTTGCCTGACTTACACCAGATAGATCAGATGAAGCCTGAATAAACTGCGCATTAAATAATACGCCTGATTCCCTCACCTCTTTTTTCATGATCTGAGTTGACTCATTCAATACATGCCCAGACTGAAGCTGCATATCATTTTTTGCTACGATCATATCCACCTCACCCAATTATTTACGGATTCAATAGCCATTTATTGCGGCCAATGTTTGCCGCATTGCCGCCCTGTTAATCAAAAGAAAAGTGAAGGTAATACCTAAGCAACTGTTATTTATATAAATAAAACCGTTAGCTACACTTAACTTCCTTTGATTTCTACTAGCACTTGCAAGACCTCTTATGAAGAAGCAAGATACAGGCCTCATTGTCATTCTCGGGACATTTCCATGCCATTCGCTCATTTAAAGACCCCACTACTTATCACGCTAACCTGCCTATGGATGACAGGCTGCTCGACTGTTAAGCAAGATACATCTACAGAACATCCAGCAGCCGGTATTGGCGACCCTATATGTTGGAGTCAGCTACCAAATTGGCATGAAGATACAGCTTTACAAGCCATACCGGCGCTTGAAAGCCAATGCCCTCGTTTGGGAAAGCAAAGCGAGTGGTCAAACTTTTGTGAAGCCCTAACCAATCACACGCCGATCGATGAAGAAGGCATTCGCCAACTACTAGAAAATCACTTTGTACCGCATCGCATCAATGGCAATAACGGTAATAACCGCGGCCTGTTTACAGGCTATTATGAACCCACACTCAATGGCAGTTACCAAAGATCAGATCGCTATCATTACCCGCTCTACCAACGCCCGCCTTCAATGCTACAACTGGAATTAGGCTCCCGTTTCCCTGATCTAAAAAATCAGCGTGTCAGAGGTCTATTGAAAGGCAATAAAGTAGTACCCTTTTATGATAGAGCGACGATTGATGGGGCAAACAAACCACTGGCCGGTAATGAAATATTATGGGTAGACGATGCGGATGCCGCTTTTTTCTTACATATTCAAGGTTCCGGACGTGTCCAACTTCCTGATGGCACAATGGTAGCCGTAGGTTACGCTGACCAAAATGGTCAACCTTATGTTGCTATTGGCAAAATCCTCATTGAGCGAGGAGAGCTAACACCACAAGAAGTTTCGTTACAGACCATCAACGATTGGCTAAAGTCACACCCCAAAGAAGCGGATGAACTCAAAAACCATAACCCAAGCTATGTATTCTTCACTTTACGCAACGATGTAGAATCAGGGCCAAGGGGATCCCTCAATGTTCCTCTGACTCAAGAGAGAAGTGTTGCCGTTGATCGTAGAGTCATCCCTTTAGGTACACCGCTATGGATTAACACCACACTCCCTGACAACACCCCCTACCAACGCCTGATGGTTGCTCAAGATACAGGAGGAGCGATTAACGGCCCAATTAGAGCAGATATATTTTTTGGCCGCGGCAATCGCGCCGAAAAATTAGCGGGTGAGATGAAACAAAAGGGAGAAATATACGCTCTAATACCTAAAGAAAGCTCAAAAAGCGCCGAAAGTGCAGAGTGTAAGTAGATGAAAAGCTCGATTACTTTGCATTGCGGGCATAGGATACAAGCTCAACGCTACTAAACACCCATGGAGCATTACCTACAGGATGTCACTCAAAAATCTATGACATTAACGGAGCGCCTCAAAGCGCTCCAATACGCCTGGTACAGGTAGGAGTGATTATGCCACGCCAATACATAAGGCATCCGGCACAAATACCCATCCAAGTCGAAGATGCATCACACACATTAGAATGCCCAGCACAAACTCACAATATTAGCCTAGGCGGCTTGGCTTGTGAGTCTAGGTTGGCCTTCTCTCCCGGCGACCGTGTTGAGATTGTCATACCCATACTTCAACCCGCTTTTTCTGCTCAAGGCCATGTTATGTGGTGCGAGAAATATATAGATCACTTTCTTCTGGGTATAGGGTTTGACAACCTGCAACAAGTTTATGCCATACGCATGATCGAACAAGTGTGTCATATAGAGCAGTATAAACAATCCATAGAGAAAAACGGACGAGCCATCACTACCGAAGAAGCGGCTCTAGAATGGATCAGCAAATACGCTAAGGAATTTCCAAAACTACATTAAGCCGCCACACAAGTTACGGAAGATAATGAATAGCCTGCAGATTAACAGCGGACGACGTCTGCCGCTGGGGTTGATTAGTAAAAAAGTCGATAGCGGATGGCGCTGCAATATTCGCTGGCAATATCGCTAAAATTTTACCCGCCAATTCGGTATTTTCTCGAGTTTCCCACATTTCCTTAAACTGCGAATCACTATAAGTTCTATTACCCAATGAAGAATCGGCCAGCCAAACCGTATTCACATCAATACCGCGCAATACAGAAAAATGATCATCTTTACGGTAGCTCAAATAAACAATTACAGGGATTTTAAGCTTAGTCAGCTGCTCATAAGATGCCGCATAACCCACTCCCTTAAAACCTATTTCTTTGAGTGCTTTTGACATGTCACTAAATGACGCTTTATCTTGCTTGCCGATTAAATCGAGTACTTCTGCTTCAGTGATAGGGTAACCATAGAACTCACTTAAAATAGTAGCTATTGATGCAGAGCCACAGGAGTAATCAAGATTCTGCTTTACTAGGCGCTCATCCCTGAGAGACTTCCAACTTTTAATAGGTATAGCACCATTTATAGTATCGCTTTTGAAATACAGTTCATCCTTCGCAAACGTGTGGTCTAAACAACAGATAACACCTATGAAAATACTGAATACTCTCTTTCTTAAACACCACATAAAGGTGATAACTCCTGTACACAACCCTGCCGACAAATAGCAAAAGGCCGCTAAGCGCGGCCTTTGTGTTTTACAACGCTTAAATTAACAACCGCAAGGAATGTGACCACCGCCATGGCCACCATTATGACCACCGTGGCCGTGGCCATAGCCATAGCCATAGCCATAGTGACCACCAAAGTAGTGGTATTTATGATGGAAGAGACCACCGAACAAATAGTGAAGGAAAAAAGCACCTTCAGTATTTTGCATTTCTTCCTGAGATAAGACCTCTACTTGAGCAGAGTCCGCTGCATCCAAAGCAAATACGGCATTAATATCAGAAGCATCATCTGCCGCAATCACAGGTAATGAAAACGCAGCACTAAGTACTGCTGTGGCAAATATTTTTTTCATTTGTACACTCCATGTGTCAGGGGACATTAAAAGGCTTTAAGCCAATTAAACCTCAGGTCTGCCCCGTCACGACCTGTGGCATCCGTCTTAAAAGAAAAGCTCATAGTGCTTCCCTTAGAGACTCCATAGCCAAGACCTAACATCAAATCAGTGTTGGTCTGACGAATTCCATCTCGTTGATCACTCCATTGATCTGGCTGCTTATTTATCCACTGAACCCCCGTCGTTAACGTTACTCTATCGTTCACTGCGAATGATACAGAGGGATTGATAGCTAAATAATTCCCGGGGTTATACTCAGAATCGCCATCTTTGCGCTCCAAGTTAAACCGGTAACTCGCCGACATAGACAACACGACGGGATCTAAAGCCCTGTATGCTGTAAAGCCAACCGCCCATGACTTTGCTGATGAGCTACTCTGCTGTCCTTTCTCACGCAGCGCTCCTTCAATAAAGCCAAGTAAAGCTGGAGTTTCATTGTCTTCTGAAAATCGATAATTCAAACCCAACCACGCATCCAAAAACCCATTGTCACTACCAGAGGCCGACTGATCATCAGCGGCTAAATAGCGATAATCACTGTAATAAAAGTTGGCTCGTGTATAAATTTCTGATGAGGGGGTTACACCCATTCGAAGCCCAAGCGTTGTAATAAAAGTATCAACGTTAGTTTGGCTGGTTCCATATCCAGTAGGAATATACACATAAGAGGAGTCACCGGTTTGAACCAAAACAACCTGTCCGGCCTCTACCCCCTCACGATCTTTGTTGGCATACGTCAAAGATAGATCTAATTTAAGACTACCTTCTTTTGTGATGAGGTTTTCAACAGTTAATGGCAATTCTGCTTTTGCATGAGAAGCAAAGACAGACATACAGACAACCGCCACATGAACGAATACTGCCTTGTTCATTATCTTATTCCCTTTAATAGCGGTAAGAGCAACAAACCTGCCCTCAACGCTTGTTCCTTTTTTGGGGAGTTTGTACCTAAAAGAATGAACGTATACTTAACATCATTTAACAAATTGAGGGGATATAAAACATACTGAAATATAACGAAAAAGTGCTGCAAATAAGCAGCACTTTTAAAGCCATAATTATAAAAACTGAGGAGAACTAACTACAATATAACCCGTAAATCAACATTGGCCATATACAGATTTAACACTTACCTTTGGGTCATTATAGGCTGTGAGGTAAGTTGATGTATCAGCCGTCCGGCCTGCTGATGGGTTAATGGAGGTGATAAATTAAAACCTTGTAAGCGATCTACATTTAGCTTTTTACAGCATTCATATTGCGCTTCACTCTCGACACCCTCTGCAACCGATTCAAGAGAAAGCGAGCGGATCATAGACGTTAACCCCGATGATAAGAAAAAATTCTTTTCATCATGCTCATCAATAGGGATAAGGGACCTATCAATTTTGACGACATCAATTGGAAAACGTTGTAAGTGCGAAATTGACGCAAACCCTGTCCCAAAATCATCCAACGCAATAGAGCACCCTAAATTGCTTATGCCCTGCAGCTTTTGAATATTATGATCAGAATGATCTAACAACATGGTTTCTGTTATTTCAAACTCTAGACACTGCGGATCAATTTTATATTTGCTGATAACCGAAGAGATAAAAGGAACAATATGATTATCTTCTAACTGCACAGCGGATAGATTGATAGCCATTTTGACATCCGTACCAAAGCTAACCTGCCATTTTTTTAGCTGATGGACTGCCGAACTAATGATCCATTTACCTATAGGCCGAATTAAACGCGTCTCTTCTGCAATATGAATAAATGAATCCGGTAGCAAGAGTACCTCATTTCGTCGCCACCTCAACAGAGATTCAAACCCCCACAACACTTTGTTCTCTTGTTTGAAAACTGGCTGAAAGTATAACTCTAAAGAATTATCGAGAATTGAGCTTTTTAAAGCATTCTCTAGCTCCACCCTAGCGACAGTCCGTCTTTGCGCCTCAGCAGTATAGTAACAAAACTTATTTTTCCCTTGTTTTTTAGCCCGATACATCGCCATATCGGCATGCTTAAGCAACTGCTCGGCACTTGTGCCATCTTCAGGATACAACGATATACCAATACTAGCGGACACTTGTCCCCCCATGGCCGGCTGTAATGTTATAGGGTATTGCAGCTTATCTAGAATACGACGACTAACCCTAGCAGCGCTATGCTGCCCTTCATTACCTGTTAACAGCAACGCAAACTCATCTCCCCCTAAACGCGCTAACAATTCACCATCACGTAAGCAAGACCGAATATTGTCGGTTACTCGACGTAGAAACTCGTCACCAATATCATGCCCATGAGTATCATTGATACGCTTGAAGTTATCTAAATCAATGAGCAAAACCTCAAGGTGACCAGAGCTTCGCGATGCATTAGCTAGTGCCGCGTTAAGAGAAGCCTCAAACATGTAGCGATTATTTAAACCCGTTAACGAGTCTGTTTCAGAAAGGTGCTTAACCTTCTTATAATCAACTAATTGTTTTAATTCGATATCATAGCGGGTGCGCGCATTAGCTAACGCAAACCATAAGCGCTTTTCACTTATTTCAGATTTAAATAAGTAATCTTGAGCCCCTGCATGCAAGCAACGCTGGATAAGATCTACATCTTCAAGACGGCTCACCATAACAATGGCTGGTGCGGTATCCCATGGCCAAGAGCGTAACTCATAAAGAAGAGAAATCCCTTGGCATTCGTCGCTCGAACATCCAATAATGATGACATCATAAGTTTGGTTTTTTAGACGAGGAACGACTTCGGAGAACTGAGCCACTTTGTCGACATTTGCCGGAGTGTTTTTGAGGGCTCGACAAATTCGCTCCCTATCAAAATGCACAATATCGACAACCAGCACATTCATATCTATCATCCTTAATATACAAACCGCTCTCGGGCGGGGTTTGTTCATATAGAGCGCTTACATCCTTAAAGCGCGAAGCTTTTATCAACTATGAGCAATGAAGCTTGAGTTTATAGCCTATCTAAATGCTCAATAAACGCTTTTGGCTCCATAAAGCCAACTACCGTGTAATCTGATTGTAACCGGCCTTGGGCATCATAAAAAATTAACGCCGGCGGTCCAATAACTGAGTACCGCTTACTCAGCGCCTTAGCATTATCATCATTAGCCGTAACATCTACTTTTACACGCTCATATTGAGCCAATCGCTGCTGAACTCCAGCATCGGCAAAAGTAATCATATCCAGCTCAATACAGGATACACACCAATCCGCATAAAAATCCAACAGAACAGGACGTTTAGACGCTTTAGCCGATGCTAAAACGGCTTCGAGTTCACTCGGTTCCGTAACACGAGCAAAGCTTAAGTGCTCTTGGCTAGCAACACTTGTTGAAACTGACAAACCTTTTAGAGGAGTAATAAAACTTTGCGAGCCGGATAATAAGCCAACTAGTAATGAAGTCGCATAAATCAACAGAATTAAGCCAACGCCCTTCCAGAGCTTTAACCACCGCTTACTACTGTCAGCAATAGTGTCCATAGTCCCCATATAGACAGCTGATATAATTAATATAATGGCTGTCAGCAGCATAGTGATTTTAATATCGACGATACGATCAAGCATCCACACTGCCATTAGCAACAATACAACGCCAAAGCCGGATTTAATCGCGTCCATCCAGTCCCCCGCTTTAGGCAACAGCTTACCCGCGGACAACCCGACCAGAATCAAAGGCACTCCCATACCTAAACTAAGGGAGAACAATGCTAGCCCTCCCACCAAGGGATCTCCGGTCTGACCGATATAAATCAACGCACCAGCCAATGGCGCTGCCATGCATGGCCCGACAATCAGAGCAGATAAAAAACCCATTAAGGCGACACTGAGCGTGCTTCCTCCTTTTTGCTGATGACTAACTCCAGATAACTTAGTCTGCAAAGCCGCCGGCAATTGCAACTGGTAAAATCCAAACATAGCTAATGCCAGCGCAACGAACACCAACGTGAATAAAGAAATGACCCACGTATTTTGGAACGCTGCTTGAATATTGGCTCCAAACAAACCCGCTAACACCCCGGCAACGGTATAAGTAATCGCTACAGCCAACACATAAACCAGCGACAACCAAAATGCTCTAGCCGTAGTTATTCGGTGCCCATGCCCTGCAATAATACTGGAGATAATAGGGATCATAGGAAACACACACGGTGTTAACGATAACGCCAATCCAGCAACAAAAAACAGCCCCAAAGTTAACATAAGCCCACTACCAGACAACAAAGCAGCAAAGCGGTCTTGCTCGCTTACAAACGGGGCCGGCTCATTTTCACTAAGCACTTCATTTTCAGGCGGTGATATAGAACTTACCGCAGTAGCGGGAGGAATATCACCAACAGCTAATGGCGTTTTAACGGGTGGATAGCAAATACCGCCTTCCCAACACCCTTGATAACTGACCATCACCTCAGAATTAGGTAGTACCTCAGCGCTCAGCGCTCCGAGTTGGACGGTAACATTTGCAGCATTATGATAAACCTCAACCTGTCCAAATAGAGGATCGTCTTTACTCTCAGAAGGAGCGTTTATTCGCTCAACAAGATCGACATTTTGAGGGAGATCTAACGTTATACGGTCACGATATAGATAGTACCCATCGGCTATTTGCCAATGCAGTAAAACACGACCATCTGCTTCGATTGATGGCTGAAAAATAAAAGCCTGCTCAACTGGCAACGGCCCCGAATCTGACGAGGAAGATTTTTGATCAAAAAAACCTGCATAGCTTTCCATTGAAACAACGCAACTGCAAACTACAACTAATATGCCACACAATTCACGTACACGTTTTAACACGCAAAACCTCTTAACGTTGAGCAACTTCGGCTACATTCAATGGAAAAAATAAAGACAGGCCTAAGACCTTCACATTAGCGCTCAGTTCTATTTCATATCAAATTAAAGTCATACATCACTATTTTTAATAATTTTAGCATTCTATCATTGATGGACAGCTATCTAACGGCAAAAATGGAATATTAGCCACTTATAAAAGTTATAGGTTTATGATAAAACACTACGCTCTAATTATAAGCCGCAAACAAGCAAGCAACTAACATCGATTGCTCCAGGAATAAACATCATGTCAGATAACCGTGTAGATAACCTTAATATTGAATCCACCTCGGTTCTGATGACGCCCGATGCGTTAAAATCAGAACTACCTATTACCGATGCTGCTGCTAAAGCTGTTGTAGAGGGTCGCCAAGTTATTCGTGATATCTTGGATCGTAAAGACAAGCGCTTATTTGTCGTTATTGGTCCGTGCTCCATCCACGATGTCGATGCCGCAATAGAATATGGTCAGCGATTAAAAGCACTAGCGGACAAAGTAAAAGATTCTATCTATCTGGTGATGCGCGTTTATTTTGAAAAGCCACGAACCACCGTCGGCTGGAAAGGATTAATTAACGACCCCCACATGAATGATTCGTTTGATATACAAACGGGCCTGTTTAAAGCACGCAAGCTGTTGATTGATTTGTCTGAGATGGGCTTACCATTAGCAACAGAAGCACTTGATCCTATTTCTCCTCAGTATATACAAGATTTAATCTCATGGTCGGCTATTGGCGCTCGCACAACTGAGTCACAAACCCACCGCGAAATGTCATCCGGTTTATCCTGTGCTGTGGGCTTCAAAAATGGTACTGATGGCGGGCTCGAAGTAGCGACCAACGCTCTGAAGTCAGTCAAACACCCACATAACTTTTTGGGTATTAATCCAAACGGACAGGTAGCCGTCATACGCACCAAAGGCAATCAGTACGGTCATGTCGTATTGCGCGGTGGTAATGGGCGCCCTAACTATGATTCTGTAAGCATCTCTATTTGTGAGCAAGAGCTAGACAAAGCCGGGCTAACCAAAAACATTATGGTAGATTGTAGCCACGCTAACTCATCAAAAGATGCTGGTCGTCAACCCCTAGTAGCAAAAGATGCTACTCATCAAATCATTGAAGGAAACACCTCTATTATTGGTTTAATGATAGAGTCAAACCTTGGATGGGGAAATCAGTCGATACCTAGCGATTTATCTCAGCTTAAATACGGCGTATCCGTTACTGACGCGTGCATCGATTGGGATACAACCGAAAACTGTATCTTAGAGATGCATGACAAACTAAAAGACACTTTGCACAACCGCTAATAAGAAACCACGGCCTTAATTATTTTAAGGTCGTGTTTTTTTCATTTAAGCTTCATAAAACCTACACTTTAATTTAATTAACGCAAACCGCTCCTTCCCTTCCTGAGCAATTAAGCTCATGTTTTCAAAGCATATATAGCTTTAGTCGTATAAAGTCTGATATAAAAGCATTATAAAAATGCGCTGTGAAACCTGCCGCTATCGCAGCAATACCCAATACAAGGGCCTTTGCTCTTACTTATCGGAGAATAATCGGTGACTCGACTTCCTTTATTTTGGATGCTTATTTTTGTTGTATGTGCTGCCATGGAAGGAATTGCGCTTTATTATCAATATGCACTAGATTACGGCCCTTGCGTACTCTGTGCCCAAATCCGTGCTTTCATATTTTTAATAATGATTGCCAGCCTACTTGGTCTACTAGCTGGTAAATATAGACCCGTACGCGTTTTTGCTACCGTCTTAGGACTACTAGGAAGCATAGGAATGATGGAGCGAAGCTATCAAACCTTTGGTATTGAGCGGGGGTTTATTGATGGAAGCTGCTCTCTAGATGGAGGCTTCCCTGCTGCCCTTCCTCTTAACGAATGGCTTCCCTCCGTATTTGAACCTTGGGAATCATGTGGCTATACACCCGATTTGCTTTGGGGAATAACCATGGCAGAAGGACTGATTGTAATAGCTGCTGCGTTAATTGCGGTTTTTGTTCTAGGGTTACCTTCTTCATTTAGCCAGCCTAAACGCCGTTTTTTCTAACATTAATTAGGATAGCGCGCCCCCACTCAACCGAGCGCGCTATCCTTTTTTATAAACGAATAAGCCTAACCTGCAATTAATCAAGCTCCGTATTAACGCTCAGTAACTGATCTACAAAAAAGCCCGGCACTTCTAAACGCGTGGCTATCTCCTTGAGCACCACTATTTCTGGATGGTTTGCCTTACCTTCTGCACGCGCCATCACACACAAATCTTTAAGAACCTGTATACGCTTGGGTAAACTATTATATTTGTTCACCGTATCAATCCTCGTTGAGAGATCAGCCCTTAAACGTTCTAAGTTGAAATCATCCCGAAACTCATTTTTACCGAAAAACTTTTCGAAAGCCTCTATCTCTGCTTTAGAAATGCTTCCATTAGCATTTGCCACAAGCAAAGCACCTGCGAATAGCAAATGACGCATAGATAGAGCCGCATCTGTTTTAGACTCTAAATAGCTTGGCTCCATCAGAGCCATTATGCTTTCTAGCCCCAATTCTAAAGTGGCGGAGTTAACACCGTCTTTTTTCATATATTCTGATTGATGAAACATCTGTAAAGCTTTGACCCTGAGCGGGCTAAAAGGATGTGTCATAAACCAATCTTCAGCGCTAGAGCTTGTCCCCACTAAATCATCGGTCATTTGCATATCGTCTATTTGCTGGAGAAAGTCTTTTAGATTGAAACGTACAACCGTGCTCGTTACACCAGAAGCCAGCTTAAATAATGACCTAGCAACCGCATCAAAATTTTGAGTACATAATGCCCCAGCCCTGTCAGCCGAAATTTCCGCATAACGGGACCAGCTGGTTAACTGTAACGCAAGCGAAGGAGAAACTGGGGGCTGACCTTTAAGCATGTATCCAACCGGAATATCATGATGTCCATAAACAAAATGCCCCAACTCGTGACCCATGACAAAGCGAAGTTCTTCATCATCAAAACTATCGAGCAAGCTAGACGAAAACATAATGAACAAGCGGCCACTTTCTGGCTTAACGCAAGCCGCATTGAAATGAGGGCTAGAATAGGCATACAGTTCTACAGGCATATCGACACCTAAAATATCCATACACTGTCTAGCAGTCCTATTTAAGCCTGGAGCCATAGCAGAACTCATACGTACAGAGGTCGATAATAAACGTCGACGGACACCTAGATGGCCCTGAGCTTCGTGCAGTGCTAACTTATGATTGACCGCCTGCACCTCTGGTAGTGAAAGTAATAGCCCAGATAGAGCTCTATCATGTTGTGAACGTATCGAGTCAGACGTTGTCATTCTTATTATCCTTCAACAGTATTAAGCCCTAAATCCTATATCATGAGCCAGAAGCTGTCCAAAGTAGAAAGTCTATTTAATTCAGGGCACTTACAGGCTTACCACAACTTAAATGACACACATAAAATCTATTAATAGAAGCTTAAAAAGCTCGGTAAATTCACCAGAAAGATCATCAACATAAATTTATACATACAAACTAATACTTAAAATTATCCTCCATAAAATCAATATTTTGTGGTTTTATTCAAACAACTGTTTTAAAAGCACGTCAAAATTGAGCTAATTAACACTCTTTGTTTGAATTTATTCAAAAATGATTAATCACACGATTAAAGTACGCTAGTATATTGCCGATATATAATGAATACACATCCGGAGCACCTGCATGGCATTGTTGATTTACGACAATGGGAATTTAGTTAAAAATCCCGCTGACTCAAAGTTTACACCGACAGGTGTAGCGACGGTCGGCAATAGCCAAGGCGCACGCGCAACGGTACAAAACAATGCCAACCAGCCTCTACCAACACGCACACCTTACGTTCCGAGTAGCGGCGGACAGCCTTCTAATACAACGCGCTCAACTGTTTATTCGTCCCGAGCTTATCAAGAGACCAGTAGAAAGTCAGACTCCCTGCAGGACAGAAGGCGGCTCAATGCAATACACGTGATGAGCGCTCCCGTTATCACAACAAGTCAGTTTGACACCGTAAAAAATGCGCTACAAAAAATGCATGCAGAAGACATTGACCACCTAGTGGTGGTCAATAATAGCGGGCATCCATTAGGCGTTGTAACGGATGGCGAGTTATTACGCCATGGGGCAGAATCAAATAGCTTCATTGAGAACTTACTGACCAACTCATTAGTCGCAGTGTCCCCTGATACTCTAGTGCGAGACATAGCGCTAATTTTTATGGAACAAAAAGTAAGCTGTGTGCCGGTCATCAACTCAGAGCATCAAGTCGCTGGTATTATATGCCGCAGCGACCTATTGCGATTACTCGTTAGCGGCCCTAACATGGAACAACGCGTATAAAAATTGATTATAAATACTGACTTACCGACAGCGTGTGATGATTATCGCCACTGTTCAGCATCAAATCATTCCCAGATATAGTGACTGATAAATCTATCGAACGATCAACCCACGGAATAAGTACTTTAACCTCCTCATACTTAAATCGGTAAATCTCAACTTTTGACAACCGAGCAAAGTCTTCCGAAAAACGTTGCCACCATATTTCTGACTCGCTTCCGTAAGCGTAAAGCTTAATGTTTGCAGCCCTACTTACGGCTTTACGCAAACGATCAGGCGATACCTGACCCACTTCTATCCACTCCATGATTTCTTGAGTCGGAGCAACTTGCCAAAGGTCGGCTTCATCAGCAGCAGACAACCCTTTACAAAACTCCAAATCTTCATGGTAGTTAAGTGCATAAGCTAAGAGTCTCACCATCATTCGTTCAGGCAGCTCCGACGGATGAAGCGCTAGCGTCAGCTTAACGCTAGGATACACATTTCTATTCAAATCAACGATTTGCAAATCAACTTTATAAATTGTTGGCTTCAAAGCCATAAATTACTCACTTAGTTTTAGTCAGCTTATATGAATGTATTACAGCTTTGCACATCGCCACTGGTAAATCCTTGATTAAACCATTTCATGCGCTGGCGTGAAGTACCATGGGTAAAAGAGTCTGGCACTGCATAGCCTTGAGCCCTTTTCTGTATTGCATCATCTCCAATTTGACTTGCTGCATTCATCGCCTCTTCAATGTCACCCGGCTCTACAACCGCACGCTCTTTATCCGCATAATGCGCCCAGATCCCAGCAAAGCAATCCGCTTGCAACTCTACTTTTACCTGCAGCGCATTTGCCTGTGTTTGGGACATGGATTGTTTCATTTGGTGAGATTTTTGAAGAATTCCAAACTGTTGCTGAACATGATGCCCTACTTCATGCGCAATAACATAAGCTTGGGCAAAATCACCTGGCGCTCCAAATGAGTTTTTAAGCTCATTATAGAAATCTAAATCGATATAAACACGTTGATCCCCTGGGCAGTAAAAAGGCCCCATAGCAGACTGAGCAGTTCCACAGGCAGACTGAACTACGTTACGAAAGAGCACTAAGGTAGGCTCCTCATAACGCTTTCCCATTTGAGTAAACAGCGGCACCCACGTATCTTCTGTATCAGCTAGCACCACTGATACAAAGTCAGCCATCTGATTATCTTCAGCACTGCTGGTTTGCGTAGGATAAGATTGTGTATTGGTGGTTTGAGTTTGCGTTGGGATACCAGAGTTACCCATTAACAGCCCCAGCACAGTATTTAGGTCCCCACCCATTAAAAGCACAACACCGATCATAATAACCAAGCCGATGCCGCCTCCTTTTTTTGCACCACTCATACGGAATCCGCGGCCACTCGACACCTGTCCCGAAGCAGAGCGCCTGTCATCAATATTGCTACTACGCCTACCTGATTTCCAACGCATCCTATCTACTCCGTATTCGGCTCAATGATTTATTACTATTAACTGCGTGATTATGATCTACTGCGGCGATTTATTTAAGCTGAATCTTCATAATTAACCGATACCCGTCAACGCAACACTGACAGACACTTAAGATTCGCCTAAAATGCGCTCTCCCCAAAGGGATGATACAAACGCAATACAAAGGGTGGCATTTTGGATATTAAACAACTAGTGATACGTGAACTCCAAGAATCAGAAGAGCGTAAAGTAAACCTGACGCCGCGCGGCGGTGTTATGCGTGCAGACTCTCCTGTTGCCGCCGATATGGTTGAAGCATTAAGTGCGGCCCTCTCAAGAAGAGCGACCTTGATACATGGGTCATTTGACCCAGAGAAAAAAGAGGAAACGCCATTCGTTCCAGCATTTGAAAGCTATGTGGAACAAGAACCGCAGGCCAATAGCTTTTTAGCATTAGCCGATGTCACGCTAAGTGATTTAGTGGAAAAGATGAACAACCGGCAGTCTCTCTCAAGCAACGCCGGATATGTAATTTTTAGTCACTACCAAGAAGATCGCTACGAATTCCTGATGATCGCCCTAGTTCGAAACCGTCCAACTATTTCCTTAGACAACGAACTTCACCCAACACAAATAGATGAAGTCGATCTAGACAAACTACATCAAGCCGCAAAAATTAACCTAACAAACTACCGCAAAGGCAAAGACAGCTATTTAAGTTTTATTGGTAGCAAAGAAAAAGGAGATGTTAGCCAGTATTTTGCCGAAACATTCGGATGCACCAGCGCTACACCCTCTAAAAAGGCAACAGGCGATCTCATAAAAGCGGCTAAAGAGTTTTGTAGCGAAAACGGCATGAAAGAACAGCAAGAACAAATTGTAGAAGATGTTGTTAGCTATATGAACCGCCAACGCTCAGAAAAACAATCAGCCCAGCTACCTGATGTTGAGCAAATTTTCGACCAATATATACCGCCAGAACAAGCTGAAACCCTTACCGGAACATTCGGAAAGTTTGCTAATAGTGATCGGTATCAAGTAAGCCACGAATTCCAACCTCACAGACACACTTTAAATGCAGTAACCAAGGTAAAAGCCAAAGCAGACAACTGGCAACTAGACTTTGCTAAACGCGCGGTCGGGCCTGCAAATTCAGGGCAAGAAATAGAGTTTGACGAAGCATCTCAGACACTAACAATTCGCCGCATTCCAAGCAAAGTCGTTGAGCAATTGAGAGCTATATTAGCGGGCGAAGAAGACTAACTTGAATCGCTTAACAATAAAAAAGGACGCAAATGCGTCCTTTTTAAATACTATTAACAACTATTTTTGATCAGCTGTTTTTGCTTCTTTCTCTGGTGTTTCGTAAATCAAAATTGGTTCAGACGTTCCTTCAATGACGCCCTCGTCAATCACGACTTTACTCACATTCTCCAAAGATGGCAGTTGGTACATAATATCCAGCAAAGTAGCTTCCAAAATCGAGCGCAAGCCACGCGCACCGGTTTTACGGTCTAGCGCTTGCTTTGCAACAGCGCTTAATGCCGCCTCACGGAAATCAACTTCAGCACCTTCTAGCTCAAACAGTTTTGAATACTGACGAGTTAAGCTGTTTTTAGGCTCTGTAAGAATTTGTATAAGTGCCGCTTCATCCAATTCAGCCAATGTGGCAATCATAGGCAAACGACCAACAAATTCCGGGATCAAACCAAACTTCACTAAATCTTCAGCTTCGATATCCTTGAGCGTATCTGTCATAGAACGACTGTCGTCTTTGCTCTTCACCGTAGCGTTAAAGCCTATTGAGCTCTTTTCCGAACGGCTTCGGATGATCTGATCAAGCCCCGCAAACGCACCACCACAAATAAACAGAATATTTGAAGTATCTACCTGCAAGAACTCTTGTTGCGGATGCTTACGCCCACCTTGAGGCGGAACTGATGCAACAGTACCCTCAATAAGCTTCAACAACGCCTGCTGAACACCTTCACCTGAAACATCACGAGTAATAGAAGGGTTATCAGATTTACGCGAAATTTTGTCAATTTCATCGATATAAACAATACCTCGTTGGGCACGATCTATATCGTAATCGCATTTTTGTAACAGCTTCTGGATAATGTTCTCAACATCTTCACCCACATAACCCGCTTCAGTTAGCGTTGTGGCATCTGCGATGGTGAAAGGAACATTCAACAAACGAGCTAATGTTTGCGCCAATAGCGTTTTACCACTACCTGTAGGACCAATTAGCAAAATATTACTTTTACTAAGCTCTACTTCTTTATCTTTACCTGTAGCGTTGCTTTGGAAACGCAAACGCTTGTAATGATTGTATACGGCGACTGCGAGTACTTTTTTAGCCCTGTCTTGACCTATAACGTACTCATCCAGCTTATCCTTGATCTCTGCTGGTATCGGCAAGCGATCTTGTGATTCATGCTCTTCAACATCCTGAATTTCTTCACGGATGATGTCATTACACAGATCGACACACTCATCACAGATAAAGACAGAAGGACCAGCAATTAACTTACGTACTTCATCCTGGTTTTTACCACAGAAAGAGCAGAACAGTTTGCCGTTTTCATTATCTTTATCGTTGATATCGTCGCTCATTCGGCTTCCTCATAACAAAGCGGTATTAATTATAAATAGTGGCTAACCGCTTAAATTTCAACTCTAAGCCACAAAAAGGTCCGCTAAAGCGCTTTTTATTCACCAATACGCTTGGTGAGTACTGAGTCAATCAAACCATATTCAGCCGCTGTAACGGGATCCATAAAGTTATCACGCTCTGTGTCACGCGCAATTGTTTCTAAATCTTGTCCTGTGTGCTCAGCCAATTTTCGATTTAATTTCTCACGAATTGACAGAATTTCACGTGTATGAATTTCGATATCTGTTGCCTGACCTTGATAACCACCCAGAGGCTGGTGAATCATAACACGCGCATTGGGCAACGCATGACGCTTGCCCGGCTCACCTGCTGCCAACAAGAAAGCACCCATACTAGCAGCCTGGCCGATACACATAGTGCTTACATTTGGCTTGATAAACTGCATTGTATCGTAAATAGCCAAACCAGCCGTAACCGAGCCACCTGGTGAATTGATATAAAGATGAATATCTTTATCTGGATTCTCTGCTTCCAAAAAAAGCAACTGAGCGACAATCAAATTCGCCATGTGATCTTCTACTTGACCAACCAAGAATATCACGCGCTCTTTGAGAAGACGCGAATAGATATCGTATGCGCGCTCACCCCGGGCAGACTGTTCAACGACCATAGGTACAAGACCCGCATTTTGGATCTCTGACGCACCACCCTGATGGATTATTGACATACTAAATTACTCCTTTAACCCCTAAAAACAAAAAACGACAGCCGGATCGCACCAACTGCCGTTTTTCATTCAGTCAATGCGCCTGTTAACGACGCAAGACTTCTTAAGCTGCGGCGTTTGCTGCTGGCTTGATCGCTTCTTCATAAGCTACTGCCACTTCTGTGACTTTAGCAGATTCGAGCAAGTGATCAACCACTTGATCTTCTAGCACCAAACTCTTAACTTGATTTAACATTTCTTCGTTACTGTTATACCAATCAATAACTTGCTGCGGCTCTTGGTAAGTTGACGCCATCTCTTGGATCGCTTCAGCTACACGAGCATCATCAGCTTTAATGTCATTAGCTTTGATGATTTCTTGAACCAACAAGCCCACTGTTACGCGACGCTTAGCTTGCTCTTCAAACATCTCTTTTGGCAACATGTTTGGATCAATCTCTGCACCGCCACCAAACTGCTGAACAGCTTGTTTGCGCAAATTGTCGATTTCGCTATCAACCAACGATGTTGGTACTTCGATACCATTAATATCGACCAACTGAGTGAAAACCTGATCTTTCAATTTAGCTTTCAATGCATTTTTTAGTTCACGACCCATGTTAGCGCCGACTTCTGTTTTGAAGCCTTCAAGATCGCTAACGTCTAAACCAAACTTAGAGAAAAATTCGTCATTTAACTCTGGCAACTCTGGTGCAGATACACTGATAACCTTCGTTTTAAAGACAGCGTCTTTACCCTTTAAGTTCTCAGCCTGGTAGTCTTCAGGGAATGTGACATTCAAATCGAACTCTTCACCTGCTTTTTTACCAACAATGCCAGACTCAAAACCAGGAATCATCGAATTAGAGCCTAGTACAATATCTGTACCTTCTGCTTTTCCGCCTTCAAACGCTTCACCATCGATAAAACCTTCAAAATCGACTTTAGCTCGATCACCGTCTTCAGCTGCACGCTCAACTTCAGTCCACGTCGCCTGCTGCTTACGCAACGTATCAATCATTGTATCAACATCAGCATCAGTCACTTCTGACGTTTGCTTTTCGATCTCAGCCGAAGAGAAATCCGCTAACGTGATTTCTGGGTACACTTCAAAAGTGGCAACAAACTGGAAATCTTTACCATCTTCATCGTTTTTGAATTCGATCTTAGGGCTGCCAGCAGGCATCACTTTCTCTTGCTGAACGGCTTCAAAGAAACTTTTCTGCACTACTTCACCGACAACATCCTGGCGGATACCGGCGCCGTAACGCTGTTTAACAACTTTCAAAGGCACTTTACCTGGACGAAAGCCATCAATACGAACTGTACGTGCGGTCTGCTGTACACGCTTATCTACATCATTATCAATGCGCTCTGCAGGCACCGTAATTGTCATCTGACGCTCAAGAGCGGAAGTCGTTTCAACAGAAACTTGCATGGGGTTCCTCACCAAAAAATACTATACCGGTTAAATTGAATCACTAAGCAGCTTGGTACCGGGATACGTGTCTTAGTTTTATGATCTGTAATTGTACAGGTTCACTTCAACAAAGCGCTAGAAATATAGCTCAAGCCGTTTTTTCAAAGCGCGAAATTTTCAGCCACTTGGCGGCATTAGTCAAGGAAGAATCACAAATCGATGAAAATAGATTGAGTTTTGGGAGAGAAAGCAGAAGGAATGTCAGAAACGGAAAAACTGCGCTAGGTAGTAAAAATGACTTATAGCCAAATAACCAACCTACACAGTAATTTTCACAGCATCAACTGAACTTAGACACTAAATGGTGCGGACGGAGAGACTCGAACTCTCACACCTTTCGGCACCAGAACCTAAATCTGGCGTGTCTACCAATTTCACCACGTCCGCATATCAAGAAAATGGGGTGGACGATGGGGCTTGAACCCACGACCACCGGAATCACAATCCGGGGCTCTACCAACTGAGCTACGCCCACCATAACTAGATTAAGAGACCATATAAAGCATTTCTTAATCTTTTTCTTGAACCTTAACCAACCTCTTTAAGTTCTGATTTCTCAGTTCTTGTTGAGTGCCTCGTTAAGATGGGGCGTATTCTATGGACACCCCCGCTCCCTGTCAACAAAGAAATTACACTTTTTTGAATATTTTCTTCAATTTTTTCAAACAACTAGCAAACACTGCTTTTTTTGATCATTAAATAATCAAAAAACGATTAAGTGGTTTATTTTTATACAGTAATTAACTAAAAATCTAGTCGATCACCGCCAATCAAGTAACAGCTACAGAATGATAAAATGCTTGTTTCCTTAAAAAACATCAACTCATCCATATTTAAAGCAGCCCAAACACCCAAACGGAAACCTTAAGCACTGTTTATACATAGCTGCATTATTGAACCACCTCCATCTACTCACCATAAGCAAATGGATGGCCTGTCACATATAAAAACTTAAAAAAACACCTTACATGCTAAATAACAAAATTATAGGTACTACTATAGAGCACTGTACAACTGGCCATGTAGAAGCAACTAAGCCATCATTCTGCTTACAAAGAGAAATAGCGAAGGCTAATCAGTTAAATAAAACAACCTGCCCCGAAAAAGGCCAATAAAGACGGTTAATGTATACAGCGTTTGAAAGGCAAAAAAGAGATGGCGGGGCTAGCAGGATTCGAACCCGCGACCACCCGCTTAGAAGGCGGGTGCTCTATCCAACTGAGCTATAGCCCCATATTTTACTTGGGAAAAAGTGTCCTTTGTAAAGCCTCGCTGCTGAACCGAGATCCAAAGGCCTTACAAAGGAGCGCGTATCCTAATAGAGCAAAGGATAAGGGTCAATAATTTTTTATTTCACCTCTAACAATCAACTACTTAGCTATCAGGTCTAAGGTTCTACTTGGCGCACATCCTTTAACATGAGAAAATTAGTTAACAGTTTTAACGCCTCTTAAGCTCAGGAACTCCCTTACAACATGACCGCACAGATTATCGATGGCAAGCAAATAGCCGCCAATGTACGTAAAGACGTAGCCGCACGCATTAAGCAACGCCTATCAGAAGGTAAACGCGCACCATGCCTAGCCGTAGTTATTGTAGGCGACGACCCTGCTTCACATGTTTATGTTCGGAATAAAAAAAATGCATGTAAAGAAGTCGGCATTCTTTCCGAGTCCTACGACCTACCCGACACAACCAATCAAGCAGAGCTATTATCATTAGTTGATAAACTTAATCGCGACGCAAATGTTGATGGCATTTTGGTTCAACTCCCTCTGCCGGATGCCCTCGATGCCAATGAAATACTTGAGCGCATCAAACCGGAAAAAGATGTAGATGGTTTTCACGCATTTAATTTAGGCCGCTTAGCTCAGCGTATGCCAGTGTTACGCCCGTGCACACCTAAAGGTGTTATCAAGCTTTTAGAGTCAACTGGGATCAATTTTAAAGGCCAAGAGGCTGTTGTAGTAGGTGCTTCTAATATTGTAGGCCGCCCCATGTCACTCGAACTACTATTAGCTGGCTGCACAGTAACCACAACGCATCGCTTTACCCGTGATTTGCCCGGCCATTTAGCCCGAGCTGATATTGTAGTGGTAGGGGTTGGCATACCCGAGCTAGTAAAAGGCGAATGGATCAAAGAAGGTGCGATTGTTATAGATGTAGGCATCAATCGACTTGAAGACGGGCGATTAGTGGGTGACGTTGAATTTGCTCCAGCCGCCGAGCGAGCAAGCTGGATTACCCCTGTACCTGGCGGCGTAGGGCCGATGACCGTGGCCTGCCTAATGGAAAACACATTAGAAGCCGCCGATAAAGCATAGTTTTTAGCTTTTAGGCAGTCGCATAAAAAAGCCGCTGAGGGATAACATATCCTCAGCGGCTTTTTTAATAGCCTGCATTTTTCAAAAAGAGCTAGCCCTCGCGGAACCACGTAGTTCCTTCACGACTGTCTTTCAAAATAATACCTTGGGCCGCCAATTCATCCCTAATACGATCGGATGCAGCAAAGTCTTTATTGGAACGAGCTTGCTTTCTGTCTTCGATGAGCGCTTCTATCTGTTCAGCCGTAATCTCTCCCGCCTTAGACTCGCCCTGCAAAAAAGCCGCCGGATTTTGCTGCAGCAAACCTAACACCCCACCCAACGACTTCAATTGATAAGCTAAAGCCGGCGCTTCAGGTAATAGCTCACGACTTGCCTTATTAAGCTCATTAACCAACTCAAACATAACGGCAAATGCCTTAGGCGTATTAAAATCGTCGCTCATTGCTTGATTGAATCGCTCAGTAAAATCGTTCTTAACAACACCCTCTACAGGCTCTACTGATCGTAGCGCTTGGTAAAAGCGCTCAAGACCACTTCTTGCGTCCTTCAAGCTATCTTCACTGTAGTCAATATAGCTACGATAATGCACGCTCGACAAAAAGAAACGCACCACTTCAGCGTCGTAGGTTTTTAATACTTCACGAATCGTAAAAAAGTTACCCAAAGATTTAGACATCTTTTCTTTATTGACGCGAACAGGACCAGCATGCATCCAATAATTTACATATTGACAGCCATTTGCTGCCTCAGATTGCGCAATTTCGTTTTCATGGTGAGGAAATGGTAGATCCGGGCCACCGCCATGGATATCAAACGTCTCGCCAAGACAGCATTTTGACATTGCAGAACACTCAATATGCCAACCAGGTCGCCCTGCCCCCCAAGGTGACTCCCAACTGACTTCACCGGGTTTTGCTGCTTTCCATAAAACAAAATCTAACGGACTCTCTTTAGTATCACCAACTTCTACACGAGAACCTGAACGCAGCTCCTCTATGTTTTGGCGCGTTAATTTTCCATAACCTTCAAACTTTTCTACTCGATAATACACATCACCATTGTCAGCCGCATAAGCGAAGCCTTTATCAATCAAGGACGACACCATCGTAACAATATCATCGATATGTGCGGTTGCTTTAGGCTCCTGGTCTGGGCGTAACACGTTCAGCTTATCTTCGTCTTCATGCATAGCGCCAATCATACGTGCAGTTAATACATCAACGGGTTCGTTATTATCTTGAGCACGCTTGATGATTTTGTCATCAACATCTGTAATGTTACGCACATAATTAACTTTCCAACCCTGTGAGCGTAAATAACGAGTAATCACATCAAAACAGACCATCACACGCGCGTGTCCAATATGACAATAATCGTAGACGGTAATACCGCACACATACATACTGATATGACCATCAACCAAGGGTTTAAAAGGAGCTTTTTGGCGAGTAAGCGTGTTATAGATCTGGAGCATTGTGATTCCGAAATTAGTCATTCAAAGACAAAGACGACCATAGCCGTCGCAAAGCCGTTAGTATAGAGGAAAGCAATAAACAGCGGTATTAGCTCAGACGAGTTTTGAGCAGCAAAAGCCGAGAAGCCGCCTAGCTTTTAACGCTGAGGAAGCGTAATACGAGCAAGCTGCTGCTTGCCTAGCGGACTGGATTCTGACGATATGAGTAAATGCCCATTATCTTCCCAGACAATTCCTTCCCATTGAGCATAGGGTTGTAAACGATGGTACTGGGCATGATCCCAATCAGGCTGTCCATCTACCACATTGATCAACCATATAAATGAGTAACCAAACGCACTGACTTTGGAATAACCGAGCAGAGCCAATTGATGCGTTTCTTCGTTATAGTCTGCACCCGTGATCATACCTCCAACCGGCAGCGTCATCATAGGCTGAACTATTTGCTGGCTCACACTTGGCTCAATCATGTATAGACGAGTTTGAAGGTCTCCCCAATTTTTTGAGAACAACCATAATCGACCTTCAACCAAAGTAACCGCTTCGCAATCAAAGTTGGTAGAAAACTTACCACTACTCTTTTGATAATCACCGTATGAAAACTGGGATCTCTGCGCAATAACAGATCCTTTATCAACAGATCCCGCAGAGGCTTTTGAGACCGCCTGCAAACTCGCTAAGCTGACACGATAAAGGTCTAGCTGCTTTCGTTTTCCATTGTTATTACCGCAATCAGCTACATATAAATACTGACGATCGGCAGCCAAAGATTCCCAATCCCGGTTTTTGGCTCCTTTCAACTTAACGACGGCTTCCAGCTTTTTCTTTTTTCGATCAAAGCCGTAAAGTGATGCAGCGCCACCACTGTCATTTATTGTCCAGATATAGTCAGCGGAGAAAGCTAAACCCGATGTTTCTTTAACAGTATTCGGCCAATAAGCCACAGGATCAACGGCTAAAGTAGCACCGCGTTTATCAGGAGTCATGGCTGGTGATGCACAGCCCCACAAGGCAGAAATTGCTAAACCAGAATAGAGGAAACGCTTTAAGGAAATACGAACGCGCATAGACAGTGATTTTTACCCATACAATAGTGTTAACTAGCCGACGGCATAACTGACTCATCAACGTGTGATAGGTTCAATCCAATTAATAACCGACCTAAAATTACACTACAAGGTAGCAAAACTTAGTGGCTTTGCCATAAAAAAACGCTTTTGCCGGCGACAAAGCCCACAAAAGCGTTTCAATCAACCACAACTCAAATTATTGAGCAGCGGCTTCTTTCGCTTCCTCAACTGTTTCTTTAGCTGAGTCTGATAAACTATCAGCTGCATCAGCCGCTGATTCAGCTGCTGTATCTGTTACGCTAGCTGTTTTATCTGAAGCAGAGTCCATAGCGTCTGCAGCCGCTGTTTTACCTTTTTCCACAAGCGACTTAGTGCCTTCTACTGTTTCATTGTATGCCTCGGCCGTTGCTTCAGAAGCATCGTTAGCCATTTCTTTAGTAGCATCAACGGCATCAGCAGCCATTTCCTTGGTAGCTTCGACCGCAGCAGCTGTTGTGTCCGATACCGCGTCAGCTGCATCAGATGCTGCCTCTTTGGTCGCTTCTACAGCAGTGGAGGTTTTTTCAGCCACAACATCAGCCGTAGCTTCAGCGGCTTCTTTCATTTCTTTAGCCGCTTCTTGGGTTGAGGTTTTTGTCGCATCAACTGCTTTTTGGGCATCATCGTTATCACAACCCGTTAACAATACAGCCGTTGATAATAAACCAGCTACAACCATTGTATTCAGTTTCATAAATAGTATCCCTTGTTAGAAACAGAAAAAAGACGCCGCAAGTATAGAGCGGAAACCTGAACGAGAGCCAGACAACTATCATAAATAATTGAATAATCTATTAAAAATAGATTATTTCTACGCCTCGCCTGATCTAGCTTATGATAGTATCCAAGATATCATCTAAGCCTTAACAATCGGCTATGCCCTACCCCTTTGCGCCGTATACCGTAAAATTGCTACTTGAAAATCATGTCTAAATATATACTGAGAGAATATCAACAAGAAGCTGTTACAAAGACCATTGAACACTTTAAAGGTTCCGCACGTTCTGCTGTAATCGTTTTACCTACTGGCGCAGGTAAAAGTTTAGTCATTGCCGAACTAGCAAAACGTGCCCGAGGTAAAATCATAGTACTGGCTCACGTCAAGGAACTTGTAGAGCAAAATTACGATAAGTTTCGCTCATTTGATTTAGACGCCGGTATCTTTTCAGCGGGTCTTAATCAAAAAAACTTAGAACACCCCGTTACTTTTGCCAGTGTCCAGTCCTTGGCGCGCAATCTTGAGCAATTATCAACCTCTTACTCTCTACTCATCATTGACGAATGCCACCGGCTAAGCGATGACGAGAATAGCCAATATCAAAAAATCATAACTCATCTAAAGAAGCTAAACCCTAAGATGCGTGTTCTCGGGCTAACCGCAACGCCCTATCGTTTAGGGCTAGGTTGGATTTACCAATACCATTACCGAGGCTATATACGCAGTGATGAGCCCCGACCGTTTGATCATTGCATATACGAATTGCCGCTTAGATATATGATTACACGGCAGTTTTTAACGCCCCCCAAACTCATGGATGCCGCGGTTGCACATTATGATTTCTCTAGCATTAACCCAAACAATCTAGGCGAATTACCAGAAAAGCCTGTCAACGAACTACTCAAACAGTGCAAGCGCGTTACGAAAGCAATTACTCAACAAATAATAGAGCAAGCCAAAGACCGAACAGGCGTGATGATTTTTGCGGCTACCGTCTTGCATGCCCAAGAGGTATTTAGTTATCTCCCGAGCGAACAAGCGGTGCTCATTACCGGAGCAACAGACAGTAAGTTGCGTGATCAATACATAGAGGACTTTAAGCGTCATACAATAAAATATCTTGTTAACGTATCGGTTCTTACAACAGGCTTTGATGCTCCGCATGTTGATATGATTGCTATTCTTCGCCCTACGGCTTCCGTTAGTCTATACCAGCAAATTGTAGGGCGCGGGCTTCGATTATCTGAAGGTAAAACGGATTGCCTTATCATCGATTACGCCGGGAACCACTACGACTTATTCCAACCAGAAGTCGGAGAAAAACAACCCAACCCTGATTCTGAGATAGTACAAGTATTCTGCCCTGACTGCGGATTTGCCAATATATTTTGGGGGAAAACCGACGGTTGCGGCAATGTTGTTGAGCATTTTGGTAGACGCTGCCAACATGCGGAGCCAGATGATAATGGGGTATTGCAACGATGTAATTACCGCTTTCGATTTAAAAGCTGTGTTTTCTGTGGAGCCGAAAACGACATAGCGGCTCGCCAATGTCATCAATGCTCCGAAGCCTTAGTAGATCCGGACGATCAACTTAAGAAAGCTTTGCAACTAAAAGATGCAATGGTTTTACGTTGTGCGGGAGTATCTTTTTCAAATCAAGAGAATACCTTAACAGTGACATATCATGGTGAAGACGGAGAGACACTAAAAGAACGCTTTATTTTTGATTACGACTCTCACCAAGAACAATTTAACCATTTATTCGCTCGAAGACTTAAGAAAGGAACACAAGCCTTACCTTTCAAAGCAATAGAAGATGTTTTGGCCAAACAAGCTCATATAAAATCGCCCGACTTTGTTGTCGCCTATAAAGAGAAAAGATATTGGCGTGTTCATGCTAGGATTTTTGATTACGAGGGTCGTTACCGCAAAGCCCATCAACTATAACCCACCTCACTTAAAACTCCCGTATACACCAACAAGAGCTATCGGACACAAAAAAGCCCTGAAAACAGGGCTAATAGATGCTAATGCAGTACATCTTAGGGCTTTTTACAAGGACAAGTCGCGGACACTGGCTTGTATAAACTGCTTCTTAAGGTCTTCAAATGTGTGCACTGCTGGAAACTGAGGGAATTCAGCAATCACATTATCAGGTGCATGGAATAAAATACCTGATTCAGCTTGTTTGAGCATGGTAGTGTCATTATACGAATCACCTGCTGCGATAACCCGGTAATTCAACAACTGAAAAGCACGCACAGACTGACGCTTAGGGTCTCGTTGACGTAGGGTATAATCGGTAATGCGGCCATTTTCATCTACTTCTAGCTTATGGCATAACAATGTAGGGAAGCCTAGCTGGCGCATAAGCGGCTCAGCAAACTCATAGAAAGTGTCCGACAAAATAACGACTTGGAAACGCTCCCTTAACCAATCTATAAAATCGCGCGCACCTTCTAACGGAGATAGACGGCTAATGGTATCTTGAATTTGCGGCAATGTTAGGCCATTTTCATCCAAAATGCGCAAACGCTGCTTCATTAGAACATCATAATCAGGAATATCACGCGTTGTCGCTTTTAAGGCCTCAATGCCGGTTTCTTCTGCAAACGCGATCCAAATTTCCGGAATCAATACACCTTCTAGATCAAGACAAGCTAACTCCACAAAACACTCCTTTTTATACATTCAATATTGGCACGCAATGTAACCTGTAATGCCACGGGATTCAATCGCATCACGAGTTAGTCACCCGCGACGGCTATAGCGCAATTAAAATGATAACGAACTACATCACGGGTAACTCTAAGTCGGCAAACAACTCATCTATTTCGGCTCGGGTGCTGCAATCTAACACCTGCCTGATCACATCTTTTGTTAAATGCGGTGCAAACAGATGAATAAAGTCAAACATATAACCACGTAAGAAGGTGCCTTTTCGGAACCCTATTTTAGTCGTGCTGGACTCAAACAAGTGGCTAGCATCCAGCGCTACCAAGTCCGTATCTACGTTTGGCTCGTAAGCCATAGTAGCAACAATACCTACGCCTAAGTTAAGCCGCACATACGCTTTGATAACATCCGAATCAACTGCTGTAAAAACGACTTTAGGATCTAAGCCTTCTTTTTTAAACGCATCATCTAATTTAGAACGACCCGTAAAACCAAACACATAAGTTACAATAGGATATTGCGCTAAATCAGCTAGTGTTAATTTTGAAACTTGGGTCAACGGATGGTCTTTAGGGACAATAACCGAACGATTCCAACGGTAACAAGGCATCATGATCAGATCAGAAAAATGAGACATTGCCTCCGTTGCTATCGCAAAATCGACCGTACCGTCAGCCGCCATTTCAGAAATTTGCATAGGCGTCCCTTGGTGCATATGCAAAGAAACATCAGGGTAGCTTTTAATAAATTCTGTAATCGTTTTAGGCAAGGCATAACGAGCTTGGGTATGGGTCGTTGCTACGGCTAAGCTCCCCATCTTCTCATCACTAAACTCTTGTGCCACCTGCTTTATGCTTTCTACTTTTTGCAGTATCTCGCCTGCAATATCAAGAATAGCTTCCCCCGCCGGAGTAACACGGGTCAAGTGCTTGCCACTGCGCGCAAACACTTCTACACCCAGCTCATCTTCTAACAAGCGGATTTGTTTGCTAATTCCGGGTTGGGAGGTGTATAAACTTTGCGCTGTAGCAGAAACATTTAGGTCGTGACGTGCAACTTCCCAAATATAGCGCAATTGCTGGAGTTTCATATTCTGTTCGCCCGATAAAAAAAGAAGGCCTTATTAATACAACGATTACATATAACTGTAAAGAATAAGGCCTTGTTTTATTATTATAAACGGGCGTTTAGTCGACGAATTTCTTCGTCTTGCGTTATCACGCGCTTTTCAAGGCTTGCAGAACGTGATTGTACACGCATCAGCTCATCTTCTCTTTCTTTCAATTGAGCACGTAACGCGTTTTCTCGACGGCTCCAATCGGTTGTTGTATTAACATGTTTTTGGTTAATACGTTTTATTTCAGCTTCCACTTCGCGCACTTTATCTTCGAAGCGTTTCGCTTTGTTTGTTTCACCTAAGAGTGCTGCATTAACACGCGCTAGCTCGCGGCTTTGCTGAGTTGCGTCCTGTTTAAGTAGCTTAAGCTCTTCTTCTTGGCTTTTAATCTGATTGCGAAATGTTTCAGTCTTAACATCACGCTTAGCTACTTCTGCTTTTAAATCATGAATCTCTTTTGTTAGTGCCGACTCTTTCTTGCCTACCTCATCACGCAATTTTTCTAGTGCGTTCCGATAGTAACGGATATCAGCATCCGATTTCCCTACTTGATCAAGAGCACGACGCTGCTCATCTTTGATGCGTTGATCAAATGTACGCTTAGAATCATCATGAGTTTTACGTAATACAGCCAAATCATGCTCTACATTAGAACGTAACTGTTCTTCTTGCTTACGCTGATTAGTTTCGGCTGCGAGTGACGACTTAAGTACGTTGATCTCAGCTTCAAGCGATTTACACTGCGAAGTTAGCTCTTCAACCTTGCCGTTTTGGGTACGTATGCGCCCTTCTAACTCTAGTTGACGGCTTTGCATCTCATGAACAGTGTCATCACTGATACGACGAGCCTCTTCTAAAGAAGTCCCCACGCTTTTGTGCTCAAAAGAAATCCTATTATTCGCTTCTTCAACCGCTTGTTGCCACACACGTGTAAAAGCCATATTAAGCGAGTCGGGAACATCAGGAACCATCATTGTATCTCGAGAAAAACTAATACGCTCATGCAAAGAGCTTCTCCAAGAAGATAGCAAGCTTGTCGCCTGTTCAAGACCAATACTAAACTCCGCATCTATCAACTCTGGAGTGGGCAGATCACCTTTAATCCATAAGGAATCTGCGTAACGATAAACGTCATCTTTTACCATGTAATAACTATCCTACAACGCACTACACAAAGTAGCATTCAAACTGTCGTTTAATTAAATACTAAAACCGTTCAACCATCTAACCCAATTACAGTTAGTTAGATTTATTTTTGACCATACTCTTGTTCGTTATGCTGGTTTGCTAGACGCTCAGTCGCCTCAACCAATGGCGCTTCTAATGGTGCACTTATTTCCAATCGTTCACCATCAGGCAAATCAACACTTAAGCGAGCCGAATGTAGAAACAAGCGACGAACACCAACGTCTCTCATCTGTCGGTTTACTTCATCACTGCAATATTTGTCATCACCAATAATAGGATGGCCCATGAATTGACTGTGTACACGGATCTGGTGTGTACGTCCCGTTACTGGTTTTGCTTCGACTAATGTCGCTGTTTGGCCAAACCGACGCAGCACTTTAAAAAGAGTAATAGAAGGCTTACCGTCTTCTTGAACCTTTACGATACGCTCACCGGATTTAAGTTCATTTTTACGTAAGGGAGCCTCTACTCGATTATCTCGCGTCTCCCAACGCCCCTGAACAAGTGCATGATAAACTTTATTTACACGGTTTTGTCGCAATGCCTCATGCATGTGTCTTAACATACTTCGTTTTTTTGCAATCATAATGCAACCTGATGTATCACGGTCTAAACGATGCACTAATTCCAAAAAGCGCGCGTCAGGACGCATCTGCCGTATAGCCTCAATCAAGCCTAGATTAACACCACTCCCTCCATGAACGGCCAAACCCGAAGGCTTATTCATAACCATCAATGCATCTGATTCATAAAGAATGGCACCTTCTAAAGCATCAACTAAACCCTGACCTACCAACGGAGCTTCACCACGCTCGGACACCCGTATAGGGGGAATCCTAACAATGTCACCTGCTTGGATGCGCCCATCAGGCTTAATTCTTTTTTTATTAACACGCACCTCACCCTTGCGTAGAATGCGATAAATCATGCTTTTAGGAACACCCTTTAAAGCCGTTCGCAAAAAGTTATCAATACGCTGCCCTGCTTGGTCTTCTTCTACTTCGACAAAACGGACACTTGGTGATGCTGAGGGGTTTATATCTGACATGGGGGAAACGTGTTCTCGATTGATGCAATATAGGTTAGCTGCTATATTGTATCGTCGCAAAGCGCTGTTGGCTCTAGCTATTTTAAAAAAGCGGTTCGATTCGTGTGTTGATCACTTCATATCCACACGCTCACCACAGCGCCAAATGTACGTTTTACCCATTAAATAAATTTTTACGAGAGCATATCCCCCTGTTCGAATCCCCTGTTGGGTTCGGTTTGAGGTAAAGATGCACTAACAGCCTAGAACCTGCCTTTTACGCGTTTACGTGGTATTTGCTTGCAGCAACAAACTAACAGAAGAACAATATTGGCTGTTTTTTTCCTTTACCGATGATGTGCTTAGCGCAACCCTGTCATCTACAGTGGTTGGCTTTCAATATAGATCGACATCGCATGGCTGAACCGTGAAACGTTTCCACCAGGCGGAACGAACTGGCTTGAATGCTCTCTGTAATAGAGAACTGAAAAAAGCATGAAAAGAATGTTAATCAACGCAACTCAACCAGAAGAGTTGCGTGTAGCCCTCGTTGATGGCCAGCGCCTATACGATCTGGATATAGAATCCGATAGCCGCGAACAAAAGAAAGCTAATATCTATAAAGGTACTATCACTCGCGTAGAACCTAGCTTAGAAGCCGCATTTGTTAATTATGGTGCTGAACGCCACGGATTCCTTCCATTAAAAGAAATATCTCGTGAATACTTCGCAAAACAGCCGGACCGAGGCAATCGCCCAAATATCCGTGATGTGCTGAAAGAAGGCACCGAAGTCATTGTCCAAGTTGACAAAGAAGAGCGCGGTAACAAAGGCGCCGCACTAACCACCTTTATCAGCCTTGCTGGCCGCTACCTTGTGTTGATGCCGAACAACGCACGCGCGGGCGGCATCTCTCGTCGAATCGAAGGCGAAGAGCGCACCCAACTCAAAGCTGCACTGGATGGCGTCACAGTTCCTGACAAAATGGGCATTATTGTCCGTACCGCAGGTGTTGGCCGCACATCCGAAGAGCTGCAGTGGGATTTAAACTACCTTGCTAAAGTCTGGAAAGGCATTAAAGAACATGCCACAAAACCAGCCCCTTTCTTAATTTACCAAGAAAGCGATGTAGTTATCCGTGCTATTCGTGATTATTTACGTGCAGATATCGGCGAAGTGCTCATCGATGACGAAGCAGTGTATCAAAACGCTATGGAATTCGTGCGTCAGGTGATGCCTTCTTATGAGACAAAGCTGAAACTATACAAAGAGCAAACTCCGCTTTTCAATCGCTTCCAAATTGAATCACAGATTGAGACAGCATTTGAGCGCGAAGTTAAATTACCTTCTGGCGGCTCAATTGTAATTGACCCAACAGAAGCCCTCGTATCAATCGACATCAACTCTGCGCGAGCAACACGCGGCGGTGATATCGAAGAAACGGCTCTACAAACTAACCTTGAAGCAGCCGAAGAAATTGCACGTCAACTGCGCTTGCGCGACATAGGCGGCTTGGTTGTCATCGATTACATTGATATGACACCCATTAAAAACCAGCGTGCCGTGGAAGAGAAGCTCTATGAAGCACTCAAGCTTGATCGCGCGCGCGTACAAATGGGCCGAATATCGCGTTTTGGCTTGCTCGAAATGTCACGCCAACGCCTTCGTCCGTCCCTGACTGAGAGCCGCGGCTCTGTTTGCCCTCGATGCAACGGCCAAGGTAGCATTCGTGATACCGAGTCACTTGCACTATCAATCATGCGCCTCATTGAAGAAGAGTCAGCAAAAGATCGTACTTCCCAGATTCGTGCCATTCTGCCTGTAACTGTTGCTACTTTCCTCTTGAACGAAAAACGTCGTGCGGTACATGATATCGAACTACGTCACGAAGTTCGCATTGTGATTGTTCCTAATCCAAATATGGAAACTCCGCACTATGAGGTTGTTCGTTTGCGCGACGACCACACGGTGACTTCCGTTAATGATGCAAGCTACCTACTCAAGCCAGAAAACACACCTGAGCCTGAAGAGGTGAAAGAAACGCAGCCAGTTAAACGCGAAAAAGCAGCGATGTCAGGCGTCATTCCAAGCGCCCCAGCTCCAACTGAATCAACCTCAGCACCGGCTACACCCGCTGCCTCACCAAGAGCGGCGGCTAAAACTGCAGCACCTAAAGTCGCTCCGGCTACCGGATTATTTAATAGAATCATCGCTTCTATTACGGCTCTTTTTGCTGGCGAATCTAAAGAACCTGAAACCAAGGTTGCTACAAAGCAAGCGCCAGAGAAAAAGAATACTCGTTCTAAAAATGAGCGAGGTAACAGCAATGAGTCTGGCAACCGTCGTCCTCGCAAATCCCGCCGCACGAATAGCCGTGACAGCATGGATAACCGTCGCGACAACCGCAACTCTAAAGCAGACGAAGTGATCACGGTAACACCTGATACACAAGCTCCTGCGACAGAGACAGCACCAGCCGCGAAAAAGAACGGCAAACGCGACAATAACAGCGACGATGACAAACAAGGTAAGCGTCGTCGCCGTCGCACACGCCGCAACACTGATGACAATGATCAACAGAACCAGAGCAAAACTGAAGATCAGTCGACAGCCACTGCTAAAAAAGCAAACGATGAGCAACCAGAGGCTCGCAGCCGCAATCGTGGTCGCCGTCGTCGTAATGCTGAACGCTCTGCTGAACGAAGCAACAAGCAACAAACCGAAACAGCGTCGGTAGAGACCACCGACAACAAGCCTAAGGTTAACGATGCAGCAACAACCGCTGCCGCTATCATTGCCGCTTCAGCTAAAGCAGAATCAGCAGCTAGCAAACGGGTAGAAACAACAAGCAATACTGCCCACTCAGCAACCATGATTGCTGTGATCCCTGAAGCGGTAACTGAGGTGTCGGCCGCAAAAGCCATTAACATGGCCTTTATCGCTGTTCGCCCAGAAGACACCATCTATCTGGACGATAACGCTAGCACTGTAGTTGAGGCAGAGGCAGACCACTCTCCTTCTACAAACGACATCAAGCCTTCAGGCGAGCAAGCGCCAACAGCTCAACCGGCCGATAGCGCAACGCCAACTGCAGACTCAACAGTGGAGACTACCGTTGAAGCTGAGGTTGGGACTACTGCTGAAGCTGAACCATTGCAAGCGGAAGAGAAAGCGCCTGAGCCTATCGAACAGCACGCTGAACAGCCAACACCGACAACTGAACAGGTCAGTGCAACTACAGAGGCACCGGAAAATGTAGAGAAGCAGGCGGTTAGCGAAACGGTTGAAGAAACCACGCCAAGTACAGACGCTATTACCGAGCCTACTTCAGAAGCTGAAGCTGAGACTCAAACCAACGAGCCAGAAGTAGCCGCAGAAACAGAACAAAAAACGTCTGTAGCTGCCGCTCAAGATAACTCAAATACAGCGGAACCTACGGCACCCGCGCGCCGCCAACGCCGTGCAGGTCGAGCGGCTAATGACCCACGAGAAATTCGACGCCGCCAACAAGCAGAAGCTAATACAGAAAATTAATGTATTAGCAGCCCATAAAAAAACCGGCCTCTTATAAAAGAGCGCCGGTTTTTTATTGTCTATTTTTTGCTGGTTTACATAGAATCTAGCGCATCAACAATGTATTGAGGCAATGCAAACGCAGACACATGCATTCGAGGATTATAATAACGGGTCTGAATACCTGAATCCTTGAAGCGCGCTTCGATTGTCTTTAAATCAACATCGCGCAAACCTTCATTATCAGACCCCCATGCCAAGGTCATATTACCACCGACATACGTCGGAACAGCTGCACAATAGAAATTTTGATCAGAGAAATACGGGCTTAGACGGCGTCGAGTGGTTTGCACCTCTTCAATTTGCATGAACGCCACACCATTCTGGGCAACAAACACCCCCCCTTCATTTAGGCAACGCTTACAGCCTTCGTAGAAACGGCTACTAAATAGCACCTCACCTGGACCAACAGGGTCTGTGCAATCAGAGATTATGACATCAAACTTTTCTTGCGTATTGCAAACAAACTCAATGCCATCATCTATAACGATGTTTGCTCGCGCATTGTCATATGCGCCGTCAGAGTGGTTAGGCAAATATGTCTTACACATATCAATGACGGCTTGATCGATTTCAACCTGTGTTGCATGCTCTACTTCTGGGTGTTTTAACACTTCGCGTAAGATACCACCATCGCCACCACCAATAATTAGAACACGCTTAGCGTTGCCATGAGCAAACAAAGGAACATGCGTTAGCATCTCATGGTATACAAACTCATCTCGCTCTGTCGTTTGCACAATACCATCTAACGCCATAATGGTACCAAACACCTTATTACGGAAAATAATTAAGTGCCAAGAGTCTGTTTGCTGCTCAAACAGCACTTCATCAACCGAAAAAGACTGACCGTAGCCGTCGTAAAGGGTTTCAGTAAAATTTGCCATTGTGAAATATCCGTTCCGATCAAAACCTAAAAACTAAAATGCCCAGCAATCACTGGGCATCAACGAAAAGGGGTTTTTACACTTTTTAACAGGTCATTGGCAAGTAATATCACATGCAAATGCTAAATCCAACGCCTCACTTCCGCCTTATAAGCATTAAAAGCTTCACCAAATTTACTAGCCAACACGCGCTCCTCCGGCTCTATTTGAAAACGATTCATGTATAAAACAAATAAAACGCAGCCAGTAAGCGACCAAACATTGGTTAAATAACACCACCAAGCGAACAACACACACAACAGCGCGAAATACATAGGGTTTCGCGTAGCGCGATATACACCATCGGTAACCAGCGCCGAGCTTTCGCGAGGAAACATAGGGTTAACGGTAGTCTTGTGGCGCCTAAAACACAGCACACCTGCCACGCCAAACGTGATAGCCAGCACCATAAAAATAGACCATAAGGTCACTCTAACTTCACGTGAGATATACATATCATGAGTGCACACATCCAGTGCCCACATCAACAACCCGCACAATGCAGCCACAATAACAGGCGGCACTTTTAGTTCAAGCCAACTCATTAATCTATCCCTATGACGATTCTAGCAAAGTAAAATTTGACCTTAGTCACAATAAAAAACACAGTGGACGTTGTTTACCATTCATCGGTTACGCGGCTATTAAGATCGGTACTTTTCATTAATATGCTAACCGTTAATTTACGACAGTAATAACGGCTAAACGTTTCAACGAATAAAACAACCAAACAATACAAATAGGGCAACTAGCTAGGTAACTGAAGCAAATTAAACAAGTTCAAGCCTTCAAACACTAACTCAATTGACAAGGCTGCCAGCAGCATTCCCATAACACGTATCAGAATGGAAGCGCCATTATTACCAATTAAACGAATCACCGGCGCTGCAGCCAGCATAAACAAAAATGTGATGCCAAGTATCAAACAGATTACCATCACTGTTCCTACCTGATCTGATATGGGATGCGTATGGTTATCCGTCAAAACAATAGCGGCCATAATAGCTCCAGGTGAGGCTATAGAGGGTACTGCCAAAGGAAAAACAGCAATATCATGTCCCTCTTCCGCATGCGAGGGGTCCTCTCCTGCGCCATTGCCAAAGATCATTTTTAGGCCAAACAAAAATAGAATAATGCCACCGGCCACTTGCAAAGAAATTAACCGAATCCCCATGGCTGACAAAAGCAATTGCCCAACTAAAACCGCACTTATTAGAATAATTGCCGAATATAACGTTGCTTTAAGCGCCGTTCTAAAGCGAGCTTTTTGGTCTAAACGTGCTGTTAAGCCCGCAAAGATAGCGAGTGTTCCTACAGGGTCAATGGTTGCCCATAAAATTAACGCATCTTTAATCAAATGATCAGCGTGCATGAAAAGCCCTACTCAAAAAGAAAACTAGTTCAGGAGAAATCCTGACCAATGATTGACCTAGCTATACCGCCGTTGTTCCTTAAACAGACAAGAGTATCAATTATTTACTAGGGTCAATTATAGACACAAAAAAACCCGCTAAATGCAGGCTTTTTAAGAACGAGACAACAATTAGTCTTGATCGTACTCGTCACGCTCTACAAAACTACGATGACCCGGCTTAGCAATAATTTCGACATAAAAAGAAGTTAATTGCTGAGCTTCAATTTCGCTTATTCGGCCATTGATGTCTGAAACGGCTACAGGTTCGGCTGTATCTTCTGTTAGACCAAACTTACAATCAAAATCCCAATAATCAGCACCTGCAGGCAACTGCTTATTACGCTCGCGCTTTAAGTACTTTTTAACGTCATGCTTAGCACCTTCTACAAGGCGCGGGTACTTAATTTTGGGATGTGATAATTCAAAGGTTTTTTTCATGATTTTCCTAAGTACTTATTATGAGGTTAGAGTAATAGCCTCTCTAACTCACAGCTAAAAAGCCCCGTTAACCCTTATTACGGTTGATACGGGTTCGTGTCGCTTTGTTGGTACGGTTAGCACGGCCTTTTTTAGCAATATTCTTTAATAACTGATCACGGTTACCTACCTCAAAACCCTCTCGGTAGATACGCTTAACTTTAGCGCCAATCATTCGCTCAATGCTATCGACAATGCGTTCTTCTTCACGACTAACAAAAGAGATTGCATGGCCTTTATTACCTGCCCTGCCAGTCCTTCCTATACGATGAACATAATCCTCAGCCAAATACGGCAAATTGTAGTTCACTACATAGTCTAAGCCTTGAATGTCTAAACCTCGTGCCGCCACTTCTGTTGCGATTAGCACTTGAATTTTTGATGACTTAAAATCGGCTAAAGCACGGCGTCGTGAGCCTTGTGTTTTATCGGCATGGCAAACAGCGGCATCGACCTTGTTAACCTTAAGCACACGCATCAGCTGATCAGCTTGCTCTTTTGTACTGGTAAACACCAGAACTTGAAACCAATTCTGTTCATCCAATAACTCAATGAAGAGTTCTAGCTTACGCGCCTCTTCCACTGGATACATTACATGATCAACGGTATCCGCTGTTGTGTTCACTTTTGTCACGCGAATATCAACGTGGTTTTTGAGCAGCTTATGGGCTAACTCATTTACACCCGCAGACGTGGTGGCTGAAAAAAGCAAAGTTTGGCGTTTTTTGGCGGTGTGCTGCATCAATTTTTGAACATCAGCAATAAAGCCCATATCCAACATGCGGTCAGCTTCATCCAACACAGTAAACTCAACGCCAGCCAAGTTTACATTTCCTAAAGCGATATGTTCAAGCAAGCGCCCAGGTGTAGAAATGATAATATCCGTACCCGCTTTTAATTTATTTGCTTGCCCTCCCATCTTAACACCGCCATACAAAGCAGTAATCGTAAATGGCAGAAACTGTGCGTATGCACCAATGGTGTGAGCTAGCTGTTCAGCTAACTCCCGTGTTGGCGTTAAAATTAGAGCCCGCGGACGACGAGCCCCATCGGCTAGAGGTTTATCAAGCATTTGCTGAAGAATTGGCAACGCAAAAGCAGCCGTCTTGCCGGTTCCTGTTTGCGCATTAGCCAAGACATCACGACCACGGCGAGCCGGGATAATTGCTTTCTCTTGAACGGGTGTCATTTCACTATAACCACAAGCCTCAATTGCTTGTAGTAAAGGGGGTGCTAAATCTAAAGATGAAAATTTCATTCTGTTCCTTCTGCAGACAACAGCTACAGTTATATATCGATGTCGAAATATACAGGATTTTGCCAATAAAATCGGATTTCTTTTGCTAGAAACAGGCCTTTAAGGTAATTATTTCCAGTTAACGATTACCTAATACAACTAAAGCAACCTTAGGGGCTACACACTTTAACAATCGATTAGCGATGATCGTTAAACACACTATGATGATTGGCGTTAGCAGCCAGAAAACGTAGTAAGGCAATTCGACAGGTAGTTTATTAAAGACGACCCACAGTATAACTAAAAGCGGACCATGCGCTAAAAAGGTGAAAAAGCTATTCCCTGAATAGCGATACAGTAACGTACCCAGTTTAGTTGACTCTAACAGGGATAACGCGGGCCAAATCATAAAAGGAGACACCATTCTGAATAACTCGCGATTTTCTATCTGGAAAGCAACAATCGATATACACACAACAACGAAGCTTAATAAACAAGGAAATGCATACTTATCTAGCCGGCGAAGATCGTATGATTTGTATGCTAATAAGGCCCCACAATAGAAACTAATTAACATCGAGTTTCTCAAAATCAATTCACCTTCCACATTATAGAAGTAAACTATAAACACCCCCACTAGCCCTAAAAATGCGCCTTTTTTCAAAACCCAACCAATGAGCGGAGACAACAATGCGATGACGAATAAGTCCCTCAAAAAATTAAGCGGGTAATTGATTGGAATACGGCTTAAGCCCAGATTAGCGTCAAGCCAGATAAATAGATCAAACGGATACAGCTCCATCGAGAATTGATAATCGATGATGTTAAAGCGCTGAACCAAATACACGGCTATCGCAAGGGGTAAATTCCATAGGATAAGTGGAACCAGCAAGGTAGAAACTTTCTTTTTAAAGAGTTTGACAGGCTTTAAGTGTAACTGGGTAGCAAAGATCAAATACCCTGACATAACCGTAAGCACAGGCACTGAAGCACGAAAAACACCGTGAGCAAAAAAAGCTTTTATATAGCCAAAAATTGAGCCATCGAGTTCACTTAGCGCTTGATAAGGAGGTACGTGCAATATCACTATACCTATAACCATCAAATATCGAGCAATCCAAACCCGCTTGCTTATATCCTCATCTAACATTTTTAGCCTCACATTCCTTGTGGATACACGGCATTTAATACCGTCCTGTCATCCTTTCCATTGAGGATGCTTCATCATAACAGAAGCGAACAAGCTAGACTCAAGCAAACCCGTTAGCCATATTTTCAAATTTGGGTACGGGCTTTGCTCAAACCACGCTTTATCAACATGCGCGCATTGCCTTATAAAAGGGAAAATCGCCATGTCGGCCATCGTATATTGAGCTGACAGCAAACAACCATCGTTAGCTAGCAAATAGCCTTCTATCTGCGCCAGCCACTCCTCACACTGAGAGCGATAATACTCCATCGGATGCTCAGGATATCGATCGGCATACTTATAACGATCCAACCAAGGCTTAAATTCTGAGTCATTTATCATTATCAACCGACTAACGTCAGCCTCATTAGCTTCAGTCAACCACCCCTTTCCATCATGCTGGAGCAAAGCCCAACGCATAATATCGGTGCTCTCCTCAAGCACTCGCCCATCCGGGAGCTGTAAAACAGGCACTGTCCCTTTAGGTGAAATCGCTAACATTGCTTTGGGTTTGTCTTTTAGCACAACTTCACGATGCTCTACTTCCACACCACTATAAACGAGCGCGATACGCGCACGAATTGCATAGGGACAACGACGAAACGAATACAAAATGGGAAGCGGTTGGGACGGTAAAGAACAGGACATATAAAGGCCACAGGTTAGTAAAAACGAAAAGAGAGCGGGCTTTAAAAACACAGCGGCGGGCGTTTTTTAGCCCGTCGCCTTAATCATTGAATATGATGATGGATTAATTAAGCTAGGCCCTTTAATTCTTTTGGCGTAACTTTTTAAATACCACTTTTAAACTTTTCTGCATGCGACTGATTGCATCGGCAAGCTCACCAATTTCATCTGATGAATTAACTTTAATTTCCTCGTCCATTTTACCTAAACTCATCTGACGAGCGCTTTCAGACAGCTCTAATATAGGACGCACCATTGTCCGATTTGCTACCCATAAGTTAATGGTAATCATGACAATCAAAATCACTAAGCCAATACCAAGAGACAGCAAGACTGTCTTTTCAACTTTATTATCAACTTCACTCTGTAACTTATTGATTGAACTATCAATATCATCAATATAAAAGCCTGTACCTATCATCCACCCCAACTCATGTAATGCGGTTGCGTAACTCAGCTTTGGTAGCTCTTCGTCAACCGAGGGCTTATGCCAATGGTATTCAACAAAGCCGCCCCCATTACGTGCAACTTTTATTAATTCTGCAATGACTTTAGTGCCATTAGAATCTTGCATATCTATCATGTTTTGGCCAACCAGTTGAGGCTGCCCAGGGTGTACTGTGGTTTCACCATCAAAAGTGAATGCGAAAATATAACCGTCTTCGTCACCGTAACGAATCGCACTAAGCGTCTCTTTTAATTGACTGAGTGCCTCAGGCGACTGAGGGTAATTCTTTAAAATGGGGCTGACAGCAGACTTCACAATATCCATACTGTCTTTAAGTGCAGCTTGCTTATCTTCAACCATCGAAAAACGAAGGTTCTGTATTTCCTGTTCACCCGAGGCCTTAATTTGATAAATAGACACCGCCATAATTGCTACAACAGCAATCAACAGTGGAATAGCGGTTAAGACCAACATTTTTTGTTTAATTTTAAGGTTTTTCACTAACAAGCCTCCAAGCCTTGCAGCTGACTACGCAGCTTTATTTTTATTATGAGCGCCATTTAAAAGTGCCGATTAGTGCCACTAACAGCTTTATTCAAATATTAGCATTATAAGTGTCTCAACGCGGGAACAATTGAGGTTCAATTTCCAAATCAATACCAAAGGCTGAATGGATTGATTCTTTAATATCAGAAGCAAGGGCTAATAACTGATCACGAGTACCATCGCCATAGTGAACAAGCACTAAAGCCTGCTTCTCATAAACGCCTACTGGCCCTTGGCGATAACCTTTCCACTGGCACTTATCAATTAACCAGCCTGCGGCCACTTTAACGCGACCATCCGGTTCTGGATACCCAACCAGTGTAGGCCAGTGTTCTAAAATCTGCTGGTAATGATCTGCCGAAATAACGGGGTTCTTAAAAAAACTTCCCGCGTTAGCTAACTCATTGGGATCTGGCAACTTTGCTCTGCGAACAGCACAAACGCCATCAAACACCTGTACTAAGCTTGGCTTATCGATACCCAGACCTGAAAAGTACCCTGTTAAAGCATCATATTTAACATTAACGGTCGCGGTTCTCGATAGTTTGAGCACGACTTCAGCGATGATAAAACGACCCTTTTCTTGCTTAAATCGACTATCACGATAAGCAAAATTGCACGCTTCCTTCGTAAAACTCACCCACGAGTTTTGCTGGGTATCGAAAGCTGTTAAGCGATAAAAAACGTCTTTTAACTCAGTACCGTAGGCGCCGATATTTTGAACAGGGGCAGCACCTACTGAGCCAGGAATTAAAGCCATGCTTTCGATGCCAGACCATCCCCGCTCCACCGTCCACCGGACAAGCTCATGCCAGTCCGTTCCGGCTCCCACGGTTACAAGAACATCGTCCCCCTTAAGCTCAAAAGAAATATCATTCAATGCCGGTTTGAGCACCAATCCATTAACCTGTGGAGCCAATAAGACATTACTGCCTCCTCCTAGCACATGAACCGAAAGTTGTTTCTCTTTGGCCCACTGTATGCAAGCCTCAATCTCTTCTGGCGATTGCGGCTCAGCAAAAAACTGGGCGACTGATCGAAACCCGAGTGTATTGTACTCACTGAGCGCATAGTCTGAGATATACTTCATAGACGGTGATCTCGCTGGATACTCATCAGCAGTCCTGTTGAAGCGTTTTCTACAAGGTCCAGCACATGGTTAAAGCCTGCATCCCCTCCGTAATAAGGATCAGGCACTTCACTTTCAATCGATTGCGCATAATCCAAGAACAAACCAAGTTTGCCGCGATAGCCATCAGCTTTAAGCGTCTTTAAATTAGCCAGGTTCTCATTATCCATAGCTAGGATATAGTCATACTCATTAAAGTCATCAGCACTCACTTGTCGTGCGCGCAAGCGGGTCAGATCATAGCCTCTACTTTTAGCGGCCGCGATGGAGCGAGGATCAGGGGCTTTACCTATATGGTAGGCGGCCGTGCCCGCCGAATCGACGCGGATACGATCGCTCAACCCCTGACGCTCTGCCAAAGTTTGAAACACCCCATGCGCACTAGGGGATCGGCAAATATTACCTAAACAAACAAAAAGAACTGACACTTTATCTTTACTAATCAAAACACTAAACCCAAGTATTAATATTAATTATATAAAATTACAACTCATAGAGCTCTAATGGCAAATCATCTGGATCACTAAAAAATGTAAACCGTTTGCCGGTATATTCATCGACACGAATCGGCTCAACCGCAACGCCAGACTGCTTAAGATGAGCGACAACGGTATCTAGGTTTTCTACCTTAAAAGCAAGATGCCTTAAACCTTGAGCTTCAGGATAGCTTGGACGCGCAGGTGCATCTTGAAAAGAAAACAGCTCAATTTGGCTACCATCCGGCATCCCCAAATCCAGCTTCCAAGACTGGCGAGCTTCTCGGTAGTGCTCAGCAATAATAGAAAGGCCGAGTATCTGGGTATAGAAAAATTTAGACTGCTCATAATTCGAACAGATAATCGCAGCATGATGAACCCCTAAAAGCATATCACTTACCTTTCAATACAAAAAAACCGCATATTATGCGGTTTTTTGGGTAGGTACGTCGACTATTGATGTAAGTAGCGGCTTTATTTACTGTTCGCGTTTACTTCATGATCTGTGATTGATCCTTCTGTAAACAAATAGTCCTTTAATTCATCATTAAATTTTGCATCTTTACGACGGATCCACTCAATCACCATTGCCGCATGCTCTTTTTCTTCATCACGGTTGTGCGCTAAGATTTTTTTAAGCTCTTCATCCTTGCACGCATCAATTCGCTGGTTATACCAATCTACCGCCTCCAACTCTTCCATAAGGGATACAACAGCGCGATGCATGTCACGGGTTTCGTCAGATAATTCGCTGACGGGTTCATGATAACCTTCACTAGACATTCTAGTTCTCCTTGTCAGAACTGCTTTGATCTCAAAGCTATTAATTATGTGAACTCTTACAATTACGCACTTACATGTTAAATAGATTCCTGCCCGCTGAAATAAGCGGGCACTCTAAAGACCTATAACTGCCGCTAAAATTCCCACTTTTTAGCTAAAGCACGCAAAATAGACGCTATTTACGCACATAATCTGTTACTGTAAAGCCCTAAAATCAATTGCTGTTTTTATGGGTACTTTTGGTATGCGGTTAGTTTTATTTGCCATTTTTTCCACTAAGTTATTACCTTTTTTATACCTATACGCTCGCGCTATAAATAGATCACAAACACATGTGTGCTTGTTGTTTATGGGATTTATTAGCTATGCGGCACACGCCTCGGAAGATCTAAGCTCTAATAACCAGCAGGCAGCGCGCTCTACCATTAAGCCATTAATTGAGTCCCGCTGTATGGTCTGCCATGGGTGCTATGACGCGCCTTGCCAGTTAAAAATGGAGTCTTTTGAAGGTCTTTCACGCGGGGCCAACAAAGCTCTAGTTTATGACGGAGCACGGCTTACAGAAGCGCCGCTCACTCGCCTTTACGAAGACGCAAACAGCCAAGAAGCTTGGCAAAAAAAAGGCTTTTATAGCGTACTCGATGCACCGCAGAATGATCCGATGACCAGCCTGATGGCGCGTATGCTCACATTAAAAAAGGCCCACCCGTTACCTACAGAAAAAATACTCCCTGACTCATTTGATTTTAGATTACAGCGCGACCAGCAATGCCCTGCGCCTGACGAGTTTGAGCAATTTGCTAAGAAAAAACCTCTATGGGGGATGCCTTACGGTCTCCCTGCGCTTAACGAACAAGAGCATTCTTTATTAATTGAGTGGATTCAAAACGGCTCTCCTTACACGCAACCATCATTAACCACTGAACACTTGCTTCCTTTTATCGATCTATGGGAGGAATTTTTCAACAGAGACAGCTTAAAAAACCAACTGGTTTCGCGCTATTTGTTTGAGCACTTATATTTAGCGAATTTGTATTTCGAAGACGAAGGTACACAAACGGTCTACTACAAACTGGTTCGCTCCGCCACTCCGCCTGGGCAACCTATCCAACGCATTGCAACCCGACGCCCCTTTGACGCCCCTTCCGTAAAGCGAGTTTACTACCGATTATGGCAAAGCCCTGACAGCTTATTGGCAAAAACACATATGCCATATGCCCTTAACGCCCAACGCATGAACTTTTGGACATCGTTATTTTTTGCATCTGACTATGAAGTTAGCGAACTACCCGGATACGAACCTGCGGTGGCAGCTAACCCATTTATTACCTTTCAACAGCTTCCTCCCGAATCCCGATACCGCTTTCTGCTGGAAGAGGCCGAATTTACCATCATGAATTACATTAAAGGATCTGTATGCCGGGGTACGGTTGCACTTAACGTAATACAAGATCGTTTTTGGGTGTTATTTGCAGAACCAGGACAATTTGATTCCAACGAGTCGGCCCACTTCTTAGCAAGCCAAGACAAACATTTACAGATGCCCGCCAGCTCACAAAGTGGATTACTATCAATTACCGACTGGCTCTCTTATGCTGATGCACAAAAGTCTTACCTTAAGGCAAAATCTGTATTTATGAAGAAGCATATTCAATCAATGCAAAACAAAGGCATTGATATTATTTGGGACGGTGATAAGAGCAACACCAATGCGGCACTTACCGTGTTTAGGCATCACAACAGTGCAAGTGTTGTTAAAGGCCTTGTTGGCACTTCGCCTAAAACTATTTGGGTTATAGATTATCCAATTTTAGAACGCATCCATTACTTGTTAGTCGCTGGTTTCGACGTCTATGGAAGCGTATCCCATCAAGCGATGACTCGGATGTATATGGATTTCCTTCGCATGGAATCTGAAATGAACTATTTATCATTGTTGCCAGAAGCAACCCGTCGTGAAAAAGTAGAATTTTGGTATAGAGATGCTATTGATGACATACAGCCTTACCTTGACCTTTATATAAAAGCTGGTGTTCCAGGAATTGTACGAAACAGCGAAACCGTAAACGCGACACAACAGCTAGAAAAAAGCCTACGCGTACACCTAGATAATGCGTTAACTCCCTATTACTCGCTTAAAGCTTCATCCCTATCTAAAGAAGCAATTACTGCGCTGAGCCGTCTCTCAGAGCTAACAGGGACGCCTGCCACCTTACTGCCCGAAAGCACGCTGATTACCGTAGAAGGCAAAGGCGTTCTGAGTTTGCTGGCAGATACCGCGTATTCAAATATTTCGTCGATGTTTGATGAAAAAGAAAGACGTTTACCTAACGAAGACAAACTCACAATCGCAACCGGCTTTATCAGTGCCTACCCAAATGTCATATTAAGTGTCCCTGAGAAAAACATACCCGATATGGTTAAAAGCATTGAGTTACTAAAATCAGAACATGATTACGAACAATTTTTAGACCAATATGGTGTAAGACGCTCAGACCCAAACTTCTGGAACAGAAGCGATAAAATTCTAGAAAAATACCGAGCAAAAGAGCCACTCAATAGTGGTATCTTAGATTACAACCGGTTAGACAACCGCTAAAAAGCGATAGCATTATAGCAACTGCCAGCCCGCTTTGATTAATATGGCCAGAGTCGCTAAAAAGCCCACGAGAAAGGCGTAACTACGTGGGCTAGGATTTCTTTCAGTCGCTATAGCGTAGTACAACAGCATGTGTACTATACGTGCAAGTGCATAGATCCACACCGCGACTCCTAACCAATATGGCTCGACTTGTGTGTAGGTCGCTAATAAAAATGCGCAAAGGAAAAGTGGCAAATTTTCAAGCGAGTTCATAAAGGTCCGGTGCGCCCTGAAAACAAATGAGCCATGACTCAGCGACTCAGAAATTTTTCCCGGAATGGCATTAGGCTGTTTAGCCTTTACCACACTCGCCACAACAAATTGCACACATAACGTTAAAGCAAGCACCCAGAAGCCAAATAGGGCAAAATCATAGTTCATCATAAGGTTTGTGTCCTTGTCAGGTTTGATAATGCATGAAACCAACACACGTAAATGACATCATTAATAACGTAAAATGACTTGTACGCGTGTTCCTACCAATATGTACGTTAAAGAATCGAATATCGATGTTAGCGCGTATAGCTAAACCGTGTATTTGACAAAGCCACTAGGCGTGAGGCTCAGGAGTTTATGAAGTTATTTAGTTGTATTTGCGGTGAAACCAGCTCACTTTTTTTTGAAAGCACACAATGCACAACCTGCGGCCGTCTGACGGGTTTTTGCCATGATTTAAAATCAGTGATTAGTTTTGATCCCACTGAAAAAGAAGGAATCTTCGTTGGAGCTGAAAACGGATTAGAGTACCAACAATGCGATAACTATCGATTACATCAAACGTGCAATGGCATGACGCCAGTAATTAACCCAAAGCATGAAGAAGCAACGTCAAACCTTTGTTTTAGCTGCCATTTTAATGACAATATACCCAACCTATCAATTCCCCAGCATATTACACTCTGGCGCAAACTTGAAACGGCTAAACGTCGTACCTTATTCACCCTAGATGCACTAGAACTGCCCTTACTAGACAAAACCCAAGACCCAGAAAAAGGCCTTAGCTTTGACTTTTTAGCCGACAAAAACGCTACGGACCACTTTGCAACTCCTATAAAAGGCCAAGACCCTGTCTTTACCGGACACAGCAATGGACATATTACCATTAACATTGCCGAAGCAGATGATGTAGCTCGTGCATCCACCCGTCTGGCCATGGGGGAGCGCTACCGAACGCTTTTAGGGCATTTTCGTCACGAGATAGGCCACTACTATTGGGATATTCTTGTAGCCCCAGACAAGAAGCAGTTAACCAAATGCCGTGCTCTGTTCGGTGATGATCGCGAAGACTATCAAGAATCTATTGAACGCCATTACGAAGAAGGCGCACCCGAAAACTGGCAAAATAGCTACATTTCAGAATATGCCACCATGCACCCTTGGGAGGACTTTGCAGAAACATGGGCGCATTATTTACATATGATAGATACGCTAGAAACGGCTCAAGAGGGAGGATTAGAGTTAACTAAAAAATCAGATAAACATAGTCCTGAAGTCAGCGATCTAGCACTACCTCAAGAAGAAAATTATTTTAATAAACGCTCATCACTCACCAATATTGTTAACACGTGGATTCGCTTCTCTGTTGTTCTCAACTCGCTTAACAGGAGCATGGGGTTACCCGATGCCTACCCATTTGTTTACAACGAAACTATTGTTAAAAAGCTACAGTTTATCCATACCCTAATCCACAATTACGATCCAACGAGCATGCAGGTAACGCCAGAACACAGCAAAGAAAAGCCCGAACACGCTAAAAACCACATACCATCATCAGACGACGCACCCTTGGCTAGTGGCCAGCCTGAGAAAAAAGATTCATAACTAGCACGCCTGATAAAATAAGCGCTATACCAATAACGGCGGGCCAGTCGAGGGCCTGCCCAAACACCTTCCAGCCAATCAAAGCGATGAGCACAACGCCTAGGCCCGACCACACCGCATAGGCAACACCAACGGGTATAGTACGAAGCGTTAACGACAAAAAGTAAAAAGCACTCGCAAAGCTAACAGCGCATATGATCGTTGGTATGAGGCGTGTAAAGCTCTCACTTTGCTTCAAAGCCGATGTACCAATAACCTCCGAAACAATAGCAATCAACAGAAACAACCAGCTTTTCATCTTCCACCCCATTTATATTAGCTTTAAACAGCTTTATGCCTTTACTCAGAAGCAAAAAAGCAGCCAAAGCTGCTTTAATCCCGTTAATACTGCGTTATTAGTCTGGATTTCATATCCAACACGTTAACAGCAGCTCATTACGACACGGCGATGGTTCTAAACAAATAAAGCACGTAATCGCTCTAAATCCTCAGGAGTATCAACACCTGCTGGTGGAAGTTCGTTGGCAACAGCCACATGAATTTTAGCACCATTCCATAAAGCTCTTAATTGCTCTAAGCACTCGGTATTTTCTACGTCCGCAGGCTCCCAAGTAACAAAGCTATTCAACAAACCAACGCGGTAGGCATATATACCGATGTGACGCTGCCAATTAAAACCGGTCGGCATGATTGTTTTATCGCGATTAAACGCATCTCGAGGCCATGCGATCGGTGCCCGACTAAAATACATAGCCAAGCCATTACGATCAGTAACTACTTTCACAACATTGGGGTTGAGTAGGCTTTCTATGTCTTCGATAGGTTCTGACAAGGTAGCAATGCTAGCTTGGGGTTCAGCCATCAAATTTTGAGCTACTTGATTAATTACGCATGGCGGGATTAGTGGCTCGTCACCTTGCACGTTAACGACGATATCATCCGGAGCAAAACCTAATTGAGCAACCACTTCCTGTAGTCTATCAGTACCCGATGGATGATCTTCACGCGTCATACAGACTTCTGCACCAAATGCTCGTGCGGCATTAGCAATACGGCTATCATCTGTAGCAATGATAACTCGGTCAGCTTCACTCAATAATGCTCTCTCATATACATGTTGCACCATCGGCTTGCCCGCTATATCCGCTAAAGGCTTACCTGGGAACCGAGATGACCCATAACGTGCTGGTATAATAACGCTAAATCCCATGTTAACTGCTTCCTTTACTTATCTTTTAAACGCTCTTCAGCGGTCAGTGTACGTGCTTCACTCTCGAGCATCACGGGAATATCATCACGAACAGGATAAGCCAACCCACTAGGACGACACACCAACTCGTTAGTATCTTCCTTATATTCAACAGGAGCCTTTGATACTGGGCATACTAAAATATCGAGTAACTTTTTATCCATTTTACCCACTCTCTTATGGTTTAAATTAATTCGTTAGTGGCGGTGTACGTTCACGTAAAACATTGTGTAAGCGTTCAAATAACGCCGTTGGTAAAACCGCATCGACAGGCATAAAATACGTATGCGAAAGCGCGCCAAAAACCCTGCACTTTACGGCATCTTTTTCTGTCATGATAACAGGAAGCCCATCGCCGAACGTAATATCATCTTGCTGATATTGGTGATGATCTGCAAAGCTATGCTCAATAACCTCACACCCCTGACTTTTCAGCGATTCATAAAAGCGCCTTGGATTACCAATACCAGCAACTGCATGGATGCGCTGACCGGAAAAGCGGCTTATATCTAAGTACGACGAATCAAACATAGACACCAGCGTATTAGGAACAAGTCTCATCGTAAAAGCCCCTTCCTGCACTATTTTCTGTGTTGCAGTACCTTGGCCGTTTACAACAATTAAATCGACATCATCTAGCCGGTTTGGTGGCTCCCTCAAGGGACCAACCGGCAAACAACGCTCATTCCCTAGACCACGGACCCCATCAATAATCGCTATTTCTACTGTTCGTCCCATACGGTAGTGCTGCAAACCATCATCACTAATAATAATATCGCACGATGTTTGTTCAATGAGCGCTTTGCACGCTTGCACACGGTCCGGGTCAATAAATAAAGGAACATTAGTTCGCTGTACGATCATCAGTGGCTCATCACCGCATTGCTCTGCAACGCCACCGGGTGACACACGAAAAGGGGTGCTAGGCGGATTAGCTTTATAACCTCGGCTGACAACACCTGGGGTGTAACCTTGCTCGCGTAAGTGCTCAATGAGTGCTAAGGTAAAAGGCGTTTTACCTGTTCCCCCAACGCTGATATTTCCGACCACTATTAAGGGGATTGGTGGCTGCCATTGCTGCTTTAGATCGTGCGCCTTTTTTCGATGAGCTAACCCCGTAAACACACACGTTAAAGGCCACAATAAATAAGGCCAACGTGAGCCATCAAACCATGCCTGCTCCAACCGAGACATTACTCGGCCGCCTGCTGCGTGGTGATGCTTAACTTGTCAAAGCCTAGCTGCCCTGCCACATCCATAGCCGTTACTACAAATTGATGAGGGGTTTTTGCATCAGCCGTAACAATAAGTGGTGGCTTTTGTTCGAGACTAGCTTGATCCCCCAGCACTTTTAAAATCGCAATACGCAGCGTTTCAGCCTGAGTATTAATTAATGGCTGACCATTAACACTAAAAGTGCCTTCAGCACTAATAATAATATCAACGGTTTGGGGTTGTTCCTCTAATTGAGTTGCTTCGGCCGCTTCGGGCAAATCAACTTCTAGGTGTGTTTCTTTGGTGAAGGTGGTCGACACCATAAAAAAGATTAATAACAAAAACACCACATCAATTAAGGGTGTTAAATTAACATTAACCTCTTCACGTCGTTGACGTTGAAATTTCACAGGCTACTCCGGCTTTATTTATCCTGATCGGCTTCGCGTTCACCGTGAACAATCTCAACCAACTTAATGGCCTCTTGCTCCATATCCACAACTAAAGTATCCACTTTTCGTTGTAAATGACGATGAAAGATAAGCGTAGGTATAGCAACAGCTAGCCCGGTTGCTGTTGTAATCAAAGCCTCAGAAATACCACCCGCTAGTACCGATGCATTCCCGGTGCCTTGTGCCATGATAGCCGCAAACACTTTAATCATACCGATGACCGTACCCAGCAGCCCAAGTAGCGGGGTTATAGCGGCAATAGTACCTAACGCCGTTAGAAAGCGCTCTAGCTCATGAACGACCTCGGTTGCGGCCTCTTGGATGCTCTCTTTCATAATCTCACGGCCATGACGAGCATTGTTTAAGCCAGCCACCATAATACGACCTAAAGGACTCGCTTTTTTAATCTCTTTCATTTGTTCAACGGAAATAGAACCCGCTTTTAGTCGTGACCAAATATCATTGGTTAAGCCGGTAGGCGCAATTTTTTCTGAGCGCAACACCCAGAGACGCTCTAAACAAATAGCTAACGATAGAACCGAGCAACCAATGATAGGTACCATTAGCCACCCACCTGATGAGATTAATTCAAACACGTGCAAGCCTCCTAAAATGAGGGGCTACTTTACCATAGGTTTTACCGCTGGAATATGGCCTTAACCCTTTGACCAAAAGCGTTTTTGTCGAGTACGCCAGGTTTCTGATTCGCAACGCCCATTTAACGTTTCGTACAAAAAGACGGCACCGTCTTGGTCTGTTCTCAAGACATTATCGGTGTAACTATGTACACGGCTTAAAACGTCTTGATGCGGATGACCATAGCGATTCAAAAAGCCGGCACTAAATACAACGGTTTTCGGTGTGGTAGAAGCCAATAAAAATTCACCGGTGGAGTGCCGACTACCATGATGACCAGCCAACAACCACTCTACAGGTTTCAACTGAGACGACAGCTCCTGTTCAACACCTTCATCAATGTCACCGGTTAACAAAAAGCTACATGAGGACGACCTTATCTCCAGGACACAAGATTGATTGTTAGTGACCGATGTTTGACGTTGGCTTGGCGCTACTAGATAACGAAACGAAACGCCATCCCACTCCCATGCGGTTTGTTCTTGGCATTGTTGATACGTATTAATAGGAAACTCAAGTAAGTGTCGAGGAGAGCCGCCAGTTAGTCGATCAAAGCTGATCCCATGGTCGTAAATAGCTTGTAAACCGCCCGCATGATCATTATCTGCATGGCTTACCACCAGCTCGTCTATCAGAAAGCCATTAGCGCTTGGTGAGAGTTTAGACAAGGCAGGTAAGACGGCTGATTCAAATGCAGAACCACCAGAGCGATACCTTGCTCCCGTATCATAGAGCAACCGATGATTTTGAGTGGATATTAGCACTGCATTCCCCTGCCCTACATCAAAAACCACCGCCGAGAATTGACCTTTATTCATGCGCTCTTGCTGTGGCAAAAAAGCGGGCAAACAGCACAAAACTCCCACCCACCGTAGCCGTCCTTTTACAGGCTGCAATAATAAAAAAACACCCACCAAAAGACTAAAAAGTGCCCAATAAGAAGTCGCTAATATCAAATAGATACTTGAGTTACCTAATAGATTTACGATGAAACTCACGACAGCATCCAAAACCGACCAAAAGACAGACAGTAAATTTCCGACCATCATCAGAGGAAGCATCCATCCACAATAAGCGCACAATAAGGCAGGAACACTCAACAACAAGATTAATAAAATATAAGGAATAGCCAGCAGATTCACAAAAGGAGAAAGGATACTCACTTGCCCAAAAGACAGCGTCACTAAGGGTAACATCACAATAGTAATCCAGATTTGAGCACGAATAGCTGTTTTGATGCCGGAAGATTGACTACGCCTAGCAATCAAAAGCAACAAGGCCCCAACGGCACCAAAACTCAGCCAGAAACCAACTTCATAAATACTCAACGGGTTTAGCAACAACACAAGAAACATGGCAAACCACCAGCGCCGCCAAACACTTGGCGGGCACTTGAGTAACAACCCTCCTAACAACACAGCCGCCATGATCCAGGCACGCTGAGTGGGCAAACTAAACCCAGCAAGGCCAACGTAAATACCGCTCAACACTAATGCAAAAAATACTGGCAACACGCGCTCAAGCCATGGCCAGACAAGTCCACCTTTATGCCCGAGTCGCAACCCCAGATAAGTACAAGCAACTAAACAGCGCCCTATCCACCAGCCACACCACACACAAATTCCGATGTGTAAACCACTAACAACTAATAAATGCGATGTCCCCGTTTGCTCCATCAACGCCCAATGATCATCGGATAGCCCTCCTCGATCACCCAACAACAAAGCTCGATAGCTTGCTGCAATCAAAGGCGAATCGCTCCACAATTCGGTTAACCAGTGAGCCAATTTAAATCGAATAAGTGAAACCGATATATCAGGAGCTTGATAGTCTAAGTGCTTCTTTACATAACCGGTGGCATCAATCCCCTTAATTAACGCCCATCGTTCATAATCAAAACCATAAGGGTTAGCTAAACTATGCGGCGGTTTTAATTTAGCAACGATAGTAAACGTGGCTCCGGGCAATACAGACACATCAGACTTAAACCAACGGAGCCGTATCCGCTCGAAATTTGCATCCTTGAGTTTTACGCCTTCTGGGGCGCTAATAACGTTAGTGACCTGCAAATTAAAACGAATCAGGTCTGTCTCATGCGAAGGCAGGCCAATTACACGCCCCTCGACCACCCAATCCCCCGTGTGTGCCTGAGGAAGCCTAGACTGCAAAAGACGATCAGCCGAAACGGTAAACCATGTAAAACCCATGCCCCAACAAATAGTGGCGTACAACAACGTTCTAAGCGAGAAATGACTCGCCCCAAAAGAATGATCAAGCCCTTTCACATGACGTTGGCCGAGGCGCGAAAAACCTAATGGCCTTGTCACCCAAATGACGGACTTGGCGCCATACACCAAAAGAATGACAAGAATAAAACTTAAGCAGAAAACCAAAGAAACAAGGAAAGGTAATTGCGATGCTGTGAAAATGCCTAAAATAAATCCGATCATCCGTGATCTCGTGTTGGATTACTGCTCGCGCCTGTGCATAATACCGCTACGTTTTTCAAAGCTGTACGATGTATATGCCACGTAAGTTTATAAAGAAGTACTTGCCTAATGAGTCAAGTCTTAAAAACCACAAACATCTTAGCTGGCTAGGCAGTCACCTGCATGACCCAGCCTTGTGGCATCTCACTCGGAAATCCTTTTCCAAAGCGTTTCTCGTAGGGATATTTTGTGCGTTTTTGCCGTTCCCGCTTCAAATGCTCATTGCCGCACTGCTCGCTGTATTTATGCGTAGCAATATTCCCATATCTGTCAGCTTGGTGTGGATTACTAACCCTTTCACCATTCCGCCTATTTTTTTCTTTACCTATCGAGTGGGCACTTTTTTATTAGGCTCACCTGAGCGCAACATAGAACTGAGTTTTACTCGCGAAGCCCTATCTCATGACTTGCCTGCCATTTGGTGGCCACTACTGACAGGCTCACTCTTTTGCGGGATCGTTTTTAGTATAATTGGGTATTTCGTTGCGAGCCAATTTTGGATCTATTACGTCAAAAAAAGCTGGTCACTTCGCAAAAGAAAACGTAAAGATTAATTAGCTAACCTGAATCACGGCTGAGCATGCACTGGCGTTATAGAGAACCCACAAGCTAGTGCACACCATCTTACGTCTACTAATGATTAGTAATTTCGACGAGGCCGCCATCGGTCAATTCAAAGATACGATCCATCTTCTTCGCCAAATCAGGATCATGCGTGACAATAATAAACGATGTATTCAAGTCTTGATTCAACTGTGACATCAATGCCTGAATCTCTGCCGCGGTTTGCCTATCCAAGTTTCCGGTTGGCTCATCCATCAACACACATGCTGGCTCAGTTACCAATGCTCGCGCTATAGCTACCCGTTGACGTTCACCACCACTTAATTGCGCTGGCTTATGAGATAAGCGATGAGACAAACCGACTTTCTCAAGCAATACTTTTGCTTTATCGGCCGCCTGCGCTGGCGATTGCTTAGCCAACATTAAAGGAATAGCCACATTCTCAACCGCAGTAAACTCAGGTAGCAAGTGGTGGAACTGATAGACAAACCCCAGCATACGATTTCGGATTTCAGATCGACGCTTTTCAGACGTTTGATAAAGCACTTCTCCGCCTACCGTTACCGACCCACTCGTAGGCCCTTCTAACCCACCAAGCATATTAAGCAAGGTACTCTTCCCCGAGCCCGAAGAACCAATAATGGCTATTCGTTCACCCGCACCAACAGACAAAGAAACCGACCGTAGCACTTCAACTTCATTGCCAGCTTCATTATACGTTTTACAGACATCATCACACACCATAACGGCATCTTGAGTCGCTGCAAAAGATTGATCACTCATAACGTAAAGCCTCTGCCGGTTGTGTTTTGGATGCACGCCATGCGGGATACAAGGTGGCTAAAAAGCTAATTGACATAGCCGATGCTGTAATCAGCACCACATCAGACATATTTAATTGGGAAGGCAAATAGCTAATAAAATACACATCCGCTGAAAGAAACTGCACACCCAGTACGCTTTCTAGCCAAGCAACCAGATCTGTCACAGTAAGCGCGAGTAAAGTCCCTAACCCCGCACCCAGTAGCGTGCCGGCAAAGCCAATAACAACGCCCTGTACCATAAAGATACGCATGATCATGCCGGGTGTAGCACCTAGTGTACGTAAAATTGCAATATCTGATTTTTTGTCCGTAACCACCATTACTAAGGTAGAGACAATGTTAAATGCGGCGACAAACACAATTAAAAACAACAGGAGCCCAATCATTTTCTTTTCCATCTGAATGGCTTGAAATAAATTACCATGAGTACGTGTCCAATCCGAGATTAGATAATAACCTGGTAATTTTGAGCCAATTTCCCGAACTGCCGAGGGCGCTTTAAATAAATCGTCTAACGTTAAACGAATCCCCTCAACACCTTCCGGGATACGCTTAATTTTCGCAGCGTCATCAATATTGATATAAGCAAGGCTACTATCTAATTCAGCCCCTACCGAAAAAATACCAACAACTGTAAAGCGCTTAAGCCGTGGCGTAACTCCCGCAACGCTAATAGATGCTTCGGGTAGAACAAGAGTGACTTTATCACCCATACGCACACCCAAATACCGAGCTAACAAATCGCCCAGCACAATACCAAAGTTAGCCTCTTTTAATGTATCCCAAGATCCATTAAGCATATGGTCGGCAACGATGGATACCGCTTTCTCTGCTTCCGGATCAACACCTTGCACCATAACCCCTCGTACCTGCCCGGCATTGGTTAACATTCCTTGAGCATGAATAAACGGAGCGGTTCCAATAACTCGGGGATCATCCAAAACGGTACTCGAAATAGATTTCCAATCTTCAATCGGCTGATCATATCCAGTAATACTCGCATGAGGAACCATCCCTAAAATGCGATCTTTTAATTCACGGTCAAAACCGTTCATCACAGAAAGCACCAGAATAAGTGCCGCTACACCCAGCATTAAGCCAAGCATAGAGACAAGAGAGATGAACGATATAAAATGGTTATTGCGTTTTGCAGCTGTGTAACGCAAGCCCACAAAGAGGGAAAATGGTTTAAACATAATTGCGGATTAAATCACCGTTATTGGGACAACTCTAATTAAACGTTTCACTTTCTCGATCCTTTACCTTAATTAGCCGTAAATCGAGGCTGGATAGGTAAAATGAAACACTATATGGTCTACTTCAGAATATGGTAAGTTTATCTTGTTATATGTTAATCACAAGTGACTGAATTTATTAGGCTAAATAACCATTATGAGCATCCTTAACGAGCATATAGACCTGATTACGACCGCATTCGATCAGTTTAGTGCCGACTTGATAGTATTTAGCCAGCATCTTGCCAACTCAACACGACCTATCTTTTTAGGCAATCCACCAGACCCTTTTCAAACAGCCAAACATCAGGCTATCGATCTATACAGCAATATATGGCACCAGGATAACGGCGACGGACGTAAAACCAAAAGTTACTATGGCCTAGTGGGCTGTGATGACACCCTCATTAATTCAGCCCACCAGCTCAATGCCAGCAAAGCCAATCTCAAACAGGCCGTTAGTATACTCAAACAAAAAGGTTTAGCTGAATTAAATCAAACTCTACATCAACGATCGGCCACTATTAATGAAGCATTGAATAAACAGGGTTTAGGGAGGCTTCACCTTAAACAATGTTACCGAACATTACCTATTGTTGAATCATGCCCTGATCGTGTCCGTTTTAGCTGGTACACCAGTGGCCGAAGTATCAAAAAAATTACGGTAAAAGAAGCCATAGACAAACTACTTAAAATGGGAAGTGACAAACCTCATATTGCCCTACAACTTGATAAATTACAGCGCCTAAATAGCCACACTCCTTTGGCGCAAATTCAGTCTCAAGCTCCGCTTATACGAGCCAACTTTGCATGGAAAACAGAAAACGATCAATGGAAACGCCAAGCACGCAATTGCCCACTACCCATCCTAATTCCACTTGCAGCCAACCAAAATCTGCCTGAGTGCAACCGCTTACCCGACAAAGCACCAACAGAGCGACAGCGCGCTTTAAGAGCAGACAACCTCATTGATCCCGAGCCTTTCATACCCAGTTTGCGTATACATTTGTACTGCGGTTAACCAACAACAAAACCATCATCCGTTCTTCACCGAAACGTAACATTACCGCTCTAAGGTATGTGGAGCTATTACACATACACATCGGAGCAGATGATGAAAACAATCGCGACTACACTCTCGCTAGCCGTCGCAGTCGCCATGGCTAATGCCGCTCAGGCCGATATTTTACCCGCTTATCAATCCGGCAGTGATTGGTTTACTGAAGCGCAAACAGCCATTGCAGATAAAACTCAGTTAGAACGTATCAAAGCAGCTAAAAACGTCATTTTATTTGTTGGCGATGGCATGGGAATCTCCACTCTCACTGCAGCTCGTATTCTAGAAGGTCAAAACAACGGGAATACCGGTGAAGAAAACCTGCTTTCCTTTGAAACGTTCCCCTATTCTGCTCTAGCTAAAACCTATAATACCAATCAACAAACACCTGACTCAGCTGGCACAATGACAGCAATGATGACAGGGGTAAAAACCAAAGCCGGTGTCATCGGTCTATCACCGGAGGCTATTCGTGCCGAATGCGAAAATAACCCCAATCATCAATTATTTACAGCGCTGGAAGCTGCCGAGCTCGTAGGGAAAGCAACGGGCATTGTCTCAACTGCTCGCCTAACCCATGCAACACCCGCGGCCACCTACGCTAAATCACCAGAACGCAACTGGGAAGATGATTCAGATATGCCAGAAGAAGCGATTGCAGCAGGGTGTACAGACATTGCCAGCCAGCTAATCGACTTTCCTTATGGTGATGGTATTGATGTAGCCATGGGTGGCGGTCGCCGTCATTTTCTACCCAATGATGCCACCGCTAACTCAATTGATGCCGTAAGCACTGTGGAAGGCGACCGGACTGACGGGCGCAACCTAGTTGAAGAGTGGAAAAACGCCCATTCAGACGGTTACTATGCCGATGTGCAAAGTGAATTTGATGCCATCCCAAATACTGCAAAAAAAGTATTCGCTTTGTTTAATGAATCACATATGCACTATGAAGCCGACCGCACAAATGACATTGGTGGCGAACCTTCTCTCACACAAATGACAGAAAAAGCCATTAATGTGCTAAGTAACGACGAGGACGGTTACTTCCTGATGGTTGAATCTGGGCGTATTGATCATGGTCACCATGCAGGTAGCGCTTACAATGCCTTGACCGATGCGGTAGAACTATCAAATGCCGTAAAAAAAGCTGTTGAACTAACCAATGATGAAGAAACACTCATCATTGTTACCGCCGACCACAGCCATGTATTTACTATTGCCGGCTACCCTACTCGCGGAAATCCAATTCTCGGCAAAGTTATAACAAACGATGGTTCAGGTGCGCCCTTAAGCGATGAGTATTTAGCAGCCGATGGCATGCCTTATACAACCCTCGGATATAACAACGGATTAGGCTATGCATCGCTCTCAGGTGAGACCGATGCTGATGCTCGCTACGACACCGGTGCCTACCCCATTTCCTCAGGCACACGTGTTGATCTCGCTTCTGTTAATACACAAGACTCAGGCTTCCACCAAGAAGCACTTGTCCCATTATCATCTGAAACTCATGCAGGCGAAGACGTCGCTGTTCATGCTATGGGACCATCCGCTTACTTATTCCAAGGCGTCATTGAGCAAAACGTGCTTTTCCAAGTAATGAAGACTGCCATGTCAATTGACGACGAGATCTAAGGCCAGATAAAAGGATAAACATCATGAAAACTTTTAAAATGACTTTGCTGGCCACTTCAATTGCTGTGCTAGCTGGTTGTAACTCATCTGATGACAACGACGATAACAAAGTCAGTATCGCACCTAAAGACGAAGCGTCACTCGCGTGGTACCAAAACAGTGCTGCTGAAGTCACCACGGCTGAATCTGTTGCTCAAGCAATCGACAATGCTAAAGGCTCTGCTAAGAACATTATCTTATTCGTCGGTGATGGAATGGGCGTTTCCACCGTTACTGCTGGCCGAATCCTTGAAGGCCAACAGCAGGGCATGACCGGCGAAGAAAATATGCTCAGCTTTGACGATTTCCCTTTCTCAGGTCTGTCCAAAACCTACAACACCAACCAACAAACCCCAGACTCCGCTGGTACGATGACAGCCATGATGTCAGGTGTTAAATCTAAAGCGGGAGTGATTGGTGTCAGCGAAGATGTTGTGCGTGCCGACTGTGTATCCTCGCAAGGCACAGAACTAGCCACCGCCTTAGAATTGGCAGAGATAGCCGGTAAATCCACCGGAATTGTGTCGACAGCACGAATTACACACGCCACCCCTGCCGCTACTTATGCTAAATCCCCTGAACGTAACTGGGAAGACGACGGTGATATGCCGCAAGCGGCCAGAGATGCAGGCTGCTTAGACATAGCCGACCAACTTATCCAATTTGAAGATTTGCTGGAAGCACGCGTAAATGGTGGTGCCGACAGTACATACATCGATGGTATCGACGTTGTGATGGGAGGGGGTCGTCGTAGCTTCTTACCTAACGATGCTTCGGCTAACTCATTAGATGCTGTCAGCACTATTGAAGGCGACCGCACGGATGGCCGCAACCTAATCACCGAATGGCAGACCAAATACCCTACCGGCTCCTATATTATGGATCAAGCGGGTTTCGACACTATTGATCCAACCGCTACCACTAAAGTTCTTGGCTTATTTAACGAATCGCATATGCATTACGAAGCAGACCGCGCTAACGATGGCCAAGGAGAACCGTCACTCTCTGAGATGACTAGCAAAGCAATTGACGTACTCGACAATAACGAAAATGGCTTCTTCCTGATGGTTGAGTCAGGACGTATTGACCATGGCCATCACGCAGGCAGCGCTTACAACGCCCTAACTGATACTGTTGAGTTCGCCAACGCCGTTAAGGCCGCCGTTGAAGGCACTGATCCCGAAGATACTTTGATTATCGTAACCGCCGACCATAGCCACGTATTCACAATTGCTGGCTACCCTACGCGCGGCAATCCGATTCTCGGTAAAGTCGTGACCAATGACAGCAATGGTGAGCCTCTTTCTGAACCAGCCCTAGCCGCAGATGATATGCCATACACGACGTTGGCATATACAAACGGCATGGGGTTCCATGACTTAGGCAACGAGACAGATGCTGATGCTGTTTACAGTGAGGTGATTGTTTCTGGGCGTGCTGATATTTCAGCCGTTAACACAGAATCAACTGGCTTCCACCAAGAAGCATTGGTACCTATGTCATCAGAAACACACGCCGGTGAGGACGTAGGGATCTACGCTGTAGGCCCTGGAGCACAGTTAATTACTGGAACGAACGAACAAAATATTATTTTCCATGTAATGAATCATGCAGGCAATTTATTAGAACAAGCTGAAAACAGATTATAAATGCCCACAAAGAATAGGCAGCTCCGGCTGCCTTTTTGTATTTTCGGATTAAGATGATGAAACTAATCTACGCGACTATTTCGACGGCACTTTTTACTACTGTAACATTCACCAGTGCTGCTTATGCAGACGAAAGCTGCTCAGCAAGCGCTAACAGTTTGCATGCAAGCTATCAAGCAACCCAAACACTCAACACAGAAAACACGACTCGCAACATACAAGTAGATCTTTGGAGGCAAGGCAATGTCGTTATGCACAGCTATCCAAATGGAACCGGCGATATCTGGCATAAGCTCCCCAAAAACCAAATGCGCATGGATAAATATTTTGACCAAGCTAAACGACTCATTGAGTACGAAGCGGCCGACTTAACAACGCTTGGCAAGTCGAAAACATGGGATTCAGTCAATTACCTGATTAATAAAAACTTTTTAACTCAACTTACTAAAGAAAGCGAAACAGGTTCTGGTTGCCAGATAACCACAAAATACTCCGGTGAAGTCAATGGAACCACCTACCATATAGAGTGGAATCCATCACTTGATCTGCTCGTTTCCATGAAAGCCAGTAATAAGCGGCTTATTGAAAGTTGGAATCTAGCTCAACTAGACACCCAAAAAAGCGAAGTTGAAGCCGCTATAAATCAACGCTTCAAATACATGACAACCGATTTTGCCGATATTGGTGACAATGAAGCTGACCCATTCCTAATTAAAATGATCAACCTGGGTTATATCGATCATGCACCTCAAGCGGTGTATGACGCTAATGGGAATAACATTGCCCAACCAGCTCACAGCCACGAGCACGGCCATTCGCATTAACCCCTTCTTGCATGGCTCATTGTGAGTTAGCCCCGCCATCCTATGTCGGGGCTTTTTTATGCCAAGCACTACCTAACTGTTCACTTATCGAGTGGAACCCAACTCGCCATTAATACTCTTACGCTTAATAGCCATCAGTTTTTACTGGAATACCCATGCAACGAATAGCGTTTATTATCTGTGGCAGTCTGCTCCTCTCCAACTCAGCATTTGGGGAAGAAAACCTAACCCGCTTCGCACACGCCTCCTCAAGCGACTGGCAAACCAAAGCATTTGTCGGCGAAACGCTCTACAACATAGTAGATAAAGATAACCAAACTGTTTTAAAAGCCACAAGCCACAGCTCCGCCTCTGGGCTGATATATGAGCAGAAAATAGACCTTCAAAAAACCCCCTACCTAAACTGGCAATGGCTAATCGAAAACCGTCTAGGCCCTATAGACGAACGCAGTAAATCAGGTGATGACTATGTAGCCCGTGTTTACGTGGTAATCGATGGAGGCCTAGCGCTATGGAAAACAAAAGCTTTAACCTATGTGTGGTCGAGTAATCAGTCTAAGGGGCAAGTGTGGGATAACGCTTTTGCTGGTGATGCAGTTAAGATGATCGCCGTTCGCGGGAAAGACGCCCAAACAAACACTTGGTACACAGAAAAGCGAAATGTATACCGCGACTTGATTGCACAATTCGGTGATCAAGGAAGTGAAGAAGCTAACCTTAAAAAGTATCGTTATATAGACGCAACCGTCATTATGACCGATACGGATAACGCAGGAGGCTCCGCAACCGCGTACTACAGCGATATGATATTTAATTGATCAATTTATGGTTTTCCCTTTAATCCCCTTAGGCTTTAAAGGGAAAACCGTTAGCTTAAACCGCCTAAATTACTTATCGCGGTAATAGATTATGTAGAGCCTAGGTAGAATAAGCACGATTACTGCGCTATCAATAGTTTAGGCTAAGTGGTGAAACTTCTTATTACAGATTAGTTCTAAAATTACCCACTGCTTTTACTACTTCTTTAGCCCCTAATTGAATATCGTTAATCACTGACCCAGATTTATTGGATAGCTCAAGCGCTTCTTTGGCTTCACTCAAGCTACCATCTATTTGCGACACCGCTTTTTGCGTAAGCACTTTATTCTCGCTTACCACATTTATTATCTGCTCTGTCGCGGAGCTAGTTCTTGAGGCAAGCTGTCGGACTTCATCGGCTACCACCGAAAAGCCTCTGCCTTGCTCACCTGCTCTAGCGGCCTCAATAGCCGCATTTAAAGCAAGTAAGTTAGTTTGATCTGCTATGCCTTTAATACTTTCAACTAACTCAGATATTTTAGCCGATTGCACATCAAGGTTATAAATCCCTTTACTAACGTCCTCTAATTTAGCGGACAAATTATTCATTGTGTCGATGGTACTTCGGACCACAGCCAAACCATTTTCAGCATCGGCGTCAGTTTTTTGGGAGATTTCGAAGGCAATCTGTGCAGTCTCTGACATGGCTAACTCACGATTCATTTGATCGGTAATTAACGTTGCAAACTTGACTACTTTGTACAGTTCTCCATCGCTATTATGGATTGGATTATATGAAGCCTCTAACCAAATAACATCACCATTTTTATTGAAACGCTTGAAACGATCTGTTTTATAAACGCCTTTTTTCAACTGAGCCCAAAACGTCTTGTATGCGGGGGCTTCAACCTCTTCGGGATCACAAAAAATACTGTGGTGTTTCCCTAAAATTTCGTTTTTCGAATAGCCAGTTGCATTCAGGAAGTTATCGTTCGCGTCTTGAATAATACCTTCAAGGTTAAATTCTATAACTGCAGAAGAACGGCTGATAGCTAAAAGCATATCTTCTTTTTCTTGGGACTGAGAGATAGTACGGGTCAGCTCTGTAGAATAGACTGCCAATTGTCCATTAATAGGCTGAACAATACTCCTCAACCATGTTTCTGCACCGTTTTTAGCTCTAAACTGAATAGCACCATGCCAGTGATTCTTTTTATTAATGGCTTGCAACATGTTCTGAATATGCTGTTTGTTCATCGACTTTTCTGACAAAAAGTCTTTAATTTTCTTACCAACAATGTAACTAGTATCATAACCAATCACACCGCTAAAGGCTTCATTGACCTCTGTAATAGTTCCGTTTTCATCCACTAAAAAGTAAAGCATTTCCTCTTTTAATTCTTTTTCAATTGCGTCATACGCGGTAGCTTTAACTTGCAGACGGGAAATTTCATTTAATAATTTTTTCTTAGAAAACCACATTAAATATGTCTTCCCTATAATTAGTGGATTTTTAATAATCTAATATTTTCGCACACATAACGTTAGTTACATGACAACCTATAACTATAAGATTTATGTATCATATTGAACCTTGCCTGCACTAAATCAATGCACAGAACCAACTGTAACATCTTATTTTTGTTGGAAATTACAACAAAAAAAGATGTCTCAATAGCAATAAAAACCTTATATTTACTGATCATAGACCATAAACTGCAGAAATCAATTTTACTAAAAATTTAGTTACTTTTGTGACTGCAGATGTGATTTTAGTCATATTGAGAAACGCGGTCACACTACATCAACCCTGTGCCTGATTGCTCAAAGCGCCCCCATTGCTTAGGTGGCAAACCGTAAAGGCGCCTAAACTCCCTACTAAATTGAGTAGAGCTTACATACCCGACCTCCATGGCCGCTTGGTTCACAGTCATACCTGCGGCTATTTTGATAGCCGCACTATTAAGACGCATGCATTTTACAAACTGCACTGGCGACATCGTGGTCGCTTGTTTAAATTTTCGATGGAAAACCGCTCGACTCATTCCCACTTGAGAGGCCACCTCTTCGATAGATACTTTTTGATCCAGCCGAGAAGACAAATAAGCAATAGAGCGCGCTATTTCATTACCGACGCCAAAAGCACGGCTTACCGACTCACCAGAGGCTCCTTTTAAAACAGTATAATACAACTCCCTAAGCCGCCCATCACCTAGAAGGGCCGCTTCAGAAGGGCTATTTGAAATTTGAATTAGGCGTAACAGAGCCTCATTGAATGGGGCATCCCAGTCAGCCAAAGTAACCCCTTGCGGGATACGTCCACCTTTCGGTTTACGAATATCTAATCCCGAACTTTCAATTTCAATCACTAATTCCGTCATCACCCGGGTATCAAGAGCGATATATACACCCAACAAGGGATTATCCAGTGACGCTGCGGGGGACCCCGCTTCTACAGGCATCGATATAGCACAACACATATATTGACTGCTGTCATAAACATGCTGTTTGCCATCTAATATGGCTTCTTTCGCGCCACTTACGATAGCCACAATCGAAGGCTCATAGACCGCAGGGGCACAACGTATAGGCTCCGTAACTCTGAAGAGCTTCACCCCTTTTATACCAGTTTCGACAATGCCATCTTCGCTAATATTTTGTTGAATGAGTTGTTTAATTAACCTTTTATCCATTTTCACAAAATATCACCACACATTGCTTTACTCAACATAGCGATACAATTAGGCATAAAATAGCGACAATATCGCCTATTTTAGGTTTTCACTGATAGCTATAGTTAATTTTCATTTCGTAATTTAATAACACGACAAAGTACTAGGCTATACCACTTAACCAACTGTCAATGTAGCCTGCTATTGAGGATTTTAAGCAATGAAAAGCACGCAACAATGTGGTGAAGCAGGCTGGACACCAGACTCTCTTGGCTCACTCTCAGGAAAAACCTATGTCATCACCGGAGCCACCGCCGGAACAGGTTATGAGGCTGCACGCATACTCCTTTCAAAAGGAGCAAAAGTAGTCATGTTAAACAGGAATGTTGATAAATCAGAGGCGACAGTAAAGGCATTAAAACAGGCGATTAGCAACGAAATAGACGTTAGCTTCGTACAAATGGACCTAGCGGTAATGAGTTCCGTTCGCAAGGCTGCAGCAAAAATCATTAAAGAAGTCCCTCGTATCGATGCGCTTATCTGTAATGCAGCCATCGCTCAAGTGGCAAAACAAGAGATCACCTTTGATGGCTTTGAAAGCCAACTAGGTATTAATCACTACGGACATTTCTTGCTATGCGGTTTACTTTTCGAACAAATAGAATCATCTCAAGGGCGTATAGTGGTGGTTACAAGCGAAGGTTACAAAATGGGTTTAAAAACTATTCAGTTTGATGACATGAACTGGGATAAAAATTATCACCCCAACCATACTTACTGCCACAGCAAGTTAGCACAGATGATGTTTGCTTATGAATTACAAAACCGAATAAGACAGGCTGAAAAAAAAGTCAAAGTTTATGTGTGCCACCCTGGTGCATCTAAGACTTCGCTCATCAACCAAAAAGCTAATTTAATCTCTAGGCTCACTTGGTCTTTAATGTCTTCGACGCCCTTAGTACAGTCAGCGAGAAAAGGAGCCTACCCAGAGGTCATGTGCGCTACAGAAGACGACCTGAAACAACAGGCCTATTACGGCCCAACGGGGATCATGAATTTCGGCGGCCCTGTTGGCGAATGTAAACTTGAACCTTTCGTTTTAAATAGCGAGGTTATCACGCGTCTATGGAATATTTCTGAGAAGGAAACGTCTTTAACATGGCCTTTGTAATGATCTGCACAGGTAAATAACAGTATGAGCTAATACGCCACCAGCACCCATCCACGGATGGGTGCTGGTATGTATCATGATAATTGAGTTTCACTACTCACTTCGGTCTGCGCGTCTGAGTAAAATAAAACGCCTAACAGTGCAACTAATGTCGAGATCATCATTATGATGATAATTGGCCACAGAGAGTCATGACTCAGCAAGGCCGCAATAGCACTTATTGCAGCTGCTACAATATATTGCGTGGCTCCTAATACTGCCGCAGCAATCCCTGCATTTTTACCAAAGTACTGCATAAAACATGCACTTGAGTTAGGTACAACCCCGCCCATAGATGCCGTTGTGATAACAAAGCCAAACACCGCCAGCCAAAGGTTATTTGGAAAAAGACTGGTAGCCCCAATTAAAGTAGCAACCCCTATCAACTGTATATAAAGAAACACTTTTAATAGTTGTGCCGGCTCAGACTTGTGCAACAAATAACTATTAACCCTGTTGGTAACAGCAACACCACCAACATTTAATATAAGCAATGCTGAGAAGAAAGTTTCGCTAACATGAAAGTGCTCGATATAGGCAAAAGGCGCATTGGTTAAAAACGTCATCAAAACAGAAAAACCAAACCCTTGCGCTAATAAATAACCCAATGCTCGACGCTCTCGAAACACACTCATATAACCGCCACTGACTTCCGGCTGGGCTGTTTTAGTTTCTTTAGGCATAACCCATAAAGCGCAAATGGTAACAATGACTCCAACCACGCCTAGCGACGAAAAAATCCACCCCCAGTCTAAAGCTTTTAAAATTATTGTCCCAACCGATGGGGCTATTGATGGTGCCAACATACTTATCAACATGATCAATGAAAACAACCGGGCGGAATCCTTGCCTTGCGTATTATCACGAATGATTGCTGGGACACCGACAACAGATATCCCTCCGCCAATCGCCTGGAGCATTCGTAAGCTCCACAACATGACCAAAGAATCTGAATAAGGGATTAAGAAACTGCCTGCACTAAATACAATTAACCCAAGAACAATAATCGATTTACGGCCAAACTTATCAGATAAAGGACCACCAATCAGTTGCCCAATGGCTAAACCAAAAATATACAGACTGACTGTTACTGCAACCATCGAAATATCGGTACTCAAATCTGATGCCATCACTGGAATTGCAGATAAGTATCCGTCAGTTGCGAAAGGCGTTAGTGCCGAAATCCCAGCTAACAGAAATAAAATTGGAGCGGATATAAATTGATTCATAAGACCTCACTTTGCTTTCTAGAAAGATAGTATATGGATTTTACCTTTCTAGCAAGCTATATTGCTTATATAGCTCAGGAGTAGATTTATGATTAAGCAGACACCTGTAACTCAGGTATTACATAAAACCGAAAAAAACTGGCCCGAATCGCACCAAGAAATCTCACCCGAGATTCTGCGCATCTATCGAATTAATGATTACTTGCGTCAAAACGTTCAGATTGTTTTGGATAATTTTGGACTTCAAGCTGCTGATTTTGCAGTCTTAGAAACACTAAGAAAAGAGCCGGCCCCACACTGTTTGACGCCCACTGAATTATCAACAGCCATGCTTTTTAGCTCGGGCGGATTAACCAAAGTGTTACATCGCATGACAAATGCTGGATACATCACTCGAATCCACAACCCTCACGACAAGCGCGGAAAATTAGTTCAGCTAACAGAAAGCGGAGGGACATTAATCAATGAAGTGATTGTGAAGCTGCATTCACAAGAACAGAGCATAATGACTGCCCTTTCAACCCATGAGAAAACAGCTTTAAACCAGTTATTAGAAAAGCTTCTAAACGTCTGGGAGGAGTAAAGTTTAAATAATGTCTAACTAAAGGCTGTATGTGATTATAATACAAGAATAAATTCAGCTTTCGAAAGGATACACGCCCATGGATGAACTGGTAACCTTGTTTTTACTCGTCGTTTTCTTAGTTTTTCTGGGCGTCATCGGTGGTTGGGTTGCTTTCTTTCGAACTAAAGACCTACGCCAACGTGTTAGCTACCTGGAAGCTGAACTGCAAAAACTGACTCAAATAACAAAGCAGCCAGTCATCAAGCCCGCCCAACAAAGGCCTTTGCTTGATACGGCTCAAAATACTGACCAAACCTTAGCCAACAAGGAGGTTGAACCCGCCTCCGATGATGCTCCTCGCGAGGATACGCGCCCCGCTTATGATCACTGGCAACCCTCGTCACCACAACAGGCCAAAGGTTCAACCAATACTGGCGCAGCTAGCGACCGCGCACAACACATTACCTCCCAACAAGCATCAGCTTTTTTTAAGCATTTAAAACAAAACTGGCTAACCTGGGTCGGCGGTTTGTGTGTAGGTTTGTCTGGGATTTTCTTAGTTAAATACTCAATCGATCAAGGCTTACTGGGGCCTGAGGCTCGAATTGCGCTAGCTATTTTCATGGGACTTAGCTTCCACGGGGTAGCTTTTTGGCTCAAAGGCCGGCTTAACTTTAATAGCGACGCGGTTGCGGCATTAGCGGGCGGCGCAAGTATTACGTTATATGCGGCATTGTTGGCTGCACTGCACCTTTACAACCTTTTCTCTCCGACTCTCGTGTTTATTCTTCTCGCCTGTATTTCAATAGGCACTATGCTACTCGCCTTAGTTTATGGACCGGTGCTTGCGGCAATTGGTATTTTAGGCGCTTATATCGTTCCTATCCTCGTTAATACCGGCAGCAATAATGTGGCAGGAGCGCTCATCTACAGTGCCATTATTACGCTGTCTGCCTTCGCCCTCTTTCGCTATGTTTTTCGTCGGTGGTTATGGGTTGGCGTTATCCTAGCATCTACCGCTTGGTGGCTCATTGCTTACAATGAATCAGTTTCGCTCTCTATATTGCTGAGTTATTTAATAGTCATGGGTTATTCAGTACTGGCTATACGTACCGGCGATTGGGCGCTGAACCAACACGATACTCTACCTAACAGTCGCACGATTTGGCACGCACTGTATCGACAATATAAACGCCTTGCGCCCGATGAAATTTATACGAATGGAGTGCTTGCCCTACTCACGTTGGCTTGGCTGACCGTCGGTATGCAGCACACACTTAGTACGCCCGACAAAATTATTGCGATGGCCTTTTTTGGACTCCTTTTCTTCATCTGCAAACAACGCCCTAGCGTGGCATTTTTACCGCTATTGGCCATTACTGGATTTACGATAGTAGCCGCTTTAGGCTATTGGTCTCCTGACTATGTTCGACTTTTACCGCAAGCGACTATTGCTCAATTGTTAATTGGCATAAGTATCATTTCAGCCTTAGGCGCTTACTGGAATTTAATTCAAACTCGTTTCCAAGGCTATTGGAGCGCCCTAGCGACATTGACTCCAGTAGTTATGATGAGCTTGGCTTACCTACGCTTAGAAGGCTTTGCGAATGATTGGCAATGGGCTACTGCGGCGTTGATATTAGCGCTTTTTTACTCCGCGCTAGCCAAACAATTGGTCAAGGTACGCTGGTCAGATTTAATGGTCGTCTCTGTCTTGTTGGCCGCCCACTTCGCATATTCGTTAGCCGCTGTTATTCTGTTATCCGATGCGCACTTAACGCTCGCACTGTCAATCCAGCTTATTAGCCTATGCTATTTAAATAACCGTTATCCTATTCCTGTGCTTGTCCCTTGCGTCAAGCTTCTCGTCATCGGCATCGTCTTACGACTCACGCTCAATCCATACTTACCCAATTATGCATTAACGCCGCATTGGCCAATTTGGGTGTTTGGTGGGCCCTTTATTTGCAGCGTTCTGGCTTGGCGGCTTCTGCCGAGCTCTAGCCAATTACAAGGTTGGCTGCAAGGCGCCTCGCTTCACCTTTTAGCGTTAACCGTCATCGCTGAAACTCGCTATATGATTTATGGCGGTGATGTCTTCCATCTTGATTTTACCCAACGCGAAGCGGCTATAAACACATTGATATGGGGATCACTGGGTTTAGTTTATTGGTATCGCAGCACGCTGTCCGGCTCCTTAATTCGTCTTTACCAGATAGCCGCCAGTGCATTGCTAATAGGAGCACTAGCCAATTACTTATTTGGCTCGGTATTAGCGTTTAACCCACTATTCCACAAAAGCACATGGTTAACTGACACCCCTATTTTTAATACGTTACTACTCATGTATTTGTTACCAACTATCTTACTGGTACTTGCTTACTTCACGTTACCAAAACGGCTTTCAAAAGTTTTATTAGGATTAGTAGCCGCTAGTAGTTTCCTGTTAATCAACTTAGAAATACGGCACCTTTGGCACGGCGCAGCGATGCTAATCAGTGATGGCACAGAGCAAGGTGAGCTCTATACTTACTCCATGGTGTGGTTAGGTATTAGCATTGCCATTCTAGCCCTAGCGATACAGGTTAAATCCGCGCTTATTTACCGTGCAGGTATGCTAGTACTCATGTGTGTAGTGGCTAAGATTTTCCTTATTGACATGTCAGGTCTCAGTGGCCTGTTACGGGTCACGTCCTTCCTTGGTCTAGGTTTATGCTTATTAGGAATAGCCTTACTGCATCAAAAAATAGGCTTTGGATCAAATACAGCACAGCCGAGGGAAGCAGAATAAAGGATGCCGACAATAAAAAGGCGCTCACTTAAGGCGCCTTTTTATTATGTGGGAATAAAACCGCTAATTATTGCAACGTTAACTGATATATCGTTGTACTACCGGATACTTCGTTAGCAACAACCAATAATGGGTTACCATTCGGACTTTCTTCTGCACTAATAAACCGCATGCCTTCTGGCGCTACATCACCCTGTACTTCTTCATCGAGGCTACGGTCGATATTCTCAACGTAATCGACAAACTGAACACCGTACGGATTAGTAACGTCATAAACCATAATACCGCTTGTACGCTCTAACCCTACAAAAGCATACGTACGTTCACCAATGGTTCCTAAGGTCATTGCTTCTGGCTCAGCGCCCTTATCATCACTGCGCTTATCTTCGCCATTAAATAGCACCCCTAAGCGGCCCGCTGTAATTTTCCCAATGTCTGAATGACTGTCAAACACTTGCATTCCATCAGCCCAAATTGAGAACGAACGCGCTCCGTAATTGTGGATCACATCAATATCACCATCACCATCGGTATCGCCCGTTGCAGTAGTGACTTTCAGACGCCCCAACTGTTCCTCATCTTGCGCCGCCGCATATGAGGCATTATCAGCATCTAGCAGGTTACCATCAATGAGGTCTTCTGCTCTCTCTTCTTCCGAGTAAGCATCGTAATCGCGTGAATCACCTTCGTTCGCCGTAAACACGAGATCCATACCCATGTAAGACATCGTTGCAATCGTATCAGGCTGATACATACCAACCACGCCCTCATGCAATGCGAAGTTGATAGCATCATCTTTATCACTTGCATCTATCTCATTACCTGCCTCTGAGAAGTCTTTTGTACCGAGCGCATAAATGGCAGTGATAGATAGCGTTTCTAAATCAAGTTCAGCTATTGCATTTGCCTCTTGCAGAGCAACAAATGCTTTACTGCTATCAGAGTTAATAGCGATATATTCAGGTTCTAAATCTTGAGCAACAGTCGCACCGGGGCCAAATATGCGAACTTCGTTAGACAGTTCATCATGACGACTGCCGCCCACGTTAAACGCCGTAAAATCTAATGTAGTAGCAGTCGTTGCCGGAACGCCATTAGTCACAGAGATAACAGAAACTGACCCTTCTGGATCCACTGTATAATCAATGTTTGGCTCGCCTTCATTGGCTACCAATACCTTAGTCCCGTCGGGTGTGAACTTAACCATATCGGGCAAAGCTCCCACTGTTACAAAACTAATAAAGCTTGGCGTTGCACCACTAACATCGTAAAAAGCAATGATGCCGTTAGCTTGTTTGTCGTCGTTTTCAACCGCTACAGCCAGTAAGTTATCATGAACCGACACACTATTTGCGGCCCCTAATTCAACACTGGTCACATCCGCTTGAACGTCCAATGTACCAACCAAAGCAAGGTTGTTTAAAGCAACAGCGTTATCAACAGAAGTATTAGTCAAAGATGACAAGTCTAAGATATCGACTTTTTTGTTATTAGCATTAACAACAAACACTCGTTCAGAAGCCGCATGATAGTCAACAATTTCTGCGGTACTTTCATCAAAAACACCTGACTCATAGCGGCCAACAACCGACATTGATAAACGTTGAGGAGCTGCCGTGGCTTTCATTGCCGCAGGAGTAGGTAAAATAGTAATGATGGATTCTTCGCCAGCAATACCAAAATCGTTGTCATTGATGAGCAGCAGATGATCCGCATCAAGTAACGCGATACCTTCTACTTTAGCTGGCAAGCTAGAATCAGACGGCATGTCGGTCAAGGAATTAAATACAAGCTCTTTGGTAACGGGTACAGCATCCAATGCTGATGGATCAAATACTTGTTCTAACGTTTTTGATTCATCACTTTCGGGAGCCATAACCGTAGCGTCACTAATGTCCGTAGACATAATGTTGTCACCAGTGGCCAACGAAATACGATAGAGCTTTGTCGTATTAGTGATACGCTCTAAAATTACTAAATCGTCATCCCCGACCGCAAGCATCTCTGACACTTTGACATTATTTTGCTTAGTAGAAACATCGCCATTACCCTCAGTATCAGCAAAACTTTGTGGGTAATCTAACTCGTAAACATACTCACCATCTTGAGCACCTAAGGAGCCATCAGCATTTAGAGCATACTTAAAAACACGCAAGTGACGTGAGCTTTTATAGGCATCAGCATCTGGGTTGGCTAACGGGCTTTGCATGGCAAAATATAAAGCATCTTCATCTGGAGACAGTGCGATAGACTCAATGCCACGGTTTAATTTGCGCTTTTTTAATACATCCGGCAGCGCACCACTGACGGGGTAACCCGCATCTGATAAATCCGCTGCTACTGACGCAGGTACTACGCGCTCGATGATTTCACCCGTTGCACTAACATGCACAATGGACGGCCCATACTCTTCAGAAATCCAAAAAGTACCATCACTTAACTTAACCAGCGCTTCCGGATCTAATCCATTATTATCAAAATCTAAAGAAGCCCCAGTTAAATCAAACGCACCTTCAGTGTCCGTTGAAACTAAGTCATTCGTCAAACCACTGACCACTGTACCGTCTGTTTTTTTCAGAGTAATGGTCTCAATAGCCTCAGCCGAGTAATTCCCCGGCGTTCCAGATAGCTTCCACTTTACAATCATCGGGGCAAAATCAGCGACTGGGAAAATTTTACCGTCTTCATTGCCCGCGCCACATAACTCATCCACACCCAATATATTCGCAGAATCACCACACGCTATATTAGGGCCTCGATCCGTGATGGTATAAAACTCTGATGCGCTGTCAGCCGACGCGTGGTATGCACCGCTGCCATAGCCTATGGTTAACGGCAAGCTCGCCTCAACCCCATCTTTCTCATAGGTGACGACTTGCAAATCAGCATCTACATTAAGAGAAGCGACAGAGCCTTGAGCCACATCTAACGAAAAAGAGGACGAATCATCATCTGATGAATTACAACCAACCAATAATGCCGACGTAATAGCTGTTGCTAAAACCGTGTGCTGAAAGCGCATATCTACTCCAAGGATGCTTAGTAAAAAAGATCGAGTTTAATCAGAGCAGATGTCTAAAAGGATACAGAAATATGACGGTTAGATGACGCAACAAAACGATTAAATTTAATCGATAAATGAACTTTAAAATCCGAGAATCTTCTAAACATTATAAATGCTTAAAAAAGGGAGAGCGGTTATTTCTACCATCGATAAAATGTCATCTATCATGCGCTACTTAACATGGATTATTGCATTAATAATGCTCACCATGTTTTTTAGCACCTGGTTGGAAAAACAAAGAAATCCAAACCAGTACTTAATGACATCTCATACCAATGCCGAACCTGTCATTTTGAATAGAAATCGACAAGGACATTACGTTGCAACTGGCATGATCAATCAGCAACCTGTTGTCTTTTTATTAGACACTGGCGCTACCGTGTTAAGCATCCCAGAAAATATCGCCAACAAATTAAAGTTAGAAGCCGGCGCAAGCACACGTGTGTCGACTGCAAACGGAAGTATTTCCGTACACCGCACGAACCTTGAACAAGTGCAATTAGGAAACATTGTGCTAAAAAATGTTGAGGCTCACATCAACCCTTATATGGATGGCGATACTGTATTACTGGGTATGAGCTTTCTCAAATATCTTGAATTAAGGCAGCTAGGAAACACATTAACATTAAGTGTTCCAACACAGACCCATATCGACACGCAGCTGTAATTATTGCCGCTAGGAAAAAGAAACCCAAACCACAGCAAAAAATAGATACAAAAAAGGCAGCCTAAGCTGCCTTTTTTAACGAACCAAACTCACTGAATTATTTCCAGCCAGTAATCTCGCCTAATGCAACACCGATATCTGCCAAAGAGCGAACCGTTTTAACACCAGCATCTTCAAGTGCAGCAAACTTCTCATCTGCTGTACCTTTACCGCCAGAGATGATCGCACCAGCATGTCCCATACGCTTACCAGCAGGTGCAGTTACACCAGCGATGTAAGATACTACAGGCTTAGTTACGTTAGCTTTGATATAAGCAGCCGCTTCTTCTTCAGCACTACCACCGATTTCACCGATCATAACGATCGCTTCAGTCTTAGGATCTTTTTCGAACATTTCTAGAATATCGATAAAGTTAGAGCCTGGGATTGGGTCGCCACCAATACCAACACAAGTAGATTGGCCGAAACCAGCATCAGTTGTTTGCTTAACAGCTTCGTAAGTTAGTGTACCTGAACGAGATACGATACCTACTTTACCTGGCAAGTGAATGTGGCCAGGCATGATACCAATTTTACATTCGCCCGGAGTGATAACACCTGGGCAGTTAGGGCCGATTAAACGCACACCTAGCTCGTCGCACTTCACTTTACATTGCAACATATCCATTACAGGAATGTGCTCAGTGATACATACGATCAGCTTGATACCCGCATTAGCTGCTTCAAGGATAGAATCCTTACAAAACGGAGCAGGTACGTAAATCACAGATGCATCAGCACCCGTAGCTTCTACAGCTTCAGCAACCGTATTGAATACAGGCAAACCAAGATGCTCAGTACCGCCTTTACCTGGTGTAACACCACCAACCATTTGCGTACCGTAAGCAATAGCTTGCTCAGAGTGGAAAGTACCCTGACCACCAGTAAAACCCTGACAGATAACTTTAGTATCTTTGTTAATCAGAATGGCCATTATTATTTACCCTCCGCTGCTTTAACTGCTTGTTGAGCAGCATCAGTCAAACTTGTTGCAGCGATGATAGCCAAACCAGATTCTGCTAGACGCTGCGCACCCAATTCTGCGTTGTTACCTTCTAGACGTACAACGACAGGAATAGTTACACCTACTTCCTGAACTGCACCAATGATACCGTCTGCAATCAAGTCACAACGAACGATACCACCAAAGATGTTAACCAGAACGGCTTTAACTTTTGTGTCTTCCAGAATGATTTTAAACGCTTCAGTAACACGTTCTTTAGTTGCACCGCCACCAACGTCTAGGAAGTTAGCAGGGAAACCACCGTGTAAAGAAACGATGTCCATTGTGCCCATTGCAAGGCCAGCACCGTTTACCATGCAACCGATGTTACCGGTTAGCGCAACGTAGTTAAGATCCCATTCTGCAGCGCGAGCTTCACGCTCATCATCCTGTGAAGGATCGTGCATTTCTTGAAGATCTTTGTGACGGTAAATAGCGTTACCATCGATAACGATTTTAGCGTCTAGGCAATGAAGGTTGCCAGCTTCAGTAATAACCAATGGGTTAATTTCTAAAAGAGCCAAATCTTTTTCTTCAAACATTTTCGCAAGACCTAGGAAGATCTTAGTGAATTGTTTGATTTGATCGCCAACTAGACCAAGCTTAAACGCTAAGTCACGCGCTTGATAAGGCTGAGCGCCTGTTAGCGGATCGATAGACGCTTTAAGGATTTTCTCTGGAGTTTCTTCAGCAACCTTCTCGATTTCAACACCACCTTCAGTAGATGCCATGAAAACGATGCTACGAGTAGAACGATCCACAACCGCACCCAAGTACAATTCTTGAGCGATGTCTGTGCATGTTTCAACTAAAATTTTAGAAACTGGCTGACCGTTTTCGTCAGTTTGGTAAGTTACTAAGTTCTTACCTAACCAGTTAGCAGCAAATTCTTTTGCCGCTTCAGGTGTTTCAACCAGCTTTACGCCGCCCGCTTTACCGCGGCCGCCTGCGTGAACCTGAGCTTTAACAACCCATTTATCACCACCGATTTTTTGAGCAGCTTCTGCAGCTGCCTCTGGAGTGTCTACCGCGTAACCTTTAGATACTGGCAGACCATATTGAGCAAACAGTTGTTTGCCTTGGTACTCGTGAAGATTCATGCTCTAGTCCGTTGTGTTGTCACTGATAAATCCGAAGGGTTTGCCCTCCGGGGCCACAAGGCTTATGACAAGCTCTCGCAATATCGGCCGAACTTGTGGTTCGGCCGAAACTATGAATATGTACTAATTTAACGCTTTTTACGATTAGCCATATGGATAGCGTGATTATCCACAGCTAATGCAGCTTCGTGTATTGCTTCACTGACTGTAGGGTGAGCAAAAACAGTCATCTGTAGGTCTTCTGCACTTGAACAGAATTCCATAGCGATAGCCGCTTGGCCAATCAACTCGGAAGCAATAGCGCTTACGATATGAACACCCAATACACGATCAGTTTCTTCGTCGGCAATCATTTTTACAAAGCCATCTGTAGCGTTAGACGCCATAGCACGGCCATTTGCTGCAAATGGGAATTTACCGACTTTAATTTTTACACCTTCCGCTTTCAGTTCTTGCTCAGTCTTACCAACCCAAGCCAACTCAGGGTACGTGTAAATGATGTTAGGAATAACATCATAGTTAAGAGCGGCTTTATGACCTGCAATGATATCTGCAACCATAATGCCTTCTTCAGATGCTTTATGAGCCAACATAGGTCCACGAACGCTATCACCGATTGCGTAAACACCTGGAACCTCTGTACGGCAGTTTTCATCAACAAAGATAAAACCACGCTCATCAAGCTTAACGCCAGAATCACCAGCCAACAAACCGTTTGTTTGTGGACGACGGCCAACAGCAACGATGAGCTTATCTACGATGATTTCTTTATCGCCTTCAGCATCAGTGAATTTAACCTTCACTTCTTTGCCGTCAATGATTTCTGTGCCTGTGCAACGTGCACCTAACTTGATGTCTAGATTTTGCTTTTTGAGCAGCTTAGCCGCTTCTTTAGCTACATCTTGATCCGCTAGTGCTAAGAAAGAATCCATTGCTTCCAGTACAGTTACTTCTGTACCCAAACGAGCCCATACTGAACCCATCTCTAGACCGATTACACCGGCACCAATAACGCCCAAACGCTTTGGTGTTTCAGAGATATCAAGTGCACCTGCGTTATCAAGAATTAAACCTTCTGTTAACGGAGCTGGTGGAATCTCAACAGGTACAGAGCCAGAAGCCAAAATAACGTTATCAGCGTCGTATACGGTCGCCGTACCATCAGCTGCAGTCACTTCAACTTGCTTACCAGCTAACAACTTACCCATACCTTGCAGGGTAGTTACACCGTTCGCTTTGAACAACCCAGTAATACCACCGGTTAAGTTTTTAACGATCTTATCTTTGCGAGCGACCATCTGTTTAACGTCCATTTGGACGTCACCAGCATTAATACCGTGAACAGAGAAATCATGAGCCGCTTCATGGAACTTGTGAGTTGATTCCAGTAACGCTTTAGAAGGAATACAACCAACGTTTAAACAAGTACCACCTAAAACAGCAGCACCTTTTTCATCAACCCATTTTTCAACACATGCTGTTTTCAAACCTAATTGTGCAGCGCGAATTGCAGCAACATAACCACCAGGGCCTGCACCAATAACGATAACATCAAATTTCTGTGACATTGATCTACCTATTAATTTCGTTGATTACGGGTGTACATTAAACGTCAAGAAGCATACGTGCTGGATCTTCCAGCAAGTCCTTGATTGTCACCAAGAATTGTACCGCTTCTTTACCGTCAATCATACGATGGTCGTAAGACAGTGCCAGATACATCATTGGCAAAATTTCAACCTGACCGTTTACAGCCATTGGGCGGTCTTGGATTTTGTGCATACCCAAGATAGCCGTTTGTGGCGGATTCAAGATTGGAGTAGACATTAACGAGCCGAATACACCACCGTTCGTGATAGTAAACGTACCGCCTTGCATATCATTTAGACCCAGCTTACCGTCACGACCGCGAAGACCAAAGTCGCGTATCGTTGATTCAACATCAGCCAAGCTCATGCTATCAGTGTCGCGCAATACCGGAACCATCAAACCACGATCTGTAGATACGGCAACACCGATATCTTGATAGCCATGGTAAACCATGTCATTACCATCGATAGATGCGTTTACAGCAGGGAAACGTTTTAGTGCCTCAGTTGCCGCTTTAACAAAGAATGACATGAAACCTAAACGTGTACCGTTATGCGTTTTCTCAAACAAATCTTTGTACTGCTTACGCAATTCCATAATCGGCTTCATATTAACTTCGTTATACGTTGTTAACATGGCTGCATTTTGCTGCGCATCAACTAGACGCTTAGCAATAGTTGCACGTAAGCGAGTCATAGGAACACGTTTTTCAACACGCTCACCGGCTGCAACATTAACGCTAACCGCAGGTGCTGCAGGAGCCGGTGCAGCTGCCGCTGCCGGAGCTGCTGCCGCTGGTTGTGCACCAGAATTCATGAAATTCTGCACGTCTTCTTTAGTAATGCCGCCATTCTTTCCTGTACCAGGAATTTTAGACGCATCAAGGCCGTGCTCATCAATTAACTTACGAGCCGCTGGACCTACTTTATCAGCGTCACCTGCTGGAGCAGAGTCAGCTGCTGGTGAAGCATCAGCCGCTGGAGCAGCAGAGCCTGCAGCGCCGGCTTCAAATACAGCAATTACTTCATCACTAAGAACGGTATCGCCTTCGCCCTTGAGGATTTCTTTGATTACACCGTCTTCTGGCGCAACCACTTCTAATACAACTTTATCTGTTTCAATATCAACAATCAGTTCATCTGCTGAACATGCTTCGCCTGGCTGCTTGTGCCATGTAGCGACGGTGCCATCCGCAACCGATTCAGGGAAAGTAGGAGCTTTAATTTCGATGGACATGTGCATTCCTTAACTATACTCAGAAAGCCGCCCCCGAGGGGCAGCTTGATCATTAACCGTTAATGGCGTCGTTAACCAATTTTTCTTGCTGCTCAACGTGAACAGAGATGTAACCAACCGCTGGAGCCGCTGCGGCAGGACGGCCCACGCCTTCCAATTGCAACGCAGGATTGTGCATCTTCAATGAAGCGCGCATATGATGCTGAGTGCAGTACCATGCACCCTGGTTCATAGGCTCTTCTTGACACCACACAACTGATTCGAGGTTAGTGTAATCTTTGATTGTCTCAGCAAGAATATCTTCTGGGAACGGGTATAGCTGCTCGATACGAACGATAGCAACATCATCCTTTTCGAGTTCAGCACGACGATTATAAAGATCGTAATATACCTTACCGCCACATAGGACGACACGTTTTACTTTCTTAGGATCGAGGTTATCCGTTTCAGGAATGACAGGCTGGAAGCTACCTTCAGCCAAGTCTTCCAAAGTAGATACTGCTTGCTTATGACGCAACAAGCTCTTAGGAGACATTACAATTAACGGCTTACGCAGCGGACGAATGATCTGACGACGTAATAAATGATAAATTTGTGCAGGTGTAGTTGGCGTACACACTTGAATATTATGTTCTGCACTCATTTGTAAGAAGCGCTCAAGACGTGCAGATGAATGCTCCGGCCCCTGACCTTCAAAACCATGAGGCAATAGCATAGTTAAACCACACAAGCGTTGCCATTTATGCTCGCCACTTGTAATGAACTGATCAATTACAACCTGAGCGCCGTTAGCGAAATCACCAAACTGCGCTTCCCAAATAACCATTGAGTTAGGCATAGTTGTGGCATAGCCGTATTCAAATCCCAGCACAGCTTCTTCTGATAATAACGAGTCATACAGGGTTAAACGCGGCTGCCCTTCAGATAAATTAGCCAAAGGCACATACGTTTCTGCTGTTTTTTGGTCATGAAGAACAGCATGACGATGCGAGAACGTTCCGCGACCTACGTCTTGACCGGTTAAACGAACAGGATGCCCTTGCGCTAACATCGTGGCATAAGCTAATGATTCAGCCATACCCCAGTTAAGCTCCATCGCACCTGCTGCCATTTTCAAACGATCATCAATGATCTTCTGAACTTGGCGCTGAACTGTAAAGCCTTGAGGAGTTTGGCAAATCTTGTTACCTAATTCTTGCAGCAGTTTGATATCAACGGTTGTATCGCAATCAAACGACCAGCTATGGCCTAGGTAAGGCTTCCAATCGACAAACAGCTCTGTGTTAGGCTCTTTGACGAGTGATAACGCAACGTGCTCACCATTCTCTAATGATTGACGGTAGTTACGCTCAAGCTCTTTGCTCTCTTCAGCAGTAACAACACCCTGAGCAATCATGGCATCGGAATATAGCTCACGAACTGATTTATGCTTTTTAATTTCAGCATACATCAACGGCTGTGTACCAGACGGCTCATCCGCTTCGTTATGTCCACGACGACGATAACAAACTAAGTCGATAACAACGTCTTTGTGGAACTCGTTACGATAATCAACAGCAACCTGAGTCACAAAACGAACAGCTTCAGGGTCGTCACCATTGACGTGGAAAATGGGTGCTTGAACAATCTTAGCGACATCTGTGCAGTATTCTGTCGAGCGTGCATCTTCACGCTTGCTTGTTGTAAAACCGACCTGGTTGTTAACAACAATATGAATAGTACCGCCTGTTTTGTAAGCTCGCGTTTGAGACATTTGGAACGTCTCCATCACGACACCTTGACCGGCGAATGCTGCATCACCGTGGATGCTAACAGGCACTACAGATGTACCAACAGTGTCATCACGACGGTCTTGACGCGCTCGAACAGAGCCCTCAACAACCGGCGCTACGATTTCCAAATGCGATGGGTTAAACGCCATAGCAATATGGACTTCGCCGCCTTCAGTCATAACGTTTGAAGAGAAACCTTGGTGGTATTTAACGTCACCAGATGTATCAAGGGTTTTCTTGCCTTCAAACTCACTGAACAATTCAGCGGGGTTTTTACCAAAGATGTTAACCAATGTATTCAGGCGGCCACGGTGAGCCATACCAATTACAATCTCTTTAGCACCCTGCTTACCTGCACGCTGTATTAAGGTATTCAAAGAAACGATGAGAGACTCACCACCTTCTAAACCAAAACGCTTCGCACCGGCGTAACGAGAACCTAGGTATTTTTCTAAGCCTTCTGCAGCAGTTAAACGCTCCAGAATCATCTTTTTCTTTTCGACTTCTACTTCAGGGTGCGCTCTAACTGGCTCAATACGAGATTGCAACCAACGCTTTTCCTGAGTATCAACAATGTGCATATATTCTGCACCAACTGTTGAACAGTAAGTCTTTTTCAGATCTTCAACGATCGACTTCAGTGGAGCTTCTTCTGTACCAAAAAACAACGATCCAAGCTGGAAAGTAGTATCGTAGTCTGATTCTGAAAGCTCATGAAAACGCAGTGCTAAATCAGGAACATCTTCACGCTGTAATTGATGCAAAGGATCAATTTCAGCCATTTGATGACCGCGCACACGGTAAGCGTTGATCATTCGTAAAACACGAACCTGCTTTTTCTCATGATCAGAAGATACACTAGCAACTTCGACCGGATGAGAACGGCTCTGGTTTTTAGAAAGATAGAGGAAGTGCTCTCGCACAGGAGAGTGAGGGACATCCTGAGAAATTGATTCGCCGGTTTTTGGCAGCTTATCAAATTCATCACGCCATTCTTGCGAAACGGCATTAGGATCCATCAGATATGTTTCGTATAGCTGCTCCACATAGGAAAGATTACCACCATAGAGGTGGGCATTTTTCCAAAGCAACTCCATTACGCCTTCTTGCATTAGTTGATCACCCTGGCTCGAGGGACTTTTCTTACGCAGCCGGGATTGCACCATACCCGACAGGAAATATGCGCAGACGCCCCTTCTTTTGTTTCCGTTGTTACCACTCAACATTACCACGTGCATGCATGGAAATGCGGGGACATTGTACGACTTTTCAAACCGCCTTTATATATCTATTAGTCGTGTATTCTAAATAAAATAGCGGTTTTGAAGCATAAGCGGCTTTATTAACCAAAAAAAACGGCACCCTGAGGTGCCGTTAGATTCTTAAGTCGCCTGATTAATCAGCATGTTTCTAATTTTGCCGATTGCCTTGGTCGGGTTAAGACCTTTAGGACAAACATTCACACAGTTCATGATGCCATGGCAGCGGAACACCGAGAATGGATCGTCCAGCTCAGCCAAACGCTCACGAGTAGCCGTGTCACGCGTATCAGCCAAGAAGCGATAAGCTTGCAACAAACCTGATGGCCCGATGAACTTATCAGGGTTCCACCAGAACGATGGGCACGCTGTAGAACAACAAGCACACAAAATACACTCGTATAAGCCATCTAGTTCAGCACGTTCTTCAGGAGACTGAAGACGTTCAATAGCTGGCGCCGGTGTATCATTGATTAAGAACGGTTTGATTTTCTCATACTGCTTATAGAACTGAGACATATCGATAACCAAGTCGCGAATTACTGGCAAGCCAGGCAAAGGACGAAGTACCAATTTGTCATTAGTAACAACAGCCGACAAAGGCGTGATACATGCCAAACCGTTTTTACCGTTCATATTCATACCGTCTGAACCACATACACCTTCACGGCATGAACGACGGTAGCCCAAACTTGGATCTTTCTCTTTAAGCAAGTTAAGCAAATCCAAGACCATGATGTCTTTACCACCAGGGATATCAATGTGGATATCCTGCATGTACGGAGCATCATCGGTCTCAGGGTTGTAACGATATACGCTAACTAACATAGCAACCTCCGCTTAGTATGTACGAACTTTTGGTGGGAAAGCAGGAACAGTCTTAGGCGCGAAGTTTACAGCGCGCTTGCCAACTGTTTTATCAATCGGGAAGTAAACCGAATGACATAACCAGTTCTCATCATCACGTTCAGTAAAGTCGTTGCGCGCATGCGCACCACGAGACTCTTTGCGAACTTCAGCAGCAACAGCCGTTGCTTCTGCAACTTCCATCAAGTTTTCAAGTTCCAATGCTTCAATACGAGCGGTATTGAAAGACTGGCTCTTATCTTCAAGATGCAGGTTGTTAATTTTTTCGCGAATACCTTTAAGCAACTCCAAACCTTTCTGCATGCTTTCACCATCGCGGAATACGCCAAAGTAAAGTTGCATAGTAGCTTGTAGCTCTTTACGAACATCAGCAACACGCTCACCACCAGTGGACGAATTAAGACGATTTAGACGCGCCATTGCACGCTCAATATCCGCCTCAGTTGCGTCTTTCACTTGGTAACCTTCACGCATTTGCTTCTCGATTTGGATACCGGCTGCACGACCAAATACAACTAAGTCAAGCAACGAGTTACCACCTAAGCGGTTAGCACCGTGAACAGAAACACACGCCACCTCACCACACGCAAATAAACCTTCAACAATGGTATCGTTACCATCTTTATCCGGTGCGATTGCTTGGCCGCCAACGTTAGTAGCCACACCACCCATCATGTAATGACAAGTCGGCACAACAGGAACAGGTTCTTTTACTGGATCTGCATGTGCGAAGGTTTTAGACAACTCACAAATACCTGGCAGACGAGAATGCAGAACTTCTTCACCCAAGTGATCCAATTTTAAGTACACATGGTCACCGTCTGGGCCACAACCACGACCTTCAAGGATCTCAAGGATCATAGAACGAGCAACAACGTCACGTCCTGCAAGGTCTTTCGCGTTTGGAGCATAACGCTCCATGAAACGCTCGCCGTCTTTATTGATGAGGTAACCACCTTCACCACGACAACCTTCTGTTACCAACGTACCAGCTCCGTATATACCCGTTGGGTGGAACTGCCACATTTCCATATCTTGCGCAGGAATGCCTGCACGCATAGCCATACCCATACCGTCACCGGTATTGATCAATGCGTTGGTTGTAGAAGAATAAATACGACCAGCACCACCGGTAGCCAAAACGGTTGCTTTAGCCTTGATGTAAACCGTCTCACCTGTCTCAATGCAAATTGCAACACAGCCAACGATCGCGCCGTCTTCATTCTTAACTAAATCGACCGCATACCATTCATTTAAGAAAGTGGTACCGGCTTTCATGTTTGCTTGATACAAAGTGTGTAATAACGCGTGACCTGTTCGGTCAGCAGCGGCACACGTACGTGCAGCCTGAGTTGGGTTATCAGGACCTTTAGATTGACCACCAAATGGACGCTGGTAAATACGGCCGATTTCTGTACGTGAAAAAGGCATACCCATATGGTCTAACTCAAATACAGCCTGAGGACCTACAGAACACATATACTCGATAGCGTCTTGGTCACCGATGTAATCAGAACCTTTAACAGTATCGTACATGTGCCAACGCCAATCATCATTTGGATCAGCACTAGCGATTGCACAAGTAATACCACCTTGTGCAGAAACCGTATGAGAACGGGTTGGAAATACTTTTGTTACACAAGCAGTTTTTAAGCCTGATTGCGCCAGTTGCAAAGCAGCACGCATACCTGCGCCGCCCCCACCAACAACAATTGCGTCAAAAGTTAGTGTGCGAAGACTACTCATCTTTTATACACCCCACAGAATCTGAATACCCCAAACGACGTAAATAAACGCCAACAAACCACAAACAGACTGAACAACGAAGCGTAGGCCAGTAGGTTTAATATAGTCAGTTGTAACTGACCACAAACCAATCCAAGCATGAGCTACCATTGATAACATCGCTAGCAGGGTAAAGATACGCATTGAAGTACAATCGAATAGTGCCTTCCACTGTGCATAATCCATATCAGAATTAAACAGCAGATATCCAATCATAAAGACGGTATAAGCCAATAACACTACGGCCGTTACACGCTGGACCATCCAGTCGTATAAACCGCTACGGCCAAAGCTTGTAATACTAGTTACCATACCCAAACCCCCGCAAGTAATACGCCTGCTACGCCTAACGCCAGCGTAACTTTTGCTGCCATAGCACCACTTTCTATTTCCTCTAAATGTCCCGCATCCATAATAAGATGCTTAACACCAGCAAACATGTGGTATAGCAATGCAGAGATGAGTCCCCATGTGATTAGTTTCGCAAAGAAACTTTCTTCGAACATGGTAGTAGCTTCATTAAAGCCAGCTTCAGATTCGAGTGACAGCCCTAATGCGTAGATCATAAATATTGCGCCAAAGAAAAGGACAATACCTGTGATACGGTGCAAAATGGATGTAATCGCTGGAAGCGGCTGCTTGATTGTACGCAGATCTAAATTTACAGGTCTTTTTTTGTTCACGGCTCTAGTTCACACTTTTGCTGCCCATTTTGGACAAGGTTGCTCGGAAGTGTTCAGAGTTGTTTCTCAGAAGAAAACATGCGCATAACTCTTCAAACGCATATTCGGGTCGAAAGTATAGACAGTTCATATTGAGAATACAACGCACTGCAACGTACTCTCATGCTAATGTCTACTGCACTAACATTCTATGAAAACACCCGATATACAACTAATAGCCTATACAACACTTGACCTTTTATGCGTAAAAATCACTAATCCTTTGCTGCAATGCAGAAAAAGTGCATTGTGTCCAGATTGACAATTTTCGTTCAATCTCTATATTGGGCGAATCCCTCTTGGATCAAGACTCACTTAATGACCTATTAAAAAGTAGAGTCAGAAAAATACAAACATAATGATAGGAGCCTCTCCTGATGGCTGATAAGAAAGCGCGTTTAACCGTCGACGGTCTTGAAGAAGTTATTGAATTACCCGTGTATTCCGGTACTGAAGGACCCGATGTTATAGACGTTCGCCCACTCACAAGCAGTGGTTTATTTACTTATGACCCGGGGTTCGTTTCCACAGCGGCATGTGAATCAAAAATCACCTATATCGACGGTGCTAACGGTATTCTTTTGCATGGCGGTTACCCTATTGAGCAGCTTGCTGAGCATTCTGATTACTTAGAAGTATGCTACCTGTTACTCAATGGTGAGTTACCTACGCCTGAGCAAAAAGAAACGTTCATCAGTACCATTAAGAACCACACAATGGTTCATGAGCAGATGCGTAACTTCTTTAACGGTTTCCGTCGTGATGCTCACCCGATGGCAATCATGGTTGGTGTAGTAGGAGCATTGTCAGCCTTCTATCACGACTCTTTGGACATCAACGATGCCCACCATCGCGAAGTATGCGCGTACCGCTTAATCGCAAAAATGCCGACCATTGCTGCAATGTGTTATAAATACAGCATTGGCCAGCCGTTCATGTACCCTAAAAATGGTCTGGACTACGCTGAAAACTTCTTGCAAATGATGTTTGGTAACCCTTGTGAAGAGTATGTAGCTAACCCGACTATCGCAAAAGCGATGGACCGTATCTTCTTGTTGCATGCTGACCACGAACAGAACGCATCAACATCAACAGTGCGTCTTGCAGGCTCATCTGGCGCTAACCCATTCGCATGTATCTCATCTGGTATCGCTGCATTATGGGGACCTGCCCACGGTGGAGCAAACGAAGCCGTATTGACTATGCTGGAAGAAATAGGCGACGAGTCGAATATCGATGAATTTATCTTACGTGCGAAAGATCCAGATGATAACTTCCGTCTGATGGGCTTTGGTCACCGCGTCTACCGCAACTTTGACCCACGCGCTAAGGTAATGAAACAGACATGTGATGAGGTTTTAGCTGAGCTCAACATTAGCGATCCTCTGCTGAAAATTGCTAAGCGCCTAGAACAAATTGCTCTAGAAGATGAGTACTTTGTTAAGCGTAAGCTGTACCCGAATGTCGACTTCTATTCAGGTATCATCCTAAAAGCGATTGGCATCCCAACTAACATGTTCACGGTGATTTTCGCTCTGTCTCGTACTATCGGCTGGATCTCCCATTGGAGCGAGTTCCACAGCAGCCCGAACAAAATTGGCCGTCCTCGCCAACTGTATACTGGCTCTAAAAAACGTGACTACCCAGCTAAATAATTAATTTAGCCTGCAAAAAGAAAAAACCCGCCTTGAGTGCGGGTTTTTTATATACTTTTTCTTATATTAAAAACGTAAAGTTTCATCTAAAAAGATCAAAAAAATAATCATAGGATGGCTTTATGCCCAATTCGGCTGCCATTTCCCCTTCCATCCAACCTAATTTTGCCCTTCAGGCGAGAGCCAATTAATCTCTATAGCGGTAGCAGAGCCTATTACAGCATGCGATAACGATGGAGGTATTAACGCAATAGAGGGCGATACTTGAACCCTACCGCCCATAATTTCTGCTTCGGATTGTGGAAAAAGCGGCTCTTTTGTTGGTTCAGCGTAACCGTCCGGCCATATGGGCCAGTTAGTTTTAGGGTCATATTTATCAGAAGCCCCCACGGTATGGAGTAACTCGTGTGCAGCAATTAAGTTGTTTTGCCCTTGTTGTTCGGAATCTGCAAACGCGTTAACCAAACCAATAAGCCCTTTTTGTAACCCTAATGAGTGACGTAATACAGGTTGATTATCCGGTGAAAAAAACCGCATATAAATCCGCACATCAGGGGCTGGCCCATGCCAGTTGTCTTTGCTCCACGACCAAAAACGCATCTGCAAACTCCATAAAATATTATCCAGTATGCTTGGTTTTATAGGAGGTTCAGGCGGCTGTGCGTGCAGCTCATCAGATAGAAAAACGCGAACAGGCTTATCAAGCCCAAGGCGATAACGCTTAGCTTCGCGATCAAAGAAAGCTTCAATATCATTAAACGTATCTTGGTTTAAGCTGGCAATATACTGATCCGTTAACGAAGTGCCATCGGCATTAATGGGGTAAACAACCACCCAAAGCGATTCCTGCCAATCGGTGGTACGTATTTTAGATAAATACGCATTCAAGCCCACGAACACTAACACCGTTAATAAAACAACTAGCCGTAGCGCCTTCACAACAAATTACTCACCTCTTGTGCTATCGTTTTAAGCCTTGCCTTATGCACATCAACACACCCAACTCATACGCACCTTCTAAAGCTTCATACACGGGTTGCAACGCACGGCCAAACTGCTCTTGGCAGTCTTGAATCACTTGTTCAATCGATATAATTTGTGCTGAAGGTAGGTCTACCACTTCTTCCACCGACAACTCGCCGCGGCCGATACCCATGGCTAAATGGTTATAAATTACTTTGGTCGATAGCTTTTGCATGCGTGCGACTTGATCTATTGTCATGCCACTTTTAAACAAAACCACAGACTCTTGCGCTTGCTCATCGGCCGATGGTTTATCTTTAGCTTGGTCTGCGATAGCCTCCAGAAACGCATCGCCATAAAGAGATAACTTACGCTCGCCGACACCGCTGATACGCTGCAACTGCTGATGAGTGGACGGGCGATTCATCACCATCTCCATCAAAGTAGCATCATGAAAAATCACATAAGGCGGCACGTCTTGATTATCGGCTAATTGCTTGCGTAAACGCTTAAGCGCTTCCCATAACTGGTAATCATCTGAGCTAAGTTGGCTTTGAGGCACACGGCTTTTACTTTGCCCTGTTTTGGCTGGCTTAATATCTTCACGTAGCATCAGAGAGGCTTCGCCTTTAAGGATAGGCCGACACATATCCGCTAAATGCAATACACCGTACCCATCGGGATCAACTCGCAGCAATCCCCTGCCCACCAGCTGCCGAAAAACTGAGCGCCATTGAGCCTTATTCAAGGATTTACCAATCCCCCAAGTGGATACTTTGTCATGACCTTCAGACACAACCTTATCTGTACGCTTTCCCATGAGCACATCGACTACATGATTAACACCAAAGCGCTGACCCGTTCGATAAACGGCCGATAACGCTTGGCGCGCCGCTTCCGTACCATCCCACTGCGCCACAGGCTCCAAACATGTATCACAATTGCCACAAGGCTCGTGATCATCTTCACCAAAGTAACTTAATAACACCTGCCGTCGGCACGTTGTGATTTCACAAAACCCTAACATGGCTTCTAACTTTTGCCGCTCGACTTGCTTAAATTGCTCAGGCGCTTGCGAGCCTTCTAACATTTGCCGCAAAAAAATCACGTCTTGAAGGCCATAGACCATCCAAGCGTTTGCTGGCAAACCATCACGGCCTGCACGCCCCGTTTCTTGATAATACGCTTCAATGCTTCGAGGAAGGTCCAAGTGCGCAACAAAACGCACATTAGGTTTATCAATCCCCATACCAAACGCTACCGTGGCCACCATAATCACCGACTCTTCCGTTAAAAAGCGGTGCTGATTATGTTGGCGCAGCTCATTACTGAGCCCTGCATGATAAGGCAATGCATTAAAGCCCTGATCCGCCAACCAAGCCGATGTTTCTTCTACACGCTTACGTGACAAACAATACACAACACCCGCATCACGAGGGTGCTCAGTCTTAATAAACTGCAGCAATTGTTCACGAGCACGATTTTTCTGAGCGATACGATAGCGAATATTAGGACGGTCAAAGCCCTGCACATAAATATGCGCATCTACCAACCCAAGACGTGATACGATCTCTTGCTGCGTACGAGGATCAGCGGTAGCCGTAAGGGCAATGCGCGGCACACCAGGGAAAGAAGCCCCCAACGCTGCTAACTTTAAGTACTCTGGCCTAAAATCATGACCCCATTGCGATACGCAGTGCGCTTCGTCAATGGCAAATAATGAAATCTCAGCCTGCTGTAACAATGCAAGGGTACGTGGCTGCATTAAACGCTCAGGAGCGATGTAAAGCACGTCTAACTGGCCATTAATTAGCGCCTGTTCAACTTCCGTTTGGATAACTGAGTCTAAAGAGGAATTAAGGCAAGCCGAACGAATCCCAAGCTGAGATAAGGCGGCCACCTGATCTTGCATCAAGGCAATCAAAGGCGAGACAACAATGCCAGTGCCTGAGCGTAGTAAAGACGGCAACTGATAACAGAGGGATTTCCCGCCACCCGTCGGCATGATTACCAACACATCTTGCCCACCCAAAACAGAATGAATAACATCGCCTTGGGGTGCACGAAACTGATCGTATCCGAATACTTCTTTTAAAACATGGAGCGCTTGATTAGTCATGCGCAAATTATCCGCAAAGCAGACGGCACTGTCATCTCAAATTAACACTGACGTTGATTAAATCTCAGAGTAGAATAGCCAGCACTCACCGATCATAGGAACAAAACATGTTTAATGCGAATAACAATCCACTGACAGATGATGAACTCGACCTTTTAGAAACTTTCATTTTCTCGGAGTCAGTATCAGAAGACTCGCTAGACCTGATCGGCATTCATGGATTTCTCAGTGCAATTAGCATCTGTCCTGAGCCGGTCCCAACCGAAGAATGGCAAGAGGCTATTTTCGACGGCGAACCTAACTGGTCCGAGCCGGGCCAAAAAGACGCTATTAGTGCGTTATTGGTTCGCTGGAAAAACGAAATACACAATAGCCTTTACAGCGATACCGAACTTGAAATGCCTTGCGACCTCACGTTAGAAAGCGATGGCGACGAAGAGGCTGAACTCGAAATTTGGGCACAAGCCTTTATGGAGGGTGTTTTCCTTAGAGAAGACGCTTGGTTCAACGAAGACAAAGAGGAAGTCACTGCAGAACTTATGCTTCCAATTATGGTGGCTTCTAACCTGTTTGATGAGCCTGAGTTTACCGAAATCCGTAATAACAAACGCCTAGCGAATCAAATGGCTAACGAAATCCCTGACATATTGGTAGACCTATACTTAGCCTTCCACGCGCCAGAGAAGTAACCTTTTCGGGTGACGATGCAGCACTAACGGATAGCCGTCTCACTGGCGGCTATTTATTCACCTCTATGCGTTCTATCACACAACGCCAAATCGCAGAAAAGCATATAAAACCCCTTATTTATAACCTTTAGTATAATACTCAGATCTAATCGATATTAGCCCTGCTAGTGTTAACCCGTATAATGCCGCCACTTAATTCGTAGATCCGCTATGCGCCACGACTCCTATCGAGTGTAACCGTATAACGATATCTAGCTTTCTTACTTATGCGCTTAGACTCCAAAAGAGCAAAGCCTTAAATCCATAGACTCTGTTTCTGCAATCCAGGAGCCCGACATGAGAGCCAACCCGCTCGCATTACTACCCTTATTACTGTTTTTAGCTCTGTTCATCGGTAGTGGTGTCTACTATCAAGCCGCAAACGTCGATTTCGCGTTTTACCAAATATCAGCGCCCGTCGCCATCTTGCCTGCTATTGTTCTTGCTCTAGCCTTAGGGTCAGGTGCACTGAATAAGCGCCTAGAGACTTTTATTAATGGGGTTGGCGACAACACAATTATTACAATGTGCTTAATTTATTTACTCGCTGGGGCATTTGCGAGCGTCGCAAAAGCAGCTGGCGGTGTAGACGCCACGGTAAACTTTGGCCTAAGCATCATCCCATCTCAGTTTGTTCTACCGGGTTTATTTATCATAACCGCCTTTGTAGCAACAGCCATGGGAACGTCAATGGGAACAATTGGAGCGATTGCTCCTATTGCTTTAGGCCTTAGCGAAGCAAGTGACCTGTCACTGCCTCTATGCATAGGTGCTGTGGTAGGTGGCGCTATGTTTGGCGACAACCTGTCCATCATTTCTGATACAACCATTGCGGCAACCCGCTCCCAAGGTTGTGCTATGCGCGATAAGTTCCGTATGAACTTCTTGATCGCCCTACCTGCGGCCATCCTCACATTGCTTTGGCTATATATTCAAGGCGCTGATGCGACCATCACACAAGCGACTGACTATGAATTTATGAAAGTCATCCCTTATATTGCAGTCCTTGTATTAGCGATATCAGGGTTGAATGTCCTGTTAGTCCTCTTTACGGGGATCATCTTAGCCGGCGCTGTCGCTTTGCTGAGCGTGGCAGATTATTCAATTGCCCAGTATTCTAAAGATATCTATGCTGGGTATACCGGAATGCAAGAGATCTTAATCTTGTCTTTATTGATCGGTGGTCTAGGTGCCCTGATGAAAGCGCAAGGTGGACTTGAATTTTTAGCTCAACAAATCCAACGCTTTACTAACAAGCGAGGTGATGAACCTCATACGCGTGCCGGTGAAGCGGCAATTAGTGTCGCCGTGGCACTAACAAATGTGTGCACAGCAAACAACACCGTTGCCATCATTATTTCGGGAGGGCTTGCTAAAGACATCGCAGACAGGCAGCACGTTGACCCCCGCCGCAGCGCCTGCTTATTAGATATATTCTCGTGTGTTGTGCAAGGCTTGCTACCCTACGGTGCGCAAGTATTACTGGCGGGTTCAATTGCTGGCTTATCACCCTTACTGATTATCGGTAATATCCATTACAGCTGGCTGCTTGGTTTAGTCGCTATTGGGACTATTATTTTCAGAAAGCACCCTCACGCGCAATAAGTACTGGGGCTTCCAAGTGAGCTTAGTCGGTGTACTAAGCTCACAACATCCCACTCTCATCTCACACCCGCTCCCTACCTATAACAACCTCCTTCGTTTAATTCTTAATCTCATTAAGCTTGTTTACATGATCAATATCATGTTGGCTCAATGCGCTTCGCGGTATTCTTAACTAAGCAGCACACCTACACGTTCTGATTCTTTTTTCTTTTAGGGAAAGGTAAGACATGAGCACCAGCCTCAAAAAAGCACTCATTCTTTTACTCTTCGCACTAGCCGTCATCGGTGGTGTATTAATATGGAACAACATCAACCAACCCGAGCTACCATCAGGGTATGCTTCCGGTAACGGCAGAATTGAGGCGGTACAAGTGGATGTATCGAGTAAAATTGCCGGCCGCGTTGAGCATGTCATCGCCCAAGAAGGTGAACTAGTCCAACAAGGCGATACACTTGCAACAATAGATACGGCACAGCTAAAAGCTCAACTTTTACGTGCTAAAGCAGAAGTCGCTAGTGCTGAAAGCCAAGTTGCTTCAGCGCAAGCCTCCATTGCGCAAGCAAAAGCAAAACTCACGCTCGCGCAGCAAGAGTTATCCCGCTCACGAGAGCTGACTAAAAAAGGGTTTGCTAGCAAAGAATCAAATGACACTCTTATTAGCCAAGTGGCCGTCGCTAATGCCGACGTTAAAGCGGCTCAAGCCGCTCTTGTTTCTAGGGAACGCAACGTCGATGCCGCACTCGCTAGCCAAGCTGAAATCCAAACTCAGATCGATGATGCCGTTCTAAGTGCTCCCAGTATTGGCCGTGTTCTTTACCGGTTAGCGGAACCTGGAGAAGTCATAGGTAGCGGTGGAAAGGTGATGACGTTAGTTAATTTATCTGATGTGTACATGGAGCTCTACTTGCCTTCATCACAAGTCAATCGCGTTGCCATTGGAGCACAAGCCAGAATAAAGCTGGATATTTTAGAGGCAGCTATACCTGCCACAGTCAGTTTTGTTTCCCCCGAATCACAGTTCACCCCCAAAGAAGTGGAAACCGCTAGTGAGCGCGATAAGTTGATGTTTCGTGTCAAGGTTCGTGTCCCTCAAACACTCGTCTTAAAGCATATAAACCAAGTGAAGACAGGTATTCGCGGTGTTGCCTACATTCAGTTAACGCCACTACCCGGCGAGGAAATCGGCCCATGGCCAGAGTTCCTCCAAACACTGGCTCAATAGCGCCGAGCCAAAAAGTAACTCACTAAAACACATACTCCTACGGGTATTTACACTATGCACAAAATGACAACGACAGCCACCTTACCGCCTCCCGTTGTTCGCATGCAAAACGTGACTCATCAATACCAGCAGAGTAAAGCCATCGATCAAATCTCTTTAGATATTCCATCAGGTTTAATGATCGGTTTATTGGGCCCTGACGGTGTTGGCAAGTCGACTTTAATGGGTCTTATTGCTGGCGCTCGTAAACTGCAACAAGGATCGCTAAACGTTTTAGAAGGCGACATGTCTTCGGCTATACATCGTCAATCAATAGGGCCACGTATCGCCTACATGCCACAAGGCTTAGGCAAGAACCTATATGCAGAGCTCAGCGTAGAGGAAAACCTAGACTTTTTTGGGAAGCTATTCGGCTTAGCGGCCTCAGAACGTAAAACCCGTATTCATCGGTTAACACAGGCGACCAGCTTATCGCCCTTTTTATCCAGACCCGCCGGCAAGTTATCTGGCGGCATGAAACAAAAACTAGGTCTATGCTGCTCGCTCATACATGACCCAGATCTACTGATTCTTGACGAGCCAACAACAGGCGTAGACCCGCTATCAAGGCGACAGTTTTGGGAGCTGATCACCTCCATTAGAAATGAACGTCCCACCATGAGTGTACTCGTATCCACTGCCTATATGGATGAGGCCGAAGGTTTCGACTGGCTGGTTGCCATGAATAATGGACGCGTTCTAGCCACAGGCTCCGCACAGGCTCTAAAAGAAAAAACCAATACTCAAGACCTTGAGTCAGCCTTTATAAAGCTGCTACCACACAACCAGTCAGGAGAAGCCACAAAATTATCGATTCCAGCACTCCAAAAAACTGATGATACCCCAGCCATTGTGGCAAAAGGGCTAACCCGCACCTTTGGCGATTTCACTGCCGTCGATAATGTCAGCTTTGATATACAAGCGGGGGAAATTTTTGGTTTTTTAGGTTCAAATGGTTGCGGCAAAACCACCACCATGAAAATGCTAACAGGCCTTTTACCTGCATCGAAAGGCGAAGCGTATTTGTTTGGAAAGCCACTAGACGCCAATGACCTAGAAACTCGCAACCGTGTTGGTTTTATGACACAGGCTTTTTCTTTATACGGTGAACTCACTACAGCACAAAACTTAACCTTACACGCTCGCTTGTTTCATCTATCAACGGAAAAATCAAAACAGCGCATATCTCTGTTAGTTGAACGCTTTGGCTTAACTGAACACATGCATGCGTTAGCCTCATCCCTGCCTTTGGGCATACGGCAGCGTTTATCGTTAGCCGTGGCCGTCCTTCATGAACCTGAAATTCTCATCCTAGACGAGCCTACGTCAGGAGTAGACCCGGTTGCCCGAGACGAATTTTGGAGCCTTCTAATAGAGCTTTCAAGAAAGGACAAAGTCACCATTTTCATCTCAACACACTTTATGAACGAGGCCTTGCGATGTGATCGCATATCATTGATGCACGCTGGCCAAGTATTGGCATGTGATAGCCCTCAAGCATTAACACATGCAAAGCAAGCGAAAACTTTAGAGCAGGCCTTTATTGCGTATTTAGAAGAAGCCATAGAGTCTACACATAATAAAGAACACACAAAGACCACACTTCCTTCAGAGCCTATCCAAACAGCTCCACCCACAGCTGAAAAGCACCGGCATCACCCCCTGAACTTTAGCTTTAGCAGGCTAATCGCTTTTAGTTATCGTGAATCGGTAGAAGTCATTCGAGACCCCATACGCTTAGTGTTTGCTTTTATTGGCAGTGCCTTTCTCCTCATTGTGGTTGCTTACGGCGTATCACTTGATGTGGAAGACCTAGCCTATGCGGCTTATGACCAAGATCAAACCCCTGAAAGCCGCCGCTATCTCAGCAACTTTAGTGGTTCTCGATATTTTGTTGAAAAAGCGCCACTGCAAAGCGTAGATGCCATGGAGCGGCAACTACAATCAAATGAAATTACATTAGCGATCGAGATCCCCTCTGGTTTTGGGCGAGACTTAAAAAAAGGAGAAACACCCAGCGTATCAGCTTGGATAGATGGAGCCAATACGACGCGAGCGGGCACCATAGCGGGTTACGTTTCAGGCGGACACACACACTACCTTTACGAGCTTGCAACTGACGCTGGCATCGATGCCTCAGCTAACGCAAGCGTTACTATCGAATCGAGGTATCGCTACAACCCCTCATTTGAAACGATTTATTCGATAGGCCCTAAAACGCCCGCACTTTTATTACTATTGTTCCCCGCAATTTTAATGGCTGTGAGTATGGCTCGCGAAAAAGAGATTGGCACTATCACTAACTTCTACGTGACGCCTACCCGTCGTTTAGAGTTTTTGATCGGTAAACAACTACCCTATATAGCCATTGGCATGATCAACTTTGCGATTTTAACGGTATTGGTTATTTTCTTACTGGGTGTCCCTCTCAAGGGCAGCCTGCTAGGGTTATCGTTGGGGGCGTTTTTCTACGCCTTTACTGCCACCGGTTTTGGGCTACTTATTTCTTCACTCACAGCTTCGCAAGTTGCCGCCGTATTTGCTACAGCCATTTTAACCATGATGCCAACCATTAACTTTTCAGGTTTGATACAACCAACATCCACCATGGAAGGCGCAGGTAAAATAGTGGGGGCGCTCTGGCCAGCTACCTATTACATGCACCTTAGCGTAGCGGCTTTTACAAAAGGCTTAAGCCTGAGCTCCCTACTGCCCGACATCATTAAGCTCGCCTTATTTGGGCCTATATTCATTGCGATAGCAGCCACTTTTTTAAAGAAGCAAGAGGCGTAAATAATGAAGGGATGGCTCAATATATTCTGGCTAGGTATTAAAGAATTGCGTAGCGTTTTTAGTGATGCAGTCATGGTGTTACTGATCATCTATTCATTTAGTTTGGCGATTTACGCGCAAGCCGTGTCCATTAGTGAATCAGTTAATAACGCCTCTATTGCCATCATCGATGAGGACCAGTCCACTCTCTCCCGTGCGATTGCTAACGCCCTTTACCCTCCGTATTTTAAACAGCCCGTGTTGATTACACCGGCCGAAGTAGACGATGCAATGGACCAAGACAAATACATGTTTGTTGTCTCGATACCACCACAATTTGAAAAAGATATACGTCAACACCGACAACCCGCTATACAAATTGATATTGACGCCACCGCTGTAACCCAAGCCAGTTTAGGTAACAGCTACATTCAAAACATCATTAATACCGAAATAAATTACTTCATAAACCGTTCCGACACGACCCCGACATCCGCCGTTAATTTGGTACAACGTAGAGCTTTTAATCCCAATGGCGTGGGGATGTGGTTTGGGGCTATTAACGCACTCATCAACCAAATATCCATGATCACTATTATCTTAACAGGCGCCGCACTACTGCGAGAAAGAGAGCATGGCACCATCGAACATTTACTGGTAATGCCGATTAATGCTTTCCAAATCGTCATCGCCAAGGTGTGGGCAAATGGGCTGATTATTCTTATCGCGTTTTCACTTTGCATGCTATTAATTGTAGAAAACTATCTTGACGTACCCATTGCGGGATCGCGTCTTCTATTGGTTGCCGGCACCAGCATTTACCTTTTTGCTGCTGCCGCTATTGGAATATTTTTAGCGACAATTGCCCGAACCATGTCGCAATTCGCGTTACTGTTAATGATGGTTATTATACCAATAATGATGCTGTCAGGTGGGATGTCTCCGATAGAAAGCCAACCTCAGATTATCCAACCTGCCACTTGGTTTTTGCCGTCACGTCATTACATGGCGTTCTCTCAGGCGGTCGTTTTCCGGGGCGCGGGGCTGTCTATAATCTGGCCACAGCTTTTAATCATGACAGGATTAGGCTCGACATTTTTTATCGCCAGCCTAGCGCTATTTCGACGCTCAATCTCAGCTAATCAATAACGATTAAGACGACTAAGCGTTACTGAAAAAACTCATTAGCTGCTTTGTTTACTGCGATATTTTTCCTGTATGCCTGACAAAAAGTTACGTAGTACTTGGTCCTGACATTCGCGGTAGTTTTGATGATCTGGGCGGCGGAAAAAAGCGCTCAACTCATGTTTGCTCAATTGATTATTGGCTTTATGCATAACATCCAAAATATCTTCAGCGGTCATATTGAGTGCAATTTTTAGCTTACGGAAAATAATATTATTATTTAAGCGATGCTCCGGCTCTGGTGCAGCGCCTTCTTTTTTACCGCGTTTCAGATTGATCAAACCATTTAAAAAGATAGCGAACTCTTTATCACTGCAACGCACGTACTTCTCATCATCTTCTTGTTTTAACCAATCAGAAACCTGAGCCCGAGTCACTTGGTGATCAGCCAAGCGAAAAACCTCAATCATTTTGGAATCATTAAAATCAAAGGTGTAGCGAAGACGGCGTAAGATATCGTTATTGGTCACAAGCAAGCTCTATAAATAAGAAGTGAGCGAAATAAAATCGCATTTAGAGGTGCACAATACCAGATAACACAACTAACCTTGTAATCAAATCACCTAAGCACGCATAAATGCTCAACTTTCCCACAGGTTTATAGAATGTTTAACAAAAAAACTAAAGCCACCGACCCGTTTTGAGCGTGTAGTTAACATAGTCTTGCTGGAACATCCGTAACAAATGCGACTCTTCACACAGCACTTGTCGGTGCAAAATATACAAGCCCACCAGTAAGCAAATTAAGGTAAAGACCGAAGGCAAAGCTAAGAAAAAGCCAACCTGCGCACACGCAACGGCTAGAAAAATAGGATTACGTGAATAACGAAAAAAGCCATGAGTGATGAGCTTTTTAGGCCCTGTATTATCAATACCAGAGCGCCAATGGTTCCCCATAGTGGTATGAATCACAATGACAGTAGAAAAACCAAGCGCCAGGAGAAGATCACCCGAAAGGATAATTTCTGGGTGATTTAAGAGGGTAAAACGGCCTAACACAGAATCCGTGGCAGGAAAAAAGTAGCGACACACGCAAACCAACCAGATAACCACCCGAAACACCCGAAAAGTCATATGGTTCCACCAAGACGTACAATACCGCTCGCCTGGGTGTACCAATTCTGCGTGAGCGCTTCGCTTACCTACGATGATTCTTATCGTATAAAATGCGGCTACAAGCGTATAAAAAAGCGCTAAATAGCCGCGTGTAAACGTCATCACTGCCGACGTATTTTCGGTAACTCCAATTGATTCAATCACTGTACTTTGTAGGCCTTTTCATGCAGCTTTTTATTTTGTTAGCTCAATTATACCTTTGTACAACAAAACACCGCTCATAAAAAAGCCACGTAGAAGCTACGTCATGTATCAACCGGCTACCTGAACCATTAACAAACTAACTTAATGTGCTCAAATACGTGCTCCATCCCGAGGCGTTATCATAATAGGCACTGAGAGGTAGACGTGTTAATCCCGAGTCAAGTTCAGCAATAATAGAAGGAAAGCCTGACACCTCAAGCTCTTTCATCAGTGTTTGACTTGCTTCCAACTCACTATACAAATTCGATTCGGATAACTCCATCCGGTCATCCCACTCATTGCCATCAAGGCCAAGGGATAAAGCGATATTCTTCAACGACTCCTTCTCATCCAGTTTGGCCCCATGGACATAATGGGCCTCCTGAATGGATTTGAGCATTTGATACGCATTAACCCCCATCTCAATACCCACTAAAAAGGCGCGGGTTGTTAAGTAAGAGTCGAGTATTAGCTCTTCTTTACTCAATACTCTATCTTTGTAAGCCTGACCAAATTGTACTTTGGTTTGCTCAGCGATGCGCTCATCAGCCTGAAGAATATGTTGCCTAAAAGCAGGCTCAATAGGTAATCGCGGAATCATACCACCAGGATGGTAAACCACTTCAAACCCAGCGGTATTGACTAGCACTTTAATTAACGGCGAGGCTCCGTAGCACCATCCACACAATGGATCAAAAAAGTAATGCACCTTTACCATTGCATCTCACCTTTGTGCACTTTTGCTGCAATGTTCAAGTTAAGGAGGCCCGCTGCGTTTGGATATTTAGTGGTCATGATCTCTATCATTTCAGCGCTATTCTGGCTGGCCGCTTTAGCCTCTTGGAAATCATTTATATAGTTCAGTGTAAACTTGAAAGCTTCGCTCGTTAACTTCGTCTCCGGAGTCATGTGACCTGGGATAACAACGCTCGGGCTTAACGCTAGCATTTCGTTGAGTTGGTCTTTCCAAGCGTCCTGCATCTCTACGGACTGAGCATCGGCCATCCAAGGATGGATATTACCGAACACCGCTACATTACCTAGCACCGCTTTATTCTCAGGAATCCATAAATACGGACGATGTGCTAACACACCTTCAGTTTTGATGATCTCGACAATATGACCATCAACCAATAAAGATGAATCGTCGTAAACAGCCGGAATAATCGGTTTTACCGGTGCATTAGCGCCCATTTTAGGCCCCCAGAATGCGAGCTTACCTTCCAGCTTTTTCTCGATGGCTTCTTTCACAGCTGCCGTCGTAATGATCTCTGCATCAGGAAAAATCCCATGCAGCACTTCTGCACCAAAGTAATAGTCGGGATCAGCCTGACTAATAAAAATGGTTTTTAATGTTTTCTTAGAATCAAGTACCTTTGCTGCAATTCTCAATGCGTCCGCTTTGGTAAAGCCTGTATCAACTAATAATGCTTCTTTTTCCCCGTATACCAGAGTGGCATTGACACCAAAACTTCCACTGTCAGCCGTGTAAACATCCAAAGTTAATCCATTCTTTTGATCCGCAATGGCAAACTGAGCAATAAACACACTTATCAAGACGACTAAAATTCTTTTCATAAAGTTCTCCACATGTAAAAGGTTTAACACATGATAAAGAGTTGAGATGCTCAGAAAAATACAAGAGAATGAACATTATTATTTCATAAATCGAGCAAATAAGATGGACAGAGTAACCGCCGCCAGAGTTTTTGTTGATGTAGCCTACTCGCTTAGCTTTACCGCTACCGCAAGCCGACTCGACATGTCGCGTGCTATGGTCACCCGGTATATTGAAGCGATGGAGGATTGGTTACAGATACGTTTATTTAATAGGACCACACGAAAAGTTTCTTTAAGCACGGCAGGACAAGCATGCTTGAAAGAAGTTGAAGCCTGGTTACAACAAGCAGAAAAAATAGCCTTACAAGCAACCGACAACGATGAGCTTGCGGGTACGATTCGGATTGCCACCAGCATGTCTTTTGGATTCTCACAATTAATGAAACCAATAGCCGCATTCATGTCACTACACCCCAAAGTGCAAATCGATATTGACCTGAATGACGGCGTGACCGGGTTGACGGAACAGAGCATTGATCTGGCTATACGCTTAGCTTCTAAGCCTGACCCTTCTCTTATTGGAAAGCCAATCAGCGTATGCGAGTCCGTTATTGTCGCTTCGCCTAGCTACATTAGCCAAAATGCAGCTATAAACCACCCAAGTGATTTAGCTCTCCATGCTTGTCTAGGATATAAAAACTTTGAACGGCATATCTGGCATTTATCGCAAAACGACCTGTTTGAATCAGTTCCTATTAAATGCCGACTGACCGCTAACGAAGCAACCACCCTGCTACATGCCGCACTAAACGGCACTGGAATATCATTACAGCCTACCTATTTAGCTAACGCTTACATCAATAGTGGGCAGTTAGTCCATATTTTACCCGAGTGGAAGCCAAACGATTTACAGGTCTACGTACTTTACTCTTCCAGAAAGCACCTCTCCCCCACAGTCAGAAGCTTAATTGATTATTTAGACACCTATTTTCAGCTACCCCAGTGGTGAAGGAGGTTAAATCTAGCAACAAAGTGTCGCACTTTATCTGGTTTATCGCATCCAACACATCAGTAATATGCATACGCATAAACCAAAACGGCAAAAGGCTTTACACATGGAAACCAACCAAACGATTCGATTAATCGCTCGCCCATCAGGCGGCCCTATTACCGAAGATCTATTTCAAATTGAAGAACAACCCCGCCCAGTTATTGAAGACGGTCAGTTTCTGGTACGCCAAACCAGCCTTTCACTCGACCCCGCTATGTTTGGATGGATGTCGTCCGATACCGATAGCTACATACCGCCCGTTCAGCTTGGCGATATTATGCGCAGCAATGGTGTCGGTGAGGTAATTGAGTCTCGCCATCCCGACTTTTCTGTAGGTGACAAAGTTCAGGGGATGTTCGGATGGCAAACACTCATCGCGACTGACGGTAAAGGCATTACCAAACTCGACCCGTCACTGTCCGATGAAATGGCGCTATCAGTCTTCTCATTGCCAGGCCTAACCGCTACCCAAGGTTTTTATCATGTATTAAAGCCAGAAACAGGCCAAACTCTTGTAGTCTCAGGGGCAGCTGGGTCTGTTGGTTCTATTGTTGGCCAACTCGGTAAAGCGGAAGGTCTACACGTTATTGGTGTAGCCGGCAGTGATGAAAAATGCGATTGGTTAGTCAACGAACTCGGCTTTGATGGCGCTATAAACTACAAAAAAGAACAGCTCGAAGAAAATTTGGCAGCGCTTACACCCAATGGAATCGACCTATACTTCGAAAACACCGGAGGCGCTATCCAAACACCGGTTTTCAACCGAATGAATGCTCACGGGCGTATCGCAGTATGCGGCTTAATCGCAGACTACAGTCTTGAGACGCCGAGACCCGGCCCGAGTTGGTTAAACGTTATTAAAAAGCGCTTAACCATCCAAGGGTTCACCATGCCTGACCATTTACACAACGCACCGGCATTATTGGCTCAGCTGGCCCCTCATGTTAAAGCAGGTAAAATACAATACCGCGCTCACGTGCTCGAAGGCTTACCCTCTGCTATTTCTGGGCTCAACTTATTCATGACGGGTAGCAACAAAGGAAAGCTAATGGTGCGCCTTTAATACTACCCCCCTTAGTACATACTCTTGGCTTAGCAGTTAGTCGTTACATAGCTAACAGCAGGTGATCCCCCTTGAGTTGTCGCGGGGTCATACAAAATATAACAGCCGCTGTTTAACACAGCGGTTTGGTTCACATACACACCAGAACGGCCACCGAGTTTTGCGGTGGTCAACCAAAAGCGCGTATCACCATAGGTTGTAGACCAAGTCCAACCGGTAGAAAAGTCACCACCCATTATTTTGGAAAGACCATTGTTTCGACTGGCACTTGGGTAACCGTATCTAATCTCAACATCATCGACGCCATCACCATCTAGATCAATTGTCGTTAAAGGCTCATTGCTAACGCCTTGAATGACGGCCTTAGCATGCACTAAATTGGCAGCTGATAGAATGGATCCTCCCATCGATTGTAAGACCGCTTTTTGAGCGTCTGTGCTAATATCAATAAAACGCGGTAGTGCAGTAGCCGCAAGCACCCCCAGCAAAACGATAACAACAACAAGCTCGATGATTGTAAAACCCGATTGCGGTTTTCTTAACAATGCATGTTGGACCATTTACGCTCGACACCTCTTCTAAATAACGTTTGATTCAAACGTTTACTTGATCTCACAACCACCTAAAATTACTGGAATAATCTTAGTTCAAGAATACGAAAAGTGTATAAAAATCAGAAAGATGTTGCGTAAAAAATACATAAAAAATTGGTTGGCCGCCAATTCACGGCCAACAATTAGGTAGATCGTTATTGCATTGAGCTAAGGCCAAACAAGTTACCTTCGGTATCCATACAAATACTCACAAAACCAAACTCACCGATGGACGTTTTCGGCTGGACAACTTTGCCGCCTGCCTCGCTGACCTTTGCCTGCTCAGACAAACAATCTTCGACACCAAAATATACAATCGTTCCGCCAGTTACGGGCCCAGCCCCTTCTCTTTTAACAAGCGCCCCGCCTGCTCCGTATGATTCCATGTCGGTAGGGAACGCCTTCATAAGCACTCGGCTATCCGTTGGGTCGGTTAAGTCTTCCAGCTCCTTGTCAAATACCGCTTCGTAAAAAGCCGCTGCTCTTTCCATATCGTTTACGTAAATATCAAACCATCCAATTGCGTTATGCTTCATGATCATTTCCTGTCTCTAGTGAAAGTAAGATCATGCTAATGGGCAGCGGTTTTTAGGTATTGTATAAATCAGACAACATATTTTCGGTAATATTCGGCAGGCGTATATCCGGTAATGTTACGAAATGAATGTATAAAATGGGATTGATCCGTATACGCTTCGAGGTAATGCTGTTTAAATGATTGTTGTAACCTGATCACCTTAAGAAAATCATGCGGGGCAAAGCCTGTAGCCTTCTTAAGACTGCGTTGTAATTGACGAGTCGACATATGAGTTACAGCAGCCATATCTGCCACCGTTTTAATGTCTGCTAAATTCGATAAAATCGCCTGGGTCACGGTATTAACGGCTACCAGCTTTCGCTCCATTAGCGTCAGCACTAAGTCAGATAATATAGACTGCTTACACTCAAAGCCCACTTTAGCGAGCGCTTCACTAGCGGCGACTAATGGCAAGCTTCCCTGATACGGCGTCCCAACAAAGCTATCTGAAGTCTCTTTTAAATCACCTTGCCAAGCTCCCGGAAAAAACTGAATACCTGCATAATGAAAATCCTTACCCAAATTTAGCACTTCATAAGTCGTACGTAAGGCTGTAACTCCAGCAATTTCTGTATCTTTTTGATTAAAAAGGATGTTAACGCACGCATCCGGTATTGCATGTAACAGAAAATCATCCGCTAACGGCACCTCTGTTTTAAGTTCCCAATAGCTATGCACAACTTCAGCAAGCTCGCTTGGGGGCTCTTCCTGTCTATAGGACAACGAGCGAGCCTCTTTTTCGATACCATCTTGAATAGGATCGTACATACTACTCTTCCTTGAATTTTGTTCATTTTCAGACCGTCGCTGTTGAAGTAACTTAATCGCTTAAGCCGTGTGAATGTTAATTTTTAGTCTACAATTAACAACAAAATTAACATTTTTTTATTCTTTACCGTCGCTACACCGTTTTTGAGTTACTTAATAATGTTTAAACTAGCGAAATCTTTTCTGTACATGACCGTGTGCCTTCTCTGCTTTGTAGCCACTGCATCGCAAGCCAGAGAAGCCATTAGTATTACAGATACCACCATCGTGATAAAAGACAACGGAATATGGCATAGGGTAAACAATCCCCCCGCCCGTTACGATAACTGGACTCCTAGCTTGGTTAATACCGCGCAAGAAAAAGGCGCCATCATTGATAAATCCGGAACCTACATAACAAAGATATCGTTAAGATCATCCCAAAAGCAGAATAAATTTGTTGTGCTTAACTCTAACTATGTTGACCAGGGTTTTGCTTATTGGGAGCCTGTTGGCGGCTCACCTCAACTCATAGCCGAGTTTTCACAAACAAACGACAAAGACATGCCGCACTTAATGCACGCTCAATCCTTTCCTCTTGTACTCAAAGATCAAGAAGAAGGAAGCCTGTGGGTGCTTATTAGCGCGAGAAAATTCGCCACGCCTGTCAATCTAACGTTTTTCTCTCAACCGGCGTTTTACCAGTATCTGTTTGCGATTAACAGTATCACCCTGTCATGCATTGCCATTATGTTCACGCTAGCCTTCATCGCGCTTCTAATAGCAGTAAAAACGAAACAGGTCCTATCGTTTTGGTGTGCTGGATACCTTGGGTCCCATGCTCTTAGCTGGGTATTTACCTCTGGGTTGGCTAACGATTTATTTAGCTATGCCAGCGTTAACATGACTTATGGCGCACTATATATCTTCCCGATCATCAATGCGTTTGCGGCTTTCTTTACCACACGGCTTTTTGAATGCAAGATTCAAAACCCACGCTTACATCGCTTACTCATATTCATGGCCCTAGTTCTGGCAGTCGCCACCCTTATGCTGCCCTTTGTTCCGTTTGATATCGCCTACCAATTTGCTCATATTCTCGCGGCTATATGGTCCCCATTGAGCATTTATATAGGCATCATCATGTGGTCTAAAAAGGACTTTAGAGCCAAATACTATTTAACCGGCAATGTCGTTTATGGGCTCGCGGTAATCTATATTTTGGCGGCTCATACAGGTCATTTCGATGGTTTGTTGTATCCCGAAATGGTTGTTTTAGTCGCTATCGTAATAGATTGTTTGTGCATTTTATTGTCTTTAGCTGAATGGCTTTTAATAAGGCAAAACACGTACAAAAAAGTGCTCTATGAAGCCCGTGTAGATGCATTAACAAAAGTCGGCAACCGTTTTGCATTAAGCGAAAAGCTCAACCTTTTAGGCAAGGACTACCTTGTTGTTTATATTGATTTAGACGGTATTAAATCCATTAACGACAACATGGGGCACGCTTCAGGTGACCAATTATTAAAAGAGGTTTCTTTATTAATGAAGCAACGCATTCGCCATTTAGGGGAAGTATTTAGGCATGGCGGCGATGAATTTGTCTGGGTCATTAACAAAACAAGTAGCTCAAACACCAACCTAAACACTGAACTAACAACCATTATTGGAGAGATTGAAAACTCAATTCAAGAGAGCTGGCCAACCGTTGGTATTAGTTACGGAATTGTCAACGGACAAGAGGGGCAAAACCACAACAGCGTTTTAGAGAAGGCTGACCGGCTTATGTACGAACATAAAGTTGCCAAAAAATCGCCTATACAAACCCCGCGGGCATGAAAGGAACCGGCCTAAAGGATCTAATAAACACCGTATAGCCGCTTACTAGATCCTAAAGAGCCATACAAATACGCTATTGCGCCACTGCAGCCGTAGAGAGTGCGCCTAATACACCCGATACTTTCTTAATCACTTCATCGCATCCTTCAATACTGTGACGCTGTACAAGGTAATTAGGATTGTTATAAGACAACCAAACCTTATTATTTGAGTCCTCAGTAATCATCACTTTTTGCGGCAAATCGATCGCTACATCTTGTGAGCATTGCATGAGTGGAGTACCCACTTTGGGGTTACCAAAGATAATCACTTCGGTTGGACGCAACTCCAAACCCACATTAGCAGCATTTTGCTGGTGGTTAATTCGAGTAAATACAGTTAACCCCTTGCTTTTAGCTATGTTTTCGAAACGATCGGCCGTTTCTTTTACTGAGTAAATGCTTTCATACTTCACCAAGCTGTCCTCAGCACTGGCCGATAATGAAAACACAGCTAAAGCAACACCCAACAATAATGACTTAACCATGAGACACCTCTTTTAGTTATAAATTGATGCACCGCCACACCACACACATATAGAAATGGCATGTTGATCTACTTAGAACTAATACACATCCTTGTAGACAGGCATATACACCCTCATTGAGAGTGCATTATTGATCAAAAGTTTCTATGAACTCTCTAATACGTGCTGCATTCGCGCCTCTATCGCTGCGGCCAATACGCGAAACACTGCGGATATCAACACGGCTTGCACTACCTTCAGTTGTCACAGTCACGACGACATCATCAACAAACTGAAAAACAGGGGTACGAGCTGACGCCTCAAAGCGTAAAGCATTTTCATCTTGAGCGACTATCTCCCACCCCATTTCATTTGCAACACGTAAAGACTCGCTAAAGGCTTGTTGGGCTGTCTTGCTCGTCTGAATAGGTGCAATATCGGCATAAGCTTTTTTCTGCATCTCAGCTACTTCGGCTCCACCATACACAAGGGAATTTTTAGCCCCCTTGCGGCTCTCGTCCAACACCAAAAACGCAGGCGGGTTGTTCGTGTTTGTTGTTATATCGTGTATGAGCGGGAACGACTGAGCCGGTTTAACAGAGCTAATGATAACTGGAGCCAACAAAGCTAACCCTACTAGGCCTGCTAACGCGGCTTTGATCGCTCCACAACGGTTGCTGACTACCAGCTGATAACGCCCTTTTCAACCGCATGTTATTTTTCTAACTACCTAAAGGACACCAGCTACCCACTGTTAAAACACACCCAAATAAATGGCCGGTATAGCAAGGCCTATAAACAGAATACCTAGTCCATAACCATTTCCTTTAGCTAAACGGGCGTTACCTTCATCCCCTTTTTTATACAAAACATCTGTATATCGGCCTACTGGGACTATGTGTGAGCTAAAAGATGTTTTTGATTCAACTTCGTAAGTAGTGCCATTTAATGAAAACTCAAAAATAGGCCTAAACATTGTTTGTTTTCGGTTATCACTTTTCGTTTGGTACTCATCATAGCGTAATATTTTTCCCTGAGTTTTTAGTACTGCCCGATTAAAACGATAGTAATCAAATATGATATAGCTCCCAATACCTCCGAAAACCACACCCGCTATTAAAGGAACAACATTCATACATAGCCCTATAAAAATATGGAAAATCGGCCTATCAACATACGTTTGTTAGACCAATTAATCGCCAAACTGAAAATACAATATATTTGACCAATTACCTAAACCAAGACCATAAAAAGGTTCTAATGGGTCATATTGTGGTGGCTCTTGCTTGCGGCCCAACAGTTTATCTAAGAAGCCTCTATGTGGCTCATCAGGAATAATAGCCTTAGGTACAGCTAGTGCGCGTACATCCTGATTAATAGAGTTTATTTCTTCTATCAGTGCCCGATTTTTTGCTTCTAGAGGGCCTTCCTCCATATCAAATATTTCACCGCATTCAAGGATAAAATATTGTCTTTCATTTGAAGCGTTAGATAAAAAAGCTTTTGTCTCAGTTACAAGCGCTTCAGCCTGAGGAGGTAACCTGTCGAGATATTCATTTAAGGTAGCCAAACCCGTTTGAAAATCACCGGCTATTGCAATTTTTTCGGGAGTTTCCCAAATGGATGACTTAACCGCTCTAGGGTTGCCCGCGAGTAACAGCTTAAAAGCTAAGGGGATATCGTAATTCCATTCCGAAATGCTATGCAAATCCTTTACTTCTTGCCACTCTGGTGACTCAGGAAGATGATTTGTTGTATATAAATAACTTCTATTTGCCATGTCCTCTCCTTGGATGCACGCCGCAATTATTTAGATGCTGCCGTGCCTGCGGTTGTTAAATTCGCTCTTCAGCTCTGAGCGTCAGAACCTCGTAACCATCGGAGGTAACGGCGACCGTATGCTCCCACTGAGCAGATAATTTTTTATCGCTAGTGACGACGGTCCACCCATCTTTTTTCAACTTAACCTTGGCCTTGCCCTGATTAATCATGGGTTCTATTGTAAACACCATCCCTTCCTGCAGAACCAAACCCTTGCCGAGCTGGCCATAATGCAGAACCTGTGGCTCTTCATGCATTTCTCGCCCAATTCCGTGCCCACAATACTCGCGAACAACAGAATAGCCATGTTTCTGGGCGTGACTCTGAATGGCATAACCAATATCACCAAGGGTCGCTCCAGGCTTTACAACTCGGATCCCTTCCCACATGGCCTCATAGGTTTTATCAACCAAACGCTTAGCGACCGGAGTCACGTCACCGATCATGTACATTTTGCTCGAGTCAGCGATAAATCCGCCCTGCTCCAACGTTATATCAACATTGATAATATCACCGGATTTCAGCTTTTGATTGGTTGAAGGAACGCCATGGCACACAACGTAGTTTACAGAACTATTCAAAACATACTGATACCCATACTGACCTTTACTCGCTGGTCGAGCATGTAGCTGATCGATAATGAACCTCTCCGCCACATCATTGATATCCATCGTTGATACACCAATGTCGATACGGCCATCAAGGTAATCAAAAACCCTTGCAAGAAGCCGACCGGACTCCCGCATTAAATTCAATTCTTCAGCACTTTTCAGTTTTACGCTAGCCACCGACAACCTTCCTTAGGTCTACGTTGGCCAGCTTCATTTGGTCACGCATGATCTCAGAAAAAGACATGCTGGGATTCGCCTCGGCGAGCATGCCAATCTTTATCCAATACTCAGCCTGAGCATTGATAGAGCGAACCATAAGTGAACTCGCCTTACGAACCTCCTCATGTAGTTCGTCGTCAATCTTTACAATTCCCATAGCAACTCCTAGATATACGGTATGTATACGTTATATATACGGATCATATATCGCTGATGCTCGGCTGGCAATGGTCAGTCAGCAATGTAACGCCGCACTAAAGAACTAAAATAACGTAACTATTGAGGTTTCATGGTGCGCAGCGCCCGATGTTAAGTGCATTGCTAGCTTTATGCGTGGTATGCACAACCTTCAATAAGAACCTGCCCCTCCCGCTCTCTAAAACCATAGATCAGAAGGCCCGGCTCTTTTCTTTTTTCTAATTCTACTTTCCACAACACAATCACATGATCAGGATTTCTATGTATGGCGACTAAATCAGATATTTTATGTGTTCCATACAAGTCAAAGTTTTCTTCAATCTGCCTGTTGAATTCACCTTCTGGAAAGTCTTCAGAGGGATTCTCATCGAAGAAATAACGAATGAATTCATTGTAATTTTTTTCATTCCATGCGTTCTCGGTATACTCAGCTAACGGCATTACAATATCGAGTATCTCCTTGTCACTAAGATCCTTGGCTTCCATCCTATCCTCCATAATCGTTTACGCTGCGATAAGTAGTAAGCAAAGCTACCACTGAACAAAATCATACCGCCGTAAAAACGAAACCCAACGATGGAATGAAAAATACCATACGTTGGGAATCTGTCTTATTAAACGCCTTGTTAAGCACTACGCGCTGACTTGATTATTTGAGACCAACTTCGTGCAGGCATCTCGTGTAAAAATTGCGTCTAAAATTGGGTGCCTTGCGATTAAAATGAGTCGTATCTTCACTAAATTTTGTCATGAGCTTATCCGTAACACACTGACATACGTTGTCTTTTTGCTCAAAAGAATAGCGCATCAGACCTTTTCTGTTGAGACATTGCTGGTATTCCCACTCTTCCATGCCATTAACATCAAAACATGCGTCTAAGGCATTCTTTGATGCTTCCTGTATGTGTGCTTTTGGGTTTTCTACCAGATAATCAGCTGCTTTTGTTGCATAGCATGTGCAATCATGAAGCGCCTTAATATCATCACGTGTATCACAATATATGAACTGATATTCATATGAACGCGGATCGCTTGCGTCCTCAGCATAAGTTGTCACGGGGCATGTGAAAACAACAATAGCGAGTATCGTTAGGGATATTAGTTTGGATAAAATCATTCTTATCTCCTTATTTTATACTAAGCGGCAATGTTCTTATGCCCGCCGGCTCAGCACGTAAAATGCCAGTTCTTTCAACACCTCAGATTCCTGCATTCTTTCTCGACCGCATAACCCCCGCACAGGGGCAGACAAATAAGCGCTGCGTTTTGGCTGTCCCAGCGACCAAAGGGAACGATTATTGAGGCTTGTTTTTGAGTTTTATTATGCACTCTTAGTTTTAACCACACTTTTATACAAGACCAATAAAACAAGCAACACTAGAAACCAAGCTAAGGTAAGCACTATGGCAACAAAAAGCACTGAAAGCATGCCGCCTTCTAGCTCCATGTTTAGAAGATAGGCACTTAAAGAGATAAAAGAACAGAAATAGAAGTTAGGATTTTTGGCTTAACGCTAAATCGGGAAGGGAGCAGTTTTGCAGCAACAAGACAAACAAGCAGACACGGTAACGATGCAATAGAAATTAAGATTACGTATATTGAAATGATTAATATTACATCCATGTCTGCGGGACTTTTTTAATGCATAACGCCCAGCTATGGCGTCGGAGTGCAGTTAGAATTTTTTGTGGTAGCTGCCACAAAAAAAGCCGACGCAACGGAGGTCGCTCATGAGCTATTTGTTAGGCCCCGCTTCTACTTCCAGCAGGAATATTCAAATATGTCATCCTCCGTATGCACTGATATATAACAGTTTATACCTCCAAACCTCCATGAAAAATCCGTTTGCCCGAACTCTTCCTCCAACGTTAAAGAAGGGAAGCTACCTATAACTCTTTTAAGTTTCTCCTGGTTGATTCCAGTTCCCAATTTGGAGAATTGGAGCGTTACTTGTGAAGAACCTCCAGTGTATGATGTTTTAGAGTCAAAGTGCTGGACTGTTACGCCTAGAACTTGTTTCGGAATCGAGGCTTCATTCGACAAGAGATTAACTACCTTATACCCACCAATCGAATCGTACTTCAAGGTGTCTATTATTTCATCGAAAGTAGCAGCCATTGCTTCTCCCCACAATATTTGGCTTAGTAACAGAACCACAAACATTTTTTTATTTCGTTTCATGCGTTGAAACCTTTTTGGGCCTAACGGCCTGCTTAGGGGCGGAAATACCTAGGCTAAAATTTAGCAGCGAAGCGACGCAGCCCATGTGTTTGCGTCCCCACGAGCGGCTATAGTAGATTGTTAGATGCCTAAGTCCAAATAGTACCTGAACGATGATTTGATAAAACCACTGCGCTCGTAATATGCCTGAGTTGCTTCGCGAGTCAAAGATGTAGTTACTTCCAACTGCGCGCAAGAAAGACTTTTAGCTTTTTCTAGTGCATGGTCGATTAGCCTTTTTCCGACTCCATTGCCTCTAGCGTATTCATCTACAACGAGCGAAGTTATACGACAATTCTGCTTTTGAAGAGGGAAATAGAAAAAGTAAATAAGTGACATAAAGCCAATTAGCATTGAGAAGAAGACAAATGGTTTTTGCAGGTTCTTAAACTACAATCCTAATACAATAGCTTCGATTAATCCCACACCGCGTCCCTAGGTATATAACGCTCGCGCAATAGGCGCGAGCTTGCGAGCGTCCTGATTGACGCGTTTGATAAAGACTTACTTCGCAGCACTACTTAACACCCAGAAACCAATTGGCCATGCGGCCAACAAAGAGTAAGTAATTAGGTTTGCGTTGCGTACCTTACCCCTGATGCTTAGCGATGGTAGTGTTTTATTGAGTTTTTTTGAAACAAAAAACTCCGACCACCATGACGCGAAGAAGAACGGGATCAACAACACTAACCCTGCAATAGGGATCATCCAATTCAGATCTTCTTCATATGGTATCAACCATGGAGCCTGCCAAGTAACCGCTAACACTTTACCCATGACAGAATTAATTCCGTAAGCACTACCACCTCCAGTAACCATTTGAACCAACATAAGTAGAAACCATGTAAGAGGAATACCTATAATGGTTGAGGCCACATTAGAAATGCTTACCGTTTTCAAAGATTGACCAAGAGATAGTTCCAAACCCTTTGATATGTAGAGTGTTTCTATAGCTATGATCGGCACTAGCGACATTAAAAATGCTGGCATTGCCAAAAATAGCATTGGTACACCTGCGTTGGCATAGGCAACACCCGGAACTACAAACGCAAGAATAGTTAATATGAGTTTTTTGGATTTATGCACGATTCCCTCTTGGGCATTTAACGCTGAGCTAACCGGCAGCTTTGGAGAAGCGAAGCGCCGGAAAAGCTGTCCAGTGGAAGCCGCGTGTTATTGCAGCTGTAACGGTGGTTGAGCTTTTTGTTATATTTTTTAGCACCCATCGGGGCGCCCCTCTACTTTTACCATTTTATAATTACCCGTGTCATGCAACGAAATTATAGCGTTTTCAATGAAACAGAAAGTTCCAACAACTGGCAACCTGCAACCTTTCTCTGTACAAGTACCGCCATAATTAGTAACAAACTCGACAATACCTTTAAAACCGACACCTGACATGTATTTTTCATTGAGTAAGTTTTCTAGATATTTATAGTTGAGGCTCCCATCAGGGTTACTTATAAGATCTATTGCCATTTTTTTTCGATGATCAATTTTTACCGAAAAATTTAGAGCAGCTATCAAGCTTATTATTAAAGCTATTCCGATAGTACTTAGTATGACTATGTTTCTCCTTTGCATGCTACCTCCGTAAAATATAACACCTTGCTAAGGGGCAACCGAAACGCAGTGTAGGCTGTCCCGCGGAGGCCGCCTCTTTTGCGGACGGAGTGTACTTGAGCAACTTGTTAGGCGCATACCACTTTACGCCTGTAACTGACTATAAAAAGCAAAAACAAACAAGCACTACTAACTGATAAAGGAAATAAAGCCGTTGCTACAGAATAATGCTCTAGTGCCAATAACGCGAAAGTATTTCTTGCCGTAAACAGCAGAAAAAAAGGAATGTTTTCCTCGTGGGGAAAATCATAAGCTTTCCGGATAGTGGGGCCAAAACCAAGCAGGTCAACGGCAGTAAGAACCACTACCGCCCATAATGGATCAGAGGTGAAATACCAAAACGGCAATGACGCAAGCGCCGATAAGAAAAATAGCCAATCAGTTTTAGTTATGGAATTATCTGAACGTTTAATAAATGCCAATGCAGCAATGAATACTGTGATAGCACCGGACACTCCGATAGGCCATGCACCTATGCCACCTTTGGCTTCAAGTTGTGCAAAAAAGACAATAACAGTTGTGGTACCCCAAATCACCCAGGAAAATACATGAGGCTTTGTAACACCTGCCAATATTGAACGGATATAAGGCACGAAAGCGACAAACGTAATAACTATTGCCACTCCGCTGAAAAATAGTTTCAAACTCGAATCCATGATTAGCGCCTAACGCCGCCAGCAGGGGCCGAAAAACCAGAGCGAAGCGGCGTTTTTTGGTCCCTCTGGCTGGCCTTGTTAAACGCGGACTCAGAACAATGCAAGAACATCATCGCTCCACTCATGACTGTACTTTGTCCATTTTTTGTCTGGAGGTGGAAAGTTGGTTCGACAATAGCCTCTTTTAGCAACAAAGTCGAAGGCCGCATGAGGGTAGCCGTTTATTAGTAATAGAGCCTTGTTCCCGTCTCCTGACCACACTATTTGTGCTTCCGAGGGAAGATGTTTGTCAGTGACATTGACGACATTATAAATATGGAGGGCATCGAGAATGGGGTTACCATCTCGGCCTCTATCTAATCCGTATAAATATCCAGTATCTCCGTCATCCTCGAACACTACCATGTATCTATTCTTAGGTGACCCACTTTCAAGAGTAGTATTTACTCCAACAGTGAACTCTGTTTCGGCATAAATCATTGCCTCATCGGCCATACTTATAAGGCTCCAGGTAATCGTTATTGTTAGTAGTAAATGCTTGATGCTCATTTTCGTTTAACGCCTCAATAACCGGCGCAGCTTTGCTGCGTCCGGCGCCGAAGGCGCGAAGTTGATTGATTTGTTAGAGCTTTTCCAGCTCTTTCATTAACCGCTTTTCTTTTGCCTCTTTAGATTCAAAGAACTCTTGATAAATGCCAGCAAAAATTGATAGTAAAAACAAAAGAATGAATCCCCAAAAGCCTGCCATATAAAAGAATTCCATCATTTCATTTGGCTCATCTAGTTTTGCTAATTGATCTTTAGACCGCACTTTCATTTTTTCCAAAGAGTATAAATGTAAAAAATAGGTCGAATCATCAACTAATATAGAAACTTGAAATTCTTCTTCTGGCCTCAAGTCCCCCAATTTTAGAACACTAAAATCTTTAGCTTGTTCGAGTTCATAAGGGGAGGTTGTACTAATTTTATAATTCTCTTCAAGCTTGTCTGGAAGTTGAATCTCAATACTTTCTTCCAGTTTTTTGCCTTCATTTCTTACAGAAATAGAAAACGCTTTAGTATTTTCCACCTCAATAGGGCCTTCAAACCTGAAGATTAGCTCCTCAGATTCTTGTCTAAGGTCAATCAAATAAGGTATTGCAACTGCCACTAATGGAATAAGTATGCCGCTTGCAAATGCAAACAACATACTTCTATTTGTTTTTGTATCCGCCATTTAGATTCCTTATATTTGAGCTCTAACAGTTTTATTCATGCGCATGCGCGCTTACAACCCTGACTGTAAAGTCAGAAATGATATCTAATATATTGTTAAATAATAATTTAATTGGATTTTTCAAAAGACACAGCTCCCTGTAAACGCGCATGCGCATTATCATTCTTGACCTTGCGCGTTATCATCCTTGTGGATAAACGTATCTAACTGATTATGTAAGCTTTTTCACTTTTGTCCAATATCAATTTGAGCAAGGCTAAGCAGATAAACACGCACATTTTTTGACACAATAAAAATATACTGTATAAATAAACAGCTTTATTAATTTTTTATCCACAAGGAGAGCCGGATGAAAACAAGCCCTTTTCTTAACACTATTCGTCAATCCATGCGTGCGCGTGGTTACAGTTTACGCACTGAAAAAACGTATATTTACTGGATTAAACAGTACATTGTATTCCACAAACTTAAACATCCTTCTTCAATGGCTGCTCAAGAAGTGACGGCATTTTTAAGTCATCTTGCCATACGTTTAGGCACTCCTTTGCCACTCACCTACTGCAATCTGGCCGGGACATTAGAACGGTACAAGAGCTATTAGGGCATAGCGACGTAAAGACGACTCAAATTTATACTCATGTTTTAGGTCAGCATTTTGCAGGTACGGCTAGCCCTCTAGATGCATTATTTTAGCCACAAAAAAGGGAGCTAATCAGCTCCCTCTCAATTCATCTTTATTACCTTACAAGTAACCTACCCTTTCAACACTGGCGTGTCACACGCCACATCGGCATTTTGTGCACGGTGGCGTAGGTAATGATCCATTAGCACGATGGCCATCATGGCTTCGGCGATAGGTGTGGCGCGAATACCAACGCATGGGTCGTGGCGGCCTTTGGTGATGACTTCGATTTGCTCACCCTTGGTGTTAATACTACGGCCGGGGATGCGCAGGCTAGAGGTTGGCTTAAGTGCGATACTGGCGGTGATGGCTTGGCCAGTAGAGATGCCACCTAAGATGCCGCCTGCGTGGTTTGAGCAAAAACCTTCTGGGGTCATTTCATCACGGTGCTCGGTGCCTTTTTGCTCTACTACGGCAAAGCCGTCGCCTATTTCTACGCCTTTTACGGCGTTAATGCTCATAAGGGCGTGAGCGAGTTCGGCATCTAAGCGGTCGAAAATCGGTTCGCCTAAGCCCACGGGTACGCCTTCGGCACAGACGGAGATTTTAGCGCCTATGGAGTCGCCTTCTTTGCGTAGCGCGTCCATGTAGGTTTCCATCTCGGCAACGATATCGGCGTCAGGCGAGAAGAACGGGTTTTCGTTAACGTGTGCCCAGTCAAATTTGTTCATATCGACTTTAAGCGGGCCAAGTTGTGATAAATACCCACGGATAGTGACGCCTTTGCTGGCTAAATATTTTTTAGCAATGCCTCCTGCGGCTACACGCATGGCTGTTTCGCGTGCGGAGGAGCGGCCACCCCCTCGATAGTCACGGAAGCCGTATTTGTGTGTGTAGACATAATCGGCATGCGCAGGGCGGAAAGTTTCGGCGATATTGGTGTAATCTTTTGAGCGTTGGTCGGTGTTTTCTATCAATAAACCAATCGATGTACCGGTGGTTTTACCTTCGAAGACGCCAGATAAAATTTTGACGACGTCGGCTTCACGGCGTTGTGTTGTATGGCGTGAGGTGCCGGGTTTGCGTCGATCAAGATCGCGCTGTAGATCGGCTTCGCTGATTTCGATACCCGGAGGGCATCCATCTATGATGCAGCCTAAAGCGGGGCCATGGCTTTCGCCAAAGGTGGTGATGGTGAAAAGCTTACCGTAACTGTTACCCGACATCGTTTACCTTCTCTTTCGTTATTCGCGTGCTATACCGGTGCGTGATTATACTGTGATTGTCAGAATTCGTCGCGATATTGCGCTAATTCTTCTTTTGTAATGACAAATACGCCATTACCACCCATAGGTAATTCAACCCAAGTGAGAGGCACGTGGGGGAACTGCTCCATTAAATGGACTTCGCTGTTGCCCACTTCTACCACCAGCAAACCTCCGTCATGTAAATAATCGCAGGCTTCGCGAAGAATCTGGCGGGTTATATCCAAGCCATCATTACCCGATGTGAGCGCTAGTTCTGGCTCGTGCTGGTACTCTTTAGGCATGCTGGTAAAGTCAGCATGATCAACATAAGGTGGGTTAGAGACGATTAAATCGTACTGCTGGCCTTTTACACTGGTAAATAAATCACTTTCGATGGCTTGAACACGCTCTTCTAGCTCATGATCAGCAATGTTAAGGCGAGCAACCTCCAAGGCATCTGAGGATATCTCGACCAAGTCCACTTCTGCATCTTCAAACGCGTAAGCGCAGGCAATACCAATACAACCGCTGCCTGTGCACAAATCCATTATGCGCTCGACGGGGCCAGGGCGCAGAAAAGGAGAAAACTCGGTTTCGATGAGCTGTGCAATGGGCGAACGTGGTATTAACACCCGCTCATCTACACGAAACGGCATTTGCATAAACCACGCTTCACCTGTGATGTAAGGCAAAGGGCGACGTTCTTCTACGCGCTGGCGCACGTAATCAATGATGGTTGTTTTTTCGGTATCAAGCACACGCGAGTCCATGACGGCTGGATCGGCATTCCAAGGTAAATGAACTGCCGCCAGCACTAGCTGCACGGACTCATCCCACGTGGATACATGGCCATGACCTAAAAAGACCTTGTGTTGATTCATTAAACTGCAAGTCCAACGAACGTAATCGCGCAAGGTGTGTAATTGGGATGCAATGTTTGCTTGATCTATCATCATGAGAATCGGGATAATACCCAGCCGGCTATAAAAGGCCTGACAGTTTAATGAATTCATACAATTGGCGCTATGTCTGACGATCAAAACTCATCTAATAAGCGGTTTTCGCCCGCAAACTCGCCCGTAGGCTCGCCAGACGCGTCTACCAACACCGATAGTGGTCCTAGTTTTTTGGATCTTATGAGTGATGTTACGCCCATTAAGCATGACAAAGTCGCCAAGGCGAACACTAAACGGTTACGTAAACGCACGGATCTAGCATATTTGCGTGCGCAAGCGGTTCAAGAACAAGACAAAGTCATTGATGGCTTATCCAGCGAGGTCGTCGAGATTGTTGAATCTGACGAAGAGTTGATCTTTGCTACCTCCGGCATCCAAATTGCTAAGCTCAAACGTCTCCGTAAGGGCCATATCCCCTGGGAGGCGGGTATAGATCTACACGGAATGACTGTCGACGAAGCGCGAGACGAGTTGAGCAAGTTTATTCGCGATTCTACTTTTGAAGGCTTACGCTGTGTGATTGTGGTTCATGGTAAGGCATACAGCCAAGCGGGTAAGCAGCCCGTGCTTAAATCGTATGTTAATGATTGGCTTAGACAGCTCCCGCAGGTGTTGGCTTTTGCATCCGCACAAGCGCGAGACGGCGGCACGGGTGCTTTGTATGTGCTTCTGCGTCAAAGCAAGTCATAATGCACTTTACGAACGCGTAACGTTAACGTAACGTAGCGCCCTTTTTTACCAACTGGGGATACACTCGTGATGGAAAAAGCATACGCCACCATTATTGAGCAAGTCGGCGAGGATCTTAACCGCGATGGTTTGTTAGATACGCCTGCCCGCGCGGCAAAAGCGATGGCTTATTTAACAAAAGGCTATAAACAAAACCTTGATGAAGTCGTAAACAACGCCCTTTTTGAGTCTGACAACAGTGAGATGGTATTGGTAAAAGATATCGAGCTGTACTCTTTGTGCGAACACCATATGCTACCTTTTATTGGTAAAGCACATGTCGCTTACATCCCCGATGGTAAAGTGCTTGGCTTGTCTAAAATTGCGCGCATTGTTGATATGTATGCTCGCCGTTTACAGATCCAAGAGAACATGACCCAACAAATCGCCGAGGCTATTATGTCGGTCACAGGAGCCAAAGGTGTAGGCGTTGTTATCGAAGCAAAGCATATGTGTATGATGATGCGTGGTGTAGAGAAGCAAAACGGCTCGATGAAAACCTCCATGATGCTTGGTACATTCCGCAGCAAACCAGAAACCCGTGCTGAGTTTCTATCATTACTTAATTAGCGATATTTAAGGCTCGTAATGTCAGCAACTGTATTAGATACACCTGACATTACGACGCAACCGCTCCCCCCTCGTTATTCAACGGAAGATGCAGCACTAGCCGAGTTCCAACACCATTCACGCCCTTTTCTACGCGTATTGTGCCACCTAGCACTCCATGAACAATATTGTGCACTATGTGCAACCCTAACCCTGTACCACCTTGGTTACGCTTTGTGGTAAAGAAGGGATCAAATATCGTTTTAAGGTGCTCTGTCGGTATCCCTCCTCCGTTATCGGTCACGAGGAGGTCGACAAACCCGTTCACAGGAGGCGTAGCGGTGACTTCAATAACACCGCTCATGCCGTCATCAAATGCATGTACTAGCGAGTTTTGAATCAGATTTTGTATCACCTGCCCAAGCGGACCTGGGTAGCTCACCATTTTAATATTGGGTGGAATATTGAGTATGAGCTGATGCGGTGAATGATGAATTTGATTTTTCATGAGGGCACTGATTTTTTCGACTTCCTCAGCCAAATCAAAACGATGACAGGTCGCATTAGCACGGTCGGAGGCTACTTGTTTAAATTGCTGAATCAGCAGACCTGCTCGGTTTAACCCTTCGTTGGCTAGGTCTAACCCTTCGTTTTGTTGATGCAAAAAGCGATCTAGATCAGAGCGCTTCATGGCTCCGCTGTTAAATAAGTGCAACATCTCCGCCAGCCGCTCTCGCATTGATCTAAATGTCAGCATAGCCGAGCCAATGGGCGTATTAAGCTCATGAGCAATTCCCGCCACCAATAAGCCTAACGATGACAGCTTTTCCGTTCTAATCAGCTCTTCTTTTGATAACTGTAACTGCTCAATAACACGCTCAAGCTCTTTATTGCTGGCGTTTAGCTCTTTCGATTTTTTATCCAAGGCAGTGGTGGCTTTTGCAAGCGCAAAGGCCAAAAACGTGACGGCAATTAATATGACTAACGCTATCAGGCTATAACGCCATATCAACTCTTTGCGCAACTCAGCTAAGTGCGTAACCACCGATACGGTATAGATAACGGTCGATTCTTTAACAAGCTCATCTAGCTTGCCCACCACCAGACGCTTATAGGTCCACAAGCCCTGATCATTTAAAATTTGCCCCGTGCTTGAATGCGATTGCCTCATTTGTTCCCACACATCTGGGTACGCAAGCGAGAAGCGGTCATTTAAACGGTTAAACATAAAGCCCCAATCTTGCTCTATGTCTGATGAAAGCAGCCAGTAGCCATCCGAATTAATCACCATGGAATTTTCAGAACGCTGATCGCGGTTAAATAAATAACTGCCATCAAGGTTTAAAACAAACAGGCCTATCACTTCGCCACTAACATCGCGCACTTGTGTTACCGAGCGCAAAGTGGGTCTGTAAGGTATTTCGATCTGATTATTTTCCATGTTGAGATCAAAGGGGGTTATAAAAACTTCGTCTTTGCCCAACGCCATGCCCTTCATAACGTAATAACGCTTAGCTTTATTTTGCATTTCGTGGTTGTGGCGGATAATTCCAGCATTATTGGCTCGTGCATTATTATCAACGCGTACCCATTCATTTCCATCCGGTAGAATAATGCGGATTTGCATATACTGAGGGTACGCCGAACTCACCGAAAAGAAGTTCTGGCTTAACAGTTTTTGCTGCTCCTCTGGGGCCAGATTGTTATTCGTCATGATAGATTGCGCATTATTGCGAATAATAAGCGTACTACGAATAACCTGATTGCTTGCCACTTCCAATAAGCTGTTCTCTTGATCCACTACTTCATCTTGCAAGCGTTTGGTATCACTAATTTCACGCGAATAATGGGCATCAAATAATAAAAACGCCCCTAGGGGAATAAGAGCCCACCACGGAAACGCATAAAGAAACCATGCTTTTATAGGGCTTTTAAGCAAGCGGCCTAGTGTTTCAGAAAACATGTTGGTGCCTACCGCTGAGCCAGCCAATCAATAAGTGCCTCAGGCGGTAATGCCTTGCTATACAACCAGCCTTGGCCTAATTCACAACCATGTTTTACGAGCCAATCAGCCTGCTCTTTAGTTTCTACGCCCTCAGCGATAACAGAAATGCCTAAACGTTTGCTTAGCTCTATGATCATGTTTGATAGAGCCACGCTTTTATCATCAGCGGTGAGTTTAGTGACAAAGACCTGGTCTATTTTTAATTGATCAACCGGTAACTCAAATAAATATTCAAGTGACGACATGCCTGTTCCAAAATCATCAATAGATACACTACCCCCTGCTTTTCGGTGCTGCTCTAACAGGGTTGATACTCTATTGTGCGATGTCATGATTGCTGTTTCGGTCACCTCAACACATATCCGGCTTGGACTGATACCCGCCAATGCACACTGCTCGTGAAGTGCGCTAATCACATTTGAGTGCTCAAACTGTCGTACCGAGTAATTAATGCTCACCGTGATATCGGTGTAACCTTTCGCATCTAACTGCTGAATAAACTCACATGTTTTACACGCCACAAACCGACCTAACTCATGGATATAAACCGACTGTTCTGCAATGGGAATAAAGTAGTCCGGCGATACTGAACCATTGAGGTTGTTCCAGCGAATGAGCGCTTCAACGCCCATTAGCGCTCCCGTTGTCATATTTAGTTGTGGCTGAAAGTGCAGTTCAAACTCGTTTTGACTAAAAGCGTCCGAAAAGTCCTGCATTATGCGGAAACGATTAACCGCTTCTTGGTCCAGTTTAGAGTCATGAAAACTACAACTCCCTGGCCCATGCAATTTTGCCCTTCTTAAAGCAGACTCTGCCGCTCTCAAGAGGTCTGCCGCATCACGGGATTTATTATCCAAAGACACTTCGGTAAAGCACGCCGATAAGTTATGGGAGGTTTGCTCAATAATAAACTTTTCATTAAACGCGTCTTTGGCCGCCGCTAGATTAACGATCTCTTTAAAGCCTACCACAGCAAACAAATCTGACTGTATGCGAGCCACAACCGCTGGCCGCTGAAACACTTTATGTAAGCGATCCGATACCGCTTGGAGTACAAAATTACCAAACGTAGAGCCAAATAAATTATTGAGTACAGAAAAGCCATCAATATCAATCATGACCAGATTGAAGAAGTCCGCTTTTGAGCATGTCCTAATACGAAACATCTCTCGTAACAACGCACTGCGGTTAGAAATACCCAACAAATCGTCTTCATAAGCGACTCTATCGAGCTTGCTCACAAGGGCTACGTTACCAAATCCTTTTGAAGCATTGGCAGCAAAAACATGTAATAGCTCTTTTTCTGTATCCTCTAAATGGCGGCCTGTTGCGACATAGACGGCAAACTCAGCCTGTGAGGTAGACTGCGCAAAAAACAGCACCTGCGAATTTTCGGTTTCAACGCTGTGCTTCTCACGCAAGGATTTTTCGATTAACGATTGGATGTATCCATCAGGTAACTCGCTCAACCCTTTATTGACATATGATTTGTATTTACCACTGGCACCAATGGTAATGGGTTCAAACACACTGCCGTTTGTTAAGCCTATGTCGGTTGTTTTGCTCGCACAGACTAAACCTTCACATGGCACATTAATTAATTTTGCCAACTCATCTAACGTAGCGCTTGCAAGATCGGGAAGCGTTTTCATCGCTTGCAAACGGTTGCTGGATTCAATAATTAAATGCAAGCCGCGGTGTGCTGCACTAATCGTTTTTAACTGGTGATAATTCCGTATTGCGCCTGTCAAAATATTCACAATACCGCGTGAGGCCAAATCGGATTTAAGGCAATAATCGGTTAAATCAAAGTCCTGCATAACAAACTTTGCTGGGGCAATTCCAGGCTGGCCTGTCAGCAAAATAAAACGGGTTTCCGATAGGCCCAAAATATCACGGACAGCGTTCATTAAACGCAAGCCAGCATCTTCGGTTTCCATCATGACATCGATAAATGCGACAGCAAAATCATGATCAACCGATAAGACCTTGCTAGCTTCGGCCATGCTATAAACATTAACAACTTCTATAGGTTTATCGAGGATAACCGCATCGCGCAGTGCAAAATTGAGAGAGTTTTGAAAATCTTTGTCGTCATCAACCGCTAGAACACGCCATACATCCCTTCGGCCTTGGTTACCCTCTTGGGTTTCTGGCGAGAACAGCATTTCATCATCAATTCCATGGTAATTTTCCGCACGATCCATTGAGGGTCCCCTGTGCAAGTAATGTTCGGTAAAACGCTTAAAACTGGCAATCAGCAATTGCCAAAAAAATCTTATTATTCAGCTTTTGTACATAGTAGTTAACACAGTTATTTTAATCCACTTTATCGGATAAAAACTGACATAATCGCTCATGAATTAGTACAAGATAAAAGAACACAACTACGGCAGCCATAGATAGCGAGAGAACATTAACGACTAAGCGATTGATTTTCCAACTCAACTAGCGCTGCTTCCGCCACTTGTCGCCCCACAGCGATCACTTCCGTTGCCATATGGAAGTCATGAAATCGGCATGTATCAGTAGGAACAGAAATGAGCAAATCAGGAGGATAACCCGCCACTTTGTATTGGCTCAACGCTCCCTGCATCACTTCAATAGCCCCCATGAGAATATCAATGTTACCATCGAGCTTTGATTTTCTAAGCGCTTCTTTATCAGCTTCTAACTCGCGCAAAACTTGTGCATCGTAATGAGGGCCGTCTGTCGCCAAAATAGGGCAACTAGGCTGAGGGACTTCAAAATCAGGTAGATCTCCCTGCCCATTTAAATCGACGGCGATAATCAAATCGGAATGAGCCGCGACAGTCGCGACAATAGGCAGCGGGTTAAGAATACCGCCATCAACTAATACTCGACGGTTTTCTTCTACCGGTGTAAACACACCGGGTACAGCGATAGAAGCACGGATAGCATCTTGCAGCGATCCACGTTGAAACCATATTTCTTTATGATGCACCAAATCCGTAGCGACAGCGGTAAAAGGAATAGGCAACGATTCAATGTCGGGGTCACCCGCTATTTCACGCAGTTTACTAAACAGCTTATCACCACGAATCGCGCCCATTTTGAACGTGATATCTAACATGGCAAGCACGTTAAAACGGTTCAACGTTTTAACCCAATCTGCATAATCCTCCAAAGCGCCGGCAGCATATAAACCACCTACTAACGCTCCCATGGAGCTGCCCGCTACACAATTGATGGTGTATCCATGTTCTTCAAGGACTTCTATCACACCAATATGTGCATAGCCTCGTGCACCACCGCTGCCTAGGACTAATGAGACCGTTGCCATGAATGCTACCCCTCAATAACTAACACCACTACCGATGTAAACTCTTGCAAAACTGAAGGCACCCACGCTCCGACAGAGGTGACAGAAATATCCACATTACGCGCGAGTAACGACGCGCTAAGTTGCTCTGCCAAACGCTGGCTTTTCTCAAGCGCATCTTCAAAGCCGTTACCCTTGTGATGTACAACCAATGTAGCTTGGCGCCCTTCCTGTACTATTTGCTGATTAATTTGTGTTATCACATCAATATCAGATTGCTGATCAACCGCTAAAATGGCGAAGCCTTGATCCAGAGCGTCAGCCCCAATTCTCGCGGCAGCGTCTGTCTCGATTAGGTCAAGATGCGCGTAAACTTTACGGTTGCCTCTCTCTACAATGTAGACCACTGCATACTGACCAGGCAATTTAGCCGTGATAACGAATTGAGAATCCACCAAACCTAACAAGGTAGACTCATTAAACACCTGATTAGCCCAGACAGTGCTACTGCCACACGCTCGTCCATTACATGTAAACAGTAATTCAGCATCGCTTTCTTTTAGCTGGTCAGTAAAGAAACGATTAAGCTCGCGCGTTCGAGTACCTTGCGGAATTTGATAAGTAATACGCGTTAGTTGCCCAGATAATCGCTGAGACGATTCAGGCCTTTCCACGCCATTAACGGTTTCTATACCCCCTAGCACGAGGCGATAATCAGCATCGGGGGTGAGACGATAATTAACAATCCAAGAACCGCGATAGCGCTCAATACTTGTATCATCTGATGAGCCTCGCACATCAGAGGCAGCTAAGGCGTGGGGCATTACACCCAGCGACAATCCAAACAGCCCTACCAACAAAGCTTTTTCGATAAACGATTTAACAGTGTTTATTATCATGTAGCGTCCTTTTTTAACTGCAGTGTAGCAAAAAGGATCAGACTAGCGTGTTATTGATATCAGTGGCTATCCTTAATGCAGGTTCGGCATCCATATGTAAATGATGATTACCGGGCAAACGTATAACATCGAGCTTGTCTAATTGATCCATACGAGCTTGCGCATCCGACATATCAATACCATCCAAGCCTAGGTACAAGCGCACCGGTGCTTTAACAGCGTTGAGGCAGGACATGACTTGTTTTTCAGTCATGCGATTGATGGACGGCAACATAAGACGGTGGTCGCTACACCAAGAATACCCTGTTTCATCATGCTTTACCCCACGTTCGACAAGCCATTCCGCCGATTGGCGTGAAACGGGCCACCGGCTTGTCATGCGCACTTTGATGGCTGATTCAAGATCAGGATAAGGGCGCAATGTCCGTCGTTTTAAGCGCTTTTGCTTAAGAATAGCTTCGGCCATGAGCTGAGGTAACTTCTTTTCGTCATAGACTGGCGGCCCCATACCTTCAATCATGTAGAGGCGATTGACCCGTTCAGGGAATAACGCAGCAAACAGTACAGCGACCGAAGCCCCCATCGAATGCCCTAACAGAGTAACTTTGTTATAGCCATGCAGATCCATTAACGACAACAAATCACTCACATTTTCCCAAATATAATACGTATCGCCAGGCGGGCGATGATCAGAATGACCATGACCGGCTAAATCCAGAGCCACAAAGTGGAAATTGGTTAGATGCTTACGTAACTCGTTAAATGAACTCGCATTATCTAACCAGCCATGCAGGGCTATAATTGTCTCTGGTTGCCCTTGGCCTGACTCAATGGCACGCAAAGTCAGGTGATCGAGGGCGTATGTTACTTCATGCATAGCAATACCTATTGAATAGCTCACCTGCTGTACTGATGAGCGAACAAAACTATCCTAATGTGATTAGTGAGGAATGCGAATCCCTTGCGCTGCTCCAGGCCACTCCATATCCATTGAAATTAACTGCCCAGGCAGAAAAGGTTCAGGATACAAAATGGAGCCCTGTAAAAGATAACTGGTCAGTAAACCAATTAAAGGCTGATGTGTAACGACTAAAAGTTCAGGCTTCCAGTATTGCTCTAACGCCGCTACGGCATCAGGAATGGGAGTATCAGGCGTTAGGCGATCATCTAAAATAATTTCGATCGCCCCTTCAGCCTTAGCGCCGCTATTAGCGTGCAACGTGCTCATGTGGGCAGCTACCAAATCAGCGGTTTGCCGCGTGCGATAAAACGGGCTGGCAATAATGCGAGTGACGGGAGCCAAACGGTTCGCGTACTGCTTAGCTTGCTCATTAACAAACGCAATACCTTGCTCTGTTAGCTCCCGTTGCTCATCGGTGGCGCTTGCCCAACTGGCCTCGCCGTGTCGCATTAATGTCAGCATTAAACTGTTGTCCTTGGTAGCACGAACTCAACATCTGTACTTTGCTCACTGGTCATTAGCGCTTTTGCAACTTCTTTAACGTGAGCACCGTTAAATACTATCTCGTATAAACCGGCTACTAGTGGCATGTAGATATCCATTTCATCGGCTTTTTCTTTGATGATACGGATGGTATTCACACCTTCTGCCACTTCCCCTAACGACTTAACGGCTTCATCTAGCGAAATACCACTTCCTAGAGCAAACCCAACGCGGTAATTTCGGCTCAAGGGAGACATGCAGGTTACGATTAAATCACCGACTCCGGCTAAGCCTAAAAAGGTCATGGGGTTAGCCCCCATACTCACAGCGAAACGGCTCATTTCTGCCAAGCTGCGCGTTAACAACATACTTTTCGTATTTTCTCCCATGCCTAAGGCCGCACTCAGACCTGCGGCTATGGCATAGATATTTTTTAGTGTGCCGCCAAGTTCAACACCATAGGTGTCCGAACTTGCGTAGACGCGAAAGTAGCTCTGTTGTAGAGCATCTTGCACAGCTGCACGCAGAGGCTCATGGTTACTAGCAATCACCGTTGCTGTTAATTGATGTTGAGCGACTTCTTTAGCAAGGTTAGGACCGCTTAAGACGCCTACGTTAGCTTGCGGTAGTTCATCTTTTAAAATCTGACTCATCAGACTAAAAGTTTCGCCTTCAATACCTTTAGTGGTACTGATCACACACTGCTGCTCAGTCACAATGTGTTTAATCTGATGCACAACACTGCGAAAGCTTTGGCTGGGAATAGCCACAAAAACAAGCTCAGCACCGACAACCGCCGACTCTATATCAGTAGTAGCCGTTAACGCCGGCGATAACGGGTAATCAGGTAAATAACGGCTGTTCGTGTGTTGCTGGTTAATCTCATCAGCTCGGTCTTTATTTCGCATCCATTGCGCAACTTGAATCCCTTTTTCGGCCATGATGTTGGCAATAACTGTACCAAAGCTACCACCACCCAACACAGCAACTTTTCGCTGCTCTGCGCTCATGTTAGATCCTTAGCTTATTCAACTCAGTGCTCACGGTCGTCTACACTATCCAGTAAACGATCAACACCCTTGAAAATAAAAACAATCACAAAATAGGCAACTATCGACACAACTAGAAACACGCCAAGCTGCAGGTAATCACCCGTTCTGTTAAACCCTGCAATCGCCACTGCTGCAAATAACGCACTCACAACAATGGCTAAAATACGTGCGAGCTTCTGAGTTTTATGTCGATCCTGAGAGTGACTAGGCTTCTTTTCCATGCGTAGTTTGCTCATCAACTTTAGTTACCACAGGCTCCTCTTCTGAGACGGCAGTCTCACTCGTCGGTTCAACCTCGGCAGTCACGTTGTCTTCATCGGATCCAGTCGTATCAGCCGCAGGTGCTTCGGCTGGCTCTTTTATTGGATCAAACTCAACTAGTAACGCCTCATCTGGGTGGATACACTCCAGCTTAACGCCTGTCTCTTGTTCGATTTCTGGGATCATGAACGAGTCATTTTCGCATGCAAAACAAATTGACGTGCCGACTGCTCCTGCTCGACCCGTACGCCCAATACGGTGTACGTAATCATCGGCATCTTCCGGCAGTTGGTAGTTCACCACATGTGTTACGCCATCAATATGAATCCCACGGCCTGCAACATCTGTTGCTACCAGCACGGTGATTTTACCGCTTCGGAAATCTTCTAATGTTTTAACTCGCTTGTGCTGCGGGATTTCTCCTGACATCAACGCGGCTTTCACACCATCACGGCGTAATTTTTCGGCCAACGAGCGCGTTTCACCCCGACGGTTACAAAACACGATGACGCGTTCAATATTATTGATACGAATGTAATTACGAAGCAGCTTGTACTTTTCTTTACTGGAGACCAAAAACACTTTTTGGCTAATGTTGTCGGTTGTTTGTCGCTCAGCTTCGATTTCAATTTGAACAGGATCAACGGTCCACTGACGCGCCAAATTCATAATGTCATCAGTAAATGTTGCACTGTATAACAACGTTTGACGTTCTGAGCCTTTACGCGGTGTATTTCGAATAATGGTGCGCACATCTGGAATAAAACCCATGCTCAACATGCGATCGGCTTCATCAAGCACCAGCACTTCTACGTTGTATAAATCAACATCTTTAGAACGTACAAAATCAATTAAACGGCCGGGTGTGGCTACTAATATATCGGTGTTACCACCTTTAATTTGTTTACGTTGTTTATCGTAGTCCATCCCTCCCACTAAAGAGATAACACGTAGATCCGTGTATTTCGTTAGCAGTTCGGCGTCGTCTGCAATTTGCAGCGCGAGTTCACGTGTTGGAGCGATAATTAACGCGCGAGGTTCACCTTGGCGCTGCGGCTCGGTTAATGGGTAGTCGATTAAATCGGTAATTATACCCACTAGAAAGGCAGCCGTTTTACCCGTACCTGTTTGCGCTTTGCCAATAATATCTTTACCGGCCAACGCCGGTTTAATGGTCTCAGCCTGTATGGGTGTGCAGTACTCAAACCCAATGTCTTGAATGGCATGCAATAATTGATCAGGCAGATCAAAATCTAAAAAGCGCTTTTTACCCTCTTCCTGAGCAACGATAAATTCTGCCGGTGACCAGCTGGATTCTTTTTTAGATTTTCGAGCACGCGACGGTGCTTTGCGCTTATCATTTTTACGCGACTTGCCCTTTTCAGCGGTTTTAGCGGATGGGTTTGCATCATTCGGCGTAGATTCGTTAGCTGTTGTTGTAGCGTCCAATATTATACTCACTTTATTCGATTTCTCGGCGGAATGGTGGTAATGCATCCAACAGTTGTCGTCCGTACCGGCGAGTCACAACTCGTCGATCCAGCAGAATTATGTGGCCACTGTCTTGCTCTGTACGCAACAGGCGACCAGCGGCTTGTGTGAGGCGTATTGAGGCCTCCGGGACGGTCCATTCCATAAATGCATTACCGCCTCGCTGTTCTATCCATTCTGCCATGGTCGCATCAACCGGATCATCCGGCACCCCAAATGGCAGCTTTGTAATAATCACCTCGGTTAGATAGTCCCCAGGTAAATCCACCCCTTCAGCAAAGGAAGCTAATCCAAAGATAATGCTTGGTTTGCCTTCATCAATCACTGACTTATGGGTTTTGATAATCTCGTTCTTGGTCAAGTCGCCTTGAATCAACACATGATCACGGATTTTATCATCCAATTGATCTCGAATCGTTAGCATTTGTCGCCAAGAACTGAATAATACCAGTGTTGCAGTAGCTTTTTGCAGACAATCGTTCAAAAAAGCACTGACTTCTTGCGTATGATCTTCTGGTTTCCCAGGATCAGCTAACATTTTAGGTACTTTTAAGCAGGCAGCCTGCGCATAATTAAATGGACTAGGCAGTTGTTCGCATGCCACCGTTGGCGGCAACCCTAAGTCATCTATTAATCGCGTAAACTGTCCAAGAGCAGTTAATGTTGCGGATGTTAACACCGCACCGTACGCGGGCTTCCACAGGTGCTCTTCTAAGGTATCGGCCGCTGTTACTGGACTACTACGGCACTCAAAATCAATCCCGTCAGTGGACTCAACCAAGTTAATCCAGCGTGCTGTTGGCGCAATACCTTCTACATCAGCTACCGCATAGCTACGTGCTAACCAAAAAATAGATTGAGATCGCGCCCACATTTGACCCATGCGTGGATACCAGCGCTCAGCGACCCCTTTATCAATTTCGGGAATACCGCCATCTAACGCCTCTTTTAACAGATCAACTATTTGCTCTGCTTTTAACATCCACTTTTCAGCCGCTGCAGCAATGCCAGCAGCTGGTACAGTCAAGGATTCTGGCAACACTCCTTTGGGGAAACGAAAGCGATCTTTTGGTCGTTCATCACCTTCTAGCAACATCAAGCGTAAGCTCATTTGGAGCTGGTCTAACGAGCTAATCATTTCTGCTTTAGCCGGCTCCATTCGTTCTATGTATTGCTGTAAAACAGGCTGACTATCGCACTCATCAATCATATGTTCTAACTGCCGCGACATGGTTTTTAACCAACGCTCAGTGCTGCGAACCCGCAAACTATAAGCAAAATGCCCGGTTGTTTTAGCAGAAAGATGGTGTGCCTCATCAAACACATAAATGGTTTGCGCCGGATCGGGAAGGATAGCGCCGCCCCCGAGAGACAAATCGGCCAGTACCAGATCGTGATTGGCAACGACTACATCCGCTTTATCTAACGAATCTCTGGATTTAAAAAATGGGCATACTGAAAAGTTGCTACAACGACGGTTGGTACAGCGGGTATGATCACTCGTGAGTGGCTGCCACACCTCTTCTTCTAGTTCGACAGCAAGACTATCGCGGTCACCATCCCAGCTACCGGAGGCAAAGCGATCCATTAACTCACTGTAGTAAGCAACGGCATCGGGTTCCATTCGCTGTGCAATTTCATCTTCATAAAGTGCCATTTGGCCTAACTCGCCTTGGCCTTCTAGCAACTTTTCAGCCTGGGATACACAAAAGTATCGCCCGCGACCTTTCGCCAAGATGTAACGCACAGGTTCTGCCATTAAACGCGAAGCTTCAGGTAAATCTTTATGAAGTAGCTGCTCTTGTAAAGCGACCGTTGCTGTAGATATAACCAAGGACTTGCCTTGCGCTTTAGCAATGGGAATAGCGCTAATCAAGTAAGCCATTGTCTTACCCGTGCCGGTTCCCGCCTCGATCAAACAAATATGGTTATCGCTACTTCTTTCACCTTTTTCGTTACTTTCGATATTCCCTAAGGTGCGCGCAATTTGCGCAATCATCATTTTTTGCCCATAACGAGGCTTAAGGTCATGCAACCCGAGGAACTGGCGATATGCCTCTTGTATAGACTTTTTTAGAGCGTCGCTGAGCAAAACTTAAATCCTGATTTCAATGTCGCGGGGATAATATCAAGATACTGGATATATAAACAGAAAATCTCTTTACAACCGACCTTGCCTGTATATAATCACATGCACTGTATAAAAAAACAGTCATCTATTTGCGGGCTATCTTACCTATCGGCACTTAATTATGACGGGCACAAATATGAAACTCACAAAGCGTCAATCAGAAGTACTCGACTGCATTCGCGATCATATCGATGCAACCGGTTATCCGCCTACACGTGCCGATATAGCACGCTCACTAGGTTTTAAATCAGCCAATGCGGCTGAGGAACACTTAAAAGCGTTAGCCCGTAAGGGTGCTATAGAAATGATCCCTGGCACCTCTCGCGGTATTCGTCTTCCAGAGCTTGAGCAACCAGAGCCTGAAGGTCTTCCCTTGATCGGCCGCGTAGCCGCGGGCAGCCCTATTTTAGCCCAGGAGCACATCGAAGAGCACTGCACAATTTCAGCTGACTTTTTCCACCCACCGGCTAATTACTTACTGCGGGTACACGGCACGAGTATGAAAAACATCGGCATCATGGATGGCGATTTACTGGCAGTTCACCAATGTACAGAAGCACGTAACGGCCAAATTGTAGTAGCGCGTATTGGTGACGAAGTAACCGTTAAGCGATTCCAACGCACTGGACACATTGTAGAACTGATAGCTGAAAACGAAGAGTTTGACCCTATCGTGGTCGACTTACGCGAGAGCGAGCTTTCCATCGAAGGGTTAGGCGTTGGCGTCATACGACAAGGGAGTGAGCCATAATGCACATGTTAATTCCTGATAACAAAGCTGTTACCGGCATTATCAGCACCCAAAAAGAGTTAGGTAGCATTCGCACCAAGCTTAAACCCCGAGCTCAACAGCCCAGTGATTTCGGGAAAATTACTGAAATCGTAACACAAAGCGGTGATCTAGCAGATATGCCAATGCTAATGCCGTTATTGGCGCAGCTAAGCCATGAAGACCGCTGGTTTGCTTGGATTGCTCCACCTATAAACTTGCCAAAATCGTTGCTACAAGATGCTGGAATTGATCTTAAAAAGGTAATTCTACTTTACCCTGACGAGAACCATAGCGTTCAGCAATTGGCTGAAAAAGCCCTCAGCACTGGCACATGCCATGCTGTTATTAGCTGGGCCGGAGATATTTCTGACGATGCCTTTCAGCGCCTAGAAAAAAGCGCCAGACAAGGGGCAAGTAATGGAATTTTGATTCGCCGCCGCCATGCTATTAATTGAGGGATGCACTAATAGCATAGGCACGGCATACCCCATAAGAAACGGCAAATACGCTTTAGTGAATCGTTGAAGGGCGGATCATGTCATCCGGTGATACGTCATCAGTATCGATACCTGGCTCTTCATCATTCACCAAGTCGGACATCATATGAGCACCGGCAACCAACATTCTTCTTGCAAGTTCTTCTGTGTTTTCTAACAGATTATCTTGTACAACTTGTGATAAGTTTAGCGTCATTAACGCCTCTTCTTCACCCGAGCGACGAATAACAAACTCACCCGACGCTAAACGCACAATTTCTAGCACCATCTCATCCATCAAACTACCTAACACCCCTTACTTTTTCCAATGTTGTCAATTTAAGCGCTTACCATTCTTGCATACCGCTTCGCAGCCGCTCCAGTAAAGCCCTAAACTCAGATAACCAAGAGCGATACTCTGTCAGAATATCTGCGTCTTCTGCATGATCCGGATTAATCTGAACAATATGAATTTCCGATAAGCTAGGTGATAAATCGGCACCCGCTTTTGCTTTGGCCGACGGGCCCGTTTTATCTGCCGCCTTCCAACAGCCTCGATAGGCAGATAACATTAAGGCAAGCCAGCTGTGTTTATTGGATTCTAACACAGATAGCTCTGTCACCTCAGGAGACTCCTGAACTGATGCATCCAGCAACCCTTGCAAATCGCTGAGCGCTTCAATCGCATCTGGATTAAAGCGATACTTTTCTGCAATTTCTCGTAAAAAAGCCTGATAAGCAGAAGCCATCAGAAACAGGACGGACTCATGATAAGACTCAATCATCGCATGCTGATCCCAACTATTCGATGACTGGGCTGCTTGCAACGCGTCAATATGAATACGAGCAAAGTTGAGCTTTTGGTTAGTTCTAACCAGATACACCTGACTCATCGCGACCTCAAATGTCCTCTTTGCGTGCAAAGGCTCATGCACAACAAAGAGGCTCTCCTGATAACTGTTATTAACCGGCTTTTATTTGCTGGCTTTTTTAGCTTTGGGTTCAACTACAACCCATTTATCACCTTCATAAAACGCCTTCCAGCCCGTAGCTTTGCCATTCACTTCGGTCATGACGTACTGCTCTTTGGTTTTGCGGCTGTAACGAACGATCGTTTCATTACCGTCCATATCTTTAGTCGGCGCGCTGAACAAGAAATCATACTTTGGATCGATTTCTTTTTTATGCGGCAACAGCTCACTCACTTTAGGCGCACGTGTTTCACGGTTACGCGGGAACTGACTAGCGGCTAAGAATAAGCCACTAGCTCCGTCACGCAAGATATAAGTATCTTCAACCTTTTCACATGCTAGCTCCGGCATTGGCACAGGGTCCATTTTTGGCGGTGCAGCTTCTCCGTTTTTCAGGAGTTTGCGAGTATTCTTACACTCATCATTTGTACAACCAAAATACTTACCAAAACGCCCATTTTTTAGCTGCATTTCAGAGCCGCATTTATCGCATTCTAGTGTCGGGCCATCATACCCTTTGATACGATAATTACCCTCTTCGACCTCATAGCCGGGACAGTCCGGGTTGTTACCACATACATGTAATTTACGTGTTTGGTCGACTAAATAACTATCCATGGCGCTGTCACAGATACTGCAACGACGCTTATTGCGAAGGATACGTGACTCTTCCTCTTCGTCACCATCTGCGCTGACAACTTCATCGCCAGGGATTAAGTTAATTGTTGCTTTACAGCGCTCTTTAGGTGGCAAATTGTAGCCCGAGCACCCTAAGAACACACCGGTGCTTCCTGTACGAATCACCATGTGTCGGTCACATTCTGGACAGGGAATATTCGTATCAGTCGGGGTATTAGGCCGCATGCCGTGTTCTGGATCTTTTGCCTCATCCAGCCGACGTACTAAACCTTGATAGAAACGATCAAGCAAGGCTTTCCAATCAGCTTCGCCGTGCGCAATGTCATCCAGCGCATCTTCCATTCGAGCAGTAAAGCTGTAGTCCATTAAATCAGTGAAGTTTTCGGTCAAACGCTCAGTAACAATATCGCCCATTTTGCAGGCATAGAAGCGTCGATTTTGGACTTCCACATAACCACGGTCTTGGATCGTCGAGATGATTGACGCATAGGTAGATGGTCGACCAATACCTTGCTTTTCTAGCTCTTTAACCAAACTTGCTTCTGTGTAACGGGCTGTTGGCTTGGTAAAATGCTGTTTTGGCTCTAACGACTCTAACGCCAACTCCTCACCCGACTTAACGTCAGGCAAGATCACATCTTCATCGCCTTTGCCTTTTGCTTGCATAACGCGGGTATAACCATCAAAGCGTAAAATACGCCCTTTTGTGGTCAACTCGTAATCATCACCCGCTTTCACCGTAATACGTGAGCTAGTGTAAAGCGCAGGAGTCATTTGACACGCTAGGAATTGACGGCGAATAAGGTCATATAACCGTTCTGCATCCCGCTCCATTCCAGATAAGTCAGATGCCTCACGGGTTACATCAGAAGGCCGAATCGCCTCATGTGCCTCTTGAGCTCCCTCTTTACTGGAATACCTAATCGGCTCTTCAGGAAGATACTTACTTCCGTAATGATCACCGATATAAGTGCGACAACTTTCAACGGCCTCTTGGCTCAAGTTAGTTGAGTCAGTACGCATATAAGTGATGTAACCAGCCTCGTACAAGCGCTGCGCCATCATCATGGTTTTTTTAACGCCAAAGCCCAAACGCGTGCTCGCGGCTTGCTGCAATGTCGAGGTGATAAAAGGCGCTGAAGGCTTACTACTGGTCGGCCTGTCGTCACGGTTTACCACAGTAAAGCGTGACGCTTTAAGCGCTGCTACGTGTTGGTTTGTATCCTGCTCTGAATCAGGACGAAACGCTTTGCCCGCAAACTTAGCCACTTGCAAACGAATCGCTTCTTTGCCTTGAGTTTGCGCGCCGGCATGCACTTCCCAAAACTCTTCAGGGATAAAAGCACGAATCTCTTTTTCACGATCTACAACCAGTTTAACGGCTACTGATTGCACACGCCCTGCCGACAAACCACGAGCGACCTTTTCCCATAACAATGGGGAAAGCATATAGCCCACGACACGGTCAAGGAAACGGCGCGCTTGCTGTGCGTATACGTGATTCATATCCAGCGTGCCCGGATCATCAAAAGCCGCTGAAATGGCTTTTTTAGTGATCTCGTTAAACACGACTCGACGGTATTTTTGATCATCGCCACCAATGGATTCGCGCAGGTGCCAAGCAATGGCTTCCCCTTCGCGGTCCAAATCCGTTGCGAGATAGATGGTGTCAGCATTTTTAGCGAGCTTTTTCAGCTCATCGACAACTTTTTCTTTGCCTGGGAGAATTTCGTAATGCGCGTCCCAATTGTTCTCTGGATCAACGCCCATACGATTGATTAGCTGCTCTTTCGCTTTTTTCTCTTTATGGATAGCTTTGTCCTCAGGGGACATTTTTCGCGTAAGAGCCGCCTGCTTAGCGCGTGCCTTAGGGTCACTTTTTGGCGCGTTGCCACTGGTTGGCAAGTCACGGATATGACCGACACTCGATTTAACGACGAAGTCATTTCCAAGATACTTATTAATAGTCTTGGCTTTAGCGGGGGACTCTACTATTACGAGCGATTTTCCCATCAGATTACTATCCCTCAGGTCAGAAGCGGCAAAAACAGCGTGCATATATAAGTGCTTAGAGTATCGGGGTCAAGCAACGCTACCAAAAAAATCAATTCCCTCTATAATCACTACTGTGTTTTTGATCAAGTTTTTTGGTCGTTTTCCCGATGGCGAAGCTCTATAAAAATACCGCCAATTACGAGGTTATTTTTTTCAATGCAGCAAGAAAGCGTACTTTATCTAATCATAATAGCGGCAATCGGTCTGGCTGCATTAGGGCTTAACCATTTTATATCAAGACGTGAACATGCAGCCGAAGTCAAGCAAGAGCGCTTAAAAGATTTACGCACTCAGACATTTCATATTCTAGATACGATCACGGCATTAAAAGCCGCTGGCTGTAAAAATGACATTCTAGATCGCTTAAACCAGCACGCGATGGTTCTTATCGAAGAAGTCAGCATGCTAGCTCCCGATTCCGACTTAATGACACAAGTGAACAACCAAAAAGAAACGGCTGATAGAACCATGCCTAGTCACACGCAGTTTACGAGTGACAAAGAGCTCAAAAAGTTTCAAATTTACGTAAACTACACCGAAAAACTACTAAAAAAGATGCTCGCGAAGGGAAAAATATCTCCCATTCAAGCACGAAATTACGGCCAAGAACTGTACTGGCTCAACATTTCAGTTGTAGCCGATGCGCATATCATGCAAGCCAAAATGCTACTTGAATCCGGGGATAAACTGATAGCGTTATCTCACCTCAAGCACGCCAAAGCGGTTGTTGTCCGCGCGATGGTTGCTCAGCATCTTAAACAGCCTAAACTCAATGAAATACAGCCTTTAATTAAAGAGCTAGAACCTAAACGCAGCAGCTATGGCGGCACGTTAGAGGACTCAATTTCAGACATCAATTAAGCCAGATCAAGCTTTAGACGCTGGCTTTTTCACGCGCGACTTACGCCTCGCTTTTGCTTTATACGGTGCTTTTCCTTTACCCGCCAAGCCGTGAAATGTCACCCCTTTAACTTGTGCTAATAGATTTTCTAAGCCATTAGTCATAGGCTCTAAAAAACCGGCATAATTGAGCTCGCGCTGGCTAATAGCCGTTAACTGCGATTCCCAATGCGCGGTCATATCAGGATAGCTAACAGCGTCCGGCAAGCTAATTATCAGCTGCCGACCCACCTCTGTCGCGCGTATGTCTTTGGAAACTCGCGTTAAAAAGCCGCGCTTAAATAGCAACTCAATAATCCCGGCTCGTGTCGCTTCTGTGCCTAATCCGTCAGTCTCACGGAGTACTTTACGTATGGCTGTATCACTCACGTATCGAGCAATCCCCGTCATGGCGGACAGTAATGTTGCATCTGTAAAATATTTAGGTGGGCTGGTTTGCTTTTCGTGAACGTCTGCTTGCTGACAATGTACGGCATCACCTTTTAGCACTGCAGGTAAACGTCCCAATGAGGGCTCACCATCAACAGTATCTACGCCCTGCCCTGTAGGCGACGACTCTGCACGGGTGCGCTTGGGCAACAGTATTTTCCAGCCTTCAGCCAGCGTATCCTTTTGTTTCGCAATAAACAGCCCACCCATAACTTCGGTATCAATTTGCTTCTCGGCGTACTCAAATGGCGGATAAAATTGCATTAGATACTGGCGAGCAATCAACTCATAAACTTGGGCTTCACTCTTTGAAAGCTTAGAGACATCCTGCACTTTAGCCGTGGGGATAATGGCATGATGGGCGCTCACCTTCGAGTCATTCCATGCCTTACTTTTTATAGAGGTATCGGCTCCACTGACCGCTTGCGCCAACGAATCACATGACCGATTAATGGCTGAGACCACTTGAGTAGCATTTTTCCAATGCTCAAGGGGCAAATATCGACAATCCGACCGAGGATAGGTAATTAATTTATGACGCTCGTATAGTTGCTGGCAAGCATCAAGCACCTGTTTAGCGCTCATACCAAAACGCTTAGCCGCATCTATCTGCAAAGATGATAAATTATAAGGTAAAGGTGCGGGTTGCTTTTTCTTTGCATTTTTAACCTCAACAACAATACCTGGCTTATGCTTAACCCGAGCCACTACGTTTTCGGCTAGTTTTTTAGACAAAACACGCCCTTCATCATCCATGTAGTCAGCACAAGCTTCACTAGGTTTCCATTTGGCTCTGCATAGCTCACCCTTACCTGTTTCTAAGGTAATATAAACCTCATAGAACGGCTTAGAGACAAAGTTCTCTATCTCAAGATCACGATGAACAACTAAGCCTAATAACGGGGTTTGCACGCGCCCTACCGACAACACACCCTGATAGCCTGATTGCTGCCCTCGCAAGGTACATAAGCGCGTCATGTTCATCCCATACAACCAATCGGCACGCGAGCGTGCTAACGCCGACGTAGATAACGGTATAAAATCTCGATTAGAGCGAAGCTTAGCCAGTGCTGACTTTACGGCCTGCGGGTTTAAATCACTAATTAAACAGCGCAGCATTGCATTACGTTTTTGCGCAGGCACCTTGAGATAACTAATAACCTCATCCACCAGCAATTGCCCTTCGCGGTCTGGGTCCCCCGCATGGACTAATTGATCGGCTTCTTTTATTAGCTTTCTCAATACAGTCAGCTGTTTTCGCGTCTCTCTTTTGGGTGTCAATTGCCACTGATCAGGAACGATGGGTAGGTCTTCTTCACGCCATTTTTTATAACGCTCATCATAGGCATCAGGGTCGCACTGCTCTAATAGGTGACCTATGCACCAACTAACCACATCACCGTTGGCGGCGATCACGCAGCCTTCGGCTTTTTTATGCGGTTTTGGCAGCACGTCCGCAATTGCTCGTCCAAGACTCGGTTTTTCTGCGATGTATAAAATCATGTGATGATAGATTTTCTAAGCTTGGGTTGTAGCAATACGATTATTCGCATGAGGAGAAATATAGGGGATAACACAGTTACGGCCACGCTTTTTAGCAGCATATAAAGCCGTATCTGCCAGTTTAACGAGCCGTTCTTCATCGGTCTGATCATCCGGGCTGGTGGCAATACCAATAGACAGCGTGATTGGCTTACAGCATTCACTGCTGCTGACAGAGGCCTTGTTAATAGATACCAACATAGCTTTGAGCTTCTTGTAAGCCTCCGCTTTGGTCGTGTTGGGCAGCACCAAGATAAATTCTTCCCCTCCATAACGCGCTACCACATCCCTAGCACGCAGATTTGAAGCTAGCTGCTCTGCAATAAACTTGAGGGCCTTATCCCCTTCTGGGTGGCCATAGGTGTCGTTATAAGCTTTAAAATGATCAATATCGATCATCGCCACGGTTACTTTATACCCTTGCTGGCCAGCCGCCGTAATTTCACGCTTTAGCGTATTACCAAGCCCGCGGCGGTTTAATAATCCGGTTAGCTCATCTCGGTTAGACGCCATACTTAATTCGGCACGTAATTGAGCATTATAAAAATGTAAGCCGATGGTGTTACATACACCGACGATCATTTTTTCCTCTTCGGCACTTAAAATATGCTCCTGCCACTCGGCAGAACGTATGTGCAGAACACCAAACTGCATTTCTCGACAGAAAATAGGATAACAGGCAACGGTTTTTAACTCAGTTACGTTAGCCTCGTTACAGAGCATTGTTTGCGTATTAGATTGGTCGGCATATTGCTGCCCTCGACGCAAAACCCAACACTGCTCAGCATCTACATGCGGGTGTATACGCTCATGGTGCTCGCCCCAAGCAGAATGCAATTGCCAGCGCGAGAAGCTTTTATCAGCAAACATGACTCCCACTGTTAAGTGCGGCAGCAAGTTGCGTAAACATTTAGCGGAGATTTCTTTAAGCTCTTCAGGCGACGAAGCCGCCGCGAGAAAATCACCCATCTTGCTCACTTGGGCTAGTTGCTCTGAGCGCTGATACTCGTTATCGAGTACTTCGTTTTTGGTTTCGGATAATACTTGAGCGATTTCTTGTGCGTGCTTACGCTCTTCTACCTCCACTTGGAGACGCTCAACCGTCTCGGATAAAGCTAATCGGCTTTCTTCACCTTCTTGCCAACGCCTCCACGCAAACCACACTACGATACCTACCGTAATAGCCAACGCCATAGGAAGCGCATCTAACCCGATCATGCGAAATGGCTGTGTCCACAGACGCCAGCTATCATTCAAATCAAGTAAGGCTGCCGCGATATAGGCTACAAGAAAGAACCCACAAGCGATCCATACATCTAGCGTACTTCTACGCTCTGGTTTTCGAAACCTAAACATTACCCACCTTACAGCAACCCAACAAACAACATACAAACGTTATTGAAGTATATAAGAAACCATAAAAAAAACCGCACGTTGGCGGTCTTTTTATATCATTAGGGCGCTTAACAATATCTTTATTAAACGCGCCAATCTGAATGAGTGCTTTTTTAGTATCGTTTTTATCAGAAGATAAACGAGGCGCCTTAGTGAGTTAGCAACACCAACAACGCAGCAAGCTAAATTAGCTACTGCCTTTAATCAAGTAAGTCATTAAGATTCAATATAAATGCGTGGCACACGTTTGGTTACACCGGTGAACAAAGTATAAGGGATTGTCCCTGAGTGCTCTGCCACCTCGTTAACGCTTAACTCACTACCCCATAACTCAACACGGCTGCCCACGGAGACATCTTGCAAATCAGTCAAGTCGACTGTGCACATATCCATCGAAACACGTCCTATGATATGAGTACGCTGACCATTAACGAAAACCGGTGTGCCGCTACCTGCATGGCGTGAGTAACCATCACCGTAACCAATCGCCACCGTGCCTACTTTAGTGGTTCGCTCGCAAGTAAAGGTTGCTCCATAACCGACGGACTCACCCGGCTGAATCGTGTGAATAGCAATCACTTCTGTTTCTAGGGTCATAGCGCACTGCAACTGAGAGGCGGCTTCAACTGATTCAGAAAAAGGAGAAGCCCCATACATCATCAGACCAGGACGAATCCAGTCACGGTGCAGCTCTGGCCAAGCCAAGGTGGCGGGCGAGTTAGCGATACTGTGAGGAGCATCAATACCAATAACAGCCGAGTTAAAAGTATCAATTTGATGACGCGTATGGGAAGAATTTAGTTCATCTGCACACGCCAAATGGCTCATTAAGACCACTTCGTTAACCTGAGATAAGCTCGAAAGCTGCTGATAGGTATCGGCAAAATGCTCGGGCTCAATACCTAAGCGGTGCATACCCGAATCCATTTTCAACCATACATTAATCGGTGTCGACAAATCCGTGTTGCGAATCATCTCTACCTGCTCGGCACGATGCAATGAAGTCCAGAAGTTCTGTTCTGCGATGACAGGCAGCTCATCCGCTGTAAAAAAACCTTCCAGCAAAAGGATAGGTTTCTTGATACCGGCTGCACGCAGCTCCATTGCTTCTTCGATGCACGCCACACCAAACGCATCAGCGTCCGCCTCTAAAAAACGGGCCACGCGTGTAGCACCATGACCATAGGCATCAGCTTTAACGACGGCCACAGCTTTGGCCCCCGCGGCTAAAGACTTAGCCAAACGGTAATTGTTTAAAATAGCAGGCAGGTTAATAACAGCACGTGCAGCGCGACCCATGATGACTCCAACTCAGCGTAGTAGTTTAACGAGGAAAATATAGTGACAAGAATAAACAAAGGTGGTGTTTAACCACCTTTGTGACACTAAGCGTTGCTTAGTTAGCTGTAACCATAACGGCTTCAATTTCGATGTCTGCGTCTTTAGGCAGTGCTTTAACTGCATAAGCGGCGCGAGCAGGATAAGGCTCAGAGAAGTAACGCGCCATGATTTCGTTCACTTGACCGAAGTATTTAAGGTCAGATAACAAAATAGTAATTTTCACAAAATCAGCCAAAGAACCGTCTGCCGCTTCTGCTACAGCTTTTAAGTTTTCAAAGACCTGAACAGCTTGCGCTTCAAACGACTCAGTAACCATTTCCATGGTTTCCGGCACTAAAGGAATTTGCCCCGAAAAATAAACCGTGTTACCGGCTTTAACCGCTTGTGAGTATGTACCAATTGCTGCTGGCGCTTTGTCTGTAGAGATAGTGCTACGGTTCATAAAAACTCCCCTTTTAAAATATCTAAACTAATTTAAAAAATACATTACGTAGAATAATCACTGGAGACACACGCTAAGATCTTTCGTAGCAGTGCGCTCCAGTGGTTTGTTAATTATACCTTTCTACACCTAATCCCGCAGGATCAATATCCGGTGTACGGCCTGTCATTACATCGCAGACATAACGTGCAGATCCGGCCGCCATCGTCCATCCCAATGTACCATGACCGGTGTTCAAGAACAGGTTGCCATATTGAGTAGCACCCAGCATTGGCGTGCCGTCAGGAGTCATTGGGCGCAAGCCTGTCCAAAACTCTGCTTTTTCTAGATCGCCACCACCGTTAAACAAATCCGTTACCACGAAATCTGCATTTTTACGACGATCAGGCTTCAGGCTCAAATCGTAACCAGTCAGCTCGGCAGTACCTCCTACACGAATACGATCATCAAAGCGGGTGACCGCCACTTTGTAAGTTTCATCCATGACAGTGGAAACCGGCGCGCGCGATTCATCAATGATCGGCAAGGTCAATGAGTAGCCTTTAACAGGGTAAATAGGCGATTTAATACCGAGTGGATTAAGTAGCATAGGGCTGTAACTCCCTAATGCCACCACATAACGATCAGCTGTCATTAGCTCGCCGTTATTCAGCTTCACACCTGTGATATTGCCTGCTGTGTGCTGTAAAGATTCGATCTCTGTATTGTATTTAAAAACCACACCCAATGATTCACAAACCGCTGCGAGGCCTTGAGTAAACTTAAAACAATCGCCAGTAGCATCACCCGGCAAACGTAAGCCGCCGACTATTTTTTCTTTGACATGGGCCAATGCAGGTTCTGCAGTGACACATTCAGCCTGACTCAATGACTCATAGCGCACACCGCACTCTTCCAGAATAGCGATGTCAGCTTGTGCTGCTTCGACCTGTTTATCCGACCTAAATACTTGCAAGGTACCGCCAGAGCGGCGATCATAATCAATAGCGTTATCAGCGGTGATCTCATTTAAGCAATCACGGCTGTATTCAGCTACTCTTAACATGCGAGACTTGTTAATACGATACGCATCTTGTGAACAATTGCGGAGCATCTGAAACATCCATTTTAGAAAAACGGGGTCCAGAGAAGGTTTGACGCGAAGCGGCGCTAAGTCCTGCATCATCCATTTAATAGCTTTTAATGGTACGCCAGGTGCAGCCCAAGGCGATGAATAGCCCGGTGATATTTGGCCGGCATTACCGTAACTGGTTTCCAATGCCGCTGCTGGCTGACGATCAACCACGGTAACTGCATGACCTTCTTTTGCTAAATAATAGGCTGTAGTTACACCTACAACGCCGCTTCCCAGTACGATTATGTTCATTTTTAAGCCCCAGAACCTAAACAAGATATAATGCTAGAATAAACCCAATTCTCAAAAAATAAATATCGTATTTAATGTATAATTCAGCTCATTCAACTAAAAAACAAAGCCATAACAGAAAAATAACATGAGAAAAATAGATCGAATTGATCGGAATATCTTAACTACACTTCAAAAGGAAGGTCGTATCTCATATACCGATCTTGCGGACAAAGTCGGCTTATCGACAACACCCTGTATTGAGCGCGTTAAACGCCTTGAAAAAGACGGCTTCATTGAAGGCTATTTCGCACGCCTCAACCCCGAAGCAATGGGATACACCATGCTGGTATTTGTTGAAATATCCTTATCCTACCAATCCCCAGATGCATTCGAAAAATTTAATCGCGCAGTTAACCTACTACCCTACATTATGGAATGCCATCTTGTATCGGGTGATTCTGACTACTTGCTTAAGGCACGCATCAAAGACATGTCGGAATACCGAGCCTTGCTGGGCGATATGCTATTGACCCTACCCGGCGTTAAGAATTCAAAAAGTTATATTGTGATGGAAGAAGTCAAAGAATCCTTTAACATCCCAGTCCCTACACCTTAACTTATTTACTGAGCGGTATCTTAGTCTAATGCAACGAGCCGATGTTCTCTTAGTAGAACGCCAACAAGCCAAAACGCGCACCCACGCCCAACGCTTAATCAAACAAGGCCATGTCCTCCTAAAAACAGGGACAACCACACAGCCACTTACCAAAGTGGGCCTTAAAGTGTCTCCTGATTGTGAACTTATCGTAACGGCTCAACCGGATAAATACGTCTCGCGCGGCGCTATCAAATTGGAGGGTGCACTCGCGGATTTTGGAATTGAGGTAACAGGCAAAGTCGCAATTGACGTAGGCCAGTCTACTGGCGGTTTTACCGACTGTTTACTGCAGCACGGCGCAAAAGCTGTTGTGGGTATCGAAGTAGGACACGACCAATTGGATGTGAGCTTGCGCAATGACCCGCGTGTTACGTGTTACGAAGGGATGAACGCCCGATCCCTTCCTGCAGACTTACTAGAGCATACTCTACCTCGTGGCAAAGGGTTTGATATTGCAGTGATGGACGTGTCCTTTATTTCGCAAACTAAAATTCTCCCCTCGCTTACGCCCTTACTAAAAAGCAACGGTCATTTAATATCGTTAGTTAAACCACAGTTTGAAGTAGGCAAAGCCGGGATAGGTAAAGGCGGAATAGTTAAAGACGCGAGCCTCTTCTTGCAAGTCGAGCACGTTATCCGCACAACCTGCCAAGAGCTCAACCTCAAGGTGCTTGGTTATATGGAAAGCCCTATTACCGGCGGTGATGGGAATCGAGAATTTCTTTTGTGGGCGCAAAAAAATAATGACTAATTTACAGAAGCTAACGCTTAACCACACCGTAACAGAAGCCTCACCTAGCGCCTGCAAACTACTAGCAACTATTTCAGGTTTACCTAAAGGCCGCATTAAAGATGCAATGAATAAAGGGGCTGTGACAATCAAACGTGGAAAAAAAACGCTGAGATTGCGCAGAGCCGAAACAGCGGTCAAACCCGGCGAAGTATTAGGGTTACACTATGATGCGGCGCTGCTTAGCTTGAAAGCCCCTCAAGTATCATGTCTTGAAGACCGTATGGGCTATTCGGTCTGGTTTAAACCTGCAGGAGTCATGTCGCAAGGCAACCAGTTTGGCGATCATATGTCCATCTTACGTATTGCAGAAATTCAATTGGGTATGAAGCGCGAGGTCTTTTTAGTTCATCGGCTAGATCGTGAAACGCGTGGCCTAATGATAATTGCCCACAACAAGAAAATGGCAGCTGTACTATCCAACATGTTTCAAGAGCACAAGATCACTAAACGCTACCGAGCCATCGTCAAAGGAAAAGCACCCGAGAAGATAACGATCGACACTCCATTAGATGGTAAGCCCTCTATTACGCATGTCACGCGCATCGCGTACGAGGAAACGTTAGATACAAGCGAACTAGATATCACACTCGAAACCGGTCGAACCCATCAAATACGCCGTCATTTAGCTTCAATTGATCATCCAATTATGGGTGATCCTAAATACGGTAAAGACAATAAAAACAGGCAGGGATTACAACTGGTTGCTTATGCTCTTGAATTTATTTGCCCGATCAAACGGCAACAAGCGATATTCGCATTACCAGAACCTTTCCCACGCAAACCTTAGGCTAATGAACATTAACGATGAAGCAGCTAAGCTCATCGTTAATGTTACCGCTATTTCTCCTAATCTATTTAAAGCACACGGCTTCGCAAAAACTGCTTATACTCGATACGCTTTCACCATGTTTTCTAATTGATTTGCCATCGCCAACAAATTATCAGCGGCAGAACCAATCTCACTTGCAGCCGAGGAAATTTCAGTTGAGTTACTGTCTATATCAGTAATGCTTGACGACACATCTTTGAGAACGTGGGATTGTTCATCTGAAGCACTGGCTATTTGGTTCGCCACATTCGTGATCTCATTAACTGATAACACAATTTGCTCTAATGAGTGTTCGACGTTATTGGTCCGCTCAACGGTATGCGTCATTTTCTCATGGTTAGCTTCTACCAGAGTAAAAGCAGCCTCGACTTCACTTTGCAAGTCTTGAATAATAGTGGCGATCTCGGTAGTGGATGTCTGTGTACGCTGCGCTAGCGTTCGAACTTCATCCGCCACAACGGCAAAACCACGGCCTTGCTCCCCTGCTCTCGCAGCCTCGATGGCCGCATTAAGAGCAAGTAGCCCCGTCTGATCTGATACATTATTGATTACCTCGACCACATTAGAGATATTAATACTGCTGGCATGCAATTTACTGATAAGGTCACTCAGTTGTTGAACATCTCCTGCTAACTGGTTTACCGACTCGACTGACGCTCTCACAACATCATGCCCTTCGTGTGCAATGGCACTGGCCTGATTTGCCTGTTCCGCCGAATGCTGCGTATTCCCAGCCACTTGTTGAACGGCCGATGTTAACTCTTCAACAGCAGCGGCAACTTGCGTTGTTTTTTGTTGCTGAGCAACAAGCTTAACAATACTGCGGTTTGCCACGTCACTTGTCTCTTTAGCAATCCCAACCAAGGTGTTGCAACTTTGCCCTAAACGCGACATTGAATCGGAAAAATTAGAAAGCGTTTTATTCAATCCTATCGCTACTTGCCCTAACTCGTCTTCACTGTAAACGGTTACACGTTTAGTGAGATCATTCTCATCAATTACAGCCTTCATTACCTCGACTAACGAACGGACTTGTCGGTTAAGCTGCTTCATTATTTTGGTGGTTAGGATAAGCGAGCTAGCAAGAATTAAAACTAACAATCCAATCAAAATAACCAGCTTGATAAAAGCCGTTTGTTCATGTGATTTAGCTATATTTATTAGGTCGGTAGCAATGGCGTCTTCCATTACTTTAAGTTGGTTTATACGGTCGGTGGCTTGAGAAAACCAATACTTTGCATCCACAGCAAACCCGCCATCAGCCTCCTTCTCTTTAGCCAATGCGCGTAAACGCATAACTTCTTTCACAGAGGAGCTTGATGCCATTGCTGACAAATCTTTTATCATCGACGGTTTAGCAAGCCCACTGAAGGTTCGCATGTAAGTGTCCTGCTCCGTCACTAATGTGATAAAACGAGAATACAAACCAGGTGCAAATTTATCCGCCCCGAATACGTTACTTAATACCGCACGTTCAATTCCTGCGCGCTCTTTACTTTGAAGGTAGCTTGAATAAGCAATGGAGTAGCGTGTTAGTTCAACATCCTTACTCTCACGAGCGGTAATTTCAGCTGACGTCAAAAGCGATTTATTGATCCCTGTATAATACGCTAATGCGTCTTTAAGAGAGACATTCAAACTATCAACGCTGTTACGCACACTCGCTAGCGTTTTTAGCTCGGACTGTACATAGTGAGCCAACTCTTTTTGCTCTGCATCATCAATCGGGTTTTCAATAATAAAAGCTTCCCACTGGCTTTTGGCGATATCCGTTTGTGCCCTTTGTTCAGATAAAGCAGCGGCAAAGACTTGGCCTTTAGAACCGATAAACCCGGCCGTTGCCCCTCGCTCTTTTTGTAGCTCATGGACCAGCTCACTGTTCATGCGGGTTAAGCTCATATTTGCGACTAGGTTTTCACTATCCACGGCGTTAACCCACGCCTGAGATAGCTCATCAGCAATCAGTAGCGCGCTAACAATGAGCGGAATTGATATCAACAAAACCAGTTTATTTTTGAATTGTAAGTTTTTCATATCAGCCCATCCATGAACGTTTTTGGCATTAAGGGAGGCCTCAACGTCAAATTAACACGCCATGTCTTCCAAAGTTTTATGAATGAAACATTAACGACCAGCCACTAAAAATCTTTAGCTATTCTAAAATAAGCGTAGAAGAGGTATTCCAATACATCAAAAAAGTAGCTGCTATGATCTATACAGAGTAATGGAACGTACATTTCGATAATGTGATTTAAGGACAACAACATGCCACACAGAAACACGCAACCCGTACCTTCTTATAAAATCCCTGTGGGTATCAGCGCCTGTCTATTGGGTGATAACGTCCGTTTTAACGGTGGGCATAGTCAATCTCAACTCTGCATGAAAACGTTTGCGAACTATTTTGATTACGTTAAATTTTGTCCAGAGGTAGCCGCGGGCTTCCCTACACCCAGGCCTAGCATGCGGCTAACAGGTAATCCGGACGACCCTGTCTTACGTTTTACTAATGACCCTACTAGTGAACTGACCGAGCAGTTTATTCAGGGATATCAAAACAAAGTTGAAAATTGCGGCGAGTTAGATGGATATATATTAATGAAAAACTCGCCCAGCTGCGGACTAGAACGGATTAAAATTTACCAAGAAAATGGCCATCCACATCAAACGCGTGGACGCGGTTTATTTACCAAGGCGTTAATGGAAAAATACCCGTTACTACCGGTTGAAGAAGAAGGCCGTCTGAATGACGTGCACCTGTGCGAGAACTTTATTATGAGGGTTTTTGCGCATTATCATTTTCGTAATGAAGTGCTCGCCCAACCAACGTACGCAAACTTGCTTAAATATCACAGCAGCTACAAATACCTATTAATGGCTCATAGCCAACAGGCCTACAAATCACTTGGAAAACGCTTAGCAACAGCTGCCAATGAACCTCTTGATGAGTTGCTAGTGGAATATCAAACCACGTTTATGAAAGCAATCGAGCACCCGGCTAAACGCGGATCGCATTGCAATGTGTTACTTCATATTTTGGGTTACCTCAAAAAGACGGTTCCCGGCGAAGAGCGACAAGATATTGCTGATGTGATCGAACAATATCAACGCGGCGAAGTTAACCTAACAACACCTGTCACTCTATTGCACCATTATATAAAACGCGACGGAAGTGATTATATCCGCGCGCAGCGATACCTGGAGCCCTACCCTGCAGCGCTAGGGTTAAGGAACCATGTATGAGCCAAGCGCCTGTAATTTTTTGGTTTAGGCAAGACCTCCGCTTAGCTGACAACCCTGGCTTGTGTGCAGCAATTGATGCTGGGCAAGTTATTCCTGTCTATATTCTGGATGATGTAAACTCAAAGCCTGCCATGGGTAGCGCAAGCCGCTGGTGGCTGCACCATTCTCTTTCTTCATTAAATGCCTCATTGGGTAATAAGCTCAATTTTTATAAAGGTGACGCGCACCACATTTTGCTCAAGTTAGTCCAGCACAATAACGTCAAAGGCGTTTATTGGAATCGCTGTTACGAACCTTGGCGTATGCAGCGTGACACACAGATCAAACAGGCTTTAAAAAAAGAACTATCAGTTGAAGCACACAGCTTTAACGGCTCGCTTTTGTGGGAACCTTGGCAAATAGCCAAAAAAGATGAAACCCCTTACAAAGTATTTACGCCTTACTATCGTAAAGGGTGTTTAAACGCGGTCCCTCCACGTGAGCCGCTGGCTAAACCACCGCTTGATGAAGCCTCGCTGCATTGCTTACTCTCAAGTAGCGAAACACTCAATAGTCTAGCGCTTGAGCCTAAAATTAAGTGGGACGACATGCTTGCACCGCACTGGGAAATTGGCGAAACAGGTGCAAATAATCGACTACATGCTTTTTTAAATCAGTCTTTACAACAGTATAAAAGTGGACGGGACCAGCCCGCTCTACTGGACACTTCTCGCCTATCTGCACCGCTACACTTTGGTGAAGTATCACCCAATACTGTTTGGTACTCAGCGCTGCAAACGGGTGCCGCTATTGGTGATGAGAAAAATCTAGATACGTTCTTAAGCGAAATAGGTTGGCGGGAATTCTCTTATTATTTGCTGTACCACAACCCTGAGATTACTTGGAAAAATCTACAGTCAAAGTTTGACGCCTTCCCTTGGAAAAAAGAGTCCACCAGCCCTGAACTAAAGGCGTGGCAACAAGGCCGAACAGGCTACCCTATTGTGGATGCCGGTATGCGCGAGCTATGGCAAACCGGCTATATGCACAACCGAGTTCGTATGATTGTGGGATCGTTTCTCGTTAAGAACTTGCTCCATCATTGGCACTTGGGTGAAGCGTGGTTTTGGGATACGCTTGTAGATGCTGACTTAGCCAGTAACAGTGCCAGTTGGCAATGGATAGCAGGATGCGGTGCTGATGCCGCGCCCTACTTTAGAATTTTTAATCCTGTACTCCAAGGTGAAAAGTTTGATGCTCAAGGCGAATACATACGCACGTATATCCCTGAGCTAAGCGCATTACCGAATAAATACATACATAAGCCTTGGGAAGCCCCAGTTGAGGTGCTTAACAGCGCTAATATCGAGCTTGGACAACACTACCCTGAGCCTATTGTAGAATTGAAAGCATCCCGTCAAAGAGCACTGGATGCACTAGCGTCAACCAAAGAGCCATAAAAAATGCCACACGCTTCCAACACAACACCATCAATTAGTAATGCCATTATTCGCATTACTAACCTACGCTTACGTACTTATATTGGCTTTAACCCCGAAGAGCGCGAAAAACAGCAGGATGTCATTATTAACATTGTTATTCATTATCCTGCCGAAAATGCTTATGAAACCGACAACGTACAAGACGCTCTTAACTACAAAACCGTCACAAAAAAAATTATTAAGCATGTCGAAGACGGACGATTCTTATTGCTCGAAAAACTCGTAGCTGATGTGTTAGAGATTTGCACAGAACACCACTGGGTCAAATTTGCTGCCGTAACGATCGACAAGCCCCATGCTTTGCGGTTTGCAGATTCTGTATCCCTCACCTTGGAGAAACATTGTGACTCAATCTAATCCGCAAGCTCCCATTCTTATTACGGGTGTAGGTAAACGTATCGGCTTAGCTATTGCCAAACATTTATTAGCTCAAGGCCAGCCCATCATTGGCACTTACCGTACACATTATGAATCAATAGACGAGTTAAAGGCCCAAGGCGCAGAACTCTATTGCTGCGACTTATATGATCAAGCCGCCGTACTGAATCTAATCAACACATTAGACGAGCAGCACCCATCACTCAGAGGCATTATCCATAACGCCTCTGATTGGATCCCTGAAAGCAGCAACTTGCCGCCTGAAGTTGTTTTTCAGAAAATGATGCAAGTACACGCGGGGGCTCCTTATGAGATCAACCGTTTGCTATCAGATAAGTTGCTCGCCTATAGTGGTGAACACGCCGACATTATTCATATGACTGATTATGTAGCCAGCAAAGGCAGCAAAAAGCACATCGCCTATGCGGCAAGTAAGGCGGCTCTCGATAATATGACATTATCATTTTCTGCCCAGCTCGCTCCTCGTGTTAAAGTGAATGCCATCGCCCCTGCGATGATTATGTTTAATGATGACGATGATGATGCATATCGCGCCAAAACACTTAAGAAATCACTCATGGAAATAGCACCCGGTACAGATGAGATTCTTGAGGCTGTCGATTACCTTTTAAAAAGCCGCTATGTCACAGGAAGAACACTCCATGTTGATGGAGGCCGTCATCTTAAGTAGTAACCAACACCATTTTTGATGCCTTAACCCTCTGTAATTACTGGATTAAGGCGTTAACTATCTATTCTTTACCGACTGTTTAGATTTACTCATCTATACCCTCTGACTCTTCAAAATAAATCGTGCATTATTTATACAATGTATATTGCGCCCCTACTAAAGCGACACTACAATTCGCTTTAATAATTAACGACCTCACAGCACCTTATCCTAGGTGTCTGACCCTGAAGTTTTTAGACAATTAACGTACGATCCGACTGAAGCTCGGGGAGTCTGTTGTGCCACGCACAAAGAGGTATTCTCATGGAACAAACAACACTGATCGGCCTGATTGCAGCTTTCTGCACAACCGCAGCATTTATCCCTCAAGTGATTCAAATCATTCGTACGGGTAATGTCGATGGTATTTCTTTACACATGTATTCAATCTTTACTTTTGGTGTATCAATGTGGCTGGTCTATGGCTTGATTGTTCAGGATCTTCCAATGATCCTAGCTAACTTGATTACGTTAATACTCGCGGCATCCGTTTTAGGCCTAACCATTTACAAGCGCCTGAAAAAGCCAACTCAGGTCACCACAATGGATCTTGCACCTAACGCTTAATTCATGTGCACTGCTCCCAACGCTCATAAAAAAAGCCCTGATATCAGGGCTTTTTTGTAGCTAGTATTCCAGCGCTCAACTAGCTGCTTTTTCTTTGTCCGCTTCAATAATCCATTCGTGATCAGGGTCGTTATGAAAGATCCAATTACGAGAGGGTCCTGCCATGACATTTAAGTAATAAGAGTCATAACCATGTGGTGCACCAACAGGATGGTAACCTCTAGGCACCATAACAACGCCATGATTTTCCACACTCATTGTTTCATCAATGCTGCGATCATCGGTATACACACGCTGAAAAACAAAACCACTTTCAGGGTTTATGCGGTGATAATAGGTTTCCTCTAGATGCGTTTCATGCGGCGCATTATCGGTATCATGCTTATGTGGCGGGTAACTCGACCAATTGCCATCCGGCGTAATGACCTCACATACAAGCAAACTATCCGCTGGCAGATTACCAAACAGAATATTGCAGACATGCCGCTGATTTGTACCGATACCACGTGTTTCATAGCTACACATATCAGGCGTAATCAGACGCGTTGGATAATTACCAAAACCCGGAGCCTTGCAGACGGCCAACTCTAGGTCAGTTGTAGCCGTTACACTGAGCTGATCGTCGTTAGGCACATAAACGGCGTAAGGCGCTTGTTGCTGAAAGACACTCATACGTTCGCCGATATCTAAAAACTCATCAGTTTTTGTTTTTACGTTCGCCTTTCCTGTTACCAACACTAGACACACTTCTTTATCTAGCGTGGGTAAACTTAGCGTCTCGCCTTTAGATAATTGGTACGCTTCAAAGGTAACATACTGCCATCCAGCTTTTTCCGGTGTAACACGCTGGATACAACCATCGGCATCAGGCTGGATGGCTTTTGAAAGAAGTCGTGACATAAATACCTCACTTATAAGATAACCGCTTTGCCGGTTTCTAATGACGCCAGCGCCGCATCCGCAAGCACGATAGATTGAACACCATCATGTGTATTCGCCACTGGTTGAGCCTTGCCGTTAATGCAGTCCACAAAATTATTAAGCTCGATACGATAAGCCGCTTCGTAGCGCTCTAAAAAGAAATGTTGTGGTTTTTGAGCAACCACACCGTTATCCCCTGACAAAACCAAATTTGACTCAAGCTGGTTAGTGATCTGCGCCATACCTTTAGAACCATGCGCCTCGACTCGCTGATCGTATCCATAAGCAGCGCGACGGCTACAACTAATTTGGCACAACTTACCGCTGGCGGTTTTTAAAGTAACCAGCGCACTATCTACATCACCTGCTTTCCCAATTTCGGGATCGACTAAACAACTGGCGGTTGCAAATACTTCTACGGGTTCTTCATCAAGCAACCAACGTGCGACATCCAAATCATGGATCATCATGTCACGGAATAAACCACCCGAAACTTTTATATACTCTACCGGTGGCGGTGATGGATCGCGGCTCGTTAGTGAAAGCATTTCGAGCTCACCAATACTGCCATTCTTGATAGCCTCTTTAATGGCTGCAAACTGCGGATCACTGCGGCGATTAAAACCAATACAACAAATTACACCGGCTTGCTCCACGATTTCGAGACACTCACGAACACGCTTAATGTCCAAATCAATGGGCTTTTCACAAAAAATAGCTTTGCCCGCACGCGCTGACGCTTCGATTAAATCGGCATGGGTATTAGTAGAGCTGGCAATGATCACACCGTGCAGCTCAGGGTCAGCTAGCGCCTCTTCTGTACTAACAACCTTAGCACCGTATTTATCCGCTAACTTTTTAGCCGTTTCAGGAAAAGCATCCACAACATAACGAATACTTACATCAGGATTTAATGCCACATTATCGGTATGAATAGATCCAATTCGGCCAGCACCAAATACACAAAGGTTTATCATTTTTTTATTCTCCTTTACGCAGGCGCTTGGAAAAACCGTTACGCCTGCTGCTTATCAAGCTTATATGCCAACCCTATTGATAAGGTTTGCGCTAAACATAAAGATGACGATAGCGAACGGAATGAATGCACATTGGCTTCTTTCACGACAAAACACACCGACGCCTCTGAGGCTAACGGGCTGATTTCACTATCGGTAATTACAATTAAGGGAACACCTTTCTCGACAGCTGCTTTTGCTACATCCTGAGTTTCAGCCGCATAGGGGTGAAAACTAATAGCGATCAAAGCATCTTCGTGCGACAGCGTTCCTGCTTGTTCCCGGTACATGCCACCTACGCCATCGATCAAGTAGGCTTTACGATCAATATGACGTAATGCATACGAGATATAACTAGCCACAACAAAAGCGCGCCTCACACCAACGATATGCGTTGATTGAGCATTGGCTAATATATCAATGGCGCGATCAAGGTCTTCTGAAGGTGTGATATCCGCTAAATGTTGTAATGCACGTGCATTGGCATCAACAAAATGCCCCAACAATTGAACCGGAGTATCATCTCCCTCGTCCCCCAGCTCCTCACGAGCAATTCTTACCCGCTCTTGATAGCTCGGAGCCTCTTCTATTAATTGCTGCTGAAACAAGCGTTGCATCTCGCTAAAGCCGCTGTAACCAAAGGCATTAGCAAAGCGCACTAATGTTGATGGATGAACACCTGCATTCTTTGAAATAACCGCTACGGTTCCAAATGCAATTTCATTCGGGTGTTCCAGCAAGTACTCTGCAACTTGACGTAAACGCTTGCTCAGTTTCGGATGCTGTTCAGTGATCGCTGTTTTAAGATCAGACAACGATCCTGGGGCCTTATCTAGCATAGTTCGCTCGCTTTTCTACTAATTTTATTTATTACTTATAGTAGACATATCATACTCTAATAGAACAAATTTTCTAAAAATAAGAGCAACAACTGTATAAGCTTATGGGGTAAACAGCCTTGAAGCTCTCTTCCCGACGCTTCACTTATGCCCGAGCAATCTAACTAACGTAGCCACAACAGCAACACTTACCTGTTATTTTTTAAACCTAGTCATCACATAAAAAATAAATTCTATTTTTAATTTTTTGGAATATTTTTTCCAGAATCTTATTTTTAAAACCTAATGTCAAGATTAATTTAATCCATAAAAACTAAGCTAATCGTAAGCGATGCCCATGCAGGCTTACCTAACCTATCTACTAGCCCCCAACAAACAAGAGAGAAGACTCTCCAATTAATAAAATTTATTTTCCAAAGATTGCAAACAAAGAATAAAAATTCTAAATTAGACTGGCTTGCCTTCGAGAGCAGCCCAAAAAAATAACAACAAGCACAATCGGATTTGCTCCATGACTCTCATTAAAAAACTCAATATAGGTTTCCTTAACTCTAGTTACAGAGCAAAAGCGACGCGGGAACAGCTCATGTTAAAGCCTGTAAAAATGCATCTACTGCTTTTCCGCTTGGTACGGAAGGCCCAATGAGCACACTACAACCTTTACATATTGTATGAGACCGTAAAAAACGGAGCCGGGGAACTTTCCGCTGAGGAGAACCCGCGCCGTTATTAATACCAAGGAGAAGAATATGAATAACTGGTTTAAAAAAGGACTCGCTGTAACAGCAATCAGCTTATCCTGCAGCACGATGGCTGACACCCAAATCGGCATTACCATGACATCGTTCGACAATCCGTTTCTTACCATTTTGCTTAATGGGATGAAGAGCAAGGCAGCGCAATTACCTGACATCGATTTGCAAATTGAAGATGCGAATTTAGATATCGGCCGACAGCTGAATCAAGTTCAAAGTTTTATAGCCAGCGGTGTCGATGTCATTATAGTAAATGCCGTCGATGGAGATTCCACCAGCGCGATTACCAATATGGCTGCTGAGTCTAATGTTCCACTGATATACATTAACCACCCACCGGCAGACCTTAACAGCCTCCCAGATGGGATGACATTTGTAGGCTCTAATGAACTGGACTCAGGCACTATGCAAACCGAGGAAGTCTGCCGCTTACTCAACGGCAAAGGCCAAGCAGTTGTCATGATGGGGCCATTGTCCAACCATGCGGCTCACACTCGAACTGAAGATATCATGCAAGTACTTCAAAGACCTGAGTGCAATGACATCACGATTACCGAAAAACAGGTAGCCAACTGGTCGCGTACTGATGCACACGATTTAATGACTAACTGGCTAACAGCGGGTATCGAATTTGATGCGGTCATTTCCAACAATGATGAAATGGCTATTGGTGCTATACAAGCTTTAAAAGCAAGCGGCCGTGACATGGATGATATTGTTATTGCCGGTATAGATGCCACGCCGGATGGCCTAGCTGCAATGAAAGCCGGTGTCCTAGACATAACCGTGTTTCAGAATGCAACTCGACAAGGTGAAGTCGCTATCGAAAAAGCGGTTAATTTAGCAGCGAGTGAGCCTGTTGAAAAACAAATTTGGATCCCTTTTGAGCTGGTCGTACCCAGCAACCTGGCAAACTATCAACCATAGTTCAACCATAGCTCAATCGCAGCCTACGGTGCGATCATGCACCTAGGCTGTTACACTTATGGTGGCTACCCAAGCTTATGTGCGTACGAGCTTTCAATATGTTCCGATCAAACCGAGAGGCAATATGCGAGATAACGATCTAATTTTTTTTCGGCCTATGTGGCGTCGTGTTGCAGTTACTCTCTTCTGTGTTGCATGGGCGGCGGTCGAGTGGTTAACAGGGCAACCTTTTTGGGGAATTATAGCCTCAGGAGTCACAGCCTACTGTGTGTGGGTACTTTTCTATAATTACAAAGACCCAGAAGCTGAAAACACTTCTGATTCATAAATATGTCCAAACGCCCAACCATTCATGATTTAGCAAAAGCAGCAGGCGTTAGCGCTGCCACTGTAGACCGCGTACTCAACAGCCGTTCGCGCGTAAGAGAAGCGACCGCGCAACGCGTGTTAATGGCAGCAGAAGACATTGGCTACCACGCCGCCGGTTTGCTAAAACAACGATATCAGGCTACCCGCCCTCATAAACGGATAGCTATTTTATTGCAGCGAAGCAATGATTTCTTTTATCAAGCGTTCGGACAAGCTTTCGAGCAAGCGATCAGCGAAGAACGACTTTTTCACTGGGAAGCTGACATAATCTTTATGGATGAAGTTAGCCCTTCATTTATCAATGAACAGCTCTCATTGGCCAATCAAACCGCTGATGCAATTGCCATTGTCACCATAGACCACTCGATTATTAATCAGAAAATTGATGAGATCAGAGCCTCAGGCAAACCCGTCATTACACTTTTATCTGAATTATCTAACCACAACTGCACAAGCCACATTGGATTAGATAACCGTAAAGCTGGTCGCAGTGCAGCCTGGGCCTTATCGCGGCTAACCAAGCAGCCGGGCGAAATTGGCATATTATTGGGCACTCATCGTTACCATAATCAGGAAATCGCAGAAATTAGCTTTATTAGCTATTTTAGAGAAATAAACCAAGGCTTTACTCTTTTACCCTCTATTATCAATCTAGATGATGAGCGCTTAGCCGCAGAAGCCACGGCTCAATTGCTGGCCGATCATCCAAATTTAGTGGGCATATATAGTGCTGGCGGTGGTGTTAAGGGGATGCTGCGAAGCTTGCGCGCGGAGCCTCGCGGAAAAGGCTTAGTGGTGGTCTGTAACGAGCTCATGCCTGAAACACGCCAAGCCCTCACCGATGGCTATGTCGACCTTGTGCTTTCGACGCCAATCGACAAATTAGCACACCAAACAATCCAGATGTTTAGTAAAGCACTGAGCAATCGATCTGAGCCTAGATTTGCACCGGTGCTAGTGCCCGCTGAAATCTACATGCAAGAAAATATCTAGCGCCGAGCACAGCCGTATTTAAAATACATTGTTCTGGTAATTATTGCTTTTGCTCCATAATGGGTGCGACATAAGCGACGCCTCCTAGCTGGCGCATTTGACGCTCGATCCAGCGCACACGCTGCAAAACATAACTGGAAGGGTTGCTTACGCTATAACGCTTAGGGCTAGGCAGAACGGCTGCTAATCGCGCAGCCTGAGCTTGGTTAAGTCGTTTAGCTGGTATTCCAAAATAGTGCTGGCTAGCAGCCTCTACACCATAAATGCCTTTCCCAAACTCAGCTATGTTTAAATACACTTCCATAATCCGCCATTTAGGCCAAACCGCCTCAAGCCCTAAGGTCAGACCTGCCTCAAATACCTTTCTGATGAGCTGGCGTCCATTCCATAAAAACAGGTTTTTAGCCGTTTGCTGCGATATCGTGCTCGCACCGCGTAAGCCATCGCCTTGGCGGTAATCACTAATCGCTTCTGCTATGGCATGTGTATCTAAGCCCCAGTGTTGTAGAAACTTCTGATCTTCGCTAGCGATAACAGCTAAAGGCATCCAAGAAGACATGTCATCCAGATCAACCCACGTCTGCTGAGTGTTAACCCCTTCCAGTGTCACTTTTTCACTGAGTATAAATGCACTGGTAGGCGGATCTAGGTAACGAAATAAGCCGATCATTAAGGCAAAAAAAAGTAAAACCGCCGCAACAGTGAAGCACATGTAACGAACTAATTTACGTATTATGCGGCCTAAAATCCGTTTAATTCCCTTCACTCATATCACCTGTGTGAAATACTGGCATTAGCGTATTGAATGATCACGCGCCTCTTCCGGTGTTTCTAACTTATGCCCAGCCATCACAAATTTTGGCAAACTCAGATCACCAAAGATTGCCGCTAAACGTAACACAAAGATAATCAACATAGCACTCAAGGCTAATAAGTTATGCTCAAGGTGATCAGCTAGTAACACATAATAACTTGCACCAATAATGGCGCATGTCGCATAAAGCTCTGCATGTAATATGAGTGGAATTTCGCGCGTTAAAATATCGCGAATCAGGCCTCCAGCACAGCCGGTAATACAACCCATCACAACGATAATCAATGGAGACATACCAAGAGAATGCGCTTTCTCGGCTCCAAGCACGACAAACAAGGCCAAGCCAGCGGCATCTAAAATCAGCATTAGACGTCGTGGATAACTCAAATAGCGGCAAGCGATAAAGGCTACGATTGCCGAAACTATCGCGACATATAAAGAGGTATTATTGGCTACCCAGAATACGGGAGAAGCATCCAAAATGACATCCCGCACTGTCCCACCTCCTACAGCGGCCACAATAGCTAAGACAACCACACCAAAAATATCTAAACGTTTACCCTGTGCGGCAATAGCGCCGGTAATGGCAAACACAGCCGTTCCCACTATTTCTGCAATGCCTATCAGTAAATTGTAATCCACAGTATTTATCATAATCATATATTCATATTTAAGCAGGTTGCTTTAGGGGGAAGCTGATAGCAGACGTTAGCGGTAACGCCCTTGGCGGTGACCTTTGGCCCCTGCCATTTTAACAAGGCCCACACGCGTATGGGCATGACATAAAGCGATTGCCAAACCATCGGCCGCGTCGGCTTGCGGTAAACCTGGAAGTTTTAAAATTTGCATGACCATGTGCTGGACTTGAGCTTTATCAGCTGAGCCCTTCCCTACCACCGCTTGCTTTACTAACCGAGCCGCGTATTCATAAACGGGAAGTTGATTTTGTGTTCCAGCAACAATGGCTACGCCGCGAGCCTGACCAAGCTTTAACGCCGAATCAGCATTCTTTGCCATGAAAACTTGCTCAATTGCCATTTCTTGAGGGCAATACGTTCGTATAATTTCATTTACGCCATCAAACACTTGATTCAACCTATCTGGTAGCTCGTCACCCGAAATTTTTATACAGCCACTGGCAACATATTCATTACGCGAACCAACAGAGTTAATCACACCAAAGCCTGTTATGCGGGAGCCAGGATCGATACCTAAAATGATCATACAATAGCCTTGATGATAAACCGTGTTATGAGTGCCGTTAACAAAAAAAGCCGAGAACTACTCGGCTTAAACTATCAGGAAGGAAAAAAAGCACTATCAACCTATCCCGTGATGAGTAAAGGCTGCTTAGGCCTCATCTTCCATAGAGGCTTCGGGAATCGATGCATTATGATAAACATTTTGCACGTCATCTAAATCTTCGAGCACATCCAGTAAGCGCAAAATCTTACGGCCACCTTCCACATCAAGATCAGCTGTTGTCGATGGGATCATCGCTATTTCTGCATGCACTGGTTCTAAGCCCGCTTTACTTAACCCTTCTTTTACATCCATAAAGTCGGCTGTAGACGTAAACACATCAATACTAGTGTCCTCGTTAGTCACAACATCATCTGCACCTAACTCTAAAGCCGCCTCCATGATAGCGTCTTCATCGGCGCCTTCATCAAAACTAATCTGCCCTTTTTTCTCGAAAAGATACGAAACAGATCCGTTCGTCCCCAAGTTACCACCATGCTTGGAAAACGCAGCTCTAACCTGTGAAACTGTGCGATTCACATTATCGGTCATGGTTTCAACTAGAATAGCGACACCGCCAGAACCATAACCTTCATAGGTCAACTCATCGTAATTTTCACCTTCCGCACCACCAGCACCACGAAGGATAGCTTTATCAATAGTGTCGCGCTTCATGTTAGCGCCGAGAGATTTGTCGATAGCAGCCCGCAAACGAGGATTATCAGCAGGATTACCGCCGCCCTCTTTAGCTGCAACAACAAGTTCACGGATGAGTTTGGTAAAAATTTTGCCTCGCTTAGCGTCTTGACCAGCTTTGCGATGCTTGATGTTTGCCCACTTAGAATGGCCTGCCATAGGATGACCTCTAACTTAGTTTTATCGAGTAACTGTACGTTTACAATAGATAGTACATAAAGGGAAAGGAACCCACTTCACAGGTTATGCTGCGCACAAGCTATAAAGCGGGTTTAGTCTAAAGCTTAAGGGAAATTTAAACTTCGTCTTTTTTACGTAACTTGATATTCAACTCACGCAACTGAGTATTGCCTACTACTCCTGGAGCATCAGTCAACAAACAAGCCGCTGATTGCGTTTTAGGGAACGCAATTACTTCGCGGATTGATTCAGTGCCTGTCATCAACATAATCAAACGGTCTAAACCAAATGCTAAACCACCATGTGGAGGCGCACCGTATTTAAGAGCGTTGAGTAAGAAGCCAAACTTCTCTTCCGCTTCTTCGTCAGTAATGCCCAATACACGGAAAACGGTCTTCTGCATCTCTTGATCATGGATACGCACAGAACCACCCCCTAACTCAGTACCGTTGAGCACCATGTCGTATGCTCGTGATAATGCAGTTAACGGATTAGCTTCTAGCTCTTCTGGTGAACAGCTTGGTGCAGTAAATGGGTGGTGTAATGCTGAAACGGAACCATCTTTGTTAGTTTCAAACATTGGGAAATCAACAACCCACAATGGAGCCCACTCTTTTTCAAGCAAGTTCATGTCGATGCCCACTTTGATACGTAGCGCACCTAATGCTTCGCTGACGATCTTCGCAGAATCGGCACCAAAGAAAATGATATCACCATTTTGGGCACCAACGCGCTCAACAACTTGCATTGCAATGTCATCACCTAAGAACTTAACGATAGGTGATTGCAGGCCATTCGCGCCGTTTTCAAGCTCGTTAACTTTAATCCACGCCAAGCCTTTCGCTCCGTAGATACTCACGTATTTAGTGTATTCATCGATGATTTTACGCGTGAGGGAAGCACCACCGGGTACTTTTAGCGCCGTCACTCGACCGTTTGGATCTTTAGCCGGTCCAGCAAACACTTTAAATTCTATATTCTGTAGCAAGTCTGCTACATCAACTAATTCAAGCGGGATACGCAAATCTGGCTTATCAGAACCGAAGCGGCGCATTGCCTCTTCATAGCTCATCCGTGGAAACTCACCTAGATCGACGCCTTTAAGCTCACTGAACAGTTTACGAATCATTGATTCGGTCATGCCCATGATCTGCTCTTCATCCATGAAGGATGTTTCAATATCGATCTGAGTAAATTCTGGCTGACGGTCAGCACGCAGATCTTCATCACGGAAGCATTTAGCCACTTGATAGTAGCGATCAAACCCTGACACCATCAGCAATTGCTTAAACAATTGAGGCGACTGAGGCAAAGCAAAGAAATGCCCTTCATGCGTACGGCTAGGTACTAAGTAATCGCGAGCACCCTCTGGAGTAGCGCGGGTCAGGATAGGTGTTTCGATATCTAGGAAACCATTATCGTCCAAAAAGCGACGTATTTCAGACGTAACTTTTGAGCGGAAACGCAGTTTGTTTTGCATATCCGGGCGACGCAAATCGATAAAGCGGTTACGCAAGCGAACATCTTCACTGACATTCTGGTGGTCATCCAGTTGGAAAGGCGGAGTTTCTGCTTTATTCAGGATCACTAATTCTTTGCCCAGCACTTCGATCTCGCCTGTTGGCATATCCGAATTAGTTGTACCTTCTGGGCGATTACGCACCAAACCTTTAATTTCGATAACATATTCATTACGAACACTATCAGCCAGAGCAAAGCTTTCTTCACGATCGGGATCAAATACCACCTGAGCAATCCCCTGACGATCGCGTACGTCTAGGAAGATAACTCCACCGTGGTCTCGACGACGGTGAACCCACCCAGATAGGGTAATTTCTTCACCAATGTGTTCTTTTCTCAGGTCGCCGCAATAATGGCTGCGCATAATCAATGGTTCCTATTCTTCTGTACCGGATACTCTGCTAACGACACCAAAAACATGCAATTGCGGTAATAAGCAGAGCATCTATGAAATCGAGGCTCAATAAAGCCGCGAATTATACCTGAATTACACTAACGATACAGCGGCTGCACAACCTAATTTTACGGGGTTGTGAAAGCAACTTCCCCGCTTAGCATAGACTTAACTTTCTCGCCTACCTCTTCTAGCTGCTCCGCTGTATAAGGAATAGCAGGCACCTTGCCCCATACAGGTCCCGGCCAAGCCGGATCAGACTCTTGGCGTACAATATGATGAACGTGCAATTGCGATACAATGTTGCCCAACATACCCATATTAATTTTTCGTGCACCGAAAGCGTCCGCCAGTGTTTCCGACACCTCAGAAGATTCAATCATCAGTTGCTGCTGATCTTCTTTTGACAGATGATAGATCTCAGTTGCTCCGGCACGACGTGGCACTAAAATTAACCATGGATACTGGCTATCGTTCATCAGCAATAGACGACATAAAGGGAAATCACCCAACGTAATACAATCATTGTCTAGACGAGCATCGAGCGAAAAATCAAGTTCAAGGGAATCCATTTTAGATCTCCATCAGTATATTACTGAGACACAATACTTAGATATACCGTACGGGCGAGCAAACTAAGTAGGCTAAAGAACATATTACATCAGTCACTAATCGTTTATTAGATGCGTTAACTCTCATCAACTTACACGACTAACTATCTGTATTAATTATATTTTACGAGATTATACCACCAAGCCATGAGTTACCGAGTTGAATTATCGCACAACATAGCATCAATCGGAGAGGCACAATGGGATGCGCTTGCCGGTGATGATCACCCGTTTACCCGTTATGCTTTTTTAGCCGCTCTTGAGAGTAGCGGCGTGGTATCAGCCAAAACCGGCTGGCTTCCTATGCATTTAAGCATCTTTGATGGTGATCAACGTATCGCGGTGATGCCCATGTACCAGAAAAGCCACTCTTACGGAGAGTATGTTTTTGACTGGGGCTGGGCTGATGCCTATCATCAAAACGGAATCGATTATTATCCAAAGCTATTAACAGCCATCCCATTTTCACCGGTAACAGGCCCTCGCATACTAAGCCAACTTGCTACCGAGACACTCATGGGGCTGGCGGGGCCTCTGCTTAGCGAGATTATTCCTCACATTTGTAACGAGCAGGGTTTATCGTCGTGGCATGGACTTTTCTTTACGCAAGCAAGCCACACAGCACTGCCCACCGATACTTTTATTAGTCGTTTAGGCACTCAGTATCATTGGTTTAATCGTGATTTTAAGACGTTTGATGACTTTTTAGCGACATTTAGCTCTCGCAAACGAAAAAACGTTAAGCGCGAGCGCCGCAAAGTAACCGAACAAGGGATCCGCCTAAGTACATACGAAGGCGAAGCAATTACCCCTGAGCTTTTACGCACCTTCTTCCACTGCTACCAACTCACTTACCTTAAGCGCGGGCAACAAGGTTATCTCAACCTTGAGTTCTTTGAAAAAATCATCAACTCCATGCCCGAGAGCCTCGTATTGTTTATCGCGTCGCTTGATCAACAACACGTGGCGTGCGCCCTGTGTTTTAAAGACAGCCATACGCTGTATGGGCGCTACTGGGGTAGTTTGGACAACTTTGACAGCTTACATTTTGAAACCTGCTATTACACGGGTATCGACTATTGTATTGAACATGGCTTGCAGCGGTTTGACCCGGGCGCCCAAGGAGAACATAAAATACAGCGAGGTTTTGAGCCTATCAAAACATGGTCTGCTCATTACATTGCTCACCCAGGCTTTAAGGAAGCAGTACACAGATTTACAATGGAGGAAGCTGAACTCATGGAGGAACGAATGTCTGACTTAGCAACCCTACTTCCTTTTAAAGCCGATGAGCAGCCCGGGTAAAGCTGCTCAGAAGAGCAAAGGACTTATTACTTAGGACGAGGAATATCGATAACCTCCCCCAGAGTACTGTACTCTCCTCCTCCCATGCGGCCCAGCGGGTCAATAGCTTTTGCGCCAATATTGATGCGCCCTGAATCGCTGACTTCAACAACCTGATCATCAACCCAAACACGCTCTACTTGTCCAAAAATCAAATTCTGATTACCGGGCCCAATTGTGTCGATCTTATAACACGTGCAAGCCATAGCGACGCTAGGACCAAGCACTCGTGGCAAACTAAAGCCTTCAAAGTCAGTGGTTTCAAGGCCACTTTTTGATACTTCCGACTCACCCGCCGGCAAAACAGCCGATGTTTGCGTCATCACACCAGCTAGGTCTGAACTCGCAATATGAACGACAAAATGTCCGCGCTCTTGGATGTTGACACATGTATCCTTCGGTGTACCGTCAGGTTTATACCCTACAGAGATCATAATTAACGGTGGCTCACTGCACACAGGCGCGAAATAAGAAAACGGGGCTAAATTTAATTCTCCATTTTCATGCTCAGACAACACCCAAGCCACAGGCCGAGGAATGACGACCTGTGTTAATGTGTGGTAGACCGCACTTTTACTCAGCGTCGAAAAATCTAATAACATGCACCATTCCCCTATACTTAATCATAAACGTTGTAGTGAAACCGAATAATACCGATAAAAATACACCAACCACACCGCGCAATAGTCATTTTCAATAAAGATGCTTTACCATGGGTTTATAAAATACGTGAGTATCAGCAGGATGCATCAGTGATGATTGATTTTGACACAGCGGTTTGGACAGCAGTTGGTAGTATTCCTCCCGGAAAAGTTGCGACTTACGGCAGTATTGCAAAACTAGCGGGGCACCCCAAACGAGCCCGCGCGGTCGGGCGTATACTATCTAAACTCCCCGAAGACTCCACACTTCCATGGCATCGGGTTATTAATGCACAAGGAAAGTTATCATTTGAGGTAGCTTCCCCTCGCTACCTAACGCAAAAAGCTCGACTACAAGAAGAAGGTGTATACTTTACTGGCACACGCATCAACCTAACGACCTATTTAATTGAAACCTAGCCTTGATAAGATACTGTTCAACGTTTTAGGGAGCCAGGGTGAAACACACTTAAAAATTAAGTCTACATAAAGAGACAGCTTAGCCATATAGCACTTAAGCTATTTATGCGTGAGCCGATAATAAAGTCATCCACATGACCGTAAACGAACGAGTGTAATGGAAAGAAAGACGCTTCAGAAACAAAACGAAGAGCTGCAGCGAACTATTCGCATGACAGTCCGTCGTATCGAGCATAATGAGACTATTCTCAAGCGCTTCTTTGATGTTGAGCTCAAGTTACTTGCTTGCAATAAGTTATCAGACCTCATTGCACTACTACTGACCGATTTTAAACACACTTTTAAACTATCCGCTGTCACACTCTATCTTTTTGATCCCGACGAACTAGCCAAAGATTTACTAATCGGTATTCCCGCCGCTCATTCCAAAGCACTGACTTTATTTAAGCGCCCAGACGAACTTAACGAGCTTTACCCCAATAGTGAACTACAAGCTGGCGAATTAAGTACGGGGTTGAGGAAGCTACTCTTCCCTGACAATCCGTTTGTTCTTAGTGCCGCCATGTTACCTTTGATTCGTCAGGATTGTTTAATAGGCAGTTTACATTTAGGCGCACAAGATTCTGACCGCTACAGTATTGACTATCGGTATGACTACTTATCGCACCTGTGCTCGGTTATTTCGGTTTGTATAGAGAACTGCATTAACCAAGAAAGCCTACAGCGCCTGAGCACTATTGATCCTTTGACCGGTGTCCACAACCGCCGCGCTTTTAGTCATGACATAGCACGTGAAATCAATCGTGCGCATCGCACACAAGAACAACTAAGCTGCCTATTCGTCGATATAGATCATTTTAAAACCATCAATGACAACTATGGGCATCAAACAGGTGACAGAGCCTTGCGTACGTTAGGAAACTTGCTGAAAGAGCAATTCCGCAAAACCGACCTAATCTCTCGCTATGGTGGAGAGGAGTTTGCCGTACTCCTGCCATCATGTTCTGAAAAAGAAGCAGTCTGCGTTGCCGAAAACCTAAGACAAGCCGTTGAAGCTCTTATTATAAGAGATATAGAAGGCTCTCCCTTCCGTCTCACGGCGTCAATTGGCACATCCACCTTTGCTCCGGCGCTGGTCATTGAGAAGCGTGATGATAAAGCGCTGCGGTACCAATCTGAGTTATTACTTAAACAAGCAGACTTCGCATTATATGAAGCGAAAAGAAGCGGTCGCAACAGAGTCTATAGCCACGCGTTGAAGGCAGTGCGGCGCGAAAACGAATCAATCGATCAATCAGTGAACGGTTAGCAACTCACTATTCACTGGCGTAAATAGTCATGTATATCAACCAACGTTTTAGCCCGATAATCTGTCAAGTCAGGCCACTGTAGCTGATCATCCTCATGTACATGTATCGTTAGACATTGCGCACTTTTACCCGCCGCTAAATCAAAGCGATAGTCTCCCACCATTACAACCGGCGTATGAGAGTCAGCGTTAACTCCCCAGTGCTCTTTAATACAATGAATACCTGCTGGGTCTGGTTTTGGAGGAGCTTCATCACGACCTAAAACACACGCCTCATCAAAAAAAGATAGCAGCCCGATTGATTCTAAAGACATCAATGCAAAAGGCCGAGTATTGCGCGTTAAAATAGCCAGGTGACACGATCGTTTGTGCAAATGTCGAATCAGCAATTCAACACCTTCTGCAGGCTGTGCTTGTTGAGCATAGAAGTGCTCTAACTCATTCAAACGTTCTGTTTTTTGATGTTTTTCATCGGCTGTTAATCGATGAATATGCGTTAAAATATCTTCTGCTGGCGGGATATCAAGCTCTCGCCTAATATGGTCGAAATCGTGAACCGCTTTAGTGAGCGTGCCATCTAAATCAAATACCCAGTGACGACTAGCCTTAAACAACTCAATCACGCAACGGTACCTCTAATCGATCCAACAAGACATCTAGCTTACTTTCTAGGCTCGCCAAACGCTTCTGTTGGTCTCTTTGGTAATTGTCGGCCACTAAATGACGTTCCGCTAATAGATGCTGCTCCAGCTTTTCTATTGAATCGTGACTATCTTTAAGCGTCTGCAATAAATTGCGCGAGCGTTTTTTGGAGCTGTCAGTCAGCCGTCCAACATGACCTAACGTCTTTTGTAGCTGGCTATCAAGGTCGTGTATATGCTGAGCAACGGTACCCATATCGTGACTTAACGATTGGTTGATATGGCCGACCTTATCCTCTAATTGAGACACCGCGGTTTTAAAGCGTGTCAAAAATTTATCGCCTTCTCTATCCATAAAGATAAGCAATAACTCTTCTGGATAGAGTGCACGATTGCGCCCCTCGGTTCGCACGGTGTACTCGCCACGAGATGAACAATAAGGCCGCATATGACCACTAGGCACCTCGACACGCATAAGCGGAGGGCCATTTAAGTTTTCAATAAATATTTGAATCTCAACATTTGGGTAACAATCAGTTGCCTTGTTGATCATCATTAACCTGGCATTATCATCTACGTCACAACCAACGATTTTGCCACGTTGCAATCCATCTTCTGATGTATATTCGTCGACCCCAATTAGCAAAGTCCCACCTGTAGGGGAATTTGCAAAGGCCACCAGATCACTACTTTTAATACCGGTAGCTTCACGTTTGAAATCTACATTGGTATTTTCGGGAGCGTCCAGCATCATACGTGTCCGCTTTGTCAGCGTTTGATACTCTCGCTTAACGGGCATGATTTAGTTACCCACATACATCAGAAGAGATCGGCTTATTGATATAATGCGTCATCAAATGGATCTAACGGTGTATCTAACATTTGGTCATCGCGAAAGTACAATACACGACCTTCAAAACGTAGACCTTTAGAAGCAAACCAACGCTCGGTGTCTTCACGCCCTTCTTGTGCACTACCAACTTTCATGGATGCACTCATCACACGATAAAAGTAAAGACCAAACAATGCGGCCGAGGCACCCATGAAAAAATCTGACGCCAATGCAAATAGCAGAGCTATGAGAGCCGCGATCCAAACACGGCTGGCACGCGCGGTTTTTGCCGCCTCGTTTGCTTCCTCGTATTGATCTTGAAATTTCAAATAACGACGAAAGTTTTGCTGTAGGTTAAATTTATCGTTAGACGATAATTTGCGATCCATTACTACACCTTTAGTATTTAACGATTAATCCCAAGTATGAGAGTAGCACAAGCTAGCGCTCATCAAACCAAACTTTTACTAACAACTTCATAGACATCAGTCGACAAGCTACCGCTGTCCATGATGCGTTGCAACTCATTCTTCATTAGCGCCTGACGCTGCTCACTGTATCGCTTCCAGCGTGTTAACGGTGTTACAAGCCGCGAAGCTATTTGCGGGTTAAGTGCATTAAGCTCAATAATACGGTCAGCCAAGAAAGCATACCCCGATCCATCCAGCTGGTGGAAGTTAACTGGGTTTTGCATAGCGAAAGCCGAAATAAGCGCCCTAACTTTATTAGGGTTGCGCATCGTAAATGCTGGGTGATCCATTAGCGCAAGCACTTTATTGAGCGTCCCCAATTTTGGGTCACTCGCTTGCACAGACAACCACTGATTAACAACTAACGACTCTTCTGACCAGCGTTCATAAAATATCGCAAGCACCTCGCTAGCGGCCATTTCATCATTTGAATGCACTAACAAGCCTAGAGCTGCCTGGCTGTCAGTCATGTTATCGGCATTATCAAACTGCGTACGCGCTAACGATAAGTGCTGCGGCTTCTCAGTTTCTACCAAGTAAGCAAGGCTCAAATTACGCAACGCTCGCTTTGCAATGCTATCAGCGTCTGGTGAATAGGGCTCGCTGGAGCTGCAACGCTCGTAAGCAGCGATGAACTCAGCTTCAAGCGCATTGGCAATATGTTGGCGCGCGAAAGTTCTTGCGGCATGAATCGCATCGACATCAATTTCATCCACTAATTCGGACAAATATGCTTCGCTAGGCAACGTCAAAATTTTAGCCACCATAGCAGGGTCAAGCGTTTCATCCAGCAGCACGCTTCTGTAGGCCTCGCTCAATCGTGCATCAAATGCCAGTGGCTCGCCCTGTTGATAAGCCGCGGTAAGCGACTGCAGCACATCAACACCCAGCTTTTGAGATGCTTCCCAGCGGTTGAAGCCATCACTATCGTGCTGCATTAAGAAAACTAGTTCATCCCTAGAATAAGGGTAACGCAGCTTCACCGGCGCCGAAAAACCGCGCAACAAGGAAGGCACCGGCTTATCGCCATGAATACCTGTAAACTCAAAAAGCTGCTCTGCTTCTGTTAACTCTAAAACCTGAGTTGTCTGACCATTCGTTAAGGGCAGATCTGCACCTTGATCATCAATCAGGCCGACAGCAACCGGTAAGTGGAAGGGTAGCTTTTCATTCTGCCCCGGTGTAGCCGGACATGATTGCTGGATGATCAGCGTATAAACACCAGCGGCGGGATCGTACTCATCACTAACGGTTAGCTCTGGTGTCCCTGCCTGCTCATACCAGCGTTTGAACTGTGTAAAGTCACGACCTGATGCATCAGACATGGCGGCAACAAAATCATCGGTTGTTACGGCTTGTCCATCATGACGATCAAAATACAGATCACTCCCCTTGCGGAATAAATCCGGCCCGAGCAATGTATGGATCATACGCACAACTTCGGCGCCTTTCTCATAGATCGTCATCGTGTAGAAGTTTGATATTTCAATAAAGGAGGATGGGCGAATAGGATGCGCCATCGGGCCAGCATCTTCTGCAAACTGGGCCGTTCTTAATACAGAAACGTCTTCGATACGCTTTACGGTGCGGGAGTTAAAGTCGGCACTAAACTCAGAGTCACGAAAGACGGTAAAGCCTTCCTTCAGACTCAGTTGGAACCAGTCTCGGCATGTTACTCGATTACCCGACCAGTTATGAAAATACTCATGCGCTACAACCCCTTCAACTCGCTGAAAGCCAAGATCTGTAGTCGTCTGCGGGCTGGCTAATACACAGGAGGTGTTAAAGATGTTTAACCCTTTATTCTCCATAGCCCCCATATTGAAGAAGTCGACAGCCACGATCATAAAAATATCAAGATCATATTCCCGACCATAGACCTCTTCATCCCAACGCATCGAATTTTTCAACGATGTCATGGCATGATCGAGCTTATTTAAATCTTTTTTATCCGCAAAAATCTGTAAAGCTACTTTACGGCCACTCATGGTCGTATAGCTATCTTCAACATGCGATAAATCTCCAGCCACCAGCGCAAATAAATAGGCAGGCTTACGGAATGGATCTTCCCACGTCACCCAGTGACGACCACCCTCAGAGTCCCCGCTATCGATAGCGTTACCATTCGAAAGCAAGACTGGGCACGTTGTTTTATCTGCTTCAATGGTGGTGGTGAATACCGACATAACATCAGGGCGATCAAGGTAGAAGGTAATGCGGCGAAAGCCTTCAGCCTCACATTGAGTGCAATAGAAACCATCCGAACGATACAAGCCTTCTAACGCCGTATTTTCCTGCGGATTAATTTCTGTAACTGTTTCTAAAACAAAACTGTCGGGGACATCATGTATGGTTAAACCATCATCAGTGCGGCTGTAATCTTTATCACTCAACACCTGGTCATTAATTGCAACTCGATGCAAAACCAATGATTTATCGCCATCCAAAAACAACGCACGCTGTTGTGAGTGGCTCTCGGGGTTTTTTCTCATGGTCAAGCGAGCTTTAACTAATGTTTTAGTTGCTTCAAGCTCAAATCGTAAATCAGTTTGGTCAATTAAAAACGCTGGTACCTGATAATCCTTTAAATAGATGACTTGCGGTTGAGACATTGACTTTAACCCCTACTCTGAACTCAGCTCAATTTGATAAGCCGTGTATTTACGCATATTAATAACACCGGTATCTAAAATGAGATACTGCCCTTTGATGCCTAGCAGCACCCCTTCAACTTCCGGTGTTTTATCTAAATTATGTGTGACTACCTTAGTCGGATATTCAATAACGGGATAGTTAATATTAATCGCCTCACCGTTATCGATGGCTTGTAACGCCTGAACGCCATGTTGCTCAAGCAAACCTTCAATACCTTGAGCACATTTCGCCATTAGCTCGTCCCGTACCACCGCTAGATCAAGCTCATCTACTTGCCCTTTAAGCATTGCACGCCAATTGGTTTTATCTGCTACGTACTCACCTAACAAGCGTTCGATTAAACCAGATTGTAAGCGAGTTTGTACCCGAAAAATCGGCAAAGCCTGTACGGCTCCTTGGTCAATCCAGCGGGTAGGTACTTGAGTACCACGCGTTATACCAACTTTCGCTCCTGAAGAGTTTGCTAAATAAACAATGTGGGGTGTAAAGCAGTTCGCCTCACCCCATGCAGCATCACGACATGTGCCTTCCTGAAAGTGGCACTTTTCAGGACTCATAATACAGGTGTCGCATTGCGGTAACTTTTTAAAACAAGGGTAACAGTACCCCTGACTAAAGCTTTTATTAGTTTTTCGACCGCAATGCGTGCAATTGATGGCACCCAAATAGCGGATATGAATTTTTTTAGACAGCAACGGGTTCATTGCAACTTCGCTATCACCCAGGGGCAAACGGTATTCGACCGGCTCCGCTAGGGTTGTTTTCATTTTACTAACAGAACCTGAACCTAATAACTGCATTAAAACTCGCTTAGTGGGTAAGAATTTTTAAAATTTCAGGCTCGAGCGGATCCGAACCGTGTTGTTTTCCGTCTTGTCGTGTACGGTCGATAAAGCCAATATGCTCTTCTTTTGGCAAATTTGTCTGGTCATATGCGATAACCGCACGCATACAAATAGCTTGCTGCTCATCTGTTAAACGCTGACCATTTGGCCATTTACCCAGCTCAATTGCTTGCTTTAAAGACGCATGCATCTGAGGCGTCATTTTTGAAATCAGCTCTTCGTAAGTCATTTTATACTCCTCAACATACGCCTATCTTAACAGATAATAAGCGAGGTTCTGCTTTCGAAATACGGACTATTATTCCTTAAAGCCCCGCCTGTGAACGAGTTTACTTGGCAACACGAAACAATGCTTTAACCAAAGGAACAGCAAGCAGACCTGCTACAAGTCCTGCCAAATGCGCTGTATTAGCAATAGACCCGAATCCAAGCGACTCTAAAAGTCCGGTATAACCTAGCGCCAACCATACCACCATAAAAACCATCAATGCAGGTGGAAAACCAAACAGCGGGCGATCAGACATCTTATCCCAGAACCATGTATAAGCAAGAACCGCATATACAACCCCTGACAGCCCCCCAAACATAGGCCCTGAAATTAAAAATTGACCTATGTTAGATGTAATCGCAGCCCAAACGACAACCCACAGATAAACCTTTGCACCTTGAATTTGCTCTATTTTTCGACCTACAACCCAAATCCAAAGCGAGTTAAAAACAATATGCTGTAAACTAAAATGCATAAAAATAGGAGTAATAAAACGCCACCATTCAAAGGATGTAACCGTCTCAAGCAAATGCGTGTAAATTAAACTACGACCTGTGAGCTGAAAATCAGTGATTGTCAGCCAATGCATTACCGAATAGTTTTCACCAAAACCAAACAAAAAGGTGACAATCCCACTCATTATCAACAAAACAAATGTCATTGGAGACTGTGATGGACTCAACCTTTTATGAACAGGCTTCCTCACCCGAATAGTAGTCAAATCCTCGCCCTGCTCCCATTGTTCATAAATATATTGAATTTGATCAGTGGGAATATGAGCCGGCACCCAAAGAGACTGACTAGTCTCATCTTCAGTAATCCGGTGCGGTATCTCTTTCTGCCACAGAAACTCAGCAAAGCCAGAGAGATCTTTAGACAAAGGCACATCAAAAACTTTAATCATTTAGCTCTTCTTGAATAAAATGCTATTTGGTCTTGGTTAACACTTCGGTGCGAACATCTACCCATACAAACTTATCGGCACTGAGTGTTTTTTCATAATCGTATCGGTAGGCAACAAGCTTGCCATATTTAACAGCACTGTAATCAATACAGGCGATATTGTTAGTGAGCGGAAGAGGGTCGCCTTCACACCAATAATGACCAATAAATAAAGGTTTCTCGGTTGATGCATAATGATATAAATCTTGGCGATTACGATCGGTAAGAGGCATTCGCGCTACATGCTCAGGTAACGGATCAGGCTGAAATACCACATCACTGTAGCGTTGAGGATTATTTGCCCAGAACTTCGTCCTAAAATAGCGCCGCTTAAATCCATCCCGACTCACCATGACCTCGCCATTGGGCAACTTAAGGTGAGTTCCGCGTAACAAGCGATCCATTAAGACCCACTCAAAAGTGTCTGGTTCCGCAGATCGGTATAGGAAAGCGTCATCGATTTGATTCCCTCCCATCATTCCTTTGAACTCATCAATCAGCTCTTGATGCCAGCAGGCATGGATAACCCTAAAGGTTTCCATCTCTAAAAAAAGCGGCATAGCCTTTATCCAGGCCATAAAATCCGCTTTGTCCGCTGGATAAGGGTCAAGTTGTTGCAGCGATTCCTGCAAAATACGTCGATGCCGAGGATTATGTTCGCGCAGAAAAGTGCCTGAACCATCAGGCTTAGGCGTACAGTAGCACAGCAAATTATATTCATGATTGCCCATAACAATTTGGGCATGACCCGCATCCACCATATCCTTCACGATATAAAGCGCTTCTCGGATATGAGGTCCACGGTCGACAATATCGCCGATAAAGATTACTTGGCGCTTAGGATGACAATACACGCCATCCTTTTTACTGTAGCCCAAACGAGCCAACAGCATGCGAAGGCTCAAACCACAGCCATGCACATCACCTATTAGATCGTATCCTTCATATCGGCGTGCTGTCATGCTAATTACCCCACTTAGTACCCCAACCTAACTTTTCACGGCAGGTTCGGTAAAAGTCGTAATCCAGCGGGTGCAACAGTTTCAGTTTATGCGGTTTTTTGTGGATAGTAATAACATCGCCCGGCGCAAGGCTTATACTAATTTGGCCATCACACGATACGGTAGGGTAAGTTTCGTTCTCTTCACTTATAACCAGCTTCAGCTCGCTGTTACCGTCAACAACAATGGGTCTACTTGATAAGGTATGTGGAAACATAGGAACAAGTACGAGCGCATCCAGCTTAGGATGCATGATTGGGCCACCACCCGATAACGCATAGGCCGTGGAGCCTGTCGGCGTTGAGACAATCAGACCATCTGATTTTTGCGTATAAACAAATTGACCTTCAATGTATAGCTCAAACTGGATCATACGCGTTGCTTTACCCGGGTGAAGCACGCAGTCATTTAACGCGGTTCCCTCGCCTATAGGCTCGCCGGCGCGCTTAACAATCATATCTAATAAAAAGCGAGTCTCTACCGTGTACTTACCTTCTAGCACCTCGGCTACTTTTTCTTCAATTTCATTAGGTGATATATCGGTTAGGAACCCTAAGTTTCCTCGGTTAACCCCTAAAACAGGGACATGGCATTGCGCTAACGAACGCGCAGCGCCCAACAAGCTGCCGTCCCCTCCCACCACAATAACAAGATCACATATTTCACCCATCATTTTTTGCTTGCATACTTGCTGACCATGGCCGGGCATTAAATCAGCGATGCGCTCATCAAGAATGACATGCAAGTCACGATCTTGAAGAAACCGTATAAGATGCCTCATGGTGTCGATGACGGGCTTACTGCCTAAGCGGCCAATCAAGCCGATATTTCGAAAGTGGTCCATTTATACGCCTATTCTCTTGATATACCTACCTACTCACATGATCCTAGTGTTCACAAAAGATTTCAAGCACTTACGTGATTGATCTGCGCCCCTGCAAACCGCCCGTATGTACAAGCGCAATACGAGAACCCTCGGGGTAGTCGTCATTTTCAACCTTTTCCATAAAGCGCCTAAACAGCTTGGCGGTATAAACCGGATCGAGGAACAACGAAAAATCGTCCTCCAGCTGTTTCATAACCGCTATATGCTCTGCATTCATTTTTCCGTAACCACCATAGTGGCCGAACAGATCCAACTCCCACTTCGATGCCGTTTGCTCATGACCTGAGGCTAATAGCAACGCGCTAACATCATCATGCAAAAAACCAGCCCCTTTTAACACAGGAATGCCCTGCACAACCGTTTTGGCCGCCGTACTAACCAAGCCAGCTAAAGTACCTCCGGTACCACACGCGCACACTACATAATCCAAAGCGGGTTCAACGGTATTAATTTGCTGCATTAACTCGCCTACCCCCTTTACCGCTAACGCACTACTCCCACCTTCAGGCAATATAAAACCATCACCTACTAATGATGGAAGCGCATTGAGCCAAGCGGGTTCTGCACGCAGCCGGTAAGTTTCTCTATTGACAAAATGCAAGCGCATCCCCCACGCCTTCGCGTCAATTAGCATGGGATTATCAACGGGCTCCCCCCTCACCACTCCAACTGAATGCAAACCTAAACAATGGCAAGCATAAGCCAGTGCATGTAAATGATTAGAATACGCACCGCCAAAACTAATAATACAGCTAGCCCCCTGCTCGATAGCAGCTTTTAAGTTGTACTTTAACTTAAACCACTTGTTACCACTGATTTGTGGATGCACCTGATCAACACGCACAACACAAACGCTAAGCCGCTTTTTTAAAAACAAAGCATGCTCCAATCTTTCCACATTCAATGGTAGATCGGTTTCTTCATATAAACGGCGGTAAGCATCGAGCGGCTCGCTCGGCAAAACATTAAAAGTAGGATTTGTCATAGCACGCAACTGAAAAACAAATAAAACACCTGAACATAGGCATTAATTGACAATAAGGGAAGCTATTTAACAATACAGAGAAAATAATAGATAAGATTTGGTAACGCATTATGGTGGGCGTGGAGAGGTTCGAACTCCCGACATTCGCCTTGTAAGGGCGACGCTCTCCCAGCTGAGCTACACGCCCGCTAACAAGTGCCTTTTGTTTAGACTGAACCAACAAGCATTTAGCTGACTCAGTTACCGCTTACCAGAACATTGCTGTTTTAGTAAGTGGCGGAATGGACGGGACTCGAACCCGCGACCCCCTGCGTGACAGGCAGGTATTCTAACCAACTGAACTACCACTCCGTTTTTCGTTTTGGGACACGTCCCTGAACGAGGTGCGCATTTTAAATACTTTCGTAACGATGTCAAACATTTGCGCTAAATATTTTGCATTTTTTAACTATCGATTAACAACTTCCTATTTAATAACCAAAGCTGCTGAAACTTTGATCAGATAGCGACTAAAAATAAAAATAGAGCTAAATCAAACAGCTGTTCTCTGCGCATTCCAAAACCCTTAACCTCGCTTACAGCCAAACCCTGCTAATCGTACAAACTTTAATATTTGTAGTATGTGCGTTGGCTCGTTAGAGTGGCCTAGCATCACGAACAACGATAATTTCAAGATTTAGGATATGGTAGGCATGACGGTTTCCAATACCCAACAGCAACTGGATCGCATAATGACGCTTTGGCTTGCACACCACAAAGACAACCTCCCAACAGTTCGTTACGACACTGCATGGCCATCACCTTGCTACGTAAACCAAAGCGCTACACAAGACAGTGAAACCCGCTGGCAGCCCGCACGACAAACAGAGCCAACCGATATGTTTGAACGTTTATCCGCTGCTTTGGAAGTGGACATACACCCAACCATCGTTGATCTATATACGCGCTACTGGTCAGATCCTCTTGCTTTGAAGGCTCCAGACGGAAGCCTTTCCCTCTTGCAAGTGTGGAACACGGACGACTTAGAACGCTTACGCGCCAATCTTATAGGTCATGCCATGGCTAAGGCTCAACAAAAACGCACGCTATCTCTATTTTTTGCGCTAACCGAACCCGATGACGGCATGTTGACTGTCAATAATGATGACGGCACGGTATGGCTTGAATATCCGGGCAAAAAACCAGTCAGACAAATCGCCGAAAGCCTTCCTGAGTTTTTAGGGACATTAACACCAGCTACCTAAAGCACTTGATCACAGCAATCAGCATAGCCGCACTGCTATCCAACAGTGAAAGAAAGCATGCGGCTAATATGGCACATAGGCCGGCCTGATTCCTGATGCCATTGATTAAACGCTTGCTGCACAATCAGTAAATCGCGTTTGGCTGTCGGTTTGCGATCCACGATACCTTGCGCTTTTAATGCTCCAACAACATCATCTGTTAGTACAAATGTGTCTTTACCTGCCATTCGCAAAAAATACGGGCCCGAATTACCACCTAATTGCTTGCCCTCTTTTTTGAGCACATCCCACAGGCCGACAATGTTTTCGACCGGCCAGTTCGCTAACCACTGAGCAAAGCTGCCGTGTTTTTCAGCCATTTCACAGATAAAAAAAGCATTAGCACGAGCGGCTTTTACTTTTCCCCAATGACGAATGATTTGATCATTCTGCATAAGCCCTTCTAATTGTTCATCACTCATCAACGCCACTTTTTCGGGATCAAAGCCCCAAAATGCTTTTTCAAAGGCCGGCCATTTCGCATCTACAACAGAGTGCTTCAAGCCCGCCCTGAAAATGCGCCTAGACATTAATGAAAAAAGTAGACTATCCGGTACTTGCGATAATTCGGCATCCGGCAGAAAATCAGGCATCAATGAGTCGAGCGCCTTTCCTTTTTGATGCAACGCATGCTCGTAAAGCCAAAGGTAAGATTTCAAAATGACTCCTTAATTAGAAAAAAGTCATTAAGGCGACTTTATTCGGATAATCTATAGACCCCTTTTGCACTTATTTAGTGCCAAGAAATCACACATAAGTCTATGATCCTAGCGTTTTTATGGTGTTCTTTTCAAATACGAAAAAGCGTATGATGTTTAACCTTTTTACAATTTCTACTTCGCCCGCCTGTATAAAGATGGAAATAGTGGGCTCAGGGAACTAACACAATGTCTGTTATCCGCAAATCAAACAAACTAATCAATGTCTGTTATGACATCCGAGGTCCAGTACTTCAGGAATCCAAGCGACTCGAAGAGGAAGGTAATCGCATCCTCAAACTTAACATTGGCAACCCTGCCCCATGGGGATTTGAAGCGCCAGAAGAGATCGTTCAGGATGTGATTCGCAACCTTCCCGCCTCACAAGGCTATTGCGACTCTAAAGGTTTGTTTGCCGCGCGCAAAGCCATAATGCAAGAGACGCAGCGTTGTAACATCCCTAATGTAACCGTTGAAGACATCTACATTGGGAACGGCGTATCTGAGCTTATTGTGATGGCTATGCAAGGCCTTTTAAACGATACCGACGAAATGCTAATCCCTGCTCCGGACTATCCGTTATGGACGGCTGCCGTCAGTTTGGCGGGCGGCACACCTGTTCACTATGTTTGTGATGAATCAGCCGATTGGGCGCCGGACATAGAAGACATGCGCCGCAAAATCACACCCCATACAAAAGGGATTGTGGTTATTAACCCTAATAACCCAACTGGTGCGGTGTACCCAAAAGCAGTATTAGAGCAGATTATTGAGTTAGCCCGCGAACACAACTTAATTATATTTGCTGATGAAATTTACGATAAAATTCTGTACGACGAAGCACAACATATCTCGCTTGCCTCTCTAGCTGACGATGTATTATTTTTAACCTTCAACGGCCTATCTAAAACTTATCGTGCTGCCGGTTTCCGAGCAGGCTGGGTGATTGTTAGCGGACCAAAGCATCGCGCCAAAGATTACATCGAGGGGCTCGACATGCTGAGCAACATGCGCCTATGCGCCAATGTACCAGCTCAACACGCTATACAAACAGCACTAGGCGGTTACCAGAGCATCAAAGAGCTGATCGTTCCTGAAGGTCGCTTATACGAGCAGCGCACCAAGGCGTGGGAAATGCTAAATGCTATACCTGGCGTATCCTGCGTAAAGCCCAAAGGCGCTCTTTATTTGTTCCCTCGTCTCGACCCGGATGTCTACCCTATTAAAAATGACGAGAAGTTTGCGCTTGACTTGCTTCTTCAGCAAAAAGTACTCGTAGTGCAAGGCAGCGGCTTTAACATGCCTGATACTCAGCACTTTCGAATTGTTTTCCTTCCACGACAAGACGACTTGGAAGACGCTGTTAATAGGATTGCCACCTTCTTAAAGACCTATGAACAATAAATAGCAACATTGCTGTGCTACACATATTAAGCGGCGTGAATAATGTCGCTTTTATATTGCCTGCTCGCAAGACTTTTCGTTATTGTTAAGGGAGATGTTAGTTAGCCACATCAACCAACATATAATAAGTCCAGAGGCGCTCCACACACTATAAGGATGGGATCAGTATGTTTATTAAAATTAAAAAAAATTGCGGTATTTATATGGAACACAACGGTCTAGATAGGCAGCACCTAGTTCCGGTGACCTCAAATTTTTTGCTCAACTTAAACCATGCTGCCGAAGTTTCTTTTTACACCATTAAAGAAACTAAAAAGCGCTACGACCTAGAAGATCACGAATTTACCCTTCCGCCTTTCACTCGCGTTATTCACCTTCAGATGTCTTACGCCTACGCCAACTTAAAAGAAAATATCAAAGGCAACAAAGGCCAGCTAAAAGAACGTTGCTACTATAAGCTCTTCTTCTTGCCTGAAGAAATGGGCCAATATGGTGAGCTACGCGAAAAAATTGAATCATATGTGCTAAACCTATAAATAACGCCGCTACACCCAAAAGATACCGTTCCTTAAATTAGGCTCTTCGGAGCCTTTTTTACATAATGCCAAGCTCATATCCTTGCTCATAGTTCTTGCCGCACGCACTCTGAACGGCTATCAAATAACGGCAACAATATTGCTAAATCTCAATCCTGCTCTACGCTTGATATAGTCATTCCTCGGCGGAGAGAGAGCATGGAAATTAAAGAGCTACTAAACCAAACCAATAAACTGCCTAACGTACCCGAAGTGGTTCGTGAACTGATTCAAGCACTGAACAACCCAAACGTTGACTACGACCAGATTGCTCAAAAAGTCAGTGAAGACCAAACCTTATCTTTAAAAATTCTCCGCTTAGTTAATTCTGCTCATTTTGGTCTATCCAGAAAAGTGTCTTCCATTGATGAAGCAACCGTTATGCTTGGTATGGGGCAACTTAAAACCCTTGTCATTGCATCCGGCTTCGCTGGCTCTGTTAAAGACGTCGATGGCATTGATATTAAATCTTTCTGGGCAGAGTCGTTCCGTGTTGCGACTTTAGCGCGATGGTTTGCAGACCACACAAAACAAGTGGAGTCTGACATCGCCTTTACGACAGGTATTATCCATAATATTGGGCGATTATTATTGCACTTGGCCCAGCCCAACCGTGCTAAAGCTATCCAAACACTGATTGATGAGCAAAAAGTCAGCCGCACAAAAGCTGAACTCGAACGTCTAGGCTTTACATCACAGGATGCCGGGCAAGCATTACTTGATATGTGGAAATTTCCACCCGATTTAGGCATTGCTGTAAAAAACTACAAAGCTCCTCTTGTGAGTGAGTCCCCTCAGCCTCTTAGCGCAGTTCTACACTTGGCAAGCTACATGAACGACTGCATCAGAGAATCCAGAAACCTAGAAGACGTCCAAGAGCATTTTCCACGCGACATAGCTGCTCTGGCTGGCATAAACTCAGACATTATTGACTCATTAGCTGACGCCATGAAACTTGAGTCAGGTTTAGATGGTTTAGCCGCTTAGCTGCGTCATACATAACGCGTAAAAAGCAATGGATACAAAAAAAGGAGCGTAAGGCTCCTTTAGGTAAAATAATGCAGATCTACATTAGCGCTCTTAAAGCAAACAGCTTTTAAGGCCTAACAGCAGATCATCAACATCGGACATTGCCCGGTGCTCACGAGATGACTCTTTAGATGCTCGCTGATACTTGTCTAATTGCTCAACCGACAACAACGACTCAATACCATCTAGCTGAAACTTCGGCTTAATCATCGCGGCGTCAAAGAGACGACGCATCCAAAAGTAATCAAACTCAAATGCATCACTATAGACTGTGCAGCCGGCTAATTGAGTATTTAAACGCGCACAAGCCACTCTCACATCAATGCCTTGGTTTAATAGATCCTGATAGGCTATGCCATGAACCTGAGCTGCTGACTCATCCCAATCATTCCAGTTATAACCCGTTTCTGGATTAATCAGAAAGCAATCAAAGGATGTTTCATCAAAACGTTTCCATGCAATTTCTATTGGATATGAACGACTTCCTAAGCCACTTGCCTCAATATCCAAGCAAATAATAGACTCCGGCGGGACTACTTTTTTGTGTCTCACTAATTCTGTACCTAACCTAATGCAGCCTCACAAAACGGTTATTATGTGGCTTACTCGTACTTCTACAAGCAGTAAACTTACTACTTCACCTTTACTGATTGATGACCGATTCAGCAGCACAAGGTACAACTGAGCAATGACTTCAACGGGGAAAATTATAGCATAATATTTGCCACCGAATTAAAAACCTAGCCTTAAGCCGCTGCGGTTAACGTAAGATTAATTAACGCAATGCATTCTTGTTTAATAACTGACCAATAACTTGAAACTATTACTCTGAGCCCACATCTAAGGCACATAACTCACAGTTAGGAAGCACAACCTATGCGCATTATCCTTTTTCTTTTAACCAACCTAGCCGTAATAGCGGTTGCTAGTGTTACCCTCAGCCTATTAGGCGTTGGTAGCTACCTTGATCAGAATGGACTCAACTTAAGCAGTCTGCTTATATTCTGTGCTGTGTTTGGCTTTGTCGGATCATTTATATCCCTGTTCTTGTCTAAAACCATGGCCAAAATGTCCACGGGCACCCAAATCATTAAAAAAGCCTCAACCCCACAAGAGCAATGGTTACTGGATACCGTGGCTGAATTGGCTGACAAAGCGGGCATCGGCATGCCCGATGTCGGTATTTTTAATGCACAACAAGCTAACGCTTTTGCTACTGGATGGAACAAAAACAGTGCCCTAGTAGCCGTCAGTACTGGGTTACTCCAACGTTTCCGCCCAGAAGAAGCCAGAGCCGTTATGGCTCATGAAATCGGTCACGTTGCTAATGGTGACATGGTTACGCTGACATTAATTCAAGGCGTGGTAAACACTTTTGTCATGTTCTTTGCACGAATTGTAGGCTACTTTGTTGACTCATTACTTCGCCGCGGTGATAACCAAGGTGGGGTAGGATTCGGTTTCTACATAGCAACCTTTGTGGCAGAAATTGTGTTTGGTCTGGTTGCATCTATGATTGTTGCTTGGTTTTCACGCCGTCGTGAGTTCAGGGCAGACGAAGCCGGCGCAGACTTCGCCAGCAAACAAGGGATGATAGGCGCTTTACAGCGCTTGAAAGCTGAATATGAGATTCCTGACCAACTTCCATCACAGCTTAACGCCTTTGGTATCAATGGTCATTTTAAAACAGGCCTAGCTGAACTGATGTCCAGCCACCCTCCCCTAGATGATCGAATCGCCGCCCTGCAAGCCAGATAGCAACCCGCGCTAGAGCAAGTAGCCCCACACAAAGGCTACTTGCTCAAACTGATCCATACATCCCCCTCTCCCCAGTAGTCACTTCACAAATCGAACAACCAACAACCAACAACCAACAACCAACAACCAACAACATGAATTAAAATCAATTTTAATTAAATTTAAAACATTTTTATTCATGTTTATTAGCCTGTATAAATAAACCCTCTGTTATAGCACTTTACTAACTTCGTAGCGGTGTGTTGCTAACCATGAGCAATGGCTAACACGAAATTGGGGCTACCAAGCCAATCAGCACATAACAGAGACTGTCTCGAAAGAGCAAGGAATGAACACAAGCTATACAGCAAATTTAGGGGGCAGATATCATGTACACAGACTTTACTTTCACAATTAAAAGCACCGCTTTCGATGAGAACTACCGTCCGTCCAACAACACACGGATCACGACCAACTTTGCAAACTTGGCGAGAGGCGAGCGTCGCCAAGAAAATTTGTGCAACACCCTAAGAATGATCAACAACCGCTTTAATGCTTTAGCCCATTGGGACAACCCCAACGCGGATCGCTATTCCGTTCGTTTAGAAATAGTTTCTGTGAACATGGATATTGAAGGTAACGGCCAAACCTTCCCCACTATAGAAGTGTTGAAAACAAACATAGTTGACCATAAAACAAATGAATATATTGAAGGCATTGTAGGAAACAATTTTTCTTCATATGTCCGAGATTATGATTTTAGCGTCTTACTTCAAGATCATAATCGAGATCAACCTAAATTTAGCATCCCAGAGAACTTTGGTGATCTGCACGGAAAAATCTTCAAATATTTCGTAAATTCAGAAACTTACCAACAAAACTTTAAAAAACCACCTGTCATTTGTCTTAGCGTATCTGATAGCAAAATCTATTACCGAAACGAGAACCAACACCCCGTATTGGGTTTTGAGTATCAACCTAACGAATCATCGTTAACCGAGCAGTATTTTAAAAAAATGGGTTTGCAGGTGCGCTACTTCATGCCTCCAAACAGCGTTGCTCCATTGGCCTTCTATTTTGTTGGCGATCTACTTAACAATTACACGAATCTAGAGCTCATTAGCACTATTAGCACGATGGAAACATTCCAGAAAATTTACCGTCCCGAAATTTACAATGCGAATGCCATAGCGGGTCAATGCTACCAACCTAAGCTGAAAAATCAGGACCATTCGGTTACACAAATAATTTATGACCGCAGTGAGCGCAGCCTACTAGCCAATGAACAAGGTAAATTTGCTGAAGAGCACTTTATTAAGCCGTATAAGGCCGTGCTTGAACAATGGTCGGCCGCTTTCACTTAATTATGAATTCACCTACAAGACTCACTCGACAACAAGTCTTGATATACCCAATAACGCATTGAAATATAAGACATTAACAACCATGAAAACATTATTACCTACATCAACAGCAGGCAGCTTACCGAAACCGTCTTGGTTAGCAGAACCGGAAACATTATGGTCACCTTGGAAATTAGAAAACGACGAACTCATTACAGGCAAACAAGATGCCTTGCGCCTCTCAGTACAAGATCAACATAAAGCCGGCATCGACATCATCAGTGACGGTGAGCAAACACGCCAGCATTTTGTCACCACTTTTATAGAACACCTCAGTGGTGTTGATTTTGAAAACCGTAAGACCGTCAAGATCCGCAACCGTTATGAGGCTAGTGTACCCACAGTTGTAGGAGCGGTAACCCGAGAACAAGCGGTTTTTGTTGAGGACGCAAAATTCCTGCGCCAACAAACTAAGCAACCCATTAAATGGGCTTTACCAGGCCCGATGACCATGATTGATACGCTGTATGACAGCCACTACAAAAGCCGAGAAAAGTTAGCCTGGGAGTTCGCTAAAATTCTTAATCAAGAAGCTAAAGAGTTAGAAGCCGCGGGTGTTGACATTATCCAGTTTGATGAACCGGCATTTAATGTGTTCTTTGACGAAGTGAATGATTGGGGCGTAGCCGCTTTAGAGAGAGCAATTGAAGGCCTAAAGTGCCAGACTGCTGTGCATATCTGCTATGGCTACGGCATCAAAGCGAACACTGATTGGAAAAAAACATTAGGATCAGAATGGCGTCAGTACGAAGAAATATTCCCTAAACTTCAAACATCAAATATCGACCTTATCTCATTAGAATGCCAAAATTCTCATGTCCCAATGGATCTAATTGAACTCATTCGAGGTAAAAAAGTAATGGTGGGGGCTATTGATGTAGCCACTCATACTATCGAGACACCCGAAGAGGTCGCAGCTACCCTTCGAAAAGCGCTTAAATTTGTTGATGCTGACAAGCTTTACCCATCCACCAATTGCGGTATGGCTCCACTGCCCCATCAAGTAGCAAGAGGCAAAATGAATGCCTTAGCCGCAGGCGCAGACATACTTCGTAAAGAGCTTTTGCGCTGAAAATAGCTATATTTAACGCCGCATCTTACTTATTAAAACGAGCTATATCACTCAGGCTTAATTAACGTACTGACTCAGCTATTTTACGGGTGACACCTATCCAAACGCAGCCAACGAAAAAGAGATGAAACTGCGCATCCTAGGTGTCATTCGTTGGTCCCGATAATACAATAGCGATACGTGGCGCTCGCCTAATTGCCAATCTGGGAACAGCTCTACCAAAGTCCCCTCTTTTATAGCAGCAGCCAGTAAAATCTTAGGCTGTACAACAACCCCTAAACCAGCCAAGGCCGATGTTAGCAAAGCATGTCCACTGTTTACTTTGATTGGGCAGTTAGGCATGACCTTTACCAGCTCTTCTCCTTTAGATAGCGTCAAAACCGAACCCGCCGCAGGAGTAAAAGAAACCATGTCATGGGCCGATAAATCGACAGGGTGAGCCGGCTGACCTTTAACCGACAAATAGCAAGGTGCCGCACAAATAGCCATTGTGTAAGGCATGAGCTTGCGCGCAATAAGGCGACTATCTGGCGGGACACCGATACGAAATGCAAAATCAAACCCTTCATCCACCAGATCAACATTACGATCTGTCAGCACAATATCCAAATCCACCAGCGGAGATTCCTCTCGGTAGCGTGCCAATGCAGGCATTAATACCGTTGCCCCAAACGTTGATGGCGCCGTGACTCTTAATTTACCTAACGCCTCACTCTGCTGCGCTTCCGCTTCTAGGTCTGTTATCGCTATGCGGTCCAAAATATCTTTACACTGCTCAAAATAATTCGCACCGAAATCAGTCAAACTTTGCCGACGGGTTGTTCTGTTCAGTAGACGCGTTTTCATGCGCACTTCCAAAGCGGCTATATGCTGACCGACCATCGCTGAAGAAATGCCTAACTGCGCGGCTGCCGCACTCATCGAGCCCTTTTCTACCGTCGCAACAAACACCTGCATTGAACGAAAAAGATCCATTATAAACTACCGCTTTATAATCAATGAAGTTATAGAGGTATTATCAACAAATAATCATCAATTTACAATCGTCATTGCTATAACGAATCGAGGAAAACATCATGATGGCGTCACGCTTTGATCACAAAACAATTCTTATAACAGGTGCAGGAACGGGCATGGGGCGAGCCACTGCCTTACGCTTAGCCAGGGAAGGAGCACAACTTGTTCTCGTCGGTCGACGATTGAAACCTCTGACAGAACTGGTTACAGATATCGAACAATTAGGGGGTACGGCCATAGCATTAACTTGTGATATAACGCAAGAAACCGAAGTACAGGAAGCAGTAAGCCAAGCAGTGAATCACTTTGGAAAGCTTGACGGCGTTTTTGCCAATGCAGGTATATTAGGCGAGTTCAAACCCTTACAAGAAACTGACGTAGCTGATATCAGCGCGCTCGTCGCTACCAACCTCAAGGGCACATTTCTTACGATAAAGCATTGTTTGAGCGCTTTAGACCAAGGCGGCTCTATTCTTATCAATGCATCATGGACCGCTAACGCCGTAATGCCAGGTACGGGGGCTTATGCAGGTACCAAAGGAGCATTACTTTCGATGATGCGAACCCTAGCCGTTGAGCAAGGCCAGCACGGTATTAGGGTGAATGCGATTAACCCCGGAATCATCCTAACGCCTATGGCGGACGAAGTACTCAATACCGACCTTTCAGCCAAACTCAAAGCTCAAACGCCATTAGGGAGAAATGGCACTCCCGATGACGTGTCAGGTACTGTTGCTTGGATTTTATCTGAAGATGCCCCATTCATAACCGGACAGGAAATCACTATTGACGGAGGCTATACCATTGGCGGCATTAGACTGTAACGCTGTTTAGATGACAAATGCTTAGCTAGTATCACAAAAAACGACCCGAATAGGGTCGTTTTTAAGAGACTTACACCGCTACGATTTAACCGGCTCACGCATGGTTACAAACTCTTCAGCGGACGTTGGGTGTATACCTATGGTTGAATCAAACACCGCTTTGGTTGCACCCGCTTTGAGTGCGACAGCCATGCCTTGAATTATCTCCCCTGCATCCGCACCCGCCATATGAATTCCCAATACTTTGTCTGTCTTTTTATCAACAATCATTTTCATTAAGGTACGTTCGGGATTATCAGCTAAAGTATTTTTCATCGCCCGGAAATCGCTGCGGTAGATATCAACATCAAAACCACGTTCTCGTGCTTGCTCTTCGGTAATACCAACAGTACCGATATTCGGCTGGCAAAATACGGCCGTCGGGATTAAGTCGTAGTCCACCGCGGGATTACCTGCTTCGTAAAGATGACGGACTAAAGCCATACCTTCAGCTAAGGCTACCGGTGTTAATTGCACTTTATCCGTTACGTCACCTAACGCGTAAATTGAAGGAACGCTCGTTTGAAAGCTGTCATTAACAATGATGGCACCGTTGTTTTGCTGCTTAACCTCTACGTTTTCTAAACCTAAATCCACAACATGAGGTACTCGGCCAGTAGCATATAATACGCAATCAGCGATTTGCTCGGAGCCATCGGAGTAGTTCAGTTTGAGCTCTCCACTATCGAGTTTAGTAATTTCCTTTACGGTAATACCATAGCGGAACTCGATACCTTTTTTAGCCATTTCTTCAGCGGCAAATCGGCGTATGTCATCGTCAAAGCCACGTAAAATCATATCACCGCGGTTAACTACCGTAGCACTCGCTCCTAACCCTTGGAAAATCCCTGCAAACTCAACAGCAATATAACCGCCACCCACTACCACCGCACGCTTAGGGAACGTTTCAAGATAAAACACTTCGTTAGAACTAATAACATGTTCTTTACCCGGAAACTCGGGAATGAAAGGCCAGCCCCCTGTGGCTAATAAAATGCGTTCAGCCGTATACTGTTTACCGCCCACCTCTACCGTATGCTCATCAACTAAACGGCCCCTACCATCAATAAGATCGCAGCCAGAATTAACCAACATGTTTCTATATATACCGTTTAAGCGCTCTATCTCACTGTTTTTCCGATCACGCAGGGTAGCCCAATCAAAATTAGGCGTACCAACTGACCAACCGTAGCCAGCGGCATCGTGAAAGTCTTCGGCATATTTGGAGGCATAGACAAACAGTTTTTTGGGAACACAACCCACGTTCACGCAGGTACCGCCGAGATAGCGGTCTTCAGTGATTGCTACTTTGACCCCTTTTGCGGCGGCCATACGAGCGGTTCTAACGCCACCAGACCCTGCGCCAATAACAAACAGGTCATAATCATATGCAGACACGCGCTACTCCTTCACTTATTGATCGATAAATACATATAAAGGTACTCTAGCTCGCTTCCAGCTACCAATCAAAGATAACTAACAACCTGATAGTTAAATCAAATCGCCCAGAGCGGCCAACTTCCCGTCGCCATGTTATGATGCACAAAATTTGACTAACAGTAAGACACTCATCCCATGAAAGTAATCTCGTTTAACGTTAATGGCATCCGCGCCAGACCCCACCAAATAGAACAACTCATCGCTACCCATCAGCCTGATATTATTGGTTTACAAGAAACCAAGGTAGACGACCCTCAATTCCCTGTAAGCAGCATTACAGATTTGGGATATCACGTTGAGTTCTTTGGCCAAAAAAGCCACTACGGCGTGTGCCTCATCACCAAAAAGCCACTAATCAGTGTACAAAAGGGCTTTTTGACAGATACCGAGGATGATCAGAAACGCATGATTATCGGCCAATATGAAAGTGATCAAGGCAACCTGGTTACTGTGCTAAACGGCTATTTTCCGCAAGGTGAAAATATAAACCACGAAATCAAATTCCCTGCAAAGAAGCGTTTCTACGAGGATTTACAAGACCACCTCACCACTCATTTATCCAATGATAAACATGTGATTGTCATGGGAGACTTCAACATATCTCCAACCGATTTAGATATCGGCATTGGCGAGGTTAATCGTAAGAGGTGGTTGAAAACCGGCAAGTCGAGCTTCCAGCCTATTGAGCGTGAGTGGTTTGCCCGCCTGTTAAGCTGGGGACTGGAAGATAGCTACCGTAAAATTCACCCAGACCGCGCTGACCGCTTTAGCTGGTTTGATTACCGATCGCGTATGTTTGAGCTAGAACCTAAACGTGGACTACGTATCGATACGCTATTGGTTACGCCTTCGTTACTAGCGGCATGTACAGATGCCGACATAGACTATGATATACGAGCAATGGAAAAACCGTCCGATCATGCACCCGTGTGGGCAGAGTTCGATATTTAATGTAAAAAGCAGAGGCCCACATTAAACAGACTTAACGGGCCTCTGTGTAGACCTACCCGTTACTTATCATTAATTAATAATAAATCGGCATCCACCGAATCCATAATTCGTTCTACAGAGCTACCAATTAACAGTCGATCCGTTATTCCCCGTGACACAGACCCCATCACAATCACATCAATTAACGCTGATTGACAAAGATCTTCAATCTCTTCATGAAACTCTCCTTGCTCCAAATGGGGAATGGCATCATGCAATGCTTGAGCTTCGAATAACTCGGCTAGAGCCTCTTTGTGCTGCTGGGTAATACCTTCTTGTAACTTTTGAAAATTCAGGGTCACGTGTTCATTAAAAATAGTGGCTTGAGGAATTGTCGTAAACGCATGCAGCACGTGTTGCTCAGCAACGAGCGCTTGGCTAATTTTTTTAAAAACCTCGATAATTTTTAACTCAAGTAACTCTGAACGGCTACCTGGATGGAACGGGTCGATCGCCGCAAGAATACGTGGATGGCTGCCCCAAGCTGACTCTTTAATCACTAACAAGGGTTGCTCTACTTCCGCCACCAATTTCCACTGACCTTGATTGAGTACGTAACTTCCTTTGTGCAAATTAAAAGGTGCCACAATCAAATCAGGCGAGAAATGATTAGCTTTAGCTGTGATCGTTGCCGCGTAATCTTTGTGCCAATCCACATCATATCCAACAGAAACACCTCGGGACAGCAGCACTTGTGATATTTCAACTAGTTGTTTCTCAAGCCCCTTTACATAGCCTTGAATCGCTTGTTTTTCTGCTTCACGATCAAAACGATAAGCATTATGAAGCGACCCACTATAGCCAACCGCGTACAACTCAACTAATGCATCTAGCTGAAGTGATAATGTGGTAACTTTATTGAGATAGTAATCGGGAAATACACCATCAATCCATTGCGTTGGATCGATCAAAACTAGTAATTTTCTCATGAGTTATCTCCCTAGCATTCGCCATTCTCTGCATGCGCTTTACCGCATTCACCGTGTTAGTCGTCTGACCGATAAATTATCTTTTTATAATAATTAGATTATCCGCGTCGTGAATGAGTTCATTGCGTATTCATGACCTAGATCTATATTTGTACAGTCTAAATTAAGCTATTTGTTATAGGCTTAAATGTTAGGAATAATTGAGTACATATTGGCGTTTTTGTACAATCAACGTCATACTTTTGGTCAAGTCTTATGAGCGCTGATTCGCTCTTACTAATAACAATATTCACTAATTATGGAGTCTACATTGGCTACAACTGAACTTGACTCAACCCCAGAAGCTCTCTCATTAATGAAAAGCAACGCGGCGCAAGCGGCCAAACTCATGAAAGCCCTTGGCAACGAAAGCCGGTTATTGATCTTATGCCATCTCGATAATAAAGAACTATCGGTTACCGAACTTAACAACCAAGTCGACTTAAGCCAATCAGCCCTATCTCAACATTTAGCCATTCTTCGCAATGATGGCCTAGTACAGACACGGCGAGAGTCGCAAACCATTTACTATTCGCTAGCAGGTGACAAGGCAAAGCGTATTATCCATACACTGCACGAAATGTTTTGCCCTAACTTGTAACCTTTATTATTCACGAGAACCGTAAACATATGAGTGTTTAGAGTGACTCACCATCCGCGAACACTCGTGCATTCTTATTAGCTATTGATGTAAACGCGTTATCTGCCACTCTTCTGTTGGTTCATTTAGCATCATCCTCATTTCTACGACTTCATCTTCGGCATTAAAAACATTGGTAAAACCAAGCTTGGCAGCTAAACCTTGCATTCCTTTATTGGCTGGCAATGTAGAGCCTTCAAGCAAAAGCGTGCCTCGCTCTTTACAGTACTTGATGACTTTAGACATTAGGATTCTCCCTAACCCCTCCCCTTGCAGGTCATCACGTATAACCACTGAAAACTCACTTCGGATATTATCGGCATCGGTCACCGCCCTAACAACTCCCAAGGTTTCGGGGCCTTTTCCATCTAAACGAGGAGCCGAAACAATAAATGCCATTTCACGGTCGTAATCTATTTGAGTCCAAGTAGCTAATTCTTGGTGTGTAGGTATACCGCGGCTATAAAAATAGCGCATGCGGATAGATTCGGGGCTGAGCTGGTTGTAAAAAAGGAGATGCTCAGGCTCATCTTCTGCCCGTATAGGTCTAACAACAGCAGGTCTTCCTGAGCGTTTAAGGGTAATTGGTTCTTCTAAATTACCGGGGTAAGGCGATATAGATAAGCGTGAAGGCTCTCCCAGCGACACGGATGCATCAACCGCCAATATTCCGAGCTTGTTGAGTAGCAGTGGGTTAATTTCTAAGCATTTTAATTCGGGAAGATCGACGACCATTTCTGACAGTTTGATAATCAATTCACATAACTGCTCTACATCACGCTCAGGTTGATAACTGCGCTCATTGATAATGCGGTAAACGCGTGAGCTTTTAACGAGCTCCAGCGCTAGAGACATATTCATTGGAGGCAACATAACATGTCGATCAGCTAGCACATCGACCGCATAGCCGCCTGCACCAAATACAATCAACGGCCCATAGGTTGGGTCTCGTGTTATGCCCACATTGATTTGTAAAGATTGAAAGCCTCGTTTCATCTGTTGCACACAAAAGCCAAACAGCTCACTTTCGCTAAAGCGCTCACTCATACGGTACGCAAGCTTAGTGGTGGCATGCCTTACCTCACTGATGGAGTAAATATCTTGCGCGAGGTCATGCCATCGCTGTCGGCTGTTTTCGTCGTAATTAAATGGATAAACATTTTCAACGTGCAGTGCTTTAACCGCGACAGAGCCTCCTAATTCACGCGCCAGCGCTATAACGCCATTGATATCATCAGCGTAGTAGCTATTCTGTACCGGTATATCGTACAGTTCTAATAAAGCACACACTTCGGAGTGGGTTAAGAAATCTCTATTTTGCGCCTTAGCATTCTCCAACAAACCAACGGCTTTTTGATGATTTTGAGAGTTTTGCTCAACATAAGTAGGTGGTGTTTGGCGCATAGTAACTTGGTTACGGTGATAATCAACCATGTGCATAAAAGCATCAATGGCTTCTTCAGGCGTAATAAATGTTGCTACATTAACCGAATTACAATGGTTACGAGCTGCAATAGCGGTAGCTCGCCCCATCCAGCAAGTTAAAATATTACGCATGGATTTACGAGCGACCTTTACCACTTCCTGCGCTGTTTCCAAACTAGGCGCTAGACGTGTGGGTGCATGAATACATAGCACCGAATCGACTGATGCATCTTTTACTAAAATAGCGATTACTGCAGCAAAGCGCTCAGGGGTTGCATCCGTGTTTATGTCGAGTGGGTTTTTGCCATTCCATTCATAAGGGAGCAATGCATTTAATTTAGTGACCGTGTCCTCAGATAATGGCGCAAGCAACCCTCCCCGCTTTAATAAACGGTCTGTGGCTAATGCATTTGGCCCCATGCCGTTGCAGACAATCGCTAACCGCTCCCCTCGTAATGGTTTCATACGCGTCAGGGTTTCAAGCGCGTGAAATAACTCATCCGAAGTTTCTACCCGTACAGCGCCCGCTCGGCGCAAGGCCGCATCATAAATTCGATCTTCATCGGGAATACCTGGGGCTAAAGGGGGTTTATTAGCCTCTTCAAAAATAATATCGGACTTCAAAACGAGCACGAGTTTATTTCTTGAAGCCGCACGCAAAGCCGACAAAAAGCGACGAGCCGAACCAGAAATACGATCTAACTGCAAAAGAATGGCATGGGTATATGGGTCTTTAGAGACATAATCAATGACAGCAGGAAGATCTACATCCACCCCATGACCCAATGTCATAAAGTGTGAAAAGCCAATTTCTTGCCCATTAGCCCAATCTATCATTGCCGTACCTAGCAACCCCGACTGACCTATGTAAGCAACCTTACCTTTTTGGATATTAACGTGAGAGTAGCTGGCGTTCATTTTTGAACCAGGAACCAAAAGCCCCATACACTCGGGCCCCAAGATACGTATTCCATAAGGTTTTGCGGCTTCTTTAACGTCCTCACCCAAATTCGATACGCGCGGATTACCCGATATTGATAACCCCCCGGTAAGTACCATAGCCGCTTTAACACGATGACTACCCAATTGGCGGACGATATCGGCCACAGATTCTGGCGGAGCACAAATAATAGCCAGATCTGGCATTTCAGGAAGATCAGTTAAGGCGCGATAGCAACGCACACCAAATACAGACTGATACTCCTCAGGGTTAATAGCGAACAACCCTCCGGGAAAACCACTGTCGAGAAGATTCTGCAAGACTATACCACCCATACTTCCTTTACGTTCTGAAGCGCCAAAAACAGCAATTGAACGGGGTTGGAAAAAGCGCTTTAGGTACTTAGTACTCACATTTAATCTCCCGAGGGTGAGCTAACAGTATAAATGATGGGTCGATTTTTTCCGTAATAGAAGCATAAGCGGATGGCAGATTTATCACCACGCTTTTTATACAAAATAACGGACAGCTTGGCATAAACAGGCTAAAGACTGCTAACCAGCACCCACATCAATAGTTACGAATCCCATTGTTTAATACAACATCAGCCTGAACATAAAACACCACTTACTTGATTTACATTCAAAAAAAATCACCTAATAAAGGATTTTTTTTCAATTTACAGCAACTGTTCACATCGCTAAAAATTGACACATATTTGCTACGTTACTACCTAACTTCCATTGACTAAACGGGGGACTATTATGGCTGGAAAACAACACAATGATGACTACCTAGACGATGCGGACATCCTAGACGGTGATGATGACATCGATCTTGGCTTTATTAGCTCTCAAAAAAACACTCGGCGCGGTGTGAGAAAAAACATAGAGGAAATGCTAGAAGCACGCGAGCTTCGAAGAAGTATGCAAGACATATTTGATGATGATTTTTAATCTATTGTTTTTAATATATAAATTTGAAATTTCAGTCACAAATCTGTCATGCGATACCTGACCAACAAACACGCTCGTTACCGATTACGAATATCGCAGAAAACGAGATTCTTAATAAAAAAATTTAATTTTTCATAAACAAAAGAAACACACTATATTCGCCAATAAGCACTACAAAGTAATGCTTACCAACGTATTTATTGAGCCGAGCCTACTAAACCGATTAGGCCGGATTAAAGCATGTATTAATATTGAGAAGTGTTTTAAATGACTACTAAGATTCGTGTTGAAAAGCTATCCAGCGACGATATTGATGACTGGAGCGACTTCTACTCCGATGATGAAGAATCAAGCAAGGGTAGAAAAAGGATAGGGTTCAACGGTAAGAAGCGCCGCCTAATTGAAGACACTCTCGAAGAGCGACGCCTGATGAGCCAAATTAGTGACGATCTTGAACAACTGGATTATTAAAAACCTAAACGCTTTCCTTATACGCTAATTAGACTATCATTAATAAGGTATCGTACTGTATGTAGTAGGCGATACACTTAAAACGGCCGCTTTGGTTACTGTTCTCTCCAACGAGGCTCCAGAGCGGCCGTTCATCCTACACCTGTCATGTTTTAGGCCTATGCTCAACGCTACGGCTGCCCAGTTAGAAAACCTCATCGACCTGTTATCCATCAAACCGCCTTATGTTATAGTGCCTCAATTACATACATGATAGGTATACACTGATGGCTATTTCCCTGCAAGATCAACTACTAAAGGCAGGACTGGCGTCTAAAAAACAAGCCAACAAAGTTAAGGCTGAGAAGCGTAAGTCCAAAAAGCAAACATCAACACCAGAAACACCTGCGCTCACTCAAGCCGAGCTACAGGCCGCACGCGAAGCTAAAAAATTACGAGATCAACAACTTAATTTAGATCGAGAAGTCGAACGAGCAAAAAGGGCTGCCGAAGCCGAAGCAACCCAAATCATTCAACAATTCGAGATTAAGCGTAACCCTGATGCGGAGATCCGCTACAACTATACGTATGGATCTAAAATCAAAAGCATTTACGTTACACAAGAACAACAAACAATGCTCTCTAAAGGTACTTTAGCGCTTGCCGTACCCGAAGAAGACAACGTTTTTATCGTCCCTCCTGACGCCGCCGAAAAAATAGCAGCGCGCAAACCTGAGTGGATTATTCAAGCTAAAAAAGAAGAAGTAGACGAAGACGACCCGTACGCGGCCTACCAAATACCTGATGACCTAATGTGGTAACGTCACGGTTAATAACATTATTTAAGACTCACATAGTGGTGAGTCTTAAATAGCCCAATCAGGCTTCTCTTTGAGAGAACGTAAGTGAGACTGCATTTGCTCACAATTTAATGGCTTAGTGAAAAAATATCCTTGGCCGATGTCACAATCGTATACCCTTAGCAATGCTAGTTGGTCTTCATCTTCTATACCCTCCGCCACCACTTTTAGGCCCAATTTGTGCGCCATCGTAATAACCGTATGGGTTAAGGTCGCATCACTTTTGTTCTCGACCATGTCCATGACAAAGCATCGATCAATTTTCAACGTAGAGACAGGGAATCGGGTTAAATAACTAAGCGAACTATACCCTGTGCCAAAATCATCGATTGATAAAGAGACACCTAACTCTAACAATCCATTAAGAACCGGCTGCACTTCGTCCAAGCGTTGTGCAAGCATTGACTCTGTAATCTCCAGTTCAAGACATTTGGGATTAACGCCCGTTTCTTCCAATACATTTTGAACAGTTTGGATTAAATCCGAATGTGTTAATTGCTTCATTGACACATTAACCGCCATTGTTAACGGGTGATCAGCGTCTTCTTGAAACTTTTTCAGGTCTTCACACGCTTGGTACAGCGCGAATTCACCTAGGCTATCAATGACACCTATTTCTTCTGCTGCTGTAATAAATTCCTCGGGAGAAACAAACCCAAGTTTTGGGCTATTCCAACGCATTAAGGCTTCAAATCCATAGACTTCTCTATTGCTTATACGATTTTTCGTTTGATAAGCCATGAAGAGCTCTTCATTAACCAACGCCTGACGAACTTCACTTTCCAGTTCAACTTTACGCTTATTACGCTCATCAAGCTCGGTATTGAAAAAGCTGTAACAGCGACGCCCTAAATTTTTAGATTCATATAGAGCGATATCCGCATATTTAAGCAACCCTCCCACATCACCGCTGTCTTCTGGATAACGCGAAATCCCAATACTCACGGACACGAACAAACGCTTACCTTCTAATTTTACCGGTTCTTTTAAGATTTCCATGATGCGTTCGGCTTGCTCTTTGACATCACTTTCATCGGTAAATCGAATGTAAATAAGAAACTCATCCCCACTCATGTGACAGGCTGTCGCGCGCGACATAACGGCTTTTTGTAAACGCATGGCAACCATTTGCAACATTTGATCACCCAGCATGTGACCAAAGGTATCATTCACCTGCTTAAAGTTATCAACGTCCATATAGAGTACGGCTACTTTTTCTTCGTTCTTCCAGGCTTCTTTTAGCTGATCTTCTAATAAATCATTAGTTCTACGCCGATTGGGCAGACCCGTTAAGGCATCGAAATTTGCCTGTTTATATAAGCGCACTTCTGTTCGTTTTCGTTCGGATATATCTTGAGCAACAATGGCATAGTTGGTCAGTGAGCCATCATTATCAGTAATTCCACTGACCGAAAACGAGAACCATTGTTTTGGCTCTTTAGCTAAACGCTCCCCATACCAACTATCGCCATGATCTAAACTGTGCTTTATGGATTCAAGATCTCGGTTTAATAACCGGTACGGATATACATCCAATAATGCCTTGCCTACCTCTAAGCGACTCCCGACGCCCTGCTTATCGGTCTGGCGTTTGTTATCATATTCAACCATCCAATTCGCATCGGTTACCACCACACTACTGGGGCTTTGCTCCATCGCCTGCGAGAGCTTAAGAACGTTTCGCTCAGCCGTGTCTTTTTCTGTTTCTGATAAAGCGGCACGCTTTAGCACTACACGAAAAATAAAAAAGCCAGCCACAATAAAGATAAGCACAGCCATGGCTACATACTGCATTCGCTCAAACCAGCGGGCTTTTATCTCCGACATATCAACACCACTCACAATATAGAGCTGATATTCAGGCAGATAGCGCGAAGCAATATCTACTTCCTCATTTTGAAACGTTACCGAGGTCGGATTAAGAATGGTTTCTTGTGATAATGAGTCTGTGGATTTTAAGGCGCTAACAAACTCGGGATCGACATAAGTATCTATATAGCCTTCCCAGAAATTGGCCGACTCGGGGTAAGCCGCATATACACGCCCATCGGGTCCAACTATCAGCGAACGCCGTTGCAGGCCATCTTCATCTGATACTTGCCACATTTCACTGTTATCTAAAAGACGATAGGCAGCAACAACATACCCAGTCACTTTCCCTTGAGAATTATAGACCGTTGACTTAATTGGCAGTACGCTTTCGCCAATAAAAGAGGGACGAAAAGGCAGCCCTATCATTTTGTCATTAACAAATAAGGGCTTCCATTCATCAGCTTTTAGGTCGCCTGTTGTTACTTTGGGTTGATAATTTTCATCCAGTACTGCCATGACTCGCATCTGAGGAGTGGCTTTCAAAATATCCTCTAAGCGTTGCTGTCCAGCATCATAGCTTAAAGAGCTGGCAACAGAATCTAATACACTTTTCTGACGGCTTAAAAACTCACTAATTGCGGATGAAAGACCAATGTTATGAGGGATTAATGAATTATTAGCCTGACTTTTAACCGTATTCCAGGTCACTATGCCAAAAATAACCAGAGCCAATAACATTAAAAAAACCAACAGCCCGTATACGAGCTTGTACCATTTCACGGTATTAGTTTGCACGTTTGGCATGTCATCCCTTAAAAAATAAAAGTCCAGAGCCGTATTCTAACACTTGTTTAAATAGCCTCACATAGGACAAGTGTTCAGTCTGCTCTAGTTTCTGCTGCAATCATTTACTGAGATAAGTATAGTGCGTTTTTTATTGAGAGGTATGAAGTGAATACGCGAAATACAAAAGCTGATTTAATACTACTATTGGTCGCGGCTATATGGGGGTTTGCCTTTGTTGCTCAACGAGTAGGCATGGATTATTTGGGGCCATTTGGCTTTAATGCTGCTCGTTTCTTATTAGGCGCGCTATCTCTAGCGCCCCTGTTGTGGCTTATAAAAAACTCAAGCGCTTCGGCAAATACTGGCTTTTTGTTAAAAGCGGGAGTGGTGACAGGTCTACTTCTATTCAGTGGTGCATCATTACAACAAGTAGGGCTGATCCACACAACTGCAGGTAATGCAGGATTCATTACAGGGCTTTACATTATATTCGTCCCTATTATCGGTTTGTTTTTTATGCAGAAAAACGGGGCCAACACTTGGTTAGGCGCTGTGCTTGCCGTTATAGGGTTATATTTTTTAAGTGTTAATGAAGGATTCTCCATTAACCAAGGGGATATCTACGAACTTGTAGGCGCTGTATTTTGGGCCTTACACGTCATTGCTATTGGCTATGTAGCACCAAAGGTCGACAACCTTCGCCTAGCAATTATCCAATTTGTTATCTGTGGTTTACTGTGTTTATTGGTCGCCATTTCTATCGAACGAGCCTCTTTGACCCTCGATAATTTAACCTTAAGCTGGCTACCCATAGCCTATGCAGGCGTTATGTCAGTTGGGGTTGCCTACACCTTACAGATTGTCGCACAAAAAAACGCGTCACCTTCTCATGCGGCTATTATCATGAGTTTAGAGGCTTTATTTGCAGCTATTGGCGGATGGCTGCTTTTAGATGAGCAACTTGATTCAAGAGCGACCTTCGGCTGCTCTTTGATGCTGGCAGGCATGATCATCGCGCAAGTTCGCTTTAAACGACGCGCCAAAACTCAGACTGGATGCCCTACACAGCGGTAATCGACCACTGTCACACTACTGACTGGCTGCTTAGCAGACGGAAAGATAACGAGCTGCATGCGTGCAGCTCCTTCCCCATGTTTTAATGGCGTACGAATATTACCAGACTCTTGTACAGGCAATGCCTCTCCGTCTTTAACGTTATATAACATTTCTGATTCGCACAAAACGGACACAGCTTCTGCATCTTGTGGCCCTGCAATTGAAATATCAATATCAAGTAGACAAGTAGCAATCACTTCCTTCTCTGCATCTTCCTGACACTCCATGTGCGCATAAGAGGCATGCGCCGTCACTGGTGTATTTTCCTGCCTAACTGCCGCATCCGGCTTAATAAAATCAGCATGCATCCAGCCTTCAATCTTTCTTCCATCAGGGTGCACAAAAAAGATATTAGCCCAATCCCCTTCCTTTTTGATCAGTAGAACCTGCTCATTTTTGTGGGCTTGAGCAATCGCTTTATTTTGGGTACCTGGTCCTGTTCTCACATTGATGGGTTCATCAATAACCGTATAGTATTCCAAAGCATGAACGCAGCTCCCTGCTAACAACAAGCTAGCGCATATAAGTCTAATTATTAAGCGCATAAAATCCCCGATAAAAAAGTAAGACAACATCATTTTTTCTTTTATAAACGAATAATAACCATACTATACAGCCAGAGCCACTATACCCCCGCATTAATGTAGAAAAACAAAGGCTATTAGTGCGACAATTAACCGCATTGTCATACCAACGGAACGGTATAAAATAAAAAAGGAGTTAAAGATGCCAAACAAATCACCAGAGATGCATAGTCGAAGGGGAAGAAGAGTCAGCCGCCGTTATAAAAAGCGCCAACGCATACGCATAATCGTTATTACTCTCCTAATTCTATTTATTGGGGGGTTAGTGTCTTTAATAAGCGTATTGAAGAAAACCGAATCATCTTCTGTATTTCACTTGGACCACGAGTGTGTTTTAGGTGAAGACACATGTGTAGCAATATCAGGCGAACAAAAAGTAACGCTTTCTACCAATGAGAAACCCGAATCGTTAAAAGTAATTACCTTTACAACAACGTTAACTAATATCCACGCTGATCATATTGTTTTGGACTTGCAAGGTAAAAAAATGTTTATGGGCATCAACCAAATTGATATGAAAAAAGTAAATGACAATACTTGGAGCGGCTCAATCGAAATGGCCGTTTGCACAACAGGATCAATGACATGGTTGGCGTCATTATTAATCCATGACGAAAGCCTCGCTTACCCAACCCGAGCAGAATTTGAATTTGTAGCCCAATAACTAATGAAAAACAATGCGCTAACCCCTTTACGGGGACTCATCATTTTTACTTTTTTGATACTCATTGGTTTAGGAGTATTTCTTTTCTTAAAGCCAACAAGCTTACCGAAAGCCATTCAACTAGGAGGGGACTTTACATTGCAATCGGCAGACGGCCCCGTTTCATTGAGTGATTACCGAGGTAAGGTCGTGGCCATGTACATTGGCTACTCAGCTTGCCCTGATGTATGCCCAACAGCATTAGCGATTATGCGCCAAGCCTTTGTTTCTTTACCACCCGAACAACAACCGTTTGTAGCTGGATTATTTGTTAGCGTTGACCCCGAACGTGATACCCCAGAAAAGCTAAAAACCTACACACAATTTTTTCATCCTGCGCTTACGGGAGTCACAGGCACCAAAAGTGAAATCGATGAGGTAGTTGCATTATATGGTGCATTTTACCGCCGCATTGAAATGGAAGACTCGGCGATGGGTTACGCGGTTGATCATTCATCACGGATTTACTTAATAGGTCCGCAAGGTAAATTACGTAATACCATTTCACATAACGCCTCACCAATTGAGCTCATAGAAGCCTTACAAGCTCTACTGCCTTCATCATAATAAAGAGATTGATCTGCATGAGAAAATTACTTATCGCTGCTTTGCTATGCCAAAGCACTTTCGCCCTAGCAGATATCGTTGTTAGTGAGCCATACGCACGAGCCGTGCCTCATGGCCAACTCAATAGCGCTGCATTCATGACTCTTAAAAACTCAGGTAACAAAGCTGTTGATCTCATCTCAGCCAGCAGTCCGGCCGCCGAGCACGTAGAGCTACATACCCACTCTAATGTAGACGGTGTTATGCAAATGCGACAGATAGATAAAGTAACGATTGAGGCCAATCACACAACAATATTAAAACCTGGCGGGCACCACGTCATGTTGATAGGCCTACAACAAGAACTGAATGAAGGGGATAGCATCCCTATGACGTTTACGTTTTCAGATGGCACCACTCAAGAAAAACAACTACCCATAAAATTCGTAATGCCCATGAACATGGATCATTCAAAGCATACTGAGCAATCAACAGAGCATAAGCACACGCATTAAGACGCTCTCACGCTCTGCCTCAAATAGCCCCTATGTGAAAAGCATCTAAAACTATAGGGGCTTTCGGATCTCCGGTACCATAAAACGCCACTAACGCTTCACGAAATGACTGTGCCCTCTTCGACAGGCCATGCTCAGCATAATCAACAACTTGATGATAAACTGCTTCCTTGAATGAGCTATTATCCGTTGCCTCACCATTAAGGTTATCTGCACTAATATAAAACCGATAACCCGCAGCCTGTGACAATATCCACTCGATTGCTTGTGGTTTAACCTCTACTTGCTCAAACGCTTTCTGTTCATCCTCGTTACGACCATCAGGGCGATACCAGTACCCAAAATCTTCCTTTAAGCGACGCTGCGGGCCAGCAATAAGCCAATGAGAAATCTCGTGTAAAGCGCTACTAAAATAGCCATGCGCAAAAATGATTTGGTGGTAACTACACAACTCTGATGCCGGTAGGTAAACCGGCTCATCAGCGCCCTTTACTAGCCGCGTGTTGTAATCAGCAAAACAATCATTAAACAACATTATCAAGTCTTGATAAGCGTGGCGTTTTTGACTCATAAATAAATAGTATTCATTGCTTGCAGTGACTGTTATTTGTTTACTTTATTGAAAATTTTGCCATGTATTCTCGCGCAACCACCAAGTCTGACCGGTTTTTTGATCAATGCGAGCTGCCACATACCCCTTAATATCTTTATCAGCCCGATGAACTTGAACCTCATATAACGAAGGCAAAATATCTGTTGATTCTTCTAACAAGTTCCAACGATTTTGATCCGCTAACCAGGTTTCACCGGAAAATCGATCATACCGAATGAGCACCCACTGCCCTTTGGCAGTATAGCCTGACACTAGCTCATAACTGGACTGTGTTTGTGCTAGTAAATTATTTAGCTGCGCTGTTAATTGTTCAACATTTTGAGGCGAAAGCGATGGCCCAACATTGGCAGAAGCAGCATTAGAAGCCCCATTAGAGGGAACTGTTTGGTTATTCAACATTTCTAAACGAGCTAACAGTATTTGCGCGTTACGCCTAAGTTCGGCCGTATCTGCTTTTATTTGAATCACTTGTTCCTGCAGTGTTAGCAATTGGCCTGATAAATAATTAATTTGATCACCGCCACTTACAGCTGGCTCTCTTTGGGGTGGGTCTGAGCGCTTATCTGCAGAAGTTGCTGGAGAATTGGTTTGGGCATCCTCTGATGCTGGCTCAACAGGCGGTTGGCCATCTTGCATAGGAACAGTTTCACATCCTGCTAGTAACATTAAGAAGAATACCGCAGAAACTGCTTTGATTTGTGCGTTCAACTTATAACACCTCAGCCAAAAAAATAGATACGCTAAAATAATGGCTAGAGTATATCAAACATAATTATCAGCAAGGCAACTGAATCAAATAGGCAATCAGCTTAGGCGCTAGACTCACCTTCAATGAGCATTTCATGGACACGCCAAGCTGAAAGCAGCATAGAACACAAACTACCGTACAAACTCACTAGCACCTTAGCTGAGGATAAGTCTCTATCTGCCGAATCGATCTTCCCGCTAATTAAATGTGTTCTATCTGCACGAAAGTTTTCAATCGCACTCAGCGTTTCTTCGCAACCGGCTACAAGCTCTTTAATAACGTGAAAATATTTCTTACCGGGAGACAACATTAAAGAGCGCTCCGTAAGACCAACCAAAGCTTTTAAATTATGCTGCATTGGATCCGGCACAACTTTTACGTTGCGGAGTAACTGATAGCAAAGCTGTTCAACCATTAAACGCATTTGTTCTACGGCCACTTCTGGCTTTTGCTCTAATGAAACAATAGCCTTATTCCAGGTGTCGTGTAACAAGGCTTCTGTTAATACTTGATGAGAACGGGCCACTTGCTCGCTGGTTTGAGTGTCTTTTTCAAGGCTTTCTAAAAAGTCACTAAACTGGTCAATAATGAAGGTCTTTCTGTCTTCGAGTGAGCCACAACTATACTTCAAGCTTTGCCACAAACTCGCAAGATCAGCATGCTCAATTACAAGCGCGGGCACTTTTTCAGACACATCGGCAAGCCCCATAAAAAAGTGACGCAATTTATGGTAATCCGATTCATTAACCTGACGGCCTGTTACATGAGCAATCAATAGATTTCTCATGTAAGTCGCCCTATGTAACAACTTGTTGTCGACTTCGCTCATATTCCCTCATGAGTCTGTGTAAACGAACTTGTAAACTAAGAAGCTACTTATCTTGTAGTACTAACAGAGACTATAACGAATAGTTGTCAGCAATACGAGTCAGTTACTATTTAGCTACACTTTTTCTGCTTACCTTATGTAATCAACTATAGGTGATTATTCCAAGTATACAAATCACGAACCTAACTAATGCAAGATTCGTATTTTTACATAGACAAGATATCTATACGATCAGACATCAACCCATCACCGATAGGATTAATTGACGCTATACCAGGTGTATTAGACTCTTTACTTAACCCTTTGAAATCAAACAAATTGGTATCTGCTAAATGAGAGGGAACCACATTTTGTAGAGACCTAAACATTGTCTCGATTCTGCCCGGATGAGTCTTATCCCATGACTGAAGCATTTCTTTAATAATTTGGCGTTGAAGATTGTCCTGAGAACCACATAAGTTACAAGGGATAATAGGAAACTCTTTTAGTTCCGCATAGACCTCAAGATCTTTTTCTCGGGCATAAGCCAAGGGACGAATAACCATATTTTTACCGTCATCCGAAACCAACTTAGGCGGCATCGTTTTAAGCTTGCCTCCATAGAACATATTCAAAAAAAGCGTTTCTAAAATGTCATCTCGATGGTGTCCCAACGCAATTTTCGTAGCACCTATCTCTTCAGCAAAGCCATAAAGCGTTCCACGCCGAAGGCGTGAGCATAAACCACACGTTGTTTTACCTTCTGGAACAACACTTTTGACTATCGAATAGGTATCGCGTTCAACTATATGGAAAGGCACGCCCAGTGATTCTAGATAGGCAGGCAAAATATGCTCAGGGAAGCCTGGCTGCTTTTGATCAAGGTTAACAGCAACAAGCTCAAAGGAAATTGGCGCACTTTTTTGAAGGTTCATTAATATGTCTAACATAGCGTAAGAATCCTTACCGCCAGATAGGCACACCATAACCTTATCGCCTTCTTCAATCATATTGAAGTCAGCTATCGCCTGTCCCATTTCGCGGCGCAGCCGCTTTTGTAGCTTATTAAGCCGCGTCTTGATCTTTTTCTCAGCCAAAACACTTTCGTCTTCTATATCTATCATCACACTACTATCAGTTATCAGTAAAAACTAAAAACGCATTATAACGAAGGCTTGAACGCTATCCTAATACTTTGCAATAAACAAAGCCCCATAAAAATGGGGCCTTGTGTAGCTCAACTTATAAGAGCATTAGTCAACAATTAACTGATTATTGCTCAACAATTGTTGAATAATATCAGCATCTGTTTGCACGCCTGCTCCTAAATCAGTTGTGCTTTGCAAAGTAATGATTTGGTCGGCATTTGACCCATCTGCGTTAATCCCGCCGTCTGATTTAATATATACAACGGTATCTGCGCCTGACTCAGCAAAGTGCAAATATTGATCCAAGGTATCTGTTGTTTCACCCTGTAACAAATCACTCAAATCAAGAACATCTCGTTCATCGCCTGGATTTTGGTATACCGCGAAATCGGTGATCGTATCGGAAGAGCCAGGAGCCCCCCAAATAAAGATATCATCACCAGCATCACCGGATAATAGATCAGATCCTGGGCCTCCAGTTATACGATCATCACCGTCTCCACCGTGAATTTCGTCGTTCCCGTTACCGCCTTTCAATCGATCATTACCACTATTACCAAAGATAATATCGTTTCCATCGCGACCAATGATTAAATCAGGTCCATCATTAGAGCCGTTTAATGTCTCAGAACCCGTTGTGCCGATAAGCACATTCATTCGTTCTACATCAACCTCAACGTATGATGAGCTTGTATCACCATCCATATCAGAAAGAACAAAGTCCATACGCTCAATGATCGACTCGGAAACACTATCCGGAGCGGTGTAGTTATAGTCACCGTCATCCATATCGACGGTAAAGATACCACCTGCAGAAGTGTTAATAGTGATTACATTCTCAGTTGCATCAAACGAGCTGTTGTTAGCTCCTCCCGATACACTAATTGTACTCGTAGCGATATCAAGGGTGTAAGTCACGCCTTCAACCGTTACAGACCTCACATAGCCTCCATCGGCACCTAGACTTTCTGAAAGCAGAGCCCCTTCAACCAACTTACCGCTAATTGGACTAATAACTGTACCAGCCAACACGTCATCGAGTTCATCAAACGAAGATACAATCGTACCACCAAGGTTTACAGAAGCTTGGCCATCGTAGGCAATAGGGTCGAGATAAGAAACATCATTGATCCCCTCACCCATACCAATTGCAAACGACTTAACTTGGTTAGTATTTAAGAAGTTTGTCCAAGTAGCCTCCTCATTAGCTGAAATACCCGTATCATTACCGTTCTGGTTGTAACCAGTACCGTTTCGGTTACCCGTCAGTGACGAGTTATTACCTGCACCAAACGTAGGTAAACCATCCGAGAAGAAATACGAAATATTCTGCGCTTCCGTTATTTTACCGTTACTGTCGAACGCATTAATTGCATCACCCAACGCCTCATCATAGTTTGTACCACCAGTAGCGCCAGCAGCACGTATAGCCTCAAGCTGAGCGATAGCCGTATCGATATCTTCCCACGAATTACCGTAAGCACTTGCGTTAGAAGAGAAAGTAACGAGTCGGACAGAAACGTCACCAAACTCATCGTAGCGTTGCAACAAAGTAATAATAGAGTCAATTGCGCTCTCAAGACGCGTTTGACCATCAATACCACTATCAAAATCCATGGACCCTGAAGTATCCAAGATAATCATCAAGTTGGTATCAATCATAGCCAGCTCATCTGTTTGGGCCACAACTTGTTCAGGACCATCATCTTCAACAGTAATACGTAACGTACCATTACCTGTTAATGAACCATCTGAGGCAGAAACACCAAAATCGATCCCAAAGCTATCTTCACCACTGGTATCAGGATGATCTAGCGCTTTAAGAAGATTGAACTGGTAGTTTCCAGAGTCATCGATAGAGATAGTCGCTACTGTCTCTCCGTTTGCGGTGGCTGTCAGGTTTTGAGTACCTGAACCTGACCAAGTAACTGTTTCACCACCGGAAGTTAAAGTAGACGTAGGTGCCGTTAACGTAACTCCAGAGATATTGTCGCCTTCTATATCAACAATATTGACAGTACCATTTACAGACGCGCTATCAGTTGTATCCACTGAGCCGGAAGCCGCATCGCTATCTGGCGAACCATCAATTAAGCCTTCTTCACTAACGTTACCTTCTGTAAAGTCTATGATTGGTGCGTCATTTATAGCGAGTACAGACACCACTACAGTCGCTGTATCACGATTACCGTCTTGATCAACGATGGTGTAGGTGAAGGTATCCGAACCGTTATAATTCGCATCTGGCGTATAGGTAATAGTTCCGTCAGGATTAACAACAATTGAGCCATTATCTGGGTTAGTTGTTGATTCAATCGTGAATGTTTGCCCCTCAGGGTCTACATCATTGCCAAGTACAGAGATAGTGACAGGCGTGTCTTCATTTGTGCTAGCCGTATCATCGGTCGCATCAACAGAACCGTCGGTAATTACTGTATTCGCTGCGGATTGAGGCCCAACTTCTGCACGTTCAAACAGACCTGCAGAGTCTACAACATCAGTAATGGTTGCGATTAGAGGCTCATCGGCTTCAACAATATCATCAAATGAAGCATCAACAGTAAACTCGGTTTGGCTACCTCCTGTAATAGAAACAGAAGCAGGCAAATTACTCGTATCAGCACCAGAAGCCGCTGCACCGGACCAATCCAGGTCAACAGAAACCGTGTCACCAGCAGGTACAATTACAGGGTTGCCTTCACTATCAACCAACGTCACAGTATAGGTAAGTTGAGCACCTTCAGACACTGAGCTTTGATCTACAGCTATGTTAGCGTAAACAGTATCCTCAGCAGTTGCTGTAGTGTCGTCCAGAATCATACCGACACCTACCCCATCAGCGGTCGTCGCATTGCTTGGGTTGCTCAACACCATGTCCAGTGTCTCGCTGCCTTCGGCTAGGTAGTCGTCCGTCACCGGTACCGTGATCGTTTGCGTCGTCTCTCCCGGCGCGAACGTTAATGTGCCTGTGACCGCGGTGTAGTCTAAGCCCGCTGTCGCGGTGCCGTCTTGGCTCGCGTAGTCCACGGTAACCGGTGCATCGCTTGGGTTACTCAAGGTAACGGTGAACGTCATCGTGCCGGCTGACTCGTCCACTGTCGGGGCATCATTGATGCTGATCTCAACCGTGTCGTTGTCTTCGATCGTCGTCGTGACGCTGTCGTTATTCGAGACGCGTACGTCTTCTAGACCGCCATCGGTGATCGTGTCGATGCTGACTGTGAAGTCTTCATCTCCTTCGGCGATATTGTCATTCACGGTGTCGATCGTGAACGTCGCTTCGGTCTCGCCCGCGAGGATCGTGACGCTACCCACGGCAACGTAGTCGTTGCCATCCGCATCGGTGGTGGTGTAGTTGAACGTGACCGTGACATCGTCTACCGGTGCTTGGGAGATGCTGACCGTGTAGTCGGTGGTGGTCTCGCCTTCGATGACGGTACCAGGGCCGAACAGGCTGATGTACGCCGTGTCCGCATCCGGATCCGTCGGGACGCTTTCTTCGGTGATCGTGGTGGTGACGCTGTTCTCGGTCTCTGAGGCACGTACGTCTTCTAGTCCACCGTTGCTGATGGTGTCGATGCTCACGGTGTAGTCTTCGTCACCTTCGGCGATGTTGTCGTCGATCGTGTCGATGCTGAACGTGGTGCTGGTTGTGCCAGCCGCGATCACAACATCCGCGACTTGTACGTAGTCGTTGCCGTCGGCATCGGTCGTCGTGTAGCTGAACGTGACCGTGACGTCGTCTACCGGTGCTTGGGAGATCTCTACGGTGTAGTTCGTTGTGGTCTCGCCTTCAACCACGGTGCCAGGTCCGGTGAGGCTGACGATTGCGGTGTCGGCATCCGGGTCCGTTGGCGCGGCTTCGTCGGTAATAATCGTGCTGACTTGGCTCACGCCAACCACGGTGTTCTCGAAGCTGCCTCCGGTGGTGTCAGTGATGCTGACGGTGTAGCTCTCGCTACCTTCGGCCAGGTTGTCGTCACTGGTCTGTACGTCGAACGTGGTGCTTTGTGTGCCGGCCGCAATGGTCACGGTCGTGAACACAGGCACGTAGTCGCCGTCATCGGTGGTGACGTGGCCCGTTTGGACGGTCACTTCGATGTCGGTTAATGGTACGCGATCCACGCTGACGGTATAGGTCGCTGCGTCGCCTTCCACTACGCTTGGGTCGCCACTGATGCTGATCGTGGCGGTGTCTTCGGCCGTTGGGCTGGCTTCGTCACTGATGGTGGTGGTGACGCTGCTTTGTGCAGGATTCACCGCCACCGCTTCGAACCCGCCAAGGCTTGGGTTGCTGATGCTGACGATGAAGTCTTCGTCTCCTTCGGCGTAGGCGTCATCCACGGTGTCAACGCTGAAGCTGACCTCGGTGGTGTTCGCCGCGATGGTGACTTGTGTGGTGCCTTCAACAATGTCGCCGGTCTCAGCACTGGTGTAGCTGTAGCTGATGTCGACGGTCATGTCTTGTGTCGGTGCTTCGTTGACGCTGACCGTGTAGGTGGCTGGCGCTTCGCCTTCGTCTACCGCGGTGTCGCCTGTGATGCTCACCAGTACCGTGTCTTCTGCACCCGGTGCCGCTTCGTCGGTAATGGTTCCGACGCCGGTGCCGTCCGCAATGACGGCATTGCTTGGGTTGCTCAGTACCATGTCGAACGTCTCGCTGCCTTCGGCTAGCGTGTCATCGGTGATTGGTACGGTGATGGTCTGGGAGGTCTCGCCCGGTGCGAACGTGAGTGTGCCGCTCACGCCGGTGTAGTCGGCGCCTTCGGTTGCTGGGTTCGCACTGGTGTTGTCGGCGCTGGCGTAATCAACGCTCACCGGATCAACACTTGGCGTGCTGAGGGTGACGGTGAACGTCATCGTGCCGGCGTCTTCATCCACGCTCATGTCATTGATGGTGAGGCTTGGGGTGCCTTCGTCGTCAATGATGGTGGTGGTGACCGGTGTGGTGTCCACGCTGAGGTCTTCGAAGTTACCTCCGGTGCTGCCGGTGATGGCTACCGTGTAGTCTTCGTTGCCTTCAGCCAGGTTGTCTTGGTTGTTGTCGACGGTGAAGGTCGCTGTGCTGGCGCCGGCAAGGATGGTTACTTGCTGGGTCGTTGGCACAAGGTCGCCGTCATCGGTGGTGGTGTGACCGGTGATGACGTCCACAACCATCTCGGTCTCAGCGGGGTTGCTGAGCGTGAGTGTGTAGGTCGCTTCGCCACCTTCGGCAACGGTGCTGTCACCGGCTAAGGTCAAGGTGGTCACGTCGCTGTCGTCTACAACGGTGGTGGTCGCTGTGTCCGTGGTGTCTAGGTTCTCGTAGTTGCCACCGCTGGTGCTGTCCACGCTGAACTCAACGGGGGTGTCGGCATCGGTGTAGACGTCGTCGCCCGCGGGGAAGGTCACTTCACCGGTGGTCTGACCCACAGGGATGATGATCTCTTCGCCGTTGTTGAGAGTGATCACTAATGGCGTGTCTTCTGGGGCGTTATCTACGGTCGCTGTGACGGTGATGTCGCCGCCTTCTTCTACGCTTGGCGTGCTGTCCAGTGTCACGGTGGTGGTGTCGTTGTCATCCACCACGGTCGTTGTCGCTGTGTCTGTGGTGTCGAGCGCTTCGTAGCCACCGCCGGTGGTGCTGTCGATGCTGAACTCAACCGGGGTATCCGGGTCGGTATAGGCATCGTCGTCCGCTGGGAAGGTCACTTCGCCTGTCGTTTGGCCCACAGGGATGGTGATGGTCTCACCGTTGTCTAGCGTGATGACCAGCGGCGTGTCGACCGGTGGGTTATCCACGGTCGCTGTGACGGTGATGTCACCGCCTTCTTCTACGCTAGGGGTGCTCTGAAGGGTGACAGTAGTTACATCATTGTCATCTACGATTATTGTAGTCGAAGTATCAGTAGTATCAATACTTTCATAACCACCACCGGTAGTGCTATCAACACTGAATTCGACTGGGGTATCAGGGTCAGCGTAAACATCGTCTGCTACAGGGAAAGTCACAGAACCTGTAGTTTCACCAACAGGAATCGTGATTTCTTCACCATTATCTAGCGTAATTACTAATGGTGTATCAATCGGTGGATTATCAACGGTGGCTGTAACCGTAATATCACCGCCTTCTTCAACACTTGGAGTACTTTCCAGGGTAACAGTAGTCGGATCATTATCATCAACAACTGTAGTTACTGCGGTATCGGAGGTATCAAGATTTTCATAACCACCTCCGACAGCACTACCGACACCAAATTCAACAGGAGTGTCTGCGTCTGCATAAACATTATCATCAGCAGGGAATGTAATTGATCCTACAGTTTCGCCAACCGGAATGATTATTTCTTCACCATTATCTAGGGTGATTACTAACGGTGTATCTATTGGTGGATTATCGACCGTTGCTGTTACTGTAATATCGCCGCCTTCTTCAACATTTGGCGTACTTTCTAAGGTAACAGTAGTCGTTGTGAGGTCTGCCGGGTCATTAGCATCAACAATTGATGTTGTAACAGTAGCCGCAGCTGAGTCTACAACAACAGCTTCAAAGCCGCCCGAAGTCGGATTACTGATGCTAACAGTAAAGTCCTCTACCCCTTCGGAATAAGCATCATTGACGGCATCTACAGAAAAAGAAACCTCAGTTGATCCAGCAGGAATTGTGACTTGGGTTACACCTTCAACAATATCACCGCTGTCTGCACTAACAAAGCTGTAGAGGATATCAACAACTAGATCTTCAACAGGAGCCTCATCTATAGTTACCGTATAGCTGGCTGTATCGCCTTCAGCAACACTGGTATCACCCGTAATACTTAACGTAACGGTATCTTCTACTCCCGGCGTTGGCTCATCGAGTATGGTACCGACGCCTTCACCATCAGCAATCTCTGCATTACCGGAAGTAATATCTGTTATGTCTAAAAGGAAGGTTTCCGGCTGCTCTGCTAAGTTATCATCCGTAATCGGTACCGAAATAACAACAGAGGTCTCGCCTGCGGGAATAACGGCTGTACCTGAGACTGGCGTATAATCGGCTCCATCTACAGCACTAGCATTATTGTTGGTGGTATATGTGAAAACAACGTCCGAATCAGCAGCAACATTTATGCTAACTGTAAATGCCAATGCACCTAGGTCTTCGTTAACGGTTACGTCATTAACGGATAGCTGTGGAATTGCAGCTGATTCACTCGAAACTTCTCCACCTGGCTCACGAATTATGTCATTCGTCTCTCGTTCAACACCAATGGTTTCGTAACCGGCTTCTGGGTCTTCTTCAAGCGCTGTCCGAGTCAATATTTCAAAACGAACGCCGTCATCGCCTTGCCCACCGGCGCCAGGAGCACCCGCGGCTGTTTCTTCAGCTACTTGAGTAGGGTCTTCACCAGCCAAGATGGCTTGTTGGATAGCATCAACTGCTGCAAGGTCTTCATCAGCTACTGCATCTTCTACAGGGTAGTCAGCAGCTTCAGTATAGGTTTCAGCTGAGATTAACCAGCTTTGCCCACCGCCTAGTACAACTTCTTGACCGTTAGCCATGTATATTTCAACAGACGCATCAGGTGAAGTTCTGATCAGCTCATCTGCAAAAACCTCATCACCAAGCGCAAGCAAACGCTCCGACCCATCAGATTTTATTGCATAAACCAAACCAGAAATAAAAGTAACCGTACCGACAGCAGAAGCCATGCTATTTCCTCATAAACTTTTTAGACCATTACAGCCCAAAATACAGGGATGCAATAGACAATAAAATTGTACCGAGGGTCAGTATAGTTAAAGTTTTAGGCTGAGCAGGATCAAAGCCTAAAAAATCATAGAGAAAGACAACAAAAGATACCTACAAATATCGATGTATTACTGGGACTACGACATACAAGATAATTTCAAAGACTTTTAGCACTTTTTAATCGTTTAAGCCGACTGTAAACCGCCAACATTGCAGAGTGTGACTTAAAGCACTGAACGTTATCATCGATAACATGAAGATCCTCAAAGACTCTAAGGCCTGCCAGCATCGCTTGGCAACGCGAAAAAACAGCTTCGCCGTATACATCAATGAATATCATTTTCACTTCAGCAAGCTGGATTTCATGCTGTTCATTCAGCGCCAGAAGCTGGCTCAAGCACCTAAATAATTTAATACTATTACGATTAGATAAACGCTTAATCGAGTGACAGGCTTTTGCTGCCATGACTAAGCGCCCGAGCTTCAAGCAAATCAAACACTTCAATTCAGCTACACTAAGCTCATTAAAATAGCTTTCTTTGTCAGGAAAAACACCTAATAACGCAGCCACATTGTCAGCTTCACCAAACGCCCCGTCTTCTATCAAATTTAAAAGGCTAGATAACTCTCCATCAGAGGCAGCGTTTAAATCAAACACAACAGAGCGCAACTCAACCATCGCACTATCATTGCTAACAACTAGCCGATCCACTGGATAAACATCAGACATACCTGGGACAATCACTCGGCATACATACAAACCCAAATATTCGTAATCAGCTATATAGATATCCATATCTACACGATGAATCAGATGACACAGATGCTCAAATTCGGCCTCACTATCACCATCCACGTTCCATTCAGTAAACGCATAATCTGAATCAGTAGATAGAAGATCCCATGAGATAACACCATTTGAGTAAAAACTATGCGCTTCTAAATTCCCCTGATCGGCAACTTTTTGTAGATCAAAAACAGGCTCCGGAAATGCTTTATCTGGGTCTAAGGTAACACGCTGCATGACTTTCGAAGCCACCCTCAACAGTGCGATCTCAAATTTAGGATGAGCACCAAAGGCAGCAAAACAGCCACCATCTTCCGGATCAAAAATTGTCATACCGACTAATGGAAACTTACCTCCCAACGACGCATCGAGCACATACACAATATAACCCAGCTCACGCAGAAGATTTATTATTGCCACGGCATCCGGATACCGTTCTACAACAACCGGCGGAATCCTAGGCAAGCTTATCCCAGAAGATAGAATCGTATTTTTAATATGGCGTTCAAAGATTTCCGATAAAGCATGTACTCGCGCTTCAAATTTATTATTGCCAGCAGCGGAGCCATTACCCACATATAACGTATCGATAATTTTGACTGGAAACCACACCTCTCGTGCTGTTTTTTGATGCACAAAAGGAAGCCCACACACTCCTCGACTTACATCATCAGAGTTAAAGTCTAATAACATATGAGCTTTGAGGTTATCGTCCATATTGTAGTGACTGAGCGTAGCCTCATCTAACAAACCTGCCGGGATGTTGTCCGAATCAACGGAAAACCAACGCTCATTGGGATAATAAATGAAGGAAGAGTCCGCACCCTGCTTGCCTAGATAGCTCTTGGCAAAAAAATAGTTACAGCCTAAATGCTCAATAAACGCACCTAGCGCACTCGCTAATGCCGCTTGTTTCGTGATACCTCTACCTTTAACTGACAAGCCCTTACAAGACACATCTCTCAGCCGCACGGACCACACGTAAGGAGCAGGGTTAAGCCAATCAAATTGCTCAACCACGAAGCCATTATCTACTAATAACTGCGACATTCTTTTAATAGATACTTCTAAAGATACATCTTTACCTAATACACGCGACATGTTGTAACTCTATAAAATTGAACGCACTCTTCATTTCATCAACACCCAATGAAGTACTTTCTGACAGACCGCACCCTGCAAACACCACTAAGCGCTGAACTGGACAATACACATTGCAACATAACTTGCTTCTAAATATAAGGACTACCATCCGCCTACTTAAGGTTATTAAAAATAAAGAGTTTTTTCTGAATCTTTTTGAAAAATAAGCTTGACGACTGACGGCCTCATCACTAATATACGCGCCCATCAGGTTGAGCAACCATTCCTCGATAGCTCAGTTGGTAGAGCAGTAGACTGTTAATCTATTGGTCGCTGGTTCGAGTCCAGCTCGAGGAGCCAAACCTGATATGTGTCGGAGCATAGCGCAGCCTGGTAGCGCATCTGCTTTGGGAGCAGAGGGTCGCAGGTTCGAATCCTGCTGCTCCGACCATTAAAAACATAGGCAACAAAATTTATAATATCCTTATTATAAATCCCAACGTGTCGGAGCATAGCGCAGCCTGGTAGCGCATCTGCTTTGGGAGCAGAGGGTCGCAGGTTCGAATCCTGCTGCTCCGACCATTCTTATTTTTCTATCCCTCCAATTTTATTTCATACAAAAGCCAAATCTATTTTTTGATTTTATACTCGCTTTGCACCTGTTAAAGTAGGTCTCCTATAAGGGTTTACATTTACTGAGGTGTCAGTTTGCCCCTCTTAAAAAAGCACTTTTGTCCAAAGGAATGGCAAGTGACTAAGCGGTTCATCATTTTATTTACCATCTTTGCATGCTGCTTTGTTGCACAGCTGTCGCATGGAGCAAACCAAGAGGTTTCATTACAACTACGATGGAGCCATCAAGCACAGTTTATCGGCTATTATGTTGCCAAAGAAAAAGGCTTTTACGAATCCCTCAACCTTGATGTCACTATAAAAGCTGGAGGCCATGGAATAATACCCTGGCAAGAGATAAAAGCAGGAAGGTCTGACTTTGCAGTCGACAACAGCAATGCATTTACAGCTTACATCGAAGGCGAACCCATCATTAGCCTTGCTGCCATATTCCAACACTCACCAAGCATCTTCCTTTCTAAAAGTAGCTCGGGTATCAGACAACCCCGAGATCTAGTAGGCAAAAAGGTCATGGCATTTCCTGGCAGCCAAGACCCCGAACTCATATTACTACTATTAAAACAAGGTATTGCACTTGAAGATGTCAACCTTATTGCCACTAGCGCCGATTTAAACGACCTTATAACTGATAAAGTAGATGCATTTAGCGCTTACATTTCAAATGAGCCCTACTATCTTCAAAAACTGAACATTAACTTTAACATCATTAGCCCCAAACAATACGGCATAGACTTCTACAGTGATGTCCTTATAACCAATCCTACCTTAGCTCAACAATCGCCAGAATTAGTCGACCGCTTTATTTCAGCCAGCCTAGAGGGCTGGCGCTATGCTCTCAACCACCCTGAAGAAGCTATCAATATTTTATATGACAAATACAACACTCAAAAAGAAATAGGACATTTAAGATACGAACTAAATTTAGCCAGAGAGCTAATCATGCCTGACCTATTTGATATTGGTCACATGAACCCTAAGCGCTGGGAAATAATGCAAGACACCCTGCTTCAGTACAAACTGGTAAAGCAAAGCAGACCTGTTGAGGACTTCATTTACAACAGCAAAGAGTCCATTACATGGAGTAACTGGCTACCAATTATATATCCGCTTGTGGCCTTGGTTTTGGCTTTAACCATTCTCAGCTTCTACCTTATTTCCTTAAATCGAAAGCTGAAGAAAGAGATCCGCAACCGAATTTATACAGAAACCCAGCTAAAACACCTTGCTAACCACGACCCTTTAACAGGATTAGCAAACCGCTCAGCATTAACCAACAAACTTGACACACTGGTTAAGCTTGCTCGTCGCAACAAAGAAACACCCGCTCTTCTGTATATAGACCTGGATGGCTTCAAGGAAATTAACGACACACACGGTCACTCATCTGGTGACCAAGTCCTTATTAGATTTGCTAAGCGCACACGTATGATACTGAGAGAAAGTGACATTTTTGCCAGACTGGGTGGTGATGAGTTTGTCATACTCTTGTCCTCTTCTGACCGCGCTGGAGCACACCACTTAGCACGCAAAATACTACTGAACTTCAAAACCCCATTTAAACTGCTTTCTGGTGATTACTACATCAGCGCTAGTATAGGCATTGCCATTTATGATCAATACGATGAAGCGGCCGATCAATTTCTTATTCGTGCTGACCACGCCATGTATCATATTAAGCGAAGCGGAAAATCAGGCATTAGCATCGCCCCTGCTCACAAACGAAAAAGGCCGTTAAAAAATGTCGTATAGTCTCTTTTAAAACAGTTTATTTCCAATAAGAAACAAATTGCAATTTCGTTTATCATCTACATTTACGCCCTTTAATTTCCCGCACCTTCGGGCGAGATGTATATTTTAGCGAAAAGGCATACGGATGACCGACGACCTAGACAACCTCACTCCCCCTGAAAACACTAACCCAGCCTTTGAAGTAACAAAAACTTACGGCCACGATAAATCAGTTGAACCACTGCAACTAGGGAAACGCGTAAGACAAATTCGCCTCAGCCAAAATTTAACACTCGAAGAAGCAAGCAAACTGACAGGACTCGCACGTTCAACCTTATCAAAGATAGAGAACGAGCAGATATCCCCTACCTTTAGCGCAGTGAGCAAACTGGTTAAAGGGCTAGGGATAGACATGCCTCAGCTTTTTACCCAACCCCAAAGCGCAAGCGGTGCTACTGGACGCCGAGACATCACCAAAGCAGGCGAAGGCAAACCGCACCCAACCACAACCTATGAACATGAGCTTTTAGCCAACAAGCTCAGTACAAAAAAAATGCTACCTTACAAAACAACGGTAAGAGCCAGAAACTTTTCGGAATTTGGTGATTGGGTGCGACACGAAGGAGAAGAGCTGTTGTATGTCATCGAGGGAGATATCATATTTTACACTGAATTTTATGAGCCTATTCAGCTAACCACTGGCGATAGTGCTTATTATGATTGTGAAATGGGCCACGCTGTTATATCAACAAGCCCAAAGGATGCTGTAATCCTATGGGTAACAGCTTAGGGCACCTCACTGCAAAGCATCTATTGCCCTGCTCTACGGAGCCTGCTACATTAAACGTTCATCAAGAGTAGGGCTGACGCCCTCACCAACCTGCCTACCCGGGCAAGGTGGTAACCCACAAAGATGCGGCCTTACAGGCAACAATACGGGGAATATAGCGTCAGCTCTTGGTTATCTAATAATCCGGAGCACACCATGTTTGAAGCACATTTTTGCACAGCAGCGGAAGAAACATTAACACACCCCAATCCGCCCAGCCTTAAATCAACCCCCGCTCTACCTAAAAACCAAGACCAACAACGGTTATTTAAACGTGCTGTACAGCACCCAAGATACAATTGCTCTGTATGGATATGGAATGCTTTTGGCAAAAAAAGTGACTACTCGAACACGAGCAAATTGCACGAGTTCATTCACCTTGAATATAAAAAACATAACAATGAAACAGGCTCAATTTTTGTAGAATCAAGCACCCCCTTACTCTCAAGCGATGCAATGATAGAACAGCTACTAAGCACTACCATCACCGACATTTCTCCCCAAAAGAGTGACGAATGGCTCCATAGTCTACAAAACGAGGGGATTTAACCTGTACTAAAAGCGCTTGGTATCTTATACTGTAGCGCTATTCATATTTATCCCATCCAGGTTGATTTATTCAACCACGATTTACAGGTTTATTAGATGTCATCAGACAACCTGCCCGCTTTTTCAGAACTGGGCCTGGCTGCTCCTTTGTTACAATCATTACAAGAGATCGGCTACGAAACACCTTCCCCAATACAGGCGGCAAGCATTCCGCATCTGTTGGAAGGTAAAGACTTACTCGGACAAGCCCAAACGGGTACCGGTAAGACAGCAGCGTTTGCACTTCCTTTACTGTCGCGCATCGACACTAAGAAAAAAGTGCCTCAATTGCTTGTTTTAGCCCCAACACGTGAGCTTGCAATTCAAGTAGCCGAAGCATTCCAGACATATGCTCGCCATATGCCTGATTTCCATGTACTACCTATTTACGGTGGTTCCGCATACGATGGACAACTACGCCAATTACGTCGTGGTGTTCAAGTAGTCGTCGGCACACCTGGCCGCGTAATGGATCATATCCGTCGCGGATCTTTAGTACTAAACGACCTACAAGCCCTTGTCTTAGATGAAGCCGATGAAATGCTTCGCATGGGCTTTATAGACGATGTCGATTGGATACTCGAGCATACGCCATCTACACGACAAATCGCACTGTTTTCAGCGACGATGCCTCAAGCGATTCGTCGCTTAGCACTTCAGCACTTAAAATCGCCTGAAGAAATTAAAATCGCAAGCAAAACAGCTACTGCTACAACAATCACGCAGAAATACTGGCGTGTAAGTGGCCTGCATAAGCTAGATGCCCTAACCCGCATCTTAGAAATGCAGCAGTTTGACGCGATGCTGATTTTTGTTCGTACAAAATCAGCAACCGTTGAATTATCAGAAAAATTGACTGCACGTGGCTATTCGTGCGAAGCACTTAATGGCGACGTTACTCAGCAGTTACGAGAGCGAACCGTTGAGCGTCTGCGCCAAGGTAAGTTAGACATTGTTGTAGCGACTGATGTTGTAGCCCGCGGCTTAGATGTAGAGCGTATCAGCCACGTACTGAACTACGATATTCCTTACGATACTGAATCATATGTCCACCGTATTGGGCGTACAGGACGTGCGGGGCGCGAAGGCGAAGCAATCCTATTTGTTTCACCACGCGAGCAACGTATGCTACGCATGATCGAGCAAGCAACTCGTCAAAAAATCGAGCCGATGGAATTACCGTCTACAGCTGATATCAACACCAAACGTGTTGACCGCTTTAAGCAGCAAATCAGTGATACCCTAGACAGCCAAGATCTATCGCAATATGTCGATTTATTGACCAAGTATCAAACAGAGCATGACACGGATCCGCTGTTTATTGCTGCTGCCTTAGCTTCTCTTTTGCAAGGCAAGACACCGCTACTTTTAAGCGAGCGTGAACTGCGTGGCCCTAAAGGCTTTGAAGACCGCCCTCCTCGTGAACGCGGTGAGCGAAAAGAGCGTCGTCCTAAACGTTCTAGCGGCTCTGATGAAAACATGCAGCGCTACTGCCTATCGGTTGGTCGTGAGCATGGCGTTAAGCCTGGCAACATTGTTGGCGCTATCGCCAATGAAGCCGATATCGAAAGCAAATTTATTGGCCATATTGATATCCGTGATAAAGCAACATTTGTTGATTTACCGTCAGGCTTACCGAAAGAGACGATTGAGGTCCTTAAACGAACAGTAGTTTGTGGCCAGCGACTCAACGCAAAATCAGTTGATGGTGCCGGTACGGAATCAGGCTCTAAGCCAAGCCGTTCCAAAGAAGGCCGAGACAGACCACGCAAACCGCGCAAGCCTCGCGCTGCTGAATAATTAAGTATTTAATCAATAAAATACTCCATTAAAAAAGGCTGCACATGCAGCCTTTTTTACTATTTCATAGCTTACACCACGCCGGATTAGTAAGTGATCCGAGTTGTGCCTCCACGTTGCAATAAGCGTATTTGGTCACCCACTCTAAAAAACTGCTGATTTTCAACTTCTTGTACAACAGAAATTTCTTGGCCATCCGCCATTCGTAGCGTCACTTCTTGACCTTGTTTACGTGTAGCACTCTCTTCTAGCTTTGAACCTAGCACACCACCAGCAACCGCACCTAACACAGCCGCAATACTGCTTCCTTTACCACCACCCACTGAACTGCCTGCTAGCGCTCCGACAATAGTTCCGGCACCGCCGCCCACGATCCCATCTTGCCGCCCTTCGATAACCACCGGCGTCACCGAGGTTACCGTGCCATAACGTACTTGCTGAACTTGGCGCGCATCTTTCTGGCTATAAGTTGTTCCTGTTAAACTTGGGCTTGCGCAGCCAGTTAACAATACCGACGCGACAACAACAGCACCTAGTACTTTATGTTTTACCATGACTATCCCTCTTTCAAAAACTTTGCCTTAGCTGACAATATGCCATGTAGTATATGACATAAACTGAACAGAAAAATTCGATTTAACTTGCGAGTGAGCCATATAGGCGAGCATAAAGGCCATTCTGCTCAAGAAGCGCGTCGTGATGCCCTTCTTCAGCTATCAGCCCATCCTCAAACACATAGACTCGATCCGCTTGCTTTACAGCACTTAGTCGATGCGCAATTATAATTGTTGTTCGCCCATCTAAGAATCGCTCTAAAGCAAGATGTACCGCATGCTCAGTCTCTGTATCTAAAGCTGAAGTTGCCTCATCTAACACAACGACTTTTGGGTTTGATAACACCATACGGGCGATAGCTAATCGTTGGCGCTGCCCTCCCGACAAACGAATTCCCTGCCTGCCTACTTTCGCATCCAACCCATTCTCTAGCTCACTAACAAAACCACTTAGCTGAGCCACCTCTAGCGCCGCCCATAATGCTGGTTCTGTAAAATCTTGCCCCATACACAGATTTGTTCTGACAGTCCCATTGAATAAAGCCGGATGCTGCAAGACAGTAGCAACATTCGCCCTAACAACTGACAAACCGATCTGACTAACAGGCACACCATTAAATTTAACCTCTCCTTCTTGCGCGCTGTACAACCCTAACAAAACTTGAACCAAAGTGGACTTACCACCACCGCTCACACCGACTAAAGCCACCTTCTGCCCAGCCTCAACATGCAAACTAATCCCCTTGAGCACTTCATTGTCTGCATTATAACGAAAATGAATATTATCAAGCGTCACACTAACACTCTTACGCCCAGCAAAAGGGTCTTCCAACATTGGATAATGCGGCTCTTGCTTCAGGTCTATTAGACGATTTAATCGCACCAATGCCGCTTTTGCTCCATAAAAAGCGTACTGCATATTCAGCACTTCTTGGACAGGCCCCATCATGAACCAAAGGTAGCCAAAGACAGCCATCATTTCGCCAATCGACAGATTAGAGAAGACGACCATGAGCATTGTAATCGCTCTAAAAATATCGAATCCGATCAAAAAAACCAAAAAGCTAAAACGTCCTGCTGCTTCACTACGCCACTCAAATGCAGAAGACTGATCCCTTACACCACGCGCCAGCCGCGTAAGCTGACCAAGATAATACTCCTCTCGATTAGCTGAACGCACTTGCTGAATAGCATCTAATGTTTCGGTAAGCGCCCCTTGAAAAACCTCATAAGCTTTATTTTCTCGTTTCTTTAATTCTTTAACTCGCTTGCCAATCACGGTTGTGAAATAAATAACAATGGGGTTAAGAAACATGATGAACAACGCCAGCTGCCAATGCATCCAAAACAGGATTACCGCTGTGCCCACAATTGATAAGCTAGCTACCAACAACCGACTAACTGAGGTCCCTACAAAACGGTCTACCGTATCCAAGTCCGTTACAAAGTGTGAACTGATAGCGCCACTGCCCAACGTTTCGTATTCCACCATCGCAACCTTGCCTAATCTGGCGAGCAATAGTGAGCGCATTTTGTAAATAACGTCTTTGGAGATTAACGTGAACTGTCGTGACTGCCATACATTTAAAACCAAAGCCATGGCACGTAGAACAATTGTACACATCAAAATAGCAACGATATAAAGCACCGGGCCGTGCCAATCTAAAGGAAATAATGAGTTTAAGAATTGAACCATCTTACCTGGTTGTTCAAGAAGAACCTCATCAACCAATAAAGGCATTAGCAATGGCAAAGGTACCGAAGCGCACGCAGCTAAAATAGCCACCACGTTTGCCACTACGAGCGACTTTTTATGAGTGAAGGCAATCTGAGTAATGTATGACCAATCAAACTGAAACAAACGTATATCCACGATTCAAAAAAACAGAACACACAGCATACTGCGAGCGGACGACAAACCAAACAAAAACACCCGCAAAAGCGGGTGTTTTTGTATAATTGACTCGATGAATAGTCATTTATGGATTAGCGGCTCTCGCTATGCCTTCTCACTTAGCATTGCGTAAAGCTTATCCTTCAAACGAAGCCTTCTTAGTTTCAATTCCTCTTCCATTTTAGAAGACCCAGGTTTTACCTCTGCCTCCATTAACTCTACTTCTTTTGTAACTTCATGGTACTCGTCAAAAAGCTTTAAAAAGTGCGCATCTGTCATTTTAAGCGCACGAATTTGATCTCGGTACTCTGGCAATTCGTGCACCAAATCATGGTGTTCAATACCCATATTTACATTCCTTATCATTGTAAAAAAAGCAGATGCTGTTAGTATCCGCCTCTAGTGAAAAAAGAACATTGACACCTATCAACAAACGCCGCTCACCCTACTAAGGGCTTCAATCAACTTACCAGTACGTAAAAACTAGCTCCCCAGAAACCCCAGGGTTAGATTAAGCGCTTATCTGCACTTTTTTTATCCGATACCCTCGACCTAAACGGCTACACAAGGTAGCTTATATCTCCCTGATAAAAACACGTATAAAGAGTACCTTCCATGGATAATTTGACCCTAGAGCCTATCAACGCAGTTGCTGGCGAAGTTCAAATCCCAGGTTCAAAGAGCCTGTCGAATCGAATCTTGCTTTTAGCCGCACTTGCACAAGGCACAACACGTATCACTAACTTATTAGACAGTGATGATGTTCGTCATATGCTTACCGCATTAAACGAAATGGGTGTGGAATATTCATTATCGGATGATAAACAGACTTGTACATTAATAGGCTTAGCAGGATCACTGGGCACAGCCAGTAAAGCTCTTTTCTTAGGCAACGCAGGCACTGCTATGCGCCCTTTATGTGCGGCCTTATGCCTTGGCAATGATGTTTACGAGCTAACAGGCGAGCCACGAATGTATGAGCGCCCCATTGGCGATCTAGTGGATGCCTTACGTCAGCTTGGCGCTGATATTACCTATCTAGGTGATGACGGATATCCACCTTTGCGTATCCGCTCGCAAGGCTTGCGCGGTGGAGAGGTCAGCATCAAAGGCAATATCTCTAGTCAATTCTTAACCGCTTTACTGATGGCTGCTCCATTGGCTAGCGATGATCTGACCATTAAAGTAGATGGTGAGCTTGTATCCAAGCCGTATATTGATATTACCCTACATACCATGAAGCTTTTTGGTGTGAATGTGCAAAATGACAACTACCAGAAATTCGTTATTAAATCAGGACAGACATACCAGTCACCCGGCGAAATCATGGTAGAAGGCGATGCGTCGTCGGCTTCATACTTCCTTGCCGCTGGCGCTATTAAAGGTGGTACTGTTCGTGTTTATGGCGTGGGATCTGATAGCGTTCAGGGCGACAAACGTTTTGCTGAAGTCTTAGAAGCAATGGGGGCTCAAGTAACCTACGGGCCCACCTATATTGAGGTAACGGGAACAGGTGACTTAAAGGCCGTTGATATGGACATGAATCATATCCCAGATGCTGCCATGACAATCGCGACTACCGCTTTATTTGCAGAGGGTACTACTGCCATTCGGAATATATATAACTGGCGAGTCAAAGAGACCGATCGCCTTTCGGCCATGGCTACTGAGCTACGTAAAGTCGGTGCTAGCGTAGTAGAAGGAGAAGACTTTATCGAAGTAACTCCACCAGCCAAGTTGACTCATGCCGCCATCGACACATATGACGACCACCGTATGGCTATGTGTTTTTCGCTAGTTGCGTTGAGCGATACTCCCGTCACTATCAATGATCCAGGATGCACTCGTAAGACTTTCCCAGAGTACTTCGAACTTTTTAAAAGCATTTGCCAATAAAACGATACCGCTCGCTGCTCACGGGCAGCGAGCTTTTACCATCACCCTCATACAATCAGCCACTGATTGAGCACAAACCCGCCTCCCAGTAAAAGCACAAACAAAGAACCGGCCAGCAACATGGATGCGGCCCCTGCTTGGCGTATAGCCGCTAAACGTGTCTGATAGCCTAAGGCAGCCATAGCGATTGTTAACATAAACTGGCTAGCTAAATGGGCTGTTTCGCGAGTCACGGCCACAAAATTTTCTATCTTTTGGGTTGATACAAACAACTGACTAACGTTATCTAAGCCACTATTGATAACAACAGCAACCACAAAACCAAGTACAAACCACGGGAAATTAATCGAGCCACGCTCTCTATCGCCTCGTAAGCGCAATAAGCAAACGCTTAAGATAACGATAAAAGGCGCCAAGAGCATCACACGGATTAACTTAACAACAACAGCATATTGCAAAGCACTACCACCAATACTCTCCCCAGCTGCAACTGCTTGCGCGACTTCATGCACCGTACTACCTATGAACACACCAAATTGTTGCTCAGTCATTCCCGTTAAAGGAAAAATAAACGGATAACTAAACATCGCTACCGTACCAAATAGGACAACAGTCGCTACCGCCATAGAAACATGCTGTTGCCTTGGCTTAAGAATAGACTCTGTCGCCAAGATCGCCGCTGCTCCACAAATAGCACTGCCTGCCGAAGTCAAAATCGCAAGATCTACTGGCAACTTAAACAGGTGAACCCCAAGCCAAATACCCACTAACAGCACACACGTCACTACTAGCATATCAAGTACTAGCGCCTGCCAGCCCACAGCAAGCAACTGCTGAAGTGTCAACGAAAAACCAAACAAAATGATCCCAGCTCTAAGCAGGCGTTGTTGGCAAAAGCGAACCCATTGCAACTCACTACCTTCTGGCAGACGACCAACACAGTGCCCCGCTATCATGCCTAGCACAATAGCCAACGGTAAAGCGCTCACTCCCATTTCAGAGATCGAATCAACATGTGCAAAACAGATCGCAGAAACAGCGATAATGGGCAACAACACAACAGCAGAAAAAACAGGTAAGCGTTTGATCACAATCCAAAGCCGGTGCAAAAGCCCATGCCCACCTGCTATAAATTGATCGAAATTATTATTCATTATTAAGGCACCCATGCACGCGCTACGTTTATGGGCGCCATACTGATGGAAGCCTTATCAGATGTAAAACAGATTAATTAAGATAGCATTATCGACTAAACCGATTAACACTATTGACTCTCTTTTGAACCCCCACGGCATTGAGGCGAAGGCATCACAAAACCGTTTTTATCAGCCCATTCCTTTTGAGTATACAAAAGCATAGATAGCGCATGGATTGGGTTTTGCATTTCATTGGCTAGCACTTTGTAGAGTAACTGGTGGCGCTGTACCAAGCGTTTATCAGCAAAATCATCCGATACCAACAACACCTTAAAATGACTGTCAGTAGCTGGGCCTGAGTGCATGTGGCTTTCATTTTCTATAATCAGCTCAGCTACAGCCAGGTTAGCCCGTAGCTTGTCTTCTATAATTTGAGCAACGCTCATATTAGCTCACCTATTGCTAGTAATATTATGATTTATTTGGACTTTCTACGTTCTTCATCAGCTAAATCTGCATCTCGTTGCTCGCGCGCCAAGGCTAAAAAATGCTTATGAATACGCCGTGTCGCTAACCATACACCACCGACAACAACGGGTACAGCGGCCCCCAAAACGAGGTGTTTATTAAAGCTCAACCCACTATCGTATAACGCATCAATTATCAGTTTGATTAACCCGATAGAGTAATAGCTAATAGCCGCGACTGATAACCCCTCAACGGTATGCTGCATCATCAACTGGATTTTAGAACGACGATCCATCGATGAAAGCAATTCTTGATTTTGCTCTTGTATCGACAGCTCAATGCGCGTTCGCATCATGTCGGAAACCCTATCAATGCGCCTCGACATATCTTCTAAGCGCTGACCTACCGAATCACAAGTTCGTATTGCTGGCGACAAACGACGCGTCATAAACTCTGTCATGGTCAAATGACCCGACACCTCATCCTCTCTTAGCTCTGCTAAACGCTTAAGAACAAGCTCATGGTAAGCTTGTGAAGCTGCAAAACGAAAGGTTGTTTTAGCTCGATAGTCTTCCACTTTACTGGCTATGCGCGTTAAGTCTTTGAGTATGTCCGACTCATCCTCACCACTTTCCGAGGATAAACGCTGTGTTAGCTCAGCAATTTGGGTATCCATAATGCGCAACTGAGGAGAGTACTCCCGTGCGGTTGGTAAGCCGATTAAAGCCATTAAGCGATAGGTCTCGATCTCCATGAGCCGCTGCGTTAAACGCCCTAATTGACTATCACTCATACGCTTATTACAGATGAGCATTCGACCAAATCCATCACTATGCAAGCGAAACGTCGTCCAGATACGCGCATCCCCTTGTTGAGGGCTACTACCAATTAAACGCATACCTTCAAAAAAACGGCGCACCTTAGGGAGCATGTAATCGCCATCTTCTGAAGAGTCCTTAACGGATACATGCACTGCCGAGATTACCTTGCCGGGTAGCTTATCTAGCCAACCATTAGGTAACGAACTAATGCCCGTTACAGCAAATGGATCATCGTTATTTTCAACCGCTAAATTAACAAAGGTAAAAGCGATAAACTCTAAATGCTTCTCTAAACGAATTCTGAAATCACCAAAGTCCCATTGAACGCACATTTCATCTCGTTCGGGCGGCTGTTGACCTAACAGCTCAAATAAACGGCGCAAATGATTAAATTGCTCCCGCTTTTCTGCTTCATCACAAATTAGCGCGATATGTGTCAAACGCGCCGGGCTGGGTATAACTTGGAAAGGACGCGAGTGCATCTCTTCATATAAATCATCTCTATGCGGATGAAACGACATACCTGTTGACACTGACTCCACAACCCTCTCCCCGACCAACAACTTTTGATAAACAATCAGTCTAATTTAGCGACTAATAACGGCTCTGAAGAAAGATCAAACGCCATCACCTGGTGGCTGATTTCAAACCACTCTTTAAATACTGCTAAGCTTCTTTGCGATGGCCAGTAATCACCAAACTCGTCCCAAGCAGCAAGTTCGTTGCGCCATAGATTATCCCACTCGTCGACCAATACTTGAGCAAAATCTGACTCGTGCTCGGCCTCAGTCATGAGATAAATATTCCCTTCGCGTCTTAGCTCTTCTAATGAAGTGGGTTGATTTAACTCATCGCCTTCCGGTAATGAAGCTATCCAACGCGCAAAGGGCTCCTTTGCCAATAAAGTAATAGCTGAACGATTAAGCAGTTTCATGATGCGTCTTTCACCTGTTCAATTTATACTGACCTTTCAGCCAATAAGTAATAATGATGCATATTCCTGTTTTAAATCAATTAGAAACACGTACTGATTGGGTCTCCTTCTTTAGGAGGGAGCGGTCGTACGCCTACGTACAACAACCTCTGTGTTTAATTGATTTACAAAGCACTTACCTACAACTCACTTTACTAGACAACGAGCAATTGGATGGCAGAAGCGCAATCAAATATAGCCTCGGCTCACGTCGCTCGGTAGAGCCTGCATGGCGATTAATAAAATCATGCAATTGGCAGCTATCCGTCTTAGTAGCTGGGCTGAATACGTTAGGCTTTGACTCCAACGTGCGTGACAACAGCTTTCTGCAACGACATACCGACTTAACGGTAAGAAAGTTTTTTGCCAAAGATAAGCAAATTATTGCACCTAGCTTAATTGGGCAAATTACTCCCACTACCCACATACCATCTGAATGGAATATATCTAGCGTTAAGAGTCTTTTAAGCCACCAACAATACAAGGACTGTATTTATCTCCCTGCTCCAAAGCAACCCGCTCCGATGAAAGCCATACTCTTGCGCTTAATTGACTCCCCGAAGTCTTGGACTGTACAAACCAGCCACGATGGGAGCCTACTGCTTTTTTACCGAAATAAAGGCATTGTTCAACTGACTCCGGATATAAAAAAGCCGGTGGCACGCTTACGCACAACCGGCTAATTTCATAAAACGATTTTAGAAACCGTAATGAGTTAAACGTCTGCTAAGAGCTCCTCAGATAAACCAGCCTCTTCCATTAGCTTACGCGGGTTATCGGAATTAAGTAGTTCCTTGCCCTTAGGAGTCGGAAATTCAACATCGATATCAACGATACGCCCATCTCGACAAACGTTGATGATGGTATCCATGCAAGACGATAACAAAGAATACTTTTCATCGGGTGCCGCAATGATAGTTTGCAGCCCTAAATCAGTCATAAAGCCGAGCGATGTTTGCGTGTTCTCTGAATCTAGCTTGTTAAAGGCCTCATCAAACACCGCCAAACTCATACCGCCTACCGGATTACCGTTAGGGCCTTCTTTTAGTCGGTAAGCCGCGCCCATTGCTGCTGCCATTGCAACATAGAAAGGGACTTGGTGCTCACCACCTGAACCGGTTTTGATACGCTGAGTGAGTGTTGTTTTCCGATTACCGTTAAGATCTTTAACCACAAGCTCAAAGTTATAAAAGTTTCGATAGTCCTGTAGCAGACTGCTCTCACCTTCATCTTTTAACACATCGTGTATTTTAGCTAAGGCATCATGATGCGGACGATCACCATCATGTTGAATGTCAAAAAGCGTTCCAACATTCGCTTGATCTAAACGTGTATAAGCCTCAACCAGCTCTAAAATATCTTTTAGCTCAGGGTTAGGAGACATCTCGAAGCTGTACATTTCCTTATGGAAAGGACGGTTCTTTAAGTGATTGTTTAACTCACGAATCAGATCTTTAATTTTATTGATTTGATCATTTAGGTGCGCAACAAAGTCCGACCGGAAAGCGGTTTCTGCCTCTAAGCGAGCACGCTCAGCTTTTTCGGTGTACTCTGCCAGCTCGGAATCTTTCAACGACTGCAGTGTTTCATCCACATACTGCTCTAGCTCTTCATGAGTTGAGTCTGGGCCTATTTTGTCTAAGCCCTGATGGCTTCTACCGCCGCCATGGAAACGAGCCTTGTAATTTGCAACCGCATCACGCACAGAATATTTCTTTTTCTCGTGCAAGCTTAATTCGGACTGTGCTTTTTTAGCGGCCTCAAAAATAATACGTTCTAGCTCACCAGCGCAGCTTTCATCTAAATAATCACGCTTTTCCTGTGCTGACTGCGGATCAAAGTCACGATTTGCCTCACACACATTACGTGCTTCTGAATGCTCTGTTAGTTCTTCGTCTAAAACTTCTAACGCCGCTGTGTCTTTTATCATACTCGTGCGGATACGCTGTAACTTATCCATGAGCACTTTGTTTTTGTCATTAGCGGCTTTTTGCTCTTCAACGAGTTCCGCTATGCGACGCTGGATACCTGAATCGTCGTGATTGCGCAGGTCAGTAATTGCCTGACGGTAACCTTCAATCTCATTACTGATTTGGTTACGGGAGTTCACCAGATCAAATACGTTTTCTGTCGCTCCAGCCAAGCTTGTGGTTAAGTTGATGAGGTTATCACGCAGTTTTTCCAACGCCTCATGGCGTTTACCCAGCTTGGTAAACTCTTCAATCATCTCATCAACTTGCTTACCTTGCGATGCCAGCTGATCGCCACGACGACGAATGCCCATAATAGGCGAAAGTTCGTTGATAGAGGTCGTGGAACCCTCGGTTTGCAGCATGCAGTCATATGTTAAAGCACGTTCCTCACGCAGTAGCTCGTTTTCCGTTTCAACGGCCATAACGCCGCCTAGCGCACGGTTCATGTAAGCCTGAGCATCATCATTATCCGTATCAATAAATTGAGCTAGCGAGCGCGGCTTACTACGGTTTAACCAATCGCGGGACTTGGTCGTATTGATTATACGACACCCTTTTAGATGACGACCTTTACGACGATAAAGCGTGATCGCTTCTTTAACATGGGCAGGATCGACAATCAGAGCTTCTCGGCGAGCCCCTAAAAATGACTCAATAGCAATACGCCACTTATCGTCATTGATATCGACCAGTTCACAAATAGGTGTCGACTCTATTCCATACTCAGACAGCAAATTCATCAATTCGCGCGTGTTGTGACGCACTGGCGCTCGGCCTTGCTTTAATTGCTCAACAGCACCTTTTTGATTCTGAATTGACGTGCGTAGCTCATTCATCCGGATAACGGATTCTTCAAACTTACGGCCAATATCTCGTCTTACCGAATCAACATTGTCCTTCAATTCGGCAAGCGCATTATCCACCTCTACCGGCTCTGCAGGCCATACATCGGCCATCATGTCTTCACCAGTTCGCCACAATTGCACGCAACGCTCAACTAATGGACGAAACGATTCAGGTAATAAATCTTGATAATGCGCAAACCCGACCGTATTACGGAACAAACTATAAACGTTCTGTATTTTATCTTTTACAACGCCTTCTTCATGTAAACGAGCGGCAATATTATTCTCAAGCGCTTTGATTTGGTGAGCATCATCAGAGTTATTTAATTGAGCACGCGCATCAGCAAGGCGCTGCATTACACCGCTGAGTTCAGCGGCATGCTCTTCCATTTCTTTTTGGACTTCTAACTCTTTTTCTTGGTTCGATTCTAAACGTTCTTGAGCATCTTCTTTTTTGAGATCTGCGTTTTCAAAGCGAGTCTCGTGTACCACCCATTCATACTCAACAGCGTTTTTTACGTTACGCTGAATACCTTTACACTGCTCAGAAACCTTTTCTAACTCCGTAATACGATTAAACACCTCAAGTGTTTTTTGCTCCATCGCACGGTATTCATCCAGTGACTTCCGGAAAGCGCCAACATGAACGATGTTTTCATCCAATACGAACTCACGAATAAATTTCGTCGGGCTATCGATCGGTACAAAACGCAATGCGTTCTTAAAGTTTTTAATAAACTTTTCATCATCATTAGGCATTTGCGGGTCATGGCTAAGCGCAGTGGTTACTTCACGAACAAACTTACTGGCACGTTTTTCCAACACCATATCAGGGCATTGTTTAAGAAGCTGATCTCGCACCTTGTTCCACGGCTTAGGCAATCGACCATCACCCTCGCGCACCGAGAAATCATCTAACGTTACTGAAAAGTTAGGCAATATAAAGCGACCTAAAATTTCTTCATCGGGTGATGCTGTGGACGCGCTAATCGCTATCCCAATACACGTTTCTTGTGCTGTCTCCGTATCAAAGAAGCTTAGCGCCATGTAGGTAATAGAATCATCACGAGCAGTTGCTTTTTTACCACCGTCATCCAAAAAACCAAGGCAGTAAGTACGTAAAGAACGCTCACTTTTTTGGCCGGCTGAGGCGTTGAAACTTAAATTACGTTTGTGGCCGCCCATCAGTATGGTTTGTATAGCATCCAATAATGATGATTTACCCGAACCATTAGGCCCGACAATAGCCACATTACCTTTAATAGGAACCTCTACCGCCCCCAAAACATACCAGTTAACTAGAACAATACGATTAAGCTGTTTCATCAGCAGCCTCCTCCGCTTCTGTTAGGGCATCGCGGCTGTTTTCTGTATCGCAAAGCGCTTCTAACTGACCGATGTAATCTTCAATTACCACTTGGCGGATTGTGGGTAAAATACTAAATGGCACGTTTTTGGGATCCGTTTCGTTAATTTTCCCGCGCTCGATAATACCGTGACGATTAAAGAGGGACATGATCTCTTTCATGCGGGTTTCGTTCGGGAGTTCTTTACCGGTCAGGTTCTCATACAGAGAAAGTAACTCATTGGTATTGGTGTAAGCCCGACCGCTTTCAACTTCAAAGCTCTCTAATTTTGCTTCATATTGCTGTCGCATACATAACATCAATAAAGACTCATCAAGACGCAGCTTTACATTGCGTTCCTCACCTTGAGGCAGAATACCCATATAAGCTTCATCGGGCTGATAGATAAATGACCACCCAATCGCCTCAAATAAGTTACGAAAATAATCAATATGTGCGGCTATTAAAAAATAACTGTCACGATGTGAAGAACGGTCCGCATGCAGAAACTGGTTAGTTAACAGCAAGTTGGCCGCTCGCGAAAAATCAGCTGCGTCATTTTGCTCACTGCGGCTGACTATTTTTTGCAGATCACCAAGCATTACGGTTTCCTTTGAATAACTTTATTAATAGTAAAATCGCGACACTCCACCACATCGGCAACATGAGTGTAGTTTTCGGCAAACTCAATTTTGAACATATCTGCTGTCTTCTTAGCCTTTTTGCCAAGCGATGCAAGGTGACGTATGTAGCTAAAGCATATGTAATCTTCGATGGTGTCAATCGAAAACTCTTCGGCTTTAATTGAGTCTTTATCCGATAAGTGACGCTCTAGATAGGCATCGATGCGCTCCACTTTAACTTCGCGGCGCTCTTTGAAAGCTTTAAATAACTCGCGCAATTCAACCACTTTAGGATCAATCTGCTGCTGCCTAATCACCGTTGGTTCTGCCACAATGCGCCTTCTGATAGGCGAGCGTATGCTTGAAGGGTTAATAAACCCGACCTCTTCAATAGTATCAATAACAGGCAACTCATCACGTTTGGCTAACTCGGCAATCACTCGTGATAAGCGTGAGGCCATGCCTGGTGTGGTTTTATCCATGTATCTAACAGTATCAGCCACACGTTTTTCCAATCGATAACGAAAATCATCAATGGAGTCTAAGCGTTTATCTACTGAGTCAAAGATACGAATGATACGGTTGATGTGCGTATGGACCATGGCCTCTGCATCATCGTAACTCGCTTCAAACTGTTCTTGATAGTGGCGAGTAAGCTTATCAACTTTAACAGTGTCGAACTGTAAATCGCGCAAGAGCGATAAAATCTGACGACGGAAACGAAACGGATTATTTTTCGTTTTCAGCGTTTTATAGTCAGACACCAAAATATGCTCAACAAAACGCTCGAAGAAGCCTCGCACTATCTCTTGCGGACTTTGCGAATTAGAAAGGCTAATTTTTAGTTCTCGCAATCCCAACATCATATCGGTCAGATGCGCACTAAAGTCTGAAGCGGTTTGCGCGGCTTCCGATAATGTAATTCCTCGGCCTGCGGGGTCGTTGACAGCCGCTTCAAGTGAGCTCAATACGTTCAGTACCGCACCGCCATAAGAGCGTTTTTCTAAATTAGCGATCGAAACTAACGAGCGCAGCAAAAAGCTGATAGACGGCGACATCAGTACATAAGTGCGATAAATACGCTGCTCTTCTTCGATCCAGCCACAATCGACTAAACGACGATAAATGCGGTTCGTGTATTCCGCGGTGGAACGCGGCGCCTCACCATCATCGTTGTCGTCATCTGTCTCTGGTTCCCAACGACGGACTCCTAAGCGCACTACCGCATCTTCGATCGAAGAACGTACAAGGTCTTTGGGAATAAAGGGATCGACTAGATCTTCGTCGAAAAACAAATCAGCCAACTCAAGCAAAACAGCTTGATATATATGGCGGTTTTGACCGGAGAGCGGTACAAAAAGATCATCAGGAAGCTTGTTAAAAAGCATTCAAAGTCCAATTAGATGTCAGCTAGCCCAGCAATTGATAAAGGCTGGGTTGTAATAAGTCCAGCGGGTGATTCTAGCTCAGCTAGCGCTGACAAAAAAGGCCTTCTCTACTCAGAGCCTAGAATGCTTCAAACTATCTCCTCACATACCTATTGCAAAGACTGACGGACACGTATTTATCATTAGGTTGTGTGCTTGCATAGTAGAAATTGATTTGGCGCATTATTTTCAACGCCTGCAGCTAGCCACACGTCTTAAACAGCCCCTTATTATTCAATTAAACCCTGTGATTTAGCTGCTAACCCTACTGAAATCGAACGCTTTTTTACTTATTCTCTGTTTTATCACGTGAGTTTTGGCGTTTATACTTAGCCAATAAACTTTACTTGGCAAATTTTGTATATGTCGTACACTGATACCGCACTCAATAACAATAAAAAGGAATGATCATGCCTTTCACTAGTGAGATAAACGACGAACTCAATATATTAGCTCGGTTTAACCTAGAGACCACTCAGGAAGGAATCAAAATCCACTCCTCGGCAGCACCTAATGTTATTGCGGCTACCAAGCGGCTTCATGAAAAATCATTAGTCACTCAGCCTGATGGTGGTTATTTGACTGAACTAGGACGCCACGCAGCTGAACATGCACAGCAATTGTTAACGATTGTTAAAGCCTAAAGACAAACTGAACGCTCCCAGATGGCTATAACCAACCTTGTAGCCACTGGGTGCTATCCTTGAGTGAATTCCAATCAATTGCATCAGCTCGCTTAGTCATTACGGCTTCTATTACGCATTCCTCAACACATCCTTCTTCGTCAAACGTAATCTTGGACACGAGAAAGTGTTTTTCTTTATTTATGGGCCGAACTGCGGTCCACTTACTTAGATAAAGTTTTTTAGGGTTTATCGTATTCACTTAACGCTTCCATTATAGTCATTAATTGATCAATCGAAGACGCTCCTACCTTGGACACACAAGTAGCCCCCGCCTGCTCGAACATATGTGCTTGAACTAACCCAACAAGATCCTCAAGGGTGTACTTTTCTTCGAGCTTTACTAACTCGATACCTTTTTCGCTTTTCTCGGGTTGATACAAACAACCATCAGTATCAATAATACGATCACCTTCGTCAAAATGAGGCGACTGTAAGTCATTATCAGACATCCACTCACTTTGGTTAGCAATAAAAACAAGCTCATTGTCACCAACATAGCTCAATAACGCGGGCCAACGCATTAGGCTCCTCCTTAAAGATTTCAATTAGCTAAAGGTAATACTCTGCGCTAAATAAATCGCCCACTTTGCTCATACGGTTTAACATCAATAAAAGATGTAAATTACTCATTAATAGGGAATTAATTTTCATCCGAGTAGACAAAACAAACGTAAAGGTGTCTAGTAATACAATATTAGTCTATTACAATTTAAATTCTCAAACCGCTACGCTCAAGGAGAAGGCTATGACCGTACAACGTCCGGAAAGTACTGCTGCTCATCAGATTCCACAGGAGGCGTTCGATTGGTACGACCAATACGCACACGGCGACATTGATAGACGCACATTTTTAACTCGATTAGCGGCTATTGGCTTAACAGCGGCAGCGGTCGCGGGTGGCCTTATTCCCAATTACGCGTTGGCTGAACAGGTGTCGTTTAACGACCCAGACATCACCGCATCTTACGCAACCTACCCGTCACCAGACGGTTTTGGTGAAGGCCGGGGGTACTTAGTTGTACCTAAAAACATGACCGAAAAAACCCCTGCTGTGCTTGTTGTCCACGAAAACCGAGGTTTAAACCCGTATATCGAAGATGTTGCACGTCGATTAGCAAAAGCTGGTTACATTGCCTTTGCTCCAGATATTTTATACTCGCTCGGCGGTTACCCCGGCAATGATGATGAAGGTCGAGAAATGCAAAAGTCTCTTGATCCTGTGAAGGTTGAAATAGACTTTATCAACGCCGCCAAATTCCTAAAAGCTCATGAATTAACGAATGATAAACTCGGCGTAGTAGGTTTTTGCTTTGGTGGTTACATCAGTAACATGTTAGCGGCTCGAGCTCCTGAGATCATAGATGCAGCAGTCCCATTTTATGGCACCCCCGCTAAAGCAGAGCTTATTAAAAATATCAAAGCTCCACTCATGCTCCAATTTGCCGCTCTTGATAAGCGCGTCAATGGCACATGGCCTGATTATGAGAAAGAACTGAAGGCTATCGGCGCCGATTACCAAGCCTTTGTATATGAAGACGTAAACCATGGTTTCCACAACGATTCTACAGCTCGCTACAATGAGCCTGCTGCCGAGTTAGCATGGGAACGCACACTTGCTTTCTTTAAGGAACACTTATCATAGTTACTAAAAGCGCTAATATTTAGCCATCACGCAGCCCCAAACAAAGGGGCTGCCACTAACTAAAAGTCTTCTCGGTGAGTTATAACTCAACGAGGAAGCGAGCACTCAAATACGTTTTAACAATTCCGCTTTTTTACTGGAAAACTCATCATCTGTGAGTACGCCTGCTTCACGCAACTTGCCTAATTTTTCGATATGACCCAGCACCTCGTCTAAAGAACCAGAGCTATGGCTTAAACTATCAGAGCCTTGCGGAGCTTGTGCAAAGTTCTGTTGAGAAGCGCTCTGATAGGATTGCTGAACATTATCCGCCTGATTATAACCATTAGATTGGCTTTGCGACTGGCCCACGGAAGCGGCACTGTTAGCGGCAGGTACGGCGAAGTTAGTTTGCTGAGCCTGGGGCAAACCCGGACCAGAAATAACGGGCAAACTAGAAACCGACAATGTTCCATACTGGCTACTAAAAGTAAGGGAGGCGTCCCCGCCTTGCTGCTGGCTTACGCCTCCGATTTGGTGATCTAACGTATCGTACACCGTCACATTTCCAAACAGCATGACCGCTAAACGCCCAGGAAATACGGCATACTTAATATCATTTTGCGCACCACTACTAAACGGAACGCCTAAATCTTGAGGCCACCACTGATTACTACCCGGAGTACCCGCTGGGATAACTGGAAAAACTTGGGTACTGGCCAATGCATTGGATAAATCGTTGCACAAATTATCAACGGTATTTTTAAGGCCATAATTAAACATATCACCCACCATTGTCATACCACCACGCATCCACTGACCGCCGCCACCGAGTTCGGGACAGTTAAATTGCGCCATACTGCCACCACCATTACTAACAGCAATTAACATATGAACAATTGCATCGTGGCTTAGGTTATAACGCTGAGACATAGTGGTGACCAGATGTTGGCCTTCGGGTGTTAAGTTTTGCATGATGCATCCTCTGCGTTAGTGGGCAAACCGTAAACGATTGTATATCAGGTGTCACTTATACAGGATTTTGATGCTAATTGTTGAGTTAACCACTCACTAAGCGCTTTCTATTTTTCGTGCCAAGAGCCTCGTCTAAAGAGAACTATTTTTACACAAAACAGCTTTCTTTATTAAAACAGCACGTTATAGAGCAACCATACTCAAAAGGACAATTATAAGGAATGGAAAGCCTGCAAAAATCAGTTCGGCGTTACGAAAATAAATAAAAAAAAGCCGACCTAGGTCAGCTTTTTACTGTATTCATTTACCGGCAAACTCTCGTCTTTCAAGGACGATGACTATTAGTCCTGAGAAGTAGACTCGATTTTATGGATACTCAAATCAGCGCCGTTATATTCCTCTTCTTCGCTGAGACGCAGACCAGAAATTGCCTTAATCATTCCATATACAACAGCAGCACCAACAACCGCAACCAAAACGCCGGCTAAGCTACCAATCAGCTGCGACATAAAACTAACACCGCCTAAACCGCCTAAAGCTTCTGAGCCAAAAATACCAGCCGCAATACCACCCCAGACGCCACACAAACCGTGTAATGGCCATACACCCAGCACATCATCAACTTTCCATTTATTCTGCTGCAGAGTAAAAACCCATACAAACAGGACACCTGCTACAGAACCTACAACGAGCGACCCCATTGGGTGCATTACGTCAGAGCCAGCACACACGGCGACTAAACCAGCGAGTGGACCGTTATGAATAAAGCCTGGGTCATTCTTGCCAACCAGTAGCGCAGCGATAATGCCGCCCACCATGGCCATCAATGAGTTAACGGCAACCAATCCTGAAATACCGTCTAAGGTTTGCGCCGACATAACGTTAAAGCCAAACCAACCTATGCAAAGAATCCACGCACCCAACGCCAAAAAAGGAATATTAGATGGAGGAAATGCAACCACTCGATTATCGCGATAACGTCCTGAACGTGCGCCCAGCATGAGAACAGCCACGAGAGCAATCCAGCCTCCAACACCATGAACGACTACGGAGCCTGCAAAATCATGAAAGCCAGCACCAAAAGTATCTTCCAACCAAGTTTGAAAACCGAAATTTCCATTCCAAATTACCCCTTCAAAAAACGGGTATACAAACGCAACAACTAGACTAGACGCGATAAGCATGGGCCAAAACTTAGCTCGTTCGGCTATTCCACCAGACACAATGGCAGGGATCGCCGCCGCAAATGTCATCAAAAAGAAAAACTTAACCAGGTCATATCCGTTATTCGCGGCTAACGCTTCTGCGTCTTGAAAAAAAGTGATTCCGTACGCAACCCAATAGCCAATGAAGAAATAAGCCACGGCAGAAAAACCAAAGTCCGTCATAATTTTAACTAACGCATTAACTTGGTTTTTATGGCGAACAGTACCCACTTCTAAAAAGGCAAAGCCAGCATGCATAGCGAACACCATAATGGCGCCCATCAGGATAAAGAGCGTATTAGCGCTCTGCATTAATGTCTCGACTGCACTATTAACAGTTTCCACAAGTGTCTCCTACAAAGGTTGCAATTTATAATATTGCACTCTATCGGTGCAATTTCAGCGTACGGACGCTATAAAAGTGCACTGAATCTCTAGATACTCATTTTTGTTGTTGTCGCCATGCTTCATCATTTCATTCAGAAAGCACGTAAACAACTGAAAAACAGGAAGTATTTATAAAATCAGGCACTCTAAAGCATGCGCCGTATCATTCGGCGCACCCAATACTGCACTAAATTAATGCACGAAACGTACCAAAAGAAAGCATTGCACCATTATTGACGCCAGCGAATTTCGAAACAGCTGTGTATTTTTGCATTGCGCTTAAAGTCAGGATCGATGGTCTGCGCTGTAATATCGTTAATATCAAACGCACCCAACATTTCGTAATCCAGTTTAAACTTCCGAAAGTTATTAGAGAAAATTAGAACACCATCCTGCCGCAACAAACGCATCGCTAACCGAATCAGCTCAACATGATCTCTTTGAACATCCAAAACATCGCTCATACGTTTTGAATTTGAAAACGTGGGGGGATCCATAAAAATCAGGTCATAAGCCGGCTTACGTTGTTTTTTAAGCCATACAATACAATCAGATTGAATAAAGTGATGAGCTTTGTCAGCAAAGCCATTAATCGCCATGTTCTTCATCGCCCACTGCAGATAAGTGGCTGACATATCAACACTTGTCGTGCTTTTTGCCCCGCCAACCCCGGCATGGACACTGGCAGTAGCGGTATAGCAAAACAGATTAAGAAAGTCTTTACCTGCTGCATTTTGTTGAATTTGGTGACGTACGGGGCGGTGATCCAAGAATAAACCAGTATCTAAATAATCATGCAGGTTAACTCTAAACTTACAGCCATGCTCAGCTATCTGAAAAAAACGACGACCAGTGCCCTGTTTCTCATATTGCTGAGTGCCCGTTTGACGCTTGCGTTGCTTTAAAACAACACGCAAAGGATCAACGCCTAATGCTTCAGGTATAGCCGCCAATACATCTTTAAGACGATCAAAAGCTTTTATTTTATCTATCGACTTAGGCGCTGCGTACTCTTGTACATGAACCCAGTCTTTGTAAACATCAACCGCCACAGCAAATTCGGGAATGTCCGCATCGTATAAACGATACCCCTGAATATCATTTTGCTTACGCCACTTATTCAAATTTTTCAGGTTTTTTCTGAGACGATTCGCAAACATTTGAGCTGTTTCGCTTAAAGCAACGTCACCTGCCTGCTCGCTAGGCTGCCCTTCTTTGGCAATCCGATTCGCATATAAAGTGTATAAAAATAAGCGACTATCGATTGGCCCATTATTTAAACGATAGGTTTTATCCGTTTTTAGGCCCACGGCCTCACAAAGCTCAGGGTTACCCGTAAAAATACCCGCTTTCCAACCACCAAATTCTTGTTTTAAGGTATCGCCCAGATCACGATACAAAAACATAAGCTCTGAACTTTCACCCAGACGCTCACCATAGGGTGGGTTAGTAATGAACAACCCATTCTCTTCACATGGGCGCACCATTCGTTGAACTTGCGCTTCGTGTACTTTGATTAAATGATCAACACCTGCACGTTCAGCATTCGACAGTGTTACATCAAGCATACGCTCATCTTCATCGGCGCCATAAACCTTTACCTTAAAGGTCGTCAAACCATTAATGCGGCGCTGCTCTGCTTCTTCTTTTAGGTTTTCCCATAAAGCGGCATCATGCTGCTTCCAATGCTCAAACCCAAAACGATCGCGTAAAATGCCAGGAGCAATATCTGCAGCCATCCAAGCACCTTCGATGAGCAAAGTGCCTGAGCCACACATAGGATCAAACAACACAGGGCTGTCATCACTAAGCGCAGGCCAACCCGCTCTTGTTAACAATGCCGCCGCAAGGTTTTCTTTTAACGGTGCTGCTCCTGCCTGTGTACGATAGCCACGTCGGTGCAAACTTTCACCAGAGAGATCAATCGATACATTGAGTTTACCGCCATAAATATGGGCATGTATGCGCAGATCGGGGTTCTCGCGATCAACGCCCGGACGCTCCCCTGTTATTTCTCGTAGCTGGTCGACAATTGCATCTTTCACTTTGAGCGCACCAAAGTGAGTATGATTAATTGACTGCGTTTTCCCCGTGAAAGAAATTGCCAACGACATGCTCGCATCTAAATGATCGCTCCAATGGACTCGCTGGATAGCGCTGTATAAGTCATCGGCGGTCTCAACGTTGGTTTCAAGAATCGGTAACAAAACCCGATTCGCAAGACGAGACCATAAACACGCTCGGTAGGCCTGCGCTAACTCCCCTTCAAATGCGACACCCGTCGGCATCAATTTTACTGACTCAGCCCCTAACGCTGCTAACTCGTCAGCCAGAAGAGATTCGATGCCTTTAGGGCAAGTCGCTATAAATTTCATATTTTTCCTAAAAAGTTATTTTTACAACTTCTTAAATATCAGCAAGTTGCAGTTTCATTCAATTGTTACGGTTTTTTGATGATTTTTTTTCAAATGTATTACAGCGTTTCAATATGAATTTTAACTCGCTGAATACGCACCTTTTTTGCAAGTGCTAACAATCAAAAACCCTAAATTCCATAGCGATTATTAATCGCACTTTGTTCGTGAATTAGATATCAATATAGGCCTGTGTTGCGAAAAATACCGTATGCATACAGACACTGTGTGAATATTTAGTCTCAGATATTCATGTTCTCAATCATAACGTAAACGTATGAGAGGTTTCTTTATATGAAGAGACAGAAAAGAGATAAGACATCAACTCTGTTTAACCGCGGTTTTCAGGCTGGTATTAACGGTAAATCACGAGACTCTTGCCCAGTGCAAGTCACAGAGCTACGAAGTCATTGGATGAGTGGCTGGCGTGAAGGTAGAGACGCCCACTGGAGCGGCATGGATGGAGTTTCGGCAATTCAAGCTCACCCAGGACTGCATTAACAACACATTCCCTTCAAAAACAGGCTCCTCTACAAAGGAGCCTTTTTTGCAAACCAAACCACAACCCTTAGTGCCGTTTTTCTCCCCAAACACTCATCACTGACGACGCTTCAACGCCTCAATCGCTCTTACAGATTCTTTAACCAACGCTGGGCCTTTATAAATAAAACCAGAATAAATCTGCACTAAGCTTGCGCCTGCTTCGATTTTCTCAGCAGCGTCGAACCCTTCCGTAATACCCCCGACACCAATAATAGGTAAAGCACCATTAAGCTCATAAGCCAATGTTCTGATCACTTTAGTCGATTTATTACGCACAGGTTCACCGCTTAAGCCCCCCGACTCACCTTGCAAGACTGAGTCTTCAACGCCTTCTCTGGACAAGGTGGTATTGGTTGCTATAACACCGTCCATCTCGTACGTTTTGAGTGAATCAGCAACCATGACGATTTCCTCTTCGGTCATGTCAGGTGCGATTTTTACCGCAATGGGGACATATCTATCATGCAAAAGCGCTTGACGAGCTTGCTCATTTTTTAACGATTCAAGCAAGGTATTTAACGAATCACCAAACTGTAATGAGCGTAGCCCCGGCGTATTGGGTGATGACACGTTTACCGTGATATAACTCGCACGTGAGTACACTTTTCGTAAACAGTACAAGTAATCATCATTAGCTTTATCATTTGGCGTGTCTTTATTCTTGCCAATATTGATCCCTAGAATGCCCTTGTAACGAGCACGATCAACATTGGCAAGTAGCGCGTCCACACCGTGGTTATTGAACCCCATGCGATTAATAATCGCGTTATGCTCAGGAATACGAAATAAACGAGGCTTAGGATTACCCACTTGTGGTCTGGGTGTTACAGTCCCTATTTCTACAAACCCAAAACCCAACGCTGCCAAACCATCAATCGCGGTGCCATTTTTATCCAAACCAGCCGCTAAACCTACAGGATTAGGAAAGCGAATCCCCATCACTTCGACAGGCATATCCAGCTTTTCAGCGCCAAGCAACGAAGGTACTCCCAACGATGCCGCTAAATTCATACCGCCCAACGCTAGATTATGAGAACGCTCCGCATCCATGCTAAACATGAGAGATTTTGCCAGTGAATAGAACATATCAAGACCGTTTCTGAATAAAGACTCGCTATTATAACGGCGCGACCTTGGTTTTACATCCTACTATGAGCTCCGTTCAATAGATTTAAACTTTCCATTTTGACTAAAATTGATACGAAAACGGCCATGTATGCCCTCATGCAACAAGAAGGGCTTTAAAATAGAGGCAGGAAACTGCACACGACGACCATCACTGGCATGTGTATGCACCATGACACCAGGGATTTGGTACTGCTTTATGTAGTCCTGAGGGGAAATATGTAATGTTACGAGTATTGAATTCATCATTTTTAACAACTTAAGCGCGTCATCTATATCGAGTTATAGCAAAACCTCATTGATATCGTATACCCCTTACTTAATAATGCAGAATGATTTTGCTTTGTTATTAAGGATCTAACCTAGGGATGCGCGCATTTTTTACGGTTGTTAGCACCACGCTAAGCTTACTTTTACTGGTAGCCCCAACGCTCAGCATTGCCGAGGTTAATGCTTATCTTAATCGATATACTATCAACCAAACAGATACAGTGCGGTTAACGATAGAAGCCACACAGCCAGGCCAAGCACAGCGCCCAGACTTATCCTTGTTAACAGCTGACTTTTCACTGCTTGGCAGCAAAAAAATGACGATTTCTAGTTTGCAAAATGGAAGCAGACAAGCAACAACGCGATGGCAGGTATTAATGCGACCGCGCCGCAGTGGTGACTTAACCGTACCAGCCATTCAAATTAATGGGGAACGTTCCTTTCCGATGACGCTGAGCGTATTAAGCGCCGCCAATAACGCCCCACGCGTATCCCCCAACTATGATCCTAACTACAGCCCAAACCGGTCGAGCAGCTCCCAAGCCAACCAAGCTCCAGGCGGACTTGACGTTACATCCGACCTCAATGCTATTCGCATTACGACCGAAATAGACCACACAGAAGCATACGAAGGTAGCCAACTACTTTACTCATCAACACTAAGGCATCGTTCGCCGTTAGATGACCAAGCGGTATTCTCGGATCCTTTTTTGAATCAAGCACTTATTTTGCCAATGGGCGACGAAGTTGTCTCCAATGTATTTATACAAGGCGTAGCCTACACTGAACGCAAACAAACCTATGTTGTTTTTCCTAACGAGCCAGGGAGTTTCATAATAGAGCCACCATTGTTTGCTGGAACACTAGCAAACGGGCAGTATGTTGAAGTACTCGGAGATGCTATTGAGCTATCAATTCTGCCACGTGCTAACGATAACTCGGCAGGCTACTGGCTCCCAGCATCCAAACTAACCATTCAAGACGCATTTGACCAACCCGAACAGCTCATCGCGGGCAACTCAATAACACGAACCATTACCCTGATAGCGCAAGGCCTGCCCGCTTCAAGGCTGCCTCCTATGATGCCTCTAACGAATGAACTCGCCGATATTGAACTGGTTAATACAGACCTGAGGGAGTCGTTCAATGAAGATGGGTTGGTCGGTCAACGCGTTGAAACTGTCAAAATAACGTTCAAAGAGCGTGGCGAAGTAACGCTGCCACCCATAGACATCCATTGGTGGGATATAGAAACCGACCGCGCTCAAGTAGCATCATTACCTCCCATTCAGATGCGTATAGAAGGCGCTAATAGCGCCCAGCAGCAACCACCTGCCGACCAAGAGAACACTAAACCAGACCTAGCGGAAAACTCAAATACGACCCAAAGCGCTGAGCAATACTCCAATGGAACACCACCCAACGTTATTGCTTTGATCTCGCTTTTAGCACTAATTAGCATCATTTCATCACTGGGGTGGCTCTACACGGGCAATAGACTACGCAAATTGCGTAATAGACAGGCGATAGATCGAGCAGCCAAAACCGAAAAACAAAGAATTAAACGCGATAAACAGCTCATCGCTGATGAAAAATTGGCCTATTCAGCGCTTCAAAAAGCCTGCACCCTTAATAAACCCGAATTAGCGCAAGCGCGCTTAATTGAATGGGCAGCGTTATTTTGGCCTGAATCCCATCTTTATAATGGGCGAGATGTGAGTGTAGCGGCTAAAAACAAGACATTGGAATTCTTGATTATTGATTTAGAGCAGCATGTCTACAATAACGCCGAAGATCCGTGGCAAGGCGACTTGTTAATACAAACTGTCGACAGCATACGCGAACGTCTAACACGCCGGTAACTTAGCTATCCTACAATCTAAGTAGCAGATGTTAAGGCAGACTGTAAATCAGGGAATTTAAATACATACCCTGCTTCTACTAAAGCCGTTGGGTATACGTGTTGTCCTGATAAGAGTAGCTCGCTTGATTCTCCCATAGCCCATTTCAACAGTGAAGCGGGAACTCGAAAGAAAGCCGGTCTGCGTAGAGTACTAGCCAGTGTTCGTGTAAATGTTGAATTAGTAACCGCCTCAGGAGATGTGGCATTAAATGCCCCTGACAACTGATCATGTTCGAGTAAAAAACGAATAATATTGACTTCGTCTTCTAAGTGCACCCAAGACATCCATTGCGCCCCATTCCCAATAGGTCCGCCAAGACCCAACTTAAAAGCAGGCAGCATTTTAGACAATGCACCACCGCCCTTACCGAAAACCACACCGGTGCGAACACAACATACCCGAGCCCCCAAATCTTTCTCAGCAACCATTGCGGCATCTTCCCATTGCTGGCAAAGGCTATGTTGGAAGCCCTCTTCTACTGGACCATTCTCTGATAAGGGAGCATTTCCCTCTTGGGGACCGTAATAGCCAATAGCGGAACCACTGACAAAAACTTCTGGCCTCTGGCCTGCTTCATAAAGACGCTGTATGAGCTCCTGAGTGAAATCTATACGGCTGTTTTTAATCTCCAATTTTCGGCTATCAGTCCAGCGTTTATCAGCTATAGGGGCGCCTGCAAGATTAATCACAGCATCTATTTTAACGCTACTCAACAAGCTCACATCCGACAGACTAATCGCATTGACGCGACTGCCAAATTGCAACATCGCACGCTCAGCATCTCGGCTTACCAACATCACCTCATGACCGTCAGCAAGTAAAGATTCAGTTAACCGACAGCCTATGAAGCCTGTACCACCAGTAATTAAATAGTGCATGTTGTCGCCTCTTAAGATGCAGGTATTTTAGTTATATATACGGTATCCTTACGGCCTCAGATCATATTAGATTTAGGATAACCGATGTTTACAGGAATCGTGCAGGGGCAAGCAGAAGTTATAGCGCTAGAACGTCGCGACCAATTCATGAAGCTACGTGTAGCCTTACCTGCAGGTCATACCAACAACCTTCAAACCGGTGCCAGCATAGCTATTAATGGTACTTGTTTAACCGTGACCAGCTTTGACGAATCATCTGTCCAGTTTGATTTAATTCAAGAAACACTCAATGTGACCAACCTTGGCGAACTCAAAGTAACGAGTGTTGTCAATTTTGAAAGAGCGGCCAAGTTTGGAGATGAAATTGGCGGCCATCTGCTATCAGGTCACATCAGTGCAACAGCACAGATTTGCGAGATCAAACAAACAGACGATAACTGCATTATATGGTTTGAAATTGACGAGGCGCTCACCCCTTACATTCTTACAAAAGGCTTTGTAGCACTCAATGGCTGCAGCTTGACGATAGGAGCAGTGGAAGGAAACCGTTTCAACGTGTATTTAATACCTGAAACCTTGAGCATTACCACTTTCGGACAAGCCAACGTAGGTGACCGCATCAACATAGAAGTGGACCCACAAACTCAAGCAATTGTAGACACCGTTAATCGGTACCTAGAAACCCATTCTCCTGTGAAGTGATTATTTTTCTTTATGCTAAGCCTAACTTACATACAACAGAGCATTTTCTTTTTTAGACAACATCTAGGCACTATCGCCAAAATCCAATTGCCTTTTTTGATTGCAATTAACGGGTTAGCACAGTGGTTTGATATATACAGCGACGATGAGCAAATTGCTCAGCAATTTGCCGTACTATCCATTTTAAATCTGACCATTCTCCCGTTGTACTGGTCAGCGACTATTGTCTACATGCAGTCAGTTTTAGAAGACCGCCCTCTATCGGCATTCCAATCTCTAGTAGTGGGCATGTCTCGCTGGAGAACGTTACTGCTTACTTTTCTGTTAACAGGATGCGCCGTATTTGGCGGGCTTATGTTTTTAATTGTGCCCGGGATTTTCATCGGAGTGCGTTTGGCGTTTGCTGACTACATTTGCGTTGTTGAAAAAAAATCTGCTTTGCAAAGTCTTAAGCAAAGCTGGCAAGACACCGATGATTATTTTTGGCCACTTCTCCAAGGACTCGCCATTTTATACATTGCAATTGAGCTGATAAATTACCCAGTGGTGAGCTTTTTCCAATCCATGGAAGACCGTCAGTTCATTGTTGAACTGCCTATATTGGCTTCCCTAGATCTACTTAGCGCTCTAATTACCGTTTTTGCTTTTCGCATGTATTGCGTTATGCGAGACGAAATACGGCCGGCCAAACCAATAGCAAGATCCACTGCGCAGGCTGACAATTATTCTGAGCACAACAATACTACCCCGAATAGTAAATCAACAGATAAACCAGACAACTCGATAGATTCAGACAGTTCAGACGGCGGCGGTGATGATTGATGAAAGCTATCTTACAAAAGCAAAGAACCGACTACATCAACCCAGTAGATAGCCAGCTCTAAGCTGGCTTGATTAGCGTTTTACGAAAACACATTTACATTCTATGTCGCGCTTGAGAGGTACACGATGCCTGCTGTTCAACCCGCTGCAAATACTTTACCGACAAAAGTTATTTTATTAGACCCCAATGGTGAGTTCTCCAATTGGTCACAGCGCCTCAAGCTCGCAGGCTGTCAGTGGGATGTTTTTTCGATAGATGACTACGAGACACTCATCAATCAACTAACAACGGCTAACTACGATGCGATTTTTTTAGCCTACGACCTGAAAACATCCCGCAAAGCCGAACTACTGCGTAGAGCTAAACAACAAAGCCCAAGAACCCTGCGCTTTCAATTAGGACTCAAAGCAGAATCCAGCGATGAGAAAAATGTTCGACAAGAGCTACTTCACCGCACTTTTGACATGCCCGTCAACTTTCCACATATACAAAAATCGGTTGAGCATCTCTTAAAAGTACGGCGATTATTATTCAGAGCGCCTCTTCAAAAAATCATCCAGCAACGAGGCCAAATACAACACCCCAACTATATTAAAGGGCTTTTTGAAGCGGTGGCTGTCATTGGTGATAGTCAAGATCATATGGCTTATGTTCTTGAAAGCGACGAGGCCTTAAGTGCCCAAATCATTAAGTGGGTAAACACACCCTATTTTGGAGAGCACGCCGCCGTCTTCGGCGTCTCGGACCTCACCAACAAAATTAACTTACGACGCTTGCGTGGCTTAATCATTTTGGCCAACCTATATCGCACCTACCCTGCTCACACCAATTGGACACTTTTTTCATTTGAACGACTGATACATCGTTCATTGCTCGTGGCACAGCTAGCTTATGACATAGCCAAGGATGCAAAGCTCGATAACACATACTGCGAACAGAGCTATTTGGCAGGCTTACTACACGATACAGGTATCATGGTGCTGGCCTCTTTATTTCCTACTAAGTATCGAGACATGCTTAGAAGCATGGAGAAACACACTCAGGCTCTGCACAACGCCGAAAAAGCGGCATTCGGTATGTTTCACGGTGAAATAGCTGCTGCAATAATCATGCATTGGTATGTACCACCGCGTGTCACAGAAGCGATCTTATTTCACTCTTTACCCATGCTTTCAGACGATAAACGCTTTACCCCTTTAACAGCTGTACATATTGCCGATACGCTTTTGCCTTCCGTTTGGAAATCTGGCGAGAGCGAAATGCGCAGCCAACTATCACAACCATACCTAACGCGCACCGAACAACATGCTCATCTTCACCGCTGGAAACTACTAGCGACCCATTATCGCTCTTATTTGCGCCAACAACCCACTAGCTAGTCAGTTGTTCGATGATATGACGCCCGATAGGAATAGCAGAGGTTGCTGCCGGAGAGGGAGCATTACACACAAATAAACAGCGCTGCGTTTTAATAAAATGAAAATCGTCCATCAAACGACCATCTTCCGACACAGCTTGCGCTCGAATTCCAGCAGGGTAAGGCGTTAAATCAGCCATGGTCAATGACGGGCAATATTTTTGCACCATCGATAAATATCCCGGTTTATAAAGGCTATTTTTCATTTCATTCAGACTGGCTTTAAAGTGCTGACGCACAACCCGACGTAATCCGGCATAACGTAACATCTCCCAGGTGTCTGATAAGCTAATGTCTGATTTTTTGTAGCCTTCACGCTTAAAGGCGAGCACAGCATTAGGACCGACAGTGACCGTTCCATCGATCATTCTCGTAAGATGCACCCCCAAAAATGGCAAATCAGGATCAGGGATGGGATAAATCAAATGATTAACAATGGTATTATGCTGAGGCGGCAGTAAAAAATACTCCCCACGGAACGGAATAACCTTAAAGTCTGGCGTTATACCTAACATACGCACTAAACGATCAGCCATCAAACCACCACAGGCAATCAGCTGATCGGCGACAAAACAGCTGCCCTCTTGTGTCGTAACAGTAATACTTGGCCCTGTTTCTTCAAGCTTAACCACTTCTTTGTTGAATTCGACCTGCCCACCGGCCTCCTCAACCTTTTCTAACATACGCTGAGTAATTTGTGTGTAGCTTACAATACCCGTTGAAGGGACAAAAATTGCTCCCTCACCTTCAATATTAGGCTCTCGCTCATTCAACGCTTGTTTATCTAAGACCTCTATTGGTAAGGCATTCTGGGCACATCGGTCAATTAAACCTTGCATACGCTCAAGCTCCAGCGCATTAGTGGCTACCAATAACTTCCCGCAGGTATCGTAAGGTATTGATTCTGCATCACAAAAATCGCGAGTGGCTTGATTACCTTCTTTACAAAATTTTGCTTTAAGACTACCAGGCTTATAATAAACTCCCGCATGGATTACACCCGAGTTATGTCCTGTTTGATGCTTTGCCGGGCCGGCTTCTTTTTCTAGAACTAAAACAGTGCAGTCAGGATCCCTCTCCTGCAACTGCATTGCAGTCGAAGCCCCTAAAATACCGCCGCCAATCACTATAAAATCATACTTGGGCTGCATATTGTTCCCCTTTTCAACTCATCTTATCAACTGTAGCCAGAGCAAAAAAATGGCCACCTGTAACGGGTGGCCAAAATAGTTTTCATCGACTCATTCTACACATAATTTATACGATGCTTTAGGCAACAGCCGCCTGCGATTCAATGTTACGTCGCGAATACATAAACAACACAACAAAGGCAACCAGCCCAGCAACATTCAGCCAAAGCGGCGCATGCGGCCACAATAAAGCTAGAGCCAAAGCGCCAGATACAATACGCAGCACTATGTTCAATGGCCCTTCTAAATAGCCTTCCATAAAGCCAACAAATGCATACATACCCACTAAAGCGAATATAAATATAGTAAACACCTCTAATGGGCTGCCGCCAATAAAGTTGGTATAGGCAAAGAGTACAGGGACTACGTATAAGCCTTTAGCTATCTTCCATGCCATAAAGCCAGTTTTCATTGGCGGAGTCTTGGCAATAGCCGCTGCCGCAAACGCCGTCAGACAAACTGGCGGCGTCACATTAGAGTCCTGAGATAACCAAAATATAATCATGTGAGCTGATAACAAGATCATAGATAGCGCCACAGGATCCAATGCTTGTTGCAAAAGCTGACCTTTAAAATCGCTAGGTACTAGCGCCAGTAACGCTTTAGCATCGACCTCGGACATAGGGGCCGCCAACAAAGGAATTTTGTCTGGATCTACCAACATGAAGATCATTTTAGCCGCTTCTGGCAAGCCACCACTCATCATTAATTCAACCAACTGATTTTCAGCAATCAAATTATACAAAGCAGGAGCAGACAAAGTAGCTAACACAATATAAGCCGCGGTAACGGGTAACCCCATACCTAAAACTAACGACGCCAGCGCTACCAAGATCAACGTGATAAGCAAACTACCACCAGCCCATTCAGTTACCATCAACGAGAACGTATTACCAATACCCGTCATGGAAACCACGTTAACAACCAAACCTACGGCAATCAACAAAATAGCAGTGGTTGCCATATTACGAGAGCCTTGAGCTAACGCATCAAAGATTTCACGCAAGCCCATTGGGTTCTTAGAAATCCAAGAAGATACGATGACCGAAATAATGGAGATGCCTGCCGCATAGGTAGGCGTAAAACCATAAATTAATAGTGCTACCAGCACTGCCAAAGGCAACAGAAAATGCCACCCTTCTTTAAATACCTCTTTGATAGGTCGGCTATCTAACTCAACAGCTTGCGCATGGCTTCGCATTGCCTCGACACGTACATAAAAGCCAACCGACATGAAATACAGTAAAGCGGGTAATGCCGCGATAGCAATGATGTCCACATAGGGGATTTGGGTATAAGAAGCCATGATAAACGCACCTGCACCCATGACTGGCGGCATGAGCTGTCCACCAGTGGAAGCAGCGGCTTCAACACCAGCGGCAAAACGTGCAGGAAATCCAGCACGCTGCATTAAAGGAATCGTGATTACACCCGTAGAAACCGTATTAGCAACCGATGAACCTGAAACCGACCCCATTAAACCGGAACCTAATACCGCTACAAAACCCGGACCACCTACAAAACGACCGGCGGCACAACGTGACAGCTCGATAATAAAATCGCCGGCGCCAGACTTCACTAAAAAGGCACCAAACAAAATGAACATGAACACGAACACGTAAGACCATGAAATACGGGCTATTTGCCCAAACATGCCTTCCGATGTGAAGTAGCTTCGATAAAGAACGGTTTCTAAACTCAACCCCGAAAAACCAAACATTCCTCCGATATACTGCCCCCACCAAAACACATAAGTTAAGGCAACTAGAATCAATGTTGGGATAAACCACCCAGTGGTTCGTCTAGCAAGTTCCAGAGCAACCGCAATGGCTAAAATTGAAAATACCCAGTCCGTAGCGGAAAACTTCACACCGCGAGCATAAAGCGCGTCCTCAAAAAAGATGAGATACACAGCACAGGCAACCGCTATTAACCCAACAACAATATCGAGCGTTAGCACCGTGCGACTCTTAACTCCATCACCTTTCATCATGGGGTACATCAGCGAGCACATAAGAGCGAAGCCTGCAAAATGGATGACCGAGACCCACAACTCAGACAAAGTGCCAAGTGTATTGAAATAAATATGCGCCAGCGCAAAAAGCACACCGACCCAATAAAGGAAACGGCCAATACCGCCTGTTTCTGGACGCTGCGTTAGCTCAAGGCTTTTAAGCTTCTCCGCTGTATCGTCATGTGTAAGCTCTGGGGACTGAGACATAAGAACTACCCGAAATCTAAAAAATCGTTAGGAAAAGAGAAATGGATACTCCACCTAGGCATAGGTAGAGTATCTATGGGTCTAGGCTTATTTAGCGATTAGACGATCAGGGATCGTAAGACCTGCTTCTTTGTAGTAACGTGCCGCTCCAGGATGAAGCGGAACAGGTAGGCCAGCAATTGCTTTTTCTAAAGACATGGCCTTAGTGGCTTTATGAATACCATTTAGGAAAGGTAGGTTTTCATAAATCGTTTTAGTCAACAAATACACATCTTCTTCAGAGACATCATCGTTAACCGCCAAAAAGTTTGGCTGCGCCATAGTATTGATGTCTTTGGTTTGACCAGGGTAGGTATTCGCTGGAATTAGATAACGCGTCCACAACTCATAATGGCCATTAGCACGAGCGATTTGCTCATCAGTAAAATCAAGCACAGTCACATCACTGCCTAAAGCAGCATAAGCTCGTGTGATTGCTGAAGTGGGTACGCCCGAAGGGATATTCATTCCATCGATCGTACCGTTTTGCAAAGCATCAGCAGAAGAGCCATATCCCATATAAGCTAGATTGAAGCTATCGGCATCAATTCCTAGGTTGCTTAAAATAGTACGCCCAGAGCCTTCTGTTCCTGAGTTTTTGCTACCGATAGAAAACTTATTACCTTTCATACCGGTAAGGTCATCGATCGTGCCTGTTTTTACGTAATCAGTTTTAACAGCAAATTGTTCTACGTTTTGCCATAGCATTGAAACAGAGCGCAAATTCTTTTGTGGGCCAGACTGTTCAAGTTTGCCTTCACCTTCCCAAGCCCAAGCACCGTACAAGCCTTGTAGAATGGAGAATTGTGCTTCATTTTCACCCATCAACTTCACGTTTTCGCCAGACCCTGCCGAGTTGATAGCCGAAATAGAAATACCATTTGTGGGTTCAAGTTTAACTTTCGCTAACGTCGCTAACGCAACACCAACTGGATAATAGGTTCCACCTGTAGAAGCGGTTGCCAGAATGTACGAGCGTTTATCAGCAGCCTGAGCAATACCAGACAAGCCACCTAGCGTGCTGACGGCTACTGCAACAGAAAGAGTTTTTAGCAACGTACGTTTGCTGATTGTCATGTTGTCACCTTTTTTGTGATTGTTGTAAGGAAAACAGGAAACAGTCTATACAATGCACTTATCAGACCAGTCTATAAAATTTATTTATAAAACAATAGCTTATTAAAAAACCTCAGTTTAAGAATTATAAAATAAGCAATAAACGGCCGATTAAAACCTTACAATAAGCAAAAAACAGCCGATTAATGCTCAACCCATCCTACGTTATACAGTAATACTCTCCCTTGATGCCTATTTTTATGAGACCTTAGTCGTAAGCGCATGGTCGATATCTTGTCTTAATTTAGCTAAAAAACTGTCGCATGAATCCTGCAAACTATCGATCGGCTATTTTTTGCCTATATCAACGATCGCCTTACCCTTTGGTAAAGTCTGTGCGGCTCAAGCCATAACGAATCATTTTCTGATTCAAGGTTCGTCTAGGGAGGTCCAGTTCCTCCATGACTAACTTTATATTGCCTTTGTGGCGTGCCAACACTTCCCGAATCACATTAGACTCGAAACTGGCAACTTGCACAGATAAAGGCAAAAGCTTTGATGCACTCGCCCGCCCTATCGCTGAGTTATTCATGGGATCAGCAGCCGATAAAATAGCGGAAACCGAGCTATCTCCATCGACGGCAAACCGGATTGCTATATTTTTTAGTTCACGAACGTTACCAGGCCATTGATAACGCGATAAGGCCTGAAGGTCATGCTCAGACAACACGCGAGGCTTTGAGCCTTCTTCTGTGTTTTCTTTTGTAGCAATGCGCAGGTAGTGATTGAACAATAAAGGTACATCTTCCATGCGCTCTCTTAAGGGAGGGATATGCAACTGCGATACATTTAATCGGTAAAATAAATCTTCTCGGAAATGCTCATCTTCTCTCAAATCGACCTTTGCCGCGGCAATGACTCTTAAATCAATTTGCAATGGCTGGTTTGAACCTAATCGTTCAATCACTCCCTCTTGAAGAGCGCGCAATAAACGTATTTGCAAAAGAGCAGGCATGCTTTCAATTTCATCTAGGAATAGCGTCCCTTTGTCGGCGTATTCGAATTTACCGATACGTCGTTTAGATGCACTGGTAAATGCACCGGCCTCATGCCCAAACAACTCACTCTCAATCAGCGATTCAGGAATGGCTCCACAATTAATAGGTACAAAATTCTGTGATTTACGACGGCTATATTGATGTAAAGACTGAGCAATAAGCTCTTTACCTGTCCCTGTTTCACCATAAACAATGACGTTGGTATCCAAATCAGCCAGTTTCAATACATCGCGGCGCAGACGTTGAATTGCCGGAGAGATGCCTATAATTGTTGCATCCAGCCCTGACTGCTTCGCCAGAACCGATTGAAGCTTAGAGTTTTCTAAAATTAAACGTCGCTTTTCGCACGCACGATGGACTGTTTCTACTAGGCGCTCGGGGACGAATGGCTTTTCAATAAAATCATACGCCCCCTCTCTCATCGCCTTAATAGCCATGTCTACATCACCGTGTGCAGTCAGCAGAATAACAGGCAAGCCAGGTACTTTGCTTAACGCCGCCGATAACAGTTCCAAGCCATCCATACCAGGCATACGAACATCAGTTATCAAAACACCTTCTGTTTGAACATCCAGATGCGCCAGTGCAGATTCAGCATCTGCAAAACTATCTACAGCAAAACCCGAGAACGATAGCCATTGCTCGGTTGACTGCCGTACCATCGGCTCATCATCAACAAGAATGACATGACCACGCTGTTCCAATATGCCTCCTTAATCTGCCAAAGGCAGAGTGACTAATACTCCAAGACCGCCTTCGGAGTTATTCCGGGCGCTGATCTTTCCACCAAGGTCGCGAAGAATATTATCGACAATTGAAAGCCCCAACCCTAAACCACTTCCCATGGATTTAGTGGTGTAGAAAGGCTCAAATAAGTGCGCCAAAGCCTCTTCGCTCACTCCGTCGCCATTGTCACTAATCAATATGTGTGCCCACTTTAACTCAGTGCTAACCGTAACTGTTAACACAGACGGGTGATCTTGAGCGACCTCTTCTAATGCATCACATGCATTACCGATAAGATTGACCAATACTTGTTCTAAGCGAACTTGATCTCCCTTTACCCGTATTGAGGTTTCAGGTATCTGGATGACAGACCTAATCTCATTGGCTTTCATTTGCGCGCTAAACATCGTTAAAACAGAAGGTATTACGCTCTGTAAATCGACTGCGCCTGTAACCTCTACTTTCTTGTAGGCGAAGGTTTTTAATTGCCCGGTAAGACTGGCCATTCTATCGACCAATTGATTTAGCCGCTGCAAGTTATCGTTAAACATGTCCGGGTGCTCTCTTATCTGACGCAACATAGCCAAATAATTACGCATCGCTGTTAACGGCTGATTTAGCTCATGAACGATGGCTGTCGACATCCTACCCATCGCGGCCATCTTTTCGGCTTGCAATAACTCAGCCTGCGCATTTTTAAGCGCTAATGTTCGCTCAGACACTTTCTGTTCAAGTGATTCGTTTGCTTCTTGTAAAGCATGTTCAAGACGCTTACGCCGAGTAATATCGATGATGGTGACTAAATACGTCGTCTCAGGAGCCGTAGACATCATCCGGATTGAAAACATCATTGGAAAACGCGAACCATCAGAACGCTGCCCCACTACCTCATAACCCGTTATGGGCGAGAACTCACGCCTTTTCAACACATCCAACATGCGCTTAAGTGGCGAAAACTGATCAATGTCGGCAAAAAGAATCGTTAGCGGTGATCTCTCGATTAGGCTCTGTGACACACCAAATTGCTGCATAACCATAGAGTTAATCGATAATATTTTCCCAGCAGAATCAACAGTAATCAGCCCTACTTGAGCCGTGTTAATGATACGCCGTTGTCGCTGCTCACTTTCACGTTGCGCATTAACGGTCTCACGCTGTGAACGACGTTTTAGCTGAGCCTCTCGCAAATATAAAAACAATAAAGCAAGCACCATACAAACGCCTGCAATGGATAACGCGACATAAGCACTGCGCAGGTTGGCACTTTGAATGGGCGACAAAACACCCACTTGCCATTGAAGATCATCTAATTTGACAGCCTGAACCAGCCAGTACTCCCCTTTGTGCTTACCCAAAGTGATTTCGCGGCCATCCAGTAATAACTCAACATGACCGGGCGCTAACGGCCAAATATGTTCTTGATCAAAAGAAGGGCTCGTTAGAAGCAAACTATCATTGGCGTCGGCCACATAAAATAGTGATTCATTCGATAACTGCTCACGTAACGTGGCGATATTAAGCCTGAGCACAGCAACGCCTATTAACTTTTGACTTTGATAAATAGGTGCCGATAAATAATAAGCTGGTCTCATAGTCGATTTATCAATGACAAAGTAAGGCCCTTGTTCGCCAGAGAGCGCCTCTCGATAAAAAGCAGCATCCCTATAACGATCACGAGGTAGCGAAGTATTTTCTCGCCAGTTGCTATAAGCGACTATATCGCCTTGTTCATCCAATATTAGCAACGCTGCCGACCCTGCTACTAGGTTCGTTTGCTCTAACAACCGACTCACACGCACTTGGTTATCGGCATCAGGAACTAGCAACAGCTGCTTAACATCTCTATTTTGAGACAATAGAAAAGGAAGGTATCGATATTGGTCGATGGCTACACGCAACGAGCGAATGGTTTCCAATAGCCGCTCTGATCCCGCTTTATGCAAGTTCGCCAATTCATAATTGCGCATTGTTGTAAAACCTTGCCACGACAAAAAAGCAACGAATAAAACAGCAATGCCACCTAAAAACAGATCATGCTTTCGCTTCACAAGCATCCCTTACTATTACAACTAAGCCCTGTGATTGCAGGATATCAACATGCAAAAACGAGCCATATAATGTGTTATCCGCAACGCAGCACTGTGCCATAATAGCGAACTATTTGAACGACCATATGGATTAAGAACAATCATGACAACTAATATCATTGCTTACCAAGGCTATCCGGGCGCATATTCCCACCTCTCTTGCCGACATGTACACCCTGAAATGGATGCGCTGGCTTGCGGGAGCTTTGCTGATGCAATGTTTATGGTCGAACGTGGTGAAGCCGATCTCGCTATGATCCCACTAGAAAACTCAACGGCAGGGCGTGTAGAAGAAATCTATCGGCTTATGCCAAAAACACAACTCCATATCATCAATGAGCATTTTGAACCGGTCAACCATTGCTTACTCGTCAAACCGGGGACTCTAGCAACGGATTTAAAAACAATAGCTTCACACCCCCAAGCATTGGCGCAATGCGATGGACACATCAAAGAGATGGGGCTAAGGCAAATTGCACACTTAGATACCGCTGGTTCTGCTGAAGAGCTGTCTCACCGAACAGACCATACCCATGCGGCCATAGCCTCCAGCTTAGCCGCCGAACTGTATGGACTTGAAGTATTAAAAGACAACTTTCAAGATAAAGAAGGGAACACTACCCGCTTTATAATCCTAGCTCGTGACAGTCACATGCCTAAATTAGAGCCCGGAATTACATTCATGACTACTGTGATGTTTACCGTACGAAATATGCCAGCTGCACTGTATAAAGCACTAGGGGGCTTTGCCACAAATGGCATCAATATGGTGAAACTGGAGAGCTATATGGCTTCTGATACAATGCAAGCCACTAGTTTCCATTTGGATATTGTAGGCCACCCTCACCAACAATCCATGAAATACGCGCTCCAAGAATTGGACTTTTTTGCTAAAGACGTAAGAGTCATAGGCACTTATCCAGCAAATCCATTTAGGTTTAAGCGCGATGCAAACTTGTTTTCTTAACAAAAGATTAATTGCACTGCAAAATATAAAAATCAAACATTTTTAACGAATAAATACATATACAACAATGACTTAATATATATAGTACTAAAGTACAATTGTGCAGCGCACAATAAAATCCAATAGTGAGTACTGATAGTATTCGTGTTGTGCCTCTTCACGAAGTTTTTTCTATCACATCCCTACTTTTCAACTCTTAGTACTTTGAGTTGTCTTTTTTCCACCCCTGCCATGCAGGGGTTTTTTTATTCCTACTATTTTTTGTCATCTCAGCCAGCTAGGATTCATCTTAGCTATGGAATGATCTCCACAGCTCAGGCGTTCGCCTGAACAACCATTTAATTAAGGGGTTATACAATGGGATTGTTTGATTTCGCATCTAATCTAGGTAAAAAGCTTTTCGGTAATGACGAAGATCCAGCAGAAAAAATCCAAGAACACATCGAGGCTGACAACCCCGGGGTTGATGCATTGAGCATTACAGTCGAAAACGGTGTTGCTAGCGTATCAGGCTCTGCCAAAGACCAAGCAGCTTACGAAAAGGCAATCTTAATGGCCGGAAACGTCGAAGGGATTACCGAAGTCAATGCTGACGCACTGGCATTTACAGGACCAGAAATCAAAGTTGAGTACTACACTATTCAATCAGGCGACTCTTTATGGAAGATAGCTCAACAGCATTTGGGGAACGGTAACCTCTACACTAAAATTTTCGAAGAAAACAAAGAAGTTATCAAAGATCCAGACCTAATCTACCCAGGCCAAAAGATCCGAATTCCGTTAGAAGGCTAGCCCAAAAAAGATGGCAGTTAGCGATAACGTTACACTGCCATCTAAAAAGTGTATTTTTTTAAAAAAAATTCCCATAAAGGCTTGATCTAAAAAAGGAAGGTGATTAATATACGCCCCACTTAAGGCAGTGCCGGTATAGCTCAGCTGGTAGAGCAACTGACTTGTAATCAGTAGGTCCCGAGTTCGACTCTTGGTGCCGGCACCACTTAAGTATCCTTCCTAGTTACGCCGCTAAAATACAGATTAAGATTTCTCTTCTAGCTTATTTAAAAACTTTTCAATTAGCTACGTCGCTTTAAGCATTCAAAGCTAATTTGTTACAACACACAACACTGACTGATGATAAAAAGCAGCCTTGTGAAGCCTTAGCACTTTCTTGAATTACTTTATCTAGCTATTTCCTCGCGTTACACTCAAAGTAACTCATTAGGGAATAACCACATGCACACGCCATCCGACATAGTTTTAGAAAAGAATCCCCCCACTCTTCCCAAAAAGAACGCTGAACATTCCGTCTTAGATGACAAAGCCGATTACAAGAAACAACTTAAAAAATGGCAAACCCGCTTGCTGCATGTTCAACAAGCTTACTACCACCAAAAGCGCCGATGCATCATTGTTATGGAGGGCTGGGATGCTGCGGGTAAAGGTGGCGCTATTAGACGTGTTACAGAAAAACTCGACCCTCGAGGCTTTGAAGTCTACCCTATTGCAGCACCAACCAAAGAAGAACAAGGTAAACATTATCTATATCGCTTTCAAACCAAGCTACCTGCCCCAGGCGAAATCGCTATATTCGATCGCTCATGGTATGGACGCGTACTTGTAGAGCGTATTGAGAAGTTTGCAACCAAGGCGCAATGGCAGCGTGCCTACCAAGAAATAAATGAGTTCGAACGATTACTCGTGGATGATAACGCCCGCATCATCAAAATCTTTTTACATATCACGCCTGATGAACAACATAGACGATTCACTGAACGACTCGAAAATCCAGTTAAACGCTGGAAGCTAACACCGGAAGATATTCGCAACCGCCAACGCTGGGGTGATTACGAAAAAGCAACATTGGATATGTTTAACCACACATCTACCAAAGCAGCGCCTTGGAATGTCGTAGCGGCCAACCATAAATGGTACACCCGAGTGGAGGTTTTAAAAACTATCGTTAAAGCCATGGAAAAGGATGTTGATCTCACTCCTCCGGCGGTTGACCCTGAAGTATTAGAACTGGCAAGAGCTCACTTAGTCTGACCAAGCCATGCTTGCAGAGTATTAGGTTGTTAGCACCTAATACTCTAACTCCTTAAACTTGCTCAAATAACAAAAAAGAGCTCATCTTTATGGGGCAATGGTATAACTGCGACGTAAGTCTCCGTATGTACGGATCCAATAACCGTTGTCCTGTATTTCCTGAGGTAAGGTCTTAGCCACTGCTTTACTAGTTCGGTTGTTGGGGTAATCACCGTAGAGCAATATATAACGCCACTGACCATCCTGTAACGCATGAATATAGTAGGCCTTATCTTGCAAACTATATTTATTAATAAACTTTAATATGCCGTCTACACTGCCCGCTTGCACCAATTGAATTGAATAGCGCATATCTGGCTGCTGATTCACCCATTCACTGCCACGCCGCTGCGCACTATCGCTCGTGACTAGATCTCTATTACCCGTTGCAGGCGATGCAAGATCTTCGACCTCTGCACTCTTAACAGACCCTACCGATGTTTGCTTCTTACTAGGCGCTTTTGGCGATGACGCCTGAGCAACCTCTACCGACTCTTTAACCGAGCTAGACTCCATTGCTTCCAATTCTTGGCTTGCAGCCTCAACCAACTGATCGGCTAGCTGACTTTCATCAACCGATTCAACACTTGTCTCATTAGGCTGTATGGCAACGACGGACTCCTCAGCTAGCGGTTCAAGCTCCTTATCGGAGCCTGATTCAGTTATTTCTACACGCTCGGCTTCTTGGGAGGTATTTCGTAGTTTTAAGGAGGGCAGGTACTCTAACAGCCCTTGCAAAACGGTGGTCTTTTGCTCTTCAGGTGGAATAATGACCACGTCTTCTTCATTAGCATGAATCACAGGGACGGCAGTTTGAGCAACAACGGCATCTGAGACTTGATTTTCTGACGAGGGTAAAGATTCTTGTTTGAGACGAATACGTGTGAGTAGCTCTTTACTCTTTTCAAACCCAGCTTCTGAACCTAACGCTGATAGCTCTTGGGCTTTTTCATAACTTTGGGGAACGCCAATACCGTAATAGTAAAGCTCTGCCAAACGATGATTTGCGTATAAATTACCGCCTTCAGCTGCCCGACTAAACAATTTAGCGCTACTGAGCGCATCGCTGTCTACTAGCAGGATACCTAAAGCCAACTCCGCATCATGATTACCTTGCGAGGCAGAGCGATTTAACCAAAGCATACCTTTTTTAAGATCTTTTTTAGTGCCCTCGCCTTCTAAAAGCATTAGACCAACTTTTAACTGCGCAGCAGAGTCATTCTGCAGGGCGGAATTACAATACCACTGATAAGCTTTCACAGGGTCCTTAGGGAAGCCATGCTGTCCGGTTTCTGCAGCCTGCCCTTTTCGAAAGCTCTCACTGGCTGAAGACTCATCAAATGGCGCCATTGCATTATTAGGTCGACAGGATAAATCTGCTTCGCCTTGGGAAACCGAGGTATAACTAAGACCCGCAAACACGAGTACAGAGCCCAACACAAAATAACGAGGCAAAAAAGTAGACCGCACGTAGCTCATTCCATGTCAAAAAAATACAGAAAAAAGTAAATCAAAGGTGAACACATAGTACCTAAGTATCTGAGTTTATAACATAAAGCCAACCTTTCAAGTAGACTTTTAAAAACAATCACTCAAAACATGCTCCCATAAAAATAGTCAATGCAAGGTATTTACACCATTACACACAAGTCCATTAGGTATTTAATGACCGAGTTCGCCCCTTCCAACTCAACAATAAATCAAAGAACCGCTTCCATGTTCGCTTACGTCGCTCTGTTAAAAAGCCCAATGCAAATACAGTGATTATTACGAGCCCTATCACTGTTAAATAAAAGCGCGATGAGTCTGGGTTCCCATTAATCACGGCGCCATAAAACTGCAAGAGCGGTTGATGCGAGAGATACAATATAAAAGTAAAGCCCGATACATAACGTATACACTGACTCACCGCTTGCGGCATATGAGGACACAGCCCAGAAAGACGGCGAAACGCAATAAAATTAATAGCAATGATGGGAACTAGCAGGTAATCACTCAAAAAATATTTGGAGAAAGTAAGCTGCTCATAGAGATAGTCCCCTCCCCATGCTTTTAATAAATCGGCCAGAGCATATTGCACTCCATACTCATGGAAACCATAAAAAGCGACAAAACTCATCAACCACAAAACACATGCTTTAAATACACTTAGGTTGTATGTTATCTGCCATTTATAAATAGCGACACCTACTAACCATAATGGAAAGAGCAATAAAATTTTTGGCCCTAGAAGAAGCGCTATACTCACGATAGCAACCCAACGTTTCCAACCTCTCATGAATATATAAGCCGCATAAATAACGTAATACCAAACCTCATAACATAATGACCAGTATGGGACGTTAGAAAAACTCATAATGGAAACGAACCAAACTTCGTTCAAAAACAAAAGGCTTGAAAAAATGCGTACATACCACAGATCATGTGTTGTTTTATCCTCATAGAACACAGGATTTATAGACTCGCCCCAGACATCCAAAAGCGGCGTCATTAACAACACTGGAATAGCTACCGAGTAAATACGAGATAACCTATTCACTGCATAACTTTTGGCATCAGCCTCTTTGACATCACTCACGTACGCAATAACAAAGCCAGAGAGCACAAAAAAGATAATAACAGCAGAATGGCCGTAACCACCCAAAGGCACTTGATCAGTAATTAATTCACGCCAGTTAGAGTGATATAACAGCACTAGCACCGCCGCCAAAAACCGAACTACATCCAAATAAAGTGAAAAGGTTTGATTTGGCATATCACCGTTCCATGATGAGTAACAAGACTAACAGAACTTAATCAGCGTTATTTGTTTTGATACAACGAAAAAGACAACTCAATTTGATCTAACATCCACTCGATTTCTGACAACCGTAACGACTGATGACAGGGAAACTGAATAACATGTTCGGACAACTCAACACTATTAGCGCAAACTTCAGAGGTAATTGCTGGGTCAAGCAATTCACCAAATCGCCAAATCGGTACACCCGCCATTTTCATGTGATGGAAAACCTCAGGTAGGTTTTCTACATAGAGAGGGTAAACTAAAGGAACAGTCCCTTCGGGCAGCACTTTATAAAAAGGCCTAGCTCCGGGCAGCTTACGTAAACGGGCATCAATAATCGCATAATGACTTTGCCTTGCTGCAATTATTTGCTCAAAGTTTGCGTATTCAATAACCTTTTTAGACGCGCTCGACATCACCTTATGAATCCATTGGCTTTCTAAACCGAAGCCCCCCTCTGATGACGAAGGGGGTGCAAACTGCTGTTTACGATTTGGACTCATTAACCGTTTAGCACTCTTCCATAATACTTCTTTGCCCAATATTGCTAAATTAGCAGCGCGCCCCAAGAGACCGAAGCGTTTATAACCAATCGCTTTTTCCGTGATATTAAAAAAGCTTTGTAACTGGAATGACTTAGCATGTGGCTTCAACGAGATATTAGACAAATCTCTGCTAGCTGACGCCAACACACCGCCATCAAAGTTTGGAAAAAACTTCATGCTGCTAGCAATCGCATAATCTCCAACGGCACCTGCAGGCGAACCATTTCGACGACCAAAAAAAGCATGCGCACAATCTTCAACCAACACCAAGCCATGAAGATCGCACATCGCACGAATAGGTGCTAAATCTTGGAGTACGCCAAAATAATGTGTCACTAACACCGCTTTGGTTTTTGCTGAAAGCTTACTTTCCAAATCGGCCAGATCCACTTGAGCGTCAGGCAATATCCGATAGAAAATAGGGCTCGCCTGACGCCAATGAACCGGGGAAATCATAGACTCACAATGGAAAGCTGGAACCAACACTTCGTCACCCGCAACAACTCCAGCATCTTCAAGCGCTATAGCAATGGCCGCCCGACCACTGGTCACCAAGCGCTTGTTAGGCACTGACAAAATAGAATCTACCTGCCGAGTAGCACTATCTCGACTAAAAGCCTTCTCACTTAAAATAGGAGATAACGGTATCTTGGGATAGGGGTATTGAGCAAAACCATTTCGAAGCTCAACAGACACTCCGCCATCAAGGACTGATGACTGATTTTGTTCGGACAAGGTACTCATACAATTACTTCCTTCCATGTCAGATCCAGTACTACGGTGGAAAAGCACTGACCAGCCTCCGCTGATTTTAATACATCTTACCACTGTCCATTTGAAGATTGGATAAAAAAAGCAACACGAAAAGCAGTAGAAACTGGAAGGAAAAAACATGAGGGAAAGAATCAGCTTTTGCCAACGACAAAAGCTGATCAGAAACTATCACATACTGGGCAGTTCACCCAATAGGATTACAAACCAGCAAACACTAGCCAATCGGAAGAAACAACACGAAAGTCCAACGCCATTGTCACGCTGAGTGCCGTAATCGTAATGATAGAGAACACAAATACTTGCCGCGCCCAACCATTAATATCGATCCCTGTACGGTAGCCTCGCAAAGCCATGGCCAACCACCACAAGCTAGTAGCCAGAGCCACCACCATAAACCCGATACCAACATACCCGGTTAACGGAAGCAAAGCGGCAACAATAGCAAAGGCAGCGATGTGAAGTACGATATGACGCTTCGCTTTAGACAAGCCCTCTGCTACGGGCAACACAGGAATATTCGCCGCTTCGTAGTCTTTATAGCGAAAAATGGCAATGGCATACGAATGCGGCATCTGCCAAATACAAAACATCACTAATAAGATAGCGGCCCCTGTATCAAATTGACCTGCCGCAGCACAGTACCCCACAACCGGAGGTACAGCTCCTGACAAGCTGCCAACAAACGTGCCATAGACTGACTTACGCTTGAAATATAAGGTATACAAGCCAACATAAACTACATAACCAAAAGCACCAAAAAACAGAGCCACAGGGTTAGTAAAGTAAGCTAACAAACCAAAACCAACAATGCCGAGCACAATACCGTGAGCAAATGCAGCCTTACCTGACATTTCCCCTGTTACTGTTACACGATTGCGAGTGCGCTGCATTTTTGCATCAATATCTCTATCAATGTAGTTGTTAATGGCACAACCAGAAGCAACCACTAATGATAAACCTATCACTGTCGCTAGCATCAACATCCAATCTATCTCGCCACGGGAGGCTAAAAAGAAGCCCCCCGCAACAGAGATAAGGTTGCCCATAATGATGCCCGGCTTTGTTACCTGAAGATAACGCTTAAACATCCTTACAGACCTCCTTAGATGCGGCTTTTAACGTTCCGCAAGTGTTCACGCTGCTATCTCAGTTGTGCATCATCATCGCGTTGGAAGCATAGATAATCCAAATGGACAACCCTACAACCATCACAATAATTAATGCAGCAAACAAAAAGGAATAAGCATCTAACTTACCCTGTTCAGAACCAAAATTCAGATGAAGGAAATACTTCAAGTGAACCACAATCTGAACAACAGCTAAAATCACAATCACAACAATTGTTGTTAGCTTGTCAAAGGTGCCAGTCATCACCATCCAGAATGGAATACCCGTCAAAATAACGGATAAGATAAATCCTGTGATATACGACTTAACACTACCGTGAGAGTGCGCGTCAGAAGAATGATCGCTCATTTATACCGCCCCCATCAGATAAACTACGGTGAAAACACAGATCCAAACTACGTCTAAGAAGTGCCAGAACAAGCTCAAGCAGCTAAGACGCGTAATAGAACGGTTTGTTAAACCAGTTTTTGCAACTTCGATCATCATGATAAACATCCAGATCAAACCAGCAGTAACGTGTAAGCCGTGAGTACCTACCAAGGTAAAGAAGGCTGACAAGAAGGCACTGCTGCCTGGACCGTGACCATTAACAATCAAATGATGGAATTCATAGATTTCCATCGCAATGAAGATAGCGCCCAATGCAAACGTAACTAGCAACCAAGACAAGGTGCCTTTACGGTTTTTCTTGAATGCACAAATCATTGCAAAGCCGTAAGTGATACTTGAAATAAGTAGCGCCGCCGTCTCAGCAAGAACAAAGTCCAACTCAAAGATGTCTTTACCGGAAACACCACCCGCTGTGTTCATAAAGAGCACAGCATAGGTAGCGAAAATAGATGCGAACAACAAGCAGTCCGTCATCAAATAGATCCAGAAACCAAATACAGTGTTTCCACCCGTATCGTGGTGTTCTTCATGCGCTCCAGCAGCGTGAGCGTCGTGCGTATTCATATGTGTAGTGCTCATGATTACCCCTTAGCCGCGTTGTCTAGAAACTCATTTTCAACACGAGCAACCTCGTCTGGCTGTACGTAGTAATCCACATCTTTGGTGTATGCACGCATAACGAAAGCTACAAAAGAGCCCACTAAGCCTGCGATAGCTAACCACCAAATATGCCAAATCATCGCAAAACCGAAAGCGGTAATAAAGCCACCAATCACAATGCCTGCCATAGTATTTTTAGGCATATGAATCGGTGCATATATCGCTTTTCGCTGATACGCCTCACCTTTTTCTTTCATATCTGTAAAGGCATCAATGTCAGAAACTTTTGGAAGCTCAGCAAAGTTATAGAACTGCGGAGGAGAAGCTGTTGACCACTCTAAAGTGTGACCATTCCAAGGGTCGCCCGTTTTATCGAGGTTTTGCTCACGATCACGGAAGCTCACGTACAACTGCACAAATTGTGCAACGATGCCCACAAGGATGATGGCAGCACCACCAGCAGCGATATACAACCAAATGTTCCAATCCGGGTTATCCGTATGGTTCAGACGACGCGTCATACCCAAGAATCCGAGTACGTACAACGGCATGAACGCCATAAAGAAACCAACCAACCAGCACCAGAAAGACACTCGACCTAACTTCTCATTCAAATGGAAGCCCATAGCTTTCGGGAACCAGAACGCGAAACCAGCCAAATAGCCAAATACAGCGCCACCGATAATGGTGTTATGAAAGTGAGCAATCAAGAACAAGCTGTTATGCAGAACGTAGTCGGCGCCTGGCACTGCTAGAAGCACCCCAGTCATACCGCCCACAGTGAAAGTCACCATGAAACCAAGCGTCCACAATACGGGTACAGTGATGCGCAAACGACCACGGTACATAGTAAACAACCAGTTAAATAACTTAACGCCCGTTGGTACAGCAATGATCATTGTCATTATGCCGAAGAAAGCATTCACGTTTGCGCTGGACCCCATCGTAAAGAAGTGGTGCAACCAAACAATGAAACCAAGAACAGCGATAGAAGCCGTTGCCCATACCATGGACTTGTAACCGAACAAGCGCTTACCTGTAAAGGTAGAGATAATTTCAGAGAAAATACCAAACGCTGGTAATACAAGAATGTATACCTCAGGGTGACCCCATGCCCAGAACAAGTTGATGTACATCATAGAGTTACCACCCGCATCATTCGTGAAGAAGTGGAAATCTAGATAACGATCAAGCGTCAGCATAGCCAACACAGCGGTTAGAATAGGGAAAGAAGCAGCGATCAAAATATTGGCCCACGTACAGGTCCACGTAAAGATCGGCATATCCATTAGCTTCATACCAGGAGCACGCATTTTAAAAACAGTTACCAAGAAGTTAACTGCCGTTAATGTTGTCCCTATACCCGATATCTGAAGCGCCCAGATGTAGTAGTCGACACCAACTCCGGGACTAAACTCCAACCCGGCCAGAGGCGGATAAGCAACCCAGCCTGTTTTAGCAAACTCACCCAAACCGAGTGAAATATTAACCAAAACCGCACCCGAAACCGCAAGCCAAAAACTTAGGTTATTCAAGAACGGGAAAGCAACATCACGAGCACCAATCTGCAATGGCAGCACGATGTTCATAAGACCAATCATGAATGGCATTGCCATAAAGATGATCATAATGACGCCGTGAGCAGTAAAGATCTGGTCATAGTGATGTGGCGGCAAGTAGCCTGGGTCGCCATTGGTTGCTAGCGCCAATTGCGTACGCATCATAATCGCATCTGCGAAGCCGCGAATCAGCATGACAAAAGCAAGCACGATATACATGATACCCAAGCGCTTATGGTCAACAGACGTTAACCAATCGCGCCATAGAACGCCGAGCAAGTTGTTACGAATAACTAGGTACGCGATCACAATACCAACAATACCCACTACAATCAGTGTAGTGATTACAATTGGATCGTGTGGAATCGCATCCATAGAGATTTTGCCTAGAAAAGACATTATTTATCAGCCTCCGTATGCGCTTCTTGAGTGTTATGCGTACCATGACTCACACCTTCAGAGTCATTGAACAGCTCAATCTGACCGTGATCTTTCATGAACTTCATAACGTTGTCGTTGAAAATACCCGGCTTAACTGTGCCGAAATACTCAACAGGGTGATATTCAGTTGGCTTAGCCAGTTCGTCATAGCTTTCTTGCGTTAACGACTTACCAGATGCCCTAACTTTCTCAACCCAAGCATCGAAGTCCGCTTCAGTTGGTGTAGCAATGGCATCAAACTTCATACCAGTAAAGCCAGCACCACTGTAGTTGGCAGAAATTCCGTCAAACGTGCCCGGCTCGTTAGCAATCAAGTGCAACTTGGTCACCATGCCAGCCATTGAGTAAATTTGACTACCCAACTGAGGAATGAAGAACGAGTTCATCGTGCCTTCAGAAGAAATCTTGAACTCAACCGGAACGTTAGCTGGGAAAGCCAACTCATTCACTGTCGCAATGCCCTGCTCTGGATAAATGAACAACCATTTCCAGTTCATAGACAGCACTTCTACTGTGATGTGATCTTTTTCATGATCTAGCGGCTTATAGGGGTCTAACGCATGCGTTGACTTCCATGTAATAACACCAAGAATGATGACAATTACAATAGGAACACCCCAACAAACAGCCTCGATCTTAGTAGAGTGAGACCATTTTGGTTCATAGATTTCATCACGCCCTTCGCGGTATTTCCAAGCGAAATACAACGTCAAAACGATCACAGGAATAACAACAAGCAACATAAGAAGCGTAGCAACAATAATTAATTGCTTCTCTTCTATGCCCACTTGTCCTTTAGGATCAAGAACACCACCCTGACACCCAGCAAGTAGACTTACTGTTATGATGGCCAAAGTAATTTTACTTAGGATACGAGTTAACAAAGATTCATCCTCTAACCCTGAGGTTTACATCACTACCAGTTCATAAAGAACAGTAGCCCGAATACCGGAAGACCGGCAGATTTTGACACACACACACTCATCACTTCACACAGCACTAGAAAGAGCCGTGATTAAGCAAATCGTCCGTGTTATGCCGAAATAGGGGGAGCGCGACATCCGTGAGCAGCCTGAACTACATCTTTAACTTCAGGCACAGTGGCTGCTGGAAGCAGCTCAACGAAAGACACGAGAAAATAAGGGTTAGGCTCGTCGTCAGGTAGTACAAACCAACGACGAAGCAAAAAGATATTGAGAATAAACGCGGATAAGCACAAGGCGTAGAACGAAACCTCATCACTTAAGAGTAAAACCAAACCTGTAGGCTCGTACAAAACACCACACAGGTATAGCATGTAATATGCAGCTAGCAATAACAGTGTAAACATACAGACATAACGCATCCTTGTTACCAATGACTTGGATAACATCCTTTCAAATAACTGTTCTTTGCAGGGCAATGTTTCTGAAAGTAGTTTCAATTGCGTGTCCGGTCGTTAGATAAATTGGTCAATATCTATCCAAAAAGTACTGATCTAAATCAAGCAGAGTACATTTTGGCTAATTTTACTACAGAATTGGCATGACGCAAGCTTACTGGGTTTAAAAGCGACAATGAAAGCCAAAACTGCACCCTTTGCATGCAATTATTTAAGATGGTTACTCGATTTTCACCCCTTGCTCGGAATTATTTTTAAAAAGGCAAAAAAAAAGCAAATCCGAAGATTTGCTTTCTATGCTTTAAGCAGCGTCTACAAAGCAGACCTGCTAATCATATCACTAATTATAGTGCTACGATGTTCTCAGCTTGCGGGCCTTTTTGACCAGTAGTAACAGTGAACTGTACTTTTTGGCCTTCAGCAAGAGTTTTGAAACCGTTGCTTACGATAGCGCTGAAGTGAGCGAAAACGTCTGGACCAGATTCTTGCTCGATAAAGCCAAAACCTTTAGATTCGTTGAACCACTTAACAGTGCCAGTAACAGTATTAGACATTTTAAAATCCTGATAAAAAATAATTTATGGGCGCCCCCTATGAGGCGGGTCAGCCAAAAAAATATAGACTAAGACTTAGAAACTACAGGACGTGGAACCAAAAGAATCGACGTAATGGAGATTTTAAACTACAGGCTTACTTTCTAGCTGCGATCATTCTATCCTACACACAGACGATGTCAACTAATAATTTTCTACATAGACATCCTTGTTAAGTGATTGTTAAAAAAAAGGCTTTCATTAAACACGGAACATCCCTTCCCCCCCTCTTGTCGTATAGATACTATATAGAGAATGTATTGAGGAACTAAAACGTCATGTTGACATGGTTAGATATCAAACGCTTTACAAAACAAGGCAACCCGACTGCTGATCGCTGCGTAACTAAAACCGATGAGCAGTGGCAAGCAGAGTTATCGCCAGAAGCCTACCGAGTCACCCGACAACAAGGCACTGAAGCCGCTTTTAGTTCCGGTATGTGCAACCTATTTGAACCGGGGCTTTACGCCTGCATTTGCTGTGACACTTTACTGTTTGACTCCAATGAGAAGTTCGACTCAGGCACCGGATGGCCTTCTTTTGTACAACCCTATACACCTAATGCCGTCGCTTATCACGGTGACAACTCATTTGGCATGCAGCGCGTTGAAACCACTTGTAATACCTGCGGTGCACATTTAGGCCACGTTTTCCCTGATGGCCCAGCTCCAAGCGGCCTGCGCTACTGTATAAATGCTGTCGCTTTGAAAAAAGTAGAAGCCACAACAGAGAAAGCCACATTCGGCGGAGGCTGCTTCTGGTGTACTGAAGCCATGTTTCAAAACTTAGCTGGCGTTATCAGCATAAAAAGCGGTTATAGCGGCGGACAAGTTAAAAACCCAACTTACCGTGAAGTCTGCAGTGGTTTAACAGGCCATGCCGAAGTTATACAAGTGGAGTTTGATAACACGATTATTTCATACTCAGACTTACTTAAGCTTCACCTGAGCAGCCATGACCCCACGACCCTCAACCAACAAGGCGCGGATAAAGGCACTCAGTACCGTAGCATCATACTTACTCACAACGACGAGCAAGAAAAATCAGCTACGCAGGTTGTCGCCCAAATGCAGCCCCTATTTGGCAACAATATTGTTACCGAAATAGCACCATTTGAAGCGTTCTACACAGCTGAAGAAGAGCACCAAAACTATTACCTCAACAATAGTGATGCAGGCTACTGTCAAGTTGTCATTGAGCCCAAGGTTGTTAAGTTCAAAGCCGCTCATCAAGATAAACTGCAAAAGAAATAATTCTAAATGCGCCCATCGGGGCGCAGCACTGCCTCTTCACCCCGCCGCTCAATAGCAACGGCTAGTGCAGCGAATCACTGATATATTCTCGCTGATATAAGTGCATGTTTAAGTGCGATTTAACAAAGTCGTTGTGAGCTGACTCGTCACATAATGTCTTAAAATACTTAGAATCACTCAGTGTGGCGGGCTTTTCTTCTAGCAATAATTCTTGTGTGTATAAAATGACTTGATCCGACTCTTCTTCACGATCCATGTGATGCAAAATGTTAGAAGCGTAAATGGCGGATAGGCTCATTAAGTTCAATATTAAGGGGGCATCAGGGTTACGTTTAATTAGCATTGTAGCCAGATCAAACGCACCTCCAACAAAAGGGAGCGCGTTTTTCCACTCCTTATTTTGATAAGGCGTTTCAGAGCCTTGCATCCAATGAAACCAATAGTTAATCAAATCCTGATCACCCAAGTTTTCATACTTCTTTCGATGTTGCTGACAGATAAAAGCCATAACATTCTCCCTGTCGGCTAACTGGCTATAACCAGCGGCCTTGCTTGCGTTGGGTGCGGAATAACATCCACCACCGTGTTATAAATCCTGCTCAATAATGCTGGTTGCAATACCTCTTGTGGCCGCCCTTTTGCCTGTACGCTAGCTTGATCCATAAAGACCAATTCATCGGCATAGCTGGCCGCCAAATTCAGGTCATGCAATACCGCTAGCACCCCCACCCCTTGATGTGTCAGCTCTTTAACTTGACGAAGAACCTGGTGCTGATGACACAGATCTAACGCGGAAGTAGGCTCATCCAACAAAAAGTAGCGAGGGCCTAGCCCCGTGTCCTCCCACACTTGCGCTAATACACGCGCCAAGTGCACACGCTGCTTCTCACCACCGGATAAAGAGGGATAGGCTTGATTAGCCAAATGCGTTAAATCAACACGCTCTAACACGTCGGATACAACCGTCATATTATGCGGCGTACTCGTCAAATGAGGTAAGCGTCCCATCAGCACGACTTCTTCAACGGAAAACGGAAAGTTAAGAGAAGATTGCTGTGGTAGCACACCCAAAACACGGGCACGCTGGGCGCTATTCCAATGATGATACCGTTCTCGGTTTAGTGACAGCTCGCCAGAAAAGCCAGTATATTCACCTGCCAGTACCTTGAGCAGAGTCGACTTCCCTGCCCCGTTAGGCCCCATTAGCGCTATCATTTTTCCGGGCTGCACATCAATCGACACATCAGACAGTAAACGTTTAGTACCTACCATGAGGTTGATACGAGTAGCCGACAGTTTCATAAAGCATTCCTTATCTGGCCGCGGCCAGATCTGTTATAGCGCGCCATGTTGGCCTCGATAAATAATCAAACCAATAAAGAAAGGCCCACCGATAATGGCAGTAACCAAACCGATAGGGATTTCAGCTGGGGCTAAAAATGTACGCGCGATCATATCCGCGACCAACAGAAATAGCGCTCCAGCTAGTGCACTGGCGGGCAGTAAATAACGATGATCAGGTCCCAATGTCATGCGAACTAAATGCGGAATCACAAGGCCTACAAATCCGATCATGCCAGATACCGCGACTGCCACTCCAACGGCCATCGCGCTGAGTGAAATCAAATGAAAGCGGACAGACTGAACATCAACCCCCAAATGGCCAGCCTCAGCCTCACCTAATAACATAGCGTTTAAACGCGAGGAGTAGCGCATCATCAACAGACAAGCAGGTACTATTAAACTAGCGGCAGCCATGACAACGCCCCACGTTGATCCACCTAAGCTTCCCATTTGCCAGAAAGTGAGCGTACGTAATTGAGTATCATCAGCAAAATAAGTAATAACCCCAACGCCCGACATTGTAATAATACCAATCGCAATCCCCGCTAGAAGCAAGGTTGATATAGACATACCCAATGACGAAGTGGCTATACGTGCTACTAACAAGGTCACAACTAAACTACCGATAAATGCAGCAAACAATAACGCATAGCTTTGTAACCAAGGGGGTAAATAAGCAATAAAAGACTGGCCAAAAACAACGACAGCGACCGCAGCTAATGCCGCGCCACCTGAAACACCAATCAATGCAGGATCGGCCAAGGGATTACGAAAGACACCTTGTATAGTGGCGCCACTGACGGCAAGAGCTGAACCCACTAACAGCCCTAACACCGCCCGCGGCAAACGAATAGATTCGATAACTTGAGCCGTGGTTAACGACGGTGTGTTATCGAACCCTAAATATGAAAGCAACAAGGACACAACATCAGCAAAAGGAATAGAAAGGGCACCCGTCGCCAAGGACATAACAAATGCAAAGACTAAACCAATGGCTAAAACTATAATCCAGCACTGACTCTTCCAAGCACGTCCCTTAGCCAACGAAACACCGGTGGAGATTGATGCCTTCTGATAGCTAGTCATCTGCCAGCCCACTCTTTGCGGACACTAAAGCCTGACCGGAATATAACGCCTTATTCAACGAATCTATAGCTAAGCCAGTTCTCGGACCTAACCCCAGCAGCATCATGCCACCCATTGTAATTAAGCGCTGATCGCTAGCCGCTGGCGTTTGATTAAAACCCGGCTTTAAAAATAAAGTATCTGACGTAACCTGAGGGTTGCGACCTTCCATCATCAACACCACATCTGGTGCCATCTCGACTAAAGCTTCAGCAGAAATAGGTTTAAACCCGTCAAAGCCGGACGCTGCATTTACCCCACCGGCTAGGTTAATCATTAAATGAGCAACCGTTTCGGAGCCTGCCACCATAGGGCTACGATCACTAAAACTCAGCACAAATAATACTTTAGCCGGCTTTTCCGGCAGAGGGCGGTTCATTGCCAACTCTATTTGCGTTAAAACTTGGGCCCACAGCGCTTTACCTTGATCTGGAATACCAAGCTGCTCAGAAACACCCAAGATTTTTTCTTTTACACTGGCCAGCTCAGGAGCAGCGCTGTAGTTTTGCAGCTTAATACCGGCTTGTTTCAACTGATCAATAACAATCGCTGGCCCGCTATCGTCAGTCGTCAAGACCATGTCCGGCATTAAAGACATAACCCCTTCCACAGACAAAGCTCGTTTATAGCCTATTTGAGGAAGCTCTTTAGCTTCGCGCGGATAAGTAGATGTGGTATCGACCCCGACCAAGTGTGATCCATAACCCAGTGCATAAACAATTTCAGTCAACGATCCATCTGTTGAAACTAAGCGCTGCGGCACTTCAGGCTCACTTGATTGAAGGCCTGAATCATCCGCCAAAGCGGACGTTCCAATCAGGTGCAAACACACAAGAAAAGTGGCTAAATATCGATTAAGCATACAAACCATTACATGCCACCGTTACTTAATGCACTTTCAGCAAGCCGACGCCATTGCGGATTTTCAGCCATACCTTCTTGGCGCACTCCAAAAAACTGAACAAGCAATATCCCCGCTTTGTCATAAAACTCCAGCGAGGTCACCACTCCATCGCGCGTCGGTTTACGCACCAACCACCCCGAAACAAGCTCGGTTGTTAACAAGTGCAAATTGAACTCGCTATCCAATACATTAAGCCACAGGCCTATTCGCTTAATATTGTTCACAACACCGCTGTGGATTTGAATATTTCCATCGTTACCCACAAAACACATAATAGGGGTTTGTTGTCTAGCCGCTTGCACAAGTACTTTTTCTAAAGACTCAGGTTTGAAAGGAACCGCATACAACTCACCCACTAGCCGCAGTGACTGCTCTCGCGCTACTTCATGCTTGCGCAACAATCGCATAAACTGATGCACATCTGTTAATGCACTCCAGTCTTCCTGCAGCTGACCAACATCAACTTGATCATCAGGTGTAGGAGGCTCAGCTGGTAACTTACACGCGAGCGCGATAGGTGTATTTTGTTGCTCTGATTTAAAGCCTTGGATGATATCGAAATAAGCTTGGGTATTACTTTCTGGTTGCAGGTAGATCTTTTGAATAGCCTCGCCATAACGATCAAAAAACTGAAGGCTATAGCGATAAACACCTTTCACTAATTCACAAACGGCATAGCCACAATGCCATTGCGATAAAATGATACGCAAATCAATTTTGCGATCATTACTGATGACCAGCCCCATCGACCCTTTAATGGAAACGTTATCGTATATACCTTTACGCTCATGCACCGCGCCGCTATTGCGGGTTAATGACATGATGTAGCCCAGCTCAGGCAACGTATAAATCAAATCGGAGAACGCTTGATTCAAGCGTATACGGCCAACGCCACATGAGTGCTCTATTAACTCAGCTTCTGACACCGATAACCGTTCAGCGATGTCACGTCTTCGCAAACCGGGCTCTGATTGCACAAGCGCTTTATAGGATTCACTGATTACTGAACTGATTTCAGCCTCAGCCTGAAAGATAGCTACTGGCATACCCATGACTCACCCTCTCCAAATACGATGCAAAAGTGGCATTCAATCTAACAACGAGATGTTCACATTAAGCAAAACCACTTATTAATGAGAACTATACTCATTTGCATTATCATTGCAATATTATTTCACCGTAAACCATGCCTCTTTTACATCGCTAACTCCTGATGCAAAGCCACTCATAAAATAAATAATCAAATAATTTATTGATAATGATATTGATTCGTATTTAGAATAGCATCGCATTCACTAGGAGCTGTATGATGATTGTTGCGAAACCTTTACCACCCTATTCACTATGGGTTGCTACGCTGACGGCAGGTATTTTCTGCCTACCCAGCTATGCAGCAGAAAACGAGACACCCAAAGCTAATGCCACATTCCTCGATCAATTAATAATTAATGCAAGTCCTGTTAGCCAAACGAACCAACAGAGCGACAGTGCTATTACCAGCTTGTCCTATGACCAATTAGCAACAGAAAACGCGACTTCTGTCAGCGATATCTTTCGATACACCCCTTCAGTCTCAGTTAGCGGAGGCGCACAAGGTGATGGCTTAATTACTATACGAGGCATAAGTGGCAACCGAGTCTTGATTGCCGTAGACGGGGTAAAACAAGCCAAGAACTTATCTTGGAGTTCGCTGAATTCCAGCCGTAACCTCATCGACATCAACGCGCTTAAACAAGTTGAGGTTATCTCTGGCCCCGCATCAGCTTCATTCGGTAGCGATGCGCTGGGCGGTTTGGTGTACTACACAACAAAAGATCCAAGCGATTTTTTAGATAATCCAAGTAATACCGCAAATCAAAGCACTGCGGGTCAGTACCGTGTTATCTATAACGGGGCAAACAAAGGTCTGAGCAACTCAATAAGTTTAGCGGGCAGAAACGACAGCCTTGAAGGCATGCTGATTTATACATACGAAGACGCCAGCGAAAAACAAACACCAGTTGACGATTCTGCTCAAGGTAGTGCACGCCGATCTACAGACCCCAAAGACACCCAAAACGAGAGTGTACTCGCTAAACTGAAGTATCAACTGGATGAGCATCAAGCTGTAAAGATATCAGCGGAGCACTTAAGCTCAGATGATGATACCCAAGTACTTAGCTCAAACAGCCAAGATGAACAATTTTTAGATATTGAGCGCCGCCAGCGTTTATCAGCCGAGTATACCAATGATAAAGCCACTCGCTTCTATGATGAGCTGACCGTGACAGTTGATTGGCAGAAAACAACAAACGACCAAACACAGAAATTTTACAATGCCGGCGCACCGTATTTTGGCGACTACGTTTACGATGCGGATTATGACGAAACAACACGAGACTTAAAGCTAAGCCTGCAAAAAGATCTCGATTTTTCAACCACTGCGCACCAAGTCAGCTACGGCCTAAGTTATGAGCAAACCTTATTTGAGCAACAGCGTACAAGCAGCTTGTCAGGCACTAACCGCTCCATGCCCCGAGCAGAAAGTAAACTCGCTGGGATATGGGCTCAGGATTTAATTGAATGGTATGACTCAGGCCTTAGAGTTACGCCGGGTATTCGTTATGATGCCTACACTGTCGACGCACAACCTGATGCAGCCTATCTGGCAAGCAACCCAGTAGAGTTAGATCCTGGTACAAATACCGACCAAAAAATCAGCCTAAAGCTCGGGGTTAACTACCCGATAACTGACGCTGTTACAGTGTTTGGACAGTTTGCCCAAGGCTTCAAAACACCAGACATGGACCAACTGTTTGCCAATTACGGACGAACAGGAGCCTATCAATTTATTGCCAACTCAAATTTAAAACCGGAAAGCAGCAACAGTCTCGAATTTGGTTTTCGTTATAACCATGCAGGCATTTCTGGCGAAGTAGTCGCCTTCTACAATGACTACAAAAACTTCATCGACGAAACAATTGACTACAGCAACCCCAGTTATCCTTACGGTATTTACCAACAAACCAACTTGAAAGGTGCGGTCATCAAAGGGGTTGAATTTAAAACTCAATGGGATCTGGGCATGACACAGCAAGCTTTGCGCGGCCTATCCCTAAATGCATCACTAGCTTATGCAACGGGCACTTACGATGAATCAGGAGAAAGCCAACCAATCGATTCCGTATCACCGTTAAGCGGCGTACTTGGCTTACATTATGATCACCCAAATCAACAATGGGGTAGCTCCGTAATTGTAACAGCGGCTAAAGGAAAATCTGCAAACGATGTCAGCGACTCTGCGACATTTAGGCCAGCGGGATATGGCGTGATTGATCTTGCAGGCTATTACCAATGGACGCCATCGTTGCGTATGGATGCGGGAGTTTACAACCTCAGCGACAAAACTTACTGGCAGTGGGACACCGCTCGCGATCATACACAAAGCACAAGCGGCCTAGAGCGATTTGCCGAGTCAGGACGGCATCTGCGACTTGGGCTTACCTATAACTTTTAAACCTAAGGAGGATTAGCACACACATTAAATTTCCCCTCGCTAGCGACCTAAGTGCGCGTAAGGGTTGATCTGTATGCTCCCCCGCTATGGATCAATCATTACAACCATCTAGGCCGCTAGCTACCTAAAGAAAGCCTCTATTTTGCGCCACCAGCCAGCTTTACTGCATCAGGGTGCGCCCTAAGCAACGACATAGCAATAATTCCCACCACCGGGCCTGGAACCAGCAATAAAAACGCCCATTGCCATCCACCTATCCATTCAACAAAAATAGGAATCCAAGAAATAGCTAACACCGTTAGTGCAAAGCCTATTCCTAATTGAAGGGCCAAAGCAGTTCCGACAAAGTGATGATCTGCTAGCTCAGTAACCGCCGCCGAAAATTGAGCACTATCACCTATAATGGTGACTCCCCACATAATGGCGATGACGGCTAAAAGCCAAGCCGGACCATCAAAGAAAAAACCAATAGCGAATGCGCACACCCCGGAAGCAAACATCATCCCGATCGTAGTTAAACAACGACCAAATTTATCCGATAGCACGCCTCCCAATACACAGCCAATGCTACCTGCCGCGACAATCACAAAACAAAACATGGAGGTAGACCCAAAAGGCACAACAGTTAGCTGAGAGGCAGCTGCATTAGTAAAGGCCAAAATCCATGCCCACATAGCATACAATTCCCACATATGACCAAAATAACCAAGGTTGACCAACAACAGGGGCTTTGACGTAAACACCTGTAAACACTGCCGCGGATTAAATACCGCACGGCCAAAAGCATTAGGCCCTTCTTTGACCACGGTTATGAACAGCAGCGCTCCTACAAGCGTTGCCACAGAAGACCCTGCCACAACCCAATGCCACTCAATATCATCAATTAGCGCCCTGAATAAATGAGGCGCAGACGAGCCAATGGTTAAAGCACCAATGAGAAACCCCAAAGCTAACCCTCGTCCTTTTGTAAACCATGTGGACATAATCTTTAATGCCGCAGGGTATACCCCTGCCAAAAAAACGCCCGTCAGAAAACGCAAACCTACCGCTAACTCTATTGAAGGCTCTAATAGCAACAAGCCGTTCGCAACCGCTGCTCCTAATGCGGAAAAAGCCATCAGCTTTGGTAAACGGATAATATCGGGCAGGTTAACCAAGGATGACGCGATCGCTCCTACAACAAACCCTATTTGCACACCGTTCGTTAACCACGCCGCTTGCCCAGCCGATAACTCCCACGCTTTGATAAGCTCCGGAACAACGGCTGTAGCCGAGAACCATGTTGTGAGTACACATACAACACCGATACAAATAACAAATAAGGCAGACCAGCGATTCATATTTTGTAATGCCATTACGTCAAGCTCTGTTTATTTTTGATAATCAACCTAACACCATTTCCCCGGGTACAACACCCTTCTAAAGCGTTAGTTTTACGCAATACATAGATGCTACTTAACAACTGAGCATCCACAAAAAAGCCCACTATTTGTGGGCTTTTTTTAAAGAGAACCTGAATAGCTTCAGGTTTATTTATTGCCAGCTTGCTGTGCTAATTGATGCGCCAAAAACTCTTCATACGTTCCTTGGAAATCATTTAGCTTTTGGTCTTTAATCTCAATAACACGCGTTGCCAATGACGATACAAATTCACGGTCATGGCTGACAAAAATGAGCGTGCCAGGGTAATTTTCCAATGCAAGGTTCAATGCTTCAATCGCCTCCATATCCAAATGGTTAGTCGGCTCATCCATCACCAGAACGTTAGGATCAGACATCATCAACTTACCAAATAATAAGCGGTTCTTTTCACCACCGGAGCAAACTTTCACCTTCTTGTTGAAGTCATCAGCAGAAAATAAAAGCCGACCTAATGTTGCACGCACAATCTGGTCATCGTGGTTTGGTTTGCGCCATAGGCTCATCCAATCAAACAAAGTCAGATCGCAGTCAAAATCTTCTGTGCTATCTTGAGGACAATACCCAATGGTCGCATTTTCAGCCCACTTTATATCCCCTTGCTGAGCTTCTAACTCACCAATCAAACAACGCAATAAGGTAGTTTTACCTGCACCGTTCTCACCAATAATGGCCAAACGAGAACCCGCCTCCAGCAGCAACTCGCCTCCCTTAAATAACAAGCCTTCCTCGTAACCGTGGCCTACATTTTCTAATGTTAACGCTTGGCGAAAAAGCTTCTTATCTTGGTTAAAACGAATGTACGGGTTTACACGGCTAGACGGCTTTACTTCATCCAGCTTAATTTTTTCTAGCTGCTTAGCTCGAGATGTCGCCTGTTTCGCCTTAGAGGCGTTTGCAGAGAAACGACTAACAAACTGTTGTAAATCAGCAATTTGTGCACTTTTTTTCGCATTTTCTGAATGTAAACGCTCACGTGCCTGTGTCGATGCCATCATAAAGTCATCATAAGTACCGGGGTAAACACGTAGCTCACCATAGTCGATATCCGCCATGTGTGTACAAACAGCATTCAAAAAGTGACGGTCATGCGAAATGATAACCATGGTACTTTTACGCTCGTTGAGAACACCTTCCAGCCAACGAATCGTATTAATGTCCAAGTTGTTGGTCGGCTCATCAAGCAACAAAATATCAGGATCAGAAAACAGAGCCTGCGCCAATAAGACACGTAACTTCCAACCCGGAGCGACCTCGCTCATCGGCCCAAAGTGCAAGTCTTGCTCGATACCCGCACCTATTAAAATCTCTTGAGCGCGGCTCTCTGCGCTGTAACCATCCATTTCAGCAAACAGCACTTCAAGTTCAGCGACTTTCATGCCGTCATCTTCTGACATATCCGGTAAGGAATAAATACGATCGCGCTCTTGCTTTACTTCCCAAAGCTCTTTATGGCCCATAATCACCGTATCAACCACGCTGTATTCTTCAAACGCGAACTGATCTTGATGCAATTTACCTAGGCGCTCGTTAGGAGTTAACGACACATTTCCAGAGGTGGGAGTTAACGAACCATCCAAAATTTTCATAAAGGTGGACTTACCGCACCCATTCGCACCAATCAAACCATAACGGTTACCGTTACCAAATTTGACGGAAATATTTTCGAACAATGGCTTAGCGCCAAATTGCATGGTGATGTTAGCGGTAGAAATCACAATTTAGGTCCTGGAGTTTCGTTGACGAGGCAATTCAATACGAGAAAAAGCGGATGCGTACTATATAGCATTTGCACCCGTATTCATAAGGCTATCTACTCAACTCATACGGCAATCCTGTTTACCCAAACAGGTTATTAGACCTAAATGACTATCTTGTTACTTAAATGCAAGCGAGGAGAATTGCTTCAAGCTCATCAGGCGATAATTTTATCGGGTTTGTTTTCATACTATTACCCCCAGAAGCCGCCACGATAGAGGCAAAATCCTGCTCAGTAATGCTGAAGGATGATAACGAAGGCAACTGTGCCTCACATTGCCATTGGTACATCAAGGCTACCAATTCATGTGTGCCACCACAGCCTAGCAACTCTGCTACCTTGTGATACCGACACAGCGCTACATTATCTAAATCTCTCGCTTGCATCGCCGCTAAATTAACCGCAGTCGTGTCAGCCAGCAAAATACCGCAAGCTTCTCCGTGAGGTATAGAAAAATAAGCACCCAAGGGCGAAGCTATACCATGAACAGCTCCTAAACCCGTTTGCGCCAAACACAACCCCGATATCATCGCCGCATATGCGATACCAGCGTAATCGTTAACGGGTTGGACCTGGCTAGGATCAAAGGCAGCAACAAAATGTGTTAAACCGCTTTCGACTAACGCCAATGTCATTGGATTAGCCTTAGGCGATGTGTAGGATTCAATCAATTGGGTTAGCGCATCCATCGCATTAGCCACCATTACGGACCGCGGGCATGAATGAAGCAGCTCAGGATCAACAATAGCAACTTTAGCCAGTAATTGATCATCACGGAAAGATTTTTTAAAGCCTCCAGCTCCATGCTGGGTGATGACCGCATTTTTTGTTAACTCACTCCCTGTTCCTGCGGTAGTTGGAACCGCAATAAAAGGTAAAGACGGCCCAGTATAAGCGCGTTCCACCCCTACACCTTCCAAAAAATCCCGAACAGCAAATGGTTCAGGTAGCCCCAGCAAACCTGCGATGGCTTTAGCGGCATCCAATGCACTCCCTCCGCCTAAACCCACGACCACATCTACTTGTCCAGAAAACTGCGTTACGGCTTGATCAACCTGATCTGGCGTTGGCTCGCCAGCAATAGCATAGGTCTTATAGGTTATACCGGCATGTGTTAACTCTTCGATCAAGGTCGACCATTGTGGAGTTTTCCGAAAAGAAGAAGCCCCTGTGACTAATAACGGCCTTTTCCCCCAACGGATGATGTGAGAAACCAACTGAGAAAACACCCCATTACCAAAGCAGATTTGTGGCAATTGGGTCATATTAAAAGGTGAAATTAATGATTGATTGTACGACTGTGCTAAGGTTTTCATACGGAGTATCTCAACCCAAAAACAAGATAAAAAAACAACAGGCCTTTAATGCAAAAAGACCCCTAACGCTTACGCGAAGGGGCCAAAAGCAACATGCTACAACGTCTTCCTTGCTGTTACTGCTGCCAGCTTTTCAGTAACTCTTCATAAGCCACGGTTTTACCTTGCGGCTTTTCATTAGCTAGCTTAGGTTTAGGCGCTCCTGGCTGATCAAACCAGTACTGCGCATCGCGCTCTGGATTTAACTTAGGACCGCACTCACCTTGAACATTAGCGCGCTCTAAACGCTGCATCACTTTATCCTGAGCACCCGCTAAACCATCCAATGCTTCTTGGGCTGTTTTTTCACCTGAAGCCGCTTCAGAAACGTATTTCCACCACAGCTGAGCTAGCTTAGGATAGTCAGGTACGTTAGTGCCTGTCGGACTCCACTGCGTACGCGCTGGACTGCGATAGAACTCAACCAAACCACCCAACATAGGAGCCGCTTTAGTCATAGCTTCTGATTGAATGTCAGATTCACGAATAGGCGTTAAACCGACAAGTGTCTTCTTCAATGAAACCGTTTTAGCGACTGTAAACTGAGCATAAAGCCATGCAGCCAAGCGTTGTTTCTCTGGCGTAGAAGTCATAAACGTCCAAGCGCCCGTATCCTGATAGCCCAGCTTCATACCTTCTTGCCAATAAGGTCCTTTAGGTGAAGGAGCCATGCGCCATTTTGGTGTGCCATCTTCATTAACAACCGGCAACCCTTTTGTGGTCATGCTAGCCGTAAAGGCGGTGTACCAGAAAATTTGCTGTGCAATAGCGCCTTGTGCTGGCACAGGGCCTGCCTCAGAGAACGTCATACCTTGCGCTTCTGGTGGCGCGTAATCACGCATCCAATCCACATATTTTTCAGTAGCATAAACCGCTGCTGGGCCGTTAGTTGCTCCGCCGCGTGTTACGCTTGAGCCTACAGGGCGACAGCCTTCAACTCGGATACCCCACTCATCGACTGGCAAGCCGTTTGGAATCCCTTTGTCACCTGCCCCTGCCATAGAGAACCATGCATCAGTAAAACGCCAGCCCAATGACGGATCTTTCTTACCATAATCCATGTGGCCGTAGACGGTTTCACCATCAATCGTTTTTACATGCTTGGAAAAGAATTCTGCGATGTCTTCATAAGCAGACCAGTTAACGGGTACACCCAAATCATAGCCGTAAATTTCTTTAAATTGCTTTTTAAGATCGTCACGTGCGAACCAGTCAGCACGGAACCAATATAGGTTAGCAAACTGCTGCGTTGGTAATTGATAGACTTTACCGTCGGGCCCGGTGGTAAAGCTCAGACCTATAAAGTCTTCAAGATCTAAAGTTGGCAAGGTGTAATCTTTGCCATCGCCTTCGATCATGTCGGAAATAGGCACAACTTTGCCGTAACGGAAATGTGTACCGATCAAGTCTGAGTCATTGATATACGCATCATAAATATTACGACCCGACTGCATTTGCGTTTGCAACTTTTCGACCACATCGCCTTCTTGAATCAAGTCATGATTGACCTTAATCCCTGTGATCTCTTCAAATGCTTTGGCGAGCACTTTGGCTTCATACTCATGTGTAGCTATGGTTTCGGATGCGACATTAATGGTCATGCCGCGGAACGGCTTGGCCGCTTCAGTAAACCACTTCATTTCCTCTAGCTGAGCTGCTTTATCCAGCGTCGATTCAGCAAACTCATCAGCGACCCATTTGTTAGCCGCATCTAGGTATTGATCAGCATACGCTTGGATGCTCATCCCTAATCCCGCTGCAGCAACGGCAACGCTCATCAGTAACACTTTTGGTAATTTATTATTTTTTTTCATCTTAACCTCTCGGAAGTGAGTGATGTTTAAAAGTAGAGCTTCTCCACAAACCCTACTTTTATTCGTTTTCAACTTTCATTCATTCAATGAGCGCATCGGTGAAAAGAAAATCGAAAGCAGTAAATCGAATAATCAGGAACGAAATTAATTCGTTTTAGAACATATTTCAACCCTGATTTGTTCGATTTCGAAATTATTTGAGTATTTCTCGCGCCAAACTGAACTAAGTTATACCAATTACCTAGATCAACCCCAGCGCATAACAATAGCCAGCCACACTACCGAGATAGTAAGCGGTATCCACAAAGTCATATCAGATACAGCTAACACCCCTAAATGAATGTAAGCAGATGTTAATAAACCAATGAATAATCGATCACCTCGCGTGGTAGCAATAGGCAAAAAGCCACGGCGTTCAACACAAGGATTGCGAACTTCATACACGGTCATACCCACTAGGATTAACGCTATGGTCGAGAAAAAGATTGCGACCACAGGGGTCCATGCCATCCAACTAAACATATGATGTCTCCTTAAACTCGGCCCAGTGCAAAGCCTTTAGCCACATGGTTACGGACAAACCAGATAACAAGCAGCCCAGGAATAATAGTTAACGTACCAGCCGCTGCTAAAACGCCCCAATCAATACCAGTAGCACCGACGGTACGTGTCATGATGGCACCAATCGGCTTAGCATCGACAGACGTCAACGTGCGCGCCAGCAATAGCTCAACCCACGAAAACATAAAAGCAAAGAAAGCCGTTACGCCAATGCCCGAACTGATCATAGGAATAAAAATACGACCAAAGAAACGAGGAAAACTGTAGCCATCGATATAAGCTGTTTCATCAATTTCACGCGGTACGCCCGACATAAAACCTTCCAAAATCCATACAGCCAAAGGTACGTTGAACAAACAGTGCGCCAACGCAACGGCGATATGTGTATCGAACAGCCCTACAGATGAGTAGAGCTGGAAGAAAGGCAGCAAAAAAACAGCAGGCGGTGCCATACGGTTAGTTAATAACCAAAAAAACAAATGCTTATCACCAACAAACTTATAACGGCTAAATGCATAAGCTGCAGGTAATGCAACCAGCAACGTCAGCACTACGTTCATAAATACATAAGCCATTGAGTTCAAATAGCCGTTGTACCAAGTTGGGTCGGTAAAGATCACGTGATAATTAGCCAACGTGAAGTTCTCGGGCCAGAAAGTCAGCCCTCCTAATATTTCTTCGTTGGTTTTAAAGGACATATTGATCAACCAATAGATTGGGACCAACACAAATAAAATATACAGCGCCATACCCATGGACTTGCGTTTTGAATTCATCATTTCATCCACCTCACTTCGCTTTATCCATGTGGCTAATCGTTGTAAAGAACAACCAAGACACCAGTAATACAATCAAGAAGTAAACCAAAGAGAACGCCGCCGCAGGCCCTAAATCAAACTGGCCAATCGCCATTTTGGTTAGAGTTTGGCTAAGAAAAGTCGTTGAGTTACCTGGTCCGCCGCCCGTTAATACAAAAGGCTCGGTGTAGATCATAAAGCTGTCCATAAAGCGCAGCAGAATCCCAATCACCAACACACTTTTTAGGCGTGGCAACTGGATATAGCGAAAAACGGCCCATTTTGATGCTCGATCGATTTCAGCCGCTTGGTAAAAAGCATCAGGTATTGCCCGCAAACCCGAGTAACACAACAAAGCAACCAACGGTGTCCAATGCCACACATCCATTAACAGCACCGTTGCCCATGCATCACCCGTGTTAGCGGAGTAATTGTAATCGATGCCCATGCCATTGAGCGCTGCACCAAATAGACCGATATCAGCACGTCCGAAAACCTGCCAAATAGTGCCAACAACATTCCACGGAATTAACAAAGGAATCGCGACCAGTATCAGGCACAACGAAGCCATTTTCCCTTTGGTTGGCATCACAAGTGCGACACAAATGCCTAGTGGAATTTCAATGGCAAGGACGGCAAATGAATAAATAAATTGCCGAATTAGCGAGTCATGCAGATCTTCATTACGCAGCACTTCTCTAAACCATTCAGCGCCAACAAAGTACGCTGTATTTTGATCAAAAATATCTTGAACCGAATAGTTCACTACCGTCATTAACGGGATAACTGCCGAAAATGCAACCAGCACAAACACCGGCAACACTAGAAACCACGCTTTATTATTTTCTGTTTTATTCATAGCGCATCCTCCTCTAAAAGGAATTCGTCGACATACACCTTCAACCACTGCTGAGGAAAGCTGACATAAGCCTTACCGTTAGGGATGGGCTGATCTTCGTCTAAACGCGCTTTAATTTCTTGGCCGCCCAAACGCATCGTTAAGATTTTGTAAGTCCCCAAGTCTTCACATGCGGTCACATCGCACTGCAAGGCTTCTTCTGATGCCTCATCCCACACGTGAACAAACTCAGGTCGAATACCTACCTTGATATTGTCGGATGGGTGATCAGATAAAAAGCGGGTCAATGTATCGCTTAAAGGAAGATGGATGCCATCGAAAGACACACCGCCATCAGCACGGTCCACTTCGATAAGGTTCATACCCGGGCTACCAATAAAGAAGCCAACAAAAGTATGGTTGGGTGATTCAAATAGCTCACGCGGTGTACCAAACTGTACAATTTGTCCACCATACATCACCGCTATTTTATCGGCAAAAGTCGAGGCTTCTAATTGATCATGCGTGACGTAAACCATGGTCAAATTAAACTGCTCATGAATTTGCTTAAGCTTACGGCGCAACTTCCATTTGAGGTGTGGATCAATAACCGTTAGCGGCTCATCAAATAAAATAGCCGAAACATCATCACGAACTAGACCGCGTCCCATTGATATTTTTTGTTTTTCATCAGCGGTGAGGTTCTTCGCCTTATTTTTTAGCAGGGGTGTTAACTCAAGGATGTCTGCCACTTCACTGACTTTGGCCTTAATTTTCGCTTCTGGCATTTTGGCGTTGCGTAACGGGAACGCCAAATTATCGTAAACGCTCATTGAGTCGTAGATAACCGGAAACTGAAAAACCTGTGCAATGTTTCGTTCTTTGGGTGATAGCTCATTAACACGAACACCATCAAACAAGATATCGCCATCTGAGGGTTGCAAAAGCCCAGAGATAATATTCAGCAAGGTGCTTTTGCCACAGCCAGAAGGCCCTAACAGCGCATAAGCCCCGCCTTGATGCCAGATATGATCCATTTCTCGAATGGCATAATCAGCAGGAGACTGCGGTGAGGCACTATAACTATGCGCCAATGACTTTAAATGTATTTCTGCCATGATTTACCCCTTAAGAACCTGAGCTTGTACCGGTGCTTGGATTAGCAAGCCGTCCAAACCAAACACAAACAATTTATGTGTAGGCAGGTACACCTTAATCGGCGTATCAGTGCGATATTCATGCACACCAGACAATTGCAGGACCAAGCTAAAATGATCATTACGCACATGCATAAAGGTTTCGGAGCCACTGATCTCAGCCAGCTCTACCTGCATCGACAATTCCAAGTCATCATCGTTATGCGGAACTAAACCGATATGGCTAGGGCGAATACCAAACTGATAATCGCCGCGCGGCAAATCGCGTAAGTCTTGGTTTAAAGGGAAATGAGCATATTGATCGAACGTCACCTCAGTATCGGTAACCGTTCCACGCATCAAATTGATAGGTGGTTCACTGAACAGTTCAGCGGCTTCTACGTTAACTGGGTTACGGTAAACCTGATTCACAGGGCCAGACTGCAAAACACGCCCTTCGTGTAGGAGTGTTGTCACCCCTCCTAAGGCCAATGCTTCGTTAGCTTCGGTTGAGGCATACACGGCTATTGAGCGGCGCTCTTTAAATAACTCGCGCAGCTCGGCTCGCAGCTCCTCTCGTAACTTATAATCAAGATTGACGAGCGGCTCATCGAAGAGAATCAAGCTGGCGTCTTTAACCAACGCTCTCGCCATGGCAGTACGCTGTTGTTGCCCGCCAGATAACTCAAGCGGACGACGCTTTAAGAATGGCTCTATTTGCAGCATCGCGGCCGTTTCCTGAACACGGCGTTTAATTTCCGAATCAGGCATGCGCGCTAAACGCAAAGGCGAAGCTATATTCTCGTAAACCGTTAAGCTAGGGTAGTTAATAAACTGCTGATACACCATTGATACATTGCGCTGTTGAATCGGCAGATGCGTTACATCTTCACCGTTCATGAGCACTCGGCCTTCGTTAGGTTTATCCAACCCAGCCATTAACCGCATCAAGGAGGTCTTACCGGCTAGCGTTCGGCCTAGTAATACATTGAATGAGCCCGGTTCCAAAGTGAGGTCGATATCCGTGAGATAAGGCACGCCATCAACCACACGGGTCACACTTTCAAGAGTCAGTGACATGTGGTGTCCTTGTTCTTTTTATTATTTGCTAAATTAACCAGTGAGTGAACTGCTCAGCACACCAGAAAATTCGTTTTCGAAAAAAAACAAAGCTAAAACCATGCCAAATGTTTCACTCAGGTTAAAACCCTACCAACTAATATTAAAAAACAACACGTTAGATACAATCCAAACACACGATAACGAACAAAAACAAACACAAAACGAAAAGCAACTGTTCAAAAAGTGTTGACATCAACAGTGTTCACATCAACAATTGAACACTTAGAGCCTAAGTTGTGATTAATATTGAACACTATGGCTCTGCTCCCCTGACTAAGAATGATAATAAAATAGATGAGCTGCTCATGCGTAACGACGATTTAGTAGACGATCATACCGCTACCATTCAAGCTTCGTGGCAGCGCTGCGAAGAATACGGATTAAGCCACCAATCCAGCCCACACCTTGAGCGCCTACCTGAAGCAGACTATCGAAACCTACAATGGATGTACGGCGATCTAGTCAAAACAACAGCAACAGAAGTACTGCCGTACTACGAGAACATTTTATCCAATAGTAAATGCATGGTGATGCTGGCAGACGCAAAAGGACAAGTCCTTCAAAGCTGGGGAGATTCTCGTTTTGTCACCCCGCAACAAAAACCTTTTTTTCGCGAGGGCGTGAGCTGGCAAGAGCGAACCAATGGCACGAATGCAATAGGTACCGTATTAGCCTCTGGTCAACCAGTACAAGTATTGCGGGATGAGCATTACCTAAAAGCCAACCGCTTCATGATAGGCTCGGCTGCTCCTATTTATGATGCCAATCATGATCTATTGGGTGTTTTAGATGTATCCAGCGATGCTTATCTCCCCCAAGCACACACCCTTGGTATGGTTCGTTTAATGTCTCAATCTGTCGAAAACAGGCTTATTTTTAAAAAATTTGCAGATGAGCACTTCTTAATCACCTTCAACACCAATATCGATACGCTTGATAGCCAATGGTCAGGCCTATTAGTCGTCAACGAGGACGGCATGATCATATCGGCCAACCGACGCGCAGAACTGCTATTAAGCTTTGAGCTGAGCATGATCAACATCAGCGATGTATTTGATACGCGCTTTTTTGATATGAAGCACCAACCCGACAATCTACCAATGCGACTGCGCACGCAACATGGCTACCAAATGCAAGCGATTATACGCAAACCCACACAAGCGATTGTTGATGCGGTCGATTTTCGCAACACGCCAACTAAAAACACAGCCCCTACGCACTCCCCTACTGTTTCGCTTAATCGGATAAGCTTTGGTGATCCGCGAGTCGACAAATGCGTGCAACAAGCCTCGCGTTTAATAGAGAAAGATATTCCTATCCTTATCCACGGCGAAACGGGGGTGGGTAAAGAGGTATTTGTAAAAGCCTTACATGAACACAGTTCGCGCCACCAACATTCATTGGTGGCCGTTAACTGCGCGGCTATCCCAAGCGAGCTGGTTGAGTCAGAACTCTTCGGATATGTTAAGGGGGCTTTCACTGGTGCTAATCAGAAAGGCGCGATTGGGCTGATTAGAAAAGCCCACAAAGGCACTCTCTTTTTAGATGAAATAGGTGAGATGCCAACTAAGGCTCAGGCCCGGTTACTACGCGTGCTTCAAGAGCGCAAAGTAACCCCCTTGGGCTCAACCGAGTCCTTCCCTATTGATATCCGGTTAATATCAGCCACTAACCGAAGTCTAAAGGATGAGGTACAACAAAATAACTTTAGGCAGGATCTATACTACCGAGTGAGCGGGCTAAACTTGGAACTACCGCCCTTGCGTGAGCGTCTCGATAAGCGGCAGCTCATCCAAGAAATATATAAGATGGAAGCATCACCAGAACAAACGCACCCGCTTTCGGAACAACTTTTACATTTATTTGAACAGCACCCATGGCCTGGCAACATTCGTCAGTTGGTCAGTGTTATCCAAATAGCATTAGCTATGGCTGATAGCGATCCAATAAATAGCAGCCACCTACCCGATGACTTTTTTAACGATCTCGAAAACTCACCATTAGTGATGGCACAAGCAGCTGATACAGTGGCCAGCTTACAACACGGCCACCCAGCAATATCTCCTGATTCCCAAACAGCCCATTCAGATATTAAAACTACGGATACGCTAAGTGATGACATACAAGCCCAAACACTGAGCATGTTTGAATATTATGAAGGCAACGTCTCAAAAACAGCTAAAGCGCTTAATATAAGCCGTAATACGCTCTATAAACGCTTAAAAGTAGCGGGTATACGTTAACCCGCTACCGTTGAGACAATTAGCCGCTAATGCGGCTGAGAAACACAGCTTTAGCTTTGCACTTTATCAATTGCTTTAACCCAGCCGGCATACAAACCATCACGCTTTTCTTTGGTCATTACCGGCTCAAAGCGATGTTCACAGCGCCATCGACTCGCCAAATCGTCTAATGAAGAAAATACGCCAGCCTTGAGGCCAGCCAGATAAGCCGCACCAAGCGCTGTTGTTTCAATAATTTCAGGGCGATCGACCGTCGCTCCGAGTACATCAGCTAGAAATTGCAGCACCCAATTATTCGCGACCATACCGCCATCAACTCGTAACGCTATTGGACGCTCTCCATCTTCTTCCATTGCTTTTTGTAAATCTTTAGTTTGATAACAAACAGCCTGAAGACCCGCAGTCACAATCTCTTTAATCCCGGTATCTCTGGTTAAACCAAAAATAGCGCCGCGCGCATTCGGGTCCCAATGCGGAGCACCCAGCCCTGTAAAGGCAGGCACGAGATAGACGCCGTGGTCTACATCCGTCTGCACCGCCAGCGGTTCAGCATCTTTTGCGTTTTCAATTAGCTGTAAACCGTCACGTAACCACTGGATGGTAGCGCCGGCAATAAAAATACTGCCTTCCAGTGCATAAGTTGGCTTGCCGTTAATCCGGTAAGCGACCGTGGTTAACAAGCGGTGTTCCGAGCGCAGCGGCTTATCACCCGTATTCAACATTAGGAAGCACCCCGTACCATAGGTGCTTTTTGCCATACCAGGCTTGAAGCAGGTTTGACCGACCATTGCTGCTTGCTGGTCCCCTGCCACCCCATAAACAGGAATGGGCTTACCTAAAATATCAGCATCCAAGGAGCCAAAATCATCCGATGAATCCAGCACTTCGGGCAACATACTGGCAGGTATATCAAACAAAGATAACAGCTCTTCATCCCATGATTGGCTATGGATATTAAACAAGAGGGTTCGTGAAGCGTTAGTAGCATCCGTCAAGTGAGAGCGCCCACCTGTTAAGTTCCACAACAGAAAAGTATCAACCGTTCCAAATACCAACTCACCCTTTTCTGCTCGCTCACGTACGCCGGGCACTTCATTAAGAATCCAGCGCAACTTGGTTGCCGAAAAATACGGATCAATTAACAACCCCGTTTTATCGGCTATCATGTCGGCGTAGCCCGCCTCGTTTAAGGATTCACAATAAGCCGCGGTGCGTCGGTCTTGCCATACTATAGCGTTGTAAACTGGCTCTCCGGTCTTACGATCCCAGACCAGTGTCGTTTCACGCTGGTTTGTTATTCCGATGGAACCAATATCAGCCACATCAACATTATTGTCCTGAATAACATGTCGGCATGTCTGAAGTACCGAGCTCCAAATATCACCGGGCTCATGCTCGATCCATGCATCCTTCGGGAAATGCTGTGTAAACTCTTGCTGACTGGTGGCGTGTATACTTCCATCATTATTAAACAGAATAGCGCGCGAGCTTGTTGTGCCCTGATCAATTGCCAGAATGTACTGATTCATGAGGTGATCCTGAGAGTAATTGTTCTTTTTTGTTCGTATTTTTACTTTTTCGAAAAAAAAAGCAACTCCTTTATAACGATTATTTTGTTTTTATCCCTACACACCACTCCATTAGCGACTTATAATTAGTTATATAATTCTATTAATTTATTCCCAATTATTAATAGTTTACTTGTGCCGTCACACGGTGAATTAACACATATCAGTATGGCGCAAACTCCATTTAAAAATAATTGCTAAACACCCGCATTAAAACAAGAGATCAACGAATGACTCAAAAAAGGCGCCAAGACCAGATCTTTGAAATGATCCAACAAAAAGGGTTTGTCACTATTGATGAGCTAGTTGAGCATTTCCAAGTTACGCCACAAACCATTCGTCGTGATCTGAATCAACTTGCCGAATCCGACAAGATTAAACGCCATCATGGTGGCGCAGGCATAGAATCCAGTACGGTCAACACCGCGTACCAAACCCGCAAAATCATGAACTTGGAAGCAAAGCAAAAGATAGCAACGGCTATTGCCAAGCAAATCCCTGACGGCTCCTCTTTGTTTATTAACATCGGCACTACAACGGAAACCGTTGCACAAGCGCTTTTGCATCACAAAAATTTGCAAATTGTGACTAACAACTTGCACGTGGCAACCATTTTGTCGGTTAAAGAAGACTTCAAAATTATTATTGCTGCAGGCGAGGTTCGCCATCGTGACGGTGGCATCATTGGTGAAGCAACGGTAGATTTTATGAACCAATTCCAAATGGACTTCGGGATTATTGGTATTAGCGGTATCGATGAAGATGGTTCCCTGCTCGATTTTGATTACCGAGAAGTTCGAGTTGCACAAATGATCATTAACAACTCTCGCCAAGTTTTGCTTGGAGCAGACAGCGATAAGTTTGGCCGCAGCGCGATGGTCCGCTTAGGGAATATTACTCAGATGGATCATGTCTTCACCGAAAAACCCCCAAGCCAAGATATGTGCCGACTCCTAAAAGAGCATAACGTAGTTTTACATACCAGCTAACCAACAAAACGCTCTTCACAGTTCACTCTGCCGCTCTGCCACGCTGCATCTTTTACAATCCCTTCGAAAGCGAACCAAAACCCCAGTAAAAATTCGTAATCGTTGTAAATATATTCCAAAATACGTCTTTTAATGTTCGTTTATGGTTGATTTATTTCACTTTCGAATCCATTATTGATTCATTCTAACTGGGTACATTGCTAAATCTCACTTTGCATAACCTAATAATAACGACGTAATAGAGGACTCCACATGGCAGAACATCAAATGACATACGATCTAGTTGTGATCGGTGGAGGCGTTAACGGCGCCGGGATTGCGATGGATGCCAGTGGTCGTGGTTTACAAGTGATGCTGTGCGAAATGAACGACCTAGCCTCTGCCACTTCCTCTAACAGCAGCAAATTGATCCATGGTGGCTTACGCTACTTGGAGCACTACGAATTTAGATTAGTTAAAGAAGCACTCGCCGAACGAGAGTCCTTGCTCAACAACGCGCCACACATCATGTGGCCCTTACGCTTTCGTCTTCCTCACCGCCCCCATCTGCGCCCTGCATGGATGATACGTATTGGCCTATTCTTATACGATAACCTTGCTAAACGTGAACGCTTAGCTGGTTCGCGCTCTATAAAATTTGATGCCAGTAGCCCTATGCAATCTTCCATTACCAAAGGGTTTGAGTACTCAGATGGTTGGGTTGATGATGCACGCTTGGTAGTGCTGTGTGCTCAAGCGGCTCACGCTAATGGAGCTGACGTAAAAACAAATACACAATGCCTACGAGCCAAACGCGTTGGCGCATTGTGGGAGTTAACACTCAAAGATAAGCGCACGGGTGTCGAACAAACGGTCATGAGCAAAGCATTAATAAATGCAACGGGGCCGTGGGCCAGCCACTTTTTTGAAGAGGCGATACAGGTTAAAGCACCCAAACAGATTCGCTTAGTCAAAGGCAGCCATATTATTGTGCCGAAGATACATGATGAGCCTGAAGCTTATATTCTTCAAAATGAAGATAACCGTATCGTTTTTGTGATTCCTTATGAAGATGAATTCTCACTCATTGGAACTACAGACGTCGATTATAAAGGCGATCCGTCGGCAGTAAAAATTTCCCAAGACGAAGTTAATTACTTATGTTCAGTGGTTAATGATCACTTTAAACATACCATTCAACCAGATGACATAGTGTGGGCCTACTCTGGGGTACGACCATTGATGGACGACGAACGCGGCGAAGCTCAGAAAGCCTCTCGCGACTATTCATTCGAGCTCGACGCCCCTGCGCAACAAGCTCCATTACTCTCCATTTTTGGAGGCAAGATCACCACATACCGGAAATTGGCCGAAGCAGCTACGAATGCTATCGAGCCATTTTTCCCAAATAGCACGGGAGCTTGGACAAAAACAGCGAAGTTACCAGGCGGAGATTTTGAATCCACCGAGAACCTAGCAAAAACCATTACTGAACAGTACCCTTGGTTGCCGGCAGCTTTAGTAAATCGTTTCGTACGTACCTATGGCACAGCTTGCTACAGCTTTTTAGAGGGGTGCCAGTCTATCAGCGATTTAGGTCAACATTTTGGTGCTTCGTTGTACCAGAAAGAAGTGGACTATTTAATGGCTCATGAATGGGCTTTTAGTGAAGAAGATGTCTTATGGCGACGTACAAAAATGGGCTTACGCTTATCTGAAGAAGAAAAAAGTACTCTCACTTCGTACATCAAGAGCACACAACCTGCGTCTCCTCCACCGACAATAGATGCTGACCCAGCCAGTATAGAAGTACCTGAAGCAATTCAGGTTTAATAGAGCTCAGATACTGAGCTAGCCGAACAGTGTACTTATTCGGTTAGCTCAACAAGTACTTTAATAGCAGAGGGGTGATGTTGCGCAGCGGCTTTACGAAGCCACTGAACCCCTGCCGCTTTATCTTTTACAACCCCTGTCCCCGTCAATGACATTACCGCAATTGCGTATTGTGCATCGGCACTGCCCCCTTCGGCTGCTTGGGCGAATAGCGTAGCCGCCTGATTGAGATCTTTCTTGACACCAATACCAGCCTCGTACAACCAAGCCAATTCAGCTTTAGCGTCAATATTACCTAATTCAGCTAAGGTGATTAATTGATTTGCCGCCTCTACATCCTTGCCTTCGGCTAATAAAACACGCACCTCAACCATATCATCATTTACATTATCCAAACGCCCTAGCATGCGCGCTGCATCTTTGTCACCACGTAAGGCCGCTATTGATAACCAATGGTTAGCCAACGCCTTATCGCTAGCTATGCGTTTATCATGGAGGTAAATTGCTCCTAACTGGTAGGCAGCAGCACGACTACCCGCCTGCGCGGCAGCTTCGTAATATTGAATAGCTTGCGTTAGGGATGCTTCTACCCCTTTGCCCTCATCGTACAAAATACCTAAGTTAAACAACGCTTCTGGGCGTGCATTTCCTTGAATGTTCTGCCACATCATTTTGGCCATTTCATAATTGGCCATCTTGAACTCAGCGTACGCTTTAAAGAGTTGAATAGAGGGCTTTTCAGACATAAACCCATCGGGCAACTCGCTGTCTGCCTGAGACCACCCCACGGATGGAAGCAGCAGTGACAGCCAGGTAACCCAAACAGCACAATAACGCAGCCAAAAACGCATAATTCCATCCTACGGTTTTTTATTTGAGTAAATCACAAAGCAACAAGTAAACAATGGCACTTTGGTACTCTTGCGGCTAACACAGCTAAATGGGCAAGCGCGAGCCTACTAGATTACGAAGTTCTAGGTAACGCATTATTGTATGCTGATAATAATAGCATCCACTGATCTTCTCTTAATGGATAAGCAAAGTGGTAGCCCTGGGCATACTGACAATCAATCGATATCAAGCTATCAACCTGATCTTGGGTCTCAACGCCTTCAGCTACAACACTTAAACCCAGCTCTTCAGCCAATGTCATGACCGATTTAACAATCGCCAAATCACGGTCCGAAGTAACTATATCCAATATAAAGCTGCGATCTAGCTTTATTGTATCTGCCGGTAAATTTTTAAGTGATGCCAGTGAAGAATATCCCGTACCAAAATCATCAATTGATACACGATAGCCCCGTTTACGTAAATCTTTGATGGTCGCCGCACTCAAATCAAAACGGCTCATCATGTCTCGTTCTGTAATTTCTAGTACTAACTGAGTGGCTGAGCAATCGTACATAGCGATCACATCATCCAATTGCTTACCCAGCCCTGGTTCAAAAAACTTCCGACCGGAGAAGTTCACCGAGAAAGATATACCGTCTAAATTAAAGCCTTGTGACTTCCATTCAGAAACTAGCGCAGCCACTTGTTTAAATACCCAATCATCAATATCTAAGATCAACCCTGTTTGCTCTGCAACATCCAAAAATGCATCCGGTGAAAGCTGACCTAGTTCCGGATGGTTCCAGCGAATAAGGGCTTCAGCCCCAATAATAGTAGGGGCAACAATGTCAAATTGAGGCTGAAACAGAAGCTCAAACTCATCGTTCTCCAACGCCCTTCTGATCCCTGCACTTTTATAAATTAGATCATGTGCTTCATGCGTCATTGCGTCCGTGTAAACACAAAACTGATCTCGGCCTTGTCTTTTTGCGTAATACATCGCGGTGTCAGCATTACGTACTAAAGTTTCAACATTATCCCCATGCTCAGGGTACTGGCACACACCTATGCTACTTGTCACATAGATAGGCTCACCTTCAAGCGTAAACGCTTTTCGTAACGCTCTATTGATTGCCTCCGCAAACACGCTAACAGCTTTAATGCTCTGGACATTCGGGAACAGCACCATGAACTCATCGCCACCTAAACGAGCCACATGCCCATTTGCACCGATAACGTCTAATAGCCTATCTGATACTTCTTTGAGTAGCTGGTCACCAGCACCATGCCCTAAAGAATCATTGATGTTCTTAAATTGGTCGACGTCTAAATACAATAAGGTAAATGGTTTACCCTGCTTTCGAGAATGAGCAATCACCGAGTCCAATTGCTGGTTTATGTATAACCGGTTCGCCATCCCAGTTAAGGGGTCATGATGAGCTAAATAATTGAAGTTTTTCTTTTCGTTATTTAATTGACGATAAATTTCTTCTAAACGACTCGCCATTTGGTTGAACGCTTTCTCGATTGTGTTCCATTCGTCTGTTCGATTCAGCGATATCCGTTGGTTAAACTCACTAGACTCCAGCTGATAAAAGCCATCAATCAGGGCATCCAAGGGACGCCGTATGTGGCGTTTTACCATTAAGCTGATAAAAACCACTCCAAATATAACGGCAACCAGAGCGGTTACCAACACCACAAACCGAAGGTCCCCAATATCTTGTTCTAAACGCTCTTTTAGGCTGAGCGCGCTTTCTTGCACTTGGTATTCGGTTGTTTCCACAAAGCTAAGAAGTTGGTTTTGCGAATCAAGCAACGACTCCATCACAATCCATCGTTGATCTAAATTCGCTCGTAATTTACGTAATACGGCGGTGTATTTTGCCAATGCTCGCGAAAGCTGCCTTTTATCTTGTGCGATAGCTTCGTTAGTGGCTTCTAAGTTTGCTAGATGTAACCGGAAAATATCTAGCTCTTTAAGCACTTCTAAAATAACAACTTTTTCTGTTTCGGGCGTAATGCGACTGCGTATAGCCCCTACCATCTTACCTACTTCGAGATAGCTTTCCCGGAGCATGTTCATTAAATCGATATGATCCGTAATGTAAGTGTATTTCTTGTCCAGTAATTGATCGATCTTATCTTCGGCCACTAATAAATCTAGTTGATCTATTTGCTCTCCTAGCCCAACATCAATGTGCCCTAACTCTTGCAGAATACGATTTAGCGTCAGTGAATTACCTAAAAATCGGTGAAAGTCTTCAATAAACAGGTCCATGTGCTTTTTAAAGTCATCATTTGTTGATAAGCCGCGCATCAGCTGCAGCTGCTCATCAATATTGAATCCCTCCTCTGTCAGAATAGACTCATTGTATAAAAACGTTTGCTCTAGTAATTGAACACGTGTCGATAGTTCAAATATTTGACGGCTCACTACCGAGTTTGTGGTCAAAGAAGAAACGTGTTCACTCGACTCTGTTTCTAAAATGGACTCTACGGAATACAAAGCACTGATAACAATACCAAAACCTACCCCTGTTATGGCCATCAGCATAAAGACTGTTATAGCTAAACGTGCACCAAGCGTTAACACAGCTTTTTTCATCGTCTACTTTTTCCACATATCTAAATAAGACTCTCGATACTCATTGGGAGGGTCATAAATGCCCGCACTATTTACTACCTGATCGATATTTGCGTCTGTCACCAAGTGAACCGCTGCCGAATACCCGCTGGGCTTTTGGAGGAGAAAAGCACGATTAAACTCATCTACAATTTGCCAACCATGCAGAAGAAGTGGCTCTGCCACGGTTGCACCTTGATACACGCCTTCACGTATACGCTGAAAAGCAGCTGAGCTACCATCACCCGCTGATAGGCTAATAGGCGCTGTACCATGGTCAAACTTTTCGGATTCAATGGAAGGAATTGCAAAATCGATATACAGATCATTAATCGTCAAAAAATGGGTAATGTCTTTGTGCTCTTTAAGTAAACGCCCAACAACTTGTGGCATTTGCTCCGCAGTTTTATCCAGCGGTACATGTTCGATACTAATCAACTCACAATGCAGACACTCTCTGATAACTTCCGCCATCCTGTCTGATTTTGATAACGCAATAGTATAATTGGGGTCTGTAAATATAACGACACGGGCATAACCATTAGCCTCTACCACCGATAACAGTGCCGCTATTTCTGCTACTTCCCTAATATCCGTTGTAATATTCGTAAACACGCCCAGCTCTTCGTCTCCCTTGGCATCAGGCAGTGCGTGCCAACCGATCACTGTTATCCCCAGTTCTTTCGCAGCCTGGAGTATCTTTGAATGGCGTTTGGCATCAATCCCGCCTAACACAATACCATCAGGCAAAAAGCCAATTGCTTTACGAATAGCAGCGCCTTGACGCGTCTCGGAGCCCGCTCCATCCAGAAAACGTAAATTCCAGTCTAAATGCCCGATGGCTTCGGACACCCCTTTTGCCACTCCATTGACACCGCCATTGCGTAAGTCGGAAGCGATAAAAATGATATTTTTTCCCAAGCCAGCAGCTGGCCCTTTGGTAGGGCCGCGCCATTGAGACTCAACCTCGATGGCTTCAGCAACACGGGCTTGCGCCTCATTTAAGAAGGCGGCTTGTACCGAAAGCGGTAAAACAGCCAAAAACAAAGCCAAATACAGACAAAGTTGGTAGATTAACGATTTGAACCATTTATTAACTGAAGTTTTGATGAGCAGCACCGACAACATAGGTATAAACGCATTAGATTTGGAGATGCGGCTTTTCATAGGCTGCACCTCAATTTTTTATACTCGCCGTCCCTGCGACTAACCTAAGTATAGGCAACTTTTACGATGATTTTTTTTAGGATGTTTATTTTATGGCTGGGAATGCTAATAACTATTCCCTTATCTTCCGCTTCCCTAGCTGATACTACTTTACCGGGAGCTGATGATAGGGATTATTGGCTACCTCAGCAAGTTAACGCACCGGGTATTTTATCGGCCTTTCAAAAAACCGTTAGTAGTAAAAGTGATCCTTACATGGGGGTCAATAAACCCGTCAATATCGCTCTTATTTACCCCAGTGCCGATGTCTCAGATTTTTGGACACGCAACTATTTGGCGCTAACTCGTCGACTATCAGAACTTAATATTCCCCATACGACTCAAGAATTCTCATCAAAGCAGATAGAGCATGCATTACAGTCCAACCACACCGATACTGTGCTCTCAAAATCAGATGAATTTGACTATGTTATATTCGGCCCATCCGAGCTAGAAGTTCAATCCGAAAATATACAACGTTTATCCTCAAGCCCTGATTTCAAAACCTTTATTTGGGCATTCCATACCCCTAAAAAAAAGTGGCAACATACACCTAAAGCTTGGTTCGACTTTTCTAGTTCAATTGGCGCTCAAGCCCTATGCGACTTTTTAATTGACCACTTAGGGGAAGACATCATGTTTGCCATGAATAGAGGTATCCCCGGAATTACGGATGATCAACGATCTCAAGAGTTTAGTGACTGTGTGGAAGAAAACGGCTACTGGTTAAATATCTATGAACATTTCGGACAGTACCAAGAAAAAGGCGGTGCCGACGGCGCGGCATTAATCCTCAAAAACTTCCCTGAGGCAGATGTGCTTCACAACGCTAATACGGCAATGGCAATGGGTGCTGTCAATACACTAGAAGAAGCAAACAGTATCGATCGGCTATTCGTTACTGGCTGGGGAGGTACAGCAAAAGAGCTACAAAAGGTTAAAGAAGGTAGCCTTAATGCTACCCCAATGCGTATGGGAGATGACGTAGGTGTTGCTACTGCCGAAGCGATAAAATATATTTTAGAAGAGCGCGATAACGAGCTACCAACAGTGTATCTTGGACGGATAACAGTGATTAGTCGTTCAATGAGTGACGAAGAGATAAACCAGTTAGCCGATGAAGCTTTTCGCTACTCGGGCATACCTGTTATTCCTTGAACACTTATCAATGATGGACACAAAAAAGCTAGGGTAAACCTAGCTTTTAACGACCAATACAGCTGATTACTACTCGTAATAATTACAGTTTTATCAAGTGCTCAATCTTTTTAAGTAGCTTTGGTCCCATACCTTTTAACGCCAATAACTCGTCAATTTTTTTATGCGGGCGAGTTTGAAAAATCAGCTTTGCTACTTTAACGGGCAAACCTTTAATACCTTCAAGTTCACTTAACGATGCTTTGTTAATGGATACTTTTTTAGCGATAGCCTTGCCTGACGGGTTTACTTTGCTAGCACGCTTACCCGATTTAGCCGCTTTTTTCGGTGGAGCACTCTCTGCATCACATTCGTGATTTAGTGGACTATCTTTAACAACCTGACTAGGTGCTAAAGAGTCTAAACGGTTTTGGTTGTTAGCAGAGTGATCAACATGACCAAAATCAACCGAAATAACATTATCGCTAGTACTACGTGAAACAACAGGCTTAGCCTCAACACAAAATAGGTTCTCGTAATTCACATAATCACGCGTGATGAACTGACTGCCGTCCCATTCCCGAACCATCAGGGTAATATACCACTGGCCTGGCGTCGGAGAAGTGAAAGGTAAATTAAAGCATAAATTAGGTAAGTAACACTGACCAGAAAGTGGCGCAAGGCTTGTATAAGCCAGCAACTCACCACCAAAACCACCACCGAGATATTGGGTAGGCAACGCCCACAATTCTAGCATCAAGCTGCCACTTATATTATCAGCGGAGCGATTGCTCAAAAGCTGTTCGATTGAGAGAGTAACTCGATCTTCCTGTATGCAATAACCGCTCCCTTGGATAGAGAAATCACTCACAGGCGATTCAGTATTGCATAAATGGGACACGTTCATAGGAAAAATCCTTTTATATTAATTAAGCGGTGGGGATTCTAACGTGATCAACCATAAAAAAATATTGCAATATATTAATAGTAAAACGCCCTAAAATAGCGCATTTTCTGCTTTCTTCTACAAACTCCGCATTAGCACTAGCATACCAGCTGAGACTAAAATGACTTAACACAGTGAATTCAGATACTTAAGATCAAGATTAGCCCCACCGCTGTCTATAAGCGTTAAACAAATATACGGCGCAATATGAAGTTTGCTAATGCCTTAACATGGTGCACTTAATGTGACCGCTTATACAGCCAAGGTTAACGACCTACTCACGATACACCAATAAGAACAGCCAACCATTTCACTTGTCTGCATAGCGAGCAATGGAAAAACGTTTAAAAACAAAAAGATTAATATACTAAAAAAGTATAAATAAAAGGCAAAAAAATACCGGGTATAAAAATACCCGGCAAGGAGCTCTATCGGAAAGGTAAAACTTACTTTCAATAACTAAGACCCAGTTACGAATAATAAGTTCACGACAAAGCGTAATTTAATGTAATTTCAGCATCTAATAATTTTGATATTGGGCAACCTGTTTTAGCTTTCTCTGCTATTTTAGAAAACTCTGTTTCAGAAATGCCTTCAATAGATGCTTTTAAGGTTAAGCTAGACTGACTGACCTTAAAACCTTCGCCCTCTTTATCTAAAGAAATAGCGCATTCTGTCTCTAGTTCGCCTTCTTTATAACCTGCCGACTCCAGAGCAAAAGACAGAGCCATGGTAAAACATGACGCATGAGCCGCTGCTATCAACTCTTCGGGATTTGTCCCGGCTTTGCCTTCAAAACGCGTGTTAAAGCCATATGGTTGATCACTTAACACACCGGATTCAGTGGATACATACCCTTTACCCTCTTTACCGAGTGACTGATAACGAGCACTACTTTTCTTGATAATAGACATAAACTCTCCTTAGCAATGTGCTAATAAAAGAAAACATAGGGATACATAACTTAGAAACACCTTATGTTTTCTTCAATACATGTGCTTCATGTAGGCCACTGTAGTTAACTTAAGTTCATTCTAATTGACAAGGCGGGATTAAAAGTCCCGCACAGGGATTTAATACTACGGTTGTATTATATAATTTGACACATGAAATTATTATCAGCCAAAAATCCTCAAAGATAATATTCACATGGTCGTCAGTATTACTACCCGTATAAACAGTTATAGCTTAGGTAATAATAATGTAGATTTTTGATCACACCCCTTAATAATTAACTCTGCTAAATATTGAGTTGCCTCTCCTGTTTTATCAATATCGGCATGATATAACTGAAAGTCCATAGAACGCTTAGCCCCAACTAACAGAGGAAGCGGCTTTAAGCTGCCATTTTCAAGGTATGTACTAATCGCTGATAAGGGTAACCAAGCATAACCTAGACCTTGCACTACCCATGCAACAGAAGTGTGTAAATTGGAAGCAGTCCATCGCTCCTGTGCTCCCAACCAGCCAACGTTAATGGAGCGCTTTGAAGATGAATCGCGCACAACTATTTGCCGGTAGGGTTCTAAATCACTTTCTGTTAATACCGTTGAGTGGTGTAACGGATGGTCAGGACGAGCAACCGCAATAAAGTCTATATTCATTAAGAACTCTCCTAAACGACCTGATAGGCTGCAAGGTGTAATCCCTAAATCAGCCTTGCCATCGCTAATAAGCTCTTCAGTGCCTGATAAAACGGTTTCATGTAACTCAACTCGGGTTACCGGATAGCGTTGCGAAAAAGCCGTGAGTACTTGGCTAAGTATCCTCTCTGGAAAAGCTTGATCAATTGCAATGACAACCTCTGTCTCCAACCCGACACTTAAATTATCTGCTAGCGCTTCTAAGTTCTGGACGCTTTCTAAAATACGCTCGGCTCGGCGCAACAACACACTTCCCGTCCCCGTTAAATGAGCCTTACGCCCCTTTACTTCCAATAAAGGAACACCCAGCAGACTTTCCATTTTATGAATAGCATGATTGATGCTGGAAGGGCTTTTGTGAATAGCCGATGCCGCTTGAGCAAAACCTCCGTGCTCAACAACTGCACGCAACATACGCCATTGTTCAAGAGTTACTTTAGCCACAGCACTTACTTCCTATTTTTTCGAAAAGTTTATCATATTTAATTCGCTTTTTTAGAAACAAAACTTGATTTATCGTTACGGCATCTCACAAACTTACTTGATAAGGAATACATGATGGACACGGCAATTATTCGTAAGGTTTTATTTTCTGACGCGGGCTTTGCACCATTAGCTCTAAGAGTTCCGTTAGGGATCATTTTTATGGTTCACGGAGCCCAAAAGTTATTTGGCTGGTTTGGGGGTTATGGTTTAGAGGGTACCGGGCAGTGGATGGCTTCTCAGGGCATAGAACCTGGAGTACTTATGGCAGGCCTTGCAGGTTCCGGTGAGTTCTTTGGTGGCTTATTTATTTTAATCGGTTTACTTACTCGACCAGCAGCTTTAGTGCTTGCCTTCACCATGCTAATCGCCATTGTTAGCGTTCATTTAAGTAATGGATTGCTATTAACTAACAATGGATATGAATACGCATTAGCGCTGCTCGCAGGTTCTATTTCATTATTGATCAGTGGAGCTGGTCGGGTATCTGTAGATTCGTTAATCACTCAAAAATCATAGGAAGGTTAATAGTATGATCTCTGTTCTTAAAAGTGACGAGCGTGGGCAGGCCGATTTCGGGTGGTTAAATTCGCGCCATACCTTTTCATTTGGCTCTTATTACAACCCGGAACAAATGGGTCTATCTCATTTGCGCGTTATTAATGATGATCATGTCAAACCCGGTTATGGCTTTGATACTCATGGCCATCAAGATATGGAGATCATCAGTTACGTTCTTGAGGGAAGAATTAAACATAAGGATACATTGGGTCATACCGAGTACTTAAGCGCCGGTGAAGTACAAGTTATGAGTGCAGGAACAGGTATAAAGCATAGCGAGTATAATGCCTCTGCTAGCGAGGCATTACACTTTTTGCAAATATGGGTCATTCCTCGCCAGTCGGGCTTAACTCCTAGCTATCAACAAAAAGATTTTTCAGCGTTTAACGGCCTGAGCTTATTAGTGTCACCGGATGGAAGAAACGGTTCACTGAGCATCTCTCAAGATGTTGAGATTTACCGTTTGCAAGCAACAGATGCCCCGATCGCAAAGGTCTTAGATACAGCGACCATTGGTTATATCCACGTTGCCACGGGTGATGTTTTAATCAATGGTGAACGCTATTCAGCAGGTGACGGCATAACTTTAACCGATGAGAATAAAGTACAGATGCAAGCATCAGACAATAGTGAAGCGCTACTTTTTATTCTGCCAACAATCGCTTAATCTCTAACCCTTTAAAAAAGTACACACCGATCTAGTCTCAACATGTGTACTTTTTTGCCCTTCTCACTCCATTAACCTTTGGTCATCCTCGTAATAAAAGTAATCAGGCCGAGTTTTCCTGCATTAAATGCACAGCTAGCTAGTCAGGAGAACAGAGATAAGGCAGACTAGTGCCTCATTAAAATCAGTATGCTATTTCGGAGTTTCTTTACCGATGACACAGGCGTTTTTAATCGCCCTGATGCCCGTTTTCATCATAACCGCACTTGGCATCGTACTTGGTCGTAAAACCTCATACCTAGACAACCCAGCGCTGAGCCAATTGGTTACTAATGTAGGCTTACCCTGCTTACTACTAAGTTCTGTTCTAAAAATGAACATGAATGCAGGGGGAATGATGACGTTAATGGCTGCAACAGCTTGCGCCCTCAGTGTTTTAGCATTAATTACGTTTGTTATTTTACGTTTAGCTAGATTACCTGTGCGTTACTACATTTCGGCACTGGTTAACCCTAATGCGGGTAATCTTGGTATCCCCGTTGTATTTGCATTGGCAGGCGAACAAGGGCTTGCTGCCGCTGTTGTTATTTCTTCCGTTGTACAAATTAGTCATTTCACTCTGGGTGTCGGGGCAATGTCAGGGAACTATCAACCCAAACAGTTGCTGCGCAACATGCCCGTCCTTTCGCTAGTCGTAGGCTTATTGATTCTACTTGTCGGCCTTCCTATACCCACGTTTGCGTTGGATACCCTATCGATGCTGGGCAACGTTACGGTCCCCATCATGTTGCTACTATTAGGCAAAACCGTATCTAGCTTATCACTGGGTGATAAAAGCCACTGGACTCGCTTAATTAGCCTAGCTGTCTACAGGCCATTAATTGGTACTCTAGTCGCCTTAGGTATTATAGAAATTTTTCCGTTAGCGCCTGCTCAAGCTTTGGCCTTATTACTCCAGAGTGCTATGCCTGTAGCAGTTATAAGCTACATATTAACCACTAAGTACAACGGCCCTAAAGAAGACATAGCATCCTTAATTGTTCTTTCCACGCCCGTTTCTCTGGTCATGGTTACACTACTGTGGTTATTGGTTAATTAACCAACGCTCATTAGCCCACGCCGCTTGCTCGGTTTCGCTAAGAAAGCTCCAACATAAAATACGAGTTTGCTTATTACCCTGTTGCATATTAATGATACGGCTTTGGGCAACACCCATCTTGTTTAATAAAGGCTTGAGTAGGCTTAAGCTCTCTTGCTTGGAGACCAAACTTGTAAACCAAAGGCATTGATGCGAAAAATCGCGGCTTTCTTGCATCATCCTTGTGATAAACGCAACTTCGCCGCCAGGACACCACAATTCTGCGCCTTGGCCACCAAAATTAAGCATCGCTGAAGAAGAATTATCAGAAGTGTTAACAGAGGAGTGCATAGGCGACTTTTTAGCTGAGTTTTTTGCTAAATTTTTTATTTTCCGTTCAGACCCTTCTGTTGCCTCCTCAATGGATCGGTGAAACGGAGGATTACAGAGTGTCACATCAAAGCGCTCATTGGGCGCAACCACCCCTTTAAAAATCGATTGGCTATCGGATTGTAAACGACAACGTATATGAGATTTAAGCGTTGCGTTCATTTGCGCTATTGTATTCGCGGTGTTGACAGCAACCGCATTGACATCAGAGCCTACAAATTTCCAGCCATATAAACGCGCCCCAAGAATAGGATAAATACAGTTTGCTCCCATCCCTATATCCAAGGCCGATACACGTTTGCCTCTTGGGATACACTCCTCTGAGGGAAGCGCCCCTTTTAACGAAAGCGATAATAGATCAGCAATGTAATGAATATAATCAGCGCGCCCTGGAATAGGAGGACATAAATAACCCTCGGGTAGGTCCCAAAAATCAACTTGATAGTGTAATTTGAGCAGTGCCTGATTTAATAACTTAACCGCACGGGGATCCGAGAAGTTAATCGATAAGTCGCCAAACTTGTTTTCTGTAACCACAGAACTAAGCTCTGGCGATGCTACAATCAGCTCGGGAAAATCATAACGTGAATTATGGATATTTCGCTGATGCAGACCTTTCCCTTGTGATGAGGGTGAACGAGAGACTGTTTTGCGGGATTTGGGTTTCATGAGGTCACTGCTAATAAGGAAATAATAATCTCATTATACAGCATGATAGAGACGTATGAGCGAGGAAGTGCCCCTCGCCCATCGTGTTTACTAGACTTGCTCGCCCCTTATAAATGCCCCGGATTTTGCAAGTGTCTATCTTCTTGAGCCGGTGGGGTATATTGGTACACCCATGTTTCGGTCAACGGTTGACCGTTAGACTCTAGATATAAACGCAAGTTAATAGGTGTTGTGTCATTGTCGACCGGAACCAGATCGAACATGGCTCGATAGCCACCAATGTACTCTTGAACACGTGCAGAGGTTAACTCGACCCTACCCGCGGATGTTGTGATAACCGGAGTAACTTCACTGTCTTTGCTTAGCATGCTTAAGCTTCCACCTTTGAAGTCAACGACAAATCGCTTACTAAAATACGTTCTCTTTTGACCAACAACACCACCAATACCTGTAAAAGTATCTACAGCTTTTGCGTATTTAGTTTCTTTAGCTGGCTTGCCGCTCCAATGTAAATTGTAGCTAAATAAAAGTTCTTGCCCAGCTTTGACCTCTGTTTCTGGGTTCCAAAAAGCCACAATATTATCAAATGTCTCGTCCAGTGTAGGTATCTCAACTAATTGGACAGAACCTTTTCCCCAGTCTCCAATAGGCTCAACCCACACACTAGGGCGCTTGTTATAAAACACACCGTCGTCTTGATAATGATCAAAATTACGATCGCGCTGAATCAAACCAAAGCCTTTTACATTGTTATCAGCATAGGCATTGAAAGCTAGGTTTTTGGGGTTAACTAAAGGCCTCCAGATCCATTCGCCTTGGCCAGTTAATATCGAGAGCCCATCAGAATCGTGGATTTCGGGGCGCCAATCCCAACCCGCCGCTCTATCATTTTCGCCTACCATATACATACTCGTTAAAGGCGCTACGCCTAAACGCTCAATAGACTTACGAGAGTATAAAGCCGAATCCACACGCATGTGTAATGAGGGCCCTGGCTGTATTTCAAAACGATATGCGCCAGTAATACTTGGGGAGTCTAACAAGGCATACACAACTGCTACATCATTATTACTACTCGGCTTTTCTAACCAAAAATGCGTAAACGTAGGAAACTCTTCAGGCCGGTTTAGTGCCGTATCAATAGCCAAACCACGTGCTGACAAACCATATTGCATTTCTTCGCCAACCGCGCGGAAATAACTCGCACCCAAAAAGGCCACAACATCACGTGTCCAGTCACTGTGAAACTGCATTCTAAAGCCGGCAAAACCAAGGTCTTTGTCGAACTCGCCGCCTTTAACACCCGACTTACCATAATCAAACAGATTTTTACTGTACTTGATCTCGTGAGCCACTTTATCAGCATCAAGCTCGTATATATGAATAGGCGTCTTAAAAAACAGCCCTAAATGAAATAGCTCCGCTCTAAACAGGCTTTTCTTATCTCTTTTCCATAACGCTTTGTCATGGTTATATCTTAATTGCTGGTAATCATCCCAGCTTAGGTTGTTAAGCGATTTCGGAATATTACCTTCATTACTTTTATACGGCATTAATGACTTTACACGCGCCATTTCTTTTAGGCGGCTTAAGTCAAAAGGAGCTTCTTCTGCCTTAGCTGCCATCACAGAAGATACTTGTAACAGGCTCAATAAAATAACAACTGCACGAATGGGGCGTATAGCTTTTAACGGTAGTATATGCATATTTAGTCCTTTAATAGTAAAGCGTAAAATTTAACAAGGCATCTAACAGTTACGGGTAAAGCCTACTTTCCCAGTAGCAGATGGTCCTTTATAGGCGTGAAACTTGTTGCAGCATTAATCAGCGAAGCGGCTGTGAACTGCGGCACACCAAAAATCTCGACCCGCTTGCGTAATACGGTACGCACTTTGTCCGCTAACAGATCAAAATCACCGTCTCCTGTCACCAAGACAAGCGTATCGGCATGCGGGGCATACTCCATTGCATCTAGCGTAATCCCCACGTCCCAATCTCCCTTGGCCGACCCGTCCGCTCGCTGTATGTAGGGTTTAAGACGTACCTCAAAGCCTATAGCCCGCAGAATATTTTGAAACTGACGCTGCTTTTCATCGCCTTTGTCCACTGCGTAAGCAATCGCTTTAACGACTGTTCGGTCAAAGGTTACGCATGCCCAAAACTCGTTATAATCGAAGTTGGCTTGGTAAGCCTGCCGAGTGGTGTAATACACATTTTGCACATCAACTAATATAACCACTTTCTCAACAGGCTTAGTCATAGCGTCTTTTCCTTTGGTTTAGGTGGAATGCAGGGGCGAGAGAGGAACCAGCGTAGAACGTGATTGAGTATCAGCGTCTGGTTGGTAGCTTTTTATGACGTCCCAAAGCTCACTTCCCTGCCATTGATGATTGATTTGCGAAGCACTAGCGGTAGAAGTTGACTGACTATAAGCCTGGCGCTGCAACTCGGCAATGGCTATTTTAAGCTCGGGGGAAACTCTACGCATTAACTGATTAAGATTGCGGCAATCGGGCCATACCTGCTGTCCCCATGCAATTAACGCATGGCGTGTGGCTCCAACATCATTAGCTAAACAAGCATCCTTAATAGCTCGCTTTGATGCGTCTGTATGTCCAGTATGGGCGCTTGATGAAGTCGTCGAACGAGTCAAACTTTCATTTGCCAGCTGCTGACGAGGAAAGAGCCGGATACACAAAACGGTCACCAAACTCCCCAACACGCCTGCAATCACGGCAAGCCACCAATAATCCACCCATGAAGACGGCGGATTAGGCGATTGTTCAACTAGCACCGCACTGGAGTCAGTGCTTTTTGGCTCAGTGGGTTGTGTGCCTTCAGTCTCAGGTAATAGCGTAGGCTGTGTACTATTGTTCTGTTGGAGCACTGACTGGGTAATTGTATTACCTTTGGCTACCGTCATTTTGCGGGCCGCCAAGCTAGCGACCTCTTCGGTATCACTATTCACATTCCACCAAGGTATTTGCAACGCGGGTAATTCCAACGTTCCTTCTTGGGATGGAATCAAAGTCACTTCCACTGACATGGTTGATGAAAGTTTGCCATCAGTAAATGTCTGCTCTAACTGAGGGGTCCCTGCATACTGCTTTAGGCCAGTAGCATCAGGTAAAACCAGCGAAGAGAGCTGATTACTCGTAAGGCCATTCGCTGTCAGCGTGATAGTTCGGGTAACAGGCTCGCCGACCCTAAACTCATCACTACTCCAACTTTCTTCTAGCACCACTGAGCTTGAGGGTAACCAAGTAGCGCCGGTGAAGTCAGCAGGAATCCCTGCTACGTCCAATTCATAGCTATCTGCCGAAAGTTGAAAACGTCGTAAGTTACTAGGATCAATGTAACGGCTGTTAAATGTGCGATTAGTGGTGCCTTGCGCGGGTATTTGCCCAATTAATGAAGCGCCTTCAATTGAAAGCACTCCACTTTGTTCGGGTGTAATTAACCATGACTGTTCAACCACCGTCACAACTTGACCGTCAACGTATTTTTGAGATTTGGTTTGATCCCCTAAAGCCTCAATAAGAGCCTTGCCTTGAGTAACCTTAGGCTGCTCAATAGAGCCATTATAAACCTGCTGGCCTAACAGTAAGCTCGCGGTATAAATAATGGGTTGCTGAACCCGAGGAGTTTGGGTGGATAAGCGGGCATCCAGCTCAATACCGCCCTCAGAAGCTGCAGGCAAATCAACTTTAGACACTCTAATCGCATGCGGTGCTGTTGTATCGCCATCGACCGTCAATGCAGGTACTGTTACATCACCCGATTGTTTAGGTAGCAGGACTAAAATGAGCTCACTAGTGCGCTGATAATCACCATTAATAATGGTAATACCGGATTGTTGGCCGCGTTGAAGAATATCAAACTTACCTTCAAGGGGAGATAGATCAACACTATCCGCATCTTTGCCTGCTAGATCAATCGTTAACCGTATTGACTCCCCTTGGTTAATAACGGTTTGACTCACCTGGCTTTTCACCGTTGCGAATGCACTAACACTTGATAAGCACAACAGCACAGCCAAGCAAATGCCTTTACGCATTACCATGTTTTACCCCCTGTCTCTTTTGGCTCGTCTTGACGGTACTGATATAAAAACTTACGACGCCATAAACCAGCAGGATCATCCACTATGCGATTGATCAACTGTTGACGAGCTTGTTCGGATTCATCAATTGGCTGAGTATCAGACAAAGCGGCTGCATGAGACTCATCCTGTGTTCCCTGCTCTGCTTTATCCACTTGTTCCTTTAGGTATTCTGAAGCTTGTTGCTGCTGCTGAGCTAACGCTTGTTCGGACTGCTCTGAAGCGGGCTGCGGTTCAGCCGGTTCTTGTTCGCCTGAGGCACCTTCAGCTTCCTCCCCCGCTTTCGAGTTTTTGGACGTTTGAGGGGGTTGCTGATCAGAATTTCCGGAAGCCTGAGTCGACGAAGATGATGCCTCCCCCGATTGCTCATCGCTTTGCTGTTCTTGAGAATCGGACGCTTGATCTGAATTTTGTTGCTCTGAGGCTGAGTTAGACGGCTCTTGGTTTTGCTGGCCTGCCTCGCCTTGCTGATTTTGTCCGCTAGAGTCTTGTTGCTGGTCTTGTTGCTGCTCCTGCTGCTGCTTTTGCTGTTCTTTTAACTTTTCGAGTTGCTCCTTGTTGTAGGCTGCATCCTCAAAATTTGGCAGTAATGCTAGTGCGTTATTGTAAGCATCAATAGCAGAATCAACATCGCCCATTTTAGCCAGTATATTACCCCGGTTATACCAGTCAGTTGCCGTTTCAGGTTGAGTTAAGCTGTTTAGAGCTGCTTCATAATTGCTGGATTCGTATTCAGCGACCTGCTTCCAGCGCGGGTCTAAGAACTGTTGAGCCGCGGCTTCTTTATCGCCTTGTTTATAGGCCGCTTGCGCCTGCTGATCGGGAGTCTGCCATAAATCCTGCCATACGCCAGCATGCACAGGCGACACATGGGTCGCCATTAAGCTGATAAATACTGCCGGTAGCAGTATATTGAGAAAACCACGACGGAATAAAGGCAATAGAAACGGTAAAGCCAACAAGGCAAACCAGGGGCCCTCTGCAATCCAAATATCGACTTTTCCGGCATCCTTTTGATTCAGTTCTGTTGCGGCTTGTCGCTCTGCCTCGAAACGACTAACCAACTGGGTAATATCCGAATCGTTGGCAACCAATTGATAGGCACTTCCCCCTCCTAACGCGGCGGCTTCTCGCATGGCAGACACGTCTGTGCGCGCAACAATAACCTGCCCGGAATTATCCCTCATTGGCCCAGCCTGAGTAGGGATTGGCGCTCCTTGCTGGGTGCCTACCGCTAAAATGGATAACGTCCTGCCTTGCTGAGCTACACTCGTGGCTTGAGCCGCTACCTGCGCCGGATCAACTTCGTCGCTCACTAACAGAATATTGCCTTGCTGTATGCCAGCCTGTGTCAGCATATCATTCGCTTTTCGAATGGCTATATCCGCGCGATTGCCCGGTGCAGGCATGATACTCGGCTCCATCACGGGTAGTTGAGCCAAAATGGTATTGGTATCCTGAGTCAAGGGCGTAACGGCAAAAGCATCACCTGCATATACCAGCAAGGCTATCTGACTATCAGGCAAGCGCTGAATTAAATCCTCAATTTTAAAACGAGCACGTTGCAAACGGGTGGGTTTTAAATCCGTGGCAAGCATCGAAGCTGATAAATCCAACGCGATAACAACGGCTCCACCCTGTTTAAAAGCAGGCACAGGCTGTTTCTTCCATACTGGCTGAGCCGCGGCGACAGCCAATAACGCACTTACAATCAGCGTGGTTACTGGTAATGCAACCTTGGTTATCCCCTGTTTGGAAGATGATATTTGATCGCCTTGCGATAGCAAAATAGGTAACAGCTCAGGATCACATACTTGCGACCAATGGTCCTTCCCTTCATGAGAGCGTTTCCACAAATAACCCATCCCAAGCAATAGTGGAAATAGCAATAACCATAGCGGCTGCTGAAAGTGAAATGATGCAAAGAGGCTATTCGAGAACATACTTAACTCCACTGACGGCCTAAGCCTTGCGTCTTTGTAATATGCTAACCAAACACAAAGCCAAAATGCCGCCTAATAACGGCCACTGGTATAAAGAAATAATGGGGCGATAATAATCTGAGCCTTGATCCACAGGCTCTAACTTATCTAGCTCGGCATATATCTCAGATAATTGCTGCAGATCCGTAGCGCGGAAGTATCGACCGCCAGTTTTTTCAGCAATATTTTTAAGCGCCGCCTCATCAATTTCAGGGGAGCCTCCCCGCCCTAAGAACCGCCTTAATAAATCTACTTGGCTGCTGTCTCGGCCAATACCAATGGTATAAACAGTCACATCTTCGGCAGCAGCCAATTCTGCCGCTTTATTAGGCGATAGCACGCCGGCTGTTGTCGTTCCGTCGGTTAACAACACCAACACTCGCTGCTGGCTCTTGCCTTCTTTAAAACGCTTCACCGCTAACCCGATCGCATCACCAATTGCAGTTCGTTGTCCTGCTAAGCCGATTTGCGCTTCATTTAACAATTGTTTAACTGTTTTTAAATCACGTGTTAACGGTGCTTGAAGATATGCTTGCTCGCCAAATAGAATCAAACCGACTCGATCCCCTTCACGTCGTTCAACAAAATCGCCTGCTACCACTTTAGTTGCAACCAACCGGTTGATTAATTGCCCGCCTAATTGAAAGTCTTGCTCTTGCATACTCTCGGATAAATCTATGGCGAGCATCATATCGCGCCCCTCTAGTTGTTGAGGTACGGGCTCTCCTAACCATTGAGGACGCGCTGCCGCCGCTAAGAGTAAAAACCAGGCAAGATACGCTAATAAAATGAGGCCCAAACGACGGCTTTGATAAGCACTGCTAGATACACCCTCTACTGCATGACCAATCGCGCGAATAAAAGGCACTTTCATGCCTCTTTGCCTATCAGAGTTAAGCGGGCTTAAAAGCTGCCTTATCACCCAAGGCAAAGGCACGAGCACAAACAACCACGGCCAAGCAAACTCAAACATCTTTATTTCCCAGCATTGTTATTGTTAACCATCGCTATTTCCAAACACCATCATTAGCTTTTACCTTGGCTTGACGTATCCACTGACGACAAAACGTTATTAAGCTTGGGATATCCGCGTTAAATGAATCAAGCGCCTGATAAGGCCCTAAGACGAGCGGTTGAACTGTTTCATCCTTTGCATTTTTACTGTGCTGCTTTAAGAACTGTATCCAATCTTCTCCCGATAGACGGGCTATATCAGCCTGTGGGTACAAAGAAAGCGCTGTTCGTTTGAGCAACACATTGCACTCGACTACGGCTTGTTGTTGATCCAAGGGGGTTTGCTTGCTGGTCTGATAGCGACGGTCTATTTGCGCTAATACACGCAACGCATAGCGCCTTGGGCTAGTTCGGTAATGACGGAACCGCCAAACTCCCAACCCCACAGTAATAATGATGAGCAACAACAATAGCCACCAGCCGTAGGCTAATGGCCACCAGCTAATTGGCTCAGGAAGATGTATGTTGCGCAACTGAAGCTGACTAGTATCCATTTATCGCCCCTCTTTTGCTGTAGGCGAGGCAAACAAAGGATGTTGATGCGTTTGCCAATGCGCAAATTCAACCCCTCGTAAATGGTGCACATAATCTAAACGCTGTACCCGCTCTTCAAACTGATTCACGTAACGGGCTTGTTGTTTTGCATTAGGATTAACTGTTATCTCTTGGCCTTCACCCAAGAAGCGGTAGGGCTTACCTTCAGGTAAACGCTGCTCTAACGGATCTGAAATGAGAACTAACTTTAACTCACACCGCTGAGCTAGACGCATTAAATGCTGTTGCGCCGCTTCATCTACATCATGAAAGTCACTAAATAAGTAAACTAAAGTTCCGCTTGGTAAGTAACTTTCTGCCTGAGCCAGTGCGCTTGAAAGGGAAGTCAATGAGTGTGAGGTGGGACGTTGACTACTCGCTTCTGCCAACGCCGACACCATTCGCATCACTTGTTGCCTATTGTTACTAGGCTTAAAGATGGTGCTTTGTTCTGTCCCTAATAGTTGGCCACCAATGCGATCACCATTGGCCAAAGTTGTCCACATGACCATGGTTGCTGCATAACAAGCTAAGACCGATTTAAAATGGCCTTGCGTAGCAAAATACATGGGCGAACGCAGATCAACGAGCACAAATACAGGCCTTTCGCGCTCTTCGCGATATAACTTGGTATGTGCTTCTCCGGTCCTCGCCATCAAGCGCCAGTCTAAATGACGTATATCGTCTCCAGGCTGGTACTCACGTACATCGTCAAATTCCATACCACGACCGCGAATATGACTCAAATGATGCCCTTCTCGAATAGCCATACGCTCACGGCTATGCCCACGAGCAGGAGGCCAGTATCGCAAATTAATCAGCTCATCCAACGAGACAACATGTCGCTTATGCGGTACTGGTCGAGGTGTTTTATCACCAACAAACATATCTCACCTTCTGCAAAAGCGCTTTTTAAGGAACGACGACTCGCTCGATGAGTTGAGCAATTAATTGATCTTTATCTAAGCCATTGGCCTCGGCAATATAACTAATACCAATACGATGACGTAGCACGCTGGGCGCCATTTCTTGAATATCATCTGGCGTTACAAAGTCTCGACCATTGAGCCACGCTTTGGCACGGACCGCCCTATCGAGTGCGATGGTCGCACGCGGACTGGCACCAAAGGTTAGGGTATCTTTTAAATCATCGCCATATAGCTCAGGGGAACGTGTCGCCATGACTAACTCTATTAGATAGTTCTCTAGCCCTTCCGACAAATATACCGACATAACTCCCTGCTTAGCCGCCATCATCGTGGCTTCATCAACAGGAGTAAAAGGCTCACTGGTGGCTTGCTCTACATGCTCATTGCGTACTAATCGCAAAATGGCTTTTTCATCATCAAACGCAGGGTAATCGACACGAATGTGTAACATAAAGCGATCGAGCTGTGCTTCGGGTAGCGGATAAGTACCCTCTTGCTCTAACGGATTTTGTGTCGCCATTACCATGAAGGATCGTGCTAACGGGTAAGTTTTACCTGCCACGGTTACTTGGTGTTCGGCCATGGCTTCGAGCAATGCCGACTGCACTTTGGCAGGAGCTCGGTTGATCTCATCTGCAAGCAGCATATTGCAAAACAACGGGCCTTGGCGAAATTCAAATTCACCACGTTGCGTATTAAAAATTTCAGTTCCGGTGATGTCACTCGGCAACAAATCGGGTGTAAATTGTGCGCGCTTAAAATCACCTTCTAATAAATCACTTAATGCATGTATTGTTCGAGTTTTTGCCAGGCCTGGTGGACCTTCTAACAGGACATGCCCATCGGTTAATAAACCAATCAACAAATGCTCAATTAAACTCTCTTGACCGATAACCTTAGTTTTTAATGCCTCAAATAGTGATACAAGCCGATCCTGAGGTGAACCAAGGGGTCCGACATCTGCTGTCATTTTATACTCCATGCAATCTTGCTGAGTGATTGAACACGTAAAAACGCTTAATGAGTGTCCAAACCAACCACTTAATTGTTAGATAAAAACACCTAAGTCGTTGTTCTGTGACGCTCTATAGATTGCTGCTTTTTTAAAAAATTCAATGCTTACTCATAATTATTAAAAGCCTCACTTCTCTACTCACTTGCCTAAAGCCTTATACATTCTTGCAAACGTTGCTAATTTCTCAGCAAATGTAGCGACAAGGAATGCTTATTGCTGTTATTTATAGTGGACCTAAAAAGAAACAAAATACTTGCCGTATCAAAAAATTTGTCAAGGATGCTATTTATGGACTTTATAATTAACACTCTCAATACGCTCTTTTGGGGCTATATTCTAATTTATGGTTTACTCGCCGTGGGTCTCTTTTTCACCGTCAGGCTTGCCTTTATTCAATTCCGCCACTTACCCGAATTTATTCGCACCATACTTCAACCCTCCAGTAGTGATAGAGGCGGCATATCTCCGTTTCAGGCACTTTGTACTAGTTTAGCCTCGCGCGTAGGCACAGGTAATTTAGCAGGCGTTGCAGTCGCCATCGCTCTGGGTGGGCCTGGTGCTATTTTTTGGATGTGGATAGTCGCCTTAGTCGGAATGGCCACCGCTTATGCCGAAAGTACCTTGGCGCAGTTATTTAAAACCCGAGATGAGGATGGTCAGCTTCGCGGCGGGCCAGCCTTCTATATTGCTAAAGGTCTTAACGCACCCTGGGCAGGGTCTTTGTTCTCTGTTGCTCTCATTATTGCCTTCGGTTTAGTGTTCAACGCCGTCCAAGCTAACTCGATTGCGGGTGCTATGGAAGGGGCTTTTGGTGCGCCTAAAATGGGTGTGGGCATTGTCGTTGCACTATTAGCGGGCGTCGTTATCTTTGGCGGAATCCAAAAAGTTGCCAAAGTATCAGCGGTTATCGTCCCCATCATGGCTGGCCTTTATCTGCTGCTCGCCATCTATGTGGTTATTATGAATATTACAGAAGTACCCGGTGTTCTTGCTTTAATCGTAAAAAGCGCCTTTGGCTTTGAAGAAGCTGTCGGCGGCGTGGCCGGGGCTATGTTAAACGGCATTAAACGTGGTTTGTTCTCCAACGAAGCCGGTATGGGTTCTGCACCGAACATTGCAGCCGTTGCCGTACCAAACCCACACCACCCATCATCACAAGGCATGGTACAAGGGCTAGGTGTATTCATTGATACCATCGTTATTTGTACAGCAACCGCTGTAATGATTTTACTATCAGGTGTCATGGAGGGCGGCACAGAGTTATCCGGTGTACCCTTAACGCAAGCGGCATTGGGTGAACATATAGGAGCGGCCGGTATTTATTTTATAGCCATTGCCATCTTCTTCTTTGCCTTTACCTCAATAATCGGTAATTACACCTATGCCGAAAATGCGATGGTGTTTTTAAAAGGGGGTCACGTAGGCATAGCCGCATTGAGGATCTGTGCATTACTTATGGTTGTCTGGGGCGCTTATGAAAGCGTTGCCACTGTATTTAATTTTGCGGATGCCGCGATGGGCTTAATGGCGACTATTAACCTAATCGCTATCTGCTTACTGTCTGGGTTAGTGGTTAAACTCACCAAGGACTACTTCGAACAGCGTAAAAGCAGTAGCTCACCTGTCTTCGATTCTAATGACTATCCTGAAATGAAAGGCAAGATAGATGAAAGCATTTGGGATGAGCATAAACCTAAATAACCGTTAATATCCCTTAAATAGTAGAGCGCAATGGGCAAACCAAAGCGCTCTTTTTTACCAACTACTATCTATGCTAAGTATTACCTATGCAAAGTATTACCTATGCAAAGTATTTAGCATGAAAACGAACATGCTCTTCAATAAAGCTCGCAATAAAATAATAGCTATGATCATAGCCTTCATGACGGCGCAATTGTAACGGATAACCGCTTTCATGTGCCGACCTGACTAGGGCTTCCGGTTTAAGCTGACTTTCTAAAAAGTCATCTGCCTCGCCTTGATCAACAAGCGCTGGTACATGCTCGGTTGCCTTGCGCATCAATTCACTAGCATCATACTCACGCCAAGCCTCTTGGTTTTTTCCAAGATAGGCAGCAAATGCTTTCTGCCCCCAAGGGCAATCAACAGGATTAGTGATCGGGCTAAATGCCGACACTGACGTATAGCGTTGCGGATTACGCAGCGCTATGGTTAAAGCGCCGTGGCCTCCCATTGAATGCCCAGCAATTGCACGCTGATCAGTCACAGGAAAGTGTGCTTCTATTAACGCAGGGAGTTCATCAACAATGTAGTCATACATCTGATAGTGTCGCTGCCAAGGTTGTTCAGTTGCATTCACATAAAAGCCCGCTCCTTTACCTAGGTCATACCCGTCATCATCGGCGACCGCCTCTCCTCGGGGGCTAGTATCTGGTGCGACGATAACCACGCCTAACTCAGCAGCGATACGCTGAGCTCCAGCCTTTTGCATGAAGTTTTCATCAGTACAAGTTAGGCCCGAAAGCCAATAAATGACCGGTACTCGATGTACTGTACTTGCTTGAGGTGGCAAATATATAGCAAAACGCATTGTACAGTTGAGTACGGCTGATTGATGCGAATATTGCTTATGCCAACCACCAAAGCTTTTATTACAGCTTAGATTTTCAATTGTCATAACCTTGTCTCCTAACCACTTACTCAGTAAGTGGTTTTATGGATTCTGATAGCGCTCGCTTAGTAATGGATAACCGTGCGGATGCTTTTACCTTCGTGCATTAAGTCAAAGGCTTCATTGATACCCTCTAGAGCCATGGTATGCGTAATAAAATCGTCTAGCTTAAATTCACCCGCCAGATAGCGTTCTACATAATCCGGTAATTCGGAACGACCTTTAACTCCACCAAAGGCGGTACCACGCCAAACACGACCTGTTACCAACTGGAATGGACGTGTCGAGATTTCTTGACCAGCACCGGCTACACCAATGATGACCGACTCGCCCCACCCTTTATGGCAGCACTCTAATGCTGAGCGCATTACATTCACGTTACCAATACATTCAAATGAGAAATCCACACCACCATCTGTCAATTCAACAATGACTTCCTGAATCGGTTTGTCATACTCTTTCGGGTTGATGCAATCAGTGGCGCCTAGCTTGCGGGCTAAATCAAACTTACTCTCATTAATATCGATCGCTATAATACGACTCGCTTTTGCCATGGCAGCACCGATAACCGCCGACAAACCAATTCCGCCTAACCCAAATACAGCAACCGTATCGCCTTCTTTAACTTTAGCGGTGTTCATAACCGCTCCCATGCCCGTTGTTACACCACAACCGAGCAAGCAAATTTCCTCTAAAGGTGCCGTTTTATTCACCTTAGCCAGCGAAATTTCAGGTAAAACCGTGTACTCAGAGAACGTAGAACATCCCATGTAGTGGTATACGGGTTTACCATCGACCGAGAAACGAGTAGTCCCGTCAGGCATCAAGCCTTTACCTTGCGTTTCGCGGATTTTTTGACACAAGTTAGTTTTACCCGAGGTACAGAATTTACACTCACCGCATTCAGGCGTGTACAGCGGAATAACATGGTCGCCAACAGCAACACTGGTTACGCCTTCACCCACTGATTCCACAATACCACCGCCTTCGTGGCCTAAAATCGCAGGGAAGATACCTTCTGGATCTTCTCCAGATAAAGTAAACGCATCAGTGTGACAAACACCCGTGGCTACGATACGAACACGTACCTCACCTTTTTGTGGTGGCATCACCTCTACATTCTCAATGGAAAGTGGCTCTTTTGGCCCCCAAGCTACAGCCGCTTTACACGTAATTACTCCGTTCGTCATGCTCACACCTCATTTACAACACTGTTATTAGATAGATGACTTCAATAGAACCATTGTAGTTGTTTCTGTGATGCTTATAATCAGCCAAATAACAATTCACCTTTACGAGATAGTAATAATGAACCCATGGGAAGGAGTATCTGAGTTCGCAGCCGTAGTTGAATCGGGTTCCTTTACCGCCGCTGCATATCAACTGGGAATATCAACAGCGCAAGTCAGCCGCCAAGTGAGCGCCCTCGAAAGCCGGTTATCCAGCAAGCTCCTTTACCGAACTACTCGTAAAGTCACGGTGACAGAAGCAGGACAAATCTATTATCAACATTGCCGTCCTGTTTTAGATGGACTTAAAGAAGCAGAGCAAGCGCTTAATAGCCTGCAAAGCTCCCCGCGAGGACGCCTCAAAATCACTGCACCGGGGACCTACGGCGAAAGTAAAATCGCACCACTGATCAATGACTTTTTAACACTTCATCCTGATTTACAAATAGAGTGTGTTTTTACTAACCAACGAATTGATTTGGTTGAAGGTGGCTATGATTTAGCTATCCGCGTAGGCCATTTAGCAGATTCAAGCATGATGGCCACTCGGATCACTTCGCGTCACTTGCATGTGTGTGCAACACCTAGTTACCTAAAACGTTATGGTGAACCACATTCGCTTTCTGAACTTAAACATCATAATTGCTTACAAGGTACGCTGGATTACTGGCGCTTTGAAGTTAACGCCAAAGAACAAACTATACGCATATCAGGCAACTTACGTTGTAATAGTGGGCAATCATTATTAGACGCGGCACTTAAAAGTATAGGTTTAGTACAACTGCCAGACTATTACCTGCAGGCCGCCATTAACAATAAACAGCTGATTCCTTTGTTGCAGAATTACGAACCCAAGGACGAGGGAGTTTGGGCGTTATATCCCCATAATAGACACTTATCACCTAAAGTAAGGATGCTAGTGGATTACTTAAAAGAAAAACTATGAAAGCGAGCCTCAGATTAGGCTTATAGAAACTGATCTAACTTAAGCGGGCGAACTTTACCCATCCAGATTGCCGCATCACGGTGCTCTTGAAGCGCATTACCGGTCAGTGGATGAATAAACAGAACGAGCGCTTTACGATTGAGTGCAAGCCACCCCATTACCTCCCCCATCATTGCAGTAGGAATCGTTAACTGGCAACTCCAATCAGGATGCGGCCCAACCGGTTTTTGGTGCATGCGTCCCATTTTAATAGCTGGAAATAACGCTACAGCCGATTCACAAAGTTGTTTGGCAAGAGGCATCGATTCAGCATCGTAATAAACATGGGCATGGTAATAATGAATACTAGTCATGCTACAACCTTCATGTAATGAATACGTTAATTTTTAGAAAGCTCAGCAGGGTCCTTAGGGTCAGATGAAGGAGTATCACTGTAGGCATAACCGTTCTTCCCTTCTCTTTTAACGCCATACATAGCCCTGTCTGCTTGGTCGAGAAGTGACTCAAAGCTACTTCCATTATCAGGGTAAAAAGACACCCCTAAGCTCGCACTGATGTTAATAACTTGGTCATCAATTGCTAGCGGGCGAGAAGCATTCGTTATTACTTTTGAAGCAACCTCCGTCACATCTTCTTTGTCTTTAAGACCTTCCACCATAATCAAGAACTCGTCTCCGCCAATTCGACAAACGGTATCGGCCGCTCTAACACTGCTTGCTATACGGCGCGCAATCTCAATTAATAGTTTGTCGCCATAACTGTGTCCATGGTTATCATTTACCGATTTAAAACCATCTAGATCAACAAACATCAACGCAATTTTAGTGTGATTTCGCTTCGCCAAAGCCAGTGCATGTTGCCAACGGTCTAAACACAAACTTTTTAGAGACAACCCCGTTAAACTATCATGCATGGCCAAATGGCGTATTTTAGCTTCCGCTTCTTTTAATTCAGTAATGTTCTCTTTAATAGCAATGTAATGTGTGGTTTCACCGTTACGTTGTTTAACAGGTGATATGGAAGCTATTTCCCAATACAACTCTCCATTTTTCTTGCGATTATAGAACTCACCGCGCCACGTTTTCCCGGCTTTTAGTTCGCGCCATAATTGCTCGTACACTTCTGGCTTTGTTTGATCTGACTGAATAATAGAAGGCGTTTGGCCAAGCACTTCATCAACCGAATAACCGGTCAATTGCTCAAAAGCTCGATTTACATATTCGATCTTACCGGCTGCGTCAGTAATAATTATTGATGAGGCGGCCTGTTTAGCCCCTTGAGATAGAATGCGATATTGGCTTTGCAATGCGTCATGCGACATTAAACTAAACCCTAGAGCACTGCCTCCTAATACAAATATCCCCATCAGTATCGTCCAGGCATGAATACCCGACGTTTCCATAAAGGGTAAATCGCTTTGACCGGACAGCGCCAAGTAAATGCGAACAGACGAGCTTAAAGCAAAACCAAAATAAACAAGAGCAACCATTCTTGCAGACCATTGCCATTGAGGTTTAGCCGGTACTAGTAGATTAAAAACAATAGACAGACTGAATGTGAAGTAGACCGTCGAAATACCTAACACCCGAGCTGAGACATTGGGATCAACGTACGTAAAATACAGAAAGTAGATCACAAAAAAGACTGGCAAAGCCCACTCAATATGAGCATACATAGGCCTGCGGGTAAACACCCTCACGCCTTTGAGTACGTACAAAGACGTGAGGGCAAATAGAAGATTACCTAGCACAATAGAAATTAAATCAGGTACAACTCCGCGCAAGGACACGAGGATGCCAGCCAAAAATGAGCACCCAATACCAAACGCAATATAACCCATACCATTTTTATAAGGTTGGGACTTCCAAAGTGCTAGTAGTGTTATTGTCGCACTGAAACCGACAATCGCCAGTATGGCATGTAACGTTCTTATATCGAGTTCAGGCATAGGCTCATATTAGAGAAAACAAACTGGGATCAAGGTTAATACTCTAATGAGCCCCAGCGTTTTTACTGTTCGAAAAAATACGCACCGATCAAAGAGCTAAATTAGTCTGAAATTGATGAGTACACTTATACGCCATCACATAATTACTGGCATCATTATGTTTTGAACATACCTGATTATGTATCATCAATCGATGGCGTTACTAATGTAAACGCCAGAAAATAACCTTAAGTATAACGATCGATCAAATTCGCTGAACAACAAAATACAGCATTCAGTACATAAAAGTACTTATCCATCAGTTAGGACTCAACAGGCATTACTTCATAACTAAAAAGTAACCACACCTCGCCCTATAGATTTAATTGGACCGGTAGGTAGCCCCGTAGGTGATCCTGTTTCCTCTTCAAGCGTGAGTTCAAACAACTGATTTTCAGTTAAAGGTGGTAGCTGGTCGATTGCAATTTTTAATGACTCACCTTTTTTAACTAATCCAAGAGAAATTGGCGCATCCCAGCCTTCCGCTTTCGTCCAAAACTGCAACGCTTTACCTTTAGGTATTTCGATCGCTCCTAATGGCACCAATTGCATCTCATCTGTTTGATTAGTTTGAATCACCCAGCCTGGTGTTTTGTCTTCTGGCGTCACCAATACGGCAATATAAGAAGGATCAGCAACGCTTGGGGCCGACGTTTGCCACTGCAGACCAATAACAAGCGCCAACAAGAGACAAGCCGCTGAACAGCTTCGCCAAATAGTCAGGCTATTCCAAAAATCTCTCATACCACCCATTGACTTGGCTGTAGTCGCTTTGGCGGCCAGCGCGTCTTGTGCATCCAAACTACGCTCTATTCTCGCGGCCAAAAACGGTGAAGCTGGTATAGGCTCTAACTGATCCGTAATCGATAAAAAATGTTCTTGCCACTGATGCACGGCACGCTGTAATTCAGGTTGACGTGCCATTTGTTCTTCAAAGTCATGGCGCTCCTGAAGACTAAGCGTGCCTAAAACATACTGCCCCGCTAAGGAATCATCTGTGTCAGGGAGGTCGCCTTTGCCAGAATGCGGATGTTGTTTCATTGTAAACACTCCTTCAAAGCATTAAGGCTACGTTTAATCCAAGACTTAACGGTACCTAGTGGTTTATTGAGCAAGGTTGCGATCTCATCTTGTGTGTAACCATCTACATAGGCATGCAAAATACAGAGCTTTGGCTCAGGTGCTAAATGATCTATGCAAGTGTACAGCGCCGCTTGGGTACGGCAGTCAGCCGCCAACTCAGAAAACTCATCAATATGCTCTGCTGCTAAAGAATTGTTATCACACAGATCTAGAAGAAAATCAGGTTCAGCTAACACCTGACGCTGACTGTACTTAAGAGCATTTAACGCTAGGTTTCGGGCTAGTGTGTAAATCCAACCACGCGCAGAACCAAGCTCCTTGCTGTAACTTGCGGCATTATTCCAAATTTTTATAAATGCATCATGCACGATGTCTTCAGCTAAAGAGCGGTTTTGTAAAATCCGCATAACAACAGCGAGCAGCCGTGGTGATTCTTGTTCATAGAGCTGCACTAAAGCGCGTCGGTTACCTGACGCGCAGCTAATTAGCGCACCTTCATAATCAAAATCCATTGGTGAGGTCACGCTGAGCGCTCCGTAATTAAAAAGCCCAGTGTACAAAACTGGGCTTTTTAAGTCATTAAAGACATAGGCTTACAGAGCGCATTCTATAAACCTAAGCCATTTATAACGATTCTAGATTATTTAGCTTTCCAGAACAGGTAGTCCCCCGAATAGTTAACGACAACCTTGTGACCAATCAAATCAGTTGTACAACCTGATTCAGGAGCAGCACCGCCGTTTAAATTGATACGCTGAACATAAGTAACACCTTCTAAAGCACCTGGGCGTTCGGACTTATTCGCTTGAACTAATTGCATAGGAATACTGCCCTTAGCAGACGGTGACACGGCTAACTGGGTGCCTGTTATCGATGAGCCATCCACGGACTCCCACGTTGCTGGTGGTCCAAAATAAGACACTAGTTGATTGCCTTTTTTATCGCTCAAGATAGCGCGAGGGCCTGCAAATGCCCATTTAGCTTTTTCGGCATTATCTGCATCAGTTTTACATTCCCATGTAATATTACCTTCAGCCTTGGTGTACATAGCTACCATGTTACCTGCGGGAACTTGCACTTCTTTAGGTAGTTTGTCCTGAGAGAAACTTCCGGCATGAGACTGCATAGCAACCGCTACAAGCACGGAGGCTACTGAAATTTGAAGGCCTTTAACACTCAATTGCTTATTCATTGTTGTTTCCCTATTTGATTAAATTTTCAATTCAAAACAGTCAATGTCTTACTGTTAATAGGTACAACAATTGAGCGATACGTTTGGATGCAAAAAAAATAAATTATTTTTTCAGCGATGATCTTCTGGTCAGGAAAACGACTTTTTGTTACCAATAATGATGCATTAAATACCGTTAAGCAGCATTGTTGTTTTTTGTCTTTTACCCTTCGATACGATTACGTCCATTTTCTTTAGCTTTATACAGCATGGCGTCTGCCCGACTGATCAACTCACTTTCACATTTGCCTGTTTCAGGCCTCATTTCAGCGATACCAATACTGGCAGTAAGGTAGTTGCCCGATGAGAGATTCGGGTCCAAATCGTTCAATGCAGTGACTTGCAGCAAAAGCCTATCTGCGATGAGTTTAATTTGCTCTAGAGTGGTGTCACCACAGACCAAGGCAAACTCTTCCCCTCCATAACGCGCACAAATATCGCCGGGGCGATTTGCGACAGCTTTAAGCACCTTAGCCACATCGATTAGACACTTATCACCGAACTGGTGGCCAAACTTATCATTAAGCACTTTAAAGTTATCTAGGTCGATTATGGCGAGGCTAATAGGCTGACTAAGCCGGTGACACCGCCGCCATTCTTCATGCAAAAACTCATCAAAAACTCGACGATTAGCAATACTGGTCAACCCATCTAAATTAGCCAGATTCTTAACCGCCTCCTCAGCCAACTTTCTTTCAGTAATGTTTTGGTGGGAAATAACAAAGAAGCTTTCTTGGTTTACTTCAAACGGTGTGACACGCATCATAAACCATCGCTTCTCTTGGGGACTATGGCATGGGTACTCGAAATAGAAAATGGCATCCTCTTTGGCTATCACACGACGTATGCCTTCCCCTGCTTTGAGTCCAAAGTCATCTCCCATCTGTGCAGCCGCGTCACAGACCTCAATATAATTGACTCCATCCCAGCTATCATTAATGTCACAATCATTATTTTTACCAAACGCTGTCCAACTACGATTAGCAAATCTGATATTCCCTGCTTTATCGATAACTACGATATGCTCTGTGACCGAGTCCAGAATCATATTTAAAAATTCGCTCGAAAGCTCCATCTCATCTTCGCTTTTAGTAGTAATAATTGTTAGTAACAGCCGTCTCTTCAAAAAAGCAGTATAAAGCACTAAACCCAAGACATCTCGCAGGTGCTGCCTACAAGAAGGTCTCAAGGGTCTTCACATAACCTATAACTAAAAACAGTGTCGCACAAAAAAATAAACACAAAAATTCTGAACTATACTTTCAAATAAGATACATACAAAGAGTAGTTAATGCTCTAAAACGCACACTGGCACTGCTGCCACAGTGAGAGATAAAACCTAAATAGATAAGGATTGACCATGAAAAACTCAAAATCGACGCTAGCCCTAGCACTTGGTACAGCCGTTGCTATTTCTTCTGCGGTATCAGTTCCTGCTCACGCTGAAGGTAAAGAAAAATGTTATGGCGTAGCATTGGCAGGTCAAAATGATTGCGCTGCGGGCCCTGGAACGTCTTGCGCTGGCACCTCTAAAACTGACTACCAAGCTAACGCATGGAAACTTGTTCCTGAAGGCACTTGCGTTGAAATGGAATCAAAAACATCACCGACAGGGTTTGGTCAACTAAAAGCATTCTAAGAAACATATATGTCTCTTATTCAAGTCCCATCAACGCTCTGGCAAAACGAGAATCCCCCTTCTTCCCGTTTTGTGGAGCGTTTTTTATCGTTAACGGGCATTAGCCTTAAGCCAGCTTACTACCAAGCCATATTGGATACTCGACCATCGGTTGGTTTTTTTGAAATACATGCCGAAAACTACCTAAGCAAAGGTGGACCAGCACTTCATTACTTAAGACAGATTCGCGAACACTACCCTATAACCGTGCATGGCGTGGGATTATCAATAGGCGGAGAATCCCCAATCAACACGGCACACTTGGAAAGAATCTCACATTTAATTAATGAAATTGAGCCACCCGTTTTCTCAGAACATCTGGCATGGTCCTCCCACGACAATACGTTTTTAAATGACCTGCTCCCTGTAGCCTACGATGAACTAACGCTAAGAAGAGTGTGCGAGCACATTGATCAGATTCAATCTTTATTAAAACGCCGTGTACTCATCGAAAATCCGTCGACTTATTTTGAATTTAATCGTAGCGAAATGAGCGAAACCGATTTTTTACGAGAAATGAGCCACCGCACAGGCTGCGGACTTTTATTAGACGTTAATAATGTTGAGGTTTCTTGCTTCAACCACCAACAAGACCCCTATGAGTACTTAAATTCATTCCCTACCGATAAAGTAGGCCAGATACATTTAGCGGGGCACTCAAGCGACGAAAACGCCATTGTACCGTTAAAAATAGACAGTCATGATCAGCCCGTCTCACCCGATGTTTGGTCTCTTTATCAGCACACCTTAACTTTAGTGGGCGATTGCCCCACGCTCATTGAAAGAGACGGTAACATCCCCCCTCTAGCGACGTTACTAGAAGAAGCAAACCAAGCAAATAGTTTACGGCAGCCAATACAATCGACGGAGACGAGCCGTGAACTCATTGTTTAAAACCTCACTGCTGACAAGTGATGCTCGGTTCCTCACAGAGATTAAAGCGCCATCAGAACCTGAAAAAGACACAAGATTTAATGTATATCGCAATAATGTGATCGTCTCGTTAATCGATGCATTGGAAGATATATTTCCTGTAACGCTATCGGTGGTAGGTGAAGATTTTTTTCGCGCTGTTGCCCGTCTTTATGTAGTAGATAACCCACCAACGTCACCCGTTATTAGTGAATATGGCGGCGGGTTTTCTGATTTTGTTCGCCGTTTCGAGCCAGCCAACCGCTTACCATACTTAGCAGACCTTTTAGCACTTGAGCACTCAATGCTTGTGCTCACTCACAACGAAGAATTTAGCACCTTGGATCAAGAAGCCGTTGCCCAAGTATTTTCCAACACCCAAGACCCTGACGCTTTGCAGCTATCTATTCCGCCCACATCGCAAATTTTAGCCTCTCCGTTTGCGATTGGCTCCTTATACCTAGCGCACGTAAACAAAGAGACGTCATTACTGCATCGGCTAGATATCAACCAAAACGAATATTTACTGCTAGTAAAATCTCACCTCTATGCACAGCTTCATGTTATTCAAGAAGAGGAGGCAGTGTTCATTAAAAATTTAATGCACCAAAAAAAATTAGAAGCCGCTATTCCACCATCAGAGACTTTCGATTTAGCGCAGACACTCGCCAAATTAATTGAGTGGAAAATCATAACCCACATCAAATAGCACGACTTCGACCGACAGTAATAACAATGAAAAACAGCCAAGGGGCACAATAGAGGAAGTAACCATGTTGACTTTTATCAATGAGAAAAGCGAAGAAATATTCCGAAAAATACCCGAGTCGCTTATTCTATTTATCTCACGCTTTGCTATTGCGGCTGTTTTTTGGAAATCCGGACAAACAAAAATTGAGGGGTTTTCTCTTGATATTATTGCGATGAAAGCGCAACTCGGTTGGCCCAAATTGGCTGAAACGACCGGCTTTCTGTTTGAGTATGAATACAACTTGCCTCTTATTCCACCTATGCTCGCTGCTATGCTCGCAACGATAGCTGAGCACCTATTACCCATTCTTATTCTCAGCGGTCTTTTTACTCGCCTTGCTGCATTTGGCATCGTTGTGATGACACTAGTCATCCAGATCTTTGTTTATCCAGACGCTTATCCAACCCATGCAACTTGGTTGGCTGTTGCAATGCTACTGATGTATAGAGGCGCTGGCGTTTTCTCGGTTGATCATTGGTTAGCTAAACGCTAACCAATGCCATAAAACATTTACTGTGGAAGTGTAAATGTAGATGTTGCTTGTTTCGTTTGCTCCGCCGCTCCAGTTAAAGCGTCCGTAAGTGATGTTAAACGCAATGAGGTTTGATTGTTATTAACGCTCACTTCAACAATTTTGGTTATTCGAAGCGCTATATCATTCGCTTCTAAAGACTGTTGCTGTGCAAGGCCTGATAGGCCATCCAAACTTTTAAGCGACTCTTGTGAGTCCTTTTCAAGGCGCGTTAACGGTTCCACTACGTTTTCTATTTGTGTCACACCATGGCGCATACGTTCTTGTCCTTGTTCCATTTCGTCGGAAACCTGAACCGATAAATTAGTCATGGATGTAATGACCGCATCAATAGATTCGGTGACTTCAGCCGTATTTCTTGCAAGGTTTCTGACCTCATCCGCAACCACGGCAAAACCCCGACCGCTTTCGCCTGCACGCGCCGCCTCAATAGATGCGTTTAGTGCTAACAAATTAGTCTGATCGGCAATATTTCGTATATTGTTAACAAACTCAAGCACGGTTGTAGCGCTTTCTTTTAACTTAGCTACCGACAAAGACGTTTCTTCAACGTAAGTCGCTATCTCTGTGATATCTGTTGCCGCTGCATTAATAATTTCTTTGCCGTGCTTAGCTAGGTCATGCGCGGCTTCTGCTTGATTACGCGAAACAGTGACATGTTCCGCCATATTAGTAACACCACTGGATAACTCTTTTACCGAGCTCTGTATCTCATTCGCCATAAACTCTTGTTTTTCAGAGCCTTGTTGAACACCACTCACACTGCTACGGATATTCCCAACAGCATCAACAACTGTCCGTGCGCTCAAATCAATTTTCTCGATAACGCCCGCCAAACTCATACGCATACTTTGTAAGCTGGCAACTAACTGCCCTATTTCACCTTTTGGCTTAATCTCAATATTCTGTGACAAATCACCTTTTGCCATACGGTCTAGGAAATCAGCAACTCGGCTCAACGGATTAACAATACTACGTGTAATTAACAACGCCATAGCGGCACCAATGAGTAGAGCCAAGATCCCCACCCCAGTAATCATCCAAATTGCTACTTCTGAATCTGATAAAACCTGCTGCTGGCGATCCTGCATCATACCTCGCTCGCTACCAGCAAGGGCTTTGGTTTGATTTAAAAAAGTTTGTAGTTCATTACGTGTCGGCCCCGCCATTTGTTTTTTTGCATCGTCTAACTCGCCAAACTCCAATGCTTCAACTGTCGATTGCAGAGCTGCCTGATAAACACCACGCTGAGCCTTTAACGCCTCAACAGCCACTTTATTTTTTTCTGAGGTAACTAAACCCGCCATTGTTTCTAACGAAACATCCATATTGCGATTACGCTCATCTATCTCTTTATAAATCGCTACTCGCGCTTCCCGCTCTTCTAGAACAAACAGCAACAACAACCGGCTAGCAAGGCTTTCTGCATTTACATTGAGTTCACCAGTTAGCTCAACCAAAGCCGCATTTTCATCGACAATGCCTCGAATATTGTCCGAGAGCGACTGAAAACGTACCGCCGAAAGCGCAATTACAACCAGCAAAAACACTAGTAAAACGAAATAACTTGCCGTCAAGCGACCTCGAATTGTTCCAAAATCCAGCATTAGCTATCCCCTAAATCACGTAGTAGATGACGCTCAAGTTAACGGCAAGAGTCGCGTTTTTTAAAACTCTGATAATGGGTTAACGGCTTAAACGTAGCAGGACTTTAGGATCTTATGGGTACAAAGAGGATAAACAGAATGAGCAAAACTGATCAAAAAATTAGATTTTGCTATGGGTATTAACTGAGAAGGAATTTTGGTAGGACTAAGCAGATTCGAACTGCTGACCTCTACCATGTCAAGGTAGCGCTCTAACCAACTGAGCTATAGTCCTAAAAGGTGTGCGTATTATAAAGATGTTAACGGCCGGTGCAAGTGTCCAAAGCGACTTTTTTCACTTTATATCATATTGTTTTCAATCGCGTATTTTGCAAGCCCTGCCGCCGTCTGAATGTTGAGCTTTTGTTTGATATTTTGGCGGTGGGTCTCCACGGTGCGGACGGAGATATCTAAACGTCTGGCTATTTCTTTATTAGAATCTCCCTCGGCTAAATGCTTAAGCACCGTCTTTTCTCGCTTGGTCAACTCTTGCCTTTGGATATCTGTATGTCGGCCATGCTCAAACTGTTTCATTAACGTTTCGGATGCTTTTGAGCTGAAATACGTTCCGCCTTGGTTAACAATTTCAATAGCCGTGACTAGCTCTTCAGAGGGTACATCTTTTAATACGTAGCCTGCAGCCCCTGACTGAATTAGTTGTAGAATGTATTCGCGATTTTCGTGCATTGACAATATCAGTACGCGATAATCAGGAAAGCGACGTTTTAATTCTCGTGTTGCCTCTAAGCCGTTCATCACGGGCATGGTCACATCCATCAGCACCACATCCGGTGTAAGTGCTTCTGCTAACTCTAACGCTTCTAATCCATTATTCGCTTGGCCGACTACTTCGATTCCTGCCACATTAGAAAGGCATGCATTGATTCCTTCTAATACAAGTGGGTGATCATCAACTAGCAATACACGAATCATCGGTTTTCCTGTTTTTATTAAGATAAGGGTAGTTTAACGCGTAATTGAGTACCGCGCCCTATTTCAGATGTAATAGCAAACTCACCACTAAGCAGTTCGATACGATCATGCATATTTCGGATACCAATTCCGGCCTGCTGACTGGCTTTAGTAATATCAAAGCCATCCCCATTGTCTGATAGTTTGAGCACAATCTGGCTTCCATGAAGTGATGTTTTTAATCTCACTTCATCCGCTCCCGAATGCTTTTCTACATTACATAAGGCTTCCTGAATAACTCGGTACAGCGTAATTTCGATATCATCCGGTAAACGCTCAACAGGGAGCCCTAGCTCAGCTTCAACGGTTATACCGGTTCTGGCCTCATATTCATCGAGCAAGCTTTTTAGTGCAGATTTGAGCCCTAAATCATCTAATAAACTAGGGCGTAGGTCATGAGAAAGGCGTCTTACTTCCTTGATGGCTTGGTTTAATACCTCCATGCCTTTTGATAGATCCTGGGAAGCGGTTAGATCTCCTTTCTTTATTTTATTGGCTGCCAGTTCAATTCTAAACTTCACTGAAACAATTAACTGATTAATTCCATCGTGGAGTTCTCGAGCAAAACGCCGGCGCTGACTCACTTGAAACTGGACGGATTTATGCGCCAATTGACGCAAACGGCCGTCTGCTAATCGCCCTTCATGTAAGTTTATGGCCACCCCAATAGCGATGATAATGACAGCCGATGCGGCAGTTAGCACAACAACCGTAAAAAAGCTGTTACGAATATTAATTGTTACTTGTTGGCGTACTCGCGATATTTCTTTAGCGATGTCATCAACATATAAACCCGTACCTAGAATCCATCCCCATTTCGGTAGCTCAACAACATAACCTAGCTTATCTTCCTCATCGCCTAACGAGGGCTTTCTCCAAGTATAGCGATGATAACCGCCACCTTGTTTTGCCACGTTAAGTAAAGACGCAATGACCAGGTCTCCGGCGCCATCTCGTAAAGTAAGAAGCGGCTGTCCAACTAGTTCCGGTTGAGCGGGATGGACTAGATTAACGCCTTCGCCATCGTAAACAAAAAAGTAGCCGTCTTCGCCAAAAGTTAAGGAGTGAAGTATACGCTTTACCTCTGACTGTGCCGCCTCTTGAGTCAACGATTCATCATTAATTACTTGGCTAATAGCTGTTAACCCCAGCTCCACATAGTTTTTTAATTCGTTTCGCTTGGATGTCAGCAAATTTTGTTCAAACGTTTGTATTTCAAGCTCAGATAAGGTTTGAGCCTGATTTACATTAATCAAAGTGATGGTAGCCGTGACTAACAGCAAAGGAAGTAGCGCAAGCGTTAGAATTTTTAGTTTTAAAGACATGTTTACTGGGCAACTTTTGTTTTAAACAAAGCCTATCCTGCACGACAAAAGCAGCGGTTTCTAGCTAAAACTTACGCCATCAGTACTACTTAGTACTTAAAAATACGTACTTTTACTGATTTTTGGCGCTTTTTACAGTCAGGTTCGGTTAAGCAAGGCTGGCCTTCAATATGTTTAAAAGTTGAGCGACATGCGTAATAATTATTGTGCAACGCAAAAAATCAATTATGATGCTTATAAGAGACAAACAGAGATTTTAGTTCTAATATGAAATCATTAGTCGGTACCACAGTAGGTAATCTTTGATGACCTTTGATGTAGACCAAGGGTATATCCGCCACCCAACTGATATACCCGCCAAAATTGCGCTCTGCTCTGATTATGGTGTAAGCCGCAATACTTGTAGCGAATCAGGCGTGGTTGGTATAAGCATCGTTACCCATGAATTCTTCTCCATCGACACAGCTCTTGATATTACTATATCCATTAGTGACCCAGCTTTCACGGCCTCAGGGCATGTCGCTTGGTGTATTCCTGACCGTAACGGCCACTATCGCACAGGCATTGTTTTTGATGACCCCGAAACAGCCTACGGTGTGAGAATGATCGAACAAATTTGTTATATTGAGCAATATCGCCAACAAATTCAAAAGCAAGAAGGCCGCACATTAAGTCAAGCCGATGCCGCTGAAGAATGGATTAGTCGTTTTGCTAAAGACTTCCCCAGCTTCAGCTTGACGACACCAGCTGTTTAACGAGAAGCGGACGCTGCATCGTAAACTTACATTGCAGCGTGCTTTAGTTTCTCAAGTTCGTCACGATAATGCCCTGCTAACTCAAACTCTAAGTTTTTAGCCGCCTCATACATCTTGTCTTCGAGCTGACTCATCGCCTTAACTAACTCTTTTGGTGAGAGCGCGGATGCATCGACACTATAGTCAGCGGCCTGATCAGCCACTTTTTTCGCTGTTCGTGCGGCTTTACGCCCCGGAATAGTAGTAGCACCTTCCATAATGTCAGCCACAGACTTAATAATGCCTTTAGGCGTAATGCCATGTTCTTCATTGTAGGCTGTTTGTTTTTTACGTCGGCGATCGGTTTCTTCAATGGCTCGCGACATAGACCCCGTAATTCGGTCTGCATAAAGTACAGCACGGCCATTAACGTTACGTGCTGCCCGTCCGATCGTTTGTATTAGAGCAGTATCAGAACGAAGAAAACCTTCTTTATCAGCATCTAATATGGCAACTAGGCCAACCTCAGGCATATCAATACCTTCCCTTAGAAGGTTAATACCCACTAAGACATCAAACACGCCAATACGTAAGTCCCTAATAATTTCTACCCGTTCAACCGTATCAATATCAGAGTGCAAATAACGTACTTTTACGCCGTGTTCTGCGAGATACTCGGATAAATCTTCAGCCATCCGCTTAGTCAACACAGTAGCAATAATTCGCTGATCTAGCTTGGTGACTAGGTTAATTTCAGATAGCAAATCATCAACTTGTGTACTTGCTGGGCGAACTTCTACTATGGGGTCAACTAACCCTGTAGGCCTAACAACCTGCTCAGCTATTTGCTGAGCATTCGCCGCTTCATATTTACTCGGTGTAGCCGAAACAAAAATCATCTGCGGTGCCAATTGCTCCCATTCTTCAAAACGCAATGGGCGGTTATCTAATGCAGACGGTAACCGAAAGCCGTATTCAACCAGCGTTTCTTTACGAGAACGGTCACCTTTATACATGGCGCCTAACTGCGGAACCGTTACATGCGACTCATCAATAACGACCAAAGCATTATCTGGTAAATAGTCAAACAAGGTTGGCGGTGCAGCGCCTGGATCACGCCCCGATAGGTAACGAGAGTAGTTCTCTATCCCTGAGCAATAGCCAAGCTCCATAATCATTTCCATGTCATACATGGTGCGCTGTTCAAGGCGCTGCAGTTCTACCAACTTATTAGCTTCACGCAATTGGACTAAGCGCTCATGCAGCTCTTCTTTTATTTTGTCTACAGCGCCTAGCAGTACATCACGCGGGGTAACATAATGAGTCTTAGGGTAAATGGTCGCGCGCGGCACTTTACGTAGAACTTCTCCGGTCAACGGATCAAAGTAACTCAGTTGTTCGACTTCATCGTCAAACAGCTCGATTCGAACCGCTTCTCGCTCTGACTCGGCCGGAAACACATCAATCACATCACCACGCACACGGTATGTTCCTCGGTGCAGCTCAATATCATTTCGTGTGTATTGCAGCTCTGCCAAACGCCTCAGGATTTGTCGCTGATCGGCCTTATCGCCGCGATCTAAATGCAACATCATTGAAAGGTAAGACTGTGGATCACCTAACCCGTAGATAGACGAAACCGTTGCCACAATAATGGCATCGTCGCGTTCTAGTAGAGCCTTTGTAGCGGAAAGACGCATTTGTTCAATATGCTCATTGACCGAGGCGTCTTTATCAATAAAGGTATCCGAAGAAGGGACATAGGCCTCAGGTTGGTAGTAATCGTAATAAGATACAAAATACTCCACTGCATTATCAGGAAAGAACTCTTTAAACTCACCATATAACTGAGCAGCCAATGTTTTGTTATGTGCTAACACTATGGTTGGACGCTGCACTTCGGCAATTACGTTCGCTATCGTGAATGTTTTCCCTGAGCCGGTAACTCCTAACAAGGTTTGTGCTGCTAAACCCGCATTGAGTCCATCGACAAGCGTTTTAATAGCAGTAGGTTGATCCCCTGAAGGGGCGAACGGAGAATTGACGCGAAAACGTGATTTCATAGTGTACTTATATCTCTCTTTCTGACCAACAACAAACGCAATCCCCTAGTATAACCTGCCATTAGCAGCGAGTCCTGCCTACTCAGACAAGGACATGTATAGAGATCCCATGAAAAATAGGAAAATTACGTGATTTTATTTCGTTTTTTACTAACTTTTAACCTAATAGCATTCAGTGTGTCATACGAATCCGATATACTTTGGTTGCTAAAAAATAGCGTCTCTCAGCTTATATAATTTCATAGAGGACTATGAATTGGACGTTCTACTTTCAGACCGCGTAAACAGTATCAAACCCTCCCCTACTCTTGCCGTGACTAATCGCGCTGCCGAACTGCGTGCCGAGGGTAAGGATATTATTGGCTTAGGTGCAGGCGAGCCTGACTTTGACACACCTGATCACATTAAAAATGCAGCTATTGAAGCCCTTAATAACGGTTTTACTAAGTACACAGCTGTTGACGGTACACCGGGTCTGAAAAAAGCCATTATTAATAAATTTCAGAACGAGAACGGCCTAAGCTACCAAGCTAACCAAATTTTGGTTTCTTGCGGGGGCAAACAAAGCTTTTTCAATTTATCACTGGCCCTGTTAAATGAAGGCGACGAAGTCATTATTCCTGCCCCTTACTGGGTGTCTTACCCCGACATGGTGCTAGTGGCTGACGGCAAACCCGTCATTATCACCACTACGCAAGAGCAGCGCTTCAAAATTACACCTGAGCAATTAGAAGAGGCTATTACACCTCGCACTCGATTAGTTGTCTTAAACAGCCCATCGAACCCAACTGGCGTTGCTTACTCGCTAAGTGAGCTAAAAGCCTTGGGTGAAGTGTTAGCTAAATACCCCGATGTCTTAATCGCTACTGATGATATGTACGAACATATCCGCTTTAACGATGAGCCGTTTGTAAATATTTTAAATGCATGCCCAAACCTTTATGACCGCACTATCGTATTAAACGGCGTATCTAAAGCTTTTTCTATGACAGGTTGGCGTATTGGATATGCGGCAGGGCCGGCCAAACTTATTGGCGCGATGAAGAAGATTCAATCGCAAAGCACATCAAACCCGACTTCAATCTCTCAAGTTGCATCTCAGGCAGCTTTAGAAGGCGGAAACGATTGTGTAAAAGACATGGTTATTGCGTTTAAAGAGCGTCACAATTACGTTGTAGCAGCCCTTAACGAGATCAAGGGGGTTGAATGTATCCCCGCTGATGGCACCTTTTATGCTTTCCCTAGTTTTCAACACGTTATTGATAACGATGACCGTTTCAATAACGACATTGAGCTGGCCGAATTCTTGTTAGGCGAAGCCGGAGTTGCTCTAGTACCGGGATCCGCATTTGGCGCTGCAGGTAATATGCGATTATCCTTTGCTACCAGCATGGATGTACTTAAAGATGCTATTGCACGCATTAAAAAAGCACTAGAAAGCTAAGCTATGTTTAGCAATATCAAAGCCGAGCAATATGTTCGGCTTTTTTATTTCTTAGATGGCTTTTTACACCGTATCTTCAATTATGCCTATCAATTAAAACATACCCTAATCGCAACAAATTGCTGCAAATATAAGGCCTTAACAGGGCCTGCAAACATGGTATGCTAACAGCCATTCGATTTTGCATAACAACGACGGATGTGACGCTAATCTATTACAAAATAGGCACTGCGCACTCGGTTAAAGGATTCCACTTATGAAACCTGTCGCTGCTCTACTTCGTTACGCCGCTGCGAGCTGTTTACTTGGCACCTCACTATCAAGCTCCGCTGCCGCGCTAGAAGAAATATATCAGAAAGCGTTATACAACGACGCTCAACTAAAAGTTGCCGAAGCCACACTACGCTCCAACCAAGAAATACTCCCTCAGGCCAAAGCAGCACTACTACCAAGCATTAACGGCACGGCAGATACAACTTATTACAATACGTCCGTTATTAACTATAACAACCATGGCTATTCGGTTAGCTTGGTTCAGCCCGTCTTTTCGGCGGCAAAATGGTTTGCCTTCAAGCGCGGCCAAATCCTCGATAAGCAAGCGGCCCTAAGTTTTGATCTTGCACAGCAAAACTTAATTTTACGAGTGGTTAATGGATACCTCACCGTACTCAACGCCAAGAGCAATTTAGAAACAGCTCAAGCACAAGAAAGAGCCATCAAACGTCGATTGGATCAGGTCAATGCACAGTTTGAAGTGGGACTTATTGCCATTACCGATGTGCAAGAAGCCAAAGCCTCTTATGATGCGGCTCGGGTCAGCCTAATTGAATCTAAAGGCGCTCTTGATAACAGTTTTGAAGCACTTGAGCGCATTATTGGCGAACAGGTTACCGATATTGACGAGCTAAGCGAAGATTACCCTATCCAGCAGCCGGAGCCAGCAACACCCGAAGAATGGGTTGATGCAGCACTTGAAAACAATATTGGTTTACAGGTAGCTAGTTTCGGCATCGACGCTAGCCGCCGAGCCGCACAAGCTGCCAAATCTGGTCACCTTCCTACTCTTGATTTCAATGCCACTTATGATCGCGACAATGGCTCCAGCACTCGAGTAGGCTGGGTAGATGGCTGGGTAACTTCAAAAGTGGTTGGCCTGTCATTAAGCGTACCTCTTTTCCAAGGTGGAGCTATCCAATCACAAACGCGCCAGGCCTATGCTGAACTGGATGTCGCACATCACAGTTTTGAAGACACTTACCGCGATGTAAAACAATCTACCCGTAGTTTGCTGCGCGATATTGAAACCAGTGTTTTGAGTGTTTCAGCACGCCGCCAAAGCATCATATCCAGCCAAGCCTCATTAGATGCAACCAGCGAAGGTTTTAATGTAGGGACTCGAAACGTTGTCGATGTTTTAACAGCCGAACAAGCGCTTTATGCCGCTAAACGTGATTATGCAGCGGCCCGTTTTGGCTATATAGCTAACTTGTTTGCATTGAAACAACAAATAGGTAGTCTGAGCCCTGCCGATATCAAAGGGCTAGACGAGTGGTTAATTACTCAACCAGAATAAGGCGACAGCTCACAATCCAGCTGATCACCACACATAATAAAAAACCGGCATATCAAGCCGGTTTTTTATTGTCTAAGAGAACACCTCAATGAATAACGGGGTTGTCCTCTTCCCCCTCAGGAACAATCATATGCCCTGTGCTGTCATGCGCTAAACACCCTCTTTCTTCTGCCAGCGTCAATAATTGCTCAAGCAGGATACTGGTTAGGTGACCACTGATAATAATCCCAGCAGGCGGATCCCCCGCAAACATTTCATCATTTTTTAGCTCATCGGGGCGCAAACCTAAAAGCAATGGGTTTTCTTCAATCAAGGGAGCTATATCGTCAGGAGCAAAAATAGCGTAGTTACCGGATACCTGTAATGCAAGCGTATATGCATCATGAGCCTCGTTGTCCAATAGCTGGATATATTCTTGCTCTGCTGCTTGAAAAATCTGGTTTAGACGACTCTTTTTACGGCTACTAACATTTTCAATTGCGGTAGACGACCGACTGTAATCCTCGGTTATCGGGAATACAACATTGAGGTCTCCCAGATCACTAACGATCCGGCCTTGATCATCGATCTCTAACCAGCCTTGCTCGAATGCAACCCCCAGCAACCCCTCAAAAGCTGCCTCTACAATGTTGCTGCAAATAATAATACCGACAGAAGGATTATCTTGCTCTTTTGGATCAGTGATAAGCTCACCCGCACGAGCGGCCAGCAGAGTTGGATCCTGAGAAATGATCTTAGCCAGCAAATCACTTCCTAAATACAGCTTCTCATGGCAAAGGGATTCAGCCGTAGCATACGCATCCTTACCCTCACTTAGGCCAAGATTGCTCATACGCTGCAGATATTCAGTTTCTAAGCCCTGCAGGATTTCTGATAAAATCTGGCTCATATTAATACATTTCCAAAGCAAGTAATTCTAATCAAGGCAATAGCGACCCGCGTGCTATTCGATTATAGATAGCATGGTCGCGTACGTAAGTTAAGCTTTTTTCTTAAGACTTATATGGATGTAACCCCTGAGAACTCAAGGGTGTAATGAAATATTTTATTGCACTGTCTAGGCACAGACCAACAATTGAGTGATGGGCCATCATTGATCTTAGTGAATCATAATGCCGATTGCAGGTACGCCCGATTTTAAACGATCAAACGAATCACGTAACTCAGCCAATGGCTTCAACCCATAATCAATTGGGTCTACCGGCAAATTGAGCCAATCCAGCGCCCAAACCCGTGTCATAAGTTCATACTCACCGATTAGCGCGTCTAAAAAAATCATCACAGCTTCGACGCGCGGATCCATATCTAACATAGACGGCGGTTCTTGCATGTAAATAGCCAAATGCAGCTTATTATCAATACTGTTCAAAGAGTACCAATAATCCCGCAATTCGCATACTTCATCAGCCACGTTAATAAAGTTTGGTATTGGGTCGTAGCGATGGTTGAATGCTTTGAAGCGAATTCCTGATAAAGCAGGCGCCGCCCCCACCAACGATAATACAGCGTGAATAGATTCTGGATAGCCATCACATCCAAAGATCATTTCAATCGGCCCTTCATCTTCATCTCGTTCAAAATGAAAAGTAAGGTTTTGATCAATTTTTTGCAGCGTGTCACGATACTCAGTTAACAGTGCATCTGCATCAAATTGGTTTTCATCTCGGCTATGCAAAAGCTGATCAATTGTCAGCTCCACCTGCGCCCAGAAATCCAGAATTTGTTGTTGGTTTGTTTGCATCATCTTAAGTACGAGGAACCACTACACCAGTTTGACCTTGGTACTTACCTTTACGGTCACGATACGATGTTTCGCAGACTTGGGCAGCACCTAAAAATAGCATTTGAGCCACGCCTTCATTAGCGTATATTTTTGCAGGTAGCGGTGTAGTGTTCGAAAACTCTAAAGTCACATGCCCTTCCCACTCTGGCTCTAATGGAGTCACGTTCACGATGATACCGCAACGCGCATAGGTGCTTTTACCTAAACAAATAGTTAACACATCACGGGGGATTTTAAAGTATTCAACTGTACGCGCCAAAGCAAAAGAGTTAGGCGGAATAATACATACATCCGATTTGATATCGACAAAGCTGCCTTCATCAAAATCTTTTGGGTCCACAATTGATGAGTTTATATTGGTAAAGATTTTAAATTCGTCAGCACAGCGAACATCATAACCATAACTTGATGTACCGTAAGAAACGATAGGTCCGTTAGCCGTATGGCGGACTTGGTTCGCCTCAAACGGAGAAATCATTTCGTGTTCTTCCGCCATTTGGCGAATCCAGCTGTCTGACTTAATACCCATAAACCTGTTCCGATACCCAAAAAAATTAAAAGCCGCTAATTGTAACTTTTTTCGTAAAAAAAAGCCGCATATATCATCGATATTAATGCGGCTTTTCTTATAACGAGGGCGCTTTACAGCACAAACGCTCAGTTTTGTTGGCTAATCATCACAAACTTCTATAAAAGGAACGGATGAAGGCTCAGCGTCGAGCTTCTCCAATTGCTTTACAACCTGCTGTGCAATCGCTTTATATCGCTGTGCTATCTCCGATTCTGGCTCAGCGAAGACAGTTGGTTTACCGTTATCAGCCTGTTCTCGTATTTGTAACGTTAACGGCAAACTGCCCAAAAGTTCCGTATCGTAGCCTTGAGCAATTTTCTCACCCCCGCCCGCACCAAAAATATGCTCTTCATGGCCGCACTGGCTACACACATGAGTACTCATATTTTCGATGACTCCTAAAACAGGAATATCAACTTTACGGAACATTTCGATCCCTTTTTTGGCATCAAGCAAAGCGATATCTTGCGGTGTCGTAACGATAACCGCCCCATCTACAGCCACTTTTTGCGCCAAGGTTAATTGTATGTCACCAGTACCAGGTGGCATATCAATAACTAGATAATCTAAATCATCCCATTGCGTCTGAGTGGCTAGCTGCTGCAAAGCACCACTGGCCATAGGGCCACGCCATACCATAGGTGTATTTTCATCAATCAATAAGCTGATGGACATCGCCTGCAAACCAAGCACCACAACTGGTTTCATACCATTCTCGCCCACAGGTTCTGGGCGAATACCGGCCGGAATACCCAGCATCATGCCTTGACTAGGACCGTAGATGTCAGCGTCTAATACTCCGACACGCGCACCACCTGCGGCTAACGCAAGCGCTAAATTAGCAGTGGTAGTTGATTTACCAACTCCCCCTTTACCCGATGCCACAGCAATAACTTTTTTAACACCAGGAAGACCATTTGATTTTGCAGCAGCCGGCATACTTATCTCCACGTTGTTTACCATCGCTGTTAAGCCATGGCATTAAAACCAAGTAATTTAGTCAGCTATTATGACAGTGAATCTAACTCATGACTAGCCAAGTGCTCAAGCACAACCGCTAAAGCATCAGTCAACTGCATGAGAGCGCCATCTTTTTAGCAGCCCCGAAGTCTGTTTTACCGCTTCCTAACACAGGAACTGACTCCACAAAATAAATACTGCTAGGAATCATTAACCCCGGCATTCCTGAATCGACCATCCGTTTGCGCGCCTCTGAGCTATCACCCTCTCCTTCGATAAGCAACACGACCTTTTCACCTTTCTTACTGTCCGGTAAGTTAACGGCAACCATCGGCGTTTCGGGCAAGGCTAGAGCCTTCTTGGCACGCGCCTCAATATCGGACAAGCCAACCATCTCACCACCTAATTTGGCAAAACGACTATAACGGTCGACGATAGTCAGGAAGCCATCTTCGTCTAACCACCCCTTGTCGCCACTTTTGTACCAACGGACACCATCACGCAGCACAATCACATCCTGAGTTTTCTCAGGGTTATTTAAATAGCCCTTCATGATTTGTGTACCACCAATCAGAATCAGCCCCGCCTCTCCGGTAGGAAGTGTCTCCAGAGTATCAGGATCAACCACCCGAAACATGGAGCCTGGCAACGCCATTCCGATAGTGCCTGCTTTATTACCTTTTTGAAGCCGCCACCATTGCGTATCTAAATAATCAGGTAAATTAACACCAGCCACCGGTGTGGTTTCCGTACAACCATAACCTTCTACAATTTCTGTCTTAAAACGCAGCTCAAATTGCTCCCTAACTTCGGGTTGCAATTTTTCAGCGCCAGATACGGTAATACGTAAACTACGGAACATCTCGGGTAGTAATTTTTTATTACGAGAGTACAAACGGAAGAAAGTTGACGTTCCAAACAAGAGCGTCGCTCGATAACGTGCTACGCCTTTACCAACGGCCACAGCATCGGTGGGGTCGGGTTGACACACCATAGGAACACCAGAAATTAATGGCATATAACAAGTAGCCGTCAATCCAAATGCATGGAAAAGAGGCAGAGATGCCATAACCACATCATCATCTGTCATATTCAGCACATCTGCAATTTGCTTCGCATTAGCCATAATATTGCGATGGCTAAGCATCACGCCTTTGGGCAACCCCTCACTCCCAGATGAGAAGAGAATCGCGGCAGTATCATCCAACGCTTTTGAACGACAATATAAAAGACTAATCAAGCTTGCTGGCAATAGCTTGACCAAGGCTAACATTCGCAAGCGGCTAGCGGCAGTGAATGTATCGCGAACATCTTCTAAATAAACAACTTCACAACCATCTAGCCATTCTCCTATGGCAAACCCTTTTGTTTTGAGGCGTGCCATAAACAATTTTGAAGTGATTACGGTGTTAATCTCAGCCTGTTCTATCGCTGCACCGACCGCTTCCTCTGAGGCGGTATAATTTAGATTAACAATCGTTTTGCCTGCCATTAATCCGGCCATATTGGCTATGGCACCGCCCGAGCTTGTCGGTACAAGAACGCCGATATTTTGTCCCTTAAGTCGCTTTATGTGCTTTCTAAACAGCAGTACTGCCGTTAGCAATCGACTATGGCTTAATGGCTGCCCTTCAACATCCGTGATTGCCCAAGCAGCGGGGGCCGCCTTCATAGTTTGAACAAAGGCTTTATCTATACAAGGCAAAGTATCTGTATATGTTTGCCATGCACTAATCGACAACTCAAATACCTTTTGCTTCACTTGAGCCGCCGTTGAATCTGCATTCATCGCTTCGCCGTATGCAACGATTACATCTCGCTTCATCCCGCCTTTAGAGGTCTCTTGAAGCTTACTACCCGATCGAGAAAAACGACTACCCCAAAGTCCGCGAAGATAAAAAGGCACAATAACCGCATTACTGTCCTTAGCAGCTATTTCAAATCCGCGCTTAAACTCCCCCAATTGCCCAGTGTGACTTATAGCACCTTCAGGAAACAGGCAGACTACGGCGCCTTCTTTTAGCAGCTGGTTAACATCTTCGAGTGCTTTACGGCTATGCCCGCCCGAAATAGGAATTACCTTATACGCATTAAGAAACCACTTTAGGTACCAACGTTCGTAAATTGATCGCTCCATCACAAAGTGAATATGACGAGGGCAAGCCATTTGAATCATTGCCCAATCCAACCAACTAATATGATTTCCCAAAAGCAGCATGCCCTGCCCTTCAGCTGCTAAATTATGGAAGCCCAACACTTTGAGGTTATATTTACGACGAATGATTGTAGACACGAGCAAGCGGATCAGCGCTTCAGGCAACTGCTTAACCGCATGAAATGCACCTAACGTAGCCACGCCCGCAAGAAGATATAAGAGCCATCCAGCTCCTAACGCCATGACCGACGCGACAACTGTCACCATGAGACCGGCTATCATGGCAATATTTTGAATAAAATTATTACCCGCCAATACTGTGCTCAACTGTTTTTCTGGAGCATGAAACTGAATTAATGCGTTTAAAGGGATAATCATTAGCGCCCCACTAACGCCAATTAAAAAGAACATCCCTGCTGAAAAAATCATTGATGTAGCCGATGGGAGCAACCACAACCCCAGCGCAACGCCCAACGCACCTAGTGGAATAAGCCCGGTATTAATATGCTGGTGAGATAACCGACCTGCGATCGCCGAGCCGATCATAATACCAATCCCAGCCAGCGCCATTGCCCCTTGAATAATAAACGTATTGGTTTCACCCAGATTCTGCTCAGCATACGTCGGAAAAACCGCCAGCATGATTTGGCTAATTGTCCAAAACACAGCCAGGCCAAATACTGACTCTATTACCCGCCGACGGCCCCACAGTGCCTTCATATTTGCACGCAACAAACGTCCACGAGTATAGCCCGACCAATCAAATGCAACATGCGGACTCTCGGGGACATGATTCGGCAAACGTTGCGCCATAACGGCCTCGAACACGGCGAATGCAATCAAAAACCATCCCAAAGGCGCAATCTGAGTCAGTATTTGGTCAGGGGGAAGCCCCAAGGAGCCACTCGCTAAACGTCCTTCAAACATCAATGAAAACACTACGATACCTGACAGGATCGCCACCATCGTTACCGACTGGATCCAACCGTTACCCTCGCTCAAGCGATCAGCACCCAATAGATCACGAATAAAGCCATACTTGGCAGGCGAATATACCGCGCTCTGTAGTGCTAGCAAAAAAGTCAGCGCAAACGACAGTTCAAACCAACCTTGGTAATAGCTCAGGGTAATCAGTGAAGTAATAACAACAGCACTGCGCGCCGCCCAACGCATGACAGTCGGTTTAGAAAAACGCGTAGATATGAAACCTGAAGGAGACAACATCAATATAAAAGGCAATAAAATCAGCGCATTAACGACAGCTGTCAAAATAATCTGCTGATCACCATCAAACGACTTAAACAATGTATTTTGTATGATGATTTTATGGCCCAAATCAACAAATGCATTTAAAAATGCAACCATCAAAAACGCCAAAAACCCAGGGATTTTTAAAAGTGTTAACACGCTGGTTTCTCCTTACACCAACCCTCTAAAAAAGAGGAAATTAAGCAATCTAGCATCGCGATTTCTGCGCCATCGATCGATAAAAATAACTTTCGGTTAACGGCTAATGTGGTAATACCATGGACTCCGCTCCATAACGTCTTAGCGGCGAGCGCAACTTCTTTGGGTGTTTTGTTTTTATTCAAATGCATCAAAGGACGTTCAATTTGCGCAAATAAATCCTCAATTTGTGCTGTCAACTTAACAGGTAACGCATCGCAGGTAGAGGATTTATGTTCAAACAACAATGACCAAGAGCTTGTATGCCGTATGGCAAACTCGTAGTAACACAGCGCATACGCGTGCAATTGCTCTTGGGCCGCACAAGGTTGTTCAGACTCAACCAATTGCTGCAAGAGTACCGACAAAGTGCGACTGTTGAGCTCCCAGCATAACTCATCAATGCTCGCAAACAGTTGATATAGAGAGCCAGCTGAATAGCCAATGGACGCAGCCACTTTTCTAGCAGACAAGCCCGACAAGCCTTCTTTTGCTACCAGCGCTTCAGCCGCATTGAGAGCCAGTTCCCTTAGCTCCTCTTTAGTGTGATCATTTCTTCTAGCCATTCACCAGCCTACCCAATTAAACAGTGTTCAAAATATAATTGAACACTGTTTAATTATCAAGCTATAGCGTATAAAGAAAAAGTGAACCTATAAATTTATTTACGAACGAGATAAACGCCGCACTCTAAATGGTGTGTATAGGGGAACTGATCGAATACCGCAAAGCGTTCAACTCGGTGGGTCTGCGTAATGGACTGCAAATTTTCATACAAGGTCTCGGGGTTACAACTGATATAGACGATATTATCGTACAGTTTCACTTGCTTGATAGTTTCAACATCGAGCCCCGACCGAGGAGGATCAACCAACACAGTGCTAAACTCACATTGATTCAAATCTAAACCGGCAACTTTACGGGTTTCTTTTTTACCTTGCAGTACCGCGGTTAGATCTTCCGAAGGCATACGAAGTACATTAAGGTTATCGATGTTATTGCGTGCTATGTTTTCTTCAGCGGCTCGCACAGAGGTTTTAGAGATTTCGCAAGCGACAACACGTCGAAAGTTTTGCGCCAACGGCAAAGTAAAATTACCACTTCCGCAATAGAACTCAACCAAGTCACCAGAGGCATGCTGAGTCACATCTAGCGCCCACTCAATCATCTTTTGGCAGACAATGCCGTTAGGCTGAGTGAAGCTGTTTTCTACTTGTTTATAATGATACTCACGGCCATTAATCACTAACGTTTCCATCACAAAATCGCGCTCGACGATCAGCTTCTTTTTACGCGACCGACCGACGATATCGATACCAAAACGTTCGCGAAGAGGCTCAATGGCAGCCTTCCACGCATCATCGATAGGACGATGATAAAGCAAGCTAACCAGCAGCTCACCCGATAGAGTACTTAAAAAATCAATTTGAAAAAGCTTAAAACGAATGGCCGGATCCGCTTTTATGACGGCTATTAGTTCGAACATCATGTCATGGATGCGCGGCGAAACCATTGTGCACTCATCTAAGCGAATCGGATTTTTATTATCACCGGGTTCAAACATAACATAATAGAGGTCATCGCCATCATGCCACACACGAAACTCAGCGCGTAAGCGATAGTGAGTCTTGGGAGATTCGAAGACCTCAACCGAAGGCACATCGAACGCTGAAAACTGCGCCTGCACACCAGCCACTTTAGTCGCTAAAAGATTGTCATATTGAGACGGCTGAATATCAGGAAGTGCCATCGAGAACCCCAAATGTAAAGATTAAAATAAAAAATGCCCAAGGGCGGGCATTCTATCAGGGCAACAAGCAAGTGCAACGACAATAGCGCTCGCTATACTCCATCCATACGATCACGGTATTCACCCGCCATCATTTCCCAATAATTAAGTTCACCTTTTAGCCCCAATCGCTCAAGATATTTAATAGATATCTGACTGGTAACACGACAGTCAATTACGGTTCCTACCGGAGGCAACAGGGAGTCAGCTATGTGCACTGCGGTCAGCGGTTGAAACTCATTAGACGGACAGCTGTTAGGAAAATGATGAAACAACACGGCTTCGACAACTTTTGGCGGCAAATTCCACAACCCAAGCAGATAAGCCCCTGCTTCTGCGTGAGACACACCTAGATCTAGTTTCTCAAGTGCATATAAAGGTTGCTTTAACTCAGCGGCCTTTTCCATCACTGATCTGTATTTTTCAGGATCATTAGATGCCAATACAATCATCCCAAAATCATGTAGCAGCCCTGCCAAAAAAGCGAGCCCTTGAATATGACGATCCGCTTTAACCGCACGGCATATATTCTGCGCAAAACGCGCCACAGTTAGCGAACGAGTTTGAATTTGTGCGAACGAAAAACTACTCCAACTACCATCTTGAGGGAAGGCTTCGAATAAATGATGAGACAACGCCAAATCGCGGATTTGCCTCACACCTAGAATCGTTACAGCTTCGTTTAATCGGTAAATATGTCGTTCTAAACCAAAAAAAGCCGAATTCACTAACTGAAGTACTTTTGCCGACATAACGGCATCACGCTGGATAATGCCCGCTATCTCTTTTGCACTGGAGTTTCCATTAATCAAAGCTTGATTAAGCTCTTGATATACATCGGGTAAGGAAGGAAGACGTTTTACACGACCAATCACTTCACGAATTTCTTTTTTATTGATCATCGCACTTGTTTTAAGTGCTTGTTCTACAGCTTGTGAGATTTCAATTTCACCACAACCTTCTTGTAGCGATGAATGCGCCACTTCGGCAACGCGAGCGGCCAAAACAGGTGAAAGATGACCAGAAACGACAATACGGATAGTCTCCGGTCGGATTCGAATGATATCAGTTAGCGCATTCAACGTACGATCCGGGCTTTCTGATAACCCAACAATTAATACATCAAAATGTTCACTCTCGATCCTTTTAGTAAGCTCATCGATCGATGAAACACGCGACACAAACCAGCTGTTTAAATCAGCGACTAAATTTATCTCATCATTATCAATCGATGCGGAGTTACACACTAAAATGCTTTTTTCTAACGTAATCCGCATGTTACCAGCCTCCATCCCGGAGCCCCCTTAGCAAAATATAAACAGGCAAACACTATTAGTTCTAGACGAGGATGTACAAAATTTCCACTAAATTCATATATTATGTTCATAAAAATCAACGAAAACCGTAAACTACAGTTCTTTGCATCCAATCACGCTAATCATTGTTGGAAACCATGTCAGATACGCAGCGAAAAATCCTTGTTACAAGCGCCCTCCCATACGCCAATGGACCTATCCATTTAGGCCACTTAGTCGAGTATATTCAAACCGACATATGGGTCCGCTTCCAAAAGCAACGCGGTCATCAATGCACTTATGTTTGTGCTGATGATGCTCACGGCACACCAATAATGCTCAAAGCTGATCAAATGGGTATCAACCCGCAAGCACTCATTGATCAAGTCAGCCAAGAGCACCAACGAGACTTTGCTGGCTTTATGGTTGGGTTTGACAACTATTACTCAACACATTCAGATGAGAACCGTGAGTTCTCCTCTCTCATTTATACCCGCCTGCGGGATAAAGGCCATATTGCGCGTAAAACAATTACCCAAGCCTATGATCCTGAAAAAGAGATGTTTCTACCTGATCGTTTTGTGAAAGGCGAGTGCCCTAAATGTGGTGCTGCTGATCAATATGGCGACTCATGTGAAAAATGTGGGGCAACGTACAGCCCAGTAGAACTCAAAAACGCTTACTCGGCTGTGTCTGGCGCAAAACCAATCGAAAAGGAATCTGAGCATTACTTTTTCAAATTAGGAGATTTTGAAGCGTTCCTTCGTGATTGGGTCGACAATCATGTGCAAGAACAAATGATCCACAAACTCAACGAATGGTTTGAGTCTGGTCTTCAAAACTGGGATATATCGCGCGATGCACCCTACTGGGGCTTTGAGATTCCAGATGCACCAGGTAAATATTTTTACGTATGGCTAGATGCCCCAATAGGTTACATGGCTAGTTTCAAAAACTGGTGCGTAAAAAATGATGTCGACTTTGACGAGTATTGGAATGCCGACTCAACCACCGAGTTGTATCACTTTATCGGTAAAGACATTGCCTACTTCCACACTTTATTCTGGCCAGCCCTGCTTGAGGGATCTGGTTTTAGAAAGCCAAACGGTGTTTTTTGCCATGGCTTCTTAACGGTAGATGGGCAAAAAATGTCTAAGTCTCGTGGTACTTTTATCATGGCCGAGACGTACCTAAACCATTTACGCCCAGAGTACCTTCGTTATTACTTTGCAGCCAAACTAGGTTCTGGTATCGATGACATCGACCTAAATCTCGAAGATTTTCGTATGCGCGTCAATGCTGACTTAGTCAACAAAGTCGTCAACATAGCATCACGCTGCGCAGGCTTTATCCGTAAGCTTTCCGGCGGACAATTATCTAGCCAATTACCCGATAATAACCTGTATGCAGAAGCTGTAGCTGCGGGTGATAAAATAGCCCAAGCTTACGAAAGCCGTGAGTATAGCCGCGCAATGCGTGAAATTATGGCAATCGCAGACAAAGCCAACCAATATATCGATGGTGCAGAGCCTTGGGTACTTGCTAAACAAGCAGGTCAAGAACAAGCCGTACAAGATTGCTGCTCATTAGGGATCAATCTTTTCCGGGTGATTTGTACTTATCTAACACCTGTACTTCCTCAAATTTCTGAAGAGGTAAAAGCATTCCTCAATGTTGAAGATATGCAATGGGACAGCATTCAAACGCCTTTATTGGATCACACAATCAATAAATTTAAACCGCTCATGCAGCGCGTTGAAGCTGACACTGTCGCAAAAATGACAGAAGAAAGTCGCGAGACGTTAGCCGCTACCGCCAGCCCTGCGGCCACTCAACAAGACTCCGAACTGTCAAAAGAACCGGTCGCAGATACGATTACGTTTGACGAGTTTGCCAAAGTGGATTTACGAATTGCTAAAATCGTAAAAGCTGAGCATGTCGAAGGGGCCAAAAAGCTTTTACAGCTTACATTAGACATTGGTGGCGAAACTCGTAATGTATTTGCTGGCATTAAATCAGCATATGCACCTGAACAACTGGAAGGCAAGCTAACAGTGATGGTAGCCAATTTGGCTCCACGCAAAATGAAGTTTGGCATGTCCGAAGGCATGGTACTCGCTGCCGGTCCTGGCGGGAGCGACTTATGGATTTTAGAGCCGCATGAGGGCGCTCAACCTGGCATGCGCATCAAATAGCCAGCAAACAAAACTACAAAAAGGTCCTTAAGGGGCCTTTTTTGTTATCTGTACCAAAGTCGCTGTTTTATTTGACTAAATCAACGCACCTGCTAATGTGTAATTATGGTGCAGGCGCACCAAAGTGAAACATTAGTACCATAAGCTAACAGTCACGACCAAAAGATAATAAGGGTTTACCCCTACGTAGTTTATCCATTGAAAACTATGTTTATTTTTGGAAACTTAGTTAGCAGAAACGCTCGGTAACTTAGTCCGCTGATTTACACGACGTTTAATAAAAAATATAACAATAACAAAAAGTAGGTATGACCCTTGCATTGTTCCATCCCGAAGGTTGCTACTAAAAGCAACAACTTAAAATCCAGAAGAAAAATATCCCTGATCCCAGGAGGATTTATCCAATGTTGAAAAAAACCATAATCACTACTGCAATTATCTCTGCCGGTTTCGCAGGCACCGCAATGGCTGATGGCACATTCGATGCTGTTAAAGAACGTGGTGTTGTGCAGTGTGGTGTAAGCACAGGTTTACCTGGTTTCTCGGTAGCCGATGATAAAGGTGTTTGGACAGGACTGGATGTAGATGTCTGTCGCGCCGTTGCTGCTGCAACTCTAGGTGACGCATCAAAAGTTAAATACATTCCATTAACCGCTAAAGAGCGTTTCACCGCCTTACAATCAGGTGAGATCGATATCCTTTCTCGTAACACTACATGGACTCAGACACGCGATACTACATTGGGTCTTAACTTTGCTGGCGTAAACTACTACGACGGCCAAGGCTTCATGGTTTCTAAAAACCTGGGTGTAAGCAGCGCTAAAGAGCTAGACGGTGCGGCCGTATGTATCCAAGCGGGTACAACAACTGAGCTTAACCTAGCTGATTATTTCCGTATGCTTGGCATGAGCTACTCACCAGTTGTATTTGACACTTCAGACCAAACAGTTAAAGGTTTTGAATCCGGCCGTTGTGATGTCCTAACATCAGACCAATCTCAACTCTACGCTTTACGCATCAAGTTAGAGAACCCTTCAGATGCAATGGTACTGCCTGAAGTTATTTCTAAAGAGCCACTAGGCCCTGTTGTTCGTCAAGGCGACGATACTTGGTTCAACATTGTGAAGTGGTCTTATAATGCGATGGTAAACGCTGAAGAGCTAGGTCTTACTTCCGCTAACATCGACAAGATGAAAACATCTGATAACCCTAACATTGGACGCTTTGTTGGTAACGACGGCCCTAAAGGTAGCGGCATGGACTTACCAGACGATTGGGCATACCAAATCGTTAAACAAGTGGGCAACTACGGTGAGTCTTTCGACCGCAACGTAGGTGAAGGTTCAGCGCTTAAAATCAGCCGTGGTCTAAACGCACTATGGTCTGAAGGTGGTCTTCAATTCGCTCCACCTATGCGTTAATCATTGTCAGACAGACATGGGCTTGAGGCTCATGTCTTTTTCTCAATGCGTTTCAGGCAGGGAGTTAACTCAACCCCCTGCTTCTTCTTGGAGAGTTAAATGTCGGCATCTGATCGATTAACCTCAGAGACTACCGCAGCATCTGGTCATTTTTGGAATGACCCAGGCAAACGAGCAATTATCTTTCAGTTGCTACTGATCGCCGGACTTGCGGGTATTCTCTACACTATTATCAACAATACTTTAACCAATTTAGACCAACGGGGTATAACGACTGGTTTTGCTTTCTTAAACAACCAAGCTGGCTTCGGTATTTTACAAACACTAATTCCATACACAGAAGCTGATACATACGGCCGCACTTTTATAGTTGGCTTACTCAATACGATATTGGTGTCGGTTTTAGGTATTATCGCCGCTACCATCCTTGGCTTTTTTATCGGCGTTGGCCGCTTGTCCAACAACTGGCTTATCAACAAAATTTGTAGCATCTACGTAGAAATTTTCCGTAATATCCCGTTATTACTGCAAATTTTCTTCTGGTATTTTGCTGTTCTTCGTACATTACCCAGCCCTCGTCAAAGCTACGAGTTTATGGGCGGTTTCCTTAACGTACGAGGCCTGTATCTACCGAAACTAGTAGGCTCAGATGGCTCAGGTATAGTATGGCTATCACTTGCATTTGGTATTATCGCTACATTAGTTATCCGCTCATGGGCTACTAAACGCCGTGAAGAAACCGGACAAGGCTTCCCCGTTTGGCAAACAGCTATCGGCTTAATCCTTGTTTTACCCACACTCACCTTCTTTGCAATGGGCCAGCCTTTTACGGTCGACTACCCTACTCTGAAAGGTTTTAACTTCCGTGGCGGCATGACGCTAATACCAGAGCTAATAGCACTTTGGTTTGCTCTCACCATTTATACTGCTTCGTTTATTGCGGAAATCGTTCGTGGTGGTATTTTGTCTGTACCCAATGGTCAATTAGAAGCCGCCAGCGCGTTGGGTTTACCCCGCGGCAGAACATTACGATTCATCATTTTGCCACAGGCCCTACGAGTCATTATCCCTCCATTAACTAGCCAGTACTTGAATTTAACTAAAAACTCATCACTGGCTACGGCTATCGGTTATCCAGATCTTGTTTCTGTTTTTGCAGGCACAACTCTCAACCAAACAGGCCAAGCTATTGAAGTCATCTTCATGACTATGGCGGTTTACTTATTACTGAGTATTCTCACCTCAATATTCATGAACTGGTACAACACGCGCAAAGCGCTGGTTGAGCGATAGGAGGCTGACGATATGAAATACGAATTACAAGAAGCTCAACCTGCTCCTAATACATCTACTGGTTTAGTTGGCTGGCTTAAAACTAACCTGTTTAACAGCCCAATAAATAGCATAGCGACCATCGTTTTAAGCTATTTTATTATTAGCTTTCTAATACCAACGATTGATTGGGCATTTATTAAAGCAGATTGGATAGGCACAAGTCGCGAAGCCTGCACGAGCGGCGGCGCATGTTGGGTATTTATTACCAACCGTTTAGACCAATTCATGTATGGTTTCTACCCAGAAGAGCACTACTGGCGCATCAACCTTACTTTTATCATTTTTGCAGCCTGCATTGCTTGGCTACTTATTGATAAAACGCCTTACAAAGGTTTAGTGGCTATATTTACTCTTTTCATTTTCCCTGTGATTGCTTTCTTTCTTCTATATGGTGGATCTTTTGGCCTAGAAGTCGTTGAAACACACAAATGGGGAGGGTTAAGCCTTACATTGATACTCGCAATAATAGGTATCGTTGCCGCACTTCCTTTCGGCGTAATACTTGCGCTGGGACGTCGCTCTGAAATGCCTATCGTTAAATCATTTTGTGTTGTGTTTATCGAATTCTGGCGAGGAGTACCGCTTATTACCGTGCTATTTATGGCGTCGGTAATGCTACCTCTGTTTGTTCCTGAAGATATCAGCTTCGACAAACTACTACGCGCTTTGATTGGTATTGTATTGTTCCAATCTGCTTACATGGCCGAAGTAGTACGTGGTGGTTTACAAGCTATCCCTAAAGGGCAATATGAAGCGGCGGATGCGCTGGGTTTAGGCTATTGGAAAAAGATGATTTTTATCATCCTCCCACAAGCTTTAAAGCTCATGATTCCGGGCATCGTAAATACTTTTATTGCCTTATTCAAAGACACCAGTCTTGTTTTGATCATCGGTTTGTTCGATCTCCTCGCCATTGTGCAAGCAGCATTGAATGATCCAGATTGGTTAGGTTACTCGACTGAAGGTTATATTTTTGTAGCGCTGGTTTTCTGGGTGTTCTGTTTCAGTATGTCTCGTTATAGCCAGAACCTAGAAAAACGCCTACAAACAGGCCACAACACACGCTGATCGTGGTGGAGAGAAATATGAGTACTCAAGCAAAAGACGCTGAAAAATTAATGATCCAACTGCGTGATGTCAACAAATGGTATGGCGACTTCCACGTACTAAAAAATATCAATTTAAATGTGAAACGCGGCGAACGTATCGTTATTTGTGGGCCATCCGGCTCAGGAAAATCTACGATGATTCGTAGTATTAACCGTCTAGAAGAACATCAAAAAGGCGATATAATCGTCAATGATGTCACCTTAACTAACGACTTAAAAAACATCGAAACCATTCGTAAAGATGTTGGCATGGTGTTTCAGCACTTCAACCTTTTCCCTCACCTAACCGTATTGGAAAATTGTTGTTTAGCGCCGATTTGGGTTAAAAAAGTGCCGCGTGCAGAAGCAGAAGCAACAGCGATGCAGTTCCTTGAGCGTGTTAAGATCCCTGAACAAGCTAAAAAATACCCTGGCCAATTATCCGGTGGGCAACAACAGCGGGTCGCTATCGCACGTTCATTATGTATGAACCCTGATGTAATGCTATTTGATGAGCCAACATCGGCACTCGACCCCGAAATGATTAAAGAAGTACTCGACGTTATGGTTGAGTTAGCTGAAGAAGGCATGACTATGCTGTGCGTTACCCATGAGATGGGGTTTGCTAAAACAGTAGCCGACCGAGTTATCTTTATGGATGCTGGTCAAATCATCGAAGAAAACGAGCCTCATGAGTTCTTCAACAACCCACAGCACGAGCGTACTCAATTGTTCTTGAGCCAAATTTTGGAACATTAATCTCGCTCAATCGCTATTCAAAAAGCGGCCATTAGGTCGCTTTTTTTATGTTAGCGCTTTGCCTTCAGATGACTCATGCTTGTAAGCATGGTAAAACACCCCACACATTTCACCTGTAAACTATTGAAGTAATGGGACATAACACAATGACTGTATCGGATTTCATAGCTAAATTAAGCACCCCTTCAAGTGTCGACTTCGAAGACACGATGACCATCATCAATGAGCATTATAATTATCAACCTACCGCTTTTAGTAATGGTACAGGTGATAGCAAAGTAACTAACGACGCCGGTCAAAATGAAGGCTCTTGTAAAATCTTTGCCTTTGCACAGTTAAATGAGCTATCCCAAGAAGCGACTCTTTTGTGTTTTGGTCGCTTTTATCAGGACGTGCTCAATACGCCGCAAGGCACAGATCACAGTAATATTCGAAATTTCATCAAGGACGGCTGGGCAGGTATAAAATTTGAAGGGACTGCATTATCGGTTAAATAACTCCGCCGGTTAAAGCAAGCGCGAGGTATAACTATACTCGCGCTTTACCCTGTTAGCGAATACAGTCCGCCATAAAAATCAGCTCAAAGCCAGAGACTAAACTACGCTAATGGCTATCAAATACGACTTCAAACTCATGTTGACCAACACGCTCGTTCATCAATTTTGCGCGTAATTCTGGCATACGCGCTTGAGCAATATCTTTTGCTAACAGCTTAAGATCAGAACTGATATGCGCTCTGTAAAACGATTGTAATGAGGCAAGATTTCTCCAAGCTGGCGGCATGTGGTCTATCCGATTAACCATGCCTCCAACTGCATCATCTACCATATATTTGATGATACCGATCCCACTCAAGATAAGACGAGACAAACACATAGGGCAGGGTTCTAGAGAAACAACTAATTTCAGTTCATCTGGCTCATATTTTGAGCGATAAGACGCTTCATATAGGTCCAGCAATTTCATTTCGGCATGGCCAGAGGAGCAAAACCCATCAGAAAAAACGGCATTTTGAGAAAAAATCAACGGGGCTCCGTCAGGGTCCAACAAAATAGCACCTACCCCATAATCACCATTTTTTAGCGCCGAAAAAGCCAACTGGCAGCATTGAAGCCCTACAGCATCATCTCTGAACTCAGGGTCAGGTTTGTAGGCAGAAAGGCGCTCTTCGATGTGTGAAAAATCCATATTACTTCCTTGTTTTGCCTATGCCAGGCTTACCAGAGCGACAGCTGTTGCTGCAAATCCGTGCTCTGCTTAGTTAACCGGTACCCAATGCCCAATAAACGCACAGGTTTTTGTGAACGATGCCAAGCCTGAACTAATAAAGGCGAAAATAAGGCCTCGTCTTCATAGGTGACTTGTTGTTCGATGGTGGTTTGCGTGAAGTCATGAAACTTTACCTTAACAAAACACCCTGCCACGGCAGCTTCAGAGCGATATTTGCTGTAGCGCTGCTGTAGTTCACCGCATAATAGGGGTATTTTGGCACAACATTCGTCCAAGGTCATCAAATCCTCAGCAAAGGTGTGCTCAACGCTAATGGATTTTCGCTCTCGTTCATTTGTTACCGGCCTATGATCAATGCCTCGGCTTAAATGATATAGACGCTCACCGAATTGCCCAAAATGCTCTCTTAGCTCATGAAGTGGTATTCCTTTTACATCATCGCAAGTAAATATGGACATAGCGTGTAAGCGCTCAGCTGTCTTCTTTCCCACGCCATGCAATTTATTGACCGGTAAAGTAGCTAAAAACGCCTCCACATCATTAGGGGCTATTACACATAAACCATTAGGCTTATTCCAATCACTGGCTATTTTTGCCAGAAACTTATTGGGGGCGACTCCGGCTGAAATTGTGATGCCTGTTTTTTCAGCGACTTGGGCCCGCAACCATTGCGCAATTCGAGTCCCGCTACCCGAGAACAAATTACAAGCTGATACATCCAAATAAGCTTCATCCAACGACAAAGGCTCTATAAGATCGGTCACTTCTTGATAAATAGACATAATTTGGGCTGATACTTCCCGGTACTTAGCCATATGCCCGGGGATCACTTTTAGATCAGGACACAATCGCAAAGCCGTCTTTGTTGGCATTGCAGAGCGCACACCAAACCCTCGAGCGATATAGTTACACGTTGCTATAACGCCACGGCGATCGGAATGCCCCCCTACCGCTAAAGGGATATCCCGGTAATCTGGATTATCGCGCATCTCAACCGCTGCAAAAAAACAGTCACAATCGCAATGAATTATCTTTCTCATCAAGCCCACCAACCACTGGATATAAAAACAGTACCATTAAGTAAATAGTTTCTCAATCGCCGACTAGGCGTCACCTAACTGTCATCTTTATGTCAGCACATCGTCATATACTTGCCATAATCTTCTCGACCATGTTGTTAAGCTACAGGGTCCTCCGATGATCAATGTTGAACAGGTGCTCACATCTAAGTTTCCTTCTTTTACGAATAAACCGGCGCCTTTACGTAACTCCACGCTTTTTTGCTTACGCAAATTGATTCATGAAGACGAAATCAATCGTTTTCTACGCGAACACGAGGAAAAAACAGGGTTTGAATTTGTTGATTGCGTTCTTGATTACTTTAACTTTGGATACACGCTCAGCAATAAGGATCGACTCAACATCCCATCAACCGGACGCGTTGTCATCGTTGCAAACCACCCTCTTGGAGCCTTAGATGGTTTAGCTTTATTAAAAATGGTGGGAGAAGTCAGGCGTGATGTACGTATTGTTGCTAACGATGTATTAAGCCATTTTGATCAGCTCAACTCATTGTTTTTACCAGTCGACAACCTCGGTAAAAGCACTATGAAGCGAGACATTGCTCGTATAGTCAACTCACTACGAAACGAAGAAGCTATCATAGTCTTCCCCGCTGGCGAAGTATCGCGAGCAGGAGTAACAGGCATTAAAGACGGCAAATGGAATAGTGGCTTTTTACGCTTTGCTAAAAAGGCCAACGCACCCATTCTGCCTGTTTACGTGGGTGGCAAAAACTCTCCCTTGTTTTATGGTATTTCCTATCTAAACAAATCAATGTCAGCACTACTGCTGGCTCATGAAATGTTTAACAAACAATCGGTAACTCTACCTATCAGAATCGGCGAGCCTATTCCCAGCAGCCAAATAGATAGCATTCCTCTTTCATTTAACGAGAAAGCCAAGTTACTGCGCAAGCATTTATACCGAATCGCAAAGCGCAAAAGTCCGCTATTCGTTACAGAAAAAACGATCGCACATCCGCAAGACAGGCAAGCGCTAAAACAAGAGCTAAAATCCGCCGAGCTCTTAGGCGAAACATCCGATGGGAAAAAGATCTTTCTTTTTGACCATCAACCCGATTCAGCTGTCATGCAAGAAATAGGGCGTTTACGTGAAGTCTCATTTCGCTGCGTTGGTGAAGGTACCGGACGTAATAAGGACCTTGATAAATATGATCACTATTATCGCCACCTTATCTTATGGGATGAAGATGACTTAGAAATAGCAGGGGCTTACCGTCTAGCCGAAGCTCACAAGCTTGTCTTTGATAAAAGCAGCCCACTCTATAGCGCTAGCCTATTTCAATACTCTGATGCCATGCTCCCCTATTACGAGCAAGGGATAGAATTAGGAAGAAGCTTTGTTCAGCCTAAGTATTGGGGGAAACGTAGCCTAGAGTACTTATGGTACGGTATCGGCGCTTATCTCAAGAAAAACCCCGATGTTCGATACATGTTCGGCCCTGTTAGCCTTAGCAATAGTTACCCTAAGTCGGCTAAAGATTTACTAGTCTGGTTTTATCAACATTATTTTGATGATACCGAGCTACTGGCTAAAGCTAATTCCCCCTACCGAATCAGCGCAGAGGTAGCCGATAATATCTTCACATTGTTTGATGGTAATGATTATAAAGCTGACTTCAAACGCTTACGTGAGCAACTTGATTATTTGGGTGCTTCCGTCCCCACATTGTTTAAGCAGTATAGCGAACTGTGTGAAACCGGCGGCGTGCGTTTTTTAGACTTTGGAGTAGACGCCAGCTTTAATTACTGTGTCGATGGGTTAGTCTTGGTAGATATGCACTATTTAAAACCAAAAAAACGAGCTAAGTACATGCAAGAGAATCGCACACCAAAAACCAGCAGTCTTGAGTTATTACAAGCATCCTCTGAGTAATCCAGCAGAGAGCACTTACAAGCCAATTACCATTTACCCAACCAGCGCCCTTGTGACAGACACACGGGCGCTTTCTTTCGACTGCTTAGCGCGTTACTCTTAATCCTTCCTATGATTTAGAAAACGACTATGACCCCATTTGTAATTGTTATTTTATGCGCTCTTCTGATTTACAGCCTGTTTTGGCTAAAGCGCCAACCGGCAGCACAACGACCAAGAGCCACGTTAAAACTACTGTTTATCATTGCGGTGGTTCTCATCGTTATATTAACGATAACGGGCCGACTTCATTGGTTTGGAGCCGCCTTATTAACGGCTCTTATTTTTGTTAAAAAATATAGCTTTCTTCTTTTACGTGTTTTTCCATTTTTACGCACTCTATTGCGAGGAAAAACAAAGAAAACAGCTCAACAGCCCAATAATGGAAGCCTTTCTCGTCAAGAAGCGCTTGATATCTTAGGCGTACCTGAAGAGGCAAGCCACGCAGAGATTATTGCTGCGCATAAGCGCTTAATGCAAAAACTTCACCCAGACCAAGGCGGAAGTAATTTTTTAGCCAGTCAGATAAACCAAGCACGAGATACACTGCTTAAGGAATAACGTTACTCAGATCGTTCCAGCGCTAATGAGGCATTACCAAAGATCTCACTATAGCCATACGGCACAAGAGCCCCTTTAGCGCTACGCTGCATAACAAGTATTGTTTGTTGAGCTAGCCCATTAACAGAGACGAAGTTCAACTCTAAACGGCCACTTTTATTCAACTGCCAATTACCTTCTAAAATACTCAAAGGTTGTCCATTGCGGTAATCAACCAATAGTTTTGCTTGATGACCCGCTAATAAGTCCAACACAACAAATGATTCATCAGGAGCTAGGTCATTACTGTAACGCCCCGGAAGCGACCTACTCATTAAGTCTCCCTCGCGCGCGCAGCCTTTGAGCACTTTACCATCGAGGTTAACTTCAGCTACCAAGGGATACCACGCCCCTACCGCATCACGACAAGTTTGGCGCCTAAACTGCATTTCGAGATCATGAGTGCGTCCTTTAATACCTGTAATACTCGACTGCCAAGTAAAAGGTAAGCTGGGAGATTCTGAAATAGGGAAGGTCATTGATCGCAATTCATGAATAATTTCGACTCGTATATGATCGCCAAAGACATCGGCAACCCACACTGGATTCACACCGCCTGCCCGGTACTCTACATTTCGTAAATCAGTATTGCAGGCTTTACTCCCACCACCAGCTAGGTTGACACCGTATAGATTCCACGCCAGATCGACCTGCTGATAGGCCCAAAGCTCCATATAAACTGGCAAACGACTTGTAGGGGATTGTTCATTGTATCGTCGCGATAATAAGCCAGATGTATCAACTAATTGTCGTTTAGTTTGGCTAAAACAGGGCGTGATTGTAAAACCATCATCATCTTTTATAACAGCGCCACGTATAAACTCGTAAGGCTTGTCACTATCCACACTTGGCTTGATAGGAGAACAAGCAGACAAAAAGAACAAAGGTAGTAATAAGTAAAACGGGCCGGATAAATTACGCTTCATTGTTGACGAAACCCAAGGTTTGTATCATAAATAAAATAAACTATAAGAATAATACAGGTAAAGCCATGTCAAGGCCCTCTGAATTTGATAGGCAAGAAGTACTCGATAAAGCCATGCATGTTTTCTGGAGCACAGGTTATTCTGCCACTTCAATTAACCGGCTTGTTGATGCGACTGAGCTTCAGCCTGGCTCGCTATACGGTGCCTTCAAAAGTAAGAAAGGACTGTTTTTAGAAGTCATTGATGTTTATGCGAATCGAAGCTTAGCACGAATCAGATCCTGCCTAACGACCTCTCCAAATGCAATCGATGGAATCGAACAGCTATTCCTTAAAATAGCGGAAGAAATGAAGCACGACAACACAGGCAAAGGCTGCCTTATGGTGAATACCTTACTAGAGCTTGCTCATCGCAATGACGAAATAGTCAAAAAAGTTATCGCCTACTTAAGCCTAATAGAAAGCCTTATCAAAGATGCGCTTTTACAAGCAAGACAAAACGGTGAAATAGACAAGCGTGCGAATTGCACCGGCCTTGCCAAGACGCTGGTCGCAAGTATCTGGGGGTTACGCGTAATGAGCGCGACTAATCCCTCATCTGAAACTTATGACGCTACCGTTCAAAACTTTATGAAGATGATTCCTAGAATCTAGCTTGTCTCTTTTTTGATACACCACAAGCCCTTGATTTGTAAGGACTAGACTCTAGCAACACCACCTATGTATCCATATAGATACACTATTAAACACGCACAACAGCTTCCCTCAAAAACAAAAAACATAAACCACTGATTTATAATACATTTTCAAATAATGGAACGCTTTTTGATACACTCTTTTGTAGTATCGGAAGGAGAATAAATAATGCGCTTTATCACAGTAGCGTTGAGCACGGTTTTGGTTAGCAATATTTGTCTGTCAAACGCAATGATGGCGAATGCTTCTACACAAAAAGACCAAGATGGTACTCATAAAGTACAGGCTCAAAAAAAGCACTTACTGAAAAAATTAGACAGAAATAATGATCAGCGCCTTAGCTTTATTGAAGCCATGGAGGATCTAAATTTCGCAGAAAACTTTCTTGAACTCGACCTAAATAAGGATGGATATATAAGCAGCCAAGAACTCAACGCACCTCAATCAATGATAACCGGCCAACTGAAACACCTACTCGGTAGCACGGCGCTAATACAGCTCTGATTGAAGGCAGACCTACCTTTTCCTTGCGAGCCTCACGGCTCGCTTAACCTATGAGGAGAAACACTGCATAATTCATTTATTTCCTGAAAGAAGTCTAACAATGTCCTTTAATGCATTTTGGCAACCTCGGTCCCTCAAACGATTAGTGATGATTGCGTTTATACTTATCATCACCCCCATTGGCTTTATGCTCTATAAAACCAGTGACGTTCTCGAAGCTCAACTGCAACTTAGCTACCTTCAAACCCAGAACGCTATTGAGATGAGCCAACAAGGTAGTCTCTTAGAACGCAGTGCAGAAGACATAGTGCGCTCGGCCAACCAATATCAAATTGTGCAATCAGATACATTAAGAGAAAGGCTTAATGAACAAATAAACGCGTTTCGGAATTTACTAGCAGTTCAAACTTTTTTAACTGAAAAAAACACGACGCTGGTTAAATTTACTCAAATTTTAAACAATATAGAAAACAACCCAGCCTCGGAGTTTATTAATGATTTACCATTAATGAGCCGCGAATTGGCTGAACTCAACGTAAAGGAGATGGGAGTTCGTTTCTCAGAACTTCAGGAAAACGCCAAACTAACTCGCAACGCACTGTGGATCCAAACTGGTCTGTTAATATTCGCCACCCTCATTTTGATGCTGCTACTATCGACAATTATTTCTAAACCAATAGCCGGACTCATCACTCGAATTAAAGCCATTGGACGTCGTGAACCGCTACCCAACACTCCTCTAAAAGGCCCAGCTGAAATCATGCAGCTTGATGAACAACTGCAATGGCTAGACACACACTTAACGGAGCTTGAAGCGGCCAAAGGTCAATTCATACAACACATATCTCACGAGCTAAAAACACCACTGACCACAATCAGAGAAGGTGCCGATTTACTTGAAGAGCAAGTCCCTGGCCCACTTAACAATAGACAAACACACGTAGTGTCTCTAATAAGAAACAGTAGCTTAAACCTTCAATCATTAATTGAACAACTGTTAGACTATAACCAGCTCCAACAGTCTTACACTCTGAAAAAAGATAAAGTAAATATACAAAAGCTGGTGATGTCTTCACTCTCTTCTTTACAATTATTAATAGCCGAAAAAGATCTCACGGTTACCGTGCCCGAAAGCGCCCCCATAATTGAAGTTGATCGATCAATGTTGCAAAGAGTAGTAAACAATTTGATTTCAAATGCGGTATATTATACTGACAAGAATGGCCAGATCAGTATTGGAACCAAAACCATTAAAGACAATCTGATTATTGATGTGAGTAATTCAGGACAACCTATCCCTGAAGATGACACTCAGCGTATTTTTGAGCCATTCTTTCAAGGCAGTAAACGTCGAACAGGGTCCATGAAAGGGACCGGTATCGGTTTAAGCATTGCAAAGGAAGCGGCAAGTGCGATGAGTGGAGATTTAACCCTCATCGAGAACTCAAAAGGATGTATTGTTTTCCGATTAAGGATTCCATTGGAACCTGTATGATGTTAATAAAATATAGTCTAGCTTTTACTAGCTTGGCACTGTTTACGGGATGCGCAACGCTTTCTGATCCCGCAAAAGAACCTGTCGAACAAGCTCAACAAGCTGGGTGCTTTGTAAAAGAAAACGATTTACATGTTTTCCTCGACGATGAACACACGTTTATCCTAGCTGATAAACAACAAAAAAAAGCACTTATTGAAGCCTTTAAACATGACACTGCGCGCCAAGCAAACTTGCTAAGTAGTGAAATAAGTAATAAAACGGCACTAAGGTCAGCATTGGGGTTATTTAAACAACTCCCCTTACTGCCAAGTAAAACATGCTATGCAGATAGGTATCTTTATCTGAGGTTCAGACAGACTCAGGCAAACTTACGACAGCTCGAATCCAAGGATGTAGTAAATGCAAGATATGCAGAGGCAAAAAAGACAATTGCCAAACTGCAGGAACAAATCGACGCACTTACTGAGATTGAGCAAGCAATAACACGTCAACGTGAGGAACATTAAGGAATGACGCAACTCACACGCATTCTATTGGTAGATGATGATGATAGTATTCTATCGCTTCTCTCCATGCGGCTCGAAGCTTCTGGTTATAAGGTAATTACTGCCAGAAGTGGTGAAGAAGCTCTACGTACACTGCCAACAAACCCTGTTGACTTGATCATAACTGATCTTTTAATGGATGAAATGGACGGTATGACGCTGTTCAAATACGTTCAGCAAAAATGGCCAGCAGTCCCTGTTATTATTATTACAGCTCACGGCTCTATTCCAGAAGCGGTATCAGCTACTCAACAAGGTATTTTTGGCTTCTTGACCAAACCAATTGATAAAGTTCAATTACTGGACACGGTTAAAGCGGCATTAGTATCAGCTGAGCGACGTCGAGACACGCGCTGGCGTGATGGTATTATCACTAAAAGCCCATCTATGATTCAGTTGCTAGACCAAGCCCACCGTGTTGCCGAGTCTGATATTAGCGTACTCATCACAGGGCCTAGCGGCACGGGCAAAGAGCTGCTCGCTCGCGCCATACATATGGCTAGCCCCCGAGCAAACCAGCGCTTTGTGGCTTTAAATTGCGCGGCAGTACCTGAGCACTTATTAGAAAGCGAATTATTTGGCCACAGTAAAGGGGCATTCACGGGTGCCGTTTCTGAGCACGCGGGTCTAATTAAAGCGGCTGAGGGTGGCACGCTATTTCTCGATGAAATAGGCGATATGCCCATTCAGTTACAGGTTAAGCTGCTTCGTGTTTTACAAGAACGTGTTATCCGCCCTGTTGGCGCAGTGAATGATATACCCGTTAATGTTCGGGTTATCTCAGCGACTCACCGTAACCTTGAACAAGCTATGCAGTCTAAAGAGTTTCGTGAGGACCTCTTCTATCGCTTAAATGTGGTTAACCTTGTTTTACCACCACTGCATGACAGACCTGAAGACATACCTGTATTAGCAAGACACTTTTTAGCGATTGCGGCTAAGAAGCATAACCGTAAAGTGCGGAATATTTCTCCTGGTGCTTTACACCTCTTGGCTCAAAAAGCATGGCCGGGGAACGTTCGCCAACTGGAAAACGTTATTGAAAAAGTGGTTGCTCTCGCTTCGAGTCCGGTTATTTCTGAAGGCTTGGTTAAAAATGCCACATCGAACCAGGAAGATGTTATTCCATCGTTTAACGATGCTAGGGCTGAATTTGAGAAGAAATATTTGATTCAAGTGTTACAAGTTACGGAAGGAAATGTAACGCACGCGGCTCGTATAGCTCAGCGTAATCGCACGGATTTTTACAAGCTACTCAACAAGCATGGCATTGAAGCGGCTGAATATAAAACGCGAAGAAAAACGGCGTTAACCAGCTCTGCAGTAAAACGAAAAGCCGGATAAATCCCGTAACGAATCAGCTTGAGCTAATCGCTTAGCGGACAAACTTTATGTCCGCTGAGCGATCTAAAATGAGCATAAATGCTTAACTTTCAACTATCGACCTATATCGGCAAACTTAGCCGATGTCAGCGCGTGCAAATCTCTAGGAGATAGTTCTATCTCTAAACCTCTGCGGCCTGCGCTAACATAAATTGTTTCAAACAAATTTGATGAGCTATCAATAATGGTTGGTAGTCTCTTTTTTTGCCCGAGAGGACTGATCCCCCCCACAAGATACCCGCTAGACCTTTGAGCGGCAGCAGGGTCAGCCATTTCTACTTTTTTACACCCTAGCGCCGAAGCCATAGACTTTAAATGCAACTGCCCTGCGACAGGGACCACAGCAACGGCTAACTTTTTCTGGTCGCCCTCCATGGCAACCAACAACGTTTTAAAAACCTGCTTTACATCCGCTCCCAACGCTGAGGCCGCTTCCTCGCCATAAGATTCGACTGCTGGGTTATGGTGGTATTCGTGTACTGTAAAGTGGATACCGGCTTTTTTGGCGATATTGATAGCGGGGGTCATGCCTTTTCCTTTTACTGCTCTCGCAACGGCGTCAATAAACTTTCTAGTCCGTTAACTTTTATTTCGTATAAAGTACGAAGAAGGATTCCTAACTCACCGGAAGGGAAACCTTTTCTCTCAAACCAACACAAGTAAGGCTCAGGAAGATCGACCAACACCCTACCGGCATATTTTCCAAAGGGCATCTTCATAGTCGCTAATTTTTTTAGAATAGCAGCATCGGGAGCAAGCCGTTCCATGTGATCAGTCACCTTTAGTAAACGTACTATTTAAATTGGCTCGTATTAAAACACAAGCTTAGCCAACCAAGCAGCCGCTTGTCGTAAGTTTTTAATAAGCATCTTTTGCCCTGTTAAGGATATGCGTTTTATAACCGCTGCTTCTGTTTCTTGTTGCAACACCCTTAGGTCAAGTAACCCTTTATACAATTTAACCGATTCGTCGTCATCAGTGCTTATCGTCAAGAAATGAGGGTTATTCTTAGAAAGCTGCTCTAGTAACCGATGCAAAACAAATGCGGTAGCTTCATAAGACCGAAAGTGCTCAGCAAAGCCTATAATCAACGCCTGCTCAAAATCTGCTTTACTGATATCCCACACGCCGTCTGCACCAGCGTCTGCCTTATCAGAGCTAATCATTTGAAAAAGCTCTGGATCCATACTGGCTAACCAATCTTGGCGTTGAAAAGCCAACTGAGCATAAAAGTAAGACCGCCACCCTTCATAGTCGCTAAACACAGTCGGCGAAAGAGGCTCGGCAACCAATAGAGAAAAACTTCCTGTCACTGGATCTGCTTGCAGCCCAACTCTTATAGGCCGCAAATTATTCCGCTCCCAAAACCTTAATAGCTGGGGCGTGGCTGAAAACGCTGCTCCCAACAGATCTATCGAGTGCAAGCGCGCATACTCTTTAATGGACTGAATTAACTGACTCGCATGTCCGGAACGACGTTTACTAACGCGTGTAGCGATGCGAATGATACGCAGCACTTTTAATGTGCCGGCCTCTTTAAAGCCCACTTGCGACACTAATAATTGAGGGATTAAATGCCCCCGAGGCCTTCGGCGACCTTGCCAAATATCGGTTACCAAGGAGGCTGGCAACGGACCTTCTTCTGCAACTAAACACGCGGCGACCACCTCGTCACCATGGTAAGTTATCCAGATGTGTAAATTCGGGCTATCAAGCAAAATCCTTAAATCGCCCGGTGTGGTGCGGTAGTGAGCTTCGGTAAGCAAGCGGAACAAGGAATCTAGTATGGGTGGATTCGCTACTAACCAATCTGCCGACACTTTGACACAAGCCTCAGTAGGATGATCATGACTCGGTCTAACAGAACCCGCTAATTCAGCGGCTCTATTAGCCTCCAAAGATAAGTCATCTTTATGATCGGACTTACTGTCCATTAATAAAAGCCGATTAAAAAAAGGCTCTAATCCGTCAAAAGGAGACCAACGTATGGGCTGGCTTAACTGATAAAAATGTAAGGCCTGCCCTTGGCTCTCTTGAATACAGGCTAACTGAGAAACAAAGCGTAAAAGGAAGCCTTGTCCATTTCCTTCATAGCCTTGGGTCGTCGTAGAAAAAATGATGTGTGTAAAATACTGAGCTAAGTGTTGCAGCAAATGCACAGGCACCGCTGCCGCCTCATCAATCACCAATAGCGCTTCGGGCTCAATGCTGCCTTGATTACAACGTTTGACCAGATCCGTTGGCAAGTGAAATTGAAAGCGCTTATTTTCCCGTGCTAACTCGGCGAACTGGTATACGCTGATCAAAGCTTTTTCATTTGGGGCGCTAATATAAACAGGAAGATTTTTTTGTTTACACCATTCATCTACAACCATGCCAATAGCGGCCGATTTACCACGACCTCGCGCGGCCGTAAGTACAACTGCACACGGTCCGTCCAGCAATGCTTGGGTAGCAGACTTAACAAATTTGTCTTGCTCCGCACATTGCCCCGCCTTTGTACCAGGTTCGCTTTCCTGGCTGGGCGTGTTTAAGAACAGCGAAGGCTTGCTAAGTCCATGTACTTGGTCATGCCGAGTAACGACTGGGTTATCCATTAACGCCAGGGCAAAGCGCTCGAGAAAATGATTAGCCACATCCTTCTCAGTGTATGGATAGACGGTTAAGCGTTGTTTTTCTGGATCCTCAAAGAACAATGAGCACGAGGGCGGCTCACTTAAAATAATTAATACACCGCCCCCCGCAATCAAACCACTTATTTGCCCCAAAGCATCAGGATTAACACCAGAGACGCAATCATATATTACACAGCTAAACTCCTGACCTAGCAAGCGCTCAGCTCGTTGCGGGCTTACGATGACAACTGACGAATTAAACGTATCAGGCTCATCCGGCCTAAGTGCCTCTACCAGACGGTCAGACACTACAGCCAAATACTTATTAGGAATTTGTCTAGCAATCAAAGCAGCCGATGCTAACGTCCACTGAGCCTCGCCAGTGAGCCATAAGCAAGCACGAACATTCCCACGAAGGGCATGCTCGCGCAGTCTTGTATAGGTTGTGAGTATGCTCGTTGTCACCTTAAGAAATCGTCAGAGATCATCATGCAAAACAGAAGGATCGATTGGCTGCTCTATTAAGGACATTATCGCTTCTTTGTTTTGACGGCGATTGCTCTCAATTAGCCGCTGGAGCTTGGCGAGGACATGCTGGTCATTTAGTTCGGCGCTTGGCTGGAAAGTGCAAACAGATACTTTGGTACTCACCGTAATATTGGCCCGAGTTAATTCACCATGACAACGTTCGCAAAACGCTAAGACGCGCTCGTTTGTAGATGGCAATAATAAAATAAATGTTGTGTCGTCCAAGCGGTATACGATATCGCCGGGCCTATGCAGCAATTGCTTAAGCACCATAGATACCAGCTTTACATCACGCTCAGGCGGCTCGCTCTCGGTCAGTGTAACCCCAATGATCGATAACGGCGAATACTCACGGATGGCACGCCTACACTCGGTTTGTAATTGGAGCGTTAATGCATCTTTCCCAGCCAAACGGGTAACAGGATCTTTAGATAAGTCTGCTTCCAGCAGGCTATACCGCTCTTTAAGATAATGTTTTACTTTATTGTGGACATGCCAAATAAGAAGAATGGAAACAAGCCCTAGCAGCACTATTAGTCCAAAGGTTACTGGCCGATCAAAAGGCTCCAAAATGCTCAACACTACGATGCTAGCAACTAAAAAACTCAGCGAAACCGTCCAACACCAGCAACAGATACTTTTTATATGAGGTGAGTACAACAGAACCTCCACAAACCATACAATCTTTTAGTCAGTATACGCAGAGAATCACGAAATTACATGGCTCTCAGTATGTATTTAACTAACCTACTGCCCCCAGCGAGCATGAGATTGGTTTAAATAGGCCAGCTCATCTTCCGTGGACTCTCGTTCTAGTGCTTGATTTCGATGCGGGAAACGTCCAAATCGCTTAATAACATCGCGATGTTGAACTGCAAAATCTAGAACGTTTTCAAACATTCCACGTCTATCAACAGGGATTTGTGCTGTCAACTCAGCCATACAAGAAACGCTCAAGTCTTGAGCGGGTAATGATTCGGCATGTTCTAGTGGCATGTAAAGAAATAAACGTTCGGTAAACTCAAGCGCTTGATCGTAGCCCAATTGAATTGACTCTTGAGTGATCGCCAAAGCCTGAGCATCACCACTAAACGCAGTACCTGAACCTCGATAAATATTACGGGTGAACTGATCCAGCAATAATATTAACGCCAGACGGCCACGCGGAGTCTCTTTCCAAGAATCCAAAGTTCCTTGCAGCGCCTGACGAACACGATTAGCAAAAAGCTCCGTTATCTGCTGATCGATTTCCTGCGAGCCGCCCCACCATAATGTATTCTTATCGGCAACGGGAAAGCCTTCTTTCAAATCACCAAACCAGAACTGCAGTACTTCATCAATTTGCTCTCGCATATTGATAACCCTATCTTAATCTTATTTATCGACGTCTTGAATGCTTTTCAAGGTTGGCCTGGCGGGCGCTTTCGCTTTTCTTAAGCAAGATATAAACGGCTCCGGTGCCCCCATGCTGAGGCATGCAGGAATGAAAACAAAGCACATAATCCAATTGCGGCAACCAATTACATAAATAGCTTTTTAACTTATTGCCTATGGTACTCGCATGCTTACCTTTACCGTGATTAATAAGCACAGTTCGTATCCCCAGCCGCATTGATTCGTTAAGAAAGGACACTAGCTCTTCTCTAGCCTGTGCGGGAGTTTTGTTCATTAGATCAAGCCTAGCGTCAAGCTGATACTTACCTAATCGTAAATTACGGTAAACCCCTTGTTGCACCCCTTCGCGACACCACTCGATAGGGTCTAAAGGATGCAGCCAATCAATTGGGTCTGTAGTTAACCCTTGATCACTCCCTTGCGTTGCCGACTTGCGGCGTAGATCAAATAAGTCCGCATCTGTTTTGGCCTTAGCCAATTGATGTCTAATTTTAGGTTTTAACGGCGTTACACCTTCATGCTGCATCGCCTCAAAAAAAGCACTCTGATCTTGCCCCATCAGTAATCACCTCTTCAACCTGACAAATAAGACAGTGCCAAAAAAAGAGCCTTTTAATAGCACTATTTACCTTCACTATTCCCCATTCTAACGCTTTATTCAACCAGCAAAGTCCATTAGAGTCTTATCAATAGATCAAAAATCCTAATAAAGGGGAGCAAGCATGTTGCGATGGTTAGCCATTTTCCTAGTGGTCATTATTATTGCTCTGGCCTACTTTCGTGTAGACGTGCTCAATGTACCTTTCATTCAACAAGCCATCCTTTCGTTGGACCACAGCCTGTTAAACCCTAATGAAGATGCACCAAATACCGTTGAACCAGTAACGCCAGACACAGATCAATTCAACAATTATCAAACCGGTGCGCAAGAGCAGTCCTCTTTAGAGCAGGCCCAAGCACAAAAAGCCCGCGAATATTTAGACACATTAGTACTCCCCGCCACACAACCAATCGACGCCCTCAATGCAAAGCATTTTGTTACCGCTGACCAGCTCATTAATTTACCTAATATTGATCAGCAAAAAGCTCTGCTAATCCCTGTCAACCCTATTACACATGATATGGCATCAAGTGTAGAAACAACTCTGACAACTGAGTCGCCAATTAATAACCTGACCATTACACATGACGCAGCCGCACAAACATTTGCTGTCAATCCCGTTCGCTTTCAGCCCAATGTTGCTGACAATGATTCAACCACACATAACCAAAACATTCGTAAACTCACCGCTCCTATCGCGGTAGGCCAAACAATCCAACTACGCGAGTTACTCGACAACACTGACAGCAACATCAAAAGAATTTTTTACATACACGCAGTAAGCCCTGAGGACGAGCAGGGCCTTTGGGGAATTATGCAAGGAGGCTTAACAGAAACGTTTGCTAAAGGGTTTAAATTACCGCAGATTAAGCAAGAAATAAGTGCCACTATCCCACAAGAAGCCGACGAGGTGCTGAGTACTAAACACAGCTCATACCTTGGAAAACTGTTGCATGAAAAAGTAAACACCACCTATATTTACAACTATGAGCAAGGCTTGGTTGGCCAGAATCCAAATCTCATTAAGCCGGGGCAGCAACTCATTATTGTTACTTTTACCGAAGACGAGCTTCTCGAAATCTACCACCAATTTAGCCACCGTTAGCTGACAATAAGGACCTCCACATGATCGACTTATACACTTGGGGCACGCCCAATGGCCGAAAGGTATCCATCATGTTAGAAGCCGTAAAAGAAAACTATCAAGTGCACTCAGTTGACATCACAGCTGACGAACAATTCGCTCCCGACTTTCTTGCCATTAGCCCCAACAATAAAATCCCCGCCATTGTGGATCAAAATCCTCTTACGGGAAGTCCTATTGCTCTGTTTGAGTCCGGTGCGATACTTATTTACTTGGCAGAAAAACACGATATGTTTTTACCCACTGATATAACCAAGCGTATGGACGTTTTGCAATGGTTAATGTGGCAGATGGGTGGTTTTGGACCTTTCTTAGGGCAGGCTCATCACTTCAATCGATTTGCAACTCAAAGCGTGCCTTATGCCAAGCAACGCTACAACAACGAAGCTAAACGCCTGTGGGGAGTGTTAAACACGCAGTTAGCTGAACATGAATTTGTCGCAGGCGAAATCAGTATCGCTGACTTCGCCATTTATCCATGGGCTATGCGTCACGAATGGCAGTTAATTGATCTTACTGAGTTTCCCCATGTCTTACGCTGGACCAAAAAGCTCCAAACAATACCGGCTGTTAATAAGGGGATGCTGGTGCCTTGCGACTAATCATTATTATCAACAGCACCTAACACAAACTCGCAACCTGCACTTTCAATAATCAATTGCTCTTGGCCATCAACCAGCCGGGTACTTGCCCGTTCTATTAACTCATAAAACACAGGACGGCTAATCAGCGCCTCCATCCCATAACGCACAAGCACTAATGGTGAGGGCTCTGAAGTGATAGGGTCAAGCCTTAAACGTATGGGATGTGCTTGATCTAATGTGACAAGATCACCCGTTAGCGTCGTGAACTGAATGGCACTATTTCCTTCAGAATCAATCACATCGGACATTTGCGTTACGTGAAACGGGGTATCCTCTACTTGTATACCCATTTTTTCTACAGGCGTTTTTAAATAATAACGCCCATCCTCGAGCCAGAGAACACGGGCAAATAAGTTAACCATAGCAGGCCGGGTAATAGGGCTTTGTTGATACAACCACTCGCCATTACGTTTAATAAGCAAATCTATATCTCCGCAAAAATCGGGGTTCCACTGGTCAACAGGTGCTCCATGAGGAGAACTGGCTGGGGCCGTAAGCTGCTCTTTAATCACGTCTAGGTTTACGCTTTTTTTGTTATTCATTACCTGCCTACTTCGTTACTATGAAGTAACATCATGCTGCTTTATTAAGGAAACTCAACTTAACTCCTAAAGATTTCATATCAAACTTCAATCACATGAATAGACTTCACTGTTAGAATAGCAACCAATTACCCCAAATTGATCAAGAAGTTAGATTATGAGCTCGTTACTAGAAACACGTTTTGCTGACCACAACCGCGGTGTCTACTTCGTAGGTACCACCCCTCCTCGGAGTAATACGTCAGTTGAGCGCGTAGATGAAATTGCTGATAAGTTACTAGAACGGCTCTCGGCGTTAGATATTGATGGCTTAATTGTATACGACATTCAAGATGAGAGTAGCCGGATTGATAAGCCGCGCCCATTTCCTTATATGGAAACACATGATCCTCGCGAATACTCAAAACTTATTCGCGAAAAATCAGGCCACCCAGTAATTACCTACAAAAGCGTTTCTCAACGAGACAAGGCCGATTTTAATCAATGGTTGAACGAAGCTTGGGATCAGTACGGTATTCGTGACATTGTTATGGTTGGCTCGCCCTCTTCCACTGGCCAGGTGAAACTTTCACTGAACGATGCATACAGCACGTTAAAAGAAAGCCCACTCGACTTTAACCTTGGAGGCGTAACAATAGCTGAACGTCATGCAAACAAAGGCGACGAACACCACCGCCTCATGACCAAGAGTGAGCAAGGTTGCGATTTTTTTGTCACTCAAGCGGTATATAACGCTCAAGCCACTATCGACCTCCTTTCACGATATGCCGTTGAATGCCGTGACAAGCAGATTGAGCCTAAGCGAATTGTATTAACGTTTACGCCTTGCGGTAGTTTAAAAACACTTGAGTTTATGGAATGGCTGGGTATTTCAGTACCAGAAGCGACCAAAATACGGATCATGAATGCTCATAGCCCTTTATCGGAATCTATCAAAATATGCCGCAACAGCTTAGAGCAAATTGTTGAAGCCTGCTTACCATTGGGTGTTCCATTAGGCCTAAATATCGAAAGCTTAACCAACCGCAAAGACGAGATTGATGCGTCTATTCGATTATTCAAACTTTTGAAAGCAACACTCGATCTTAAATTAGCTGAGCGTGAGGCCGCTGCCAGTTTTTAGATCTAGCTAGAGCTGTTTTTGATATTTGCTACTTTTTAGCAGAGGTATCGTTTAACTCTGATACCTCTGTTATTGATTTCTTAAGTTGGTGGTATTTTTTGGGGTTCCAAATAATAACTTGCCGAGCCTTGTCCAATTCGTATTCAACATTCATTAAAAAGTCCATCCCCAATAATCCATCAAACCCACCGCCTACATTCTTATTCTGCATCACATAAGCGTTTAAATTACGCGCTTTATACGGGCCTATTTTAATACTATCGAACGCTATGGTACTTAACTTAATAATGCCACCACCCGCCACACGGGCATAGCCTGCTTCCTGCTTTTTCGGTTCTAACTTCTCTAGGGCATCATGATGAAAAACCGTACCGCTAGCCCCTGTATCCATCAGCATTGTCACTTGAGCAGAGTAGCCATGATATGTCACAGTCACCGGAACCAGCACTTGGTTGTTAGCAATTTTAACTGGAGTTTCCATTTGCTCTAGCGCCCTTAACATTCGACGCTCATCTCTGTTTTTCTTTAGTAATGAGCCTGCAGAACGATTTTTATCAGAAAACTGCGACACATTACTCACTGCATCCGTAGGTACCTGCTCGACTATTTGATCACGATAAGCTTGAGGGACTTGACTCAAACTGCCTACATAAACTTTTTTACCATTTGCATCAGTATATTTATAAATACCCGCTTGGCTTTTCCCTAGCATCATCAAAATAACCACGGCTACAATGCAGAAAAACATAGCAACCCAGCGTAATTGACGACATTGTTTACAGTCCCTTTTACTCAATCTACTAGCCTCCTGCCAGTTTTACAGTAAATCCCTGTGTTTCTAACAGCCCTTTAATTTTCTCCCGATGATCACCTTGGATTTCTATAACGCCATCCTTGAGTGACCCGCCAGTACCACATTGCTGTTTTAGCTGCTTAGTTAATTTTTTTAACTGAGCCTCTGCCACGGGCACCCCAGTAATAGTGGTAACCCCTTTCCCTTTTCGGCCTGACGTTTCTCGGCGGATACGTACAATTCCATCTAAACTTGCCAGGCGCTGGTCATCCGCCAAATCTTGGCACTGGCATTCGCTCTTTGGTTGACGACAATCTGAACAGGTATCTCCGCCCTCAGTTGAGTAAACCAGACGACTTAATTGATCTTGTAACGATGGCATAAAAATTCACACTACTTTTAGTCGGTTATTAATCTTACGAAGATGAGGATAAGCCACCAATCTGACGACCAAGATAGGCGGCGTAGTTATCCGTCATACCACTTATAAAATCCAAAGCACGCATATAGGCATGATACAACGACCAATCGGGTTCGGGGGCATGAATGCCCATCAAACTTATGATTTTTTCACTTCGGTAACTTAAATTATCGGTCCCACCTTGTTGGTACTGCTCAAAAACAGCATGACAAAATGCATCCAACAAAACGCCCAATGAACTGTATGCCCCCACCTCAAGCTCCGTTTTACGCGTGTCTGGAAATACTCGTGTCTTCGCTAGATGCTTAGCCGCTTGCAGGCCATCTTTAACATGCACAGCGCCATCAGCGAGTAACTCCCCTTGATACTTACCTTCCATGATCTCATCGTAATGCTTAACAAACGCCTGCAAAGCAGAATCGAGCATGCTTTCCATCGCTTTGCCCCGCAACGCCGAGATCTTACGGCGCGCCGATGCCGCACTATTGAAAATATCATCATCAAAAGACTGGTCACCACATAGCTGCAGCAGGATTGGTTTAACCGTTTCAAAGCTCAGAATATTAAGCTCTATGGCATCTTCCAGATCGAGAACGGCATAACAAATATCATCTGCCGCCTCCATTAAATAAGCGAGTGGGTGCCTAGACCACCAATGCTCACCCAAGGGCACTAAGCCCAATGCGTCACCCAACTTATCCAACATCGGGATCTCTGTTAGATAGGCGCTAAATTTCCCTTTTTTAGTCGCTCGCTCCGCAGTCCATGGGTATTTTAACAATGTACCTAACGTGGGGTACGTCAGGCGCAGCCCTCCGTCATAAAGGTGGTTCTCGATACAGGTGACTACCCTAAAACCTTGAGCATTACCTTCAAACGTTTCTAAATCTAGGCGCTCAAAAGCTGACAGCGGCTTTAAAAAATCTGCTTGCCCAGCTCGTTTAAACCAATCACGAATCGCATATTCACCCGCATGACCAAAGGGAGGATTCCCAATATCATGAGCCAAGCATGCAGATTGGACGATCATACCGATATCATCAGGCGTAGCCCACTCAGGCAATTGATCACTTAGCCATTCGCCAACACGAATTCCTAAACTGCGACCAACACTGCCAACTTCTATCGAATGGGTAAGGCGTGTATGTATATGATCATTCAATGCTAGTGGGTGGACTTGTGTTTTACGACCAAGCCGTCTAAACGCACTGGAAAAAACAATTCGATCATGGTCTTTATGGAAATGACTGCGCCCCGCTTCTGAATACTCTTGGTGCTCATGCCCATAGCGCTGTGTGGTCAAAAGTTTAGCCCACTGCATTCTCATAAAAAATCCTTAATTCAGACGACAAGTCAGCCTGAAAGAGTCGCATAAAAAAGCCGGCGCATGCAACTACAAGCGCCGGCTTTACTTAGATTAATCCACCAACAGGCCTTACACTTTAAAGTGCCCTACCAATGATTGGAGTCGTTTCTCTAAACGGCTCATTTCATTGGTTGTCGCTTCGAGATTATCCGCATTTTTCGCTGAGTGCTCCGCAATATCCGCTATCTGTTGAACACTACTGCTGATTTCGTCGGCTACAGCTGTTTGCTCCTCAGCTGCACTGGCTATTTGCATGTTCATGTTGTTAATCGTGCTTACTGACGCGGTAATGACCCCCAGTGATTCACTTGCTTTAGCAGCACGCTCCACCGTCGTCTCTCCTTGGCTGCGGCTAGTTTCCATCACACTGACCGCTTCACGGGCGCCTGTTAGCAAACGCTCGATCATCATTTGGATTTCCTGCGTACTTTCTTGTGTGCGGTTTGCTAAAGTACGCACTTCATCCGCAACAACTGAAAAGCCTCGCCCATATTCGCCTGCTCGCGCAGCTTCAATAGCAGCGTTTAATGCTAACAGGTTTGTCTGGTCGGCTATTTCTTTAATAACGTTAACGACAGAGCCTATTTTGTCGGCATCATCATCCAAACGTGAGATAACTTCTGAAGATCGATTTACATCTTGGTACAACTGCTGCAATGCACTTATCGTCGCTTCAACTTCTTTTTGACCGTCGCTTGTCGCATGATCAGCCTGATCTGCTGCTGACGCCGCCCCTCCGGCATTAGACGCCACTTCTTGTGCGGTAGCAGCCATTTCATGCACTGCCGCCGCCGTTTGCGTCGTTTCGTGACGCTGACGCTGCACATCAGCGTTAGTTTTTTTCACTACCTGATTCATCTGTTCGGTAGATCGCGACAATTCCTGAATGCTTTTTTTCAGGTCCACGACCAAATGCTGAATTTTGTCGGCAAAGTTATTAAAGCCTGTAGCCACTAACCCTACTTCATCACCAGTGGAAACGGTTAATCGACGGGTTAAGTCTCCCTCGCCAGCACTAATATCTGCTAAAGCCTCAGCAACATCACGCAGTGGACGAGTAATTTTAGAAGACATCCACAAAGCAATTAAAACAAACACAACTAATAATAAGGCCCCTAAAGCCGCAATGATTAACATGGTGTTTTGAATATCAGCATTGACTTTTTTCTGTGTAACCGCCAATTTATCTTCGATGTCGTCTATATAAAAGCCTGTGCCAATCATCCACTTAAATTCGTCTATTGAATCTGCGTAACTGAGCTTTGCTACGTCCATTTCTTTTGAAGGCTTAGCCCATTTATAATTAACATAGCCTCCTCCTGATTTGGCGGCGCTTATCAGTTCTTTAATAATTGGTACGCCATCAGGGTCCTTCAGATCAATTAAGTTTTTACCTTCTAACGTCTGCTTTGGCCCATTAACAACATTTACACCGTCATAACTATATACAAAGATATAGCCATCGTTTGCTTCCCCGTATCTCATCGTCCTGAGTATATCTGCAGCTTGCTTTCTAGCTTCGGCATCACCGATTTCACGGGCATTATCCAAAATAGGCTGGACGGTTGAGACAGCTAATTCAATAAATCCTTTGAGCGACTCTTCTTTTAAGGCTATGAGCTCAGCGTTTATGGTGGAAATTTCTTTTTCACCTAACTCGGCAAGTTTCGCTTGCACTACCAGCATCACAGCGACAATTGAAACAACTAACGGGATAATCGTTAGTAACAGCATCTTTTGCTTGAGTTTTATCGAATGCATTCTTGGGTCCCTAGGTAATCGTCAATTACAAGTCATTGTTTTTGTTATCCATGTATTATCGGCGTAAGGTAATCAATCTAAAGAACCCTTTAATCTCAATCTTCCATATCTACCCCTTTTACTTGCTTAATATTCAAGTATAAGTCGCCGCTAAGTGCTGTTCGTCATCAAATTAATTGATTATGATCGCATCACTTATCATGGGTACGCTTTACAGTGTAGTCTAAAAAAAAAATTAAACTTGGCCCAAGTCTGGCCATAGCGAAAAGGATGATTATATGCAGCTATCGAAAGCTCCATTTTATCAATTGATCAAAAACACCGCGGTAGCAGCAGCTTTCATGGCGGCCTCAAGCTTGGCGCTTGCTGAACAGCACGTCATGATGAAAACGAGCCAAGGCGACATCACAATCGAACTTTTTGAAGAAGAAGCGCCGCTTACCGTTCATAACTTTTTGAACTACGTAAAGGATGGCTTTTACAGCGGCACACAGTTCCATCGTGTTATCAGCGGCTTTATGATCCAAGGTGGTGGTTTTACGGTTGATATGGAACGAAAACAAACGAAAGCGCCAGTAAAAAATGAGTCTACCAATGGTGTAAGTAACAAGCGTGGAACTATTGCAATGGCACGGACGCGTGACCCAGATAGTGCTACAGCGCAGTTTTTTATCAATGTCGTTGATAATTTAAATTTGGACGCGATGGGGCCACGCCCAGGCTATACAGTTTTCGGACGTGTAGTGGAAGGTATGGAGGTTGTTGACAAGATTGCAGCAACTAAAACAACGACAAAATCATCGTACAGAGATGTTCCAGTCAAGCCAATTATCATCGAGTCGCTTGAGATAACCAGTGAATAATCAGTAAGTTTGATGAAATGACTGGATGTTGATACTCAGCAATTCAGTCATTCCAACGTAGATAAGAGAATAACGTTAGGCCCCCCAAACGCTTAGTTTCTCACGGTCTAACGATAAATCTGCTTCCCTAAAGCGCTTGGTTGTACCCAAATATATAAAGCCAACAATATGCTCATGGGATTGCAATCCAAGTCCAGCCTTCACAGTGGGATCAAAAGCCATTTCACCCGTGCGCCACATTGCACCCAGCCCCATAGCATACGCGGCTTGTATTACACTTTGTGCAGCACAACCTGCCGTTATTATTTGCTCAACTTCCGGGACTTTGGGATGCTCTTGTGTCACAGCAATTGCCACTAAAATCGTCGGCGCTCTTAGAGGCATTTTTTGTAATTTAACCACTTTCTCATCATCGATCATCGCATTAGCGGCTTTTCCTGCTTTAACGTACAAATCACCGAGAGCATGGCGAGCTTCTCCCTCAACCAACATAAACCTCCATGGCTTCAATTCGCCATGATCTGGAGCACGTTGAGCAGCCAACAACATTGAGTCAAGCTGCTCTGCATTTGGGCCGGGCTCCATAAGCACAGGGGCTGATACACGCTTATGAAGTAACTCTAAAGCATCCATAATATTTCCTTTTTACTGTTACTGCCGATTTAAACGAATATTAGATGGTACATCGGCTTCGGAACTACGATAGGGGTTAATATCTAAACCACCTCTTCTAACATAACGCGCATAAACGGTTAAAGCCGAAGGCTGGCATTGCTCCCAAATATCCATAAAAATATTTTCTACACACTGCTCATGAAAATCACCATGCTCGCGGTAAGAAATAAGGTATTTGAGTAAGCCCTCATGCTCTATTTTTGTACCTGTGTACGCTATCTGAATACTTGCCCAGTCGGGCTGCCCAGTTACTGGGCAATTAGACTTCAATAAGTGACTATAAAGTGTCTCGCTTACTTGGCCCGTTCCTTTTGATAGCAACTCGGCATTTGGCTCATAGTGCTCAACAGTAATGTCGAGATCATCCAAGCACTCGCCTGTGAAGGACGTCGGCTGAACAAACGTATCTGGGTGGAACAGCTCAACTTTTACTGCACCGCCCGCGGCCGAGGATAAGTCTAATTCCATCGCGTCAATGACGGCTTTCTCATCTTTAAAACGGCTCAAATTGAATGAGTTGAGGTAAAGCTTAAACGACTTTGATTCAATAATGTGCGAGGACTTCGCAGGAATCGTAAATACAGCAATCCGTGCAATTGGCTTACCTTTTAGGTTGAGCCAAGAGATTTCATAACCGTTCCAGAAATCAACGCCTTGGAATGGAAGTTCATGCCTATCAATTCCTCGTTTTTGCCAATTAAGGTCGCGCTCAATTGGAAATAAAACGGATGGATCATATTGATTGATATAAGCTGTTTCACTGCCTAACGGCGATGCTTCAAGTACCTGCTCTTCATTCATTAGCTGCGGATTCCTCTACCACTATTTAACAAACGTAATGCGACGAAAAAAAGCACAACATTAAATAGCACTATCATACTAAAGGCAAAACCTACATGGATATCACTCGTACCTAAAATTCCGTAACGAAACGTATTTACCATGTACAAAATAGGATTAAGCTGGGACACGCCCTGCCAAAAATCCGGTAACAATTGAATCGAATAAAATACGCCCCCTAAATACGTTAGCGGCGTTAGAATAAATGTAGGGATAATGGAAATATCATCAAACGAGTTTGCAAACACGGCATTAATGAAACCTCCCAAGGAAAACAACACAGCCGTTAGTGCAACGGTTCCAATAGTAATCCATACATTATGAATCTGCAGGTGAGTAAAAAATAACGATAACAAAGTCACTATAAAGCCTACAGCAAGCCCCCTAGCAACGCCTCCCACCACATAGCCAGACAAAATAACCCAGTTCGGCATCGGCGACACTAACATTTCTTCTATGTTTCGTTGAAACTTTGTACTGAAGAATGAGGACACAACATTACCGTAACTATTGGTAATAACGGACATCATAATAAGCCCAGGCACAATAAACTCCATGTAGTTGAAGCCATCCATTTCACCTATTCGCTCACCAATGAGGTTACCAAAAATTATAAAGTACAATGTCATGGTAATAGCGGGTGGCAATAACGTCTGTGCCCATATACGTGTAAAGCGACGAATTTCTTTAGATACGATGGTATAGAACGCCACCCATAATTCAACGACACTCATGCTGGCTCCTGTCCTAAATTCTTCTCGACCATAGAAACAAATAATTCCTCTAAACGATTAGATTGATTTCGCATACTAGACACCTCTATCCCTTCAGACGCAAGCTGGGTAAATAACGATGTCAAACCTGCACCTTTGGTGACTTCGACTACCAAAGTATGCGCATCCGACAAACTCAGTTTATAACCATCAACTTGTGGGGCCTTTTCTAGGTCAGCGGTCAAATCTAAGATAAACGTCTCTTTATTTAGCTGTTGTAATAGCGACTTCATGGATGTGTTGTGAACAATAGTGCCATGATCAATGATCGCTATGTTACGACACAAACTCTCTGCTTCTTCCAGATAATGTGTCGTTAAAATAATCGTCGTTCCAGAAGCATTGAGCTCTTGTAAAAAGCCCCACATAGAACGTCTTAACTCAATATCAACGCCGGCTGTCGGCTCATCAAGAATAAGTAACTTAGGCTCATGCACCAATGCACGCGCAATCATCAGGCGTCGCTTCATACCACCAGAAAGCATACGGGCACGATCATTACGTTTATCCCACAAACCTAGCTGTCGCAGATATTTTTCAGCACGCTGAGCTGCCAGTTTAGGAGGTATACCGTAATACCCAGCTTGGGTTTGAACGATATCACCTACTTTTTCAAACATATTAAAATTAAACTCTTGGGGCACTACACCTAAGCTTCGTTTAGCAGCCGCCAAGTCTGTTTCTATATCATGGCCAAAAATAGATACTGAACCGCTCGTTTTGTTAACTAATGAGGATACAATGCTCAACGTTGTAGACTTTCCAGCCCCATTAGGTCCAAGCAATGCAAAGAAGTCTCCTTGCTTTACATCCAGAGTAATACCCTTAAGCGCTTCAAATTGATTGCCATAAGTTTTACGCAAGTCTCTGATTGAGAGTGCGGTAGTCATAAAGTGCTCACCTATATTCAATATCGTTATCTTTATGCGGTTTGTATTCTATCAGTTAAACTAAGACTTTAGAGCGAACAACAGAGTTATCCGTGATGAGTAACAGCTACGTTTCATTCCATATCGATTTATTAAAGCAAACTTACAACCACGTCATCCAATTCATGCCCTTTGCAAGCCAAGAGTTAGGCGAGGACGAGCGATCATTTCTTGAGCAGTTCACCGCTCTGATCGAAGCGATCGAGCAACAATCTGAAGACGTCTTAGAGCAAGGTCAAGCCTTGCTGACGCGATGGATTCGTAACTATCCTGAGCTAGTGCCTATCATCCCACGCGATCTGCTGTGGTACTTTGGAGGGGACTGTCTTCACTACATGCCTGATGAAGAAATTGATAAGTTCCAGCTACTGGACGAGAAACGCTACCTAGCAGAATCCGAAGGTAAAGACTTCGAATATGCTCGAGAGCGTGCTGTTATTTTAGAGTTGGCTCATTAATTAAGATTTAGGCCACTCAAGCATTTCAACATTCTCGATAAAGCCGATGAACTCTGACTCTCTCATCGGCGAAGCATAATAACGGCCAACGCCAAATGCGCAGCCGCCATTCAATAACCTGGCGGTCTGGTCGGCGGTTTGAATACCATGTGCAATACAGTCGATTTGTAGCTCTTTGCTAATGCGCACCACGCTTTTTATCAAGGCTTTATTCTCTTCATCCGAATCAAGCATGGCATGTATTGGGAGCTTAATATAATCATGGGGCAATGTATGAGCGAGGTATAAAGCAGGTCTGACTTTGTCATTCGTGTTAATAGCTACCTGCACTCCTAAGTCTTTCAAGCGTTGCATTAAATCTTCAGAACCCGCTTCAGCTCTTAAAACATCATCGCTTTGAAACTCAATGACAACGAGCCCCATTAATGTTTTATACTGGACGAGTGCTGTTTGAATTTGCTCAAACAACTCATTCACCTGACTACTACGCACTCTGACGGGCAAAAACAATTGCAACGCTCGATGATGATCAAAACGCCACTCACTAAAATGTGACAGAGACTCATTAATCAGGAACTCATTCATACGCGAATGATTGCTCGTGTCCTCATAGAATGTGCGAAGCCGCTCGTCACCAGAGGGCGTTGCTTCCTTCCAGCAAAGTCCAGCTGTTGCTCCTAACACCCGCCCATTGCGCATATCAATAACGGGCTGATAACTGACATCGAGCAACCCCCTTTGAAGCACACTGGTCAACGTTTCCAATTCGGGAGTTTGTAACCGCTCTTCCACACCCGGTGAAAAGACTAAATAATGATTTTTTGATGATTGCCGGGATAGAAACATGGCTGATTCTGCTGCGTTCACAAAACCCGCAACATCATCAGCATGGTCAGGGAAATAGCTTACCCCAATGTTAATCGCCAGATAGATAGTTTCCTCATTAACAAGGAACGGTTCTTTGAATGCCTGTATAAGTTTTTGAGCGACAAGATCAGCATTCTTATGATCCTTCATTCCTCGTAATACAATCATATAAAGATCATCACTAAATCGCGCCAACATGTCATCATCGCGCAAACAACTATGGATACGTGATGTTACTCCATTCAACAACGTTTCTTGGTCGACATGGTTATATTGTTTTTGCAGCTTTTCGAAATCATCAATATCCAGACACAGCATGGCCAAAATGCGTCCATCTTGAACCACTTTATCCATTGCCTGAGGTAACTTATCTAAAAACATATCTCGGTTTTCTAGTGCACTGACCGGATCCGTAAACGCCAGCCATGCTAAGCGCTCTTCCGCTTTTTTCTTATCCGTAACATCGATCGCTAACGACACTACTATTGAAACATCATGGCTTGTATCAATGGCGGTATTAATCCATGTCAAGTAATGCAAAGAACCATGTTCGTCATGCGATTTTGTATCAAATCGTGACATCCGCTGCAGCCCCATATATAAACGCTGCAAGCTGTCCTCTGCTTGTCGGCTTAGGGGGTCATCTGAAAATAAAGAGGAAAAAGCTAGTTCTTTATCGTTAATACGGCTGCCAAAAATAGATTCAGCGCACGCATTACCGGATAGGATCATGCCATCCATATTTTGAATAAGCAGGATACTTTTTGACGTATCAAATAACGCTGAGATAAGTTCACGTTCGAGGTTTAGCGCATGGAGCGCTTTTTCGAGACGATCGTCCAGCACTCGTTCTTCACTGGATAATTGACTCACTTGTAGTTTCAAATCAGCTAAGCTGGCCGTTGCCAAATTAAACTCATCGGCAAACATCTCATTTTGCTCACCTTGATAAACGCCTGAACCTACCTCCTGAATAGCTAACGCACGCTGACGCACCCTAACCGACAAAACATACGCAACAATGGAAAGCCCAAGAAAACTAATAAGTAAGGAAACACCTAAAATACGGCGATAGGTTTCCAGTGCATCAAAGCGCTCAGTCGCATCGGCAATTAACACCCAGATAGAATCATCCGAATCAAAGCGCCCAGGAGAGGTTAAAAAAACCTCATACTTCTGATCAAAAGCCTCTAACTGATAAAGCTCATCAAAGTGAAAGTCCGGTTCTTTCTCACTTAAGGCATTGAGCACCTGTAGGTTTCTATTACGCTGAGTTAATTGAGAAAAGTCCATCGACCAAGCCGATACATCTTGCCAATTATCCTGACTAAACTTTGCGACGCCAATATCTACGCCCGTCAGCTGTTTAAAATCCACCACCATGTCATGAATTGCTCGCCCAACAACTAGCACACCAGACACGTGGCCTTCATTAAGCAAGGGAATAGCTAACTGACGACGGCATAACTTAACACACTGTAACTGGCGCACTGGATACTCATACTGAAGAGCCGACCCGACAAGGTTATCTAATTTGTAATCCACATCCCCCCAACGGAACAGCATCTTTCCTTGAGTGGAGTATAAAGCCGCATTCTCAAGCATCCCCATGGATTCAAAATAGGGAAAGCGACGATCCATCATCTTTTGAACTAACGATAGATGGCTGCTACCAGGCTCTTGATCAACGACCAGCGCTATTGTTTGAGCAAGCTCCAATTGTTTTAAATAGGACGTCGTCAATGAGCCATCTAAAGCTTTTAGATTACGTGTATTGAGTTCATGGCGTGCTGATTCATACTGAGAGACTAAGGAGTAGTCTGCATACCAAAAGATACTAATATGTGTAATGAGCAGCGACACGAGTAAAGGAAGCAATATTTTCCATCGTACACTGACAAAGAAAGGCCTCATGCCGCTCTTAGCTCCATTCTAAATGATTAAAAACGATACGCGGCCTGCACTAACAGCATATTCCAAGAACTGTGTTTACGGAGCTTATTGGAGTTTTCTTGTTCAGGCACTCGCGCTGTACCTCTAATGTGATGCCACTCGGCTCTTAGCAGTATAGACGAAGTGGCCTGCCAACCCACCCCTAAGGTTAAATCCTTAGACCAATAGTTTGAGGCAGGCACCCCAAACTTCTTTTCATGCTTCTTACCACTTCGATCGTGCGCATCTCTATAAGCCAAATCATAACGCATCAGCAGATCAACATTATGCGTTGGCCTATAAACCCCTTGAACATAAAAAGCTTCAAATGTTTGCTTAGGCTCTACCGCAAAAAAGCCGCCGAGATCCTCATAGTCAATATAATGCTTAAAAAACTCTGATGTTACTGAAAAGCGCTCCCAGTTATATTCAGCACTGATCGCAAAAAACTTCACATCAATATCACCTCTTTCCAAGCCTAACTCTTGAGAGCTGCCCGGAAAGTACGTCAGCCCAAAAGAACCAAGCGTAACTCCAACTCTCCACGCATCTCGAGCCTCCACAAGTCGCAAGTTAGCTATGAGAAGATATCCATCATCCAATTTTCCTGAAAGGTTACGTCTAAAGAAAACAAACTCTGAAACCTGATCTTTACGTGGTTTGGAAGCTAAAAAAGAATATTCAAAGCGATCCGTCTCAAGTTGTTCACTCCCATAAAACTCCACACCCAGAGCCGATAATTGGAAATCTCTGGTTTCCTCATAGTACATCGACTGGGGCAAAAGAATGGAATTACGTGTGAAAGGAACCTCACGCGTATTATTATAAAAACCGTTGGCTAATTTCAGTTTACCAAGCCGAATTCCAAAGCTAGAAGCCGGTGTACTTAACAAACTATAGTCTGCACTCAAGTAGTCAATTTGAGGGGTGTCATCTGTCATATTACCGAGCTTACGAGCGATGACCTGGCCTCCCAAGCGCAATTGGTTTGTAGGCCGCCACAGCCCATAAACAGCAGCTTCACGAAAGTCCGTTGAAAGGCCGTTTTTACTGCCCTCAATAAAGTTATAGTTATCGGTGTAAACCAAACCCTGGGATATAAAGCCACCCCATGTTAAGTTCTCTTCTTCAGCATTGACTAGGGCTGAATATAGAAGCGAAAAGCTTAAAATTGTATTAATTAATTTCAACAATTTTTACCCCTTCCAGTAACGGAATTGATTCATCATTAACGTAACCAATACCGCCTTTCGTACTTCTAACTCGAGAGACCATATCTTCGATATTTGATACTTTTCTTGGAGGATACCCAGTTCCGCTGAATACAGCCCGATCCCATGTCATCCTCAATTGATACGGAAACATTTCTAACTTTTGTTTAACAAAACTTTTATGGACGGGAGATTGATCTGATAAAACAAATACTCGGATAGGAACACCATTTACCCATCGCAAACTTCGCATCGAGAATATGGAACGTAGTTCATTTGCAGACAAATGATCAATGGGTACATCAGGGTGAACAATAATCGTATCAGCGCGAACAGCTAGAGCACTTAATAGCAAGCTCAGTACGAGAGGAAAAGTAAGAATACGTGACACAGAGATTTAGTACCTAGCCGAAATTTCCATAAGGAAACAATATTATATAGCAATAGGGAACTAAATCCAGAAACAAGAAAAGATGGCGTCCCATAGGGGGTTCGAACCCCTGTTACCGCCGTGAAAGGGCGGTGTCCTAGACCACTAGACGAATGGGACTAATGTAGTTAAAGCTTGGTAACTTTAACTAGCTGCCCTAAGGCAGTAAATATTGGAGCGGGAAACGAGATTCGAACTCGCGACCCCGACCTTGGCAAGGTCGTGCTCTACCAACTGAGCTATTCCCGCTCATAATTATCTGCACAGTGGCTTGATAATTAATGGCGTCCCATAGGGGGTTCGAACCCCTGTTACCGCCGTGAAAGGGCGGTGTCCTAGACCACTAGACGAATGGGACGCATATGCCTCGTTGAGGAGGCGCAAATAATAGATATATCACCCATTCATGTCAACCACTTATGTTAATTTTGTCGTTGAAAAATAACTCGATCATGACTGCGATATTGGCCGAACGTAATGTCTGCTTCTGGCGCGTCCAACACGCCATCACCATCACGATCCCATAAGAGGAACGGAAAACGGGTCATATCAATTTGCATGTTTATTGTTCCGGAAAAAGATTCACCAGGTGCCGACATTTTGATGTCCGCATCTCCCGCTTCCACCCTAAAGTCACTACCAGCATATCCATAGGTGAAAGAGGTTTTATCATCAGCAATCAACGTGCCTTCAACATCGCTCAAGACAACTTCAGACTCAAACCAAGCAGAGCAACTATCCAGCTCATTGACAACAAATTGCTGACCATCAAAATACTGCACTACCCAAGGCACAGCCAAGGACTCCGTCTCAGGACCGTAAGCATTCTCCAACCACAAACGGCCATAGCGCATTGATAACGCATTAACTGCTCCTAACCTAAAGCCTTGGCAAGACTCTTCCAACCAGTCATTATCGCCGTCACTATCCTGTTTATAACAAACCAAATCCGCATCGGTTAAATCAGCTGCCGACAAAACGATGTCAAAGCTTCCCGCAAAAGGCGCCTCAGTAGCACCTTTTACATACCGCACTTGATCGCCCAACAAGGCTAAAACGGCCTCACCTGAAAAATCAGCTTGGGTTTCCTGCCAATCGCCACCGCTCCCTAAGACTGACTCAAGTGAAGCATTGACTGCTGTACTTTGGTCTTCAAAAGTTCGCTCAGATACGCTATCGCTTAAACGCCATAAATCAGCACCATAATTATAAGTTATAGCTCCCGTGTAACTGCGAGGCTGCACAGTAAATTCTGGCGCTACTTGAAAAGACAGCCAATCATCTAGGTAATTAAAGCCACCAGATGGACAGTAAGCACTCATTTCAGGTGTATTAGCCGAAACAGCTAAAAAAGCGGGAACAAAGCGACCTACGTATACACTCTGTGTCGGAATTTGATGACCAAAATAATCGTCATCCCTCGCTGCTACGGATAAAACTCCTACCTCATCATAAGTTGTGCTAAAAGCAGCGGCTCCGTTGGAAAAAGCAGAGGAGACATCTAGATCGGAAGATACATCTTCCACATCGATAGAACCTGACGCTAATGCGAGTACACCGCTAACAGCCCCCTCAGCCATAAGAGGCGATTCTAATTGAGCCGACAGCATGGCCGAACTGGGCTGATAATTTGGCGTAGGCGTACCATCTGCACACTGAGCAATAATGGAGAGATTGAAAGGGCGCGCCGCTTGCCACACAGCTCCTGAACTTAGATCTGCATTATGCAAAGCCCCTCCGTCAGTGTCGCTAGCGGCAACCTGCAGCTGCGCCGGATAGGTAACCCATTGATCTCCACCTATCAGCGTATTAACACTTGTTTGGAATGATACAGCTAATGAAAGCTGGCCAGCATCAGCATAAGCTGCTGAAAACTCCGCTTCTCCGTTAGCGTCAAAGCTTAAAGTCACGGGAGTATTCACGCCTTCAGACACAGAGTATTCAACCCCTAAGGCACTAATCATGACAGGAGCGCTACCTGAGGACGGCATACTATACTGGCTGCTAAAGCTGACTTGCTGTGTACCTGAGATCGCTGCCGCACAACTAGCGCTTGAATCAGACTTTTTAACAGCGCGCAGCCTTACGGTAGCACTCGACAAGCAGGAAGCCGTATCAGGAATATCAAAAACAAACCCAGATTCAGAAACGGTCAGGTTCAGGTCTTCAGGATCACTTTCATCCCTTAAATCAGTAGATTCACCATCGGTAACATTAAAGTTAACGATTTCGGTATCTGATGATAAGTCCGGGTAAGCAAAACTCAACACTACCTCCGATTCCCCATTATCAGGAAATGTATACGTTACCTCCCCTGCACTCGAACTGCCTAACACACCACTACCACTAGTAACGCCCAGCCACTCTCCTTTCCCTGTCGAGGTTGAGACAGTAATTGTTCGTCCACCAGCACTTACGAGAGAGTGGGAGCTATCATGCGCTTGAATACGGATATCAGTTGCCATACAGCTGACTAAATTTTCTGCATGGCTAACCCTGTAATGGTCAACTTGATTAGGCTCGACACAGTTACACGCCCTTAAGCCACCATCATAGTTTCTGCCGGCATTTTCATTATTATAGATGTCACGCAATTCAAACTCGGTCAGAGCGACATCAAAGATTTTCACCTCATCGATATCCCCATCAAAAAAACGATCACTCAACCCCTGATCTTGCCCAATTTGAAGGTCATTATTGTTATTCACTAATGGCCCAGCAAAAGTAGCCCTGCCTGCCTCTTGGCCATCAATAAAAATTCGTTGAAGCCCATCAGCATGTACAATTGACACCTGATGCCATTGGTTGAGTGACAGCTGGATCGTGGACGTCACAGTCCCATTCTGGCCGGCTTGGTTGTACCACCACCAAAATACTTGCAGGTTGGAATTAACATGGAATTCGTAATTATTATCTTTAGATAGAATCGTCTTCAAACTACTAGGTACTGATTTTATGCGCACCCAGGTTGTCACTGTTAACTCATCGGAAATATCAACCAAGCTATTATCCGGTAAAGTGACATAATCATCCTCGCTATCAAACTGAGCTAGACCACAAATTTTTCCGTCTATGGTTGACAGCACCCCATTAACAGCAAATGCATCTAAGGAATTTGGACCACTATCAATAACATCCTGACTATTTGACCAATTACAACTATCAAACCGGTAGTTCAATACGGTAGGTGGCAAATCACAACGACGACTTGAACCGTCATAATTGAGTCCACCTTGCTGATTAGCAAAAATCTGCGCCACTTGTCTTCCCGTCAACGCCGATGAAAAGAGAAGCGGCTCATCAATATACCCTTCCCAATCCTGAGTCGAGCTAAAGCCTCCTTGCAAAGAGTCCTGCTCTTGCCCAATAACAACACCGCCGGTAGATGCCGCAAGAGGCGCATTGGCCACACTGACGCAATCGAAGCGCTCCCCATCAAAGTAGAGGCACATTTCACCGCCGCTTCTCACCAGAGCAAAGTGATGCCACTGATTATCAGCAAAGTTTAAAGGGCCGCTAAAGTTATATTGGTTCTCATGAAAATAAACGCGGGTGAAGTTATCGCTATCAAAAAAAAGCAAGAACTCATTTTGGTTACCATTTCCATAAACAGAAATCAGCGCCTGATTACCAAGGTGTTGAGATTTTCCCCAAACGGAATACGTAAAATCATTCAACCCATCAAATGCCTGAGCATCCAAACTAATATAGTCAGTTACAGGCGCTGCAGTAAAATCAGCTGCACGACAGACAACACCCTCTTCAAGGGAGTCCATAGCAATATTCGATTTACCATCAAAGCCATTACCGCTGTAGTCAGTAACTTCGGAATCAACACCCAGCCATCGCTCTTTATCTAAATGCCAGTCGCCTTGCGCCAAAGGAAGATCAGGAACAGGACAGGTTCGCACACTGCCCTCCCAATTAAGCCCTGACTGATAATTCTGATAGATGCCATCTGCTTCTGCAGAGCTAACAACGCTGCGAAAGATGAGTAACTCATCAATATAGCCTTCCCAATCACTATTAGAAGACAGGCCTGCGCCCACAGATGTTTGTCGCTGGCCTAAGATCAAACCACCGTTATCAATTGATACCTGCCCCGTTTGACCTAAGCTAGCACAACCGATTAAGGCACCGTCGATATATAAACAATATTGATCCGTTCCACCGCTCTGCTGGCTCGCATTACGTGTCCATATATAGTGATGCCAAGCATCATCATTAGGAAAGTAATTATTAAGCTGAATAGTGTAACCATTGACTATAAATTGGTAACGCCAAACATCGCTAACCTGCACAAACCTTATAATGACCTCTTCATCTGAGCCACCCGCCGCACCTGATAAAACAGTCTGCGTTTGAGTCGAGGTCACAGAACTTGGCAGCTTCCCCCAATAAGCAATAGAAAAGTCGGTGGCTCCGTTAAGAGCGTTTCGGTTCAAGGAAATATAATCACTGCTGCTATTTGCGGTTAAGTCCACCGCCCCGCACAATACTCCTATAGCGGTGCTGTATAAAATACCGTTTGACTGCCCGTGATTGTCAGAACCACTAGAATCAACAACCTCATTTGCCTGCCCCGTCCAATCAAACTCATCAAGGCGCCAATCAGCCTCAATGACTGTAGCCGCATTAACCATGACGGAAAAACAACTTAAAAAGACAAACAACAGCCGTACTAACATGCTTATTCCTAAGTAAAAAGCTACAACAGAGCTCTAGATATCGACCAACAAGGCAATTACTGAATAAGATTAGTATAGGAGAGAATTAAATGAACACGTGGAGCGGGAAACGAGATTCGAACTCGCGACCCCGACCTTGGCAAGGTCGTGCTCTACCAACTGAGCTATTCCCGCAAAGATTAACCAACAGAAAGTTAGCTAAATAAGTGGCGTCCCATAGGGGGTTCGAACCCCTGTTACCGCCGTGAAAGGGCGGTGTCCTAGACCACTAGACGAATGGGACTAATTTAATTAAAGCTTGGTAACTTTAACTAACTGCCCTAAGGCAGTAAATATTGGAGCGGGAAACGAGATTCGAACTCGCGACCCCGACCTTGGCAAGGTCGTGCTCTACCAACTGAGCTATTCCCGCTCATAATTATCAGCACAGTGGCTTGATAATTAATGGCGTCCCATAGGGGGTTCGAACCCCTGTTACCGCCGTGAAAGGGCGGTGTCCTAGACCACTAGACGAATGGGACGCATCTCACATTTCGAAGCATTGCCTCAAATGCGGGGCGTATATTATTCTGCTTACTCAGTAGCGTCAACTGTTTTTATTATTTTATTTAGTATTAAAATCAAATACTTTGTTTTGGGGAGCTAGCGCCTATGTTTACAGCGACTTTTTACTCAACCATGCGCTGCGCAAACTAGAAACACGCTATCGATACGTCCAGTTGATATTTACGATTAAACCGTTCTTTACGTCAATTAGCCATTTCCGACCATCAAACCGGTAAATCATGCGCGTGACTGAACAGGTTCTCCCAGAACCACAGCGAGCCTTCGTTTTATACTTCGTTTTTGGCTTACCCAAGGACTCGTAAAGTTTAGAAAGGTCATCCCCTGAAGCCAATAGTTGACCATCCGGTAGTCGCAGTGCATAAACCGAACTGGCATAAAAACAGACACCAATAACAATCCATTGAAATAGCCGCATCCTTGCTTCCTCATTAGAAAAAGCTAAACACTACTAAAAATAACATGAATGAAAGCTTAGGATCGGGTTAACGATTTAACCGCTAGCCCCTTGATTAACAAGGTAGATTAACCGTCATTGTTACGCCATTATCCGATTCAATGGTTAAGATAGCGCCTATAAAATCACAACGTTCTTCAATTCCTAGTAAGCCAAAGCCCCGATGGCCAGTTGGATCCACATCTAAGTCAGGGACAAAGCCTTGCCCATTATCTTTGATGCATAAAACCACCTCATCTTGTGTTTGTAACAATGAGATGGAAAGCTCAGTCGCTAAAGCATGCTTAAGCACATTCGTTAACGCCTCTTGGACAATACGATAGAGATGAATATCCGCCCCCGAAGGGGTTATCACATCTTCTAGATCGAGAGATACAGTAACGCCTGATTGCTCTAAGCTTTTCAACGTGGGAATTTGCTGAATCGATTGGCACAACCCCATGTGATCAAGTTCGGTTGGCCGCAGCGCCATGATACGATCGTAAACAGTTGCATACATAGCAGCCACTAGGTCTTTAATGTTTTTAGTATTTTTGAGTGCTGGGCTGCTCATCGATATTTGATGCTCTAGCAAGGTCGTTTCGACTCGAACAGCAGTAAGTAATTGGCCGAGCTCATCATGTAACTCTTGCGCTAAGTGGTTACGCTCTTGTTCTTGATTATTAATAAGCTGGTGCAAAATTACGCGCTTATCCCCTAATGCTTTTTCCAATTTTTGATTAGCAGCCTTTAGCTCCATTCGTCGGGTCGATAATTCGGCTGCTATCTCATCAACCTGCCCCCCCATTCGGTTAAATTCATCAATGCGACCTGGACTCCACCTATCAGTAGCAGCTCCTGTCATTAAGTGTCTGATATACATCACTAGCTTTTGCAGTTGTTTATCCAAAGAGGATGATAGCAATGCGGCCACAAGCGCACTGATAACTAATCCTGCTAAGCACCCCCCCACCAGTAACACCAGCAGCCGACTGGCCAATGAATAAATTCGCGTGTCTGCAGACTGCAGGCGCAATTGCAGATGCTCACCAAAACCTTTAATGGGTAACTGTAGGCTTTCTTCTAATACATGATTTAAGCCTAGTAACCGCAAACCAAAATTAGCGCCTTCAACGGGCTTTTCAAAAACGTGATCTGTTAGTGTTACCCCATCAACCAGTAACCTAGCCCGGTCAATAACCGCCTGCGTTCTATGCACCAATTGATTTAAAAATAACTTGTTGTTTGATAGCTTGATACCACCAACCAACCTTCCAACAACCTTTTGATCGGCGTTGGTTATCAAATAATCTTTAATCAATAGCCATTCGGAACCGTTATTCAATAAATTCCATTCTTGGCGCGTAGCATCATTGTATTTGCTATATAACTGTTTGCAGTTGGTAGGCCCGATATCCAGCAACGGATTTTTCAACAAAAAGCACTGGCCTTCTTGCAAAAGATAAACGAGAGCAAAAGCATATCGATGCTGTCGTTTACCTCTATTCTCGCCTAATACAATTTCATCGAGCTCTGGGCGCGTCTTGTTTAACAGATTAGGTTCAAGTGCCAGATCTACAGACAACATGTGGAGATCTTGATCAATGAGGCGTAACTGTATATCAAACTCATGCTGGACTGCTTCTGCACTGCGCGCGAGTGATTCTCTAGCCGCTTCTTTTAGGATTTGGGATGTTGTGTAATAAGCATTAAGAGAAAACAGTAAAAGAAAGCCGGAGATAACCACCAGAAACAACAAGAACGTCAATGTTCTAAAGCGAAAAGTCATTGCATCATGGCCCTGAGTAGATAAATGCTTTTGATATAAGAGTTCTTAGTATTTCTGGAGTTGAATTGTTGTGCAATACCGAGAAATCGCCAGAGAACACCAACGGAACTTCTTTCTTCTGACGATCCAGAGAGATAGCTTCGGCTATAGCCACACCATTTTGGTCATTCATCCTCATCAATAAAACGTCTAAATCTCCTCTTTCAAACGCTTCTATTTCGGCTAACCCTCCTCCCCAACCATTGATGACAATGTCTTCACGCCCTAATTCATGTAAAGCATCCACTGCTCCTAAAGCCACATCGGTGGTACACGCATAAATATATTTAATTTCGGGGTACTCCGTTATAAGAGCGAGTGCCTGAGCTTTTGCCATTTCTCGGCTAGCGTTAGTAAAGTAACTTGCCTTTAAATCATGATAGCCACTTACAGCACGCTCAAAAGTCAAACCACGTTGGTCACTTACCACTCCTTTGTTCCATAAGAGCAAACCATAGGGCGTACCTTTAGGGAAGCGAACTTTAAAGTAATCCGCCAGCTCCAAAGCACCTTGAGCATGATCAAAACCCACATATAAAAACGGCTGAAAATCAAACCACTCCTCCACAGGCTTGGTTAAATTTTGAACTATTATTTTAGGCTTATCCTGTTCTAACAACAGCTCTACGATGCGTTGTTGTTGCAGTGAGTTAATTGTCAAAATTAGATAATCAGGCTCCTTAGATAAAACGGACTTTATCTGCCTTACCTGCAAATCTACACCTTCCGCTGGAGCCGAAAAACGAACATCCAGATGATAATCCAACTCAATGGCATCTAACCGCCCCGTCAAAGAGCGAATGCTGCGCTGCCAATAATCAGACGACTGAAAACCCGGATACACAACCGCAATTTTAACGGACGAGCTCTGTTTAAACTGGACAGGGTGCGCGTCATCAGTGACTAATTGTTTAAAGTCATCAGCATTAACAGCCAAGACATTCGGGTTAATAACAACCAGTAATATCCAGCCTAATATAAAAGAGAAGAGCCGATGATGAGCCGACTGCCACTGCTTTCTTAACATTCAAGCACCATTTTTCGAAGCTCCTTATTGATAGAGATGCCGACAGTTACTGCTGAAAAAAGCCAACACGACTATTAACGCACTTATCATTGATTGACGGATTGTTCATTTAGTCACTACTCAATAAGAATGAGTTGATCAATAAGGCTAGGATCAGAAAATTGAAGTTGCGCTAACTTTTCTGCCAGGCCTCCAGAGCGACGTGCTTCCTCAAAAATTTTAGCAAGTAATAGTAACGACGGTACTTGATGACGCTCAAGGTCAACTAATTTTAAGCTACCTTGCTGGGCAACAGCGCTCACCACTTGACTGTCAAACCCCCACAGGGCTAACCAAAAAGCACCCGGAGCGGCTGCATCCCCATATGAAAAGTCAAATGCTGAGCTTAAATCCATATCATCTTGCTCAACTTGAGCAATGACTAGATCACCAATGTTATGCAACAAACCGGCAAGGTAACATTTATCAAGCGAGCCACGAGAGGCATCAAGGTCGGTTCCCAATTTAGAGGCCCAATAAGCGACATCCATCGCTCTTGATAACGCCAAACTACGCTGAAAATGGGAGGTTTTAGGAAGATTAACAAACACACCTACAACAATGACCAAATAATACATACGGTCAAGCCCCAGCCGCACTACCGCCTCATGAGCGTCAGTCACGGTATGCCCTAAAGCCAACGTCGTTGCGTTAGCAGCATGCAAAACTTTTCCCAGAAGAACTTGATCGCGTTTAACCGCTCTAACTATCGAGCTAATATCGACATCTTTAGCACGTAAAAGACGCATTAATCGTAAATAAGGCTCTGGTAGGACGGGCAGATGACGAAGTTGGCAAAGCTGGATGCGCAACTCTTTCTCTAAGTTAAGTTGTTGCAACATTCGTACACGCGGCAGCAACGCTAGCAAGGCGATGGTTAGGTCGTCTTCCGGTAAACTAAAATGGACTAATCCCGCGTCATTTAAATGCAGCACATCCACTTCTTTACATACCAAGGCTCTAACTGCCGTAGGGTAGCGATTCGATATTTCAGTAAACAGTTGTGTTTGCTCAGCTTCTTGGTCTGTACTGTCAAACACTAAAACCAAATCAAAATCTAATTGAACAAGAGTGGAATCACGCCAACAGGCTATCTCATCAAAATTTAAATTGTGCCCTTGACCCAGCACTTCCCAATTCAACGAATAGCCACTGTTGTCTATCAGGCTTCCTTTATGATTCGACAGCACCTGAATTGATAGCTTTTGCATATCAAGGCCTATTAGTTTAATTACTAAGATTATCGGCCAGAGCTACATTTTTTATAGCACTGTGTTAAGGAGCTACAAAAGAACGAACAACACACTCAACCAACAGTATTCACTATAGACCTATAAAGACGCAGTGCCCACCAATCGAAAATTAGTCTCCCAATGACAATGCGCCTACCGCGCCTGAACGCAAGGCTGATTTTATAATCAGTGGTGGATTAGCTTATTTAATCAACTTTTACGCCTTATCTTTAAGACACCGTCAGCAAACAAAGCTTTGCTACAAAGGCACTAACCATGTAGTCGCCTAACCAACGGGGAAGTTTAGGAGGGAATATACATGATGGCTTACACCGACCTATGAGGGTCAAAGTTAGGTCCATACAAGAAGCATGAGTCTTACATAGAGCTTGGCAAAGAGCACATAATGGATTGAGGTGTTCAGTATTGCTGGCAAGGTCATCACTAAGCACATCAGTGAGTGGTAGTTACTTATATTAGCTACTTATTAGTTACTAATTCCTGGCTACTGACTGCTTGGGAAGCCAAACGTATAAACGCGTTTGCCTCTCCATAGCGATTATAGTCATCAATGCGCTGCACCACTTCAAAAAACACGCCATGGACAGTTTGCGTATAAAAATGGAAAAATTCACCATCCTCATTGCGATCGTACAACACATGATTAGCTTTCATCTGATCTAGCAACCCAATATCTAAGGCAAAACGAGCGTCTAAATCTCTATAATAGTTCTCTGGAATAGGCAGCAAGTGAGTTGCTCCTACATGCTCAGCAGCGGCAAAAATATCCTCGCAACTGAAAGCTATTTGCTGGACCCCCGACCCCTTAGAATGCTGTAAAAAACGTTGAGCAGATGCATTTCTAGCCTCTGTCATATTGATGGGGATACGCACTCGATTATCCGAGCTTACGGCAACACGACTGACAACTAACCCGTAAATATCAGGCAAATCGGTACTCGCCTCAATATCAAAATCAAATAAAGATTTATAAAAGAAAGCCGCAGAAAGGAAATCTGTATTAGAGACCGTCTGCCCCACATGATCGATGCGCTTAAGTCCAACGGCTGACGCCTCGACATCAGCTACAGGTTCAAAGTCGATATCAAAAAAACGAATACCGGCCCGGCGCTCAACAAAATAAACAAGGCTGTCATCAATTCCTCGGATAGCAGGTATATTTAGCTCGCCGGGGCCAGACTGCCCTTCAAATCGAGGGCAGCGATAAAAGTCAGCCCGCTTTAACATGCCCTTTAAATCATCTGTGGTAAACGCCAGAGCGCATACGGACACACCGTGCTTTTGATAATGCTGATGCGCTAAACTTTGCGGCTCTCGATTAAGTACAAGATTGATATCCCCCTGGCGCATCAAGCTAACATTCTTGGAACGATGCTTATGCGTTTCGGTAAAGCCCAAAGCCGAAAGCATAGCGATTAACTGTTCCCCACTATTGCCTTCCACAGAAAATTCAATAAATTCAACATCTGTAATAGCGGGCACCGCAGGCGCTACCTGCTCTACTTTAGGGGCGGTCTGCTCTTCCAACCAAAGCAATGAGCGCATACCATCTATTGCTTTCTCCAAAGGGGAAGAAGAACGAAACTCATCATTAAAAATTTCATGAGACAAATAATCATCAAAGCCTTTATCTCGTAACGTTTGCACAAGCTCGACAACCGGCAAGTCACCTTGACCGGGAAAGCAACGAAAGTGACGGCTGTAACTAAGTACATCCATTTGTAAACTGGGTGCATCAGCCACTTGTACCAGCGCTATCTTTTCTATCGGAATTTCGTCACGTAATAGATCTAGCGTATTGCCACGTGCAAACATATGGAAAGGATCAATAATGATCCCTACATTACTGTGATCAGCACGCTTAACGATATCCCACGCATCGCAGTAGTCAGCTACATATCGTCCCCAAGCCAGCGCTTCATAGCCAATGATGAAACCTTCTTTTTTGGCCAACTCGCCTAACTCTCTCAAATCAGCCGCCGCCCGCTGCTTATCGTCTATCACGTGAGGAGAAACGTTACTGCAGATCAATAATCGCTGAGTACCCAACTCGTGCATCAATTCGAACTTTTTCTGAGCACGATAAAAATTCTGTGTACGGTAAGGCTCTGGCATCGCTTCAAAATCACGAAACGGTTGCAGCGCTATGATCTCTAGGTCTAGGTCATTAGCCATCCTACGTACATCTGCCGCAGAACCGGCGAATTGGGTTAAATCATTCTCGAAGATTTCAACGCCATCAAAGCCGGCTGCGGAGGCAGCTTCAAGCTTTTGCTGCAATGTTCCAGAAAGGGTTACGGTAGCAATAGATTTTTTCATAACGTGACTTACCCAGAGAATCGAGCTGTAAACCCAGCAACGACGGATTCTTATTCAATATTACTACCCACATTAGCGACTACTTAAACGGTGTGGAAATGAAATAAAGATAGTTTATTATTCTTTTTTTGATATAAATAATATGAATTAAATGGAATCAACTACATAAATAAGCATAATATCAATATATTTAAAAGTACCCTATATTTTAAACATACTCAGAAACTGCATAACGCATTTTAAATTTACCTACCCCCAACCAGGACATAAGTGATGCTTGAGAACCGAATTAAGTACAGGCACTTACAATGCTTTTTAGAAGTTACACGCCAAGGCAGCGTTGGCAGAGCGGCTGATGTTCTTGCTCTAACGCAACCTGCTGTATCCAAAAAGCTAAAAGAGCTTGAGGAAATGCTCGGTGTTCGATTGCTTGAGCGCAATAAGAAAGGAGTAGAGCTAACACAATTTGGAGAGGTTTTTCTCAAGTATGCAGGGGCTAGCGTTGCCGCATTACGTGAAGGGACCGACAGTATTGCTCAAGCGCAGCAAAAAGGGAAAACAACACTTAGTGTGGGTGTACTTCCTACCGTTGCCACCTCTATTTTACCCAATGCTGTACAGCGTTTTCGCGAAAGCGGTATTGATGCAACGCTCAATCTTGTCTCGGGGCCCAATTCATTATTAGTAAGCCAATTGCGCGTAGGTGAACTGGATCTAGTAGTAGGACGCCTAGCTGAACCAGAACAAATGTCAGGCCTATCTTTTCAGCACCTGTACTCTGAACGCGTAACGTTTGTGGTTCGCCCAGGCCATCCTTTGCTTAGCAAACCAATGTTAGACGTAAAAGACGTTAGCCAGTACACCGTCATTTACCCACCTAAAGCCTCACTGATTGCTCCTGCCGTTGAACGCTTTTTATTAGCTCAAGGCTTTGGCGCACTACCCGACCGCATCGAAACTATCTCAGACTCATTCGGTAAAGAGTACATCCGCCAAACTGATGCTATTTGGGTTATTTCGCGCGGCGTAGTGGCACGTGAAATCAAAGACAACATATTTATTGAGTTGCCTTTAGATACAAAAGAAACCTTAGGCCCAGTCGGACTAACGACACGTGCCGACACTATCCCGACCCCTGTAATGCAAATGTTTATGAATGCAGTGCGCGATACGGCAGAGGCAAATCCAGTTAACTAACACGCAGCAAAAAGCGATAGAAAACGTTTACATATCGAAAACGATATAAAAATACAACAAAAGCTCATTTTACATAACATAAAAAGTTGTCAAAAGTATGGGGATCAACTAGCCAAAAACTAACAATAAGGCTGATACCTATGCAAACCCTGTCAAATAACGGAGACGTCCTACACTACCAATTGGACGGTCCCTCACATTTGCCACTTATCGTCTTTTCAAACTCATTGGGTACTGACATGCGCGTCTGGGACCCTTTGCTGCCTTACTTGAAAGACCAATACCGTTTTTTGCGCTATGACAAACGTGGACATGGCTTATCGTCTTGTAACAACTTGCCCGACACCATTGACGATCATATTAGCGATTTAATCGCTCTATTAGACTCTTTACATATCAGCCAAACCATTCTGTGCGGATTATCTGTAGGAGGACTTATCGCGCAGGGAGTAGCGGCTAAACGTCCGGAGCTGGTGAAACACCTTATTCTCTGTGATACCGCTCACAAAATTGGCCCGGCAGAAACCTGGGATGCCCGCATGGAAACAGTCACTCAACATGGAATAGGCCATATTGCTGATGCAGTGATGGAACGCTGGTTTGCCAGTAATTTCCGTACCGAGCAAGAAGCGGAAGTAGTTTTGTGGAAAAACATGCTGGCGCGCACTCCCGTAGAAGGCTACACCGCCACCTGTAAAGCCATTCGTAATGCAGATTTAACGCAAAGCAGTTCGCAATTAACACAACCTACACTGTGTATTGTGGGTGATGAAGATGGTGCAACACCACCCGAATTAGTGCGTTCAACAGCCGAACTCATTCCTGGTGCGCAGTTTGAAATCATTAAAAATGCAGGCCACCTGCCTTGTGTTGAGCAACCAGACGCTTTAGCTAAACTCATTCAAGGCTTTCTTCGTAATGTAAGTGAACCACTGACACGCTTCGATGCAGGTATGAAGGTACGCCGCTCGGTCCTTGGCGATGCTCATGTCGACCGTGCAGAAAGCAATAAAACAACATTCGACGAACCCTTTCAAACTTTCATAACAGAAGGCGCTTGGGGTTCCGTATGGAGCCGCCCGTTTCTCAGCAAACGGGATCGCAGTCTGATTACGATTGCACTATTAGCAGCGCTAGGTCATGACGAAGAGCTGGCAATGCACGTTAGAGCAACACAAAACACTGGCGCAACCCTCGATGAAGTACGCGAAACTTTATTACACCTTGGTGTATATGCGGGTGTTCCAGCATCAAACATCGCCATTCGTGTGGCAAAACAAGCCTACGCAGAGATAGGTATTTCCATTGATGGGGACAAGAACTCATGAGTAAAGTGACACCTAGAGACTGGGATAGCCATGCGGCTTATATTAGTCCTGAATACAAATCCTCCATTTTACGTGGTGTATCAAAAAGCTTAGTTGAAATTGATCCGGAGCTATCGGAGCTAACAGGCCCCGCCTATGGTGCAGAAGTGATTGGCGAGCTTGATCACGACTTAACAAAGAATGGGCAAGTCAACGGCGAGCCTATTGGCGAACGTATCGTCGTGACCGGCCGCGTATTGGATGAGAACGGCAATCCTGTTGCCAACACTCTGGTCGAAGTGTGGCAAGCCAATGCAGGTGGACGTTATATCCATAAGCAAGATCAGCACGATGCACCGCTGGACCCTAACTTTTTAGGCTCTGGCCGCTGTTTGACTGACGCTGAGGGTCGATACAAGTTTTATACCATCAAGCCCGGCGCTTATCCTTGGGGCAACCACGCTAATGCGTGGCGCCCTAATCATATTCACTTCTCATTATTTGGTGGCAGCATCGCTTCACGCCTAGTCACGCAAATGTACTTTCCTGGCGATCCGCTGCTAGACCTTGACCCTATTTATCAATCGGTTCCCGCGGGTGCGCGTGAACGTATGATTAGCGAATTTTCTATCGATGTTACCGAAGAAGGTTTCGCACTAGGTTATATTTTTGACATCGTTCTACGTGGTGTTTCAGCAACGCCGATGGAGGCTTAATTATGTCTATGAAACAAACGCCTTCACAAACCGTTGGCCCTTACTTCGCCTATGGCTTAACTGCGCAGCAATATCACTATAACCATACTCAAGTTGCAGATGCCGTCATGGTAACGGATACAACTGAGGGTGAGCGCATCCGTATCAAAGGGCGAGTGTTCGACGGCCAAGGCCAAGTGGTCAATGACGCAATGATTGAACTCTGGCAAGCGAACGCCGCTGGTCGATTTAATCATCCTAATGATGGACGCCAAGACCGTAAACTTGATCCAGCTTTCTCTGGGTTTGGTCGCTGCGGTACAGGTATGACAGCCGATCACCACTTTGCGTTTGAAACCATTAAACCTGGGTCATCAGAAGCAGGTAAAGCACCTTATATCAGCGTGATCGTGTTTATGCGCGGCTTGCCTAACCATGCTTATACACGCGTTTACTTTAGCGATGAAGCTGCCGCTAATGCGAGCGATTCCACGCTAAATAAAGTTGAGGAAAGTCGTCGCCCTACGCTAATCGCACAACGTCACGAGACGGCGACAGGCATTGAATATCACTTCGATATTCATATGCAGGGCGATCAAGAAACTGTGTTCTTCAACTTCTGAGGATTAAACATGTCATCTCCCTGCATCATTAGCGTAGCTATTACGGGGTCTCTGCCTCAAAAGCAGAATAACCCAGCCGTTCCTATCACGCCGGCAGAACAAATTGAGTCAACGCACGAAGCTTACGAAGCAGGCGCGACCTTAGTGCACCTGCATGTCAGAAACGACGACGGAACGACGAGCTCAGACCCAGAACGTTTTGCTTTAGTGCAAGAAGGCATACGCAAACACTGCCCAGGAATGATCACTCAATTTTCTACGGGTGGCCGAAGTGGCTCTGGTGCAGAACGTGGTGGCATGTTACATCTCAAACCTGATATGGCTTCGCTTGCGACAGGTTCTGTCAACTTTGGGTCGATTGTTTATGCAAACTCTCCGCAGCTGATCGATGATCTTGCGCAACGTATGCTTGATAACGATATTAAACCAGAGATTGAAGCCTTTGATCTGTCGATGATTTTTAATACAGCCAAACTGGTAGAACGAGGCCTGCTCAAATCGCCTGTACACCTGCAGTTTGTGACCTCTATCCCAAACGCAATCCCAGCCGATCGCGAAGTACTAGAGTTCATGATCAAACAATTTAAGCGTGTATGCCCAGACGGCACATGGACGGCAGCAGGTATTGGAAAGTACCAGCTCATTCTAAACCAGTGGGCGCTTGAACTCGGTGGACATGTACGTACAGGTTTAGAAGATAACATCCGCTTCGACAAAGACAACCTCGCTAAAAGCAACGCACAATTAGTAGAGCGCTTAGCGGGTATGGTCGTTGATTATGGACGTACAGTGGCTACCCCGGCGCAAGCTCGCCAAATTTTGGGGCTAAAGCCCGTATAACGCTCCTTTGAAAAGCAATCGGCGAGCCTAGTATCTTGATAATCTGGCCGTCGTTTTGTGTCTGCTCTTATATAATTGAGGAACCCTTGCCATGGCAAAGTTTGTCTCCCTTAAAGAAGCAATCGCAGAAAACGTCTTTGACGGTGATGTGATCGCAATGGAAGGCTTTACCCATCTAATCCCTCATGCCGCCGCGCATGAAGTCATCCGTCAGAATAAAAAAGATCTTACTTTGATCCGCATGACTCCAGACCTCATCTATGATCAATTGATCGGTATGGGCTGCGCCAAAAAAATCATCTTCTCCTGGGGTGGAAACCCAGGTGTCGGCTCACTTCGTCGTTTGCGTGATGCTTATGAAAAAAGCTGGCCGCACAAACTTGAGATCGAAGAACATAGCCATGCAGCCATGGCAAATGCTTATGAAGCCGGTGCTGCAGGTTTACCGTGTGCTATTTTCCGTGGTTACCTTGGCGCGCAATTAGAAGAAGTAAACCCTAACATCAAACGCGTAGAGTGCCCGTTCACAGGTGAAAAACTGGCAGCTATTCCCTCTATCCAGCCAGATGTCGCTATCATCCACGCCCAAAAAGCTAACAAGAATGGTGATGTGTTAATTGAAGGTATTGTAGGGGTTCAAAAAGAAGCCATTCTCGCCGCCAAACGCGCCATAGTAACCGTTGAAGAGATAGTCGATGACTTTGACGACATCCACATTAATGCCTGCGTCCTACCTAGCTGGACGGTAAAGTCTATTGCCGTCGTCCAAGGCGGCGCTCATCCTTCCTATGCGATGGGCTATTACGACCGAGATAATGCTTTCTATAAAAACTGGGACCCTATCGCCTCTGATAGAGATGCATTCCTGGCGTGGATGAAAGAGAACGTATTAGAAGTAGGTCCCGAGATTTTTGCGCAACGTGTTGCCGATAAGAAAAAGGAGAAGTGAGATGAGTTACACTCCGACAGAAATGATGACCATTGCAGCAGCCCGCGCTATCCGAAATGACGACGTCTGCTTCGTGGGTATTGGCATGCCTTCAGCTGCCTGTAACCTAGCACGCTTAACACATGCACCCGGCGTCACGTTAATCTACGAATCAGGCACCATTGGTACAAAACCTGATGTATTACCACTATCTATCGGTGATGGTGAGCTATGCGACACTTCGGTAACGACCGTGTCTGTTCCAGAAATGTTCCGCTACTGGCTACAAGGTGGACGAATCTCAGTTGGCTTCCTAGGTGCTGCTCAACTGGATAAATTTGGCAACATCAACACCACTGTTGTTGGTGGAGACTACCACAACCCTAAGGTTCGCCTGCCTGGTGGCGGTGGAGCGCCTGAGATCGCTACTTCATGCGGTGAAATATTTATTGTCATGAAACAAACCAACCGTGGTTTTGTTGAAAACATCGACTTTATTACATCGCTTGGTCACGGCAAAACAGGCAAAGAGCGAGAAGAGCTCGGCGTTAAGACAAAAGGCCCTAGCCGATTAACAACGGATCTTTGTATTTTCGAAACAGACCCGGCCACTAAAGAGTTCATAGTGACGTCTATCCACCCCGGCGTAACACGTGAGCAAATCCAAGAGAATACAGGCTGGGCTGTTCGTTTTGCTGACCAAGTAATCGAAACACCGGAGCCCACTGCGATTGAACTTGACGCTCTACGCGCACTAAATGAACGTACGGCTAAAGCACACGCCGGAAAATAACCGAGATATCATGATGACCGTAGCTTACATATGCGACTATATTCGCACGCCGTTTGGACGATTTGGCGGCACACTCTCTACAGTGCGTCCTGACGATTTAGGCGCCATTCCGCTCAAAGCTTTGTTAGAGCGTAACCCAGAACTGGACCCAGCGGCTATTGATGATGTGATCTTTGGTTGCGCTAATCAGGCAGGCGAAGACAACCGAAATGTTGCCCGTATGTCTTCATTATTAGCGGGATACCCTAATAGCGTTACCGGTACTACCGTTAACCGCTTATGTGGTTCTGGGATGGACGCTATTATCATGGCCTCCCGCGCAATCAAAGCCGGTGAAGCCGAAGTCATTATTGCAGGCGGCACCGAAAGTATGACTCGCGCACCTTTTGTTATGCCAAAAGCGACGTCAGCATTTTCGCGAAACAATGAAGTTCATGACACTACCATTGGCTGGCGCTTTATCAACCCTAAGATGAAGGCCGAATACGGCGTTGATTCAATGCCCGAAACAGGTGAAAACGTCGCTGAACAATTCAACATTAGCCGCGCCGACCAAGACGCCTTTGCGCTGGAATCGCAACAACGTGCAGCGAAAGCACAAGCCGCCGGTATTTTTGCACAAGAGATTGTCCCGGTTACGATACCTCAACGCAAAAAAGATCCCATCATTTTTGCAGAAGATGAGCACCCTCGCCCGCAAACTACCGCTGATGCCTTAGCTAAACTCGGCACTCCGTTTCGTGAAGGAGGCAGTGTTACGGCAGGCAACGCGTCGGGCGTGAATGATGGCGCCGCTGCATTAATTATTGCTTCTGAAGCAGCCGTTAAAAAGTACGGCCTCACACCTATTGCGAAAGTGCTAGGCGGTGCAACAGCAGGCGTTGAGCCTCGCATTATGGGCTTTGGCCCTGCCCCAGCGGCACAAAAGCTATGCAAACAGCTTAATATGGATATTAACCAGTTTGATGTCATCGAGCTAAACGAAGCATTTGCTTCCCAAGCGCTCGCAACATTGCGCGACCTAGGCCTGCCAGATAATGCAGCGCACGTTAACCCTAACGGCGGCGCTATCGCGATCGGTCACCCACTAGGGGCTTCGGGAGCACGCATTACAGGAACGGCAGCTCTAGAGTTGAAACGTACAGGCAAAAAATACGCCTTAGCAGCCATGTGTATTGGTGTCGGCCAAGGTATCGCTATCGCAATTGAAGCGGTTTAACACTCCGCTTTATTATTGTCTGGCTCCATAGCGCTAACGCTGCTGTCCTCATTGTTGAGGTATAGTAAGCATTAGCGCACTTTTTGTTTCTGATACGCTGTATTGCTACTGACAAGGTCTATTCATGATTCAAGTAACCCCTTTTGATTCGGCACTATTTAACCCTCTACTCTCCGATAACGAAGCCGGTTATTATTTAAACGATCAGGCTTTCATCAAGGCAATGCTATCCGTAGAGTCTGCTCTGGCCATAGCGCAAGCTAAAGCCGGCCTAATCCCAACAGAAGCCGCGATAGCCATTACAAATGTTGCTGAAAACTTAGAGATCTCTCCAGCTACATTAGCTCAGGGCACGGCTTCGGCTGGAGTTCCTGTTCCGGCTTTAGTAGCTGCTATCAAGGCCCAGCTTCCATCGGAACAGGCGAAATGGGTTCATTTTGGCGCGACTAGCCAAGACATCGTTGACACAGCGCTCATCTTAACGATCCGATCTCTACTCGATATTATCGAACAGCGCATCAAACATTCTCTTAGACATTTGCGAGATTTAGCGCAGACACATGAAAATACGCTCATTGCCGGCCGTACTCGCACACAACAAGCGGTCCCCATGAGTTTTGGCTTCAAAGTAGCTGAATGGGCTAATCCTCTGCTGCGCCAGCTCGCGCGGTTGGATGAAATGAGGCCTCGTATCCTCAAAACACAATTAGGCGGGGCCGTTGGGACCCTAGCTGCTATGGGTGAAAAAGCGGATGAGGTCGGTTTGCATTTTGCAGATACACTGACACTTGAGCGCGGTGATAATTGGCATACACAACGTGATTCACTAGTAGAATGCTCTTCGTGGTTGAGTGTAACTACGGGGCTACTTGGCAAAATGGCACAAGATTGGCTTTGGCTCTCATCCACTGAATGCGGCGAAATCCGTTTTACAAACGGTGGCGGCTCTTCAACCATGCCGCAAAAGTGCAACCCTGTTAATGCCGAAGTCATGGTTGCCATGATGCGTTTAAATGCAGGTTGGTGCGGACAAATGCATCAGGCCATGCTGCATGAACATGAACGCAGTGGCAGTCAGTGGACACAAGAGTGGTTCATCCTCCCTCAACAGCTGCTAGCAACAGTGGTAGCCGCTCGTCATAGTATCGACGCGCTGGACCACATTGTTATTAATAGAGAGCAAATGTTACACAACCTCGGCGCTTTCAATGGTGTCATTTATGCCGAAGCCGCAACATTTGAGCTCGCCAAGACGATGGGAAGGGATAAAGCATCCGAATTAGTAAAAGCAGCAAGCAAGACGGCTATAACCGGGACCGAACATTTATTTACATTGATTGCACAAGAAAGTGGTCAACAGCTCGATGTAGAAACAATGCAAGCGGCGCTGCTTAAAGCAGGCGCAACGACACCTTGGCTAGCTCGCATAATAGGCAGCATAAACCAAATATGCCCGTAGACTTCTACACGATACAGGGAGAATAACGTGTTAGAGATTTTTGCTACAACAGCACCCATTTTCTGTTTAATCATACTCGGTTATGTTGCGGTTAAAACAAGACTAATGCCCACGGATGCATTACCGGGACTGGGCCGTTTTGTCATGTACTTTACGCTGCCCGCATTGATATTTGATACCTTGGTCCATATGGATTTTGCGGATGTGATTGAACCCCGCTTTTTACTTGCTTATGGCATAGGCTCGCTGTTGTCTTTTTCGATTGGACTATTGATCGCTAAAAAACTGTTGAACAACAACCTAACAGGAAGCGGTATTAAAGCATTGGGCATGTCGATGAGTAACAGTGCATTTTTTGGTCTTCCTGTTCTTATTTTAGTGTTTGATGATCCACCTACAGTGGCATTTACTATGGCCTTAATCATTGAGAATATGCTGCTATTTCCTGTGGCTTTAATGACTATTGAGTACGCAAATGGCAAAGGGGAAAACCAATCTCTTTTACAAATTTGGAAATCAGTTATTAAACGTGTTACTCGCAACCCATTAATCATTGCTATCGTTGCAGGTTTTATCGGGTCGGCACTACAAATTCGCTTCCCCGCTCCTGTTAATGAAAGCCTACATATGTTGTCTGCCGCCTCAGCAACAACAGCCCTATTCGTTATTGGAGGCTCCCTAGTTGGCTCCACCATAAAAGGGAATATGGTAGAAATTAGTACTGTTATCGTCGGTAAATTATTAATGCACCCGTTATGCGTCGCGCTCGCGGTGCTTTGCATTCCAGGCCTCAGCCCTGAACTACGCTTAGCCGCTATTTTATTGGCAGCCATGCCTATGATGAGCATATACCCCATTATAGGTGGGAATTACGGGTACCGAAGTATATGCGCCAGTATTCTCATGGGGGCAACAATGGTGTCCTTCATATCGATAGCCGCCATATTAGGCATCTTACTTTGAATACCCCGCCAATAAACATGGGCTACACTGTGGCTTTAGGTGTTTGACTACCTCGACTAATATGGAGGGACAGCAAGGATTTGGCCCCCTCTATATCATCATCCAAGAGCCGCTGAACCAATTCTTGATGCTCAGCCATAACCTCTTTCCCGCGAAACGGGCGCTGGCTTAACGCTAATACTTGATAACGCATATACAGCTCAATAACAGAGGCATGATAACGAATTAATTGTTTTGATCCGCAATTAGAGACAATGGCTGTATGAAAATCTCTATCAGCCTTCTCCCAAGCAGTTACATGCTGCGCCTCATCTTCCATCATCAACTTTTCAGCACAACTTAAGCGAAAGTGGGCGCTAATAAGCCGAGATTTCCAATCGATCAATGTATCTCTACGTTCGAACGACTTTTCTAGCCCTAGCATTTCCAAGGTGCCGCGTAGCTCTATTAACTCCTCTAAATCCGCAATAGAGACGGGGATAACACGAAAACCCTTTTGGTCTTCAAATGACACAAAACCTTCAGCCACCAAGCGCATCAAGGTTTCTCTTAGTGTATTTACACTAACGTTATATGTTTCTTTAAGCTGATTTAGCTTGAGTTTTTGTTCTGGCTTTAAGCGTCCGGTGACAATATCATTTCGTAGTTTTTCGTAAACCGCTTGCCCAACTAACTTACGATCCAATGCATTATTCATTCATTTTCCGACATTCTACATAAACTATTCTACATTCCTTTTAGCAATTCTAACAAGTTTAGTTAAGGTATCCTTTAACAATTTAGATAGATTACCTGTACTTTTCACCCATAAAAAAAGCCTATCCAATAATGGATAGGCTCAGGGAGCATTGATAGCCCAGGAAAAGATAACTATCTAATAAATTGGCTCTTCACATTAAACTTCTCTTTAAAGCGCGCTAGGACCGAAGGGGCGTCCACGGATTGTCCGGTGAAAATAGTAAATGCGTCTAAGCCTTGATATAAAAACAAGTCAAAACCAGAGACAATCGTCATCTGCTTTTGATGAGCAACCTGTAAGAATTCGGTATCCACGGGTGTGTAGACCGCATCAAAAGCCCAAGATTGTGGTCCAAACAAGCTTTGCTCAAGAGGGTTACCTGGCGTTTTGTAGTGCCCAATTGGCGTACAATTTACCAGACCATCGGCATCCATAGCCGCATCACCAATGTCATTTTTGGTAACAAAGCGGGCCTTCAAACCAGCCGCACACATAGATTCAGATAATGACCGAGCACTCTCTTCATGCACATCGTAAATCATCACTTGTGTAGCACCAACGTCAAATAAGGCAAACGCTATTGCCCTGCCAACACCGCCAGCGCCAATCAATAACACGTTACCTGCCGGCTGCTCACCTAAGCGGCTTTTGAAGCCGCGAATAAAACCAGAGTAGTCGGTATTCGCTGCGCTAACCGTCTCGCCGATAAAGGACAGTGTATTTGTGGAACCAACACGTTTTACCGCCTCGTTGGTATTAGTCGCGTGATTAATCGCAATTTGCTTATAAGGAAAAGTTACATTGCATCCGGTGTAGCCTTCTTCACACAGCCGATTCAATGTGAAAGCAAACGCTTCGGGAGATTTATCAGCTGGCTCATGTAAATCATACATTACCGGTATGTTGTGCAACTCACCTAACAACGTATGTAACAAAGGCGCGCTTGATTTTTGAATCGATTGACCGATAAGGCCTAACTTTATCATTTCTTATTCTCCACAATACTGCTCACTGCGAATGCTAATCGAGATTTGCCATCTAATCCCACGCTAGCACAAAGCTAAGGTGCAACCACGAATGATCACATCGCAGCGATCATAATTACCTCCACCGCGGCAAGTCAACATATATGATATAAAACAAAATATAGGATACTTTTAGGTTTTATCAGGGATACATTATCTAATTTCGCGTCGAGAACATATCAAAAAATCTATTTGTTATTAATTATCAATTACTTATGTAAAAAATATCTGATTGAAAAGAGAAAAAATCTAACTAAATAAAAACATTTATCCTGTTTAAAAACACTTTTATATTACAATAACAGTATACTAAAACGACAAAATCTCATTTTTCATATCGATAGCAATCACTCAAAGTTCACCTACTACTCAATAGTCGTTTAGCTCAAAACCCAATAATTTTAGGTATTAATTGCTTAATGAGAAGATTTGATCGTAATAATGCATAAAAAATGTCAATTTAACGGGTTAATATATAGGTTATTTTTAATAACAAACTATAAAATTAGCCGTATACTTATCGGCTCTTAGCCGACTCAGGGCAATTTCAGGCGTAACACCCTCGCTTGAAATAACTATAAACATAAAAAACAGAAGACTTCTTAGAAGTCGCCTTTGGAGATGTAACATGAAATTAACCGTAAAAAACGTAACTCTCACCTTGGCTTCAGTGGCTGCTGCAGTCTCCTTTTCTGCTCAAGCTGCAGAGGTAACCCTGACACTAGGCCATGTAGATCCACAAGAGTGGACGACATCTAAAAAAGGGGCTGCTTCTAAAGTCTTTAAAGAACTTGTTGAGGCTGAATCGGGTGGACGTATTGAGGTAGATATTTACCCGGCAAGTCAATTAGGCGGCGAAACAGACTTAGTACAGTCGGCTCAAGAAGGCACATTAAGTATGACAATGGTGTCTGGCGCATTTGCTAAAGTTTGCCAAGAAGCGTCCGTTCTAGAAATCCCCTACCTGTTTCCTTCAGCGCCTGTTGCTTGGGAAGTGCTGGACGGCGAATTTGGCAAGGCACTTTCTGAAAACTGCTTAGCAAAAACCGGGTTACGTACTTTAGCGTACGGTGAAACTGGTTTTCGAAACTTTACAAACTCTAAGCGCCCAATAGCCGAACCTAAAGATTTAGAAGGCTTAAAAATCCGTGTAATGACACTGCCGTTATACGTGGAAATGGTTAAAGCAATGGGTGGTGAACCGACTCCTATCGCTTGGCCTGAAGTACCTTCTGCGTTGACAACCGGCGTGGTCGACGGCCAAGAGAACCCTATCAGTGTTATCTATGGTAACAAGTTCTACGAATTTCAAAACCATTTAACATTAGATGGACACGTCTACGGGACGGATTTCCTATTAATTAATGAAGACGTATTTGCCGGGCTTAACGACGCTGACCGCGCTATTGTAGAGCGAGCAGCAAAAGTAGCAGGGCTTGTAGGCCGTGCAATTCAACAAATCAACTCGGCAGAAGGTTTATCTCAACTGGCGTCTAACGGTATGACAATCACCACACCAACAACTGCCCAACTTGAGCTTTTTCGTGAAGCCGCCCAACCTGCTGTTTTAGAATGGCTCAAAGGTCAAATTGGTGATACTTGGGTAGATAAGGCCCAAGCAGCTGTCGCGTCTGTTACGAAGTAACCCTGGTAAAACAATGCTGGGAGTGACCTTTTGCTTCCAGCATTTTTTCAAGCCATGCCCTTGAGATATTGTCCTATGAAGCCCTTCTATAAAAAAGCCCTGTCCTGGCTGACAGGCACCTCTTTGTTAATTGTGTTTTCTGTTGTTTTAGCAAGTAGTCTGAGCCGTTACCTACTCAACTCACCAATCCAATGGAGCGAAGAAATCGCTAAATACGCCATGATATATGGCACCATGTTTGGCACTATTTTATGTTACCTAGAAGGGATGCATATAAAATTCAGCTTCCTCGAAGACGCTGTCTCACCCAAAATCCGCAACATCCTTCATGTCATATCTGACATTGTCGTCTTAGTGTCTGGCATTATTTTAGCGTGGTCTGGCTACCTTTTTATGATGAAGCGAGGTGCTATAACCGCCCCAGGCTCTGGAATTCCAATGTATTACTTTCAAGTAGCAATGGTGATTGGTGGTGTAGGTTTAACGATCGCGGCACTTATTAAGCTATCTGAGCTTGTCCTATCACCTTCGATACAGAGCGAGTAATGTCATGTTAGGTTTTGGTATTCTTATTGTCTTGATGGTTATTGGCAGCCCCATTGCTTTTGCTATTCTCCTGGCCGTGTTTGGACACGTATCACAAACTCCTTTTTCGTTCGGCCTAGTTAGCCAACGTATTTTTTCAGGCATAGATTCATTTGCGATTCTTGCTATCCCCCTTTTTGTCCTTGCTGGCGAGTTAATGAACGAAAGCGGTATTACCGACCGTATTATTAAGTTTGCCAATGCACTGGTTGGCCACACTAAAGCCGGCTTAGCACAGGTTAATATATGGGCCTCTGTTATTTTTGCAGGCTTATCTGGTTCAGCGGTCGCTGACACATCAGCACTGGGACGTATATTCATTCCAACCATGGAAAAAGAAGGTTATCCGCGCGATTTCGCAGCCGCACTAACGGCCGCTTCATCGGTAATAGGCCCGATGATTCCTCCTAGCATACCCGTTATTATTTACGCACTTATCACCAGCGGAGTATCGGTGCCTGCACTTTTTTTAGCCGGTGTCGCTCCGGGCCTATTTTTAGCTATTGGCTTATCAATTTATGTGCGTATCTATGCAGGACACTACGCTCCTTTACGCCCCAAACTTTCAGCCAAAGAACGCTTTAGTGCATTTGTTAATGCATGGATCCCCTTATTTATGCCGATATTTATTGTGGGATCTATTTTAACGGGAATTGTTACGCCAACAGAAGCCGCTGCTCTTGCCGCAGGATATGCACTGATAGCGGGCATATTTATCCTTAAAACCCTTAATTTATCTCGTCTACCCCATATCTTCGTGCGCGCTATGCGAGATTCATCAGTTATTTTAATTATTATTGCCGTAGTGGCTGCCGCTAACTGGATGCTTACATTTTCTCGGGTGCCACAAACCATTAGCAGCTATGTATTAGGTGAGGTTACTAACCCTTGGGTATTTTTGCTCATGGTGAATCTTATTCTTTTAGTCGTAGGCCTCTTTTTAGAAGGGATTGCGGCCATGCTTATTCTGCTCCCTATTATCCACCCAATCGCCATGAGTTTAGGCATCGACCCCACTCACTTTGGCATTGTTGTCATCTTTAATTTGATGATTGGACTGGTAACGCCGCCAATGGGAATTTGTCTATTTGTTTCGAATTCCATTGCAAACGTAGGTATGGGCGCAATTTCACGCAGAATCATGCCGCTATTCCTAGTAGAATTAGGCGTACTTCTTCTTATTACGTTTGTGCCGCAAACAGTTACCTTTATACCAAGACTGTTTGGTTATTAAACGAGTACCCAAAGGATTTTGTGATGAGCAATGTTATATATGTATTGAATGGGCCTAATCTCAACTTGCTAGGGAAGCGCCAGCCGGAAATTTATGGCTATGAAACACTAGCAGACGTTCAGGCAAAGCTTGAGACTAAAGCAGCTCAATCAGGCTTCACTGTTGACTTTTTTCAAAGCAATCACGAAGGAGCTATCATCGATAAAATCCATGAAGCTCGCGACAAGGCAAACGGCATCATTATCAACCCTGCCGCTTTTACACATACTTCTGTTGCTATTTTAGATGCACTCAATGCTTTTGAAAGCCCCGTAGTTGAAGTTCATATTTCAAATGTTCACAAACGCGAAAGCTTTCGACATCACTCTTATGTGTCACTCAGAGCAGATGGCGTTATCGCAGGTTTAGGCACTTTTGGTTATGTAGCCGCATTAGATTACTTTATTAACTTAAGCTAACCTCTACATTTCTTGTTTTCTAAGGCGCTCTTATGAGCGCCTTTTTATTGCTCGCACTCATCGGGAAACGCTGAAGTTTCGTATCAACCAATGCAAGGGGAGTAAAATTATGCAAATTAAAGAGTTAAAACATTTAGCACATCAACCAGGTACAGAAGTGTCGTTTATTGAACCCGCCTGCGGTGCAATGGTAATCAAAGTCAACTATATACTGGGTGAAACCCCTTCTAGTGCTTTATTGAAAACAAAACAGGGAGAAGTTATAACCCTAAAGAACCTAGCCCAAGGTTACGATTTACTCAGAGCTGTAGGCTTACATAAAGCAACATTAGAGCAAACGATTCCTCACTCCGAACTCTGCATACCCGACACCGCTAAGCAATGGACTTCAAATACAGACTCTCGCTCAGCTGCTATCCAATTGAGATTTTAGCACGCTAAATTTCAGATTGACCTTGCAATAAGACAGCAAGAACTTCCATTAATGATCCGCCTTACTATTTGAGAATACGATGACAAAACAGATTGCTATAGTAGGTGCAGGCCTATCAGGATGCATTCTCGCCAACGAACTAAACAAAGCTGGCTTTCAAGTAACCGTATATGAAAAAAGCCGGGGTACCGGAGGACGCTTATCCAGTGCTCGCGTCGGCGAAGACAGTGTAGACATCGGTCTACCCTATTTTGAAAACATTTCAGAACCCTTTGATACATGGTTACGAGACCTACCCTGTATTGTGCCATGGCCTACTTGCGTACAATCTATTGAGCAAAATATATCTACACAAAATTACTGGGTAGCATCACCTCGGTTTTCAGCCTTAACTCGCACACTTTTATCTAACGTAACCTTGATGACTCGTTGCCGAATTAGCCACGTGTGGCCGGATAACTTAGGAGTTATCCTGCGAGATGAAAATGGGGATTGCCTTGATCGGTTTGATGCAGCAGTCATCACGACTCCGGCTCCGCAAGCCGTGCCATTGCTTGAGTCCATCCCACGTTTTGCACACAAAGCAGAAGCCATCCAGCCTTCTGCAAATTGGATTTTAATCATCGGGCTATCTGTTCATTCAGAGGTAACCCCTGATATTCTATTGAGTTCTGGGCCTATCAAGCGGGCCGTTCGCGACTCAGCAAAGCCCGGCCGACACTCCAAAGAATACAAAGAAGTCTGGGTTGTAGAAGCATCAGATGAATGGAGCCGCTCCCATATCGATACAGATGCAGACTCTGTATCCGAGCATCTACTCCAAGCCTTTGAGCATATGCTAGATCAAAAACTAACCGTCGCTTACACGCGATCTCATCGCTGGCTTTACGCAAAACACCATACACTGCAAACAAGTAATCCAACCGAAACTCAACAAGTTAGTTACTTATGGAGTGAGCATGATAAAATTGCTGTTTGCGGCGACTGGATATTGGCAGGGGAAGCAAACTTGCCTCCTGCAGAAGCAGCTTGGCAAAGCGCTACCCAATTAGCACGTCTACTGATCGAGGAATTGAAGGGTTCGTAAAAGTCTCGACCCTACCCGCAACCGGTTTCGTATGGAATCAAAATATGTCCAAAGAGTCATATATCATCCAGATGACGATAACCATCGTATATATAGAAAATGAAACAAACATCGACAGCAGGACATTTACACATGCTAAGCCCTGAAGCCAGACTCGTTCAGAAACGGTTACAAGAAGCGGGACTTGAAACCCCATTGGTAGAAACCCCAATGGATAACAACCAAAAATACGAACGTATTAAAGGGCTGATGACAGAAGTACTCAGTACTCTAGGCTTAGACTTAAATGATGATAGCTTAACCGAGACCCCTCACCGCATAGCTAAAATGTACGTTAACGAAATTTTCTCGGGGCTGGATTACAGTAATTTTCCGTCAATTGCTTTAATCGAGAATAAAATGCGCGTAGAAGAGATGGTGAAAGTCAAAGACATTAGCCTAACGAGTGCGTGCGAGCATCATTTCGTCACTATTGATGGGCTAGCAAATGTTGCCTATATCCCCAAAGATACAATCATTGGACTTTCTAAAATTAACCGGATTGTTCGCTTTTTTGCTCAGCGACCGCAAGTTCAAGAGCGTCTCAATCAACAAATATTAATTGCTCTTCAAGCCTTGCTCGGCACTGATGATGTAGCCGTGAGCATACAAGCAACCCACTATTGCGTTAAGTCACGCGGTGTAATGGATACAAGTTCATCTACCGGAACACTCGCGGTAGGCGGAAAATTTAAAACGAACGAAAGAATGCGTGCCGAGTTTTTACGGGTATAACTTAATTAAACCAAGGCTTAGCTATCAGGCAGTCCTTGGTTTACTATCAGTAGTCGTTTTATATCATTAGCGCTAACAGGCTTACTAAAATAGTAGCCTTGTACCTCTTCGCATTTATTCTCGTTCAAAAACGCTAGCTGATCAGCTGACTCAACCCCTTCCGCCGTCACACTCAGTCCCAAGCTATGCGCGACGGCTATAATGGCTTGAGTGACCGAAGCATCTTCAGTGTTAGTGGTAACATGTGTAATGAACGAGCGATCTATTTTAAGGCGATCAATTGGGAAACGCTTTAGGTAACTTAAGCTTGAGTACCCTGTGCCAAAGTCATCAATGGCTAAGCAAACCCCAAGATCCTTAAGACGATGCAATGTGTCAACAGAACCCTCGACATCATCCATCAGCATATTTTCCGTGATTTCCAGCTCTAAATAACGCACGGGCAACCCCGTTTTTAGCAATGTTGACTGGACTACCGATTCGAGGTTTTGACGCGCAAATTGCCTAACGGATAAGTTCACAGCCATTCTTACCGGTGGAAGCGCTTCATCACGCCATACCTGAGCTTGCTGACAGGCTTCGAACAAAACCCACTCGCCGATTGGGGTAATTAGCCCCGTCTCTTCTGCGACAGGTATAAACTCAACAGGAGAAACCGCTCCTAATAATGGCGAGTCCCAGCGTAATAACGCCTCCACACCAATTATTTTTCCGCTGTGTAATGATATTTGAGGCTGATACACCAGATACAATTCTTTGTTATCAATTGCATGCCTAAGGTGTGCTTCTATCTGTAAGCGCCTTTTGGACACAATGTTCATTGAGTGCGCGAACATTTCGTAGCTATTTTTCCCACCATGCTTTACGTGGTACATGGCAGCATCCACGTTTTTCAGAAGGCTTTCAACTTCAGTACCATCTTGTGGGAATAGCGCTATACCAATACTGGGAGTAATTACCAGCTCGTGCCCTGCCAAGCTAACCCGCCTACCTATATTATCTAAGATACGGTCCGCGATAACTTTGGCCTCGCTGGCATCTTTTACATGCGGGATTAAAATGGTGAACTCATCGCCCCCAAAACGCGATATGAGATGTGCTTCACTATTGCTCTCGCCATTATCATTACGATCATTAGCACGGGCACTTTTAGTTAACCGCTTAGCGACAACCTTCAGTAACAAATCACCCACTCCGTGACCAAACGTGTCGTTAATGCGCTTAAAGTTATCTAAATCTAAAAACAGCACAGCACCGGTATGATTAAACTTCTGAGCTCTTTTGATTGCACGATCCACCGCTGAACTAAATACCGAGCGGTTATGCAGCCCCGTCAGCGCATCATAGCTGGCTAGCTCCAAAATTTTATCTTGAGCCTGTCGTAGCTCAGTCACATCTAGAACAGCTCCGGATAACAAAACCAACTCACCATCTTCATCAAATTCTGCCTCTATCTGATGTTTCACAATACGATGGTCATCATTAACAATAATACGATGATGGATTGAATCAGCAGCATTTGGCTTACCATTCACAATACGGTTAAACCAGTAACGTACTTTAAAATGATCGATCTCGGGGATGCTTTCAAAAAAAGCGGTTAGGCTTGGCTGGATCTTACCCCTTTTGGAATTGAGCAACTCAAATAGATGATCAGACCAATACAACTCATTTGAAGTTACATCCCATTCCCAGTTACCAAGTTTCGCAATACGTTGCGCATTTGCTAAACGTCGCTCACTTTTTTTCAACTCGTTTAGCTCTTCACCAACCACACTTGCTCGGATCATGTAGCGTAAACGCTGGCCTAACACTTTCCAGTTAAATGGCTTGGTTACAAAATCAGTTGCGCCAGCATCATAAGCCCTATTAACAGACGACATATCGTTAAAGCCTGTCGCCATCAATATCGGTACGCGTTTACCAAATGGTAATTGACGAATTTGTCGGCACACCTCATAGCCGTTCAGCTCTGGCATCTCAATATCTAGAATCACAATGTCCGGATGCACTTCTTGAAAGCGCTCTAATGCATTCAACCCATCAGTTGCTTCATATACCTTAAAGCCATCGAGAGTAAGCGCTTGTTGGGCTAGGATGCGCGCGGTTATATCGTCGTCAACAACCAGTACTTTGCTCGGTTTTATTAATACTTCTGTCATGATTTCCCACTACTTCCAACCGAACTTTCAGATAAATTAGATAAAGCTTTTCTCACTCGCTCTAGTTCAACTTCAAGCGGATTTATTAGAGCCTTTACATCATCTAGGTTAACGCTACTTAAACTCTCAACCTGCTGGCTTAATTCGGCTAAATGAGTCGCACCCAAGTTGTAACAGCTCGACTTCAACGTATGAGCCGCCATACGTAAAGTATCTTCATCCTTGTCATTAAATGCTGATTGAATTTGCGACAGGTTATCGGCTGATTTCATTAAAAACGCTGTAATAATTCGTCTTAAAAACAACCCGTCTTCGTCCATTTGTTGTAATTGCGCGATTATTTCAGGATCCAACACATAGGAATCTACAGTCTCGGCAGGCACAACACCCTCTTCAAGTGAGGACGGATGTCCCTTAGCCGGCGGCAAGTACACAACAGAACTGGTCTCTTCTTTGACGAGGTACTCATTCAGTACAGCTATCAGCGCCTGTTTTTTATAAGGTTTAGCTAGATAGTTTGTCATTCCTGCGTCGAAGCAGCGTTCTCTATCATCTTTAAACGCATTCGCCGTTAACGCAACGATAGGTGTTGGCTGAGCACCGGGAGATAATGACTTTTCCATTTGTCGAATGGCTGCCGTTGCTTTATATCCGTCCATTTTCGGCATTTGGCAATCCATCAAAATTAAGTCATAACGATGGCGTTTAAACTTATCGAGTGCCTCCATCCCGTCTGCAGCGACATCAACCGTTAATCCACTACCCGCTGCTGACAAAATTTGAAGAGCATATGCCTGATTAACTTCGTTATCTTCTACCAGCAACAGACGCCCGTGAACATCCGGCATCACTATTGGTTCGTTACTCGCAGAGATAAACTGCCCTGGTCTGCGATCTTGGTAGTGAAGACCTTTATCAAATGACAAGGTAAACCAAAATGTAGTCCCCTCACCTTCATAGCTCGAAAAGCCAATACTGCCGTCCATCATATCAATCAACTGTTTACAGATGGCTAACCCTAACCCGGTACCTCCAAAGTTACGAGTTGTTGAACTATCCGCTTGGACAAATGGTTCAAATATACGAGTCCTTTGCTCTGGTGAAATACCCACCCCCGTATCAGAAACTATTATTTTAACAGTCAGTTTATTATCCGTTTCCTCAAGCACTTCGAGATAAATAGATACTTCACCTTCAGAGGTAAACTTTAACGCGTTGCTAATTAAATTTGTTAACAACTGACGTACTCTAACCTCATCGCCTTGAACTGCTCCCCTAAAATGGTCTGGAAGGTAATAAAATAAACCAATCCCTTTTTGTTCGGCTTGGGGCGCAAACAAATTTACTTGGCTTTGAATAATATCATTCAGGTTGAAAGCAGCCTTCTCTAAAAGAAGACTACCGGCCTCAATCTTAGAGAAGTCGAGAATGTCGTTAATAATCTGCAGCAAGCTCTCACTAGAGGAACGAATCATGTGTAAGAAACGACGCTGATGAGCATTTAAATCTGTTTCTAGTACTAAATCTGTCATGCCCAACACACCATTCATCGGTGTGCGAATTTCATGACTCATCGTAGCCAAAAATTCACTCTTAGCTTTATTGGCTTGCTCAGCTACATTTTTTTCCTGATCGGCCTGCTCAATACGTTCTCGTATCTCTTCTTCTAAGAAAATAAATGACTCGGCCAATCGCCCGACTTCGTCTTGATACCGAGTCGCTAAACCTTTGATACTGTCCTCTATATCTGGAGATTTAGCGAAGTTACGAGATGGGAGAGCTTTCGCATGTGCAGTCAAAATGGATAGCGGATTAACCAACTTAGAGATTAAAAAGAAAGCAGCAAACAAACTCAGCAAGAAAACAGAGCCAATAATAAGGCTTTGCCTTCCAACTAAATCACGACCTGGCCCTGCAATTTCAGCAACGGGAACAACAACCGCTAAGTACCAATCAAATGCTTTAAAGTAAGAGATAAAGACCTGTACTTCACGACCACCCGTAAACGAGCCTTCATAACTAATAAACGAAGCGCTTTGTTTATGCCCTTCTATAATACGATCTAACAGTGGGGACTGCTGCCAATCTAACTGACCAGTATTCACATCGGGTAATAGCGGAAGATCAGGAGGAGCGATGAGTACCTCTTTAGAACCGTTGAATAGAAACGCAAAGCCAGATGCAGCAACCTTAATTTGCTGAAGACTTTGGCTAAGATCATCAATGATTTCATCCATTTTTTGTTGGCTTTGCACCTCGATATCATCGAAATTCACCAACACACCGATTGTCCATGACCACCCTTCTACAGGTAAAAAGAACGCTAAATAGTTCTTCTTTTCTTCCCCTTCGCTACTAGACCATTCGAATATGCTAGAGGCACCGTCTTTAGGTAAGTTACTAGGACGCATAACTTTTGAAAGCTCTAAACCTTTAAGATCTTTAATTTGGCCTAAAGACCCTCCCTCAATGATTGGGTTATTAGCCGCTAAAACATTACCTTGCGAATCTGCTATAAATAAATACTTCTTATCTATAGCCATAGAGCGAATCCAGTTAATCAAAGAATCAAGAATAACTTCTTGATCGCCTTCGTTACGATTATTTAAACCTGCATATGAATTAACAACTGACTGAACCAGAAATAAAGTATTTCGCATTTCTGATTTTAACTCACCAAGCAAACCAACCTTCTCATTAATAATACGATCATAGCTAGCACTGATGTGTAACTGAGCCAAGCCTAGCACATTACGAGCAGAGGACTGTTCTGCCACAAGCATGGCGTTACCAACATCCCGGTGAGTAAAATACATAATAGCACTCGACGTAACGAGCATTATTATAGCAATCAAAGCAACGAATTTAGACTTTATACTTGTAAACACTATTTATTCCTGATTCTCTATACGCCAATATAATTTATCAGCGGCAGCCAACAAATACGCATTCAAGTGAAAACCTATCAACTCAGCCGTTTTCATATTCAAATATATATCGGGGTGATCATTAAAAACCTGATTAATCTCTCCTGGCTTTTTCCCTTTCAATATTTCAATAGCAACATTTGCTAGAAAACGCCCCTCCTTTATCAATCCGTAAGATCGAGAAGCACTTAACATATAGCCGAATTTAACTTCATCCTGTCCATACTGAGAAAATGCAGGAATTTTATATTTATTCGCAATAGCAATGATTTTTTCATGAGTTTTTAGATCTAAACCTCCTTGCTCTGTAACATAAAAGCTATCTACTTTATCAGCTAAATAATTAAAACAGCTTACTATAGACTCAGAAGCAGCTTCCTCGCTAGGAATATCGCTTTTTGTATAGCAGGGTATGACTGTAAAGCCTTTATCTTTGGCAATAGAGTAAATGGTATCGACTGCAGCATAACTCCGACCTACTTTAGTATTTTCGTAAGCTATACCTAATCTCTTAAAACCAATTAAATTATGAAATATCCTAACTTGATTTAAATACCGATCAGGACTTATAAAAACATGTACATGATCAAATCCCGAATCATCTTGTTGTTTTATAATGCCAGCACTAATTGGGTCACTGGAAGACATCACCATAATAGGGGTGCTATGCTCCTCATTTGCTAAATCTAAACCTGCCCATGATCCTAATGCAAAAACAAGATCGATATCCGATTTTTTATTTAGCCTATTAAGGAAAACTTGACGCTGGTTAACACGCTGCTCTTGGCTCCATCCAGAAGAATAAAAAGCATCTGCCACAAACTCTATTTGATCACTATCGGTATTCTCTGATAGCCATTGCCATAAAAGCTTTGCATCACCACTTTGAAAATCAGGTATCTCCATACCTTTACTAATCGTGAAAACACCTAGGTCATGAAAAGATACAGCGATGGATCTTAGTGTTTTATAGTAATCGATATAGTCTCCACCTTGATAATATGCAACTCTTTTCTTTTGCTCATTATCAGCAGCCTGAGACTGAACAGAAAAACCTACAGAAACAAATGAAAATATAATAAAAAAAGCGGTTCTCACTATTGAAAGCCTCATTTTATTACCTACTACCTTCAATAGTATGAAAAATTTCATCTGCCAAGCCTAGCAGTATTAACGGGGGGTTGAACCCAATAATTTCAGCTGATTTTATATTAACAGCCATTCTAGGTGGTTCTTCGAAAAGCTGCGAAATTTCCCGTGGAGACTCTCCACTTATAACGCGTTTTATTACGTCGGCCTGAAAATCTCCAACATATTTAAAACCCGCTTGTGATAAGCTTAACAGCATTCCCTTTTTAACCTCGTCCACACCTGACTGAGAAAATGTAGGAATTTTATTTTTATTTACTATTTCAACTAAAGTAGGAAGTGTTTCTCTATTAACACCTCCTTGGACGGTCACATAAATCGCATCAGTTTTCTTAGATAGTTCATTAAAACAGTCAATCACACTCATATTAGCTTTATTTGAGTCGCTAATATCACTTAGAGTAAAGCAAGGAATAACATCGAAGTTTAATTGTTCGGCTTTTTGAAGGACAATATCTAATGCGGCATAACTTCGGCCTTCTACTGTATCTTCGTATGCTATCCCCAAACGTTTAAATCCTATAACTTCATGAAATAATGTAATTTGTCGCTGATATCTCTCTGGATCAATTGTCGCATGCACATGGTCATATCCGGAATCTTCTATAGATCTCACTATATTCGAGCTTATAGGATCACTCGCAGACATTACTATTGTTGGTATATTATGTTGATTGTTAGCGAAAGACTGCCCAGCCCAGGTACCCATTGCTATAAGCAGGTCTACCTCTTTATTAATCAATAATTCGGTAGCTTCAACCTGATACTTCTCTCGCTTTTTTTCATCCCAATCTGCACTAAAATAAAAGTCTTTAGAAAAGGTAATCATGCTATTAGATAAGTTTTCAGCGAGCCAAGTCCAAAGCTCAGCTGTTTGCTCACCAGAGAATGCAGGTATTCTCTTCTGTTCCAGCAAACCATCATTCATCATTGCTGTAACCGTTTCAGTAAGAATTTTCTTATAATCTGAATAAGGACCTCCTTCGAAATATCCTAAGACCCATGGCTTATTAATTTTTTGTTTTTTATCTATAAGCTGTTCAGCAAACACATTAACCGACAAGAAAACAGCTAAAAAAATTATTAACTTTTTAAAAGATAACATTGCACCACCATAAATTAGCAATTTCTTTCCGTGCTTGAATATAATCCTGTTATGACTAAATCATTTCTTAAATTTTTAAAAAGCTGTTCTGCTATATCATCTCTAAACTGAGGTAAGAAGCTATTAGGCAAAACATCTTCTAGTGTTTCATGTAAGGATCCCATGTGCGCATCCTTTACTGAAACGTTATTCATCCAATTAGTATCTATTCCGCCATCATTAATGAGCTCAACAGGCCCAGTCGGATATAAACCAAAATTGTTTGTTGCTAAAACAGGCTGCATCCCTGAAAGATAACCATCTACTTTCGAGGGTATGGCGACAGAGTCGTTACAATTTTGAAACACAACCTCTACAGCTCTCTTCATTTTAGGTAGATAATCAGCTTGATAATAACCACCCAGCGCCGTAACACCTCTCGCCAATGTAATAACTAAGAAAGAAGTAAAAACAGATGGAATCAACCTCTCGTTTTGAATAGCCTCAGCTATGGCACTAACTGTTAACTCAATATCCCAACGCTCCCCTGAGTCTGAGCGCCCCGAGAGAATGCACTTACCATCCTCTTCAACCGGTAATAAGGGAATTCTACGTTTCCGCTCATCGACTCCCCAAAACATAAAGGTACCAGACTGTTTAAAATGGCCTTCACTTGTCATAGTCAAACGTTTAGATAATTCAGCTATATTCCAGCAAGACTTTTCTTGGTCTAAGGCATGCTCTAAAGCAATCCTATGAGGCTCAGAAAAAAGCAGTCGTACGAGCAAGCTCTCTGTGTTCTCAAGATCTAAACAAACTAATCTAGACGCAATTTTCTCGAGTTCAAGATAAACAAGATTTGTTTTTTCTCTGGTCCTCTTTATAATTTTCGACCATAAAATAGAGTTCACTTGCGTAGCTTGCTGCGAATAGCTATCGCTACCAGTAGAAACTGAATATGCATCTATTACCAAGTCTGCTATCTCTGCTGGTTTCGAGATACTTGACTCCTTACCTATTCGTTTAGTGAACTGTAACAACATATCCCCCGAAATCGATCGGACTGCAGATACTGTCTCACGTCGGTATTTATTGGAATATATTGGAGCTTTAAAAGGGACTTTTTGATTTAAGGAGATTGAAGGAGGATAGAGAAGCACCCCTCTAGGGTACGTTAGGTTATCTAAGGGCACATTCCCACAAGCAAACACTGGGACTGTTTTGGCTTGTTTACCATTAATTTTCCGCAAACTAAAAATCAATGTACCTTGTACTGATTGGGCAAAGTAATCGACCCCGTGGTGGTTAGCCGTTAGTACAACAGGGTTAGCTAAAAGCTCAGACGCCGCTTCCCTAGCGACTTCTTCACCTAATAATGGCTTGGCATAATTGTAGACAACTTCTGCTAAATCATCACGCGGTTGAAAGCTAGTAGCAGAAAATACATTTTGAGTTTCTAGATACTGAGCAATTGTTTTATCGCCATGATCACGAAGTGTACGATCAACAGTAGGTAAAGCCTCCCGAATACGTTGAAGATAACTTTCCAACGAATGTGAGCAAGCCAACTCCCCTGAAGTAGATTTTTTTTCTGACTCTAATGTATTGCTGTCAGCCAAGGTCATGGTGGCCTCGACTCGCTGAAGCCACTCCGAGCCCTCTCACAGTTTTTTTGTACAATATGCTGGTATACATTACCAATAGCGACTTAAGCAACAAAGCTAACCTCATGCCAACAAACACTGAGTGCCGGCCTTGGCTAAAGATTTAGCGTGTCCTTGCGCTAATTTTTTCGTAACACCAAGCGTTGAAGCTTCCTTATTCGCCACATGTTGTTTATCCGCTTGCCGCATTAAAGACCGTTTCATGTGGTAAACCCCTTCAAACAATAATATAGGGTTTGACTGAATACGCCAGCCTGATTCTAACTCTTGTACTTTTATCACCGCCTCATCATCATGCCAACGGCAACGATGAGGAAGCACTGTGATCACTTTTTCCTCAGGAGAAAAGAGTTGCTGAACAGTAAAGGCAGCAGCCATAGCCCCCGTACCACACGCCAGTGTTTCCCGGTATATGCCTCGTTCAAAACAACGGTTTTCGATAATCTTTTGGGACTTGATACGAGTAAAATTAACACTAATACCGTATGGAAAAAAAGAATGATAGGCACGATTAATGGCATGACCTATTGCATGAACCAGCTGAGATCCTGGATCATTTTCGAGGTCCCCTATGCGTGTATTGTTTTTGAAAATAGCCGATGCTATCGCTGGATCTTCAAAGCACACATCCGGGAAAATCACCAAATGTGGCTCCCCGGTAAAGCTTAAATAGCAGACGAAAGACAAAGTTGCATTTTCACCGAGCAAACTACATCCATTAATGTCCAGCTCTGAAACGCGAAACGACTCAATCACTGACACTTCATTTTGAGTAAAACCTGGAGTGACTAACACAGGAGGCAATTTACGCGGGAAGCCCATTTCTGCCCAGCTGTGAGCGGTATCGGATTGGGTTCCAATTGAAATGAGCTTAGGGGTTAAAAACGGAACTTCTGTGATAATAGGGACTTGCGATAAACCATATTGCTGATAAAGATACTGAGCAATACACATTAAACCATTACCGCAACATAACGCCTCTTGGCCGTCAGGCTCGAACATTCTAAAAATGTAAGTTTCACTAGAAAGATCGGGAGGAAGACGCCAATAACGGCGGTAATCATTGATATCTGATAATGTTTGGGACGTTGCTTTTTGCAACACTAGTAGGTTATCGCAGCCTACCCCAAAGCTCATATTCGTGGCTTGATAAGCAAACTCGGACATCGCCGCTTCACTTAGCCAAGCCGTCTCTGTCATGTCAACAACGACAAAGTTATTTCCACAAGATGAGTATTTAGTAAACGGGATCTTGGTCATGACCCGATCACCTTTAGCCTTCTCTCCCCAAAGTGCGGGTTACACAATTTAAGCACAAACCTACACCCCTTTTTAACAAGCATATGAGTCAACGCCATTTTTGAGGCGAAAATCGGTGGTAATATTGCGCAAAAATTCACATCGGCATCCATCAGTTTGGTTATACAGAGGCTTAAAGCCCAGTAACGTCAACAAGCTTTCTGGCTTTTATAGTGCCGACTATCGTAGCGGCCTAAATTGCATCACCTAGATTAAAACAAGCGTTTGAAGCGCACAACAACAAAATATATACATTCAAAAAGTTTGTAAACAAAAAAACTTACATATCAATAATGTATACTTTAATTCTACCTCCTAAACTACTAAATAAACCAACCCGAAAGTACTAGAAGCACTACAAATTAGTACAGAAGAACCTTCAGCAATCCTAAGCACTAAAAGTAGTAAAGAGAAGCATTTACATATAGATCGGCAGCTTTTGCAAACTATTAAGGAGAAATTTGTTTTGCGTCCCACGCGAAAAGGTTACCACTGTCCTCTAATGTGAGACCGTCAATCACCTGAAGTAATGACTCAGCAGCGTTATGGGGCAAAAACAGTTGATCTGGTTTGACCTGTTTTTGAAAAGGTTTTGATAGCGGTGTGTCTACCGTCCCGGGATGCAGCCCAACGACAATAGCTTGCGGGTGTGTCCGCTGGCATTCAATAGCTAAAGATTTCAACATCATATTTAATGCCGTTTTGCTGGCTCGGTAGCTATACCAGCCTCCTAGGCGATTATCAGATATGCTTGAAACACGCGCGGACAAAGCACTAAACACAGATTTTTGGTTTCTTCTCAGTAGAGGAAGAAAATGTTTAGCAACCAACATCGGTCCCAATGTATTCGACATGAAAACAGCTTGAAACGACTCTGCTGTTAAGGATTTGATACTTTTCTCTGGAGCTAAGTTTTGTGCATGCAATAGCCCAGTTGCTACGATAACAATATCTACTAATTTACCATCTAACCGTTGAGCCGCAGCGGCAACAGATTGCTCATTCGTAATATCAATGCCAATGTCCGTTATCTGCGAACATTGTTTAAGATCTTCAGATATTGGGGAACGAGAGAACGTATAGACATGGCCAACTCGTGGAGTCTCAAGTAATGCCCTAACCATAGCATTACCAATCCCACCGGTTGCGCCCACAACGACGACGTTTAGGTTTTCCCTAAAGTTTTCCAACATGTGAATCCTCTGCACCGCTTTATGTAAAACAATGGTCCTACAGATTATAAGGATTAATCAGACTCACAAATTCATTTGCCGCTGAGTTTTAAGGAATATACTTCGCACATCTACTTGGGTGTCTAAACGTGCCGCCATCAAGTAAAGGCCAGCCATCTTACGATGCAGAAATAACACATCTGGCGGTGGCGTGTGCCATGCGTCAGGGTCTTTACTAATGCTCATTCCTAACTCGTGTATCCGCAAAGCAATGTTGGAGGATCCAAAGCTATACATCCCTTCACATCGCAAAGGCTCAACCGCTAGCATAAAGATAGCCAAAATAATCGGTTTGTTGGCGACAGCGGCGCTGGTATTGAAAAACCCCAGTTTTCCAAGCGCCGCAGCCAGTTGTTCCTCGTCTTCTTCAACAGCCGCTTCGATCGCACTCCAATAATCACGTACAAAGTCTGGTGTATAGGAGCGTACAGCACCAAAATCTAAAAGAACCAACTTTTGCGTGTCTGGCTGATACAAGTAATTCGCCAAATTAGGATCCGTCTGTACCAAGCCAAAATCAAATAGCTCGGTAAAAAACAAATCGAATATCAGCTCCATTATTTGATGTCGTTGGGGGGCATTGGTAAGCGACTGCTCTAATGGTTCACCAGACTCAAAAGACATCGCTAGAATGTCACGTGATGATTGATCCGGATAGTATAACGGTGTGATTAGCTCATCTCGTCTAGGGTAACTTTCTAATTTGTGCCTAACACTTTCTAAATGCTCACCCTCCACCCAATAGTCTGACTCGGCTTTTAGCTGTTCTTTTGCCTCTGTTATGAGCGGTTCTATATCTAATGATTTTGGGATAAACCCACTAATACGCAGCAACATAACTACATTAGCAATATCACTATCAATGCTTTCGCGCACGCCTGGGTACTGGATTTTTAACGCTATGTGACGCCCGTCTTGGCAAACAGCTGAATGCACCTGACCTATAGATGCCGCGGCAATCGGCTTAAACGAAAATTGAGTAAAACGAGACTGCCAATCTGCCCCCCAGTTTTTCTCTAATACAGAAATTAACTGAGTGGCTGGCATGACTTCCCCGTCTGACCGCAAACGGTCAAATACAGCTGATAGCTCGGGCGGAAGCATCGTTCCTGCGTCCATAGATATCAACTGCCCTACTTTCATAGCAGCACCACGCATAGTGGCTAATTTATCCGCTACTTTCTTCACATTATTGGGAGTTAATAGCAATTCATTAATGCGAGGGCGGTGTCCTTGAGCCACTTTTTTACTGCCTTCTACTGCTATATTTCCGGCTAAGCGGCTCGCTAACCCTCCTAGACTCACCAAACGAGAAAAACGGCTTGAGGGTACTTTTTTTCCCGAACGAGTACGAGATACGGGATGCTTGTCACTGTGTGAAGATTGCATTATTGCGCCGGTAAATGTTGTTCAATTAAAGTAACGATACGGGTATCCTCGGGTTTAATATGGCTTTTAAAGCTGGCTATCACCTCACCACTGGGCGAGATGAGGTATTTATGGAAATTCCAGCCTGGATACTCTCCCGTTTTTTGAGCAAGCCATTCATAAATAGGCGAGGCTTCATTCTGTGTAACACGAACTTTTTCAAACATAGGAAAGTTAACACCATAAGTAAGCCGACAAAAATTCTGTATTTGCTGCTCAGTCCCCGGCTCTTGTCCGGCAAAATCATTAGAAGGGAAGCCCAATACAACCAGTCCTTTCTCTTTATACGTAGAATATAAAGCCTCTAAACCATCATATTGGGGTGTAAATGCGCATTTGCTAGCGGTGTTAACAACCAATACAAGTTTACCTTGGTATGCATCACATAAATGAACCTTGCGGTCCTCACCAAGTGCTTTGTATGTAAAGTCTAACGCTTCTGAGCATTCTGCGGTTTTCGATATCGGGAGATCTTGTGACCATGAAACCGAGGGGGAAAAGGCCATAAAAGCCATGGTTACAAACATTACTTGCCTGACCTTAGTGTGGGCAGACAAGATAATAGGCTCAGAAACGCTCGACCCAAGCGAGATCTCGATGAAAGACATAGTTTTACTCCACGGTGTTCTAAATATGTTTACGCCTCAGGTTCATTTCTAGATCCAATGCCGTTTAAAAAGCGTACTGAATTAAATAAAACGAGTGGATACTTCTACCTTTGACAACACTACATGGTTTTCCAAAAAAAATGGTGCTGCTTGACTGTGAGACTACCGGCGGAAAAGCCACCGTAGATCGCATTACCGAGATAGCATTAATAGTCATTACCGACGGCGTTATTACCGAACGTTGGGAACAACTTATCAACCCCGGAATCTCGATTCCACCCTGGATAACCAAGCTAACAGGCATTTCTAACTCGATGCTGGCAGGTAAGCCCTCTTTCGAGACCATTGCTGACGAGTTAATAGATAAACTTGAAGGTAAAGTATTAGTGGCTCACAACGCGCGTTTTGATTACGGCTTCTTAAAAAACGAGTTCAAGCGAGTGGGGATCGAGTATACAACTAAGCCCTTGTGCTCTGTTAAGTTGAGCCGCCGTCTCAACCCGCAATTTAAGCGTCATGGTTTAGATGCCATTATCGAACGCTTATCAATTCCAATGTCTGCACGCCACCGAGCAATGGGAGATACAGAAGCGATTCTTCATCTATTCCAACACTTTAGCCAAACCTGTGAACCTGAAGAGATTGAGGCAATTTGCAAAAGCCTGAGAGCAAACAGTAGCCTACCAAGCCATCTACCGGCCGGTGAAATACAAAAACTGCCTTGCCGACCAGGAGTTTACCGATTTTACAGTGAGAACGGCCAATTACTATACGTCGGTAAATCGATTTCGATTAGAGACCGTGTTTTAAATCATTTTAGTAGTGATCACAGCAACGCCAAAGACCTAAAAATAAGCCAGCTGATTACTCATATTGACTATACCGAGACACCAACCGACTTTGGTGCTCAATTGCTTGAAAACACAGAAATAAAAACGCTGATGCCAGCTTATAACCGCCGCCAAACCAAAACGCGCAAGCTCTATCAACTTGAAAAAACAACAGATATCTCGGGTTACTTACAACTGCAGATAGTACTTGCAGATACCAGCAACGTAAGCGAAATAACCCAACGCTTTGGTTTATTCCGTAGCAAGAAAAAAGCGGAAAGCACTCTAAGATACCTAGCGGAAGCCAACCAGCTGTGCCATCGGCTCAGTGGGTTAGAAAAAAAAGCATCAGGAGCCTGCTTTGCACATCAAATTCGCCGATGCAAAGGGGCCTGCGTACACCAAGAGTCTGCTGAACATTACAATTTACGCGTTGATATGTCTCTTAGTTCAATCAAGAACCTGATGTGGCCTTGGGCGTCAGCCATTTTAGTGACAGAGCCTGCAGCGCCCAAACATGACAAAAACACAGCGTCAGACTCAGCCACCACTCATTACCACCTTATTGATCAATGGATTTATCTAGGCAGAGTTGAGGACGAATCAACTATGCACAATCGGCTTAATGCTACACCAACAAACACGTCCCATTTTGATCTAGATGCATACCTCATTCTGATCCGATTTTTATTGAACCCCGAGCTAATCAAGCAACATCAGTTGCAAATTACACCCTTGACACACCAGCTTGAAGAAAGAGGCTAATATGGCAGACCCGTTATCTCCCATCACCGGCAACATCCGTACTCTGCACATAGTGCTTGGTGATCAACTTAATGAGGATAGCTCCCTCTGGGATGGTTTCGACCCATCGCAAGATGCCGCCTTAATGGCCGAAGTTATTGAAGAATCCCTACCCTCAACGACGCAACAAGATAACGGGCTTGCCATATCGTCTAAGCAACGCACTCTCCTCTTTTTCAGTGCGATGCGTCATTTTGCACAACAGATGACCCAAAACAACATTCCCCTCATTTACTGGGATATACCGCATACAATCGTTTCCTTAAGCGATGCGTTACAGCAAACCTGTGAACATTGCTCCCCCACTAACATAAAAGCAGTACTACCCGGGGACTATCGCGTTTATAACGCACTCAATAGCTGGGCTAAACAAGAAAGTCGCTCAATTGAATGGTTAGAAGATACGCATTTTTTAGCCCAAAAGGGAGAATTTAAACAATGGATGAGCAAACGAAAAAAACCAATCATGGAATATTGGTATCGCCACCTTCGACAACGTAAACACCTATTAATGGACAACAAAAAACCAGAAGGAGGCCAATGGAACTTTGATGCTGACAACCGCAAAAGCTTTGGTAAAGCCGGCCCCAGCAACCTCCCTACCCCTCCTACATTCTCACCAGACCCGATCACCTTACAAGCCCAAAAAGACATTGAGAAACACCTTTCAGAGCTCCCAGGTACGCTAGAAGATTTTAATTGGCCAGTGACCCGCTCGCAGGCGCTTGAGGCATTAGACAGCTTTATCAACACACGTTTAGCAAGCTTTGGGGATCACCAAGACGCTATGTGGACGAATGAACAAACTCTTTTTCACTCTTTACTATCTAGCAGCCTTAACTTAAAGCTGATTAATCCACAAGAAGTCGTAGAAGCGGCACTTGTCCACTACCAGGCAGGACATGCGCCGATTAATGCCGTTGAAGGCTTTATTCGTCAGATTGTTGGCTGGCGGGAGTATGTCAGAGGCTTATACTGGTATCACCGTGCCGATTGGTTAACCTGGAATGCGTTAGAGGCGAACCAACCGCTCCCTGACTTTTATTGGACAGGTAAAACACACATGCATTGCATGAATCAATCCATAACACAGGTCTTGCAGACAGGGTACGGGCATCATATACAAAGGCTGATGGTAACCGGGCTTTTTTCACTGCTCTACGGGGTAAATCCTAAGGCTATCCACCAATGGTATCTTGGTTTTTTTGTAGATGCGATAGCCTGGGTAGAAGTCCCAAACACCCTAGGTATGAGTCAGTATGCTGATGGCGGCATTGTAGGCTCAAAGCCCTATATCGCCAGCGGCAACTACATTAATAAAATGTCCAATTATTGCAAACACTGCCGTTATAACCCCAAGAAATCTTCTGGGGATGACGCATGCCCTTTCACAACTTTATACTGGAATTTTGTCGACAAGCACCAAGAACGTCTCTCTAAAAACCCCAGACTCGCTATGCAAGTGAAGAACTGGAGCAATAAAGCCCCTAATGAACAACAGGCCATCAAAGAGCAGACTCTGTGGCTAGTAAACCATATTCAAGACATATAAAGGACGTCAACTATGCCAATGAAAGACACCTGTTTATCTATAGTTCGGTACCTAAGTTTAGCTAATTACAACACCGCCAAAATACAAAAGCCTAAAATGCTTGCTAGTTTACTCGCTATCGCAGGCTTGGTTACCGGCTGTACCGGAGTACCCGAAGGAGTAACACCTGTACAGCCATTTGCGGTCGAGCGCTACTTAGGCCATTGGTACGAAATTAAGCGCCTAGATCACTCTTTTGAAGAAGGTTTAACAGACGTCTCGGCCACCTACTCCCTTAGAGACGATGGCGGAATCAAAGTGGTAAACCGAGGATATGATTCGGAAAAAGCTGAATGGAAAGAGGCTATTGGCAAGGCCTATTTTTTAAAAGACCAAAACACCGGCAGCTTGAAAGTGTCGTTTTTTGGCCCTTTCTATGGTGGTTATCACATCGCTAAATTAGATGCTGACTATCAAATGGCGTTAGTGGTTGGGCCAAACACTGACTATGCATGGTTGCTTTCTAGAAGCGAGCAACCCTCACTCGTTCAATGCGACCAATTCATGCAAGTGGCACGTAACTTAGGTATTTCTGATGATCAGTGGATTACCGTAAGGGACTGCCAGTAACGTACAGGCTGACAAAGTACTAACTGGAACTCGGCCATTCGCAAAAACAGCCCATTGCTAAATTAGTTGGCTGTTTGAATGGCTTATTGGCCAAAAGATCATCTAACACCAAGCCAACAAAGTCTCCAGCCGCCGTTGAGCACACCGCTTCTGGGCTATAAGGACCTATATAATTCACCTCTCCCCCTGTAATAACAATCGCACTAGGACTCGCGGCAGGTGCCTCATTTTCGCGGGCTAAGCGCACGGTTTGGTCGCCAAATAGTCGATTAGCTTGCCTCAATGAAGGTACGTCTGCCGCTCTGATCAAAAAATTAACGCCCTGAGCGCTGTACCTTTCAATGAGATCTCTTACATGAGGGGTATTAAAGCGCGTGCACGGACAGCTGATATCAAAGTAATGGATAACAGTAGTCCCGTCAGACTTCACGCCGCGCGATAAGGCATTGTGTGAGTAAATTCGGCTATCAAACACGGCCTCTTGTGTTGAGTCTACTTGACGGTTAATTCTAAATTCAAACCACCAAAAAGTGAGACCGATAATGATCAACCAACACAAAACGCCTGCCCAGATAACCGAGTATTTATACTGCTTTAACATGTTAACCATATATAGGATGACAAATAAAATGGGGAGGATAACAAAGAATGCTTACACAAACATAGCGATCAAAAACTTAATTACAGCCGCTGATTAAGATAAGACTCAAAGTCACCGGCGGGCAAAGGTACGCTGTACAAGTAGCCTTGTAGATAGTCACACCCCATACTTTCTAATAACTCTTGGACCTGCTTATCTTCTATACCTTCGGCTACCGTTTCTAAACCCAAATCGTGTGCCATTTGAATAATCATTTTAACGAGAATGCGGCTACTACGGTCTTCAAGGAGCTTACTAATAAAACTCTGATCGATCTTTAACAGCTCAAATGGATACTGGCATAAATAATTTAATGAAGCATAACCACTGCCAAAATCATCAATAGCTATTCTCACCCCCAACGCCTTTAGCTCTTGCATTTTTTCTTCTACGTAACTGTCATCATTTAATAACAAGCGCTCAGTTACCTCTAGCTTTAACGCATTGGGGGGTAATTGAGCAATCGCTAAAGCATTTTTGACTACCTTAATAAAATCTCGGTTCTCTACTTGCAATGGCGAGATATTAACACTCATATAAAAGCCTTTAGATGCTAAAGGCAGCCATTTAGCCGCTTGGATACAAGCCCGTTGTAAAATCGACTCCCCTAACTGGCAAATTGCATGCAACCGCTCTGCTTCAAAAATAAATTCTGTAGGCGGTATCACGCCTAACACAGGGCTATCCCAACGTGCGAGCGCCTCACAAGCAATTAATTGGTTACTTCCTGCTTTAAGAATCGGTTGAAAATAGACCTCTAATTCCTCTGCACATTTCCCACTTCGGATATGAGCTGCAATGTAAAGCCGCCGCACAGACTCTTGTTTCATCGCTGGCTCGTAAAAATAAAAACGGTTATCAGAGCGTGCCTCTTTAGCCTTGTATAGGGCAGACATAGCGTGTTGGAGTAGATCTTCACTGGTTATCCCATCATTGGGGGAAATAGCAACGCCACCGTAATGATCAATGTGTACTGGCTCATCGTGAATATAAAGCGGGGCATTAAACGCTTCGTTTAGTCGGTCTAAAAATTCGAGAACCAAACGAGCATGTGCACTTCTTAGTTCAAAAGCACATAAAAAGTCACTCTCCCCTGAGCGCATTAACAACGTAGCCGGCGGTGCTTTGTGAGCTATAATTTCAGAGATTTGCAGCAACATAAGATCGGCATACTGCAACCCAAACGTCTCTTGCACCGCTTTATAAGCATTTGTACTCACGATGAATACGGCTAAATGTGCATTGTGATCGACACTCGTGTCTAACCTAGTTTGCAACATGTCTAACCCCACGGCCAAACTTGGCAAGCCAGTAAGAGCATCCTTTTCTACAAGCTCCTGTTGACGCACATAAGCATTCTTTAGCTCAGTAACATCCCGTATCGACAAGATATATTGCTGTTCATCATCGTAGGTATTCAGATAGCTAACACAGCGCAGATTAAACCAACACGGCGGGCTGTCAGGTGGTAACAAAAATAACTCTTTATGCCACGCATGATTCTCACCCATGAGGGCATTTACCAAAGAGCGAGTGCTCAGTTGAGTATCAATTGAATCTAGCACTTCATCAATAACGTACATATCCGTCAAAGACGCGGGCAAACGGATTGTTAATTTATCAAGCAGCCCCTCAAACTGATGGTTATAAAATCGGATAACACCGTATTCGTTGAAGATAATAACCGCGGTTTCGCCTTCGCTAGCCGCGTGATAGACACGCTCGCGCTCAGCTTTAGTAATACGCAGTTCTGTTACACCCTGCTCTATTCTAATACGCATGCTTTCGAGCGACTGACAAATATCGTCCAGTTCATCGACAGGGAGATCAGGGTCTCGTCCTAAAGTGAAGCGCTCACTCAAGCGCTCCATTGTAATACCCGACGCCGTATTGCGTAGTCGACGTAAATAGCGAAACAGCATTTTATCCATCAAGTATAAAATGATGAGCGAAACGCATAATGTTTTAAATGCATTGAGCAACAGCAGAATAACGGCATCACGGCCGATGTTTTCATATATAGAATGGCGATCTACCTGAATGATGAGCTCCCCCACAGTGCTAGTTTCATCACCCTGTTGGTAGGAAAGCTGATATCGCTGGAGCGTTTGAAAAGGGCCGTCTGACTTTTCACCGACTCCAATCGATTCAAAATCAGGTGAATTAATGACTAAATAATTCACAAAGGGTAATTGAGCAATAGCGTTTAAATTGAGAACAACAAGCGGTTTATCGACGCGCCATACGGCATCAACAATGGAGGGTAAAAAAGTAGACTCCGCATCTCGCAAACGTACATCCAATGTTTGCATATCTTCACGGAATTTACCGTAAAGATGAAAGCCCGTTATCACAGCTGCAAATACTGAACTGGCCAGCACTATAGAAATCAGGATTCGCAAGGTCAACGGGTTTCTATTACGGAAACCTACCAATGTGGTTAACATGGGTATTCCGACATATAGTTGTTCACTCCTTGAACTTTGTAGTCTAGATGAGTTTACTAACTAAGCAAGTTACCCTATAGGCTAACACGCGCCAAAAGTGAGGCCTAATCACCTACGAAACAGATAATGCTGTTTTCAAATCTACACTGGGTGATGTCTCGCTTAATAGCAAATGGCTTTCTATGGTATGCATGTGTACGTCATTTAACTGCAAAGCCAACGATTCATCACCCGCTAAAATAGCGTGCGCTAACGCTTGATGCTCCTCCAGCGTACATTGAACATCGGGTGTCCCTTGATACAAAGCGATGATCAATGAAGTACGTTTGATCAGGCCGTCTAACAGCTCTCCTAAAACCGTATTGCCTGCTATTTCTGCTAAGAGTATGTGAAAACGCCCTGACTCACGGATCATTTGTTGACGATCCTTCGCATCAATGGCGAGTTTTTCCTTTTCTATTTGCTTAAGTAAGCGGTTCTTATTTCTGGCACTTAAGTTTCGCGTAGCTAAACTAACAATCGCTCGCTCTAGTACCGTTCGGGTTTCAAAGATATCCCGTGCCTCTTTGATCGAAGGCTGAGCCACAATCGCCCCCCTATTGGCTAAAATCGATACCACTTTTGTTTCTGCTGCTAGGCGTTGTAGCGCTGCTCGCACATGGTTGCGATTAGCTTGTAAAGCCTCTACTAATTTGGATTCCACTAACCGTGTCCCTGGTGGCAATCGATGATCAACAATAGCTTGGCTAATACTGGTCATGATCCTTTCAATTTCCGCTTGCGCTTTGGTACTCATAATCCATCCTCAACAATTGCTAACAATATAGAAAAAATATTGACCCATAGCAAAACAATCATTGATCCCCTAAAAGGGTTAGAAATAAATAAGTTTTTGCTCTAATTCTGCCCACTTCGCTCTAAATAAGTGCGTATTGAGCTAAACCACGTTACCTGCTCCGTTTGTTTTACATTTATAAAAACACTTCACCTCAAAAATAATATCTATTCAAAACATAGGTTTAGATAAACAGCGTTCACAGTTGGCACACCCGCTGCAATATTAAACAGACAAAATTGTTAGCAATTTACAGGTATTGAGATGAAAAAAGGTACGGTCGAACTCATCAGTGTCGTCAAACGATACGGCGACAGCGAGGCAGTGAAGAAGATCAACCTCAAAATAGACGGAGGTTCTTATTGCTGCTTACTCGGCCCTAGTGGTTGTGGGAAAAGCACGACCTTACGCATGATAGCCGGTCATGAAACAGCTACCGAAGGAGATATACTGCTCAATAACCGAAATGTTACCGACTTGCCACCAAGGCAGCGCGGCACGGCATTAATGTTCCAAAATTACGCACTTTTCCCTCATTTAAATAGCCTAGATAATGTGGCGTTCAGCCTAAAAATAGCCGGCGTGAGCGCAGGAGAGCGAAAAGCTCGTGCACTGGACATGCTCAAGCTGGTTAACATGGACCAATTTGCAGAGGCGTTTCCAGACCAATTATCAGGCGGACAACAACAACGAGTTGCCTTAGCGAGAGCCTTAATTAACCAACCGGAAGTCATTCTGCTCGATGAACCGCTCTCTGCACTTGATCCTTTTTTACGCACTAAGATGCGCACTGAGCTTAAACGCATCCAACAGCAGTTAGGCATCACTTTTATTCATGTCACCCACTCCCAAGAAGAAGCCTTCGCCCTAGCTGATCAAGTGGTAGTCATGAACCAAGGGTTCATCGAGCAAGTGGACAGTCCGCAAGGGATATTCCGCACTCCTCGTACCGCTTTTGTGGCTCAATTTATTGGCGGGCATAACATCATAGAGGGTGATTTAGCCCCTGATCAAAAAGCATTGGTAGTGAAAGATCGAGCTTTCCCGATCCCTGACACTTTCTCACAAGAAAACCTTTCAGGTATTTCTTTGCGTTGTGACCAAATTTCTATCTCTACGGCACCTACAGCCACCAGCTTGCCAGACCCATTAACAATAGATTTTGTCGAATACCAAGGCAGTTACGTTCATGTTCGAGGCGCTTTTCAAGACGGATTAGCGTTATCGGTTTACCAATCGGATCATGATTGGCTCGATAAGCCTGTTAAAGAAGGTGATGCCGTATACGTCACTTGGAGTATCGATGCACTTAATCCATTAGCTTCTATCGCCCCATGATAGTGCGCTAATGCAGCCTAGAGAAAATACAACAGCGTTATTAATATCAACAATGTAGCGACACCGTCGCTTACAAGGAGCCTTCTAAATGAGCAATGATCTTAAGCAGGACAACCCATCTAATGAAATGGAAACTTCGGAGCAGAAAGGGTTAAGCCGACGTAGTTTTATTAAAGCAGCTGGAGCAATTAGCGGCGTTGCTGTTGGGTCTGGGGCCATTACTGGTTTCCCGATGATTTGGGCTCAAAATATAAAAGATATCACGCTGCGCCAGTTTGGTACGGGCGTATCAAATTTAAATGCCATTTCCGAAAAAGCGAAAGAAGACTTGGGCATCAACTTGCAATTAACAGCACTGGACTCTGATGCTGTTGCTCAACGCGCCGTTACCCAACCTAACTCTTGGGACATTGCGGATATTGAGTACTGGATCTGTAAAAAAGTCTATCCGTCGGGCGTAATGCAACCGATGGACACTTCAAGGTTAAGCAACTTCGATAAGATTTCTCCACTGTTCATTGACGGTAAGCTAACTCCTGAATCCACGATTGCACAAGGCACAGCGCCACATACAGTAGGGTTTGTCGAAGGCAAAGACTCCACCACATTTGCCTCATCAGCAACAAATTGGATGACACTCATACCCACTATCTACAATGCCGATACCCTAGGCATTCGCCCAGACCTTGTTGGCCGCCCGATAACTAACTGGCGCGACATCATGGACCCTGCGTTTAAAGGCAAAACATCGCTCTTAAATATCCCATCCATTGGAATTATGGATGCCGCCATGATCTGTGAATCCATGGGTGAGATTAAGTATGGCGATAAAGGCAACATGACCCGCGATGAAATCGATCAGACCATCGAAATCCTTAAGCAAGCCAAAGCCAACGGTCAGTTCCGCGCCTTCTGGAAGAGCTTTGATGAATCGGTCAACTTAATGTCATCCGGTGAAGTGGTCATTCAGTCCATGTGGTCACCGGCAGTCACGGCCGTAAGATCTAAAGGCATCCCTTGTAAATATCAGCCGTTGGAAGAAGGTTACCGTGCTTGGGGCGGTGGTATTGGTCTCGCTAAACACTTATCAGGCATAGAGCTAGATGCCGCTTATGAGTACATTGATTGGTACTTATCAGGCTGGGTAGGTGCGTACTTGAACCGTCAAGGCTACTACAGCGCGGCTCCTGCTACCTCACAAAAATACATGACAGAAAACGAATGGGGATTCTGGATTGAGGGTAAAGAGGCCCAAAGTGACATTTTAAGCCCCGATGGCAAAGTTCTCGAAAAAGCAGGGGCCGTGCGCGATGGTGGCTCTTACACCGAACGTATGGGGGCCGTTGCTTGCTGGAACTCTGTCATGGACGAAAACAAGTACATGGTGCGCAAATGGAATGAGTTTATTGCCTCGTAAGGGTATGAGGTAACCACTCAAGTCAGCACAGCCGTTCTTGCTGTGCTGACCTTCCTTGTAAAACCGCAATACGGTCACTGGAGCTACCTTATGGGTTCACCTACAAAGCTGTCTGGTTTTTCTTTAAACCCCAGCTATTTACAAATCACACCGCTTAGTTTGGTGATTTTATTCTTCTTACTATTCCCAGTAATTACCATCATTATTGTGAGTTTTTGGGATTACAACGCGTATCAGTTACTGCCTGATTTTATTTTCGAAAACTATGAATTTTTACTCACATCTAGCGTGACCCTAAAGGCATATTTGAATACGTTTTATTATGCATTTATGACATGGATCATCGCCTTAGTGCTGGGCTTTACGGTTGCTTATTATCTCGCTTTTTATATTAAAAACCCGTTATTGCAGAGCATATTGTTTATTGTTTGCACGGTCCCCTTTCTTACATCCAATATCATACGAATGATTTCTTGGATCCCATTACTAGGCCGCAACGGATTAGTAAACAGTGGATTGCAAGGCGCCGGCATTACCAACGAACCCTTAGAGTGGCTGCTGTATAGTGATTTTTCTGTCATCTTAGCATTTGTACATCTGTATACGCTGTTTATGGTTGTACCTATATTTAATGCCATGATGCGAATCGACCGCAACCTAGTCGAAGCCTCTATTGATGCTGGCGCTTCGATGATGCAAACCATTTTTCACGTCATCATCCCATTGTGTAAATCGGGTATCGCAATTGGATCTATATTCATCATCACACTAGTGATGGGTGACTTTATAACCGTGCGATTAATGAGCGGCGGTCTAAGCGCTTCTGTGGGAGTACTGATCTACAACGAAATATCCTTGCTGCAATACCCTGCGGCTGCAGCGGGTGCCGTCATTCTTTTAATTACGGTGCTAATTATGCTGAGCATTTTGTTCCGCTTTATTAACATTAAGCAGGAGCTATAACATGCGCATCTCTAACCGAAAGCCTGGTTTTTTTCCATTAACGATTATCTTTTGTTTGTTTATCGTATTTCTTTACGGCCCTACCCTGACCATCGCGATTCTTTCATTTCAAGGACCTGATGGCGGATTAACCTTCCCGTTAAACGGATTGTCTTTGCATTGGTTTAGGGCTCTTTTTGAAAAACAGCAAGTTGGTGATTTTGGTGGCTCCTTGATGCGCTCATTATTACTCGGCTTTGCCGTCATGATTTGCACCGTGCTCTTTTCCCTATTAGCGGGCCTTGCTTATCGCCGCGCCTTCAAAGGCTCTACCGTATTATTTTACCTGACGCTGGTTAGTTTAATTTTGCCGTCGATTTTGATCAGCTTAGGGATCGGGATTATGTTTGATCGCTTAGGTCTCTCACCACACTGGTACTCATCCGCTTTTGGCGCACACCTTACCTGGTCTTTACCTTTTGGTTTACTCATTATGTTCGCTGTATTTAATCGTTTTAATAAAGCGTATGAAGCTGCAGCTGTTGATATGGGTGCTACAGCATGGCAAACCTTTAGGCTGGTTGTCCTGCCCCTGATACTCCCAAGCTTAATTGGCGTAGGTCTGTTTGGTTTCACCCTTTCTTATGATGAATTCGCCAGAACCATCATGACGGCAGGAAGTTTTAACACCCTACCGCTGGAAATCTATGGTATGACCACTAATGTCACTACGCCGGTTCTCTATGCATTAGGCACATTCACCACCGTTTTCTCATTCATCTTAATAGTGTTGACGCTTGTGATTATCACCGCCATCAAACGCCGTCAAAAAAAACCACTCCCCTCTTCAGAGGCTCACGTATGAAAATTTTGGTAATTAACCCTAATGACAGTAACGACATGCGCCTACTGATTGAACAAAGTTGCCGAGAAGTCGCCGGCCAAAGTACAGACATTACAGTGGTATGCGCGGGTGCCGGAGTCGCCAGCGTTGAAGGCTATTATGATGGAGCAATAGCGCAAGTTGGTGTACTCGAACAAATACAGCTCGGTGAGAAAGAAGGTTTCGATGCATACCTCATTGCATGCGCCGACGATACAGGCCTTTACGCCGCGCGGGAGATAGCTAAAGGACCTGTGATAGGCATTGGCGAAGCCGCCATGCATTATGCCAGCATGCTAGGTTATGGGTTTGCTATCCTAACCGCGCAGGCAAAATCTATTGCGGTTCTCGCAAACAATGCCAGTGCTTATGGACTTAGCCAACACTGTAGGGGCATTTTTGCTGCGTGTATGCCGGTATTGGCCTTAGAAGACTTAACATCAGACGAGAGAGAACGTCTAGTGGCCCGAGCGCAAGCTATTATCGAACAGAGCAACGCCGAAGTTCTTGTGCTTGGATGTGCGGGCTTAACACAACAACAAACGTATTTTAGCCAACAATTAGGTGTCCCTGTCATTGACGGTGTTAGAGCCGGTATATCCACACTGGAAGGGATGGTTAAAAACAAGCTAGTCACCAGTAAACGCAACACTTACTTACGTTAGCCCTAAAAAAACCACGCACATTAAGCATGCGTTAGGCATACAGCTGTTACGCATGCTTTCCAAAATCGTCTACGCTTTAATCAACATTAGAACTGATACCAAAGACCAACAACAAATCTAAAGCAATCGGCATCTCGGACGATAACCCTTTCCATGATTATTGAACAACTCTCACACTACTTTTCCAACGACTACGACCCTAGTTTTATTTTACCTGGGTCCTATAATTATTGGCTCGTTGCTCTATCGGTATTGATAGCCACATTCACATCAACCATGTCACTGCATTTAGTGGCTATATCTATCAATAATAATAGCCACGTGTACCAAAAAATCGCCATATTAACGAGCGGCGTCGCAATGGGCTGTGGCATTTGGGCAATGCACTTCATCGGGATGATTGCTTATCATTTACCGACCGCAATCTATTATGACCCTTACATTACCCTGCTTTCTTTATTGCCAGGCATTATTGCATGCTGTGTGGCCCTTTACTTAACGGCGCGAAAAGAGATTTCAACGCAAACCCTAATAGCTGGCGGTATTATTTTAGGATCAGGTATTGGCATTATGCATTACACGGGAATGCAAGCGATGCAAATGGGGCCGATGATGCGTTACGATCCTGCTTGGTTCTTAGCATCCATTGTCATCGCAGTCCTTTTAGCAATCACCGCTTTGCTTACCCAATTCAAGCTTCGTAAATATCTCAGAAACAGACCCGCTCGAGTTATTACCAGCGGATGCATTTTAGGCGCTGCAATCTCCTGCATGCACTACGTTGGGATGAACTCAGCTATTTTTATTGGTGAAGACTCTTATCAAATAGACACCGATAATACAGAGACATTAACCTTCATTGGCATCGCCACCGCTCTTGTGACGATTGCCGTGATCATGTTTGTTGCGGCAACTAACTGGCTGATCCGTTATCGTCAGTTATTAGGTGAAGTCAGTGAAAACGAAAGCAGATTAAAAGCAATTCTAGAAACAGCCGTTGATGGCATTATTACCATCAATGATTCAGGTATCGTGCAAGACTTCAACCCAGCAGCTGAAAGAATTTTTGGTTGGAAGCTCTCTGCTATTCTCGGCAAGCCTGTCAAGGTGCTCCTACCTACGTCAGAGCAGAAACATAACGGCGTATCCTTACTTCAATGCAAGAATGATCGAAAAACCAGCTTAATCGGTTCCGAAACAGAACTCATGGCCCAACATATCAGTGGAGCCTTGATCCCTATCAAGTTAAGTGTTGGAGAAATCACGCTAAATGATGGCTCCCAACGCTATGTGGGTTTTGTAACTGACATATCACATCGTCACCAGATTGAAAAAGAGCTACGTCAAAACGAAGCGCAACTCAGCTCGCTGATGAACAACATGCCTGGAGTCGCTTTTCGCTGTTCGCTTGATGAAAACTGGTCGATGCTTTTTGTCAACGAGGCAGTTGAAGTATTAACAGGCTGGCCTGTTAGTGCATTCATCAATGGAGAAATACATTTTTCAGACATCATTCATCCTGATGACATGAACCTAGCTATTGCAGCCGTAGCCTCTCCGCAAATAGAGCGTACCTATACAGTCGAATACCGCATCCGCCATCGAAAGGGACACATTCTATGGCTCTTAGACCGCGGTACAATTCATATGGATGAGTCGGGCGAGCCCGAATGGATCGACGGTCTTCTATTCGATATTAGCGAACGTCGTCAAATGGAAGAAATATTACGCGAAGCCAAAATAAAAGCAGAAGCGGCAGCCGAGGCCAAGGCCTCCTTTATGGCTAACATGAGCCATGAAATTCGCACTCCTATGAACGCTATTATAGGCTTTAGCGATATATTATCTGATACCCCGCTACAAATCGAACAAAGCAAATACCTCAATAGTATCAGCAGCGCGGCCAAATCTTTATTGCACCTACTCAACGACATTCTTGATAGCGCCAAGCTTGAAAAAGGCAAACTCGATTTAGAAGAAACGGATTTTTCACTATATGAGCTGGTAGATATCGTTATTTCTACGCTGTGGATACAAGCCAGAAGTAAAAAGCTCGCACTGAATTTTCATATTGAAAAAGAAGTGAAAACTTATTACCGAGGGGCCCTGATAGAATCAGACAGGTACTCATGAACTTAATTGGGAATGCACTAAAATTTACTGATGAAGGCAGTGTAGACTTAAACATATATTTAAGCCCCAATGGTGAAGTGTGTTTTGATATAACAGATACAGGTATCGGCATATCCCAAGATCGTATCGACGCTATTTTTGATCCATTTACACAAGCAGACGCCTCCATGAGTCGTCGCTTTGGCGGAACAGGATTAGGCACAACCATTAGTAAGCAGCTAGTTGAACTAATGGGCGGCAAGATTTATGCTGAAAGCTCGGTAGGCAAAGGAAGTACCTTTAGCTTTGCATTACCGCTTGCCTCTGGAAAAGTAACCGACACCAAACAGGTACTTTCTGCATACAACTTACCCCCTCTTCACATCCTAGCGGCTGATGACATCCCTCAAAACATAGAGCTACTAACCATTATTATGACGCGCCAAGGCCATACAGTGACCTCGGTATCTGATGGTTTAGAAGCAGTAGAGGCCGTAAAAAAAGGGAAATTTGATGTTGTCCTTATGGATGTGCAAATGCCTAACATGGATGGTTTAACAGCCTCGATGAGCATCCGAGCGTATGAGAAAGCGCATGAAGCCGATCCTATTCCAATTATTGCCTTAACAGCCAGCGTGTTAAATGAAGATAAAATAGCGGCCTACGAGGCCGGCATGACTGGATTCGCAACCAAGCCCATTAATATCGATCTACTCAATGCAGAGATCGCACGTGTTACTGGTCTGTACTTAACTCCACCTTCGACACCAGCCCCCCCTCCTACCGACAAGCAAGCGGCCATACAGCATGACAAAGGCTTAAGTCTCTGGGGTGATATATCGCTGTATACTCAGGAGTTAACCAAATTTGCAAAGCAGAATGAAGACCACCTTAAAAAGACAGAACAGTTAATTGAGGAAGCTGACTTTGATGCTCTAAAACACCATACACACGCCCTCAAAGGAGTATCAGGCAACCTTGCGCTACCTTTTATATCGAGCCGCTTTGCTGAATTAGAATCAGCAGCTCAGCAAACTGATATTGAAGCCGCCCAATTGATGCTACCTACTATCAAACATGAGTTCGCACGTTTTAAAGCCGAATTAATTCAATTATGTGATTCTATCGAAACCGATATTAAAGCCTCCAAGGAAGATGCTGACATAGCCGAATTTACTCCCTCCCTTTCTAGCTTGCTGAAACATGCTGAAAGCGGAGAAATTAACGATCAACTCATAGAAAAGTTCTTACTAAAAGCGCCGTCAAAGTACATGAATAGCGCTAAAAATATAGCAAGTGCCTTCGCAGACTTTGAGTTCGATGACGCCTTAGAGATGCTTAAAGACTTATCTATTCAAATAGACAACGATGATAGTGAGCACTCTGTCGTTCAAATAAAGAGCGAGGGCCTTTGAATGACACTTATGAAAACACTACTTCCCAGAATCTTAATTGTCGACGATGAGCCAACTAACCTAAAAGTCCTCAAGAATGTATTACAAGATCTTTACCGGTTATCATTCGCCAAGAATGGTGAAGATGCATTAATGCTCGTCAAAAAAGATCGTCCCAATCTTATACTAATGGATGTGATGATGCCCGGCATGACAGGCTTTGAGGTCTGTGAGCGATTAAAAGCAGACCCTGAAACGGCTGATATACCTTTGATTTTCGTTACCGCCTTACAAAACGAAATCGATGAAGAGAAGGGTTTTACGGTAGGCGGTGTGGATTACATTTCTAAACCGATTACACCAGCCATTGTCAAAGCTCGTATCAAAACTCACTTATCGCTGGTAAAAGCCGATAAGCTGAAAAAGACCCATGTAGAATTAATTCAACGTCTAGGTCGCGCAGCCGAATATAAAGATAACGAAACTGGTATGCACGTACTACGTATGAGTCGTTATTCTCACGTGCTAGCAAAGGCCGCGGGTTTATCAGATGACGAGGCCGACGACCTTCTACAAGCAGCTCCAATGCACGATATTGGCAAAATAGGTATCCCTGACGATATATTGCTCAAGCCTTCAAAGCTATCGCCCGATGAATTTGCCCACATGCAACGCCATACGCACATTGGTGCCGAAATCCTGGGCGATTCCGAATCCGGCTTAATACAGTTAGCACATACGGTAGCCATGACTCACCACGAAAAATGGGACGGCTCTGGTTACCCAAATGGCTTAAAAGGTGAGAATATCCCCCTAGCTGGGCGCATAGTAGCGATTGCCGATGTATTTGACGCGCTAACAAGCAAACGCCCCTACAAAGAAGCTTGGACAGTCGAAAAAACTCTCAATGTGATCAAAAAAGACAGTGGTACACATTTTGATCCAAACCTTGTAGAGCTGCTCGAAGCAAATCTTGATGAAATCTTGCGTATCAAAGAAGAACTATCTGACGAAAACGTCACCGGAGCGCATTACCAAACACTATGGTAGGCCTGCGCGATACTCTTATTAATAAAAAGTTGGTATTAATAAAAAGCTGACTTCTATTCACCATTTCTGTAAACAAAAGCCAGCTTGAGCACTTCGATTTTTTAGTACCTCCCCCGCGCTAATAAACCAAACCAAGCGCCAGGACAGGGAATGCGATAAGTAAAATTAACCGAACAATATCCGATAAAACGAATGGGAAAACACCTTTAAATATTTGCGCAATAGGCACGTTGGGCGCAACGCTTTTTATCACAAAGACGTTCATCCCCACTGGCGGTGTTATAAGCCCTAACTCCACAGTAATAACCGCGACAATGCCAAACCATATAGGATCGAACCCAGCATCCAACACCACAGGCATGACTACCGGAACCGTTAGCAACAACATTGCTATACTGTCCATTACACAGCCGAGCAGAATAAACAACACCAACACAGCGAACAAAACCGCATAAGGTGTTAGCTGCCATTCCACAACCAACTCGGTTAAATAAAAGGATACTCGCGATACCGATAGAAAATAACCGAAAACCTCTGCTCCCATTATCATAAAGAAGATCATGGCAGATAATGCAAGGGTCTCACCTACCGCCGACATAAAGCCCTTCCAACGCATGCCACGAAATAGCGCAATAAGTAGCGTGGCAAATGCGCCGATAGCCGCCGCTTCAGTGGGCGTAAATAAGCCTGTGTAGATACCCCCTATGATAATTGCAAACACACCCATAAAAGGAACAAAACCTTTTAAGCCTACGATTTTTTCACGCAGCGTAGTCGGTGTACCAGGCTGTGCTAACGATGGGTAGAAATGCACCAACAACCCAATCGTCACGCAATAGAGCACTAAACCAAGAATACCCGGTATGAGTCCAGCGATGAACATATCACCTACTGATTGCTCCGTAATAAGTGCATACAATAATAGAGCAATACTGGGGGGGATCATGATGCCTAAAGTACCACCTGCAGCCAAGGTTCCCGTCGCTAAAGAATCGGCATAACCATGCTTACGCATCTCAGGCAGTGCCACTCGTGACATACTGGCAGCCGTTGCTACGGACGAACCCGAAATAGCCGAAAAAGTACCGCACGCGGATACAGCAGCCAACGCCATACCACCGCGCCAACCGCCAAATAACGAACGAGCGGCATTAAATAACTCACTCGACATATTGGCATGAGAAGCCAATACCCCCATTAATAAAAACATAGGGATGGGACTAAAGCTGTAATTGCTTAACGTTTCAAAAGGACCTGCTTCCAGAATCGCGACGGCCGGCTCAAACGCGACAATACTACCAAAACCAATCACCCCCGTTGCCGCCATGGCTAGCGCGATAGGCGCGCGCAGCGCAATCATAATCAGCATCCCGATTAAACATAACAACCCAATCAAAGGAGCACTCATCTATTAGCCTCCTTTAAAGGGCCGACCCACTGCGCCAAGCCACTAACAACGCCACGTAACGCCAACACCGCTAGAGCAAACGAGGCAACCCAATAAATAGGCGACATAGGCATTAAAAGATCCTGCGTCAGCTCTCCGCTCATCTCTGCTTCCTCACCGGCCAGTGCAAAACGCCAACACAATAATCCGCCAAAAATACCAAAGCACAACGTATAGAAACCATCGGTCCAACGCTGCGTCCGGTCTGACCACCCCTGAGTGAACAAATCCACTACAATCTGCCCTTTATCAACAGCGTATGGAAACGCACAGAGCATCGAAAACAGTAAAGAGTATTTAACTAACTCAATTCCACCCACAAACGTAATATCAACATTTCCATCTGTAGCAGCAAACAGCCCACGGCTAACAACATCAAAGACTACGCTTAACATCATCACCACCAGCAGAAAGCCACTGATCCAATAAAGAACCAGGGCTAAGCCATCTACCGCTTTTATTAGCCATTTCATCATCCGGCCTCATTCATAGCGGTTAAACGTATTTATAAACAAGTTTTAGAAAGTTCCATGGCACGGTCATACACTTTGCGTGCAGGCATACCCTTATCTTCTAAAGCTCCTAAATAGTTATTGGTGGCTGTTTCAAGAACCGGTTTCCAAGCGGGATTATTCACCCCACCATCCAATGTGATGATAGAGTGCCCAGCTTTGACTGCCTCCTCACGACCTAACGTATCGAGATCATCAAAGACAAGCGCTTGTTTTTGAGCCCAATCCATACCTGAATGCGTATCGACTACCGCCTTCAAATCATCAGGCATCGAGTTGTAGATGTCCTTGTTCATCGTTACGACAAAAGACAAGGTATATAACCCAAGTTCGGTGTGATAAGTCGCTAATTCATTTAAGCGAAAACTTTTCATTGCTTCCCACGGCATAGCAACCCCATCAATAACACCCCTTTGTAAAGACGGGTACGTATTAGGCGCTGGCATTCCAACAGGCTGAGCCCCTAAGCCCTCTAGCATTTCTGCAACAACAGTGGTGGGACGGCGAACTTTTAACCCAGCTAAGTCTGCAGGAGTTTCAATCGCCTTGTCTTTGGTATGAATATCACCCGGGCCATGCGTGAATAAAAAAAGTACATGCGTATCGTCGTATTCTTTACTGATGAGCGATTCGTCATACAGTGATTGAATTACACAACTTCCTTGTGCAGCACTACTCGCTACACCAGGTAGTTCGACCACTTGCGTTAATGGAAAGCGATTGGCACTGTATCCTTGTACGGTGGCGGTTATGTCCGCGATACGATTTTTAACAGCATCATAACTTTTTGGAGCCTTTGCTAAGGTCTGCGCAGGGTAGAATTCAACACTAATTCGACCATCCGATGCTTTTTCGAGCGACTCAGCCCACGTTTCAAAGCCTGTATGCACACCTGAGCTAGAAGGCCAAAAATGGGCAAATTTGAGATTATAGTCCGCTGCAAAAACTGATGATGTCAGTGAGCCAACCGTCAACAAGGTCGCGGTTGCGAACATTGAAAACTTATTCATTGAATGATTACCTTCTATTATTGTTTTTGTATTTCTTTAAGTTGCCGCGCACTCTTTAAGGTGAGCTAACAACTGTGCATCCTTATCATCCACTATAAAAGGCTAACTCCCTTTCACAAAAATGAAATTAGCCCTGATTTACATATCATTTTTGATATATAAATACACCTTTCCCCCCCTTTATAACTTATATAATCATCAAAATTTTAAAGGCGCTTCCTTCGCGCGCAGTTCTACCCCACTAACGCCCACTCAAAGGTCACTCAACCTGCTCATAAGGAAGCCCAACATAATTTTCAGCTATACAGGCTAAGCCTGCATCAGAGTCTGTGTAGTAAGCCAGTTCTGCTTGTTGCATTTTTTGTGCAAATTCGCCGTCGTCAAAGCGATGAAGCAAGCCTGTCATCCACCACGAAAATCGTTCAGCTTTCCAAATACGGCGTAAACAAATATCCGAATAGCGCTCTAACCACTCAGGCTGGTCATCCACATACGCCTTTTTAAGTACGCGGTATAGCGTACTGACATCACTTGCTGCCAAATTTAACCCTTTAGCGCCTGTTGGCGGAACAATATGTGCGGCATCACCCACCAAAAACAAACGCCCAAACTTCATGGGTTCAGCCACAAAGCTACGTAACGGCGCTATACTTTTTTCAATGGATGGGCCTGTGATCAACTTATCCGCCACGTCGCTTGGTAAGCGTAATTTCAGCTCATCCCAGAAACGCTCATCCGACCATTCACTTAAATCATCATCTAAGCCGCACTGAACATAATAACGACTTAATTTCTCACTTCGCTGACTGCATAAGGCGAAACCTCGCTCATGGTTTGCATAAATTAGCTCATGTGAGACTGGTGGCGTTTCAGACAGAATGCCGAGCCATCCAAATGGATAAACACGCTCGAAGATATTGATCTCCTCTGGAGATACCGATTGGCGGGATACGCCATGAAAACCATCGCAGCCTGCTATGTAGTCGCACTCCAAATGATGATCGATACCTTCATGTGTAAAAGTTACGCTAGGGGTACTTCCCTTAAAATCATGTAATACTGCATCATCAGATTCATAGTAGGTAATTAAACCAGCAGCCTCCCGCGCCGCCATCAAATCCCGTGTCACTTCGGTTTGGCCATATACCATAACCGTCTTTCCTGCTGCGTAACGCTTTAAATCCACACGTTTGCGTTGCCCATTAAATGCCAGCTCAAAGCCATCATGTACATGACCTTCAGCCATCATCCGATCAGCAGCCCCGGCCTCGTGAAGCAAATCCACTAAGCCTTGCTCCAATACCCCAGCACGAATACGCTCTAATACATAAGCTTTGGATTTACGTTCGATAATGACATTGTCGATTCCGGATCGATGTAATAGTTGCCCGAGCAATAAGCCTGACGGACCGGAACCAATAATTGCGACTTGCGTTTTCATGTTTCACCCCTTTTATTATTAGCTACACAAGCCCTGAACCTCACGCTTGCCAATTCACTAGGCAACATGCCCATTGAGGTTTTGTTTTTAATGGTTGTGCAGAAGAGGCTATCTTGATGGGATTTTTTTCTTAAAAAAATTCACATTTCTTGCAAATAATTGTACTTTTAATGAACCAGCACATTTAAAGCGCACTATAAAAACAAAAAATTACTGCCTAAATGCTGGTAAAAACCCTAAAAAACATAAAAATAACACTAAAAACCACTCTCACTACAAATCGACTTATCTGTAGAAAGATGTGATTTTTTAAAGGGGATAATAATAAAAATGGATACTAAAACTGATTTCTCAAAAATTCCGCACTTCTCACTTTACGGAGAAGAACTTGCCATTGACGATCCTTCTTTCATCCACATCGAAAACATAGCGCATCGCAGCCAAGACAACGGCTGGTACATACGGCCTCACCGTCATGGAAAAATGTTTCAGATGATAGTGATCTTAAATGGAAAAACGGACCTTCGCTTAGACGAACAAAAAATAACGATTAACAAGCCTTCCGTCATCACGATACCTACAGGATGCGTGCACGGCTTCCGCTTTGCCCCTAATACAGAGGGCATTGTTTTAACGCTTGCTGATAGCGTTTTAAATACCCCGCAATTTGAGCACCTTAACCAAACATTTGGAGTACTCTTATCGCATCCACAAGTACTAAAAATAGACACAGAGAATGGCTTTTTAGAGCAAATCATGTGGTTACTCGAGCAGATCAAATGGGAGTTACAAAACCCTAATATGGGACGCGCACTGATGTGTGAATGGCATGCAATGAGCTTGTTATTAATTGTTCGCCGAATCCATGACATTTTGGGCTCGGAAACTAGAGAAGAAAGCTTACGCAGCCAACAAATCAGTCATCTAAAACAACTGATTGAGCAAAACTTTCGCAGTCAATGGAATGTTCAAGAATATGCCGACGCTATTGGCATCACCACAACCACGCTAAATCGCATCACGTTACAGCACCTCAATAAAACGGTAAAAACTTTATTGCTAGAACGTACAATGCTCGAAGCCAAGCGCCGACTTATCTACACACGAAGTAACCTTGACCAAATAGCTTATGATTTAGGCTTTAAAGACCCCGCCTACTTCTCTCGATTTTTTAAGCGAGAGACAGGGCTAACACCGGGACAAATGCGCAAAGAAATGAGCCATGATGACAGCCCATTACTCACCACATGAAAAAGTGATATGTCTAACCAGTAACGCGGCAAAGCAAAGCGCAAAAATTGACCTGTAAAATTCACCAATTTTTCCTTTGCCTTTGCCCCATGGTGAAATAAAATGCGCCCTCAATAGTGTATGCTGACATAGACATCAGCGTTAACGTGGGAGATTTAAGACATTGGCACCAACACCCAACGGTAAAATTAAGCTTCAAGGCTTTAATAACCTAACTAAAAGCCTTAGCTTTTGTATTTATGACGTCTGTTATGCAAACACGCCAAAACAGAAAGAAGAGTACATTGAGTACATCGACGAGCGTTACAATGCTGACCGATTGACCGAAATTTTATCGGAAGTATGCGAAATTATTGGTGCAAACATTTTAAATGTAGCCCGCCAAGACTACGAACCTCAAGGGGCAAGTGTCACCATTCTAGTATCCGAAGAGCCTATTAAAGACTCTGATCGCGTCGACAAAACAGAAAAGCCAGGTCCTTTACCTGATGCGGTAGTTGCACATCTGGATAAAAGCCATATTTGCGTACATACCTACCCTGAGAGCCACCCCGATGATGGCATCTGTACTTTCCGTGCCGATATAGAGGTGTCCACTTGTGGAGTTATTTCTCCGCTTAAAGCGTTGAACTACCTGATCCACAAACTGGAATCAGATATTGTGACGATCGATTATCGAGTACGTGGATTTACGCGCGATGTAGATGGTGTGAAACACTACATAGACCACAAAATCAACTCGATTCAAAATTTCATGGGCCAAGATATTCATGACAGTTACCAAATGGTAGATGTGAACGTTTATCAAGAAAACATCTTCCACACTAAAATGATGCTGGATACTCCCGATCTTGACCAATACTTGTTCGGCACATCTAAGAAAGACCTCACAGAACAAGAAATTGATGAAATTTCAGAGCGTCTATTCAAAGAAATGAACGAGATTTTTTACGGCCGAAACATGCCTGATATGAAAAATTAAGCAGCTTAACAAAACGCTTAAATCTGCTTCACAAAAACCAGCTTCATTGCTGGTTTTTTTATGCTTTTAAATCCATCGTATTAAACAGGTACCATCAATAGATAATGTGCAAATGTTACATTAGTGGTATAGTTTGTACCAAATAAACGTTACTCACTGAGGTGATCGATGAGTGCTGTTAGCCAAACACAACCTGATCCAAGCTACGTACTGGCCAAAGCCCTGCTAAATGCAGGCGAGCAACTACAGCTATCCCAAGCAGAATTAGCCGCTGTGGTGGGCTTACACAGAACGGGCATTAGCCGCCTAAAAAAATCAATGCAATTGGACCCCAATAGCAAAACAGGCGAGCTGGCGCTATTGCTCATTCGAGTTGCAAGAGCACTCTATGCATTATCTGGTGGCGACTCTACGTGGACGCAACATTTTATGCGCAACCCCAATACCATGACAGCGGGCATTCCCGCTGAGCAAGTCCAATCCGTACAAGGACTTAGCCGGGTCTTACAATATGTAGATGCCATTCGAGGAAAGATCTAGTGATTTGGGACGCATGCGAAGGAACGCAACACATACAACCGATACAAGGCACTTTATACCGTTTGGTTGAAAGCCAAGAACAAATAGCCACCCAAAGCTTGGTCGACACACTAGACGAACAAGCGGTGCTAGAACAGCTCCTAGAAGCCACAAAACCAGCCTACCCCCATACTAACCATGAACTTCATTATCTATTAAAAACCCCTTTCCGCTACCCGCCTTTACAATGGGGATCACGATTTGGAAGAGTCTATGAACCCAGTTTATTTTATGGAGGATGCTCAATAACCAGCACGCTCAGCGAATCAGCGTACTACCGATTCGTCTTCATCCACACCATACAAGGTAAGCCACCGGAAAGCCCCCTGCGGACATCACACACACTTTTTAGCGTGGAGTACAGCACAGTACACGGGGTGAAATTACATCAAGATCCTTTTGACCAACACTCTTCATTATTGACACACCCCAGTGACTACCGAGCAACCCAACAACTAGGAAGTGACATGCGAGAGGCCCGCGTTAAAGCTTTTGAATACTTATCAGCAAGATCTTCAGACGCTGCTCATTGTGTCGCACTGTATGACCCCTCTCCTTTTGTATCTAACCAGCCAGACATGCAAGAATCCTGGTTATGCGAAACACGACCAGATTATGTACTCCTTAAAGCGGTAGGCACCATTCCTTTACGCTTTTCATTCAACGATTTCGCGATTAACGGCCAGTTGCCCTTGCCCGCTTAACGCCATGAGACCTCAAATTCTATTCAAAATCAGGGATATGCGGCTGAACCACTGGCATCTTAGCCTCTGCCCAAGCATCGTACCCTCCCGCTATTGATTGCACATGCACGTACCCCATTTGATGCAACGCCACAGCCGACAGCGCCGCACGACCACTTGTTTTGCAATACACAACAATATGTAAATTACGATCCGCTAGATGAGGCTCGCCGGTCATTTTAAACTCTAGCAGCCCTCTTGGAATATTAATCGCGCCAGCTAAATGGCCAGCGGCATACTCATCCGCTTCTCTTACATCAATTAAAACATCCGCTGTTTCAATCGCTTGGCTAGCATCTTGAATACTAATTTCTTGGATACTTGATTTGGCTTGTGCCACAAGATCATGTGCAGTTTTCATTACCATCCCCTTATTCAATCTTCCTCCAATGGCTATAAAACCAAGGGAGGCTTGCAATTAATAAAATATACATTAGCATATATTAATATGATTTAAGCATATATCAAAAAGAAATATAGGAAGGTGTACATATGCAACCGCAAGTAACCTCATTTTTCGATGAGCCGACCAATACTTACAGCTATGTCGTTAAAGATCCGCACAGCTCACATTGCGCTGTTATTGATTCTGTTCTGAATTTTGATTATGCAAGTGGCCACACAACGACAGAGTCTGCTGATGAGATCATTCGCTTTATTGATGAACACAGCCTTACAGTCGATTGGATTTTAGAAACACACGTACACGCTGACCACTTATCCGCCGCTCCTTACCTACACCTTAAGTTAGGCGCTAAAACAGGAATCGGTGCGCACATCAAAACAGTACAACAAACTTTTGGTCAGATATTTAATGCAGAGACAACCTTCTCTCGTGATGGGAGTCAATTTGATCAGTTGTTCATAGACGGCGACCTCATACAGATTGGACACCTGAAAGGCAAAGCAATTCATACACCCGGCCACACACCCGCATGTATGACATATGTCTTTGGCAATGCGGGTTTTGTTGGAGACACGCTATTTATGCCAGACTACGGCACAGCACGCTGTGATTTTCCTGGAGGCGATGCAAGCACCTTATATCACTCAATTCAGAAAGTGTTTGCTCTGCCAGATGAGACACGCTTATTTATGTGTCATGACTATAAAGCCAAAGGGCGTGACCATTTTGCTAATGAAACAACCGTAGCCGACGAGCGGTTGCACAATATCCATGTTGGTAACCAAATATCAGAGCAGGCATTTGTCAAAATGCGCACTGAACGAGATGCCACCTTAGGTATGCCCAAACTTATCATCCCTTCTGTGCAAATCAACATGCGTGCAGGTCATTTACCTCCCGCTGAAGATAACGGGCAAATTTACCTTAAAGTCCCGATCAACCTGTTATAACCGAGGCTCGCGCAGCTTATTTCATCGTAGCGACATTACCAGTGCATCAGCGCTGTACATAATAAAAACGGTCAGGAGATGTTCATGCAAATCAATCAACTAAGTCCTTTCATCAGCGTTAGCCCTCAATTAACTCCCAATGACATTGGAGTTGCGGCATCAAGGGGCTTCAAGTCAATCATATGCAATCGACCCGACCAAGAAAGCCAAGACCAACCCTCGACAACTGACTTAAAAGAAGCGGCAGAACGCTTAGGATTAAACTGGTACTACCAACCTGTTGTTTCAGGAAAAATTACAGACGCCAATATAGCCGACTTCACCGCTATTATGGATAAAGCTCAGGGGCCGGTTTTAGCTTTTTGCCGAACAGGAACACGTAGTTCTACACTTTGGGCCTTATCTCAAGCTCCTCGTTTAAGCCCGGAGGCTATTCTTACAACGACTAAAGCGGCAGGCTACGACCTTAGTGCTCAGCATGAACGTCTTAATGCTCTTAACCAATCAGCGACAAAACAATTCCACTCCCCCACAGCCACCCATAAAGCGAATCATGATGTTGTCATCATTGGCGGCGGCGCCGCAGGACAGGCCGTTGCTGCCAGCTTACTGAAACGTAAACCTAGCCTTACCATTGCTATTGTGGAACCGAATAACGAACATTATTACCAACCGGGTTGGACGCTCGTGGGAGGCGGCGTGTTTGAGCGCAGTGAAACATCACGCGCTATGAAAGACATTATGCCCGATTCGGTACATTGGTATCACGCTGCAGCCGCCTCATTCACGCCTGAACATCACAGTATTACCTTAGAAAATGGCGAGTCAATTAGCTATAGAGCACTGATAGTCGCCCCAGGTCTTATACTCGACTGGGACGCCATTCCCGGCCTAAAAGATAGCCTAGGGAAGTACGGTGTCACATCAAACTACCGAATAGATCTGGCCCCATATACATGGGAACTTGTACAAAGCACACAACAAGGCACAGCTATTTTTACTCAACCACCCATGCCCATTAAATGCGCAGGTGCACCACAAAAAGCCATGTATTTATCGTGCGATCATTGGAAGCGCACGGGCAGACTCGACAACATAAAAGTTGAGTTTTGTACCGCCGGTGCCGCTCTGTTTGGTGTAGCTGATTACGTACCAGCGCTTATGGAATATATTACGGAATATGGCGTTGAGCTGGCCTTCCAAACAACATTAGTTAGCGTAGACGGCCCTACAAAAACCGCACGTTTCTCTGTCATTGATAGCGAGGGTAATTCAACAGAAATTGAGAAACAATTTGACATGCTACATGTATGCCCTCCTCAGCGGGCCCCTCAATTTGTTGCGCAAAGCCAATTATCAGATGACGCAGGTTGGCTCAACCTAAACTCAGAAACATTACAACATAAGCACTACGGTAATATTTTTGGCCTCGGAGACTGCAGCAATACTCCAAATGCCAAAACAGCGGCTGCTGTCAGAAAACAAGCCCCCGTCGTAGCCGAAAACGTGCTGATGGTACTCCAAGGTGAAGTCCCCAGAGCCATTTACGATGGTTACGGATCCTGCCCACTAACCGTTGAGCGTGGAAAAATTGTACTCGCTGAGTTTGGTTATGGAGGCAAACTACAGCCTACTTTCCCCTCTTGGTTAGTAAAAGGCACCCAGCCAAGCCGGCTATCTTGGTTTCTTAAGGAGAAAATGCTGCCGTGGATTTATTGGAATGGCATGCTTAAGGGCCATGAATGGCTCGCTAGACCAACAATACTGCCTCATAGACCTTCGGATCATGAAGCAGCACAAGCCTGTAACTTTGACCAGAAACAGTAAACACCAGACTCGCCGTAGCTAAGGATATATCTATGCTCAAGCGTTACTTACCTATTTTTGATTGGATAGGTAACTACAATCAGCGCACACTCACTAGCGACTTAATCGCAGCGCTCATTGTCACTATTATGCTAATCCCACAATCATTAGCTTATGCTTTGTTGGCGGGGTTGCCACCGGAGGTGGGTCTTTATGCCAGCATATTACCGTTAGTTGCTTACGCTATTTTTGGTACTAGCCGCACATTGTCAGTAGGCCCAGTGGCTGTTGTCTCATTGATGACGGCTGCAGCTGTCGGCAATCTAGCGTTACAGGGCAGTGATGAGTATATAGCCGCCGCTATTATTTTAGCGTTTATGTCCGGCCTTATCCTGCTCATCATGGGCTTTTTAAAATTAGGCATGCTTGCCAACTTTTTAAGCCACCCTGTTATCTCGGGGTTTATTACGGCCTCTGGGTTAATTATTGCCGCCAGCCAACTTAAACATATCTTGGGAATTAAAGCGGACGGTAGTAACCTGTGGGACCTCATCATTTCGCTTTTTAGTCAACTACCATCCACTAATATTCCCACACTGGTTATTGGGTGCTTTGCAACAGGCTTTCTATTTTGGTCAAGGAAAAACCTAAAAAGCTATTTACTTAATAAAGGTATTGGCCATGCGCTAGCTGAAATACTGGCTAAAGCCGGTCCTGTGTTAGCCATTGCACTCACCACATTAGCTGCATGGGGGCTAGATTTACAACAACATGGTGTCCAGCTTGTTGGTGCTATACCACCAGGCCTTCCTAGCCTTACTTTACCTCAATTTGATTACAATATTTGGCAAGAGCTTTTAGTGTCAGCCGTCTTAATCAGCATTGTCGGCTTTGTAGAATCCGTGTCAGTGGCACAAACATTAGCAGCAAAACGGCGTCAACGAATCAGCCCTAATCAAGAGCTGATTGGCCTTGGAGCCTCAAACATCGCGGCTTCCATCTCTGGCGGCTTTCCTGTCACAGGCGGCTTCTCGCGTTCTGTGGTTAACTTCGATGCAGGAGCGGAAACACCTGCCGCCGGTGCGTTTACAGCAATAGGTATCGGATTGGCAGCATTAACTCTCACCCCTTTGTTGTTCTTTTTGCCTAAGGCAACACTGGCTGCAACCATTATTGTGGCTGTTTTATCGTTAGTGGATATGGGGGCATTAAAACGGACATGGAATTTTTCACGCAGTGATTTTTTTGCCATGCTCGCTACTATTTTACTGACCCTAGCTGAAGGCGTAGAACTAGGCATTATCGCTGGAGTAGGCTTATCGATTTTGTTGCATTTATACCGCACTAGTAAACCACACAGCGCAATTGTTGGTCGTGTTCCAGGAACAGAACATTTTCGCAACATCGATCGCCATCATGTAGAGACCGACAACCACATACTGACCCTAAGAGTTGATGAAAGCCTCTACTTTGCCAATGCACGTTATCTTGAAGACCGCGTATATGACTTGGTCATGTCCAATCCCAATATTGAGCACCTGATACTCATGTGCCCAGCGGTTAACTTTATTGACGCATCCGCTTTAGAAAGCCTAGAAGCCATTAATCATCGCTTAAACGATAGTGGTGTCACACTGAACTTATCAGAAGTGAAAGGCCCTATTATGGACCGCTTACGTCGCACGCATTTTGTTGACGAACTCACAGGTCACATTTTTCTAAGCCAATATGAAGCATGGAATACACTTCGCAGTGAGCGGGTTGCGCGTTCAGTGGGTGATTTGTAAACCACCTATGATTAAAGCCAAATATCGCCGATCGGTGTTTCAGGAGACAAGTGATAAGCAACCTCTGCTTGAAATAGTTCCGCAGTGGCTAAAGCATCAGTAAGCGCATGATGCGAAGGGTAATTAGGCAAACCGTATCGCATACGGCTATCCCCTAAGCGAATAGACTCTGGTTTTATACCAAGCTTTTGTTTGATTCGTGCCCACATAGAAGAGCGGCATAATGAGGCTTCTATAGCCATCGTATCAACAACAGGAAAAACAACGCCTTCATTAATACGCTGCTCCAATGCTCTATATAGAAATGGCCTTTCTATGTAGCGATAATGAACCACAAGCACACGCCCCGCCATTACCTTTAACAATGGCTCAATCACATTTTCAAAGTCTTCTGCTTCGTCCAAATCCCGATGAGTAATACCATGGAACACAACAGAATCTGCATTTAATGGCGCGATAGGCTTCACCAACCAATGTTTGCTCTGGCTATAGTGAATACGCTCTAACGTAAACGGCACAACGCCTATGCTCACAATTTCATCTCGGCTCGCGTCAAGCCCCGTGGTCTCAAAATCCATCGCTAAAAAAGGCACTCGGCTTAAAGGCGTATCAGCAGCTGGCACACTGCTTTGATAATACGCTTTTAGAAAAGCGCTGCTGGCCTGCTTTGCGCCTCGCTCAAAATTCAACAGCCAATCGACGCTGCCATCAGACAATGGGGTTTTTATCGGTGTACTATTGGACATTAAAATCGCCGATTAGGTGGGTATTTTATAACGATGAATTTTTGTGCGTTAGCAACTATCTGAAAAGCATCCTTCAGGTTTCTTCGCTCAAAAGGGCTTATTTGTTCGGGTTCGATATTGTTATCAGGCACCCGATCCGCCTCTAAATCTAGCGCCTGATGCCGTATCCGCACCATCGAAATAAACTCCAATGCATCACGTAAATCGGGCCCACGCCCCGGCGGTAAAATATTGGCCGCGATAATATCGTCCAGACGCTCAAACGAGTTTTGTGCTGTTGACCCCACCGCTAGCGCATAGACACGAATAAGATCTGACAAGGGTGCCGTGCCACGTCGTTTTAAATTTATCGTATTCCTATGCTCACCATCTTTCTCAACCACGAAATCCTTAAAAAAGCCTAATGGTGGTTTACGATTAATCGCATTGCGCGTTAGACAGGCTAAAAAGTGCGGACTGGCTTGGGCCTTTTTAGCAATCAAGGCGGTAAGCTCATCAGCCCACTCTGTTTGCCCCCAAACGCCGTCTAGATCGAAAAATATCGAGCTATTCAATAACGACTCAGGTGTCGGCTGCTCAATCCATTCAGTGAAATATCCCCTCCAAACCGACAAAGGCTGCCGCCAACGGGTATTGGTTGCCATAATATTGCCAGTGCAATAACTGTAGCCACATTCGGCCAAACCATCACAAACAAAACGCGCCAGCTTTAAAAAATATTCGCCATGCAGCTCAGCATTATAAGAATCATCCAAAATGAGCGCATTATCTTGATCTGTTAGGACTAACTGCTCATCTCGTGCCATTGAGCCTAACGCCAAAAAACAATACGGGATGGGAGGCTCACCTAGTTGCTCTTGCGCCAAGGCTAACAAGCGTTGTTTTATGCTACGTCCAATAACCGACATAGCACTACCTATCATATGTGAATTAGCATCTTCATTTACCATGCGTGTAAAACTTGCATGGATATCCGGAATCAATGCGCTAATTTCTTCTACGCTTTGCGCATCAAAAATACTACTAACCACAAACAAGCTATTATGAGATTCATAACGAATAATATCCGATATCCCAATGACTCCAACAGGCTTCCCAAGGTGTAGTACAGGCAAATGGTGCACGTTATGAGTCAGCATGGTTAACATGGCTTCAAAAACAAAATGGCTGGAATCAATCGTAATAGGGGCAGGTGTCATGATATGGCGCACTAAAGTCGTGTAATCTAACCCTTGGGCAATCACCCGAGTCCGTAAGTCCCTGTCGGTCATAATCCCAATCATTGATACCGAATCCTGCGCGTCGGCCACCAATAGACAAGAAATATCTTCTTCGCTCATTAAGCAGGCTGCTTCTTTAACCGTGGCCGATTCACTAATCAGTACCGGTTCACGAGTAATGAGCTTATTGACCGGTGATGTCATCAGCTCATTAGCATCTTGGCGTCGGGTTACAGTGTGGCTAAGTCGCTTATTATTCTCTAATTCGACAAAATCAGAGAAACGCTCATATCGATCAAATAACTCAATAAAAAGTGCATAAGGAATGAAATAGATTAACGTGTCATCCAGCGCTTTAGCCGGAAACCTAACTGGGCTTTTAGTCAGTACGCTTTGTTGCCCAAACATACCGCCTTCACCTAAACGGTTAAACAACTCACCGTTACGTAAGTAGATCTCAACTGCACCACTTCGGACTATGTGGATGTCACTATTCGTTTGGCCAACCTCTAAAATCGTTGCCCCAGCTCTAAAATAAGATACATCTATTTCAGTGGCTACCTTGGATAACTCCTCTTCCGGTAACCAACGAAAAGGAACATGATCTTTCAAAAAAGTCAGTATTTCGAGCTGTTCGACTTCCATAATCTATATTCCATGAGAAAGTTGAGTATAAAAAGACGGCAATTTTTAAAACAATAAAAAAGCCGATAGCTCATTATAAGCTATCGGCTCTAGAGGTCTGTGATCTATTAACGAAACTTAAGCGCGCGGCTCCGACGCTAACCCTTTAAGAACCGATGCACAAGCAACTAACAGAACAATCGTGAATGGCAATCCTGTTGACACAGCCATCGCCTGTAAAGCAACCAAACCACCACCGAGTATTAAAGCGATGGCAACTAAGCCCTCAAAAGTACACCAGAAGACACGTTGAGGTTTTGGCGAATCTACTTTACCACCAGCCGCAATCGCATCAATAACCAACGAGCCTGAATCAGATGAAGTGACAAAGAAGACGATAACCAAAATAATCGCAATAAACGATGTAATCTGAGACAGCGGTAATGCATCCAGCATAGTGAACAATTGAATCGGCAAGCTCGCGTTTTGTACCGCGGTATAGCCATCATTAACCACTTGGCTAATGGCTGTTCCGCCAAAGGCTGTCATCCATAAAACACATGCGGCCGATGGGATAAGCAGCACCGACACCATGAACTCACGAACAGTACGACCACGAGAAACACGCGCGATAAACATACCAACAAAAGGTGACCAAGAAATCCACCACGCCCAATAAAACGCTGTCCAACCTTGTGAGAAGTTGGCATCTTCACGCCCAAACGGCATCGCTAAACCAGGTAAGTTCTGGACGTAGGCAGCAAGGTTAGCCACGAAGCCCGTCAAGATAGCGACAGTAGGCCCTACAATAATGACAAACAACAGAAGCAACGCAGCCAGAGTCATATTAATCTCGGAAAGGCGCTTAACCCCTGCATCTAACCCAGCTAACACTGAGACTAGTGCTATTGCCGTAATGCCAATTACTAGCAAGACCTGCGTAGTTGTACCGGTTGGCACTCCAAACAAATAATTGAGCCCGGCTCCTGCTTGTGACGCCCCTAAACCTAGCGAGGTCGCCAAACCAAACAAGGTCGCAAACACAGCTAAGATATCGATGATATGACCAGGCCAGCCCCAAACACGCTCACCTAAGATAGGATAAAAAACCGAACGCATCGTTAGCGGAAGGCCTTTATTAAACGAAAAGATAGCTAATCCCAGCGCCAAAACAGCGTAAATTGCCCACGGGTGTAAACCCCAGTGGAAAATAGTTGCCGCCATACCCAGACGCTCAGCGGCGGCGGCATCACCCGCCGCACCCCCTAAAGGTGCCCAGTCAGTTCGCACACCATCAACGACGGTTGTACCGCCCAATGAACTGCCAAAATGCGACAACGGCTCTGATACCCCATAGAACATCAAGCCAATGCCCATTCCTGCTGCAAACAGCATAGAAAACCACCCGAGATAACCATAATCTGGTTTAGCCTCAGTCCCACCAATACGTACTTTGCCCATAGGCGATACGATAAGGAATAAGCAGACCAGAACAAAAATGTTACCGGATAATAAGAAGAACCAATCTAAATTCGTGGTTATCCAACTGCGCATGTCTCCAAATACTGGAGCGACACTATTTTGAAAAGCTAGGGTCAAAATAACAAATGCAACAATTGCTAACCCTGAAATCAAAAATACGCGGTTGTGAATATCAAGGCCGAACGGCCCTATGTTAAGTGCGACATTGTCCTGACCTACTTGGTAATCGGTATCAATCGGATTAACCAAGCCGTCGGGAGTCATAATATCGCTCTGACTATCGATAGGATCTAATTTCGAATCAGGCATTAAAAAGAAAATCTCCAGAGTATTTAACAACAAGTACTCACATTTGAAACTCCTAGCCACCACTCACGGCCAAGTAACAAGTTTCAAATATCAGCAAATTCCTTTGTACTCTAACAATTATCTGACCTAAAGATCAAATTCCTCACACAAGAACAGCCCCTTGCACAGATAGCTTGATCAGGTTTTAATGCTGCTTAGTTATTTGATTTGGAACGGCAAATGGACGTGATATCCGAAAAAATTCGTGATAATTATGAACAACTCACACCGCAAGAAAAAAAGCTGGCTGATTTTTTATTATCCCACCCCGATAACTTGCCGCTATTTAACAGTACCGACCTCGCAAGCACGTGTGAAATTTCGAAAGCTACCATTAGTCGCTTATTTAAGCGTTTAGGCTACAGTTCGTTTAAAGAAGCTCGCCACGTAGCTCAAAAAGAGAGACACCAGGGCACACCATTTTTTAACTCTCAATCATCGGGAGCATTGCACAACCAACACTTTGAGCAAGAAATCAAAAATTTACAGTATCTACAAAACACACTCACGAATGAAACGGTCGATAGAGCAGCAGAGCACATTGCCAATGCGAAAAATGTAGTCGTCATTGGTTTTCGCAACAGCTACCCCATCGCTGTTCATTGTCGTCAGCAACTGGTGCAAATTCGCTCAAATGTGAGCTTAGCGCCTGTCAGCGGCCAAACAATTGGGGAGGAGCTAGCTAATTTATCCCCCGATGATTTAGTCATTCTGATTGGTTTCAGGCGCCGGCCTACACTCATACAACCTCTGATAGCACAACTCAAAACGCTATCAATACCCACCCTCTTGATCTCAGACTTTTCTTTGCGACAACAAGCGAAGCAAGTTGATGTTTGGATAGAGTGCCCCCTAGAAAGCGCCTCTTCCTTTAACAGCTACAGTGCCGCTATGAGCTTAATAGCGTTACTCGCTAACAAAACTCTGGATTTTTGTGCTGACGACGCTCAATTGCACATAGATAAAGTTACCGCCTTCTATAAAGCCCTAGAAGAAGTCGATTTTTCATAACATCCTTTTTTAGGGGCCTCGCTATCAGGCCTTAGGCTGATCGCACCAAAACAGTGCAAACTCACAATACACTTCCGAAATATCCCTGAATTGATGCAGTTTTTTTCCTTCATTCACTTATTCCCACATTCTTCTCATATCCTCATACATACCAAAAAACGTAGATCCTTGTTTTATATATATAAAAAATATTTTTCTAAACTATCACTGCTTACCAAATAAAGTTGGCCCTTTAGTTGCAAAAGACAAATAAAAAGTAACAAAAGTAACAAAAGTAACAAAAGTAACAAACAGTTCATCCAACCACCGTGAATTTTTAGAATATTTGGAATTAGAGGGAATACCATATGAAACGCTTCACAAAGTCTGCATTAAAAGTTGTAGGCGTGGCCTGCCTAACGTTAGCTAGCACTCTCACTGTTGCCAGCCAATTAGAAACCGTACAAGAACGTGGAACTCTCAAAGTAGCCGTCCCACAAGATTTCCCTCCTTTTGGTTCAGTAGGTCCTGATTTACAACCCGTTGGATACGACATTGATACAGCCAAATACCTAGCCAACGAAATGGATCTGAAACTTGAGCTTGTGCCCGTAACCAGTGCAAACCGTATTCCCTACTTACAAACTCGCAAAGTAGACCTAGTGATTTCCAGCATGGGCAAAAATCCAGAACGAGAAAAAGCAATCGATTTCTCAATGGCTTATGCACCTTTCTTTCTTGGTGTGTTTGGTACTGAATCAGCTACGGTAAGTTCACCAGCCGACCTCTCCGGCAAGGTGGTTGGCGTAACGCGAGGCTCAGTTGAAGACTTAGAACTCAGTAAACTAGCACCCGAAGATGCAACTATTCGACGCTTCGAAGATAACAACACCACTATTTCTGCCTACCTTTCTGGACAAGTCGATTTAATTGCCACTGGTAACTTAGTAGTTGCCAAGATTGCAGAAAATGCTGGCGATCGTAAACCCGTTAGCAAGTTCATGATTAAAGACTCACCTTGTTACATAGGTGTCCACAAAGGCGATGATGCCCTTCTAGCAAAAGTGAACAGCCTTATATCTAAAGGTTTAAGTGACGGTTCTTTAGACAAGCTATCCATGACGTGGTTAAAAGCTGAACTACCTGCTGAATTGAAAGCACAGTAAGTCCATTGTCACCCAAAACACAGCAGGAAGACTTATGGACTACACCTTTAATTTTGCTGAATTACTTAACTATAAGAGCGAAATGCTAGAAGGCTTGGTCACCACTATACTCCTTACCGTGTTTACTACTGTTCTCGGCTGCCTGTTAGGCACGCTGGGAGCAGCAGCTCGCGCGGGCAAAACTACTTGGCTAAGCCGTGTAGTAGGCTTATATGTTGAACTAGTCAGAAACACGCCGTTTATCGTACAACTATTTTTTATTTTTTTTGGTTTACCCTCTTTGGGTATCAAGCTTTCAGCGATGGAAGCGGGTTTATTGGCAATGGTTATTAATTTAGGGGCCTACAGCACCGAAATTATCCGTGCCGGTATAGAAGCCACACCAAAAGGGTTAGTAGAAGCAGCTAAAACGCTTGGGCTTACACGTGTACAGATCTTTACACGCGTTGTGTTGCCACCTGCCATTGCTCGTATATATCCAGCACTAACCAGCCAATGCATCATCGTGATGCTCGGATCAGCTGTACTATCGCAAATATCCGTAGAAGAACTCACCTTCGCTGCCAACTTTATCCAATCCCGCAACTTTTTAAGCTTTGAAACTTATTTCGTCGTTACTTTACTGTATTTAGTTATTGCCATTGGTATGCGTCAAATATTTAAGTTGATTGGCTATGTGGCATTCCCTAACTTGAGGGCCCGCTAATGTATCAATTTACTGATTGGGACATCCTTCGTAACCTGCTACTCGCGGCACGTTGGACTGTCGTTTTATCGTTGATCGCCTTTGTTGGCGGCTCAATTGTTGGTTTAATACTAACTTTTATACAAACGAGTGGTAACAAGGTAGCGCAACGGCTTATACGTATTTATGTTGAGCTATTTCAAGGAACCCCTTTATTAATGCAGTTATTTTTGGTGTTTTTTGGACTGTCCTTGTTTGGCTTTGATGTATCTGAGTGGACCGCCGCTTCATTCGCTTTAATACTCTTTAGCAGTGCCTTCTTATTTGAGATTTGGCGTGGGTGTATCGAATCGATCCCGAAAGGCCAGTGGGAAGCTTCACGCTGCTTAGGTCTTAGTTATTATGAAATTATGCGTCATATAATATTGCCCCAAGCCTTACGCGTTTCTATCCCACCTACAGTAGGCTTTTCAGTACAAATTGTTAAAGGCACCGCACTGGCTTCGATTATTGGATTTGTAGAGCTGACCAAAGCTGGAACCATGCTCAATAACGCAACCTTCGAACCTTTCAAAGTCTTTGGCATGGTTGCACTTATTTACTTTTTACTCTGCTACCCATTATCTGTCGCAAGCCGCAAGTTGGAGAACAAATTAAATGTCGCTCGTTAATATCGAAAACATCCACAAATACTATGGCGATAACCATGTACTTAAAGGCGTCGACCTAACCATTGCTGCGGGTGAAGTTGTTTCAATTATAGGACGCAGCGGCTCAGGCAAAAGCACCTTACTGCGCTGCATAAATGGTTTGGAGTCATACTCCGAAGGCAATATCATTCTGGATCAAATGGAAGTTAGCACAGACGACTTCCAAGTCCGCAAGCTTAGCAAAAGCGTGGGGATGGTATTTCAGAACTTTAACCTCTTTCCTCATTTGACTGTGGGACAAAATATCGAATTAGCGCCTAAACTCGTCCGTAAAACATCAGCACAAGACGCAGAAGCGACATCCAAAGAGGTGTTGGAAAAGGTTGGTCTAGGCGACAAATATAACAGTTATCCTAGTGAACTATCCGGAGGGCAGCAACAGCGTGTTGCTATTGCTCGATCACTGGCCATGAAACCAAAAGTACTGCTGTGCGATGAGATCACCTCAGCGCTAGATCCGGAGCTTGTGGGAGATGTTCTTAAGGTGCTAGAACAATTGGCTAGTGAAGGTATGACACTCGTACTGGTAACGCATGAGATGAATTTTGCTCGTGATGTGGGAGACCGCGTTGTTTTCATGCATCAAGGGAAAGTGTGGGAAACGGGCGATGCCAAAGAAGTCTTTGCCAACCCCCAAACCCCCGAATTACAAAGCTTTATTAATGCAGTACTTTAACGTCAAAAATAGACTGGCTGATTAGTCATGAGCCAGTCTAGCGATGTTACTTAAAGACTAGATTGAAGGTGACCGGAACTACCGAGCTTATTGAAGGCAACCCAGCGAGTGTCTGAAGCTTTTCCACACCTTCGCCTAAATCAAAAGTTTTCGCATCAATAATAACGGGGCTTAACGAAGTCACTAACAGCTGATCATTAGCTAATTTGGTGACTTGTACTTGTGCATCAACATCGGCGACTACGCCATGTAAAGACAGGGTGAGCTTAAGTGCTTCCTGATAAGTCTCGCCCTTCTGTAATTCAACTGCTCGGCTTACATCAACGGCTCCACGCACCTTAGCATCCGCAAAGCTTTCTGTATCAAAAAACTCTGTTTGCATTCGCTCATTACGAATAGAAACGCCCGTCTCTACACTATTTAGATCGATAGTCAGAGAAACAGCGCCACTGTCTGTGATAGAACCTTCTAGGGTCTTAAAATAATTAACTTCGCCTGTACTATTGGCTTTGATGGATACGTAATCGATCCGCGATTCTTCCCCTACTAGCGTCCAATCGGCGAACGCTGCGGGGGATAGAGTCAACAATATCCATGTTACTAATGAAATTTTTTTCATGAGACTTCTCCATAAGTTACGTTTTTCATAGCGAAAAAGGCATCACGAATCAGTCATGACAAAATTAGTAAAACGATTTAAAAACACAACTGCTAAATTCGACGTCATCAGCCCTGCAACTGCTGACCGACAAAGGCTCACAAAGTTCTATTTAGTCTGATGGTCGACCGACAGAAAAAGGCATTAGGCGTCTCATGGTTAACTAATACGACGTGCCTTAAAAGTACGCCCTTTAATTTTACCGTGTTTGAGCAGATCCATTGCTTCTTTAATGACTGTTAACCTAACCGCCACATAAGTGCGCTGAGGCTTGACTTGTATTTTACCAATATCATCAGAGGTAATGGTTTTATCAGCCGTTAATGCCCCCACAATATCTCCTGGACGCACCTTATCTTTTTTGCCACCGGAAACTTCAACTGTACATAGCTCTGGGAAACGGACATCGTTTTGCGATAAACGAGCAGCACTCGCATTGATCGCTTCATCATCTAAGTTTAGATATTCCTTTAAACGATCAAAACGGAACGATTCTTTTTGGCTAAACAAGGTGCATGCCGTACCGGTTGCTCCAGCGCGACCTGTTCGCCCTACACGGTGGACATGCACCTCAGGTTCAAAAGCAATTTGCTCATTAATAACCAAATCAACCGAGTCGATATCCAAACCACGAGCCGCTACGTCAGTCGCCACTAAAACGTTTACCGAGCCATTAGCAAACATTGCTAAAGTAACATCACGATCTCGCTGCTCTAAATCACCATGTAAGGATTTAACACGATAACGTTGAGACTGTAAGGACTGATACACTGCTTCGACTTCACGCTTTGTATTACAGAAAATGACCGCAGCAGCCGGTTGGTAATGACGTAACAAACGATCAACCATTTCCAGGCGCTCATCTTCATCGGCTACTTGATAAAAATGCTGTTCGATGGAGTACTCATCATGTTGCGACTCGACCTTCACCATAACGGGGTCATGCATCACTTTTTCAGCTAACTTCGCAATTTCTTTAGGGAAAGTTGCACTAAATAGTAAGCGTTGGTTAGCCGCAGGGATGGCCTCTAAAACCGCATCAATCTGCGGCTCAAACCCCATATCCAGCATACGATCCGCTTCATCAAGTACTAATGTTTTACATTGACCTAAATCCAGCGATTCGCGCACTAAGTGATCAGCTATGCGGCCTGGTGTGCCGACAATGATATGGGCTGTATTCTCTAATGATATGAGTTGGCCTTTAATTGGAACACCGCCACACAGCGTAACGATTCGCGTGTTATTGATCAAACGTGCCATTTTTCGCAGCGCGTCAGCCACTTGATCTGCAAGCTCACGCGTTGGGCATAAGATCAACGCTTGGATCGCTCGGCTATCGCTATCTATAGCATTCAATAGGCCTAATCCAAACGCTGCCGTTTTACCCGATCCTGTTTTTGCTTGCGCAATTAAATCTTGGCCCGCTAAAATTTTTGGTAAGCTTTGTGACTGGATAGGAGTCATTGAGTCATAGCCCAAAGACGCGAGGTTATCGATCAATTCGTCACGTAAACCGACGGCCGTAAAAGTAGATTCAGTCAAAAGAGCACCTTGCAAAAAAATTAGCAGTTAAAGTGCGTCTATTGTAGACGTTTTGTTGCGTAAAGGCTGCTTATTCCCATTGTGCATGCTTATCATCGATCTCAAAATCAATTTCCCGACCGTCAGCACATAATTGCGCTATGCGAGTGGGTACACCTTCTTTATCTAGGGTAACCAATCCGATACCCGCCGCATTCAACAAACGCTCGCCTAACTTCGCATTATCGGGTTTTCGGGGAGACACGCGCATACCACGACGCTTTGTAAACCAGTTAAGTGGCGACCAAGGCGCATACAACCAACGATTTAAACGATCAAATACATCCAGCAGCTTGGGAGGAAACTCGTTCCGAAGCCCGCTACTGGTAATCTGCCAAATGGATGGGCTGTTTTTACGTCCCCGTAACTCGATGTCATAAACAAACGAATAATGTACATCACCCGACAAAATAACGAAGTGCTGAGGTGTCCGTGGGTGCCTAAATAAATTCATCAAACCATGAGCGGCACCGTTATGAGCCATCCAGTTTTCAGCATCCACCATTAACGGATAACCCGCCCATGTAAACACCCGCTGAATTGACTCTATCAATTTCACACCAAACACTGGCGCCGGCGACACCATGACAACCGCTTTCTTATCCAATAAGCTATATTGCAAATCAGTAATGGATTCCCAATCCATTAACCCTGATGGTCGATCGATATTTTTCTCGGAACGCCACCGATGTGTCCGAGTATCTAATACGAGCAATACAGGGTCAGTATCCCAATGGAAATGCCAGTGATCAAACGCTAATAATTGAGTTATAAACGCATCGTGCTGCTTTGTTCCAGGTGCTGCTAGCGTAGTGGATAAATGCGCTAATAACCCGTCATCAAACTGATCAGGTGCGTTCCCCCACCCTTGGCACAAAAGGTAGGCAATCAAGGCATTACCGATAACACGTCGGGATAACGGGTGTTCATAAGCAGACTTTTCCCAACCCGCTGTCAAATTCCAATCATCGGTAACATCGTGGTCATCAAATATCATCGCACTGGGCACATGTGCCATTACTCGCCGCACATGAATCAAATCAGCTTTAAAGCTATTGATCGCCGTTTGCTCTCGCGCGTACCGCTCAATATCCAATTGCTCATTAATAGAGCTAGGCCGCTCAAGCGTGATATCCACCCAGCACTCAGGCGACCATACCAATAAATACATAGCCAGCATTTCAGATAATGACATCAAGTGATTATTTGCATTGCTAGAGGTAAATACCGGCTTTCTTGCACCACCAAAAAACTGCTTGCGTAACTCTCCACCTTGCTCTGTTTTTGGTAAGAGGGAATCTCGTTTGTAGTAATGTGGCTGCTCATGCCACAGCGCTTTACTATCCGATAAATCTGTACCTTCTAAAGTTTCATCAGGCAACTTCAAACGATCAATCAATTGGTGAATGGCAACCAACATTGGACCTGCGACATCATCGGCATAGACTTGGTCACCCGACATCATTAACAAAGCGGGCCAACGTTCAATGAACTCGTGCTCATTCATGCTGCCCTTTTGGCCCATGATGGTGGCTAGGTGCTTATCTGCTCGGACGAGACCGTCTCCGCTGTCCTTTTTATCTTCCGATTCAGCGGGCAGCAAGTGAGGCTTACGGCAAGACCCATGGAGTAAAGTACTTAGGTGGGATTTGATAATAAAACCCGGTAATGACTGTCCGCCATAGCAAATATCACTTGCCCACTCGACCACGCTAATAGGGGTACTATCTGAAGTTGTTTTTAAAGCGAGGTCATACCCTATCCATACATCGTGAGGTAGTGGCTTTGCTTGCGAAAACACGACGCAGTGAAAATACAGCAGCTCGCCCGCTTTAAAAACTTTATGTCTGGTGAGTGCCTCAGAATGATTAACCGGCGCTTCGCCTTCAGGGAATAAACGTAGCGAGAGTGATACAGGCCGAGAAGTCGCCAACCAAAAAGTGACCGCCTTTGAGGTTAATTGCCGCAACACAGGCCCAACGAGGACAAGAGGAGTATCGGTAGAAGATTTCATTACATTCATAATGGTGTGACAGCATTTCCTGCTTTCATATCCATAAAAGCGAGCTAAAACAGCCTGCTATGCGGATGGACTCGATTCATAGATTTTAACTCCCGGTAATTCAACAAAATGAACCCACTTGAGTGGTTTTGATAAAAAATACCCTTGAGCTAAATCACATCCCTTTTCTCTGAGCAGGGCTAGCTGGTCTTGTGTTTCCACCCCTTCCGCGACTGTTTCGTATTGGTAAGAATTGGCAATGGACAAAATAGCATCAACCATGACAGCATGCTTACAACCCGCATGAAGTTCATTGATAAAGCTTCTATCAATTTTTAGTTGATCCACAGGGTAATGGTATAACTGATTAAATGCTGTATACCCCGTTCCAAAATCATCAAGGGCTAACCTAAAGCCCAATGCTCTGATGCGTTGTAGAACATCAATATTGCTTGCATCAATATCAACTAAACGTGTTTCAGTGATTTCCAACTCAATACAAGCCGGTGAAACGGCGTATTGCTGAGCTAGCTTTGCTAACACATCGGGGAAGTGAATATCATTCATTTCTTCGGCGGAGATATTAACGGAGATTCTAAAGTCAGGATTAGACTCGCAAAGACCACTCGACTGAAGAATACGAAAAACCTCTTCAATAACCCACAAATCAATCTCTTTAATCATCCCAAACTCTTCCGCAACCGAGATGAATTGATCGGGACCAATCCCCTCCATAGAGGGATCAATACAGCGCAAAAGCACCTCTGCCCCAGCCACTTCTAATGATTCAATATGGTAGATGGGCATATACATCAAAGTAAAAGCATGTGTATTAAGTGCATACCGTAACGTCGTCGAAATCTTACGCTTTAGCATGATTTTCTCTTGCACTTGCCGGTCAAAAAACTTGTACTGGTTTTTACCCGACTGCTTTGCAAAATACATTGCAGCATCACCCTGTTCTAACAAATCACTGAAAGTAATAGGTTTATTGGCTAAGGCAGACTGTGTAACCCCTAAACTAGCATTCAAATCACAGATCAAGCGATTACCTGTTTTAATAGGCTCGGCAATTTCCTCTAAAATTTTTGCCGACAAATCAGGAACTAAAGGTGCTTTACAATTAAGCAATAAAAGTACAAATTCATCGCCTGAAATACGACCGATGGCTGAATCACTGCAATCTTTATTTTTTTGACAATCATTAACAAGGTGAGTTATTCGTTTGCAAGTTTCAATTAAAACTGAATCCCCTGCGAGATGCCCATATGAGTCATTAATACGTTTAAAGTTATCTAAGTCTAAATAAATTAACGTTACAACATCGTCACTGGTTTTTTCTTTTTTAATCTGTGAAAAGTATTCCCCTAACCCTCGCCGGTTTAATAGCTGAGTGAGTGAGTCTTGATTGGAAACTTGCTTTAGTACTTCGTTTCGGCTGATATATACAAGGCGCTGACGATTTAAAAGATAAACAGAGACTATCAGCCATGAAATAAATAACCACCAAATCAAACTAAACTCATCAATACTACGGCCTTTAAACTCCATAGAGTGCAGAGTGATTCGATACTCACCTACTTTTGGTAACGGGAACTCATGAGACGTTAGCTCAATGACTGACACATTAGTTAGATCAACTTGAGAATGCTCATAATCCACATTGAGTAAATCAGTCCACCAAGTCTCTACTTGAAAGTAACGCGTGGGAATTTGGATTGTTTCCCGGCTGTGACCGGCTTCAAATCGAACAGCATTGTACTTTAACGATAGATCATCATCAGGCTTGGAGAGTTCATGATCAAAGTTTTTCAAGAAGACTCTGATTTTGGTATCTTGCGACGGTGAAAAATAACTAACGCTTAGCTCAAGTTCATCGTAACGACTTAAGTCCAAACCATCGCTTAAGTCCTCGGATAGATAAATAGATAACCCACAAAAGCGATCCCCTTCTAAACTTTTTACGTTACAGAAAACGCTAACGGAACCACCCTGCTTAAATATCACATACTCACTATTTTCGTCATCATAGGCTTCTGTTACATAATGATGCTTTGGATCTAGCACATCTAAATACGTGTTGAATAAGCCTGCGTGGAAGCCGCCAATACTGGCAAAGGTGATAACAAGTAAAGTTATAGGGATGACGTAATTAATATTCTTATAAAGTATAGCAATCATAAATGGCTTCGGTGAGTACAGACATCCATGCATGCTAACCATGAGGAAGTTTTATAAATATAGTATAAAAATAGTTATTGATAAACATTAACAGACTATAAAAGATCCTACCTCTGGTTATTCGAACTTACGATTAATGGCGCATCAATAGTGTGCCTAAAACGGAAAAGTACTGATAGAAAGCCTGATTGATACGAATACGCTGCTCGGCAGCTGGGTATAAACCGGCTTTTGCTTCAGGTGACTGTTTAGTCCCTTTAACAAGAAAATGATTGGTAACATTAGCGTCTTGAACATAGGCTTCAAATGCACGCGCGCAGAGCTCTTCCGGCTGGCTGTAATATAATTGCCCAAGTTGTTTATCCATAGACGCCGAGGCTACAAAAAGATCGCTAGGGCCATCGCCCTGCTCGTCTAACAAAATGGCCTTAAAACAAGCGATTAGATAATCATTTAATGGATGTGCAACCGGCGTAGCGTCACTTAGCCATGCGTTGGAAGCAAACATCGAGGTGGGGGCATCTGCAAATGCCTTATCGACTAAGTAGTGATCTAATGCGTGAAACCATTCATGTGCAATACTGCCCGGCCCTGCATTTTTAGCAAGCGCAAAACTTCGGTTTGCAGCATCATAATGTGCCGCAACGCCCGGCCGACCACCCGTACCATACATTAAAGATAGCGTGCCGCGCAGTGAAATAAGGGTTTCTGGCGCCTCAAGAATCAACATGAGATCGGCCAAGGCATCATAAAACAAGCCCGCAGCATTCTCTTGCTCTGCAACGCTTACCCATTTTCCAATTTTGATAGATTTAAAATCAAAACAATTTCGTATGTCTGCAAAAGAGACAGAACGCCCCTCCCGATAATCAGGGCCGTTTCGAAAAAATGTACGAGCCATGGTAGACAAAACAAATCCCCAATTGAAAAACACGGCTTTGACTATAGCCGACCCATTTATGAGATACGCGCATGCCCTGTTTTAGTCTCATTGCACGCTTAAGATTGAGGCACGTATTAGCACTCAGTAGGTAGGTGAGTTTATGCAAACGAACGATCAGAAAAACAAAAGCAGCAACTAAGATACGTTTAGTTGCTGCATTAGAGGACACACTACCTGTTGATGTTAACTGTCTTGCTCGTTATTAATACGATCAATGATGTCAGCGTATTGATCAGAAAAATCAGAGAAGGTGTCTTGTTGATGGCTGCAACAACGGATGCGTCCAGTTTTAATATCGTAAATCCATCCATGAATTTCGATTTTAGCGTTCGCTAATTTGGCCGCCACAGCTGGATGCGTACGCAAATGTTGCACTTGCTGCAATACATTCTCAGCAATCGCTTCATTAAGGTATTTATGATCCAAACTGCAATCACCTGGAATATCATTGCGCTCTCGCACGATCTCCATTGCCGAACGACAATGTCCCAACCACTCCTTAACGTGGGGCAAACCTTTCAGCGCATCCATATCCAGTGCACCTTTTATAGCACCGCAATCAGTATGGCCGCAGACGATAATATGACGCACACCTAAAACAGCCACTGCGTATTCTATAGAGGCCGTCATTCCCCCAGTCTCATTACTGTGCGGCGGAATAATATTTCCTGCATTTCGGCAGATAAATAAATCACCTGGATCCGAGCCGGTTAGCAAGTTAGGGTCGATACGCGAATCAGAACAAGTAATAAACAACACGTCTGGGCTTTGGCCATCGGCCAAAGTTCCAAACAGGTCCTTTCGCTCTGGGTAAATGTGTTCATGGAAATGCAAAACGCCACGAATAATTTGATCCATTTACTCACTCTCATCAATTTGTAGGTTAGCTGATAGATTATCAGACTGATTAATCTTTAGTATGATACCAATAGGCTATCGTGTTCCAAAGCAGCTTATTACAATTCCTTATAAAAACGGCCTTGGTCAAGTATAATCAGCACATACGCAAGCTGATTTACACTATTAAAACTACCGTTAGTTAACAATTTCGACTAAAACTTCCCCTGGAGTGACTCGATCCCCTTTCACCACATAGACAGCAGCTACCGTACCGGCTAAATTAGCATGAATCTCGGTTTCCATTTTCATCGCCTCAGTAATTAAAACCGCTTGACCGGCTTTAACGACTTGCCCTTCTTCCACCAGCACATCGACGATATTACCTGGCATTGTCGCTGTTACGTGCCCAGGTTGGGTAGCGCGTTTACGGCCACTAGATGCTTCAGCAACATACTCATTGAGCGATTCAAATGTCACTTCTTCCGGCATACCATCCAATGAGAGGTAAATTTTGCGTTTACCGGCCCCAGAATCACCTACACCCGTTATCGCTACCTCGTAGGACTCGCCGTGTACATCAATACGAAACTCAGTTGCCGTAGCCTCAGACATGCGAGATTTCGTTTTTTGATCAGCCGGTAACAGAGCTTCTGGTGTCAAGGATCCCTCCGCGCGCTGCTGTAAAAACTCACGCCCAAGATCAGGAAACATGGCAAAGGTCAGCACATCTTCTTCACTTAACGCTAGCGAACCAATCTCTTCACGTAGCTTGTTAAGTTCAGGTGATAATAAATCAGCTGGCCGACCTTCATTAACAGGCTCATTCCCGATTGCTTTTTTAAGCACTTGCGTATTCACAGCAGCAGGAGCTTGGCCGTAGCCGCCTTGCAAGTAGCGTTTAACTTCGTTGGTAATTGTTTTGTAACGCTGACCTGCCAATACGTTGTATACCGCTTGCGTACCAACAATTTGAGAGGTAGGTGTCACTAACGGTGGGAAGCCAAGGTCCTCACGCACACGAGGAATTTCATCAAAGACATCGCGAATACGATCCAGTGCATTTTGCTCTTTGAGTTGGTTCGCTAAATTCGACATCATGCCACCCGGTACTTGGTTGATCTGTACCGATACATCTTCGCGCGTAAACTCACTCTCAAACTGGTGGTACTTTTTACGCACTTCACGAAAGTAATCGGCGATCTCGGATAACAACCCCAAATCTAATCCCGTATCAAAAGGGCTATCCTTGAGTGCGGCAACTTGTGATTCTGTTGCAGGATGACTAGTCCCCGATGCAAACGATGAAATAGCCGTATCAATGCGATCTGCTCCGGCTTCAATCGCCTTCATTTGACACAAGGGCGCCAAACCAGACGTAGAATGGCTATGGATCACTAACGGTAAATCCACTGCTGCTTTAATCGCTTTCACTAAATCATAGGTGGCAAATGGTGTTAGCAAACCCGCCATATCTTTGATTGCGATCGAATCCGCACCCATCGCCTGCATCGCCTTGGCTTGCTCAACAAATAATACGGGGGTATGCACAGGGCTGGTTGTGTAACAGATAACACCTTGCGCATGCTTTCCAGCTTTTTTTACCGCCTTCATGGCTTGCTCAATATTTCGCAGATCGTTGAGTGCATCAAACACACGAAAAACATCAATCCCATTGTCAGCTGCTTTTTGCACAAACGCATCGACCACGTCATCAGCATAGTGGCGGTAACCTAATAGGTTTTGTCCTCGCAGTAACATTTGTAGGCGTGTATTAGGCAACGCTTTACGCAACTGGCGTAGACGCTCCCAAGGGTCCTCTTTTAGAAACCGAACACAGGCATCAAATGTTGCACCGCCCCACACTTCCAATGACCAATAACCAACTTGATCTAACTTTTCGCAGATAGGCAACATGTCTTCTGTGCGCATGCGCGTAGCAATTAATGATTGATGCGCATCGCGTAAAACAACATCAGTAACTTCAATACGTTTTGGCTGCTGCTCGTAAGTAACGTGTTCCATAGTAGATTCCTTCTGTGTTTTACCAGCCCGCATGTGCTGCAATAGCCGCCGCTATTGCCAAAGCAACTTCGCTTGGGTGTCTTTTTTCAGAATAATTTAATAATTCAGGGTGTGTCGGAACAAAGCTGGTATCAAATTCCGCCCCGATAAAGTCAGGGTGATTCAAGATTTGCTGATAATACGAAGCGGTCGTTTTAATACCATGCAAACGCATATCATCTAATGCGCGTTGTCCCCGAGCGATCACCTCTTCCCACGTCAGTGCCCAAACCACCAGCTTCAAGCACATGGAATCGTAATACGGTGGAATCTCGTATCCCGTGTAAATAGCGGTATCGACACGAACCCCCGGGCCTCCTGGTGCGTAATAATGGCTAATGCGGCCAAAGCTAGGTAAGAAGTCATTTTTAGGATCTTCGGCGTTGATACGAAACTGCAACGCAAACCCGCGCAACTGAATATCATCTTGTCGATAACTCAACGGCAAACCTGCAGCTATACGCAACTGTTCACGCACAATATCAACACCGGTTATTTGCTCGGTAATCGTATGTTCAACTTGCACACGGGTATTCATTTCCATGAAGTAGACTTCGTTACCGGTCAGCAAAAACTCCACGGTTCCAGCATTCTCATAACCAACGGCTTGTGCCGCCTTTACCGCGAGATTACCAATGTACTGGCGTTGCTCCGGCGTTATTTGCGGGCTGGGAGCAATTTCGATCAATTTTTGGTTACGGCGCTGTATAGAACAATCCCGCTCGAATAAATGCACCACATTACCCTGGCTATCTGCCAATATTTGTACTTCGATGTGGCGCGGGTTAACGATGCACTTCTCCATGAAGACTTCGGCTGAGCCAAACGCTTTAGTGGCTTCAGAGATAACACGCGGGTATTGGGTTTTAAGCTCCTCGGGCGTGTCACACCGACGAATACCACGACCACCGCCGCCCGATGTGGCTTTCACCATAACGGGATAACCTATTTCATTCGCCAGCGATAACGCCTCGTCAATATTTGCCAAATTCCCTTCAGAGCCCGGCGTAATAGGCACTCCTGCAGCACGCATACTATCTCTGGCTTGGGTTTTGTCTCCCATACGGTGAATAACTGACGACGCGGGCCCGACAAAGGTGATTCCTTTTTCTTCACACAGCCTTGCAAACTCTTGGTTTTCAGAAAGGAAGCCGTAACCCGGATGGATCGCATCACACCCTGTTTCGATGGCTAGATTAACAATACGCAACGGATCGAGATAACCCGCTAATGGATCTTCACCTAACGAATAAGACTCATCCGCTCGTTTAACATGCAATGCATAACGATCCGGCTCGGTATAAATAGCAACAGACCGGATACGCATTTCTGCGCATGCCCGAATAATACGGACTGCAATCTCTCCTCGATTGGCAATGAGTACTTTTTTTAACATGACCGTTCCTCTATGAAGGTTCAGCCACCACACTAATTCACAACCATACCAAAGCTAAAATTGATTTTTCTTAGCTTATCTATAAGGTATTAGTTATAGATAGAATTTTAACCATAAGAATTAATCCCATGCCTTTAACATCGCCTATCACAATCCCCAAGCTAGCCAGCCGATTAACCTTTCGCCAGCTACATATCTTCCATGCGGTGTATTTACTGAAAAGTTACAGTAAAGCCGGCAATGAATTAGGCCTCACGCAACCCGCTGTAAGCAGCCAAATACGCCAACTCGAAGAGGCCATTGGCATGCCCGTTTTTGAATACATTGGACGCCGTTTATTTTGCACCGCTGCAGGCGAAGCCTTAGCCAAAAGTACTAGTCTAATTTTTACTGAGATAGGCAAACTACAAAGTGACTTGGCCGAATTAGAAGGCGTAGTCGCAGGTGAGCTAAGATTAGTAGCCGTCAATACTGCGCAATATGTTGTACCCTATTTACTGCGCGCTTTTTTAAACCTTTACCCACAAGTCAAAGTATCCGTGCGCGTTGTAAATCGCGCCGCCGCTATCCAGCGATTAGAAGACAACAGTGACGACCTCGTCATCATGGGGATGGTACCCAGCGAGCGCCCGTATACATCCCTTCCCTTTTTAGATAATGAGTTGGTACCCGTCGTTCCTACAGACCACCCTTTCTTATCGACCCCCGCTTTTTCAACACAGGAGTTTTTAGATAGCCAATTATTAATACGCGAAAGCGGTTCAGGCAGCCGCTTGGCATTAGAAACACACTGCCGAAATCACCATCTTCACATTACTAACTACATGGAGTTAGGCTCTAACGATGCACTCAAACATGCCGTTATAGCGGGTTTAGGCGTCGCTGTTTTACCTAAAGTAAGCATATTGCCCGAGCTTAAATTAGGGCTAATGCACATCATCGACTTACCCGACTTCCCACTTAAACGCTCATGGTGCGTAGTCTACCCGCAAGCTAAACACCCAACCCCAGCAATGCGCGCTTTTATCGAGTATATCCAGCAAAATATTCGACAGTTTGAGCATACCTTTTTGCGCCAGAATCAAGGGCTTTAGCGACTTTTACCCCTTAATTTTGAGCCAATTCCGTTTTTTATTGCTATCTACTCTATGTTCATAATTGAAATAATTAGTGAATTCTACCGTGCTAGCATCAAGCTAAGGAATTAAGTAGCAAACAGTTAAAACGGACGCGAGGCATAATGATGAGCCAGAACTTTCTTAGTACCTTAACCGGATCTTTTGCCCAACCCGCCATGGAAAACCCAACCGGTGTTGTAATGGAGGCTGCCTTCAAACATCACCAACTTAACTGGCGATACATCAATTGTGAAGTAGCACCCGCCTCACTAAAAGAAGCCGCTGCAGGCGCTAAAGCTATGCAGTGGCGCGGATTTAACTGCTCGATACCGCATAAGATAAATATCATTGAGCACCTTGATGGTTTAGGGCAGTCCGCTAAGATCATTGGCGCTGTAAATACAGTGATTAACAATAATGGAAAGCTCATTGGCGAAAACACAGACGGCCGTGGTTTTGTTGAGTCTATTAAAGACACCATCGACCCCGCTGATAAACACATAGTGCTATTTGGTGCCGGCGGTGCAGCCCGTGCTGTGGCGGTAGAACTTGCATTGGCAGGCGCCAAGCAACTCACTATCGTTAACCGTAGCATCGAAAAAGCGCAAGGCCTGTGCGACTTAATCGAACAACACACATCAGCTGCGGCAAGCCCTGTTGCTTGGGAAAATACTTACTCAATACCAAGCACTACTCACTTGGTGATCAATGCAACCTCTATTGGCTTATACCCCGACGTTGACGCTACCCTTGATATCGATACCACCAGCATCACATCTAATATGGTCGTTGCCGATGGCATCTTTAACCCTCCCCAAACCCAGCTCATCCAATCTGCCAACGCTAACGGCTGCAAAACTGTTCCCGGCATTGGGATGCTCGTTCAACAAGGGGCTATTGCATTTGAATATTGGACCGGCATTAAGCCAAATATTGAGGTAATGGAAAAGGCGCTACGAGAAGCGCTGGAAATTGCTGAATAAGTACACCTAACCCACAAGCCGTTTTGTAACAAAGTTGATGAGCAAAAATTACACATCTTTTGGTAAACAAATCTCCAGCTTTTTCATGCGTCTGTAAACCGTCGGTCGTGAAACGCCTAACTGTTTCGCCACTGCTGAAATATTCCAGCGGTGGTGACGCAGCAAAGCCAATAAATCGTTCTGCTGCACGGCGGCGCTCTCAAGCTGACAATGACTATTGATAACAGCAGACTGCTCCGGATTAGTATGAATCACTTGCCCAACTGAAGATAACGGTATAATAGCAGAGCGTGATCGATGCTGAGTGCATTCATCCGGTAGATGATGAACAGTTATCTCCCCTGTTTCACATACGGCTTCAGCAAAAGTAAGCGTATTAACTAACTGTCTGATATTACCTGGCCATGAATAAGCCAGCAGCGCACTCATGGCATCAGCGCGCAGCCTAACAGCAGGGTTGATGCGCTCTAACAGCAACTTAATAAGGTACTGCTTATCAGCGCGTGCTTTTAAAGTAGGTAATTTTAATGTTGCGCCATTCAAGCGGTAGTACAAATCTTCTCTGAATTGCCCATCAGCAATGAGCTGAGTGAGATTACAGTGCGTAGCCGCCAATACGCGAATATCAATATCAACCGGCTGCGACGCCCCCAGCGGTAATACCTGCCCTTCCGCCAACACCCGCAACAAACGGCTTTGCAGGTGCAGCGGCATATCGCCTATTTCATCCAAAAAGAGTGTGCCGCCATTGGCTTCTTGGATGAGACCTTTTGCACCTTTTGCCCGTCCACCTGTAAAGGTTCCTGGGGCATACCCAAAAAGCTCACTTTCGATTAACGATTCGGGAATGGCAGCACAATTGACAGCCATAAAGGGACTATCGGCTCGATGGCTTGTGCCATGTATGGCTTTTGCCAGTACTTCTTTACCCGTACCTGTTTCACCCAAAATGAGCAAACTAACATCGCGATGTCTTAATCGTTTAGCCAAACTAATCGTCTGGCGCATCGCGGGGTCATCGGCGCACAGCCTATCTAGCGCTGATACAGACTCCTCTTGAGAGCTAATGACTTGCGACACATCTAATTGGCTGGATGATTTTTTCCTTGGTTCTATCAAAACGCCGTATAGCATTTGTTGAGTGCCGGCTACACGAAACGCCCGCACTCCGTCTTTGCTTTCGTACGTGATAGACAATATGTCTCGCCACTGGCATTCCAATAAATCCGGTAATGTAATCGCTTCTTTTGAAATGGGCTGATATTGGGTTAACAAAGCACGTCCCGCCGTGTTGGCTGCGAGAATAACCCCTTGCTCGTCGAGCGCAAACAGCAGCTGCCCATTAACTTGGACAAGCTCACGTGACTGATCACATTTAAAAACCAAGCTATGGCGATAACGCCGCAAGAAATACGCATCTTCAATTAGGCGAGCGTGCAACTGAATTAGGTGTAATGCAAAATTTTGGCTTTCGGGGGTGCGTGAGGAGTGCAATGATGAAATATCCAGCACAGCGAGCAATTGTCCCGATGGATCTTTTATCGGTGCGGCCGTGCAGGTAAGGCTAATGTGCGAGCTATCGAAGTGATCGACTCGGTGACACGTTAATGCTTGCCCTTCTTTTATACAGGTGCCAACAGCCGATGTCCCTGCGTATTGCTCGCTCCAATCAGCGCCTAGATACAAACCAGCTTTATGCAACCGGTCGTCATGCTTGTCACCCAAAAACTGCACCATAATCCCACGGTGGTCACTCAGTAACAGCACATAGCCTAGACTGGCTATTTGCGAATACAGCTGCTCAACGCCTGCACGTGCAACATTTAAAAACTCATCCACGGAGTCTTGGTGCTCACGCAATGTTTGATGCGTGACTATGCGTGCAGGACGCGGCCTGCTGGGATCTAACCCGTACTCACTTAAGCATCGCTGCCACGAGCGACCAATCAACTCATGCGTTGGAGAATAGCTTTTGTTCGCCGCCTGATACCCACCATAACTAAGTACCGTATCGATATGACGACGCTGACTTGCGTTATTCATGCGTAATCCTTTATCCGTGGCTGTTATTTTTATTTCACGGTTATTTCGAGTCTACCCCTGAAAAGGGCCGCTTTCTATACTTCTTTCTGAGGTGCTATTTAGGTTACTTTTTTGGTCGCTCATATCATCGATTATCAACCAACGTGTTGCTTTACCTCCTCTTGCGCAAGGTTTACAGCTGTAACAGGTGCCTGCTTTTCACGTTACAGGTGTAAAATGACGGTGTTACAGGTGTAATGCAGAAGTCCGTACCCACTTAAATAACATCCACTCTCGCCTTTATATTTTCTTACATAAAATCAGCCACTTATAAAATAAACAGCGTTTGCGGGCCATACTGGCATGCATGCTGCTCTATCTCCTTTATCAACGCAGTACCAGGTAGAACTCACCTGTAAGGAAGACGTTGGTGTTAACGCAGTAACAAAAAAAATAATCTGCACTGGAGATACTTATGACGCATTCAACCTTAACCGCGACTCATAAACCCACACTAGCCGCCGTTGCTTGGCTGGAGGGTTTAGCGGCCACACTCAGCTCAGATACGCCAACCGATGCCGTTAACTTATTCGAGGAAAACGGCTATTGGCGCGACTTAATCGCTTTCACATGGAATATAAAAACACTCGAAGGTAGAGAAGCCATCAGCGATATGATTGCCGCAACCATGAAAGATGCGGCGCCAAGCAACTGGCAAGTCGAAGAAGACGCGACTGAAACCGATGGTGTTATAGAGGCTTGGATTACATTTGAAACATCAGTTGCTCGTGGCCGCGCTTATTTACGATTACGTGACGGGCTAGCATGGACCTTTCTCACGACCATGACTGAGCTAAAAGACTTCCCAGAAAAACGCAACAAGCTACGTCCTAAAGGCGCAGAGCACGGCGCTAATAAAAACCGCCAAACTTGGCTAGAAAAACGTCAACACGAAGAAGCAAATTTGGGCTACACCGAACAACCCTATTGCTTAATTATAGGTGGCGGCCAAGGAGGGATCGGCTTAGGTGCACGCCTTCGTCAATTAGAAGTGCCCACTATTGTTATCGACGCGCTCCCCAAACCCGGTGATACATGGCGCAACCGTTATAAATCACTCTCGCTGCATGATCCTATCTGGTATGACCACATGCCATATATCCCATTTCCTGAAAACTGGCCGGTCTTCACACCTAAAGATAAAGTTGGCGACTGGCTAGAAATGTACACCAAGGTAATGGAGATTAATTACTGGGGTTCTACACGTTGCACGCATGCAAAATACGATGAGGACAAGCAAGAATGGACAGTAGAGGTTGATCGTGACGGTGAAAAACTCACGCTACACCCGAAGCAACTAGTACTGGCAACAGGAATGTCAGGCATCCCGAATATACCAGACATTCCTGGCATGGATACCTTTGAAGGAGAGCAACATCACTCTAGCAAACACCCAGGAGGAGAAGCCTATAAAGGCAAAAAATGTGTTGTATTGGGTGGCAATAACTCGGCACACGATATTTGCTGCGCTCTTTGGGAAAACGATGCTGATGTCACCATGATTCAGCGTTCATCCACACACATCATCAAGTCCGATTCCCTAATGGAGCTCGTGTTAGGTGGGTTATATTCCGAAGAAGCGGTCGAAAATGGCATGACCACTTACAAAGCAGACCTCACCTTTGCCTCTGTACCCTTCCAAATTATGCCGCAGTTTCATATTCCAGCTTATGAAGCTGTTGCAAAACAGGATGCTGAATTTTACCAACGCCTCGAAGACGCCGGGTTCCTACTCGACTTTGGTGAAGATGGCTCGGGGCTGTTCATGAAGTACCTACGCCGTGGCTCGGGCTATTACATTGATGTAGGGGCGTCCGACTTAGTTGCAGAAGGAGAGATCAAACTCAAATCTGGGGTTTCGATCGCCGAAATAAAGCCTAAGTCGGTTGTGCTGACCGACGGCACCGAGCTAGAAGCCGATTTAATCGTGTACGCCACAGGCTTTGGCTCGATGAATGGTTGGGCCGCTAAAATCATCTCTCAAGAAGTGGCCGACAAAGTGGGTAAATGCTGGGGCTTAGGCTCCGATACGGCTAAAGACCCTGGCCCTTGGGAAGGCGAGTTACGCAATATGTGGAAGCCAACACAACAAGAGGCGTTGTGGTTCCATGGCGGAAATTTACATCAATCTCGCCATTACTCTCAGTATCTATCCTTGCAATTAAAAGCACGTATGGAAGGTATCAAGACACCGGTATACGGGTTACAAGAAGTTCACCACCTTAGCTAGTCCCAGTGGCACCTTGGCAGCGGAAACCGCTGCCCTTTTTGTCATTTTTGTCATTTTTGTCATTTTTGGAGCACATCAGAAGTACATGTTAAGCCCAAAATCGAACACCACTGGCTTTCGTTGATGTGCGCTACTCAACGTAAACAAGGTCTCGGACCTTAGGAGCAAACAATGAAAGGTATTCAAGGTAAAATCGCATTGGTAACGGGCGCCGCTAACGGTATCGGTGCGGCCATTACCCGTCGTCTCTATGCCGAAGGTGCAAATATCGCCCTTATCGATTGGAGCGGCGAACAGCTTGAACAAACGGTTAAAGAATTTGATGCAGATCGAGTCATGTCAATGGTTATTGATGTCTCTGACCCCGTTCAGGTTGAAACGATGATTACGGAGGTCATTAATCGTTTTGGCCGCCTGGATATTCTAGCGAACAATGCTGGTATTCATATCCCTGGAACCGTATTAGAAACCACAGTAGAAGATTGGAAAAAAGTCTCGGGAGTCGATATCGACGGCGTTGTTTACTGTGCCAAATTTGCACTTCCAGAGTTAATCAAAACTAAAGGCTGCATCATTAACACCGCATCAGTTTCTGGCCTTGGAGGTGACTGGGGCGCTGCATTTTACTGTGCAGCCAAAGGTGCCGTTGTTAACTTAACCCGAGCAATGGCACTCGACCACGGTTTAGATGGTGTCCGCATCAACGCAGTGTGCCCCAGCTTAGTAAAAACTAATATGACGAACGGCTGGGACCAAAGCATCCGCGATAAATTTAACGAGCGCATTGCACTAGGGCGTGCAGCCGAACCCGATGAGGTAGCTTCTGTTGTTGCTTTCCTGGCAAGCGATGATGCGTCTTTCCTAACCGGTGTTAACTTACCGATAGACGGAGGAGCTACCGCCTCAGATGGTCAACCAAAGGTGGCCTAGTTTTTTAAGGCATTAAGCTTCAACAAGGTTAGGTGTACAAAGCGCCTAACCTTGTTTTAAGTAAACGACCTCGACACCAGCGGCTAAAAGGCGGCTATGCAAAGCGGCTTCAGGAGCTTTATCGGTAATAACACAATGATAATCACTCATTTGCCCCCATACGCAGCGTGATTCTGTATCAAATTTAGCGCTATCAATGACCAAAATACGATAAGCACAATGGCTGATCAGCGCTTCACGCGCCATGACTTCATCATCATTGTAATCATATAACCGACCTTGCCGATCAACCGAACCCACCGAAACGACACCCACCTCGGCTCGGTAGCGTTGAAAAAAGCGCATGGCATCACCACCGATCACATCCTGATCACGCTTACGAACATGTCCTCCCGCTATGGTTAATTCACAATCGCTGCTTGCACACAAATGCCGCGCGGCGTGCAAGTTAGAGGTCATTATTTGCAAGCCTTTATGCTCCATCAAGGCGCGTGAAACTTCAGCAACGGTTGAGCCACTGCCTAGAAAAACAGATTGATAATCAGTGATTTTTGCTGCGCATAACTCAGCAATGTGTCGTTTTCCCGAAACATTACGAATCTGACGTTGGTCATAACTAATGTTTTCACGATGCGGAAACGGTATGACTTCGCCATGACTACGCAACACCAGCCCCTGCTCTGCTAAAGCGCGAATATCTGCCCGTATAGTTTGCACCGAAACTTTAAATTCATCAGCCAGGCTTTGTATTGTTTGCCTTCCATGCAGATTCACCCACTGGACAATTTCATAATGGCGTTTACTCATGTTAAAGCATTCCTTTTTAGCGCCTGCCAACCCAAAAAACAGCAAACGAAAGCTAAATACCATCAAACGAAAGTTTTTCGTCATCTTACTGTCAACTTGTGAAGTTAATATTTCACAAGCTCTTAAACAGGAATGAAAACCATGACTTTTAAAAACGCTTTCGCTTTATGTGCCGCTTTATCGGTTTCTCCTTTAATCGCTAACGCACAAGAAACATTAACCCTCTACACAAGCCAGCCCAATACAGATGCTCAGCAAACGGTTGATGCGTTTGAAAAAGCTAATCCTGATATTGATGTTGAATGGGTACGTGACGGTACGACCAAGTTGATGACCAAACTGCGCGCAGAACTCGCTAGCGGTGTGGTTAAACCTGACGTGCTGTTAATCGCTGATAGCGTCACCATGGAATCACTCGCGGCTGATAACTATTTATATGCTTATCAAAGCCCCGCCCGTGAAGCTTACGCGGATAGTCTTTATCATCCCGAAGGCTATTACTATGGCACTAAGATCATCACAACAGGCATTGTTCGTCATAAGCGCGCTCCCGAAACGCCAAAAAGCTGGGCTGATCTCACCAAGCCTGAGTATAAAGGCCAACTCGTTATGCCTAGCCCACTGTATTCAGGTGCCGCATTGATACACCTTGCCACACTCACGGATGCCCCAGAGTTAGGCTGGAACTATTATGAGCAACTTCAAGCAAACGGCGCGATGGCTCAAGGCGGTAATGGCGGTGTCCTTAAAGCCGTTACTTCAGGCAGCAAACCATACGGCATGATCGTGGACTTTTTGGCTATCCGTGAGGCAGCCAAAGGCTCACCTATTGAATTCACCTTCCCTACAGAAGGCGTCAGCATGGTCACTGAGCCAGTTGCCATTATGGAAGGTTCAAAGAATAAAGCAGCAGCGCAACGTTTTGTGGACTTTTTATTATCTAAGGATGGCCAAGCTTTAGTCCTAGAACAAGGTTACTTACCCGCGCGTGAAGATGCCGGAGTGCCTGCCGGCTTTCCTCAACGGGACGCTATTAAATTATTACCTTTTGATGCCGCTGGCACACTCAAATCGACCGATGAAAACAAAAGCCGCTTCAGCGACATCTTTGGTGGATAAGTGCTAATGCTTACGGCGTCTTCGGATAACCAGCTCCGCTGGTTATCCATTACCTTATTCGGTTTGGTGGTTGCTCTTAGCTTATTACCTTGCTTACGTTTACTCAGCGAAGCGTTAAGCCATTGGGATCGAGGCTTAGACGCACCTCTTCTGAGCATATTGCAAAACCCGCGTACCTGGGTTGCCTTACAAAACAGCTTGTATACGTCCGGTCTAGGAACCCTTATTTCAGTTGTTCTGGGCAGTGGTTTTGCCTTTGTTTTGACTCTGACTAATATCCGTTATCGCGCGTTATGGATCTTCTGCTTTATGTTACCCATGATGATCCCTCCTCAAGTGACCGCTTTAAGTTGGCTCCAACTCTTCGGCCCTGCCAGCCCTATTTTAAATACATTAGGCATTGCTCCGGCTTTAGGTAGCCCGCAGCCTATGTATTCAGCTGAAGGGATCGCACTGTTATTAGGTATTCAGCATGCTCCCTTGGTTTTCTTAGCGCTGCGGTCTCAGCTCATTTGTCTACCTAAAGACCTGATCGAAGCGGCTCAATTATCCGGAGCGTCTCAATGGCGGCTGTGGATTGATATGATTGTCCCCCTTTCACGCAATGCTATCTTTGCTGGTGCTGCTATCGCTTTTGTCTCGGCTTTAGGCAATTTTGGTATACCGGCCATGCTAGGTATTCCTGCCGGATACAGTGTATTACCCACTCTGATTTATCAGCAGATGGCCGGTTTTGGCAATGATGTACTCAGTGAAGTGGCCAGCTTATCGATGCTGATCGCCTTCTTAGTATTAATAGGGATGCTACTTCAACAGTGGATACAACAGCGCAGTAGTTATTCGCTCATAGGACATAGTGCCCAGCCTGCATCGTTTCGTTTGGGCAAATGGCGCATCCCTACACAAATTTTATTATGTGCTGTGCTGTGTCTAATTTTAATTGCGCCGTTAGTGGCGCTCGTGATTAGCTCGGTGGTGCCGGCGCTAGGCGTCCCGTTGACGGCCGATACCTTCACTTTTGCGGCTTATAACGAAATGGTGAACAACCAAGGCTCCACAGCAAGGGCCTTTACAAATAGCTTGTTACTCGCATCCTTAGCCGCCCTATTATTAATGATTATCACGCTTCCACTGGGTTATCGATTAATGCGGCTTTCATTAAAAGCACGAGCGGTGCTCGCAAGTTTAATTGAAGTCCCTTACGCTATACCCGGTATCGTACTGGCCATCGCATTTATTTTACTTTTTTCTCGCCCCATCCCCATTATTAACGTAACGCTTTATGGAACGTTGACGCTCATTTTTTTAGCCTACTTGTCGTGTTTTTTAAGTGTGTGTTTAAAACCCGTAATGAGCGCGCTGTCACAATTAGATCCAGCGTTAGAAGAAGCCGCTCAGATTGCTGGCGCTACACCTATTCAGCGGCTTATCAATATTGTGCTCCCGCTCATTTCTCCTGCGGTATTTGCTGGCGGCTTGCTGGTGTTTTTAATTGCCGTGAACGAGCTGACAGTATCTGCTCTGCTATGGAGTGCTGGCAACGAAACCTTAGGTGTTCTCATTTTTAATTTGGACGAAAGTGGCGATAGTATTTTAGCGTCAGCCATTTCTGTTCTTGTCGTTGTATTGGTAGCCAGCTTAATGGCCTTACTCAGCCTACTTGCCCCGCGCTTACCCAAAGGAGTTATCCCTTGGCACTGCTAACACTTAATCAAATCAACAAATCATTTAATGGTCAAAACGCAGTTTCAGATTTAAATTTATCGATTGAGCCTGGGGCTTTTGTTGCACTTTTAGGCCCAAGCGGTTGCGGTAAATCCACCACACTGCGCATGCTAGCTGGCTTCGAGAAGGTGAGCAGCGGCAGCATATTTCATGGAGACCGCTGCTTATCCAATGCAACAACGCATGTAGCGCCAGAAAGTCGCGATTTTGGGATGGTTTTCCAATCCTACGCGCTTTGGCCACACATGAGCGTTATGGAAAACATCGCCTACCCGCTGACTATTAAACGAGTAGACCGAGCGACTAAGCAAAAACGTATTCAAGAAGCGTTAGCAATAGTGCAACTTGAACCCTATGCGGATAGATCCCCCGCCGAACTGAGTGGAGGGCAACGCCAACGAGTAGCTTTGGCACGTAGCTTAGTGACCGAGCCAGAAGTCATCTTGCTGGATGAACCTTTGGCAAACTTGGATCGTCACTTACGCGCCACCATGGAAGAAACATTTCGTACTTTTCATAAGCGTACTGGGGCTACCATGGTCTACGTAACGCATGATCAATCGGAGGCTATGTCGCTCGCTGATCAAATAGCGGTGCTAAAAAATGGGCAACTTATCCAGTGGGCATCGCCGCAATCTCTTTATCAGCAACCCAGAACAGCATGGCTGGCCGATTTTATTGGACGTGGTTCTGTCATTAGAATGCAACCTAGCGGCGAGGTACAACCAGGAAGAAAAGTTGAGCAATCACTGATCCACCAGCAGTTGGTTCTTCCGCACACCCCGTCGCAAGGCGTAGATGTGCTCATTCGCCCGCAGTCGGTTTGTCTGCATCCGAGTCTGGGGATCTCAGCTAAGGTAACTCAATGCATTTATCGCGGCGGCCATTTTGACGTAGAGCTCTCTTTACCCAGCGGCCAAACGCTCCTTGCCTACCATGATACGCCGCTAGCCGTGGGTGAAACGCTTTTCGCTACCGTTCAAGAGGGATGGTCACTGGAGCCCGATCATGCCTAATATCACCCACGCCACAGTATCAGTGTTGAGTGGGTACGGTAAAAAAGCACCGGCAGCCATCTTACTGGAGTATGGATCAAAGCGTATTTTGCTAGATGCAGGTGGCGGCCTGCAATCTGGTGACGAAATGGGCTGGACGTTCCCGCAAGGACTAGACGCAATCATAATAAGCCATGACCACGTTGATCATGCCCGCGGATTAGAGCAACTAGATTATCCCGTCCCCGTGTATGCGACTGCCCCGGTCTTAGCCTTATTGCCCAACCATTTATCCTTGCACACACTGCCTATCAAGGGGGATGTCACTATTGAGGGCATACCATTTACTGTTGGGCAAGCAGGACATTCTTTGGGGGGGATCTGGATACATGCCGATATAGGTGGTGGTATTTTCTACAGTGGTGATTATTCTCTCGAGTCTAGCTTATTCGCATTTGACCCGCCGCCACCAGCCGCACTCGCACTGATTGATGCCTCATACGGTTTATATGACGAACCATTAGCCCACACTAAAGACGCTTTACTGAGTTTGCTCGAAAGGCCTGAACCCGTTTTACTTCCCGTACCACCTACCGGGCGCGCCTTAGAAATAGCAAATTGGTTGTGGGAACAAGGACGAGATGACTGGAGTTTAGGGCCCGATTGCCTCACTCCCGAACAAGCGCTGGCTTTGCCTCATGGTTGTCTTAAAGCTGAAGTGTTAGCAAGTTTGCAGGCTATGCCGCACTCCTCATACCAACCTAACGCCCATATTATCATCAGTGGTGACCCTGACGGTTTAGGGGGTGAAGTAGCTCGCCTACTAACAGAAGAGCCAGACAGAACCGTTATCTACACCGGATACTTACCCCGCAAAGCCAAGCTTGACGTTAGCGCAGGTAAAGCTCACTCACTTCGCTGGAATGTACACCCCAGAAAGCAAGACTTGAAATGGATGGTCGATCACTTGCAATGCACACAATGCTTACCACTATTTCATCCCATTAATAACATTCAAGAGTGGGCCTCGTGCATTGGGCCAAGCTTAATCACACAAACACACCTAAGGATTTGCGCATGACCATAATACGCCGCCCTTTTGTGTTCATGCGTCACGGCGAAACACCGCTGAACGCCGCCGGGTTAATGGGAGGTATTACCGATAGTCCTCTTAGTGAACGCGGCATTGAACAAGCAAAAGCAGCGCAAGCTCGTTTAGACAAAACGTGGAGCGTAGTTGCGATTAGTGGGCTGCAACGCACACGAATAACAGCGCTTCATGCCGTGCCCCAATATGAGCCCATTGTATTGCTGGGGCTCAATGAGAGAAATTGGGGAGATTTAGAGCAGCAGCCCATTGCACAGCAAACACCTTATGAAGTCACACCGCCCAATGGAGAGCCTTGGGCAGACTTTCAAGCAAGGGTTATTGATGCCATTAATCAGTTGCTGACACACTATGATACGCCCTTAATTATCGCGCACTCTGGAGTCAATCGCGTGCTAAATAATGTCATATTGGGTAGCCCGTATGGCCCTCGTATCAATAATGCCGAACCTACACTTTTCACCCCTAGCCAAGATAATGATTGGCTAATTACGCCCTATTAAGGAGCTATTTAATGATTCATGAAGCTGTCATCGTGGATGTCGATGGTACTCTTGCCGAGTTTAACCCCAGTGAAGTACACCAGTGGGTTCTGGGAGTAGAAAAAGATTGGGATCCTTTCTTTAAGCACATGCGCAACGCACCAGCCATCACCAATGTACTTAAGCTTGTCAAACTGCTTAAAGCACAAGGCCAGCACATTGTCATCTGTAGTGGCCGACCAGACTCACATCGCGAAGCAACGGTAGAATGGCTAAAGCAACAGGATGTCCCTTTTGATGCAGTCTACTTACGTCCCAATAACACAGATCATTTAGCTGACGAAGTCGTCAAGGATCAACTGCTCAAAGCCATGCACAATGATGGTTACCAACCTTGGCTCGTATTAGATGACAGAACCGCTGTTGTTGATCACTGGCGCGCCATGGGCCTTACCTGCCTGCAATGCGCTCCCGGTGATTTTTAATAAAACCTGACCAAAGCCCCCTTATAACGACTGCCGAAAGCGTGAAATATCTGTTTTCGGCGGCGCTCCAAATAAACGACTATATTCGCGGCTAAACTGAGATGGGCTTTCGTAGCCGACTTTGTAACTTGCCGTGGATGCCTCTATTCCATCGTAGAGCATAATCCGCCGCGCCTCGTTAAGCCGCAGTTGTTTTTGAAACTGCAAAGGGGTCATGGACGTCACCGCTTTAAAGCCCTGATATAAAGCAGACTCGCTCATATGCACCAGCTCCGCTAACTCTTTAATGCGGAGCGGCTCATTGAAACGCTGACGCAATTGATCAATCACTTTGACAATGCGGTGAGTTTGGCTATCTAGCAAAGCAAAATCACGCAATTGGCTGCCCACCTCACTCATTAGCAAGCGGTATAAAATTTCTCGTTTGAGTAATGGCAACATGATTGGAATGTCTTTGGGCTCATCCATTAAACTGAGCAAACGATAAAAAGCAGACACCATCGAATAGTCCATGTCTCCTATATTGATACCGCGTGCTTGGTCAGCCCCCACGGGCAGCTTATCCCCAAGTTCAATCACTAAATCAGAGAGTGTCTTAATATCTATATTAAAAGCCATGCCTAAATAAGGCTGATCCGAGGAGGCCTTAATCACACGCCCGCTAGCCGGCAAGGTGACCGGTACCAACAAATACTGCATCGGCTGATAGCGAATCATTTGGGAGCCTACGCTAATCTGCTTTTCACCTTGCAGCAAAAAACACACTATCGGCTCATAAACACCGGGAGTTTTTGCCGTAGGCCCATCAGATCGAAAGATACGCACGCCAAGCGCGTCATTTTCTTCTGTATGAGTAGCAGGCAGTTTGATTTTGAGCTGGGCAACCATCTGCTGACGAAGTATCTCGATACGTTGGGCCTCAGAATAGAGGTGAGATGGATCTTCTGTGTACATGATGCCCCCGCGTTTAATCTCACTCCAGTATAGCCAGCGAGACGCGTCGCTGACTAATTAATCGAGGGAAACATGGAGGATTAGGCAATCATGCTGGAGTTTAAGGCAGACGCATAATTGGCTTATCAACTGATTAGCCCTATTTTTAGGTATGGTAAAGTACTCACACCCTAACTATTTGGCTCAATTAGCTGAGGGCGTGATAGGAGGCATCGCCGACATGGCGAGATCGGCAACCTCGCTTAACTCTTGAGGTGTTGCTCCATTATTAGCCTGAATCGCCATGCCCTGTATGATCGTGCCTAAATAACGCGCTAATGCGGGAACATTAGTTGTAGCAGGAATATCGCCCTCTTCCTGAGCTCGTTGCAACCGCTCACATACTCGCTGCTCGCCTTCTCTTCTGCGTTCTAAAAGGGCTTCTTTGACAGCACTGGCTGTTTCGCTACAAGACAGCGCCCCTTGAACAATGACACACCCTTGTGGATGACTACTATCAGCAAAGCTTGCGGCCGCGCCGTATAACATTTTTTTAACAAACTCGTGAGCTGTCGGCTCTTCAAGAGCTGGCTCAAAAAAAGCACAGGGGCGATTCTCGTATAATTCTATCGCCTGTAAAAATAGCTGATCTTTATTGCCAAAGGTGGAATACATACTCGGTTTATTTATGCCCATGGCTTCCGTTAGATCAGCCAACGAAGTTCCGTCATAACCTTTACGCCAAAAAACTTCTAAGGCCTTTTCAAGAGCGACTTCTTTATCAAAAGCACGCGGTCTACCGACCGAAGCTGCACAACGTGATTCCGACATAACTTTCTCCTAGTGACGATTTCTTATTGTATCGCAAGCCAAACCTACTCTACTAATATATCGGATTAAGAACGAATGCCTCGCTGGTCATATCAGCAATACAGGATTAGGCAAGGATTGGTCAGCTTTTGGCATTCAATCCCTCTGCGCTAAGACATACACTGTTTCTACAAGCTAAGCATCTACTGACATGATCTGACATTCCTAACTGTTAGTCTTCCCAATACACAGAGAGTTCAGTCAACGAGCTGTGTAGCTCTGCTTATAAACTTCAAAAATAATCTATTAATCATACAGTTACTTACTTCGTTGCAATCACGACATAGACTGTTCGAAAAATAACATACCAATCAGTACAAAATTAATTGCACCAAGTAGGATAAGCACATTATATTCTTACCAGTCGGTACAAAACTAGCCGTCGCGTCAAGAAAACTACGCTTTTCTGCTACCGCGACACTTAGTTAACCGTTTTAACGCTTTGTAAAATTGCAAGACTCAGGAGAGCAACACCATGAGCACGCCAAAATTGATTCGAAACTTTACCCTAGGCACTATCGCCGTCATGGTGCTTGCCGCATGCGGAGGAACAGAAACAACGGCACCCAGCGCGCCACCACCGCCTCCCGAAATAACCGTAGCAACTGTAATCCATGAGCGTATTACGGAGTGGGATGAATTCACAGGTCGCTTACAAGCTCCGCAAACGGTCAGCTTGGTTCCTCGTGTCTCTGGATACATCGAAAAAGTACTGTTCCAAGAAGGCGCATTAGTGAAAAAAGGCGACGTGCTATTTTTAATAGACTCCCAACCCTTTGATACCGAAGTTAAGCGATTAAAGGCCGACTTAATCAACGCAAAAGCAGCTGCCCAGTTAGCGAGCCACGATTATGACCGTGCTAAAAAATTAGGTAAACAACGTGCGATCTCTAACGAAGCTGTCGATAATAGACGCGCGCAACAACAACAAACCGCCGCACAAGTCGCCTCAGTGCAAGCAGCATTAACCCGCGCTCAATTAGACGTACAGTACACTAAAGTCACGGCGCCAATTGATGGACGAGTGTCCTATGCCATGGTGACAGAGGGCAACTTTGTTAACGCAGGACAAAGCGAGCTAACCAGCGTCGTATCCACCGATACTATGTACGCTTATTTTGATTTAGATGAGCAAACATACTTAAAGTACGACCGCTTAGCCAGTGCAGGAAAGCGAGTCGATGCTCGTGACACAAACGCTGATAACCCTGTCTATATGGGGCTGGCCAACGATACCGGCTACCCACACATTGGACACATCGACTTTGTTGATAATCGCATTAACCAACAAACGGGCACTATTCGTATCCGTGCCCGTTTTACTAATCAAGATAACAGCCTCATTCCTGGTTTATTTGCCCGCGTAAAGCTCATTGGCAGTGATACCTACGAAGGTATTCTGATCGATAACAAAGCAATCGGCACAGACTTAAACAACAAGTTTGTTCTCGTAGTAAATACCGAAAACACATTGGAATACCGCCCTGTTACGCTAGGCGAAACAATCAACGGCTTACGCATCGTGACTCAGGGATTAGCGCCTGAGGATGTCATTGTAGTAAATGGTTTGCAACGCGTGCGCCCAGCTATGCAAATCAAGCCTAACCCAGTTGCGATGGCTAGCGATGAAACCCTCGCCGCCTTACACGCCGAACAACAAACCCTGGACAAAGCGAGTGCGGCACTTAGCAGTGCAGCAAGCGTCACTGACAACCGCGGTTGAGCACTAAACGATTAGTACATCGTTTTTTTAATAGGCTTAAGGTTCAGTAAGGAGCCACTATGTTATCCCAGTTTTTTATCAAGCGCCCGATATTTGCCGCCGTGCTGTCACTGCTGTTTTTCATCGGTGGTGCTATTTCTGTGTGGCAATTGCCCATCACCGAATATCCAGAAGTTGTTCCGCCTACGGTTGTCGTTACCGCCAACTATCCAGGCGCAAATCCCAAAGTTATTGCTGAAACCGTCGCATCGCCACTGGAACAGGAGATCAATGGCGTTGAAGATATGTTGTACATGTCTTCACAAGCAACCTCTGATGGACGCATGACGCTCACCATCACGTTCGCGATCGGCACCGATGTCGACTTAGCACAAACCCAAGTGCAAAGCCGCGTCGAACGCGCTAAACCTCGTTTACCTCAAGAGGTTCAGCGCTTAGGTGTGGTGACTGAAAAGTCATCACCCGACCTAACAATGGTGGTGCATCTCACCTCACCCGATAACCGCTACGACATGCTCTACTTGTCTAACTATGCCTCGCTCAATGTAAAGGATGAACTAGCACGTATCGAAGGCGTAGGTGCAGTCCGTTTATTTGGTGCTGGTGAGTACAGCATGCGAGTGTGGCTAGATCCAAATAAGGTGGCGGCATTAGGTTTGTCTCCTTCAGAAGTGGTTGCCGCTATTCGAGAGCAAAACCAACAAGCCGCTGCCGGTAGCTTAGGCTCACAACCCAGTGGTGATGCTGACTTCCAACTTCTGATTAACGTGAAAGGACGGTTAGCTAAAATTGAAGAGTTCGAAGACATTATTGTAAATGTCGGTGCTCAAGGTCAGGTCACTCGTTTAAAAGATATTGCCCGTGTTGAGTTAGGCTCGTCCACCTATGCGCTGCGCTCATTATTGGATAACAAAGAAGCCGTTGCTATTCCAATCTTTCAAGCATCCGGCTCTAACGCTATTCAAATCTCGGATGATGTGCGCGCTAAAATGGCGGAGCTGTCCCAGACCTTCCCACAAGGCTTGAGCTACGACATTGTTTACGATCCAACCGTTTTCGTACGCGGTTCAATTGAAGCCGTAGTCAAAACCCTACTCGAAGCCATCATACTGGTTGTTATCGTTGTCGTTCTCTTCCTGCAGACATGGCGCGCATCAATCATCCCGTTAGTTGCTGTACCTGTATCTTTGGTCGGCACCTTTGCGTTTATGCACTTACTTGGGTTCTCTCTAAACGCCCTATCCTTATTCGGCTTAGTACTCGCGATTGGTATCGTGGTGGATGATGCCATCGTAGTCGTTGAGAACGTAGAGCGGAACATTGAAGAAGGTTTAACGCCTATCGCCGCCACCCAAAAAGCAATGAAAGAGGTCACAGGGCCAATCGTTGCGACAACCTTAGTATTGGCAGCCGTTTTTATTCCAACTGCTTTCATGTCAGGTTTAACGGGTCAGTTTTATAAACAATTTGCGTTGACCATTACTATCTCTACGTTCATTTCTGCTATCAATTCACTCACGCTTAGCCCTGCCTTGTCTGCCTTGTTATTGAAGGGACAACACGAGAAAAAAGATTGGCTAACACGCGCAATGGACACCTTATTTGGTGCTTGGTTGTTCAAGCCGTTTAACTTATTTTTTACTAAATTATCACACGGCTACGGCTGGATGATTAAAAAGGTTATTCGTTTTGGCGCCGTCGTTGCCTTGCTTTACATCGGGCTAGTTAGCTTGACCGGTTATCAGTTCAATACCACCCCAACAGGTTATGTGCCGGGTCAAGATAAACAGTACCTAATTGCCTTTGCTCAATTACCTGATGCAGCCTCATTGGATCGCACCGATGCAGTCATCAAAGAAATGTCGCGCATTGCTTTAGAGCACCCCGGCATTTCACATTCTGTTGCCTTCCCCGGCTTAAGCATTAACGGCTTTACAAATAGCCCTAACAGCGGTGTCGTCTTCACTGCGTTAACTGATTTTGATGAACGAACCGACCCATCAATGTCTGCACAAGCCATTGCCGGAGCACTTAATCAAAAGTTTGCGGGCATAGAAGATGCGTTTATTGCCATTTTCCCGCCACCCCCGGTCATGGGTTTGGGCACCATTGGCGGATTTCGCCTACAGATACAAGACCGGGCAAATTACGGCTATAACGAGTTGTACAAGGTCACTATGCAAGTCATGCAAAAAGCATGGGCTACCCCTGAACTGACCGGCGTATTCTCAAGCTATCAAGTTAACGTGCCACAACTTGACTTGGATATTGACCGTACTAAGGCTAAACAGCAGTCCGTCTCATTAAACGAACTATTTGAAACCCTGCAAGCTTATATGGGCTCTGTGTATGTCAATGACTTCAACCAATTTGGGCGTACCTACCAGGTTAATGTGCAAGCGGATGAGCAATTTAGGCAAACTCCTGAGCAGATTAACCAATTAAAAGTTCGTAACCAAAATGGCGAGATGATCCCACTGGGTTCATTCATCAATGTCACTAACACCGCAGGCCCGGACCGAGTGATGCACTATAACGGCTTTACCACTGCCGAGCTCAACGGTGGCCCAGCTCCCGGCTTTAGTAGCGGTGAAGCACAGGCAGCTATTGAAAAGATCCTTGCTGAAACCTTACCTAACGGTATGACATACGAATGGACAGAGCTCACGTACCAACAAATTTTGGCAGGTAATGCAGGTATGCTTATCTACCCATTAGTGATCTTGCTCGTATTTATGGTCTTGGCGGCTCAGTACGAAAGCTTGAGCTTACCTATGGCAATCATCTTAATTATCCCAATGACGTTGCTTTCAGCTCTGACAGGCGTACTTATATACGGCGGTGATAACAATATCTTTACTCAGATAGGGCTAGTGGTGCTCGTCGGCTTGGCAACCAAAAACGCCATACTCATTGTTGAATTTGCACGAGAGCTACAAGACCACGGCATGAATAGGCTAGATGCTATTTTAGAAGCCGGACGCTTACGCTTGCGTCCCATTCTGATGACCTCTATCGCTTTCATCATGGGCGTTGTTCCGATGGTTTACTCAAGCGGGGCTGGCTCAGAAATGCGCCAAGCCATGGGTGTCGCGGTGTTTTCAGGCATGATTGGTGTCACTATCTTCGGCCTTATTTTAACGCCTCTGTTCTACTACGCTCTAGCAAAACGCGACCCCAAACCTGTCGCTGCCCACAACACAGACCATAAGGCAGGAGTTTAAGCCATGAGAGCACCTTTAAAAGCAGCGGTTCTCGCCTTAGTCATCGGTACACTGACGGCTTGTGCCGTCGGACCGGACTACAAAATGCCTGAGCAAGTCAAACAGGTGCCGTTTAATAGCCCTTACCAACAGGCTGGCGCGGCACTAAACTGGTGGCAAGCATTTAATGACCCCGTACTGAATCAGCTTATCGAGAAAGCGCTGGTTGAAAACCGTACTATCACCCAAGCGCGTGCTAACGTAGACCGCGCATATGCTGTTTTTCGTGATGCAGATAACAACCGCTTACCAAACGGCACGTTAGATTCTGGCTACCAAGCTTACGAAAACAGCACCTTAGACCCAAGTGATGACGACATCATTAGCCGAGGTTACCAAAGCGGTGCAAGTTTAACGTGGGATGTCGATTTATTTGGCAAAATCCGTCGCGCAAGTGAGGCAGCACAAGCAAACGCACAGCAAGCCGATATTTTGTGGCACGACGCACAACTGCAAATCATCAGCCAAGTGGCTGCGAGTTATGGAGACTACCGTGGTGCGCAACTGCGTTTGCAAGTCGCACAAGAAAACGTCAATAACCTTGAACAAAGTCGCGCTATTGTGCTGGCAAGGTTAAACGCTGGTATGGCCTCCGAGCTGGAACTCGCCCGAATGGATGCCCAGTTATATGAAGTCAAAGCCAGTGTACCCGCCTACCAAAGCCAATTGGCCACCGCCGATGCGGCACTATCATCTCTATTGGCAGCAACGCCAGGAGAGCTAGCAGACAGTGTGCTATCACAAGGGGATGTTAGCAATTTACCGCAGCTATCAAAGCCGGTTGCTATCGTAAAGGGTGAAAATTATTTGCGTTATCGGGCCGATGTTGCCAGCAGCGAACGCGCATTGGCCGCCAGTACCGCACAAATTGGCGTGGCGACCGCCGATTTGTATCCCAACCTTTCGATAAGCGGTTTTTTAGGTTTTTTATCTAGCCCAGGCTTTGCAGTCAACAGCGACTCGCAAAGTTGGTCTGTAGCACCAACTCTTAGTTGGCAAGTTGCTGATTGGGGCTCAGTGAGGGCACGAATCAACTCGGCAAAAGCAAGCTCTCAAATGGCGTTAGCCGACTTTGAGCAAAGCGTATTCTCTGCACTCAATGACATGTCGCTATCGCTAAAAAGCTACAACCTGAGCCGCCAACAAGAACTCACAACGGAGCAACAGCGAGCGGCTAGCCAAAAAGCTGTACACATAGCACGGCAGCGCTATAACGCAGGTAGCGGCGAATTTCTTGATTTACTGGATGCCGAACGCGAACTCTTACGTAGCCGCGATCAACAAGCGCAGCTAGAAAAACAAACTTTTACACGGCTAGTAAATATCTATAAAGCCTTTGGAGGAGGTATTTCAGTTTTATAACGTTCGACGTAATCATACGAGCCGCCAAGCAATACTGCTCTATTTAGGCTCGTATGAACGCGTAGTGTGAACTTACTTCGCCAAAATAGCTCGAATGACTTAATGTAGATGCAAACACCAAACTTTTACTCTCATTCATCGGTAGGCGAAAGCTATGAATAAAATGAAAACGCTGCTAGGCAGTGCAATAGGGTCTCTCATATTAACAAGCGCGCTCTCTAGCCAAGCCGCTACGCAAACCATGATTGTGGCTGGTGGTTGCTTTTGGTGCGTTGAATCTGATTTCGAGAAAATAGATGGGGTTATTGACGTTGTATCCGGATACACTGGCGGCCATCAAGAAAATCCCACCTACAAACAAGTGTCATCAGGAAAAACAGGACATTATGAAGCAGTAGAAATTACGTTCGATGATGAAAAGGTATCACTCGAAACATTAGCCAATTACTACTGGAAAACGATCGACCCAACCGACGATAAAGGACAATTTTGTGATAAAGGTACACCTTACCTCACAGCTATGTTCTATCAAAACGACGAGCAAAAAGCGGTCTTTGAAGCATCCTTAAAAAACGTGGAACAAACCAAACCTTTTGACGCGACTATTGTCACGCCCATCATAGCCGCCAGCACTTTTTACCTAGCAGAAGATTACCACCAAAGCTACTACACCAAGAACCCAATCCGTTACAATTACTACCGCTCAAGTTGCGGCCGTGATAGCCGGATAGAAGAACTGTGGGGCGAAGTGGTTACCAAAAAGCACTAAAAGCTTAGCAGCTCTGAGATGAACTTCAGAGCTGCCATATTGATACCAGCAGCAATCTGTACGGTGATTACTGATATGCACCCGCTGAGTAGGTCAACTCATAGCTATGGCTATAAATTTCGATGATATTGCCAAATGGATCTTCCATGTACACCATGCGGTAAGGCTTTTCTCCAGGAAAGTACTCACGTACCGGCATACGCTGCTTACCACCTGCTTCAACGATCTTTGCTGCAAGGCCTTCTACATCAGGATCTTGTACACAAAAGTGGAAAACACTGCTTTTCCAATATTCAAAATTATTTTCTGGCTTTTGCGCATTTTTAAATTCAAAAATTTCGACACCTATACGATCGCCAGTCGATAAATGAGCGATACGAAAACGGTCCCAACCGGCACCAAAAACATCGGTACACATAACGCCAATAGGGCTGTCATCTTCAGATATAGTTGTCGGCTCCATAATGATGTACCAGCCCATCACTTGAGTATAAAACTCGACAGCTTTATCTAAATCGGTGACCGACAAGCCTATATGCGAAAAACTACGTGGGTAAGTCATAACTGCTCTCCTAAAAAACTTTCTACGAAAAAACCAGTGAGTGCACTGAATTAACTTCAGTATAAAGAACCCTAGGTATAAAATTTAGCGCATGTAACTAATCACTCTGATAAGATATTGTTATGACAAACCCACAATGGTTACGATCTTTTTCGGTTTTGGCTGAGCTAGGCAATTTTACTCGTACAGCTGAACACTTAGATATTACCCAAGCCGCCGTGAGCCAACATATTCGCCGCTTGGAAGATGAGCTTGGGCCTTTGTTAATTCGAAGACCAAGGAGCGTTGAGCTAACACCGGCCGGACTCTCTCTATTAGCCTACTGCAATGAAGTAAAGCAGGCTGACAAGCGCTTAAAACTCAACTTGTCAGGTGCAGATAAAACGGCCGGCGAAATTAGCCTGATAACCCCCGGTAGTGTTGGCTTAGCGCTTTACCCTGCTTTACTGGATTTGCAAACCAACCACCCTAACTTATCTATTCGTCATCGTTTTGCGCCTGACCCAGAAGTGCTTCAAAGCGTATTAGCCAATCAATATGAACTGGGATTAGTCACACTCAAGCCGGATGATGCCCGCATCACAGCAGACTATTTTGGCGAAGAGCCTTTAGAGTTAGTTATTCCGGCCGGTCATACAATTAAAGATTGGGAAGACTTGCAGTCATTGGGCTTTATCAATCACCCCGATGGTAAGGCAATGGCTGACCGCCTATTGAGCCGCCTATTTGCTGGCCAAGGCCATATTAACGACATCCCTATCCATGGATTTATTAACCAAATTAGCCTTATTTTAGAACCTGTATCCAGAGGATTAGGCTTCACCGTTATACCTCGTCATGCACGTCAAGCCTTTGCCAAACAGGATCAAATACACGTACTGGAATGGGGTGAAGCGGTTGTTGAAACACTCTGGTTAATTCATCGAGCAGAATGGCCGCTATCAAAGCGCGCTGCATTTGCCGTAGAGGTGCTCAAAGGGCATATCGGCGATTGATTGATCATGCGCACAGTGGCTGAACACTTCAGCCACGTACTAAGCATCAGTTTTTTATCGAGTTAATTTGATCCTTCCACATTTGTTCAATCCCGCATACGGATGTTGCACCGAAACAAGCAGTTTTAGAGCCAGTTCTTTCCGCCCAAAGCTGATCACCAAAATCGTAGTGCCACCACTCGCTAGCTAGGTTAGTAAAACCTGCCTCCTGCATGATGCTAAATAATACTCTCCTGTTATTTCGCGCTTGAATAAGTGAAGAATCGTCGTCCAAAGCGGCCTCTTCTAGTGCGAAGGTCCAAGAATAATCACTTGCTTCATCAAAGCTCGTCCCCATATCCAAAAACCGACCATTCGTATCGCACAAGGTAACATCAACCGCTCCCCCGGTTAGGTGTGGGCTAGGGGTTGATGGGTTGTCACTGGGCGGCGAAACTAAAGTTCTTGCTTTGGACAACAGCTTATCCAACGACATTTCTGGGTTTGCTTTCTTCAGTAAATTTACCAACGTATCAAATAAGTACTGTTGCACCGAGAACGGTCTCCACCCGTCTAGAACAACAAGCGATAAATCGCTAGGCAACAAGTCCGCTGCCATGTGTAAACGATCAAGTACCGAATCACGCACAAAGCACTCCGGTAAAGCATACGTAACACGAAGCTTATAATAAGCAGGATACATTTTTAATTTAGACGACAAACTAACCGGCTGCAGAGGCTCGTTATTATCAATAATGCTAATTTTGCTAAGCAGCTCCCAATCGGGCAAATCTTGCTTAGGTATAGGTGGATAATTTGTGTATTTCATATGCGCTTACTTAAATAAGTTAGGTAAAAACAAAGTAAATGAAGGGAAAAATATTAGTATTACCAACACAGATAACGCGAGACCAACAAATGGCCAAATAGATTTAAACATTTCACTTAATTCTATTTTACTAACCGCTGCTGCGACATATACGCATGCACCCATTGGTGGGGTTATTAAAGCAATTGTGATGTTCATCGTAATAATAATGCCCAGGTGCACAGGATCAACACCCGCATGCAGGGCTACAGGAGCAAAAACAGGCGTAAGCAACATAAGTGCTGAAACCTCTTCCATTAACATTCCTGTAATAAAAGTAATAAGGCTAATAAATAGCAATATCGCAACTGAATTATCTATGAAAGGATCCAACATACTAGCAAATTCGTTGGGCACTTGAGCATATGCTAGCTGCCAACTGACTACAGAAGAAGCTCCTATAATAACGAAAATAGCACACGTAAGAACGGCCGTTTCTTTTACCGCTTTATAGGCTCCTTTTAGCGATAAATTTCCACTCAGAAGGCCAACAAAAAGACTATAAATAACAATCAGAACACCCGACTCCGTTGGTGTAACAAATCCAAAAACAATACTGGCTACAATAATAATCGGCGCGAGTAATGCAGGTATTGCAACAACCATTGCTTTAAAGACGCTCTTAATCGTCGGCTTTCCAGCTGATACAGCAATATTTGCTTTACGAGCATAACAATAATTAATGATCAAAAAAGCGACACCCAACAACAAACCAGGGATAACACCGGCTAGAAATAAATCCCCTACCGATGTATTCGTTATTGATGAATACAAAATCATGAAAATACTAGGAGGTATAATAGGGCCTATTAGAGAGCTACCAGCGGTTAAACCCGCTGCATAAGATGCCGAATAGCCATCTTTTTTCATAGCAGGTACTAGCAAAGACCCCAGTGCAGAAGTGTCCGCCACTGCCGAGCCATTCACACCTGCAAAAAAGACACTCGATACAACGTTAACATAGCCAAGACCGCCTCTTAGATGACCCACAAGCGATTTTGCAAAGTCAATTAATTTAGGAGTTAAACCTGCGGCATTCATTAAATTACCCGATAAGATAAATAATGGAATAGCCATTAAGGAGAATGAGTTTATCCCGCCAAAAAACTGTTGAGGCAGCATACGAAACATCATACTGGGATCAATAAATAAAAAACCAGCAACAGACGTAATTAATAAACTTATAAAAAGAGGCAACCCTAATAAAACATTAACAACGAAAACAATTAGCATAGCAGTTAACATGTTTCATCCTCATAAAAAGGTCCGCGAAAAAGCGCGACCAAAAACAATGTACCAAAGCCAATTGGAAGTGCTAGAAGAGGTATCATTTTACTTACGCCCAAGCCTAATGTACTAAATCGATTAAGGGATATTGAATAGTGATAACTGCCATAAAAAAATAAAAGACTAACTAATAAAACAACAACCCATCTGTAAATTCTAATAATTAAATTAATCTTAGTTGGTAAGTATTGATCTAAAATAGTAACACGCATGTGAGAATCGACTATGTAGACATAACTCATAGTTAACATAACAGTTCCGATAATCATAAAACGGGCTAATTCATCAGACCATATAGGTGCGCCATTTAATAAGTAGCGCGATATAACACCATAAAGTAAAACTGTAATATTTAATGAAAGTGCTATACAAGATAAAAAGTGGAAATAACGGGCAACACGTGCAGTAATTTTTCTATTCATTTTTTTTACCGTCAACCAAGCGCTTGTTAAAGCGCTTGGTACCCATCTATCAATTACAATAAAGCGGGATTACTTAACATCATCCAGAGCTAAATCAATCCATTTTTGATCAATGTCTTGCTCGGACAACCACTCAAGATAAGACGGTAAGCCAATGTCCTTGAACTGAGCTAACTCCTCTGCGGTTGGCTGATAAACTTCCATACCATTTTTAGCAAGGTAATCAATGCGAGTATCAACTTGTTTCTCTACTGATTCTCGATTGATCAGAGTTGCCTCACGAACGGCCTCTTCAAGCACCGCACGCTCCTCATCTGAAAGACTTTTAATTAGCTCATCATTAGCGACCAAAAACTGATCGGAATACTGAATATTCGCCAACGTTAGGTATTTTTGAACCTCGTTTAAACTTCCCAATATGATGTACATTGGAGGGTTCATTTGACCATCAGCTACACCTGTTTTTAGAGCCATATACACTTCTGTCCATGGAATAGGCGTGCCTGATGCCCCAAAAGATTCGTACAAGGCTACTTGGCTTGGATCCATTGCTCTAAAACGAAGGCCTTCAAAATCACTTGGCGAATGAATAGGACGTTTGTTATTAGTAAAAGCTAAGAAACCTCCCTCTTCGACAACAGCCATCAAGTGTGTGCCAGTTCTTTTTAAGAACTCATCCTGTGCCGCTTTCCAGTATTCGCCTTCATCAAAAAACTTATGGGCAGCAGCAAAGTCGCTGAACAAGAATGGGGTTGCACTTGCGTAAATTTCAGGGAAAAGTGGTGACACACCAGCAAATGAAGCAACATTCAAACTAGGCGTGCTCATTACCTGCTCCATTCGCTCCTCTTCTTCACCCAGCATACTGTTAGGGTAAAGTTTGATTTCTAGTTCACCGTTAGTTTTTTCTTCCACTAATTTTTTAACATTGCTGGCAAACAGGTGTACGGCATTTTTTTCGATATCAGCGGCGCCGTTATAGCTCAAGTTAATCGTTTGAGCTAAGGCAGAACCTGCACTCATTGATATACAAACAGTCAGTAAAGTTTTACATCCTAATGTTTTGATCTTGTCTAACATATATTGCTCCACTTGTTTTAGTAATAATTAGTTCTCATACGAGAGTAATCGTTGCATTGTTGACAGTTCAATATACTAAGTGTTGTTTTATAAACAACACTGTCACTTCACATCGATTTTTAAGAAACGTGTTGAACTTAACAAATGGTTAAAAAGCTCCTGAGCCGCGGGGGTAAGCTGCCTACCTTTCTGGCTTAAAACACGAACTTTTGCCCTTGATAAGACCGGATGAGTGGTTTCAACAATTGAGATTAGACCGGCATCCACTTCTGACTTAACCGTTAACCTGGGCATAAAACTAATGCCCGAACCTGAAACAACAAAATTTTTTAAAACAGCGACGGAGTTAGTCTTTAAGCGTGGTGAGAGAACAAATCCTCCCTCCTCCTCTGCAAGGCTCACTAGCCTTCCCATGCCCGTAGAATGGTCTATTAAGGCCAAGGAATGATGGATAACTTCTCTTACATCAATAGGTCGGTTTAGCTGAGTCAACGGATGGTTAGCCGGCGCAATAATATCTAGCGGATGGAGTGTTTCAAGCAAGCACTCTAGTCCGGGATGGCTTTGTGAAGCATATGTCACGGCAAAATCGATTCTATCGTCTTCTAAGAGCTGTATAGCCTCTTTCGCACCCGCCATATCAACACCCAATTGGATGCCTGGGTACTTAACGAGAAAGCTTTGCAAGGATGAAGAAATTAAGTCCGTAATAAAACCTTCACCAATTGCAATTTTTACCTCTCCCGATCGTAATTCAGTCAAATCTTTAATGTTAGAAATCGTCTGGGACTCGAAAGCTTGGACTTTTCTGAAATAGGTTATGAGCTCACGGCCTGAAGAGGTAATGTGACTTGCGTTACCTTTGCGAACCAAAATTTTAGTTTCTAGTGAATCCTCTAAAGCCGATATAGATCTACTCACTGCCGAGGGATCAACATTCAATTTAAGAGCAGCTTTCCTTAATGAACCATATCGATCAATGGCATTAATAAACTCTAGAGCCCTCATGTTTAGATGTTTCATGATTTTCTCATACTCTATGACTCATATTGATTGACGAGAAACGTAACTTTGCAACCAGCTTTGGATGTAACTGCTTAATTGCAAGCAATTAACAAGCCATTACTATCACAAAATGGACTTGACCAGAAAGAGGAATGAAACAGGAAAAAGTAGGAGGACTGTTCAGTAAATAGATATAGCCCGCCTGTAGAGTGACAGGCTATCGCTTTTGAAAACAACCGACATTTGCAGTTTTGTTAACTTAGCAACCACTCCCGTATCATGCTCTGGCTAGGTATAGAACCTGAGTGCATCAGCTGCTCATCAATCACTACAGCAGGTGTACTCATTACACCATAACTCATAATCACTTCTGGGCTTGTCTCTTTAGCTATTTCGACCGAGACATTAGAGCTGTCTGCCACTGTTTGAATAATCTCTGCTGTTTTAATGCATTTAGCACAACCCGTTCCTAATATTTTGATCTGTTTCATACACACTCCAATGACCTGCCTACACAAGATAAAAAAGGTTTAGCATCCAGCCCATCACCGAAAAGGAAACAAGCAGCAAAAAGAAAATAATGATTAAGAGCTTCCAAGTCATGACTTGCTTTAACAAGATAAATTCTGGAAAACTCGCAGCTACCGTACTCATACAAAACGCGAGCGTTGTCCCAATAGGCAAACCTTTTGTAATTAGACTTTCCATCACAGGAATAACACCTGTAGCATTTGAATAAAGTGGAACCCCAGCTAACACGGCTATTGGAACAGACCACCATTCCCCATGCCCCAAATTAGCCTCAAACCATGCATCCGGTACAAACCCATGTAATGCAGCTCCTAGTCCAACACCGATAAATACCCATATCCAAACACGCTTTATAATGTCCAGTAACTCTTGCTTAGCAAACATATGGCGTGCTTCAAAGGTGAGACGTTTTTCATTGGCCGCATTACCACTAAAGTCTTTCGGGTTTTGGTAAGCTTTAAGCGCAAACGACTGAAGCAATCGTTCTGCATGAATTAAGTCTAGAAATAGCCCCCCAATAACTCCCACGGCTAAACCAACTAATACATACGTCAGCGTGATTTTCCATCCAACTAAACTCACTAATAACAACACAGCCACTTCGTTAATTAACGGTGATGTCAGGAGGAAAGCCATGGTTATTCCCACAGGAATCCCCGCGGATGTAAAACCAAGAAAAACAGGAATACTCGAACAGGAACAAAACGGTGTAATGGCACCAAACAAAGCCCCCATACTGTATCCGACAGTACGGTGCTTCTTAGCTAAATAGTCCCTCACCTTTTCAATGTTAAGGGAAGCACGCAGCAGTGCTATGCAGTAGATCATTATGATCAGTAGGAAAAATATCTTGGTGGTATCTTCAATGAAAAAATGAACAGACTGGCCTAACTTAGAATCCGGCAGAAGCCCTAATAATGAATACGCCACCCAATTAGCTAGCTCAGTGAAGATTGCTAACATTCACATTCCCTTAAAACCAAATTCTTAAGATAGAAAGCAGTGATGGCATGCTGCCTGCCATCTTTTACATTCTGGTCGCTAATGGCACTTGCCTCACCGCGTAGTAACGACTTTACTCTCGCAAAAACTTTTCACCAATGACGTAAATCATAGAAGCACCCATGATTTTCATTTGAAAAATAAAATCTATAAATTGTCGAGGTATGGGAAAAATGAGTAAACTAAATTGATACCATAAAAGAAAAGCCTGTAACGTGTGGCTTAACGGGCTATATAAGATTGGATTATAAATATTGGTCGGAACGGCAGGATTTGAACCTGCGACCACTTCACCCCCAGCGAAGTGCGCTACCAGACTGCGCTACGCCCCGACATATGACAAACAGATGACGCTGCTTATCGAAGAGGCGGTAATAGTAACCAAAGCGATTGAATCTGTGAAGGTTTTTTATAAAAAACAGTTAAGTAAATATCGTAAAACTAAACAAGGGGACTAACTTTGCGGGCAATAAAAAAAGCGCTATCCCGAAGGCTAACGCTTTTTAAGTGTAACTAGAATGGACTCTAGTTCAGTTATTGTCTGTCTCAACAGCTCTTTATAACAGATATTTTCGTCGCCGCTTTGCTGGCTCTTAAACCACTGCTTTGCACCGCTTGTTGTGTAACCTTGCTCATGAAGCAGGCTCTTAATTTGGCGGATTAACAGAATATCCTGCTGTTGATAATAACGTCGGTTATTACGTTTAACGGGCTTGATCTGATCAAACTCTTGCTCCCAATAACGCAGCACATGTGCTTTCACATCACATAAAGCCGCTACCTCACCGATAGTAAAGTAACGTTTGCTGGGTATTGCAGGAAGATCAGGCTGACTCGGACCTGCTGTCTGCATAGTCGTCTACACGGTCCTTTAATTTTTGTCCTGGACGAAATGTCACAACGCGCCGTGCGGTAATAGGCACTTCTTCACCAGTTTTAGGGTTTCGGCCCGGGCGCTGGCGTTTATCGCGCAGGTCAAAGTTTCCGAAACCAGAAAGTTTGACCTGTTCGTTAGACGCGAGGCTCTCACGAATTTCATCAAAGAAGGATTCAACCATATCCTTGGCTTCTCGTTTGTTAAGACCTAACTCTTCGTACAAACGTTCTGCCATGTCTGCCTTAGTCAAAGAACTCATGAACACCACCTTTGCTAATCTCTTAACGTTGCTCCTGCATGTGAGCTCAACGCATCCAGTACATCTTTAACCGCCGCATTGATCTCGTCTTCATTAAGAGTGCGCGAAGGATGTTGCCAGGTCAAGCCCAAAGCAATACTTTTTCTACCAACTTCAATACCTTGGCCCTGGTAAACATCAAAAAGGATGACTTGTTTTAAGTATTCACCCCCATTTTTCTGCGCCACATCACGAATCATCTCGTAAGGCGTTTTTTCATCTACGATCAGAGCTAGATCCCGACGTGACTCAGGAAACTTAGATAACTCCGCAAAGCGAGGTAACTTACCTTCTTTAATGACATCAAGACGTAACTCAAACAAATAAACAGGGCCCGTTAAGTCTAATTTTTTTACCAACGCGGGATGTAAAGCACCGATAAAGCCAACCGTTTCTCCTGCTCGTTCTATACGGGCTGACTGGCCAGGATGCAACGCAACATGCTGGTCAGCTACAAATGTGTACTGATCACCAGCGCCACCTAAGTTGAGGATAGTTTCTACATCGCCTTTAATATCATAAAAGTCTACTGGGTCTGATTTTCCCATCCAGCTTTCAGGATGTCGGTTGCCCGATAATAACCCTGATAAAACATTTTCTTGGACTAAATCCTCCCCAACAGGCAAGAATCGCTGACCTGATTCGAACAAACGAACACGGCTTTGCTGTCTGTTTTGGTTATATTGCAATGCTTTAACCAAACCAGGCCAAATAGAAGTACGCATAACAGCCATTTCAGCTGAAATAGGATTAGCCAATGCAAGTGCTTCGTACTGATCATCAAAAAGTTGCTGAAGGCCTGTTTCGATAAAGCTGTAAGTGATGGCTTCTTGATAACCTAATGCAACTAAACTACGACGAATACTGTGCATCGACACCTGGGTTTCATCATCAGGCACAAACGATAATGCGGCCGTTGGCATTTTAACAGGAAGGTTGTTGTAGCCGTAAACACGTGCAAGTTCTTCAATCAGGTCAACCTCAATGCTGATATCAAAACGGTATGATGGAATAGCAACTTGCCATTGTCCTTCACCATCCACGGTAATATCCATACCTAAACGCGTTAGAATCTCTTCAATTTCAGCGCTAGGCATATCAAAAGCTAGCATTTGATTAACTTTAGAGTGGCGTAGCGTTACTGTGCGTGCACTTGGCAGATGCTCTTCACTAATGGCTTGTGTAACCGGCCCAACTTCACCACCACAAATGTCAACTAACAATGCCGTAGCACGCTCAATTGCTTCATGTTGTAATTGCCAATCAACACCACGCTCATAACGGTGAGACGCATCAGTATGCAGACCATAAGCACGCGCGCGACCCGCAATAGCAATTTGATCGAAAAAAGCGCACTCAAGGAAAATATCTTTTGATTCTGTAGTGACACCCGTCGCCTCACCACCAAAGATACCCGCCATTGCAACCGGCCCCGTGTTATCAGCAATGATCAGAGTATCGTCATTCAGTGCCACTTCGTTACCGTCTAATAACGTGAGTTTTTCACCTGACTTTGGTAAACGAACCACAATACCACCGCTCAACTTAGCTAAGTCAAACGCATGCAAAGGCTGTCCCAGCTCGATAAGCACATAGTTTGTGACATCAACCACAGGATCAATTGAACGGATACCCGCACGGCGTAATTTTTCTACCATCCACAAAGGTGATTGGGCTGTGACATCAACATTACGTATAACGCGTCCTAAATAACGCGGGCACGCTTGCGGCGCTTCTAGCACGACAGGGAAGGTATCATCGATAGTCGCAGGAACCGGTTTTACTGAAACAAACTCAACTGGAGCTTTATTCAACACACCTACTTCGCGCGCCAAGCCTTTTATGCTTAAACAATCACCGCGGTTGGGCGTTAAATCAACATCGATAATTTGATCATCTAAATTCAAGTAATCACGAAGATTGGTGCCAACAGGCGCATCGGCTGCCAGCTCCATAATTCCACCGTGATCTTCTGACAAACCCAGCTCATCTTCAGCACACAACATACCGTGTGATTCAACCTGACGTAACTTGGCTTTCTTAATTTTGAACGGCCCATCCGGAGACGGTAAAACAGCCCCCACTTTCGCAAAGCCCGTTTTTAAACCAGCGCGAGCATTAGGAGCACCACAAACCACCTGAAAGGTCTCCGTGCCATCGCTCACCTGGCAAACCTGGAGTTTGTCTGCATTTGGGTGCTGTTCGGCGCTTAGAATTTCACCGACCACAACGTTACTAAAATCTTTAGCTACGGGCGCAACCTCATCGACTTCAAGGCCGGCCATTGTAATTTGATCCACCAGCGCTTGTGTGCTGATTGATGGATTAACGAGCTCGCGTAACCACTTTTCACTGAATTTCATGCTGCTTTCCTGAGAATTCTTAGCTATCTACTGTGTGTACTTTCGTGCGACTGACTTATGAAAATTGCTGCAAGAATCGCAGATCATTTTCAAAGAATAAGCGCAGATCATTCACGCCGTAGCGCAGCATTGCCAAACGCTCGACACCCATACCAAAGGCAAAACCCGTATACTCTTCCGGATCAATACCTGACATTTCAAATACTTTTGGATGCACCATTCCGCAACCCAATACTTCTAACCATTTGCCATCACCACGGTCGATATCGACTTCTATTGATGGCTCTGTAAATGGAAAATACGATGGACGGAATCGCACTTTGACGTCTTCTTCAAAAAATTCACGCAAAAACTGCTCTAGCGTACCTTTAAGGTCTGCGAATGAGATATTTTTGTCGATGAGTAAGCCTTCAACTTGGTGAAACATCGGCGAATGCGTTTGATCATAGTCACAACGATAAACACGACCAGGGCAAATGATACGAATCGGCGGCTGCTGTGTTTCCATTGTCCTTACTTGAACGCCTGACGTGTGGGTACGCAATAGCGTGTTGGCATTAAAGTAAAAAGTATCATGCATCGCACGCGCAGGGTGGTGCGATGGAATATTGAGTGCTTCGAAGTTATGGTAATCGTCTTCGATTTCGGGGCCTTCAGCTACTTGATAACCAATGTTCGCAAAAAAAGCTTCGATACGCTCTAGAGTTTGCGTGACCGGGTGCAAGCCACCCACGGGCTGGCCGCGGCCGGGCAAAGACACATCAACAGTCTCTGCACTGAGCTTCTTAGCGAGTTCGGCTGTTTCAAGGGCTTGTTTACGTGCAGTTAGTTGTTCACTAACTTGCTGGATCGCCTCGTTGATTTTGGCACCCGCTATTGGACGCTCTTCGGGTGTCAATTTACCCAAGCCTTTACGTAATGCCGTTAGCGGCCCTTTTTTACCTAGGTACTCAACACGTACTAAGTCAAGTTCTTGTAGCGTATTAGCCGATGCTACAGCGGCAGCGGCCTGCTCCAAGATGTTTTGCATATCGTCCATTTCCGGCTCCAATCAATTGGGAGGAATATGTTAGTAATCAGTTACTCTGCTCAGCTAGCTAACCTTATCTTTACGGCGTTAAACAACAGAGCTCAGCACAGTAGCCGATATAAAAACAGGGGAAGAGTTCGCACCCTTCCCCTGTGAATTCTTAAGCGTTGCAACCTCTAAAAATAGAGGTGGGTGCAATTAAGCTAAAGCAGCTTTCGCTTTTTCGACAACTGCAGTAAATGCAGCTTGTTCGTATACAGCTAGGTCAGCCAATACTTTACGGTCGATTTCGATGTTAGCTTTTTTCAAGCCAGCAATGAAACGGCTGTAAGATACACCATTGATACGTGCAGCAGCGTTGATACGTGCAATCCACAATGCGCGGAATTGACGCTTACGCTGACGACGGTCACGGTACGCATATTGACCAGCTTTGATAACTGCTTGTTTAGCTACACGGAATACACGGCTACGAGCACCGTAGTAACCTTTAGCTTGCTTTAAAATCTTCTTGTGACGGCGACGAGCCTGAACACCACGTTTTACACGAGCCATTCTTATACCTTCCTATTACTTAATTCTGTATGTAAAAATGCGACTTAGATGTAAGGCAACATGCGACGGATCAGTGCTTTATCAGCAGCATGAACCTGAAGCATAGGACGCAGTTGACGCTTACGCTTAGTGCTTTTCTTGGTCAGAATGTGGCTTTTGAAGGCTTGCTTGTGCTTAAAACCGTTAGCAGTTTTTTTAAAGCGTTTTGCCGCACCTCGGCAAGATTTAATCTTAGGCATTACAAAAATCTCCACGCATTCGTTAATTTTTTTGAATTCGATAAAACAGCAAAACCCGTAACTAGCTGACGCCGTTACGGGTTTAACAGAAGAACGAATTACTTTTTCTTCTTCGGAGCAATAACCATGATCATTTGACGGCCTTCCATTTTAGCGCGCTGCTCAACAGAGCCGTATTCCTCGAGATCAGCTTCGATCCGATTCATCAACTGCATGCCAAGCTCTTGGTGAGCCATCTCACGACCGCGGAAACGTAAAGTCACCTTGGCTTTGTCTCCTGCTTCAAGGAAACGCATCAGGTTGCGTAGTTTTACCTGATAATCCCCTTCATCCGTACCTGGACGGAATTTCATTTCCTTAACCTGGATCTGATGCTGTTTTTTCTTAGCTTCAGCGTCCTGTTTCTTTTTCTCGTACTGGAACTTACCGTAATCCATCAATTTACATACGATAGGATCCGAATCCGAGATCTGTACCAGGTCAAGTTCAGCCTCTTGAGCCATGTCAAGAGCCTGGTTAAGCGATACGACACCAACCTGCCCACCGTCTGCATCAATAAGACGTAACTCATGGGCTTTGATATTTTCATTAATGGGTACACGATTGTCGCGACGTGCACCTCTTTTATTATCGCGCTTGATTGCTATATCTCCTAATTATTAGTCGTCACGACCCTTACGTTCCACATCTTTTGATAGGAATTCAGAAAAGGCTTCAATAGTCATTGTACCTAGATCTTCACCTGAACGGGTACGAACAGCAACACAGCCATTCTCTACTTCTTTATCACCCACTACCAAGAGGAAAGGAACCTTCTGAAGAGTACGCTCGCGGATTTTAAAGCCGATCTTCTCGTTTCTCAAGTCCGAAACGGCTCTAAAGCCATTATTTTGCAATGTTTTTACCACATTCGTGCAATATTCGGCCTGATTGTCAGTAATATTCATCACAACGGCTTGTGTTGGAGCCAACCATGCTGGCAATGCACCCGCATAATGTTCGATCAAAATACCGATGAATCGTTCAAAAGATCCCAAAATTGCACGGTGTAACATAACCGGTGTTTCACGATCGCCATGTTCATTTACAAATTGAGCTTCTAAACGACCTGGCATCGAGAAATCAACTTGAATCGTGCCACACTGCCACACACGACCTAAGCAATCTTTCAGAGAGAATTCGATCTTAGGTCCGTAGAAAGCACCTTCGCCTGGCAGCTCTTCCCAGTCTAACCCGGCTGCATCTAATGCATCGGCCAATGCTTTCTCAGCTTTATCCCACACTTCATCAGAACCCACACGCTGTTCTGGACGCGTTGATAGTTTATAAATGACATCGGTAAAACCAAAGTCATGATAAACCTCATGTAGAAATTCAATAAAACTTGCCACTTCCGGCTGGATTGCATCTTCAGCACAGAAAATATGCGCATCATCCTGCACAAAGCCACGCACACGCATAATACCGTGTAAAGCACCGGAAGGTTCATTACGGTGGCATGAGCCAAACTCTGCCAAGCGCAACGGTAAATCACGGTACGAGCGCAAGCCTTGGTTAAACACCTGAATATGGCACGGGCAATTCATGGGTTTAACAGCGAAATCTTTGTTCTCTGAGTGTGTGGTAAACATCTGCTCAGCAAACTTATCCCAATGACCGGATTTTTCCCACAGAGTTCGTTCAACAACTTGCGGTGTTTTAATCTCTTGATAGCCATTTACGCGTTGCTTAACACGCATGTACTGCTCGATCTGTTGGTACAAGGTCCAGCCATTGGGGTGCCAAAACACCATGCCCGGTGCTTCTTCTTGAAGATGGAAGAGGTTCAGTTGCTTACCTAACTTACGGTGGTCACGTTTTTCAGCTTCTTCCAAACGGTGCAGGTATTCTTTGAGTTGCTTCTTATCGCTCCACGCGGTGCCGTAAATACGCTGCAACATTTCGTTTTTAGAATCGCCACGCCAGTATGCACCAGCCACTTTCATTAACTTAAACGCTTTAATGTGGCCAGTCGAAGGAACATGAGGCCCGCGACACAGATCAATGAAGTCACCTTGCGAGTAGAAAGACAAATCTTGCTCTGCAGGAATGCTGCTTAGAATCTCTACTTTGTAGCTTTCACCCATTTTCTCAAATAAAGCCACAGCTTCATCACGGTTCATTACAGAACGAGAAACAGGTAAGTTTTGTTTTGAGAGCTCAAGCATTTTCTTCTCGATCTTTTCCAGATCTTCAGAAGTAAACGGGCGCTCATATGCAAAATCGTAATAAAATCCATTTTCAATCACTGGCCCGATGGTTACTTGCGCTCCTGGAAATAAGGCTTGAACAGCCATGGCCATTAAATGGGCACAGGAATGACGAATCACATCAACCCCTTCATCATCACGTGCGGTAATGATAGCGAGGTCTGTGTCGTTTTCGATAGTAAAGCTGGTATCAACCAATTCCCCGTTAACTTTACCGGCTAAGGCAGCTTTTGCTAAGCCTGCTCCGATGTCCGCGGCGACATCAAAAACAGAAACGGGGTTGGCAAACTCACGCTTGCTTCCATCAGGGAGGGTAATGACTGGCATTGCTAATTCCTTTCTGTAATCACGAGCCCCTACGACAGGCCTGTGATCTATTAAATGATCTCACATACACACCAAGTATGTGGCAGCCGGATATTCTAACGAATGCAAAAGCGATGACCAAGGCATGATGACAAAAGATTGGCGTTTTTAATGGAATTGTCATTACACGCCATAAAAAGCACATTAAAAGACGTCACTGGGCTCTAATAAGCGCCTCGTGTATAAAATGTGATCGCGTGCTAATACGCGCGCCTTATTTGCTTGACGCTGAATGATTGCTTGGTAGATAGAGTCATGCTGTCGACTTATGCCATCTGGATAGTGACCATGCTGCTTCAGAGCCCGATCCAGCACACCGTAAATTGCATTAAAATAGCGGTTATAGAACAGCTGGCTAAAGGCCGTGACTAACAAGTGATGGCAAGATTCAGCAATCAGCATATGAAATTGCAGGTCTGCTTTGGCTTTAGCTAGCGTGGTTTGCCCCTCTTTGCGTTGTTTCATCTTTTCAAACTCGAGGGTTATTGCATCCATTTGTTCTGGCGTTGCGCGCAACGCAGCGTAATAGGCCGCTTCGCCCTCTAGTATGGCCCGCACCTCTAAAACATGAAGCTGCAATGTATGCGGATCGCCACCTAAATCCAAAGGCAAATCTAAATGAGCTGCCAGTAGGTTGTTACAGCGACTTCGCTCACCGTGCTGTGTATCGATAAAGCCTCGATGCGTTAATTGAGAAGTGACTTCACGAACACTGGATCTCGATAGCCCTGTTTGCTGAACCAGTTGCCTCTCAGATGGCATTACTTGGCCGGGTACGATGTCACCACTCACAATCGCAGCCAATAAATCGTGATACAAACTCTGTTTCGACTGGTTTTTCATGTTTGCCCAAGGCTCGTCATTTGGTCAGACCAGTTTAGCCTGTAATATTTCAATTATTCAACACGTCGCCTACTCTACCTACATCACGATTATAAATATAAAAACACCTGACAACCGAGCCGAAGGTACCTAATGAACACACTCGACAAACCCGCCCAAGTAGGTCTTTTTGTGACCTGCTTGGTTGATATGTTTCGCCCGTCTGTTGGTTTTGCCACGATAAAGTTACTTGAAGCCGCAGGCTGCCAAGTGAGTGTTCCCGACGCTCAGACATGTTGCGGCCAGCCTGCTTTCAACTCTGGCGACCGCTCAACCACACAAGATATTGCCAAGCGAACCATCGAAGCCTTCGACGGTTTTGAGTACGTTGTAGGCCCTTCAGGCTCTTGCATTGGCATGCTGCATCACTACGCAGAGCTGTTTGATGAAAAAGATCCATGGAAAGCCCGCGCTGAATCGCTCAAAGCTCGCGCCTATGAGGTCACTACATTTCTGACTGAGGTTATGCCACTAAAACTGGCTGACCTAAGCCTTCCTATACAGGCGACTTACCATGACTCTTGTGCTGGCTTACGTGAACTAGGCATAAAACAGCAGCCACGAGAATTACTAGCCCAAGTGGCTGGTTTAACACTCAACGAGATGACTGAGTCCGAAACCTGTTGTGGATTTGGTGGTACCTTCTGTGTGAAATACCCCGATATATCTAATCGCATGGTCAGTAATAAAACAGAACACATCGTGGCTAGCCAAGCTACTCTTTTACTCGGAGGCGACATGGGCTGTTTGCTCAATATGGCCGGTAAGCTAAAGCGCGAAGGCCACGCTATAGAGGTAAGGCACGTCATCGAAGTACTAGCGGGCATGACTGATGCACCCGCCATCGGTGAAGCACATTACGACCTTGGTCAACCAGCGCAAGGGGTGCAGCATGCAAATTAATAGCCCTCACTTTAAAGAAAGCGCCAAAATCGCCCTACACGATGTTGGCCTTCAAAAAGCACTAGGAAACCTTAAAGCTGGCTTTCCTACCAAACGTGCAGCAGCCGTTGCTCGACTACCAGAATTTGATCAGTTGCGTGATGAAGCTGCAGCTCTCAAAAACCACATTATTGAAAACTTGGATATATACCTAGAAGAGTTTGAAGCAAATGTTTTAAAAAATGGTGGTCATGTTCATTGGTGCAGAACAGCCGACGACGCATGTAAGACCGTATTAGATATTTGTAAAGAAGTAGACGCCAAAACGGTTACCAAGGGTAAATCCATGGTAACAGAAGAAATCAACCTGAATGATTTCTTAGAAAAAAATGGCATTGAGCCGGTCGAAACCGACTTAGGCGAGTATATTTTGCAGCTACGAGGTGACCACCCTAGCCACATTATCGCTCCCGCAATCCACCTCAATCTAGAAGATGTGTCGGATATTTTTCACGAAAAACATAAACGCCCCAAATCCGATGACCCTGCTGTGCTTATGCAGGAAGCGAGAGAAATGCTTCGCAAAAAATTCGTCGCGGCCGATGTTGGCATTACTGGCGCTAACTTTTGTGTCGCTGAAACAGGCTCCACTCTCATTGTAACCAACGAAGGCAATGGGGATTTAACACAAACGCTTCCTAAAACGCACATTGTCGTTACCTCTATTGAAAAGGTTGTCCCAACGTTAGAAGACATGACACTTTTTTTACGCCTACTTGCTCGCTCCGCAACCGGACAAGAATTTTCCGTATACAACACGCTATCAACAGGCCCTAAGCGAGCAGAAGATCAAGATGGCCCCGAGAACTTCCATGTTGTTTTGGTAGATAATGGTCGCAGCGACATGGTGGGCGGCGAGCTTCAAGATATGCTTCGCTGCATTCGTTGCTCAGCCTGTATGAATCATTGCCCTGTTTACGGCGCGGTAGGTGGTCATAGCTATGGCTGGGTCTATCCTGGTCCAATGGGATCCGTACTTACCCCGCAAATGATCGGCATTGAACAAGCAGGGTTATTACCTAATGCCTCTACTTTTTGTGGAAAGTGCGAATCAGTGTGCCCCGTCCGCATTCCACTACCTAAGCTAATGAGACACTGGCGCGAGAATGAGTTCAGTAAGCATCTAAGCCCCAAAGCTGTTCGCTGGGGATTAGGAGGTTGGGCTTTTTTTGCTAAACGTCCTCGCTTGTACCGATGGTTGTCCCGCGCGGCTAACAAGTCAATGCGATTACTAGGAAGGCAAAACGGAAAAATATCTAAACTACCCATGGCCTCAGGCTGGACACAGTTTAGGGATATGCCTGCTCCTGCTAACCGCACCTTCATGGACCTGTACAAGACACAAAAAGCCTCGGAGAAGTCATCATGAGCAAAGCTGAAATTTTGGGGAGCATACGTCGAGGGCTAAAACGTGGAGAACCAACTCACACTCAGCGAGCTGCAGTTGCGGCCAGGCTCACACCCCACGGACATAATCTAATACCTAAAAGAGCCCTCTTACCGCATCAGGAGCAGGTCTCGTTATTTACTGCGATGGCAATTGAAGCCGCTGCCGAAATTGTTGAGCTAGAAAGCGAGGCATCAATTGTAGAAGCAGTGAAGCCTTGGCTAAAAGAACAACATATTGACACGTTAACCATAGCTAGCGACGCTCAATTAGATACATTAGATTGGGAGGGCTCACAGTTACAGGTGCAGACAGGAACAGCACACGTCGGTGATGCAGCTAGTTTAACCGTTGCTTTTGCTGGCATTGCTGAAACCGGGACCCTGATGCTGCATTCGAGTAAAGAAAGCCCAACCACACTCAACTTTTTACCCGACAATCATATTGTGGTTCTCCACAAAAGGAATATTGTGGGCCCATATGAAGAGGCGTGGAAAAAACTCCGGGAGGCAACTAAAAGTATTATGCCGCGCACGGTCAACCTTATTACAGGACCATCCAGAAGTGCTGATATTGAGCAACGCTTACAGATGGGCGCGCACGGGCCCAAAAGGCTGCTCATTCTCTTAGTGAGTGATTCGAAGTAATCAACAAAAAGCAGCCCAATGGGCTGCTTTCTCTTGATAAGTGCACTAACTGGCTTTTTTAGCGGCGCCTTCGATTGCTTGACCACCTTTTTGGATATCTTTACCCATACCTTCTACCGTGCTGCATCCGTATAACGATACAACAAAAACACTGGCGACAATCGCGGTAAGTACTTTTCTCATCTGATATCTCACTTATATATAAATCAACATCTTTTATTGGTTGTTAATAATAACTACGCCTGACTGAGCAAAGCACTCAGTTCATCAACGCTTTCAGCCCATGCACCATCAAGGTCACGACTTTCTTTTAAAAACTGAGCCTGCCCCTCAGTCCAGTACTCAGCCTCTTCAATCTTTTGACCATCCGATAACGTATGGCTTTTGATAAAAGACTCCATATCTTCAGGTTTATCACTTAACCCTAATTGCAAAAATAAATTTGGTAAAGTGTGTAAGTTGGTATCCATATCGTGCCTCCATTCTGGATTGGTTCTAGCATATTAATGGCTTTACGTTGGTATAGACATGTTAGATGTTAAAAAATTCATTTACGGACCGGTTTGCCGAAAATACCAACAAGCACGCTGCCAACGTCGACAGCGCTGAGTCTACATTGCATACTATTAACTAGAATATCTTACGCACCCAAGCAATTCACCGAGAGTTTTGTGAGCCAACCTATTTATCAGCGCCCAACCACCTATGCAGAAGCGACTATAGACGTTAAAAAAAGCCGTTTCATAGCACAAGCCTATCCCATAAAAACACAAGCCGAGGCCAAATCTATTATCGCGGACCTAAAGGAAAAGACCCCTAACGCCAATCATCACTGTAGCGCTTTTATTGCGGGTTCACCTTATGTCAGTGGGGGGTACGGTTTTAGTGATGACGGAGAGCCATCCGGCACAGCAGGTAGGCCGATGTATTCTGTAATAGCAGGTGCAGGTATTGGGGAAATATGTGTCGTTGTAACGCGCTTTTTTGGCGGTACTAAACTTGGCACTGGGGGCTTAGTCCGCGCCTACTCCGCGAGCGTACGTGAGCTGCTCGATCAGTTAACTTTAGAAACAGTTAAACCTTTACTAAAGGTGCAACTCTCTTTTGCCTACTCACACTCTGCGCAAGTGGACTCTATACTTCACAGCTCGTCAGCACACATTATCGAACAAACCTTTCTGGAAATGGTTAGCCTAATTATTGAGGTTGAAGCCGCGGAAAAAGATAACCTACTCCTTAGGCTACAAGATGCCTGCAAAGGTCAACTAACAATCCATAAAGATAGCTAGTAGAAATTTACCAATCCATCTCAAAGTACTATGCGAACTGGGCCATTATGCTAAAATTTTTTTTCACTCCATCGCGCGCCGCCCTCTTATTAGTATTAATAGCATCTGCTTTTTTAGTAATTAACCCTCCGGGTATGCTTTCGGGCTTACAGCTTTACACATTAATTATTCTACTCATCACTTTGACATTGTGGGCTACCAGCGCATTACCCGAATTTCAAACCAGCTTATTATTTTTTCTATCGGCTATTCTTTTTGAGGTAGCCACTCCCACTGAAATATTTTCTGGCTTCGCATCCGGCGCACTTTGGCTTATTTTTGCGGGTATGGTTATCGGTATGGCCATTACTAACAGTGGCATGAGCGACCGAATAGCAGGATATTTAGGACACCACCTGGAACGAAGCTACCCTTGGCTCATAGGGGGGTTGATGCTTACATGCACCTTACTCGGTTTTGTAATGCCATCATCTATAGGCCGCCTAGTCATGATGATACCTATCGGTATGGCATTAGCAGATCGCTGCGGCTTCCATACTGGTTCGAAGGGTCGAACAGGTGTCGTTATGGCTGTCACGTTTGGCTGCCATTTACCTACCTTCAGCATTCTCCCCTCCAATATCCCAAACATGGTTATGATTGGCTCAGCGGAAACCATTTATGGGTTACATTTTAGTTACACGGATTATCTACTACTGCATTTTCCTATTCTTGGCGCTATTAAAGCCATCATCATTGCTTTACTCATCATTAAATTATTACCAGCCGAACCTAAGAGAGCAGCGGCGATTAACGACCTTCACCAAGATCCGAGCTTACGCGCTAAGCAGCGCAAGCTGAGTATTGTTCTCTTAACCGCATTGGCTTTTTGGTTAACCGATAGCTGGCACGGCATTAATCCCGCTTGGGTAGGCTTGGCGGCGGCTTGCTTTTTATTACTCCCCAAAGTGGGCATGGTGGACCAAACGACTTTTAATAAGCAAATCAACTTTTCAATGCTAATTTTTATTGCTGGCGTGCTAGGGCTAGGCGCTATGGTCAACAGCTCAGGGCTAGGGAAACTATTAGCCATGACTATGGAGCATGTCTTGCCGCTAAACCCTGGGGCAGACGCCGTTAACTTTATATCATTGACTGCCATGTCGTTTTTTACGGGCATGTTTTCGACGCTTCCGGGTGTGCCAGCAGTATTAACCCCCATTGCTGCTGATTTGGCCAACCAAACAGGCATGACAGTACAAGCCGTGATTATGACGCAAGTCGTTGGCTTCTCGACCATACTTTTCCCCTATCAATCAGGGCCTCTGATTGTAGGTATGCAGCTCGCACGTGAACCTATTATGAGCTTACTCAGGATTACCGTTCCCCTTACGCTAATTACATGGGCCATACTCATCCCCTTGGACTATTTATGGTGGCAAGCCTTATCTATGTTTACTCAGTGAATAAGTTCCTAGGAATAATTCCTATTTTTCATTGGGTTAACTGACAAACGTTTCCATTCTGCTACAATCGCGACCTCAACAACTTAACGACTGAATGGAGTCAGTTTTATGAGCGAATCAATCGCCACACAATCCGCCACTCGTCCTTTTGAATTTAAAGGCGCAGGTGGCGAATTCTTTAAGATATGGATCGTTAACGTTCTGCTTTCTGTAATTACTCTGGGTATCTACTCCGCGTGGGCTAAAGTCCGCACGAATCGTTATTTTTACGGTAATACCTTCTTTGATGGGTCAAGCTTTGAATACCACGCAACAGGCTGGCAAATCTTCAAAGGACGCATCATTGCAGCTATCGCCTTTGCGATTTACATTATTATTAATCAGTTCTTCCCTTTTGTGGGTATCGGGTTAACGTTAATTCTAGTGCTGGCCTCTCCGTGGATTATTTGGAGCAGCTACCGCTTCCATGCACGTATGGCAAGCTACCGCCAAGTACGTTTCTCTTTTGATGGAGGCCTAGGGACAGTCTATAAATACATCCTACTCCTCCCCTTCTTACCCGCCGTTGCATTGGGCTTAATTATCGGTGTCGCATGGTTAATTAATGGTACTGTGGGCGGTATGGTTGCGATGTTCTTAGGGCCTGTAGCAATCATTAGTATTTATGCTATGGGGCCATATATTCAAGCACTTATGTATCGCTACCATGTTAACAACCTCCATTACGGCCAAGGCAATTTCAGCGCTAACATCCGTATTGGCGTGTTTTTTAAAACGTATTTGGTAATCTTGGGCGTCTTCCTTTTATTTGCCGCAATCTTTGGAGCTATTGGTTTTGCATCAGGATTAGGCGCTTTATTCTCACTACAAAATGGATCGAGTTCTGGCTTGGACTCCAATTTGTTTAATATCGCATTTTTGGGTGGGTATTTATTGGTATTCGCATTTAGCTTTTGGGCTCGCTCTTACATGGAAGCCCGCATTAACAACCATGTGTTTAATGAACTAAAGCTTGATAACGCGTTAAACCTACATTCCAACCTAAAAGTGAAGTCTTTATTTTGGATACACTTAACCAACCTGTTTTTGGTAATTTTCACTATTGGTTTGGCGATACCTTTCATAAAAGTTCGCTTAGCCAAATATCGCGCTAATTCGACCTCTGGCACATTAACTCAAGACCTAGAACACTATGTAAGCTTGCAACAACAAAAGCAGTCAGCGCTAGGTGAAGAGCTAGGTGGAACCTTTGATATCCAAGGCGATTTAGGACTTAGTTTGTGATTTCAGGCTATCACTATGCCGCTAATCAGTCAGCCCGTTCTCGGGCTGACATTCATATCAGAGGCAGTCAATTTACCCTAGAACGCGATGATGGCCATAGCCTTCGTGGCGAAATTCGCGACTTACAAATCAGCAGTCGTGTGGGTAATACCACACGCCGTATTTCCTTCCCCGATGGCACATTACTCGAAACCAATGATAATCACGCCATCGACCAATGGATTTCTCAAACAGGTCAAAAAAATAACTTATGGCTTCATAAATTAGAAAGTAACTTATCATTAATTATTTTCTCAGCCATATTTGTGGTGGTATTGACGCTGGCTTTTTTAAAATGGGGAATCCCGAGCATTAGCCATCAAGTTGCACATGCGTTACCAGCCGAGCTTAATATAGAGATCGGCGAACACAGCATCGATGTTCTAGACTCGCTACTGTTTACTCCATCCGAGTTACCTCAAGCCCAACAGGCCACCATTCGCGAAGAGATAGAAGAAAAAATAATTAGCCGCATGTCCACCGACATCCCCATCAAACTGCATTTCAGGTCGATGGAAAACAGCCACAAGCCAATTGCCAATGCATTTGCCCTCCCCTCTGGCGATATTTTTATTACAGACGAGCTGGTGAAACGGCTAGATCAACCGAATGAATTAAACAGTGTAGTTTTGCATGAAATAGGCCATGTGGAACATCGTCATGGCCTTCAACAGATCATCCGCTCATCAACCATTACTCTACTTACCGTATTTATCGTTGGCGGTGATTTATCGTTCGGGCAAGACCTTATTGTCGCCTTCCCTACCTTTTTAACGCAGCAAAGCTACTCAAGAAAAGCGGAAACCGAAGCCGACAACTTTGCACTATCACACCTGTCTGATTTAGGTTTAAATCCAGATGTATTCGCTGATGCGCTAGAAAAGATCATTCCCGAGAGCAAAGAAGACAGCTCTACGGAGCATTCATTTCTTTCGACACACCCCGATACTCAAAAACGGATAGAAGCCGCACGAGGATATAAACAGTAAACGGCTACTCCCTATGTGGAGTGCCGCATGATAATATCCCCGAATACCTAGCTTAAGGATAGAGCGATGGCAAACGGATCAATTGCAACCAAAACAGCTGACTATACACTAGTCAGCATGGCGCCTGATGTCTGCTGGACGAAAGTCGGCAAAAGCTGGCGACCTATTCCCTATAACATCACCCACACCATGGATAATAGTGAAAATGTTAGCCCCAATGTGTTCGCGGGTGGCAAAGAAGCGTTTATGCATGGCGAAAGCTTTATTACCGGAGTAACCGGCGATGAGCCAGGCCGCAGGGGTGGCATTGTTACCGGCACCCTCACTGAAATAAGCTTTGGCTTAGAAAAAAGTGGATCCGTTTATGTCAACGGAAAGCCCTCAGTTCGCACCGGCGACCAAGTGTGGATGAACCAAACAACACCCGCAGCTAAACAAAGCAAAGTTGGTCCTGATAAACCCACAAGCTGGGTTAAAGTTGTTGCGACTTATGATGATCCTTGGAAAACGCCCATACACGAAGCGCCCTTGATCTTAAGCATTAATGGTCAATGCGTTGCACCCATGAGCACCCTATCAGGTGGGACAGGACATAATACAACCGTCTCCTCCCAAGCCATGGCGATCCAAACACAAGAAGAACCGGGAACACTGGTACAAGTAGGCGTGGATCCCGGCTCTGTGCAGGTTGTGGGTGATACAATACCCGGCCTAGAAGATGTCAACCGGGAGTTGCGGTTTTCACTTGAAAGCAGTCTAGATACCACTTATCGGCGTGTTTTAACGTCGATGCAAGAATTCCAAGCCCAATGGGATGAATACGGAATTTTTTCGACTGCGATAAGCTATAAAGATGGAGCACTCGCAGGTTCCGAGCTTTGGTTCGACCATTTAGCCGACACCAAAAAGCTGATTACAGAAACAGACTGGCAAGGGTTGTCTGAAACCGCTTACGAAAAAGTCACAGCAGGCCTCGAAACGGCAGTTGGCAGTATTGAGGACAGCCATAAGAAAGCTGCCAACTGGCTGATAGAAGGAGCGCAACAAGAAAAACCTTGGGCATGGTTTGGCAATCAAATAACCGATGCATCGGAATACGCTTGGAACGCTTACACCAATACAGTCGAAGATGTAGCTGATGACATTGCTGATCTTTTCAAGGAGACGAAGGAAGATCTAGAAAGCATTGCTGATATCTCCCTCAAACTGTTTGAGCATCGTGATGATATTTTTCTTTTTTTCCAAAACATATCGAGTGCCAACACATCCGATATTGCCAACTTTATCGACACCGTTATCGCCGATATAGATCCCGAGTTAGCCCGATCTATTAAAGAAGACACCGATAGTTACGGTGTGTTTTTAGAACTGATCAATGATGACGCCGGTCGTATATTTTTATCGTATTTAGGCCTAATTATTGGTGCTGTGCCTCCCAATTTCTACGCTTTCTTATACGGCGCTGCCGCCGCTTATATCATTTTAGAAGTCTTGTTCTGCATTCTACTGGCCTTCATCTCAGGAGGCCTAGCCGTAGCCGCCCGTTTTGCAGCCATCATAGCCCGTATAGCAGTCATGGGCATGAAAGTTACCGCCGTCAATAAACGGATAGCCAACGGAGCACGAGCGGTAAGCGCTTACATAGACAGTTTAAAGGTAATAGAATCATCACTTAAACAGCTAAAGGCTATTGGAGCGAATACACGAAGAATTAAGCTAAAAGGGCAAAAGGCAAGTGGCTCGGCCGGTGAAACGCTGGTGATTGAGAGGAAGGTTGTTGCAAACAAGGTTAGGTATGTGGATATGCCTAAAGATTTGGCAGTAGACCCTAAAGGAGTATATGGTTATCTTCCTACTAAAGACTCACAATTTCATTCTGGTAAATGGCCAGTTGATTGGACTAACGCGGATCAGGTAGCAAAAGCGAGGACTACGAGACTCGATTACCATGTTGGATTAAATAAGAAGCAGCAATTTATTGATACCTTAAGAAGAGATGGTATTGGTGATGACAATATTGCAAAGCAGATAGTTGAAATGAGGAACCAAGAGAGACTTTCTCATTACAAAACCCCAGAAGCGTTGGAAGCCGTTTATCAGCGGAATCTAACAAAGTATGGAAATAAATCCGGTCCAACGTATGAATCTCAGCTTTCTAAATATGGATCTTCTTCTGAAGTAATCAATGCAGCTTTAAGGTCAAATAATACGATGGATATACTAACTGGGATTTCGAAACCAAAAAGGTAATTTATGATTTTATCTAAACCATTTGATAGGGGTGAGTTGATAGATTTTGATAGCCCAACTTGCGCCATCAAACCTGTTGTAAATACAAGTGAAAAACCGAAAGGAAACTTTCACCAATTAGGACAGCGAAAAGTAGCAATATTTAGAGACGGTAATCAATTGATATTGCAGATTGGAGAGAAAAAGTGGAACTTATCGTCTCAAGATGTCGTTCTTAGGTACTCTCATAATTTTTCAAAGAAAGTGACAGTTTTTGAAGTTGAGTTGGATGGGGAAAATTTCTCAATTGAATATGACGCATGGTGGGCTGATATTCCGAGCTTTGAACCTGTCGAACCAGAAATGGATGAAGATGAGGATTTTATGGGGTATATTTATGCTGTGTGGATGAATAAAACGCTGCAAAACAACTTAATTTCTAGTTGGAGCTGACTTAGCTCTAACTAAGGATACTACGAATAAATAATATCCCCTTAAAATCGAAAACATTAACTTTTTGATGTGTATCAAGATAGCTTATCTACATAGCATTGATTTGGGTCTTGATCGCACCTTCCTTAGAGAAAACTCACATATATTAAAATTATAAGTTTCTTACAATGAAATACTACGTACCCTTCCGAACACCCAGAAGTGATATACCTTCTATTACTTCACATAAAAACTCTGAAAATTTTGAGATAAGCGAAGTTGGGGATAAAAATAACCCCATTTTTATAGAAGAGGCATATAAAAAATCAAACAACAACTTTTCATCCCCTCCAGATTTAATGATATTTGACAACTTTATATTTTCTAACTCGAAACTAAAAGATCATTTATGCAGTAAAAAATACAACATAAAATATCAAGAGTCTATTTTTATAGACAACTCAAAAAAATACCATGAAGACTATTGGGCTATAGTTCCAACTGATATTATTGATATTATAGACACTAAAAGTTCGATCATGGAACTTACATTCGAATTAGACTCTAACAATCCACTTTATAACGACTATTTATTCGAATCTATAATAGTATATAAAAAAAAGACCAAAGGAATAAAACCTATATTTATTGAGCCTTACACTAAAGAAATAGTTATAGAGGAAAGCATCTTAGAATTTATAAAAGAAAACAAATTAACTGGCTTAAGCTTTATCGATATTACCAAATTTCAGCCTCATAAGATTTTTAAGAAAAATAACGATATAATTAACATATAGAACTTAATTTCGATATTTTTAACAAAAAAATCTAGCTTATGGCATATTACACCCCCTTTAATGATTTATCCAGAAATTACCCATACTTATCGACCCATTCATTATCTGAACGCCTAGATGAAGGAGATATCGGCAAATCTAAAGATCCATTTTTTTCGAAGACCCATATAATAAAGGAAATAATAAATTCGATATGCCTCCTGATGTAATGACAGACAACGAAGTCATTGTTTTTTTCGGAAATATTTTTTGAGTTTTTAAAATAAAACACTAACGATATTAAATTCCAAGAAGCTGTTTTTATTGACAATAACAATAAATATCATGAAGAGTACTGGGTTATAAAGCCGACAATTTATACAAGCGTGATTGATTTAAACGGCTCTAAATATGAGCTTTTATCTGAGCTAGACCCAAACAATCCTCTAGTTAACACCTATGATTTTGAAAAAATTAAAATCAGAGGAGATTTAGACCCTACATCTCTTCCGCTAATATTTATAGACCCTTATCTAATTGAGTTAATTATAAAAGATAAATTTTTTAACTTTATTAAAGACGAGCAATTAAAAGGGTTTAGCTTTTTGGAGCTATCTAAATTTGAAATTCATAAAATGTTTGAAAAAAATGAAGACATTATCAATTTATAGAATAAGGCTTTTTAATATTGGCAATATTTTCCTGATTAAAAGTAAACATTTCTGTTCCAAGTGAGGTTACTGGTCATAAAAGTATATAGGTAATGTCCTAGAGACCACTTAAGTAATTATACGGCGCCGCCGCTTATATCATTTTAGAAGTTTTGTTCTGCATTCTACTGGCCTTCATCTCAGGAGGCCTAGCCGTAGCCGCCCGTTTTGCAGCCATCATAGCCCGCATAGCAGTCATGGGCATGAAAGTTACCGCCGTCAATAAACGGATAGCCAGCGGAGCACGAGCGGTAAGCGCTTACATAGACAGTTTAAAGGTAATAGAATCATCACTTAAGCAGCTGAAGGCTATTGGAGCGAATACACGAAGAATTAAGCTAAAAGGGCAAAAAGCAAGTAGCTCGACCGGCGAAACGCTGGTGATTGAGAGGAAGGTTGTTCCAAACAAGATCAACATGCGTAGTGCTGATGATTTGATGGGCGTTGAACCAGCGTCACCTGAACTGATATCAGCAGTTTCGAAAAAGCGTGATGTTGTTATTGCCCAGCCAGGCTCTGAAGAACTTCGAATGTTAAATTACTTCGAGGCTGAAGCATCCGTAGGCGGTGCTAATAACACCCACATTCTATTACGTGAGAATCCAAGTAAAGCAGCTTTGTTTGAAGAGTTCTTACATGGGACTCAATCGAAGCTAGGCGTCACTGATCGTTTAGGTACCAGCGGTCTGGGAAGTGCGGAGACGCATGTCAAAGACTTTATGATCAGGCATCAAAAAATGCTGGGATTAGGTGACGAAGACATTCAGATATTGCAGATACTCAGAGACAAGGGGCTGTAATAATGGAGATACAAATGAAAATACGAGAAAAGTTTGAATTGCCAGGAGGCATCACAATCTTGGCATGCGCAGGCTACGATCCGAAGTGTAACGTGATTGGTAAAACATTTAGTTTGGTCCTTGGCGAAGAGGTTAGACAAACATTGACAATCTCTGGCGAAAGGAAAATGGCTAATCAGATGTCCAATCTTGATCAAAGGGCGTTTGAGACAAGCGATGTTGTTTCGTTATCACAGGAAGAAGCTCGAAGTGGGGAGTGGCAGCTGATAGGTGCGTAAGATCAAGCCCGGTGGGCTGCCGGGCTTAAAGTTGTTCCAAACAGTAATGCAGTTGATGATGTCGCGCGAGTTACGCCTGGGTCTATAGGAGCACGTCCCATACCGGAAAACCCTGAGCTTCTAGAAATGTGGACTGACTCAATGAAGCTTCTTAGTTCCGCAACTACGAAAGGTGGCGATAAATGGCTCTTCAACGTTCCTAGGGAAGATGCGTATAAGCTCTCAGTCATGAAATACTTTTCCTTCATGGCTAACAAACGATAATATAATGTTTAGAGAAAACTCACATATATTAAAATTATAAGTTTCTTACAATGAAATACTACGTACCATTTCGTACACTCAGAAGTGACATACCTTCTATTACTTTACATAGAAACTCTGAAAATTTTGATACCGAAGATACAGGAAAAACATCTAATGATGCTTTTTTTGAGGACGCTTATAAAAAACAAAAGATAAATTCTCCACACCACCAGGAGCAATGATATTTGATAAATCGTTAATAGTCATCCAAGAAGCCAAAGATTTTTTCAAGAACAATGTATCTATACAACCTGCAACTTTTATAGATAACGATAATAAATACCACGAAAACTATTGGCTGATAAAACCATCCACTTATTATAGCGCCATAAACCTTGACAAGTCTGATCACGAGATAACTTTTATTCTAGATTCCAATGAACCTTTATTTAACACGTATGAATTTGAAAAAATAGTGACCTTCAAAGAAACAAAGAATCTCCCTTCAATATTTATAGATACTTATCTAAAACTATTGGTAATAGATGAGTCAGTTTTAGAAGAATTCAAAAAACAAAAAATATCCGGATTGAGTTTTCTAAATATTGAAGCATTTAAATTCAGCAAAATGTTCCAAGAGAACGATGACATCATAAACATATAGAACATTACATACCTTTTCAAACATTGGGCAGAGCCCCTCAACTCTAAAAAACGACAGATTATAATTGATTTATAAAAGCAGATAGCATTCCAATAGGCTACATAATTTCATATAAAAACTGAAATATTAAAAATTCAATATACGTTTATTAAGTCCCGTCCCTCCATGTCAAATACTCTTAATGAAAGTGTCACATGTCATCAGTAGTATTTTGCGCTTTGCTAAATCACCAAGGACACACCATGAAATTTCCAGGTATTGCTGGGCTTTGTTCGGTTCTTATATTAAGTGGCTGCGGAGAAGGCTCTTCCAGCGACCAAGATTCAAGCTCTAACTCTTCGCAAACGGTTTTATCATCAAGCGTATCCATTGAAAACAGCTATGAAGATATTGCCGATGCTGCGGTCTGGGAACATCCGACAGATGTAACACGCAATCGTTTAATCGTTGCACTGGAAGGAGATGGTCTTGCCGTTTTTAACTCCGAAGGCAAACAGGTTTGGCATAACGAGGGGTTTGAAGCCATAGGTGCCGACATAAGATACGGCCTTAGTGATAACCAAGGCGCTAGCATTGATTTAGTAGCTGTAGCTTTGCCAGACGAAGCAGCCCTAGCCTTTTTTAGTGTGAGTGATGATGATCAGCCTTTAGACCAAGTCGGGTATTGGACACTACCAATCGAACCTGCGGGTGTTTGTTTGTATAAAAACCTAACCACAGGAAATATCACTGCAACCGCATTTGACGAATCTGGTGAAGTTCTACAATACAAACTAGCTTATGATGGCATAAATCTGGTTAGTGCAGTTACCGATACTCAGGGCGCGCCTCTTGCTGTGCGAAGTCTATCAGTGGGTGGTGAGCTTAGCGCCTGTGCAGTAGATGATGTGGCAGGAACTCTCTTTATTGCAGAACAAAATTTAGGAATCTGGGCTTATGGTGCAGATCCAGAAAACGTCAAGGAGCGCGCATTAGTTGACGGTATTAGTCCTTTAGGTGCTCTCCAAGAAATCGAAGGCATTGACCTAACTCACGATACCAATGGAGATGGTATTTTATACGTAGGTGATGAGGGTGCAGGTTTATTAGCTTACCGCTTATCCGATTATTCACTCTTAGTACAGACAGAGGTTAATGGATTCATAGAAATTAAAAGTTTGGCAGCTTCTTCTGATTCCCTTTGGCTAGCCAACACCGAATTAGATGCACCTGTTTATGAAAGATTAAATCAAACAGATGTCATTGCCTTAATTCAACAAGGAGGGGCTTATAATAGTAACCAAGTTGACCCTCGTGATTTAGATGTAGAGGGAGTACAACTCGTCATAGCCAGAGATGAAACCACAGAAGTTGATGATGACGGCGATGCGGCTGATGACCCCGCATTCTGGCTAAACGAAGACTCACCTTCTGACAGCCTAATTATTGCCACCAATAAACAAGGCGGGTTAATGGCCTACACTCTCTCAGGTGATGAGGTTCAGTACCTGGAGGGCGGCGAACCGAATAACATAGACATTCGCCAAGGACTTATTAAACCAGATAGCTCTCTCATTTCATTAGCCGCCGCTTCTAATCGAGAGTTAAATACACTTTCATTTTATAGCATACAGTCTGCGTCGAATAACCAAACGCCTATACAGCCCCTCCCCGCCCAAGGAAGTCACGTACACGCCGAAGCAGACGAGTTACTATCGTCGGTAGATGAAGTCTATGGTTTATGTATGTATCAAGCGGAAGACGGGACGCCTTACGTATTTGTTAATGGTAAAGATGGAACCATTGAACAATGGCGACTAACCCTGACCAATGACGGTGTTGAAGGGGCTGTTGTGCGCACTCTCAGCGTTGATAGCCAACCCGAAGGCTGTGTGGCTGATGATGAGGCGGGCATCCTCTATGTTGGTGAAGAAGACGTTGCTATTTGGTCTTTCGATGCGCACGAGACAGGGCCCACAGACGCGACTCAAATTGCTGCTATTGACGGTATAAATTTGGTTGCTGACGTCGAAGGCTTAACGTTATTTAACAACGGTACTCAAAAATACCTAATCGCTTCTAGCCAAGGTAACAATACCTATGTTGTTTATGACGTTCTCAACAATCACACTTTATTAGGTACATTCGCCATTGTTGGTGATGATAACATTGGTGTAGATGGCGCATCCGATACTGATGGCATTCATGTTGTTTCTGCTAATTTAGGCAGTGATTATCCTGAGGGAATGATGATAGCTCAGGACTGGTACAACATTGACGCCGAATACCAAACAGAAAACCAAAACTTCAAGATGGTCAGCTGGAAGGATATACGCGAATCGCTAGAGCTTCCGTAAAATCCGAAAATGACTCATAAAAAAGGGGCTAATATACAGCCCCTTTTTTATACTTCAAATGTCACGTTATATAACCAACTACTACTCTCGATACCTTGAAAACGTTACAAACGTATACGCTATCAATGTGGTGTGAGGCCTCTATTCTATGCTGTATTTAATGACTTACTTGCCAGTTTACTCAGTGCGGAGCCCGCATTCATGGCGCTCATTAGCCCAGCCATACCGAATTTACCGTTATCTATCTGTTGGGCGATATGTGCAGCCGTTGAAGCCGCTTTAAGAACAGGTATTACTTTTTCAAAATGAGGAATCTTTGCCGTTTGTTCGTCCAGTTGCTGCTTTAGTACTTCTAGGGCATTTATATCATTAGCCAATATCGATTCTTGTTGGGCTGTATTAGAAATACCACCCATTGCCTCTGTCTGGTTAACCTTTTGCTGACGCACACTTATCATTGAGGTTTCAACTGCAAGTACTTGAGCCATATGAGCTATAACTGCGGGGCTGGGAGTAGCTTCTTTAGCACTTTCTTGCATAATATCTAAAGCAGCCTCCATGACGTTACTGGCGCCAGAGCTACCTGGTAGATATTGTGATAACAAGGCTGCTGCACTCAACGATGAAATGTCGCTTAGGGTAGACTCATTAAAAACCGCCCCACTCATCGCTGGAGGGATCACAGGAATAATCATACCAACCGTATTTGCTAGAGAGCCTGCACTTCCATACTTGTTAGGATGAATTTGACCCGACTTAGGTTTAGCTATGCTCATATAGAGTTTTCTCGCTTGGATAAACGCACTTTAAATTCCAGTGAGTTAATACCGGATATAACATTGACTCTGTGAACAGTAATAAGCTTCAGGTTCTGCATATCAATAGCCAGTGTATCTAAATGCATCTTTTGTTTAAGCACCGGACCTTCATCCAAATATACGTCACAAACAAACTGGTCCGTAGGTAAACTAAAACGAATATGCGGGACTTCCGGGTGCAGGTTAACCAAGTTGACAACTTCACCACCAACAGGATAGTCAATCTGCTGATCTGCAGGAGTGCAGTTCCAGAAAGCATAATCATGATCAATCGGTAATTTTGGCCAACGATGATGCTTCCAGTCGTCATTATAACTTCCCGCTAAATCAACACGTGGTTCCCATGTCTTCATCATAGGGGTTAGGCTTACGGCTGGGTATTCAGCCTGTCCTGTATAAGCCTGCTCGTACAGCTCTATTTGCGGAGCTGGATATGATGTGGGCTTGGCATAAGATAGCCAGTCTTTATCAGCAAAACCTTTACCAACTGAATTTTCAGGGGCTACTTCATGAATAGCAAATTCGCCCTCAGCGTTGGGCTTTTCGGGCCACCGGTTTTCTCCGCCCAATGCATTTGAGTAGTTAAGCTCTACCACTTTTACCGCTTGTGGTTCCGTTAACTGATAGGCACCATCTTTTAAAATAAACTTTCTCGGCCCTGTAACATTAACAATTTTTTTCCAGTCCCCAACAGCTACGGCCACTGGCCATCGCGCTAAAGCTTGATTTTCAGGGGCATAAGCAATGGCGTTCATCAGAAAAACATCACATTTAGGCTTGAATGCACAGTAATCACTTTCGTAAATTAAGGGGGTTTCGCCGGGTTCGCCTTCAAATTGATCTGATGTTGCTAACGCGGTTAACTCAGTATGTGGTTCTAATTGCCCAAATTCGTTGGTCTGTGTCATGTCATACGTTGCTTTAAGTACTACAACATGAAACACATTGTCGTCAGGGTCAACCGTTTGAAAATATTGTGTGGGATAAGGTGTCTGATTCTCTACGTCAGGCACCTTAGCTTTCGGTAATGGACTGGATATAACTGTATCAGGGCGATTCATGGAGTATTCACTTAGTTAATATCTACTCGTTTACCTTCAATTTGAACGTGTTTTTCACCCGTGATACTGAGTTTTACACCGTTAATAAAGATATTGCCTTCGCTGTCTAATTTAATAAGTGACTTGCCACAAGCAATCTCGATTGTTTCACCAACGTTGATCTTCAAGCTTTTGCCTACGTTTAACGTATCGGATTCGCCGATCGTACTCGTCCGTGCAACACCGACTGTATTCTCTTGAGCCGCCCCAATCGTATTGGTCTCATTCACACCCACCGTGTGCACACGTACCATGCCCACCGTTTTAATCTCGGCAATTCCCGTTGTGTGCATACGATTGTTACGGATGAGAATTTTCTCGTTGTTGTCGACTGTCTCGGTACGGTCGTGATGTACAAACACCGTTTCGTCGTGATCGATCTCTTTTACGCGGTCATGACCCACCCAGTGCGATTCGTCGTTCTCTACCTCAATTCGCTGGTCTTTTTCGGCGTGCAGCCAGACCTCTTCTTCGCCTTTTTTATCATCAAAGCGCAACGCATTGGCATTACTGGCCGTGCCGCCTTTGGTGGATCGCGTGAGTGTTCCGCTTTGGGTTTTGTTCGCCGGTAATTCGTACGGTGGCATTTGTTCAGCGTTGTACACGCGGCCGGTTATAATCGGACGATCTGGGTCTCCATCCATAAAGTCAACGATGACTTCTTGACCAATGCGCGGTAGGTAGATGTTACCCCAGTTTTTACCCGCCCAACTGTGGGTGACACGCACCCAGCAGGAGCTGTTTTCGTTGTAAGCGCCGTAGCGGTCCCATGGAAACTGGACTTTTACACGACCGTATTCGTCTGTGTAGATTTCTTCGCCTTCAGGACCTACAACAATCGCATTTTGTGGGCCTTGCATTCGCGGCCAACCGGTGGTTTGTGGGGGACGGTAAATAGTTTCTGATGAGATGCAGCGGAATTCGTTACTGTATTCTTTGTCTTGTTCGTCATTGCTGGTGTAGGAGTAGTCTTGAGCTTTGTGGCTAACGCTTAATAAGACATACTCGCCCAATTCTTCGGGGGCATCGTCGTGGCGTTCAAGTACAAAAGTGTGACCGGCAGAGAAGCTGCGGCAGCCACCTTCCCCTGTAATCACATCGTGAGCAGCCTCATCAGCTTCAACACGTAGGCGTGTTAGCTGGTCACCGTGAGTTTTATCTTCATAGCGGCCGGGGTAGATAAAGTGTTCATATTTTCCAACGCCCGGTACGACCATGTCAGCGGCCGCCGAGGTTTGTAGTCGATTACTCGGCTTTTTGAAGTCGTAGTCTCGTTTGGCGTAGCGCCCTGTCATGAACTGGAAGCTGTGATACCAGTTATGAATCGTGTGTTGGGTCAGTGAACCGGCAGCATAGGTAATAGATTGCTCGTCTGATTCGTCATAGCCACCAATGTGGTCACTGATAATCAGCGTGTGTTTACCTGCTTCGTGAGCGAAGTAGTAGTACAGCCCTTCTTCTTCAAAGAGGCGAGAGATAAAGTTGAAGTCGCTTTCTTTGTACTGGACGCAGTAATCGCGTGCAGGATGCTGGCCCACTAAGCGGAATTGGAAGTCGGTAAAGCCGTTTTCTTCAAAGATGGCCGTGGCAATTTCTTGAATGTTTTTAAACTGAAATATTTTGCAGTCGCTGGTTTGCGTTAAGAACCATAACCAAGGAACAACAACGGCCGAATAGCCGCGTAAGTCTTGGAGCTGACGTCCTTCTTGTCGGAAGCTTTTGATGTAGCCATTAATATAACGATAACTATCGGGTAAAAAGAGCGCAGACTCGTCGGTAGCGGCTATTTTTAGCGTAACGTTCTGCCCGACTATCTCAGCGGGGGTGATATCTTTGCGTAATGAATACGCTTCTATTTCAATGCCAAAAAGCGCTGATACAGATTCTTCACCTGCTAGACGAGTTAGCAAAAAAACATCGTCACCGAGTGGGGTATCAATTGCCAACAAACGGCTTTGCTGCTTAAAGTCAGCCATACACTTCCCTGTACATCACAATAATAGAAATAGACTACACACCCATATTTTAGACTTTACTACATCAATAAGCCCCTAACGACACCTTACATACCTGTACAACGTAAACTGCCACTCACAGTATTCCAGTGGCCGTCATTGTTCTCTACATTAAACTCAAAACCATAACTCCATGGCGACTCATCATCGACCACCTCAAAGCTAATAGCGATACGGATATGAGCCGATTCAGGATGGCTGGTTACCTTGATACGTGATTCGTCGAATTGAGCCAAAACAGATAAATAATAACCTAAGATATCTCGAACTGTTTCGCTGCTTACATCACTAACTGATTGGCAAGAGCTGATTGTGCTAAACGGCTGATCACCTTGCTGCATCAACAGAGCAAACGCCTCAGCATGGGTTGGTAACGAAACCGCCTTATGCGACGCTTCATCATTATGAGCCAGCGCCATTTGTGCGCTCAGCATCAAAATAACTGCCCCCATAAAACGACTAATTGATGAACGTTCCATAAAAGACAGCATAACCTGCTCCTTGATAATGATTAGCAAACTGAGCTGGCGTTTGCTTAACGACTTCGTCTTTAGAGTTAGAGTAATGGTAGATATAACCATCAGCGAAAATACCAATATGCTTACGAGGTACGTTCGACATAGTTTTGCGAGCAAGATCAACGTTGCTACGTTTCGTTACAAAAGCGAGACAAGCGCTAAGGCACGGACCTTTATCACTCCACAAGCCAACTTTAGGGCATCGAGAGAAAACTTCTTGCACTCGAATTGTGGCACCTTCACCTGACGATTGCGTCTGATTACCGCATTGATAACCAAACTCATACCCTAAAACATGAGACACAAAATGCGCACAATGGTTAAGGTTATCAGCGACTAAGTTTTGGTCGCAGTGGCTTGAAATATGGTCACCTAATAATGCTTCTAGCTCTTCCTTGCTAATCATTTTGACATCCTTTGGTAAAAATAGAGCGCAATAACCTGAGCCATTGCGCTTTGTAAAACGTTACAGACGAACACCTGTAGCGATGTCATAACCAGCAGGCACGCTACCTTCTGGTTGATGCTGCTCGTTCCATGTTGTGTATTTCATCTCTACTTTAGTAAAGTTAAGAGAAATGGCTTCAACAGGACGGTCACCGTTACTCATCACACTATAACCACTGATTAGCGTATTAGTCAGTGTGTACTCCATGTAAGTTTCGATACCTGAAGAGCTGGTTTGAGCCATATGAATTTTTGCTGTTTTACCTTGGCCAACGCAAGATTCAGCAAAGAATAGTGGAGAAGTCTTATCCATTTTAGTCGTTAGCGTGATCTCACCAACAACCGGCGTCGTTGATTCACGATCTTTACCCTGACCAGGTTTAGTGGTCAAGCTACGAGTCACGTTCCATTCCATTGAGTCACACTCGACCCAATTCTCGTGGCCCGCTGCCGTCACATCACCATCAATGCCATCGATTTTTAAATAAATTGCCATGAGTTTGCAGTTCCTTTTTTTGACAAATTTATGATGCAGAGAAAGCCCCTACACTTAATAATCCTTTAATTAGGCAAATTACAGCTAAGCTCAATTAAAGGGTGTTCTCCAGTTAAAACCTACTACCCTATTCGGGCTTCTCTTAGAAAAACACGCATAAAAAAGGAAGTCAGCGCTATTCACAGCAAGATACCGTGATACTCATGGAAGACATCCTTTTCTCACCTTTATTGGGTGGCAAATACCTTTATTTAACTATCTAACAACAAATAATTGGAATGACTATGTATTTACTTTTCAGTAAATAATTGAGGGATCAAAGCCCCTTCTTCACCACAGTCATTACCTGAAATACAAAAACCACTGTTGTACAAATATTTATCGAACCACTTAATTTCATTGCGAGCAAACTGGTGGTTTTTGTTAGCCGATTCATTAATGTGGCTAATAAAGTATGCGCCTGTAGCAGATAAGAACATACGACCACGCTCAAACTCGAACTGACCCGGCTGATTAGCTAACTCACAACTGGTCCACCAATTGATGCGAGTTTCACCGTTTTGTTCCCTGATTTTACCGGAGTCTACCGTAGAACTTGTACATTTGGATTGCAGTTGTGTTTCGATAACTGTGTTTAAAAATTCGCGCGGTTTGGATGTTCCTAAAGCTTGCAAAGACTCTGGATAATACTCAGACGGGTACGTTTGTAAACGCAGAATACGCTCCTTAGAAGAAGCTTCAGCAGCAGGAGCAAAAATAACGCTCCCTCCTTGCAGTGCAGGGTTAACTTGATGCTGAACTACCGCATAATCGTCAGGTAAAGCAAATCGAAAATTCTGACTGCCCGCGCTTTTTTCGGCCGCATAAGCACCACTAGCCAATGTGCTAGAAACTACTAACGCCATCACAAACGTACGACTATTTTTCATGTGCTGCATCCTGCTCATCTGTAGAAAGGTTAAAACTAAATTCGCTATTGTCATCCACATCAATATGAACCGAAGCCAACGCGTGACTATCACCCATGGACTCTAAGATTCGCATTGATATTTCAGGTAATAAACTACGATTAATAATATGGATTGCATTACGAGCCCCAGTATCGACCTCTTTACAACGAGCGACGATGGTATCTACAACAGCATCGCTGTATGTAAATTCGGCACTGTATTGATCAAGTAAGCGCTGTCCGACTCGTGCCAATTGTAAACGCACTATTCCTGTCATCACCTCGTCATGCAACGGCATGAAAGGCACTAAACGAGTACGCCCTAAGAAAGCTGGCTTGAAATAAGTTAAAAGCTCATCTTTAACAAGGGATTCTAATTGATCCGGTAACGGAGCTGTGTCGGGATCGGAGCATACGCGCGAGATGGTTTCGGTGCCAGCATTGGTCGTCATGATGATCAGAGTATTACGGAAATCAATATCTCGCCCCTCTCCATCTTTCATCGCGCCTTTGTCAAACACCTGATAAAACACATCTTGAACACCCGGGTGCGCTTTTTCCATTTCATCTAACAAAATAACGCTGTAAGGCTTACGGCGAACAGCTTCTGTTAAAACCCCACCTTCTCCATACCCAACATAGCCAGGAGGAGATCCCATCAATAAAGAAACCTTATGCTCTTCTTTAAATTCAGACATATTAATAACGGTCATATTCTGCTCACCGCCATATAACAAGTCAGCTAAAGCCAGCGCTGTCTCGGTTTTACCCACACCGCTGCTACCGCAAAACATGAACACGCCGATGGGTTGTTTAGGATCTTTTAATTTAGCACTGGATATACGAACGCTTTGGCTTACTGCATCTAGCGCATGGTCTTGACCAATAATTCGCTTTTTAAGCTCGCTTTGCACGTTAAGTACTTTTTGTACTTCTCCGGACATCATTCGTCCTGCGGGGATGCCCGTCCAAGAGGAAATCACTTCAGCAACCACTTGTGCATCCACGTGAGGGCGAATTAACGGAGCTTCGCCTTGGATATCTTTCAGACGAGCTAATGCCTCGTCTAGTTGTTCGCGCGTAGCATCATCTTGATTGCCATGACTAATCGCTGTACGCAGCTCAAGCACGAGCTCTACAGCTTGTTTTTCTTGCTCCCAACGGCTTTCTATATCGGCGCGTTCATTACTCAAAAGCACTAACTTTTCAGTGAGTGTTTCGATTTCTTGACTGTCACCACCGTATAATGCGACCTCGCGCTCAGCGCTGCTTAATTGCTTCTGATACTGATCTTCCAAGGCTTGCAAATCATCTAATGCAGCGGGCGTGTTACGTAACTCTAAATTAACCCTAGAACATGCGGTATCAAGCACAGAGACACATACATCCGGTAGCTGACGGCCTGAGATGTAGCGTTTTGACAGTAAAACAGAGTCACGAATCGCTTCATCTAATATCAGCACTTGGTGGTGCTTCTCAAAGGCAGGCTGCAGAGTGCGTAGCATGCGCATAGCTTGTTCTGGTTCTGGTTCTTCTACCTTTACCACTTGGAAACGGCGTGTGAGCGCGGCGTCTTTCTCAAAATACTTTTTATACTCAGCCCACGTGGTTGCAGCAATCGTGCGTAATTCACCGCGCGCCAATGCTGGCTTTAAGATATTAGCCGCGTCTCCCTGGCCACCCGAATTGCCAGCGCCAATCAGCGTATGCGCTTCATCAATAAATAAAATAATAGGCTTAGGAGACTGCTTTACTTCATCAATGACTGACTTCAATCGATTTTCAAACTCACCTCGAACACCAGCGCCAGCTTGCAGCAAGGTCAAATCGAGTATATGAATATCAACTTCTTTAAGAGAGTCCGGTACTTCCGCATTTACAATTCGTTGAGCTAGCCCTTCAACCACGGCCGTTTTACCAACACCCGCTTCACCCGTCAAAATAGGGTTGTTTTGACGGCGGCGGCATAGAATATCAATCAGTTGCCGAATTTCGGATTCACGACCCACAACAGGGTCAAGATCACCTGCTCGCGCACGAGCTGTTAAATCAAGAGTATAAGCCTCCAGCGCTTGCTTACTAGCCGGAGCAGGCGCCATCAACGCGTCATCATCTTCATTATCAGAAGGGGCTGCCACCTGAGTTACTTGCTCAAGCTTAATCAGGTTAGGGCCATTACGCACATAGTCGGCATCGTCAAAATGACTAAACGCCTTTAAACGAGACGTAATTTGCAAGTTCATCGCCTCATCTTTAAATAAGGCTACCATGACAGCAATACCAACTACTTCATTCTCACCGTATTCTAAACTGGATAACAGCCATGCCTTACGGATGAGTTCGACAACGTTGGGAGAAAAAGAAGGGGCGCTCGTGTGACCTTTTTCAAATGATTCAAAGCGGATAAGAATATCGCCTTCGAGCTGATCAGTATTTACGCCGTATTTTTTCAATGATGACCGAACCCCAGTACGCTCCTCTTGCAGAAGGGCTAGCACTAGATGCTCGATTTCTATAGCGTAGTGGCGCTGAGTTACCGCCAAAGAAGCGGCCTTTTCGAATGCAGCAAGACTGGTTGCTGATAACTTACCAATGAGCGCGCGAGTATTCATTTAACATCCCCTGTTTTTCTGATTACGACAGTCCTGTCTTCAGATTCTTCTATCTCTGTTTCTGGTAACGTTTCTTCCTCAAAATCAGGATCTGACTCAAGAATAAACGTCTCCATTTGTTCAGCCAATTCATTGAATTGACGTTTTGCATACCCTATCTCATCGATTCTATCGACATGGAGACGCGTATAATAGTTCCCTACATACAAGCTTTGCAACGCCTGCCCTAATTGACTAAATTGGCGCGTAAAGAATCGGCATAAATAATACACAATCGCTGTAATCATAATGCAGGCTATTAAGATAAAGAGCCCCAGTGCCCAAGCTGTTCGAGTCCAAACATCAGCGACTGAGTTAGCCGAAAGCCCCATGACTACTGCACCAATTTCTTTACCGTTGAACAAAATGGGCGAGGTTAAATGGTAAATGCGATTGCCATGTTCATCACGTTTAAGCTGGAAGATATTAACATTTTGCGCTTGCTCAACTCGAACCAAATCTAAAGGAGGACGGTAAACCTTCCCCATCATATCTGGCTGCTTGCTCGCTTTAATTAACCCTTCATGGTCTGTCACATACAAATATTCAATTTCATCATTGTTCGATAACCGCTCGACGGTAATCCCCAACGCTAGGTCGTCGCCCAATAGCAAGGCCTCATCAACTTGCTCTTTTGTTTGTTGCACTAGCATTCGACCATAGCTGCCCAATACTTCCGACAAGCTGGTCGATAAATCATTTAAAGTGAAAGCCAACAAGGCTACTAACAAGGTACTTAATGCAGTTGCCACAATGGCGGTATAACGCCAGGTCGATGTGATTTTTTCAGACCATTTTGGGTCTTTAGTCGACAATTCGACGCTAACAGCATTGAGTTGTTTGACTAACTCACCAGCACTGCTGTATCGGAACGTTGGCTTTTTATGCAATAAACGGCGAATAACCTTTTTGATCGCGTGCGGGCACTTAGAAGCGGTTAGATCCACTTCCGATTTTTGAATGAGATCGACCAAGTTACGAATGCTGGACGCCTCAAATGGCAATGTACCGAAAACCAATTGGTAAAAAACCACACCCATTGAATAAAGATCACTTCGGCTATCTGGCACACCACCAGCGAGTTGCTCTGGCGACATGTAAAAAGGTGTACCGACAATTGTCTGTGTTTGGTCAAGCTCTGTTTGCTCATGCAAATAAGCCACACCAAAATCAGTCAGACGCACGCGGCCATTCGTTTCAATAAGAATATTACTGGGCTTAATATCGCGATGGATAATGCCTTTACTGTGCGCATACTCTAAGGCTGACGCCAATTGCGTCATAATATCTGTGACTTTATCCAAAGAGATATCAGTTTGCTCTTTCATCCAATCATCAAGGCTTTGACAATCCACAAACTCCATCACTATAAAAGGAACTTCGTCGACGGACCCAACATCAAAAATTTGAACAATATTATGATGGTTAAGCTTACCTGAGACATGTACTTCGTTGAGAAAAAAGCTGAGGCGCTCTTTATCTTCCGAGAACTCGGGTTTTAGCACTTTGATGGCAAGCGTTCGTTGTAGCACAGGATCATAAGCCTTATAAACCTGTGACATGGCGCCTTCGCCAATCATTTCCTTTAATTCGTATCGTCCAAGTTGATTCATTATTCCTTCCTGTTACCGATTTACTTCGTAGATAGCATCAGCAACGTTTTGATGATTCGATGCAGCACTTAGCCACAAGCCTTCGCCCAATCGGAGTGAGTCCTGCAAGGTTGTATCATTAGCGAGAATAAAAGGTGGCTTTTCGACACCTTTAAGCACCACTTGTAAGTCAATCAAATAATCTTGACCCACATAGAGGTTAATAAGCTCTTTGAGAATGAGGAACTTTGGCTGACCCGGTTGCAAACTTTTAAAGTCAGCAAGCGAGACTGGCGCGGTTTGTATCCGTATACTACACGACCCTTCAAACACAGAGCTGCCAATAACAAAATCTTTCCCTAGCGTGGCATTCTTACATCCAATTGTATTTCTTTGTTCTGGTTCTAGATCAAACCAACGCCCATAAAACTGTTGCAGTGTCACCTGACACCCCAACACTCGACTGATAATTTTACTCAAACCAGCCGCATTACGAGGACGTTTACTATAATACCCTGAAAAATAGAGCGCCAGTGATTCTGTATCCGTTTTGATACTTTTTTCTTTATCACCTTCTGCCAGCCCTACATAGGCTTTTAGCATCGCCTTTGCCGGGTCAACTTGACGATTTACCGTTGCTCTTGTCAGGTGCTCTTGCATGATGGGCAGACGGTTTTTTTGCCAAGCCCGATACAAAAAACTGACTGAACGTGCATTAAAGCCATCTAATAATGTTTTTAGTGCGGTATCTTTTTGTCGAGCCCTACTACTTAGTAATTCAGTGTAATGAATTGGCATGACGCCCGATGGGCCCGTTAATCCAAAACACGCAATATGCAGCTTACTCTGAGTAAACTCACCATGATCAACCCGATCAATTTTTGTGCAAGCACTGCCCGGGAAAGCGGCTGACTGGATAACAGCAAAGTCAGCAAACTCTTTCTTTAGTGGTAAATCATGACCAATGGCTCCTGCGGCTACCCCTTTGCTTTTGCGTGCTGTTAATTCTAAATGCCTAAGCAACTGAAAAAACTGCATATCGGGTAACGCACTAGTTGTCATTGCGTGAGAGACCGTACTCATAGCAGTGATTGATCCCCTGCCCGCGCTGGCCAACATTTTAACTCGTGGTCTTTATCTCCCAACACCACTGACAACTGAACAAACGAATTGATATGTGTATACAACCCTAAAAACCGCTCAATAACGCTAGCAAATAAAAATGGGCTGCTGCCGGCAAATTTAGTTTTATCCAACGTTATTTCAACTTTGCTACCACGACAGAAAAATGGCATACCTCGATCATCAGCGATGCGTAATGTGGCTGGTGATACATCGGTGATTGCCACAGCATCTACTACGCTACTGCTTTCTTGATGACGCGTCACATTATAGAGAGACAATATTTTGCGCAGTGCAGCGGTCCCCTGATTACCTTGCGTCAACGAGATATAATTTAGATTCAGGTGAGATAGCAACTGCCAATAAATATCATCATCTAAACGAGGTCTAATCACATCCGTAAAAGGAATTTCTGTCCTAATACGATCCACAGCAGACGCCCCGGAACTCAGTATCAACTTCGGCTGGCTGTGCGTCTGAGACAGACGCTTAGGCAAACTACCGTTAAAACACCGTAATTGAGTTAAGACAACGGCTTCGCCTTGCTCTTTAAGAATAGGATCTATATTGATTAAGGATAGATGAGATTGGCTGCGGGTATTACCAAACTCAATTTCCTCTCGACGAGAGTGCCAACGAGCCTCAGTCGTCTCTGACGGAGGTATATCAGCTATTCCAAAAAACGGCGTCACGACTTCTATCTTGTCTTGATCCGTTGTAATCGATACGCCTTCTACACTGTAGATTTCCACTTTGTCTGGATTTCGCGCGTCAGCCACCAGAGGATATTCATAATCTTTATGCGTTAGCCTAGTAGGCTCTGAAAACTGATCATATAAATTAATAATAGGCGTAGCATTTAAGACAAAGTTTTTGGCCTCAACCGTAGCCTCTATATCCGGCACACTCTTATTAAAGTAAAAAAACAGTTCCATTTGCTGACCTTCAATGGCTAGCTTTACTGACTCACTGATTTTTAAATCGAAGAACAAAAATTTTTCAGGATAAGCAAAGTATTCTGTCAGCAATCTATAACCTATAAACGACTGTTCGGGATAAGGTAGTATCCCCTCATCCTCATTAAAGCCCACTTGAAACAGCACGTCTTCTGGGTTTAAAAAAATCGCTTTGGGATCATGATCATTCTTAGCGACTGCGATGGTCACTGTGTGGTTATGAATAAGCTCATAAAGAGCAAAACTGTAGTGGCGGTTACCTTTAATGTAAAAGCGCAACGTCTCAAAATCGATTTTTTCGAATACAGCATCGCTATTTATTGTTGATAAACGTAGTCGCAATACCGATTCAAGGTCAGTAACTTGCTGAGGGTTAGGCGCTTGAGCTGGATAGCTCTGCAATACGGCTTTATCAACCTTAGCAGGTAAAACATCTGTTGGATAAACAGTCTTAAATCGACAGGCAAAATGCTCATCCACATCAGCTTCAATAACAGAACCTTGCTTGACTCTCGCCCGAGAGGTGAGGTCCTTTTCAGGCTCAAAACTTACAATCGAATAGCTCGGTAAAGGCCGCAAATAATGCGGATACATAACATCCAGCACGCTTTGGCACAGCTGAGGAAAGTCATCTTCTATCTTTTTACGAATCCGTGCGTTTAAGAAGGCTACCCCTTGAATGATCCTTTCGACATGCGGGTCTCGCGCAAGGTCATCATTAACCTGAAGTCTGGCAGCTATTTTAGGATATTCATCGGCAAACGCTTCACCGCGACGTTTTAAGTAATTCAGCTCACGCTGATAATAATCGACTAATGACTGTTTCATCGCACTTCAGACTGAAAGTTAAACTGTTTGCGGGCAGGCTCAAATGAGGCACTGATAATTACCGGCTCCGCATCGGTATAAACGCGTAGCTTTGCTTCAATTCTAAACCCAAGACGGTTTGGGTCGTCCTGCTTATCCAACAACGCAACACGGATATCACTCAAACGAGGCTCATTTGTACGAATCGCATCGAGAATTTTTCGTCGCAGCGCTTCCCGACCACTGAGGGCAGCTATGTTGATATGCGCAAAATCAGTGACCCCATACGTTAATAAAAGCTCACCGGCTTCTAACAATTCAGCACTATTTAAGCGACTTCGGTTGTTCAGTAAGTTTTCTAGGTCGCGCATTACCGACTCTTTGTAGGCGCGATAGCGTGCCGCAGGGTTATCATACCGATCCGATTGTTTATCCGGTTCATAGTCCAATACCTGCTGCATAAAGGACGATTGAAAATGCTCAGTATCAACCATACGGCCCACCTGTTTTATGACAGTTCAAGAGCTGTGAGTGTACCGATCTGCAATAGCGGAACGAGTTGATCACCCACTAACAAACACTTTTGACCTGAACCAGAAACCAGCCCGGTCTCATCATTTGCAAGCCAATCAGTTGTCCTTCCCATGCACGCAGCAACATCATCACGTGAAGTATTAGCATAGATAGCGGGGACATAAGCCTGTAATGGAGGCGTCTCCTCTGTATCTCCTTTACGTTTTATAACGGCTCGGCGATACATCAGATCCATTGGTTTTTCGTAGGGATGGAACTCGATAGATGCGATATTTTTCCAAGCGACCCAGGCATACCCTTTGCGTGCAGAAAACACTTCTAGGCCAAATGCGGTTAAATCATCAGGCTCTGCAAGCTCGCCACGAATCTCATCATCTTGTAGCTGACACAAAACAGGTAACAGAGGACGCTGGCCAGTTATAGCTTCAGCCTTCTCTGGCGTTAACGAACCGTTTTGAGCATTAGTTACCAACGCATACGCGTCTGATAGTAAATCGATCTCATCATCAAATAATGCAGGCACTTCACTACTGGCTTTCTTATAGAAAGCATGGCGCTGAATTTCACAATCAATCATTTCACCGATGACTTTTAACGTCATATAAGAAGGCAGGTCATCCTTCTTTTGAAACTCTAAAAACTCTAGCTGCTTTTTAGCTTTATCGAGCTCCCCCGCAAAAAGATACAACTGCAGTAACAGCCCTCTCCCTTCACCATTTTCTGGATTATCTCTAACAAATGCTTTGGAATGCACAAGCGCTGCCTGTAAATCGCCTGCTTTATATAACTCACCAATACCTTTGATATCCATATCTACCCTGTCACCCTGTTTGATACGACTTCAGCGCTGAACTGAATCGATGTTTCTATAGATTCCAATTGAAAGTGCGGCTTTAAATGCGCCACACAAGTGTAAGACCCACTGCCTCCCGCTTGCTCTCTGACACTAACACGCGCCTCACGCAACGGGTATTGAGCCAACAGAACGTCACTTGCCTCATCCGTTGACATCACATAATTCATAATCCAAGTTTGTAGGAACTGACGACATTCCTCAGTGGTCGAGAATGCCCCCACTTGGTCTCTTACAATAACTTTCATATAGTGCGCAAACCGCGAAGTACAAAGCACATACTGCAACATAGAAGAGTAACGAGCATTTACGCGTGCTTGTGCCGTGTTGTAATAAAGTGGGCTTTGGATCGACGATGCACTATAGAACAAACCACTAGCGCTATTGACTGAGTAACAAACAGGAATAAACCCATGATCCGATAACGAGCGCTCTAACGCATCAGGGATCATAACCTCAGCCGCGATATGAGACTGGCCATCAATGTCAGAATCGTGGGATATAAACCCCGGCACCACGCCTCCACCAAAATAGCGTTTACCGGTAATTTCAGCTAGCCATCCTGTATTCGAAAAACAACGAGCCATCACAGCGCCCAGTGCAAAAATAGCCCCCACTTTCAGATAATCGCTGCGTTTTTTTATCCCTTCACGATAGACAAAGCCATCGTTTCTAAACCGGCTGGGTCTATAAGTTTTACGCAAATATAAATAGGGTAACGTTAATCCAATAAAGCGAGCGTCTTCTGTCTGGCGCAGGGCTTTCCATCGAATAAATGACTCTTGCTGATAGGTTCGATCCAAATCGAGCTGGGAGTGCATTGACGAGAAATCATCTAAGTCGAGTAACGATGGGTCTGCATTAAAAATAAAAGGGGCAAAACTTGCAGCAGCAACGGCGGCAAGCCCAGAAAGAACGCTCAGATCATCTCTACCAGAGCGCTTAGGTGTCAGACCAATTGCATAGTTGCAGAGCATGGCACCAAAAGGCTCACCACCCGCCATACCAAACTCTCGACTATACACTTTGTGGAATATTTCGCTGTGATCAATCTCGATCGCACGGGTAATGTCTCGCGCTAATTCATCCCAAGTAACATCCAATAGTTTAACTTTAACTTGCTGAGCAAATGATGTCTGCTCTAACAAATACTGGCACCCCATCCATGTGGATTCTAGAGCTTGAAACTGAGGGTGATGGAGTATCGCATCTACTTGCTGTTCAAGTAGCTGGTCTATGCGAGCAATTTCACGGTTAAGTAAGCTGAGGACTGTGAGGCGAGGATGCTGCGTGCGCAGTGAATCTGCACCGAAATAATCGACGAGATCATGTATCCAAACACATTCGTTCAGGTTTGCATCCGACCCTAAAGGGTGATCAAGCAGTTCCATTAATACCTAATACATCCATGTTGACCAACACCAGAAAATTACAGTAGGCAACAACATGCCTACTGTAATACTACAACCTGATCGACCTACTTACCGAGTTGTGGGATACGAGCAACCATTCGCATAGATGCACTCAACTCTTCCATTTGCAGCCATGGACGCATCCAAGCAACCACATTGTACGAACCAGGACGGCCCGGCACTTCAGTTACCTGAACTTTACCAGCACGCAGCGGATATTTTGCTTTCATATCTGGACCCGAATCCGGGTTGTCATTGACATAGTTGAGCAACCAACGGTTTAGCCACTGCTCTACATCATCAGCTTCCATAAATGAGCCAATTTTGTCGCGTCCCATCACTTTCAAGAAATGCGTAAAGCGAGAGGTAGCCATAATGTAAGGCAAACGAGCCGAGATAGCCGCATTGGCCGTAGCTTCGGGTGTGCCATATTTAGTAGGCTTTTGAGTAGATTGGCCGCCAAAGAACACAGCATAGTCAGTGTTTTTATAATGGCATAATGGCAAGAAGCCCATTTTAGATAGCTCAGCTTCTCGGCGATCGGTAATGCCGATTTCAGTTGGGCACTTAAGGTCCATGTCGCCATCATCACTCGTAAACACGTGTGTAGGTAAGCTATCAACGCGACCACCGCCTTCAGCGCCACGAATAGCCGTACACCATCCTGTGCTAGCAAAGGACTCAGTTAAACGAGCACCCATTACATACGCAGCATTCATCCAACAATAGTTATCATGATCAGCCGCACGGGATACGCCATTCTCGTCAATAGGCGCCTCTTCGTAGCCGAAATCATCGATTGGGCTAGTTTGAGAACCATATGGCAAGCGCGCTAGTGCTCGTGGCATTGTCAAGCTTACAAAACGTGAATCTTCAGAGTCACGGAAACCGCGCCATTTAGAATACTCTTTAGAGTCGAAGATCTTCTCAAGATCTTTAGGACGCGATAGTTCTGTCCAGCTCTCTAGACCAAATAACTCAGGGCCTGACGCCGCGATGAATGGGCAAAATGCAGCCGCCGATACGTTAGACATTTTTGAAAGCAGCTCGATGTCATCCGCATGATTAGAGAATTCGTAATCACCTACAATGGCACCAAAAGGCTCACCACCCGGCGTACCGAATTCTTCTTCATACAACTTCTTGAACATTTCGCTTTGATCAAACTCAACCGCTCTATCTAAATCTTTAAATAGATCTTTTTTGTTGAGGTTGAGCACTTTTAACTTTAATGAAGAGCTTGTTGCACTGTTATCAACAAGGTATTTCAAGCCGCGCCATGAACCCTCAAGCTTTAAGAACTCCGGTGCATGCATGACTTCTGCTAGCTGAGTGGATAACTTAGCGTCAAGCATCGCAATCGCTTTATTGATAGTTTTTGCAATGTTGCGGTCCCAAACAACCGTTCCGTCCATTGCTTCATCAACCAGTGTTTTAAGCAAATCTTTAGCCACGTCGCTTTCAGTTTGCTTTGTGGCAGTGATTACTTGGTCCAGCAAGCCGCCAGTTTCTTCAAGAAGCGTGGTTGCATTTTGCTGAGTAGCTGTAGTTGTATCAGTCATCCTTGTCACCTTACTCAGTTTCGCCTGCCTTCAGCTCTTTCGACAATGATTGCATGTCGTCCGTGCTCTGTAATACTTTTTCCAAAAGAGTTTCTAACTCTTCGGAGCGGTCTGCTTTCGTTAGCAAGTCACGTAGTTTATTACGTGTTTCCATTAAATTTTTTAACGGTTCGATTTGCTCAACAACACGACCTGGCTCAAAATCTTCCATCGACTTAAATTCAAGGTCGACTGACATAGAGCTATTGCCATCCTGCAGCGTATTATCAACTTTGTAACGAAGGCCCGGCGCCATTTTTGCCATGACTTCATTTAGGTTGTCACTCTCAATTTGAATGAACTTACGATCTTTCAAACTTTTAAGTGCATTGGCCGGATTATTACCGGTGAAATCACCCATAATACCCATGACAAATGGAAGCTCTTTATGTACAACAGCACCTTCGGTTTCAACATCATAAGTAATGTGAACACGTGGTTTTCTGACTCGTTCGAGCTTCTTATGAATGCTTTCGGTACCCATAAGTATTCCCCTTTATTTCCCTATTAAGTGCGTTCGATTCTAACTAATTAGAATCTTTTGATAATCCAATTAAGCGGAAGAACTGATGTCTAGTTGTGTCATCGTCGAGTAGTTCATCCATTAACTCTGCCAATCCCATTCTTCCCCAACGCTCAACACGCTCCATCTGATAAGACAAAGGCGAGTGTGGTTCGGTATCCCTGAAAAAGGCACTAAGCCTCGACACCATAATCAGCGCTTCCTCGCGAGAGGATGGGTAGTACGCTTCAGGTCGGAATTGTACTACGGTATTCTGAGCCGATTTAGATGAGCGTACTTCAGGTTTATCGCTATCGTCTTCAGGCTCAGACGCCTCTTCCTCAGCCGGCTTTGGATCCTCTAAAATAGAAGTATCAATGCGGGCAATCGCTGCCAGCGCATCCCAAGCTGTAGAAAGAACGTTTTTAATCGCCGATGTCGGCGGAGAATCATAGCCACATTGATCCTGTAAAAAGTCATCAATAGAGGCAAAATTTTGTTTGCATGCGTCGATGGCACGTGCCGTCGTTTTGATCTGGGCACTGTCGGTGCCTTGCATTAATTGCTGAAGTTGATCGATTGTTTTAATGCCATCATCGATTTTGCGCTGACGCTTACTATCATCTGTCAGCTGTGCTAAATCACATGCTTTTATGTAATCCCAGCCACTAATCATTTCTCCAGCAGGTGTAGTAATGACAGAAGCCATACGAATAGGCATGACCAAGGTGCCTTCTCCATTATCGCCATTTAGGCCAGTTAACGGAAATAAGGTAGCACTGATCCCCTCTTCATCAGGAAGCGGATAAATCCCCCCCCAATACTCTCGCAGGGTTTGATCGATAACATCGAAAACTTCAGCAAGGCCCACAAAGCCGTCAACCCGAATAGTCGCTTCGGCGAGCCATGCCAGTACTTCAACATCTTTACTTTGCGTTGCCAAAATATCGACACAGGCGGTTTGGACTTGCTTCCATTCTGACCCCAGAGCGTACAGGTCCTCAAGCGATAGCGCACGCCGCTCTTGTGCACGTATAGCGTTGCGTAAGTCGCGCAACTCATAGAAGGCATCGGCGTATTCGGGGTGATTCCGAATATCAAACCCTGCTTTCACATCTGCATTGATGGGTGTTAGTGCTGCTGAAAAATCCATTTACTGCCTTTTATATCCTTGTTGCACAAAGGGCGTGTCAACGTTAGTGAACAGAGCCCCTGTGTACATTATTCAATATTGCTTAATTTATCGAGCAATTTTTGACAACGCGCTTTATAAATTCCTGCTTGCCCATGTGTAGGATCAGCAGCCAATACTTTATTAAATTCAGCAATGGCCAAATTTAGCTTTTGCTCTTGGTAGTACTTTAAGCCCTTAGCGTAAGGCTTAGAGACTAAACTGTCCGTTAATCGATTCAGCACCGCATTCCCTTGCGCCGAACGATCTGGCACTTGTTTAAGTAAACGATAGGCACGAATCTGTTGGCCTGCAGCGTTCGCCGCTAAGGCCTGCTGCTCTAATGGGTTACCTTGAGGTACTTCTTCTACAGCTTCGGGTTCAGATGGCACATTAGTTTCACTCTCTACTGCTGGAGCACTCACTTCTGCTACCTCTTCGACAGCGCTAACGTCAGTTTCTAGTTCAGCTGCACTATCATCAACCACCCGCTCAGCCGCTTCTTGGTTCTGAGCAGAGGTCTCTTCACTTTGTTGATCACCCTCGGTTTCCACTGGCGCTGCTAATGTATCTTCCAAGCCTTGCTCAATGTCTTGGGCAACTTTGGCCTCATCCAGAGACGGCGCCTCAGCTTCCACAGTGACATCCGGCTTGCTTAGCGGCTCTATCGGTGTAGCAACAGTCGTCGGTGTGATTGCTACGGATGGCTCATTTTCTATTGGCTCCACCACCGGCTGAGCTACAGTAGGAGCTGACGGTTTAGGTGCGGCTGGTTTAACAACTTTACGTGGTTTTCTAACGACCGGTTTTGGCGCCTTATCAGGGCGAGGCAAACTGATAACCGCTCCAGCTAATAGCGTGCTATCACTTAGGTTGTTGTAACGCATGATAAATGGGTAGTAATTTGAACTACCGTAGATTTTACGAGATAAACCTTTAATGGTGTCACGCTTTTTAACAGTATAGTTGGCCACATCGCTGTTCTGATTAAAGTTTTTTGCTTGCGCAAAAACCGATGGCTCATTAACCAACTGGCTCATCAGTAGAGCCGCGGTCTTATTATCGGGATCTAAGTACAATGCTCGACTCAAATTCAAACGAGCATCAGCGTAGTCTGCAGACGAGAGTATTACTGATTCGGCGCGTCGCAAATAAGTGTTTCTACTACCTTTTGTAACAGGGTTAAGGTAATGCACGCCTACTTGATCTAGACCCATGTATTCAGGAAAGCTATCTTTGAGCAAGTCATCGTCATTGACGATACCCACTCGGCTCAGGCCGCCAACAGATCGATCGTCAACTTGCTGCTGCACAGCACATCCTTGGAGAAGAACAAACACAGAGACCATACTGGTTAGTATTACGCGTTTCATCGATTACATCCTGTCCACAATTAAAGCGGTAACGTTATCGTTCGCCTGGCGAGCTAGCGCCATGTTAATTAAGTTTGCTACAGCACGCTGTTTGTCTTCGCTGTAGTAAATAGCTTTGCCTAAGTCTAATTGCTCAATGACATTTGATAGTCCGTCACTGCACAACAAAAACCTATCTCCTGGTTCTAGTTCTAAATAAATCGTGTCTAAATTCAGCTCTCGGCTAACCCCTAAAGCCCGAGTTAACATATGGCTAGCGGGATGAGTTTTTTCTGACGATAAATCTTCAATCAGACCTCGACTGACCAGCTCCTCAAACTGTGTATGATCTCGCGTGACCATTTCAAAAGCCGTTTCACGCATACGGTATAAACGCGAATCGCCCACCCATACGACAGCACCTCGGTCTCCTCTCACTAACAACGCTACTACTGTTGTACCAATGAGATCCTCACCATAAAAGCTGTCAGACATATCACATAACGCTTGGTTCGCTTCTTGGAGGATTGATATGGTCTCAATTAACAGCTCATCAAGTGACTGAGGCTCCTTTTGTTGCAAGCTTTCTAAACTCTGCGTGACTAAATGGCTCGCTATACCACCTTCTTTGTGGCCTCCCATACCATCAGCAACACACCATACTCCAGAGTGATCCAAAACAGCTAAACTATCTTGGTTTTCCTCTCGCACAGAGCCCACGTCCGTTTGGCCGTAGCCATTCCAGTTTTTATCTGCCATTGACTTCCATTTACTCCGATACGCTACCGACTAACATAAACTGGTAGTCATTCGCGTCGGGCATCTGACTAAAGCTACATAACGGTTTGACGTGGCCATTGATATCCATCATTGACCACCACAAAGTAACATCGCCCAATTGAACGATCATTTTATCTAATTGTTCTTCTACATTTATGACCGACTTAGGGGTTTCTATTGGCAACATTAATTGCTCACCCACTTCAAAATCGACAGTAAACTCATCTAACAACACTTGTAAATCATAAACTGTGAGGCGTTTCTGCAATGCTTGAATACCGGCATTCTCTAGCACTTCCAAAAGTGTTGTTGCTTCCCGAAACAACCATTCTGTTCGCCTTTTCTCAGTATCGAGCTTAAACAGTAAGAAAATAGGAAAGTAACGCCCAACAGAATCAACACTAGGCAACATGATACCCGTAACAGCCCCCTTACGGTGCTCTGTAACCGGCAAATAAAATCGCCAAATAGGAGAGACCAAGTACGCCGTAAGCCAGTCACTATCACTCATGACCTCTTTGCTTTTGAAGATGACTGTTTGCATCCAGTCATACAGCTCTGCTGTTAACTCAGAATCAACATTCACACTCACAAAATCAGCGTGTGATGGCAATTTTCCGTATATCCCGATTGCTAGCCCAGCCATCACTGACACCTCACTTGCCGAAGTTCCGCCATTTGGAATGGGTTGTAAACACTGCCAGCACGCAACTCTAACGAGACGGTAAACTCATTCTTGAGTCTAAATGTTAGTTTGTAGCGTTCCCGGTCCATGCGCTCCACTTTGGCTTGATCAAACAGTCTAAACAGCGCCCAATCGCCTTGCTCTGTAATCGATTCTTGGCCAGCGCTGGTCACAATAACTAAGCGTGCTAAACCACGATCAGCGTTACGAGCCTGATCAGGCCAGCGGAAACGTTTTCCACTTTGCGGGCCATGGGCATATGTCATCTGCTGCCCATTTACAAACAAGCTCATCCGCAATATGGACTTATCCATATTAATAGGGCGTAACTCAAAGCTGATAGCTGGGTCAGGTGATCCTGTTCGATAGAAAGTATCCCGGATGACACGCCCTATCTCTAATTGACGCAAGACTGATTCAGAAAAACCTAAGCTAACACCATTATTCTCATTCCAACGCCATGGTCGGCGAGAGGTATCGATATAATCAACAACGACATCATCAAAATATCGCTCTAAAATACCACCAGGACCAAAGTACGCTGAGACATCATCGAGTGTCGCCTCTCGGCTACTGCGTTTATTAAACGGGTAACGATTAGCCAACATATTGGTACAATGACGCGCCACTTCGTTATCCCACTCACGCTGCATATACCCTTTAGCATCTTGTGCTGTTTGTAATTTAGCGCGATCCGAAATTTTATCGAGCAGTGTCGATAAAGGCTTAGGTTGTCGAGCAGCCTCTACATCCATTTCACGAAGGACAGCCGCCGACCCAAGCGGGTCAGAAGCGTTTTCGAAAGCCACTTTTCCGGTATTTGCTGCGCCATCAATAGCACTCATATAGACATAGAGCTCGTCCAGCATTTTAATGGTTTCTTCAATAGGCGGAGCGTGCTCATCATCGCCTTCGGTTAGCTTATTCAGCTCTGCAAAGTACTCGATTACTGGGTTCGAACGCACCTGTACTTGCTCTTCAATTTTCTCATCAAGCGCTGGTGTTTCCGTATCACCTGCTACATTCTCAAGCGCCCCCAAAAGCGAAAACGCATCAGATGAAGTGTTAGTGCTAATCGATTTAAGCAAAGGGATAATAGGAGAGTTAGGCCGTGATAGCTCTTTAAGAATGGCCAGTGTTTCACGCGGATTTGTCATAGGCGCAAAATCTAAAGACTCCAAGTAGCTTTTCCAAGTACTCAAGTAATCATCCAAATACATAGACTCAACCTGAGTTTGCAATAGCTCACCATTCAAACCAACAGACTCCAGTCCGTACTCATCACCCATGACCCATTCATCGGTCAGGTAACGTTCAATCATTTCATCACGATCAACAATGAAGTAATGCTGGTAGCCTGCTTTTGTAAAGAACCCGTCAATTTCGCTGGTGATAGGCTGTCCATTTTTAAACTGGAACAAGTACGCCGCTTCGCTGCCAATAGCATCAACCATACGATAAGGTGATAACTCTTTGTTTAACATCCCTTCTTCTTTTAAGCGGAAGTAGAAACGACGGGCTGGGGGTAAAGTGCTCAACAAAGTTCGAACACTAGCGACCAACTCATCGTTGGGCTGCAAAGGCGTTTCTTTGGGTAAGTATTCTAATAAAGCATCAAGATGTGCTTGTAAGTTTTCGTATTCATTTTTACGAATATCACGAGGAAGCACACGCTTCCAATCGTCCAGCACCCAACTTTTCACTGACGCTGGCTCCAAATGCGCAGGGTCACTGAGCATCAAATAAACGCGTAAGGTGTCGTAAAGGTACTCTGCATCATTACGCTTTTCATATAAGGCCGATTCTATTTGCACCAACAAACGCGGCAAGAAAGTTTTATACAATAAACGACCATAAGCATCGCTGGCTTCTTGACCTAACTTATCGCCTTGATATAAACCGAAATGGCGCCAGCTTTTGCCTCCTTCTTGGATGTCATCGTAGCCTGTCGGCAACGCACGCACTGTATTAAGTGCATCCACCGGTACCAAAACATCTTTCTCATAACGGCTAATATCTGCAATAACCGCTTCTGCTTCGACTGTTTTAGCCTGCACCTCATCAACTAGTGACTTATTCTCTAGGTAGCTGTATATCCATAATCCCGAAAGTGCTACCGCTGCCGAAAAAACAAGACCGTAAGCCAATGAGTGCAGCACAAACAGACGACGTTCGTGCTTAATATTGATACCTGCTAAACCGGACTCGCGAAAAATAACTTTAGTGAACAGGTTATGTAAGAAATACCCCTTCCCTTTACCTGATCGCTGTGTCGAGCCATCTGTACGCAACCCAAATCGCGAACCAAGTGCATTAACAACACGATCCAAGGTCGTACCATCTTGCGTGCCGCTGGTGAAGTAAACACCTCGTAACAACGGTTGCGTCTCGAAGCGCGTAGGTTTGAAGATTTCCTGTAAAAATGTGGCTATTGGATCTTGCAGCAAACCTAGAGTACGCGGGAAAACGTAGATCAAATCCCGACGGTTAATATCAGATTCCATTTGCAAACGATCAGCTTCACGTGACTGAACGCGTTCTTGTAGAGTGCGAAACTCCATTAAAAACTGCGGGACAACATCTTGCTCTTCACTATCGTCATCATAAGGATAAGTAAAGCCCCAGACTTGCTCTCGCTCTTCGCGGCCTAAGTCATCAAAATACTCAGTAAAGCCGGGCAACAAATCAAACTTAGTAATCGTAATATAAACCGGAAAACGTATCTGAAATGTCTCTTGGAACTCTTGTATACGCTGCTTAATAAACTTGGCATGAGTGATTAAGTCCGACTCTTGCATTTTGAGCAAGCTATCGACTGGGAACGTAATAATCAGCCCGTTAATAGGTTTACGACTACGAAACTTTTTAAGCAAGCCTAAAAAGCCTTTCCACTCAACTTCATCTAACTCATTTTGATTATTTTGCGTGGTATAACGGCCCGCCGTATCGAGCAGCACAGACTCATCTGTAAACCACCAATCGCAGTTACGTGTACCACCTACGCCTTTAACAGACGCCCCCACTGAGTCCATGAGCGGAAAATGTAAGTCGGAATTAAGTAAGGCCGTTGTTTTACCTGAACCGGATGGACCGATAATGACATACCATGGCAGCACATAAAGGTAATTCCCTTTGCCGCCTTCTTTTGTTTTTACTTTTTTAAGCAGGCTCAAAGCCTCCTCAAATTTGTGACCTAATTCAGAGACCTCTTGCTTACCTAGCTCTTCTTTTGGCGTTTTATCCGTTGCCGACATTTCGGTGGCAAGCTGTTCATTTTTCTTTTTGGCCATCAAATGTGTACGTAATTTATACACCAGTGCCATAGCAAACATGCTGCCAATCATCATGCCCCGAGTCATGGCCGAGCCAAAGGGGTCCGAACCTCCCATCGTTACTGCCGGTAATACAAACCAAATCAATACGGCAATAATTATAAGGGCTGCAAATCCCAAAACCGTTTTCAACTTCCCTGCGATAGACGTTAGCAGACGCATTATTCGTTCCCTCCATTCGTGCGCCAAACAACATTTGATAACAATACAATCTCTACACGTCTGTTCTTGGAACGTCCTTGTGCGGTTGAATTATCGGCGATAGGGCTAGTGTCCGCCTTGCCCTCTGCATCATAACGCTCAAATTCTTGTGTGTTATTCGCTAACAACTTTGTGACTTCTTCTGCACGGGCTAACGATAAATGCCAGTTAGATGGGAATTTAAGCGTGTTGATAGGCTGACTGTCAGAGTGTCCTTCAACCAAAACCTTGCCATTCACCTCATAAAGCGCCAAGGAGACACGGCGCAATAAAGGCTTATAATCGCCATTGATAGCGGCCTGTCCCGACTGGAAGAGGCGGTCACCCTGAATAATGATTCGTACCTGACCATCGCGCTCTTCTACTGCGAGCAAGTTTTGATCAATTTCTGGTTTCAGGAAGATCCGTAATTTTTGCAGTGCCGACAAATCAACCACTTTAGGGCGGTCAAAAGATGTTTCAGCCTCACTACCCAGTGTTGCTAATGCTTGGTAAGGAGGGTTTGATATTTGGTTAAGTTGATATAATAAATAGAAAAATATGATTGATAGAGCCCCTGCTAATACGGAAGCAAAAACCCATAACGGCATAAAGCGACGCAAATTGCGGTTTGCAACGGTTACGCCCTGCCAATGCGGCGATAACTGTCGTGCAGGCTCCCCACGCTGTGTACGTATCGTGCGATATAAACGTGCCCGCACCTCAGCCAAACGCCCCACCCTATCAGCTTCGACAGCATAACGACCTTCAAAACCGAGTGTTAGGCATACATACATCAACTCCAACAAATCGATATTGGTTGAAGGATCTTTTTCAAGGTTTTCGAGCATTACGAAAAAGTTTTCGCCGCCCCACGTTTCTTTATGAAAATGGCTGAGTAAACTGCGCGTTTGCCAATCACTTTGTCCACCCCAAGGGGTATTGAGCACAACTTCATCTAGCACAGAACAGAGGATATAACGTCCTATCATAACCGTCCGAGAATCAATGCCCGACTTGCGCGCAACGGCTTCGTATTGCTCGATTTCCTCGACCATTTGCTGACGCAACAACCCCGCACTTGGGTTGGAATGAGACTTTTTAATTGTGGGAATCAGTGAAAGCAGCTTGAACGCTGCATTTTCTAAGCGATTAAACCCTGAACTGATGAACTTATCAGCATCATCAAACAAGGTGCTCCAATTACCACTATCGCTAAACGTTTGGGCAGGTGCTACATCTGCTGTTGCTGGTCTTCCTCCCGGCGTCGGGATTATAACCGTGCGATCACCTTTAAAATCCATTTTTCATTACATCCATGTTTGCTAGTAAGGCGCTATTTAATAGCCCATAACTCTAATTTAACACCGGGAAATTGATTACCAATATGCAACGCCAATCCTTTAGAGGCATGTATCACATTCCACCATTGCCCTTGCGTATCCAACTCAAAATAGACAGCACCCGAATAATAGGGAACTTGCCTTGGAGCAACAGGTAGAGGCTCAATTCTTACGCCTGGCAACTGTCTGTTAACTAAGTTATTAATCTGCTCAATTGGCCCCACTTTAGCCTGCACCGGAAACAAGCGACGTAAATCTTCACGAGGCATATCCGCTCTAACCGACAGCACAAAATTAGTCGCCGCTATTTCTGTTTCAGGAATAAACCCTACTCTAATCCCAAAGCCTTTTTCGCTCAGCTCGATTCGAACCGCGCTCTGATCCAGCATTGTACTGAGTGGCTGCTGTAATAGTTGCTCTAGTGCCGTAAAGGTAGCTTCTAAATCTAGATGCTGATAAACCGGCATCTCAGCTACTTTTTTATCGGGATGTGTAAATGTAGCCAACTCACCTGCGAACTGAATTAATGTTTGATAAACAGTTTGCGGATGTAGTTGATCACTGACTAGATAATGCGCCAACACTGGCTCGTATCGATTTAACAATTGAAGTAGTAGAAAGTCGGCCATTTCGGCAGAGCCACCACCGGACGTTGACTTAATACGTTCAGCTAATGCTTCGCTTCGCATATGGGTCAAGCCATGGATTTCTTTCAAACTACGGCCAAGCCCTTCTACCGCAAGGAAATCAAGCGCTGGCGGAATAAACCCTTCGTCCAGAATCACCGAACGATTTTTAATCAGCTTAACTCGCGCGATAGGTATTGCCGAATATTGCTGATGATACTGCTGCTGCGATAGCACGGATAATTTTTTCCCTGCAACCTCCACATCAGCCAAGCTCCGACTACCCATGACGACGTCAGAAACTTCGATATTATCAATACGAAAGCGTGCATTGGCATCAGGTGCTGCTTGTCTATCCATCTCTTTTGCGCCGGCTCGCCATAACGGCAACCCTAGATAAATCAATCCCCCCTCATCCTCAACACTGAGCGATATGGGTTCGGGGACATCATCCTCTGCTGGTACATTAATAGGAGTACCGTCAGGTAAAATAGCGCGGCAACGCCTTATGACTATATTACCCAACCGTAAAGCCGACTCATCAATATCAAGCTCTGATATTCCCCAACCATAGCTGGTTAATTGAGCATTGAGCGATGAGACCATTCCTTCAACATAGCGATCCTGCTGCTGAAAATGCTGAGGGCGTATAAACATCCCCTCAAGCCATGCGACCTTTTTATGCCAACTCATTGCCTTACTCCTGATCGGTCAGCAGTATGCGGCTTGTCAACGCTAAAGCCCGCAATGTCATTACCTTTTGCGAACTAATCATTCTTTTCAAAAAGCCGCGCGAGTCACGTACCTGGATCACATCTTTCCAGACTGCATTATCAATATCCTGATAAGCCGCAATGATCGCTATATATTGCGCGTCAGGCTTAAGGTCAGTTTTAAGCTCTTCTAATTGGCTAGGGCTCATCAAGAAAATGCGCGTATCTAATAATGTCGACTGTAAAGGCTCTTCATTATAAAGCGTGAAAAAATCAGCCTGATCAAACTCCGACAATGAATTCAACTGATACAAACGGATCTCTATTGGTGAAGGCACACCGTTACTATCAGGGTTAACATCATGCGCGGCTTCTATAACCATTTCGAGCTTGATATTAGTTTCTTCGTCTTCAGAAAAAGGGTTCATGGATGAGCACCCTGATAATAAAGCGACACATAGAATCAGACTAGCAACATGCCGTAGTACCATCATTTATCCAAACTCCTTAACTGATCTTCATAAGCTTTACCAAACTCGGCGGAAAACAGGTCTTGAAATTGATCTTCCATCATGGCGCAGATATCATCATAAAAATCGACATACTCAAGCCAATAATCCACGCGCTGCCGCCCCAAAATACCCTTTTGATGACGCGGGCGACGATCAAATTTACGTTGCAAATCTTCCGGATTAAAGCGCTCTAACAAGTGAGCAAAAGCGGCTTGAATACCGGACATCATCGCCAACTGGTGTGCCTGAATATCTTTAAAGCCCTCATCTACCGCTCGTGGCGCTGACATGTAAGCAGCCGAATCAGCTAGCATCATAATTTTTAATGCTTCTGTTCCCGATGGCGAAAATTTCAGAGGGTTATTATCTACTGGGCGAATCATAGTTTGCTGCAGACGAAATTCACTTTTAACCAAACTACGCGTCGCTAAGGTCTCTACTACTCCCTGAGAATAGTTCTTAATCATAGCGCCCATTTCTTGAGCAAGCTGTGATTTATCTTTGCCTTCCAGCAAAGCAACAGGGATACCCGCCGCTTCTAAAAACTCGTCAAAGAGATCCGATTGACCTACCTCACCCGTCGAAGGTGTCTTATTTGTCTCTAGCGGCTCATGGAGTGGCGCCTGATGATGAGTCACTGTCTCAAATTGAGTTTGTGCAAGCGTCACCTCAGGCTCAGGGCGAACCGCAAATGCGGAGCCATCCTTCTCCTCGAAGGTCGATTTAACCGGCGCATTTTTTGGTTCTTTATTCAGCAGCGCAGCCAACTCGTTTTCGGCGTCTTGCTGCTCTTTATCAAGCACTGGCGCTGGATCTGGTTTAGGAGGCGCTGCAGGCTTTTCATTTAACAAAGCTAATGCAGCATCAATAATTGAATCAGCTGCAGGCTCAACCGCATCAACAACAGCCTGTTTAGTAGCGGGTGGCTCTGCGCTTTCAACAGGAGTACTTAAGGACGCTTTTTCTGTTGACGGCTTGCGTGGCGTGGAAGTAGAAGTAGAAGTAGAAGTAGAAGTAGAAGTAGAAGTAGAAGTAGAAGCAGCATTGATCAACCCTTCAAACTCCTCATCAACAGAAGGTGCAGGCACATCCACTGCCAACTTAGCAGGTGCAGGGCTTGAAGTACTTACCGCTGGTTTTTCTACCGGCTCAACAGGCGCTCTATCGCTAGCAGGCGGCTGACCTAACAAATCCAACCAGTTATCAGGAATAGATGGAGCAGGCTCTTTGTCGGTATCGGCCTGTGGCGCATCATTTAACAACGCATCACGGTTAGCAGTTTGAGGTCGCACTGAAGGCTGTTTGGCTTCTGGTGGCTTGAACTGCTCCCGCTCGGGAGAAACCGGGGCCATTAACTCACTGACACTTGGTGTTTCAGAAGACAACTGGTTACTTTTAGGAGCGAGTAGTTCATCAATTTCGCTAATAGCGATCTCTCGCTCACCTTGGACTGCCACCTGATCCATAATTTCAGAGAACTCAGGTGTCGTCTCACTAGTATCGTTAGGTGTTAGCAGCTCCTCTATGTCGGTTTGAGAAGCAGCACCATCAAAGGGCGAACGCAAGTCCACTCTGATTTTAAACTCGCCGATCGTCAACATATCGGCATTTTTTAGAATAACCGTCCGACCACGTCCTACAGGATCTTCGTCATCATTAACGAAAACACCATTCGTACTGATGTCGGTTAGATGGTACTCGTCATTTTTTTTATGAATAACACAGTGCTTGCTGGAGATATGAAGGCGAGCATCGGGTAGAACCCACGTATTGTCCGCAGACCTTCCAATAGAAAAAATGTCTGAATTAACATCAACTTGATAGACATCACCAAGTAACTGGCGCTGCCCACTGGTAACTGTGAGTCTTAAGTCCATTTAAACAACATCCTGTGTCAGTAAAACATCCATCATCTGATGGCCGACAATAGTAGAACAACCAGCTATAAATTTAAAGCAAATAGATAAGCTTTGTCTGCTATAGATAACAAAAAAAGCTACACTGGATTCCCCACTATCTGAGTGTGAGCATTCTCGCATAAGCCATTTGAAATAGTAACGAGCGTACTAATAAATTGGCTGTATCTGTGATAGCGTTCAGTTCGAAAGGTTCAGGCTAAAAAAACGATCTAATCGTCATCTCTATATCAACAAAGCCGGTTATAAGGACAGCACATGCCCGCATTGGAAACAGGGATCCCGCTATGGCAGCTAATCAAACACGCTACTCAATGGCTTACCAATCTAAATAGAGCCAATAATAAGCGCAAACTGGAGTCTATCTCTGCTTTACGAGAAGTTGTTTTAGCAGCAAGGGCTACTTCAGTCTATGTTCAGCACATTAATAACGCGGGCATAAGGAGCCATCAAACTGAGGCTCAATTAACGGAGCGATGGACCCAACTAGGGTACACTCTTGAAGACTTAGGCATTCACAAACTAGCTAAGCGCTGTCATGTTTCAGGCACATTTTGGTACAACCCAACCCAAGCCGACCAAGATTTTTTAGAAAAAGCGGATATCGGCTTACAACGTATGCAAACCTTGGCCAATAGCATGCTACAAACACTCAAGTGATGCGTGCCACCACCTGAGTGCCGCCCACCTTTACGCTACTTTTCGGCGGTCGTTTTCAACATTCCTAAAGCATGGGTCACATTACCCTGCTCTTGCTGGCCAAACCACGCAAGCTGCTCGTGAAGATCAACCACTTTACCCACGATGATCAGGGCAGGTGCCTCTAGCTTCGCATCGGCCTGTTTATCAACGATATCTTCTAGGGTTCCCGTCAATACACGCTGATCGGCCGCCGTCCCTTTAGACACAATAGCAATCGGCGTGGCAGACGGCTTACCATGATCCAGCAAACCTTGAACCAAAACAGGCAAGGTATGGAGCCCCATATAAAACACCACCGTTTGATTAGGGTGCACTAGCTCCGCATACTCTAAGGCCTGCTGGCGATTCTTAAGCTGACCGGTTACAAATTTAACTGACTGCGCGTAGCCTCGGTGCGTTAACGGAATACCAGCATACGTGGAGCAAGCACTTGCAGCGGTAATGCCCGGCACCACCTGAAAAGGGATACCATGTGCTTTCAACTCTTCCAGCTCTTCGCCACCACGACCAAAAATAAAAGGGTCTCCACCTTTCAGGCGAACAACACGTTTTCCTTTTTTAGCATGCTCAACCAACAGCTGATTAATACCTTCCTGTGGGACAGCATGGTTATCTCGACGCTTACCAACATACACCAAGTCTGCGTCACGACGACAAAGATCCAACACTTCTTTGGACACAAGGTTGTCATAAAAGACGACATCTGCTTGCTGCATCAAGCGCAACGCTTTAAACGTAAGCAACTCAGGATCACCGGGACCAGCCCCTACCAGGTAGACCTCTCCACTTCTATGCCCCGTATCGCCTTGCTCTATAGCCGTTTTCAGCTGTGCTTCCGCCTCTTCATTGCGCCCAGAAAACACCTTTTCCGCGATCTGACCTTCTAACACATTTTCCCAGAAGCGACGACGATCATTCAACGATGTAAAGCGTGCCTTCACTTGGCTTCTAAATCGGGCAGCCAAACCACCCAAGCGACTGTACCCTGAAGGGATTAGCGTTTCTAAACGCGCCCGAAGCAGCCTTGCCAATACAGGTGATTCGCCGCCAGAAGTAATACCAATAACGATAGGGGAACGGTCCACAATAGCGGGGAATATGAACGTGCATAACGCAGGCGTATCCACAACGTTAACGGGGACATTCTTATCGAGTGCATCAAAATGAATCCGCTCATGCAGCGCGTTATCATCGGTTGCAGCTATTACCAAACACTTACTATCAAGCAATGACGGGTGATACTCACCGATAATGATTTGATCATCAGGGTCACGCAGCATAAGCCTTAGCTCATCAACAACCGCATGAGAAACAACCGTTAACGACACGCCAGCCCGTTTTAGCAAACGCGCTTTGCGCAAAGCGACATCGCCACCACCAACTAATAGCGCCTGACGACCTTTAAGATTAAAGAAGAGAGGTAAAAAATCCACAATGAACCCTCAATGACTGAACGAGCCAACAAAACCTTAATGGCTCAGGCAATGATCACTTCAGGCCCATTCAGTGGAAATTAGCGAGTAAAGTTACAGCTGAGTGTGCAATCCACACTCGCGATTTTCAACCGCTTTTGTAGGGTCAAAGTAATCATGCTCGTTTGGCAGATTATGCTGTTCAAGATACGCCTCAAGATCAGCATCTGTCCAATTGAATAATGGAGCCACCTTAATTATGCCGTCTTTGCTGGCAGAAACAATTTCAAGTGACTGGCGAAACTCGGTCTGATCTTTACGAATCGCGTTTAGCCACAAATCCGGCTTCAACTCGGCCAAAGCACGCTGAAAAGGCTCAAGCTTAACTTGACGAGTAAACTCATCATGTAACTCATCACCTACATCAGGAATACCTTTCATCAACACATTACGGCGCGCCGATGTTTGCTGAGGAATGTATGTTTCTACATTCAAGTTTAAGTCTTGAATTACTTTTTCAGCAAAGCGATAGGTAGCTGATGTATTGTAACCCGAATCAACCCATAACACTTTAATATCAGGCTTTGCTTGAACAGCCATATGCAGTATGACGGATTCGTAAGGTCGAAAATTCGTAGTTACTAACGGGTTCTCAGAGTTTTCTATTGCCCAGGCAATAATTTCTTGAGGCGTTTTACCCTCAAGCGCCGCATTAGCAGCCGCTAAATCAATACTCATTACATTTCACTCCTTTCTCCTGCACGTATTTGGCAGGAGAATCTCACCTTATTAGGCTTAACGACGGAAAATAGGACGCGGATCTGCAGCTGTACCTTGATAGTTCACCGTAATTTCAGTGAACGCTTTAAGCGTGTCATCACTAAACGCCTCATCACTAATATCAAAAGCGTTAAAGCCACAGTTTTCCATGTACTCTAGGCGGTCTCGACCAACATCACCTACAGCCCGCACCTCTCCTTTAAAGCCTGCGCGCACAACCTTACGCGCAATACTGAAACCACGACCATCACGAAAAGCAGGGAAATCAATTGCCACCAATGACAGCTCAGACAAACAAGCAATAAGCGCCTGCAAATCATCATCACCATTGACGACCACAGCCACTTTTCCCTCACGCGCCAGTAACTGTGTTTTATTCTCTAGGTAATAGGCAAAAGGAACGACAATATCACCTACCGGTAAGTCCGCATTCGCCTCGATAGCATCCGCAGAGACAAACTGCCATGTATCATTTTCAGCAACCGCTCGATTAATTAACAGGGGCATAAACTCTCTCCTTAAACGGTGCAATACCTAAGCGCTGAACAGTGTCAGCAAACGACTCTTCTTCAGTGCGGTTTTCAACATAGACCGACAAAACAGTTTGCAGGGTTTTAGCAACATCATCCGCGGCAACCGCCTTACCCAGCACCTTACCTAGACGTGCATCGGCTTTAGATGAGCCACCCAGCGTAATTTGATACCAATCTTCGCCTTTCTTATCCACACCCAAAATACCAATATCAGCGACATGATGGTGACCACATGCATTGATACAGCCAGACATATTGAGTCGTATATCACCCAGATCATACAAATGATCCAAATCATCGAAACACTGGTTGATCTGCTCTGCAATATTAATGGTTTTAGCGTTTGCCAAAGCACAGAAATCAAAGCCTGGACAGCAAATCATATCGGTTAACGTACCGACGTTGGCACGCGCCAACTCATTAGCCTCTAACACCTTCCATAACGCGTATAGATCGGATTTTTTAACTTCACCCAAAACGAGGTTTTGATGATGCGTAGAGCGAATCTCACCCATGCTGTATTGGTCAGCCAAATCAGCCACCAAATCCATTTGCGCATCAGTAATATCGCCCGGTGCTTTCAACAGCGGCTTAAGAGACACAACCACTGCACGATAGCCATCCACTTTGTGTGCTACCGTATTGCGCTCATACCAAGCATTAAAGGCTTTATCATCTGCTAATTGCTGCGCCAAGCTGGTGTCATTAGCCGCAGAAAGATCATAATCCAGCGGTTTGAAGAATGATTTAGCACGCTCAATTTCAGCCTCAGTCAATGTCAACTGACCATCCTTACCAAAGGATTGCCATTCTGCTTCGACTAACTCAGAAAATGCTTCAACACCCATCGCATCTACTAAAATTTTGATACGCGCTTTGTATTTGTTATCACGACGCCCATTGAGGTTATAAACACGTAAAATAGCATCCAGATAAGATAACAAATGCTGTTTTGGCAGAAAGCTGCGTACTACCTTACCAATAAACGGCGTACGGCCTAAACCACCACCAACCAGCACTTCAAAACCAACCTCACCTTCATCATTCCGCACAATATGTAGACCTATATCGTGCACTTGAGAAGCGGCACGATCTTCAGGACCACCTGTTACTGCTATTTTAAATTTACGTGGTAAATAAGCGAATTCCGGATGCAATGTTGACCACTGGCGAATAATCTCGCAATACGGGCGCGGATCTTCAATCTCGTTCGCATTAATACCTGCATACTCATCCGTTGTAGTGTTACGGATGCAGTTACCAGAAGTCTGAATAGCGTGCATCTGCACTTCAGCCAATTCAGCCAAAATATCAGGTACATCTTCCAGCTTAGGCCAGTTATATTGAATGTTAGTTCGGGTGGTGAAGTGACCATAACCCTTATCATACTTACGGGCAATATGAGCCAATTTACGCATCTGAGTAGAAGACATCAGACCGTACGGCACTGCCACGCGCAACATTGGCGCATAACGCTGAATGTATAAACCATTCATTAATCGTAGCGCTAAAAAATCATCCTCTGGCAGCTCACCGGCCAAAAAACGTCGTGTCTGATCTCGGAACTGCTCGACTCGTTCCTGAACCAGCGTCTGATCGACTTCATTATACTGATACATGTTTCACCCATTTGGCAGTTAACTGCCCACTTTGATTCTTAATTAATGTCTAAAATTTCTAATTATGATCAGCCTGCCAAGACAAAGCGCAAGCCGATAGCAAACAACACAGATCCCATAATAGGCTGCATTACCTTAGGCGACAGCTTTGCACCTAGGTAACTGCCGACAAACACGCCCGGCAAAGAACCTATTAACAAATACCCCAGCAACGCCAAATCCACACTACCCATAGTGTAATGGCCAGCTCCCGCCACACCCGTCAAAATAACAGCGTGAAATAAGTCGGTACCAACGATAGTTGGCATGCTCATCCTTGGGTACAAGGTAATCAACAGCGCCGTTCCCAGCGCACCTGCACCGACGGAAGATAATGTGACCAAGCACCCCAGCACAAGACCCATAACAAAAGTTACATAAGGTCTTATTTTTCGTGCGCTAGATACCCATGGTTTACTCTCTTGCTGCAGCGCAAACTCACGAATGCGGTTACGCCCAAAAACAGCAATAGACGTTAGGATTAATGAAAAACCTAACGTCAGATTCATCAAATGCTCGATTTGCGATAAATCAGCAAACCCTTTTAGATAATTAAGGGTCAGCAGACTGCCGGGAATACTACCCAACAACAGTAAAATCACAACCCGCCATGCAATTAATTGTTTACGCGCATACGCAAAAACCCCACCACTTTTGGTCACAGACGCGTATATAAGGTCCGTACTCACGGCAACAACCGGAGGTATGCCAAATATCACAATCAAAATAGGGGTCATTAATGCCCCACCGCCGATACCTGTAAGTCCGACAACAAAGCCAACTAGCAGCCCAGCAAAGCTATAAGCAAATTCCATAAACGTCAGATACCAGTATCATTGTGCAGATAAATTTCTATGCGACATAATACCAGTAATTTATATAACCTAAAATAATAGTTTTTTATTTTCTTATACCAAAAGGCGATATAAGAGACATTACCTCACCAAACCTAAGCGTTTGCTCTAAGCACACCGCCTTATATTCCATTTAGAAATAACAAGATTGCTATTTATTCCTTTTATTAGATAAGCGTCTTTGCAATAATGCGCCCCATTCTAGAGGAGCTGCACCCACAACCTTCAGCTTCGACTAACCTATTTTAAAGTTAAATGAGTAGGCACATACTGATGACATCTTTACCAGAACACCGTCTGACCCACTTAAAACAGCTGGAATCAGAAAGTATCCAAATTATTCGCGAAGTAGCCGCTGAGTTTGACAACCCAGTTATGCTTTACTCTGTCGGTAAAGACTCAGCTGTTATGCTGCACCTTGCTCGCAAGGCCTTTTTCCCTGGCAAGCCTCCCTTCCCTCTACTGCATGTGGATACCACATGGAAGTTTAAGGAAATGATCAGTTTCCGTGACAAAATGGCCGAAGAAGTAGGCATGGACTTGATCGTCCACATCAATCAAGAAGGTGTAGATATGGGCGTAGGCCCATTTACTCATGGGTCATCTAAGCACACCGACATCATGAAAACGCAGGCACTCAAGCAAGCACTCAACAAATATAAATTTGATGCCGCTTTTGGTGGTGCCCGTCGTGACGAGGAAAAATCACGAGCTAAAGAGCGCGTGTTTTCTTTCCGCGATAAGAACCATCGCTGGGACCCAAAAAATCAGCGCCCTGAGCTATGGAACATCTTCAACACACGTGTTGACCAAGGCGAAAGCATTCGTGTCTTCCCACTATCCAACTGGACAGAGCTAGATATTTGGCAATACATCTACCTAGAGAGCATTCCGATTGTTCCTCTTTACTACTCAGACATCCGTCCTGTGGTTGAGCGCGATGGCATGCTCATTATGGTCGACGACGAGCGCATGCCTTTGCAAGAAGGCGAAAAACCCATGATGAAAAATGTGCGTTTCCGTACGTTAGGCTGCTACCCATTAACTGGGGCTGTTGAATCTGACGCAGCAACATTGCCTGAGATCATTCAAGAAATGCTATTAACGACCACATCGGAACGCCAAGGCCGCGCCATTGACCACGATTCATCTGGATCAATGGAGAAAAAGAAAATGGAAGGTTACTTCTAGGCACAACAATATCCCGCTTCAATAACGCAAGCCAACGCGTTAGAGGCAGGATAAATGCCTAGCGCAGTACAAAGCCTGTATTGCATCCATTTTTAGGAACGAATTTGTAGAGAGTAAAACTCATGAGCCACCAGTCTGATCTTATTTCAAGCGACATCAAAGAGTATTTAAACCAGCACGAAAACAAAGAGCTACTGCGCTTTTTGACATGCGGCAGCGTAGATGACGGCAAATCCACACTTATTGGTCGTCTTTTACATGACTCAAAAATGATTTATGAAGACCAGCTCGCGGCAATCCAAAGTGATAACGCTCGTGTAGGTAACGCTGGCGAAGAACTAGACCTCGCATTGCTAGTTGATGGCTTACAAGCCGAACGCGAGCAAGGAATCACAATTGATGTCGCGTATCGGTATTTTTCGACAGACAAACGCAAATTTATCATTGCGGACACCCCAGGGCACGAACAATACACGCGCAACATGGCTACCGGTGCTTCGACATGCGATCTAGCCATCATCCTGATTGATGCTCGCTATGGTGTACAAACGCAAACTAAACGCCACAGCTTTATCGTATCGCTATTAGGTATCAAGCACACGATTATTGCTGTCAACAAAATGGACCTCGTTGAGTTTAGCGAAGATCGATTCGAGCAAATCAAAGCAGACTACCTCGCTTTCTCTAATCAGCTGGATTTGCCGGATATTCAATTTGTTCCGATGTCAGCATTAAAAGGCGATAACGTTGTTAACGCCTCTGAAAAAATGGCTTGGTACGATGGCCAGCCATTAATGAAGTTGTTAGAGACGGTGCCGGTTATCAATGATCAGAACTTTGATGAATTACGCTTCCCCGTTCAATATGTTAACCGCCCAAACCTGGATTTCCGCGGCTATTGCGGCACGTTAACATCGGGTGTTGTTCGCCCCGGTGATGAAATTACCGTTATGCCTTCTGGCAAAACCTCACGCGTAAAATCGATTGTTACTTTTGACGGCGAAATCCCTGAAGCCTTCCCTCCTATGGCTATTACATTAACGCTAGAAGATGAGATCGACATCTCGCGCGGTGATGTCCTCGTCAATAGTGCTCAGGTCCCACGTACCACTAATCGTTTCGATGCTTCACTGGTATGGATGTCTGAAAACTCATTGGTTCAAGGCAAACAGTACGATATCAAATTGTTAACTAGTCGCGTTGCTGGCTCAATTACTGCTATACGCCATAAAATTGATGTTAACACCTTGGAAACGTCATCAACCGCCACCTTAGGTCTTAATGAGATTGGCCGTTGTGAGCTAACACTAGAGCGCTCAATCATCGCTGACAACTACAAATCGTTCCGTGGCACTGGCTCTTTTATTGTCGTAGACCGTCTAACAAACGAAACAGTAGCAGCTGGCATGATGATTGAAGCCGATCAGCAAGCCGACCTCAACTTATTTGAGAGTTCACAAGTCTCAGCAAAAGATCGCGCAGGCCGTTTTGGCCAGAAGGCCGCTATTGTCAAAGTTGAAGGTCCTTATGCGAGCAGCCTGATCTATTCGCTTGAAAAAGCTCTGTTTGATCAAGGCCGTGTTGCCTCAGCGCTGGTTAGCACCGAGATTACAGCTGAGCTAGCCGATAAAGTTGATGCCGTTGCCCAACTCCTAAAACAACAGGGCATCATTGTGTTAACCGATACCGGCACTAGCAACACTGATTTGCTGTTAACAGCCAATAATGAGCTAGATTCAGATCAACTCAAGCAAGCAGTAGCCTCGTTGCGGGAGCAAGATCTGGTATAATTGCGTTAATTCAGCGACGGGCTGCTCGAAAAAGACTTTTTTAGCATTACCTGTCGCCGTTACCACATGGTAAACGTTGGTAACGTTAACGCATACCAGCAAGGTACTCATTAACCTTTCCGACGGTCTTTAGCCGTCGGAAAACGTTTTGAAGCAGACAATATGACCGATTTCCTTCTGATTCTCGTCAGCACAGTATTAGTGAATAACTTCGTTCTAGTGCAGTTCCTAGGGCTATGTCCGTTTATGGGCGTTTCTAATAAACTAGAAACCGCCATGGGCATGTCATTAGCGACCACGTTCGTACTGACACTGTCATCTGTCTGTAGCTACCTTGCGTATACATACTTATTACAACCTTTCGATTTAGGCTACTTAAGAACCATTTCATTTATATTGGTTATAGCCGTCGTTGTGCAGTTTACCGAGATGGTGGTTAAGAAAACGAGCCCTCTTCTCTATAAGGTGCTAGGCATTTTCTTACCCCTTATCACAACTAACTGTGCCGTGCTGGGTGTAGCACTATTGAACATAAAAAAGCAAAACGGCTTTATGGAGTCTATCTTTTACGGATTTGGCGCCGCCGTTGGCTTCTCGTTAGCGCTTATCTTGTTTTCCGCTATCCGTGAGCGTATTGCTGTTGCCGATGTTCCTACACCGTTTCGTGGAGCTGCCATAGGCATGGTAACCGCAGGTTTAATGTCACTAGCATTTATGGGCTTTACCGGCCTCGTCTCGTTTTAGTAGGTGTCAATAATGAGTGCCGTATTAATTGCCATATTGGTCTTGCTGGGTTTAGCCGTCGTGTTTGGCTTAATTCTCGGTTATGCCGCCGTTCAATTTAAGGTAGAAGGTAACCCTATCGTTGATCAAATTGACGATATATTGCCACAAACACAGTGCGGGCAGTGTGGCTACCCTGGATGCCGTCCGTATGCCGAGGCCATTTCTAATGGCGACGCTATCAACAAGTGTCCTCCCGGAGGCCAAAGCACCATCGATGCATTAGCAGACCTATTAGACGTTGAAGCAGTACCTTTGGATTCCGAGCACGGCGAAGAGCAAATCAAAAAAATAGCCTACATTCGTGAAGACGAGTGCATCGGCTGTACCAAGTGTATTCAAGCCTGCCCTGTCGATGCCATCGTTGGCGCAGCAAAACAAATGCACACCGTAATAACCTCAGAATGCACAGGCTGTGATCTATGCGTAGAACCCTGCCCTGTTGATTGTATTGATATGTTACCTATCCCAACCACGTTAAACACATGGAAATGGGAGCAGCCCGTGCCGGGCGTTGCATTAATTGCAACCGACTCAGGCCGAGGAAGTGAGCAGCGAGGCGCAGCATAATGGGCAAAATATTCGCCTTTCATGGTGGTATCCATCCACCCGAAAACAAAAAGCAATCAACACGTTCGCCCATACGGCCAGCCCCCGTACCAGCGCAATTAACGGTTCCTTTGCAACAGCACATTGGTGCACCGGCAAAACCGTGCGTTCAACCAGGGCACCATGTACTCAAAGGCCAGGTCATTGCTCTTGCGCAGGGCAAAATTAGTACCTCAGTCCATGCTCCTTCGTCCGGCACCGTAATCGAAATTGCGCCTAAGCCTGTACCCCATGTATCTGGTTTAAGCGCCCCTTGTATTGTTATAGAAACCGATGGCAAAGACACATGGATTGACCATACCGGTTTACCCGATTATACCCAGCTTAAACAGAATGAGCTTATCGACTATATCCGGCACCATGGCATTTCCGGTATGGGCGGCGCTGGCTTCCCTACAGATATCAAGCTACATCTTGGCGATGACCACATAGTTAACACGTTAGTGATCAATGCCGCTGAGTGCGAACCCTACATCACAGCTGACGATATGCTGTTGCGTGAGCGTGCAGAACAAGTTATTGGCGGTATAGAGATCATTAATTATCTGCTACGCCCCAGCCATATTTTGATCGGTATTGAAGATAACAAATCACATGCCATACGTGTTTTAGAGGAAGCGGTACGGGGTAGTTCTCTTAACATCGATATTGTTGTCGTGCCAACAAAGTACCCTTCAGGCGGCGAAAAACAACTCATTAAATTATTAACAGGTGTGGAAGTCCCTAGCGGCAAAATTCCCGCCGATGTAGGCATCGTATGTCAAAACGTGGGCACCGCTGCTGCAATTCATCAAGCGGTTACACAGGGCATACCTTTAATTTCACGTATTGTGACCGTAACTGGCGATGCCGTTAGAAAACCACAAAATCTAGAGGCTTTAATTGGAACGCCTTTCAAAACGCTGCTCACAGCTGCCGACTTGCAAGAAAATAAGCTAAGTCGCTTAGTTATGGGTGGGCCAATGATGGGATTCACTATTGAAGACGATCAGATCCCAGTAATTAAAACCTCAAACTGCATCATCGCCGCCACGTTAGATGAAATGCCGCCCGCCCCACCCGCACTAGCGTGCATACGCTGCGGTTTATGCGAGCAGGTCTGCCCTGCGGAGCTATTGCCACAACAATTACATTGGTTTGCTAAAAGCCGTGAACTTGAAAAAGCAAAACATCACAACCTATTTGATTGCATTGAGTGTGGCGCGTGCTCCTATGTTTGCCCGAGCAATATTCCGTTGGTGCAATACTACCGTTATGCTAAAAACGAAATTCGAGAAGAAGAAGCAGAACAACGCAAAGCTGAGCAAGCTCGCCAGCGCTTTGAAGCTCGTCAGGCACGCTTAGAGCAAGAGAAGATCGACAAAGAAAATCGCCGCCGCGAGCGAGCAGAGCAAGCTGCGAAAGCCCAAAAAGCAAAACAAGCGCCCCCTGCCAGCGAGTCTACACCTAAAGCAACAGCGCCTGGCGATGAACTCAAGAAACTAAAAACAGCGGCCGCCATTGCTAGAACAAAGCTAAAGAAAGCACAAACTGCGCTAGAAAAAGCTAAAGCCGAAGGGATGGATGATCTTTCAGAGCTGACGGAACAGCACCAATTGGCCGAAAAAGCAGCCAATGAAGCCCAGCAAGCATTTGAGCAAGCCGAAAAGTCCGCGGCTACCGCCGCTCCATCTGGGCCTGATCTCAAGCAGCTAAAAACGCAGGCTGCAGTGGCTCGTACAAAGCTCAAAAAAGCACAGCAAGCACTCAAAAACGCAGAAGAAAAAGGGCAAGACGGTATTGAATCTCTGCGCACTACCGTTCAAGAGCTTGAGGCAAAGGCAGCCGCAGCCCAGCAGGCGTTCGACGACGCCGAACAAAGCAACGAGGCTAGCCATACTGCGCCGGGAGAAAACCCTAAACTCAACGGTTTAAAAGAAGACGCCGAAAAAGCCAAGGCGACACTCGATAAGGCCGAAAAAGCATTAGCTGCAGCGATAGAATCAGGCAGCCCTGCGGCCGAAAAAATGAAAGCAGGTGTCGAAAAATTATCAGCTAAATACCAAGCCGCCCAATCAGCTTATGAAGCGGAAGCTAAAAGTACGACACCCACAACTGCCCCCGCCAAGAAAGAAGAGGCCCAGCTTGACGCAAAGACACTGAAACAGAATGTGTCGATTATGCGTACCAAGCTCAAAAAAGCCGAAAAGGCATTAGGGGAAGCCGATGCAGGTTCTGACACCGCTGTCGAATTAAAAGCCGAAATTGACCGGCTCACCTCGCTGCATAACGAAGCAAAGCTTGCTCTAGAGACTGTCGAGGCTAAACAGCAGGCTGATGCCGCGAAACAAGGTATCGACCTCAAGCAATTGAAAGTCGATGCAGCAATGGCTAGAGCGGCTGTCACAAAAGCTGAACGAGCCATCAAAAAACAGCAAGAGACAGAACCTGAAGCAGAACTGACTAGTTTAAAAGAGTCGCTTGTAGCCGCGCAAAACCATGCCGAACAATTAAACAAAACTTTAAGCCAATTTGAGTAGGAAACATTATCGCTATGGCGCTAATTCGAGTGACATCACCGCACGTTCATAAACCAGCAGGCACCTCTGAGGTCATGCGTCTGGTTATTCTGGCAACCGTGCCCGGAATTTGTGCGATGACCTTTTTCTTCGGCTGGGGCACTCTTATCAATTTAGTCTTAGCTTGCAGTCTGGCTTTAATGTTTGAAGCTATTTGCATTAAAGCCCGCCACCGCCCGATCTCCTTCTATTTGAAAGATAACAGCGCTTTGGTTACAGCGGTGCTTTTGGCATTATCCCTCCCTCCATTTGCTCCTTGGTGGCTCACTACGGTTGCCGTATTTGTAGCCATAGTTATCGCCAAGCAGCTTTACGGTGGAATAGGACAAAACCCGTTTAACCCAGCGATGATCGCTTATGCATTAGTACTCATTTCTTTCCCTATCGAAATGACACGCTGGACTGGTCCTTTTGTCATGCAAGCGGCAGAAGGCTGGCAAGTACTCAGCTTTACAGACACGCTCAATGTTATTTTTGGAGGATGGCAAACGGCTGCGGACGCTTTCACTTCAGCAACGCCACTAGACGAGATGCGTCACCGAGCAGGCATGACAACAACCGAAATTTGGCGCAGCTCCAGCGTGCTCGCCAACATCGGTGCATGGCATGCGGTTAGCGCCGCTTATCTCATGGGTGGTATTTTCTTACTGTATAAAAAAATATTTACATGGCACACGCCCGCCTCTCTTATATTAACCCTAGCAGCGGTCTCGTTGCTCTTTTACATCATTTCACCGGATAACTATACCGATCCAATTTTTCACATTAGCGTAGGCGCGACAATCTTCGGTGCTTTCTTCATCGCTACAGATCCCGTTTCTGCGGCAACGAGCAACATTGGCAAAATTTGGTATGGCGCAGGTATTGGCTTATTAATTTATATTATCCGCACGTGGGGGAACTACCCAGATGCGGTTGCGTTTAGTGTACTTATTATGAACTTAGCCGCTCCTTTTATTGACCAATACACCCAACCACGCACATATGGTCATAAGTCAGCTAATCGCGGCATGAAGGAGTAGGTCATGGAGCTTATAGCCTCATTACGTAAAAACACCTTGGGCATCTCTATTTTTGCCATTGTTACAGCTGGGCTGATAGCCGTAACACAAGTACTGACAAAAGATACGATTACCGAAAACCGTCGCCAAGAAGAAGCGAGTGCGCTTTATCAAATTATTCCTCAAGCGAACATTGATAATGATCTTCTGAGCAGCAAAATTCACATACCAGCACCCGAGCTAGGTTATGACAATGCGGGAGTTTACCAAGCCCTGAAAGACGGGAAAGTAACCGCTGTCATTTTACCGGTGATCGCTCCTGATGGTTACTCCGGTAACATTAGTCTCATCGTAGGCGTTAATGCAGACGCGTCCGTTGCGGGTGTTCGAGTACTTGCACATCAAGAAACACCAGGATTGGGTGATAAAATTGATTTAAAAAAATCACCTTGGATCTTAAGCTTCAACGGCAAACAATTTACTGGCGCTATTGATTCTGAATGGGCTGTCAAAAAAGACGGTGGACAGTTTGATCAATTTACCGGTGCCACTATCACTCCGCGCGCTGTTGTCAGTGCCGTAGGCCGTGCCCTACAATTTTTTGAATTAAACCGTGACGAGCTTCTGGCACCAACGACAGGCTCAACAGCCACCCAAGCCCCACGTGAGGATGCATCATGAGTATCGATTATCGAAAAATCACAACGGATGGCCTATGGACAAATAACCCCGCGCTTGTTCAGTTATTGGGGTTATGCCCATTATTAGCGGTTACCGCATCCGTCGTAAATGCGCTTAGCTTGGGGTTGGCCAGCACACTGGTGTTAACAGGTTCCAACCTAACAGTTTCTATATTCCGAAAGTTTGTTCCAGATGCAGTACGTTTACCTGTGTTTGTGATGATCATTGCGGCTTTTGTAACGGTCATCGAGCTATTAATGCAAGCCGTTACCTATGAGCTTTATCTTATTCTTGGCATTTTTATCCCACTCATTGTTACCAATTGCGTCATCATGGGTCGCGCCGATGCATTTGCTTCAAAAAATCCGGTCCAAGCTTCTGCACTTGATGGGTTCATGATGGGGCTTGGTTTTACTCTGGTACTTATCGTATTAGGCGGCTTAAGAGAAGCTCTAGGATCAGGCACTCTTTTTGCTAATATGCAGCTATTGTTTGGACCTGTGGCGCAAAACTGGGAAATTACGCTAATAGAGGATTACAAAGGCTTTTTGTTTGCTATATTACCTCCTGGGGCATTTGTTGGTTTAGGACTGTTGATCGCTGTTAAAAACATTATTGACGCACGCGCTAAGCAACAGGCTGCGAAAAGTAAGCCCGAAAAAGAACCCAGCGAAAGCCGCCGAGTTAGAGTTACAGGACAAATCAGCTAGTACACATTCAAAGCAAACCTCTGTTTTCTTTGAATGTACTTTTCCTGTAATTTCAAAGAGAGTAAAACAGCATGATTAAGGAACGCTTTTGAATACGCCTATTCCTGTCGTTATTTGTGATGACTCCTCCCTCGCCAGAAAACATATGGCGAGGTCGCTACAAGGCTGGAATGTTGATATAACCTTTGCATCAAACGGTTTAGAAGCGCTTGAGGCGATACAAAACGGCTTAGGGCACCTTGTATTTTTAGACTTGAATATGCCCATCATGGATGGTTATCAGGTCCTAGAGCGCATTCAACGAGACGATCTCCCCACGCTTGTACTCGTGGTTTCAGGCGACATACAACCCGACGCAACCAAGCGCGTAAAGTCACTAGGGGCCTTAGATTTCATCAAGAAGCCAATCAACGAGCAAATCGTTAGTGACATTCTGCATCAGTATGGCCTTTTACAAGAGCTAAGCCCTAATTCAGAACAACCCAAACGCCATAACCCCATAGATACTACGATTGATTTACAAAGCTATTATCAAGAAATCGCTAACGTTGCTATGGGGCGAGCAGGCGACCGACTAGCTAGATTACTGGGAGTCTTCATCCACCTCCCAATCCCCCGGGTCCGCTTAATCAGCATTAATGAACTTGCGATGACTTTGCAAACACATATCCAACGCGAGGCCAGTGCAACCGTCAGCCAAGGCTTTGTTGGATCGGGGATAGCCGGAGAAGCGCTGCTACTTTTCACCGAAACAAGCATCAAGGATATGGCAACATTGATGCGATACGACGATGCACTCACACCCGAGGCCGAGCGAGAAATACTCATTGATCTTGCCAACGTGCTCAGCGGCGCCTTCATAAATAGTCTAGCATTACAGTTAGACGTAAATTTTAGTCAAGGCCCCCCCTCCATCATCGGGTTGCATGGTAACTTACCAGAAATGGATACCCAGCAAAAAAACTGGGAAAAGACCTTATCTATTGAAATAGGATATCGGATTGGAGAGAAAACCATCAGTTGCGATCTATTATTGCTCTTTACTGAAGACTCTTTAACCACTATGAATAACCGAGCCAAATTTTTCGAGACCTTATGAGCACAGAAGATCAAAGCGTTACCGAGTTACATCAGCAACTCAGCTTACTCCAAAACCTTGATGTCGGCGTTCTCATTTTAGATAGGGAATATCGCATTAGGCTATGGAACGAGTTTATGGAAAACCATTCAGGTCTTTTGTATAACGATGTGAACAAAAAGAACGTTTTCGAACGCTTTCCCGAGCTCCCAGTGCAATGGTTTAAGCATAAAGTCGACTCGGTATTTTTATTAAAGAACCGATCCTTTATCACATGGGAACAGCGCCCGTACTTATTCAAATTTAAAAGTTACCGCCCTATCACCGGCCTTGCGCCCACCATGTACCAAAATGCCACTCTGTTACCCTTACCCTCTCCAACGGGTCGTATCGAGCAAATAGCTATCCTTATCTATGATGTTACTGATACAGCGTTAAGCCGCCAAGAGCTTGAGTCGGCGAACCATCAACTACGAACCCTCAGCGAAACTGACCAGCTCACAGGCTTGTACAACCGAGGCTTCTGGGAAAACCGGCTCAAAGACGAGTTCTCTCGTTACGCTCGCAGCTTGTCTAGCTCAGCATTAATCATGTTAGATATTGATTACTTTAAAAAAGTAAACGACCAATACGGCCACTTAGCCGGTGATGCCGTTCTAAAAAACCTAGCCCACATTCTACGTGAAGCCACACGGACAACCGACTACGTGGGGCGCTACGGAGGAGAAGAGTTTGCACTGCTTTTAATCGGTACAACCGCTCGCAAGGCACAAAGCGTCGTTGAACGCATCCAAGAGCTCATAGCCGCGGCACGTGTATCGGTTGATGATTATACCATTACTTATACCGTGAGCATGGGGCTCACCGAAGTACACCCCATATTCCAAACTCACGAGCAGTGGATAAAAATGGCCGATCAAGCCTTGTACCTGTCCAAAGAGAATGGGCGTAACCAAATGACCCTATTAGTTCCTGACAGCTAACCAACCGACCAAAACGCTTCTTTTTTATGAATAAAACCAAACGATTTGAAATTTTTAGTCGCTGGCAAGCAGAGAATCCTCATCCCAAGACAGAACTTGAATACACGACCCCTTTCGAGCTGCTAATTGCTGTTATTTTATCTGCCCAAGCTACAGACGTCAGTGTTAACAAGGCCACCCGCAAGTTATACCCAATAGCCAATACGCCCGAAACCATTTATGCCTTGGGGGTAGATGGATTAAAAAGCTATATAAAAACCATTGGCTTGTTTAACAGCAAAGCAGACAATGTCATCAAGGCCTGCAAAATGCTTATTGAGCTTCACAACTCAACGGTACCGGATAACCGTGAGGCGCTAGAAGCGCTCCCTGGGGTCGGTCGTAAAACGGCTAACGTTGTGCTTAATACAGCCTTTGGGCAACCAACCATGGCTGTTGATACCCATATATTCCGCGTCGCTAATCGAACCAAAATAGCCCCCGGAAAAAATGTTCTTGAAGTTGAAAAGCAGCTATTAAAGTTTATCCCTAAGCCTTTCTTGATTGATGCCCATCACTGGATGATTCTACATGGCCGCTACGTATGCACAGCACGCAAACCCAAATGCGGCAGTTGCATCATTGAAGATTTATGCGAACTTAAAGAAAAAACAGAGCCATCAGGCTAAAAAAAAGCGTTTATTACAGCTTGTACACTTTTCCCCAATATCTGTGGATAACTTTGTTTATATCTTTTTAGTAGATTGCTATAAGCCCCGTATTTACTGGCTCGTCAGCAAATTGCTCGATTTTCAACCAACACAAATAAACACTTTAAAATCAACAGCTTATATTAAGCAATAGAATTTTTAATAAAAAAAATCTTGTTTTTTCTTACCTAGGTGTTCTACAAAATTAGTATGTGGATTATCTATAAAAAAGAGATAAATTTGCTAGATTAATGCTTGAATTATTCATAGATATCGCGTTGCAGTGGATATTTTGAGCGCTGATCATTCTTCTGTAGATAACTTTTACAAAGTCAGAAGGACATAAAACCACAGTGGTGACATTAAGAGCCGCCAGATACTATATAAGGCAGCTCATTAATCTTACTAGGAAGGGTTAGCAAACTAACCAGCTTGCTATAGAGACGGCTAACGCTATTGAGAGTGTTAATCCTCTGGTAGCTCTATTTCAATATGTGTTTTTGGGACACAACAGCACGTCAAAATCTCGTCGTCATTAAGATCAACCAGACTCTCTTGAACGTACTCAACTTCGCCGTCAATCAGACGCACCTTACAGCAGCCACAATATCCGCCACGACAGCTGTAAGGAGCCGGAATCTCTTGAGCCTCTAATGAATCAAGCACCGTAGGCTCATATTGATAGTAAAACGTATGAAAATGATTAACTTTAATACGTGGAATCGACATACCTGTCACCTAGAAATCGAAGTCGTCAAAATCACCATCGTCAACTTCGTTGTCAATTTGCCCCACTAAATATGAACTGATTTCAGATTCTTGAGGAGCGACCTGAACATTATCACTGACCAACCAAGCATTCATCCAAGGCAATGGATTTTGCTTAGCAGGGAACATTTCAGAAAAGCCTAATGCCTTCATGCGGACATTAGTTATGTACTCAACATAATCGCTTAAGATTTGAGCATTCAGGCCAATAATAGATCCTTCACTAAACAAGTATTGAGCCCAATCCTTCTCTTGCTGAGCCGCCTCAGCAAATATAGCCAACGCATCCTCCCGGCACTCTTGAGCAATCGACTTGAATTCAGGATCATCATTACCCGATGCCAGTAAATTCAACATGTGCTGCGTACCCGTTAAATGCAAAGCTTCGTCACGGGCAATCAATTTAATGATTTTGGCATTACCTTCCATGATAGCTCGCTCAGCAAACGCAAAAGAGCACGCAAAACTTACATAAAAGCGGATTGCTTCCAATACATTGACAGAGACCAACGTCAGGTACAGCTTCTTCTTAAGATTGCGCATCGAAACATCATAAACGCGCCCCTTAAACGTATGCACCCCTTCGCCATGGATCGAGAACACCGTATTAAGCTCAATCAACTCATCATAAAGACGGGTTACAGAATCGGCACGCTTAACGATTTCTTCGTTCGTAACGATCTTATCGAAAACCTCAGAAGGCTCCGTAATTATATTACGGATAATATGCGTGTATGAGCGGCTGTGAATGGTTTCACTAAACGCCCATGTTTCAAACCATGTTTCTAACTCAGGAAGGGAAACAATGGGTAAAAACGCAACATTGGGTGAGCGACCTTGTACCGAATCGAGCAAAGTTTGGTATTTCAAATTACTCAAAAATATATGCTTTTCGTGCTCCGGCATATTCATAAAGTCCTTACGGTCTTTACTTAAATCAACCTCTTCCGGACGCCAGAAAAATGAAAGCTGCTTTTCGATTAACTTTTCGAAAATAGGATATTTTTGCTTATCGTAACGTGCCACGTTAACACTTCTGCCAAAAAACATAGGCTCTAGGGTGGCATCATGACTGGATGGATTAAATGTAGAATAGGACATAGTTATCTATACAGCGTAAGAAAGACTTAAAAGGGGAAGCAACCAGCAAGCATAATAATCACTTACTGGCGCTCATGAATACTAGCTTACAATTTGCAGGCGCCGCCTTCACAGCCACCGTCGTCTTGCTCGTCTTTCGCACCATCTCGGGTGTTATGGTAATACAGTGTTTTAAGGCCGTATTTGTAGGCTGTCAGCAAGTCTTTTAATAGCTGCTTCATAGGCACTTTATCACCCGGGAACACAGTTGGATCATAATTCGTGTTAGCTGAAATCGACTGGTCAACAAACTTCTGCATAATCCCTACCAACTGAAGATAGCCTTCATTAGATGGGATTGACCAGAGTAATTCATAGTCATCTTTAAGCGCCGAATATTCGGGAACTACTTGCTTCATAATCCCATCTTTACTCGCCTTAACCGATACAAAACCACGAGGCGGCTCAATACCATTGGTTGAGTTTGTAATCTGAGATGACGTTTCGCATGGCATGAGTGCAGTTAGGGTACTGTTACGTAAACCAAACTCACGAATGTCTTCACGCAATGTTTCCCAGAAGTAGTGTAATGGCTCATCACAGAACTCATCGATTTCACGCTTGTAGGTATCAATAGGCAAAATGCCTTTAGCATAGGTTGTTTCATTAAAGAGCGGGCATGGCCCCTTCTCTTTAGCCAACTCATTAGAAGCTTTAAGCAAGAAGTACTGAATCGCTTCAAAAGTACGGTGCACAAGACCATTCGCCGAACTATCCGAATAGCGCACACCATTTTTAGCAAGGTAATAGGCAAAGTTAGTCACACCCACACCCAGCGTCCGGCGATTTTCCGTCGCATTGAACGCAGCAGGAATCGGATAATCTTGGTAATCCAATAAATTATCTAAAGCACGAACAATCAGATCGGATAAGTTTTCCAGCTCATCTAAGTTTTCTAACGCTCCCAAGTTGAATGCTGAAAGCGTACAGAGGGCAATCTCACCATTTGGATCATTCACATCGTCCATGGCCTTAGTAGGCAACGCAATCTCAAGGCACAAGTTGGATTGTTTAACGGGTGCCACAAGCGGATCAAATGGGCTATGCGTATTACAGTGGTCTACGTTCTGAATGTAGATACGGCCAGTCGAAGCGCGCTCTGAGGCCAATAAACCAAATAACTCGACGGCTTTTATTGTGCGTTTACGGATATTTTCGTCTTGCTCGTATTGAACATATAAACGCTCGAACTCATCCTGATCAGCAAAGAACGCATCATACAGCCCAGGCACTTCATGCGGGCTAAACAACGTAATATTTCCACCTTTAATTAGGCGCTGATACATCAGTTTGTTGAGTTGAACCCCGTAATCTAGATGGCGAACTCGGTTTTCTTCAACTCCACGGTTATTCTTTAATACAAGTAAAGACTCAACCTCTAAATGCCACAGTGGATAGAACAAGGTTGCAGCGCCACCACGCACACCGCCTTGTGAGCACGATTTAACAGCCGTTTGGAAGTGCTTATAGAAAGGTATACAACCCGTGTGGAATGCCTCACCGTTGCGTATAGGGCTACCGATGGCACGAATGCGACCAGCGTTAATACCAATACCAGCACGTTGCGATACGTATTTAACGATCGAACTCGCCGTCGCATTGATCGAATCCAGGCTATCACCACACTCAATCAGTACACATGAGCTAAATTGACGTGTTGGAGTACGCACCCCCGCCATGATAGGCGTAGGTAACGAAAGCTTGAATAGAGAGGTCGCATCATAAAAACGCTTAACATAATCCAAACGCGTTTCTTTTGGGTAAGAAGCAAATAAGCACGCAGACACCAGCATATAAAGGATCTGCGGGCTTTCATAAATTTCGCCTGTGACACGGTTCTGAACCAGATATTTACCTTCCAGTTGCTTAACCGCTGCATAGCTAAAGTTCATATCACGTGTGTGATCAAGGTAGCTATTAAGCTCGTCAAATTCTTCGCGCGTGTAGTCTTCAATCAGATGCTTATCGTAACGACCAGCTTCGACCATCGCTGCTACATGATCAAACAAATGTGGGGGCTCGTAGCTACCGAATGCTCGCTTACGAAGATGAAAAATAGCTAAGCGAGCGGCAAGGTATTGATAGTCGGGCGCGGTTTCAGAAATCAAATCAGCCGCTGACTTGATTAGGGTTTCATGGATGTCTGATGTGGTAATGCCTTCGTAGAACTGTATGTGCGATTTGAGTTCAACTTCTGATGGTGCAACCTGGTCTAATCCTTCAGCGGCCCAAATAACAACTCGATGAATCTTTTCGAGGTCTATCGGCTCTTGTCGTCCATCACGTTTAGTAACCATCAAATTCTGCTGCATACCGAAGCCATTCCCCACAAAAGATAAATACGGATGAAAGTGAAATTTTTTCTTGATTTTTAATAAAGATCTCGGCTGGTATTAATGAAATATTAAGCCGAAGTAACACTAGTGTCTTAACTACGTCATAAACACTAGATATTGTACAACCAGAAAAAACAGGCACTAAATATAGAGAAAAATGCCTTTATTTCAACTCTTGATTTTAGTGAAAATCTATGCCGATTTACGCCTGAATCCAGCCAATATCAAGCCAACCCTAGCTCTCATGGGGATAGCGACCGCATGACAAAAAGATTAAGAAATTTTTTCAACTCGCAAGAATATAAGGGTCTTAAATTTCATGTGAAAAAAAAGAGAAAAAAGCCCATAAAAGCATTTACATAACCTCCTTTTATCTCTATTATTCGCCCCCTCTTCTGGTGGGGTTCCCGAGTGGCCAAAGGGATCAGACTGTAAATCTGACGCGCAAGCTTCGATGGTTCGAATCCATCTCCCACCACCATTTTTTCTAAGCCAAGCTCGTTACTTTTGCTTATTAGCTAAAAATGGCTACCACCAACCCCTTCTTTTTATTAACCGAGCCCCAGAGCTTTTAATCACTCTTAGGTGCTGGTATGTGCCCACCAGGTCGGTAATAGCGCATAGCGGCTTGCTTACGATAATCAGATGGTGTCATTCCCTTTAGGCTAACAAAACGACGATTAAAATTGGCGATGTTGTTGAATCCCACTTGGAAACAAATATCCGTAATCGACTCAGTTGTTCCTACTAAACGCTCGCAGGCGCGGTTGATTCTTAAGTTATTAACAAACTCAATAAACCGTATCCCGGTACTGCGTTTGAAAAACTTAGAAAAATAAGTCGGCTTCATTCCTACCTCGCTCGCTACATCTTCTAAGGTAAGCCCCGCTTGGTAATGCTGCATGATGTAATTTACCGCAACGTTTACCCGATCAATTGCTGACTCGTCCAGCAAAGGGTCAAACGATGTTGACGATAATAAGCGATAGTCTTTTTCACGCGAAAGCCGCTCCAGAATATTAAAAAAGAGCACCAGTCGACTAAAACCACTGGTCTGAGAAGCCTGACGAAACAAGGGCTCAACCTCTAGGGCTACACTTTGCTCAAACATGACTCCCACACTGGCCTTTTTTAACAAGTCATCAATCATGCTCATTTCAGGCATGATTGCCTTACATTGCTGAATAAAATCTCCAGAGAACTGCAGCAACATATCCCTCAAAGGCGCGGGTTCATCTTCATCTAACCGGCTAATCCAATTATGCGGCAAGTGAGGCCCTGTCAGAACTAAATGCATCGGACTAAAATTGCCAATGTAATCGCCTATAAACATTTTACCTGACGTTGCCACAATCAAATGCAGCTCATATTCTTTATGACAGTGCCAACGAATTAAAGGCGAGTCAGCCCCATGTTGCAGGTAGCGAACCGATCCCGAATAATGCGGGTCTGAAAGCTCAAGTTCTAACTTGAAAGAGGTATCTAAAGGCGTATCGTTACGCGGTGCCATCACTTACCTCCGGCTTCAGGATAATGCGCTGCCACTGCTAATAAGTAAGCTTGATAGGCCTGTTCATAAGCCTGTACAGCATCCAGTTGTGGCTCTGCCATCAACGCGTCATTCATTACGACTAGATCAGAGCACAACTCGCCCAAAGAGACATCTTGGCCTTGCTCATGTAGATCACACCACACAGCTTGAATAGCTCCCCCTAATGCCGCCGCCTCGCTGCTGACAGGGCAAACAACACGGGTATTCATCACGTCAGCGACTAACTGCCGCCAGACTGGGCTTTTCGCTCCACCACCAATCAAGCAGATTGTTTCACTTCGCACACCCGATTCTCTTAAACGGTCTAAACCGTAACGTAAAGTGAATGTTGTACCTTCCACTACTGCCCGACATAAGTGGCCTGGTGTCATGTTTTGCATGTTTAAACCGAGCAGACTGCCCGTAGCATCAGGTAGGGCTGGTACTCGCTCCCCGTTAAGAAAAGGCAACATGGTTAACCCCTCTGCTCCGATTGGCGTATCAGCAATTAACTGATTGAACGCCTCTAAGTCCAGACCTAACGTTTCACGCATTTTATTAGCAGCACTGGTTAAGTTCATTGTGCATATGAGAGGTAACCAACCATTGCTAGATGAACAAAAAGAAGCGACATCCGGATGCAAGCGGGAGGGAGCCGTCGACGAGTACGCATAGATGGTCCCCGAGGTGCCAAGGCTCATGGTAACCATGCCATCCTCAATATTAGCGGTGCCAATTGCCCCCATCATATTATCGCCCCCACCACTGGACACGATTACGTTATCAGATAACCCCAATGCTTGAGCAAGCTCTTTACGCACCCGCCCAATGGACTGCTGCCCTGAAAGGATAGGCGGTAGTGCATCTGCCAATTGTCCATCGGGGCTTATCAGAGATAATACGTCCGTATTCCATTGACGGGTGCGTACATCAAAGTAACCCGTACCCGATGCGTCACCGCATTCGGTAGCCATCTGTCCGGTTAGCCAGTAATTAATATAATCATGCGGTAGTAAAATATGAGCTATGTTTGCAAAATTTTCTGGCTCGTTCTTTTTTAGCCAGAGCAATTTTGAAAGGGTATAACCGGTTGCTAAGACCAACCCTAATTGCTCAATGGAACCTGATTCTCCTCCCAACATAGCGAGCAGCTCAGCATTTTCAGGAGCAGTTTGGGTATCACACCACAATTTAGCCGGGCGAATAACCTGCCCTTCACGATCAAGAACGACCAAGCCATGCTGCTGTCCCGAGACTCCAATTCCACGGATGCAGCGTGTATAAATACCCGCTTGTTCAACGGCAGCGTGATACGCTAGGGCAAAGGCGTCCGTCCACCAATGTGGTGATTGCTCTCGACAGCCATTTGATTCACTGACCAAAGCATGAGGAGCGTAGCCTTCACCACGCACCTTTTGCTGCTTAGTATCTAGAATGACGACCTTAGTACCTTGCGTACCGCAATCAACACCAACATACATTAAAGCGCCCTCTTATGATTATTCTTGAGCGTCACACCCACTTCATTATCCCAAACGGTTTAAGATTAAGGCTTCTAGTTTTCCTTGGTCTTTTTCAAAACCTCGAATACCTTCAGCTAACTTTTCTGTTGCCATCGCATCTGCATTAAGCGCGTGACGGAAAGCCGGTTCAGTTAAAGCATCCACCTCGACAGGTGATGCATCAGTAGCCACTAGAGAGGCGTTTAGCGATCCTTCTGTTGACGCTAATTCTTCTAGCAGTGCTGGGCTAATGGTTAGCCGATCACAACCGGCTAAGGCAATAATTTCACCGGCATTACGGAAGCTTGCTCCCATAACAACCGTTGGGTAGCCCTGCTGACGAAAGTAGTTAAAAATACGTGTGACAGATTCCACACCTGGCTCTTCTGAGGGTGCATAGTTAGCGTCAGGATTTTCCTTACGGAACCAATCTAAGATACGGCCTACAAATGGGGAGATAAGGTAAACCCCCGCTTCTGCGCAGGCTTGAGCTTGGGCAAAACTAAAGATTAGCGTCAAGTTGCACTGAATCCCTTCTTTTTCAAGAATTTCAGCCGCACGAATACCTTCCCACGTTGCCGCTAACTTAATCAGAATACGCGACCGACTAACCCCTGCCTGCTCATAAAGAGCAACCAACTTACGGGCTTTAGCTAAACTAGCCGTTTGGTCAAAAGATAAACGAGCATCCACTTCTGTTGAAACTCGACCAGGTACATGCTCAAGAATTGCCACACCCATAGCGACAATTAGACGGTCGCTAATTTCTTCTAAAGCTGCATCTTTAGTTAAATGTAAAGCGTTCACTTCAGTAACAATGTCATTCAGTAAGCCATCGTAGCTACCAGACTCTGCCGCTTTTAAAATTAACGAAGGGTTTGTCGTTGCGTCTTCAGGCTTAAATCGTTGAATCGCCTCTAGATCTCCAGTGTCAGCAACAACAGTACTTAGTGATTTAAGCTGTTCTAGTAAATTCATGCGCACTCCAAAACTAATTAAATTCGATAAGGTTTCCCTACCTGCCTATCTTACCTGCAAACGCGCACGGGTCACCCTTAACGACGACTAAACGGCCAAATAAAACCATCAACTTTCAGTATTTCTAGTGATTCCAGCAATGAGTTACAGCAAGCATCCGCAATCGCGAACTTTTCTGGCGTGGGGTGGTTTTTTTCAGGTACGGCAACGACGGCCATACTGGCTGCTTTACCGGCAATCACACCGTTGACAGAGTCTTCCCAGACCATGCAACGCTCAACAGGCATTGATAAACGTTGAGCGCATAACTCAAATACCGCGGGATGCGGTTTAGATGCGTTCACCTCAGTCCCTGAAGTGAACATGTGCACAGGTAAATGGTGCCGAGACACTACCGCCTCGATAAAATGCAGAGGCGAAGAAGACGCAATAGCCAATGGAATATTTTGTTCATTAAACCAATGTAAAATGGCTTCAGCCCCAGGCAGCAGAGCCGCTGTCGTAATCATTTGCCCCATACGGTCTAATAAACCGGACAGCAGATCCTCTATTACAATGCCTGCATCAGTAAAACGTTTTGCCATACCCTCACAAAAAGCGAGCGTGCTGCGACCTTGAAATGGCATTAGATCGGCCTTTACGAGATCAATACCATAGAGGTCTTTCATAATTTGAGCCTCAACCGACATCCACACCGGCTCGGAATCAATTAAAAGACCGTCCATATCAAAAATTGCAGCTAACATCGAATCAGAGGTATGGCTCATTAAACGCTCCACGTTTTTTACAGGTTGAGTACCTGTTTTAGCGTTGCATGCACACCTTGACTCTGCAAGCGTTCCAGTTGGCACGTGAACGCTTCAACAAACGCTGTACTTTTAGGGATGTCAGAACCAAAGACATCTTCCAAAGCGAGTATGTTTTCAACTAAGGCGCTCTTATCCGCAACGGCCAACTTCAATACTTCTGACTGAGGATCTACGATAGGGTAATGGTTACCTTTCTCATCAACCCCATTCAAGTAATGAGCCCACGCAGCCACTATTAATGCGGTACGATCTAATGGCGCCCCAGCTTGAATCTGTCCACGTAGAGTAGTCAGTACAAATTTGGGTAATTTTGCCGCTCCATCAGAGCAAATACGTGCTAACTGGTCACAAATGGCACGGTTAGAAAAACGTTTAATTAATGTGTCTTTGTATTCGGTGAGGTCGATACCCGGCACATCCGCCAGTAAAGGCGTGACATCAAGATCCATATACTGACGAACATAAGCACAAAGCAGTTCATCTTCCATGGTTTCATGAGCAAACTCATAACCCAATAGAGCACCCAAATAGGTCATAGCCAAATGGCTGCCATTAAGAAGCCCTATTTTCATCTCTTCGTATGGCGTTACGTCAGATGTAAATTGAACACCAACTGTTTCCCACTCAGGGCGACCATTACAGAACTTATCTTCTACAACCCATTGCAAAAAAGGCTCAGCTACAACAGGCCATGCATCTTCAATACCAGTCTCATCAAGCAACTGCTGCTTATGAGCATCACTTGTCATCGGTGTAATACGATCTACCATCGCGTTCGGGAATGTTACATTCTCAGCAATCCAGTCATGTAAATCACTGTCTCGTAACGCCGAAAAGCTTAACAACGCTTTGCGCACAACATCACCATTGTGCGGCAAGTTATCACATGACATAACGGTAAACGGCGCGACACCAGCATCACGACGACGTGCCAACGCCTCTGTCATCAAACCAAATACGGTATTAGGCGTAGCGGGATGCTGGAGGTCATGCAACACATCGGGATGCGATGCTTTAAACTGGCCAGTACTATCATCAGTAAAATAGCCACCTTCCGTTACTGTTAGCGAAACAATACGTGTGCTTGGAGACGACAGTGTTGCCAATAGTTCTTCTCGATCATCTTGCACAACTAAGAAGTTGGTAATGACACCTACTGTTTGGATGTCTGTATTCTCACCGTCACCTAACTCGTACAGCGTATATAAGTAGTCCTGAGCAGCCAAAGCATCGCGCATACTACGATCAGCTTCTCGCACACCAGCACCACAAATACGCCATGTTTGCGCCTTACCCAGATTAAGTAACATTTCTGTATAAATGGCCTGGTGAGCGCGATGAAAACCGCCCACACCAAAGTGCACGATACCCGCTGAAGTGGCAGCACGGTCATACGCAGGCTTAATAATAGAGTTAGGCAATTGAGCTAATGCCGCTTGTGTTATTTTCATTTTTTACGCACCTCGTGCTCATTTGGGGGTTTGAACACCGCAAATGGCTTCGAACATAGATCACGGGTCAAACTGGATTAGCCGTACGGCTAATCCGCTGTTTCTTTAAGCCTTTGCAAGGCGCGGCAGTGCTTTACCTTGAGCATCAAATAGGTGGCTATGCTGCAAATCAAAACTAAGACCTACCATTTTTCCGTACCGGCCTTCGAAATCTCCCGGTGCTCGTACAGTCAAAGGTTCGCCACTGTCAGTTTCTACATAACAGTACGTATCTGCTCCCAGGTGCTCGGATACCGTTAAGCGGCCTTGATAAGCGCTTTCTTCGGGCTCGGTTACCGTGATGTGCTCAGGACGAACACCCAACGTAATAACCTCACCCGCTTGCAACGTGCCACCATCAACTGGGACTAAGAACTGACTACCACCGCTCACTGTGATTTCGACACCGGCTTCATTCACTGATACCACTACACCCTCTAAGAACCCCATTTTTGGGGTACCTATGAAGCCCGCCACAAACTTATTAACGGGGTGGTGATAAAGCTCAAGAGGACTACCGACTTGTTCGATATGGCCACCGTTAAGAACAACCACTTTATCTGCCAGCGTCATCGCTTCGACTTGATCGTGCGTTACATAAATCATGGTGGCATTTAAATCTTGATGCAGACGCGCAAGTTCTAAACGCATTTGCACACGTAAAGCTGCATCTAAGTTCGATAATGGCTCGTCAAAGAGGAAGATTTTAGGGTGACGCACAATAGCTCGACCAATCGCTACACGTTGACGCTGACCGCCAGACAAGGCTTTCGGCTTACGATCTAACAAGTGATCGAGTTCTAAAATTTTGGCCGCATCGGATACTTTAGCGTCCACTTCGGCCTTATCAATACCAGCCAAATCCAATGCAAACGACATGTTTTTACGGACTGTCATGTGTGGATATAGGGCATACGTCTGGAATACCATGGCTAAATCACGCTTAGCCGGTGCTGTATCAGTGATCTCTACATCATCGAGCTCAATCTTACCGCTGGTTACCTCTTCCAACCCCGCAATGAGACGCAATAATGTCGATTTACCGCAGCCAGATGGGCCTACAAAAACAACAAACTCATGGTCGTTTATTTCTAGATCAATGCCTTTAATAATATCGACATTATCAAAGCTCTTTTTTAGATTTGTTATTTTAAGATCAGACATGAGAAACCTCGTTCCTTACTGAGGCGGTCAATCAACCACCTCATCAATATTCAGCTAAAGCCGGCGTTTAATTTCGCCGCACTTACATATAACGTTTATTTAACCGCACCAAATGACAAGCCACGTACCAACTGTTTCTGGCTCAGCCATCCAAAGATCAGGATAGGCGCACAAGCGAGCGTAGAGACCGCTGATAACTTAGCCCAAAATAGACCCTCTGGACTTGAGTACGAGGCAACTAAGGCGGTTAATGGGGCGGCTGTAGACGCTGTTAGGTTAAGAGACCAAAACGCTTCATTCCAACTCAAGATAAGGGCCAGCAGGACTGTAGACGCTAATCCACCTTTTGATATAGGAAGCAAGACTCGGACAATTTCCTGTATGGGTGTTGCACCATCTAAGCGCGCTGCTTCTAAAATATCTTTTGGAATTTCTTTGAAGTAGGTATAAATCATCCACACCATGATCGGTAAGTTAATCAGTGTGTAAATAATAATGAGGCCGGTACGCGTATCTAATAAGCCAAAGTCTTTGAACAACAAATAAATTGGCACTAGCACGCCCACTGGCGGCAACATTTTTGTTGATAGCATCCACAATAACGTCGACTTTGTTCGTTTTGTCTCAAAAAAGGCCATGGAATACGCCGCTGGAACCGCGAGCAGCATTCCAATAAAAGTAGAACCAAAAGAGACAACCACTGAGTTCCACGCATAAGTTAAATAACTACTGCGGCTATTGATCTCAATATAGTTTTCTAACGTCGGCATAAAGAACAGCTGTGGTGGAGAGGAGAAGGCCTCAATCTCCGTTTTGAAGCTCGTCAAAATCATCCAAAAAATAGGGAAGAAAATGATCAGCGCAACCAACCAACCTAATGTGCCTAATAGAACCGTACGTAATTGACGGGCTTGTTTAAGTGTTAACATGTTTAGTCTCCCCGCCTTATTGCTTATCAGTTAAGTTTTTGCCAATGATGCGAATCAAAATAAACGCGGCAATATTGGCAATAATGACAGCTACTAGGCCACCGGCAGACGCCATACCCACATCAAATTGCAACAAGGCTTGGGTGTAAATTAAGAAAGCCAAGTTTGTCGTTGCATAACCAGGGCCACCGCCTGTTGTAGTGAAGATCTCGGCAAAGACTGATAGCAGGAAGATCGTTTCAATCATCACAACAACAGCAATTGGACGCATTAAATGCGGCAAGGTGATATGCCAGAAAATAGCCAGCGGTCCGGCACCATCCAAGCGTGCTGCATCCTTTTGTTCTTGATCCAGTGACTGCATAGCAGTCATCAATAACAAGACGGCAAATGGAACCCATTGCCACGACACAATCATTATGATGGCGCCCATGGGGTACTCCGCAAACCAGTCAATAGGCTGGGCTCCAAAGAACCGCCAGACGGCAGCAAACACTCCAGAAACCGGGTGTAGCAGTAGGTTCTTCCATACCAACGCACTCACGGTAGGCATAATAAAGAAAGGTGATATCAACAGGACTCGAACAATGCCGCGTCCCCAAAAATCATTATCTACTAGCACAGCAATGAGTACGCCAAATATCACACTAATCGCTAGCACTGACAAAACCAGATACAAGGTATTGAATGCCCCTGCTGCAAAGCCTTCGTCAGTCAAAAAGTAGTAGTAGTTTTCTAACCCAACGAATGGCTCATCGCCTGGGTAAAGTAAGTTATAACGGATTAGCGAGAAGTAAATCGTCATGGCCAATGGAACAATCATCCATACCAGCAAGACCAGTACCGAAGGCGATACCATCGCTAAGCTGATCCGGCTTTTTTGACGATTTTGGCTTTTTACAGACGAAGCAGACCCTTCTGCACCTGTCGCTTTATCGACTTGCAGGTTTGAAATACTCATAGCATGTGCTCTTAAGATTCTTATTGTGTCAGTGAAGTCAGGTAAGTGATCTACCCAACCTCACTGCAAAACGCTTTGTGCTTATTGACTATTACTTGTAATAGCCAGCACGCTTCATTTGACGATCAGTGGTCGATTGAGCGCTTTTCAACGCCTCATCAACTGACATTTGCCCTGCTAATGCACCAGCAAACACTTTACCAACTTGCGTACCTATCGCCTGGAATTCAGGGATTGCAGCAAATTGAACACCAATGTACGGCTTAGGCTTGAGCGTTGAATTGACCGCGTCCGCCTTGTTCATTGATTCTAAAGTCATGGCAGCAAAACTAGCGGCTTCCATGTAATCTTTATTTTCGTAGGTTGAATGACGCGTGCCCGGCGGGATACTAGCGATGCCATATTTTTCGGCAACTAAGTCGCTATACTCTTTTGATGTAGCCCATGTCATAAATGACTTTGCAGCCTCTTTTGCATCTGAGCTTACTGGCGCAGCCAAAGCCCATGACCACAACCAACCCGCACCGCGTTCTGTAACTTGCTTAGGCGCCAACGCAAAACCTACATTATCTGCAATATTACTTTGCGCTTTATCTGTTACAAATGATCCCGCTACGGTGGCATCGATCCACATAGCGCACTTGCCAGAGTTAAATAACGCTAAGTTTTCATTAAAGCCATTAGAAGATGCACCTGGAGGGCCATAATTGCCTAGCAGATCCACATAGAAGCTCAATGTGCTTTTCCAATCAGCACCGTCAAATTCTGGTTTCCATTCTTCATTAAACCAGCGAGCACCAAACGCATTAGACATTGTTGAGATAAGGGCCATGTTCTCGCCCCAACCCGCTTTACCGCGCAGACAGATGCCGTATTGTTCTTGATCTGGTTTGTGCAGCGTTTTAGCGAAGGTCATCATTTGATCCCAGCTAGGACGCTCAGGCATTTCCAAACCGGCTTTCTCAAACAAATCTGTACGATAGTACGTCATTGAACTTTCAGCATAGAAAGGTAATGCAAACAATTTTCCATCAGCGGTTAAGCCGTCTTTTACAGACGTGAAAATATCATCTACATCGTATTCAGCAGGTAGCTCTCCAACAGGCTCCAACCAACCTTTGGCTCCCCAGATTGGCGCTTCATACATACCAATTGTCATCACATCAAACTGACCACCACCTGTGGCAATATCCGTTGTGAGGCGTTGACGCAAGACGTTTTCTTCGAGTACTACCCACTCCAGCTTGATATCTGGATATTTAGCTTCAAACGCAGGCGATAACTCTTGCATACGAATCATGTCACCGTTATTTACAGTACCAATTGTTACTGTAGTGGCAGCAAAAGAAGATGCAGAAGCCATAGCGATAGCCGAGGCCATAAGGGTAGGAACCATATAGTTTTTCATTAGTAGTCTCTCCATTACTGGCAACTAAGCCAGTGGATTTTTATATTTTTTGTAACTCCTACGAAGCGCTCATATAAACACTTCAGAAGTGAGAGCAAGCCCATTACACTCCTCAAACCAAATAGAAACAAATCCAAAATTTACCTATCAAAGATACTTTTTTGCACTATAAAGCAAAGGAAATATGAGAGGAAATACATGACTACTACAAAATAACATTAAAAAACAACAAGTTATCAAAAAACCCTGTTTTTCCCGCCTCTATAGAATGTATAGATCTAAAACTTCTATTTCGCAATTATTTCGTATCTATCCACTTCCGACCACACTAGACCTTTTCAAGACAACCTTCTACTAGGCAATGAAATACGACAGCGAATCACCTATAATCTTTTAGCATTTCGGTAGCGCTAGCTCACCGTTTTTCACAAAAGCAATTAAATAAAATACGAGAGTTTACATGCGCTTAGCTGACTGGGAAGGTTTGATGCTCAATATCGGCATTTTTGTTTTTGCCGCTTTTGTTTTTTTTATTATTTACGACTTAGCTAAACGATCCAATGCAGGAAAATTCGGAACTATTATTTTGTTTTTAGCGCTAGGCTTAGGTTTGGCTGCCTTCGTTATAAAAACCATTATTGTTGAACTGATGGGTATTTAGACGTAAAAGCTCTAACAAATCATATCGCCAAGGAACCAATTAGATGACGATTAGCACTTGGGTTACGTTAGCTATTTCCATTCTAGTCTTACTTTATGCCATTTCTATTTATAATCACCTCATTCACTTACGCCATAACGTGGCTCAAGCTTGGTCAAACATCGACGTGTTAATGAAGCAGCGACATGATGAAATACCTAAATTAGTCGACATATGTCGCGAACACATGCGCTATGAACAAGAAACTTTACTCAAAATAACACGTGCTCGCGCCCGCGTGAGTGATGCAGCGAACGCAGAAAATATGGTGGCTTTGGGGGCGGCGGAAACAGCCTTACGAGGAGGTTTAGATGAGCTATTTGCTGTAGTAGAAAACTATCCTGATCTAAAAGCCAACGAGTCCTTCCAACACCTTGAAAGTCGTATCACTGGCCTAGAAAGCAGCATTGCCGACCGCCGTGAGTTCTATAATGCATGCGTCAACATTTATAACATTCGCGTAGACCAGTTTCCGGACGTTATCATTTCCAAGGCTTTTAGCTTCAAGCATAAAGAGTTGTTGGTATTTAGTGACTTGGAAACCGCGGATGTAAATATCCACCAGCTATTCAAACGCTCATAAGATGATCTGGCTAACGCTCCTATTATTATTTAGCTTAGTTGCCACAACGTGGATAGGCTTTCGTTTTTTAAACTACTATCGTTTAATTACCGGAACACCAACCTCCCTAATACGCTCAGCCCATCAAGGGTATGTCGAAGTAATCGGCCACATCCACGACGGTGAAGGAGACATTTTACGAGCCCCGCTCTCCAATATGGAATGTGTCTGGTACCGTTTTAAAGTAGAAGATCTACACGAAAAGAAAACGGGGCCGGTAAACTCTGGCGAATCGCAGCAGTGGTTCCAAGTTTCTGATTCCAGCGGGACATGCTTAGTTGATCCAAACGGGGCAAGAGTAAAACCAGACTATACCCGCACTTGGCATGGCAACACCTTAAACCCCAGAGACGAAACCTACCACCACACCAATACGACAAGCCGAAGTCTGCTGACTAAAGAATTATCTGGGCCGCGTTACCGTTACACTGAAAGCTTGTTAATGCGACACGAAAAAGTCTATTTACTCGGACAGTTTCGCAGCGTAGGTGGTGGTCGGCATGTAGAATCCGTAAAAGATCTGACAAAAGAAGTTATCACCGAGTGGAAAGCGAATTATACCGCTTTGCTCGAGCGCTTTGATGAAAACGGCGATAATAAAATCGACATGACGGAATGGGATGCTGTTCAAAAAGCAGCAGCAGTAGAAGCCAATGAGCGTCGGCGCTCTCAAATAAACAGCCCTTCAATGCACGTCATGATCGCCCCAAACACCCCAGCTCAACCTTATTTGATATCTACCCTAAACGAAGAAACCTTAGCGCGCCGTTACGGCCTTTACTCACTCGGCTGCCTCGTGGCCATTACAGCGGAGATTTACGGTTTATTGTACCTCTGGTATTAACCGGTCTTCTGGCAGCGGTTTCGTACTCCACATCTCATCTGATTCGCGTATACTTTGCGCTTTAATCAACGAGCAAGTAATCCTGCTTACTCGTTGATCATTAGCTTTCGTTAAGCGTAACCGACAGAGATTTAAATGATGGAACAGAAAACAATTCAGGTAGGCGCGTTAGAAGTCTCTAACGACAAACCCATGGTGCTGCTAGGTGGCATGAACGTTTTAGAGTCGCGTGATTTGGCTATGAAAATTGCCGAAACTTACGTAGAAGTCACCACTAAACTGAATATTCCTTACGTTTTTAAAGCCTCTTTCGACAAAGCTAATCGCTCATCTCTTACGTCTTATCGTGGACCAGGCTTAGACGAAGGCTTGCGAATACTGGAAGAAATCAAAAATACGTTTAACGTGCCTTTAATTACCGACGTCCATGAGCCCTTCCAAGCGGCACCAGCTGCTGAAATATGCGATATCATCCAACTTCCTGCTTTTTTGTCGCGCCAAACAGACCTTGTTGACGCTATGGCGAAAACAAAAGCGGTTATTAATATTAAAAAGGCTCAATTCCTAGCTCCCCACGAGATGAAGCATATCCTCCATAAGTGCGAAGAAGCCGGTAACAGCAATCTAATCCTATGCGAACGCGGTACAAGCTTTGGCTACAATAATCTGGTGGTAGATATGCTTGGCTTTAGCGTAATGAAAGAGTTTGGCTACCCTATTGTCTTTGATGCTACACACGCACTTCAATTACCCGGTGGACGTTCAGATTCAGCGGGTGGTCGCCGAGCCATGGCCGCCCAATTGGCCCGTGCAGGTATTTCACAAGGGATAGCAGGGTTATTCTTAGAGGCCCACCCAAACCCTGCCGAAGCAAAATGCGACGGTCCATGTGCACTGCCACTCGACAAACTTGAGCCATACCTAGCCCAAATGAAAGCAGTGGATGAGCTTGTAAAAAGCTTCGCACCACTACAAACAGACTAACTCGCTGTATTTATTAAAGAGTGGGTAAAGATCTCAAGTAGAGTATTGCCCGATCTTGTCTATTATTAGTGATATTGTATATGACTAGTTTCAATGGATAGGTTCGGGTAATGCCATCACAACCAAACACGCTGTATCAATCACTTAGCAAAGATCAAATTTTAGGCCCTGAGCATCGCCGTTTTAAGCTAGACACCCTGCTAGGGAAGCACTTATTAGGACAGCTTTGGTCTGCCACAGACCTTTCTCATGCTAATGCTCCCGTTGCGGTGGTGGTAATTAGCCCAGAATTAATGGCCGACAAAGGCTTTCAAGAAGCCTTAAAAAAACAAGTCATTATTGCACGTAAGTTAACCCATCCTCATTTACTAAAAACCCTTGGCTTTTTTGTACACCGTGCCGGGCTGCTACTGTTAGCCACCGAGCCTGTTGATGGGCTTACCCTTCAAGGGATGATCGAAAAGAAACACATCAAAAAACTTAAACCCAGTCAACAACGCGGATTATTGATGCAAGTCGCTGCTAGCATCGATCATTATCACGAAAAAACTCGTCTACCGTATGGGTCATTAGCGCCCGATCAAATTTTTATCAATCGCCAAGGCGGAGTTAAGGTATGGCCGCTTTCCAACAAAGTGCTGCTTGAGGCGTCTAATTCCGCGTTAACTGGCGACTACATCGCCTACCAGTCTGAAGAAAACTTCCACCCTAATCTATTACCAATCAACAGTGACACCTATGCTGTAGCGACGATTGCGTATACGGTCTTGAGCGGAAAAAGCCCATTTACCCAAGCACAAGGGCCTGATTCACGACTTTCCGCTTCTTGGAAGGCACCGCAAGGCCTTGAGCCCCCTCAATGGGACGCCCTACTAACAGGGTTAGACAACGATAGCGTACAACGCCCTGAGTCATCCGCAGAATTGATTTCCGCTATTTTTGCCGAAGCTGACAAACCGGAACAGCCGGAAGCAGCCAGTGATGATCCCGAACCAAACGAACCACCCTTGGTTAATACAAAAGCGACCTCTAAACAAACCAATGATAATACGCCCAAAAAGTCCAGAAGCGTCTTGCCTAGTTTTCGCTTTCACTGGATAAAAGGAGCCGGTTTGTTTACAGCGGGTCTTCTCCTTGGATTATCGTTAAGCCTTTGGTTTTTTCTGCAACAGCAACAACTTAATCAGCAAATCAATGCGTGGAAGGAGCAAGCGTTTGCTTTGAAAGAAAGTGCACAAGCCAATGCATTAGTTAACGAAAACTTACAACAGCAGTTAAACCAACTTCAGGAGAAGCCTACACCGCTTGATACTGCCCAGCCCCCTAAAGCCCGTGATGCTGCAGAAGCTGATGCCAACTTTGCGCACTTCCAAGACCAATTAAGCACAGGCGTTTACGGGCCAGAAATGGTTAGCTTACCGGCCGGACGGTTCTTTATGGGAGACCAACATGGTCTGGGTGATGACAATGAACGCCCCGTCATTGAAGTGGTTATAGACAAACCTTTCGCTCTAGCTAGACACGAAGTCACCTTTGCTGAGTATGACCGTTTCGCCACAGCCACCAACCGTACTATGCCGGATGATAATGGCTGGGGCCGCGACAATCAGCCGGTGGTTAATGTCTCATGGCTTGACGCAACAGCCTATGCAGCCTGGCTTTCTAAGGAAACAGGGCAAAATTATCGGCTCCCCAGCGAAGCAGAATGGGAGTACGCAGCCCGCGCGGGAACTAATACAGCCTATTGGTGGGGCGATGAACTTTACCCCAATCGCGCAGTCTGTGATGGATGTGGGACGCAATGGGATGCCCAACAACCTGCACCCGTTGGCTCTTTACCAGCAAATCCATGGGGGTTACTGGACATGAATGGCAACGTAGATGAATGGGTGCAAGATTGCTACCTAGAAAATTATCAAAACTACCCAAAAGATGGTTCAGCCTACAGTGAACCTCGCTGCGCCTACCGGAGTATGCGCGGTGGCTCATGGTTTGATATTGACCGCGTTGTTCGATCAGCTAGCCGTTACCGCCATCCAGCAGACACGTCACGCAATGCATGGGGGTTTCGTGTCGCACTAGATTTGTAGGTTTACATTAGGATTGATTAGGCCACGGCGCCTTTACACTGTTAAGAAAGGATGACTTTTATGCGTTTCACCTCATTTAGCGGAGCACTGTTTCTGTCGTGCTTACCGGTATTTACACAAGCAGCTACTCACCTGAGCGCTGACCAACAAACGCAACTCGATGTCACTTTATACACCGACAACCTAGGGCTGGTTCAAGAGACTCGCTCCCGCCCTGCTTTACCCGCTAATCAGTCGGTCTACCTCGAAGACATCAGCCAGCAAATGCAAACAGAGACACTACGTTTAAACAAGGTGGGCCGCATCAAAGAGCAAACGCTCAACCAAGCCGTACTGAATTTAACCACTTTATTAGATAACGCTATTGGTAATAATATTATTTTAGCCAGGCGCGGCGCAGACGGACAAGAGTTACAGCAAACCGTTCGTTTATTAAGCGCGCAAGGTAATACCTTAATGATAGAACATAACGGGCGCATTGAGACTATTACACGGGGAGATGAATGGCGCATTATATTCCCTGATATGCCTGATAACCTTGTGCTCAAACCCAGTCTTCAATTCACTACTGCAGGTGCACCTAAAGCTGGCGAAGCCGACATTAGCTACTTAACGGCGGGCCTGAGCTGGCAAATGGATTATGTGATGACACTTAATACCGCCAGAGACGCCATGCAATTACAAGGGATGGCATCGTTACAAAATATGACAGGTACCGATTTTAAAAACGCGCGTATCAAATTACTTGCGGGTAACGTAAATCAAGTACAAGGCAATGGGCGCATGTATGCCAAAGAGGCCATGATGCGAGCGACCATGGACGCACCGATGGCTTCAGCCATATCTGAACAGCAATCGTTAAGCGATTACCAACTCTATACATTAGAGTCGCCTGTAAACCTACTGGATCAACAACGTACGCAAGTGCCTTTTATATCCCAAGAGGATGTAAGCGTAGAGCCCGTTTTAACTTATCGCTTTAGAATTGGAGCCAACCCAGAGCAACAAACAACAACACTCAAGCCCAACTCAGTTATTCGGTTTTACAACAACCAACATCACGGAATCGGCAAACCATTGCCAGCGGGAAATGCGCGTTTTTTCATACCAGATAATGACGGACAGCTCCAATACGTAGGTGCCGCTCACTTACAACAAACGGCTATTGGCGATCGAGTCGAACTGCCGATGGGACAAGCCTTTGACCAATCAATTGTGCGCAAACAAACCGACATTCAAGAAGCCTTCGATGGAACCGTAGTCGCACATGAGCTTTTACTACGCAACAATGCGAAAGAAAGCCGCGTTTTCGAAATCAGTACCGACTTTTATCAACCTTGGTCCATAGTGAGCAGCACCATAGACCCAACTGAAAAAACCGGCGGGAATGCTGTATGGCGAGTAACCGTACCCGGCAATGCCGAAACTACGCTCAATATGCGTATTCGATTGCGTACGGAAAAGAAGCAATAGACAAGCTCACGCAAAGATTATGCTTTCTGCCCTTGCCAGTAAAGATATTGGGCAGTATCAACTGGCTGCGATAACTCTCCGTGCTGATAGATCGTAGCCAGCCTTGATATAGCTAAACCATGGCCTTGCTCTGCAGCTAGCCTATAAAAAGCCAAGGCCTTAGTGGGTGAAGGCATGAAATAATTCTCAAACCCGGATTCATAAACCCGTCCCATTTGATACTGAGCCTTACTGTCTCCTGCAGTGGCTGCGCGCTCTAAATATATCCCACCTTGTATTCGGTTTTGCTGACCATCCCCTTTATAAAACAACAGGTGTCCGTAAAGGGAGAGAGCCCGAGTATTTCCATTATCAGCCGCCACACGAAAAACCTTCATAGTAAAGTTATGAACAGCTTTAGAACGACGAGCAAAAGGAGATCTAAAGAGGAAGTAACCCAAATAAAAGATAGCCGGAGCTATAAGCTTTAGGACCAGACGCATAACTTTGCCCAACGCATAATTAAGATAAATCTAATATATCAAACATTAAACCACCAAACTACATTAGGCGCGACTAGACAGTGCAGAATGATTTGGCTTGTTAGGCCAGCTGGTTAGTAATTCGGTAAATGCCTCAGCGCTAATTGGCTTAGAAAAAAGAAAGCCTTGAAACTCATCACACGACTTTTCCAACAAAAAAGACGCTTGTTCTTGCAGTTCAATTCCCTCGGCCACTACTCTTAAATTTAGCGACTGCGCCATTGCTATAATGGCTGTCGCTAATGATTTATCTTCATCATTCGTGGTTAAATCTCGAATAAAGGCGCGATCAACTTTCAGCGTATCAAGTGGGAAGCTGCGTAAGTAACTTAACGATGAATAGCCTGTACCAAAATCATCAACAGCGATACGTAACCCCATCTCTTTTAAAACCATTAGTGTGGCTTGCGTTTGGGAGACGTCTTCCATGATGGAGGTTTCTGTTAGTTCGACTTCTAATGTGCTCGGCTGGATACCTGCATTTTGTATAACGTCCCGCACTTCTTGCGCTAGACGAACATCGCGAAACTGTACAGCACTCAAATTGACAGACATAACAAATTCGTGATGCCCCATGTCTTGCCATATTTTTAACTGTTTACACGCCTCCCTAAATACCCAAGCACCAATATTATGAATCAACCCCATTTCTTCGAGTAAAGGAATAAACTCAACCGGAGAAACGAGCCCTAGCGTCGGATGCTGCCAACGCAGTAGAGCCTCAGCCCCTACAATAATGTTTTTAGCCGCATGGATTCTCGGCTGATAGTGTAAATACAGCTGATTTTCTTCCAACGCCTTTTGAAGGCCACCTTCTAGTAAAACCCGACGCTCTGACGATTGACTCATTCCCGAATGATAGCAATGTGCCGAGTTTCGTCCTTGACGCTTAGCGTGGCGTAACGCCGTTTCAGCATTACGGACAAGAGTATCTGTATCTTCGACACGATCAGATACATGGGCATAACCAATACATCCCGTTAGCGACACTTCATGACCATTAGCCGATATTGGTTCTACGAGGGTCGCTAACAAGGCTACGGGTATTTCGCCTGACTGATCTGATGAACGCTTAGCATGAACAGCCACACCATAAATATCACTGCCCCAGCGGCAAATTTCCGTACCGACATATTTATCGCTTTTCGAGAAGGTTCCCAAGCAGTGTTTTAAACGACTAGCAACTTCAATTAAGACATGATCACCGGCGGTATGACCAAAGATATCGTTTATTCGCCCAAACCGGTTTATATCCAGCAACACCAGTGTTACCACGCCCCCTAAACCTTGATATAAGCGGATCATGCCGTCTAAAGAGCGTGCAAACGATTCTCTGTTTTGAAGATGCGTTTTCCGATCAAAGTGGGATAAAAAACTAATTCGCTCTTCTGCGTTAACGCGCTCGGTCACATCTTGCACAGTTCCATGAATAGCAATCGCCTCCCCTTGCAGGTCACACTCCAAGCTCGATTGCACGTGCATAGTGCGCTTTCCTTGCTGACAGACCAAAATGTGCATGAAAAAGTCGGTAGGAAAACTGGTGGGTAACGTCTGGGCTAAAGAGATAACTTGACGCAAGTGCTCTCGATCTTTAGAAACGACGGCATCCAAAATACGATCGACTGAATCAATCTGGGTACTCGGGGATTTAATTATTTCTTGCAGCTGTTGCGACAGCGTTAACACCTTTCGCTTTAAATCCCAGTGCCAATACCCCAACTTAGCAATGTCTTGCGCCTTGGCCAATCGAGCCTCACTATCAGACAGCTCCTTAATAGCAGTGGTTGCACGCAGCATAAACTTCAAACGCTGTTTGAGTAATGTCCAGTTCACAGGCTTGGCAATAAAATCCGTTGCCCCTACTCTATATGCCTCTTCTATAGAGCTATTGCCTTCAAGTCCCGTCATCATCAAAATAGGTAAGTTTTTACAAGACTCGAATTCACGAATACGCTTACATGCCTCAAAGCCATTCATGGTAGGCATATCAACGTCTAATACAATGAGATCAGCTTCGTACTCAACAAGAAGCTCTAATAGGCGATGGCCGTTTTCGGCTGTAACTACCTCATAACCTTCTTTGCGAAGATGAGCCGCAGCTACCATACGCAAAGTAGGGTCATCATCTGCCAATAGCACTGTTTGCGCTTTTTTATAGACTTCCAATTAAAGCTCCTTACATCCACTCTGGCAGGCTGACTAACCCCACAAGCTCTTCGTTAGCCTGCCGACACGCGTTAGCAAGCAATACGATCTCATCGTCAACTGCATCGACATTTCCTCGTTGGCACCTTAATTCGATAGATCGCGATAATTGCGTTACTTCACTTAAACCTAAATTGCCGCTACTCGATTTCAAGCTGTGAGCCAAACGGCGTATTTCTTCAAAGTCTTGCTGCTTTGCAGCCTGCTTGAGATTGGCCAAAATCTCATCCGCATTTTTAATATAAATATCTATCAAACCCCGAATCAATGGCTGCCCATCTTCATCATAAAGCTGCTTTAAGTGCTCTAAATGAGCATAGTCAATAATTTGTGTTGGCTCGCTGCTGTATTGATCACTTTCTTGCTCAAGATCACTGAATGCAGAACGTCCTTCACTCAACCAACGAGTTAGCGTCTTATGTATACCCGCTCGGCTAAATGGCTTGCTTAAGTAGTCATCCATTCCATTGCTTAAGTACAGCTCTCTATCACCGTCCATTGCGTTTGCGGTAACAGCAACAATTGGCGTGTAAGCCTGCTGCCCGGCTATTTCAGCTTCGCGAATTTCAGCTGTAGCAGAAATCCCGTCTAAAATTGGCATTTCGATATCCATCAAAATGATATCAAAGCGATCATTCCTCCACCTTTCAACAGCTTCCCTACCATTGTTCGCAATCACAAATTCACAACCGATAGAACGCAATAAGCCTGAAGCAACTTGTTGGTTGACCAAGTTATCTTCAACCAAAAGAACACGGCCATTTAAGTGTTCATGGTCAGTTTCATCAAGGTTATTAGCATCACCTGTGGGCTGAGTGCCCCCAAAAGAAAGAGAGTCAGGAGCTAACATTCCTGACAAGGTATCCAATAAAACAGAGGGGCGCACTGAGTCAGAATGTTTGAAAATTACCTTTGCATTACTGGGTAAACAGCTATAACTCTGCTCGGGAGTACTCACCAATAAATAGGCAGGTTCGTTCAGGTTCGCTCGCCGTTTCACCGATTGCATTAAAGAGATACTTTCTCGTGCTATACCTTCCCGATCGATGATCATCACATCGAATGATTTACCCCGTTCGGAAGCCATTTGTAGCTTCTGCTCTGCCATATGGACTGAAGCCGCTATATCGACATACACATCCCAACAGTGAAGTTGCTCTTTTAGCTGTTGCGCAAAGGTACTGTCCAATGACACAAGCAGCATTCGATAACCGCCGAGTAAAGTCGCGCCATCATGCCCTTGCTGAATATCCGACTGTTCTACCGGTAGCTCAAACCAAAAAGTAGCGCCATCCCCGGGAACGCTCTGCACACCAATACGCCCAGACATGCTCTCCACTAACTGTTTACAGATAGCCAAGCCTAGCCCGGTTCCTCCATATTTACGGGTAATGGATGAGTCGGCTTGCGAAAAAGACTCAAAAATACGCTCTTGAGCTTCAGGAGAAATACCCGGCCCACTGTCAATGACATCAATTCGAATAAACGGTGAATCGTCTGAGAAGAAGCTACGTACTTTGATGACTATAGAGCCGTCCTGAGTAAACTTAATCGCATTACCCACCAAATTCATGAGCACTTGGCGGATACGAGTAGAGTCTCCTTTTAAGTGCCCACTAAACTTAGGGTCGTATTCGGTGTGAAGCTTAATCTGCTTATTATGTGCAGACTCGCCAAGCAGCTCGAGAACATGGTCTATCTGCTCGTACATATCTAAACGAACCGATTCCAGCTTAAGCTGCCCGGCTTCAAATTTAGAGTAATCTAATATGTCGTTAATAATACTTAATAACGATGCGCCTGAGCTATGAATCGTTTGGGCGTAACGTAACTGCTCTTCATTCAGCGGTGTGCTCATTATCAGCTCAGCCATGCCGAGCACCCCGTTCATAGGTGTACGAATCTCATGACTCATTGTCGCTAAAAAGCGTGACTTTGCGTGGTTGGCCTGCTCTGCAACATCCCTAGCGTGTTTTAGCTCGGCGTCTCGGTTTTGAATTTGAGCCAACATGTTGTTAAAGCCTTCAACGAGCTGACCAAGCTCGTCTTTTGAACGGTAACGCACACGGCTGCTGTAATCGCTAGACTTAGCTACCTCGCTCATCGTGTTTACCATTTTATCAAGCGGCTTAATAATAAAGCGCTGCAGCCTTAACGAGATAAAATAGCCGACTAATAACACGAGGAATAAAATACCTACACCGTATAACACCCAGCGCCGAATACTCTCTTGGTAGTTCTCTAAACTCACCGCAACCCCGAGCATACCTATCAAGCGTTTCTCAACCATGACTGGCTGCTCAATGATTAAGTAATTATCAATAAAGTCGTAGCTCCAATCGGTGCTCTGAACAGACATAAAGTTTTCGAATTGAGTTTTATCTTGAGGTGAGAGTAAATCACCGTATCCCGCAAAGAAGGCGCCTTCTACATTTTGCAGCACGGCATACTCAACATTAGGGTTGGCATTGAGTGTGTTAAGGATTTCTGTTGCCGTTAAGCTATCATCAAAAATCACCGCCGCTGATACGTTCGCGCTAACGGCTTTCGTAAGCGTATGAAGCGACTCAACCAGTTGATCTCGACTGGTCAGCCAAAAATTCACAATAAATATAGAATAAGACAGCATAACAACCGCTAATGCAGTTGCCATTACGATAGCAGATAACTTGTGGCGAACAGGTAGGTCGTACAGTAACTTTTTCAAACATCACCAATTTCAATTCACAAAATTTAGCCAACAAAGCGTCTATGGTTGGGTCTTACACTGTTCCTAGGCTCTTTACCTAATTAAGGACATACGCTTTATTTATTAGATAATATAGATATAGCAAAGGAATCTGTGAAAACAAACTTATCGGCAGGTACACTACAAATTAAAGTACATTTTCGCTATAGGAGGCACCATGAAGGCTTTTTCAGACAATTCCCTTAGTATTGGCAATACCCCACTTGTTCGCTTGGCTCGTCTTGCTCCAGACGCAGAAATTTACGCCAAAATAGAATCTCGTAACCCAGCCGGTTCAATCAAATGCCGCATAGGCGCCAGCATGGTATGGGAAGCAGAGAAATCGGGAAAACTAAAACCCGGTGTTACACTTGTTGAACCAACAAGTGGGAACACGGGCATCGCCTTAGCCTTTGTCGCTGCATCACGAGGTTACAAACTCATACTCACGATGCCTTCTTCAATGAGTATCGAGCGTCGCAAACTAATGAAGGCCTTAGGGGCTGAAATTGTACTGACACCGCCTGAAAAAGGCATGAAAGGTGCTATTGAGCGAGCGCAGTCGATTGTCGATGCCGATCCAGACAATGTCATTATGCTCCAACAATTTCAGAACCCAGCCAACCCGGCCATCCACGAAAAAACAACCGGACCAGAAATCTGGGAAGATACGGAAGGTGAAATTGATATTTTGGTGGCCGGTGTCGGTACAGGCGGTACGATAACGGGTGTTTCGCGCTATATTAAAAACACTAAAGGTAAGGCTATCAAAAGTGTAGCTGTCGAGCCTACAAGTTCACCTGTCATCAGCCAAACTATCAACGGCGAAGAAGTAAAACCGTCTCCGCATAAAATCCAAGGTATTGGTGCCGGCTTTGTACCCAGCAATTTAGATTTATCTTTAGTGGATCAAGTTGAACAAGTCAGCAACGAAGACGCTATCGCCACTGCACAACGTTTAATGAAAGAAGAAGGTATCTTAGCAGGGATATCATGTGGTGCGGCCACAGCAGCAGCACTAAGGGTAGCGGCTTTACCTGAGAACGCTGGTAAGAAAATCGTTGTTATATTACCTGACTCAGGTGAACGTTATTTATCTACCGCTTTATTTGAAGGCGTCTTTACTGAAAACGAAACTCAACAGTAAAAGCGTCTAAATCACCTAAGCCCTATCAAATGATGGGGCTTAGGCTTACTAAAACGCTTACTAAAACGCTTGCTAGACCGATTAACGTTCAATCCGCACTACGCGCAGCAACTTAGAACTCACTTTAAAGCCTGCATTTTCCATCGCCGTTAAATTCATAGCTACTCGCACCTTACGGCCCCGAGTCTCAAAAGCAACCATGCCCACGCCGTTGGAAATAAAGTTGTTCTTGTCGCTCACCAATAGCGCATTACTCGACTTCAGTTGCGCAAGCTCTGCATCACTTATTGGCATGCTGGCTTGCCAAAAGACAAGATGGCATCCGCGTATATCACCCTCTAACATACGCATATTTATAGGTCGCCCCTCGATTTGCTCACCACTTACAACAGCCGCGATACGCTCATACATAGAGCGCTGAGCAACAATGCATAACTGGTAGTGATCATCTTGAGGCTCCGGCCAATCGATAAATGACAAAAAGTTAAAGATATAAACAGACTTGATATCATCCAACGGATTAGAAACTTCTTCTGCGCGTGCCGTTGAATGGTACATAAATAGCATCGCCAACAAGATTAACGTCAATTGCGGCAAAGCACGTCTTTGAGGGAGGTAGCGTCCAATTTTTAAGGTTTTGAGTGTAGACATCATTTTCATCTCCACCCCTAAAACCGCAATGTGAATTTAGCAGAAACACTGCGCTTCACATCGGTGTTTTCAGAAACACCTCCGACATTGATGGGCGATGAAAAAAACTCCTCATGTGTGCTATCAAAAAGGTTTTGTCCAATTAAGCTAATTTCTGCTTGAGGTGACAGTTGCCAACCTAACCTTATGTCCGTTCGCAAGTAGCTATCGATGGAGTGTTCGTTACCGAGTAATATTTGCGACCCTGATTCGCCAATGTCTGATACATAGTAAAGACTAACATCAAGCTCAACATCCTCGGTTACATCCCAGTAGGAGCGGAGGCTCCACTGTTGTTCGGCCGACTTCTTGGTCGAGATGATTGATTCAATATTAGAAGCCAAGCGCTTTTCGTTCTGAGAAATCCAGCTATAAGACGCCTGTAGCTTCCAACTAGGAACCACTTGCCAGTCGACTGCCAACTCTGCTCCATAGGCGTCCACCGCTGCATCATTACCAAACGATAGCTCACCAGGGGTACTCGCAATAGGATCAAACGCCCGTAAGATTACTAACGAGGTAAGGTTTCGATACCAGTACTTATAAGCCGATAGGTCGATAGATAGGTTATTGGTAAAACTGTGTCGCAGCCCTAATTCTAATGAGCTGAGCTGCTCTTCTGCATGATCATCATTTGTTTCTACACTGTAAGCAGAGTTAGCAATTGCGCCCGTTTCAATTCGCGAAGCGGTACGCGAAGAGAAAGACATAGCACTCCACAATTGTGTATCAGGAGTAACACTCCATAACCCTCTTATGGTCGGTTGCCATTGCACACCTGTTTGGCTTGAGTATTCATAACCCAAACCCGATAGAATCCGAATATCATCAGTTAATTGATACGAATTTTGTATAAACAGGTTAACTATGTTATTTCGACTATTAGATGGGTTTAACTGTAGTACTGGTGTAAACGAGCGATTCGTTTTAATTGAATCATCGGTTGAACGAAATCCGGCTCCTATCGCAAAATCCCCCAAATCCGATTTCCAACCATGCTCCAAGTCGATATCAAGTGACAAAGCCCTTTGCTTAATCTGATACTCCGACCTTTCTACATAATCTACATAGGCTTGAATGCTATACCACTCTTTCCCGGAAACTTGCCGCCATTTACCCAGTAAATGTGCACCTTCATAGGTTTGCTCATCGCGGATATCATAGGTGCAGTGGCTTGTTAAGCAATCCCAACCTAGGGACGAATCCCCATTTTCATCTAATAATAATGAGGTGAACTCGTTAGTATCTATTAAACCTTGTTGAAAGAGCCCTAGAATATTGTAAAGCTCTAGCCCTCTATATTGCTGATACAGGGCAGGATCGGTTATTTGGTTTTCTTCAGCAACGAACATCCGCTGCTCTGACTTTCCTCTAAAAACACCAGCTTCTAACATGAGAGAAGAGCCCTTACCGAAATCGGTATCGGTTCTAAAGTTTAGCCGGCCTTGCGAGGATTCGTCCTCAGCCAATTTCTCTCTAAAGCCAAGTCCAGAGGTTTGAGTCGGGCTATTTTGCTCGGTGGACTGCACCTTACCACTAACTCGATAAGTGGTATCAGTGTTTAACTCACCACCATAACGTAAACTCAATTCATTCCGTTGATTACCAAGGGTTGTACTGACTTCCCCTCCTTGAGCGTTGAAACTTGAACGGGTAATGATATTAATTACTCCGTTCATCGCGTTAGCTCCCCATACGGCAGAACCTGGACCGCGAATGACTTCAATACGTTCAATATCCTCTGTACGGATATCGTTCATATCCCAGTAAACGCCACCAAATGTTTGGTTATATAAGCTACGACCATCTAGAAGAACTAAGAATTTATTCGAAAATGTTTCTTGGAAACCGCGCGAATTAATAGCCCATGAGTTTCCTGAAACAGATCCGACATTTAAACCCGGAACCATTCGCAATGCTTCCGCTACGCTGCTGTGGCCAGAGCGTCGGATATCTTCTGACGTTAGTACATATACCGCTGCCGGGGTTTCTTCTACTTTTGTGGGTATTTTGGAGGCGATACCTACTTCAATTGAAGACAACTCTTCAATATCCATACTTTTGAGTTGTTCAAGGCTGAGGCTATCAGCAGCTAAACTGCTTTGGCTTGCAAAGAATAGAAATAAACCAGCACTCTTCCTGATATGTCGGCTAAACAGCATAGGATGAAAAACTCTCCGCTAAAATGATGAACCAACCCTAAACTTTATGGCTTACCTTCAGTATAGAAACGAATGCTGAAAACGCCTTATTTAATAAAGTTTTTTCGTATCTAAGGTTAGTTGAACAATGTTAAGCGAGCTATCGGCCAGTAGACGTAAAGCTTGTGGGTTTTTTATGGAATTGAATGATTTTCTAAACAAATAAAAAAGCACTGGTAGTTGCCAGTGCTTTATTTCTAGAAAGGCAGCTGCGCATTATAGCTAGCCGTTGGTTTTCAACCATTGAGGCGATGGCGCAAAGAAAGCCTGCCCAGTCACAGCACGTGTAAATTGCAGCATTCGATCTGTATGGCCATGCCCATCACCGTCAACCATACTCTTCAAAATTAAATTGAAATTGTCAGGTGTACGACAATAACTAGCGAACATCAAACCTGATTCTTTAACGCCTCCATAAGGTAGGCTCTGCCTCAACAGTTCCAAAGATTGCCCTTGGGCATTCTTGATAGACGCACGTTTAGTATGCGCTGTTAATGGTTTATCAGCAGATGCATATTCAATGTTATCGTCTTGAGTTCGGCCGTACGTATCTTCTTTTTCCTTTAAACTTTGAGTAGACCACTTCTTCATATTGTGGACATATCGCTGTAGGTGTAAATATGATCCGCCCACAAACTCAGCGTCCTCATCACCAACCAACGCCACGCTTAAACGGTCTTCACCTTGCGGATTTTCTGTCCCATCGACAAAGCCGGTCATATCTCGGCTTTCTAAGAAACGGAAACAGAATATTTCTTCTACCACATCTACATATTCAGACAGCGGCTTATACAAGGCTTCTTCTAATAAGTGAGTGATATCACGACGATCAGAACGAATGTGAAGCAAAAGATCAACAGGTGTGTTGGGCATTACTCCGGGAGTTTCAAGCGTCGGGAACGCTTGTAAAAGCGCAGGCTTTGTATCATATAGCCTATCCCATACCTCTGAACCAATCGCCACAACTGCATGAGGATTCACATCACTATAGCGTGCCGTAAACTCAGTGATAACCTGAGGTAACGAAGCAAGAATAGATTTTACAGCAGGCTCATTTCCCGCCTTGATAGACAAGGTCAAAAAACACGCATCAACGGATGCTTCTGCAACAATGCCTGTTTGGAATTGATTAGCCATTACTGCATCTCCTTAACGTTTCTAGAGCTAATTTTGGCGAAATTGACTACATCTAAAAATTTAGCTCACTTCTAAGCTGTCGACCAATAACATATATCAACCTTATTAATAGCAAGGACTTATCAGTGAGCGTTAGTCACATAAATCTTAAAAAAACTTGGCCAACTCCTCTTTTAAGATATCCAGTTCGTTTTGTGCTTTTTGCTTCGCTTTTTTCTTTAACTGCTCCACTTCCTCTGCTTTTTCAGCCAGCACTACCGCTGCTTCTTTCGCTTTATCAGCAGCCGAATCAATACGTTTAAATACCGGCGTTAATTGCATAAGGATCGCTCGTCGACGACCTTCCTCAGCACGCGCCGAGTCTTGGGCTGGCTTTTCTTTGGTTTCAGTTTTTACTTCTTTGGCGACAGGCACATAATTAAGCGGGCGTATTCCCGCAGCGATGCGCACTTTTTCCATAAAAGGTTCTGAAACAGCTTTGGCTTTCTCTGCACCTTTTTGCAAAATAGCCTCTACGGTGCCTAAATCGTTCATTAGCTCGTTATAACGATTACGCGGCTGCGTAAGCTGACTATCCAAAAATTCAAAAAGCTCTTTTTTGGCATCGCCCCACCCTATACCTTCTAAGAAGCGCTGGCGCATAACTGATGTTTCTTGCTCGTTAGCAAATAAGCTGTATAACTGGAACAAGGTGCTGTTATCAGGGTCTTTTGGTTCACCTGGGGCTTTGATGTCCGTTACAATTTGGTTAATGAGCTTACGCAATTGATCTGATGAGCAAAAAAGCGGAATCGTATTATCATAGCTTTTTGACATTTTACGGCCATCTAACCCCGGAATGAGCTGAGTTGCTTCATCCACTTGGGCTTCCGGCAAGGCAAACAAAGGTTCATAGGCGTGATTAAAGCGCCCAGCCACATCACGAGCCATCTCAATGTGTTGAATTTGATCTTTACCAACCGGCACTATATCCGCATTAAACATCAAAATATCGGCAGCCATTAGAACAGGGTAGCTAAACAACCCCATGGTAACACCGTCATCTAAATCTGGATTACCTGCATCACGATTCGCATCAACCGAAGCTTTATAGGCATGCGCACGGTTCATTAAACCTTTAGAGGTCAAGCACGAGAGAATCCATGACAACTCCGTTATCTGAGGAATATCCGTTTGGCGATAAAACGTCGCTTTATCCGTATCTAGGCCTAATGCTAGCCAAGTTGCTGCTATTTCACGAGAAGATTGCGCTACACGAGCCGGGTCCTGACATTTAATCAATGCATGGTAGTCCGCCAAAAAGAAGAAGCTCTGAAAAGCATCATTTTGGCTAGCATTGATTGCAGGCTTGATAGCACCCAAGTAGTTACCAATATGTGGGGTACCTGAGGTGGTAATACCGGTTAAAACCGTCTTCTTAGACATAACAGATCGATCCTGAATAACATAAACTCGATAAAAAAACTTTAAAACGAGGCCACATGATACACAAATTTAGCCACTGGTTCGCCTGACATTTAGATCCATTCACGTTATGCCACTCATTACTTTTTTCTAACACGGCAATAGCCACAACTCATAAAGAACCGGTGGTAAATCTGTCAGATGCGTGCAAAATAGTCATCATACTTACTGACCCAGATAACAGAGTTGAGCGATTGTTATGTTAATTGTGATTTCACCAGCTAAAACCCTCGATTACGACACACCACCTACCACCAAAACATCAACGATGCCTCGGTTTTTAGAGCGCTCTAGTGCTCTGATAGATGAGCTCAAACAGCTATCTGTTCAAGACGTTGCCCAGTTAATGAAGCTAAGCGATAAGTTGGCCAGTTTAAATGTGGCGCGCTACAACTCTTGGGTAAAAGATTACGACGATAGCCAAGGCAAGCAGGCTATTTTAGCCTTTAAGGGCGACGTATACACAGGCTTAGATGCCCAAACCCTCAGCGAAGAAAAACTCGCTTATGCACAAGATCATCTTCGTATGCTGTCCGGCCTCTACGGCGTTTTACGGCCGCTGGATTTAATGCTGCCCTACCGGTTAGAAATGGGAACGAAGCTAACCAACAAAGCCGGCAAAGATTTATACCAGTTCTGGGGCAATGAGCTAACGGAGTCACTCAATGATGATTTAGCAAAGCAAGACAAACCCGTGCTTGTAAACCTAGCATCGAATGAGTACTACAAAGCTGTCAAAGCTAAACAAATAAACGCACAAATTATTACACCAGTGTTTAAAGACCAAAAAAATGGCCACTATAAAATCATTAGTTTTTATGCGAAAAAAGCGCGTGGATTAATGACACGGTTCATTATTGATCAGGCTATTACAGACCCTGAGCAACTCAAACAGTTTGACTACGAAGGCTACTATTTTTGCCCTAGTGAATCGGAAGGCGATACTTTTGTGTTTAAACGCGAAGAACAAGCTTAAAACACAAAGTTAATCCACAAAAAAAGGCACCTAGATAGGTGCCTTTTAATATGACTAACTCTTTAAGAAGTCTGCTCCTGCTCCATCCCTACGATAAACCAATCTGCGTTTGGCTGAGTCATGTCACGCGTTAAATGCCACACTTCACCAAACTCTTTTGGTTGTTCTGCACGGCTCTCTTTAATCCAACCATAAAAGTGAACACTAGCAACAACATTGCTCTGATTGTCGATAAAGTTAAATAAATCAGCCATCACAGAAACCACTTCGGTTGTTTGATCTGCTGGGTGCTTCGCTCGCTCAGTTTTTAATTCAGCGAGTAGCTCAGGAGTCGTGTAGGTAGCAATTTCTTCCCAATTTTGTTCGTCCCACGCTTTTTGTAAGTTTTCAAAGTGGCTTTGGGCTCCCTTAACAAACGCCGCTTTATCGAACCATGCAGGTGTTTCGGCCTGCCCATATTGACCATGCGATGTCGTCGGGAGTGTATCGACAGACGCATTACTAAGATCTTGCCCATTGCCCGACGGCTGCTCGGATGCTGTCTCACGATACTGAGCGCCACCCGCCCCCGCATACTGGGCTTGAGACTGCGCTTGCTTCTTGCTTGCAAACAATTTGAAAAGCACAAACGCCACTAAGGCAATGAGTAAGACATCCATTAACTGGATACCATCGAAAGCACCCCCAAAGAACAAAGCAGACAATAATCCACCTGCTAACAAGCCACCCATTAAGCCCCCCATCATCCCTGGCTTTTTACCTGAAGCAGCCGTTTGAGTTGGCGTTTTCTGTTGCGTATTACTGGCCGCCGGTGAGCTTTTTTTAGGCGCTGTGAAGGTTTTACCCAGCTTAGCACCGCCACCGAATCGGGCGGCATCAGCTACTGGGGCTGTGATTCCCACAACAAAGAAAGACATTAGTAGAGCAATAAAGAAGTTACGCATAGGTACCTCAAGTAGTTTTTTGAATTCTTTTCAATGCATCCGCAACAACGGCTAAATATATCCCACCGAAAATAAGAGCCATCCCAACAAAATGGTAGCTACGAATCGCTTCACCTAAAAATATAGCGGACAGCACAATGCCAAATAGCGGCATAAGATGAATAAATAGACCTGCTTTAGGAGCACCAAGTTCCGCGACACCTCGGTTCCAAAAAATATACGCAAGAATAGATGGGCATATCGCCATATACACGATGGTCGCTATTGATTTAATTGACCAAGCTGGAGGCGCTACCGTTTGCAGCTCTAACAAAGACAGGGGCAACAAAACCAGTACGCCTACCACAACCGTTACACCAAAAAACGTAAAGCCATCCAATTCAATAGGCTTCCAGCGTAACGAAATCGAATAAAGGGCCCAACTAAAAACGCCTCCCAGCACCCATAAATCACCTTGATTGATCGATAAATGAAGTAACGTTTCCAAATGCCCTGCTGTAATTAGCGTCAGCACTCCCATTAACGAACACGCCACCCCACCCCACTGACGAAGCGAAACTGGCTCCTTAAAAAACAGACCGGTCACTAGCAAAATAACAATAGGGACCGCCGACTGCAGCAAGGTAGCATTGGTTGCAGTGGTATGGGTTAAGCCTACATAAATAAGCGTATTAAAGCTTGCAACGCTCAAAACGCCCATGAAAAACAAGCGTTTCCAATATCGACAAATAACAGGCCAATGCAGACGAAGGCGAGGTAATAAGAAGGGCAGAATCAATAATAGCGCCAAACTCCAACGCATTTCCGCCATTGTTATTGGCGGTAACACCAAGTGCATTGCGCGCCCTAAAACAAAGTTCCCAGCCCAAAAAAGAGCTGTGAAACACAATAAAACATAAGCCATGAGGGATCCCTAGCGACGTTACCGTTTTTTATTATTCAGGCTTTTCCCGAAACCAGCGCGATAGCAAGGTACGGCTCCTGTCTTCTCCGGTTAAAACGTAGTACAGCACATTATAATTATTAATAGTCCATTCAATTTGGCTAAAACTCGTCGTTAGACCACACAGCAGAATTTGATCACCGGCCATGAGCTTATCTAACTCGCCGGGTAGCATATACACCTCGCCACGACGGTACAAGAGTAACGGAAAGACATTCAACATACGTTTGCGTTCTCTTGGATCTTTCATGAAAACATTAAGCTTTAATGATTTCCCTTCATTCAACGCCATCATTAAAGCCGGCGTTTGTTCTTCATTTACCGTAAAGGCCCAGCTATCGACTTCTTGATCCCCAACTACACGGCTCATGCGGTTAAGTAACTCATGTGCCCAAATATCGTTATAAGCATTCATTGATTGAATAAACTTTGCCAATAACGGCGTTTTTATTTGGGCAAGAATCTGATTAGCAATGATTCCACCCGATTCCATAATGAAGTTTGCTTTAGAGTTAGAAAATATCAGGTGATTGGCGTCTAAATTTTGGCGAACCACTGTAATTAATTTAGGGTTTAATTCCCGTGCCGTCATGATGATCGATAAATTGTCCGCATCATTATTGGTACCTGCAATAATTCCTACGGCTTCCTCAACACCCGCTTCTTTTAACGTATGAGCTTCTGTACCCACACCCCATACTTGCTGTTGTGTTTTGTTAACATTGATAGGGTCTGAGTCGATGATGGTTACCGTAACGCCACAATCACGAAACGCCTTATATAATTGTCGTCCAAAGCGGCCAAAGCCACAAATAATCCAACGGCCAACGATTTTTTGATTAGCACTGGACAGAGGCCGGTGTGTGGGGTTGATTAGCCAATCGTATACCAAGTGCTTGTATCGGGCGTTTATTGCCATCGACAAATAACGAGCGTAAGTAACAAAAGGATCAATCACGATATCAGTGCCGAATGACAATAAATTGCCCGTTGTAACATCAGACTCCGTTCGGCTAATGACGAGACGATTAGGTTTGAGCAATTTACTAGCGATAGAAATTGAAAGGTTAGCGTTGTCATCGTCAGTTAAAGCCAACACTCCTATGCAGTTATCACGCTGTACACCAGCATCATCTAAAATGTCAGGTAACGCCGCATCAGCACACAAGCCGGGAACCCTTAAAGGTAAACCACACATATCGAGCTCATCGATGCAGTCTTGGTCCACATCAATGACGACGGTTCTGATATCCCGCAGTGCTAATTTTTCGACCACTATTTTTCCGGTCACGCCATAGCCACACACAAGATAGAAAGGCTCTGTAATAGAAAACACTTCATTAGTGAACGACCGGCGGCGCAGCATGCGACCAAAACCTGGCTCTTGCAAAAGCGCCAGCATGGAACCGATGCTATATAGCCACGAGATAACCGTGGCATAAATCATAATAAGCGCCCACATGCGTTGCGCATCAGTAAACGGATAAGGGATCTCACCAAAGCCTATTGTGGACCCCATGAAGGAAACAAAATAAACGGCATGAAAAAATCCCATGCGCCACGGGTTGCCCTCATCATCTTGGCCCGGAATAAGCACAAAGCCCAACACAGAAATTGCATAAATCACAATCAATGTGATGAGCGGCATTCGTAACCGGCGTAGTACCAAATAAATAATATTATTCATGGACTAGCGACGTACCACTACCGTCTCAACCACTAGTAATACAACCGATACCACATTGGCCAAGACGGCCCCACCCGACAATGACACAATACTGGACATCATATGAGGAGTGAGCCCTCCGCTAATTTGCTCAGCAAAGCCCCATAGGAAAGCCGCAATAATAAGCTGCAAATCGGCCACCAAACTGGTCGCCAACATCAGTGCTCCTAAGTGAGTGCGATCACCAAACTTGAGTACGGTACAAATCAAACTGACGACTAAAGCGGCAAACAACTCGAACTCATTGTGATGAATAGGGTCATCGATATCACCGATAAAAAAACCAAAGTTAATGGTTAGCGCTAATACTATAAAAAAAGCAAAGATCACTTTCTCGCGATTCATCAATTCATCCTTTGTCTGTTTGCCACTTATCCCAAGTGAACACCAATTCTTCATTCTAAGGCGTTTAACCAGAAGAACAACCGCATTTAACCAGCGCGAGTCACATATCTGTATATGTACAGGGTTACTGTATTCACGGAACCAGCTAAATAGGATACTGTCTATCCGCTCAATGACCAACTAAGTTAGTAAATTGATTTTCATTGTCTTTTTAAGACTTTTTCTTAAGGAAGTAGCGATGTTAGCCAGATGTGCACGCATAAAACAGCCATTAGGAGTAATCTACACGATTGCCGTCGTAGCCCTGTCTCTATTTATCTCCCTACCCAGTCAGGCAGCTGCTAACCTCATAAAAAGTCCCAATGATAGCCGGGCCTATCAAGTCCTTACTCTGCCTAATCAACTTGAGGTGCTGCTAATATCTGACCCGGCCACCAGCAAGGCCGCTGTATCAATGGATGTTAATATAGGCTCGGCCGCTAACCCAAAAGGCCGTGAAGGCTTAGCGCACTTTTTAGAGCACATGCTGTTTTTAGGTACCGAGAAATACCCCAAAGCCGGCGAGTATCAGGCTTTTATACAATCTCATGGGGGGGCTCACAATGCCTTTACTGCACTCGAAAACACCAATTATTTTTTTGATATCAATGCGAACGACCTAGCGCCAGCTCTGGATCGTTTTTCACAGTTTTTTATACATCCACTTTTTTCCGAAGAATATACCCAGCGCGAACGTAATGCCGTTCACTCAGAATATCGCGCAAAAATCCGTGATGATAACCGTCGAGTTTATGCAGCTACGCAACAAATAATGAATCCAGAGCACCCTGCCAGCCGCTTCTCTGTTGGAAATTTAGAGACATTAGATAATGAGAACGGCCAACTGCGTAAAGATGTTGTCGCTTTTTATAACCAATACTACAGCGCTAACCAAATGAAACTTGCGATATTGGGCAAGCAATCACTGGATCAACTAGCCGAACTTGCCCAACAATATTTCAGTGCAATACCTAACAAATTGACCCCAGAATTTACTATTAATACGCCTTTGTATGACCCAAGTGATTTACCCATCCAGATTAACATCCAAACGTTAAAGGATGATTATGGTTTAAGTCTGAGTTTCCCCATGCCCAGTGACCGCGACTATTGGGAGACAAAACCGCTTAGCCTTATCAGCAGCATGGTTGGCTATGAAGGAGACGGCAGCCTTCTTGCGTTATTAAAGTCCAAAGGGTGGGCAAATAGCCTTGGGGCTTCTCCGGGGCAATCTTTTGATAATGAATCAGCCTTTAGCGTCTATATTGGCTTAACACCCGAAGGCTTCAATCACAAAGACGAAATCGTCAGCCTATTTTTTAGCTACATTGCATCATTAAAGACACAAGGCATCAGCCAAGCTCTTTTTAATGAAGAAAAACTCCTGAGCCAGCAAGCATTTCAGTTTTTAGATGAAAGAGAACCAGTACATTATGTTACGCAACTCTCCCAACGTATGGCGGATCAGACCTACCCGATAGAAGATTTATTAGTCGCGCCCTATCGGCTCGACCGATACGACTCAGATGTAATTAAACGCTACATAACCCAAATAACGCCAGAAAACATGGTTTTGGCACTACAAGCCAATAGCTTAAACAGCGATCAAAAAGCACCATATTACAATACGCCTTATCAAGCCATCCCATTAACCAGTGAACAACTCGCCACTTGGAGCAAGGCACCGACTAACCCTGAACTTTTTGTTCGTCATACCAACCCTTTCATAGCGACTGATCTTTCGTTGAAGGGCGGCACAAACGAATCAACACAAACTCAGTTAGTCCCAACTCAGCTTGACACCGGTGTCCCTGGGTTAGCTTTGTGGCACTTACACAATACTCAATTCAACGTTCCTAAAGCTGACGTTTGGTTTACCTTGCTATCACCTGTAGCACGCGAAGGTGCTGACGCCTCCGTCGGCCTTCACCTCTATACGGACTTGATTAACGAGCAACTCAATAAGCTGCTTTACGATGCTCAGATGGCTGGGTTATCAACCCAAATATATTCCCATGCTCGCGGAATTAGTGTTCGCATCTCAGGCTATGACCAACAAATCGGCCGTTTACTCACGCCTGTCGTTAGTGCTTTACGCCATCCAGAATTATCAAGCGAACGCTTTAACCGCGTTAAACAAGACCTTCTACAAAGCTTGAGCAATGCCGACAAAGAAACACCCTATAACCAATTATTTTCTGCCGGCTATGATTTCTTATTACACGACCCGAACCTACATGAACAAACCGTCGCGGCTCAGTCGTATACACTTGAAAAGCTCTCAGCGCTCATTGATCGCTTTTATCAATCGGTTGAGGTGCGTGTCCTAGCTAACGGCAATTTGCTTGCTCCACAGGCTCTAAACCTTACCCGCACCATTGAAACGCAGCTTTCGCCTGTTTCATTAGGAGAAGTAGCGCCCGATACTTCCATTGTGAAAATCAAAAGCGAAGAACAATTTACCCAAGCAGTACCGGTTAAACACAAAGACCATGCCGTTGTGCAGTATTTACAAACCGCCAACGCGACAGAAAAAGAAGCGGCGGCCGTCACGCTAATTAACGAGATTTTCTCAGCGCCTTTTTACTCTCAGCTAAGAACCGAACAGCAGTTAGGTTATATCGTTTTTGCATCGCCTATGACAATCCGTAAACAGCCTGGTATGGCACTGGTAGTACAGTCCCCTTCGACGGATATCCAAGTCATCAAAGAGCGTATGGATGCCTTTATGCAGGCATTCACTCAGCAACTTAGTGAGTTAGATGAGACAACGCTAAATCGATTCAAAGCCAGCGTACTCGCCCGCATCAACGACCAAGACCGTCAGCTATCCGACAGTACTAATCGTTTTTGGCGTGATATTGATAATCAAGCATTAAGCTTTGATAAAAGAGAACGGTTATCGGCTTACATATCAGCCCTAACGGCTCCAGAATTAAAAAGCATTTATGAGGAAATGATTACGCGCCGTCTCGTACTGCAGACACTGTCTACTGATCCAGACTTATAACTGGAGTAAGGGGTTACACGAAATACCAACTGTATTGGAAAGGGTAAAAACCTGATTAGCGAGGAGCCGGAGCTAGATCGCCAGAAGAAATAAACTGACGATTTTGCTTCTTCTCCTGTTCTTCTTGTTCACACGCTTGTCGATTAAGCACACAACGATCAGCCTCCTGGTCGTCATAGATACGCTGAAATACCGCATCTTCGCCAGTGAGATCTGATTTGCTAGCTACCTTCCCGGCTTTAAACTCAAATACCGCTGGCGAAGACGATGGCGCTATGATTGTCGGTGGCGGTAAATCAGAAGGCTTATCTATTGGCTGAATCACAGTCATTGGCTCCCTATCGAAGTCTCCTCTGCGCTTACTGGCATAGGCTGTCGCGCCGTTGTCCGTCCCTTCAGCATAACCGTTTGGGTAAACTAGAGTGTACGGCATAGGCTCGTCAACGGCTGCCGCCAAACCACTAAATAATGAGCACACAACGAGTAACCAACGAGCGCCCTTAGCCCCGACAATTTGACAGCGCAAAGTATTCTTTTGCATTACCCTGCTCCTTAATTGGTTACTGGTTACTGAGCATTAAGCTAGCAATGCTAACTTAATACGTGTCATCCATAGGGATAATCGATTCAGCGTAAATGGCCAGTTCCTCTAGCAACTCACGCTGGTTTTGATCCAATTCGGGCGATCCATACAATGTATTTAAACGCTCATAAAATGCCTTCATGGTCATCAAATTACGCTTATCAGATTTCATAAGTTTATCGGTACGGTACTGCTCCCATTGCACCTGCTCATCACTACTGAGGGTATACGGGTAATTTCGCGCACGGTAACGAAATAGCATTTCTTCTAAACGTGGATCTTGAAATGCTAAGGATAGGTCGGCTAATTCCTCAGGGTGTGCTTCGCGAATCTGAACCATCGCTTGCTTATCGGCTTCTTTGAAAAAGTCTGACCCATACAGCATATGGTCAGGATCACCATCCGACTCCATTGCATCATCAGTCATGATATCGGCCAGTTTAGATTTTAGATCAGTAAAACCTCTCAGCATGGTTAAATGTGCTCGACACTGATCCCCATTAATCTGAAACCGAGCCGCTTCTTCTGTATTCAACATACCGGCGGGCGCTAAAATTGGGCTTTTATTAGCATGCACCTGCTTTAGCGCTATTTTAGGGTCGTTTTCACGTCGCTGATCGGCGGGTAAGTACATCAAACGTTTGATTTCATCCACAGGCAAATCAAACAAAGGGGTTGGATCCACACGTAAATCCCACACCAATGTGCTGTTTCGGTTAACCGGATGGTTCGCTAAAGGAGCAACAACGGCAAGATTGCCCAACTCTGCTGGATAACGAGATGAGACATGTAAAACCGGCTTCATGGTCGTCACATCCAAAAGGCGCTGTGCCGCCGCCTTAGTTCGATTATTTATGACGTACTCATATAATTTGGGCTGTTTTTCCTTTACTAACTTTGCCATCGCTATGGTGGCATACACATCCGATAAAGCATCATGTGCATGGCCATGATCTATATTGTTTGCTTTTGTTAAATCCTCTAAGCGCAAACTAGGCGAGCCATCTTCATAAGTAGGCCACACAATACCTTCGGGACGTAATGCTCTGGTTAGGCGCAACATATCGATAATGTCCCATCGCGAACAATTATTTTGCCATTCCCGCGCATAAGGATCATAAAAGTTACGATACAGCGTGTAGCGTGTTACTTCGTCATCAAATCGAATACTGTTGTACCCCACACCACAAGTGCCTGGGCGCGCTAACTCATCATGGATAACCTTAATAAACTCTGCCTCGCAGACACCTTCTCTCATCGCATGCTGAGGTGTAATACCAGTAATAAGACAAGCATCTGGATTAGGCAGTACGTCATCAGCCGGCTTGCAATAAAGCATGACTGGCTCTTCGATAATGTTAAAGTCAGCATCAGTACGCACACCAGCAAACTGTACGGGACGGTCACGCTTTGGATCAGCCCCAAAGGTTTCATAGTCATGCCAGAAAAAAGTTAGCGGTGGAGTCATATAAGGATATTCCATGAAAAAGCTAAGTTGAACAGGCTATAATACGGATAACAGACGCGCTCTTAAAGCCTTGACCTTTGGTGAACACCTTCTGCGCATAACGATAACAACAAGCGAGGATCTTCAGCCATGTTGACAACACCTTCATCAGATCAACACTGCCCTTGCGGTTCTGGATTACTTTTTGATAAATGCTGTAAATCCTACATAGAAGGCGCACAATTAGCTCCTACCGCTCAAGCGTTAATGCGAAGCCGTTACACGGCCTTTGCCTTAGGTGCTGTGGATTATTTAATTGATACGACAGCGCCCAGCAAACGTCATGCTGACGATCACTCTGTGATTAGCGAACAAGTTAAAAATACACAATGGTGCGGCCTAACCATTCGGCAATGCAAGCAAGGCCAAGCGAAAGACTCGACTGGCGAAGTCGAGTTTGATGCATATTTTATAGCGAACGGCGAAGCCGGTGTTTTGCACGAACGTTCGCGATTTTATAAAGAGAATAACCAATGGCTTTACATCGATGGCGACGTATCATTTGATAAAGAGTAGCCAAAAAGCAACTGTCAAGCCTTAAAATTGCACGACAAGCCCGCTAGAATAACCCACCCACTTTTGCTGGATGATTGACAGCCAGCTCGTAGAACAAGTAAACGTTGATGTTATCGAAGCTTTTTAGACCTAAATGGCAACATGCTGATCCTAGTGTTCGCGCGGCTGCAGTGCGCAAATTACGAGAAGACAATCCAGCTCACATAGAAATCCTAACGCAGCTAGCCACTCAAGACCCCGCTGCTGACGTCCGGCTATTAGCCGCCGGAAAAATAACGGATATCGATCAGCTTATTAATCTATTGAACGAGGAACAGGCTCATTTATCCGCTATCGAGCAACAACTCATTCATCAGCTAGGGCAAACGAATAACCCTACATTCGCGTTTGAGAGACTCATCAATGGGCAAAATAACGAACGCGCTTTTCAAATCGTTTGCTCAAGCGGCCATGGTGCTCTACTGCAGGACCATCTACATCAAGCCAATCATCAACAATTACTCGGCATTGTTTTATCCAACGCCCCTATTCAGCTTCGTAAAGAAGCCGCTGAAAAAATAACCTCGCCCACCGATATAGAAACGTTGCTTAAAGAGACACGTCAAAGCGATAAAACCATCCATAAAATTATGCGCGACAAGCTAAATGCGCTTAAAGAACAAGAAAGGTTAACTAAACAGCAAACCGAGTTAGCTCACGATATTTGCAGCCAGATGCAACAATTGAGTAAAGGCGAATGGTTTCCTCTTTACCCAGCTAAGCAAGAGTCACTATTGAGCGCATGGGAGCAATTGGATGACCGCTTGCCGATCGACTCACTTAAAGAGACCTTTGCACAAGCCCTGCAACAAAGCCAACTACGGATTGATGAGCATCAAGCGACATTAGAGGCACAAAAACGCGAAGTCGAGCGACAAGAACAAGCTCAGCAAAAAGCTATAGAGTTACTCGAACAACAAACACTACTCGTTGCTCAAATTAACGACAACCATGCATTGGTTAGCGAGTCCGATTGGGCTCATATCAAACAAGCTTGGCCCCACATCAGCCCTACTCATGAAGAGCAAAAAGCGACATTCTCTCGTCAATCGCTTTTATTAGATGAATACTTTACTCATCTTTCTATGCGCGACCAGAAGATTAGTGAGGCACAAGAGTATGTATCAGCTTTACTACCCTCAGAACTTTCAGCACTTGATAACCGTGCTTTAAAAGCGCTCCGCTCGGCACTAACAAAAGCCTTGAGCACGTTAAACTGGCCTGAGCAAGATGCCCAGCCAGAACCCGTAACGCAGCTAACCGAGACTCTCAACACTGTTGAAAACCTCTTGCGCCAAGAGCAACAACAGAAATCCGCCACACAACAACTTATTCAACAACAGCTGGATGAACTGAACCGGTACATAAAAGCCGGCGAGGCGAAACAAGCGGATAAGTTTGTGAAAAAGTTAAATGACTCTTTTAAGTCCAATCAACAAAAGTTGTCCACCGCTCAAGAACAGCATTTACGGCAACTCCAAGCACAGCTACAAGAACTTAAAGATTGGCAAGGCTACGCGGTAACGCCTAAAAAAGAGCAACTCTGCGAAGAAATGGAGCAATTAGCTGCGCAAGATTCGATGCCTGCTCCTGAGAAATCACAACGTATTAAGGAGTTGCAGCAACAATGGAAACTTCTCGACTCTACCGACCCTATCCATTCCTCATTATTGTGGAAACGCTTTAAAGCCGCATCTGATACGGCTTATGAGCCTTGCGAAGCGTATTTTAGCCAGCAAAGAGAGCTACGTGCCTACAACTTATCTCAACGTGAAATGATCGTAGCTGAAGTGTCACAGTACTTAAACACTGTAAACTGGGACGAAACCTATTGGCGAGATATTGAAACCGTTATTACTGCCGCTAAGCGAGAATGGCGTCGGTTTATTCCAGTAGACCGTAACCCAGGACAAAAAATACAACAGGCATTTAATGAACTGATTGTCTCTACTGAATCTCGCTTCAAAGTCATTAAAGAAGCCGCTCTTCAACAAAAAGAAGCGATTATTAATGATGCTCACCAACTCGCCCAATCTGATGACCCAAAGGCTGCTGCCGAACAAGCTAAGCTGCTACAAGAGCAATGGAAAGAAGCAGGCCCAACCTTCCACAGCCAAGAACGCAAGCTATGGAAGCGTTTTCGTGTCGAGTGTGACGCCATCTTTAACCGATTAACAGAGCACCAGCAAGAGCAACGTAGCATTATCAACCCACGCACTGAGCTACTTGCACACACTCACACCTTGCAACACTTTTCAGTTAAACCTTTGGCATTAAAAACGGCTGTAGCCGCTCACCATGCAGGCTCCGAAATTATTAACAACTTCCCTGCTATATCGGCACGCGATAGCCAACAGTTTCGCAAGGCCGCACACCAGCTAGAGGAACAACTGCAACAGTTAAAACGGCTAGAAGCACAAGAAAGCACTCATGCTTTTATCGCGTTAACCAAAGAGCTCGATCAGCTTGAAGAGCAAATTTTATCAAGCAAGCCAACGACCGCCATTACCGTTAATATAAACGATTGCAAAGGCAGCCTGCCTGATAGCCTGATTAATGCTATTAAAGCTCGCCAGAGCGCTGTAGAAGCCGTGATATCAAGCTCGGCGAGTGACATTGACGATCTATTATGGGCGCAAAGTGACAGATCGTTACGAGAGTTGTGTATTCGCCTTGAGATCGCTCTTGGAGAAAGCACTCCTGAATCTGATCATGCACTTCGCATGGAATATCAAATGCAGAGGCTGCAACAGGTACTCGATCAACCATTGCAAGCAACGACCTTACTTGATATACGCTTACTGGAACTTGAGTGGAGCACTGTTGCATTTAATCAAACATTCGACACGCTTTGTGAACGCTTTGAGGCTTTAACACATGCCGTCTTCGAAGGAATGCCTGCATAACAACACAGGTCTGCAAAACTAAAAAAGCCTGCAAATATGCAGGCTTTTTGATTAATTACACAAGCTTAGTGCATGTGTAAGCCACCGTTTATAGACATGTCTGCGCCGGTGATGTAGCCCGACTCATCTTCTGCCAAGAAGGTTACAATACGACCAATTTCTTCTGGTGTACCAAAACGCTTAACCGGAATGGTTGAACAAATTTTATCTTGGATCTCTTCTGCGATCTGCGCCACCATTGGCGTCATGATATACCCTGGAGAAACCGTGTTCACGGTCACGCCTTTTGCAGCTACTTCTTGAGCCAGAGCTTTAGTAAAACCGTGTATGCCGGCCTTTGCTGCCGAATAGTTACACTGCCCAAACTGACCTTTTTGAGCGTTAACAGATGATATATTAATGATGCGACCAAACCCTTTCTCGATCATTGGGTTGATCACTAGGCGTGTCATATGGAACATGGAATCAAGGTTAGCGCTGAGTACTTCATCCCATTGCTCCCATGTCATTTTCTTGAACTGACCATCCCGGGTAATACCTGCATTATTGATCAAAACATCAATATTTCCGCCGGTCATTTCCTCTACTGATTGAATGCAGGATTGGCAAGATTTATCGTCTGTGACATCACCGTACGCTACTAAAATATCATAACCATCGGCACGTTGAGCTTCCTGCCATGCCTTGGCTTTTTCGTGGTTTCCGCCACTGTTATAACCAGCAACTACAGTGAAGCCTTTATCGACTAATGAACGACAAATTGCAGCGCCTAAACCACCAGTACCACCCGTTACAAGAGCAATTCGTTTACTCATTTTCACATCCCCGTTTTTCCATTTCAGTTTGGTAGTGCTACTGAATTATTAATTTTTTGTATCAGATCCGTTCTAATTTGACGGATTTTATAGCCTCTTCTCACACCGCGGTGCGATGCAACAACATCAAGCATACAACTACTTTATGAAAGCTTAATGTCTATTCAATTTATGCCTATTCAGTGGAGAGAATCAAGCCCTCTTTTCAATTGCTGCCGGACTAAGTAGAAAGCAACTGACGCAGCGCAAGTATTTGCCACCACAAAAGCAATAAACATCGCTTGTAAACCTAACAGCATATTAGCCCCCCAAGCAAGGGGAATAAAAAAAACAAACAAGCGTATTAAACTAATCCGCAGCGCCCGTAATGGCTGGTGTAACGCGTTTAAAGTGGATGCACTCAAAAAGATCACAGCTTGCATACCAAAGCCTAATGGAACCACCATTAACCACATCGACAATGGTACTTTCACGGCATCTGTATCCGTGAAAATATCCACAATTGAACCGCGATTTAGCAGCAATAAAACAAAGATCAAGAGCTGCCATACCAAAGCAAACTTTACCGCCCCATAGTAAGCAATCTTTACCCGTCCAATCTGTCCGGCTCCCAAATTCTGGCTTACAAAAGGCGGCAAAGTCATTGATAAAGCCAAGCAAACTAATAAGGAAAGCGATTCCAAACGGTTTCCTACACCAAAGGCGGCAACAGCTTCTGGGCCATGCGCCGCGACCATAGCCGTTAAAAAACCGCCGGCAATAGGCGTCATAATATTAGACAGCGCCGCAGGCAGACCTATTTTCATCACCCGACGCCAATTGGAAATAATCCGCAACAAGTCCGGTTTAATCAAAACGATTAATTGGTACTTTTTGTATAACACCCACACAAGCACCAAAAAGACACATCCCCATGAAATCACGCTCGCCAAAGCCGCTCCTGCTATACCCAGTGCGGGTACAGGGCCCCAACCAAAGATCAAAACAGAGTCCAAAAAAACATTTAAAATAGAGGATGTCGCCATCACTATTCCGGGCGTTTTAGTATCCCCACGAGCACGCAAGCTACTACTAGCAACCATATTGGTTACCATAAATGCAGCACCAAACCACCAAATCCCCATATAGTCGATAATAAAAGGGAGCTGTTCAGTATCAGCACCTAACCAATGATAGAGAGGTGTTATTAGTGCATGAGCCAGTGTACTGACACACAAAACAACGATTAGCGTCATGAGGAGATTGTCAGTTGTAAGCACAGCGGCTTCTCCATGGCGCCCACTACCAATCAATCTAGCTAAAATAGCTGAAGTCCCTATACCAAAACCAATCGCCAAGCTTACAACCGAAAAAGTGACAGGGAACGTAAATGCTAAAGCCGCCATTTCCGTTGCCCCTAACTGGCCCACAAAATATATATCAGCCAAGTTAAATAGCATTAAGCTGACGATACCCATCATCATAGGAAGGGTCATTTTTATAAGTGCGGTTCGAACGGGGGTAGTTAGTAAATCAGAGCTCGACATTGAATCATCTTCTTGAAAGGGTGCCACATCCTAACGGGAGAATATGAAAAGAAAAACCGTCATAATGGAAAGAATAATTTCCAAAGACAGTAAACTATAAATGAACCTCATCATTTTTTCTGAGAAAGACGTCATAGCCAACAGCGCTAGCACAGTAAGAATCCAGTTAGGCGGGCGACAGCTAGATCATCTTTTATCAGTCCATAAAGCCGAACCTAACAGCGTATTAAGAGTTGGCCAGTTAAATGGAAAGCTAGGGCAAGGCCGAGTTGTCAGCATAAACGAGCAAGCGGCCATGCTTGATGTAACGCTCCATCAAGCTCCACCTACTCCTTTGCCCTTAACGTTAGTACTCGCTTTACCTCGCCCTAAAATGATGAGGCGCATCATAAATAGTATCAGCATGTTAGGTGTTAAAGACCTGTACCTTATCCATAGCTACCGCGTTGACAAAAGCTATTGGTCGACACCTTTCTTGCAACCCGAAGCACTGCATGAACAACTCTTACTAGGCCTTGAGCAAAGCATTGACACGCAGCTGCCTAACATTCATCTACGTAAGCGCTTTAAACCCTTTGTAGAAGATGAGCTACCTTTACTGTGCAGTAATAAAAGAGCGTTAGTAGCCCACCCCTACGACGCACAACCATGCCCCCCTAGCTCTTTAGAAGAAAGCATATTGGCCATAGGCCCAGAGGGCGGATTTATTCCTTACGAGATCGACAAACTGCAAGAAGCCGGTATGCAAACAATTGAGATTGGTCAAAGAATACTGCGTGTTGAGACAGCCGTGACCGCTTTGCTATCACGCTTATTTCCAGTGATTTAACATCATACACATGAAAACAAACGCAATTGATAATAAATCTCATGTGCATTGACATTAAGAATGCATCACTGAATAATTACCACCTACAATAAATTGACAATAGGTTAGTGTACATGTTGCGTAAAACTCTACTCACTTTAGCCACAGTAACTTCTGCTTTCTCATTTGCTCCCGCTTATGCTGAAGGTGAGGTCAATGTTTACTCTTATCGCCAACAATTCTTAGTGGAGCCTCTTCTACAAGCTTTCACGAATAAAACAGGCATAAAAGTCAATATTGTTTACTCCAACAAAGGTTTGTTAGAGCGATTAGAACAAGAAGGTCGCAACTCGCCAGCCGATGTTATGCTTACCCCAGATATCGGCCCTATGTATGATGGCGCTGAAAAAGGCCTGTTCGCCACAATCGACAGCGCTACAATTGAACGCAATGTCCCAGAGCATTTTCAAGACCCTGAAAACCGTTGGGTCGGTCTGACCTCTCGAGCGCGTGTTATTTACACTTCTAAGGAGCGTGTAAAAGAAGGTGAGATTAAAACATACGAAGACCTAGCTGACCCTAAATGGAAAGGTCGTGTTTGTACACGCAGCGGCAAGCACACATATAATATCTCCCTTATTGCAAGCATGATCGCCCACGACGGTTTAGAAGCCACTGAAACTTGGTTACGTGGTGTTAAAGATAACTTAGGGCAGAAGCCTCAAGGTAACGATCGCGCTCAAGCAAAAGCGATTAAAGAAGGCATCTGTGACGTAGCTCTTGGCAACTCTTACTACTTTGGCCATATGTTAACTAACGAAGAAGAGCCAGAACAAAAAACTTGGGCCGAAGCCATCAACCTGGTCTTTCCTAACCAAGATGGACGCGGCGCTCACATGAATATTTCTGGCGCTTCGATCACTAAATACGCTCCACACCCACAAGAAGCACTCGAACTTATTGAGTTCTTAACGGAACGTGACGCGCAGTATTTATACGCAAACGCTAACTTTGAATTCCCTGTTCGCCCTAAAACAAAGCGCTCTGATATCATCAAGAAGTATATGGGTGACTTTAAAGGCGATGAAATCAATCTGACCGAAGTAGGCGCTCTGCGTAAAGAAGCCGCGAAACTGGTTGATAAAGTCGGCTTTGATAACTGATTACAATCATTTAATCGACAAATCTGCTCACAAACGGTAGTCTCTTGGCTGCCGTTTTTTATTGTCCGACATGTAGTATTTTGTTGTAAAGAGCCCTCATGCAAAGCACACCCCTCGCTAAGAAAACCACTAACAGCTGGCTTGTTAGCAGCTGGGCAATTGCCCTCATCGTCGCTTTGCCAATTTTATCTGTTTTTTACATTGCCCTTTTTCCAGAGGAAAATATCTGGAAGCACTTATACGATACAGTTTTACCTGTTTACATCATCACGACCCTAAAGCTCTTAGCTGGTGTTGGTTTTCTTTCTGTTATTTTGGGCGTAGGCACAGCATGGTTGGTCACTATGTGCCAGTTCCCTGGAAGGCGCTTTTTTGAATGGGCCTTACTGCTTCCGTTTGCGGTACCCGCCTATGTTATCGCCTACGTGTATACGGATATTTTAGAGTATTCGGGCCCTGTTCAAGGCTTTTTACGCGACCTCTTTGGATGGCAAACGCCTCGAGATTATTGGTTTCCAGAAATCCGCTCTTTAGGCGGCGCCATCACTATGCTCACGCTAGTCCTTTACCCGTACATTTATTTAATGTCTCGTGCCGCTTTCCTAGAACAATCTGCTAGCCTAAAAGACGCTAGCCGTTTACTAGGGTGCAGCCCATTACAGAGCTTTTTCCGTATATCACTACCCATTGCACGACCAAGTATCGCCGTTGGACTCTCACTCGTATCCATGGAAACACTCAATGATTTTGGCACGGTAGATTTTTTTGCTGTAAAAAGCCTAAGTGCCGGAATTTTTGATACTTGGTTAAATATGGGGAATTTAGGAGGGGCTGCCCAAATTGCATCATTAATGATGATTTTTGTGGTCTTTCTCATCGTAGGCGAGCGTATGAGTCGCTATAAGCAGCAGCAATTTCATAACCAAGATAGATTTAAAGCGCTGGCCACTTACCCTTTAACTAAAGGCAAAGCAGCATTAGCATTCCTTGCATGTTTTGTTCCTCTGTTAGCCGGTTTTTTAATACCGGTTGGTTTACTCCTTTTTTATTCTCTCAATTATACTAAACAATTTTACACAGAAGACTTTCAAAGCCACGCCCTGCATAGCTTTACGCTGGCAATATCCGCCTCGGTGGCATGCCTTATTATTGCGGTTTTACTCGGCTATGCCCAACGACTAAATCCCAATAAACGATCACTCAAAATAGCCATCAACTTTTCTAGCCTTGGTTATGCTCTCCCTGGAGCCGTCCTTGCGTTAGGCGTGCTTGTACCCCTCGCCCACTTCGATAACAGTGTCGATGCGTTTATGCGCAGTCATTTTGATTACTCAACTGGCTTATTACTTAGCGGAACAGTGTTCGCTGTCATCTTTGCTTATTGCGTTCGCTTTTTAGCAGTATCAGCTGGGGCAGTTAGTAGCTCATTAAACAAAGTAACCCCTTCGATGGATATGGCCTCTCGCTCATTGGGCATGACTCCGATGGGAACATTACTACGTGTGCATTTGCCGCTTATCAAAGGCGGTCTTTTGACATCGCTATTAGTCGTATTTGTGGATTGCATGAAAGAGCTACCAGCCACGTTGATTTTACGGCCGTTTAACTACGATACGCTAGCCACCTTTGTCTACCAATATGCGTCAGATCAGCGCTTAGAGCAGTGCGCCCTTGCTGCACTACTCATCGTGGCCGTTGGGATTGTACCTGTTATTCTACTCAGCCGATCAATTGCCAGCAGTCGAGACATCAAGCCAGCTTAAAGAAACCGCTAACTAAGTAGAATATCAAGTAAATAGAATAGGGGTTTGAGTAGTTACCGAAATCCCCACATGATCACCTGGCTTAAAGTCTAAGCGCTCATGACACGTCGAGGTAATCACACGCCCACTAGGCAGGGCTAGACGAAAACGCACAGTATCCCCCATAAATTCCCGCGACATCACAGTAGCTTCTACGGACGTATCAACAGAAATAATCGGCTTGATTTCGGATGGCCTCACAAACAACTGAATACTCTGCGCTAAAGGACAACTTTGGTTGTTAGCAACAGGTAAGACACCCAGTTCCGTTTCAAAAGCATCCGCTGATACACAACGAGCCTCAAACAATTCCCCCTCACCCACAAAGCGAGCTACGGTTAAGTTTTCGGGGCGGTAATATAAGGACTCTGCGCTACCCCATTGCTGCAGCCTACCTTGCGATAACACGCCAACAGCATCGCTAATCACAAAGGCTTCATCTTGATCATGCGTTACCATAATTGCTGATAAACCCTGCTCTTTTATAATATCTCTCACTTCAACTGATAATGACTTGCGCATCTCAGTATCCAAGTTCGAAAAAGGCTCGTCCATAAGTAACAACGAGGGCTTAGGAGCCAGCGCACGCGCCAAAGCAACACGCTGCTGCTGCCCTCCCGAGAGCTCATGAGGATAACGTTGTGATAAGTCTGGCAAACGTACTAATTTAAGCACTGATTTAACGGCTTCACGGCGTTGACCAGAAGACAGGTTCCGCAACCCAAATCCGATGTTATCGGCAACTGTAAGATGAGGAAATAAGGCATAATCTTGAAACACCATTCCCATGTTACGCTTCTCGGGAGAAAGTGTACGGTTTAAAGCCGAGATAGTCCGACCATTCATAATTATCTGGCCGCCAGAAACATCATTGAAGCCAGCTAGCGCACGAAGGATTGTCGTTTTTCCGCAACCGCTCGGGCCTAGCAAACAAGCTATATCGCCCTCTTCAATCGCAAAGTTAACATCCTCAACAATAGATTGAGTTCCATAAGCACAGGCAAGTGATTCAACCGATAACAAAGACATGTATTACAACCGCATCAGATTTATAACCACATGATAAATAAAAACGATTCTCAGTTGTAGTTATCTATCAACATTTATGAACAAAGTGCTGTATTAGCTTAGTAAAAGGGCTGCCGCTCTTAACGACCTAAAGATGCTCGGTATCGCAGCCAATCAAAACAAGGGCCAGGATCTGTTTTACGTCCCGGTGCAATATCGCTATGGCCAGTAATACGATGCGAATTTATTGACGGATAAGCCTCCTGAATGAGCTTAGTCAGCGAGGTTAAACTCGCATATTGCTCATCAGTAAAGGGGATATAGTCAGTCCCTTCCAGTTCGATTCCAATCGAAAAATCATTGCATGACTCCACGCCATCAAAACAAGAAACACCGGCATGCCAAGCACGATCATTTAAGTTTACAAACTGCGTAACAATACCTGATCGGGCAATCAACAAATGAGCCGAAACCTGCAGGTGTGCTATTTCAGAAAAATAAGGGTGCTCTTGCGCCACCAAGCGATTTTGAAAAAAAGCCTCTACATAGCCGTTTTCAAACTCACCAGGCGGCAAACTGATATTATGTACCACCAATAAATCAATGTTAGTCGCTACCGGACGTTCATTAAAATTAGGAGAAGCGAGCCATCTAGCCCCAACGACTAAACCATTTTCAATGGATGACAACGTCAATGTCTCATCATCAGAATGTTTACTGGTATTATTTATCAATGCTAACTACTCGCGACAGAGCTAATCCGTTAAAATTCCATCATACCAGCAACATGATGCCAGCTTAACGTCTTTAGCACCTTCTCTTTGCTTAGGATCAACCGCTGTGTAAGATTGCTTTCTTCAACCAGCCAGCGATGGAACCTAAGCGGAATATTATGTTATCAATCGACACTTTACGCCCTACTATCGAACAAAACGTGAAAACCGCATTGCAAGAAGATATAGGCGACGGTGACATAACGGCCCGGCTTATCCCCGAAAGCGAACAAGCAACAGCGCGTGTGATCTCACGTGAACATGCGACGATTAGCGGCACCGCATGGGTAGACGAAGTATTCAGACAGGTTGACGCTGGGATGGATATCAGCTGGAACGTAAAAGATGGCGACCAAGTCACGCCTAATCAAGCGTTATTTACCGTTACCGGGTCGGCGCGCTCCATACTGACAGCAGAACGTGCAGCGCTTAACTTTTTACAGACCCTTTCTGGTACAGCCACCGTTAGCCAGCAGTATGCCGATAAAGTCGCGACGACCAAAGTCAAACTATTAGACACCCGTAAAACAATACCGGGTTTACGCCTCGCTCAAAAATATGCAGTTACGTGCGGATCTTGTTACAACCACCGGATTGGCCTCTACGATGCGTTTTTAATTAAAGAAAATCATATTATGGCCTGCGGCGGTATCAAAGCCGCCATAGAAACAGCACAAAAAACCGCGCCTGGTAAACCCGTTGAAATTGAAGTGGAGACGCTAGAGCAGCTCCATGAAGCGCTCGCCGCTGATGCCGATATCATCATGCTGGATAATTTCACTTTAGAGCAAATGCGCGAAGCCGTCGCCATCACCAATGGTAAAGCAAAGCTAGAAGCCTCAGGCAACATTACTGACGAAACCCTAGTTCCTATTGCAGAAACCGGTGTAGATTACATTTCTATTGGTGCACTAACCAAACATTGCCGCGCTGTGGACTTATCTTTACGGCTCATTTAGCAGCAAGGTACAGGTACAGGTACAGGTACAGGTACAGGTACAGGTACACGCGAGCTTTAGAGAACCATCAAAAAAATAAAACTCCGGCCGATAGATAAGCCTTATAACCGCTAATTAAAGCAAAAAGAGCATAAACGTTTAGGCCGGAGCAATTCATGGAGCACGACCCTTTTATAAAAGGACTCAAAGAACGCCTTCCAGATGATCTGAAAGACTCCTTCACCAAAGAGCAGCTAATGGCCTTAAAAGTTGCCTTTGGCGCAAGGCAATGGGGCCAACACCCCTTAGATTTACGCGGCACGTTCAAACTTTGGCGCTGGCGATATTATTTCGTGCTACTCGCTGGCCGAAACCGCCGAGATCTAAGCCGAACCGAACGAAACCTATCTCGTGCCGCAACAGCCGCCTCATTGGCTGTATTTCTTCTCATGTGCACCGTACTAGGTCTGCTTGCTCTGTACCTCATCAAATCGGCTTTGGGGATTAACATATTCCCCAATTTCTCGTTTGGTATCTGGGGTTGGTTTAAAGACACCATGATGTAGCCCTATCACGTTAAAAAGGCGTAATCTCAGACACAAAAAAAGCAGCCTTCGCTGCTCTATATTTATCTTATTATTTACCACTCAAGGTGTAACTAGCTTACTCACACACGGCAAAGCCCAACAAGCTCCACTCATCTTCATTTTGAATTTTAAGCACATCATAAACCTCGATACGCAGCCCTGAAACCGGGAGTTGCTCAGCAATCAATAAATCACACGCCGTTTGTGCGGCAGCGTCACCTGTAGATGAATCTGGAAGAATACCAACGGCTAAGATTTTGCCATCACTCCACCAGACTGGCCGAGCGGGGAAGAGAGAGGCTTTTTGTAATGTTCGTTCTGCAACTTGTTGCTGCTCTTCAGATAAAATTGAGCTGATTGAAGTTACGTAATAGGCAACTGCAACCGAAAGAAGCACTAATATTACAAAAAAAAATCGTTTCATTCGCAAATCTCATTTGTATGAAAAACTTTTCTCCACCTTGTACATATAAAAGGGCGCTCACGCGCCCTTTATTAAAACCTTATCTGCAAGAAGCAGGTAAGTATTTGTCTTCAACATTTGTTGCGTTTGTAGCACCTGAACCAGATGTACAGTCAACTACCAAGCCCGTAGCAGAACCTGTATACAGATATGTAATTCTGTTAGTGCCCGCTGTACCAGTAGAGCCGCCTATATCAGCCAGAGTCATTTCGATAGCCATCGCATCATCCCCTTCACGGGTTACAGCGACTGCACTTACATTAGGCATAGCAGTTAAATTAGTATCTAAGTCTACAATGATGTTATCCGCAACAGCAGGCATAACACCATTAGATGCATAAGATTCGTATAAAGTAGCCTTAGCTGCAGCGGCTGCATTAACAGGCTCTGCTACACGAGCGCGGATTGTGTAGTCCTGATACGCAGGCAATGCAATCGCAGCCAAAATACCAATGATCGCTACCACGATCATTAATTCAATCAATGTAAAACCTTGTTGTTGCTTTTTCATCTAATTTTCTCTCCAACGAGTTGGTCATTTAGAAACGAATGTGGATTTCAAAGCGTCTTCCCTGTTCAGTGGCAGCGCTCGGATTTCATTCTAGCCGAACTTCGCACAATTTCCACTACAAGGATAAGATTGTTTGAAATTTAAGTTTGCGTACATTTTCAAAAGGTTACGCTGGTGCTATTGTGTACATATATGATGAACGCTCAGTGAACATCTAACATTTATTTTTTAAGGAGTGGGCGTGCAGACTCAACAACCCCTTAGTGGTCTTGCTCGGCGCTTAGTGAAAGACGGTATTTTTTCGGCCGAAGTAGCTCGCGACGCCATCGAAAAAGCGCGTGCTGCACAAGTACCCTTTATCAGTCATATTATCGACGAAAGGCTCGTCAGCCCTCACCGTGCGGCCACGGCAGCCTCGGATGAGTTTGGTTTACCCCTCTTTGATTTAAGCTGCGTCAACGCCTCATCAGTGCCACAAGGTCTAGTCAGCGATCAGCTCATCAACAAACATCACGCCATTCCGCTGGCCAAAAAAGAAAATAGAATTTTTGTTGCGCTTTCAGACCCAACCAACATACAGGCACTAGACGAATTCAAGTTCCATACGGGTATCACCACCGAAGGCGTAATTGTAGAAGAAGATAAACTACGCGCTTTTATCGATAGCTTCATGGACAACCAAGGGTCCATGCTGGATGACTTATCCGATAGCGACCTCGATAATCTAGAAGTTGATGAGACCAATCAACAAAAAGAAGAAGAACAAACCAGCGAAGATGCCGCTAAAGATGCACCCATAGTACGTTTTGTAAACAAAATTCTATTGGACTGTATAAAGCGTGGAGCCTCAGATATTCACTTTGAGCCTTATGAAAAGGCCTATCGCATACGTAGCCGTATTGATGGTATTTTGCAAGAAATTGCTCGCCCGCCCAATAACTTATCATCACGTTTGTCCGCTCGTTTAAAAGTTATGTCCCAAATGGACATCTCCGAAAAACGTATGCCTCAGGATGGCCGTATTAAGATGAAGATATCTAAAAATAGAGCCATCGACTTTCGTGTAAACACATTGCCTACTCTTTGGGGTGAGAAGATTGTGCTGCGTATCCTTGACCCATCTAGTGCCAAGATGGGAGTTGATGCGCTCGGTTTTGATCCACAGCAAAAAGAGCTCTACATGGGCACGCTGCACAAGCCACAAGGGATGATCTTGGTTACAGGCCCTACTGGTAGCGGTAAAACAGTATCGCTCTACACTGGCTTGAACATCCTCAATACTGAAGAGCGTAATATATCCACAGCAGAAGACCCAGTTGAGATAAATTTAGAAGGCATTAACCAAGTACATGTGAATGCCAAAGTGGGCCTTACCTTTGCAGAGGCCTTGCGTTCCTTCCTGCGTCAAGACCCGGACGTGGTCATGGTAGGTGAGATTCGAGACTTAGAAACAGCCGAAATTGGTATTAAAGCCGCACAAACAGGCCATATGGTGCTATCCACATTGCACACCAACAGTGCGCCTGAGACACTCACCCGTTTACGCAATATGGGTGTACCGTCTTTTAACATCGCAACATCAGTCAGCTTAATCATTGCTCAACGCCTAGCGAGGCGTTTGTGTGAGTCTTGTAAAGTCCCTTCGAATATACCGAAAACAGCACTCATTGAAGAAGGTTTTTCCGAAGAGCAAATATCTAATCTACAATTATTCGAAGCCTCATCAGAAGGTTGCCCAAAATGCAACAAAGGCTACAAAGGTCGTGTGGGCATCTATGAAATGCTACCTATGTCCCAAGAAATTGCCGAAGTGATTATGAATAACGGAAACTCTTTAGATATTATTCGAGTCGCGAAAACCCAAGGCTTCAGAACATTGCGGCAAACCGGTTTGGATAAAGTTGCCGAAGGCATTACCAGCCTAGAAGAAATGAATCGTGTGATTAAAATTTAAGGATAACTGCCTAGATGGCTAAAAAAGAGAAAAAGCCTGTTAGCTTTAACTGGCAAGGCAAAGATAAAAGCGGCAACGCCAGTAAAGGTAAAATTGATGCCCCTGACGTAGCCACCGCTAAAGCATTGTTACGCAAGCAAGGAATATTGCCCGGTAAAGTAGCCAAACAATCGTCAATTTCTCTTTTTAGCAAGAAGAGCCAACCTATCAAGCCGTTGGATATCGCTCAATTCACAAGACAAATGGCAACCATGATGAAATCCGGTGTCCCACTATTACAGGGGATGGAGATTGTGGCTAATGGAGTAGAAAAAACTAAACTAAAAGACATGATCTATGAGATTCGTAGTTCAGTTAATGGTGGGCAAGACTTCGCCAAGTCTTTGGAAAGCCATCCTAAATATTTTGATGATCTTTTTTGTAGTTTAGTAGAAGCAGGCGAACAATCTGGCGCACTCGAAACCATGCTAGACCGCATCGCCACCTACAAAGAAAAGGTAGAATCACTCAAAGCAAAAATCAAAAAAGCGATGACTTACCCTATCGCGGTTTTAGTCGTCGGTATTATCGTTTCAGTGATTCTACTACTCAAAGTAGTTCCACAGTTTGAAAGCATCTTTTCAAGCTTTGGCGCGGATCTGCCTGTCTTTACGCAAATGGTGCTCAACCTTTCGGATCTTGTTCAAAAATACTGGTTTATAATGCTCTTAGCTGTAATTGTAGCCGGGTACACATTTACCTATTTCAAACGAAAGTCTGTCAAGTTCGCCAACGCTCTCGACCGCTTTGTGTTAAAAATCCCAGTTTTTGGTCCTATTTTGCAAAAGGCCGCTTTAGCCCGTTTCGCTCGCACCCTGTCTACAACATTTGCTGCGGGTGTTCCGCTGGTAAACGCTTTAGACTCTGCTGCTGGGGCTTCCGGTAATGTCGTATATCGCAATGCCATTATCCAAATTCGTAATGGTGTATCTACGGGTCAATCTCTAAATAATGCGGTCACCATGACCGGTGTCTTCCCAAATATGGCGATTCAAATGATTGCAATTGGCGAAGAAGCCGGATCGTTGGATATGATGCTTGATAAGGTCGCTTCTTTTTATGAAGAAGAAGTGGACAATGCGGTAGACAACATATCCAGTTTAATGGAGCCCTTTATTATGGTTGTTTTGGGCACCCTAGTTGGCGGCTTGGTTGTTGCCATGTACCTGCCTATATTCCAGCTGGGTAATGTGGTTTAACCATGACAGAGTTATACTTTTTTTTACAATCTCATATCTGGGCTGCCTTGGGCTTTACGTTTATTTTTGCCCTGTTAGTGGGCAGCTTTCTCAATGTCGTTATTTACAGATTACCGGCAATGATGGAGAGAGAATGGCAAAGCTCTATTGAAGACTATCAACAAGATGCTCAGGAAACACAGGCGCCTGCTCTGGATGAAACTCGCTTTAACCTAGCTACGCCGGCTTCTCGATGCGGACAGTGCAATCATCAAATTCGCTGGTATGAAAATATTCCGCTCATTAGTTACCTCGTGCTACGAGGGAAATGTAGTCAATGCAAAACCCGGATATCTTTACGCTACCCAACTATCGAACTACTGACTGCACTGCTGTCTGTCGCCGTCATATTTGTATTTGGTTTTAATGTAGCCGGCTTAGCAGCTGTTGCATTTACATTTTGCCTAGTCAGCCTTACTTTTATCGACATTGACCACCATCTGCTGCCTGACCGAATTACACTACCGCTGTTATGGTTAGGCTTACTGGTAAATACACAGAATATATTCACGAGCTTAGAGTCTGCTGTGTGGGGAGCGATTTTAGGGTATCTGTCCTTATGGTCTGTTTACTGGGCATTTAAAATTATTACGAAAAAAGAAGGTATGGGGTATGGCGACTTTAAGCTTTTAGCGGCACTAGGCGCTTGGTGTGGAGCTATGGCGCTCCCTCTGATTATTCTGCTTTCTTCAGTTGCTGGTGTAATTATTGCTGTTGTATTGATGGCCACCAAAAAGCACCACTCAGGAAACCCACTCCCTTTTGGCCCTTACTTAGCCATCGCCGGCTGGGTAGCGCTTCTATTTGGACAAAGTATTATAGGAGCCTATCTTGGTAGCTTCTAAGACAAACATCTGTTTAAGTCCGCTATGATAGTGGGCTTGACTGGAGGTATTGGTAGCGGAAAAACCTCAGCTAGCAACCAGTTTATGGCTCTGGGCATTCCCGTCATTGATAGCGATGTTATAGCACGGGAAGTTGTATTACCCGGGATGCCAGCGCTAAGTGCAATAAGTGAGCACTTCGGCACCGCCATAATCCAAGACGACGGCCAGCTAAATAGAGCAGCGTTACGCCAAAAAATATTCCAGGACAACCATGAAAAACAGTGGTTAGAAAGCTTATTGCACCCGTTAATACGTGAACGCACTATCAATCAACTGACAGAAGCAAGTAAAGGTAAGCCCTATATTATTCTGTCCTCCCCACTCTTACTAGAAACCGATCAGCACACCTTGTGTGATGTCATCGTCATCGTTGATCTGTTAGAACAACAACAAGTAGAACGCGCTACACGGCGTGATAAAAACAGTACAGAGCAAATTAAACGTATAATTGCTGCACAAATATCCAGAGAAGAGCGATTAACTAGAGCAGATTATATTCTTGATAATAGTGGGAGCTATGAGCAACTGATTGAGCAAGTAAACAGCTTGGATAAATTATTACGCTCTAAACATCTAAGCTAAATGCTTCTTTATTATAATAAGATTAAAATGAGCTCTTAAACTCTTGGCCGACTTAGTGAACAGTGAACGATGAAAAAAAACATTGAATGCCCGACTTGTGGCGAAGCAAGCGAATACTCCCCAGAAAACCCGAACCGCCCGTTTTGCAGTGAGCGTTGCAAACTGATTGATTTAGGTGAATGGGCAAGCGAGAGTTATCAAATTCCCACTCAACCTAGCCTTGAAGACTACGAAGATTTTAGTACAGGCATGGAATCCGCTCTCAATTCGTCTAAGTCCACAGTGCACTAATAGCTGCAATCCCCTGAGCACCAGACTTTTTCGCCTGCTCTCTATCCTGTGACGACAAGCCCCCTAACATATAGATAGGTAGCGGGTTTTGGCCTGCTAAATCAGCTGCTTTGCCCCACCCAAGAGGGCTCGCCAAAGGATGAGAATTAGTTTTCTGTATCGGTGACAATGTCACAAAATCACAACCCGTCTGCGCCGCTATACCTAGCTCCTCTTGATTATGACAAGAGGCACTTAACCAACGCCCAGTAAATACACTCCGAGACGTTAAGCTCTTTAAACGGAACGAGCTCAAATGAACAGCTGGCGCTTCTAACTGATTCGCCAGATCTAGTGAGCTATTGATTATTAATAACGGAGCTCTTTTCCCCGCCTTGCCGTCATCCATGGAAAATATTCGATCTTGACGAATGCTTTGAAACCATTGAGATAATACCGTGTCACTTAACTGCGGCTGACGAAGCATTACAGCAGACACCTTATGTGTCTGGACTGCTTTTTTAATCCCCAACAAACAACTTTCGAGACTATCGCACTCAGGTGTAATCAATAACACATCCGGTAGTAACACAGCATTTAAAATAGGCCGATTAGCCGCAGGAAACGGATAACTATCAAGATCCTTTTTATCAACCCACGCCGTTTGCTGACCTTCAGCGCCCCACGCCTCACCAGAAAACTCTGTTACATGGTACACATCTAATAAAACTGACTTGTCTGGGTAATGGTAAGGCACTGTGATCAGCGGTTTAGCAGATATAACCGTGATGCCTATCTCTTCCAGCAGCTCGCGCTTCAAAGCTTCTGCTGCTGTTTCACCTAGTTCAACCTTACCGCCCGGAAACTCCCACAAACCACCTTGGTGCTTATCATCTGGGCGTTTGGCTAAAAATACCAAACCGTTTGAATCTTCAATAACAGCGGCTGCAACGTGAACGAGTTTACGGGTCATAAGGCTAATAGGCACTTCTTAGTAAATAAAATTAACGATATTTAGCTACGATAGTCTGCATTGATAGTCACGTATTCATGCGACAAGTCCGTTGTCCACACTGTTTCATTCACGTCACCACGGTTTAACACTATACGAATTAAAATGTTTTCCTGATTCATGACAGCTTGGCCTGCATCCTCAGTGTAAGACGCTGCTCGACCACCATTTTCCACAATGCAAACATCATCAAGATAAATTTTAAGCGTTTCCAAATCAAAGTTTTCGATTCCCGCTCGCCCTACGGCTGCTAAAATGCGCCCCCAGTTGGGATCACTAGCAAACAGAGCCGTCTTAACAAGCGGCGAATGAGCTACCGTGTAAGCGGTTTTAAGCGCTTCTTCTTGTGTTGCTGCTGATTCAACACTAACCGTGACTAACTTTGTTGCCCCTTCTCCATCCTTAACAATGGCCAATGCAATCTCCAGCATGACCTCATTAATTGCCTCGACAAACAGACTCAAAGCTTCCGTATCACTTGAACTAACAATAGCGCCAGACCTGCCAGTAGCAACCAGCATGCATGAATCGTTAGTCGAAGTATCCCCATCAATAGTAATGCGATTAAAAGACTTGTTAGCAGCGTCTGTCAAAATTTCTTGCAGTAGCTGTGGCTCCACAGCCGCATCGGTTCCTATAAAACCTAGCATGGTTGCCATATTTGGCATGATCATGCCGGCACCTTTAGAAATACCGCTGATGGTTACAGTTTGACCATCGATCTCAATTTGTTTAGTAGCCCCTTTAGGACGAGTATCGGTCGTCATGATACCGCTCGCTGCCGCTTCCCATTGGTAAGCTGATAGATTTTCAACAGCCTGAGGGATAGCAGCGGCAATTTTAGCCACAGGAAGAGGCTCACCAATGACCCCCGTCGAAAAAGGCAAAACAGCACTACGCGTAAGCCCTACCTCGGCAGCCAGTAAATCACAGCACTCGTAAGCATCAGCTAGCCCTTGCTTACCGGTTCCCGCATTAGCATTACCCGTATTAATCAAAAAATAACGGACATTGCCCTGAGCAAGATGGTCCTTCGAAATAACAACGGGTGCAGCACAAAAAGCGTTTTTGGTAAACACGCCCGCAACACTCGCATCTTCGCAAACCTCAAATACAACAACATCTTTACGGCCTGGCTTTTTTATACCAGCCGAGGCAACACCAATACGAATACCATCCACTGAATACATACTAGGAAGCGTTGCAGGACCTACAGCCATTTTTTCACCCTCTAAACGAAAAGAAAGGCAGCCCTAAGCTGCCTTCTCTAATAATGTATATACAAAAAAACCGATCAGGCTGCTTTAAAGAGCAACCTGATTGCAATTATTTTATGACAATTTACCGTGACATTGCTTATATTTTTTACCAGAGCCACAAGGGCAAGGATCATTACGGCCCACCTTTGGCGTGTCTCTAACAAATGTATCAACTGATGCGCTTTGTTCATCGGTTGCCACCTGCTCTTGAGACTCATCTTCGTTTAAGCCCGAATCTGATGCGTGCTCATAGCTCATCTCTTGTTGCGAAGCTTGCTCACGACGTTGCTGTTCCATTTCCTCAACTTGCTCAGGCTGCTGCACCTGTACATGGCTAAGTACTTTAATGACATCGCGTTTAATGTTTTCAAGAAGTCCTTGGAACAACTCAAATGCTTCACGCTTATATTCTTGTTTCGGGTTTTTCTGAGCATAACCTCGCAAATGGATACCTTGTCGTAAATGATCCATCGTTTGCAAGTGCTCTTTCCACAGGGTGTCCAACACTTGAAGCATAACTTGCTTTTCAAACATGCGAATAGTTTCACTGCCGGCAAGCGCTTCTTTTTCTGCGTAAACTCCAGCCACTTGATCTTGAATTTTTTGGCGTAACGATTCTTCATGCAATGTGCTGTCTTCGTCTAACCATTGCTGAATAGGCATCGTCATTGCAAACTCAGCTTCCAGTGCTCGTTCGAGTGCTGGAATATCCCATTGCTCTTCCAAACTTTGTGGAGGAATGTGATTACTCACCGTTGTGTTGACGATATCTTCACGAATCGACTGGATCGTTTCAGAGATATCATTAGACGCCATCAACTCATTACGTTGTTCATAAATGATAGTCCGCTGGTCGTTAGCGACATCATCATAATCAAGTAAAGATTTACGAATATCAAAGTTGCGCTGCTCTACTTTACGCTGCGCTTTCTCGATCGCATTAGTTACCATTTTATGCTCAATGGCTTCACCTTGCTCCATCCCTAAAGCCTGCATAAAACCACGAACACGATCAGAAGCGAAAATACGCATCAAATCATCTTCTAGCGATAAGAAGAATCGAGAAGCACCAGGGTCACCTTGACGACCAGCACGCCCTCGCAACTGATTATCGATACGACGCGACTCATGGCGTTCTGTACCAATAATATAAAGGCCGCCCGCCTCAAGCACTTGATTATGACGTTTTTCCCAATCAGCACGCGCAGCAGCGACTTTCTCATCGGTTGCATCTTGGATTTGCTCAAGCTCTAGCTCTAACTTACCACCCAACTGAATGTCAGTACCACGACCGGCCATATTCGTAGCAATTGTTACTGCGCCGGGGCAACCAGCATTTGCAATAATGCTAGCTTCGCGTTCGTGGTTCTTCGCGTTTAACACATTATGCGGGATATTAGCTTTTGTCAGGTATTGAGATATTAATTCAGAAGACTCTACCGAAGCAGTACCGACTAAGACCGGCTGTTTACGCTCTTGGCTTTCGCGTATTTCCTTAATGATGGCCTCATACTTTTCCTGCATGGTTAAGTAAATTAGGTCATTATAATCTTTACGGGCAATATCACGGTTAGTTGGGATAACGATTACATCTAGGCCATAAATTTGACGCAATTCAACCGCTTCCGTATCGGCTGTACCCGTCATGCCCGACAAATTGTTATATAAGCGGAAATAGTTCTGGAACGTCGTAGAGGCTAATGTTTGGCTCTCTAACTGAATCTCGACATTTTCTTTCGCTTCTACAGCTTGATGAAGGCCTTCAGACCAGCGACGGCCAGGCATTATACGGCCAGTGTGCTCATCCACGATAACAACTTGGTTATCTTGCACAATGTAGTCTTTATCACGTTGGAACAAATAATGCGCTCGCAAACCCGCCAATACATGATGAAGCATATTCAGGTTATGAGGTGCATATAGACTTTCACCTTCCTCTAATAACCCTTCTTTATTTAGCATTTCCTCAATTAACTGATGGCCTGCTTCTGTTAACTCGATGGTACGGTTTTTCTCATCAACAACAAAATGCTCATTAATTTCTTGATCCGCATCTTTCGGATCGATCTCACCATCAAATCGTTTTAAATGAGGAATCAAGGTATTGATTCGCTTGTACATAGCCGAGCTATCTTCTGCCGGGCCGGAAATGATTAATGGTGTACGCGCTTCATCAATTAAAATGGAGTCAACTTCATCAACTACCGCAAAATTGAAGTCTCGTTGAACCTTCTCATCCAGGCTAAACGCCATGTTATCGCGCAAGTAATCAAAACCAAATTCGTTATTTGTGCCGTAAGTGATATCCGCGGCATAAGCGGCGCGTTTCTCTTCAGGTTGCTGACGAGACAAAACAACCCCAACGCTCATGCCCAAGAATTCATAAAGTGGGCGCATCCATTCAGCATCACGGCTAGCGAGGTAATCGTTAACAGTAACAACATGCACCCCTTTGCCAGATAGCGCATTCAAATAGACAGCCAGTGTTGCCACTAACGTTTTACCTTCACCTGTGCGCATTTCAGCAACGCCGCCATTGTGCAGCGTCATGCCACCGATTAGCTGTACATCGAAGTGTCTGAGCCCTAACGTGCGTTTAGAAGCCTCACGAGCCACAGCAAAGGCCTCATTTAAGATATCATCCAGCGTTGCACCTGCTGCGAGACGTTCTTTAAACTCATGAGTTTTAGCTTGAAGATCGGTATCTGATAGCGAGCTGATCTCATCTTCCAGAGCATTGATAAGCTTAACCTGCTTACCCATACGTTTTAGTTCACGATCGTTTTTACTTCCGAAGATTTTTTTTACTAGTGAGGTCAGCATGCTTAAGTGTCTTTCCGTCTTTCCAGAAGCTGTATGCAACTGCGCAATTGGTTGAAGGTCTATAATATCTTTATATGGGCTGTATTGAGAATCCCAAGAGCTTAACAGATTCTTTTTACAGTGCTATTTCGCCCGGATATGAAAATGCCGGGCTAGCCCGGCATTTTAAGATGATCTATCTTAGATAGCGAGCGCTGGTTGCTGATAAGCAACAGGAGCCGTGTCTAGAGATTCTTCTCCTTCAAAAGTCACAACTTCATACGCGTCTGGCGTATTCAGCAACTCTCTAAGGAGCATGTTATTCATATAATGGCCTGATTTATGGCCATAGTACTCACCGATTAAGCTTTTACCCAGCAAATACAAATCACCAACGGCATCTAATACCTTGTGTTTTACAAATTCATCATCATAACGCAGGCCGTCATCGTTTAGGATTTTATAATCATCAACAACGATCGCATTTTCTAAGCTTCCGCCTAAAGCGAGATTTTGAGAACGTAAATATTCAAAGTCATTCATAAAGCCGAATGTACGAGCCCGGCTTATCTCGCGAATAAAAGAAGTGGTAGAGAACTCTAAGGCCGTCTCTTTGTTGCGCCCTTCAAATGCAGGGTGCTCAAATTCGATTTTAAAACCAACTTTAAAACCATCATAAGGTTTGAATGTTGCGCTTTTACCTTCAGACTCGAACGTGACTTCTTTTTTAATGCGGATAAACTTTTTAGGCGCATCTTGTTCTTCAATGCCAGCAGACTGCACTAAAAAAACAAAAGGTGCTGCACTGCCGTCCATGATAGGCACTTCTTCAGCACTCAATTCAACCACAGCATTATCAATACCAAGACCTGCCAACGCAGACATCAAGTGCTCGACGGTAGCAACGCGCACATCACCCTCACCCAAGTTAGTCGATAAAGTCGTGCTCACTACATTAGTAGCAAAGCCTTCGATATCCACAGCTGGGGTTAAGTCAGTGCGTCGAAATGTAATACCCGTATCGATAGGAGCAGGTTTTAATGTCAAATAGACTTTTTGACCAGTATGCAGGCCAATACCTGTCGCCTTAATGCTGTTTTTAAGGGTACGTTGCTTAATCATTTGTCCGCCACATAAAATTCGTAAAAATATCGCCAAATTGTAACAAATACCCAGTTTTGCAACAACTAAGTACCCGCTCAATCGGCGTTATCTACATTGCTATCAATTAATCAGCTTGACGACGAAGGTACGTCGGAATATCCAAAAGATCGACATCTTTATCCGTTGCTTTCGTCACTGTCCGTTTCTCACCTGGCTCAAGTAGAGCCTCTTGTTTTTGACGACGAAGTACAGAAGGAAGTTCAATTTGTTCTTTAGGCTGCCCATCAATACGCTGACTATTTTGATGGTTATCTGGCTTTACCGGTTCAGCACGTTTATCAAAACCTGTTGCTACAACGGTCACGACAAAATCATCAACCATATCAGGATCAATCACGGTGCCAATAACGATAGTCGCGTCATCCGATGCATACTCTTCTACGATATTACCGACTTCAGTAAACTCACCTAAGCTTAGATCCATACCGGCTGTGATATTAACCAAAATACCGCTCGCCCCTTTCAAATCAACATCTTCTAGCAAAGGACTGTTGATCGCCGCTTCGGCCGCTTTAGTGGCGCGATCTTCACCGCGGGACTTACCAGTCCCCATCATCGCCATACCCATTTCAGACATCACGGTGCGCACGTCTGCAAAGTCGACGTTGATCATACCCGGGCGGATAATTAAGTCGGCGATACCTTGAACAGCGCCTCGTAACACATCATTCGCGGTATTAAACGCGTTAAGCAAGCTGCAATTACGCCCCATAACCTGCATGAGTTTTTCGTTAGGAATAATGATGAGAGAATCAACGTGCTCACGCAGTTCTTTAATACCTTCCAACGCAATTTTCATGCGCTTCTTGCCTTCAAACGGGAAAGGCTTGGTAACAACAGCAACTGTCAGTATACCCAAATCACGCGCAACAGACGCTACAATGGGAGCGGCACCAGTACCTGTACCACCGCCCATACCGGCCGTGATAAACACCATATCAGCGCCTTTTAGCATTTCTGCAATACGTTCACGATCTTCAATTGCAGCTTGACGACCTATATCTGGGTTCGCGCCTGCCCCCAAGCCTTTGGTCGTTTCACCACCTAACTGAATTACTGTATGCGCTGACATATTCACTAATGCTTGTGCATCCGTATTGGCGCACATAAAGTCCACACCATCCAGCTCACTCTTGACCATGTGCTCGACGGCGTTACCGCCACCACCACCCACACCGATCACTTTGATCACTGCACTCTGTGGAACACTATCTAATAGGTTAAACATAATACTCTCCTGTCGGGTTCCACGCCTTTAACTGCATTCCGGCGATCTTATCCGAATCCTTTCACCAAAGTCCTAAAAATTACCTTTTAACCAGTCTTTACACCGGCTCAATAAACCCGGCCCTTCCCTTTTCGGTTTAGGCGGCTTTACTTTTCGTTCTTTAATTTCTTGCTTTTGCACAGGCTGTTTTTCAGCAACAATGCGCTCCTCACTACGCATAGGAACATGCGCTGTCGTCGCACTGCGGCCTACATGGCCACCCTGCGCCGCATAATGCAACAACCCCATCCCTGTAGAGAAAATAGGGTTTTGCAAAATATCGTCCATACCTCTAACACCTTGTGGCATGGCTAAGCGAACGGGCATATGAAAAATTTCTTCTGCAAGCTCTACTACGCCTTCCATCTTTGCTGTTCCGCCGGTTAACACAACACCTGCCGGAATCAAATCTTCAAACCCACTGCGACGCAGCTCACTTTGCACCAATGTAAACAGCTCGTCATAACGCGGCTCTACCACCTCAGCTAACGCTTGGCGCGATAAATCACGTGGAGGCCGATCTCCGACACTTGGCACTTTGATAGTTTCATCTGCATTAGCTAATTGCGCCAATGCACAGGCGTACTTAATTTTTAATTGATCCGCATGCTGCGTAGGTGTGCGCAACGCCATAGCAATGTCGTTTGTGACCTGATCACCAGCAATCGGGATTACGCCTGTATGGCGAATAGACCCACCTGTAAAAACGGCAATATCCGTTGTGCCACCACCGATATCCACCATGCACACGCCCAGATCTTTTTCATCTTCTGTGAGCACGGCATAACTTGAGGCTAACTGTTCAAGTACAACGCCATCGACTTCCAAACCACAGCGACGGACACACTTTTCAATATTCTGTATGGCATTGGTTGCGCCAGTCACCAAATGCACTTTGGCTTCTAACCGAACCCCAGACATACCTAACGGTTCTTTAATTCCCTCTTGATGATCAATTAAATACTCTTGAGGAAGAATATGAAGAATTTTTTGATCGGCGGGGATAGCAACAGCACTAGCAGCGTCAATAACACGCTCTAAATCATGTTCGGTTACCTCTCGGTCTCGCACAGCCACGATTCCGTGAGAGTTCATACTACTAATATGGCTACCAGCAATACCGACTGTAACGGAATGGATTTTACACCCAGCCATTAGCTCCGCCTCTTCGACGGCACGCTGAATTGAGCTGACAGTTGACTCGATATTAACGACAACCCCACGCTTCAGACCACGAGAAGGGTGCGAGCCTATTCCTACTACTTCAACCTGCTCGTCTGGTAAAACCTTCGCAACCAAGCACACAACCTTTGATGTGCCTATGTCCAGTGCGACGATCATATTTTCTTCTGCCATTAAATTAGCCTGCCTTTGCCTTATCGTCCTGTGTGCGCCATGTAACCGCTGCACCATTGGTGTATCGAATATCAACTCGTTCTATATCAGCTGCTCTCGCGGCTAATTGCTGATCGTAAATTTGTAAAAAGCGCTTAAGACGATCACGTAGATGTTCACGCCCAACAATAACTTCAATACCGTTATTTAATTCCAGCGTCCAAGCACCTCGCGCTTCCATGGTTAACCCAACCATGCGTACATCGGCTTCCTGAAACAACACACTCAAATTGTGATATTGCTCCATCAAATACTGTGTTTCTGTTGCTGGTCCTTTTAGGACGGGTAAATCCTTATATTCGCCGCCTTTCTCGGGCCAGAAAATGTCTCCTTGATGATTCAACAATCCCTTATCTCCCCAACGGGCAACAGGAATTTGCTCATCAATAACGACCTCGATAGCAGGAGGCCATTCCCGACGAACCTGAGCCGCATGTACCCAAGGCTCTTCCAATAATTTTTCGCGAAGTTGGCTGATATCTAAATGAATCAATGGCGCATTGATCCCAGCAGCCAACTTAGTGGCGACTTCCGTTTTATTGAGATACTTAGTATCTCCCAGTACCCGAACCTCCGACACAGGCTGGTCTAGCCAGCTAATAAACCGCTGATAGCCAGAGGCCATTGCCGCACAAAAAACAAATGCCGCCGTTAAAATAATAATAGGGCGCCAATACCAATCTGGCTCAGAAGCCGCAACCATCTCTTCGTCAGACACCTGCACCTTAGGCAGGTCTTTCTGGTCGAAGACTTTGAGCTTTTGTAAGCCAGTTGACATCCCTTACGCCTCACTCACAATTTCAACAACCAATTGCTCGAAGCTAATTCCGGCTTCTTTAGCCGCCATTGGGACCAAACTATGATCCGTCATACCCGGTGCAGTATTCACCTCTAGCAGATAAAACTGGCCCTCAGCATCTTGCATGACGTCAACCCGTGCCCAATCTTTGCAGCCTAGCGCTTTAAAGGCTTTTTCTGACAACGTGTGCAGATCTTCTTGTTGTTCAGCACTTAATTCATTATCAAACATGTAACGCGTATCGTTCGCTTGGTACTTCGCATCAAAGTCGTAGAAATCATGCGGCGTTTCTAAACGAATGGCGGGTAATGCTTTATTGTTAAGAACAGCAACGGTAAATTCTGAGCCTGTTATCCACTGTTCTGCAATGACACAACTGTCATACTGACAAGCATCTTCCCATGCTGCTGTGAGCTCTGCACGATTACGCACTTTGTGCATACCTATGCTAGAACCCTCATGAGCGGGTTTGATCATCATTGGATAATCTAGTTCCACTTCACAACGGTTTAAATCGTCATCTGTTTCCAGAACAACGAACGGCGGTGTCGGTAAATTAGCGCCAACAAACAATTGCTTACTGCGTAACTTATCCATCCCTATGGCCGAAGCTGACACGCCACTACCGGTGTATGGTAAATTCATCATCTCTAGCAGGCCTTGCAAAGTACCATCTTCACCACCGCGACCATGCAAAATCAAAAACACACGATCAATCTTGTGTTCACTGAGTTGTGCGATAGGGTTAAGCGCCCCATCAGGGCCAAAAAGATCAATACCAAATGCGTCAACACCCGCACGCAGTAATGCTTGCAAAACAGCTTCACCACTTTTTAAAGACACAGGACGCTCTGCCGAATTACCTCCATATACGACGGCTACTCGACCGAGTGCTAGGGCTTGTTCCTCAGAGACTCGATAGCTCATGGCTTATCTCCTGTTAAATCTATGTCCGCTAACTGGTGGGCCAACGCAGTAATGTTACCTGCCCCTTGCGTCAGCAAGATATCACCTGGTTGTAACAAATTACTGATAACGCTAGGCACTTCCTCTGGCGTTTTAACATACACAGGATCAAGATTGCCGCGCTGACGAATACTGCGGCATAAACTCTTACTATCAGCCCCAGCAATTGGCTCCTCACCAGCCGCGTATACCTCCATTAACAACAAGGTATCTACTTCGGATAACACTTTTACAAAGTCTTCATACAGATCGCGCGTTCGGGTATAACGGTGCGGTTGGTAAATCATAACTAAACGTTTCTCAGGCCAACCTGCCTTAACCGCTTTGATAACCGCTTCTACTTCACGAGGGTGATGCCCATAGTCATCCACCAGCATCGCGGCGCCTCCGTTCACTGGGATATCACCCAACACTTGGAAACGTCGACCCACACCGGCAAATTTTTCCAGCGCCACACAAATAGCCGTATCGTCAATACCTTCATCGGTTGCAACGGCAATAGTCGCCAAGGCATTTAGCACATTGTGAACACCTGGCATATTGACCGTAATCGCCAAGTCTGGCTTACCATCGGGACGCTTAGCCGTAAAATGAGTATGCATTCCGTTTTGACGAATATCGACGGCACGATAGTCCGCCGCCTCGTTCAGCCCATAGGTTAAAATAGGACGGCTAATATCAGGCAGAATTTCACACACCACCGGATCATCAGTACACAGAACTGCCAAGCCGTAAAATGGCAAATTATGCAAAAATTCGATGAAAGTACGCTTTAAAACATTAAAATCGCCGCCATAAGTATCCATGTGATCTGCATCGATATTCGTCACAATCGATACCATTGGCTGCAAGTGCAAGAAAGAAGCATCGCTTTCATCCGCCTCTGCGATCAGATAGCGGCTAGCCCCCATGCGAGCATTTGTTCCGGCACTGTTTAAGCGACCACCAATTACAAAAGTCGGATCGCGATCACCTTCTGCAAAAACCGAAGCCAACAAACTCGTTGTCGTGGTTTTACCATGAGTGCCGGCAACAGCAACCCCATGACGATAGCGCATCAACTCGGCTAACATTTCCGCCCGACGTACAACTGGGATACGCTGCTCACGTGCTGCTTTTACCTCTGGGTTTTCATCATTAACCGCACTGGAGATAACCACCACATCAGCGCCGTCGATATTCGATTCTGCATGCCCAATATGAATAGTGGCTCCCATTTCAACAAGGCGATCCGTAGTTGCTGATGCGCGTATATCTGAGCCAAGTATTTGATAGCCTTGGTTACATAAAACTTCAGCTATCCCGCACATGCCCACACCGCCTATACCCACGAAATGGATAGTGCGGATTCGGCGCATTTCAGGAACTTCGTACACCGTAGGTGCGCGGTCTTTACTACTCATTTCATCATCTCCAGACATATATCAGCAACACGCTGACTCGCCGCAGGCTTACCCACTGCACGCGCTTTTTTAGCCATATCTAACAAGCAATCTCTGCCTGTATTCTCAGTTAACCGTTTTATAATATCGTCGACTGTTAAGTCTCGTTGTTGGATTATGGTGGCTGCGCCAACTGACTCTAAATACTGTGCATTCGCCGTTTGGTGATCATCAACAGCAAATGGAAATGGCACTAGCAACGAAGGCACCCCGGCAATCGCTAACTCGCTCACTGTCAGTGCTCCTGATCGGCAAATCACAATATCTGCCCACCCGTAAGCTTCATCCATGCGCTCGATAAACGCATCGACTCTCCCTTCTAAACCGTGTTCTTGATATAACGCACGTGTGCCATCAATATGCTGTTTACCGGTTTGGTGCCACACATCAGGTCGCGACTCCGCGGGTATGGCCGCTAGGGCCGCCGGGATGATTTCATTGATCGCTTTTGCCCCTAAACTGCCACCAACAACCAACAACCGGATCGGCCCAGTGCGCTTATCAAAACGCTCTTGTGGGGGAGCTAAACTCAGGATATCACCACGAACAGGATTACCGGTTTGCTCTACATTAGCCCGCTGCCCAAAAGCACCAGAAAAAGCCTCTAACACTCGATTTGCTATTTTGGCCGATATTTTATTTGTCATACCCGCCGTTGCATTCTGCTCATGGATCACTAAAGGAATACCCAATAGCTTCGCCGCTACAGCGCCAGGCCCAGACGCGAAGCCTCCCATACCCAACACCACATTAGGCTTCACCTTTTTTACAACATGATAAGCCTGCGCCACCGCTTTAATGAGTCTAAACGGAGCAAGTAAAATACTGAGACGGCCTTTGCCACGAACGCCCTGTACGTCGATGGTATGCAAGGGAATATCAGCATTAGGGACAACACGGGATTCAATACCTCGCTGAGTCCCCATCCAATGAACGGCAACACCCTGAGCGCGCAAACAGTCAGCCGTCGCTAGAGCAGGAAAAACATGCCCACCCGTTCCTCCGGCCATAATGAGTGCTGTTTTAGTTTGGCTCATGAGAAACTTCCTTCGGCAAAGTCTTTTTTAGCAGGCCCTGAATTACGTGGAGCCTCCTTATCCTGATCTACGGTGTTAGCAGGTTTCACCTTTTTTTGAGGGCTTTTTACTGCCAAAACAGTCGTTTTATCAAAGGCTCCTTCAGCAAAGCGCATGCGCTTTAACTCCACGTCTATGCGCAAGACTAAGGCAATCATAGCCGTACATACTAACAAGCTACTACCACCATAACTTAGCAAGGGCAGAGTCAAACCTTTAGTCGGCAATGCGCCCACATTAACACCAATATTGATCAACGCTTGACCCGCCAAAATAAAGCCAAATCCATAAGCCACATAGCCCATAAAAAACTGGCGTTGCTTTTCAGCTTGTCGCCCAATAAGGAAAATGCGTGTAATGAGAATGGCATACAGAATTACCACGGCTATGGCCCCTATAAAGCCAAGTTCCTCCGCTAATACCGAATAAACAAAGTCGGTGTGTGCTTCGGGCAAGTAAAAGAGCTTTTGCACACTATTACCTAAGCCTTCACCAAACCAATCGCCACGCCCAAAAGCAATTTGAGCTTGTGATAATTGGTAGCCAGCGCCAAATGGGTCTGCCCACGGATCTTGAAAGGACTTTAGTCGAGCCATACGGTAAGGCTGAATTACCCCCATCAGACCAACAAAGCCCACGGCACTCACTAAAATGAGAATGAATTGGCCAAACTTCATGCCACTTAAAAAAATCATTCCCATCACGCAGCCCATCAAAACAACCGCTGCGCCATAGTCGGGCTCAAGCAATAGCAATGACACAAAGAAAGCCAGTGGCAAACCCGGCTTTACAACACCTTTCCAACTGGTTCGGACCTCAGCTAAACGGCGTACAAGATAACCACCGAGATAGATAACCATGCAAAATTTAGCAATTTCAGACGCCTGCAAGTTCAGCGGTCCAGCACTAATCCATCGACGGCTACCATTAACTTCGCGGCCAATGCCAGGAATAAGCACAACCACCAGCAGTAAAAAGCCAGCCAATAGCAGATAAGGCCCCGAGCGCTGCCACAAAGATAACGGTATTTTATAGGTGATTACCGCACCAATAATGGATAGCAAAATAAAGATGCCATGACGCTGCGAAAAGAAAAATGCTCCACCAAACTTTTGCGCCGCCACATCCATCGAAGCCGAAGTAATCATGACAAAGCCCGTCAACACTAAAGCGACTGCCGTTGCTAACAACCACGGATCAAACGGCATAACAGCATCGCCCGGCAAAGAAAACCAGCGCGGTATACTTTGCATAGAAGCATTCTGTAACGGTGGCGTTTGCTTTACCTGGCTATTCACAAAGCCTCCACAGCGGCAACAAACACATTGCCACGTTCTACATAGTTCTTAAACATATCGATGCTGGCACACGCTGGGGACAACAAAACTAGATCACCCTCCTGTGCTTTGGAAACGGCCAATTCAACGGCTTGCTCTAATGTATTAGTGATATCACTAGGACAATCCGATAAGGTTGATTGGATAACAGAGGCATCTTGGCCAATTAAAACGAGATGGCGCACATAACGGGTAACGGGAGCCAACAAATCATTAAAGGCAGCCCCCTTTCCATCGCCCCCAGCAATAAGAACAATACGCTGACCTTCGGCTAAATCAGGCCCTAAGCCGTCTAGTGCAGCAACTGTAGCGCCTACATTCGTGCCTTTGGAATCGTTGTAAAAAGTCAGCCCCGCTTTTTCAGCAACCCACTGGCAACGATGCTCAAGCCCACCAAAAGTACGTAGTGTTGCTAACATGGCATCCATTGGAATATGCACAAGATGCCCTAAAGCAAGAGCCGCCAGTGCATTAGCCACATTGTGGCGACCCGGCATGCGAATATCAGATACAGGCATTAAGTTATCTTGCGCTAGGGCTAGATACTCAATGCCCGCCTCTTCGCGTAAACCAAACACACGAAAATCGGGCGCGCCTAATCTAAAGCCCCACGGCTTCATCCCCATGGGCAATAAAGGATGAGTAAGTGGATCATCTTTATTTTCAACGGCAAATTTACAGCCCCGATAAACGCGGTGCTTAGCGCGGTAATACGATTGCATATCAGGATAACGATCCATGTGATCAGGGCTAACATTGAGCACTGTGGCAACTTCTGCCCGCAAATCATGAGTCGTTTCTAATTGAAAGCTGGATAGCTCCAGTACATACAGCTGCTTTTCCCCTTCAGAAAGCATCTCTAGCACCGGAGTACCCAGGTTACCTCCTACGCCCACTGATAGACCGGCCGTTTCGGCCATAGCGCCAACCAATGTCGTCACTGTACTTTTAGCGTTAGATCCTGTGATTGCTATAATTGGCGCGTTTACTTCCCGGCAAAACAAATCGATATCGCCTATCAGCTGCACGCCATTTTCGATTGCAGCCACGATAGCCGGCGTACTTTGTGCCACGCCCGGACTTAACACGATTTCAGAAGCCGAAGATAAGAAAGCGGCATCCAATGCGCCTAAACGAATATCAACGTCAGCAAACTCTTCACGGACAAGGTCTATTGACGGCGGGTTTTCACGAGTATCAGCGATCGCAAAACGAATGCCCTTACGTTGTAAATAACGCGCACAAGACAGCCCGGTTTTACCTAAACCGATAACAATGGTGAGCTGATCAGATGCTATTAACGACATATTCGTTTCCTGTTATCGAATCTTGAGCGTGGCCAAACCGACCAAGACCAAAACCACAGTGATAATCCAAAAGCGCACAATTACACGAGGCTCTGGCCAGCCTTTTAATTCAAAATGATGATGAATAGGTGCCATTCGGAAAATGCGACGTCCCGTGAGCTTATAAGACGCTACCTGCAAAATAACGGACACGGTTTCCATAACAAACACACCACCCATAATAACAAGCACCAACTCTTGGCGAACAATCACGGCCACCGTACCCAGCGCCGCCCCAAGAGCAAGAGCACCAACGTCTCCCATGAAAACTTGTGCTGGGTAAGTGTTAAACCACAAGAAGCCTAAACCGGCTCCCACAATAGCGCCGCAAAAAATAATAAGCTCACCCGACCCTTGGATATAAGGGATCAACAGATAGTCAGCGAAGCGAATATTACCGCTCAAGTACGCGAATATAGCTAACGCCCCAGCCACCATCACAGTTGGCATGATGGCTAAACCATCCAAACCGTCCGTCAAATTCACAGCATTGGAAGTACCCACTATCACGAAGTAGGTGAACACAACAAAGAAGATACCCATATCCAAAGCCACATCTTTGAATATAGGTACGATCAATTGTGTTTCTGCAGGGCTTTGTGCCGTAAAGTACAAAAACAAGGCTGCCCCTAAACCACCAACAGATTGCCAAAAATATTTCCAACGAGCCGGTAAACCACGCGAGTTTTTCTCAACCACTTTGCGCCAATCATCTACCCAGCCAACAGCACCAAAAATAAAGGTCACGATGAGAACAACCCATACGTAGCGGTTATTCAAATCTGCCCACAACAAGGTACTCACACCGATTGACAACAGAATCAACGCACCACCCATCGTAGGCGTGCCAGCTTTACTCAGGTGAGATTGAGGCCCGTCATCACGTACCGACTGCCCAATCTGCTTCGTCTTAAGAAAATCAATTAAGCGAGGTCCGATAAACAATGACATGCCCAAGGCGGTTAACACGCCCATAATGCCGCGCAAGGTTAAGTATTGAAAAACCGAAACCGCTGAAAAATACTGCGACAGGTAATCGGCCAAAATCAGTAACATCTATTTATCTCCAACGGTCAAACCCGCAACGACTGACTCCATTCCTGCACTTCGGGAGCCTTTAACTAATATTTTAAGATCACTATGCAACAAAGGCTCCATAGCTTTCAGTAAACTGTCCTTATCCGCGAAGTGAGCTACAAGCTCACCTCCCGACGTTTGATACCCCTGTACCGCCTCTTTACACAAATCCCCTACCGCGAAAAATCGATCTATTTTCTGTTCAGCCGCGTATTGACCTAATGCGTAATGGATAGATTCGGCATCAACACCGAGCTCACCCAAATCCCCTAAAATAAGCATGCGTTCACCCGGTAGCTCTGCCAAAGTATCAATAGCCGCCATCACAGAGCCTTGATTAGCGTTATAGGTGTCATCAATCACTAACGCCCCCGCCAAACCCGCCACTGTACACAATCGTCCCTTAACCGCCTTGAAACGTGACAAGCCATCGGCAACCACATCTAGCGAAAAACCAGCAGCTAACATTAGCGCAGAGACCGCCGCTGCATTGGCAATATTATGTGCACCTAATACCTGCAAAGTAACCGTAGCGCTCGCTGCACCATGCACAATATCAAACGCGAAACAGCCATTTAGCTGACGGCTTACATGGCGCACATACAAATCAGCTTTTTCATGCTTTACACTAAAACTAATCCGAGGTTTATCGCCAATACGTGCAAGCCACTGCTTGGCCGCCGCATCATCCAGATTGACAACCGCCGTGCCCACCGAAGATAGCCCATCATAGATCTCACCTTTAGCGTCGATAACCCCTTGTAAAGAGCCAAACCCTTCCAAGTGCGCTGCCATTGCATTATTAACAATGGCAATATGCGGGTGAGCTAATGCAACTGAATAAGCTATTTCACCGGCACCACTGGCACCCATTTCGATCACAGCATACTCATGCTCAGGCGACAGCCTAAGCAAAGTTAATGGAACACCAATATCGTTATTCAGGTTTCCCAAGGTAGCGAGCGTATTACCACAACTAGCCAATACGGTTGCCAACATCTCTTTTACCGTTGTTTTTCCACTGCTACCGGTAATAGCAAAGAGCAATCCTGTAAAAAACGAGCGATTATATTCAGCTAGCTTCCCTAAAGCGATACGCGTATCGCTTACAATAAGCTGAGGCACATCAACGGGCAGTTCTCGTTCTACCAGTAAAGCAGAAGCTCCAGCATCGATAGCCTGCTCAACAAAGTCATGCGCATCGAAACGCTCACCTTTTAAGGCAATGAATAAATCTCCAGATTTCACAGCGCGTGTATCGGTTGTAACACCCGTAATACAATTTATGTCGCGCTCGCAAGGAGCTAAGCGCGCATCAAGAGGCGCTAACAGTTCATTTAGCGAAAACTCAGGCTTCATCATAATTGCGATTCCTCTACTAACTGTTTCGCTAACTCGCGGTCACTAAACACAAGCTTCTTGCCCATCACTTCTTGGTAATCTTCGTGACCTTTACCAGCGACTAGCACCCAATCGTCATCATTCGCATGGGCATATGCATACTCAATCGCCGCCCTACGGTCTTCAAAAACTACCGCTGCGCCGGGCGAACTTAGACCATCGACGATCATGCTGATAATAGTCAGTGGGTCTTCAGTTCGGGGGTTATCGCTTGTAATGACGAGTTGATCAGCATGTAACTCTGCAATAGTCGCCATTTCAGACCGCTTACCTGTATCGCGATCACCACCGCAACCAAACACAACCCATAACTTACCGGAGCAATGCTCACGACAAGCCGCTAAAGCCTTTTCCAAAGCATCCGGCGTATGAGCATAATCCACCACCACAACAGTACCGCGCGAAGCAATATAAGACTCCATTCGCCCCGGCACCGCTGTGACACAAGACATAACCGTTGCAATCGCCTCCCCCTTCCAATCAAGGCGACATAAAACAGCAACGGTTAGTAAAAGGTTGGCGACATTGAAGCCACCTACGACAGAAGAAGAAAACGAAATAGTATCCAAAGCGGGGTAAGAGACATCCACGCTTAAACGTATACCGGCTGATGAGAGTTCACTAACACCAGGCAATACATCCGCTTTGTTATTGCCTATCGCACTATAGCCGCAGCAATCTATACCCTGATCTTTCAGGCGCTGATATAACTGCTGACCAAACGCATCATCCAAATTAACAACACGCTGCTTAACCGAATAGTCAGTAAACAATCGCGCTTTAGCTTCGCCATATGCGACCATCGTTTTGTGATAATCCAAATGATCACGGCTCAAGTTTGTAAACGCGGCTACAGCAAACTCAACTCCAGCAATGCGCCCTTGATCCAACGCATGGGAGCTCACCTCCATAACAACAGCATTAGCCCCTTGAGCGACATAACCCGCCAATAGCTCATGCACTTTAACCACATCTGGTGTGGTATGTGTTGCTGGCGACAACTGGCCTACAAATCCATTGCCAACCGTACCAATCAGAGCTGTTTTCTGACCTAAATGAGTTAACGCCTGCGCCAAATAATGGGCGCATGATGTTTTACCGTTTGTTCCCGTAATACCAATAACGCGCAACTGCTGGCTAGGGTTCCCAAACCACGTACTGATTATTTCACCCGCACGTTGCTGCAAGTTTTCAACCACAACAACTGGAATTGAAAAAGCACAGACATCCAGACCAGAAGACGATGCAGTATCAAGCAAAGCTGCTACGGCACCCTGCTGGGCAGCTTGCTCTATAAAATCAGCACCACGATGGGAAACCCCGTCGCGCGCGATGAACAGGTCGCCCTCTCTGACTTGACGGCTATCAACACACACTCCCTTTACAAGGCAAGATGCCGCACCATTATCTGGGGCGGCAATACCAAGTTCTGTTAGTGAGCGAGGTGTTAATGTCGTCATTTCATCACCACCGTCGTACTCGGTTTTTCGGGCCACTGATCAGGAGCCACATTCAACATACGCAAAGCATTGCCTGCCACCCGAGAGAAAACCGGCGCGGCTACCTCACCGCCATAATATTCTTGACCTCTGGGATTATTCACCATCACAGCAATAACTAAGCGAGGATCCGAAATAGGCACTACGCCTGAAAAAACCGAAATATACTGATCACCTGAATAGCCACCGTTCATCGCTTTATGAACCGTTCCAGTTTTCCCGGCCACACGATAACCATAAACAGCCGCTCGACGCCCTGTACCTATAGGACTAATCACGGTTTCCATCATTTCGAGAACAGAATGCGCTACGTCAGCCGGCATAACACGCTTACCCGTAGCAGGCTCATCTAACTTCAATAAGCTAACCGGAAGTGCGACACCATCATTCGCTAACGGAATATAAGACTGAGCAAGCTGTAACGGCGTAACTGACAGGCCGTACCCATAAGACATGGTGGCACGTTCAACAACACGTTTTTCAGGGTAATAAGGCAAACTACCAGCTCGTTCGCCAGGGAACCCGCTACCGGTTGCCTGCCCAAGCCCTACATTTTCATATAAATTACGTACCGCATCCGCATGCATACTCAGCGCAAGCTTCGTAATACCCACGTTGCTAGATTTTGTAATAATCCCTGTTAAATCCAGCTTTCCGTAATCACGGTGATCACGAATAGTCCGCCCTTTAACGCGGATATAACCCGGCGTCGTATCAACAACGCTGTCTACCGTATACTGGCCAGACATTAACGCTGCGGCGATAGTTAACGGCTTGACTGTAGAACCGGGCTCAAACAGATCGGTTACGGCACGGTTTCGCAACCCTTTAGGGTCAAGATGCGAACGATCATTTGGGTTGTACGACGGCTGATTAACCATCGCCAATACTTCGCCCGTACGCGCATCCAACACCACGGCCGATGCAGAATCAGCATGATGCGATTGCACCACCGCTTTTAGCTCTCGATAAGCCATGTATTGCAGGTGCAAATCGATGCTTAATTGAACATCACGCCCCGGCTTAGCTTCATCCAAAGATTTAATATGCTTAATAGTGCGGCCCAAGCGATCTTGCATGACTAACTTTTTGCCAGGATGGCCTGTTAATGCTCGCTCGTATGCTAGTTCCATCCCTTCTTGGCCACTGCCATCAATGCCCGTAAAGCCCACCAAATGCGTAGTTACCTCGCCCGCTGGGTAATAGCGTTTATACTCACGATCAACATGAATACCACCAATATTGAGCTGATCGATTTGTTCCGCTAATTCAGGAGTGACTTGACGTTTAAGGTAAATGAATTGCTTGGTTTGATGGTTCTCTAGACGAGACACTAACTCTTGACGCTTCACACCCAACAAAACGGCCAAACGGTCCAACTCGGGAGCGAAGCGATCCGTACGCGATGGATTGGCCCAAATAGTAGCCACAGGAGCACTTACCGCTAGCGGCTCGCCATTGCGATCCGTGATTAGACCACGGTGCGCAGGTGTAAGCGTTGTACGTAATGAGCGCGCATCCCCTTGACGTTGTAAAAATGCCTGGTCAAGCGTGTAAAGCGAAACGAGCTTCGAAACAATGCCAGCCGCTACAACTAACAACAAAACGAAGATAAGAATAAGCCGCCAGCTGCGGCCCGCTGACTGTACGATACGATCTTGGTTACTATCGCTCATATTGCACAATCTCTATCATATTAGTTTCAGGCGACATCATAGCTAGCTGTTTAGACGCAACCCGCTCAACACGGTTATTAGCACCTAATGCACTTTCCTCTAGCAACAATTGCCCCCACTCCACTTGAAACTCATCCCACTGAGTAACCAAAACCTGCTGACGATTAAATAAATCTCGGTATTCAAAAGCCGAATAAATCACACTCAAAGCACTGGCAGTAATAGCAATAACAAGCACTACAGAAATACAAATTGGACGCGCAAGCTCTTCACCCGTCATTAAACGAGTCATTTCTGGCGCCTTTGCTTTTTTCAGCTTGGCCGCCTTTTTGGGAGCCGGCGCTGCATCAGGCTGCTTTTGTTTTCGCTTAAACCACACGACTTTTACAATTCCCTTACTTTAATTTAGTGGCCACACGCATCACGGCACTGCGTGAACGAGGGTTTTCTTCAACTTCCGCTGTTGACGCTTTAGACATTTTTCCTTCAGCTTTAAGACGCTGATCCAACATATCCTGTGTAAAAGGAATTCCCCGCGGCAGATGCTCATCACCCTTTACATATTTGCGAATAAAGCGCTTAACTATGCGATCTTCTAGTGAATGAAAACTAATAATGACCAATCGCCCGCCCACTTTTAAAGAATCTAATGCGCTGTCTAAACAGCGCTCTAAATCCTCTAATTCACGGTTGACATGAATACGAATAGCTTGAAAGGCGCGAGTAGCAGGATGCTTACCTTTTTCCCAGGAAGGGTTAGCCTCGGAAATGATTTTAGCTAAGCGAGCCGTCGTTTCGATTGGAGCTATTTCGCGTTCTTTAACGATAGCTTTCGCCATACGACGACCAAACTTATCTTCTCCGTAGGTGAAAATAACATCTGCTATTTCGGCCTCGCTGGCATGACTTAACCATTGCGCAGCACTTTCGCCTTGCGTTGTGTCCATGCGCATATCAAGAGGGCCGTCATGCTGAAAGCTAAATCCTCGCATAGGATCATCTAACTGCGGTGAGCTAACACCTAAGTCCAAAAGAACGCCGTCAACTTTCTCAAAAAAACCGCGTTCTGTAACAAATTCCCCTAATTGCGCAAACGACCCATGAGCAATATCAAAACGTGGTTCATCCGCAAACCGCTTACCGGCATGCGCTATTGCTTCTAAATCTTTATCGATCGCCATTAAGCGACCTTTACCTGATAGCTGCTCCAACACAAGAGCCGAGTGACCACCACGACCAAAGGTACCATCCACATAAAAGCCATCTGGATTTTGCACCAGAGCCTGCACCGCCTCATTTAACATGACGGTTATGTGCTGAAAGGTTTCGCCGTTCTCGTTACTCACTCGCTTGTCCTGTTTTGGCACCCCGAAACGGGCATGCATCTATCAAAGGGATAAATTTTGTAAACCGTCAAAATTGCCGCTGGCATCATCAATTTGGAGATACTCTTCACGCGTTTCATTCCACGCCGCCTCATCCCACAACTCAAATTTGCGACCTTGTCCTAGCAAAATGACTTTTTTATCCAAGCCCGCATACTCTCTCAGCAGCGATGGGATCAACAATCGACCATTACCATCCATATCCAGATCAGTCGCATGACCGATCAACAAACGCTGCAAACGTCGCGCGGCAGGGTTAAAACTTGGGAGCGCATTCACCTTTTCTTGAATCTCTTCCCAGTCATCAATGGGGTACAACAACAGGCATCGTTCCTCAGTATCAATCGTCAACACCATATGCCCAGAACACTGCACCGAGATTTGATCTCGGTAGCGCGCCGGTATGGCAAGACGCCCTTTGGCATCTAAATTGACTTGATTAACCCCGCGAAACACCGTCTGTATTTCTCCACTTGAGCAACACCTCAACTCACAAAGCGCCACTTTTACCCACATTTACCCACTACCGCACACTATAGGAACTAACCACCCCCTTTGCAAGTTTGAGACAGAGGTATTCACTCACTAACTAAAGGGTGTATTAGCAAAATTGATCTAAGCAAGAGCAGAAAAACGAAAGAAAACAATCGGCTTTATATAAAACAAAGACTTAGGGATAAAAAGAGAAATGACATCCAAGACAATGCTGGGATGCTGATTGAATAAAACGACAGATCAAAAAGCGCGCAGGCTAGCTATCCAAACGGCACAAACCAGGAATCAAGGATCGCCCATCTTGCCGTGCATAGCGCAATCGTAAATGCTGTAAATTACTAGCGATCACATCTGATGGCAGACCTTCGAAAGCCCCCTGCAGCACCTGCTCAAAGATTTCACGACCTCGCTGCGCGTTCTGCGTACTACGTTGATCATTTTTCACATCCGTTAAGAAAGTAAAATGATTCCATCGCACACCGTACTCTTCAGCAAAAATAAAGTGAAACTTAGGGTGCTGCATTACCCGGCTAGATAACAAAGAAGGATCAGGACGTAATGGCATATAACGATTAGACAAGATCACAAAGACCTGCTTTAAATGAGCACTATCAGGATTGATTCGCTTTTCGAGCAGCCCCAAAGCGAAAGGGTCAACCATAATGGCTGAATACTGCGTGTCAACACCATGCTCGCTCGACACCTGCGCCGCTGCATCAACGGCCGCTTTCAACACCTTGGGTGCGCCACCCATACTGTAGTGGATACCCACGTAATCACCGCCGCCGTCTTTAACCATCTGCTCAAGCATTGGCGCCTTCATTCGCGAGCGTACTTCTAAGATACGCTCCGCATAACCTTGCTCCACCAATGAATGCCCCACATCCAAAGCCCGCTGACCACCCCAATCAACTAAAAGCAGCAACCCAGGGTGTACCATTATAGTATTTTTAGGGGCCGAGATTTGAGGGCTTGTCGATTGAAAAGGCAAAGGAGGCGCTAAACACATAGGCAAATGCTCGTCAGCAACTGACGAACGCAACCCCGAAGAAGAGCAACCAGCCAAAAGAAAACATAAAAATACGAGCAAGGAAAGATGACGCATTACGCACCTATTGGATTCACACCTTTCCCTAGGCTAGATACAGACAATATGTCGGAAAAAGATAAAGCAGCATAGCTAGACAGTCAACAGATGACGCCAAATAGAAACAGAAAGATTAGAAAGGGAAAGATTAGAAAGGGAAAGAAGGAAAGAGTCTGAGTTCGCCTGTAAGCCGGGTTCTGTCGAGGACAGTCATTCATCTAGTATGTACATCGCTATACATCTCAAGCGACCTACCCGGATCCGATGCGGGCCACACCTAATGGATCCCTATTTGGTCTTGCTCCTGGTGGGGTTTACCATGCCGTGGAATGTTGCCACCCACGCGGTGCGCTCTTACCGCACCCTTTCACCCTTACCGGTATCCGAAGATACTTAGGCGGTTTACTCTCTGCTGCACTGGCCGTCGGCTCGCGCCGCCCAGACGTTATCTGGCACCTTGCCCTATGGAGCCCGGACTTTCCTCCCTCTAGCTACTGCTAAACGGCGACTGCCCGGCGAACTCAGGCGCGCATCATATCAAAAACTATTCCCAGACACTACTTACGATTAAGCGCAATCTGATAAAGCGCATTCTTCTTCTCACCAGTGATTTTTGCCGCCAGCGCAGACGCCTGTTTAACCGGCAGCTCCTCTAAAAGCACATCTAGCACTTTTAACGCCTCGGGCGAGGGTCCGTCACTACTTTCCAGCTCCACACCTTGAACCAACAAAACAAATTCACCTTTTTGCTGATTATGATCAGCAGTGATCCACTCAATCACATTACCCAACGTATCGCCATGAATCGTCTCAAATGTTTTAGTCAGCTCACGAGCCACCACCACATAGCGATCTTCACCCAACACATCGCGCATATCAGCCAATGAATCCAGTATGCGATGAGTAGATTCATAAAAAATAACGGTTCGCTCTTCCGCAACTAACGCTTCAAATTTTTGCTTACGCCCCACCCGTTTAGCAGGTAAAAAGCCCTCAAAAACAAACTTATCAGTAGGCACACCAGACGCACACATTGCCGTGATAACAGCACAAGCTCCCGGCACAGGAACGACTTTAAAACCGGCTTCACGTACAGCACGGACCAAAATAAAGCCCGGATCGGAAATTAATGGCGTTCCAGCGTCAGAAATCAACGCGATAGAGTCGCCAGCGGCCAATTTATCCAGTATTGTTTGCAGTCTTTGCCGTTCGTTATGATCATGCAATGAAATCATGGGCGCTTTAATGTTAAAGTGCGCCATTAAACGGCTGCTGTGGCGAGTGTCCTCTGCCGCAATAAGAGCAACGGACTGCAGAACCTCCACCGCTCGTGGCGTCATATCACCTAAGTTACCAATAGGTGTCGCCACAACAAATAAAACTGCATCAAACATAACAATCCATCCATCATCAGGGTGCTAGAGTATATGATGAATTTGAAACGCCTGTCTCTAACTGTTGCTTTATCGGCATTAATTGCCGGCTGCGCTATGCCGCCTATGCAAAGCCCAGATGTTGTGGACAGAAGTGGTAATACCAATACACAACAATCAGGCATGCAGATGCCGGTTGAGTCACTGATTGATCAAGCCAATAGCGCTCCCCCTATTCAATCAGCCCAGCTCAAACTTGAAGCAGCGAAGCAGCTCATCGCACGAGGCGAAGAAGATCGCGCGCTGAGCTTGCTGGACGGCATTGATACTGACATTTTACCGCCAGCATTGCGCTTCGATATCTTAAGCCTTCAAACTCAACGCGCCATACAAGCCAATGATGCAGAACGCGCATTAAGCTATCTTGCTTATATGCCAAGCTTGAGCACCCTTCCCGAGGAAGACGTCTTATTATCCGAGCAACTGTATGCCGACGCCTTTAACCTCAACGGTCAGGCACTAGAAGAAGCCAAGATCCTTATTGAAAGCACTCGCTATGTGCACGATGAAGCCCAATTACAGGCTTATCATGACCAAATATGGGCCGCGCTTCAGCAACTAAATAATCAAGAGCTATACCAAGAACTACAACAGCCCAACAACGATTATATCTTGCAGGGCTGGCTAGAACTGGCTCAATCAGCGCGTCAAGTGATTGATGTTCGCACATCAGAAACCAACATTGATAATTGGTTGGCTGTATGGCAAGCGCACCCGGCGGCACAAATTATGCCTCAGGACCTCATTACCGGTGGCAGCGCTAATATTGAAAATGTAGCGCGTATCGGCATACTCCTTCCGCAATCCGGCGCCCTAGAAAACGCTGGCAGTGCTATCACCGAAGGCATACTCAAAGCCCAAGCCAACGCACAAGCCAACGGCTTTACACCCGAAATCGTGTTTATCGATAGCGCACCATTGAATACAGCCGAAGAAATTCTCAGCGCTGTGACAAACCAAGGGCTAGAAATGATTATTGGCCCGCTAGATAAAGACAAGGTCAACGCGCTCGCCAATTACAACGAGCTACCTTTACCTTTTTTAGCGCTTAACTATGCAGACACCAGTGCATTCAACCTCTATCAATTTGGCCTATCCGCCGAAGACGAAGCTCGGGATGCAGCCACAACAGCTATCAATGCAGGCAAATACAGTGCTTTAATTATTGCTCCCGATTCGGATTGGGGTCGTCGCGCCCATACTGCATTCACCAACACCTTTACCGAATTAGGTGGCAGCGTTGCTGATTCGCTTCTTTTTGATAGCAGCAAACTATCACAACAGATCCCGCAACTGCTGCGGGTAGATATCGGACGCTTACGTGCTAACGAAGCACGACGCCGCAAAAAACAAAGCTACAGCTTCGCCAACGTTCGCCGTAATGATGCCGATGTTATCTTATTAGCCGCCCGGCCTCAGGATGCTCGGCTTATAAAACCCTTCCTGAAGTTCTATTTTGCGAATAACATCCCTGTGTATGCTACCTCTCAGGTCTATGGCGGCTCCCCCGACCCCAAAGCCGATATCGATTTAAATGGCGTTATGTTTGGTGATATCCCATGGATTCTATCTCCACCATCGGCTTTACAGCGATCTATTGCCAGCACCAAAAACAACACCCAAACGCGCTATGGCCGTTTATATGCACTTGGAGCAGACGCATACAACCTGTACCCTTATCTACAGGAGCTGAGCATGACTCCTGGTGCGCAACTCAACGGTGAAACAGGGCAATTATCGGTCAACTCAAACAATAAAGTAATGCGACATTTACAATGGGCTGTGTTTAAACAAGGCATCCCTGTATTAATGGAATAATTGTAAACGTATGGACAAACGCACAATCGGCAAGGATGTTGAAGACAGGGCATGGCATTGGCTTATTAAGAAAGGTCTTCGCCCTGTAAAGCGTAACTATTTTTGTAAAATGGGTGAAATAGATCTCATTTTACTCGAAAGCAACGTGCTGGTATTTGCCGAAGTTCGCTATCGCAAAAGCAAACAGTTTGGAGGGGCTGCGCTATCAGTCACCCCCAATAAACAAAACAAGCTAATAAAAACAGCTCAGCATTTTTTGATGACTCATCCCAGTTTTCAAAATTATAACTGCCGTTTTGACGTATTAGCCTATGAATCCTCACCTGAAGACAGTCAGCCAATATGGTATAAAGACGCCTTCAGACTTTGACTCCGGAAAGCGTTAATGGAACTTGAAGATCGTATTATTAATCTGTTCCACAACTCAATGGACACAAATGCCCATACCATTGAGCAATACACACCGTTAATAGCTCACGCCAGCGAACTTATTATGGCGAGCCTAGCCAGTGAGCTAAAAGTATTGTGTGTAGGCAATGGCGGATCCGCTGCATTGGCGCAGCATTTCTCATCACTCCTCCTCAACCGTTTTCGCCACGAACGTCCGGGGCTGCCCGCCTTGACGATTGGAACCGATAGCGCCGCACTGACAGGTATAGCGGAAGAAGGCAGCTTTAGTGATGTTTACGCCAAACAGATACGCGCAATAGGACAACCGGGCGATGTACTCTTGGTTATATCAAACCAAGGCAAATCAAACAGCCTAGTCCAAGCGATCCAGTCAGCCCACGATAGAGACATGTCCGTGATTGCCATTACCGGCTCACAAAGCAGCAACATCTCCGCACTTTTACGACCCGACGAGGTCGAAATATGCGTACCATCAGAAGACAATGCGATGATCTACGGTGCGCACCTTTTGGTTTTACATTGTTTATGCGACCTAATTGATTACCAGTTATTTGGAGCCTGATTACATGAACACAACATCAATCAAACTGATTTCTACCCTATGCCTGATAGGCACACTATCAGGCTGCGCCTCACTCATTAGCGCCACACGAGAAGAACCCATCCAAGAAGACTCCGGCAAGCGCACACTTGGGGCTTACGTCGAAGACGAACTGATCGAAAACAAAACGCTCGTCAACATCAACAAAGGCTCAAAGGCCGTAAATAGCGCCCATATCGGCGTTACAAGCTACAACGGCATCGTATTACTCACAGGCCAAGTACCCAGCGAAGCGGCTAAAACAGAAGCCGAGCAGATAGCCATGCAAACTCGCAAGGTCCGTAAAATCCATAACGAACTTGAAATTGCAGGCCCGACATCAGGTATTGTCCGCACTAACGATGCTTACTTAACCAGCCGCATCAAATTACAACTACTAGCCACAGAAAACATCGATGGCGGCCGCATTAAAGTCGTTACCGAAAACAGCTCTGTTTACCTCATGGGGCTAGTAACCGAACAAGAAGCAAATCTTGCGATTAGTATCATCCGCACTGTGCCAGGCGTTCAACGCATCGTAAAAGTCTTTGAATACATCCCTAAGCGCTAACAACTAGACCTTCTCTAGATGTAGCCCCAAAAAAAAGCCACCAGATCTAATTAAACCTGGTGGCTTTTTTATATTATCAGCTCTAACTACACAACCATTACCCTGCCGATATCGACTATTTCACGACCTTAAGCGATGGGCGTGCTGCCTTTTTTGGCTGCTCTGGTTCTGGCGGCTCAGGATCGTAATCATCACTCGCATACAGCTCTGCACCCGGCTCTTGACCAAACCCCATCCCCGCGCCAGTTTCCCGCGCGTAAATAGCTAAAACAGCACTCATTGGCACATACACATTCATTGGCATACCACCAAAACGCGCGCTGAAACTGACAGCATGATCATCAATAGTCAGACCAACAACCGCCGACGGACTGATATTTAAAACAATTTGTCCATCCGAGATAAATTGCTCAGGGACCATTACGCCCTTCACAAAAGCGTCTACAGCAATATGCGGCGTTAAATCATTATCAATAAGCCACTCGTGAAGGCCTCGAATAAGATAAGGACGACTCGGGTTCATATCCTAACCACTCCCAACATTCCAAAAAAAAAGGATGACAACGCATCCCTTTTTAATAATACAGGCAAATTACCAAATACTAGTCGCGCATTTCGCGCTCACCATCCGATAGGCTATCACGGAAAGATTCACGCTCGAACAAACGATCCATATAAGCCAGTAAATGCTTACATTGCGCTTCAGGCAGTTCAATACCCAAAGACGGTAAACGCCACAAAATTGGCGCAAGACAGCAATCGACTAATGTGAACTCATCGCTCATAAAGAACGGCTTTTCACCAAAGATTGGCGAAATAGCAACAAAGCTATCACGCAAGTCCTTACGTGCTGATTCTAACTCAGCTTCACTGCCTTTGCCCGAAACCAAAAGATCAACATGCTTACACCAATCGCGCTGGATTCGGTACATAAACAAACGGCTTTCAGCACGCGCTACAGGATAAACTGGTAACAATGGCGGATGAGGAAAACGCTCATCAAGGTATTCCATCATCACATTTGATTCATAAAGAACCAGTTCCCTATCCAAAAGCGTTGGCAAGCTGTTGTATGGATTCAAACCCGCCAGATCTTCTGGCAAATCTTCAACATGACAATCGATCACATCAACAGCAACACCTTTCTCGGCCAGCACGATGCGTACGCGGTGGCTGTAGTGATCACTACCATCAGAGTAAAAGGTCATGGAAGAACGCTTCGCCACAACTCCCATCAATATATCCCCATATAACTTACCGCTAAAAATAAACAAACGCGGCCTTTAACAGGCCGCGCGAAAGAAGCATTCTAACAGATTTTTTCGATTAGATCAGTGTACATCTCTCCAATATTCTTTCTTAAGCGCATAAGCGATAAAGAAGAATATGAACAAGAAGATTAACACCTTAGTACCAATGCGATGAGAATCGAGTTTTGAAGGCTCCCCAATGTATGCCATAAAGTTAACCAAGTCATAAATGGTGCGGTCAAACTCAGCTGGCGTTTGTAAACCCGCCTTGCTGATGGTTAAGCAGCCACCCATTTCTTGACCGGTTAGCGGGTCAATTTTCTTCTCCGCATGCATCAGTTCTTCAGGTGTACAGTGGTTAACTTGCTCACCTTGTAAGTATTCCAAAACGTTTGGCATACCTACATCAGCAAAAACAACGTTATTCACACCCCAAGGACGAGACTCATCTTTATAGAAGCTACGTAAATACGTATAAATCCAATCAGGTCCACGCAAACGCGCTTCAAGCGTTAAATCAGGTGGTGGATTACCAAACCACTTGCCGGCATCAGCTTTTTGCATAGCAATAGTCATTTGATCACCTATTTTTTGGTCACCTAACAACAAATGCTCTTCAACCAACTCATTCGGCATACCCAAGTCATTCGCAGCACGCTCATAACGCTGATATTGGGCAGAGTGACAACCCAAGCAGTTATTTACAAACGTTTGCATACCACGCTGAAGCGACGCCTGATTCTCTAGGTCTATTTCAATGTGATCTAATTTAACCCCTTCTGTAGCTGCCATAGCCACAACCGGGAACAACGACATAACGAAAGCGATTACAAATTTTTTCATTACCCTGTCACCCTTTCCGGAACTGGTTTAGTTTTCTCCAAACGCGTGTAAATAGGCATTAAGAAGAAGAACGCGAAGTACAGACCTGTACAGATCTGAGCAACCAGCGTACGACCCGGTGTAGAAGCAACAACACCTAAGTAACCCAAGATCACAAAGCTTACAGCAAAGATAGCCAACGCCACTTTACTCATCCAGCCTTTGTAACGGATAGACTTAACAGGGCTGCGATCTAACCAAGGCAACACAAACAAGATAGCAATCGCACCACCCATCACTACCACACCAGGGAACTGGGAAGCAGCAATTGGCGGAATAGCACGCAACATGGCATAGAAAGGCGTGAAGTACCAAACAGGCGCAATATGCGGTGGCGTTTTCAGCGGGTTAGCTGGCTCAAAGTTTGGCGCCTCAATAAAGTAACCACCCCCTTCAGGGAAGAAGAAGATTACGGTACAGAAGACAAACAAGAAGACCACAACACCCACAATATCTTTAACAGTATAATAAGGGTGGAACGGGATACCATCACGTGGCACACCATTTTCGTCTTTGTTTTCTTTAATTTCGATACCATCTGGGTTGTTAGAACCCACTTCATGCAATGCAATGATGTGCAGAACAACCAAAGCTAATAGCACGATAGGTAAAGCGATAACATGCAGCGCAAAGAAACGTGTTAGCGTAACACCAGAAATCAGGTAGTCACCACGAATCCACTCAGCTAAATCAGGGCCAATAAATGGCACCGCCGAGAATAGCGAAACAATAACCTGCGCACCCCAGTAAGACATCTGACCCCAAGGCAACAAATAACCCATGAAGGCTTCAGCCATTAGCGCCAAGTAGATTGTCATACCAAAGATCCACACCAACTCACGCGGCTTACGGTACGAACCATAAAGCATGCCACGGAACATATGCAGATACACAACACAGAAAAATGCAGACGCACCCGTAGAGTGCATATAGCGCAACAGCCAACCGTAGTCGACATCACGCATGATGTATTCAATAGACGCAAACGCCCCTTCTGCTGAAGGGTTGTAGTTCATCGTTAACCAAATACCAGTAATAATCTGGTTAACCAAAACGAGCATGGCTAAAGAGCCAAAGAAATACCAAAAGTTAAAGTTTTTTGGCGCGTAGTACTTGGAAAGATGATCTTCCCACATAGCCGTTGCTGGGAAACGGTCATCGACCCACCCCATGAAACCGCCTTTACCCTTATTGCGATAGCCAGCCATTACACAGCCTCCTGATCGATACCGACGACGAGAATATCGTCATCCTCAAACGTATAAGGAGGGATCACAAGATTTGTCGGCGCTGGGGAACCTTTAAGCACACGACCAGACAAATCAAAACGAGACCCATGACATGGACAGTAATAACCGCCCACCCAATCAGCACCTAAGTCAGCAGGCGCGACTTCTGGACGATACGTAGGAGAACAACCCAAGTGCGTACAAATACCCACCAACACCGAAATGTCATCGCGTATTGCACGGTAAGCGTTTTTAGGAATGTAATCAGGCTGCTGCGGTACGCTTGAAAGCGGATCAGCTAAACGACTAGGATCCAGCGCTTCTAAATTTTTTAATGCTTCTTGGCCACGTTTAACAACCCAGACTGGCTTTCCGCGCCATTCTACGATCATTTGCTGCCCAGGCTCTAGCTTACTGATGTCTGCTTTCGCAGGTGCACCCGCCGCTTTAGCCTTAGCGCTCGGATTCCAAGAAGCTACAAACGGTACTGCAGCCCCCACAGCACCTACTGCCCCAACGGCAGAAGTAGCACCGATCAGTAGGCGACGCCGACCCTTGTTCACGCCGTCATTGCTCATCAAGTTCTCCCCCACATTCAGCCCCGCCTTTATTTTTATAAAAAAGATCACCGGCCGAAAAGTATAAAGCTACAAAATTCGGTTCTTTAAAATCGCGAAAATAGTAAAGAATATAACCCTATGATACAAGGTGAATTAATAAATTACCCCTACATTTAGACTAAGTATTGATATAGCACAAGATTATATAGCAGACATAAAAAAACGCCCGAGCCGTGAGGCTTCGGGCGTTTTTCTGAATTGCTTGCCAGTAAACTGGCAGACAATTAACGCTTAGAGAATTGTGGTTTCTTACGTGCTTTACGCAGACCAACTTTCTTACGCTCAACTTCACGAGCGTCACGGGTAACAAAACCAGCTTTACGCAGTGAAGGACGAAGCGTTTCGTCGTATTCCATAAGTGCACGAGTAATACCGTGACGGATAGCACCAGCTTGACCGAAGCCACCGCCGCCTTTAACCGTAGCAAACACATCAAATTTTTCTAACGTTTCAGTCAGTTCTAGTGGCTGACGAACGATCATGCGAGCAGTTTCACGACCAAAGTACACATCAAGAGTACGATCATTAACAGTGATAGTGCCTGTACCTGGACGCAAGAAAACACGGGCAGTAGAAGTTTTGCGACGACCTGTACCGTAATACTGAGTAGTTGACATAATCTACTATCCCCTTAAATTTTCAATTCTTGAGGCTGCTGAGCCGCATGTGGATGTTCGTTACCTGCGTACACTTTCAATTTAGTGTACATAGCACGACCCAAAGGACCCTTTGGAAGCATGCCTTTAACCGCTAGCTCAATAACCTCAGCTGGCTTGCTGTTGATCATGATTTCAAAGTTAGCCTGCTTCAAGCCACCTGGGTAGCCTGAGTGACGGTAGTACATTTTATCTTTACGCTTGTTACCCGTCACGTTTACTTTCTCAGCATTGATTACAACAATGTAATCGCCTGTATCTACGTGAGGAGTGTATTCTGGCTTATGCTTACCGCGTAAACGGCGTGCGATTTCAGTAGCCATACGACCCAGAGTTTTACCCTCTGCATCAATTACATACCAGTCGCGTTTTACTTCGGCTGGTTTAGCAACAAAAGTAGTCATCTATTGTTCGCCTATATAAAAAATTAAGTCTTAACGAGGCTTTCAAAAAGCCGTGCCGACTTACCTTATAATTATTAGTTGTCGTCTATTCATTACTGAAGAAACCACAACAATCGAACCTCAACAATTTGAGGAGCGCGGATTATAGACAAAAAGACTCGCCAATGCGAGTCCTTTACTATAAAAAATCACTAAATTTTAGCCTATGCTTTGTGCTCGCGTGACAGGTATTCATGCGATTGCATTTCCAGCAAACGGCTCTGCGTTCTGGCTATCTCAAACGACAAACGCCCTTCTGTATAGATGTTAGCGATGCTCACTTCAGCAGAGATAATCAATTTGACGCCGCAGTCATAAAACTCATCCACCAAATTAATAAAACGACGTGCTGAATCATCATTCGAACGCCCTAACTGAGGTACATTAGATAACAAAACAGCATGGTATTCTTTTGCTAATTCGATGTAATCATTCTGAGATCGCGGCCCCTCGCAAAGTGCTTTAAAATCAAACCAAATCACATCTTCACAACTGCGGCGTGACACGATTGAACGGCCATTCACCTCAATAGGTTTAGCCACTTCAGCACTTGCGATATCCGGTGCTAATGCTTCAAAGCTTTTAGTTAAGCTCGCATCGGCTTCAGGACCCAACGGATAATGGAATAGCTCAGCCTGTTCTAACGTACGTAAACGGTAATCCACGCCACCATCAACATTTACGACTTCTGTATGCTTATTCAACATTGCAATGGCAGGTAAAAAACGAGCGCGCTGCAAACCGTCTTTGTACAAACCATCAGGCACGATGTTAGATGTTGCCACCAATGAAACGCCGTTCATAAACAGCTTTTCAAACAAGCCACCTAAGATCATGGCATCGGTAATATCAGAGACAAAAAACTCATCAAAACAAATAATGCGCCATTCTTGAGCATAACGCTTCGCCAACTCATCTAACGGGTTTTTAGTCCCATCAAGCCCACGCAAATCAGCGTGTACACGCTGCATAAACCGATGAAAGTGCGTCCTGTTTTTACGAGTAAAAGGTAAACTATCGTAAAACACATCCATTAGGTATGTCTTACCGCGTCCAACGCCACCCCAAAAGTACAACCCTTTAACCGGCTCGACTTCTTTTTTCTTAAAGCGACCACTCAAGCGGCCAATAAACGAAGAAGGCTGCTCGCGCTCAGCGGCTAACAGATCATCATACAAGCGCTGCAAGTGCGTAATCGCTAACTCTTGGGCGGGGTCATAGGCAAAATCATCACGTTGCAGATCTTGTTTATAACGCTCTAATGGAGTCATTCTCTGACATACCTTTTTAATCGAAGACAAAAACAGTGGCGCACTTTACAGCGCATATACATGAGAAGCAAACGCGCTAAAAATATAAGCTAGCGAACTAACCAATCCCAAGCACAGCAACCACAACCGGAACTAAAAATGCGGTCATCAAGCCTGTAATACCCATAGCCAAACCAGCAAAAGCACCCGCCAGCGCGCTCATTTCAAAAGCGCTAGCCGTACCAAAACCATGAGCAGCCAAACCCAACGCAAAACCTTTTACGGCATCATCTTTAATGCCCAATACACGAAACACAAACGGCGCCATCAAACACCCCATCGCGCCGGTAATTAATACAAAACCAGCGGCCATAGAGGTAATACCCCCAATTTTTTCCGCAATGCCGATCGCTATTGGAGTTGTAACGCTCTTGGGGGCCAACGTCAGCAGTAACTCGTCAGGCAGGCCAAACGTCATAGCCACCAACAACACCGACACCATGGCAACCAAAGCACCCGTAAAGCACGCAATAAATATCGACAACCACATTTCGCGAATACGCTTAAAGTGATCAAACAAAGGCACAGCCAATGCGACCGTGGCCGGGCCAATCAAAAAATGGATGAACTGAGCGCCTTCAAAATAGGTCTTGTAATCGGTCCCTGTGAACACCAAAAATACAATGATGATAAACATGGACACCAACACTGGATGCAATAAGGGGCTGCCATTCGCTCGCCGGTTAACCCAACACGCAAAGATAAACACACTAGTCGTCAATATCACCCAAAACAAAGGCTTAGCAGCGAAATAAACCCAAAAGTCCATTACGCACTCTCCTCTTTCGCTTTATGACGAGATTTATCCAGCTTAGCCGCCAACTTAAATACGGCAGCGGTCAAGAACAAGGCTAAAAACGTACTGACCATCAACGCAATCGTTAACGGCAACCAATAATCAGCCAGCAGTTTCGCGTGAACCATCAGCCCCACACCCGCAGGCACATACAAAAACGCTAGGTAACGCAACAAACCTTCAGAAACAAGGCGTATATCCGCCGGTGTCCGCTTTAAAACAGCCAATAGGACTAACAGCAACAACATGCCAATCACAGGCCCTGGCACAGGAACTCCGGAAGCCATAACGGCTAATTCGCCTAAAAATTGGCAGACTAACAACACCAAAAAACCGTTTAGCAACTCAACATCCTCATCATCGCCCTCACTCTCATCACTTACATTCGCGATAGGAGGTAAATAGTCTACCTGAGCTATTTTTTATGCCAACGCGACAAATTGCTCATACGCTTGATACAAAGCGACTAATCCCATCACCAAAAACAACACTCCGCTGCCTCGGTGGATCCATACTAAAGGCATTTTTTGCAACAACTTACGTCCAACCTCTACCCCAAGAACTGTCGTAACACCCAACGCCAAGGTCGAACCTAACCAAACCAACCAAGGGTTTTGCAAACCACCCAAAGCCGCCACTGCCAGCTGAGTTTTATCCCCTAACTCAGCAAAGAAAATCAGCATAAAAACGGAAAGGATCAACTGACGACCGACTTTTACCTGATCCGCATCATCACCCTCGTCCTCTTCAAAAAACAAAGACTGCAAACCAAAATAGATAAACAACACAGCCACAACCAAAGCGACAAGCCACATTGGCAACCAATGGCCAACCGTCGCACCAAATACAACCGCCAGGAGATTTAAGACAGCAAACGCCGAAATCGAACCGATAATAATCGGCCAATGCTTATAACGGGCTGCTAAGGTCATAGTGACTAACTGGCTCTTATCACCAAACTCAGCCAGCAATACCAACACAAACGTCTCAAACAGCGGAGACAACGATTCCATAACATGCCCTAGAAAAGTGCGTATCTACTTTCACAAAACAACACGCATAAAAAAGCCAGCATTATAAGCTGGCTTCACACTTGAAAATACCCGGGAACACGCTGTTTCCGGTATAAAATTAACGTAAGTGGCTTAATTCAGCTTACCCTATTCCAAAGCAAGCATTACGCCAACGTGATGGCCAAGAGCACTAACCGCGCTGCAACACCATCTCAACAAAATTACAAGGGCGATGCCGACGATCCAACTGTTCAGCAATAATCTTGTTCCAAGCCGTCTTGCATGCACCTGTAGAACCAGGCATACAAAATATAACTGTACGGTTAGCCACGCCTGCCACCGTACGAGATTGAATAGTAGAAGTACCAATCTCATCATAGGACAAGCTTCTAAATAGCTCACCATAGCCTTCTATCTGCTTATCAAACAACGGGATCATAGCCTCTGGGGTACTGTCTCTCGCCGTAAAACCAGTACCACCAGTAATCAGCACAGCATGGATAGCATCACTAGCAATCCACTGCGAAACTACGGAACGGATTTGATAAATATCATCCTTCGCAATAGCCCTAACCGCCGCCACATGCCCTGCTTGCTCTACGCATGCTTGCAAAGTATCACCAGATTTATCCGTTTCAGACGTTCGTGTGTCAGACACAGTAAGAATGGCGATATTAAGGGGGATAAAAACAGCTTCAGACATAGCGACTCCTAGCGGCTTAACGGCACGCTTTGACTTGCTGCTCGCCACGAGACATACGAGCACAGATGGGATATTTCATACTATAGCGATTAAGCAATTCAGCTACTGATTTAGGTCGATGTTCTGCACCACGCTCAGCCGCTGCAACCACCAAGCTGATAGTACTTTCATCCAGCCTTTGCCAGCCAATCAACCCGGCTTCCAACAAAGACAAATTAACAGACAGCTCCCAAGGCCCTAAACGACTAGCCTCTTTAAAGCCCTCAAAATAAACGGCATCAAACTCACCCAAGTAAGCCTTCACTAACGAACGGCTTGCCCAGCTGTAAGGCCAATGCGGCCTCAATTCAATTGCCTCTTGGTGCAAAGCTAACGCATTATTAACACTGGATAAGAAAACGGGAGTACCAAACCCCATGATGGCACGATACAACTGCAAACGGGCTTTTAGCTCTACATATTCCGCATTCTGAGGCCACCAACCAATAGCCGAATCGATTTTTTCTTCAGCGGCATCCACCGTTTCCAGGGTCATCGGTGCTTTGCCACTATCCATATCTTCAACCGCATACTTAACACTGTAAGCGGCGATATCAGCCATAGCAAAGCGAAACGAAAAATAAAAAACAGGTAGGCTTAGCAAACAAAGAACAGCAAATAAGGCTGTTTTTTTTGAAGATGACATTACAAACAAGCACCCGACTCAACGATAGATTTGGGCGTACTCACAAACAGCTTATCCGCCACGTCCGCACCATAAACAGACTCAACCACCTGTCGTGCTTTTGATAATACGGGCGGCCGACGATCAACATTGTGCGCATCCGAAGCAATTAGTGTCACCCAATCACGCTCTAACAATTGATGCGCCCGCTCATGAGCAATACCACCAAACTCATTGGTAACCGACATAGCCGTTACCTGAAAAAGGCATCCCATTTCCACAAATGGAGTAATCTTCTCAAGCGAATTCATAATATCTTTATTACGCTCAGGATGGGCGATCATAGGCACAATATCGCGACTCATTAGCCACTTAACCAACTTATCGCTTCCCGGAGGGATATGACTATGCGGAAGCTCAAGCAGCATCACTTTTTTGCCTTCCCACACGCCCAAGAAAGGCAGATCATCCATAGCCGCCATCTGTAAGATTTCAGCACTTAACCTAACCTCTCCCGCTAGCGACACCGTCAAAGGTAATCCTTCTTCCTTTAACCGCGCAGAAAAAGCCGCAAAGTGCGGCTCTAAAGATGTACGCGTATTATCATAACGGCCCGGATGCACATGCGGCGTTAGCACCATATGTGAGATGCCATCGTCAATAGCTACCCGAGCCAACGCTAACGCATCTTCAACTTCAGCCGCGCCATCATCAACACCAGGTAACAAGTGACAATGCAAATCAAACATTACTTCGCTCCAGAATATCCGTAAACGTCATAATAACCGCCATATTGCTCAGCGCCATACTTAGCGGTCTTTTTGACATCTACCTGATTCAACACGACGCCGACGATAGGCGCTTTTGCTTCATGCAAGCGCTTCAATCCACTGCGCGCCTGCTGATGCGGTGTTGAGTCAGATTTAACCACATAGATCATAGCCCCTACTTGGGATGCTAAAATCATGGCATCACTCACCGCCTGGCAAGGTGCGGAGTCAATAACAATCCGATCATACTTAGTTTGTAACAACTCAAGCACGCTCGCAAAACGTTTTGATGACAGCAATTCAGATGGGTTAGGCGGAATAGTACCAGCACTTAACACATCAATATTGCCTTCTTCATAACGCTGAATACACTCAGACAACTGTGCGGTACCGGCCACCAAATTAGATAAGCCCGCATGAGACTTGTCTAACCCCAATGCACGAGACACCGCAGGGCGACGCATATCCGCATCGATCAGCAAAACATTTTCCATCTGGCCTGTCGCAAACGCCAAACCAAGAGAGAGCGTTGTTTTACCTTCGCCCGGCACACTGGACGTTACCGACACAATTTTATTGTCTGCATCCAGCGCAGATAAGATCAAGCCCGTACGTATGGTTCGCAACGCTTCCGAATAAGGCGACTGTGGCATATCCAAAAAATGACGATAACTTTGGTTAGGGTTTTTACGGCGACGTGGCAGCAATGGCAAAAGCCCAAGCATCGTTTCGCCCAATCGACTCTCCACCTCTGCTGGTGTTTTCACCGTGTTGTTCAGCGCTTGCAACAAGAAGGCAAACATCACCCCAAATAACGAACTCACCACAAAAGCCAGGGCAACAATCAGCTTTTTCTTTGGCTTTGCCGCTTCAATAGGCACAACAGCAGGGTCAGAGATACGCGCATTAGCCGTATTCAGATCCCCAGTCGCAGAGGTCTCATTAAAGCGTTTCAGGAAGGTATTAAAAATCGCACGTTTAGCGTCAACATCTTGTTGCAGCTCGCGCAAACGGTATTCTTTACGGCTCAGGCTTTGAATATTACCTTTAGTACCATCCAGCGAGCCCTGCAAAGAGCGCTCATTAGCCAACGCCACTTTGTAAGTGGTTTCTATGCCGTTGACGACAGATAAAATCTGCTTATCCAACGCTTGGCGCGCATTACGCAACTCAGAGTTAACCGACTGCATATTAGGATGTTTAGGGCCATAGCGTTTCGCTAATTCAGAACGCTTCTGCTCAACTTGCGCATAGGCTTCTTTCATTCGCTGCACTAAAGGATGCTGTAACACCCCCGGCACCAACTCAAGGCGCGTAGGATCACTTTTCCCGATAGCCCTAATCTGCTTGTATAAGCTCTCAGATTCAAGACGATCACGGCGAGCTTCCACCAATTTAGTCGCTACCAACTCTAATTCTTGGCTCGCAATATCTAAACCACCACGCTCACCCACGATTTTTTCTTCTTCGCGGTATTGTTGTAAACGCTGTTCAGCCGCTGTCAGATCAGAACGTAGCCCTTCCAGACGACCACTCAACCAAGAAGAAGCCTTCAACGTCAGTTCAAGCTTTGCTTCCAAGTTGCTTTCGATATAAGCCTCACCCACGGCATTTGCCACATCGGCGGCTAGCTGTTTATCGGGCGACTCGTAACTAATTTTTACCAACTGAGATTTTCGCACAGGCTCAATGCTCAAGTCGGACATAAACGCATCAACCACTTCTCGACGTTTATCGAGTTCAGTCGTTTCTTGCTCAGCACCGGGCAACTCAACCGGAATCCAATCTCGCCAATTCAAATCGAACGGCAAAAGCGGCTCTTTAGGCTGGTTGTACAGCGGGTGCTCAACTAAATTAAGGCGTTCAACGACTTTCTCAGCCAGCATACGAGATTTTAAGATCTCAAACTGCGTCGTAAAATACTCTGATTGCGCGCCTTCTAAACCGTAAACTTCTTCGATGGACACCACATTGGCCTGCTGCGATTCAATCAGCAACGTCGCCGTAGCGCGGTAGATAGGCGTCAACGAATAGACAGCCAAGGTGGTTAACAAGGTAACAACAAAAGCAAACCCAATAATGCCCCACTTGTGACGCATAATAGTTTGCCAATACTGTCTTAGATCAATTACGTCATCTTGCAGTAGGCGATCAAGCGCTCCCTGCTCTTTTTGAATATCCATTATAACTTCCGTTCAAATAGCAGAGATCAGAAAAAACTTTCTTCAATAGTTATTACATCGCCGGGCTGTATGGGAGCCGTCAAACTGATTTTACTCGGTTTGTTGCTACCACTACCTTCTCGAACTACAAAGAACTTGCTAGAAGAAGCTCGTTCAGAAAAGCCACCAGCTAACGAAACAGCACGCTGCAATGTCAAACCAGGCTGGTACGCGTAGCCTCCGGGCTGCTTAACAGCGCCATCAATAAAGAACTCGCGGTACTCCAAAACACTCACGCTAACACTAGGGTCAACTAAATAGCCATCTTGAAGCCGCTCCGTTAGCAGGCCACTCAAGCCTCCGGTTGTCATTCCCAGAACTTGAAGCTCACCGAAAAAAGGATAAGAAATTGTACCCGCATCCGACAAACGTACTTCTGTACTTAATTCATCTTCGCCGTACACCTGTATCTTTATTAGGTCTCCAACGCTCATCCTGTAGTCAGATAACCCTTCCGCATTCACGTTTTGCGTTAACATAACAGCAAATGCTGCAATCAGATAAAACAGTTTTCTCATCATCCCTCTTCCACGTATAGGCTTAATAAAGAAGGGCCCTTATAGGGAGCCCTGCACTTTAAAGACAATCGTATTACTGTCGTAATCAGCATCCGGCTGATTCGAATCAAACGATACATGAGACACGTCAACACCGAGTGTCAACCAACGACGCATGTCGTAGCTAAGACCCACTGTAAATGTGTCAGTATCATCGTCGGTGCCGCTAGGGTCACCTACGTAATCTTCATTTAACGAATTATAGCTTACACGGCTTGCAACTACATCTGTCCACTCGTGAGACCAACCTAAAGTCCAGCTAGTCGTATCAATGTAGTCCGCTGCCCCGCTTGATTCTTCAGCTTCACGGCTGGTCGATAAATCAAACATAGAGTACGTTCGTGGCGCCCATGTTACACCGACTTCCCAACTTGAGCCGGAAAAATCATCACGTGCGTTGTTATCAAAGTCTTTGCGCGCGTAACCAATCTTTGCCAGACCGGATGTTTTTGCAGTCGCATCCCACTCAACACCCACCAACAATTTCTTTGTATCGCTATCTAACGTAACCGATGACAAATCATAGTCTACATCTTTATAGCGCCCTTCGACCAACATACGCGTTTTTGGCGCTACGCGATAAAAGAAGGTACCACTCACACTTTTTGTTTGACGGTCTTTCGAAGCCGTAAAGTCACGAAAGTTATCATACTCTCGGTCAGAGATATCACCTTTTACGATGATTTGGCCAGTGGAACGCGGCGTACCATAGGTAAAGGTAGCGCCTAAGTTTTTCATGGTATAACGGCTAGCTTTCGATGCTACATCAGTACTCAGCGCATCACCCGAACCGCTATCACTTCGTGCGTCATGCAGCTTTAGGTACTCGGCCAATAAATCCAACTTTTTACGGCTATCAAACTCTACTGTAGCATAGGCAGACACACCTTTATCAGTGTAATCATCTGCGCGGCTGCTATAGTAAACGCCATGTTCCAAAGAAGCATTAACGCCCGCCGTTAAGCCTCCCTTTGAGCCCTGCAAATTAAGGCCTGGGCGAACCGTACTGAACCAAGTGCTTTTTTCATCACTCACCGAATCAAACAAGTTGTCGGTATAGCCTGTAGTGAGATCAACAGTCGGCGTTAGCGCAAGATTCCCCACGGGAACTGAAGCAGGCTCTGTAGCCCAAGCATGAGTCGTAAGAGAAGAAGCAAAAAGCGCTACGTATAGCTTTTTCGCATATGCGTTTGAAGTATCCATGAAAACAGCCTCTGTCCTTAGGAGTTCTGTAGTAAACTCCTATAAAATTAGCGCTTACAAAATCAAAATACAGCATAATGATCTTGCACTGCAAAATAATTACACATAATTTTATCCTTGTAAGTCATAAATTAATAGCTTTGTGTTATAACAAACAGACACAAATAAATTATTAATCTTGGTTCACTTGTTTAAACTACAACTATTACCTTTTCATATGGAGCTTTGGAATAAAGGATGTCTAAACTTACTAAAATCGTAATCCCCGTCGCAGGCCTTGGCACCCGTGTTTTGCCAGCCAGTAAAGCTATCCCAAAAGAGATGCTAACGGTTGTAGACAAACCCGTTATCCAGCATGTGGTTGAAGAAGCCGTAGGGGCAGGATTCACAGAAATCATCCTCATAACCCGCAGCAGCAAGCAAGCCATCGAAGATCACTTTGATGTTCACTACGAATTGGAAACCGAGCTAGAACGCAAAGGTAAAGATAGCATTCTTAACGATGTAAAAGGCATCTTACCCGCGGGCGTTTCTATCTCTTCTGTACGTCAAGGCCGCGCCCTTGGCTTAGGCCACGCGGTGTTGTGCGCCGCACCATTGGTTGGTAACGAGCCATTTGCCGTTATGCTACCGGATATGCTGATCCACAACCCGAGTAATGGCAGCCAAGACCTAGCCGCTATGGTGAAGGACTTTAACGAAACCGGTGCCGCACAAATCATGGTAGAAGCCGTACCCGAAGAGCACGTTGAGCGCTACGGTGTAGTCGATTGCGATGGCAAACCACTCAACGCCGGTCAAGGCCAACCCATTATCGGCATGGTCGAAAAACCACCGCGCGACAAAGCACCGTCTAACCAAGCCATTGTCGGTCGTTATATCTTACCTGCTCGTGTCATGGAGCTATTAAAAGACACCAAGCCCGGCGCTGGTAATGAGATCCAACTGACCGACGCGTTAGACGCTCTCATTAAAGAAGCACCTATGCGCGCATACAGCATGGTGGGTAAAACCTACGATTGCGGTAACAAGTTAGGATTTGTACAGGCAAACATGGCTTTTGCGATGAGCCATCCGGATCTTGGTGAAGACTTTATCGCCTTCATCAAAGAAGCCATTGCCTAAACAAGCTTCGGCTTTGATCAACCTGAACAAACGTGATCAGATTGCTTCAATGGAGAGAACATTTTGAGTGTGACCGATACGTCAGCTTGGAAAGCTCTTGAAGAACATGCCGCTACCATGCGGCATGTTCATTTAAAAGAGTTATTCCAGCAAGATCCCAACCGCTTCCAAACCTACAGCATGCGTAACGAGCAGCTACTGCTCGACTTTTCTAAACAACGCATCACTCCAGAAACCCAGTCTTTACTAAAAACACTCGCAGACACCTGCCAACTGGATACTTGGAAGTCGCGCTTACTCTCAGGGGATGCAATCAACACCTCCGAGAACCGCCCTGCCCTGCACACTGCACTGCGCCAACCACAAGGCAGCGAGCTACTTTTAGACGGCCACGACATCGTGGACGATGTGCAAGCCAACCTTGCCCACATGAGCGATATTGTTAACCGCATTCACTCAGGGCAATGGCGAGGCTACTCAGGCTTACCCATCGATACCATTGTTAACATTGGTGTAGGCGGTTCTGACCTAGGGCCCTACATGTCATGCCGAGCGTTATCTGATGCACAACTGGCCTCAGGTAAAAAGCTAAACGTCCATTTTGTCTCCTCCATGGACGGCAGCCAAATTGCCGACTTGCTCGACACCTTACTGCCCACCAGCACCCTGTTTATATTGTCATCTAAATCATTTACGACCATCGACACCTTATCTAACGCTAATACGGCGCGTGAATGGTTACGCAATGCCAGCGGTGCCAGCGACGACATTCTAAACCGTCGTCACTTTATAGGCGTCTCGGCGAATGCTCCTAAAATGACAGAATGGGGCATTCCCGAAAACAGTCAACTCAATTTCTGGGATTGGACCGGTGGCCGTTACTCCATGTGGTCAGCCATAGGGCTACCCATTGCACTGCGTATTGGTATGAACCGCTTTAAAGAAATGCTCGCCGGTGCCCACGCCATGGACGAGCACTTTAGAACAGCCCCCTTCGAGAGCAATTTACCGACTCAACTGGGTATGATCGGCGTATGGAATATTAACTTCCTCGACATCCACGCTCACGCTATCCTGCCGTATGACGGGCGCCTTAGCCATTTACCCGCGTATCTAGAACAGCTAGAGATGGAAAGCGACGGCAAAAGTGTCAGCCGCCAAGGGAAAGAAGTTGATTACCGCACGTGCCCAATCATTTGGGGTGAAGTTGGCCCTAACGCTCAACATGCCTTCTACCAGCTGCTGCACCAAGGCACAGAGTCGGTCATGTGTGATTTTATAGCACCTGCGCGCCGCTACCATGACACCGACAATGCCGATCTACAGCAACAACATACGCTAACCCTAGCCAACTGCTTAGCGCAGTCACGCATTCTGGCGCTGGGCGATTCCGTACTCGAAGATAACGAGTCCGCACCGGTTCACATGCGATATCGTGGTAACCAACCCAGCACCACCGTGCTAATGGATGAGCTAACACCGTTCTCGTTTGGCCAGTTGATCTCACTGTACGAGCACAAAACCTTTGTGCAATCGGTTATCTGGGATATCAATCCATTCGACCAATGGGGTGTAGAGCTGGGCAAAAAGATGGCCACTAACCTGCTTAAGCCACTGATGAAAGAAACCGACGGAGCCGATCTAGACGGTTCATCAAAAGGCTTACTCGATACCATCCACGCCCTGCAGGAGGTCAACGCATGAAAATAGCGATATGGGGACAAGAGCTCACCGCTTGGGTGGCTGCCGGTACTCTGGCACATGCGGGTAACGATGTACGCATCGTCAATGACAGTACCGACCAAGACCCAACCCTGCGTATGGGCACCAACATTCTCAACGAGCCTGGTCTAAAAGACCTCATTTGTGATGAGTTTGCTAAGGGTCGATTGCAATTTACCACCAGCGGCGGTGCAACACAGTTCGACATCCACATGCTATGCATGAACCCCAGCGAGTTTGAAGAAGCCAAGCAAATAGTCAGCAAGCTCGGCAAGTTCGCCCAAAACAAGCTCCTTGTCATCAACCAAAGCTTATTTGGTGTTGGCTGCACCGACGAACTGCAAGGCCTGCTTAACAAGGAGAACAACCAGATAGCGGCTTTTCTGACAGAAAACATTGCAGAAGGTGAAGCGCTCAACAATATGCGCCACCCCAAAGCCATTACGCTAGGTTGTGATAACCCGTGGGCCAACATGATGATCGAATCATTACTGCGCCCATTTACACGCCAGCTTGATCAAATGCTCATCATGAGCACCCGCGAAGCGGAATTCGCCAAAATGGCAACCACCGGCATGCTAGCACTGCGCATTGGTTACATTAACGAACTAGCCAACCTGGCGGAGCAGCTAGACGTTAACATCGATGTTATTCGTCAGAGCATGGGAGCCGACCCGCGCATTGGCCATCACTACCTATCACCTGGGTGTGGCTTTGGCGGTAATAGCTTCTCGCAGAGCATAAAAGGATTAGCCGACCTGCTATCCGAAAAACGGAACTCACAGCTCCTGGACACAGTTTTACGTGAAAACGAAAAACAGAAAGAGCAATGTTTCCGTAAATTATGGCGACACTACAAAGCCGACATTAGCGGCCTGCAGATTGCGGTATGGGGGGCATCTTTCAAGCCAGGATCATCATCGCTCGACGGTGCACCCAGCTTAAAAGTCATTGAAGCCATTATCGCCCAAGGCGCTACAGTGCGCATTCATGACCCCGAAGCACTCGACAACATTGAGCGTTTGTACGGTGGGCACCCGCAAGTCATCACTTGCAAGGGCAAATACGAAGCCTTAGCCAACACCGATGCCTTGCTCATACTGACCGAGTGGGACGAGTACTGGTCGCCAGACTACGAGGCGCTGTTAGAACAAATGCGTCAACCAGTCATTGTCGACGGACGCAATGTACTTAGCCGTGATTTACTCGAAAGCCTCGGTTTTACTTACTACAGTATCGGGCGATAACCCAACACACAGCAAAACCAATAGCTACGCCACACAGGTTGGCGTAGCTATCTTCTAAACTGAATGTCCTAAGCGGCAGCCAAACACCCTGCAAGTATTCCAGCACAAATGCTGCCAGTGCCAGCACGGGCCAAATAAACCATTGCAAACGGTTGGGCAGCGCCAAACGCGCCGTTATCCCCAAAGCAGCAAACGCCAGAAAATGGCCCACTTTATCTGAGTTATCAAACAGCATCTCTGGCGGTACCGGCCTAAAAATCCCATACATCACCGCCGACACACACGCGACAAAAACCAGCCATCGCAACCAAACCGGGCACAACTCCGCATTACGCATCAGGTATTAAGATCCTCGCCTCAGGCACCAACTGTTTAAATTTTTCTGCCAAAGCAGCCTTAGCCTCATCATCACCGTGCACAATACGGATTTCAGACGGCTTACGATAAATACGCTTCACAAAATTTACTAAATTACCTTGGTCGGCATGCGCCGAATAACCACTAATAGTGTGCACACCGGCTTTAATATCAATGCGTTCATTATCCAAATACACATACCCGCCGCGCGGGCCATACTTCTGAATATCCCGGCCCGGTGTACCCTGTGCTTGATACCCCACAAACAACACATCAGTTCGAGGATCAGGCAGCAATGCTTGTAAATAGTTTTGGATACGGCCGCCCGTACACATACCACTCGCCGCAATCACAATGGCAGGGTGTCCCGACTGTGCTAACTGCTTAACCATCTTTAAGTGATCACCATGACTATCAATCGTCACCAATTGATCAAACGATAATGGGTGACGCCCAGCACGCAATTTCCGTTTCGACTCTTTATCCCACAAACTTTTTAAATCACGATAATGGCTGGTAAATTTAGCGGCCAGCGGCGAATCAACAATGACCGCTAAATGCTCCCAATCACCCTTTTGACGATGAATAATCTCTTCGATCTCGTACAGCAGCTCTTGGGTACGGCCAATACTAAACGCTGGGATCAGTACCGTGCCTCTGTCTTGTAAACAGCGCTTAATCGTATCGCGTAACAGCCTACGGCGCGCTTTACGGCCTTCGTGTAGCTTATCGCCATACGTGCTTTCGATAACCAAGGTATCGGCTTTATAGGGCGACTTGGGGGCTGGTAACAACGGCGAATAAGTAGCTCCCAAATCGCCCGAAAAAACAACGCGCTCGCCTTGTGCATTCAACTCAACATAAGCCGAACCTAAAATATGCCCTGCTACCCGAAACTTAGCTGCGGTTTGAGGTAAACCCTCAACATCAAACCACTGATCATAAGGAATTGGCACTAACAACTGATTAAGGCGCGTTAACACCAGAGTAATCAGTTTCTCATCACGAGAAACGCCCACTTTAACTGCATCCTCAATCACCAAAGGCAATAAACGCGCGGTGGCTTCGGTTGCATAGATTTTACCGCTAAAACCCGCTGCCAATAAAAATGGGATTCGCCCCACATGATCAAGGTGGCAATGCGTTACAATTAACGCCTTTACCTTATCCAATGGGAAGTCGATCTGCGTTTCACCCAGCTCGCGATCCACTGATTCAGCCCCCTGAAAAAGTCCGCAATCAATGAGTACAGCCTCGCCGGTAGGCAACGACATTTGATGGCACGAGCCAGTGACTCCTTTCACAGCTCCGTGGTGTGCAATTGTAACCATAACTTATTCCTTTAAGTTGTCATCCTTTAAGTTCGCCGTATTATTCAAACCCATCCGGATTTTCGCTTTGCCAACGCCAATGATCTTCTACCATTTGTGCTAAGCCTGATTGTGCACGCCAGCCGAGCTTTTCTTGGCTGTGAGCAGGGTCTGCAAAGCAGGTCGCAATATCGCCCGGGCGACGATCAACAATTTGATACGGGATCTCACGATTAGACGCTTGCGAAAACGCCTCAACCACCTCAAGGACGGAATAGCCTTTACCTGTGCCCAAATTATAAGCTTGGCAACCATGGTTAGCATTCAACACATTAAGCGCTTTTAAATGCCCATCAGCCAAGTCCATCACATGAATATAATCACGCACGCCAGTGCCATCTGGCGTTGGATAATCGCCACCAAACACACTTAACTGCTCACGGCGGCCAATGGCTACCTGTGCCACAAACGGCATTAAATTATTAGGGATACCATTAGGATCCTCACCAATCAGCCCACTAGGATGAGCGCCCACCGGATTAAAATAGCGCAATAAAGATATTTCCCAAGTACCGTCCGCCTTTGCTAAATCGTTGAGTATATTCTCAACCATCAACTTTGACTGGCCATACGGGTTTGTCGCCGACAACGGAAAATCCTCACGAATAGGCACCGTCTCAGGGTCGCCATACACAGTTGCCGAAGAGCTAAAGACAATCTTTTTACACCCGTTAGCCGCCATAACTTCTAGCAAATTGAGCGAGCCTTCCACATTGTTTTGGTAATAGCGTAAAGGTTCAGATACAGACTCACCCACAGCTTTTAATCCAGCAAAGTGGATAACAGCATCAATATCAAACTGATTAAACACACGCTCTAACGCTGCTTTATCGCGCATATCGCCTTCAACAAACGCAACGGGCTGTCCGGTAATTTTAGCAACGCGGTTAAACACTTCTGGATGGCTGTTACACAGGTTATCGAACACAACCACCTCATGCCCTGCTTCCTGCAACACGACAGATGTATGACTTCCAATATAGCCGGCTCCGCCGGTAACAAGCACAAGCATGAGGATATCCTTAATCTAAACACACTAAATTGACTAAACAGTTAAGTATAATAGAGTTTACAGGATCAAATAGGTCGAATCGATTGAATTTAAAAAGAGGATTGGACAAGCTTATTAAACCGAGCAGGATCTCCTCTCTCTGCTATCTGCAAAGCACTCGACAGTTGCTCAAGTACAGCGCCATCGGCAGCAGGCACCATCCTAATCAACGTCGATAGTGCTTTATCACTAAACCATCCAACATCCGACTATAGACGCTCGATAACGCTCAAGAAGCCAAAGGCTCGTTATCCTTAGGTGCTTCGCCCCACTCATAAAATCGTTCGGCGTTTTCCAAAGGTTTATCCATAAAGGCCGCTATCTCCTGCGCTTGCTGCAAGGATTTGAATCGATCGGCGGATCTTATAATGCCTAATTTATCACCGGATCGCAGGATAAAATTGACTTCAAACTCGACCACTTGATAGTGACGAACCTGGCCACTGTTGTTTTTACTAGTTTTATTGACCAAGCGATCATAAAACTCTACTTGCTTGATATCGTTAAAATTGCCGTTAATGCGGGGAGCTTTTGACGCGCCCAAAGGAAAAAACGGATGGGTAGACAAGGAGTTTTTCCCCTTATCGACAATGATGGTATGAACATGCGCATTCAATTTCCACAACCCGTATAGCAGGGCTGCAGCCATAAAAGCAGCATTTAGATAGTCCTTTTCCCAAATATAAAAAATTGGAACAAGCAGCGCCCATTTATAATAACGCTGAACAAGATCAGCTTTTTTTACGAATAAACGATCCCCCTCTACCGCTAATCGAACACCAAATGCATTAGAAAGCCGACTACTCCATATTCCTAATCGATTAGTGGCGACAGCCAATTCAGGAGATTCAGAAAACTGCCCTGCAGTTCGCTGCTCTGAAGTGTTTTGGTCAGAAGCACCCTGCCCAACAGCGGTGGTTTCAGGTACTACCTCGTGCGCATCAATGACCTGGCGCTAGGGCTTTTCTGGCTCTGGTGATTGCACAAACTTAGTGCCAACACGTAAAAACTTGGACAGCTCCATCAGTATTTTTTCAGCGTGTGCTTTATCCCGTATCTGTGCGATATTCTCACGGCGGCCATCAAAAACCAGGTTAATTTCATAGCTAGATACCGGATTTACTTCAACCCCTGCGGCATCACTGCGACGAACTAAAAAATCCCGCTCCTCTAATAATTGCAAGCCAGTGCATCCCTGCAATGAATACCGAGAACCCCCAAAGCTTATAAAGGGGATGACCGCTCGTATGACATAACTTTTTTTAGCACGATCGAACACCACACACTTTACGCTAGTCCACAAAGCATAATTGACCAAAAAGAAAACAGCTAACATAAGAGACATAGCCAGCGCTGGGGGCCAACCAAAATCTTTATAGAACTGCGGGATCATAATACCCAGCATAATCGTTGGTACAATCAGCATCACCCCGCTGACTAGGATCATCAAACCCGGCGGTTTAGCTGTTAGTTTTGCTTTATCTTTCGATATTTTAATACGGGTAAAGTTATTGCCATTACGCCCTTCTATAACAGGCGTTATTTCAGCACGGTGTAGAGACATATTTATCCTTGTTTAAAAAAATAGCATCCTAGCTATGTTGCAGTAGATCTTTTAGAAGTTAAGGCCACCTAAACTTGGCCCAGCTTAATAAAAATTCTTTAAGTTTTACTTACTTCTTAATAAGCTTTTGAAAACCAACCACTAAAAAATAAAACAGAAAAGTCAAAAAAAACAGTAAGAAAATAGTGTAAAACAAACCAAAATCAAAGTAGAGCATCATAGGAAAAACGATTAATCCTGAGACTCGACTTGTTGCATTCAGCAATATATTCCCTTCTTTTCTTTCTTTTTTAACCAATATTTTGTATAAGTCATATGACAAATACAACATTGTAAACAGAAAGATAGCCCAGATAAAAAAACTCATACTAAAAAGCCTTTATTTCATGACACCTAACTCGATATCATATGAAAATACTTTTTCGATATATCATTACAAAATTTTTGATTAAACCGACCTTCATCAACAATAGTCTTTATTCTATTACCTACTTCTATCAACCCTAACGTAAAATTCTCATCGTAATTTTCTTTTTCATACTTAGATCTGATTGCAATACTTTGATTTTCCCAAATCAGATAACTATCATTTTCTGGATATGCGTTCACACATATCATGAGAAAACCCGCATCTAAACCCTCATCAAAAGCATGAGATAAAGATGCGCTGGCCGTATTTACCAACAAAGAATAAATTAAAATCGTAATTTTAATTAAACGCATAACAGAGCACATAAAAAATTAAAATTATTACTCATGAACAGCCTTCTAATAGAAAAGGAGGGAGCCCCTCCTTCTACAAATCGTCTATAGTTAACAGGCCTCTACGCAAGAGCTCTTCTTTAGCTCTTGCAGAGTCCTTTTGGGCGCAGACATATAAAACAGCTCCCATGAGCGTTAAATAAGAAGTTATGTGCCCTCCTGCTTTAATCTTTGACGTATTACCTGTGAACCGAGACACAGCTTTCTCACCTAAATCATAATTTGTCATAGACTTTGCAAGCTTTATTGCCGACTCTTTCGATCCAGTCTTAAGTAAGTCAAAAAAAGTATTAGCTCCCTTAGCAAGCGAGAAGCTCGCCGCTGTACTAACACCTAATACTTTAAGGTGAGAAGCAACATCCGCATTAAAGTCATGAAATTCTCTGAGTTCTATATCAGTCAGCCCCCAGCTATACCAATATGGGTTGGCTACCTGCAAAGCGGCAAGGCTATATAACTTACTACCGAAAGACCTATCATCCAAACCTGATACATATGCCATGTATGCAATTTTTCTGTCATTACTAAGAGACCGGTAAGTAATAAGCCCGTTCAATAAAAACAGAGCATCAGGACGCGATCTTAATTTTGGTAAATAGGCCGTTAAGTCCGTGACGCTTGCTAAAAAACCAACAGGATCCGCTTGGAACTTTTCCGATACGTAAATAGATTGACTCATAAAACCTCCATGTATGAGAACAGAGTTAAAAACCACCCGAAGGTGGTTATGTGTTTACAACTAAACGATGCTTATGACCTAAGCACGCCCGTAGTTATCCTTAAAACGGACGATATCATCTTCTCCTAGATATGAGCCAGACTGCACTTCGATCATTTCAAGCTCAACTTTACCGGGGTTTTCCAGTGCGTGGACTTCACCCAGTGGGATGTAAGTTGATTGGTTTTCTGTCACCAAGAATGTTTTCTCGCCGCAGGTAACGCTGGCGGTGCCGCTAACAACAATCCAATGCTCAGCACGGTGATGATGCATTTGTACAGACAGCTTTTCACCCGGCTTAACCGTAATACGTTTTACCTGATAACGCTGGCCGTTGTCGATAGAATCGTATTTCCCCCAAGGGCGATACACTTCACGATGCTGAAAATGCTCATTACGGCCTTGGGCTTTAACAGCTGCTACCAGTTTTTTAACATCCTGAACCTTATCTTTGTGCGCTACCATGATCGCATCTTTGGTATCCACAATAATAAGATCATCCACACCCAGTGTAGTCACCAAGCGCTCGCCACCAACAACCATTGAGTTACGCGTGCTCTCGGCAATTACATCACCTTGCAGCACATTACCTTGCTCATCCTTTGGCTTAATTTCCCACAAAGCCGACCAGCTACCCACATCGCTCCAGCCAGCATCCAGCGGGATAACTGCGGCTTTATCGGTTTTTTCCATCACCGCATAGTCGATAGATTCATCAGGGCAAGCTTCGAAAGCGGCTTTGTCCACACGGATAAAATCAAGGTCTGGCGTAACGGTTGCCATCGCATGTTGGCACGCCGACAAAATATCAGGACGATGCTTACCCAGCTCTTCGATAAAACGATCTGCCGTAAACATGAACATACCGCTGTTCCAATAATAATCGCCCGCATCAATATACTGTTGTGCGGTGTCTGCATCTGGCTTTTCAACAAAGTCGGCCACGGCATACGCATCGCAATCGGCACCGGCTAACGGCTCACTTGCCGCTTTAATATAACCATAACCTGTTTCAGGCTTAGTCGGCACAGTACCAAAGGTCACTAGATAACCCGCTTTGGCTAAAGGCTCCGCTTGAGCAACCGCCTTAGTAAACACCTCCGCTTGATCAATCACGTGATCTGAAGAGAGCACTAATAAACACTCACCGCCGTTACCTTTGCTAATCGCATCTAGCGCTGCCAAAGCAATAGCGGGTGCCGTATTACGGCCAACAGGTTCTAAAAAAATAGAACACGCTTGCTTAATTTGACGCATTTGCTCGGCCACTAAAAAGCGATGCTCTTCATTACAAATCACACTCACATCTGACACATCGCCCAAACGTGCTACCGTCTCTTGCAACATAGTGAGGTCAGAATTAAGCGGCAAAAACTGCTTAGGATATTGAGTACGGGATAACGGCCACAAACGAGTACCGGAACCACCGGATAAAATTACGGGGATCATCATCTATTCCTTTACGTTATTTCTGATCGCTTTATTCATCAACTGATATACAGGTTACTTGCACACGGTATTTTTTATCACAGCTACATTGCTATCTGTTTTCAGATAACAAAATAGCTTGCTAGCAACTAGTAATACGCACTAGTCGCTACCAAAAAGATCACGGGTATAGACTTTATCCGCAACATCCGCCAGCTCATCGGTACGACGGTTCGCAACAATCACATCCGATAACGCTTTAAACTCAGCCAGATCGTTAATAACACGCGAATTAAAGAAGCTCTCTTCAGCAAACACCGGCTCATAAATAACCACTTCAATGCCTTTAGCTTTAAGGCGCTTCATAATGCCCTGGATGGCCGAAGCCCTAAAATTATCCGAGCCAGATTTCATCACCAATCTAAAGATCCCCACCACCGCAGGGTTACGCTTGAGGATAGCTTCGGCAATAAAGTCTTTGCGCGTGGTGTTGGCATCGACGATAGCGCGCACCATATTGCTAGGTACATCTTGGAAGTTAGCCAATAGCTGTTTTGTATCTTTAGGTAAGCAATAACCGCCATAGCCAAACGATGGATTGTTATAGTGGTTACCAATACGCGGATCTAAGCCTACGCCCTCAATAATCTGACGGCTATCTAGCCCGTGCGTTTCGGCGTAGCTATCTAGCTCATTAAAGTACGCCACACGCATTGCCAAATACGTATTGGAGAACAACTTAACCGCCTCGGCCTCAGTCGAGTCGGTAAACAGCACATCGATACCCGTTTTAATGGCGCCCTGCTCTAACAAGCCGGCAAACACTTTAGCGCGCTCAGAACGTTCACCCACAATAATACGGGAAGGATGCAAGTTATCGTACAAAGCCTTACCTTCACGCAAAAACTCAGGCGAGAAGATAATGTTATCGCAGCCCATCTCTTCCTTTATTTGGCGCGTATAGCCTACCGGCACCGTGGATTTGATAATCATAACGGCGTTAGGGTTAATCGCCATCACGTCACGGATAACCGCCTCAACAGAGCTGGTATTAAAGTAGTTAGTGATCGGGTCGTAATCTGTAGGGGTCGCAATAACTACAAATTCTGCATCGCTGTAAGCTTCGGCCTTATCCAAAGTCGCTTTAAAATTAAGCGTTTTGTTGGCCAAAAAATCTTCAATTTCAACATCCACAATCGGCGATTGCTTGTTGTTAAGCATCTCAACCTTTTCAGGGACGATATCAACGGCCACCACTTGACAGTTCTGAGCCAACAACATGGCATTCGACAAACCGACGTACCCAGTACCCGCAATAGCTATTTTCATAATACAACCCAATACATAATAAGATGATTATTCTAAAACGCCCATTCTATAGAAAGAACCACAAAAAAGGGGCTTAACCATCATTTTTTAATCAATACTTTACGCTAAGATCTGGATTCAGCTAATGTAAGCTGGCTAATGATTGATTGACCTTACATAAGCACAACACACGTAAAACCCTATCTTCTGATCTTATATATACCTGAATCTATCGCCAAACAGCCAATGTATTAAACCCTAAGCGTTTTCTTACCCAAAAAACGGCCACTAAATTCTGTGTAGCGACGGCTAACGCCGTGGCTATCGCGCTACCTGTAGCGCCCCACAAAGGCGTTAATGCAACTGCAGCAATAATCGCTAATGGTCCAGAGATAAGAACCGTGTTTCGTAAATCTTTCTCATGACCAGACATAGAGAGCAAATAACCCACCGAACCAGTCACCACATTCACAAACTGGCCTACGGCCAAAATCTGAAGTAAATGTCCCCCCTCAGCAAAGCCTTCGCCAAAAAGCTTCATTAAAGAGGTAGGGAAGAACATCATCACGGCAACAATAGGGATAGCAAACAATACCATAAGCTTGACCGACATTAACGCTAAGCGCTCTAACCCTTCCATGTTGCCTTGTTTGTAAAGGGCGGCAAAACGCGGGGCTACTACCAAGTTCACAGCCATTAATATAAAACTGGTGAGCATGGCTGTACGTTGAGCTACCGCAAGTTGAGCAACCTCTTCTGAGGGCACATACACCCCCGCAATAAACTGCCCAGACCACTGGGTAAGTTGGGACATCAACATTACAATCCATAATGGCATACTGCTCGCAAACAGCGTAGACCATTGGATTGTGGGCTGATCTTGCGCAGGTTTGGCAAAATATAACCAAAAGCCACACCCCAACAATATGGTTATACCTGTTGCAACACTGTAAGCCGTTGCAACAGATACCGGCGTCTCTAAATGAAACACCAACAACGCAATTACCACCCAAACATTGGCAGAAATGTTAATAACAAAAACCGAAGGCGCTATCTTGTGTAACCCTTGTAACGCCATCGCTAATAAGGTGAAAAGTGACAAGCCAACAACACCAGGCGCCATGGCTTGCAAAACAGGAGCTAATAACGGTTTAGAGAAGATAACATTCGCAATAAAGCCACTACCCACAAACAGAATAACCGCAAAAACCGAAGACAGTCCGCCTGCCAATAATAAAGCCCGGTTTAAGGTTGTACGGATATTAGCCCACTCGGCATCTACTAAGCCGCTACCAATAAAGCGGACTAATGTATTATCAAAACCCATTCGTGAAAGCGCGGCTAGAAAGGTAACAACGCTAAACGCCAAAAAGAAATACCCTGCACTCTCGGCTCCCAGCTCCCTACCAACAAATATACTGAGTACAAATACAGAAAAAGCACCTAGCACACGTACACAGATGCTTATTAACATTTGAAGCAGCAATTCGCTGTTTGTGAATCGTTTAAATATAGCTATCAAGCTGAACCCTTACTGCATTCAATCCCGTTGTCTTTCAAAAAATACCATTTCGAATGTACATGTACTTTCTTAGAATCTAGCAGCTGGCTCTCACCCCACCAGAGATAACCCGAGTGTTGCTGATTTGGGAGGTCGGTCAAATTAGAATCAATTGATATTTCAAACGCATTTACAACATAATGTGTTGATGGTGTATTACCAAACACACTATCCGAATAGAAATGCTCAAATAGCCCTAAATATCTAGCCGAGCTAATAGGTAAAGCAACACCAAGCTCATCCAGCGTTAAACGCATGAATGCATCTGCTATTGTCTCATTTTTTCGTATACGCCCACCCGGCACAAACCAATAACCCTGCGCCGGCCGATTCACACGTTCACCAAGTAATATTTGGCCGCTCGCGTTACGAACAACCAAATCGAGAGAAATTAGCGGCGTATTATCAACTACTAGTTTAAACACATCATTTGATAAGTAAGTGGATGACATGCATCACCCCCTAAAGTCATCTTGGTGCTCAAGAAACCAAGCATAAGTTGATGCTAAACCGTCTTTTAAACTGACAGAATATTCCCAACCTAACGCTTTTAACTTATCAACATTCATGAGCTTACGCGGTGCGCCGTCTGGTTTCGTCACATCAAATGTGACATTACCTTGGTACCCCACCACATCGGCCATCGTTAATGCCATTTCTTTAATGGTACAGTCTACACCTGTGCCCACATTAAAATGCGATAGCATTGGCTCAGTGTTTTCTTCGTATGTCGTTTTATCAACGTTCATTACAAAGATAGAGGCTGCCGCCATATCATCAACATGCAAAAATTCACGCATTGGCTTGCCTGTGCCCCATACAACAACTTCGGGTGCATTCGCCAGCTTAGCCTCATGAAAACGGCGCATTAGAGCAGGAATCACATGCGAATTTTCAGGATGAAAATTATCATTTTCACCATATAGGTTCGTCGGCATAACACTACGATAATCTACACCGTATTGGCGGTTGTAAGATTCGCACATTTTGATGCCTGCAATTTTAGCAATCGCGTAAGGCTCGTTCGTTGGCTCAAGAGTACCTGTTAGCAACGCTGTTTCTTGCATTGGTTGCGTGGCCAATTTTGGATAAATACAAGATGATCCTAAAAACAACAAATGCCTTACACCTGTTATATAGGATGAATGTATTATGTTATTTTGAATCATCAAATTTTCGTATATGAATTCAGCTGGGTAGGTATTATTTGCCATAATACCCCCGACTTTTGCGGCAGCTAAATACACTTGATCAAATTGATGCTTTTCAAAGAAGGCGGCTACTTCGGCTTGGCTCGTTAAATCAAGTTCCTGCCGCGATGCCGTTACCAGCTCAACATCAGGCAGTTTAGCTAATTGACGATAAATAGCTGAGCCAACCATACCACGATGGCCAGCAACAAAAATTTTCATTGGCGGCTCCCTTATTCGCGACGCAATGCTACATCGTAACCACTTTCTTGCAGAAGGCGGAAACGTTTAGCGCTATCTAAATCGTGCTGGACCATTTCTACTACCATTTCCTGTAGCGTAATTTTTGGAACCCAACCTAACTTTTCTTTTGCTTTTGTTGGGTCGCCAAGTAAAGTCTCAACCTCGGCTGGGCGGTAATATTTAGGATCAACAGCAACCACTAAATCGCCTACTTTCAATCCCGGAGCATCATCGCCTTCTATGGCAGCAACATAACCTTTTTCTTCTTCGCCCTGCCCTTCCCAGCGTAATGTTAAACCTAACTCTTTAGCCGTGAACTCGACAAACTGACGTACGCTGTATTGGACACCAGTAGCAATTACAAAATCATCAGCCACCTCTTGCTGAAGCATTAGCCATTGCATTTCTACATAATCTTTAGCATGACCCCAATCACGTAGTGCATCCATATTACCTAGGTAAAGGCACTTTTCTAAACCTTGCGCGATATTGCTCATAGCCCGAGTGATTTTTCGTGTCACAAAAGTCTCGCCACGGCGCGGTGATTCGTGATTAAACAAAATACCGTTACACGCGTACATTCCATAAGCTTCACGATAGTTAACCGTAATCCAATAAGCGTACATTTTAGCCACAGCATAAGGGGAGCGAGGATGGAAAGGCGTTGTCTCTTTCTGCGGAATTTCTTGCACCAGTCCGTAAAGCTCAGACGTAGATGCTTGATAGAAGCGCGTCTTTTTTTCTAGACCTAAGAAGCGGATAGCTTCAAGTAATCGGAGCGTACCCATACCGTCAACGTCGGCCGTATATTCTGGCGCTTCAAAAGACACAGCAACATGCGACTGTGCTCCTAGGTTGTATACCTCATCTGGTTGCACTTCTTTTAATATGCGGGTTAAGTTAGAGGTATCTGTTAGATCACCGTAGTGCAAAAAGAAGTTAACATTATCTTCATGCCGGTCTTTATAAATATGATCAACACGTTCTGTATTAAACAAAGAAGCACGGCGTTTAATACCATGCACTTCGTATCCTTTATCCAACAAAAACTCCGCTAGATACGACCCATCTTGACCTGTAACGCCGGTAATAAGAGCGACTTTTTTCATAATTATCTCTTTAAACTTTTAATTAATAGGGGAAAAAAACACAAAGCATTTTTAGAGTACCTTTTAAAAAGCCTCTTAGGCTCACAATACAACCTCCACAACCATTCAACACCAACCAACCGCATTAACTTGGGTGACCTTCTTGATTTCTCAGTAACGAAATCGATTGCAGCACCAACACAAAAAGCATAATCGAAACTAACTTCTTCTTTTATGCGCATAATTAATTTCTCTTGTTTTGGTGAACCTAGACAGGAAAATATAAAATTAGGTCCAAATAAACTTATTTCCTCAAAAATACCCTTAACATAAGAACCATCACTTTCGAAACCAAAAGGAGGACTGATAACTAATATATTATTTTTATTCAAATTAAATTTTTCAGATATTATATCTTTGTTAATAGACTCACAGTTCGGATCACCGCCTATAAAAACGATCTTAGAATCTGAAGATTTTTTATGACCCAGAATAGCTGGCATTAGATCAGCACCAGTTATCCGATGAGGCACACTATCGCCATAAATCATAGACCTTAATTTCAAGACTAATATTAATGGTGCACCATCACATATTCTAACATCTGACTTTTTAATCAATTCATAAAAACTACTAAGCTTACTGGCTCTCATCCAAAAATCGAGATTAGGTGTTACTAATATACTCTTAGACCCATGACTATCAACATTAAAAAAAGAATCAATCAAGTCTTCAGGTGTACCTGTATAAAAATCAAACTCTTTAATATTCATCTTATAAGTCCCATGATTTTTTTTACCACCTCCCAAGACAAATGCTTTAAATAAAGATAGAAGGCATTTTTATAAGGCATATTAAAAACTCTGATTCTGATCAAGAAATCTTCAAGGAGTGCCTCCATCCTCTTTTTCTTTGAAACACCACCATATTCAAAAGAGCAATATATTCTTTTTGAAGAATATATAGAATCTGTTGACTTTATACACCTGCAAAGAAAATCATAGTCTGCAGATAAAGAATATCTTAGATCATATCTAATTTTTTTTGCTATAGCTGATCTCACAACAAAAGCTTGGTGCTCACAGATCATTCTAGAGTTTAACTTTTTCAAAGGCCTTACATACTTAATATATTTTTTATCTGAACTAAATCTTTCAGAAGCACCTAACAAAATATCGAATGAATTATAATCTTGTAAGTCTTTAAGCAAACTCTCATGAATTAGGTCTCCTGCGTTGATAAAGATAATATAATCACCATCAACTAAATCCAGACCTTTATTCATGGCATCATATAAGCCTTTATCACTTTCAGAAAAATACAAAAAACAATTTGAGTCAAGATTTGTTGACAACATCCTCAAAAAACTTAACGTTCCATCTTCAGATGCACCATCTATTACAATCCACTTAACAGCCACTTCGTTTTGAAGGAGTTTCCGTATTGACTTATACGTAGTTTTCAAACCATTCAAATTATTATACGTGACCGTAATAATACTTAACACTTGATGAAACTCCTCAACTTATAAAACTCAATAATCTCACCAAAGATCTCATTTACAACTTCAATCTGCTTCTCAGAAAAACTATCTACCCACTGCATAGAGAGAATTACAGAATTTCGTTTCATTTGGTGTAATTTATCATTACGAACTATTGTTTTATCAAACATTGTTTCGCAAATTATTTTTTCAAAGTTATCTTTAGAGGCTCTATTATCAACAAAAACTGGGGCTTCAAATAAAGAAAAAGGGTTTTCACAAAAATCCGAATGCCAAATGATTATAGTATTGTTTAATTCAGACATAACTTCATGATGCAAAAAAAACCATAACCAAAGGAAGTCTATTTCATTACCATCAAAAAAAGGAGAAAGCTTATCAGAAAAAGAAAAATATTTTTTACTGGAAAAAATATCTTTAGAAAACTCGTTTTTAGAAATAGACCAATTTTGACTTTTCACTGAAAAAAGATTTGATAAAGGATGCTTAACAACTAAAAATTTATAATCCCACAAATTTGAGTTTAGTTGTCTAAACATAAAAGGATCTTTAATTAAAACAAAAGGTTTCTTCTCAAAGGACTTTAAACTTTTTTCGAATTCGCCACCAAGAATCGACCTACCTAGTGTTCTAATATAGGATTCATTTGGTGCTCTTTTGATAAGTCTAGGCTTAAATCTAAACTTAGAACTAACCAAAAAATCATTAACAGACTCATTGCAATACCAATAGTTTACTCTACTATCACCTAAGCAGGCATTAAATGGTTCGTGTATTACCGAACAGTCTAAAGTAGCTTCTAATATCTTACCTAAATGAGTTGTGCCACTTCTATGGACCCCTGTAATCAATACCTTCTTATCCATGTGCCCTCCCTTGCCGCATTCTTCCAACTAAAAACCCAACAAAAAACCAATAAGGCGCAGCCAGTTTAACTTGGTTCAAAATCGGGTTTACGCATAAAGTAAGAAAAACCCCAAAAACAAATACAGATAATAACATATAAAGTTGATCTATCTTATCATTTGAAATGACCTGATAACCAAACATTATCCTATATACTGGAAATAATGAATACCAAACAAAAACTATCAAAGAAAAAAGGCCACCAAAAGCCATAATATCTAGTAAATCCGAATGACTTGGTACAAACAAAGAACCGTCAATAGTTGGCAACTCAAACATAGGGGAACCTAAAAACAGCGTCCCTAAAAACGGGTGCTCCAAAAAAACCTCCCACCTTTGTAAGTAGGTATTTAGGCGCACCCCGGGGCTACCTGACGGCAAAATATCAGAGTAAAAATTCACTATCATCAAAATAAAAACAGCTATCAAAACAAAAAAGTTAAAGAAAAAAACATTAACAAAAATTTTTAGGTTTCCAGCAGAAAGCAGATATCGACTCTTTAACAAAAGAAAAACTATAAAAACCAACAGCATTATATAAGCCGTATTCTTATGCATAAATATCAGACCAGCTGCCAGATATATCAAGCATAAAATCTTTATCAAAAAATTAACTCTACTTATATAAACACAAACCATAGCAACTAATACAAAAACGCCTTCTTCATGATAAATATGCGGCATATCCACAAATTTAAAACCAACTCCCCAAACAATCAACAAAGTTGCAACAACAAACCCGCAAAACAATAACAAGTAGGGCAAAAAATACGCCATACTCTTTTCAAATTTTTTCGAAAATGAAGTTACAAATCCCAAGAAAACAAACACCATTAACAAAGCTCTGCTTAGATAACTATCCTCGAATCTAGCATTCATCTGAAAAATAGTACAAACAGCCCCACCAAAGGAAAAGAGAAAAAAAATCAGCAATGGAATAACTGTCGGTGTAGCCAAAATAATAAAAAAATTTTTTACAAAAACCAAAAATATAAAAAACACAAATATTAAAGGTAAAAATTTAAGCACCAAATTATACTCTGCCCCCCATGACCGGTCAGACGGATCTAGAGCGTAAAGAAAACAAAAAGCAAGTGAAAAAAACACACTTCTTACAAGCAAATTGGATGTCATATGAAACTCTTTATATAAATGGGATATTGCATTCAAGCTTGTAAGTCAGGTTTTCATTCCTAGATTTAACTTTTTTAGCCGGATTACCAACAACTATTGAATATGGCTCTACATCTCTCGCTACAACGGAGCCAGCGCCAACCACAGCGCCCTTTCCAACTCGCACTCCCGGTAGTATTATCGAGCGAGCCCCCAGCCAAACGTAATCTTCGATTACAACTTCTTTCCCAATTGCTTTAAACGTAGAACTTTGAGGGTCATGATGTAATGTCCAGATCTGAACCTCACTACTTATATTGACGTGATTACCAATAACAAGCCCTCGTCGGCAGTCTAGTTGAACTTTTTCACCTACTACACTTCCTCGTCCTAATTTAATCTTCCAAGGAGACCTTAAAATAACTCCTCCAAAAAAAATATTAAAGAAAACTCCAGAGCCCATAAAAGGAAGATATAAAAAATTTCTCATTATACGAGAAGGAAATAACCCAACTATTTTAAAATACAAAAGATGCAAGCCTATCGCATAACACTTAACAAGTTTCACCTTAAAGCACCTCTCCGTTTAAACAAAAAATCTTTTAATACAAACGGCTGAAGTCTCATGTAGGCAGCACCATAAACCATTCTGTATAAATCCTTCCCACACATAGAAAAACTAGCACTAGGAGCTTCTGCTAGTTCATGAAAGATATCCTCAAGCGGATACCCCATCCATGCCACTTCATTTTCAATCTTTGTCAACATTCTCTTAAATGCTTTCTTTCTTAGCATTCCAGAAAAAGAAAGTAACATTTCCTCTCTTTTCTTTGATGAAATAAATTCTTTATTCTGTCCGGTTGGATCACCCATGCTACCTTGTATTTTATTGCTAATTACAGCCTGCTTTTCAAATACTGTTAAGTCCACACCCAAGTAATCAGATATTTTAAGAGACGTCCCCTCATAATCCTGAATAATATCTTGATAACTAACACTCAATGCTCTTTGCTGATTATTCTTATAACTACGAACCAATTCTTTGGTACCGTAAATCAAATCATTTTCAAAGGAATAGAGGTTCCACTCCCCTCCTCCCCATGTATCGATCATAGAAGACGCTACCTCCAAAGGATTACGCCATAAAAAAATATATTTCGCATCATCACCGAAACATTTGAATATCTCATCAATTACAAAATAATTTCTAGGAGTTTTCTCTAAAAAAAACGCTTTACCTTTACCAGCTCGCTCCATTACATCTAAAAGATGCTTTTTCTGAATCAACGAAAATTCTTCAGCACCAATTTCTTTATTTATAAATTCTGTATTTGCTACTCTTGAATGGGCACTGCTAAAAAGACTGTAAATGTTTTTATCATTAGTAAATGATAAGTAATTCAAAAAATACCATGTTTCAGGAGAAGTAAAAACATTAGAATCAAGAGAAATCATTCTCTGCAACAAGGTAGATCCAGACCTAGGCAATGAGAATATGAATATTGGACATATTTCACTCATTAATATATATCCTTTGACATGAGAGAAAGAGGTGTTTTAAATAGAATTTTAAAATCAAAAGCTAAGGACCAATTATTTATATACACTAAATCAAACTCTACTCGTTTTTCCATCTTATCCAACGTTTCTGTCTCTCCACGGTAACCACTGATTTGAGCTAGCCCAGTAATTCCCGGCTTAATACGATGGCGCGCTAAATACGCATTAATTTTGTCGCTGTAATAATTATTATGAGATACCGCATGCGGCCTTGGCCCTACTAGAGACATGCTGCCATCCAATACGTTAAATAACTGCGGCAACTCATCGATAGATGTACGTCGTATAAACTTACCCACTTTGGTAATGCGCGGGTCTTCTTTACCGGCTTGCTGCACCACTTCTGCATCTTGATGCAATTTCATACTGCGGAATTTCCAAACTTTAAATACCGTGCCATCAAAACCTGTGCGGTCTTGCTTAAAGAAAACTGGCCCAGGGGAAGATCGCTTAACAGCCACTGCTATTGCAATAAACAATGGAGACAAACAGAGCAATGCGATAGCCGCTATACTGCGATCCATTATGGCTTTTAACGCCATGGACACGCGCGATGAGGTTAACGGGCTTTCGTTTAACGAGATAATAGGCGTGCCCGCCACCTCCCTAACGGAGTGGTTTAGCAAACGCATAGCGGATATATCGGGCGCCCAAATCACATCTACGTTCATGTCTAGCAAATCGATATGTAGGCCTTGTATTTGCTCGCTCTCTTCCATGGGCAACGCGATGTAAATGCGCTTAATTTTATGTTCGCGTATTAACGGGCGTATGCCTGCGATATGGCCTAATACTGGGACCGATAAATTTGCCGCCACAGATAAATCTGGCAAGCCACCATCACCGCGTACAACCCCAACCACCTTGTCTGGCAGCCAGCGGTTACCATTCAAACTTTGGATAAGGTGCACGGCGGTTGTGCCATCACCTATCACCAATGCTTTTAAGTGTTTGCCGTAGGTTTCTTTATAGCGTTTTATGCCCATACCAATGGCCACATGGTTGGCTATTTGTAAAAACAGCGCTAACGGCGCCCATAGCAAAATAACTTGGCGGGAGAATAGCTCGGTGGTTTTGGTCACAAAGCCCACCAGCATAACGGCGCATAAACACACAAACCAGGCCACCGTTATACGCATTACATTTTTAGCATGGGTAGAGGCTTGGCGGTAAATACCGCGGCTTACGTATATGCCGCACATCGACAGCCCCGTAATTACCATCAAAAAACGGTAATGCGGATTGAACTCTCCGGTCTTGAAGAGTGTCAGAAGGTACAGTGAGAAAAAAACTACGCCAATATCAGCGCCCAGCTGCACCCAAAAAGCGAAGGTTTCGTGGTTTTTAAGTAAACGTTTATTACGTGCCATAGAAGAGGAGACAGGCAATCGCGGTGAGGTCTTTATATTCACGTGTAAGTCCATCTTAAGTGGCCTATCCTTGAAGCAGTGTCCATTATCTGCAGCAGTATTCCATCCAATTGTTACAATTGCTGCACTGCATCGCTAATACTAGTTGCGCTGTCGTTTATGCGCAACATCTAATTTTTTCTTTAAGTTTAAACAATGGGTTGATAGCATGGTTAGTGCTTGAATAATCAAGCTAAGCAAGGAGCATGCCTTATGCAAAAATACATTGCAGGTGTAGTTCTGGGGGTAGCCTTACCCGCAGTCTCTGCACACGCTGGCTTTGTAGATACCTTAATGTCGGGCAAGTCATTGACGACTATAGCGTTTCCTGCCAGTGCCGTAAGCACAACAACGATACTACCTTCTTACATCCGTAATCAGGGTATCGCTAATAGCTTTACAGGTAGCTTACAATTTAGCCCTACGCTTTCCCTTTCGTTTAAACTCCCTCCACTTGGTAGCAGTAGTGGTGGCGGTGGCGGCGGAAGTGCTAGCCCTAGCTAAGTTACAGCCTGTATTGTGACCTAAACAAAGGCACGTTAACGGTGCCTTTTTTAGGCGCCAGATAACAACATGTCTCTATAAAAAGACGTTATTCCTTTAACGCATCAAAACTATTATTTAACTGAACATACGCAATAAACCTGCGCCGCAAACCTTATGTTATTGTGCAACGCAGCGCGCTATATAAACGCACCACCAGCCATAACGCACCAAATTAGCCCATTAATTATACATTACTTCACCAATTGGTGTATTATTTTGCCCAAAAACACACTCCAGAGTTACTGATTAGCTACAGATCTGTGTACGGGTGTTGTTTACTATTTTTTTAGCACGCACTTAACCCCCAATTTTTACGTATTAACTTTATTAATTACAGTAAGATAGGGTTGCATCGGGCATTAAAACATACACACTTCATACAAGTGTTTACTTTTTAGACTGTTGCCTAATAAATACACTGTTGCTAAACTTAGACACATTATTATATTGCTTGCAAGGAGCACTCTATGCGCCACGTGATGTTAGGTGTACTGGTAGGTTTAGCCTTACCGATTTATTCTGCACAGGCTGCCGTTTCGGATGATATTTCCGCGGGTATGCCAATGGATCAGGTTGTTGCTAATGCACTAGCAACTAATGCGCCTATGTCCGATGTGTTAGCTCAGGTGTCTGCAGCCGACCCATCACTGGTTGCCAGCGCTGTTGCCGCCGCTGTTGCTGCCAACCCTAGCGCCGCTGCTGATATTGTAAGCGCTGCTATGGATGCTAACCCCGATGCAGCAGAAAGCATTGTTGATGCCGCTATGCAAGCCGCGCCTGAACAAGCCGGTGCTATTATTTCAGCGGCCGTTGCTAAAGGTGCCAATCCGGATGCTATGACAGCCGTTGCCCTTGCCAACCCAAACGTTGACCCAACAGCGGTCACCGAAGCTACCGCAGCGGGTAACCCGCAAGGCCCAGCATCATCATCTGCACCTGGTTCTACGGGCATCCCTTCTTCCCTGCCTGCTTTTGGTTCAAGCAGTGGCGGTGGCGGTGGCGGTTCTGCTAGCGCAAGCTAATCGTATTCATGTATATTCTAAAGGCATCCTTGGGGTGCCTTTTTTATGGCTGCTAAAAGATGAATTACATGGAAAGTTCTCCGTACTTTAAAACTTCTGCACCTGCATCTGCCGATCAGCCGCTTTTTTGGGGCTTTTTAGCATTATTAGTGTGGGCTCCAATGCCACTTGGTAGCAACCGCGTATGGTCTATTTCGATACTCACAGCCAGTGCCTTAGCATTGTTATTAGGCTGGCTTTGGCTGTATGCCCGAAACCGAGTGCAACTTACCCCAACAAGCAAACGCGCTTGGCCTATTATGGCTTTATTAGTAATCGCTAATGGTTGGCTGGGAGTGCAGTTAAGTCCGGTAGGCTTTACCTTATCGGCTGCCGATACCGCACAAGAGTTTTTACAAGGCTGGGGGCTTATTGCTCTGTTTGTACTAGCTTTGGTGCTCTTATCTAGCCAGCAGCGCATACGCTGGACTATCTATGTGGTGGTCGCTAGCGGTGTTTTCCAAGCCATTTACGGCAGCTTAATGACCTTAAGCGGCACTGAGTTCACCTTTTTGATACCCAAAGATGCTTACAAAGGCGTAGCCACCGGCACCTTTATTAACCGCAACCATTTAGCCGGTTACTTGGTGATTTGCCTATCGTTAGGTATAGGCATGATGATCGCTTCTTTAAAAAGCACGCCTTCCGGCACCTGGCGCAACCGCTTGCGCCGTTGGATAACTGCCTTGCTGGGTGCTAAAGCACGCTTACGGATTGCCTTGGTTATTATGGTGATCGGCTTAGTACTAACCCATTCACGCATGGGTAACTCCTCGTTTTTTATCGCGATGATGTTCACGGGTGTGGTGGCACTAGTTTTAGGCCGTAAAGCGAGCCGGTCTACCATCATTTTATTGGCTAGCTTATTAGTCATTGATATTTTTATTGTGGGCACTTTTTTTGGCGTCGAGAAAGTTGTAGACCGTTTAGAAAACACCTCTTCACACCGCGAAACCCGCGATGAAGTTGACCAATACAGTATTAGCTTACTCAATAATCATTTATTAGATGGCTCCGGTGCTGGTACGTTTTATACCAGCTTCCCTGAATACCGCGGACATGATATCCGCATTTTTTACGACCACGCACACAACGATTATATAGAGTTTTTATCCGAGCGCGGTGTCATTGGGATGATCCCACTCTTGCTGGTGATATTAGCGACTTATATCGCGGCTTTTTGGGCGCAATGGAAACGGCGCAACCCATTAATGCGGGGGTTATCGTTTGGTTGCATTATGTCAATGACGGCTATGGCCTTACATGCCACGGTTGATTTTAACCTCCAGATTCCAGCTAATGCGGCCACTTTTATGCTGGTATTGGCGCTGGGGTGGATCTCGCTGTTTCATAAAAAAGAGAAAGGCGACACATAGCCAAATCCGGTTAAAAAGAGCAAAAAAAAGTGCCAAAAATGGCACTTTATTTGGGGCAAGCCTAAAGCTTACGCTTTACGCTGCTTAACCCGATAGCCTCCCACGGCTAACAAACCCAAAGACATTAACAACAAAGAAGAAGGCTCTGGTACATCAAATGCAGCTACATTTGATAAGTTACCTTCTGTGTAAGTTGCTACCGTCCACATACCACTTTCGAGCGGGCCGTAAGTATCAGTTACATAGGTATCTGTCCAAACGGTAAACGCTTCTTGGCCACTTGCTTGCCAACTAAGAATGTCTGTCCACGCAATCTCGATGAGGTTGTTGTCAACAATCGTTCCTAGTGGGTCATACCAAACGGCATGCCATGAGAAGGTATCTGTAGAACCGTAAGCTTCGTCCGCTACCGAGTCGATTGCTGTTAGATCAAACATTTCGGCAACACGGATAGCATCTGTGCTGTTGAATAATGTTTGAGCTGAGACAGTCGAGCCAGCTTGAAACGGAGTTGGCCACCCGTCAGCGTCACCAATATAACTAACAACTGGCGTGGTTACCGCGGGGTTTTGTGTCACGTTGATAATGTCTGCCGAGGCAGTGCTTGCCAGACCTACCAACATGGTTGATAGCAATGCGCGCGTTGCTGTGCGATTCATATAGAACCTCCATGTAGTCAGTGTAGTTTGCCAAAACTCGTACCTACTGCTCCATCTGATACGCTGAGGCAAACACCTTGAATATATCGCTTTCTGATGACAGTTTCGAGCGTAAAGCGTTTTTTTATTTCGTTTGTTGACTGATATTTAGCGAAATAACGGTATTTTTTTAACTTAATAGTGGTATTTGCTTATAGCGTTGATAGTGTGAACTTAGGGGTAAGCCTAACCACTGTTCGGTAACAGAAGCATACAAGGCACGAAAATCTTGGTGGTATTGTAAGTCTTTATCCACCAAATCTGTCACTGAAGGCACTACCGATTTAATGCCCCCGGCGACTTTACCGCCCACCATAAAGTGCGTGGCAGCCGTGCCGTGATCAGTACCCTGGCTCCCATTTTCGCCCACACGGCGGCCAAATTCTGAATAGGTCATCACAAGCGTTTGCTCCCAATGGCCAGACTCCGTTAACGAGGCACGCAATTGCGCTATACCTTGAGCCAGTGATTTTAGTAACTTTTGATGCTGCGTTTTTTGATTAAAATGCGTATCAAAACCGCTTAAGGCTAATTTAATAACAGGCGCACCATAACCGGCTTGTATAATAGCGGCGGCCTCTTGCACATCTACCAAAAAGCGATCAGCATTGGACTTTTTACCCTTGTCTTTGTTTGCTTCTTTTTTCGCATTTTCAAACCCCATACGCAACACTTCGCCACCCCGGCGGGCATCTTTATGCACATTCAGTAAATGCCGCAAAGTAGGGTTTTCGGTACTGGCTAGTATTTTATCTAGCTGTTTAGACTCTCGTATAAAACTGGCTTGATTACGCATGACCAAGGTTTTAAGCCCTTCCCCCATCAGCGGTGCTGGGTTACGACCAATCACAATCCCATGTGCGGCTAGGTGCTCGTCTAAGGTTACTTGTTTAAGCGATTCTGACAGCCAGCCATCACTCAGGTATTCATCACTGTTAGAGGCCGTATCCCATATCTCGATAGAACGAAAATGCGAACGGTTAGGCTCTGGGTAGCCAACCCCCGGAATAATCGCCAGCTCGCCAGCTGCCCATAAGCTTTCCAGCGGGGACATTACCCCATTTAACGCGAGTTCTGGTGATAAAATAATGTGCTGATCTTTTGGTATCGCTAAGCTTGGCCTGGCTGCATAATAACCTTCTTGATTATGCGGAATACACATGTTCAGGCTATCATTACCGCCGTGTAACTCGATTAAAATAAGATACCGCGGTTTCTCCGGATTAGTGGCCCATGCGGGCACAGCCAATGGCATCGACAAGCCAGCCACCGATAAACCCGCTGATAGTTTTAGCATTTGTCGGCGTGTAATCATGAGGTGCTCCCTGCATTATTTAAGTTGATAAACGGGGTCGTTTAGTAAGTTACGTAACGTACGTATCGGCCGGTTTCCCTCAATATCGGTGACGGGTTCCATAGCGAGCAGCCAGTCTTTTTGATAGTTAAACTGCTCACTTTGCGCCCACGTGTTAGCCGCCTCGTATAACATTCCCTCGTCTTGTTGCTTGTTGTTCATTTCTTTTGCGCGCATAAACCGGTTAATTGCGTTTTGTCGCTTTAGTAAACTGGCGGTGTTAATCCATTCGGTAGAGGCGATTGGCCAGCCTTTAACGTTAGGCGGTGTCAACAAATCTTGGCCTAACTGCCTAGCCTGATTCACCATAATCTTGTACGGGGCAGTGTCAGTACCCACCTGGCGATACAAGCCCACCACCATCTCAACGGGGGATTTAACCAGCACAGCTCGGTTTTCTTTAGCCCAAAACGCATCTTCCATTAGTAGCTGCTTCAGGAGCCTGCGAATATCATACTGGTGGTTTTTAAACGCTGTTGCCAGCTCGGCTACGCGATCTTGATTTGGCGTTGGCGAGATAAACTGCTGCCACAGTTTGGTGGTGATGAGCTGAGCCGTTTCTGGGCGCTGTAATAGCAAATCGAGTACTTGCGGCATAGTAAAACCGCCACTCTCCCCTAAAATAGTTTTACGACCATTATCATGCTGTTTTGCCTTAAGACGAAAAGATCGACTTGGATTGTCAGTGCTCCAGCCCGTTAATGCGCGCGCCGTTTCTTTAATGTCTTTTTCGGTATAATTCCCTTCTCCCAGCGTGTATAGCTCCAATAACTCCCTTGCTAAATTCTCGTTGGGTTTGCCTTTTTTATTTTGGCTGTTATCTAGGTAATTCAGCATGGCCGGGTCTTGCATGACCAACCGCAACATTAAATCAAAACGACCTAATGATTGATTACGCAATAGCTCATGCTGGCCGTGCAATAAAATGGGATCAGCTACTTTCTGGCCGGATGTTGTGAAATGATTATGCCAAAACAACAGCATTTGTTCTTGCAACGGGGCTTGCGTGGTAACCATGCGCTCCATCCACCACTCTTTTAATGCTTGGCGCTGCAACCTTCTTTGCTTTTGTAATGCACGGCGATCATCTACCGTCATGTCTTTGTATTTAGGCACTGGCTCAGGATTAACAACAAACTCTGGTGGGTCGACGGGGTTTGGTTCAACCCGCGTCATCACGTAATCGACGGCTTCTTCTCGTGATAGCGGCAGCAGTGCATTCATTAAATCGGGGGAGGCAGCAAAACTGGTGCGTAGAGCTAGGTGCTTGGCATCATCAACGGATAAAGCCCAGCCTACTGGTGTAAAAAAAGTACAAACACTCAGCACCAGTGCTGACAATAACCGGCTAACTGATTGATTTTGCTTTAAAGCGAGCATAACGGTATCTAATCCCTGAACATTATTTATACAAACAACTGCTAACTTAGGGGACAGGAAAACAAGATAGTTCCGAAATTTTATACATTGGCGCAGGCGGGTTTACTCAAGCCCAAAACCTAACGGTAATAACGTTTAAACCATGCGGCAAACCGCTCTACCCCCGTAGCAACGTCTACTTGTGGGGCGTAGCCAATCACATCAAACAGGTTATTGGTATTAGCCCAGGTTGCTTGGACATCACCGGGTTGCATATCCATGTAGATTTTTTCTGTGGTGCCACCCATGGATTTTTCGATGCATTCTATAAAGGCCAGTAGGTTAACAGGCTTACCGCAACCAATATTGTACACACGATAAGGTGCTGAGCTTTCGTTGCTTTTACCGGCTTCGACACTCCAGCCTTCTACTGGCGCTGGTCGCTTGGGAATAAGCCTAACCACGCCCTCTACGATGTCGTCTATGTAGGTGAAATCGCGGCTCATGTCTCCGTGGTTGAACACTTTGAGCGGTTGCTGATTTTTAATGGCGGTGGCGAATAGAATTGGTGACATATCAGGACGCCCCCACGGGCCATAAACGGTGAAAAACCTAAGGCCGGTTGTGGGCAAACCGTATAAATGGGAATAGGTATGAGAGAGCAGCTCGTTGGCTTTTTTGGTGGCTGCATACAATGAAACAGGGTGATCAACTGAGTCGGCTTCGTTAAACGGCATCTGTTTATTTAGGCCATATACGGAGCTTGATGAGGCATAGATTAGGTGCTCTACCTCGTTATGACGGCAACCTTCTAAGATGTTTACATGCCCAATCAAATTTGAATCTACATAGGCATGCGGGTTTTCGATGGAGTAACGCACGCCCGCTTGTGCCGCTAAATGGACCACATGGGTAAATTGCTCTCGCTCAAATAACGCGGCTACTCCTTCCCTGTCGGACACATCCAGCTGGATAAATTGATGAGACGCAAAAGGCTCAAGCTGTTTTAGCCTTTCGTGTTTGAGGTTAACGTCGTAATAATCGTTTATGTTGTCGATACTCACAACATTTACGCCATCTTCTAGCAACCTTTTAGCAACGTGAAACCCAATAAACCCTGCTGATCCCGTTACTAAAACTTTCATGCGTGACGCTTCCTAATAGATCTGTATGTTGGCTCACATTCTAGTTTTTTTTACAGGCTAAATCTTCCCTTTATACGATAAACAACCATTAACCCATCACTTAGCTACACCTAGTACCACGTAGCACCATGCCGCACCCACAAAAAAGGGCCTCATAAAGAGGCCCAATTGGGTATAGCCTTCTAATCCCGAGGGATTATTACAGTGTTAAGCGACGGATATCACTTAACAGGCTGTTGATGTAGGTTAAGAAGCGACCTGCATCACCACCGTTAATGGCACGGTGGTCGTACGATAAGCACAATGGCAGCATAGTGCGTGGCTCAAACTCTTTACCATTCCAACGCGGCTTGATGTCGGCTTTGGAGATACCCAAAATACCCACTTCTGGCGCGTTTACGATTGGCGTAAAGCCTGTGCCGCCAATGCCGCCTAAGCTAGAGATGGTGAAGCAGGCGCCTTGCATCTCGTTTGGCTTGAGCTTGCGGTCTTTCGCTTTACCTGCCAGCTCTACCGCTTCGAGTGATAGCTCGTAGATTGATTTTTTATCCGCATCTTTGATGACAGGAACCATCAATCCGTTTGGTGTATCAACCGCCAAACCGATGTTGATGTACTTCTTGTAAACGATGTGTTCACCATCGGCATGCAGCGAAGCATTAAATTTAGGATTAGCTGCCAGCGCTTTAGCAACGGCTTTAATCATAAACGGTAATGGTGTGAGCTTAACGCCAGATTTGAGCGCTTCCTCTTTCATTTGCTTACGGAAGATTTCCAGCTCAGTGATGTCGGCTTCGTCAAACTGAGTTACGTGCGGAATATTCAACCAGCAACGAGCCATGTTATCGCGGGTTACTTTCGCGATTTTGCTCATTTTTTCCATTTCAACTTCACCAAACTTGCTGAAGTCGACGGCTGGAATAGCTGGGATACCTGAGCCTGCCGTTACGGCCGATGCTGGCTTGTTTTTAAGCTGCTGTAGGGCCGATTTAACGTAGGCTTGTACGTCTTCTTTAACGATACGCCCTTTACGGCCTGTACCGGTTACTGAGGACAGATCTACACCAAATTCACGCGCTAGAGCACGTACTGCTGGGCCTGCATGAGCGGCACGGTTTTTCTTCTCTAGCTCTACGCCTGATAAGTTGCTCGCTGCCGCTGGCGCTGACGGAGCCGCCGCTTTAGCTGGCTCTGGCTTAGGTGCAGGTGCACTAGCCGCTGGAGCACTCGGTGCGGCAGAAGGTGCTGCCGTTGGAGCAGGAGCAGCACCGGCCACTTCCAAGACGACGATTAAATCGCCTTCGTTGACCGTTGCGCCTTCACTGATCTTAACATCGATGACTTTACCGCCTTTAGGGGCAGGTACTTCCATGGATGCTTTGTCGGTTTCGAGTGCGATAAGGCTATCGCCTTCTTCGATCACGTCGCCTACTTTTACCATCACTTCGATAACGTCTACATCAGTAGCGCCACTTAAGTCTGGAACTAGTACGTCTTCTTTACCGCCTGCTTGAGCCGGTGCCGGTGCTGGTGCAGCCGCAGGAGCCGCCGCTTCTTGTGCTGGGGCCGCTGCTTGCGCAGGAGCGGCGCTTTCAGCAGCCGAACCGCCTACTTCCAATACGATAAGTAGGTCACCTTCATTGCAGGTGCTACCTTCGGCGATCTTAACTTCAAGCACTTTACCGCCTTTAGGCGCTGGTACTTCCATCGACGCTTTGTCGGTTTCAAGTGCGATAAGGCTGTCGCCTTCTTCGATCACATCACCCGCTTTAACCATGACTTCGATAACGTCTACATCGGTAGCGCCACTCAGATCAGGTACGAGTACGTTTTCTTGAGTTGTGGCCGTTGCAGCGGCAGGTGCAGCCGCTTGTGGTGCCGGTGCGGCAGCCGGAGCAGGTGCCGCTTCTGCTGGCGCTTCTTGCGCTGGCTCTGCGGCTTCGCTAGCGCCTGTTTCCAGCGTTAAGATAACGTCGCCTTCGTTACAGGTATCGCCTTCTTTAATCATCACTTCGACGACGGTACCGGCTTGTTCAGCAGGTACTTCCATCGATGCTTTGTCGGTTTCTAGCGCCATTAGGCTGTCGCCTTCTGCTACTGTATCGCCAGCTTTGACTAGCACTTCAATAACATCAACATCTTCTGCGCCGCTTAGATCCGGAACTGTAATTGTGATTGTGCTCACGTTGTTGTCCTCTATTCGTTAATACTAAAAAGTCAGTTCATCCAAGGGACGGTTTACACCGTCCAAGGCGCCGGTTTTTCCGGGTTGATGTTGAACTTCTTCATAGCTTTAGCGACGACTGATCCTTCGATCTTACCTTCTTCTTGTAGTGCTTTAAGCGCGGCTACCGTTACGTAGTAACGATCTACTTCGAAGAATGAACGCAACTTAGTACGTGTATCAGAACGACCGAAGCCATCTGTACCCAATACTTTGTACGTTTTAGGAATGTAAGCACGTAGCTGGTCTGCAAAGATACGCATGTAATCAGTTGAGGCGATCACAGGACCGGCACGGTCTTTTAAGCACTCAGTTACATACGCCACTTGTGGCTCGGCTTCTGGGTTGAGCATGTTATTACGCTCAACTGCCATGGCATCACGACGCAGTTCGTTAAGTGATGTTGTGCTCCATACGTCGGATTCAACACCAAACTCTTCGCGCAGGATAACTGCCGCTTCACGCACTTCGCGTAAGATAGTACCGCAGCCCATCAGCTGTACTTTAAGATCGGCATCTTTGCCTTCTTCTAGTAAGTACATACCTTTGATGATGCCTTCTTCAGAACCGGCTGGCATATCTGGGTGCTGGTAGTTTTCGTTCATGGTGGTGATGTAGTAGAAGCGGTTTTCACCTTCTTGGTACATGCGACGCAGGCCATCTTGAACAATAACGCTTAGCTCGAATCCGTATGTTGGATCGTACGATACGCAGTTAGGGATCATTTGCGCCATTAAGTGGCTGTGGCCATCTTGGTGCTGCAAACCTTCACCGTTCAACGTGGTACGTCCAGACGTTGCACCAATCAAGAAGCCACGTGCTTGCATATCGCCCGCAGCCCAGATCAAGTCCATTACACGTTGGAAACCAAACATGGAGTAGAAGATGTAGAACGGCACCATAGTGCAGTTGTTGTTGGTGTACGACGTTGCACAAGCAATCCATGCAGACATAGAGCCGGCTTCGTTGATCCCTTCTTCTAGGATCTGGCCTGTTTTAGACTCTTTGTAGAACATGATCTGATCGCGGTCATGTGGCGTGTAACGCTGACCAACCGATGAGTAGATACCCAACTGACGGAACATACCTTCCATACCAAAGGTACGAGCTTCGTCAGGCACGATAGGTACAACACGGTTGCCCATGTTTTTGTCTTTAACCAAGGTGCTAAGGAAGCGGTTAAGCGACATTTGCGTTGATAGCTCACGCTCGCCACTGCCTTTTAGGTTGTTAGCAAAAGTATCCAGTGTTGGAATTTCGAGTTTTTCGAACTCTGTACGACGCGTTGGGTAGAAGCCACCTAGCTTTTTACGACGCTCGAACATGTACTTCATCTCTGGTGAATCTGGAGATGGACGGTAGTAAGGTACTTCTTTTAGCTGCTCGTCATCCAGTGGGATGTTAAAACGATCGCGGAAGTCTTTAAGGTCATCAATGGCAACCTTCTTCATGGAGTGCGTATCGTTTTTCGCCTGGCCTGATGCACCTGTGCCGTAACCTTTAACGGTTTGCGCTAGGATTACTGTCGGCTGACCTTTGTGGTTCATTGCCGACTCGTACGCCGCGTATACCTTGTATGGGTCATGGCCACCACGGTTGAGGTTCATGATGTCATCGTCTGACATATCCTTAACCATTTCGAGCAATTCTGGGTATTTACCAAAGAAGTGCTCACGCGTGTAAGCGCCGCCGTTAGCTTTGTAGTTTTGCAGTTCGCCGTCACAGACTTCGTCCATGCGCTTTTGCAGCAGACCTTTGTCGTCTTTTTCGAACAATGGATCCCAGTGGCGACCCCACAAGCATTTAATAACGTTCCAACCCGCACCACGGAACACGCCTTCGAGTTCCTGAACGATCTTGCCGTTACCACGTACAGGGCCGTCTAGTCGTTGTAGGTTACAGTTGATAACAAATACGAGGTTTTCTAACTGCTCGCGACCTGCTAATGCGATAGCGCCCAGTGATTCTGGCTCATCACACTCACCATCACCCAAGAACGCCCATACTTTACGGTCGCCACGGTTGATTAGGTCACGCGCTGATAAGTAGCGCATTACGTGTGCTTGGTAGATCGCTTGGATTGGACCTAAGCCCATAGATACCGTTGGGAACTGCCAGAAGTCTGGCATTAACCATGGGTGTGGATAAGAAGATAGGCCTTTGCCGTCAACTTCACGGCGGAAGTTATCGAGCTGATCTTCTGTTAAACGGCCTTCTAAATAGGCACGTGCATAAATACCTGGTGAGATGTGACCTTGGAAAAATACCATGTCGGCATCTTGGTCACCTTCGTTACCACGGAAGAAGTGGTTAAAACCAATATCATATAACGTCGCTGACGACGAGAAGCTGGCGATGTGGCCGCCTAAGCCTTCTTTGTTATCGTTAGCACGCATAACCATTGCCATCGCGTTCCAGCGAATAAACGAACGGATACGGCGCTCTACAAATAGATCGCCCGGCATGCGCGCTTCGTCTTTAGGTGCAATGGTGTTGCGGTATGGTGTGGTTATCGAACCCGTATTACCCATACCGATGTCGGATGCTTTGCGACCTAATTGTTGTAATAAAAACTTAGCTCGATCGTTGCCTTCATTTTTGGCGACAGATTCGAGTGCGTCGATCCACTCTTGCGTTTCTACTGGGTCGATATCATCAATAATATGATCTTGCACGTTGCCTCTCCACTAATGCCTTGTAAGCATCATCCCTAGGTTAGATTTTTATACCCTGACTTTTGGTCTTACGAGGAATTTTCACCGTTTTTGGCTGCTTGACGCAGCTCTCGGATATTCCTTCTATTCATTTTGTAGTAATACTACAAAAGTTTATAATTTTGGTCTAGATAATCGCAGCATTTTGCTGGATTTACGTTGCTTTATGTACATATTGTAGTTTTTATACATAATTTTTTGATGTGTTAGTCAAAAAAAGCCTATTGGCTTTTACCACACCCACTTTTACTGCAATCGCTTTAGATTGTTTGATTTGTCCTCCTTAATGATCGCTCTAGTCGCGTGTTTTCCCTTCCTTGTTCTAACAATGCCTCTTCAACATACGCTAAATGATCATGTGCAGCGTTGCGCGCTTGCTCTGGCTCGCCCGCTAAGACCGCATTTAGTAGTTTGGTATGTTGATGATGAATTTTGTCGCGGTAACCCGGCTTTGGATAAATATTTTGTAGGTTATCGTTTATATGCTGGCGCAATAGACTAAACATAGCGCGCATCATGTGCAGTAACACCATGTTGTGTGTGGCCGCTGCAATAGCGAGATGAAAATCAACATCAGCGGAGACCTCTTTATCAAAGGCTTTAATATCATGGAAGCTTTGAAGCTCGTCGTACTTGGCTTGGATGGCCTCTTTGTCCGCTTGCGTGCTACGCAGCGCCGCATAGTAAGCCGTGACCCCTTCGAGTGCGTGTCGGAACTCTAACAAGTCGTATTGCGCTTCGGGGTGCGTGCGAAATAAATCCAGCAACGGATCAGTGAAAGACCCGCCTAAATCTTCGGACACATAAGTACCGCCGCCTTGACGACTATTGAGCAAGCCTTTGGCCGCTAGTTTTTGCACCGCTTCACGAAGTGAGGGCCTTGAGACATCAAACTTTTTAGCCAATTCCCGTTCCGGCTGCAATTTTTGGCCCGGTTGTAAGGTCCCTTCTAAGATCATCTCTTCCATACGTTGAGCTATGACATCGGAAATCTTGGGTTGTTTCACCCGCTGGTAAGTCATCTGGTGTTCTATCTCTTACATCTACTGCTGGGGATAACATTAGGCGCTTTTTATTATGTTCGACTCAGTAACAGCCTGAATCTTCGCCTACACATTCTTTCAGTGTAACCGCATCATCTGTGCATTTGGTATGACCAATTGACAGAAAATACCTTATACAAAGGTCTAAGGCTAGTCACTTTCTTTAGCCTTTGTCCAATTTCTACGCTTAACTTAGACACTAATCAATTAAGTTTTTGAAAAAACATTGACCCCCTTGCTCAAAAAAAATACAGTACTGGCTTAGCGATCTGGTAAATTGGTCTTACCAATTAATCAGTTTCGATTAGATCGAGCCCCACTCAGGGCTAATTACAACAACAAAAACATTTGAGGATAAGAGATGAAACTCTCGAAGACCGTGATCTCATCAGCCATTCTTACGGCCACTTTTGCTGCCACTTCTTTACCGGCTGCTGCTGCAGATAAAATCTTACTGAAAACTCCTATTGCATTTGGCTCGCACTTGCCAGCGTTGGGCACCCCTATTGCGTGGGTAGCCGATCAGCTTAAGCTGGTTTCTGACGGTGCTATCAAAATGAAAATTTACGAGCCAGGTAAATTAGTTAGCCCTCCTGAAATCTTAGATGCGGTATCTTCAGGCAAAGTCAATTCTGGTTATGCCACGGCCGGTTACTGGCAAGGTAAGATGCCAGCAGCTGCTTTATTCTCGGCTGTACCTTTTGGCCCCGAAGCGGGCGAGTATATGGCGTGGTTGTACTACGGTAACGGCATGAAGCTGTATCAAAAAATGTACGACAATGCCGGTTACAATGTACATGTTATTCCTTGTGCAATCATTTCTCCTGAAACATCCGGCTGGTTCAAAAAACCAATCGATAAGCCAGAAGATCTGCAAGGCTTGAACATGCGCTTCTTCGGTTTGGGTGCATCTGTCATGGAAAAACTGGGCGTATCCACTTCCCAGATCCCTGGCGGCGAGATCTTTGGTGCGTTAGAAAAAGGGGCTATCGATGCCTCTGAGTTCTCTCAACCAGCTATCGATAAGAGCTTGGGCTTCCACAAAATTGTTAAGTACAACTACTTCCCTGGCTGGCACCAACAAGCCACTATCTTTGAGTTGTTAATCAACAAAGAAGCATGGGGCAAGATGTCTGAAGGCCAGCAAGCTACCGTTGAAAACACTTGTAAAGCGTCTATCACTAACTCTATTGCTGAAGGTGAAGCGATGCAGTTCCCAGTGATGCGTGATGCGGCTAAAAATGGCGTTGAAATCCGTTACTGGAACGACACCATGCTAAGCACCTTTGAAGATAAGTGGAACGAAGTTGTTTCTGAAAAGACAGCGGCTGATCCGTTCTTTAAAGAAGTATGGGACGATTTAAGCACCTTCCGTGAAGGTTATGATCTATGGGAAGCCAACGCTTTCTTACCACGCAGTAAGTAATCCCGGCGTGTTTGCAGGCGATACCTAAACGGTGTCGCCTGTTTTATCTTTTACCGAATTAGCGCGACTTATAACAATAAATAGAGACGCTAAGACAACGACAATTGACTTCAAGGGTGCCCTTTGTGACCAGCAACGATGCTCTTCCCTCTGTGCCGTTGGCAGACGCCATCGATCAATGTATTCAACGACTTTGTACCACCGTTGCGTGGACTTATGTACTCTTGGTACTCGTTATTATTACGCAGGTTGTACTGCGTAAAGGCTTTTCGAGTGGTTTAATTATTTTAGAAGAACTCCAATGGCATTTGTATGCCACGGGTGTGATGTTTGGCCTAGCGTATTCGCAGACCACTAACTCCCATATTCGTGTCGATTTGCTGTACGGGCAGTTTTCGCAAAAGACACGCTATGTGGTCGAGATCCTTGGCATTTTGATCTTAGTCATGCCTTTTTTAATCATTATGTTTATGCACAGCTTGGACTTTGTTTACGACTCTTATCGAATTAACGAAAGCTCCTCCTCGCCTTCTGGCTTACCTTTTCGCTGGGTTATTAAGGGTGTTATTCCCATTACCTTAGGTTTATTAGCGTTAGCGATGGTGTCGCGTTTGTACCGTGACACCATGCTGTTGTGTGGTAAAGGTGTTGTAGTAGAGGAGAACCACCATGGAAGCTAATGAAATCATGGTTATTGCGATGTTCTTATCGTTCATCGTGCTGTTGTTTACTGGCTTCCCTGTTGCCTGGGTTTTGGCGGGTGTCGGTATTATTTTTGCTTTTATTGGTCAGTTTGCTGACAGCTATTTAGACACCATGACCGGGCTTGATTACACCACATTGGGGTTAGTCGTTAACCGGTTGTGGAAAATTATGGACAACTGGATTTTGGTTGCCCTGCCCATGTTTATCTTTATGGGTAATATGCTCGATAAGTCGGGGGTTGCTGAAAAGCTAATGCATTCCATGCAGGAGCTATTTGGCCATGTCCGCGGTGGTTTAGCGGTTACGGTTACAGCGATTGGTATCATTTTGGCCGCTTCTACCGGCATTATAGGCGCATCTGTTGTGCTACTGGCGGTAATGTCTTTACCGTCCATGACTAAACAAGGCTACTCGATGCCTTTAGCCTTGGGCACGATTGCCTCGGCAGGTACGTTGGGCATTTTGATCCCACCTAGCATTATGCTGGTTATTATGGCTGATCAGCTGGGCCTCTCGGTTGGCGATCTCTTTATGGGTGCGGTGATACCCGGCTTGATGTTGGGGGCGATGTATATCCTCTATATCTTGATTTACGGCTGGTTAAAGCCGTCGGCGGCTCCTGTGCCTTCGGATGCAAAGCCAGTTAGTTTCAAAATTGTCCTTAATGCACTTAAAGCCGTATTCCCTACGCTTCTACTGATTTTTGTGGTGCTGGGATCTATTTTTGCGGGCTTTGCTACGCCTACGGAAGCCTCGGGTGTCGGCGCATTAGGGGCGACCTTGCTCGCTATTTACAACCGCAAGTTTAGCTTACGTGTGTTAAACGATGTGGTTAAAGGGACAATGAACACCACCTCATACATCTTCGCTATCTTTATTGGTGCGACCTGCTTTGCTTTAGTGCTACGAGAGCTAGGCGGCGATGAGTTGATCGAGTCCTTTTTAACCGGATTACCGTTTGGCCCTTACGGCATTATCTTCTTTATTTTGGGTGTGATTTTCTTATTGGGCTTCTTCCTCGATTGGATCGAAATCACCTTGATCATCCTGCCGTTGTTAGCCCCGGTTATTTCAGCTTTAGGCTTGGATATTGATGGATACGGTATTGTCGATAATCCTGAGTTGGTGTGGTTTGTCATGCTGGTCGCTATGGCCTTGCAAACATCCTTCTTAACGCCGCCGGTTGGGTTTGCGCTCTTTTACCTCAAAGGCGTTTGCCCACCTAACGTAAAACTAACCGATATTTATAAAGGCGTTATTCCCTTTATCATTTTGCAATTACTTGCACTTTTGTTGCTGGTCTTTATGCCGCAACTGGTACTTTGGCTGCCAGCCGTTGCTTACGGCTAAGCGTGGCCCGCAATACCTGCTAGATAAGGCGTATATGCCTTGTTTAGCAGGCTTGGTTATTTAGCTATGTGTCTATTATTCGTGTCCATAAGAGCAACCTGAACATGTCTACTTCTGCTTTGATTCAGCAACTGATTTCTCTCGTCGGCGAGCACCAGGTGCTCACTAATGAGCGCCAAACCGAGCATTACCGAACGGGCTTCCGCTCGGGCCAAGGCTCGGCTATTGCGGTGGTTTTCCCCACGACCCTGCTGGAACAATGGCAGGTGCTCAATGCCTGCATTAAAGCTAACACCATTGTTATTATGCAGGCGGCTAATACAGGCTTAACCGAAGGTTCTACGCCAAGCGGTGATGATTATGATCGTGAAATTGTCGTGATTAACACTACCCGTATGAACAAAATCTATCTGCTAGATGGCGGCAAACAAATTGTGAGTTTTCCGGGTTCAACCCTGTTCACTCTCGAAAAGATGCTCAAGCCGCTCAAGCGCGCGCCGCATTCGGTGATCGGATCGTCTTGTATTGGCGCTTCTATTATTGGAGGTGTAGCCAATAACTCTGGCGGCGCCTTGGTTAAACGCGGCCCGGCTTACACCGAGCTTTCTTTGTTTGCACAACTGAATCAAAACGGCGAATTAGAGCTGGTTAACCACTTGGGTATCAATTTAGGCTCAACCCCTGAAGAGGTCCTGACGAATCTGGAAAACCACTCTTTTACTGAAAGCGATATTGATTATGGCTCTCAGAAAGCCTCGGCTAATGACTATGCAGAAATACTGCGTGATGTGGATGCCGACTCCCCTGCCCGTTACAACGCCGACACCCATCGCTTATACGAGTCTAGTGGCTGTGCCGGTAAACTGGCGGTTTTTGCCGTGCGCTTAGATACCTTCCCCGTTGCAGAACGTGAGCAGGTATTTTACATCGGCACTAATGACCCCAATCAACTAACGGAATTACGCCGCCACATTTTGACTCACTTTACTCATCTGCCCGAAGTCGCTGAGTACATGCACCGTGATGTATATGACATTGCAGAAAAGTACGGTAAAGATGTCTTTTTAATGATCAACTACTTAGGCACTGATCCATTACCTAAGTTGTTTGCTATTAAAGGCCGCATAGCCGCTTATCTTAATAAAATTCGTTTTCTTCCGTCTGAAATTCCAGATCGAGTTATGCAACTGGCAAGCCGTTTTTGGCCATCTATCTTGCCTAAGCGCATGAAAGAATACCGCAAACAGTATGACCACTATCTGATACTCAAAATGAGCGATGGTGGTATTGAAGAAGCCGAGCAATACCTCAATAGCTTTTTTAATGACCCGCGTGTGGGTGACTTTTTTAAGTGCGATGCGGACGAGGCTAAAAAAGCCTACTTGCATCGCTTTGCCGCTGCAGGCGCCGCTATTCGTTACCAGATTATCCACCAAAGCGAAGTGGAAGATATATTGGCGTTAGATATTGCGCTTAAACGTAACGATACGGAATGGGTCGAAAAACTGCCGCAAGAGATCAGCCAACACATTGAGCACTCGCTGTATTACGGCCACTTTATGTGCCATGTTTTCCATCAGGATTACATCCTTAAAAAAGGCTCGGATGGGAAAAAGATTAAAGCAGCCATGCTCAAATTACTCAGTGAAAAAGGCGCCAAATACCCAGCTGAACACAATGTGGGGCATTTGTACGAGGCAGAGCCTGGTTTAAAAGAGTTTTACCAAGTGCTAGACCCGACCAATACCTTTAACCCCGGAATTGGTAAAACTGCAAAGCAAGCGAACCGTTCAGCAAGCGCGGCTCATTCATCCGGATGTGGTTGCGGACATTGATGAGCTTGGGTAGGCGCCTGATCACAGATCGCCTACCCAAGCTTTTTGTCCCATTGCATAGTTGCTCCATTGCATAGCTCCTCAATTTCATAGTGCTCCATTGCATTGTTGTAAATTTGCAAAACTGTACAGGGGTTATTGACGGCGACGCTTACTAAAGCAACCATACACGTCCTCTACAACAGCATTCATTAAGGGAAGCAATGGACCATTCAACACTGGCGTTATTGGAACGTATTTTCGCCACCGTTTTCCCCTTAGTCGCGATTGTCACTGTTGGCTTTTTATACGCTCGTAAAAAACATACAGATATGTCCGCAGCCAATGCGCTCAACATTGATGTGTTTGTTCCGGCCTTATTGTTTTCTGTATTGTCTGCTAAATCATTCGACCTAATGCGCTTTCAAGAGCTAGCAATTGGCGGGATTATCGTTGTCATTGGCTCAGGGCTTATTATTTGGCCCGTTTGCAAGCTACTAAAGGTCAACCCGAAAACCTTTCTCCCGCCTATCATGTTTAACAATAGCGGCAACTTAGGCTTACCGTTAGCGGTGCTGGCCTTCGGAGAAGAAGCGCTAGCAGCTGCAGTGGTGTTGTTTTTGGTGGAAAACACTCTGCATTTTACGGTGGGGCTGTACATTTTGGATAAGAAGACCAACCCCTTCCAAGTGTTGCGTATGCCGATTATTTTGGCTTCTATTTTGGGCCTCAGTTGGAGCGGCTTTCATCTTCCGTTACCCACGCCAATTGCGACCTTTATTGATATGCTGGGAAAAATATCGATCCCGCTTATGCTGTTTGCTTTAGGGGTACGTATGACGAGTGTGGATTTAACACACTGGAAACTTGGCGTATGGGGCGCTATTTTATGCCCGCTGAGTGGCCTGCTCATTGCGGTTCCACTGCAAAGCGTTTTACACCTTGAACCAATACAATTTGCTTACTTGCTGTTATTTGCAGCCCTGCCACCGGCTGTACTCAACTACATGCTTGCGGAGCGTTACCAGCAAGAGCCGCATCAAGTAGCTTCTATTGTTTTACTCGGCAATATCAGCAGCTTGCTGTTTATTCCGGCTACCTTGTATTTCATTTTATAACTTGTAGCCCGCCGCTAGCTATCAATAATCCAGACACAAAAAAGCGCCTTCAAAAGGCGCTTTTAGGTCGCGTTAAGCGAGTTACACTAAATCGGCTATCTCATCTTCAATCAATTGTAGCGCGGTAATTGGGTGCTCGTGTTGTGTAATAGGACGGCCAATCACCAAATATGTACTGCCACTTTTAAGCGCATCAGCCGGTGTCATAATCCGGCGTTGATCACCGGCAGCAGCGAATGCTGGGCGAATACCTGGCGTTACCAAGCTAAAGTTGTCTGAAATAATGCTACGCAATGGCTCTACTTCTTGCGCTGAGCATACAACCCCGTCTAAACCGCATGATTCTGTGAGCGCAGCCAAGCGCTTAACATGCGTTAACGGCTCGATATCTAAACCAACTTCTTTAAGGTCGGACTGCTCCATACTGGTGAGTACTGTAACCGCAATAAGCTGAGTCGTATTATTAGCAACTTGCGCTAGCTCTTCTCGGGCTGCTTCCATCATGCGTCGCCCGCCTGAGGCATGGACATTCACCATCCATACTCCCAGCTCACCAGCTGCACGAACGGCTTTGGCAGTCGTATTCGGGATATCATGGAATTTTAGGTCTAGGAAAATCTCAAAACCTTTGTTTTGCAGCGCTTCAACAATAGCAGGGCCACCGCGGGTGAATAACTCTTTGCCTACCTTTAAGCGGCAACGCGCTGGGTCTAGTTGGTCAGCCATAAACAGAGCTTGCTCGACGGTTGGGTAATCCAGTGCGACGATAATGCGTTTAGAATCGGTAATCACGTTGAGCCTCTCTGTACTTGTTTGTATAAAATGCGTTTGGGCTTTGTAGAATACGAACGGCTATTCGCCTTCAAGCCCTTGAATGGGACGAATACTGCTCCAGTTTTTACACGACGGGCAATGCCAAGTTAGCTGCTTAGCCGCATAACCACATTGGTAGCATTGATATTGAGGTTTAGATTCCTCAAGCGCACTGGTTAAGCTTTTTAACGTTTGTAAGCTTTCTTTAGCGCTCGCGCTGCCATACTCAAGATGCAGATCAATAAGGCGATTAAACCCCTTGATCGATGGGCGATGCTTTAGCTCTTGGGTTAAGAATAAACCAGCCGCTATTGCGCCCTGCTGCATGAACACCAGCTCTGTTAGTGCCAAGATGATGCTTGCCGACGGCGTGTGACTTAAGCAGTCCCGCAGGTATTGTTCATAATCTGACAGTTTATTCAACGATTGATAGCAGCTTTTTAAATAAGGTAGTGCTTCTGACACAAAATAACGGTCTTGTGTTTCAATTTGACGAAGCCTGCTAATTGCCATTTTCCACTGTTGCTGGCTGCTAAAGATCTCGGCCATCATCAAACTAGCACGTACGCAGTTAGCATCATAGCTAAGCGCCGTTTTTAAATGAGCCATCGCCTGTTTTGTGTTGTGTTGCTGATAAGATTGCTCTGCTAACTCACAAGCATAATGCGCTGCGCTTTTCTTGATAAGTGCATTTTGGTCTTTGCCCAAACGTTGCGTGGCTTGCAAGGCAGAATCCCACTCTTGCTCTTTTTCATACAACTTAATGAGCTTAGTTAACGCGCGTATACGGGTGGCATCAGGAAGTGGCTCTTTTAACACATCAACCAGCAAGTGCTCACTGCGGTCTAGTAAACCTATTGAATCATAATCAAGTGCTAACGCCATTTGCACGCGTAATTGATCTTCTCGACTCAGGTCAGGACGAGCCAATAAGTTTTGATGCATTTTAATGGCACGCTCTACATCGCCTTTTTTACGAAATAGCCGTGCTAGTGCTAAATGAGCGGGAAGAGTATCGCTATTAATTTCTAATGTGCGGATAAAGCTTTCGATTGCTTCGTTAGGTTGGTCACTGAGAAGGAAGTTAAGGCCTTGAAAATAATCACGATTTAGGCCGGTCTCTTGTGACGCTGGCCTATATCGTTGTTTTTGCTTGCTCCATCGCCCTAAAAACCAACCAATAGCAATGGCTAGCATTAGCAGCAATATGAAGCGGTAATCCAACATGCTAGCCTGGGTCTTTAACCGTCGCTGTTCGAAGTACGGCTAATTCTTTATCGGCTGATTCTGATTTTTTACGCGCACGTTTAAGGCGTGCTTTAAGTGCAATAAGCGCCACACTGTTGAGTAAAAAACCAATAACACCACCAATGGCCATCGCTATAACAAGCCACATACCAATTGATAATTCAAATGTCGTAAAGAACACAAAGTCTAATGCTATTTTGTCTGTGTTATTGATAGCAAAGAGCACGCCAACAAACAGTATTAACAAACATAGCAAAAGCACTAAAATTTTAATGAGGAAACGCACGTGTTTCTTTCTCCGTCCTGTGTAGCGATATAAAGTACTGGTTAGTACTTATCGATACTGTCATTCACCTGTTCACGCAATTCCTTGCCAGGTTTGAAGTGAGGTACATATTTAGCCGATAGCGGAACCGAATCACCTGTTTTTGGGTTACGCCCCATTCTAGGTGCTCGGTAGTGCAGAGAAAAGCTACCAAAACCACGAATTTCGATACGGTCGCCATCTGATAGCGACTCAGTCATATGATCAAGCATTGTTTTAACTGCTAGCTCAACATCTTTAACAGACAGTTCGGGGTGTCGATCAATCAGATGTTCTATCAGCTCTGACTTTGTCATCGTACTCTCTCCATTTTTAAACTGAATATTTAATCGAGCGCTTCCAAGCTAGATTCAGAAGCACTAGCCCCGTTATTTACTTAACGGTGTTTAGTGCTTCTGTTGTACCTAGGAATCATTTTTTGTTCATTTGCTGCTTGATCAAGTCACCAATAGTGGTCGGCCCTGCCGAATCGACACTTTGCTGCTGAACATTTTGCAATGCTTCGCGCTCTTGTTTTAACTCCATCTGTTTAACAGAAAGGTTAATTGTACGATTTTTGCTATCCATCGAGATAATAACAGCATCAACCTGATCGCCTACTTTAACTTCGTTGGTCAGATCATCAGTACGCTCACGAGACCACTCAGCTACTCGTAAGCTTGCTTCAACCCCGTCGGCTATTTCTATCGTCGCCTGACGAGCATCCACTTCGGTTACGGTTCCTTTGACGATGTCACCTTTTTTATGCGCCGCCAAGTACTCTGCTAACGGGTCACCATTGAGCTGTTTGATACTCAGAGCGATACGTTCACGCTCGACATCAATAGAGACAACAACGGCTTCAACTTCGTCGCCTTTATTAAATTGTTTGACGGCTTCTTCGCCTGGAAGATCCCAAGACAAGTCAGATAAGTGAACCAACCCATCAATATTGCCATCCAAGCCTACAAAGACACCAAAATCGGTAATAGATTTAATTTTACCGGTAATTTTTTCGCCTTTTTGATGGCTTGCTGCAAACGCATCCCATGGATTTTGCTGGCACTGCTTCATGCCGAGCGAAATACGGCGGCGATCCGTATCGATGTCTAAGACCATGACTTCGACTTCTTGACCAACCTGCACCACTTTAGATGGGTGTACGTTTTTGTTGGTCCAATCCATTTCGGATACGTGAACTAGGCCTTCGATACCTTCAGCGATTTGCGCGAAACAACCGTAATCGGTCAAGTTAGTCACTTTCGCGGTGGTTTTGTCACCCACGTTGAATTGCTTAACTTTTTCATCCCATGGGTCGGCTTTCAGTTGTTTAATGCCCAAAGACACGCGTGTTTTTTCGCGGTCATATTTGAGGACTTTAACGTCTATTTCGTCACCAACACTGAGTACTTCGCTTGGATGCTTAACACGCTTCCACGCAATATCGGTAATATGAAGCAAACCATCAATACCACCAAGGTCGATGAAAGCACCGTAGTCAGTGATATTCTTGACGATACCCTTAAGAACAATGCCCTCTTCTAGGGTTTCGAGTAGTTTTTCACGGTCAGCACTATTGAGCTCTTCCAGCACCGCTCGGCGAGAAACGACAATGTTATTGCGCTTAACGTCCAGCTTAACCAGTTTAAACTCAAGCTCTTTACCTTCGAGGTGTGAAGAGTCACGAAGCGGTCGAATATCTAACAGGGAACCCGGCAAGAATGCACTGACAGCGCCTACAGCGACAGTAAAACCACCACGCACTTTGCCCGTGATTTCACCTTTAATAATTTCGCCATTTTCGAAAGCAGTTTCAAGGACGGCCCACGCCTCAGCGCGTTTTGCTTTCTCACGAGAAAGCTGAGTTGCACCAAATCCGTCTTCTACACTTTCCAGTGCTACCTTAACCTCATCACCTACAGCAATAGTTAGCTCACCTTGCTCGTCGATGAATTGTTCCCTTGGTATAACGCCTTCTGATTTTAGACCTGCATTGACTATGACAAAATCATTTTCAATCGCGATTACAGTCCCAGTAACGATTGACCCAGGCGCCATATTCAACTCTTGCAGACTCTCTTCAAAGAGATCAGCAAAACTTTCGCTCATAATCCAACCATCCTCGCAACTCAGTTGCCCGTGTCTAGCCTGTTTTATCGCAGCCCTCGGTGGCGTGCCTCTTCTAGCACCGCGTCAAGAACTGCCTCTATTGTCATTTGAGTAGAATCCAAAATAATGGCGTCTTCTGCAGGCTTTAGCGGGGCTACTAGTCTGTTCATATCACGAGCATCCCTTGCTTGCAAATCAACCAATATACTTTCAACACTAGCACTGAGCCCCTTATTAATCAACTGGTTATAACGGCGCTGTGCGCGCTCTTCTACAGAGGCATCTAAATAAATTTTAAGACCCGCTTCTGGGAACACCACCGTACCCATATCTCGGCCATCAGCAATCAGCCCTGGCGCTTCGGCAAATGCTCGTTGGCGCTCCAATAAAGCGGCTCGTACAGAGCCTATTGAAGCGACGACCGACGCATCGTTTCCGACATTTTCTTTACGGATAACTTTGGTGACATCTTCGCCTTCTAGAATCACCTGCACGTCGCCATCTCGGCTAACAAATTGCACATCTAAATGTGCGGCCAAGGTGACTAATGCCGTTTCATCTTCTAGGGCAACCCCATGATGACTGGCCGCTAACGCGGTTAAACGGTACAAAGCGCCACTATCGAGCAAGCGCCAATTTAAGTTTTCTGCCAGTAACCGACAGATGGTGCCTTTACCCGATCCACTTGGCCCATCGACTGTAATTACAGGTACTGGTTTGTAGTGAGACATCACGTCTCCTCCTTTTGTAAACGTAATCCTATTTTTTGTGCGATCTCTACAAAGTCAGGAAAAGAGCTCGCGACATGATCACACCCGGTAATAAGTACATCACCGTGTGCTTGGGAGCCGGCTATAGACAACGCCATTGCGATACGTGGATCGCCAAAACTATCGACCTTAGCTCCTATAAATTCTCCACCTGTTATCGATATTTGACCGTTTTTATTATCGATAACTATGCCCATTTTGCGTAATCCATCCGTCATGGCTTGGACTCGATTTTGTTCTTTACCTCGCAGCTCGGCTGCCCCCTTAAGTAAGCTCTCACCTTGAGCGCACGCAGCGGCGACAAACACTAACGGTAGTTCGTCACTAGAAGCTGATAAACATTCTGCGGGGATGGCAATACCTTGTAACGGCGCATATTTTACATGGATATCAACTACTGGTTCGCCATTGAGATCCACGGCATTAGTACAGTCAATATCAGCTCCCATTAGGCGTAAAATATCAATCAAACCAGAGCGCCCAGGGTTGATGCCTACCTGCTCAATCACGACATCCGAGTTAGGGGATATGGCCGCCGCAACGATAAAAAATGCCGCACATGACATATCACCAGGCACATTAAAATCGGCTGCTTTTAACGTCTGCCCAGGATTAATCGATACGGTGAGCCCATTACGCTGAACGTCTACACCAAAGTGCTGTAGCATTCGCTCGGTATGGTCACGTGTCATGACTGGCTCTGTAATAGTTGTTTTACCTTGAGCGTATAACCCTGCCAGCAATAACCCCGATTTAACTTGAGCACTAGGGACCTGCATAGTGCAATCTATACCTTGCAGCGACTCTACCGCGTAAATATTCACCGGCGGTACTCCACCGTCTGCCGTATCAACCTGCGCTCCCATCGTCCGGAGTGCTTGCGTTATGCGCACCATGGGTTTTGTCATAAGCAGGTCATCACCTAGTAGGCACGAGTCAAACTCTTGAGCGGCTAGTATTGCGCTGAGTAAGCGCATACTAATATCCGAACTGCCCAAATATAAATCCCCCGGAGGCGGGCATAGCCCATGCAAGCCCACACCGTAAATTTTTACCTGCCCTTGGTGAGGCCCTTCGATGACCACGCCCATATCACGAAATGCCTGTAGCGTGGCGAGGCTATCTTCACTTTCTAAAAAACCACGAATCAGGGTAACGCCTTCGGCGAGCGCTCCCATAATCACCGCCCGATGTGAGATAGATTTGTCACCAGGTACGCGGATATTCCCTTGGATAGCCATCGCCTTTCGCACGCGGAAGGTTACGTGATCCTGATGACGGTTCAATGAATATGCACTTCGGGTCAGCATCCGGTTGAAATGCTCACGCGCGGCTTTTGCACGTGTAAAAACTCCCGTCATTGCTTGGCTATCCGTGTGCTCTATTGCCGTGCGCAATTCGGCTAAACCAGCCGTGAAGTTATCAATCTGGTTGAGCAGCTGCTGTTTATTAGCGATACAGATGTCATGCCACATGGTCGGATCGGAAGCGGCAATACGTGTAAAGTCGCGGAAACCTCCTGCGGCATAGCGGAAAATTTCAGTGCTATCCTGCTCACGAGCAAGTGTATCGACTAAAGAGAATGCCAATATATGCGGCAAATGACTGGTGGCTGCTAGTACTTCATCATGGCGTTCAACAGCCATTTGCAACACTTCGGCACCTGTTGCTTGCCACATACGCGCGACTTGCTGAACCGCACTTGGGTCTGATTCTGGTAGCGGTGTGAGAATGATTTTATGTTTTACAAAAAGCTGGTCGTCCGATGCGATAACACCGCTTTTTTCAGACCCTGCTATTGGATGCCCAGGAATAAAACCACTGGGAATGGCACCAAATACATCTCTTGCAGCTGCAACCACGTTCGCTTTGGTGCTACCCACATCCGTGATAATAGTATGAGATGCTAACAATGGTTTGATTTGTTCAAGTACTTGATGAGTCGCCTTGACCGGAACAGCCAACACAATCAAGTCGGCAATAGGCACACATGCAGCGAGTTCGGTAAAGCCTTCATCTATGACATCTAACTCTAGGCCTTGGCGCACCTCATCAGGGCTCATATCAAAACCAGCTATTAGCGTCGCAAACTGCTTACGCTTCAGTGCTTTAGCTAATGAGCCACCAATAAGCCCTAAGCCAATTACAAGGATCCGATTAATCTTGTGGTAACTCACAACGAAGCTCCAACTGTAAACTGAAACACGCTAACGCCGACGAAGAAGGCAATTTTTGCTTCTTTGCCTTTAACACACCGCAACATCGTCTTAAATAACCGCTTTGGGATACGAGCCTAACAGCTTTAACTCCGTTGACTGCTGCTCTAATTCTGTTATCACGAGCTTAACATTGTCATCATCACAATGACCTTCAAAATCGATATAGAACAAGTAACTCCAAGCACCTTGTCCAGCCGGACGTGTTTCAATACGGGTAAGGCTAATACCGTGACGATGAAATGGCTCTAACAAAGTATAAAGTGCGCCCGGCTTATTATGAGCGGCTAGCAGCAACGAAGTTTTATCATCACCACTAGGGCCTACATGCTGTTTCCCCAACACAAGAAAACGAGTGGTATTGTCGGGCAAGTCTTCGATATTACGTTCGATAATATCCAGGTCGTATAAATCTTGCGCCATGTCGCCTGCAATAGCCGCGGCACCTACTTCAGACATAACACGCTTAGCCCCTTGCGCATTTGAGCTAACAGCAATGTGCTCTGCATCGGGGTAATGGCTTTCTAACCAACTGCGGCATTGCGCAAAAGATTCTTGATGGGCATAAATTTTAGTGATGGGCGTTGCGGTTTCATTTTTAGCAACCAGCAAGTGCTGATGGATACGCAGTTCTAATTCACCACAAATTTGTACATTATGGCGGCGGAATAAATCTAACGTGTGTGTAGCCATCCCTTCGGTTGAGTTTTCGATCGGCACAACGCCGTAGTTAGCAGCCCCGGCTTCAACTTCACGGAAAACATCATCCAATACATTCATGGGCGCACTGACTGCCGAGTGCCCAAAGTGCTTAAAGGCCGCTTGTTGTGTAAAAGTGCCCTCAGGCCCCAAAAACGCCACACGCATTGGCTTTTCTAACGCTAAGCACACCGACATTATCTCACGAAATAGCCGAGCCACTTCTTTTGCGGGAAGCGGCCCTTGGTTGCGCTCCATGACTCGACGCAGTACTTGAGCTTCACGTTCTGGCCGATAAAAGACAGCGTCCTGCTTGCCTTCGAAAGACTCCTTCACCTCAGCGACTTCTTGCGCACATTCTGCACGTTTATTAAGAAGCACCTGAATCTCTTGGTCAATGGTATCAATCTTATCGCGCAGAACTCGCAGCGCTTTTTCTTGTTCAGTCATGGATCGACCTTTTTAATTATCCGTGTGTTCGTTCAAATTCATTCATAAATGCAATTAACGCATCAACCGCTTGCTCGTTGACCGCATTATAGATACTTGCGCGCATACCTCCGACCGAACGGTGGCCTTGCAAGTTCAATAGCCCTGCTTTTTCTGATTCAGCAATAAAGGTGCTATCCAGATTTGAATCCGCCAAGATAAATGGAACATTCATCCATGACTGATTGCGCTTAACTACTGGGTTTGAGAAGAACTTACTGTCAGCAATTGCTTGGTATAGTTTTTCTGCTTTACGACGGTTAGCTACTTCCATGGCTTCAACGCCACCTTGTGCCTTTAACCACTTAAAGACAAGCCCGGTGAGATACCATGCTAACGTCGGAGGTGTATTATTCATGGACCCAGCCGCTGCGTGTACCGCGTAGTCATACATGGTTGGCGTGCCTGCTAAAGTGTCGCCTAGTAGGTCTTCGCGCACGATAACAACTGTCAAACCGGCTGGTCCGATATTCTTTTGCGCACCCGCATAGATTAAGCCGAATTTAGAGACATCAAACGGGCGGGATAAGATATTAGAGGACATATCTGCCACTAACGGCACATCTCCTGTGTCAGGAATGTAATCAAACTCTACACCGCCAATAGTTTCGTTGGGGGTATAGTGCACATAGGCTGCGTCTGGATTTAACACCAGCTCGTCTTGCGTAGGCGCAGAGGTGAACTGAGTAGACTCTGTTGTTGCTACTACATTAACATCGCAATAGCGCTTTGCTTCAGCAATGGCTTTTTTAGACCAGACCCCTGTATTGATATAATCAGCCGTTGTTTTACCACGCAATAAGTTAAGCGGCACCATTGCAAACTGACTTGTTGCTCCGCCTTGCAAAAACAGGACTTTGTAATTGTCAGGGATGTGCATTAAATCACGTAGATCTTGCTCGGCTTGCGCGGCAACCGACATAAACTCATCGCTACGATGGCTCATTTCCATGATCGATAAACCACAACCGTGCCAATCAAGCATTTCTTGTTGGGCTGTTTTTAAAACTTCTTCAGGAAGAGCGGCTGGACCCGCACTGAAATTAAAATGACGGCTCATCTGTATCTCTCAATAATCAAATGCGAAGCATTGCATATAAGGTTGAACAACTCGGTCTTTATGTCACATTGAAGCTATGATACTGCATGAACGAGCCAAGCAAAGCACCCGTTAGCTTACCTCTAGCTTTTAGCTATTTTATAGCTATAGAGAAAGTGCGGCTATTGCCGCACTTTCTGTTTACCTCTTCGTTGTTAATGTGAGTAGTGAGTTACTCATCATCACCAGCGGTTTCGGCATCATCACCAGCTTCCGCATCAGCTACCTGAGCGCCACCTTCTTCAGGTGACTCTGCTGTGGCTGCATCGGCATCGACTTCTGCTGTTTCTTCGGGCTCTTCTGGTTCTTCGATACGCGCAAGGCTAACGAGGTTTTCATCGCTGGCGACCTTAATCAGAGTAACACCTTGAGTATTACGACCCAGCACCGAAATTTCTGAAGTGCGAGTCCGTACCATGGTGCCCTGATCACTGATCAGCATGACATCATCCCCTTCGAACACTTGAACTGCACCAGCAAGGTAGCCGTTACGTTCTGTGCACTGCATGCCGATAACACCCTGGTTACCACGGCCTTTACAAGGGAAATCTTCAACCGGTGTTTGCTTACCGTAACCACGAGCCGAAGCCGTTAATACGTTACCGCCAGCTTTCGGAATGATCAGCGAGATGACCACTGCATCATCCTTCATTTTTACACCTTTAACACCACGAGCCGTTCGACCCATCGGACGCACATCTGATTCATGGAAGCGCGCCACTTTACCGGCGTTAGTGACCAGCATAATGTCGTCTTCACCTTCGGTAATCGCTGCGCCGATTAGGGCATCATCATCCAACAGATCAACCGCAATCAAACCCGATGAACGTGGACGAGAGAAATTAACCAATGATGTTTTCTTAACGATACCGCTCGCCGTTGCCATGAACACAAAACGGTCTTCGCTGTATTCATTAACAGGCAAAATAGTCGAGATGCGCTCACCTTCTACCAACGGAAGAATGTTAACGATAGGACGACCACGAGCAGTACGGCTAGCTTGAGGGATCTCGTAGACTTTCAGCCAATACACTTTACCCATGTTGGTAAAGCACAGGATGGTGTCATGAGTACTGGCTATTAATAGATGCTCGACAAAATCTTCGTCTTTAACCGCGGTTACCGAACGGCCTTTACCGCCACGACGTTGTGATTGGTAATCCGTTAGTGGCTGAGTTTTCGCATAACCACCATGAGAGATAGTAACAACCATGTCTTCTTCGGTAATTAAGTCTGCAACAGTCAAATCTTGGCGTGAGGCAATGATTTCGGTCTTGCGCTCGTCGCCATATTCTTCTGTTACCGCTTCTAACTCTTCACGAATCACTTCCATCAATCGAGTATAAGAACCCAGTATTTCAAGCAGCTCGGCAATTTTAACTAATAACTCTTTATATTCGCCGATCAGTTTTTCATGTTCTAAACCCGTCAGGCGATGCAAACGCAAATCGAGGATGGCCTGAGCCTGAACCGGTGACAAATAGTATTTGCTATCGTGCACACCATATTGTGGTTCTAGGTCATCTGGGCGGCATGCATCATCACCAGCCTGTTCAAGCATCGTGCTCACTGTGCCTAAATCCCACGCACGCGCAACTAAGCCTTCTTTAGCTTCGGCAGGCGTTGGTGATTGGCGAATCAGCTCGATAATCTCGTCGATATTGGCCAGCGCAATCGCTAAGCCTTCGAGTACGTGTCCACGCTCACGCGCTTTGCGTAGTTCGAAAACAGTACGACGGGTAACGACTTCGCGACGGTGACGAATAAAGTTTTCGATCAACTCACGAAGGTTAAGAATTTTAGGCTGACCGTCAACTAACGCAACGATGTTGATACCAAATACGCCTTCCATTTGCGTTTGGGCAAACAAATTGTTGGCGATTACATCCGGCATTTCGCCACGACGAAGCTCAATCACAATACGCATGCCGTCTTTATCAGACTCATCACGTAGCTCAGTGATACCTTCTAGCTTCTTCTCTTTAACCAGCTCGGCAATCTTTTCGATTAAGCGCGCTTTGTTAAGTTGATATGGAATCTCGGTGACTACAATAGAAGCTTTGCCACGGCTGTCTTCTTCAACATGGTACTTGGAGCGAATGTAAATACGACCGCGCCCTGTACGATACGCCAACAAAATACCAGCACGACCATTGATGATCGCACCTGTTGGAAAATCTGGCCCTGGAATATGCTCCATCAAGCCATCAACATCGATGTCAGGGTTTTCGATCATCGCCAAACAACCTGCAACGACTTCGCGCAAGTTATGTGGCGGGATATTCGTTGCCATGCCCACAGCGATACCTGATGAACCGTTAACCAACAGGTTAGGTACACGCGTGGGAAGGACATCAGGGATCAACTCGGTGCCATCATAGTTAGGCACAAAATCGACGGTTTCTTTCTCTAGATCCGCTAATAAGTCATGCGAGATCTTTTTCATGCGAATTTCGGTGTAACGCATAGCGGCGGCGGAATCACCATCAACGGAACCGAAGTTCCCTTGACCATCCACAAGCGTATAACGCATTGAGAAATCCTGCGCCATACGAACGATTGTATCGTAAACCGCACTATCACCATGCGGGTGGTATTTACCGATTACATCACCAACAACACGTGCCGATTTTTTGTACGGTTTGTTCCAATCGTTGCTCAGCTCGTTCATTGCAAATAGCACACGACGGTGAACAGGCTTTAACCCGTCACGTACGTCTGGCAATGCACGGCCGACGATAACACTCATAGCATAATCGAGATAAGATTGTTTCATCTCATCTTCGATATTTACTGGCAAAATTTCTTTGGCTAAATCACCCATGGGTTTCAGCTTTCCTTGATCCGGTCTGCTACAAAGCTCGCGACTGCACCTCGATACATGCCGTCTGCAGACGCCAGACTTTTTATAATTTAATCGAGATACTCGAGCCAGTTTTTAACCGGACGATTATACCAGACAAATATAAAAGTTTCCCGCAAAATGAATATGTTGGACTTGGTTTAAGCCGTTAAGCTGCAGTGATAGAATAAAGCTTGATGATTTTTTCTAGGAAAGACGCTTTTATGAGCCATTCAGCCTCGCAAGCCAACATAGATCCCGAAGAAATAGCTAAATTTGAAGCACTGGCCAGCCGCTGGTGGGACAGGGATAGCGAGTTTAAACCTCTGCACGATATCAATCCATTGCGCGTAGGCTACATTGATCGCATAGCGGATTTGGCTGGTAAGCAAGTATTAGATGTTGGCTGTGGCGGCGGAATCCTTTCGGAGTCGATGGCTCACCGTGGTGCAACCGTTACAGGCATTGATATGGGTGAGGCTCCTTTAAAAGTCGCCAAGCTGCACGGCCTTGAAAGCGGGGTTAAAGTGTCATACCAGCAAATCACAGCCGAAGAGATGGCGGCGCAGAACCCGCAAGCGTTTGACGTGGTAACCTGCATGGAAATGCTAGAGCACGTCCCCGATCCATCATCTATCGTTCGCGCTTGTGCCGCTATGGTTAAACCGGGTGGTTACGTGTTCTTTTCTACGATTAACAGAAACCCTAAAAGCTATCTATTTGCCATTCTTGGGGCCGAACGTATTTTAAAATTAGTACCTGCGGGCACACATGATCATAAAAAGTTTATCCGCCCGTCTGAGCTTGCTAATTGGACGCGCTCCGCTTCGCTGAACACGCTAGATATTACCGGCATGACTTATAACGTACTGACTCAGCAGTATCGCCTTGATAATAACGATGTAGATGTAAACTATATGATCGCCACGCAAAAGCTCGGCTAAGCCAGATGACCACGCCTACTCGCGCAGCCGTGTTGTTTGATTTAGATGGCACACTGCTTGATTCAGCTTTGGACTTTCATGCTATCGTCAATACGCTGTTGATTGAACACAACCGCTCACCTGTCACGTATGAGTTCTTAAAAAGTGAAGTTTCTGAAGGTGCGCGGGCTATGCTATGCCATGCTTTTGCACTGCCAGCAGATAATAAGCTGATTGAAGCACTTTTAGTTGAGCTGCTTGCCCGCTATGAAACACAGGTCTGTGATCATGCAATGATGTTTCCTGGCATGGACGAGCTACTACTGCACTTAGAAGCTGCGGGTATCCCTTGGGGCATAGTCACCAACAAACCTCGACGTTTTTCTGAAACCATTCTTCATAAACTCGCACTGCATTCTCGCTGCTCAGTGCTTGTTTGCCCTGAAGATGTAACACACACAAAACCCGACCCTGAGTCTCTGTATTTAGCATGCAAGCTCACAAATACCTGCGCGACAAGTAGCATTTATATTGGCGACCATTTACGGGATATCGATGCAGGAAATCGCGCCAACATGTTCACTATTGGTGCTTTATACGGCTATATTAGAGCTAACGAAAACACAGCGACATGGAATGCTGATCATTACGTCACGGATGTAGAGCAAATTTGGCCGGTTATACGAGAGCAAACGGGTCTCAATCTCTGCACATAAAACACGACATTTATGTAAGCTAATAGTCAACCAGCAAAGGATTAATTTATGTTTGATTACCAAGCACCTGAGTCACTTCTTGCAGATCGCTATATTGTCGTTACAGGCGCTGGCGATGGAATAGGAAAAGCGGCCGCGATAGCTTATGCAAAACATGGCGCGACGGTTATTTTGCTGGGCAGAACTACTGAAAAACTCGAACAAGTTTATGATGAAATTGAGAACGCAGGCGGCCCCCAACCAGCCATTGTCCCGCTCAATCTAGAGACTGCAACCGAACACGATTACATTGAAATCACCAACATTATCGACCAAGAGTTTGGTCGCTTAGATGGCATTTTACATAACGCCAGCTTACTAGGCTTGCGCACCCCTCTTGAATCTTACGATCCCGTTACTTGGCAACAAGTGATGCAGGTAAATGTAAACGCGCCATTTTTACTTACCCAAACATTAATGCCGTTACTGCACCGTTCAGAAGACGCGTCTATCATTTTTACCTCGTCCAGTGTTGGACGCAAAGGACGTGCGTACTGGGGGGCTTACAGCGTCTCTAAATTTGCGACAGAAGGCATGATGCAAGTCATGGCCGATGAAGTCAGCTCAACCAGCAGTATCCGAGTTAACTGCATTAACCCCGGCGCAACCCGCACCGCAATGCGTGCTTATGCTTACCCGGCAGAAGACCCAACGAATAACCCAACACCAGACGCCATTATGCCGTTATACCTTTACCTGATGGGGGCTGACAGCAAAAGCGTAAACGGCGAATCCATGGATGCACAAGCATAAGAACATCATTACCCATAACAGCAAAGCCATACGCTAGAAACTAAAAAGCAGCTTTAAAAGCTGCTTTTTTTAATGCTATCTATTACTTTGCATGCTTTGGCCCAACAGCATGACGAACTTGCTGACGCTTATAGCGTCGCTTATATGATTCACGCTCTAACGGCTTCATTTTTAGTTTCTGGCGTGGCGTAAGTTCCATTTGCGCACCTAATGCTTTTACTTCTTTAAGCGTTAGCTCTTTCCACGTACCCGCCTTTACATCACTTGGCAAAAAGATAGACCCGTAACGAACTCGTTTTAAGCGGCTAACCTGAAAACCTTGCGACTCCCACAAACGACGCACTTCACGGTTGCGACCTTCCATCACCACACAGTGATACCACTTATTGGCGCCTTCTCCATCAAAGAACTGCACATCAGAGAACTTTGCCATGCCATCATCTAGGAGCACGCCCTCTTTCATTTGGTTCATTTGTGCTTCGCTTACATCGCCCAAAACACGGACCGCATATTCGCGATCGATATTAGCAGACGGATGCATCATAGTATTAGCCAGCTCACCATCTGTCGTGAAAATAAGCAAACCCGTGGTGTTAATATCCAAACGACCAATCGCAATCCAGCGGCCCTGCTTAAGCGGTGGCAAGTGATCAAACACGGTAGGACGCCCTTCTGGGTCATGCCTTGTAGACACCTCACCCAGCGGCTTGTTGTAAATGAGTACACGGCGAGGGTTTTCAGCCTCAGACATTAAATTTGCCTCTTTGCCATCTACTACTACTTTATCTCGAGAGGTAACACGATCACCCAGCTTAGCTCGGGCGCCATTGACGGAGATTCTGCCCTCATCAATCCAGCGCTCCATCTCACGACGTGAGCCATAACCTGATCGCGCCAACACTTTTTGTAACTTTTCATCTGACATGTGACGCTTCCTGTAAAAAATAAAAAAGCCCCTCAGTAAACTGAGGAGCTTTTATTATAGATAAAAAACAGCGTTTACTTAATAGCAACCGCTTCTTTGTCTACACCATGCTTATCGAAGTAGGCTTGGAAAACAACCGGCGTACGGCCACGACCAGACCACTCGTGCGTATTACCTTCTTCATCAGTAATGCGGTATTTAGCTTCTACTTTCTTTTTAGGTGCTACTGAAATTAAATCTTGTAGATCGTTAAAATCTATACCTGCATCCTGCATGGTTTTACGGATCATTTCGATTTTTTCGTTCTTAGCTTGATTTTCTGCAGCAAGCTTTTGCTCTTCTTCCTGCTTTTCAGCCAAGATGTCCGTAAGATCTGCTATAACTTTTTCAACATCCGCTATTGATAGTTCTTGGCACTGCTTACGCAGCGAGTTTTTGCGTGTTAATACTTTTAAGATGTCAGACATTATATAACCCGATGGATTTTGGATTTAGATATACTTAAAGCCATTATCGTCAAAAAAAGATTAAATTCAAGAAAAGTAAATATAAAATTTATTTTTCATTTAAAAAAAGCGACATCACCAGCACCTTCTCGAACAATTTCCGGTTCATCTTCTATTAAATTAATAACGGTTGTTGCTTCCATACCGCAATATCCACCATCAATAATGGCATCAATATTGTGCTGCAGTAGATCACGAATATCATAAGGGTCGGTCAAAGGCTCTGTTTCACCCGGCATAATTAAAGACGTACTCATAATAGGCTCACCTAAAACATCTAAAAGAGCATCAACAATTTTACTGTCGGGTATACGAATACCTATCGTTCTGCGCTTAGGGTGTAGCAAGCGGCGAGGCACTTCTGTGGTCGCTTTTAAAATAAAAGTATATGCCCCTGGAGTATGTGCCTTAAGCAACCGGTAGATTTGATTATTAACTTTAGCATAAGTACCTATTGTACTTAGATCACGGCACACTAACGTAAAGTTATGTTTATCATCTAACTGACGCAAGCGTTTAATTTTCTCTAATGCCGACTTATCACCTAGATGACACCCTAATGCGTAACCGCAATCAGTTGGATAAACAATAACCCCACCTTGTTTAATGATATCAACAGCCTGCTGTATTAAGCGCTTTTGAGGATTATCAGGATGGATTTGAAATAACTGACTCATAAACAGCCCTCATCTAATTTAAAAATCGCTCAGTAACACGTGACAGACCTAAAGGAATTGGCGGGTAAGCCCCTAGACGCGTCCATGTTTGTTCAGGATCATGGAAATCACTCCCCATTGAAACAGCCAACTCGTGTTTAGCTACTAATATTGACAATGACTTTTGTTGATCTTTAGAAACTCCGGGATAACTAATTTCTACCGCATCCCCACCCTGCTCGGCAAACGCGGCTAATAAATAACGTATTTTATTTAACGTTAAATTATATTTAGTCGGGTGCGCCAAAACACTTACCCCACCGGCGTTATGTATTAAAGTAATAACCTCACTTAATTCAGGCCATTCTACTTTAACATCCCCGGGCTTACCTGCGCCTAGGTACTTTTTAAATGCTTTTGCCATTGAATCAACTAAACCTAAGCTTACCATTGCTTGCGCAAAGTGCGGACGCCCAATTTGGCCTCCTTGGGCTTTTTCATAAGCGGCCGTTAATAAATCAGGAAGCCCCAGTTTGACTAAACGCAACGCAATAGTTTGCGCCCGCTCATTACGCAAGGTTTCGAGCTTATTCATGTGTGTTTGAATCGCCTCTGAGGCAATATCAATATTCAACCCCACTACATGCAAGACCTGTTTACCATACTTGCAGGTGAGCTCAACACCATTGATAAGCCTGAAGTCCTGCGGCAAAAGGTCATTGTTATCCCTTAGCCACTCACACCCTTTAATCGTATCGTGATCTGTTAGTGCTAATGCCTTTACTCCTGCTTGGTAAGCTTGCGCCACCAACTCTTCTGGTGTGTAGACACCATCCGATGCACTGGAGTGCGTGTGTAAATCAAACTCATTAGTAACCATTAGCTTCCCGGGGTTTATATAGAGGTTAGGCGTCTATATACTAGCGACACCTCAACAGATTATACGACTATGAAACTACTTCTCGACTTTTTCCCTATTATAATTTTCTTTGCCGTTTATAAATACACAGACGACATGATTATTGCGACTGCCGTACTTATACCCGCTACCATTCTCCAAATGGCCTACACTTGGCTTAAAGAGCGCCGCATTGAAAAAATGCAGCTTGTTACTCTTATTTTAGTGATCGTTTTTGGTGGCGCGACCGTACTACTACAGGACAAGACTTTCATCCAGTGGAAACCAACTGTGGTGAACTGGCTGTTTGGTCTAGCTTTCTTAGGCAGCCACTTTATAGGCAAGAAGCCTATAATTGAGCGCATTATGGCCGCTAACATAGACTTACCCCAACCTGTTTGGAAAAGTCTAAGCTTTGCTTGGATCGGTTTCTTCTTTTTTGTAGGAGCACTCAACCTTGTTGTGGCCTACAATTTCTCAGAAGATATCTGGGTCGATTTTAAGCTTTTTGGCATGTTAGGCCTAACAGTTGTATTCATTATTTTGCAAAGTTTGTTTTTGTCAAAGCACATTAAAAACAGCGATCAGGAATCGTAAATTATGTACTACGCTATAATGGCAGAAGATCATAGCAACAGCTTAGAAGCTCGTTTATCGGCGAGACCCGCACATTTAGAACGCTTAGCAGCGTTAAAAGAAGCAGGTAGACTACTGGTAGCCGGCCCTCATCCAGCGATTGATTCTGAAGATCCAGGCCCAGCAGGATTTACGGGAAGCTTAGTAATTGCTGAATTTGACTCGCTTGAGGACGCAAAAAGCTGGGCAAATGACGATCCTTACGTGTCTGCAGGCGTGTATAAAAATATAATTATCAAGCCATACAAGAAAGTATTGCCTTAGACGCTGTTTTACCTCATTATTTTTCTTGGCGGATGGTTCCAAACTTGCGACAGTCCAAGTAAAATGATAGTTACTTATGTATATGTTTTGTTAATTAGGTTATAAAGGCACCCAACTAACAATCATGTTATATTTTAAGAATGCAACAACCCACAATTCACAAGGATATTTGATATGAAAAAGCTCGCTATGACCGCAGGTTTCGCTCTGGCGATGGGCATGTCAGCAGCTGCTATGGCTCATCCGACTAACAGCGGTTACGTTACTGACTCTGAAGACACTGTATGGCGCAATAGCTTCGGCGAATGCTGGCACACAGGTTTCTGGAGCAAAGACGACGCTACAGTTGAAGGCTGCGATGGTTATGTTGCATCAACGACTGCTGCTCCAGCACCAGCACCAGCTCCAGCACCAGCTCCGATGCCAGCAGCAATGACTGACAAAAAATTCGCTGTATTCTTCGATTTCGATAGCGCTGTTGTAGATAGCGTTTCTGATATCGCTACATACATCAAAGGCATGTCTTCTGTAAGCTCTGTTCGTATGGTTGGTAACGCTGACCCGATCGGTTCTTCTGCTTACAACGATGCATTGTCTAAGCGTCGTGCTGAAAACGTTGCTGCTGCACTTCGTGCACAAGGCGTTTCTGGTAACGTAATGACTGTTGACTACTTGGGTGAAACTGCTCCTGTAGCTCAGTGTTCAGGCCGCGGTGCTGCTTTGATCGCTTGCCTACGTGCTGACCGTCGTGTAGACGTTCAAATCACTGGTAAATAATATATTTACCTTTTGATTCAAAAAGCCGACCTAGTGTCGGCTTTTTTGTGCCTGAAATTTACGTAAACGCACTCAGGTACCGCAACCTATAACTTCCTAGACCAGCCCCCCCTTCCTATTAAACATAAAAAAAGCAGCCGAAGCTGCTTTTACAAAGAGGTTATTGAGTTAGCCAACCCATACACGTGCATTACGGAACATCCGCATCCAAGCCCCATCTTCAGACCAATCGTCTGGCGCCCACGAGTTTTGAACAGCGCGGAAGACACGCTCAGGGTGAGGCATCATAATAGTCACGCGACCATCAGGTGTTGTTAAACCAGTGATCCCTTGTGGCGATCCATTCGGGTTAAGCGGGTAAGTCTCCGTAATATCGCCATAGTTATCTACATAACGTAAAGCGACATTCCCTGAAGTATTTACACCGTTAAGATGATCGTCTGATTCAAACTCAGCACGCCCCTCACCATGAGCAATAGCGACCGGTATACGAGAGCCTTCCATGCCTTTTAAGAAGATAGAAGCGCTGTCTTGTATTTCAACCGTTGCTACACGCGCTTCAAACTGTTCTGACATATTACGAACAAAATGAGGCCACTGTTCAGCACCTGGGATAAGCTCATGCAAGTTAGATAGCATCTGACAGCCGTTACATACACCCAGCGTAAACGTATCTTCTCGTTTAAAGAATGCGCTAAATTCTTCACGCGCCCGAGTGTTGAACAATATAGACTTAGCCCAACCTTCACCAGCACCCAAGACATCACCGTATGAGAAACCACCGCAAGCTACCAAGCCTTTAAAGTCAGCCAAGCTGATACGGCCTTCTAAAATATCACTCATATGGACATCTACGGCAGTAAATCCTGCCCGATCAAACGCCGCAGCCATTTCCACTTGGCCATTTACGCCTTGCTCACGCAAAATCGCTACGCGAGGACGATTCTCCGAAGCAATCAAGCTAGCGGCTATATCCTCATTGATATCAAAAGTCAGTGTCGGCTGCAGACCCGGATCTTCTTTATCTAATAAGCGATCAAATTCTTGCAACGCACATTCAGAGTTATCCCGCATCGCTTGTACACGGTATGAGGTTTCTGACCACCACCGCTGCAACTGAACACGCGAAGCACTGTAGATTTCTTCTTCATCAAAATGCAGACAAATAGAGTCATCGAGGTTTGGCGCTCCAATCACCGATGCTATCTCGCCTAAGCCTGCAGCATTGAGTTCAACTAAGATCTCTTCGGTTTGTGAGCGTTTTACTTGGATAACAGCCCCAAGCTCTTCATTAAACAAACCAGCCAACCACTCTGATTTATCCTCAGCAAGCATATCAAGATTAACATCAATACCAACGTGGCCAGCAAACGCCATTTCAACTAACGTGGTGAACAAGCCACCATCAGAGCGGTCATGATACGCCAGCAGCATACCTTGATTATTAAGCTCCTGAATTGCAGCAAAGAAAGCAGCCAACTGATCGGCATTATCGACATTAGGAACGTCTTGACCCACTTCATTATAAACCTGAGCTAAAGCCGATAACCCCAAACGGTTCTGACCATTACCAAGGTCTAGCAAAATCAGGTCTGTTTCGCCCATATCTGTGCGTAACTGTGGCGTTAATGCTTTGCGTGTATCCGTAACCGGAGCAAAACCAGAGATAATGAGCGACATAGGCGCAGTCACGCTCTTCTCTTCATCTCCATCTTGCCAAACCGTACGCATGGACATGGAATCTTTGCCCACAGGAATGGTAATACCTAACTCTGGGCACAGCTCCATACCAACTGCTTTAACGGTATCGTATAGCTTTTCGTCTTCGCCCGGATGACCGGCCGCACACATCCAGTTAGCGGATAACTTAATATCCGTTATATCGGCGATAGGCGCACATGCCATATTGGTAATCACTTCACCGACCGCCATACGACCAGAGGCTGGGCCATCAACTAAAGCAAGCGGCGTGCGCTCACCCATCGCCATCGCTTCACCCGCGTAGGTATCATAAGCGGCTGTTGTAACAGCACAGTCTGCAACAGGAACCTGCCAAGGCCCTACCATTTGATCACGCGCAACCTGCCCTGTTATAGAGCGGTCACCAATGGTGATTAAGAAAGATTTAGACGCGACTGACGGTAATTTAAGTACACGCTCTACGGCATCTTCTAAATCGATAGAGTCGGTATTGAACTCGGCCACTTGATATTCGGCTCGCTTAATAGAACGGTGCATTTTGGGTGGCTTGCCAAAAAGAACGCTCATCGGTAGATCGACCGGCTTGTTCTCGAAGTGCGTATCACCCAATGTCAAATGATGTTCTTCAGTTGCTTCACCCACTACCGCATAAGGGCAGCGCTCACGCTTACATAACTCTTCGAAACGCGCTAAATCGACAGGATTAACGGCCAGCACATAACGCTCTTGCGCTTCATTACACCAAATCTCCAGAGGAGACATTCCAGGTTCATCGTTATTGATGTTGCGTAGGCCAAAATCACCACCACGACCACCATCTTTAACCAACTCAGGGAAAGCGTTTGATAAACCACCCGCCCCCACGTCATGAATAAACGCAATCGGGTTCTCGTCACCTAGCTGCCAGCAGCGATCGATCACTTCTTGGCATCGACGCTCAAGCTCTGGATTACCACGCTGAACCGATGCAAAATCTAGATTTTCTGATGAGCTGCCCGACGACATAGAAGAAGCAGCACCACCACCTAAACCGATCAACATAGCAGGGCCGCCTAAGCAGATTAGCTTAGCGCCTACCGTTATCTCGTCTTTTTCGACATGATCTTCACGAATATTACCCATACCACCAGCGATCATGATCGGCTTATGATAGCCACGTACTTCTTCCCCAGCAGCTCCGTTTACACGCTGCTCGAAGGTACGGAAATAACCCGTTAAGTTAGGGCGGCCAAACTCGTTATTGAACGCGGCTCCCCCAATTGGGCCTTCGATCATAATGTCGAGCGCCGTTACAATACGTTCAGGCTTACCATATTTCGATTCCCACGGCTGTTCAAAACCGGGAATATTCAAGTCGGAGACAGTAAAACCAGATAAACCGGCTTTTGGCTTACCACCACGCCCAGTTGCACCTTCATCACGAATCTCACCACCCGAGCCTGTAGCCGCACCTGGGTGCGGTGCAATAGCCGTAGGATGGTTATGCGTCTCCACTTTACACAGAATATGGATATTTTCTTGTTGCGCTTGATATTCAGCACTGCCCGGCTGCGGATAAAAGCGGCCTGCTTTGCTACCTGCTATAACAGCGGCGTTATCTTTATAAGCTGATAACACATTCTCGCCACCCAATTCATTGGTGTTACGAATCATAGCAAACAATGATTTTTCTTGTGCTTCGCCATCAATATCCCACGAAGCATTAAAAATCTTATGACGGCAGTGCTCTGAGTTAGCTTGCGCAAACATCATCAGCTCAACGTCTACCGGGTCACGACCTAGCTCTTTAAAGCTTTCAACAAGATAATCAATTTCATCATCTGCCAACGCTAGGCCTAACTCGCTGTTAGCGGCCACAAGCGCATCACGACCGCCAGATAGAATAGCTACCGTACTGAGTGGCTTGGGATCTGTATGAACAAATAATTGCTGCGCCGAATCTATATCCGGAAAAACAGCCTCTACCATGCGGTCAAACAGTAAAGCGCAAGCTAGTTTAATGTGCTCCGCCGTTAACTCTTTTTCGCTTTCAATCGAATAAGCGATACCACGCTCGAGACGATTAACTTTGCCAAGACCGCAATTTCTGGCAATATCTGTAGCCTTGCTTGACCAAGGTGAGATAGTACCGGGACGGGGAACCACCAGCTGGAGTAAACCAGCAGGCTCTTTTACCTCCGACTTCGGACCGTACTTGAGGATGCGTGTTAATACTGATTGCTCCTCTTCGGTCAGGGGTTCTGAGATATCAGCGAAGTGATAGAATTCACCATAAACATCTGTAACTGTTGGTATTACAGCCTGCAATGCAGACAAAAGTTTATCGTGACGGAAGGCGGATAGAGCTGGCGCTCCACGCATTACTAGCATGTGATCTCAAGCCTCTTGAATGAGCCAAAAACGACAGGAAAATTAAGCCGCTATTTTAGCCGAATTTAGCCCTTGAGTACCAGAAACGACCGTATGTTATTTTCTCTGAAAAAAAGAACACTAAAAAAACGAATAGATGTTCTCCACCTGCTGACGCTGATTGTCATTCTCAGCTTACCGGCATTGGTGAGCTATAACGCGAAGTCACAACTTCAGGTCATTCAAGACAAAGGGGTACTGCGTGTTGCCACACGAAACACCCCAAACTCCTACTTTATTGATACCGATGGACCCGCAGGTTTTGAATACGAATTGGCGCAAGCTTATGCCAACTATCTCGATGTCACCTTGGATATTATTGTCCCTAATGATATTAAAGGGCTATTCGAAGCCGTCGAAAACCGTGATGCACACATAGCGGCCGCTGGCATTACCGTTTCAGATATACGTGAATCTAAGTATGATTTTTCCCGACCGTATTCTGAAAGTGCCTCCACAGTTATTTATCGCGTCCGCCAGGGTGTCCCTGCGCCTGTCAGCGTTGAAGACTTAATTGGTAAAAAGGTACTGATCTTAGCCAACTCAATTCAAGCCGAACAACTGAGCCGCCTAAAAGAAAGCTTCCCCGAATTAGCCTGGGAAGCGACAGATGAACTAACTAATACCGATATTCTCGATAAAGTATTTAATGAAGAAGTCGACTACGCCATCGTTGACTCTACGGTTTATGAATCACAAAGCTCTTTTTATCCGGGGCTTTCTGATGCGTTTGTCATTGGCCGCACCCGCCCCATTGCTTGGGTATTAACGCATAACCAAGACGGGTCAATTAAAAAGTCTGTTGATAAGTTTCTAGGCTTGGAGAGCACAAAAGTCCTCATTACCGAACTCAAAGCCAAATACTTTAGCAAAGAAAACCCGCTCAACTTTTTTGATACAGTTACCTTTAAATCCGATTTAGAAACACGTCTACCGGCACTCGAACCCTATTTCAAAGAGGCCGCCATTCGTTATGATTTTGACTGGAAGTTCTTAGCAGCTATTGCTTACCAAGAATCACACTGGCGAGCCGACGCCGTATCCCCCACGGGCGTCAAAGGCATTATGATGCTTACGCAAGCCGCGGCCAAAGAGGTAGGCGTTGAAGATAGAACAGATCCTGTCGAGAGTATTTTTGGTGGTGCCCAGTATCTTATTAACGTGAAAGCTAAAATTCCTGAGCGCATCAAAGATCCCGACCATACTTGGTTCGCACTCGCCGGCTACAATATAGGTTTTGGCCATCTAGAAGATGCTCGCATCCTAACCCAACGTGCAGATAAAGATCCTGACAAATGGGAAGATGTTAAAGAGTTCTTACCTTTGTTATCGAAACAACGTTACTACCAAACGGTAAAATACGGTTATGCACGGGGCCAAGAGCCGGTGCAGTATGTAGAGAATATTCAGAAGTATATGGATTTATTAGAGTGGGAAAAACAAATCCAAGAAATCAGAGAAGCCCGCGAAGAGGCCATGCGTGCCATACAAGATGCCGAAAACCAATCAGCGCCTAACGGCATTATTTTACTGGACAATATGCCAGATACGCTTTAGAGCACTCCATAAATCAACTCGGCTCTAAAAATGGCTTTAGTTATCCGTTTTTTGTTTAGCGCGTTTCTTTTCTTCACGCCGACGTTGAAAAAACGCACTAATAGTTTGCCCACACGCTTGCGCTAACACACCTCCTGTCCACGCAACGCGATAGTTTAACCAGCTATTATCTAAAAATTGCTGCTGGCTTTGGATTACGCCGGCTTTAGGCTCAGCCGCGCCATAAACCACACGCCTAACACGGCTATGCACAATAGCCCCCGCACACATGGTACATGGCTCTAAAGTAACGTATAAATCAGCGCCCACTAAACGATAGTTATTGATACGTTGAGCGGCATCACGAAGCGCTATTATTTCGGCATGAGCCGTTGGATCATGACCACTGATTGGCTGATTCCACCCTTCACCCAATACTTTGCCATCTTTAACTACAACTGCTCCAACGGGCACCTCCCCTAATAACGCGGCCTTATCAGCTAAAGTTAGCGCATAACGCATCCAGCGCTCATCATCTTCGAGCGTTGTGGGAGCAGCCTCATTAGGATTAAGTGGCATATAAAATCCCCAGATAAAACAAGAATTTTAGCATGGAACAACCTCTAAGCTAACCACGCCAACAAATTGAACGCCACCTGCGCTTTTTGCCCAATAAAAAATGCCAGTCAGCAAAACTGACTGGCATTTAAACGTTTACACATAGCTTACATAAGCGCTATCTGTGTTTTTTTATTCCCACTCAATAGTCGCCGGTGGCTTACTTGACACATCGTAAGTCACGCGGGAAACCTGGGCAATTTCATTAATTATTCGGCCTGAGACCGTTTCTAACAACTCGTAAGGCAGGTGAGCCCAGCGTGCTGTCATGAAGTCGATCGTTTCTACGGCACGCAGAGCAATCACGTATTCGTAGCGACGCCCGTCACCAACAACACCTACTGATTTTACCGGTAAGAAAACAGCAAACGCTTGGCTGGTTTTATGATACCAGTCCGCTTTGTGCAGTTCTTCAATGAAGATAGCATCCGCTTCACGCAAGATGTCAGCGTATTCTTTTTTCACTTCACCTAAGATACGCACCCCAAGACCAGGCCCGGGGAATGGGTGACGGTAAACCATATCGTATGGCAAGCCTAGCTCTAAACCGATCTTACGGACTTCGTCTTTAAACAATTCGCGTAGCGGCTCAACAAGGTCCATTTTCATATCGTCAGGCAATCCACCGACGTTATGATGTGATTTGATCACATGCGCTTTACCTGTTTTAGCGGCGGCTGACTCAATAACGTCTGGGTAAATTGTTCCTTGTGCTAGGAAGTTAACGTCTTTGAGCTTGGTCGCTTCTTCATCGAATACTTCGATAAACGTGTTACCAATAATTTTACGTTTTGTTTCAGGGTCACTTTCACCTAACAAACGCGATAAGAACATGTCTTCAGCGTCTGCACGGATCACTTTAACACCCATGTTCTTAGCGAACATGTCCATGACCTGATCGCCTTCTTTTTTACGCAGCAGGCCATTATCTACAAAAACACAGGTTAACTGATCACCAATAGCCTTGTGCAGTAACGCAGCAACAACCGAAGAGTCAACGCCGCCGGATAAACCTAATAAAACTTTCTGATTACCGACTTGCTCACGAACTTTTTCGATTTGGTCACTAATGATATTAGCCGCTGTCCACAACGCATCCGTACCACAGATTTCACGGATGAATCGCTCTAAAATTCGACCGCCTTGCTTAGTGTGCGTCACTTCAGGATGGAACTGAACACCAAACAGTTGCTTAGCCGGGTGGCACATTGCAGCGATGGGTGCGGATTCGGTTGATGCGATAACAGAGAAACCTTCCGGCAGCTCTGTGACCTTATCGCCGTGACTCATCCACACATCCAAAGACAGTGAACCGTTGTTAGCAATATGATCATCGATCCCTTCAAGCAAACGGCTTGGGCTATCCGCTAAGCGTACACGCGCATAACCAAATTCACGGTGCTCGGAGCCTGATACCTTACCACCTAGTTGTTCAGCCATGGTCTGCATGCCATAGCAGATACCCAACACAGGTACGCCTAGATCAAAAACGATTTGCGGGGCACGCGGTGAGTCTAGCTCGGTAACAGACTCAGGGCCGCCGGCTAAGATAATCCCTTTGGGATTAAATTCGCGAATCTCTTCTTCAGTCATGTCCCATGCGCGAATTTCGCTAAAAACACCGATCTCGCGCACGCGACGTGCGATCAATTGCGTATATTGAGAACCGAAGTCCAAAATAAGAATACGTTGTGCATGAATATCTGTTGTCATGTTCAGTGGCTCCACCGAATGGCTGTTGACAGCCTATAAACGAAAATGGGGCACTATGGCAGCACCCCATTTATTAAGTAAAACGTTAGCTAAAATTTATATTAGCCAACGCGGTAGTTAGGCGCTTCCTTAGTAATGCTAACGTCGTGGACATGGCTTTCGTTCATGCCGGCATTAGTAATACGAACGAACTGAGGCTTAGTACGCATTTCATCAATAGTCGCACTACCTGTATAACCCATTGACGCGCGTACACCACCCATTTGCTGATGGATAACACCGGCCATTGGTCCTTTACAAGCAACACGACCTTCAATGCCTTCTGGCACCAGTTTCTCTGCACCTTCATTGGCATCTTGGAAGTAACGGTCAGATGAACCGCTGCTTTGAGCCATCGCGCCGATAGATCCCATACCTCGGTATGATTTGTAAGCACGACCTTGGAATAACTCCACCTCACCCGGCGCTTCGTCCGTACCCGCTAGCATAGAACCAACCATGATAGCATGAGCACCCGCTGCAAGCGCTTTAGCGATATCACCTGAGAAGCGGATACCGCCATCTGCAATCAGAGGCACTCCACGATCTTTAAGTGCTTCTGCTACGTTCGCAACGGCGGAAATTTGTGGCACACCAATACCAGACACAATCCGTGTAGTACAAATTGAACCAGGACCGATGCCGACTTTAACTCCATCAGCGCCAGCATCAGCTAACGCGATAGCCGCTTCAGCCGTGGCTATATTACCGCCAATGACTTGAACGTCTGGGTAGGTTTCTTTGACCCAGCGTACGCGGTCGATAACACCTTTAGAGTGTCCATGTGCCGTATCAACAATAATGACATCGACCCCTGCTTTAACCAAAGCATCAACACGTTCTGGCGTTTCTGGACCCGTACCTACAGCGGCGCCAACAATCAAACGGCCTTTAGAGTCTTTTGCCGCATTGGGAAAAGCCTCTGCTTTGTACATATCTTTAACCGTCATCATGCCTTTAAGGCTGAAGTTATCATCGACGACCAAGATTTTTTCGATGCGATGCTTACGTAACAAATTACGTACTTTATCTTTATCAACGCCTTCTTCAACCGTCACTAGGCGGTCTTTGGGCGTCATAATCGATTCTACTTTAGCGTCCAGGTAGTTTTCGAAGCGCATGTCGCGACTCGTCACTATACCGACTAGCTCGTTATTGCTATCGATAACAGGAAAACCAGAAAAGCCCAAACGCGATGCCATCTGACGAAGCTCGCCAACCGTCATTTCTGGGCTGCAAGTAATTGGATCACTGACAACGCCAGCTTCGTATTTTTTAACTTTACGAACTTCAGTCGCTTGCTCATCCACTTTTAAGTTTTTGTGGATAATGCCAATACCGCCTTCTTGTGCCATTGCAATCGCCAAGCGGGACTCTGTCACGGTATCCATCGCTGCTGACACTAGCGGGATATTTAGGGAAATCTTTTTAGTAAGACGCGTCGCCAAAGAAACATCTTTAGGCAGCACTTCCGAGTAACCCGGCATCAGCAATACATCATCAAACGTGAGTGCTTCTTCAACGATTCGTAACATGATTTAACAGCCTGTAACTTGGAAAATTTAAACCCCGAATTATACAGATTTCACGCCCTCCAAACAATCTGAAACTAAAATGATCGTTAAAATTATTATGTTCGAGGGAGAGTATAGATCAGTCACTATGCTAAGCCGATAAATTCATACTAAACACACGGCTTAAGTCTGGTATTGCAAGCAGGAAAATGGCTAATAAATCATTAGATTGGAAGGGTAGCAGACGTCAAAAAAACACCTAGCAGCAGGCTAAAGCCGCTAGGCGTTTTAACAATACCGTTAACGCCATTGGGCAATACGCGCCAAATCCAAATGGCGCTTTTGCTCGGCCTGGTCAATAGACACGCTCTGAAATCTCAATGAATCGCCCGGCTTCTTTTGAGCCAACAAACCACCTCCAAAGCCGGTCACACAGCCCATTTTTGGATAGCCTCCAATAGTTTGACGGTCTCGCAACAATACGATGGGCTGCCCATCATTAGGGATTTGAACAGCACCGTATGCTATACCTTCCGAAACAATTCCTTGTTGATTACTCAAAATCGGCCGACCATTGAGGCGATATCCCATACGGTCACTTTGCGGTGTAATTGTAAATTCGCTGCCGAAGAAGTTGGCCCTATCCAACCCTGAAAAGTAGTTAGATTGATAGCCCATCACTAATGGGATATCTAAGCTCGTGTAATCGGGTATTGCCAAACGAGGCACACTGCGTGAACGGTGGGTATGTGTAGCCTGATACGGAATGATGTCACCCTGTTGAAGCTTCTCTCCGTTTCCGCGAACGCCCCCTAACTTCTCCCTCAATACGGTTGCACAGCTCCCTAACACGGGCGCTACTTGTAAACCGCCTTTCACAGCAAGATACGCTCGCAAGCCATAATTAGCCTGTTTAAAAGAGAGTACATCTCCCTTTTTTACTGCGTACGTTTGCCACGGGTATATAGTGCAGCCATTTAAGGTTGCCCCAAGATCAGCGCCAGTGAGCGCTATACTGGTTGCCGCCTGCGCTTCAAGCGTTAACATGCCAAATGTGATCTCAATTTGAGCCGCGTTTTCGTTATTATCAAGCAGCGCATTCGCCCACCGAAATGCCAACTCATCCATTGGCCCTCCCGTGGTTACACCAAGATGTTGATAACCATGACGGCCTAGATCTTGAACCAACGCTAATATCCCAGGCTTAATCACATTAAAAGCCATCTAACGTCCCCCCCTGAGCAATGAATTCAGCGCGAGATATAGGGGTAAACCGAACAGTATCACCCCCTTGTATTAACGCTAAGCTTTCGCTGTTCCAATCAACCAAGGTAACGGGCGTTCTGCCAATTATTTGCCAACCGCCCGGTGTAACACTGGGATAGACGGCAGTTTGTCGCTCTGCAATCGCTACACTGCCTAACGGCACTTTTAAACGCGGAGTATTCTTGCGCGGCACATGCAGTGCTTCGGGGGTGTTGCCCAAAAAAGCAAAGCCGGGGGTAAACCCGATAGCGTAAGCTCGATAAGACGTGTCACTGTGCAAAGATATAATCTCATTTACAGATAACCGACAGTGCTGAGCTACTTCGTCTAAATCAGGCCCCACTTCAGGCCCATAGTAAACAGGAATCACGACTTCGCGCGCAGCGGACAGCTGTTGTTCATCAAAATCAAGCTGCTCAATCAGTTGTCTGATCCGCGCTACGATAGCAAAACGATCATAATGATCGGCATCAAAAACAGTTAACAATGTGGTGTATGACGGTATCAGATCAACGATACCCGGCAGTTCTCGTAAGGCTTTTGCCACAATGCTAATTCGGTCAGCTGTTTCATTATTGACGGCATCAGAAAACCTTAACAAGCAAGCACTCTCACTCACTAAGTCTACCTGAGGACGGTTATAGAAGAGCTCGCTCATTAGTTACGCAACCTACCAGCTACATCATTCACTACGGTACGGATACGCTTAACAGCTTCTAAAGCATGAGCGCCATCACCATGCACACAAATAGTATCGGCATGCACCGCCAGGTGTTTGCCCGTTTCTGTTGTTAGGGTTCCTTGCTCACTTAACTCGATCACTTGTTGCTCGATGCGATCAAAGCTTTGATGCACAGCATTGGGCTGCTTTCGTGGTGTTAATCGTCCTTCATCCGTATACAAACGGTCTGAAAAGGCCTCGAACCATAAGGTCAGTTGATACTTTTGAGCCAACATTTTAACTTCATCAGCTTCGGGAACTGCCATCACCATGAGCACTAAAGAGCTATCTAATTCACTCACCGATTGCATAACCGTCTCTAAAACACCGAAGTCTTTCATCATGGTGTTATATAGAGCCCCATGAGGCTTAACATAGGTTACTTTTACTCCTTGAGCGGCGCAAATACCCTGCAGAGCAGCTACTTGGTACTGAATAATCGCCTTGAGCTCCTCTGGTGCGATATCCATGTTACGACGCCCAAACCCAACTAAGTCTGGGTAGGCCGGGTGTGCACCTATGGTTACATTGTGTTGCTTAGCCAAGGCGACTGTTTTGCTCATGGTTAAAGGGTCCGAAGCATGAAATCCGCACGCTATGTTGGCTTGATCAACAAAGGGCATAATTTGTTCATCCAACCCCATTGTCCAATTACCAAAAGCCTCACCCATGTCACAATTTAACTTCATCTTAAACTCCTCTGATTATTGAGACATTGTGGTTGGGAGATACGTTACGATCCCAGGAAACAAAGTAACCAACACGATGGCTAACGCGATTAGCAAAAAGAAAGGCAAGGCAGCACGCGCTACGTAGAGAATATTTTTGCCGGTCAGTCCTTGAATCACAAATAAATTAAAGCCAACTGGCGGCGTAATTTGTGACATTTCTACGACCAAGACAATAAATATCCCAAACCATAGCAGATCGATCCCAGCCGCTTGGACGATGGGCAGCACAACGGCAACTGTCAGAACAACGACGGAAATACCATCCAGAAAACACCCTAAAACAACAAATAAAACCGTCAAATAAAGAATTAGCTCGGTTGCCGTTAAATCATAGCTACCAATCCAAGCGGCCAGCTCTTTTGGTATGCCTAAGAACCCCATAGCCAGTGTCAGAAAATGCGCGCCAATAAGAATAAAGGTAATCATGCATGAGCTTTTAACGGCTCCTAGCAGACTATCCATGAAGCTGGCCATATTCAAAGAACCCGTCAAAGCGGCGATCACCAACGCTCCCGTAACACCTATCGCAGCCGCTTCAGTGGGTGTGGTTAAACCGCCATAAATTGAGCCTAGAACAAAGCCAATCAACCCCGTTACCGGAAGCAGTTGCTTTAGCGCTTTAATACACACACGCAAACTGGCCGATTCGCGAGTCGTTTGCGGCAATTCATCTTTATGCATCATGCCCCAAATCATGGTAAAGCCCATAAAAAGAGAGACAAGTAATAACCCTGGCAACGCTCCTGCAATAAACAAACGAGCAATTGAAACATCAGCAGCGACACCATAAACAATCAATATAATTGAAGGTGGTATCAACAAGCCCAACGTACCTGAGCCAGCAAGCGTCCCGATAGCCATCCGCTCGCTGTAGCCTTGTTTTTTTAATTCAGGCAGGGTCATTCGCCCGATCGTCGCGGCGGTTGCCGCTGAAGAGCCTGAAACGGCGGCAAAAATACCGCAGCTCAAAATATTGACATGTAACAATCTGCCCGGCACTGAGGATAACCACGGAGATAAGCCCTTGAATAAGTCTTCCGAAAGCCGAGTCCGAAAGAGTACTTCGCCCATCCATATAAAGAGTGGCAAGGCCGTTAAAGACCATGCCGTGCTTGCTCCCCAAGCCGACGTCGAAAACAACAACCCTACTTGATAGTTTTCGGATAAAACTAAACCAATACCACCCACAATGATTAAGGTAAACGAAACCCAGACGCCAAAAGCAAGCATCACCAGCATGGTCACTGCCAAAATAATTGAAATAACGGTTAAATCCATGATGTCACTCCTCTAACGAAAGTTCGTTTTCGTGGGTTATATATTCTGGAGTGCGACCACGAATGGCGCTTAACCAAGCATCAAAAACAGCGAGTGCCAGAGCGATAGCACCAATAGCAACTGACAGCTGAGGAATCCATAAAGCAACGGGAACATATCCGTATGAGACTTCATCGTAAATATATGACTCGTAGACCATATAGCAGCAGGCGTACGCTACAAAAATGGATAACACTAAACTGAGAGTCAAAATAATAGCTTCTTGAACTTTACGAGGGCCAACGGCAAATCGTTGTATAACCAAGGTAACGCGAATGTGCCCTCCTTCTCGAAAAGTATATGCAAGCCCTAAAAAAGTAGATGATGCGAGAGCAAAACCGGCAAAATCTTCAGCAGACGGCACGATAAAACCAAACAAGCGTCCTACTATTTGAGCCAGTAGTAATAAAGTAATGATGACAATACACAGCCCTGACAGCCAGCCACACAATTGATAACCAATGTTTTTAAAATTTTTCATAGCGTGTACTCTTGGCGGGAAGCCGCCTCCTCGAAGAGGAGGCAGACTGTTTACGGGTTATAGCGATCTAGAATAGCACCCACCTCTTTAGGGTCTTCGGCTTTCCACTCAGAGATCATCGTTTCGCCAATGGTTTGCAGTTCACTGATTAATTTTTCAGAAGGCTCACTAACGTTCATGCCATTTTCAACTAATAAGGCTGTATCTTTATCTGCACGCTCAGCGACTTTGCTCCAGCTCTGCTCTTGGGCATGCTCAGCCGCTTCTAAAACAATACGTTTAGTTTCTTTATCCAACCGACCAAAAGCCCGCTTATTCACGACCACAATATTTTTTGGAATCCATGCTTTCACGTCGGTGTAGTAATTAACGTAATCCCATGCTTGGCTATCTACACCTGTCGATGGGGAGGTAATCATTGCTTGGATAATTCCGGTACTAAATGCTTGTGGGATATCAGGCACCTGAATTGTGGTGGGAGTTGTTCCCATTAAATCCGCTAACCGAGACGTAGATGGGCTGTACGCACGCATTTTAGCGCCAGATAAATCACTCAGTTGCTCTACTGGCATTTCGGTGTACAAGCTTTGAGCTGGCCAAGCCACTGTATAAAGCAACTTCATACCACTCTTATCTAATTGCTTTTCTACCGCCGGTTTTGCCGCCTCCCACAGCTGCTTCGCTTCATCGTATGATGTTGCTAAAAAAGGGATATTGTCATGTTTAAAAATAGGGTCTTCATTACCTAAAATCCCCATAAACACTTCCCCCACCTGTACTTGGCCAGACTTCACAGCTTTGGGAATTTCAGTATGTTTAACTAACGAACCTCCAGAGTGAACAGTAATGTCCAGATCTCCACCGGTTTTTTCTTTTATCTCTGCAGCAAAACTATACGCTATTTGAGTGGGTAAATTCCCATCCCCATAAGGCGTTGGCATGTGCCATTTATCAGCGAAAGCGGAGGTGGAAAGCAAGCTACTAAACACAAGAGCCGAAGTGAGTTTTTTCATTGTTCCTGTCCTATTCCTGTGGAGTGGTTGTCTTATTGTTGGTTATTGAGAAATACCACACCCTCACCAAGGCTTGGGCATGGTAAAGCAGAAACTTAAAACACCGCCAAATCAGTATCGAGAATATCCGTCACCAGCATTTTTCCGGGAGCATGCGTAATACACAGTGGGGGTTTGGCGTTTCGGATAGCCAGCTGAGGCGTTACACCGCAAGCCCAAAAAACTGGCGTCTCTCCCTCGCGTAGCGCTACAGGGTCACCAAAGTCTGGGGCGGCTAAATTGTTGATACCGATAAGGGTTGGATCCCCGAAATGTAAGGGCGCACCATGTGCCTTGGGAAATCGGGTGGTAATTTGGATAGCACGAATGGCATCTTTAGGCACATAAGGTCGCATTGTGACCACTGTATTGCCAAAAAAGCGGCCTGCTGGGACCGTAGGGATACTAGTTTCATACATTGAAACGTTCACACCTTGCTCAATGTTGCGCGGTGTCAAACCCGCTTGAGTCAACGCATGTTCAAATGAAAAAGAGCACCCTAAAACAAAAACTATAAAGTTGTCTTGCCAGAGGTCTTCAATGCTTTCACGACTCTCAACTTTTTCACCATCTCGATAGATACAATACTCGGGAAGGTCAAAGCGCATATCGATATCAGCCCCCAACGAAGGGAGTGCATAGTTACCCATTTCGGAGACGCCAATCAGAGGGCAAGAAACAGGATTAGACTGGCAGTAAAGTAAAAATTCATTGGCGTAATCAGCAGGAAGGATAACTATATTGCCTTGCATAGCGCCGGTTGCTAAACCGCTGGTTGGCCCTCGGTGCTCCCCTTGACGTATGGACAATCGCAAATTAGCAGTTTGTTGCAATAATGGTGTGACCGACTGAGACATATAGGCTTCCTAAATAATGTGTTCGCTTCCTTGCTTATAGAGATTAAGAGTTGACGCTATAAAAAGTCTAATCGTGTTTTTTTGGGTTATTTGATCAATTTTTTTTATCGAATATCAGGATTCTTTATAAAGCTCCGCTATCTCGACCGCTATTTCTGCTGCTTTTTCAGCCACTGGGTTAAACACATCATCCGAGTAAGACGCGGTAAATTTCAAGGCGCTAGGCAGCCAAATAGAACGAATTTTATGGAGTTCTCCGGCGGCCAGCTCTTTGGTAATTAAAATATCAGGGAGGGTAGCAACACCTACGGCATCAATGGTTAAGCTTCGACATGCCGCGAGTGATGCCGAAGCAAAAAAGCGGGCTGATGGCCCCTCTAAACTACGAAACCTTTGATTAATTTCTGCGTAGGGCTTGGTGTTTCGAGCATACGTAATAATGGGCCACTGAGCTAACTCTTCCAAATAAAGCAGACGACGAGGTAGTTTTAATTGCGGGCTTGCCACCCAAGACAAGGTATACGTACACAAGTCTAAATTAACAATATTGGGTTCAGATATAGGTCCCATTAATAAGCCTAAATCAATCGAATGATCCTTAATTCCCGCAGCAATCGAACTGGTTACATCAACGGTTAGCTCTACATCAAGCTTGGGCATATCAGTATGTATTTTTGCCAAAAAAGCGGGAAGCCAGGTATTGACGATTGTTTCTGATACTCCCAAACGCAATAGCCCTGAATAGGCTGTTGAAACCTCTGCCCGACGGCGCAGCTGCTCAGATTGATACAGAATCTTTTCGATATAAGGCAGCAACTCTTTTCCTTTTGGCGTGAGCGCTATCGGACTAGAACCTCCTTCCCGTGTAAAAAGCTTAACGCCAAGCTCTGATTCAAGTGCTGAGATGCGAGCGGAAATTGCTGGTTGCGTTGTATGCATCAACTCCGCCGCTTTGCGAAAGTTACCTAACTTAGCTACCCGAATAAAAGTTTCTAGACGTTTGTAATTCACATTGAGGTCTCCTATTTACTCAGCCAGATTAACACCCTTCACATGATCGACAAGTACTGAATAGACAAGGTTTCTCTACTTAACGTCTACCATTTGGCTACTAATCTCATAGCTCCGTTTGTATGCTTGGTTTAAGATAGCTTCATGCAAAGTACAATTAATCGTCAAAAAACTGCACTGACTGTCTCGCAGCTCAACCGTGAAGCTAAGTCATTGTTAGAATCATCCTTTTTCCAGATCCGAGTGCTTGGCGAGCTATCCAGCTTTTCCCGCCCTGCATCTGGCCATTGGTATTTCACACTCAAAGATGACCGCGCACAGGTTCGCTGCGCCATGTTTCGTAATCGCAATATGAGTGTGCGTTTTTCGCCTAAGGAAGGCGATCAAGTCATCATCACGGGTAAAGTTAGCCTGTACGAAGGCCGTGGCGACTTCCAGCTCATTGTTGATTCAATGGAATCCGACGGCGAAGGTAAACTACAGCAAGCCTTTGAGGCCTTAAAAGCCAAGTTATCTTCGGAGGGGCTTTTTAGCTCGGCTCACAAAAAAAGTATCCCCTCGCACCCAAACCATTTGGCGGTGATCACCTCTCCAACCGGTGCAGCCGTACACGATATATTAAGCGTGTTAAAACGACGCTTCCCTAGTTTACCCGTCACTATTTATCCATCTGTAGTGCAAGGTAGTGAAGCCCCTCAACAATTAATCCAAGCACTTCAGGCTGCTATTCATCACCAAACGGCTGACTTAATTATTATTGGCCGCGGTGGAGGCTCTCTTGAAGACTTATGGCCTTTCAATGACGAAGCGCTCGCCCGTGCCATCTTCGATTGCCCTATTCCTATCATTAGTGCTGTTGGGCATGAAGTGGACTTTTCGATTTCTGATTTAGTAGCGGATCTACGCGCTCCTACCCCTTCAGCGGCTGCCGAGCTGATCAGCCCGGATCAAGATGCGTTGCGCATCCAAATAGACAGACTCAGTGCGCGCCTCGAAAGGCAACTACGTATATCGCTCAATCAACGCCAAGATCAACTTAACGCTCTGAAAAAACGCTTGCGTCACCCTGGTGAACGTTTAAGGGAGCAGCGCAGTCGACTCGATTTTGCCGAAAAGCGTCTCCATGCGCTGATACAAAAGCAGCTCACCAAAGCACGATACCAAACAGACATAGCGGCCCGTCAACTCGAGCGTCATCATCCAGCGCGTCAAATAGAACACATGCGTGAACGTTTAAACCGAGCTGACGAAAAACTCCGTCGAGCTATGGTTAACCAAACGGATCGTCAGCGCTATCAGCTGGGAAATTTACTCACCCGGCTAAATGCGGTAAATCCTTTAGCTACTTTGGAGCGTGGCTATGCCATTGTGCAAGCGGTAGACGTCGACAAGCGTTCACCCTCCGGTGTAGCGAACGGGCCAGTCATCACCCATGCTAATGACGTTAAAATTGGCGATCAAGTGATTAACCGTTTACGCCATGGCAACCTTATTTGCCGTGTTGAAACAATTAACTCTCAAGAATCGATAAATAGTGATGAAGCAATAACAACTTCACACAATCTGAATTCACCTGCAAACACAGTACGCAACGATAAGGAACCATCATGATCACCCTGCTTTCAGGATTACGTTTTTCAGTCAAAGTTTGGATGCTAAGTGCTGCCGCTCTTATTGCTACGGCTTCAGCAGCCAGTTTGCCTGAAGAGTCACGCACCCCAGGTGGAATTGCGATTATTCCACTAGAAGGCACCGACATGAATAAACGACCGAATGCCTGGTACCGAAGCCACCGGGTGATGGTTACACCAACCCAAGGCACGTATTTGCAGAACAAAGCGCCTTGGGCGGCCGTCATAGGGCTACCACTCAACATAAAACCAGCTGACTCCCAACACATGGTAGCAAACGGCAAAGACTATTATTTTTCAGTGGAGCCTAAAGAATACAAAGCACAATATCTGACGATTAAGAACAAAAAGCACGTTAATCCAGACCCAGCTCAAGTGGAACGCTGGAAGGTAGAAAAAGCGGAAATGACAGCCGCATTTACAGCATGGCGTGACGCTAACCCCATTACCGAATTTATTTTGCCTGCTAAAGGCCGGTTTAGTAGCCCCTTTGGTTTGAAGCGTTTTTACAACAATCAAGCCCGCAACCCACATAGCGGTTTAGATATTGCTGCGCCTCAGGGCGACCCAATTTGGGCACCGGCGCCTGGAGTAGTTACGGCGGTCGGGAACTATTTCTTTAATGGCAATACCGTTATTTTAGATCACGGAAACGGCCTCACGACTATGTATTGCCACATGAGCAAAATCAACGTCAAGGTCGGCGATAAGGTTAATACGCTCGACAACCTTGGCTTGATCGGTAAAACAGGGCGGGTTACGGGTCCGCACTTGCATTGGAGTGTTAGCTTAAACAATACACGTGTCGATCCTTTACTCTTCGTCAAGGAGCATTAAGCCATATCCTGTGGTACGATTTCCCGCTCATTTACTAGTGTTAAGAGTTAATTAATGTCTGAATTAAAGTTTGAAACAATGGAGCAGCACGCCAGCTATGGCATTGGTCGCCAAATGGGCGATCAGCTCGCTCAAAACGGTTTTGAAGGTATCGATCTTAATGCCGTTGCTGCTGGTATTAAAGATGCTTACAACGGCGAAGCATTGGCAGTTGAAGTGGCTGATATCCAAGCCGCGTTTGATGAGCTAAATAAACGCATTCAAGCGGAACGTGAAGCACAAGCCAAAGAAGCGAGCGCAGCCGGCGCCGCATTCCTAGCTGACAACGCTAAGCGTGAAGGCGTTACTGTTACCGAGTCAGGTTTACAATACGAAGTGGTAGAAGCTGGCGATGCGACATCAGCAAAACCAACAGCCGATTCTAAAGTACGTGTGCATTACCACGGCACCTTTACCGATGGCAAAATTTTCGATAGCTCTGTTGATCGCGGCCAACCTGCTGAGTTCCCAGTAGGCGGTGTTATTGCAGGTTGGACAGAAGCACTTCAATTGATGAATGTAGGTGCTAAGTGGCGCTTAACCATTCCTTTTGATTTAGCTTATGGCGCTCAAGGCTCACCAGGTGGCATTCCTCCATACGCTACTTTGGTTTTTGATGTTGAGTTACTCGACATTCTGTAAGCCGTGCCACGACCTAACCTAGGCGTTAAAAATCTGGGTTAGGTTCTTCCAATCAGTTCTGCAATCTATCTCGCGCTTATCTTAGCCTCCCAACCTTGCTCGCCATGAAGGATTTTATCGATGAAACTACACTATCAAACTCTCGGTAACGGCCAACCACTCATTATCTTGCATGGCTTATTTGGGACGTTAGAAAATTGGGGAAGCCAGATCAAGACGCTTAGTGAATCATTCAACGTTATTGCTGTGGATCTTCGTAACCATGGTCGTAGCCCTCACAGTGATGAGATGAACTACTCCGTCATGGCAGACGATGTTATTGAGCTAATGGATGATCTTGGCTTAAAGACTGCTAAATTGATGGGCCACTCAATGGGCGGTAAAGTTGCTATGCAAATGGCATTAAACCACGCTGAACGCATTCAGCAGCTAATCATTGTTGATATCGCACCTGTACATTACGAACGCCATCATGATGATGTGCTTAAAGGTTTAAACACCCTAAACTTGCCTAACATAAAATCTCGTTCAGATGCCGACGCCTCATTAGCTCACTTTATTAGTGATATAGGTGTTCGCGCTTTCTTGCTAAAGAATCTATACCGAAATAGTGAGAAACAGTTTGCCTGGCGTATGAACCTACCCGTGTTAACTCAACAGTATGATGAAATAAGCAAAGCCCCTACAGCATTAGCCGGCGCCCAGTTTACAAAGGACACGTTATTCATCAAAGGGGCTAATTCAGACTACCTCATTGCCGAGTACCAAGCGGCTATTATGGGCTTTTTTCCAAAGGCGAGTTTCAAAATCATCCAAGGAGCAGGCCACTGGCCTCATGCAGAAAAAGCCGTGGCATTTTCGCGGATGGTAATGAGCTTTTTAAGTAAGGAATAAATCAAGCATGGTACTCAGACCGATTTATCGATTACGGAGCCTTCGGGGAACAATTTAGAAAAAGCGCCCGTTTCTACTAACACTGAGTTCATTCGTCGCATCGCCATATTAATGTCGTTGAGGCGCTCGTTAAAAGCTTGAAACTGCTCAGCAACACTGGTTTGCACTTCGTTTTGTTGTTGCTGAGCTTCGTTTAGTGCATCAGCCATGTCTTCATCTTGTTGTGCTTTTTCTTGCTCCACTTCTGAAACAGCTTCATCGTCTGGCTCTTTTACAGTTTCAGTCCCTTGTTCGTTAGATTCTATTCGGAGTATCTCAGCACGCGCTTCTGCCGCCATGGCCCTTGCGTCGGCTGCCACTTGTCGATCAGCCGTAGATGGCTCCGCTACCGACAGTGCCGCACGCATAATAACCTCGGCTTTTTCTAATGTTGCTTGCGGATCATCAGCCACGGGGGAAGTATCGATCCGCACTTCACCTTCAACCGCATATTGTTGCCCATCTGGACCTCGTTCATAGCTATACGAAGGGGATGATGCATGCTTCCCCCCAATCGATGCATGTATTTGCTCATGCGTTCGGACTTCGCGATCACGCTCTGCAAGTGCTTTTATCTCGGCTTCGATTTGCAGGTCCGCCTCGGTACTTTCATTAGTGACCGCAGCGCTACCTTGAACTTGGTTAACGGATTCCGCTCCAGAAGCGGCAGTTGAAGACTCACTCGCTCCCGATTCAGGAACACATGAAATGGAATGAGGAGTTACAGGTTTGCCCAACGCCTCGTTTTTCTGGCTGCTGAGCGAACTCGATACCGAATCAACGTCTGGGCGCTTTGTCGCCGAAGAGGATAAGGTGATGGAAGACGACACCTGTGTGATCATCATAATGCCACCCGCTGAACCGTTTTTATGACACTTAGGCGGTTACGCGCGCACATCGATATTGGTACCCAAAACTTCAGAAGCATCAGTTACCACCTTGGTGGTTGCCGCTTCTGTAGTTGGGGTCACTGTGGTTTGTTGAACAGCATTATCAACATCACGCCCGGATGCCATTTCTGCAACGGCCACTTGACCTGTACCTTGTTGATCACCCGAGGCTTTAAGGTTGTTATCGAGATTACGGTTTAAGCCGATCAGACCCGTTTGTAGAGCATTTGAGATATTCATCTGCCGCTCCTTGCTACTATTTAGAAGTTATCAATGTTAGAAATCATCAATGCGCGTTAGAGACTAACTCTAAACACGCCTACCAAAATAAGTGTAGGCAACATACGCCAGTTTACTAGCCGCTGAACATGCAATCTTTTCAAGTTCTGATCAATAAACATACAACTTATAGTATTAACTCATCAGTCTAGCAGCGCTTTGATATCTAAATGCTCAGCCACGCCTTCTGGAGTTACATCACTCAAATGAGGAACCACACCTAATAAAGGAGCATTAAATTTAGTCGTTAATGTTGCTAGGTTTTCATCAAAGCAGCTCATATGTGGGTCAATCGTATTAGCAACCCACCCCACCAGTTGGCAACCATCCCGCACAATGGCCTCTGCGGTTAAGAGTGCATGATTAATACACCCCAGCTTCACGCCTACGACTAAAATGACTGGCATATTTAATAACCGAGGTATATCAGCAAACGTTTCGCGCGCATTCAGTGGGACTCGCCAACCACCAGCACCTTCTACGAGTAAAAAATCACACGGATGCATCATAGAACCACGGCACATGGCCGCTATCCGATCTGCACTGAGCTTTCGCCCTGCTTGTTCGGCTGCTATATGCGGGGCGATAGGCGGCTCGAAAGCAAACGGATTTATTTCTGGATAACTTAATACCTGAGTCGCCGCCGCTTGTAATTTGAGTGCGTCATCATTAGCTAAGCCTTGTTCTGTATCTTCACATCCCGCCGATACGGGCTTGAGACCTATCGTGCGTAAGCCTTGTTGATTCGCTTTAACTAATAGCCCCGTAGACACACAGGTTTTACCGGCATCTGTATCGGTTCCTGTCACAAAAAAATGTCGTTTTGCCATCACGGCTTCCTTAAGGTTAGATAATAAACTTCATAGGTTGCCGGTAAAAAACCGTGCTCATTACGCTGTTGTTCGTACGCATGCTTAAACGCTTTTAGCCGCTGAGGAGCCGTTAAGCCCTTAGATTGCCCGGCATTCATATTGTGCGCTCCCAATGCCTTGAGCTCATGCGTTAACTGCTTTAGCTCCGCATACTGAAGCACTGTGTTCGCTACCTTTACTTCACAGGTAAGCGAGGATGCTGCAGCCATTGCGTTAATCAATTCCGGAAGATCCGTAAACTGGTTGACGTGGGTAAATGAATCAACACAGGCCCACGCTTCACGCAACTCATACAGTGTATGGGGGCCAAGCGTTGCGATGTGCGCTTCCCCACCCGACACTAAAACGCGTTCTATTTCCTGAAACAGCGCTGGGTAATTTTGACACCACTGAATGGCTAAGCTGGAAAACAAATAATGAACTGCATCACTGGCAAGTGGCAATTGTTCCGCATCACCACATACCCAATTAACCGGCGCGAGCGCACGCATATTGCGGGCGTGGGTTAGCATTCCATGAGCTAAATCAACGGCAGTAACAGCGCCCAATTTAACCGGAGCAACGCATCTATTGACTAAGTATTCGGTAAAATACCCTGTACCACAGCCTAAATCGCACACGTTCGCGTCCGCCGGAAAGACAGCTGGCAATTGCGTTAACAATTGATGACCTATATCACGCTGCAAAGCCGCTACGCTGTCATAGGTGCTAGCGGCCTTACTAAATGATTCAGCAATACGCTGCTTGTTGATAGCTTGCGACTGATTATCCATTACAACACGCTCTTACACTGGCATTGAGCCGCAAACTGCCAAACATATTGCACAAACTGATCAGGATTACTCAAAAACGGCAGGTGCGCTGACTGATCAACCGTCCGTATTTGATGATGAGGATAGCTTTCTGCCAAAGCTTCCCTTAACGCGATAGGAACCAACGTATCTTCTGTACCTAACACATGCAAAATAGGCTGCTGAAGTTGATGTAAAACTGGGCGGTTGTCGCAGGCCAGTAACCTTAAGGTTTCACTCAGTTGCGCTGGTGCCGCTTCCGATAACAACTTTTTGATCCTCGTTAGCAGGACGCGTGCATTGGGGTCACCTTTAACTTGCAATAACGCAAAGCGCTGCAACACTTTATCTGGATTTTCTTGGAGTGCCTCGGAAAATGACTGATAAGTCGATTCTGGCATAGCCGTCGGCCAGTCTGGTCGTTCTACAAAACAAGGATTCGAGGCCACTAATATCGCCCCCGTAATATTCTCTGGGTAATCAGCAGCTAGCTGTACTGCCACATTACCTCCTAACGACCAGCCCACAATCATGGCTTTATCAGTCAAAACGGGGGTTAAAGCTTCAAAAAGTTGGCGCGACAAACCAGCCAACGTCAAACCATTTGATGCGAGGGCGGGTTCAGATTGTCCAAGCCCGGGCAAATCAGGTATGACCACCCGAAAGTGCTCACTCAGCTGACTCACTATAGGGTCGAAGATTTCCCCCGTCATTCCCCAACCGTGAAGTAAAACTAACAGTGGATGCTGCACATCACCTGCCACTCTGATATGAACACCGCCCTCTACAACCACCTTCATACAGCAACCTCTGATAACGCCTCAAGTAATTGCGTAACCTGTGCCTCAGTGTGCGCCGCCGTTAACGTCACCCGTAACCGTGCACCCCCTTGTGGAACCGTCGGGGGCCGAATTGCCGTTAACCAAATCCCTTTTGCTTTCAACGCGGCGCTAACCTGTAGCGCTTTTTCTGAATCACCTATCAAGATCGGCTGGATTGGCGTTGGGGAATCCATTAGCTCTAAGCCAAGTTGCTGGCAACCTTTACGAAACTGATCAATTAGTAACGCAAGATGCTCTCGCCGCCATTGTTCTTTGATAACTAACTGCAAACTGACCCGCGTTGCAGCCGCTACTGCAGGTGGCATACTGGTGGTGTAGATATAACTACGAGCGTGTTGAATTAATGTTTCTATAAGCGCCTCATCGCCTGCAACAAAAGCGCCATAAGTACCAAAAGCTTTGCCGAGTGTTCCCATTAATACTGGGAGATGATCAGTATCCAATCCAAAGTGCTCAGCACACCCTCCTCCGGTTGGGCCTAATGTTCCAAATCCATGCGCATCATCAACCATCACCCACGCTTTAGCTGCTTTAGCCGTTTCACATATCGCGGGTAAATCCGCCACATCGCCATCCATGCTAAATACGCCATCGGTGACAACTAGGGTACGACGGGCCGTTTCGCAGCGGCTTAAGCGCTGCTTTAAGCTGCCAATATCATTATGTAAATACCGCTGAAAGCGGGCGCCACATAACAAACCGGCGTCCAGTAGCGAAGCATGATTAAGCCGATCATGAAGAACAGCATCTTGCTTATCTAATAACGCATTGATCACACCAATATTGGCCATATAGCCGTTCGAAAAGAGTAGGGCTCGTTTTCGCCCAGTAAAAGCAGCCAGCTCTTCTTCCAGCGCATGATGATGCACGCTATGTCCACTCACTAAATGCGATGATCCGCCACCCACTCCATATTCATTGGCTGCTTGCTGGAACGCTCGGATTAACTCAGGATGATTAGCTAAGCCAAGATAATCATTAGAGCTAAAGGCTAAATAGGATTGGCCATCAATAACCGCTTCTGGTTGCTGAGGACTTTGTAGCAATGCGCGTTGGCGATACAGAGCATCGCTACGACGCTGATCAAGTGAGGCTTGTAACTGATCGAATGACATCGAACATAACCTAAAAAGAAACCGACAGGGGTATTAGCTATCCAACGGCACAGCAAACACCCCCGTGGCTGTAGATGATGGCATTAAGCTTCGTAAAAATGCGAGCTGTCTTGCTGTTTTTGTAACGTATTGATAATCGCTGCTTCTTGCGCTTGATCATCTTCTTCTATCCGCTGCTCAGGATTAATACCCAAGCGTTTGAACAGTTGCAAATCACGGTGTGTTTCTGGATTTGGTGTCGTTAATAAGCACTCGCCGTAGAAAATAGAATTAGCACCGGCAAAAAAGGCCATCGACTGCATTTCATCAGACATTTTCTCCCGACCTGCGGACAAACGCACATGGGAAGCTGGCATCATAATTCGTGCTACAGCGATTGTGCGGATAAAATCCAGCGGGTCCAAGTCATCCACATTCTCTAGCGGAGTACCTTTCACTTTCACTAACATATTGATAGGAACAGACTCTGGCTGAACATCCATATTCGCTAGCTGGCGCAATAAACCTATACGGTCGGTCGCGGTCTCACCCATTCCCAAAATACCACCGCTACAGATTTTCATACCCGAATTACGTACATTACTTAAGGTATCAAGGCGGTCTTGAAATGAACGAGTAGTGATGATTTTGTCGTAAAATTCAGGAGAGGTATCAAGGTTGTGGTTGTAATAATCAAGACCAGCATCAGCTAATTGCTCAGCCTTATCTTCGGTCAGCATTCCCAACGTCATGCAGGTTTCTAAACCTAATGCCTTGACTTGCTTAACCATCTCAACCACATAGGGCATATCTTTGTCTGCGGGGTGCTTCCAAGCGGCCCCCATACAAAAACGGGTGGAGCCTGACGCTTTCGCTTGCTTGGCTTTCTCGATGACTTTTTCAACTTGAAGCAAACGCTCTTTTTCTAAGCCCGTATTGTAATGTCCACTTTGTGGGCAATATTTACAATCTTCTGGGCAAGCACCAGTCTTGATAGAGAGCAATGTGCTCACTTGCACTTCATTGGGGTTAAAGTGCTGACGATGAACAGTCTGTGCTTGAAATAATAGATCATTAAACGGCTGATCAAACAGGGCTTGAACCTCTGCGACTGTCCAGTCATTACGAATTGGTGCGGCGTTGTTCATTGTCTTGCTCCGTTGGTGTTCAGCTTGGCTTGAGCACTATAGAAAACCTTAGTCTGATTAAAATGCTGCTAAGCCAAGCACACTCTATTTTAAGTCGTGCGTATATAGACCCATCATAATTCGACAGAAGGAACTGTCAACCAATGTTATCTATATTTAAAAACATCTGTATAAAAAACAAACAGAAATGTCTGCTATGCTCCTTGCCGCACGCTCAAGATAGCGAGCTGTGTAGACCATGCCTAGAGGACCTACCTTGGGCAAACCTTACTTGCTTCCAATGTGGTTTGCCATTGAATGCACAGCGCTCAGGGTATTTATGTGGGCAATGTTTGCAGCACCCTCCTCCCTATACAAATACGACAGCAGCCTTTTTATATTTATTTCCTATCAATGCGTTACTACCTCGCTTAAAAAGCAGTCGAGGCTTGCATCATCACCACTGGATGACCGACTGCCTCATCCGACAAATTAACAATCGACATCAAGCATTACCGGAGATTTTGATCCCGGTACCTATTCATATTACGAGACGCATTACCCGAGGTTTTAATCAATCAGAATGGATATGCCGACACTTGAGTCAATCTCTACACATCCCGACAGACTATGTATCACTTACCAAAGTAAAAGCCTCACAAGCACAGGCACAGCTAGACAGCTTTAACCGACGCCGTAACCTGAAAGCGCATTTCCGTTATCAAGGCCCTGCTTATTCCCATGTGGCCGTGATAGATGATGTAATGACGACAGGTACTACAGCGGCCGCCATTGCCAAGACTCTCCTTTTAGCAGGAGTACAGCAAGTCGATATTTGGGTTTTAGCTCGCACACCTGAGCCTGACTTTCTCGATTAAAGAATATGATAGGCGGACCTATTAGAAGATCCAGGAAGCCTTTAAAAACAGACGGATATAACAACACTCCTTTGCGTATAATGGCTGCCAGCAAAGCAGCCGCACTGCTACAATGCCCCGACATAAGAACCTACAAAGGATGAGTCATGATTACGGATCCGTTTTTTTATGCGGTTGCTATTCCAGCGGTACTAATTACGGCAATATCAAAAGGCGGATTTGGCGGAGGCCTTGGGCTAATAGCGGTCCCCATGATGGCCTTAGTTATCGCACCTCAACAAGCAGCAGCCATACAACTTCCCATACTGTGTTTAATGGATATCGTAGGTATTTGGAAATTTAAAGGCTCGGTTAATAGAAGTCTTTTATTACAACTACTACCCGCCGCCGGTATCGGTATTGTGTTGGGAGCACTTACCTTCAAGTATCTAACAGCAGATCATATACGCATTATTGTAGGCGGCATCTCTCTACTATTTGCATTAAATTTTTGGTTTAAGCCCCAAAACCGCCCAGCTAAAAAACCAAACAAAGTTGCCGGTTCGTTATGGGGGGCGTTAGCAGGCTTTACCAGTTTTGGTATCCATGCCGGTGGTGCGCCGCTGAATGCCTATTTACTACCTTTACGCTTACCTCGCGCTGAGTATGCTGGCACAACTATTATCTTTTTTACGGCCATCAATTTTACTAAGCTTGTGCCGTATACCATGCTCGGGCAATTTACTGCTGAAACGTTAACGACATCTTTAGCGTTAGCCGTGCTTGCTCCCATTGGTGTGTTAATGGGCGTGGCTATCCACAAACGAATTGACGACGTGTGGTTCTATAAGGTTTGCTATAGTTTTCTGCTCTTAATGGGTATCAAACTTCTTTATGACGCGTTTACTTAAGGCCAGTGATGAATATTCAACCGATTGCCTTCGTACAGTCTGGATTTAAAGAAAAGTTCGGCATCCCTCGCCAGCCCGGACTGGTTAACACCATGCAGTCACGTATTGTGCTGGAAGCCGCCTATTCGTCACCTGACGCTGTACGCGGACTCGAAGGCTGCAGTCATGTATGGTTGGTTTTTATATTCAGTGAATGCGTAGATAAAGGCTGGAAACCAACCGTACGCCCGCCTCGATTAGGCGGCAATGAACGCCGAGGAGTTTTTGCAACGCGTTCACCTTTTCGCCCAAACCCTATTGGTTTATCAGCAGTCACGCTCGATAGCATTGAAATAATCGGTCAGCAGGTTAGCCTCCTTGTCAGTGGCGCTGACTTAATGGACGGCACTCCCATTGTTGATATAAAGCCTTATGTCCCTTATTCCGATTGTTTACCTGAGGCGCACTTTGCACTGGCTGAAAATTATCAGCCACTCACTCTAGCAGTCAGTTTTGCGCCCGAAGCACAACAACAGCTGAATGAGATAGAGCGTACTCGAGCACTCCCTCTAAAAGCACAAATCACTGAAATTTTACGATGCGATCCTCGCCCAGCCTATCAGCGAGACCCAAACCGTTGTTACGGTATACGATTACATGATTACAATATCCGCTGGTCTATCGATGACATCACGGGAATCTATGTACACACCATCGACCACTGCGCGTAAACTAATACGCACTATTTACGTTACGCCACACGAAATACCTGAGGACATCGAATGAGCAGTTTTGTAAAAGATACGATCACCGACGAGCAAATCCGTTACGATCAAGAACATATCTGGCACCCCTACTCGTCGATGATTAACCCGCCACCAGCCTACCCCGTTGTATCAGCTAAAGGCGTTCGCTTAACGCTATCGGACGGCCGCGAACTGATAGACGGCATGGCTTCGTGGTGGTCAGTTATTCACGGTTACCAGCATCCCGAACTTAATGCCGCGGCTCATGAACAAATCGATACTATGGCGCACGTCATGTTTGGTGGCTTAACACACGAACCTGCCATTGAACTATGCCGCACCTTAGTTGAAATGACTGCCGAGCCTCTACAGAAGGTATTTTTAGCGGACTCGGGATCTGTTGCTGTGGAAGTTGCTATCAAGATGGCAATCCAATACTGGCACGCTGCAGGAAAGCCTCAGAAAAGCAAATTAATCACAATACGTAACGGTTATCATGGAGACACCTTTGGCGCGATGGCCGTTTGTGATCCTGTGAACGGTATGCACGAAATTTTTACCCAAACCCTACCACAGCATTATTTTGCCGACCGTCCAGAAATTGGCTTTTCGAAGCCATGGAATAATCAGGACATCCTATCTTTACAGGCGCTCATCGAAACACACCATGACCACATAGCAGCACTTATACTAGAACCCATCGTGCAAGGCGCAGGCGGAATGCGCTTCTACTCCCCTGAATACCTCAAGCGAGCACGCGCACTATGTGATCAATACGGACTCTTATTAATCGCCGATGAGATTGCTACCGGTTTTGGTCGCACAGGTGAGCTCTTTGCCTGCGACCATGCGGGAATCACACCGGATATTCTTTGTTTAGGTAAAGCTATTACAGGCGGCTACATGACACTAGCGGCCACCCTTACCACATCAGCCATTGCAGAAATGATTTCTTCTGGCGGAGCTGGCTGCTTTATGCATGGCCCCACATTTATGGGTAACCCTCTAGCCTGCTCCATTGCCAATAAAAGTCTTGAATTACTGCTAAACAGTGACTGGAAGTCCAATATTAAGCGCATAGAGACGCAATTAACTCAAAATTTAGCACCGGCAAAATCGATAAAAGGTGTGGCTGATGTTCGTTGTTTAGGCGCAATAGGTGTCATCGAGCTAACTGAACCCGTTAATGCCCAGCGGATTCAAAAAATGCTGGTAGATGAAGGGATCTGGGTACGCCCGTTTGGTAAGCTCGTGTACATAATGCCGCCTTATGTGATAGATAATGATTCACTCGACGCACTGACGCTTGGGCTTGTTCGAGTGGTTAAGCAGTACTTAGATCAATACGAGACTGATTAGAATAGGCTAGTCTTTAAGACACCGCATCCGAACCAAAACTGGATGTCGTGATCAACTGACTACTGTAATTGATTGTCGATTTTGCTTAAAAGGAGTTCACTATGGCGCGTATAAAACTTGAAATGCCAGAACACTTTATTTTTTCAACGGTGCTTCCCATTCGCATCAGTGACATTAACTATGGCGGCCATTTAGGTAACGACGCTGTCTTATCGATGATTCATGAAGCGCGCGTTCGCTTTCTGAACAACTATCACTATACCGAGCAAAACATCGACGGACGCGGGCTAATAATGACAGACTCAGCCATCGTTTATCGCTCTGAAGGCTTTTATGGTGATCTTATACAGATAGATGTAGCAGTAGGTGACTTTAATAAATACGGCTGCGATATTTTTTATTTGTTGTCCAATAAGAAAACCGCTGAAGAGCTGGCTATTGCCAAAACCGGCGTCGTATTTTTTGATTACGAAGCCAGAAAAGTAGTCCCCATGCCTGATGGCTTTAGAGCCTCCATGCAAAAAGATACCTAATAAGCGTTCATACAATGTAGTTTTTCGAAGGAAGGCAGCCAGTGCTCAAACAGCCAAAAACTGTAACTATCGACTGTTAATCACTGGCTCCGCAGCTACTCATCGTAGTCGGTATAGGTACCCGGCGCTAAATTTTCAAAACGGGAATACTTACCAATGAAGGCTAGCTTTGACGTACCAATGGGGCCGTTACGCTGCTTACCAATAATAATTTCTGCTATACCTTTATCCTCTGAGTCTTCGTTATAAACTTCATCTCGATAGATAAACATAATAACGTCGGCATCCTGCTCTATCGCACCGGACTCCCGCAAGTCTGAGTTAACCGGGCGCTTATTAGGCCGGTTCTCCAAACTACGGTTAAGCTGCGAAAGCGCAACTACAGGGCATTCCATCTCTTTAGCTAGTGCTTTTAATGATCGTGAAATTTCAGAAATCTCTTCTGCTCGACTCGCATTTGCCTTACCCGTTTTAATTTGCATCAATTGCAGGTAATCGATCATGATCATGGAAACGGCCCCATGTTCACGCACTATACGCCTTACTCGAGTCCGCATTTCATTCGGGCTGATACCCGAAGTATCATCAATGAACAACGGCTTATCACGCAGCATGTTGACGGCCGTGGTTAACTTTGGCCAATCATCTTCATCTAGCTGACCTGTTCGGATCTTTGTTTGGTCAATACGACCCATAGATGACAGCATACGTGTAATCAATTGATCGGCCGGCATTTCCAAACTGAATACCACAACCGGTTTATTAGTGCCCATCAGGGCATTTTCAACCAAGTTCATGGCAAAAGTCGTCTTACCCATGGATGGACGAGCGGCCACTATAATAAGATCCGAAGGCTGAAGCCCAGCCGTTCTGTCGTTTAGATTATCAAAACCGGTTGTTACACCGGTAAGCTCATCACTGTTGTTAAATAAGAAGTCGATGCGATCCACCGCTTTTTTAAGCAATGGATTGATGGGCTCAGGGCCACCTTGATTGGGCCGGCTTTCTGCTATCTGAAAGATCTTTTGTTCCGCATCGTTTAAGATTTCTTCCGAGGCTCGCCCTTCTGTAAAAAAAGCACTGTCGGAAATTTCTTGCGAAACACTAATCATTTGGCGAAGCAATGCGCGGTCACGCACAATTTCAGAGTACGCACGGATGTTAGAAGCACTAGGCGTATTTTTAGCCAAATCAACGAGGTAATCTAAGCCGCCCGCTTTATCTAGCTCGCCGGTTCGATCCAGCTCTTCAGATAGCGTAACCACATCGATCGGCTGTTGATTGTTAACCAGCTTTTGCATGACCCGAAAGATCATTCGATGATCATGGCGATAGAAATGATCTTCCATCAAAATTTCGGATGCTGTATCCCACGTATTGTTATCCAGCATCAAACCACCCAGGACTGATTGCTCTGCCTCTATTGAGTGAGGCGCTATCTTTATCTGCGCTACCTCATCATCTTGCATATCAGCGTAATCCATGGTGATACCAACCTCTTCAACTCAATTTATGACCGATACTACTCACACAGCTATCACACGTTGTACGAGCAACACGCAACGGCTCGATACCATCCGTTAACTATGCGATTAACACTGTACAAACTGTACACCAGATAACCAAATACCCAGAATAAAATCATGGGCTGTAAACGCAAAAAAGCACGGCGTAGTTTTCTACGGCGTGCTTTTTAGTACTGAAACGTTACTCAGAAATTAGCTTTCTGAAACAACTGTCACAGTGATAGTCGTTGTAACTTCAGCGTGTAACTGAAGAGCAACTTCGAATTCGCCAGTATGACGCAAAGCGCCTTCTGGTAAACGAACTTCGCTTTTAGCAACGTCTTGACCCGCAGCAACGATAGCGTCAGCAATATCGCGAGTACCGATAGAACCGAACAACTTACCTTCGTCACCCGCTTTAGAAGCGATAGTAACGTTGAAGCCATTCAGTGCTTCAGCACGTGCTTGAGCAGCTGTTAGTGCTTCAGCAGCCGCTTTTTCTAATTCAGCACGACGTGCTTCGAATTTAGTGACGTTATCAGCTGTTGCAGGAACAGCTTTACCTGTTGGGATCAGGTAGTTACGACCAAAACCAGCTTTCACAGACACTTGATCGCCTAATGAACCCAGTTTACCAATTTTCTCGAGCAGGATAACTTCCATCTCGTAAACCTCTTTGGGTCTGCAGCTCAACTGCAGTAATAAATCTTGGCTAATAAACAGAGTTATAAAGTCTGCTTACTAACCCCGTATTCACTCATCAGCCTGTCGAAACAGGCACTTTACACTTACAGGTGGCTGTCAGTGTAAGGCAGCAATGCAATAAAACGTGCACGCTTGATAGCTGTTGCCAATTGACGCTGGTAACGAGCTTTTGTACCAGTGATACGGCTTGGTACGATCTTACCAGTTTCGCTTACATAGCCTTTTAGTACTTCAAGATCTTTGTAATCAATCTCTACTACGTTTTCAGCTGTGAAACGACAAAACTTGCGACGACGGAAAAAACGAGCCATCTTTATATCTCCTATTTAAATTATTCAGCAGCTTCAGTAGCAGCAGCTTCTGGCTTCTCTTCTTCAGTTTTTTCTTCCTGACGAGGAGAATCTTCACGACGAGGCTTACGCTCTTCACGGGCTTCAGACGCTTTGATTGGAGATACTTCAGTGATCGCTTCTTTACGACGGATCATCATGTTACGCAATACAGCATCGTTGTAGCGGAACATGTTTTCTAGCTCATCCAACGTTTCTTGTGAACATTCGATGTTCATAAGAATGTAGTGTGCTTTGTGGGCGTTGTTAATAGGGTAAGCAAGTTGACGACGACCCCAGTCTTCTAGACGATGGATTGTACCGTTAGCACCTTCGATAACGCTGGTGTAACGCTCAACCATTGCTGGTACCTGTTCACTTTGGTTCGGATGAACCATGAATACGATTTCGTAATGACGCATTTTAGCTCCTTACGGGTTGTAGCCTTCGAACCGCTAAATAATAAGGGAGCGAAAGCAAGGAGGTTAATAGTATTTCTCAAAAGAGTGCGGCATTTTACAGATTACTATAATTGTTTGCAATCAACTCTTTCACCAATCGACACCTTGTTCTACTCTTAGAGGAATCTTTGATGAAGGAGCCACACTGAATGCAATACCCTCTATTATGTGCACTTGTCGTATTCGCATTTGGCACGACCAACACGAGCGTTGCGGATACAGTCAAACACGACATAGTCTATACCTGCACTAATGCCGACGGGAGCAAATCCTTCAGCGGCCTTCCCTGCGGCCCCAACGCTAAGCGCTCAGAATATAAAGTAGCAACGCCACCGAAACCTGCTGCCGTGGAAACCCCACCGCCTCGCAGTGGTGAAATTATTAATGAGACTGGGCAACAACAGGCATCTGCCATGAACAAGGGAACGAAGCTCAACCCACAACCCCCAACTGCTCGCAAGAAGCCAAACGACGATCCATCAAAAAAGCCCTGAAAACAGGGCTTTTTAACGTAAAATTGTCGACCATTTAATCAATAGCGATAATTTCAAAGCTGTGGGTAATATTAACTCCACCCTTTTCTAACATAATAGAGGCAGAGCAATACTCTTCAGCTGATAGCTTTACCGCTCGCTCAACCATTTTTTCTTTTAAGTTACGGCCTGTTACGACAAACTTAACATGAATATCCGTAAATACAGCGGGTACGGCGTCGGAACGTTCAGCCGATATTTCAGCTACGCAGCTTTCAACATCCTGACGTGACTTTTTAAGGATACTTACCACGTCATAGCTGGTGCAGCCACCAAGACCCGCCAACAGCAATTCCATAGGGCGCGGCCCTGCTTTTTGATCACCGTCAACTGTAATATTAAAACCTGTACCCGTAGTGGCATTAAAGCGCACATCGCCATCCCACTCTACTTTTGTTGTCATTGTCACAATAACTACCTCAATCAAATAGCGCTTTTAATTTTTCACCTGGGTCATCAGCTCGCATAAACGTCTCGCCGACCAGGAAGGTGTGGACATTATGCTCATGCATTAACTGCACATCTTCACGGGTAATAATGCCGCTTTCCGTCACGACTATCCGACTTTCAGGGATATCCTTTAACAGCTCAATAGTCGTGTTCAAACTCACATCAAATGTGTGCAAATCACGGTTATTGATACCAATTAGACGGTTATCAAGATGCAAAGCACGCTCTAACTCTTCGCCATTATGCACCTCTACTAACACATCCATACCCAGCTTTTTAGCAACCTGATTCAGCTCCGCCATTTGAGCATCTTCAAGAGAGGCTGCTATGAGCAAAATACAATCTGCCCCTATCGCACGTGCTTCAAAAACTTGATAGGGATCGACTATAAAATCTTTACGAATGATAGGCATTGAACAGGCAGCTCGTGCTTGCATCAAATAATCTTCATGCCCTTGAAAGAAGTCAGCATCCGTTAATACTGACAGGCAACTAGCACCACCACGCTGATATGACTTAGCGATGGCTGCAGGCTCAAAATGCTCGCGTAAAATACCTTTTGAGGGGCTGGCTTTTTTTACCTCTGCTATCACGGCGCAATGGCGACCAACAATCGAAAAGGCGATACTTTCGGTAAAGCCTCGGGGATCAAAATCTGTTCCCATTTGTTGTTTTATACGTTGTTCTAACGCACCTAAAGTAACGTTGGCACTGCGTTCTTCAACTTCTTCATACTTGCGTTTAATAATCGTTTTTAAAATCGTTGGAACTTCAGACATAGTTTACTCGTTTAAACCTTGGCTAAACTCAGCTAGCTCTGCCATTTTTTTCGCAGCACTGCCTTGCTTCATTGTATCAAGTGCCAGAGCGACACCGGCTTTAATTGAATCGACTTTATCAGCTACATACAAGGCAGCGCCTGCATTCAACGCTATCATTGACATGGCTTTTTCATGTTGCCCAGAAAAAGCGGCATTAATTAACGAAAGGCTTTCTTCTGTACTACCCACCTGTAGACCGTCCAAACTTTGCGCCGATAACCCGGCCATTTCAGGCGTTAAAGTATACTCAGTAACTTCATTATCTTTTAATTCAGCTACATAGGTATTTCCGGCTAACGAAATTTCATCAAGACCTTCAGCCGCATGCACCACCATTGCATGAACAGCTCCCAGGTTTTTGAGCGCCTCAGCCAATGGTTTGCATAAAGATCTATCAAAAACACCCAGTAGATAATGTCGAACACCGGCGGGATTGGTAAGCGGCCCTAACACATTAAAGAGAGTGCGCATGGCCATTTCTTTACGTGGACCTATCGCGTATTTCATGGCACTGTGGTGCTGCGGCGCAAACATAAAACCAACACTTACCTGATTAATACACTGCGCTATTTGCGAGGCTTGCAGTGACAGGTTAACACCACTGGCTTCTAATAAATCAGCCGACCCAGAGCTCGATGAGACTGAACGGTTCCCATGTTTAGCTACAGTGCCTCCCGCTGCCGCCACTACAAATGAGCAAGCCGACGAGACGTTGAACAAGTTTGCGCCGTCACCGCCAGTGCCCACTATATCGACCGCATCTTTAGCCGTAATCTCCACCGGTAAAGCAAGTTCTCGCATCACGCTGGCAGCGGCTGTAATTTCATCAACCGTCTCACCCTTCATACGAAGGCCCATTAATAGTGCGCCTATCTGCGCATCCGTCGCTTGCCCAGACATAATCTGACGCATAACAGAAGCCATTTGTTCTGTTGTTAAATGTTCACGCTCAGCTACGTGAGCTAAAGCCTGTTTTATATCCATTGTTGCTCCGTCTAACATCAGCGCGTTAAAAAATTTTTAAAAACAGCATGGCCTTCTTGCGTTAAGACGGCCTCGGGGTGAAACTGCACGCCTTCTACATCAAGCGTGCGATGACGAAACCCCATGATTTCATCCAGCTCGCCATTATCCTTTTGAGTCCAAGCCGTTATTTCTAGACAGTCAGGCAAACAGGTTTTATCAACCACCAGCGAATGATAACGCGTAACATCCACTGGGTTTGGCAACCCCGCAAACACTCCCGAATTTCGATGAAAGATGGGTGAGTTTTTCCCATGCATAACTTGGCGTGCGCGAATTATCTTACCACCAAATACTTGTCCAATGCTCTGATGACCTAAACAGACACCTAAAATCGGAATTTTGCCGGCAAAATATTCGATAGCTGCAAGAGAAATACCTGCGTCGTCAGGGGTACAAGGGCCAGGGGAAATAACTAGATGAGAGGGAGCTAGCCGCTCAACATCGTCTAAAGTTAGCTCGTTGTTGCGTTGTACCCTGACATCGGCACCCAGTTCTGATAAATAATGCGCGATATTAAAAGTAAAAGAGTCAAAATTATCGATCATCAGCAGCATACGTCAACACTCTAAACAGGTTTTCATTTTCTCTAATAATGCTGTTTCCCAATAATGTATAAAGCCTTTTACTTACATTATGATACAGAACTATCAGGCTAAGTTTGGCGCACCCTCAGCTATCATACAAGCCCCCACAAAAAAGCCCCTAGAACAGGGGCTTTTTGAATAAGTCTACCAAGACTACTTACTCGGCAAAAATATGCACACGCTCTGGATCGAAGCTTAAACTCGCTTCCTCACCTATATCAAAAACTTCGTCTTGGCTGACACAAGCGATAACACTTTGCCCGTTGAGCAGCTTAATTTCCAAAACGGTTTCAGTACCTAGGCGCTCGGTCAATACAATATGCCCGCTGAACGAATTAGCATGACGCTCGTGGTGCGGCTCAATATATTGAGGGCGAATACCAAGCTCTACGTTTTGTCCTTTTGTGTACGATTTTCCTCTGGACGGAATCCAAACCGGGCTTAATTCATCCGACTCTACAAGAACAGCATCGTCTTTAACATCTGCCACCTGCACTGGAATAAAGTTCATTGAAGGTGAACCCAAAAAGCTAGCTACAAAGCGATTAGCTGGGTTGTGAAATAGCTCCATCGGTGCTCCGACTTGCTGGACTAATCCATCTTTGAGCACAACGATTTTATCGGCCAATGTCATTGCCTCAACCTGATCATGCGTCACATAGATCATAGTGGCACCCAACTGCTTATGGAGTTTTGCTATTTCCATTCGCATATCCATTCGCAGTGACGCATCTAAATTTGATAAAGGCTCATCAAAAAGAAACACTTTTGGATGGCGAACAATAGCTCGCCCAATGGCAACACGCTGGCGCTGCCCACCCGACAGCTGACTAGGCCGACGGTGAAGCAAATGCTTCATTTTTAAAATTTCAGCTGCTTCATTAACCCGCTGCTCTGTTTCTTTCGCATCGACTCCAGAAATCTTTAAACCAAAGCCTACGTTTTCTCCCACTGTCATATGCGGAAAAATCGCATATGACTGGAAAACCATAGCTATGCCACGGTCCTTAGGCTCTAAATTGTTAACCACATTGCCGTCGATCGACAATTCACCGCCGGATATGGTTTCCAGACCCGCTATCATGCGTAAGAGTGTCGATTTTCCACATCCAGATGGCCCAACAAACACAACGAATTCACCGTCATTAATTTCAATATCAACGCCTTTAATGACGTTAGCCGACCCATAACTTTTTTGTATTGAGGATAAATTTACATGTGCCATTTCTACTAAACCTTTATAAATAACGTCTAAGAGGAGCGAGGTGATCTATGTCTACAATTGCCGCTACCCCTTCACTCCTGTGGATGCTATAGATGCGATAAAGGACCTCTGTAGCACTAAATAAAAAGCCAATACTGGCAAAGTTATTAACGTCAAGTACGCCATCACCTCTCCCCAAGCGGTGTTCAGCTGGAAGAAATACTGCAACCCCACCAAAACAGGACGATATTGTTCCTCTTGTGTCACCATGATTGGCCATAGATATTGGTTATACATGGCCAAGAACTTCAAAATAGCGGCGGTAGCAATCACAGGGCCTGATAACGGGATAATGATTGAGCGGTAAATTTGCCACCAACTTGCCCCTTCTACACGCGCCGCTTCAATGAGTTCTTTGGGCAGATCTTTGAAATATTGAACGAACAAAAAGATAGTCAGACCGTCCGCGATAAATGGAATAATCTGAACGTGATAACTGTTTAACCACCCCCACTCAACACCATCCATCGATAACCAAGGAAGCTTAGACACCAGCAAGAGCATAGGAATAGCAATCGTTTCAAAAGGAATAATCAACGTCGCGATGATGATGGACAACTGAACCTCTCGCCCTCTCCAGCTCAAAAACGTAAACGAAAAAGCCGCTAATGAGCAAAAGAACAGGCTTAATAAAACAGTTATCCCCGTAACAAGCACTGAATTAAACATGAACAAGCCAATGGGCGCCCGTTCAGAAGCATTTTTATAGTTATCAAAACTGATATCACCAACAGGTAAAAAAGCCCGTAACGATGATGTATCTTGCAAGAGCTGCACGTCAGGTTTTAATGACGACACAATCATAAAGATTAATGGAAAAATGAAGATGATAGCGATTAGGATAAGCACCGCATATCGTAGCGCTAACCTTAGGCGATAGTTATCCCCAGCAAGTGTAGCCATTAGTTTTTCTCCCGAGTCAGAAAGCGTTGCAGAAGTGAGATGGACAAAACGATAACGAACAACACGACAGACAAGGTTGAACCTCCTGAGATATCTTGTTTACCGTAACCACGCTCTACTGCTTGGAACACAATCGTTTGTGTACTATCTAATGGACCGCCGTTTGTCATTACATCAATTTGTGCAAATAGAGCAAACGCTTGCATCGTGATAACAATGCCAACCAATATGGCCGTATTACGAAGCCCTGGCCAAGTCACATAACGGAAGGTTTGCCAGGACGAAGCTCCTTCTATTTTTGCGGCTTCGTATAAAGTTGGGGAGATTGTTTGCAGGCCAGACAGCCAAATCACCATATGAAAGCCCACGGCTTGCCAAATAGACATCACCATAATTGAGCCCAGTGCCGTATCGGGATTCCCCAGCCAATCTACCGGTTCGAAATGATTAAAGGTCAAACTCGCTAATACCGAGTTCAAGAGGCCATTTTGACCGTCGTATATAAACCGCCATAGAAGGGAAACGACAACAATAGAAACTACCACGGGCATGAAATAAATAGTTCGGAAAATATTAATTCCGCGCAGGCGTTGATTGATCAATAGCGCTAGACACAAAGCTATGAGACTCTGGATTGGTGCAACTACAGCAACAAAGGTTAATGTATTAACCAACGCTTTCATAAAGACCGGGTCACTGGCCAGAACAACTACTTTTTTATGATCCCACTGCCAAGAAAACCACTCTTTCATCCCTTGGATATCCGGATGATCAGGATTGTTACGCGTGAACTTTCTGGTACGGGGATATTTGTACTCACCTTTTGAATCAAGCACCCAGCGGCCTTCATCGTCCTTTATAGGCTCAATGACTAATCCGCCTAATCCTAAAAGGTTTGAATAATTTTCTACACCTATGAATTCAGTAGGGTTAGGAGAAATTAAACGCTGATTTGTTAGCGAGAAAACGATCGCAAAAATAAAAGGGATGACAACAAACATCACCATCAAACCAAAACCTGGGAGGGCAAACAGCCACCCATGTAGGTTTTGACGAGTTAAGCGGGAGCCTTGATTAGCCATGTGCTTTTCCATTCATAGCGGCTTTATGTAGCCAAATATCAGACGAGAGAAGCCTGCTTTCGCAGGCTTTATTACTTAGTGGCCGTAGCCTGCGTTTTTTTGAACATCATCACTGATTTCATCAGCGGCACTATCAAGCGTATCAGCAACATCCGCACCGTCAGCGATGTCGGCCAATGCTTTTTCAAATACTTTAGCTGCCACAACATAGCCAGGGGTTACAGGACGCACGACGGCTTGCTTTTCAGATAGTTCATAAAACACCGCCATAGCGCCGCCGTCTGCATAATGCTCACTGGCCGCTGCGGCTTCTTTCGTAGGCGGAATTAGACCCATGCCGTTAGAAAACGCTGTTAAGTATTTATCTTGCAGCGCGAATTCAATAAATTGCGAAGCCGCCTCGGGGTATTTACTGGAGGAAGAAACGCCAAACTGCCAGCTAGCTGCACCGATTTTAGGACCGTTACCAAAATCAGGGGCTGGTAAGAAAAGAGTATCATCGTGTGCTTTAAGCGCATTTAAAGCCGCCCAGTTGCCATTCCACGAAATTGCATATTTGCCATCGGCCAAGCCCGTATCACGGTCTGCCGCATCTTGAGACGTTCCCGGCGCCAGGCCCTCTGCAAATAAGTTCTGCCACCACTCGCCAAATGCAATTGCCTCATCTCCATTGAGTACGCCTTCCGACGAAGCATAGGTCGTGCGATCAATAATATCACCGCCAAAACTTTGCAATAACGGGCTGAATGCATACGGGTACCATTCCCCTTTCCATGCCATCCCTAGATCTAACGGAAAGTCGTATTCACCAGTTGCTTTAAGTTTAGCCAGAATCTGATCAAACTCTTCTTTAGTCCATGGCTGCTCTAACGTGGGTATCCGGATGTCATGCTTTTCTAATGTAGAACGGCGAGTAACCATCGCAACAGCTGCATCCCACAAACCAATCGAATATAGCTTGCCATCCCAATATCCTTTTGTGCCCGGCAAGAAGCCCTCTATTCGCTTTTCATCAATAGAAAGCGGCTGCATGTACCCCGCCCAAGCCCAATTAGGCATCACTGGGCCATCGACATCTAGAATATCTGGCAGGTTACCAGCCAAAGCTGACGCTATTACCGAATCATTATAAGATTCCTGTGGAAAGCTCTGCATCACAACACGCCAATCAGTCTGACTTTCGTTGAAATCAGCAACAATTTGGTTAATGACTTTGGCCTCCGCTGGATTACCCGCGCCGTGGTACCACAAAGACAAATCGGTAGCAGCTAAAGCAGCACCGCTTAAAAATGGGCTAGCAATTAATGTATAAGAGATTGCTTGTAATGTTTTTTTCATTTTTATTCTCATTTTTTACATTCCTATAGTCCATGATCATGCGATCATCTAAATGACATCGATGTCATTTAAGTTACAAAAATCAATTTCCGCTTATCCGAGCTATTTTGTTAACGGATTAATTTGGTTGACCTTCGCCAAACATAACGACTACCTACACGTTTTTTCAGCTCAGAGCCTAAAGATTCACCTTTAATTAGTTTGAGGATTTGCTCAGCCGCCAACTGACCCATTTCAAAATATGGAAGGTTCATGGTGGACAATTCGGGCGATACGCTCTCAGCAATTTCGCGATAGTTATCGTAACCGACCACTGATACATCTTGAGGAACCTCTATACCTCGACTGCGCAACACTCCATATAAAACCAACGCCATCTTATCGTTACCGCAACAAATTGCCGTTGGCGGTGAAGGAAGCGCAAACAGCTTATCCAAGACCTGTTCTAAGTAGCTTTCGGTAATATGGCTTTGTACTTGTTCTCCTGGGCTAACCAAGTTTTCATCAAACTCAATATTCGCTGCAGCCAAGGCTTTCTTATAACCTTCTTTTCGTAACTGAGTTGCGACCATATGATCACTTAATGTGATGTACGCTATTCGAGTATGCCCTTCACTGATCAGTTTACTGACCACGCTACATTGCCCTTCGCAGTCATCCGGTACCACACAAGGCGTGTTATATTGATCAAAGCAATTGACGAGTACCAAGTTCATTTGTTCTTTGGGTATGTCTAGCTCAACATTTTGATGGTGGTCTGCTACGTAGAGCACTCCTTCGACACGATGCTCTAAAAACGTCTGAATTAAGCCTGGAATACGACTACGATCTCCCCCAGTGTCTGCGATGAGCAAGGTTTTTCCGCTGCCCTGGATGACTTTCTGAATCCCCTGAATAATGAAAATATCTGGCAGACCCGCAGCGGTAGATGAGTGCATAGTATTTAGAGAGATCGCGCCCGTAATCAAGCCTATCAACCCTGATTGCTTTGAACGCATTGAACTTGCCGCGCTATTACGTACATAACCCAGAGCAGAAGCGGACGCTTCAACTTTTATACGAGTTGATTCCGCTACTGATTCACTATGGTTTAGCACCCGTGAGACAGTTTTGGGAGAGACTCCTGCATGTTTTGCTACGTCGTATATGGTTGCCATATTTTTTTCTATTTATACTTTGACATCGATGTCATTTTAGATAGGATGACATCGATGTCAAGGCTTTTTCAATGCAGCAACCCATTTTGAGCCACTAGACATCCGTTTTTTTCTAATAATAAAGGCCTCAAAGGAACCTTGATAATGACACTACCGGCTCCGTACCGACCAAGCATCCACTTTACTCCTGAAACCAGTTGGATTAACGACCCAAATGGCTGCATCTATCATCAAGGCCTCTACCATCTTTTTTTCCAATATTACCCGGATGATATCAAGTGGGGGCCTATGCATTGGGGTCATGCGACTAGCCCAGACTTAATCAAGTGGTCTCAACACGATATAGCTTTGTACCCAGATAGCTCACTGGGCGCTATTTTTTCAGGCTCAGCTGTGAACGATAAGCATAATGTGAGTGGCTTATTCAATGACGACAAAGGCCTTATAGCTTTTTACACCTCACATTTAGAGCGAGAGGCTCCTTTAGGGCCATTGCAGCAACAATGCATCGCTTTTAGTAAGGATAATGGCTTCACTTGGGAGAAGTATGAAAAAAATCCTGTTATTACAAACCCAGGCATCCCTGATTTCCGTGACCCGAAGGTCATTTACCACGAGGAATCAGGCCACTGGATTCTCATCGCAGTAGCAGGACAGCAAGTTAATTTTTATAAATCTCTTGACCTGCTCACATGGGAAGGTGCCGGAGTTTTTGGAAAGGATCAACACAATGACAGCCTTGTTTGGGAATGTCCTGATTTAATGCAGCTACAAGATCAATACGGAACCTCCTACTGGGTACTGTTTATCAGCTGCGTATCTAGTCAAGAGAAGCCATTTCCCCCTATGCAATACTTTATTGGTGAGTTCGATGGACACACCTTTAAAGAAACGCACCAAGACGACCGAGTCAATGTAGTAGACGATGGCTATGATTTTTATGCAGCGCAAAGCTTCTTTGAAGCAAAATCTGAATCGGACAAGCCTATATGGCTAGCATGGGCAAACCATTGGCCATATGCCAACCTCATTCCAAATGACGGCTGGCGCGGTACTATGTCACTGCCTCGAGAATTAAGCTTACTTAAAAAAGCTAACGAAATTGCACTAGCACAACAACCCATCAGTGCCGTCAGCGACCACTTTACTCACACAAGCACAGCCTCAGAGAATACTCTAACATTATCTACGGCTGTGGGTACGGTTCATAAGCTATCTGTGCACTTGCCAAATGCAAACCAGTCTTCAGCCAACTTTGAAGTAAAAGCAGGAGCAAGCCAATCGGCCATCTTTAATTGGGACAGCTCGTCTAAAACCTTCAGCCTAGATCGCAGCGCTTTAAAGCCAGAGCACTTCCATGACCTTTATGACCAACTGGTAGTAGCGAATCTAAGCAAAGAAATGGCTGAAACTGACACATTAAGTGCAGACATTTATATCGACCAGTCGATTATCGAAGTGTTCTTCTTCGACGGGGAAAGGGTAATGACTTCCCTTGTTTTCCCTAATACAACGTTCAGCTCATTTGTCTCACATACAGAGCAATTGAACACAACGTACTCAATGGTAACTATTTAATAGCGCTTGAAGGCTATTATTGACTTATACCGAGAGAAAGCCATATGGCACGCAAGTGCATATGGCTTTATTTATTAATTAACGACCACTCCTTGCATAAACATAACCACCGCTTGCTGCAAAGATCGTTCAGGCTCCCCCGACTCAATTGGAAACCCAAACTCCGCTTTGTGGTACCAAGGCGACTTGACCATTTCAATAAACTGAGCCGAAGCAATATCCACATCCACGACATTTACCTTACCCAACAACTTTTGACGAGTTAAATAAGCGGCAAGCAGCCGCTGAACACGTCGAGGTCCTTGTTCATAAAATACTTTACGTATAGCTTCACTATCGGCACTACTCACCGATAAAGCAATACGACGAATAGAGCGAGCTTCTGTCTGGCCTAGCACCTCAAGCAACACCTGCCCAAACTGCAGCAAGGATTCCTCAACATTATCGGTCCAAATATCCGATTCATCTGTGATAGGAAATAAGTCACTGGTCGATTGCATTATCATTGCTTCAAACAAGCCCAGCTTGTTACCATATAACCGATACAAAGTGCTAATCGACCCACCAGCACGCTGCATGATCTGGTGAATACTCGCGCGCTCGAATCCCTGTTCCAAAAACACATCTCTAGCCGCTTCTAGTATTTTACGTTGACGCTCTTGCCCTTTAGGCGTTAGACCTATTGCAACGGTACTGTCATCTCTCATTCGAGTATTATTCATCATTGATTATTGTTGTTAGCTCATCGAAAAATGCATTCGACAATAATTGTACACCCTCTTTAACAACAATCTGTTGATTGTTTACGATAGATATCAACCAAAATGTAATGTACATTACACTATAATTTTAAAACCTTTAACTCCAATACCAAATAACGCCTAGCCTTACTGTTTATATTCAGTTTCACGCTTTTATTATTTACACCCAAACCGAGGTTTTATGCACACCACTCCTTCTCATATTCCCGGGCTTATTTTTATTTTGGCTAGCTTAACAGGCATGGCCCCGCTGGCGATTGATGCTTATTTACCAGCCATTCCAACTATTGCCGACTCAATCGGCTCGAACATCCATGCCGTTGAGTTATCAATTAGTATATTTCTCGGTGGCTTTGGTTTAGGCCAACTAATTGGTGGGCCTTTTTCAGATCATTTTGGACGACGAAAGGCCACGTTTACCGGCCTAAGTATTTTTTTCATAGGCTCTCTGGGTATTTGCTTTATTCAATCAGTAGAAATGCTTTGGCTTGCTCGATTTGTTCAAGCTATTGGCGGAGGTATTGCGGTCGTTAACTCCAACGCAATTATCAGAGACATGAGCAGCGGGAGGGAAAGCGCTCGCAACCTATCAAATATGGCGCTCATTTTAATGCTAGCCCCTTTGCTTGCTCCCGTTATCGGAACCTTAATTCTAAAATTCAGTGGCTGGCGAGCTATTTTTGTTTTTCTGTTGGCTTATGCTCTGCTTTTAATCACTTTATTCTATTTTAAAATGCCTGAGACACGCGTTAGACACAGCCAAAAAATTAGCATTATCAAACGCTATTGGATGGTTATTAGCCACCGTCAAGCACTCGCCTATGTCTTCAGCTTAGCGTCGGCACAAGGCGCTTTATTTGCCTTTATCACCGGCTCCCCGTCAGTGTATATGGAGTTTTTTAAGCTACCTGAGACAATTTACCCCATATATTTTGGCGTTAACATACTGGCTCTTATTGCCGCTAATCGTATCAATAATAGGCTTTTGCGTAAGACCTCACCGCATTCCTTATTAACATTCGGACAACTCGCCCAGTGCGTAGCGACTGCTATATTGTTCTTATATGTCATCCTATTTAATGACTTATCGTCATATATTTTCGCAGCGCTTATGATGCTTATATTAAGCTGCCACGGCTTTATAATGAGCAACGGCATGTCGAGTATGATTGAGTTTTTCCCTACCAATAGCGCAACTGCCACGGCCTTATCAGGAGCCTGTGGATTTACCACCGGTGCTGTTACCGGTTCATTAGTAGGTATTTTTGGCGATGGAACCCCATTGCCTATGGCGGTCGTACTTTTAGGTTGCGCTCTCACGGGCATTACGCTTCGCACACTACTACAACGCGGTACTAAAGAGCCATTAACCGCCTCTTAACTGAATTTTGGCTATGCTTACAGCAGAAGTTTATATCTAAATGCGGAGCCATAATGCTAAACACATTACTAATAGAAGATGATTTAGATTTAGCAGAAACGGTTGTTCAGTATTTAGCCCTTGAACAAATACAATGCGACCACGCCAGCAATGGCGTGGCCGGCTTACACTTACTGAACAACCATCATTTTGATGTCGTGCTTTTAGATCTTAATCTGCCGCGTATGGATGGGCTTAGTGTGTGTAGCGCCCTACGCAAAGACGGCAATGACACTCCCATATTAATGCTAACCGCACGAGACCAGCTGAGCGATAAACTAGCGGGGTTTGACGCAGGTACAGACGATTACTTGGTAAAACCGTTCGAAATGGAAGAGCTGGTTGTCCGAATAGAAGCGCTTTCACGCCGTCGAAGCGGACAAGTCCAGAAATTAAGTTGCGCAGACCTAATCCTTAATTTAAATGAAAAAACAGCTACTCGTTCCGGACAAGCGCTTAGACTATCGCCGATAGGCTGGAAAATTCTAGAACTCCTCATGAGAGCATCACCCAATACGATCAGCCGTGATATGCTGGAAAGCAGCATTTGGGGTGATGAAACGCCTGATAGCAACAGCTTAAAAGTTCACCTTTTCAACCTTAGAAAAGCAGTTGATACGCCCTTTAACCAGCCATTAATACATACCATTCAAGGGCAAGGGTTCGCCATAAAAGTACCGACCAATGAAAAAAAAGCTTAGCCTAAAACTACTCCTCACTCTTTCGGTTATGTTATTGGTTGCTACCTTGGCACTAGCCTATTCGATTCTCAGTGCTCATTTCTTTATACGCGGCCTTGATACATTAACCAGTGCCTATATGGAGAAGGAGCTTATTAAACTGCATGAAAATCAATTAGTGATTCCTGAATATGGGTACATCACGTCAAACGATTTTTTAATTGCTCGAAACTGGGAAGATTTCCCACTAAATATTACCCAACACCCTCCACCACAAACGTGGAATACACTAGAGAAATTTGATGGCGGGAACTGGTTTGGAGCACCAAAGAATATTGTTTTTGCTATGCATTACAACCAACAACAAGACCCCATTTGGATAGTCCATACTCTGGCAAAATCAGAAGCATCGTCATTAGTAAAACATAATGCGGGCCAAGCAAAACAGATATTATTCATCTTTGGCATCACTGCTTTAGCCCTAATTGGCTTAATTATTTGGCTACTCAACCGCCAAGTAACCCGCCCAATCAATTCTTTGTGGGTGTGGGCTCAATCCATGAAAGAAACAAAAAACCTAAATTCAGCCATTCCAGAATTTAAATATCCGGAACTTAATGAGATGGCTTATTTAATTCGAGAGAGCATACAAACCGTTCATAATGCCGTAGAGCGAGAACATCAGTTCTTACGACATACCAGCCACGAACTCAGAACCCCAATTAGTGTTATTCGCAGCAATATCGAGCTGTTCAGAAAATTAGAATCGAAGTCTTCCGACAATACTCGTCCCTATTTGCCAATGGTCGACCGTATCGATCGCGCAAGCCTAACCATGAAACATTTAACGGAAACCTTACTCTGGTTGAACAAGGACGACTTGAGCGAACTTCCTGCTAACTCCTTTCGCTTAGGCGACACCGTCAATTCGTTGGCGCAAGATATGGAATACTTACTTAAAAACAAACCCGTCAGCATTTCACTCTATACAGACGGCACCACCGCTCATCTACCAGAAATTGCTACTCGCATTGTGATTGGCAATTTAATTCGTAACGCTTTTCAGCATACATGGGACGGGGATATTCACATTAAACAATCAGGACACACACTGATTATTTCAAATAATTTAACAACCGAAGATCAAGGTGATGACTTAGGTTTTGGCTTAGGGTTACAACTCACACAACGCTTAACACACAAGTTTGGTTGGCCCTACGATGCCCAAAAACAAAAGGGACAATATACGGTGGAAGTCACCTTCTCTTCACCTTAAAATTGCGCGCAGCCTGGTCGCTCAATGACATACTCAGGTTCGGCTGACAATGGTACGCTTCTTCTAAAAGCCACTAACATAAGCCCAGGAGCATCGGGTGTTAGCTCAAACCCTTCATTCAATAATTGCGTAGTTAGCTGTAAACGCTTTTGGGGGGTTTCAGCACCCAGCACCACTGAAATTAAACGGACATCCCCTTGTTTTGCTGATGCAACAAGATTATACCCCGAACCGCAGGTATACCCTGTTTTAAATCCTTCAGCGCCTTGGTATTGGTATAGAAAAGCATTATGCGAGAGCAACTCTTCACCGTTATGAGTTAACGCGCGATTAGCAAATACATGATAATACTGAGGATAATTCTTAATAATAGCTTGCGCTAATATAGCCATATCTCGTGCGGTCGTTTGTTGTTTAGCGTCTGGCAGGCCACTTGCGTTACGAAACACCGTATCCTGCATTCCGACAGCTTTAGCGGTCTTATTCATAAGACGTGCAAACTTTTTTTCTGAGCCTGCTATATGCTCGGCCAATACAACAGCGGCATCATTAGCCGAAATAGTAGACAGCGCATAGATTGCTTTTTCAACTGATATGACCTCTCCCTTTTCAAGCCCTAACTTTTTATTAGGTTGCTGGGAGGCTTTAAGCGATGTAGTCATTTCTGACGCAAGGGAAAGTTTTTTTTTACTTAATTGCTCAAAAGTCACATACAGCGTCATTAATTTAGTGAGCGAAGCAGGATACCACGGCACATCCGCCTTCGACTCCTGCATCACAGCCCCGCTATCAGCATCGATTATTATATAGGGGGTAATAGCATGCGCATTCGTGGTGAGCCACAAAGACGCCATCCCAGCTAAAAAAGAAAAAACCCCAATCCATCGAGACATCATTAGATCCTTTTAACGTCTTACACTCATTCTACTCGGGCTTTTGTAGGCTAAATACAACAAGATAATCTAAGCCAGTAGCGCATCAATCAGCCCCTTGAGCCGATACACCTGCTCCACAAAACCTTCAGGACTAATCAAAAATAAAACCATAGTAACAATGAGCAGAACGGCGACAACGGATAACAAAATTAAACCAAGACTATAATCTTTGTCTTTATACTCTTCAGAATAATGCAGACTATCTGTCAATAGGTGCTCTGAAGCCTCACGGCTACGAAAAGCATCAGAGTGTTTCGCCGTTCTTATCTCTGGACTAGCTGCCCCTACTTCCTGGTTCTGCGAAGGAGCCTCTTTAAGCTCATTATTTAGCGCGCTGATAGGCAACGGCTTAGATAATGTAGGCACCTCGCTTTCCGGTAACGACGGGTTACTTGCTACTTCAAACGACTCGTCCGGTGCTGGCTCGCTAACTGGTGTCTGAGCAGCGTTTTTTTCTGGAAAAGATTCTTCGATGAGTTCGAAGTCTTCGCTACCCGACATCTCTACAGGCGGTTGATACGCATCAACTTCCGCCAAGTCGTCTTCTGTTTCTGATACATCATTAGGCTCGGGCTCATATGCATCAACAGCGTTAAACTCATCGCCAATAACCAGTCCATCAGCTAAGAGCTGCTCACTCAACAACTCCCCGATGACTACCTCAGAATCCGCCAAACGAATAGTTTCTAACTCTTCTATGCTGCCGTATAAAAACAAACGACTGCAAATCAGATTAATTCGTCGCGGAATACCTTGGCTAAATTTATGGATAACAGGGTAAACAGCCTCGCTAATAACTGGACGGTTTGACCAACCAGCTACTCTAAGACGATGTTGCACAAATGCTTTGGTTTCGTCGAGTTCCAAAGGCTTTAAAAAGCATGTAGCAACCAAGCGTTGATGCACTTGCTCCATTTCAGGACGATGTATCAGCTTTTTTAAGGCCTCTTGGCCTAACAAGAAAATTTGAATAAGCGGCGTGTTGTCCACCTGCAGATTGGTCAGTAAACGCAGCTCTTCCAATGAGTTGATGGTTAACCCTTGCGCCTCATCAATAATGAGCAGTGCTCGGCCTCCAGAACGGTGGTTTTGAGTGAGCATGTTAGTTAACTGCTGAAGGACCTCTGATTTACTCTGACCTAAATCCGTTAAACCAAAATGGTAAGCCACCATTCTGAGCAAATCACTAGAATCCATTTGTGTGGTCACTAGCATTGCAATTTTGACTGGTTCTTCAGAATCCAGCGTGTGGGTGAGTTCATTTACAAGAGTCGTTTTACCGGTCCCTGGTTGTCCGGTAATCATGACAAAGCCTTCTGCCCGTTCAAAGGCGTATTGCATATAAGCCTTTGCACGGGAATAGCTTTTATGTCCGTAACAAAAACGATAATCTGAACTTAATCTAAACGGCTCTTCGTTGAGCCCATAAAAAGCTTCGTACATCCGTCATTCCATCAACGACTAATTCGCCTAAACTATCGGGAAAAGGTCCATTATGTGCCTTGCCCGTATTAGCAAAACACCTGATCTCTTATCAAATCAACTTTACCACATTCAACCACTGACTCGACATGAAGATTGTCGAATACCCAAGAAACTTGTATCAACACAAGGGATACAGTAATCTCGAAATACTAGACATATTGTACGTTATCAGTTCAATCTTACGCTGACTAGTATAAATATGTTTTAGTTTAGCAACACTTATACCATGGATAGGTTAGGGTTTCATCGCAGTTATGACAGCGCCAGCATTAACTTCAATTGAAGAATTTTATCAGTTCTCATCCCCACCCTTCAGGTTAACTCCTGATCCTCACTATATCTATCAGACTCAAAGCTTTATTCATGCCAAACGTACGCTGCAGCAGTTTATCACCACCGATGATGGCATCTTATTAATTGATGCTCAGCCTGGCTTAGGTAAAACAATCTTACTGCAGCACTTTTCTGAGCTGCCACTTACTAAGATAAAAGCCTTTTTTATTCAGTGCTTTAATTTATCTTCTGATGAGTTATTTGAGACGATAGTTTTCGCCTTACATTTAAAACCCGAAAAAACAAAATCAAAAAATTTAATGCTAATTAGCCTATATTGTAAAAGGCTTAGAAAACAAGGGTTTCATCCTATTCTTATCCTAGATGAAGTTAACTCTCTTCCTAGCGAAACACTAAGAGAGCTTGGCTTATTAATGAGTATAAATTTATCAAAGTCACCTTTGTTTCAGCTTATTTTGTCAGGCACTCCCCAAATCAACGACAGCCTATCTGAGGAATCTTTACAAATTGTTAAAGATAAAATCCTACACCGAATATCGCTCGGTCCTCTTAAGCGTCAAGAGGTACAGGCTTATATTGACCATCGCTTAGCCTTAGCCGGAGGAAACCCACCCACACTTCCATCTCAAAAAGCCGGTGACTACCTATTCCGATTTAGCGGTGGCGTTCCAAGAATTATCAATCTCATCATTTATCGACTATTGTTATTAGGCACTCAAGAAAAAAAACATGAACTGGCTTTTATTGATTTTCACAAAGTGATTCATGAACTAAAAAACGAAGGGCTGCTTCCCCACATCAAAAGCTAGGAACAAGCCCTCCCTATCACAAAGAGGGGCTTGTATGACCACCCATTTGACTAACTTCGAAGAACATATCGACAGCTTAACCCGCTTTATTGACCACAACCAAAGCATCGATAACTCCTTACATGAACTCGCGTTATTAGTTGCTTCAACGCTTCACGTATCTAACTGTTCTTTGATGTTCTTAAAAGACAATGCAGACCCATCGACAGGCAAACTGCCTCTTAGACTTCACGCCCACTCTGGTGATATACCAGAAAGTGCATTTACCAGCCCCAAATCAGCAACGGGGATAGCTGAACATGTCATTAGAACAGGTAAAGCCCTGCTGGTAGCCGATATTCTTAAAAGCAGTTTTGCCGAAGGCGCAACACATAAAGGCGGTTTTATTACACTGCCTATTCGTTTTGATGACAAAGTTATGGGGGTCATCAACATTAGCAAACCGATTGACCAACGAACCTTTTCCGATAACGACCTACAGACCGCAACGATTCTTAGTTTGTATCTAGCAAAGTCTATTCAGCTCCTTCATTTAGAAGCCATTTTTCATTCGCGCTTTGCTATGGCCGCCTTAGAGAGAGAACAAGCGAACAGCACTTCTCCTGTGAAAGACTTTACAGGCAACCCTGAAAAGGTCGTGAAAATATTAGCAAAAGGCTTTTATCATGAATTAAAACAAATGGGGATTGGCTCTGATCACATCATTACTGCTGCAACAGAGATGATTGGACTACTCAACGGAGAAATTGGCAACGATCCATCCGAGCACAAGTCAGCTTGATGGCTTTTTCTCTTTAATAAACGGAGCAACAAATGCTTTAAATGACAAATGTCTGATTAATAAATGCGCCGGCATGCGCAAGGCATGACCACGTATGAATAATAGTTTGTTAGCACAATAAGCTCGCAGGCTTGATTGGTACATTGTATGGGGCGGCAATAATACTGGAATAAACAACCAATCCATTATCGTGGTACCTAACTTCGGTGTCCAAGCCTCACTAACCCTAAGCATTGCTGAATCAGGTATCGGGGTTTCAAACAGTAGTCGGCTGTAACGCATTGCATAATACAAAGGGGGCAACAAATCCAAGCTGACCGCACGCCCAATGATCTGATCTAGAAGGTCATCATCAGGCTTTAGCTCCCGCATCAAACCATCAAAATCTAATAGATCGCGAAAAGCATGATCAAACTCAGAATCCATAAACAGATGAGTAGCTGTATGTAACACTTGATCAATAGACGAAAGTGTACTGACATGCTCGGAAAAAGCTTGCGCTTCTTTCAATAGCTTATCCGCATCAGGTTTCAAACTGGCCGTTAGCGGCAAAATAGTATGGTGTAAATCTAAAACCGTGCCCCGCTTAGCATGTACCAATGGCGGGAGTTCATGCATCCACTCTCGGTAATAACGCTGATCATAGTCAGAATGATGGCTGCTCCCCCACCCAAGCCACTGCAACTGTGATTCTACATAGCTCAAATTAGCTTTAGGGACGAGTATATCGATATCAGAGAAAGTGCGTCCTTTAGCAAACGCTCGCTCACCTAACACATAGGCAGCCCCTTTTAGTAAAATCAAGGGTTGGTCGCAAGCATGAAGAATAGGCCATAGACGTTCAACTTCTTGGACGGCATCTCGCCTGTATTTTTCAGCGATAACGGCTGCCGATGACAAATGCCATTGAACAACGCTAGGGATCTTCGATAGCTCATCCCTAGCGTCTAAGCGATGAAACAAAATACCAAGTACATTAGCACTGCGCGCTAACTGAATTACCGTATTCCACTCAGCCAGTGACAGTTGATGTCCGGCAGCTCGGCCGTTAAGCAGCTGACACAAGTTAACGCAATCATGAGGGATCAAAGAGGCACCTCTCAATCTCAACAATAACTGCATCGAGCGAGCTATATTGGACATCGTAAACATCTGAGTTTTTAAGCAAGCGATGTAAAGTGTGGAATCCTTGCTCACCTAATACATGATAGTTAAACGCGTTGTTAACCAAATCAATAAAAGCTGCCCCTTTATCCACAGGCTCGATCAAGACATGAGACCCCGCATCGTACCGTGGAAATATAACCATAGCCGGTTGTGCGCACGTGCGTGACTCACTCATGCTTTCAACCGGAGGTCTAAAATGGGTTACACACCCTTTAAGCGTATCTGTACAAAGTTTGCCCCGCACCGCATCAGGCCAAAAGGACTCAATGACCTCTATAGATTCATTTTTCAAGCTGATAGGTTTAGTAAAAGGCCTCACCAGGCCTGTACTGACATCAAGCAAGGTTAGCTCATCTGACAAAAGTCGCCATCCGCGAGCAACGAGTGCAGTGCACAACGTGCTCTTTCCCGATCCAGAAGGCGCAGGTAAGATCAGTGCCTTCCCTCCTTTCTCGACAACCGCAGAATGTAATACTAAATGCGTTTGCACATGTGCAGAAATACACCAATTTATACCCCATTCTAGTAAAGCAGGGGACTGACCAATAGGTAAAGGGGTAAACGGCACACTGGCGTTAAATACAAACTCGGCAAGCGGCTTAAACCAACGCCTCAAACCTGATACTGGACGCACCTCAATGGGAAAATCGATAAATGTGCGGCGTAATTGACATGGAGCTTCAGAATAAAGATCGATAATATGATCACTGACATCATCAATGGAAGATGTTATCTGAAACCAATAACCACCGATTTCTATTCCGACACCTGTCGTTTTAAGATAACGAGTTAGATCATCACGACTACAATCTGAGACAAGCATAATCTATTTAAGCAAACCCTCACTAATCATTGTTTTTATCACAGCGTCAACTTGACCGTCTGAGCTGTCATTAAGCAAGGAAGTTAATTGATCTACACTATACAGAACGTTCTGCTCAAGTTTTTGTAACGCATTAAGCACACTTGAGGAAACCAAAAGGACTTTATCACTGAAGACGTGATGGAGGATAACAGAGTAATCAAACTCGGCAACTAAAAAGTCATCGAGTTTGATTGCTGTTTGATAATGCTTCATTACTACGTAGCGTATTAAACGTATGAACCGTCAAAGTAATCGTACAAGGTAAAGCCCACACCGTTTGGATCGTTAGCCCAATAGACAACCTGACCAGTGCTCATTGTGTAGCCATTACCGTTTAGCAATGCCGTAAATATGGCCAACACTTTATCCACAGCATAGCTCGTAGTTGGCTCACCTAATGTGATTTGACCATCAGCAGCATTTAAAAGAGCAGCAACAGCACTGGCTTCAATATCATTACCAAGCGGGCTGTTTACACCCGTTTTATTACGTAAAACTTCTAATAAGGTAACTTTATCGTCAAAAATTGAAACGTTAAAAATCTGATTAAAGCTGGCTGGGCTGCGACAGAATACAAGGTCTGTGTCTGCATCAACGTAATAACCGTTATCTTCACCCCATGTTGATACCGAAGCCGAGCATTCTAAAATAATATCATCTTCTTCAGCAGAACTTGCCAAGCTTGTTTCATAATCGGCTAGGTACTCGGCAGGCCACAACATAGCGTTATCGCGCCAGTAGGTTGCACTTCGCCCTGCCGCTTCCTGACAAGCAACGGATTCACTTGGGTGATGAGATGCAAAAGTAGCCGAATTAAATGCAGACGGCGCACATAACGCACCACCCCATGCAGTTCGGCTAGACATGGTGAAGATAACGGGCGCAGCTAAACCAGCTCCGAACAATTTACGGCGGCCACGGTTAACATTTTTTGAATGAGTCAAAGGGGTAGAATCTACCTCATTATTACTCGTCTCTTTATGATCCATCATTTGTTAATCCTGTTATCCCACTTAAGATAATATGTATATCTGAAATTTACGGCTCTGGACTCAGATATATACTTAACTTTTAAAGCAAAAAACGCACCAAATAACACAAAAACTCATATTAAACAGTGTGTTATATGTTTAAAAATCAAACCGGCAACATTTCAAACACTAAACATGTAAAAAAGGCTGACAAAACCAGCCTCATATTACACTAAACCTAAGGCAATACCTTTGCTCTATGTAACCAACTTCGACTAGAGACGCCATAGCTCAAGTGTTTTATCAGCAAAATCTTCCCTGCTCATTAGACACTTAACATCAACGACAACGGCATTTTCTTCAGCCAATGAGGCTAAATCATTGGCCGTTAGACGCTTATAATCAGAATGTGCGACGGCTAAAATGATGGCATCAGCTTTAGGTAAATCATCCCACTCAGAAAGCGAAACCCCATATTCATGAACCGCCTCTTCTTTATCCGCTATCGGATCGTGTACAGAAACCTGACAACAATAATCAGACAGTTCATTAATGATATCCTCTACCCGCGAGTTGCGTAAATCGGGGCAATCTTCTTTAAAGGTTAAGCCCAATATGGTGATTTTTGCACCATTCACTGGTTTACCGAGTTTAATCAGGCGCTTAACCGTTTGCTCCGCGATATACTTACCCATGCCGTCATTTGTTTGACGACCTGCCAAGATCACCTGTGGATGATGCCCTGCCTCTTCGGCCTTGAAAGTCAGATAATAAGGATCCACTCCAATGCAATGGCCGCCAACTAATCCTGGACGAAACGGCAGAAAATTCCATTTAGTCCCAGCCGCTTCAAGTACATCAAGCGTATCAATATCTAATTTATGGAAGATTAATGAGAGCTCGTTCATCAAAGCTATATTCAAATCACGCTGAGTATTCTCAATTACTTTAGCCGCTTCAGCCACTTTAACACTGGCCGCACGATGAACACCCGCATCTACAACTAATTCATATAATGTAGCGACCTTATCAAGCGTTTCAGCCGTGTCACCTGATACTATTTTAACAATCGTTTCTAGACGGTTAACTTTATCACCTGGGTTAATTCGCTCTGGCGAATACCCAATGAAAAACTGATCTGTATCTTTTAAAGGCTCTGCAGAGCCCCCCCATGTAAAACCAGACTCTTGTTCCAGTATGGGAATACAAACCTCTTCAGAGCAGCCTGGATAGACAGTTGACTCAAATACAACAATTGCGCCAGGCTTTAAGTGAGAGCCTACAGTTCGGCAGGCACCTTCCAGAGGCGAGAGATCAGGCCTACGCGCTTTATCTATGGGGGTTGGTACAGCCACAACGATAATATCTGCTTCAGACAGTCGCGAAGGATCACTGGTGTACTCTAGCTTTGTAGCTAACGCTAAGCCGCCGTCTTCGACTTCGCCACTTGGATCAAGCCCTTGACGATAATAGTTAAGCTTTTTCTCATCGAGGTCGAAACCGATTGTCGATATCTTTTTACCGAAAGCCACCGCCAGTGGCAAACCAACATAACCTAAACCAACTACAGCAATTTTTTCCATGGTTTATTCCGCTTCCATTCCAAATATCCAAGAGCCTTAATTAGAGCTCTGTAAAAAATACACTACCACACACTAACACTAGTTACTTGAAAACCATTTCACCGTTTCTGATAAACCATCATTTATTCGATGGGTTGGTTTGTAACCAAGAAGCGTTATAGCCTTAGTTATATCCGCTTGCGAATGCCTAACATCACCCGAACGAAAATCAGCATAATTAGCAGAAGCATGGCTGATTTTAGGATCAATCTCTGAAAGCAAGCGCTTTAGTTGAGCGAACAACTCATTTAAGGTTGTGCGATCACCGACAGCAACATTATACACTTGATTTATCGCGGCTGGATCATCCGAAAGTGCTGCAAGCAAATTCATTTGCACGGCATTTTTCACAAAACAGAAATCACGAGACGTTTCACCATCTCCGTTAATCCGACAGGCTTCATGATCTTTTAACGTCTGACACCAACGCGGAATAACGGCGGCATACGCGCCATTGGGGTCTTGCCGCGGTCCAAATACATTAAAATACCGAAGCCCCATAGTGGGTAGCTGATAAACACGGCTATAGACGTCGGCATAGAGTTCATTAACAAACTTTGTAACTGCATAAGGAGACAACGGGCGACCAATGGTATCTTCTTGTTTAGGCAGTCCTGGATGGTCACCATAGGTCGATGAGGAAGCCGCATACACAAAGCGTTTAATACCGGACAGCCGAGAAGCTTCTAGCATATTCAAGAAGCCGTTGACGTTTGATTCGTGGGTAAGGATCGGGGTTTCAATGGAGCGAGGTACACTACCTAACGCCGCTTGATGCAACACAAAATCAACCCCATCAACGGAATCCTGACAATCGCTTAAACTGCGGATATCACGTTGGTAAAAACTGAAGTTTGACCATAGGGATGGACCTACAGTCTCTTCGACTTCATCTAAATTTGACTGACGACCCGTAGAAAAATTATCAATGCCTACCACCTTCTGGTTCAGCGTTAGTAATTCTTCTAGTAAATGGGAACCGATAAAACCAGCAACACCGGTAACTAACCAAGTGTATTGGCAAGAACTTAATTGATCACGAACCCTGTCAATTGCAGACATGAGACAACCTTTTATCTGATCCTTGATAAGTGCAGACTGCACTTTACTCCTCGAACTCGTTACAATATTAATGCCTATTCATTACAATTTCACATGAAATTTAAAGCAAAGGTGCTTTATTAGACATTTTCAGGGAATAAATCGCGCTAAATGGATATTACAAGCAGTATCGGCCTTGCTGGCTACGCCCTTTCTTTTTTGCTGTTTTCGCTGTTAGCGCTCACCTGCTTCATTTCTGCCAAAAACGTCAATAGCCAAACTCGACTAAAAGCGCTGCTTGTCACCTGCTCTATTTGGGCTGCTTCAATTACGAGTGCGTATTTATTCAACTACGCCTCTTTACTCATTATTCACACGACTGAATTACTAAGAAGCGTAACATGGGTAGTATTTCTCTTTGCTCTAGCCGCTCCAGAAAATACGCTTCCGCCCCAACTGTTTAGCGCTATCACTCAGTCCAAAAAAAATATAACCCTGATTATAGCGACCTTAACTCTGCTCTCATTGGGTCCTCTTTTTATCCCCGAAACAACATTAGCATCCTATCCACAGCTATTAGAACTACCTGTTATCTTACGCATAATTATGTCTGTCGTTTCGCTACTTCTTATCGAGCAGATATACCGAAACTCGGACCGTGTCCGACGCTGGGCCGTCAAACACTTATGCTTAGGAGCTGGTTTAATCCACGCATATGACTTCTATTTGTTCGCCGACGCGGCTTTATTTAAGCAACTGGATAATAATTTATGGGATGCAAGAGGAGCTATTAACGCTATCGCCATTCCTCTAATCGCACTTTCAATCGCCAGAATGCCCAGTTGGACACTCAAATTACAAATTTCACGACGCCTAGTATTTCATACTGCCACGTTGTCTGGGGCAGGCATCTACCTTATCACTATGGCTGCAGCAGGGTATTTCATCAAATTTTACGGTGGAAATTGGGGCAGTGTCATACAGACCGTTTTTATCATAGGTGCTGCCCTCCTCCTTTTTACTCTACTATTTTCAGATAAGATTCGCTCAAATATTAGAGTACAACTCAATAAACACTTTTTTTCGTATAAATACGACTACAGGGATGAGTGGCTAAAATTCACTGCCCTACTGTCCGATAATACCAACGACACTCCTGAACGAATTTGTATCGCTTTCGCCACCATAACTAAAAGCCCAGGATGCATCCTGTGGAGCCGAAACACCCAGGGTGTCTACGAACGGGTTGCCGACTTCCACATGCCAGAAAGCATCAATTTCCAAGCCAATGAAAGTCTTACTCACTTTTTAGAAACTTCTCAATGGGTTATAGACTTAGACGAGTACAAATCCACGCCACAGCGTTACCCAAACTTGGTCATTCCTGACAACATTCTATCTGTACCGCAAGCATGGCTACTTCTACCATTAGTATTTAATGAAGTCTTGTGTGGCGTGATTCTCATAAAACGCTCATCGTTTATTACCGTTATCAACTGGGAAGACAGAGACCTTCTAAAAATCTCAGGAAAACAAGCCGCCATTCTTTTATCACAACACCAAGCCAGTAAAGCGCTGATAGAGGCTCAACAATTCGAGGCATTCAATCGCCTTTCCGCCTACATCGTTCATGATTTAAAAAATATATTGGCACAGCAATCTCTCATTGTTACCAACGCTGAAAAGCACAAACACAACCCGGTCTTTGTTGACGATGTCATAAAAACAGTTAAAAACTCAGTGCAACGAATGACAAAGCTGATGGACCAAATGAGAAATGGGATGCGTGGAAAACACCCTAAGCGCCTTGAGCTCAATCTTCTTTGCGAACAAACCTGCCAACGCTTTTTACAAAGCCAGCCAACGCCTCAGTTACTATTAACCGACCCAATTTACATTTTTGCCGACATGGAGCAGCTATCCAACGTGATCGGCCATCTAGTACAAAATGCTATTGACGCGACTTCTAGAGCTGGCGAAGTGGTCATCAAAATTAGCCAATCCCAAACCGAAGCGCTCATCGAAATTATTGATTCTGGTTCAGGCATGGATGCACAATTCATTAAAACACGTTTGTTTAAACCGTTTGATTCTACAAAAGGACTTACGGGTATGGGCATTGGCGCTTACGAGAGTCGCGAGGTGATACGCGCACTTGGTGGTGATATCGACGTTAGCAGCCAGATAGGCTTAGGATCGCACTTTACTGTCCGTCTGCCTTTAATCATGGAATAATAGGCGTATCGCTCACATTGAGCAAAAGGAAGAATTACGTGAATGGAATATCAAAAAATCTACTCATCGTAGAAGACGACGAAGGTCTACAAAGCCAGCTACGCTGGTGCTTTGATGACTTTGAAGTATCCATAGCAGGTACACGTGAAGAGGCGATTACGCACTTACGCCGTAATGAACCTGGAGTTGTGTTACTAGACCTTGGACTACCCCCAGACCCTGGTGGCACCACGGAAGGCTTTGCTACATTACAAGAGATTCTGCGACTCACACCGGAAACTAAAGTTATTGTCATCACTGGTGATAATGACAGAGCGAATGCGGTTAAGGCTATAGCGCTGGGTGCTTACGATTTTTATCAGAAACCTGCTGATCCTGAAATCTTAAAGCTTATAGTTAATCGAGCGTATCAAGTTTTCGAACTTGAGCTTGAAAATAAGCGCCTGCAGTTAAACAGCCATCAATCTATGCCACTAGATGGCATTATCGCAAACAGTGCCAGCATGCTTAAAGCATGCCGTACAATAGAGAAAATAGCGCCATCCGACATCAGCACTTTACTGCTTGGCGCAAGCGGAACGGGCAAAGAACTGTTTGCTCAGGCAATACATAATCTGAGCAACCGTTCAAACAAAAAGCTAGTCGCGATAAATTGCGCAGCAATCCCTGAAAACTTACTGGAAAGCGAGCTTTTTGGTTATGAGAAAGGCGCATTCACGGGCGCCGTCAAACAAACGATCGGCAAATTCGAAATGGCAGATGGTGGCACTATATTCTTAGATGAAATAGGCGACTTGCCCTACGAGCTTCAAGCCAAGTTATTACGCTTCCTACAGGAACGAGTCATTGAAAGGGTTGGCGGACGCAAAGAAATCCCAATCGATGCGCGAATAATTTGCGCCACCCATCAAAACTTAGCTGAACATATTAAAGAAGGACGCTTCAGAGAAGACTTGTTTTACCGCATCAGCGAAATAACGATAAATATCCCCGCTGTTCGGGAGAGAGAAGGAGACGCTCTGCTTATAGCCAAAGCTTTTCTAACCCGCTTCAACCAAGAGTACGGTAAAAGCTTACGAGGCTTTAGTCCTGAAGCGATTCAGGCAATTGAGTCCTATGACTGGCCAGGTAACGTCAGAGAATTAGAAAGTAAAATAAAGCGCGCCGTTATAATGACTGATGGTTTACTGGTAGAGTCTGACGACCTAGATATAGACGATACAGACTCACCAGACACCCCACCCCTCAATTTAAAACAAATAAGAGAAGAAGCCGAGCGCAAAGCTATCTTACGCGCGCTTCAACATGCCAACCAAAGTATTTCAGACACTGCAAAGCTATTAGGAATTACCAGACCGACCTTATATAGCATGTTCGAGAAATACGACATCCACCCTAAAAACCAATAAAAAAGCCGCTGTAATAACTGCAGCGGCTTAAAGTTCTTTCGGCTAATCCAAGTTACAGGAAGGCTACCGCGATCCTTTTTGGAATAACACGACTTCGACTGTTTGAATTAAAATATACATATCTAAAAAGAAACTATGATTCTTTACGTAATACAAGTCGTATTGAAGCTTCTGCAAAGAGTCCTCATCAGAGGCTCCATAGGGGTAGCACAATTGCGCCCAGCCAGTGACGCCAGGGCTCACTCGATGACGTTCGCCATACAGTGCATTCAAATCATTCAGATGATCAACAAACTGTGGGCGTTCAGGCCTTGGGCCGACCAAACTCATATCTCCGATTAAAACATTCCATAGCTGCGGCAATTCATCAATGCGAAATTTACGAATAATATTGCCTACACGTGTAACACGTGGGTCGTTTTTCTGTGCCCATTGAACTTTGCCCGAGGATTCAGCATCAGTTCGCATACTTCGAAATTTATATACATCAAAAGGAAGGCCGTTTTTTCCGACCCGTTGTTGCTTGTAAAAGATAGGCCCCTTACCCTTACTTTCAATCCAAATCGCCAAGGCGGTAACTAAGATAAAAGGTGAAAAAAGAGTAATTAAAAACACACTAGCCAAAAGATCAATAAAGCGCTTTTTAATGGCTCTCCACGCATCAGGGTTAAAACCGCGTGAGTAAATCATCCAGCCGGGATTAAACAAATCTAGCTCAATCACCCCTCTCTCACGTTCAAAGAAATCCAACATATCATTGATAGCGATCCCGCTCATCCGACAACGAAGCAATTGATCGACGTGCAACGACTGCCGACGGTCATCCATCGCAATTATAATTTCATCAATATTATGCTCAACCGCCCATTCAGAAAGACAAGCCTGATGAGTTACAACCTTAGCACCATCGACTAAAGCCTCGCCGGTTTCGTGACTTGAGGCCTCAACAAAACCAACTAATTCGAAACCTCTTCGATCAGCCTTTCGGCGCAAACGGTTAATATGGGATGCTCGATGGCCAGTACCGTATACTAATATCCGCCTTTTAAGCAGTATGCCATCGACCCAACGATAGAAGGCAGCCCTGATAAGCAATATAACAATTGCTGAAGCCGCTGCCGCTGTAATGCCAAGCGTGAATAAAGGATACCCTCTAATCCACACGGTAACGACATTGATTAGATATAAGCTAATTGTGGATAAAATTAAAGCAGCGAAAATTCGCTTTAGGACATAAGCAGAATCAGCGCGCTGCCGTGTATCGTAGAGACCTACTGACGACAAGAAAAAGGCTAACATCAATGGGGGGAATAGCATGCGGATTGCATCGCCTAGCCCCTCAACTTGCCAACCAGATAGAAAACTCATCAACGCCGATAGCGCAACAAACTCAGTGGCTGCCAGCAAAAGAAATTGGCCATGGACGTAATGGTTGAAAAGGCGAAATTTACCAACAAAAAGAGAGCCATTACGCTTTGATCCCTTTTTGTCATTTAAGTTAGCCGCATCTAACGCGATTGAATCTGAACGCGTGTATGCAGAGGCGCTGACTTTTTCCATTACAAACATCCCTGGCTATAAGCCCTTAATCTTTGAAAAGATTAGTGTTTCAACGTGCTCAGAAGCTGAGCTTCTGTACTACTTGAACGAATGAAACATCTTTAATCCTTAAAGATGCTACAACAAAAAGACTCGTTTAAGTGGTGTAATATACACCATCACATATGATTTCCAAAGCAACCAATACCAATTTAGCTCAAGCTACTTTGTTATATTTTTCCAAGCTCGGTAATAGTTGTTGGTATACAACATCATAGAGCTCTTTTAACTCAGGTTTTATTCCTTCATAGGCCGCATTAGTTTCAATGACATAAGGGGCTCTCACTCCATGATAGTCCATATTTTCACCCGCTTTTACAAAATTGAAACCAGATCGTTTAAGCAAACGAGGCAAAAAAGGCTCCATCATTGCAAACACCTTCTCGCGCTGAAAATGCTTTGCCAAAACTGTCGTCGCTAAGAATGCTGAGACGGCTATTATAGGAAATAAACGTTTTTCTGCCTCATCAAACTGTAAAGCATACAGGTTACCGAAACGCGCACTTTTTTCACTCTCACGCCGCCTAAAGGTAGCATCTACAGCTAAACGTGAAATTTCTCCCAACCCCACTCGCTCCCCCCCTAAAAGGGCAAGAGATTCATCATTTAGTGCTTTTGAGCAATACTTCTCCAATGGCAAAACTGCCTTTTGGTTATCTCTTAATGTTGCAGGAACAAGCCTTACGCAAGCAGCCGTATAGCCTGAGGAACGATGAGTAATAAGGCAGTGATACGAAATATCATCAAAGTCATCTTTCTCCATTTCACTGGTGAAATTCTCTTTTTCCTCATACTCAAACTCTTCGCAATACACACGGTAACGCGTCTTATATGCTTCTAGCTTTTCTTCTTCCGTAATAGCTAAGCTGACACAAAAGTATTCATTAAAATTCTCTGCTAGAGATAATGTCATAGTACACCCAGTGTCTCGATATTGAGACAGATAAAAAAACTTAACTCACTTAATATCTCAAGACTAGTTCAAGAACAGAGGATTATCATGAAAAATAATCAAGTCGCATATAATGATTAACACTTACATGGTAAATTGAGCAGGTAAAGTTGACATGGAAATAGAGTCAGTTATGAAGCCCTCTTTTTTAGAAAAAAGCATCATCAATAAAATACTTTCTGTTGCATTAGCTACAGCAATAATGACAGGCTGTAATTCAAGCGATAAAACTTACGCTGAATATATAGAAGAATCTGAAAAGTATATACAAAACAAAGAATTTAAAAGCGCTGAGATTAGCTTAAAGAATGCTATTCAGAAATCACCCGATGCCCCCGAGTCCCGCTTCCTGTTAGGCAAACTTTACTTTGATACAGGCAATACTCCTATTGCCGCCGTGGAACTTCGCAGAGCCGTGCAGTTAGGCGCCAATTCACCCCAGGCTTTTACTACATTGGGAAAAGCCCTACTGCAGATTGGCGACACTGATACTGTAATCGAGAAGTTCGTCGTTTTCCCTGATGACTCAGAACAACTTAAAGCCATAAAAAAAAGCTTTAGTGGCGATGCACTACTGAGCAATAGGCAAGTAGATAATGCCAAAATAATGTACGACCAAGCTCTCCAATTTGACCCTAATAATGTTCGAGCTCAACTTGGATTAGCCAAAGTCTCTGTTATCAACAATCAGCTTGATCTCGCATTTGAAAAGGTCGATGCGACCATTGAAAGCAACGAATCAGATGCTAGCGCCTGGATTACTAAAGCGGATCTGTTCCGTATCCAAAAAAATTCGAGTAACACAATTGCCTCTTTTCAAAAAGCACTCGAGCTTTCACAAGGCAAAGCTCCCGATACCACGTACATTGCAATTCGTAACTTGAGCTATGAATACCTGCATGCTATGGATTTGGAAAAAGCCTCAGCGGTCTTAGAGAAGCTTCCCGCCGCCTATAAAAAACAATCACTCTCAGACCCTATGATTAATTACGTCAGAGCGTTTGTTGCATTTGATAACAAGGACATTCCTAAAGCCAAGGAGTATGCTGAAAAAGTACTACCTAGCTCCAAATTTCCTTTCATACTCCTCCTCTTGGGCAATCTAAACCTCCAAGAGAACAACTTAGAACAAGCAGAACAACAGCTAGAAGCCTTTACCAAACTATACCCCAATCATCCAACGGGTAATAAACTGCTGGCGATGGCGCAAATAAAGCAGAACAACTTACAATCGGCTTCTGAAACACTATCGGGAATTATTGATCGCTCGGGCAGTAACGTTGACACATCCACTATCGCCTTACTGGCTAATGTCAACCTCCGATCGGGAGATGCCAAAAATAGTGAAAAGTACTTCAAGATGGCCTTGGAACAACAACCAGAAAACGAAAATTTTAAGTTTGGCCTCGCCCAAAGCTATTTCCTACAAAGCAACACGGAAGAAGCCATTGCTGAACTCGCCAACATCCCAGAAAACAGTAAAAATCGTATTTTAGCCTCTCTAGCGATTGCTGAAGCCTTAACGCGAGAAAAAAGGTTTGATGAAGCCATTAAAGAAGTAGAAAAGCTTCCCTCAAACTTAGCTAACAATGCCATTATCCCGAGCTTTAAGGGTACCGTTTACCTATTTGACCAGCAATTAGATAAAGCTGAAGAGCATTTTAATAACGCCCTAAAAATTAAACCTAATTATGCACCTGCTATTCGACAGCTAGCCTATATAGACTCAATAAAAGGCGACAGCCAGTCAATGATAAAACGTCTAGGCCAAGCAAACACAGATATCCCTGACAACTACCCACTTACAATTGATTACGCAAAAGCACTATTCCAAACAGGCGCAAAAGACCAAGCTATAGAAGAGCTTCAAAAGGCAATTAAACTTCGCCCTCAAAGCGACGAAGCGCGTATCCTGTTAAGCAAAATAGAGCTCACTAACGAGAAACCTGTTGCCGCTATCGCACAGCTCAATGCTTTAAATAATGCCAACACAGCGGAAGCTCAGATTTTACTTGGAAGATCTCGCTTCATGATAGGAGAATACATTACTGCTTTAGATGCATTTAAAAAAGCATACGAAACTTCCCCGTCCGCCAATACAGCTCTCTTAGTATACGAAACATACAAAAAATCCGGGCAAACATTGCAAGCATCTGATTATTTGAATAGGCAAAAGAAAAACCACAGCGACTCAGAGCCTTTCTTAATCATCGCCATCAACGAGGCGATCAGAAGCAACGATATCAACGAAGCCAACACGCTTACTGACACACTAAGCACTCTAACCCCCGAGAGCAAAGCCTTACACCCATTACGCGCCACAATCTTGAGCGAGCAAAAATACGATACAGCTGAACAAGCCCTGAAAAAAGCCTTCTCTGAAACTGAAAATATTGCATACGCAAACGCACTGATTAGCGTATACAGCAAAAATAATGAGCTACAAAAAGCTGTTGAGTTCACAAAATCACAAATTAAAGCGCAAAAAGAGAGTGATTTCTTTTACACAGCCCTTGGAAGCCTGTATCTAACCTCTCAAGATAACAAAAATGCACTTGTAACTTATGAACAAGCACTCACAGCCAACCCCAATAATGTAATAGCGCTTAATAACTCGGCTTGGCTACTGAAAGACAGTGATAAAGAAAAAGCAAAATCACTTATCAATCGAGCTCTTGAGCTCGCACCTAACAATAAAGACGTTTTAGACACAGCCAAGGAAGTTGGTCTTTAGAGGGCTGGCTGACTAGGAGGTAAGCTTAAGCTGTGGCAATAGCATGTTAGTTATTGCCACAGCTCCTTGCTTAGACAGGTGATAAACATCATCAAAACCCGAAGCGTTTCCGTAATAAGGGTCCGGTATCTCTAGCCCCTCCTCTCCCAAACAATCTAAAAACAAAGGCACTTGATACCGGTATTCTTTCGCCACCCTATCCTGTACTTGCTTATCAACAGCCAACACTAAATCGTATTCAGAAAACTCTTCAGGCAAAACTTGTTTTGATCGGTGTGAACATAATACAAAATCGTGCTCATGCGCGAGCCGATAGACACGCGGATCTGGCCTAGAGCCCACCATAGACACAGACACACCGGCCGACTTGACTGATACCACATGATCCGCGCCTTGGCGCTTTAACTCATCAATAATCAACGCGGCTGCCAAAGGTGATCGACACATATTCTCCATACATAAAACTAAGAGTCGCACCTGAGGCTTCACTAAGCCTAATTTATAAGCCAACTTACTTCGACTTAACAACATCAATAGGCTTTCCTTCCGCTCGCTACCAAAATGCTAGCGCAAATTATGAACATGCCGAACAGGAATGGCATAACTAATACCGCTGGGGTTTTCCAATACACTTTCTTTAGTGCCTTTAACATAAACACTGTTTAACACCCCGATAACCGCCCCAGTCTCTGGGTCATAGAGAGGGCTGCCGCTGTTTCCTGGGTAAGCGGATGTATCCAATTGATAGACATTGAGAGGCGATCTAAGTCTTTTTATTTGTGCCGCAGTCAACGATTTAGACGAAAATGCAGGCATTACCACTGGTGTTACCGCCGAAATTATGCCTTTATTGGTAACAGGGTATAAACCCAACACCATGCCCAATGGGTAGCCAGTAAAGGCCACTTCTTTGCCTTCGTCTATTAATGAAGCGTTCGCAAGCGTCAAAGGCTTTACCTTACCTTCAATTCGTAAAATAGCTAAGTCGTGCTCTAGATCGACTTTATGCACAACGGCTGGATAGGCTTTGGCACGCTCACCTTGGCCGACAAAAACAACCATTTTCTCATTTTTAGCTATATCAACCTCATGGCTAGAGATTACATGATAGTTAGTCACGATTTCATTACCCGCCCCTATAGCAAACCCTGTTCCCCAATAGGTCGACGGTTTCTTACCACGCGGTACAGCTTTGGGCGGATATGCAGCTCCCACAGCAACCACACTTGGTTTAACTTGCTTGATGGTTTGACTGAGATCAGCATGCGCAGTGTAGGAGCACGCCAGCAATAAGATACAAAGAAAATGGCTTATCGATAATGTTTTCATATTGCGCATCCTTGAAACGAGCTTGATTCCATAACGTATACACATACTACCCAAAAGCTATAGAATGAACCAAGGATTCATGCAGCTAAAGGAATTATTTCATGCTCGCCACGTTGGACGACTTGATTACACAACAAGCACAGCGCACACCAGAGTCACCCGCCCTTCGCCTTAAAGACACTACGCTTAGTTACCGTGAACTCAACGAAGCCATTGATAGAGCCGCTTCTGCATTTATAGCAGCGGGCATTAAGTCCAATGACCGGGTTGCTGTCTATTTACCTAAGACACTAGAGGCTGTGATTACCTTATTCGCCGCTTCCCGCGCATCGGCTGTTTTTGTACCAATCAACCCGTTGCTTAAGCCCGCTCAGGTTAGCTACATCCTAAATGACTGCCATGTCCGACTAGTCGTCACCTCATCCGATCGCACTCACTTATTAAAGGATGTTATCAATACCTGTCCATACTTAAGCGACATCGTCCTGACCGATTCAAAACCAGGTCCGGAGGTTGCATCTGTTTGCTTTACCACATGGTCTACTTTTTCGGAAACGCCTAAGGCTCAATTCCCTAAGCGCATCGACAGTGACCTCGCTGCTATTTTGTACACCTCAGGCAGCACGGGTAACCCCAAAGGGGTCGTTTTAACCCATCGCAACATGCTTACCGGCGCGCAAAGCGTTGCAAGCTACTTAAAAAACACATCAGATGATGTGCTTTTAGCCGTTTTACCTCTTAGTTTTGACTATGGTTTAAGCCAACTTACCACAGCCTTTCACGTAGGTGCGAGCGTGGTTCTAATGGATTATTTACTCCCTCGCGACGTAATTAAAGCAGTTAGCCGTTACTCCATAACAGGGTTAGCAGGCGTGCCGCCTCTATGGAACCAACTCGCCCAACTGGATTGGCCTGAAGAAACAAGGCGAACATTGCGCTATATCACAAACAGTGGCGGCGCCATGCCTGTCTCTACGACAAAACTATTTAGAGAAAAACTACCTACTACTGAAATTTATTTAATGTATGGCCTAACAGAAGCATTCAGGTCTACGTTTTTGCCGCCTGAAGAAGTCGATTTACGTCCCGAATCGATGGGCAAAGCAATACCGAACGCAGAGGTATTAGTTTTAAGAGAAGACGGCTCAGAGTGCGACATAGACGAACCCGGAGAGCTGGTTCACCGCGGCCCGCTTGTATCACTCGGCTATTGGAATGACCCTGCTAAAACTGCGGTTCGTTTCAAGCCCATACCCACAGGCGGCTGTACTGAAGTGCCGCTTACAGAAATAGCGGTTTGGTCAGGAGACCGTGTAAAGAAAGATAAAGATGGCTATCTGTACTTTATAAGTAGAGCTGATGAAATGATTAAGACCTCAGGCTACCGCGTAAGCCCAACAGAGGTTGAAGAGGTCGTATATGCTTCGGGACTAGCAAAAGAACTTGTCGCCATAGGTGCCAAGCACCCACAATTAGGTGAAGCGATTATTCTGATACTGGTGACGGACACTGAGATCGAAACAAGCGAATTTGTGCGTTATTTTCAGCGCAACCTTCCCGCTTATATGCACCCCAAACATTATGTACATGTAACGGAATTACCTCGAAACCAAAACGGCAAAATCGACCGTAAAATGCTAGCCGAGCAATACAGCAATCACTTTATGGAGCTAGAATCGTGAATAAGCCCAAGCATGCACCAATGACACAATTTTCATCACATGAAGGCGAACTAGTTTCAGGTGGGCAGCCCATATCCCGTATAGCTGCGCGCGTAGGGTCCACACCTTTTTATCTCTATGACCGCAGCATAATGACCCGTAAAGTGGCCGAATTACGTCGTTATTTCCCGGACTCCCTACATCTGCATTATGCGATCAAGGCCAATTCGATGCCGGCTGTTGTAAATCACATGGCTGCAATTACCGATGGCCTTGATGTAGCATCAGTGGCTGAAATGCATGTCGCTCTTGATACAGGAATACCAGCCGAATTAATTAGTTTCGCTGGTCCTGGAAAAACACGTGAAGAACTTCGCTCAGCAATAGCGGCTGGGGTAATTATCAACGTCGAGTCTCCTCTCGAACTAGATCGCATTATTCATATCAGCGAAGCTTTATCAATTAAGGCGCTTGTTGCTTTACGCGTAAATCCAGATTTTGAACTAAAGTCATCAGGCATGCGCATGGGAGGCGGAGCTAAACCTTTTGGTATTGATGCCGAGCAAATCCCAGCTCTTATAAAATCCATTCCCTCCAACCTTGTCACCTTCAAGGGGTTCCATATTTTTAGTGGCTCACAAAACTTAAAACCAGAGTCCATTATTGAAGCTCAAACCAAAACACTTGAACTGGCCTACCGGTTAGCTGAAGGTGTCGAAAATGACATTACGTGGCTGAATATTGGCGGCGGCCTTGGTATTCCATATTTTCCGGGCGAACAGCCGCTCGAACTTGAAACAATCGCCACCAATCTTGAGCAACAACTCGCGATTTGCAAAAACAAACTGCCCAATGCTCAAGTGGTCATGGAATTAGGTCGCTACTTAGTAGGTGAGGCCGGCCTATACATCGCCGAGGTTACTGACATTAAAGAATCGCGCGGCGAAACCTTCGTCATTACCAATGGTGGTTTACATCACCATTTATCGGCGTCAGGCAATTTTGGCCAAGTCATTCGTAAGAATTATCCGGTTTGTGTTGCCAACAAGATGGAGGCTGACACGCTTCACAAGGTTAGTGTTGTAGGACCATTATGCACACCGTTAGATATTATCGCGGATAAGCTTGAGCTTGCCCCTCTGGAAGTGGGTGATTTAATCGCCGTTTACCAATCTGGAGCATACGGCTTTACTGCAAGCCCTCGGGATTTTTTAAGCCAACCACAACCCAAACAAATACTTATTTAGCCGCCTTTTGATCAAGTTGCTGTACCCACCGAGCTGTGGCATCAGCGACTTGATCACGCCACCGCTGCGTAGAAAAGGTATGATCTGCATCCGCGACCTCAAGCGATTCCACCATACTACTTTCAAACCACGCCGATAACCCGTCCTGTCCTTTCATAGCTAAGCGAAACTCAGCTGCTGTCAGATCATTCTCGCTCAAGATAACAAGCGACCTTCCTGCAAAAACTTGCAAATGCGCATTCAAGCGTGCAGGTAAGTCGAGTCCTGATTCTAAACGAGGTAACGATGCCTGCGGACATGATTTATCGGTAGCGCTAGACACTGAAAACCGTGTTTTAATCAAAGCGGCAAAGGAGCTAATAGACTGCTTGATATTCACGCCGCCACTGAACAATTTTTTCCAAAAGCTTTTTGATAAAACGCGCTCTAAATAATAATGTTTTAACATCGCTTCAGCCTCACCCTGCTCACTTCTTACCCATGGATTAAGCAGCACTAAACCAGCAACACGCTTATCACTGGGAGCATAGAAAACCGAAGCGGTAGCTGCATCACACAACCCCCACAGCACAACACGCTTAATTGAAGGCTTGTGAATCAACAGTGCATCAACAACCGATCGAATGTCGTCATCAACCGACTCAAAACCAAGCAGCTCGCCAGACGAATCTCCCATACCCCGGTAATCAAATCGAACGCTCGTGATACCTTGAGCTGCTAGGTGTCTAGATAGCAATAAAAACTGTCGATGACTACCTACCCGATACTGCGGGCCACCCACTACTATAATAACAGCGGTATCTGATAGATTCGCACCTACTCCTTCATGCAGCAAGCAGCTAAGGGCAGCCCCATTACAGATTACCTTGAGCGGTTTACTTTCGCCTTCAGTAGTGTTCACAGACGTCAGTGCTAGCGGCCCACATAATGCGGGGCCCAACAAACTAGCTGTTTGCGTGATCAGCTCAGGATTACTGACTAACTCTTGCGTACCCCAAAAAGCGTCACCTAGGACATTTTTCACATCCACCACGAGCACATCCGATAGCTGCTCAACCAGGCGGCGCGCAGGCAAATTTAGCTCTACTTCACGGCTGTTAATATCAACCCAAAATACCTGCTCAGCTTTAGCAAAATCATTTACGCGCAGAGAAAGCCCTTCCAGTTGCTCAGGCATATCAGGATGTATACCGTACCCTGCTATCTCTACCAAAGACTCCCCATCAGATATTAGTGACTTAAGCTCATTAGCTGTTTCTCGCTGGCCCGACATCATAGAAGCCGCTATGCGTAGTCGTAAAAACTGAGTAAACATCAACTTTCCGTCAAGCACGGGTGCCCAAAACAAAAAGCGATCAAAAACAGGGCTCTGTTGAGCAACTGCACCTGCCAATAAACACCCCGCTCTTAACCCCCAAGCAACAAAGTGCTGAACACCTTGCTCAACAAGCAATGATATTAAGAAATTATAATCGGCAACCCAGCGATGTGGTGTCGCTTCACTAAAGTCACCTTCGCTATCGCCGGTTCCATATGGATCCAGCACTAAGACTCGATAGCCTTGATGAGCTAAAGCCGCTGCTTGCAGGTGCACGAGATGGCGAGATTTATTCATTTCCTCAGCAAACGCAGGGAAATGAATAACACATGACGAAGATTCCTTCCCGTAGTCACATAAAAAAAGGGCTCCATTAGGGCCCTTTATGAAATAACTATCCATAGACATTAAGCCAATTTCGCGTTAACGAACTGCTGCAATGCACCAACGGTTTCAAAGATATCAGCACTCATCTCGTCATCATCAACGACAAAGCCATAATTATCTTCTAACGCGCCAATCACCATAACAACAGCCATAGAATCAAATTCAGGAATGCTGCCTAACAGTGCTGTGGACTCATCAAATTGTTCTGTCCTGTCACCCAATTGCAAAACGCTATCAAGTACAGTGACGATTTCCTGAACAGCAACCAAAACAACCTCCTGTCATATACAGTTCAGTAAAAAACGCTATGATACTCGTTATCCTGTATCAGGATAAGTAATGACACACAAAAACCAATAAAAAAGTATTCTTAACAGGACAAATATCAACGAGATAGCTAGAATAGCTTTTCATCAGAGGATGATGATGCCAGTAATAGTCAGCAAGGAATGGAAGTAGGCATGGCAACGGACGCGCAAAACACGCTCAAAAGCAATCCCCAACCTTCTCTCACGAGCCATCTACACTTATCTCTGGTTTTAGAGAAGGGTGAATCACTCTTTGGTCATGGCAATCTCACAATTCATGCGGCCGACAGAATTATTCGTGGCGAAGAAGAAACTATTGTTATTGCCGGCCATCCTTATTTTGTAGGTCTGAATACACCAACAGACCAGCAATTATATAAGCAAATAACCTCAGAAAACTTTTCGCCAGAAGCATTACAAGGCTCATTTGTCGTAGCTAGGCTCAACAATACCCTAGGCACGTTGACTCTTTACACCGACAAGTTTGCAACCGTACCTGCATTTTGGCATCAAAAGCCGCATAGTCGTGAATGTCATATTAGCAGCTTGCTTTCAGATATAAACCAAGACGGTGAGCTCTCAAACCAATCGCTGTACGATTATGTGTACTTTCACATGATCCCTGCACCCAACACGGCCTATAGCCAATATCAGAAATTATCGGCTGCAACACAGTTAACCATCACTTCTCAATTAGAAGGGACAACTGATACTTACTGGGTACCGCATTTCAACCTAAAACAAAGCACAAGCGCTGCGGCATTAAGCAAAGAACTGCGTCTTGCTATGAAAAACGCGGTTGAACGATGTATAGCACCTAACTGTGCTGCATTTCTCAGTGGTGGCTTAGACAGCTCTACCGTAGCCGGTATGCTGTCAGAAATAGATCCATCTCAAAGCGAAGCTTATTCTATTGGCTTCTCTGCAGAAGGCTATGATGAAATGGCTTACGCACGCATCACAGCCAAAAAGTTTGGTATTAATCTTCATGAATATTATGTGACACCTGAAGACATTGTTAGCGCCTTGCATAAGGTAATCCCGAGCTTTGATGAGCCCTTTGGCAACTCGTCTGCCTTACCAGCCTATTTTTGCTCTAAAGTAGCCAAAGAAAACAATGTCGCCACAATGTTAGCCGGCGATGGTGGTGATGAGTTATTTGCAGGCAATGAACGCTATGCCAAACAGACTGTCTTCGAATTTTATCATTCTGTCCCTAAAATTCTCCGCTCTGGCATTATCGAGCCCTTATTAGAACAAAGAGAATTTTCAAACAGGTTTCTAGCCAAAGCGCAAAGTTATATTAAACAAGCAAAGCTCGGCTTACCTGCAAGATTGCAAACTTACAACTTCTTAGAACGAGACGATGTAACTGGGATTTTCACAGCAGACTTTTTAGAAAAAGTCGACTTAGAACAACCCATGTCGTTACAGCAGTCTCTTTACAATCGGCCTATTAATGCCAGCATGCTTAATAGAATGATGTATTTAGACTGGCAAATCACGCTAGCCGATAATGACCTAGTTAAAGTCAACAATGCTTGTCGCATCAATGAAGTCAATGTGCGCTACCCGATGCTCGATGACGAGCTAGTTTATTTATCATTAAAAATTGAAGATCAATTAAAACTGAAAGGCTCACAATTACGCCATTTTTACAAAGAGACTTTCAAAAACTGGCTACCCGATGAAACAATCCACAAGTCAAAACACGGCTTTGGGTTACCATTTGGTGTGTGGATGGAAACTTATTCTCCGTTGAGCGAGTTGGCTTATGATTCTTTAAGCGAACTTAAAAAACGCAATATTATTCAACCGGCCTATATCAATAAGCTAATTAAAGATCATAAAGAGGGTCATGCAGCCTATTATGGTGAGATGATTTGGGTATTAATGTCCTTAGAAATTTGGTTAAAGGCCCGACATGGCTAGCACAATCAATTTCAGCGTAGTCATACCCGCGTATAACTGTGAAGCGACGATTTCTGCCACATTGGACAGTGTGCGCTCACAATCTTACCCCGTAAGTGAAATCATTGTAGTTAATGATGGATCTTCAGATAAAACAGCTGAAATCCTATCTAACGAATCCAATATTCGAGTCATTGACCAAAAAAACGCGGGGGTCTCTCATGCGAGGAATGCAGGCATTAAAGCCTGCCAGTATGATTACATCGCCTTTGTTGATGCCGATGATATATGGCTGCCGGATAAAATAGAAAATATCGTTAGGTTAATAGAATTACACCCCAATGCGATTGGCTACTACACTTACTTTCACCCATGGTTTGAAAAGGATGAAAGCAAAGAGGCAGCCATATCAGGTATCCAAAGCAAACAACAAAACTACAACATAGAATGCGATTGGATCTACCACAAACAGCTCATCACCAACCACGTCCTAACAAGTACGGCAGTGATTCGCCGAACGGCCTTAGAAGATACGGGACTGTTTGATACAGAACTTCCGGTTGCGGAAGACTGGGATTTAATGCTCCGCCTCAGTCGAAAAGGCCTCTTTTGCAAAATAGAAAAGCCATTGACGTTATACAAACTCGACCATGACTCTTTAACCTCGACGATTAAAACCAGAGATTTTGCAAGCGCAGTAGTGAACTCTGCCATAGTAAAATATGGCTACCAGAGCCCAGATGGGCAGAGCGTCAATATTAAAGATTACAAACAGCGAGCTTATCGTCGCCATCTAGAATATGGAGCCCTCGCATACAAATCTGGGGAATTTGATAAGGCATACAAAGCATTTACAAGCGCGCTTACTAAAAAAATAACTGTAAAATGTTTTATCTATCTAGTACTCAGTGGATTGCGTAAATGAAGCCGTATTACTTTAAATCTGCACAAGGCAATGTAGGTGATGATATCAATGAGTGGATTTGGAAAGAGCTCCTTGATAACAAAATCGACGACAATAGTGACCACTTACTTATTGGCATAGGAACACTACTAAATCACCGGATTCCACAAGCCTCTCAGTATACAGTTATTAGTTCAGGAATCGGCTATGGAAACCTGCCTCCACTCTCCCAAGGCCAGTGGAATTTTGTAGGCGTTAGAGGTCCTATTACTAAAAAAACACTGGGTATTCATTCAGATCTCAGTTTGTTAGATGGTGCCTACCTGCTCCCTCAATTGCGCAGACTACCAGTTAATAATGGTTCTCGCATAGGCTACATTCCACATGTCGAAAGTATAATTCTTGGAAATTGGGAGGCAGTATGCTCCCATGCAGATATATTATTAATAGATCCAAGACAATCAATTGAAGACTTTTTGACCGCATTGTCCCACTGTGATTTTGTAATTACAGAAGCAATGCACGGAGCAATCATAGCGGATGCCTACGGTATACCTTGGGTACCAGCCAAAGCACATGATCATATCAACGAACGAAAATGGCAGGATTGGTCGCAATCAGTAGAAGTAGACATTCAATTTAACTACTTAAACCCTGTCTGGAAGGATGAAGACTATACGCTGGGCCGCTATCTAAAACATACCATCAAACGTAATGCTTTAATAAAAAGCTGCTTCGGTAAACACTATACCCCAGCCCCTAACGCAACGAGCAGTAAGCAAGTCATAGCCACAACCGCCGCTAAACTAAAAAAAATAGCACAAACAGCTCACCCACAGCTGTCCTCCCGTCCGCTAATTACATCCAAAGTACAGCGCCTTAACGACGAGCTCAATAAAATCAAAGACGCTTAAAAGGTAACAAGCCACATATGATATCAAACAATTTTGACCTTACTGTGTAGATAGAAGCCAACCAAACAAGAGTGTAGACAGCGGAGCAAGCCAACAAATACACCAGACCGGTCAAAGCAACAGCCATAGCCGCACTCAGCATTTCTATGCACAAGAAACAAACACCTGTAACTATTACGGGCTTGGTAAGAACAACAAGCAGTTCTGAAACTTTAATACCCAACGCTTTAAGACAGTAATGAAAAGACAGACTTAACGTAAAGAATCTTGATAGTATCAACGCCATCAATATAAACTTGAAACCCCAAAAAGCCCCCAATAACAAGAAGGAGGCCGAAAAAACCTGTGAAATAGTCTGCGTCTTCACATCTAAATTAATTAGCCCTTTCGATATCAGCACCTGAGAATTAAATGAGTAAACGGCTGCCGCTGCCGCTGCCACACATAAGAAGTTCAATATAGGGGATGCCCCTACCCATTGTTCTCCAAATAAGAACTGTATAATCTCAGTTGAGAAAAATGATAGGAAGAGAAAGAAAGGCCACGCAAGTGTTGTAATAAACTCTATAGTTTGTAAAAAGTCTTCTTTGATATCGCTGCCCGATTTAAGCTTATTAACCAGGTGCGGTAATAAAACTGGAAATATCCCCTGAAGCACCCCCATATTGAAAATTTTAATTAACCCATTTGCTCGACTATATAAGCCAACGTTGATCATACCGTGAAACTTTGCAATAAGAATTTCAGGCAACTGATTAACGAACATAGAGATGACTGATATGTAGGAAGATTTAGTACCGAATGAAAATACACTAGTGATTACAGACCAGCGCGGGATAGCAATTTTAACACGCTGCCTAAAAAAGCTACTTAAGACAACGATCGTCACTATTCCACTCAAACTACCCCATGCCAAGCTCATATAACTAAAGCCTAAATAGGCTAACGTGATAGATAATATACTCGATATAACAACCGAAGAAACATTAATAAAAAACAATTTCTTAAACTGCATATCTTTACGTAATAGATTAAGAGAAACAGAGCCAAACGGTATAAAAGCAAAACCCAAACTAGATACTAATACAACTGACTGCAGCTCAGACCGTTCAAAGAAGTTTGCGATTGGCATTGAAAAACAAAATAAAGAAAGACCAATTGTATATGACCAGAAGAAAGTAACAAGGAAAGCCGAAACGACCTTTTCATCAGTTAATTCACGTTCTTGAACAATATAGTTAGACACGCCGAAATCCCTAACCATATGAGCGACAACTGTTATGGTGGCTATGACGGAATATATTCCTACTTCTTCTGGTGTTAATAAACGCGCTAGGATGAGTGTAGAAACGAAACCAACCAGAATTTCACTGTACTTTTGAGAAAATGAAAAAAGCAACGATTTTTTAACTGAATCCATCAGAGAAATTCCAAAAACAAAAAAGTAAGTATATGGCTTTATACTGGAACTATAAATTAATATAACTTAAAATTTAAACAAATATCGCCAAGGATCAGGGCATGAAAGATTTAGGATGGAACATCGAGCCAGTTAGCAATCTGGCAAAATTTTCTGAAGACTGGAATCGCCTCAATAGTGTACATGGAGGCTTCATCTTACTTGATCATCTTTTCTTCAGTGAAGCCGTATCGCATCTTGCAGAAAACCCATTACAACTGGCCATATGCTACCAAGGCGAACATGTCGTGTGCATCACGATTGTGGAAAAAGTCCGTTTTGGAATCAGCCGAACATTTCAGCCTTCGCAGTCGCCGTTAGGGGCATGGATACAAGACCCGACAATTCCTACGCAACTCTTAATAAAGTCGCTTGCAAAAAAACTACATTGGTGGCCATTGGGGTTTAGTATCACACAACAAGACCCTAAACTAGAATGTTTAAATCTAACTCAATCACAAGAATGCAACACACTCCCCTACATAGAAACAGGCTCGCTACAATCCACAGAAAATTTCGATACTTTTTGGGAATCACGCGGGAAAAATCTACGTCAAAATACCAATAAAGCGGTCAACCGGTTAAATAAAGAAAGTGGTACACTACTCTTAAAAGTCATCACAGACCCTGATGATATTGATGAAGCGATAGAAGAGTACGGAAAATTAGAAAGTTCAGGCTGGAAATCTGGCACTAATACAGCAATAACGCCGGATAACGATCAAGGAAGATTCTATAAAAGCTTATTTAGAAAATTGGCTCATAATAAGCAGACCATCATATTTCAGCTATTTCTAGGCGACACCATAATTGCTTCAGACCTAACAGTATTAAGCAACCAATCAATCATTATTCTTAAAACTACTTACGATGAAAACTATAAACGTTTCTCGCCAGCTACTGTCTTAAGAAAGTTCCAGTTTGAAAAAATATTTAACGACCCTCAGATAGGCCAAATAGAATTTTATGGAAAAATGATGGACTGGCATTATCGATGGACAAACGATACCCGAGAAATGTTCCATCTGAACTGGTTATCTAAAACCGGAAAAGCAATAAAGAGTATAAGAGAAAAAATCAAATGAGTACTTACATTTTATGCTCTCAAACTGAAAGGAAAAATCTAAATAAATATATAGATCATTACAGCAGCTCAGGTGGCTATCTGACTCACGATATATTAATAGGAGATAACTCTTTATTAGTATTTAGTGATCTGCAAGGAGCCCCACCTGTTTTTCACAAAAAAAATAATGACTTCGTAATGGCTCTAGGATGTGAGTTAAAGTCATCTAATAAAGATTTTTGGTTAAAATTCATTGATACACACACACCAGGAATTTACCCAGAAAGTATAACTGAGCTAACAGCAACGCTTATTGTTTACAAAGAAAATACGCTTTTCTTATACAATGACAATTTATCATGCAATAAATTCTACACAAACAAAAAATGCAACTCTCTATCAAATTCGTTTTTAGCCCTTTGCCATTTAGAGGGCAAAAACTTAAACATAAATTCCGAATCAGTCTATGAATATTTAATTAACGGTTCTTTATTTGGAACCAACACCTTCTTTAATGAAGTAAATAGTATAGAACATAATCATTACGTAGTAGTTAACAATGACTATACGATAAAAGACAGAACCTTAGAGCTAGCAAACACAACGAGCACTAAAACAAAAAATAACCCAAACATTACTGAACTTGCCACTCATGAAAACTCAAAACTATTAACACTATTATCTAACGTTAATATAGATGAAAGAGCAATTGTATCTTTTTCCGGTGGGTATGATTCAAGATTACTATTATCACTAATGAGATCTCTTGGTTACTCGCCGGATCTTTTTGTGTACGGAAATGATACAAGTGATGATGTAGCTGTAGCCAAAAACATAGCCTTTGAAGAAAAGCTAAATTTGACCATCATCGATAAATCCACACAAAACGCATGTTATAGCCTAGAAGAATCAATGAAAGATTTTTATGCGTTCGATGGCTGGAAAGTTGAACACGGTATATTTGATGGCGGCATAGACCGAAAAGACAGGTTGATGCGTAATAAAGATGGCCGTGTTTCAATTAATGGATCTTTAGGCGAGATTTATAGAAATTTTTATTACATGCCAAAATCATCCAGTTCATTAAACCAATTGGTACATACTTTTTATTCCCAATACGATCCTAAAGCATTTACAGAACGATTTAATGAGCTTAATTACGAAAATTCTATAGAAAAAAAGATGCAGAATGCTATCGGAATTCAAGCCGACACATCAACGTCACGCAATGATATAGAAAAACTTTACCCCTATTTTAGAGGGCGATTCTGGGCTGGTAGAGACGCAAGGCTTAATAATAACTTTGGAGCCGCATTGTTTCCATTTATGCATGAATCTATTGTTAAGGACAGTAGTTCAATCCCTCTTAGCATAAAAGAAATGGGAAGAATGCAATCCGAAATGATTAAGCTTTTAGATATCAACTTAGCAAGTTACCAAAGCGACTATGGTTTCAATTTTGTAGAAAAAAAACCACTGCCTTATAAAGCCTCTTATTTTATCAGCGTCCACAAACCTGCTTGGTTAAGAAAATACTCACAACGACTTAAAAACATTAAAAAACAATCAATAGATATTGAAAATCATATGAAAAATTTCAATGAAATCATTGATAGCTTTTCTTATATGAATAAATATGTAGTGATAGAAAACATTAAAGATGAGAGAGTCTTAGGTCTTGTTATAACGTTAGAGTTTCTCTTTCAGCACTTCTGCGCAACGGACAAACCTTGACTTTTCAGCTCTTCCAAGACCAAGTTTACGGATGAATCTTTTCTTACAGGCAAAGAGATATTCGTTCGTTCTCTATTACATAGTAGAAAGCTTTGAATATCTTCTGGTGTATTACACAACTCAATTAAGTTTTGATCATAACAAAACTTAAAAATTTCATGTGTTGAGAACTGATGAGACCAACCATCAGAAGTAGCTACGGGTTTTCCCATTGATAACGGTTCTATAAGGTTGTGGTTTTTACCAATATATACTTTATCAGAATGATAGAGCAAAGCGGGAAGGTCACCGAAAGTATCAACTATAAGCACCTGTTGATTGTTTATATTTCGATCAGATAGCTTAGTATAAGAAATGTTTTCTTTTTCCAGCGCTGAGACAATATATACAATATTGCTATCAATCTCCGGATGCCTTGGAGCAATTATCAATAGCCCACCATTATCAATAAAACTTTTGGAGCCTTGAATTACTAGATCAAACTCCACATTACCAGACAAGGAACCTGCCAAAAATATGTTTCGACTGCTATAAGCTTCCAAATTTTTAGCGTCCACCGTATCGGTAAACTTTGCCTCTTTGTACAGAGAGTCAAATTTAAAACTCAGAATAACCGATATTTTATTTGCATCACACCCCTTGGCTAACAATTCATTTTTAACAAAATCATTTTGAACAAAAAAATAATCTACAAACCTTAAGTAGTATGGTTCGAATAATTTTTTCTCTATGTAATCCTGCCTGCAGCTCACCTTATCTTTATACAACCACCCATTGATAACAATAATACTCGCTTTGTGATAATGCATATCCCGGATAATTTGATAATCAAAACGACAAGGGGACTCGTGTAGTAAACAAGGAATCTCACAAATTATGAACTGCACAGGTCTAAGCACAGTAGTTAATCGTTTCGATGCCTGTTTATATTCGCTTAACGTGATTACATATGCATCAGGAAATTTTCTTAGAAATGATTCTTTATAGATTTCTTTATCAGTGACAATGACAAGGCCCAACCCTTTTGTATAATTGTCTAGAAATTCATGACACGAATTTAATTCACCTATTGTTGTACAGAAAACCCATACACAATCTTTTGCCGTACTCAAATCGGGTAATTTAATTTCTTTATTGCTGATCTGTTTCCCTTTCAATCTTAACGCCATATGTAAAACACATTGGTAAACCTTCCATACAAGTGACTCAAAAATCATTATAACATTCCATTTATAACGTCTATCTGTTATGTTTTAGCTAGACAAGGAGCTTAATATGAAATTCCATATTTTAAAATCGATCACGCTTATTTCTACTCTAGCTTTTTTATCTCAACATGCCTATGCCAATAAAGCACCTTGGGTGGGTTATGACTTAAGTGGCAGCCCTTGTCGAGGTGTCACTCCTAATCTAGGACCTTTCGATTATACAAAAGCCTACCTTCACGAGACTGAACTATCGCTCGTTCAAGCAGCCCACTTTAACTCTAACGTAGAGCTATTAATTAAAGGCGCTAAACAAAAAGGCAACATGCTTGGTGACATACACTATACGTTAAAAGCTTTCCCCAACCATCACCGCGCCCTAAATACGGTAATAAACTATCGTATGAAAAATGGTCCATATAGTAATAACAAAGGCATTAAGCAACCTGAGTGCTATTTTCTACGCGCAATCAACTTCGCACCCAAAGATGACATGAGTATGATGTTGTACGGGTTATACTTGCATAAAGTCAATAAACTTGTTGATGCAGAAGAAATGTACAAAAAAGCCCTTAAAATCAATCCAAATAACCTACAAGCTATGTATAACTACGGCTTGCTAGCTTTAGAGCTAGGAAATTTGGAACAGGCTAAAGGCTTCGCTAAAAAGGTTTACGCAAAAGGTTTTGTACTAAAAGGATTACAACGAAGGATTGATAACTACTAACTTACTCAAAAGCCGTGTAATACTTATCAGTCATTAGCAAGCGCATCAAAAACCGTAAAGGCTTTCTATCCCATGGCGTAAAGCGCATTAATTCATATGGGTTTGTTCTTTCTCTGTTACAACCCCAGTGTGTAGTGACTGCATATTTAAAACCCAAGTCTGTCACTAAAGCTACATCTCGATCCGTATAATCGGATGCTTTTCTTCCATTTGGGTAAGCAAACCCGACAACCTCACGACCAATAATAGACTCTAAAGCTAACTTACCCTGTAAAATCTCTTCTCTGGCTGCCTGATCGTCCAACACACTTAAAATAGGGTGTGTCACAGTATGACCAGCTACTTCGTAACCCGCATCATGCAGTGCCTTAATTTCACGGGGCGACATCATCAATGATGATTGGGGTCGGCTACATTGCTCTTCTATTGAACGCACAATCGCTTCCCTATCATGATAATCTTTATGCTTGATTCTTTGTATCACCTTCTCCGCTTCCGATCTTTTCTGATCAGCTCTTTCTGTATGGACAACACCCAGTCCAATACTGGATAAATCGATAGAATCCAGTGCTCTAAAGGTTTCAATGACGCGATCATTCCACATCATAGCGCCATTAGAAAAAGCAGTGCTTACATAAAAAGTAGCGGGGATGCCTAGCCCATCTAAAACAGGCTTAGCAACGGTGAAATTGTTCATATAGCCATCGTCAAAAGTTACAGCTATCGAGTTAGCAGGTAATTCCCCGTTTGCTAACATATCTATCGCTTTGGGTAGTGATACAGGATTAAAGTACTTTTTAATCAACTGCATTTGATCTCTAAATTCATCACGGGTTGGCTCATTAGGCCGCATAAAATCGCGTTGTTCAAATACACTGTGATAAATCAAAATATACAATGACGCTTGCCTACTTGAGGGCTGGGCGAGCCGAATTGAACTCACTAAACACTTTTCTATTAGCTCTCTCATAGCCCCTGCCTAGTTATTTGTTGCTGATTAACAGCTACAGCTTGCGGAGTGTTAAGCTCTTTTTTAAGCAACAAAGTAATAGCAATCAAATGCCACGGTAAATCAAAGTAGGATAAACTCAAGAAAGCGCCACCCGTCAAGTAGGCAACGAAGCTGACTTGAAGCATACGTGACAATAAATTTAATCGACTGTCAGGCTCACTTAAGCGAATGACGGTGGATAAGTTTCTCCATGACGCGTACAAAATACCTAAAAAGAGAAATAAGCCAATCCACCCATGATCTGCTAGCACATTAAAATAAATGCTGTGAGCAACAGCAACAAAGTCAGCCTGTGGTGAATAGATACTAAATGTGTCCTTCCCCCAGGAGTCAAACCCGCCTCCAAGCAACTTATCATTGGCAATATTAATACTGTATGTCCACGCATTAATTCGCCCCATCGCAGATCTATCTTCTTGATAATTACTGATAGTACTCATACGATCATGCCAAGCTTGCGGCATCACTTGCCAACCAACACCGGCTACCAAAAGAATGGCGATACCAGAAATTAATTTCCCTTTCGTTTTGAGCCAAAAAAAGCCTAATACAGCTACTGCAGCTAACAATGCGCCACGGGATTGCGACCCTAAAGCAGACACTAGGCTCAAAAACACCGCACTACCTAGCCCATACTTCAACCATTTTTTGGTCTCGACCGAGTACAGATAGTACATGAGCGGAATAACCATCAAAGTAGCCAGGGCTAAGCTGTTATTTTCGTAAATAAAGGTGCCCGGCGGACCCCAGACCCGAAAACCACCACCAGTAACTAAGGTAAAAATCCCTCCCTTGATACTGTAATAGCCTATCGACAGCACGATAACCCAAATTAGATATTCTACTTTCTTAAAACTCGTTAAGAAGATAATAGTAAAGAAGGTAAGCAACTGAATTTTCATCACTTTTATATATGAAACCAGTGCATAATCAGGATAGATAGCGAACACTGTGGTAATGCTCATCCAAACCAAAAAAAGCGCCCAAACCACCACAGTCCCATCAACAGGGATTTTCTGTTTGTCCTTATTAAACAAAAATGCGAGCACAATAAAGATAGCAATCACTTGTGCAAACGGCATAGTGTATGCAAAGCCATAAGTTAGCCGATGGGGGTTCATATAACTGATCCAAGCCCACATCAGAATTCCGACATAAGGTCTTTTCAATATAAATGGCAAACTACCGAATACAATTAATGTAACAAATATGTCTCTCATAATTGTTTTGCCACTTCTTGGTATAGTCTATTTTGTTTTTCGACAACGTGATCCCAAGCGAATTCTGAAACATAACTACGCATCGACTCAGTGTGATTAGCCTCTACCTTTTTAAGGCTTTCGACAATAGCGTCTGTTGAGCGGCTTTTAATTAAATAGCCATGACCATCGTTATCTATAATCTCTTTGACTCCGCCCACATTGGTTGCGAGCACCTGGGTATTGCAAGCAAGCGCCTCTAAAATCACATTGGGCCACCCCTCTCGCGATGACGCCAGAACGAGTACATCCGAAGAGGCATATAAGGCCGCTAAAGACGTTTGGTTAACAGGCGGTATTATTCTTACCCGTCCACTTACACCTAGCTCACCAATCAAACTCTCAAGGTTGCTTCTCTCTTCGCCATCACCAACAATTGTCAGCGCATGACTGGGCAGTTGAGCAACAGCTCTCACTACTAAATCATGTCCTTTCAATTCAGTGAGGTTACCCACGCTTAATACATGCTTGTACGGCATCTTAAACCATGGATCTGAAGTGTCTTGATCTGGATTAAAAATCGATGTGTCTACTCCATTCCTGATCACAACCATTTTATCTGACGCTATCCCAATAGCTTCTCCTCTTGTCTTCAATGCGGAGGAAACCGTAATCACTTTTTTGCAACGTTTAGCCGCCCACAAAATCATTTTTCGAGCAATCGTGTAATTAGGTATTAGGTTAAGATCTGTTCCTCTCGCTGACATAACGAAGGGCAATTTTAAAAAAGCACTTACCAGTGCCGCTGATACACCATCGGGATATAAATAATGAGCATCAATAAGATTATACTTTTTGTCGAGCTTGCGAGCAGTCTTACAAAAAGCGAATGCTAGGAAAAAAGGCGTTATATACATGCCGATTTTGGGTATAACGAGGTAACGCGGATGATACACATTGACGCCATTATGCACTTCAAAAGATGGGATCTTTTGAAAATCTGAATAACGAGTAAAGCCTTTTAATTTAAACGGAAACCATGGAACGGGAGCTATAACGTCCGCTTGGCAAAGCCCTGAACCGATAAGTTTCTTCAACCGTGTTTCAATGAATATTCCATGTCGAGGCTTTACTGAATTAGGATATAGCGTCGTTAATACAAGTAAAGAGTTCATCGCAATAGGCGCTCATACACATCTTTGTAATTCGCGACGCTTGCCTCCCAGTTACGCACCGTTTCAACATACTTACGACCATTAGCACGGTAGTTAGCCCATTGGTCGCTTTCTTCTAGCATTTTCTCGAGCACGGCAATAAGTGACGCCTGGCTACCCGATTGATAAAGCAGACCATTATAGCCGTCCGTAATCAGTTCTTTGTGGCCGCCAACATCAGACGCTACAACTAGCTTGCCCTGCGCCATCGCTTCAAGTGGCTTCAACGGGGTAACCAAGTCGGTTAAGCGCATCTTTTCTCGTGGATAAACGAACAAGTCGACCAAGCTGTAGTAATCGTTAACCTGCGTGTGAGGAACTCGACCTGTTAATATTACAACTTCATCTAAAGCAAGCTCTTTAACGCGCGCTTTTATAGCCTCATCTTCTGGCCCACCACCCACTAATAACAAACGTGCTTGGGGGTCTTTTTTTACAACTTCAGCAAATGCATCCACTAAGAAAAGTAAGCCTTCATAGGCATAGAAAGAACCGATAAACCCGAGGACTCGCTTCCCTTGCAAACCCAGCTCATTTAATAACTGCTCATTTTTATGCTCAATAACGGGAAAACGGTCAATATCCACAGCGTTAGGGATAATAGTGATCTTTCCCTTAGGCAAACCACGGGCTTGTATATCAGCACGCAAACCTTCACAAATAGTTGTAACGGCATCTGCTTTTTTAAAGACATGCGTCTCTAAAGCACGCGTCAATTTGTAACGAAGATCGTTCTCTTTACACGTCCCATGATCAACAGCCGCATCCTCCCAGAACCCACGACATTCATACACGAGCGGTAGATTAAATTTTTTCTTTACTTTTAAGGCTGCTGCACCCGTTAATGCAGGGGAGTGTGCATGTAATATATCGGGTCGTGTTTCTTCGATCACCTCAGACAAGCGGTCAGCCATTTCGTTAATAATTGCCAATTGATTGAGCAAGGGTAAGGACGAATACCACTTACTGCCAACCGGAGTGCGGTAAAAGGTGAACTCTTCCACTTCCTCTTTTAATGTAGCGACGTCGCCTTGCTTGCCCGACGTGATATGGGCAGTCTCCCACCCATTGGCACGCTGCTGCTTCAAAATTGAACGTGTTCGAAACGTGTACCCACTGTGTAATGGGATTGAATGATCCAGAATATGTAATACTTTCACCAGATTCCTTCCTGATTCTCTTAACTTAGTGGGCAGTTGCCATTTCATTCATCAAGAATGCATTGAACATTAACAACGTCCAGATAACAACGCTATGATCTCGCATACCAGATTGATGTTGCGATAAAACACGCTCGATATAAGCCATATTAAATAACCCGCTATGGCGAATCGTATCGCCCAACAAGCTTGCTTCAACTTTCTCTTTCAATGGTCCTCTAAACCACTTGGCAAGCGGTACTCCAAAGCCCATTTTATCGCGATAAAGCACATCATGCGGCAACACAGGCTCTAAAGATTTTTTAAGTATATATTTACCTTCTTGACGCTTAAGCTTCATATCTGCTGGTAGTGAAGAAGCCCACTCAATGAATTTGTGATCCAACAAAGGAACACGTACCTCAAGAGCATGAGCCATACTTGCCCTATCCACCTTGGTGAGAATATCGCCCACCAAATATGTCTTCATATCCAAATACTGGATAAGCGATAAAGGGTCTTGTGTTGGTGATTTTTTGACGTATTCATCAAACACCTGAATAGATTTATAATCACCTAACCAGTCTTTGAGCTTGTCACTGAACAATTCATCTCGCTGCTCATCATTCAACAACGAAACTGTATGCAAATACGCTTCAACCGATGAACGAGCCAAACTTTGGAAGGTTGTTTTAGCCCGAAAAACACGTGGCGCCCAATCGGCCTTTGGATAAAGACGACCTAATAGACCAAATACAGGCTTACGGATACTGAGTGGTATTTTCTGACGTAACGCCTCTTCATTCATATGCCATTTATAACGGCGGTAACCTGCAAAGTTCTCATCTCCACCATCACCGGATAAAGCAACGGTTACACGCTTACGAGCCAATTCGCAGACTTTATAGGTTGGGATGGCTGAACTGTCAGCATATGGCTCGTCATACAAGGTTGCTAATGTATCAACCAGTGTAAAAGTATCGCTGTCTACAACATCTTTATAATGATTGGTTTTGAAAAGCTCAGCGACTTTATCCGCATAATGGGTTTCATCAAATTGCTTAACATCAAACCCAATAGCACAAGTATTAACCGGCTTATCTTGCAGCTTCGACATCATCGCCACTACCGCACTGGAATCGACGCCACCGGATAAAAATGCGCCCAAAGGTACCTCTGCTATCATGCGTAAATCTACCGCTTCGCTCAACAAAGCTAGTAATCGCTGCTGAGCCTCATCTTCGCTAATGTCTTGTAAGGGAGCAAATGGTATATCCCAATATTCTTTTTGCTCAGGTAGCGGCTGCCCTACTTTAAAAGTTAACGTATGACCCGGACGAAGTTTATAAACGCCTTGATAGATAGTCTTAGGTTCAGGGATATAACCAAAGGTAAAGTAATCTTCGATGGCAGTTGGCTCGATTTCACGGGGCAAGTTAGCCAGTGTCTTTAGCGCTTTAAGCTCTGAACTAAAGGCCACATTACCGTCATGCAGTACACCATAAAACAGAGGCTTTATCCCGAGACGATCCCTAGCAATAAATAATGTTTGTTGGTTTCGATCCCAGATTGCAAACACAAACATGCCACGAAAACGGTTAACACATGACTCGCCCCATTCTTCCCAAGCATGGACAATCACTTCTGTGTCAGAGTGTGTTCGGAAAATATGCCCTTTATCTTTTAACTCTTGCGATAGGGCTTCAAAATTGTATATTTCGCCGTTATAGGTCACTACGACCGAATGGTCTTCGTTAAATAGTGGTTGCGCACCACCCGATAGATCAATAATAGCTAACCGACGATGCCCAAACGCCACTCCCTGCTCAAGGTGCACTCCACCCGCATCAGGACCTCGATGAAACTGGGATTCATTCATGGCTTGAACAACGGACTCATCAAAATGAGTTTGCCCATTAAGGTCAAACAGACCAACTACACCACACATCGACTAACTTCCCTTTACTGCATTTTCCGTTTTAGTTGCAACCAAACTATCATAAACAGCAACATAGTTTGCGACTGTTTTATACCAATCAAACTCGTGTCTTACTCTATTTAGGCTAGCCTCAGCCATATTATGTCGCTTGTCAGGGTCACGCCATAACTCCATCAATATATCTGCCAGCTGCTGATGATCACCCACCCTAAATAGAAAACCATTTTCTTGGTCAGAGACAAGTTCAGGGTTGCCACCTGTTTCAGTAGCAACAATGGGTAACTGGCTCGCCATAGCCTCTAATACGGTATTCGAAATACCTTCTGCTAACGAGCTCAAAACAAATACATCCATTAGCGGTAACAAGCGAGCCACATCACTTCTATCCCCTAACATAAGCACATGCTCACTAAGACCTAAACGCGTTATCTCATCGTTTAATTCTTGGTATAAAGGCCCGTCCCCTACCATTAATAGGTTCGTTTTCGCTTGCTGTTCTTGTGGCAGCGCTTTTAAAAACAGCCCGAAGCTTTTAATTAAAGTCTTCTGATCTTTAACAGCGGCTAATCGTCCAACAGTTCCGATAATAAAACGCGGGGTAAAAGGTTGCTTAGCTTCATCATCAGAAAAGAAAGAAGATAACGCCAACTGCTTTTCATGCGCTGTTAGTGGTATGAACTGCTGATGATTTACGCCATTATATATTTGAGAAACCTTACGGGGTGGGACATTAATGGTGCTAACGAGCCATTGCTCTAAGTCCTTACTCACGGCAATATATTGACTAATAAAATGCTTCATCACTGAACGCAATGCGTTGTACTTTTTGTTTTTCCCTTCCAAATCATAGATATCTCGGCCGTGCTCACCGTGAACTGATCTAAAAGAAGGGGCTAGTACTTTTAACACGTGAATATCTAGCGCCGCTAAATTACGTGAATGGACAATGGCAGGCCGATACGCCCAAAACAAGCGGAGCAACTTCCAGTAAATGGACAAATCATTACCTTCTTTTTTATGAAGCTCCACAATGGCTATATCATCTGACTCTATTCGTTGAGAGAAGTCAGTTGCATGGCTAAGACATACAATCATATGTCGATACCGGTCCGAGGGCATTCTGTTTAAAATATTGACTAAACCGTTTTCCATTCCACCTGTACCTAATGTATGCAGCACATGCATAACCAAAGGCTTGTCAATATATTTAGAGGTCTTCATAAACTCTCTGCGCAACGTTATCCATTGAGGCCTGAACCTGAGGAAAGGTTTCTTGAATGAGAGTTTGCAGCTGGGATTTCTGTAACTCAGGCGCCTGAGAAGCGGGATCAACACTCATAGCATAGGTGATCCGGGCACTATCTTGACGGTCACCCAACAAACGATGCCCGCCTTCTAATAGCTTGACTATATATTTATTAGCGCTGTTATGAGCTCCAGCCACCTGATACCAACTCCATACCAGCAATTCTTGTTTTGATGATTTAATTCGATAAGAAGTAACGGAAATATCCAAAGCCGCTAAGTGCTCCGTACCCACTGATACGATATGCCATTCGTCGGAATCAGGGTCAATCATTGTATTTAACGAATTAATCATCTCCGCATAACCTGGGACGGGATAAAAATCGATATAAATCGCTGACTGTTGAGGGCCATCCTCAATAAAACCAACCACCTGATCTGCCTCACGAGCAACCGGTTGCCAGCTCCATAATGGAGCAACAGAGGCTTTTCCTTCAAAGTCAGGCAGTTCTAATGCATCAACCATTTCTGGATAAGCTTGGTTGTTCATTTGTTGTCGGGCTAGTGGCCAAATACTCAAACCAACAATCAGGCAACCAATGAACATAACATGCGTAAGCGGTGTCCGGTTAACAGCTAATGTATCACTTTCGCCATTAGCTATTGGGGCTGCACGTAACGCTAAATTATCGACTTCAGGGTCTTTGAAAATGGCCCCCAAGCGAATCAAAATAAAGATGACCACACCAAAAAACAGCCAACCATACACTAGGTGATCAACGCCTGTGGCGACTGTCATATCACTCAAGTGGCCTAGCATAACGATCATATAAGCACGCAGACCGTTCGCAATAATAGGAACGATGATAGACAACGCTATAAAAATGGCGCGCTTCCATAGCTTTGTATACGTGACATAAGCATAGAGGCAACCCAAAGTAATGGATGCTATGAGGTAACGAATCCCACTACAGGCCTCCACCACGGACCAATTGCCCGTTGGTAACATAAAAAATAGGCCTTCCCTATAAACTGGAATCCCGCTTAAACGAACCATGTCCACCGTGAAATTAGCGGTAAAATCCATCATTGGAGGAACAAGGTCTTCCCCCATAGGCACCATAAACAGCAAAAAACATAACGGAAACGCTAAAAACCAAGCGAGCTGATTACCTAGAATGCTCCAGATAACACTAATCAGCATTAAGACAGCCGCAAACTGCTGCACAACAGCCGCATCCACAGCCATTCCTAGCAGCCATAAGAAGCCACTACCAAATAGGGCAATAAGCCCTAAAACACTATAGGAGGGCACATAGGTCAACATGGCTTCACGTTTTTCCCACACCAACCATAGAGAAATAGGCGCTATTAAAAAGGCATGCGTAAACGTTTCAGAACGCATCCAAATATTAACCATTGATAAAAAAGTTGGATACAACGCAAGGACTAATGCAATGCTAAACGCTAATACCAGCGCGCCATGTAACTTCCAGGTCTTCATGATGGGATTGGCTCCGCAGTTTGATCGAGATACTGACGTATAACAGGCAGAGTATTTGCCCAATTAAAATCTTCCGTTACACGCTGCCGAGCTTGGATTCCCATATCCTGTAATGCTTTGGCCATCACAAGATCAATACAACGACTAAAATCTTGAGCGGTATCAGCGACTAATACTTCATAACCGTTTTCTGCATTGATACCCTCAAGCCCCTTTTCCGTCACTATAACGTGCTTTTCCATAGCCATTGCCTCAAGCACTTTATTTTGAACCCCCCTAGCAACCCGCATAGGAGCGACAGCCGCTGTTGCAAACTTGATATAGGGGCGTACATCAGCTACTCGCCCCGTTACTTTCACGCCGTCCACTTTCTGCAAGCACACAACCGCATCCGTCGGTTTACCACCAACGATATAAAACTCAATACGGGGATGCTTTTTTCTGATTAATGGAAAAACATCGGTTACAAACCATTCCACCGCATCGACATTAGGCCAGTAGTCCATAGCACCAGTAAAAACAAGCACTGGCACACTTTCAGGGTAAGGGTTGTTCTCTACTTGATGCGGTGAAAAGTAGTGGCTATCAACGCCGTTATTGTAATAACTCACTGCAGTTTCAGTGATAGGTGCTTTTTCGATAAACAGTTGGGCTTCCGCACTGGATACAAAGAAACTAACATCAAATGTTTGAGCTATACGCTGTTCGTAAGCAAAAAGCTTAACTGCCTCTCGCTGATACACCCAACTCAAGGGCCAAGGCTTCATCTGCGCATATTGCGCCCATTTATCAGAGTCGATATCAACAAGATCGATTACTTTAGTTGTTAGATGAAGCGATGATGATGACAAAAACTGAGCCATAGGCGACGACACAGCCATAGCTTTATCGATCGAATATTGCGCGAGTGTACTTTTAACCCAGGACGTTAACGAGCGGCTACGATAATAAGGTAAGCTCAAAGCCTCTCCGGTTAACAGACCTATAGCGGAAAAAAGTGTGGAGCGCTTAGGTTCCAAGCTCACGAAATGAGCCGTAGCACATAACGATTCAACCTCAGTTACATACTGCCAGTCATCAGGATCATCTATGAACGCCCCCAAGTGGACTTCATAGTGAGAAACCAGATACTTCAACAAATGATATGTGCGTATTTTATCCCCTTTATTCGGAGGAAATGGAATACGATGGCACAACAAAAGTAATGGCGGCTTCATTAACCTAAACTCTTAGACAACATAGGCCCCAATGTATTGGCAACAGGCAAAGGCAGCCGTTTCCACATTTCGATGAACATTTTATATTTTGGATTCGTAGGGTTTAGCTCTGGGACCTTATCGGCCTTAACTAAATGATATTCGTAATGAAGTTGCTCAGGTTCAAAGCCCCAACCTTTCTTGAAGAGAAAAGGCCCAGTGTTTTCTTTACTACGACCGAAATCAAATAACTCTATGCCCTCATCTGCACTAATACGCATTAATTCCCAATACATAAAATCATGCGCTTTTAGGTGCTTAGCGGTATCAAAACTGCCCGCATAATAGGGCAGTACTTGGTTTTTAAAGTAGAAGCTCATAAGAGACGCAACATCTTTACCCTCATGCGTAATCATAAGCACTCGACAATCATCGCCAAACACTTCACGCAAAACCTTAAAATACTTTAAGGAAAAAACAGGCGTCCCTAGGTTTCGAACACTCTCTGAGTACGCTCGGTAAAAACGCTCACACCCTTGATCATGCTCCCCGACTAAGCCGGCAGCTATGCCACCACGAATCATAGCGCGGCGCTTACGAGGAATGGCTTTCATGTTGGCATCGTGGTCCGCCACAATGGTTTTACGGAACGTATAATAAAGAGATTTAGAGGGCCAACCCGCACCTGTCGGCTCAATACTTCTAAGCTCCAATGCATCAACCTTAAACTGCTCAGCAAGGTCGCATGCATATTGCAGCAACGCTTGCTGTGCCTCATCGTTATTCGCTACAACACCACCATAAACGCACAGAGGTACTGAAATTAAGCTATTACCGAACAGTAAACTCTTAACATGCACCAGCGGCAGAATGCCCACTATATCCCCATCGCTTTCTGCGTAGATAAAATAGCAAGGATGTCCAAAAGCTTTCTCCATTACTTTTTTCCAACCCGCTCGGTGGAAGAAGGTACTGGAGTCATGTTGATCAACAAAAAGATCCCATTGCTCGGTTGTAGCGTCATCTAATGTTTTGATTTGTAATGACATGTCTAATCCCTTAGCATGGTCTGAAATTAATAGATTACTTCTGTTTTAGGCGCTAATGAGGGGTCCATTGTGGGCTCTAGTACACTCGCACCTAAGAAAACCTCATCCATACGTCCCCATTCAAAATCATTTAACAGTGAATCCAAACGCCCATACATACGATTTAAGTTTAAATAATGGCGAAAACGTGTTCGTGCCGACACATTATCAATAACAGGTTGAGCCGGATCTATTTCCCAAGGGTGAAAATAAAAAATACAGGGCTGCTCTTCCTGAGTATTGACTTTAGATAACGCCCATTTCGAGAACGCATAAGGAAATAATCGGAACCACCCTCCGCCTCCGCAATTAATATTGCGATTCATTAGAGAAGTCGTAGTAATAGGAATTTCCAGCAATCGCCCGCCGGCTACTCTATGCGAAAAACGCGAAGCCCCAGGCATGCCATAATGATCGTGCTTAATAGGTACAATACTTGAGCTGTATTGATAACCTTCATCGGCCAGTACATCTAAAGCCCAAAGATTAGATTCGCCAATTGAGTAACTGGGTGCACGATAACCTTTTACTGCCGTTGCACTAATGTCTTCTAAAAGAGACTTACTGCGTGCGATATCCTGACGAAACTCATCGGGCGTTAAACTGGTGACTCGACGATGATCCCACCCGTGACTGGCTAATTCATGCCCCTGATTCACAATATCCAACACCATTTCTGGATACTGTTCAGCCAAGCAACCCAGGGTAAAGAAAGTGGCTTTCACACAATGCTGATCAAATAAATCCAATATCCTTTCGACATTAGCCCTAACCCTTGACTCATGTTGATGCCAATCACTTCGGCTAATACGGTTTTCGAATGCTGAAACCTGGAAGTAATCTTCAACATCGACAGACATTGCATTAACAATTGGCGAAGCCATCAGTTATGCCCTACTGCTCGTTCTTCTAAAAAAGCTTCTATGATCTGCGTGATACGTACCGCCGCATTGCCATCCCAAAGCTCAGGAACATTGCCTTTACGACCACCGTGTTCAAGCACATCATTAAACGCGGACTCAATCGCCGCTACGTCAGTACCAGCTAATACATTAGTGCCCTGCGTTAATGTAATCGGACGCTCAGTATTTTCACGCAAAGTAATACAAGGAACCCCCAGAGCGGTGGTTTCTTCTTGGATACCACCTGAATCAGTTAGTACTACGGTAGCATCACCCATCAGACCTAGCATTTGCAAATAACCTAATGGAGGAAGCAAACTAATCGCTGAGTTCTCGAGTAGACTATCAAATCCCATATTCGTGATTCGTTGACGAGTGCGCGGATGGACAGGAAATACCAAAGGTAGCCGCTTACTCAATTTAACCAACACCTCCAAAAGCCTTTTAAGCACAGCGGGATCATCGACATTAGAGGGGCGGTGCAACGTTAACAACCCGTACCCGCTAGAGACTTCATCGCCAATGGACTTCAATACTTGCTGTGCAGGCGTCGCACGCTCACGGTTGTATAAGAGCGTATCTATCATGACATTGCCGACAAAATGGACGCGCTCAGGCGGGATCCCCTCCGCTGTTAAATTCTCTATAGCATCGGCCTCTGTGGTAAAAAGCAGATCCGATATTTGATCAGTTAACACACGGTTAATTTCTTCCGGCATGGCTCTATCACCACTACGCAAGCCTGCTTCAACATGCACAACTGCAATTGACTTTTTAACTGCCACTAAGGCACAAGCAATAGTCGAATTTACATCGCCAACGACTAAAATAGCAGCAGGCCTAAGCTCATCTAAAACGGGCTCGAATCGTTTCATAATCTCAGCCGTCTGCTCGGCATGACTGCCCGAACCAACCTCAAGATCAATATCAGGCTCGGGGATATGTAACTGATCAAAAAAAGAATGCTTCATCTCTGCATCGTAGTGCTGACCTGTGTGTAATAGCACTGGCGATATAACAGATGATGAAGCCATCGCTCTCATGATAGGCGCTATTTTCATAAAATTAGGTCGTGCACCAACGATGCAAAGTACCGTGTACTGCTTTTGCACAGATTCCATTCTGGACGGCCTCTTTAAAATTGAAATGTATAGGCAAATTGCAATCTATTTTCTGTGTAATCATCAGAAGGTAGATCGCTATCGCGAAGCGAATACATATAAGAGAAAGCCAAAGTTCCGCCATCAACAACTTGTCGCATCAAGCTAAAACTGAGGGATTGAGTATCAGTATCAAGACCATTATTACTTGTCTGACCACGTAGATAGTAGCTCGTTGAAAAGTCTAAAACAGGAGATAAACTCCGACTAAAACTTACCGAGTAATTTGTGGTAATTTCATCAGGACGAGTCGTTTCATATATCTGTCTAGAGCGCGAACCAGAAAAGGTTAAAGAACTTCGCACACCAATTAATGACCAGGCTACTGTGAGCTTCTCATCAATAAACAAACCTTCTTGTATATTTATCAATTCGCTCACCACTGGCAACGGTGCCCCCGTTATAGGGTTAACAGGGTTCCCATCAGCATTGACTGTTTGATATGTGCGAATCTCGCTCAACTGGGTAGCGCTGTCAGTTAGCTCTTTAGAATAGCTAGCCGAAAAAATGCTATGTCGGCTTCGGTGCGAAAAGGCCAAGGTCGGCCAACTTCCAAAATAGCGCTCACCATAACCAAGATCCAAACTCGTTCTGGGCGTTGGTGTCCAATGCAAACTTCCCTGCCACAAATCACCGTCATTAGATGAGCGAGAAGAGCTATAATCATTCCACTCTTCACCTGCTGTCACACTGACGCGCAACTTTGGGCTTATCTGGTAGCCCAACGTTACATCTAAAGAGCCTAAATCTGATGAAGAATCATCACTAGACGAGCTTGTATCTTTATAGCTGGCCGCTACATTCCAATCAAACCGGTGAAAATCAGTTCCACTGGATAAGTTAGCATTGAGACCATGACTCTTAGAACTATTCACATCATCACTGCTATTAGACTGATGATTGAATGTGTAACGAGTCCTGAGGTCGGCAACATTGGCGAAATGGCTTCGCGTATGAGGGCTAATCTGGAAGTTATAAGTGGTATTGGAATTGTTTGTATCGTTTAGCGAGTCTATGCCACTTGAACGAAATGCATCAACAGTATTTTGGGTTACATTGGCACTGGTATCTAAAAATACTGTTTGCTCGACTAACTCGGCATTTGCCGAGGCCCCCAAACGAGGGTTAAAGTGCCCTTCATCTGAAGTTGTAAACTCAAGCTGTGTATTAAGGTTGACTTTTAAACGAGCACCTTCCCCCTTTAGCGTCAAATAGGGAGTTACCGAAGTAATCAACGCCGCATCTGTATTATCTTCTTCTAGATTTTCGTTATCAGTTAACACCTCACTGACTGAGACACCTTTATCAAGCGTCCAGTTAGCAGCATTAACCATAGCCGGCATTATTGCCGCTAAAACACACACCTGTGAAACCTGCTTTTTGAATCCCTTCATAACAACACCTATCTAGCTTGCAGGTTCCGGGGAGGTTGACTCAACACGGCTACCATAGCCATATCCGTAGCCATATCCGTAGCCGTATTTACTAATCGACTTATGTTTAGCTTTGTTCAACAGCATACCAACGACCGCATCGGAGTTAATTTTGCTAATACCCTCCAAAACAGCTTCTTGAGATGTTTGCTCTGCAGCAACAACAAATAGAATCTGCCCCATCAAATTGGCCAAAACAGATGCTTCAGTAGTTAACAATAAAGGCGGTGAATCAAAAACAACTACCCGGTCCGAATAGCGTTCTGCGAGCTCCTGCATCAGCGACTTCATATTTTCACTTGCGAGCAACTCAGTCGCTCGTTCATGAACATTACCTGCTGGCAAAATTCTCAGGTTAGATATATTGGTTTGCACAAGTACATCTTTAACTTGAACACTATTATCGAGCAAAAGATCAGTTAAGCCTGGGGTGTGTCCATCAATGCCCAACATACGACCGGCCGAGGCTTTGGATACATCAGCGTCAATAAACAAAACAGACTTATCTTGCTCCATCGCGATACTCATCGCTAGGTTAATCGCCGAAAAGGTCTTACCCTCGCCTGATAGCGAACTAGCCACCATGATCAAGTTAGGGTGTTTAACATTCGCGGCCGTTTGCCCGTTGATGTTCATCAGCAAAGGACGCTTAATGCTCCGGTATTCCTCTGCAATAGTTGAACGCGGCGAATCAGGGCTAACCATCCCTGAAGCAGACAAACGTGCCACAGGAATTTCCACGAAATTTTTAAACGCAGACGGAGCGCTCTCAGCCGAAGTAGATTGAACCTTTACGGCTCCCTGTTTAGGAGTAGGGGTTTCAACGGGTGCCGTACGAGCAACTGACGGCTTAGGTGTTTGCACCGATCCATTCGCATCTGGTTTTGAGACTGCTCGCTCAAGCTTATTAACTGCTTTTTCGATGATACTCATACCAGAACTTCCATTTTAGTTACCAAGTTAGCCAGTTGCATATCCATGCCTTGGAAAACTGAAATACCAACAAATAATACGACCAAACTTAACGCGACACAGGCAAAAACCATCGTGTTAACGAGCTGTTGCCTACGTTCCAAAGGTGACCGAATCAGTTGAACAGAACCAAGCACTGGGAAGCCTGTTATTTTATTCAAAGTTGCTCGCGTGCTTACTACAGGCTTAAGTAATGACATTAATAAGCCAATACCCAGCCCTGTACCGATAGCCCCAACCAACACAATAACATTCATTAGTAATTTATTTGGTTCGTTAGGTTTAAGCGGTGCAAATGGCGGATCAATGATCCTAAATGTCACGTCGTCAGCCGCTTGTTCAACATTGCCCGAAATTCTTGCTGACTCACGGCGGCTTAATAAAGTTTGGTGCTGACGAGAAATCACATCATAATCTCGTGTCAGCTGTTGATGCTCGCTTTCAAGCAAAGGAATCTGGTTTATCTTATCTTCCAACGATTGAACTCTGAGCTTGTATTCTTGCGCCCGAGTGGACAGCTCAGCTTCTGAAGCTTCGGTTTCAGACAACATTGAACGCATCTGCTGATAAACAGGATTATCGTTTAAGCTGGCATATTGATCAGGAGCAGACCGTTTAATAGCAGCTATAGCGGCTGATTTTTCTTTTTCCAAGTCACCCAGCATATCTTTAATCTGTATAACCGAAGGATGCAGGTCTGTATAACGCAACAGCAAGCTATCCAAATTATTCTGCATCGCTGTTATTCGTTTATCGATAGCTACAACCTGAGGAGAAAACTCTATTTGGCTAGAAAGGAATACGGGTTCTTCACCTTCTATTTGACGTTGCAGTTCATCACGGCGATTCTTAACGGCTTTCAACTGCAACTCAGCAGATGCTAACTGCTCGCGCTCAAACTCTAAGCGCTTGTAGTAGTCATCCATTTCGGAAGGAAGCAAACCAGAATTACGCTGCTTAAAATCAGAAAGGCGAGCTTCAGCCTCGGTCAAACGCTGCTCGTAATCTGCTATTTGTTTATTCAAGAAGTCTTGGGCACCGGAGCTGTCTTTACGCTTATCGCCTAACGCGCTTTCCACAAAAACCGTCAACATAGATTCAACGACTTTTTTTGCCACTTCACGATCTTCGTTTTTAAACGTCACTGTATATAGAGAAGCGTTACGCCTATCACCCGAAAGAGAAATGGATTTTTTTAAATCGTCCATTACTTTCTCTTTTTGTTCTTCATTACGAACAGCTAAATCCAAATCAGCCATTCGCATCAGCTTTTCAAGGTTTGGACGACTTAACATCGTCTTGCTCATCAATGCGATTCGCTCATCTACATCAGGCTGAACCGCCAATCCCCTAAGCAAAGGTCTCAAGACGGTGTTCGTATCAACATGAACCCTTGCAGAAGCGAGATACTGTTCAGGCGTTAACGCAACGACAACCCACCCAACAATGGCTACCATCCAAACAGCAGCCAAGGAGATCCAACGAAAACGCCATACACCCCAAACATACTCAGAGATTTGGGAAATTATTTCACGCATAAACTAATGCCTCGGTGTTATTCTGACTAGAACCAAGCTTCTGGAATGATCACAATATCACCAGGCATCAGCGCTAAGTTTGCGCCAATATCGCCGTCACGCAACAAGCTATCAAGTTTCAAACCATAGGACGTTTGCTCTCCATCAAAGGAGCGTACAAGCACTGCTTTGTCTCCATCTGCAAACTCATTTAATCCACCCACTGCGACCATTAAGTCCAGTAAGGTCATGTGTTTACGATAAGGAATACTCAGCGGCGTAACACCTGCACCCACAATCCTAACTTGCTGTTCTGGTGTGGCCACAAAGCCATTAACCATCACAGTAACAACGGGGTTTTTGATATATCGCGAATAGACACTCTCAATCTCTCTAGCAAGCTCTGTGGATGTTTTTCCACTGGCTTCCAAGTCTTCAACCAAGCGTGTTGTGATTTTTCCATCTGGGCGAACAGGCACAGAACCTGACAACTCTTCGTTGCCCCAAACAAATATTTGAAGTGAGTCTCCAGCCCCGATCACATATTCGTAATCGGGTTGAGCAAGCCTTTGCTCATCAGAAACTGATGGTAAAGAGGATGACGTTGAACACCCTGAAACTAATGCTACCGCCATGGAAAGCCCAACTGCTTTCAACCACGCGGCCTGTTTCCTTTTAGATACAAGCACTTACGATCCCTCCGTAACATCCATATTCAAACCAGCCCATAATTAGCTGATTCTCCTGCGCTCTAATCAGTAAAATCTACCACATAACGCACCTTTGTCGATAGACTGCGTCAGTTTTTTATATTTCGATACTAATTACAGACAAGTTTACATTAACAAGATTACGGAGAAATGAACGCGAATCGAAAGCGTATAACTTTTACCTCATGCTACTTGGCCTGATGACACATTCTCATAAGCCATTGGCTGATCTACTCGTGATACCGCTATCACATGAGGAAGCCCTTCAAACCCAGGCTCAACGGGCAGCTGGATATCATCTAACACATCATAACTGTAGCCCACTTTGTTATGATATCGTTTATAAAACCTAGCTTGCGTTTTGCCAGAAACAAAAAAAGCGTAGCTGTAACCCAAAGATCCAGCAATCCCAATCATCTTGTCTACCAACATCACCAAGTCGACTTTATTTCTATATTCAGGCGCAATAACCAATCTAGACCACTGACAATAATTAACATCACCAGCGAGTAACTCATGGCATGATGCCTTCAAAGAGAAGCCGTCTTGCTCTACAGGGAGAAATCCAGGTCCATGCTCTTTATTTCCTGTTAACCGCAAACCTCCAACACAATGATGACCATCCTTGATCACCAGTGTTAATCCGTTACGATCAAAAATATCTTCACCGCCATTAAATTCGACCAAGCCGAGGTCTTTTCTAAAACAAGACTCTCTAATGCGGTAATAATTTTTTAACAATAGTGGATGGCTAGTTAATTCAAAAGAAAGCTGCATTAATTTTATCTCTAGGCAATTAATCATGTTTATACCGCTCGAGACCTGACATGAAAATTCTATGCCAAAAAACATCAACTTCAGCAAAGACAGGTTATATAGCGACGATTAAACTGTCACACGAATATCAGGCAAAGAAATCCATTTCCAACTTGTCTCTCATTTGCGACATTTAAAGACCGATAATCAAATAAACATAATTATCAATCACTTACAGACTCACAATAAGCGACACTTTTCTTACACAAAAAAATGCTTAAACATTTTATATATTGCATAACGGCTTTAATTTAAAAGCGTTTAAAAACATATCAAAATTAAAGATAACATCAAGAACTTTTTAAAGGATAAATAAATAATTTTAAGACTCTAAAAAACAATATCATTTAGAGAGTCAACCACAATAGGATAATCATCAGCCAAAGATACCCCATGATTATAGCCGTAAGACACACCAAGAAATGGCACCGCCGCGGCCTTCGCAGCTTGAGCATCTGTAACAGAGTCCCCAATCATCAGGGCTTCATCTGGCCTAATTTTCAATAAGTCTAATTGATATTCAAGCGGCATAGGATGAGGCTTTTTTTCCTCAAGACTATCTCCTGATAACACATTCCAAAAATATTTTTCTAAATCTAGCGCTCTTAACAGCGGCAATGTGTATCGACCGGGCTTGTTCGTGATAAGAGACAAGAAAATATTTTCCGAGCGGCACTTTTCTAAGAAACTAATAACCCCGGAATAAACATAACTGCGTTTTGAGTAAGATTGGCTGTAAGCTAACTGGAACTGACTCAGCACCTCTTCAAACTGGTCACTAGCCATTTGATCTGCCACTGCCCGCTCAATCAGAGCATTAACCCCATTACCTACCCATCGCCTAACATTGTGTTCACCAGCCTTATGCAAGCCGACACTTGTTAGCGCCTCATCAACTGACGCAGCAATATCAGGAACACTATCAACAAGCGTACCATCCAGATCAAATATGATCAGAGAGGGCAAGCCCCCTCCGAATAAGGGTCGTATTAGCAAGTTACCGAACCCACTTTAGCTAATTCAGCTCGCATTGCCGCTATAGTTGTTTGATAATCATCCGCATTAAAGATAGCGGAGCCAGCCACAAATGTATCTGCCCCTGCTTCTGCTATTTCACGGATATTTTGAATACCCACACCACCATCGACTTCTAGACGAATATTCCGACCACTCTTTTCTATTCTTTCTCGTACAAGCTTCAACTTTTCGAGCGTGCTCGGAATAAATTTTTGCCCACCAAAACCCGGGTTAACCGACATCAGCAGAATCATATCAACCTTATCCATTACATAATCTAAATAATGCAATGGTGTGGCCGGATTAAACACCAGGCCAGAAAGGCAACCTCCTTCACGTATTAATTGGAGCGACCTATCAATATGCTCAGATGCTTCTGGGTGAAAAGTAATATAGCTGGCTCCCGCCTCAACGAAGTCTCCTATAATCCGGTCAACAGGTTTCACCATCAGATGTGCATCAATGGGAGCGGTAATACCGTATTGGCGCAGCGCCTTACACACCATAGGACCGATCGTTAAGTTCGGTACATAATGATTATCCATCACATCGAAATGCACAATATCAGCTCCCGCTTCTAACACGGCATCAACTTCCTCGCCCAAACGCGCAAAATCCGCTGATAAAATGGAGGGGGCTATTTTAAAATCTGTCATCGTTACTTTTCCAACAAGTTAGCATTTTCTGCTATTGTAACTGACTAGACGCCTGAATAAAGATAATCCATTACCGACTACTCGAGCCCACTATGACTTCGCCATTGTCTAGCTTGTTTTTTTCATTTTTATTGATATTCGCCACCACACTTCCTTCTCAAAATTCTCAGGCAGCAGAGACTGAAGAAACCAATACAACACAAGACTCAGCGAGCACCAATCAGCCCGATGATCTTTCTAGCGAAAAAGCTCCTCAAGAAAGGACGGAGCCACTACCACAAGCCGAATTAATCAACGCGCTTTACCAAGACTCTCGCATAGCAGGCGATGAGATTTTAGACTTAACTATAGACTCACCTAACTTCCCTGCACTTTTCAAAGAAAGAAATATCGCTTTAAAACGCGGCATCGTCATCATTTTTCCTGACAGCCGAACACATTCTAGCTGGCCCGTTTTCATCCAGACATTACGCAACGAACTACCGCAAGATGGCTGGGCCACACTCTCCCTTGTACTGCCTATTCCACAAACTCCAGATTTACCTTTACGCACGTTACCTAGCCTCAAACGGTTATCTAACGCATCAGAAAGCGGAACCGAAGACGCACAACAAGCATCAGAAGAAACGCCAGTAGACACCCCTAATAATGAAACGCAAACACCAGCAGACGAGCCAGTCGCAACAGCAGAAGAGCCAAACACATCAGCAGAAGCGGCCAGCTCGGCTGAGCAGTTAAATAACGCTACTTACATTTCGCAACTGGGCTTAGCTGCCATTCAGGCAGCACAAGCGCGAGGCTACGAAACCATTATTCTGCTGGGAGTTGGGGATGGAGCTGTTTGGGCAGCCGCTTTGGGCGCTAACATTAAAGACCAAGTTGATGGTGTTGGGTTGTTGATGCTCGACGCTGAGCAATCCATCGATATAAATGCTCAAAGTTTACGCTCATTAGTCCCACTTCTTGAACTACCGGTAATGGATATTTATGTAGACACGCCCTTTACTAGTAGCCCACAAAACACATCAGCCTCTCACAAGTTACGTCAACGCGCTGCCAATAGAAGCGAACTCTCTTTTTACAAACAAAGTAGGCTTCCAGCAACGAGCCGTACTCTCAGCGACCAAGATTGGATGTCTGCCTATATAAAAGGGCGCTTACGCACCCTTAAAAAAGTAGCTGATAAGCCTCAGGAAACCGAGCGCCCAGAGGAACCTTCTTTAACTGACCAGCGTCCCGGCTGATACAAACTAGCGTCAAAGAACACGCCTAAGCTTTGCGGGCAGACTTCACTCGGTCATATGCAGCTTGGATTTCCTGCGTTTTCTCTTTTGCAAGCTTCATCATCTCTGGCGGCAGGCCTTTTGCCACCAGCTTATCGGGATGATGTTGACTCATCAGGCGTCGATAGGCTTTTTTGATTTCCGCATCAGACATATCAGGTGTAACACCTAACACCCCGTAAGCATCTTTAAGCATGTCTGCATCTGATGTAAAAGGTGATTGATAACCTGCTCCTCCACCATGCGCCCCTTGATTAAATGTCTGTTGAGCTTGCATGCGCGCCATTAATGCTGACATCTCTTGTGCCGACATGCGCATTAATGCACATACCGACTGAATAACTTGCAACTCATTTTGAGAGACTTGCCCATCGGCTAAGGCCGCTTGCAACTGAATCTCAATAAACATAATTTTCACAGCCGCTTGACGTTGCAACAAGCGAGATAACGGTGTCACAACCGCCGCTAAATCAAAATCTTCAGATTTACCTTCGTTAAAAAATTGAATGGCTTCACGTTGACGTTCTTCATTCAGATTCATTCTCGCCATCACATCACGAGCAAAGCGAATCTCATCCTCAGTCACACGGCCGTCAGCTTTTGCAACATGTCCCATCACGGAAAAGGTAGCTTTAAAAAAGATCATTTGCGGTGAATATTTACCGGATACCAATTTACTGACCGCTCGATTGATCAAGCCACCAATAACACCACCAAATACCAATCCCCAGATGCCACCCGAATACAAACCAATGACAGCACCAATAATAATACCCGTTCGGTATTTCATCAGGGCATTACCTACAGCAAACCCCGTCACCTCTGATTTATTTTGCATCAGCCTTCCTTAATAAGTGTTCTGAATCTTTTAGCCGTTGCTCTGTCCCAATATCCATCCAAAAGCCGGTGTGCAAATGGCCTGTTAGCAACAGCTCTTGCGCCGCTGCCCTAAATAAAGGCGCTAATGGAAACTTAGATTCAACCACCCTATTAAAAAGCGCTGGATTAATGACACTGACACCAGAAAAGGTATAGCGTTTTCTATCAACCTCTAACGCACTTCCTTCTTCTGTTGCAGGGTTCAAGACCTGCCCGCTGGGTATTAAATCAAAGTCTCCATCTTTATTGTGCTCAGGGTTATCAACCAACACCAAGTGAGCAGTGCGAGGCCTCACCGATAGCAACTGAGTGTAATCACAATCAATAAGCACATCCCCGTTAATCAATAAAAAGGGCTCCCCGTCATCCGACAACCAAGGTAGCGCTTTAATAACCCCACCACCTGTTTCGAGCGGCTCATCTTCACGGGAATAAGTTATTGTTACTCCCCAACGCTTACCATCGCCCAAGGCTTGTTCAATTTTCTCCCCTAACCAAGCGTGATTGATGACAACATCAACAACCCCTGCTTTAGCTAGCGCCTCTAGGTGGTATTCGATCAACGGTTTTCCATTAACGGGAATCAGAGGCTTAGGCGTTGTTAATGTCAACGGCCGCATCCTTGTTCCCAATCCTGCAGCCAAAATCATTGCTTTCACAACTGAACATCCTTAAAACAATCTAGCTTTTTCATACTCGGAACTATCTGCTCTCGCAACCATCGCTCAACCGCCGCACATTCAGCGTACTGTTCTGAATACCTATGCAGCCCCTCCAACACGTATGACAGCACACGTGGTATGTCCTCTAAGTAGGCCGCCTTTCCATCACGGATATCTAATCGCGAAAAAATACCCAACACTTTGATATGACGCTGGAGCCCCATAAAATCAAACCATCTCAAAAAAGCAGCGTCAGTCACAGACTTATCGAGAACCCCTCGCTGCTGTGCTTTGATTCGATAAGCACTTACCCAACCAAAGACCTGCTCAGAAGGCCAAGCAACATAACAATCTTTTAACAAAGACACCAAGTCATACGTTATAGGACCAGCAACAGCGTCTTGAAAGTCAATAATTCCTAAGCGCCCTTCCTCTAGGCACATTAAGTTTCGGCTATGAAAATCACGATGCACAGTCACAACCGGCTGTTCAAGAGCACTGGCAACCAACACAGCAAACAGATCATCCAGCATCTTCTGCTCTTTTTCGCACAGCTGTCGCTTTAATAACTGACCTATAAACCATTCATTAAACAGAGACATTTCTCTTCTCAATAACGGCTCATCATACTGTGGCAAGCCATCATTCCCAACGTGTTGAATAGCCAACAGCGCGTCCATAGCGGCTGTATAAAGGCCATCGACCGACTGAGCACTAAGCTCTCCAAAGAGCAAGCTATCCCCAAAGTCTTCCAGCAACATAAAGCCTTGGGTAAAATCAACATGAATCACTTCCGGCACAGGTATGCCACTGTCTAACCATGTACGTGCAACTTCGACAAATGAAGTGCTATCTTCTTTTTCTGGCGGAGCATCCACAAGGATCCAAGAACGATCCTCATTTGTTAGTCTAAAGTAACGACGAAAGCTAGCATCGCCAGACACTGGCGTAATCACCCACCCTTTACCAAATGGCACCTTTTTTGAAGCAACTAAACTCGTTACCCACTGCTCCAATTGCAAAAGCCGTTGTCCCATCGTGCGGTTTCCTCTGGCACATCCTAGTTTGAATGTTTATTATTCCAGACTTTGCACCTAAACAACATCGCACCACAAAGTGCTCAGGCGTGGTAACACCCTGCTTTTTAACTGGGAAACGTCGGATGCCCTTACAAAAATCACCTTTTTTCCTTTTCATCAGCCTCATACTGGCGCCTGGCGCCTATGCTGACACAGAGACACTGCGACCTTGTTTAACTAACTTACCAAAACAAGAAGCCTGTGGTGCTAGCAGTGGAGCTGACAACCGTCCTGCATCCCAGTATTCACAGCTAGATTGGTTCCCCTATGCCCCCGGCACAGCACCAGGAATATGCAGTGGACGCTACATAGAACCAGCAAGCATATCCTCAGACGAAGATACAGATATTCTTGACCAGCCTATTATTATCAACGCCGAGCAAGGAAGCTCGTCACTTGGGCAGGGCACTAAACTCGAAGGTAGTGTAGATATAGCACAAGGCAATAGACGCTTGCAGAGTGAGTCAGCCACTTACGACCAAGTAACAGGCCAACTCGAACTAAACGGAGGTGCCTCATACCGAGAACCGGGCCTACTACTGCGAGGCGAAACAGCCGTTGCTAATACCAATACATTGGAGACCACTTTAACAGGGGCCCAATATGTTATACACGAACGTCAAATACGTGGTGATGTTGAGCGCATTACTCGCCGCCAAGACGAATCAATACTGATTGAAAACGGCAGCTACACCGTATGCCCACCGGGCGACGAAGCGTGGAAGTTACAAGCAAGCGAAATTATCTTAGATAAAAGCAGCGGTTTTGGACTTGCAAAACATGCAGCGTTGCGTGTTGCCGATGTCCCTATTTTATATTTACCCTACTTTTACTTTCCGATTGATGACCAGCGACATACAGGCTTTTTATACCCAAGCATCAGTATGAGTAATGATGACGGCGCTAGCATTAGCACGCCCTATTACTTAAATTTATCCCCCCAAATGGACGACACCATCGTCCCTCATTACATAGAGAAGCGCGGCTTTTTGTTAGAAAACGAATTCCGTTACATGAACCAATACACCCATAACACTCTAACAACCGCATTTCTTCCAAATGATAATCTTGAGGACAGAGATAGATGGCTGTTTTCATTTGTGCAACCAGGGCGCTGGACCGACAAGCTAACCAGCGAAATCAACTACATTCACGTCAGCGACAACGACTACCTAGATGATTTATCAACGCTCGCTGACATCGACGGAGATAGCCACCTAAGTAGAATAGGCCGAGTCACCTATACAGAAGAGCTATGGCAAGCTGACTTTTTATTACAAGGCTACCAGACTGTTGACGAAGACACCGACCGCCCCTACCAACGGTTACCAGAACTAACCTTCAACGGTGATACAGACAATAACGAACGCATCATGAACGCGGCACTTATTGCCCAAGCGACCAACTTTTACCGTAACAACAGCGGTTTTACCGGTATAGAGCGCGCTAATGGCGGACGCCTTCACTTAGAACCCGAAATCTATGCTAATTTCGTCAAACCGTGGGGCTACATCAAACCCAGCGCAAAACTATGGTATTCCAATTACAACCTAACTGATGCTGATGATTTCGACTCCAACCCGAGCACCTCGGTACCGATTCTTAGCATAGATTCTGGCTTAGTCTTTGAACGAAATACTGAGTTTGTGGGTACAAGTTATAAGCAAACGCTAGAACCGAGGCTTTATGCACTGTATGTTCCTTACGAAGAGCAAAGCGGCATACCTGATTTCGACACGACAGAATACAATTTTAACTATCAGTCCCTCTTTCGAGAAAACCGATATAGCGGATACGATCACATAGGCGATACACAACAAGTCTCTCTTGGACTCACTACACGTTTGTTTAGTGATTTAGGACGAGAAACGCTAAGCGCTAGTATTGGCCAAGCTTATTTCTATTCGGATCGCAAAGTAACACTCGATGATGATGAAAGTAATTATAGCAATGGTGATTCATCCGATATTGCAACCGCCATCAACTGGCGGGCTAATAAGCGGCTAGATCTGTCGATAGATGCAAATTTTGACCACAGCGCCTTTCGCAATACCGAAAACAACTTATCCCTTCGCTATCGAGCGGATGAAAACCGAATATTTAATATGAACTATCGTTACGCCGAAGGTATACGAGAGCAAAGCACGTTTGGCTTCATGTGGCCTGTTGATAAAAACTGGTCAACCTTAGGGGTTTGGCAGTACGATTGGTTCAATAAAAACGACGTAGATCTGGCCTTTGGTGTCGAATATGAAAGCTGTTGTTGGCAAACACGTGTTATTGTCCGCAACTGGCTAAAAGACGATGATGATAAAGATACGGCACTCTACGTCCAATTTGTACTCAAAGGACTCGGGAACCTCGGCAGCAACGGTGGATCCAGCCTTTTAGAAAAGATTACAGGTTTTAAACAGCGTGATGATAACAATGAAACTTTTTAATGCAGGGTCAGCAAAATACTGGCGCACACTATCGATTGGCTTACTGGCCTGCTCACCTTTATTACAAGCAGCTCCCGAAAAACTAGATGGCATTGCGGCCATCGTTAACGACGGTGTGGTACTAGAATCCCAACTCAAGGATCGTGTAGCCATAGTAACCGAACAACTTCAATCTCGTAATCAACGTGTGCCGCCTAAGAGTATCTTAGACTCACAAGTTATCGACCGTCTCATATTAGATAATTTACTTTTACAGATTGCTGAACAACAAGGCATAAAAGTATCAGATAGACAGCTTAACGAATCTATCGCTTCTATTGCCGCACGAAACGGTATGGATTTAGCGCAATTCCGCAACGCACTTATTGCCGAAGGACGCGACTACGTTTCTGCTCGCGAGCAAATTCGCAAAGAGCTGCTTATTTCTCAGGTTCAGCAAAGCAATGTTAGCCGACGCATCAAAATATCAGATCAGGAAGTGCAACATTTTCTTAAAACTGACAGCGCTGGTTTAAATCAGCCAGAATTGCTACTCAGCTTTATCCTGATCAGCATTCCTGAGCAAGCATCTCCAGAGCAAATCCAAGCTGCCGAGTCTAATGCATCGCAACTCCATCAAGAGCTGCTCAAAGGCGCCGACTTTGCTGAGGCTGCAATTGCCGCCTCCAGCGCACCTAATGCGCTTAATGGTGGAGACCTCGGCTGGCGTAAACAATCCGAACTACCAGAAGATATTGCTCAAGCACTAACCAACATGCAGCCAGGCGACATCAGCCAACCCATTCGTTCACCTAGCGGATTTTATATCGTACAGCTACGTGATAAACGCGGTGGTGAAATCCAAATGGTCGAACAAACTAAAGTGCGACATATCCTGCTTAAACCAAGCGAAATACGCTCGGCAGAACAAACGCAACGCATGATCAACAGCGTTGCAAGTCGCTTACAGGCTGGCGAGTCATTTGCTACCTTAGCTAAAGAGCTCAGTGATGATCCTGGCAGTGGCTCAGAAGGCGGCGAACTAGGCTGGGCACAACCTGGCCAGATGGTGCCCGAATTTGAGCAAGTTATGAATGCAACCGCCATTAATGAAATTAGCCAGCCTTTCGAAAGCCGCTTTGGCTGGCATATTCTGCAAGTAGAGGCTCGTCGCCAACAGGATTTGGGCGATCAAATTCGCGAAAATCAGGCTCGCTCCATATTAAACAAGCGCAAATATTCAGAAGAGCTTGCTAATTGGCTCCGAGAAATTCGCGCTGAAGCCTATGTCGACATCAAAATATGAGTGAATGTAAGCGGCTCGCCATCACAGCGGGCGAACCAGCCGGTATTGGGCCTGATCTGATCATACAGATGGCCCAGCAACCGCAGCAAGACCAACTGATAGTCGTTGCCGATCCCTCATTACTGACGGATCGCGCTGCGCATTTAGGCTTGCCGCTTACACTCATCCCTTTTGACCCAGAGCAACCAGCAACGCCCAATGCATTAAGTCATTTAACAGTGGCTCCAGTAACACTGGGAGCTCCTGCTCGCGTTGGTCAGTTAGACCCTCGCAACGCGCACTATGTATTAGATACGCTCTCGGTAGCGGCAAAGGGCTGTTTAAACTCTCTCTTCGACGCCATGGTAACAGCACCAGTGCACAAAGGAGTAATCAATGATGCTGGTATACCTTTCAGTGGCCATACAGAGTTCTTAGAAGCGCTAACCCACACTAATAAAGTAGTGATGATGCTCGCTACTGAAGGGCTGCGTGTCGCCCTAGTCACCACTCATTTACCGTTACGAGAAGTGGCCGACTCGATTTCGTCAGACCTATTAAACGAAGTTATCGATGTACTGCATTACGATCTTGTACACACTTTTGGCATCAGCAACCCACATATTATCGTCGCCGGCCTTAATCCCCATGCAGGGGAAGACGGACACATGGGGCGCGAAGAAATAGACACCATCTCACCCGTATTAAACAATTGGCGAGAAAAAGGCCTAAATTTAACAGGGCCTTTACCGGCCGATACCCTTTTTACGCCCAAATATCTAGAAACGTGCGATGCTGTACTCGCCATGTATCACGACCAAGGCCTTCCCGTGTTAAAATACAAAGGCTTTGGCAACGCCGTAAATATCACCCTAGGTATGCCAATTATTCGCACCTCGGTTGATCACGGCACTGCTATCGACTTAGCAGGCACAGGTAAAGCCAACCCCGGCAGCTTAGAAGTAGCTATACGCTATGCGGGTGATATGGCTCGCAATCGGATTAAAACGACATAAGCCTCCGATAGCCTGCAAACCAACGAGCTTAATTTAGCCTAAAAACAAACTACCCAAGAGCACACATGAGCCAACAGAAACCTGCTATGCACAAAGCCAGAAAGCGTTTTGGTCAAAACTTCCTTCAAGACCAAGGCATTATTCGGCAAATCATCCGTTCTATTGCTCCGCATACCACCGATCATATGGTCGAGATCGGTCCCGGGCTTGGCGCGTTGACTGAAGAGATATTAGACGAAGCAGGCGCACTGGATGCAATCGAGTTAGATAGGGATTTACCACCTATTCTGCGTACCAAATTTTTCCGCTTTGGTGATAAATTTCGCATTTTTGAAGCAGACGCCATGAAGTTTGATTTCAAATCGCTACGTGAAGAAGATGATCGTTTACTGCGTATTGTTGGCAACTTACCGTACAACATTTCCACACAACTAATTTTCCATTTGCTCAGCCATCACGGCGACATCCTAGACATGCACTTCATGCTGCAAAAGGAAGTTGTAGACCGACTAGCCGCTCAGCCAGGAGACAACCACTACGGGCGCCTGGGCATAATGGCGCAATACTATTGCAAGGTAGAACCCTTATTCATCGTGCCACCTGAAGCGTTTGACCCAGTCCCTAAAGTTGACTCAGCGATTGTGCGTCTCATACCTCACCAAACTTTGCCACTAGTTGCAAAAGACCTTAAGCAATTGGAGCGCGTCGTTAAAACCTCATTTACAATGCGTCGTAAAACCTTACGCAACAACTTAAAAGAAATAATTAGCGCAGACACACTCACTACACTTAACGTTGACCCATCTCTGCGCCCTGAACGTTTAACTTTAAAAGAATTCATAACAATCGCCGACTGGCTGACAGAGCAACAGGGGTAACATATGTTAGAGCTTATTGATCCTGACAAAGATATTCAGATTGCTGTCGACACACGTTTTTTGCCCGACCAGTCTGATCCAGAAGCCCATCGTTATGTATTTTCTTACCAGATAACCATCACCAACAGCTCCTTGATGCCTGTTCAACTGCTAAGCCGTCGCTGGGTAGTAACGGATGGCAACGAACATGTACAAGAAATTGAAGGTGAAGGCGTTGTCGGTGAACAGCCGATTATCGAGCCACAAAATAGCTACCAATACACCAGCGGCACCGTACTAGCCACGCATGTTGGCAGCATGTATGGGCACTACATAATGGAAACATCTGATGGTGAGCGTTTTAAGGCACCTATTGCTGCGTTTACATTAGCACAGCCTCTAGCGCTTCATTAATTGCATCCGACCCTATTGAGAGAACATGTCTACTTACGCAATCGGCGATATACAAGGTTGCTTCGACGAACTTAAAGCACTACTCGAGCTTATCCAATTTGGAGACCAAGATAAGCTCTGGTTTTGTGGTGACCTAGTTAATCGCGGCCCCAAATCACTAGAAACATTGCGTTTTATTCGCGGATTAGGCTCACAAGCTGTTACTGTGCTGGGGAATCACGACCTTCACTTGCTCGCCGTTCATCAGGGCTTCGCTAAAGCCAAGCGTAGCGATACACTCGATGCCATATTAACAGCTCCCGATCGTAACGAGCTGTTAGCATGGTTACAGCAACAGCCCTTAATTTATACCGACACTCAGCTCGGCTTTACAATGACTCACGCCGGCATTCCCCCTGCATGGTCCATCAAAAAGGCACATCGCTTGGCTAAAGAGTGCCAAAATGCCTTGCGTGAGAACCCTACAAACTACTTTGCTCATATGTACGGCAACCAACCTAATACATGGTCTGATTCACTTCAGGGCCCAGAACGCTTGCGAGTCATCACTAATTACTTTACCCGTATGCGCTTTTGTACACCCCAAAGCGAATTAGAGTTTGCCTCCAAAGGCGGTCTAGAGAGCCAACCTGACGGTTTTTACCCTTGGTTCAGCCTCCGAGAACAGCGCTTTCCCAATGACAAGTTAGTTTTTGGCCATTGGGCAGCACTCGAAGGGCACACTGGCACACAACAAATACATGCGTTAGATACCGGCTGCGTTTGGGGCGGCGCGCTACGTGCGCTTCGCCTTGAGGACTTATCCCAAACTGATATACCCAGCCAACAACTCAACCGCTAACTAATTAAAGAGATACCACTCATGGCAGAATTTAGATGCATCAATGCAGATGAAGCAATCACACTCATGAATGAAGGGGCGGCTATCACCGATATACGTGACTCCCAAAGTTTTGCAGCCGGACACATCACCGGAGCTTTACATCTCAACAACGACAACCTAGAGCAAGTGTTGCACGGGCTTGAATTTGATACTCCTGTCATCGTCTGCTGCTATCACGGCATCAGCAGCCAAAGCGCTGCTGCGTTTTTAGTAGAGCGTGGGTTTGAGAATGTCGCTAGTTTAAACGGCGGCTTCGAAGAGTGGCGTGTTAATCATGCTGATAAAATAGAGTCGTAACAATGCAGATATATCTGGTAGGCGGCGCTGTACGTGACGAGCTTCTTAATTACCCCGTTTATGATAAAGACTGGGTTGTCGTAGGCGCAACTCCAGAAGAGATGATAAAAAATGGTTACCGCCCTGTCGGCAGTGATTTTCCAGTTTTTATACACCCAAAAACTGGCGAGGAATATGCGTTAGCACGCACCGAGCGCAAAAGCGGTAAAGGCTACTCAGGCTTTCAATACCATGCATCGCCCGATGTTACATTAGAAGAGGACTTGTCTCGACGAGACCTCACAATTAACGCCATGGCCAAAAGCAGTAGCGGAGAATTAATTGACCCTTACGGCGGACAAAACGATCTTGCAACAAAGCAACTCCGCCATGTATCACCCGCTTTCTCTGAAGATCCTTTGCGTGTGTTACGGGTTGCACGCTTTGCGGCACGCTACGCCCATCTTGGCTTTACCGTCGCAGCCCCCACCCTCAAACTCATGCAAGCCATTGCCAGCACCGATGAATTATCGCATCTCACCAAAGAACGCATTTGGCAAGAGATGGAGCGCGCTTTATCTGAACGTTCCCCGCTTACATTTTTTAACGTCCTTGAGCAGGCCAACGCATTAGAACAATTGTTCCCTCCTTTCACTACACTTGTTAATAACGATAAAGCACAACGGATTGCAGTCCAATTCACCGACACCACCGAGACAAAGTTGCGCTTTGCAGCCTTGTGTTATGTGTGCTTTCACACACTCAGTGAAGCACAAACTAAACTGGATCAATTTTGTCGCGACTTACGCACCCAAAATCAAACCCGCGAGCTCGCCATCCACACGTTAATAGCGCATCCGCAACTTCAATGCTGGAGTTCACTGAGCGCAGAAAACAAACTCGCATTGATCAAACAATTAGATTTATTAAGACGCCCCGAGCGCCTGCCGCCACTGCAAGCTAGTACCCGCTTATTAAGTGATGAAAATACTAATGCTGGCGAATTACTAGCCAACCTGTGCGAGGAGCTCAAGGGAATTAACCCTAAAGCACTGATGAATGATGGATATAAAGGTGCTGCATTAGGAGAAGAAATAGCAAAACGACAAATAGCGATTTGCGAGCTTTTTTAAAGCACAACAGCTTTAAAATGCAACAGTGCCCACTTAGTTATTGAGAGGTTGGGCACGAGAAATAAGCTGGCCTTTCCACGAAAAATCAACAGGCCACAAGCGCTGAGTAGAACGATCATAATCAGCCCACAAGTTCGCATATGTTTGCTGACTAATAGGGTGGACATCATCTGGAGCTATTTCAGACAGCGGCCACAAAACAAACGCATTATAAAGGACCTCTCCCCTTGGCAACTCAACCCCATCGACCACACCCACAACTTGGTTATATGTGAGAATATCTACATCCAAAGTACGCGGAGCAAACTTAGCACCACCGCGGACGCGCCCATTAGCGTCTTCCAAGGCTTTTAACCACTGGGATAACTCACCTACACTCAATTCAGTATCCATTGCCACTACTAGATTAAGAAATGGGCTGCCGTTAAAACCTACCGCCTCACTCTCAAACACAGAAGACACCACTAACGGCGCAAAGCGCGCCTCTAGTGCATCCAACGCAGAAGCCACATGACGAAAACGCTCAATGTTACTACCAATGCTCAAATAGACTAACGCCATTAGCTGCGCTCTCCGCGCTCAATTTTGACCCCAACGGCCGCTGCCGCTGGAATTGCATCCGGCTTCGCCAACTTCAATGTCAGCCAGCTAACAGAAAACTCTCTCATGAGTAAGCTAGCTATTTCCTCAGCCATGGTTTCAACGAGTAGAAATTCGCTCTCTTGCACAAACTCAATCAGTCGATCACACACCGCTTTGTAATTCAGCGTGTTATCAATTTCTTCTGTTTGAGCAGCGTGCTTAATATCCGTCCCTAACTCCAGATCCAACACGACGCGTTGACGAATCTCGCGCTCCCAATCATAGATTCCAATGACAGTTTCTATCTGCAAACCTTCAACAAAAACGATATCCATTATGCTTTTTCACCTACAGACTCGACTGTATCATTGATGGATCCTAACAACTCCATTGACCAGCGAGGCTTAGCCTCTATCACCAACCCACTGCTTTGCCCTGCTAACAAGCGTTGGCACCCTGCATAAGCAATCATGGCGCCATTGTCCGTACAAAATTCAGGACGAGCATAAAACAATGAAGCCTTCTCCTTAGTCACAACAGCGTCAAGCCGCTCACGCAAACGCCGGTTCGCGCTCACTCCACCGGCTATAATTAATTGCTTTAGCCCTGTTTCTTGTAACGCTCTGCGGCACTTAATTGCCAAGGTTTCAACCACCGCCTCTTCAAAAGCCGCTGCTATATCCGCTTGAGTTTGCTGATCTAAAACCCCATCCTGAGTATGTTTAGCGATGGTATTGAGCGTAAAAGTTTTGAGACCAGAAAAGCTAAAATCCAACCCAGGACGATCAGTCATCGGTCGCGGGAAACGAAAACGCGTACGATCCCCCTGCTCAGCTAAACGGGCAACCAAAGGACCACCGGGATAATCAAGGCCGAGCATCTTAGCGGCTTTATCAAACGCCTCCCCCGCCGCATCATCAAGCGACTCACCTAATAAGTGATACTCACCAATTGCCGTTACCTTAACCAGCTGAGTATGACCGCCGCTCACCAACAAAGCGACAAAGGGAAATTCAGGAGGGTTCTCTTCCAGCATTGGTGCTAAAAGATGACCTTCCATGTGATGAACACCAATCGCAGGAACACCCCACGCCATGGCCAATGACCGCCCCGTCGATGCGCCTACCATCAGCGCACCAATTAGACCTGGCCCTGCTGTATAAGCAATCGCATCAACCTGATTAGCGGTTAGATCAGCACGTTGCATGACCTCTTTAATAAGAGGAAGCAGCTTTCTTACATGATCACGCGAAGCCAATTCAGGCACTACACCGCCGTATTCAGCATGCATTTTGACCTGACTATATAAGACATCAGCCAGCAAACCTTTCTCGCTATCGTAAAGCGCTACACCCGTCTCATCACACGACGTTTCAATACCCAGCACAATCATTAGTAACCGTACATCCGCTAATTCAAAAATAATCTCGCTATTATCCCTTATCGCAAGCGCAATTACACGAATATCACTTTGACAATTTTCATACGAGGGCATAGAATTTCGCACCTTATTCGGAATGGGTCCGGATTTAGCCAACTAAACAACTAAAAGGAGGCATCATGCCTGCAGTTAAAGTTAAAGATAACGAGCCATTTGACGTTGCTCTTCGTCGTTTCAAGCGTTCTTGCGAAAAAGCGGGTGTTCTAGCTGAAGTACGTAAGCGCGAATTCTACGAAAAGCCAACTTCTGTTCGTAAGCGTAAAGCAGCAGCTGCCGTTAAGCGTCACGCTAAAAAAGTATCTCGCGATATCTCTCGCCGCGTACGTATGTACTAATACGTTTTTCCGCTTTTTAAGCACGAAGAAACGTAATTTAGAATAGATTTTTTACAACCGGGTTAAGCATCCCTCAACACAGGTCATACAGAATGTCAGTACTCAAAAAACGGATTACTGAAGAAATGAAAGACGCCATGCGCGCAAAAGATAAACAGCGCTTAGGTACCATTCGTTTAATTCTGGCTGAATTAAAGCGCATCGAAGTTGATGAGCGTATAGAGTTGGATGATGCACGTGTGCTCGCGGTTTTGGATAAAATGTCCAAACAACGCCGTGACTCAATTGCCCAATATGATGCAGCGGACCGCAAAGACCTGGCGGACACTGAGCGACAAGAGCTGGAGGTGATTCAAACTTACTTGCCGCAACCGCTAACGACAGAAGAACTAACACAATTGATCGAAGATGCTGTTACAGCATCAGGCGCATCAGGAATGCAAGACATGGGCAAAGTAATGGCGATCATCAAGCCACAAGCCCAAGGCCGCGCAGACATGGGTGCCATTTCAGGACTGGTTAAAGCTAGCCTAACCAAGTAAGCTCAACTCCGCTAACCACTTTCTGTTAAATAGATTTCAGCGGAGCAGTTATGGCAGGCCGTATTCCACAAGGCTTTATTGACGATCTGCTAGCACGCGTTAACATCGTAGACATTATCGATGGCCGCGTTAAGCTAAAAAAGGCCGGCAAAAACTACTCAGGGCTTTGCCCTTTCCACCAAGAAAAATCGCCCTCTTTCTCTGTTAGTCCTGACAAGCAGTTCTATTATTGTTTTGGCTGCGGCGCAGGCGGCAATGCCATTGGCTTCTTGATGGAGTATGAACGGCTCGAATTCCCGCAAGCTATCGAAGAAGTCGCCAAAATAGTCGGAGTCGATGTTCCTCGCGATGAGGCTCAAGAGCAACGCCGCAGCGAACACAAAGCGCAATATCATATATTAGATGAAGCTTCCGCTTATTATCAGCGCCAACTAAAAGAACACCCCTCACGTGATCTAGCCGTCAACTACCTTAAGTCGCGCGGGCTCACCGGCAAAGTTGCCAGTTTTTTTGGCATTGGCTTTGCGCCCAGCGGCTGGGACAACCTTATTAATGCCGTGGGCGGCACCAGCGAAAAAGCAAACCTGCTAGAACTGAGCGGCATGCTGATTCGCCACGAAGAAAAAGACTCCCTTTACGATCGCTTTCGCAACCGTATTATGTTTCCCATACGTGACGCGCGAGGCCGAACAATAGCTTTTGGCGGACGTGTTTTAGGAGACGACAAACCCAAATACCTCAACTCTCCCGAGACTGACACTTTCCACAAAGGCCGGGAGCTTTATGGCCTTTACGAAGCCCGCAAGCTCACCCAAAAGCTAGAACGTATTGTTATTGTCGAAGGCTATATGGACGTTATTAGCTTGGCACAGTTTGGCGTCACCTATGCCGTAGCGACTCTCGGCACCGCCACGAGCCAACAACACCTAGAGCGGCTATTCAAAACCGTTTCAGAAGTTGTTTTCTGCTTTGATGGTGACAAAGCAGGCAGAAAAGCCGCCGAGCGAGCACTAGAAACCACACTCACCAGCATCAAAGATGGCCAAGAAGCTCGCTTTTTATTCCTACCCGAAGGGGAAGACCCAGACACGCTCATCAGAGCCGAAGGCAAAGACGGGTTTGAGAAACGCTTAAATGAAGCCTTGCCACTGTCTGAGTTTTTCTTTAAGTCCCACTCGCAAGGCAGCGACATGACAAGCATCGATGGTCGCGCTCGCTTTAGCAGCGAAGCACTCCCCATGCTTCAGCAAATGCAACCTGGCCTACTTAAGCAAATGATGATCGACAAAATTTGCGAGATAACCGGACTTACATTAGAGCAAATCAATAGCACCATTCAGCTTGTACCGACTAGCGCATCTAACAGCGCACACAACGACAGCTCATACGACAACAGCTATTATGAAGATGCAACACCGAACAACTTCACGCCCCGCGATAACAACTACCCTGAGCGTCGCAGCACCAAGCCATCACCCAAAGAACCATCCCGCCCAACCAACTCACTTTGCGGACATTTGGTGTCTTTATTACTGCATCACCCAGAACTAGCGCCATTAGCCACCGAATACGACTCATTAAGTGATTTACACGAGCCACACAGCGAGCTTTTACAAGCGTTTTTGCAATACCTACACACACACCCAAACACCAGCTTGCACACCCTGCTTATCGACTGGCGCGATGACGAAGAGCTCAGCAAACACCTACTTCAACTCAGTGGTATTTCGCATTTAGACCCCATACTCAACGGCAACCCTAAGCAACTTTTCAGCGATGCATGGAAGCGCTTAACACGCCGATTACAAGTAAACGAACTCCAAAAGCTACAAAAGAAGCCACTGGCAACACTAAGCCAGCCAGAAAAGCAGCGACTTTCAGAGCTATTAACACTTTCACGGCAATAACTTCACCCGCACCGGTTGCAATCAAAAACTTAATCCCAATATAAAACTGCATATGAATAAAAGTTAGACTAGACTTAGGCCATAAAACAGCCAATCAAACAGCCTTCTGCTAGCAAAACCTAGCCGCTGGCGTTATAATGTCGCGCTAACTTTTTTGTAGTCTCTAATTCGCACCATTGTAGGACATCTATGTCAGATACCTCGCAGCAGCAATCTCGTCTAAAAGAACTGATCGCACGCGGTAAAGAGCAGGGTTACCTGACTTACGCCGAAGTTAACGATCATCTTCCTGAAGATATCGCCGATCCCGATCAGGTCGAAGACATTATTCGCATGATTAATGACATGGGTATCTCTGTATCAGAAGAAGCACCTGATGCTGAGACACTCCTCATGACCGAAGGCGACTCGGCCGAAGAAGCAGATGAAGATGCGGTTGCAGCCTTAGCTGCCGTAGAGTCTGACGCTGGCCGAACAACCGACCCCGTTCGCATGTACATGCGTGAAATGGGTACTGTGGAGCTCCTAACCCGCGAAGGCGAAATCGAAATCGCTAAACGCATAGAGGAAGGGATCCGCGAAGTCATGACCGCTCTAGCCAGCTTCCCTGGCTCTGTAGAGATCATTCTTGACTCGTACAATACGACGCTTCAAGAAGAAGGTCGCTTAAGCGATATTTTCAGCGGCTACATCGACCCAGACAATAGCGACTTCATCCCCGCAGGCTCAGTGCCACCTGTTGAAGAAACAGATGACGATGATGACACTGACACCAGCGATGACGATGATGACGACACAGACAGCACCGACGATGAAGAAGAAGGCGATCGCGGCCCCGATCCAGAAGAGGCTCGTCAGCGTTTCGCGCAGATTCATGAGCGCCTGTTAGCTCTATATGACGTACTTGAAAAAGAAGGCCGCGACACTCCGGCTTACAAGGCCGCATTTGATGAGCTTTCAGAAGCCTTTTCTCCGGTCAAACTGTCACCACGTTATTACGACCTACTCGTAACGCGTGTACGTGATTATATTGATCGTGTTCGCCAGCAAGAACGCACTATCATGCGTATCTGCATTCAGCGCTGTAAAATGCCGCGTAAATTCTTCATCAAAGAATTTCCAAGCAACGAAACAAGCCCTGAATGGCTAGACAAAATCATTGCCGAAAACCATGACTTTTCAGCAGCGATTAAACAAAATTTACCCGATTTACATCGTGCTCAACGCAAGCTCGTTCAAATTGAACAGGATGCCATCATCCCGCTGGCTAGCATTAAAGATGTAAACCGCAGCATGTCGATTGGTGAAGCAAGAGCTCGCCGCGCCAAGAAAGAAATGGTAGAAGCCAACTTACGCTTGGTTATCTCGATTGCAAAAAAATACACAAACCGTGGCCTTCAATTCTTGGATTTAATTCAAGAAGGCAACATCGGCTTGATGAAAGCAGTTGATAAGTTTGAGTACCGTCGTGGTTACAAGTTCTCGACGTATGCGACTTGGTGGATTCGCCAAGCCATCACACGATCAATTGCCGACCAAGCACGAACCATTCGTATTCCAGTACACATGATTGAAACGATCAATAAATTGAATCGTATTTCACGTCAGATGCTACAAGAAATGGGACGCGAAGCGCTACCAGAAGAGCTGGCCGAGCGCATGGAAATGCCTGAAGATAAAATACGTAAAGTATTGAAAATCGCCAAAGAGCCTATCTCAATGGAAACACCCATTGGTGATGACGAAGACTCTAGCCTAGGTGATTTTATCGAAGACGGAAATCATACTTCTCCGGTTGATTCCGCTACGGGCGAAGGTTTGCGCGAAGCAACGCGCGAAGTTTTGGCTGGCCTAACAGGCCGTGAAGCCAAAGTACTGCGCATGCGTTTCGGCATCGATATGAACACCGATCACACGCTTGAAGAAGTAGGTAAACAGTTTGACGTTACTCGTGAGCGTATTCGTCAAATCGAAGCCAAAGCGCTACGTAAACTGCGTCACCCAAGCCGTTCAGATCACTTGCGCAGCTTCCTCGACGAATAATTTTTTAGTAACAATATCAAGGTATTGCGCCAATGATACTAAGTATGTATTATTGGCGCCTCTTTTAGGGCCTATAGCTCAGTTGGTTAGAGCGCCGGACTCATAATCCGTCGGTCCCAGGTTCAAGTCCTGGTGGGCCCACCAATTTACAATTGTATTTTTTTGACAAGAATACTTCTAACATCCCCTCTTTTGGTCGCTACTAACTCCTTCATTAGTCGGATTTTTTTACAAAAAAAACCTCCTTTTCGCATTGATATTACGTACAATGACGTGAGATTAAGACCACCCGGAGCCAGAGTTTTTAAGTTATGGATAAACGTGTTGTTATCATAGGCACTTCCTTTCGTTTTCCAGGTACTACGCCGCAGTCATTTTGGCATGATTTACTGGCTAATAAAGATTTGGTAAGCCACGTCGAAGAAGGCCGCTGGTCATTTGACGCTTATACGCACCCCGACAAAAAACACCCAGGTACTAGCTATACATTTTCAGCGGGTTCAGTGGGTGATGTGTCTGGCTTTGACGCGAGTTTTTTTGGTATTTCTCCTCGCGAAGCCTCCCTGATGGATCCACAACAGCGCATGCTGTTAGAGATGACGTGGGAATCTGTCGAACATGCAGGTAAAGCCCCTTCTTCACTAAAGGGAAGCCAATGTGGTGTTTACATTGGTATCGCCAGTGCCGATTACGCCTATCGTTTTACCGAAGATATTTCTATCGTTGACTCTTCGGTAGCCACAGGTAACACAGCCAGTATTGCAGCTAACCGTATTTCCTACTTATTCGACCTGCACGGGCCTAGCATCGCTATGGACACGGCCTGCTCTTCTTCTATGGTCGCATTTCACCAAGCATGCCAAGCTATACGCTCCGGTGAAATCGAAGAAGCCTTGGCAGGCGGCGTCAGCTTACACCTACACCCTTACGGTTTTATTGCGTTTTCTAAAGCCACTATGCTGTCTCGAAAAGGCCGCTGCCAAGTTTTTGATGCCGCCGGTGATGGTTACGTCCGCTCAGAAGGCGGTGGTATTTTTTATCTTAAAGACTACGACGCCGCTATACGTGATGGTGATCGTATTCTTGCGGTTGTCGCTGGCTCAGGTGTCAATACCGACGGCTATAAATCAGGCCTAACCGTACCAAATCCTGCCGCTCAAATTGAGTTAATGGAAAGCACATACAAAAAAGCCGGCCTTACAGCTGATGACCTAGACTACCTAGAAGCTCACGGTACAGGCACCGCTGTTGGCGATCCAATAGAAACACGAGCGATCGGCCTTGCACTCGGCCAACAGCGTTCCAAACCACTTCCAATTGGCTCCGTAAAAAGCAATATGGGCCACTTAGAGGCGGCTTCGGGTGTTGCCGGTTTAGCAAAAGCTTTGTACTCGGTTTACTATCGAGAAGTGCCTGCAACTATCAGCATGAAAAACCCGAACCCCAATATCCATTTTAACGAATGGAATATTGAGGTTGTCAGCAAAAACCTCGCGCTGGATGCGAATAAACCACTGACTATTGGGATTAACTCATTCGGTTTCGGCGGTGCTAATGCACACGTTATTCTGCAATCACCACCAGACAATAACGCATCAAAATCAAAAACTTACACACAAGCCACTGATAAACCCTTACCCTTAGTAATTAGCGCTCGTGATGCTCAAGCATTACAGACTTGCCTAGAAGACGCCGCAGAATTATTGCGTGAAGAGTCTGCATCATTTTATGATGTTGCTTACAATTATTTATACCGCCGAGAGCTCCACGGATTGGCACATGTTATTTGGAGCCAGGACTCAGCAGACGCTATTGAGCAAATCAACGCCCTGTTAGCGGATGAATCGACACCTATTTACCTAGACAAACCTCAGTCGCCTATTGCCTTTGTTTACTCGGGCAATGGATGCCAATGGGAAACCATGGGTAAAGCCCTGCTACAAAACTCCCGTATCTTTAGAGAGGCCGTGGGTCAGGTCGACACGCTATTTGAACCCCTAGCAGGCTTTTCTCTGGTCGCTGAACTGTCGGGAGACAATGGTACAGACCGTTTTGACCAAACGGAGATTGCTCAGCCTGCCTTGTTTGCCTTGCAAATAGGTATTACAGAACTGTTACGCGCACATCATATCGAGCCATCCGCTGTCACAGGTCACAGTGTGGGCGAGGTAGCAGCAGCGTACTATAGCGGTGCGTTGTCTCTGGAAGACGCCGTTCATGTCATTTATTACCGCAGCCGCTACCAAGGCCAAACCGCAGGTTTTGGCGAGATGAGCGCCGTAGGCATGAACGAACAAGATATTCGTGCATTGCTAGAGCAAGAGAAATGTTCCGGCGTTGAAGTCGCCGGCATTAACAGCGCCAAAGGCATCACTTTAGCCGGCAACCCAGAACAACTTTCTCAACTTGAGGCTATTTTCGCTGAAAACGGCACTTTCTATCGTCGCCTAAACCTAAACTATGCGTTCCATAGCTCAGCAATGGACTCAGTTGAAGCGCCAGTTAAAGAAAGTCTTTCTCATTTAACGCCGCACGAAACCCGCTTACCGTTCTACTCAACGGTAACAGGCAAAGCAAGTAACGGCCTAAGCCTTGGCGCCGCCTACTGGTGGGATAACATCCGCAAGCCGGTGCAATTCAAGAACGCAATTGATCAAATTATCGCCGATGGCATTACCCAATTTATCGAAATTGGTGCGCACCCCGTTCTCAAAAGCTACCTCAATGACGAGCTTAAAGAAGCGGATCAAGCTGGCACTGTACTGAGCACGCTCACACGCCGAAATGCCACACAAGATGCTATTACTAAGACCGCATCTCAAGCGCTGCTCACGTTACCAGCATTACCAGCTGACATCTTTCCGGTCACTGGTAACTTTATTGAGTTAGATGCCTATCCATGGCAACGCGAGTCACTGTGGCACCCCGAAACGCATGAGTCATTAGGCCTGCTTAACCGCCAAAAAGCTCATGACCTTTTAGGGTATCCAGTTAAGCAACTCGATAACATGTGGGAAAACACCCTCGATACACAGGCCTATCCTTGGCTTGGAGATCATAAAGCCGGGGAAAATGTTGTCTTCCCAGGTACGGCCTATGTTGAGCTACTATTGGCAGCCGTCCAAACAAAAACAGACCATGACCTGCTCGAAATTGAAGAGCTAGAAATTAAGCAGCCTTTATTACTCGACGACAGCGTCAGCAAAAAAACGCGCTTAAGCTATGCTATCGAATCAGGCCAACTCAGCATTGCCAGCCGAGAATTAGTAACCGGTGATAAATGGACACAGCATGCCAGCGCTCGATCGCTCAAGATTGCAACTGACCTGCACTTATCAGCCTCATCTCCGTCGCTACCCGAACGCGAACCCGACTTCACACAAGACGATCATCTTGCGTTAACTGAAATAGCAGGGCTAGATTATGGCACGGCTTTCCAAGCGCTGATTCATGGTTGGGTAGAAAAACGCTCTACCAGCACACCCAGCGTAACAGCGACCTTTAAGCCTGACGGGAACTCGCAAGGGTTTACATTGCATCCGGCACAGCTGGATTGTACTTTCCAGCTCATCATTCACTTCATGAAGGATCAGCTCGCCGAAAACGAAGGGATAGCTTATGTACCTGTTCGCGTGGGTCGGATATTTACACGCTCTGGCGCGCATCAAATTGCTATAGCCCAAGCACGCCTACTCAAGCGTTCGCCACACTCTATTACAGCTGAGTTTGATCTATTTGATGAAAATGGCTTACACGTGGCAGCTATTAAAGAGGCTCGCTTTAAAGCGGTACGAGTGCGTAAGGCGAACAACTCGCACATTAATTATCTAGACTATTATCTGACTGCCATTCCAGCATCTTCTTCTGCTTTAGATCACACGGAGTGGCTCAGCGTACTCAATAGCGAGTTACCGCCAGCGGTTTATCAGCGCTCCAACACTCTGGTTCAAGAAGTAGAGCCTTTATTTGATGCGTTAATGACAGCATACGTTAGAGAAGCACTTGCCACGCTGGAAACTCAAGGCGAGCTCAACGCCGCTTTTGTAGATACGCTCACTAAAGACTCGCCGTGCGCAGCGCGCTTACTCAACAGCATTATACGTTTTGCCACAGAGCGTGGAACCATCGTAGCTGCAGCCGACCATTGGGTACTTGCCGAAGCTGACGAGGACAGCATCCCTGCTAATTTAATTTGGCAGATGATGGCGCGTGACTATCCCGATTACTTTGCAATCACTCATTTAATTGGGCGGTTTGGGTTACATTTACATGAACTAATAAAAGGGGCGCTTGTTGCCAGTGACCTCGGCCTAGAAGCCAACGAACTGTACGCCACCATTATTAGTTTACGTAATAACAGTACTCTCTTGGGTAGCTTAGCCCAGTCGATTAAACCTGTACTCAATAAAACACCAGCCACTGGCCAACGCCGACGCGTTCTGGAAGTAGGTATCTATGAACCCACACTAATCACCAGCCTGTGTAATGATTTTAATTACACTCAAGGTGATCTGGCGTTTACCAGCCTACAGTCAGAGGCGCTAGACAAGGTTCAACTACTACAAGAAAGCCACCCAATGGTGAGTGCTTTCTCATTAACCGACGCAACACCACAAGAACACGGCATATTTGATACTGTCATCATTAACATTAATGGTGTCAGCGTATCAGAGCTTGGGATTTTGTTCCGCCATCTGGCTCCACTTCAAGCACCCAATGCCAACGTGCTCTTTATAGCGCCATCTCAAGCTGATTGGATTGATCTATTATTCGCCTGCGACACAAATTGGTGGAATGATAATAACCAAGAAACAGGCCAACAGCTTAACGCATCGCAATGGACTAGCGCCCTAACAGAGTCTGGCTTTACTTCAGTAACAGCCGTACAAACGCAAGAAGAGCACTCCTCGTACTTGTTAAGCGCCATTGCCCCTGCAACCAACAAAGCAGCCTCAAACACAGTAGGCAATAGTGATTCTGCTACTGAGAAGCTGCTAGTTATACACGATACACAACCTGTATCCACGCGCCTTGCCGATGCTGTAATTCAACACTGCCACGAACAAGCATGTGAAGCACACACACTTGTTCTTTCCACACAGGATATTATCAATAGCACCGCGGATGATCTGCACACGCTATTGACAGCACAAAGCTCTCGTATCGTTTTTATTGCCGGAATTGATGATCAAGCCGACTTTACTGAAGAGCGGTTTACGGACCTTAGCAATCGTTGTAAGGCACTCAATCATCTCTTCAAAACCATAGAGCTACACAACGATCCGCTTCAATTAACCCTTGTTACGCAAGGTGTTGGCCAAACGTACCTTTGTGACGACGGCCTTGCTAATTTTGGCCAAGCTCACGTAGCAGACGATTCCGCGGTATGGGGATTCGCTCGCACCTTAATGAACGAGTCTGCTAAGATTGAGCTACGCTTAGTTGATGTTCCTTATGCAACCTTTACAACAGACGTAACTCGGGCGTTGGTATCTCAACTTCTCAATAGCGACAACCTAGCCCACGAGGCAGAGATCATTCTTGATCAAGCTGGCCATTCTTATGCGCCGCGTCTACGTGAGAACGAACAGCTTTCGAACCCTGCTGACGCTCAGTTAGAAAGCACATCTCACAACGATGCGTTTTACCTTGGCTTTGACATGCCAGGCCAGCTCAAAAACCTTACGTGGCTAAGCAAGTCAGATGCACCTATAAGCCAGGATGAAATCCGGGTAGCCGTCAAAGCCACAGGGCTTAACTTCCGCGATGTCATGTACACATTAGGACTGCTCTCCGATGAAGCCATAGAAAACGGCTTTGCTGGACCAACGTTAGGGCTTGAATTTGCCGGTGTTGTGACCGAAGTAGGCCAGGACATTGAAGGCTATACCATTGGTGATAGCGTTGTGGGCTTTGGCCCTGCAAGCTTCAGCAATAGCGTAATCACTAAACCGAATGCTATATCGCACATACCAGAAGGGATCAGCTTTGAAGCGGCGTCTACGATCCCAAGCACCTTCTTCACGGTATATTACGCGCTTAACCATTTAGCGCGCCTAGAAGAAGGTGAAAAAATATTAATACACGGCGCAGCCGGTGGTGTTGGCATTGCAGCAATTCAAGTTGCTCAATGGCTTGGTGCAGAAATCTACGCCACAGCCGGGTCTGAAAGTAAGCGCGACTTTTTACGCATGATGGGTGTAGAACATATTTATGACTCGCGCTCACTGACCTATGCGGAAGAAATCCTGTTTGAAACAAACGGCCGCGGCGTGGACATTGTGCTCAACTCCCTAGCAGGAGAAGCCATCAACCAAAACTTCCGTGTATTAAAGCCTTTTGGACGTTTCTTAGAGCTAGGCAAGCGCGACTTTTATGAAAACACAAAAGTAGGCCTTCGTCCGTTCCGCAACAATATTAGCTATTTTGGTATTGATGCTGACCAGCTGATGCAAGAAAAGCCGGCTCTCACGCATCGTCTCTTTACCGAAATGATGCAATTATTTGCAGACGGCACTTTATATCCGCTACCTTACACACGCTTTGATGCCACGCACATTGTGGATGCGTTCCGTTACATGCAACAAGCAAAACAGATCGGTAAAATCGTTGTTGCTTATGACCAACCCATCAAAGCAAGCCACATCAAGGCGACTAGCACTGAGCAATCGCTTGAGTTATCTCACGAGGCTACCTACTTAGTAACAGGTGGTCTGGGTGGATTTGGCCTCAAAACAGCGCAATGGCTTGTATCAAAAGGTGCCAAACATCTGGCACTTCTCAGCCGCAGCGGTCCTGTTTCGGAAGAGGCTCAAGCGGCCTTGGCTATTTTTAAAGCACAAGGTGTCACTGTTTTACCTGCCGCCTGCGATGTCAGTGACCGCAAGGCACTTGCACAAGTATTGCAGCAAATTGATAGTGAGCTACCGCCACTCAAAGGTGTTGTTCATGCAGCCGCTGTCATAGAAGACAGCCTCGCTCTCAATTTAAGCGACGAGCAACTAGAACGTGTACTGCGCCCCAAAATTACAGGCGCACGCTGGTTAGATGAATTAACAGATCATTTAGACCTAGACCTATTCGTCCTCTACTCATCTGCTACCACACTTCTTGGAAACCCAGGGCAGGCTTGCTATGTAGCCGCCAACCACTGGTTAGAAGCATTAGCGGCAAACAGACGTGCACGCGGCAAAGTGGCTAGCTGCCCTCGCTGGGGTGCCATAGACGATGTAGGCTTCCTTGCACGTAACGAAAAAATCAAAGACGCACTACAGAGCCGAATTGGCGGACAAGCATTAGCGTCCGACGCAGCTTTAGATGCGCTTGAGCAAATGATATTGAACAAGATCACTAACCAAGGGGTCTTAGAGTTCGACTGGGGGCCACTCAGCCGTTTCTTGCCAAGTGCAGATCAAGCCAAGTTCAGAGAAGTAGCGTTAACCGCTCAGGAAAGTGACCAAGGTGATGACAATAGACTCGATATGGACGCTCTCATGGCCATGTCAGATGAAGAACTCACCCAAACCGTACTAGCGTTACTTAAGTCGGAACTGGCCAGCATACTAATGACGTCAGAAGAGAAACTGGATATTAACCGCTCTATGTATGATATGGGCTTGGACTCCTTGATGGGTGTCGAATTAATGTCAGCAATTGAATCACGCCTTGGCGTTACAGTCTCTGTTATGGCCCTCAGTGAAACACCGACCTTAGCTAAATTAAGCGAACGCTTAGCGACGCAAATAAAAGGTGAGGACCAAAGTTCTGAAGACGATATGGCAGCCCAAGTGGCCCGCCAGCATGCCGGAAAAGGAGAATCGGCTTAATGAGCTCACAAAAGCTTTCGCAAAATATTAAAGATAAGCTGATTCAAAAAACGTTACAGCACAAACTTAAAAAGGCCGAAAACTCCGGTAACGGAATTGCTTCTTTGTTGAAGTCCACAACAAGCAAGCAAGCCAAAGCAAACCGATTTGATCAGCATCCGGGTTATCAACAGATGCAAATCATCAAAAACGGTGCTGCAAGCCTCGGCATCGAAAGCCCTTTTTTTCGTACGCACGAAGGAGTGGCTGGTGCAACATCAGTGATTAATGGCAAAGAAGTCATTAATTACGCCAGCTACAATTACCTTGGACTGTCGGGCCACCCAAAGGTGAACCAAGCGGCCGTTGATGCTATTGAACAATATGGCACTTCGGTCTCAGCTAGTCGTATTGTGTCTGGTGAGCGCCCTATTCACCAAGCATTAGAAGCGAAGCTTGCTCACATGTACGAGGTGGATGATGCTCTCGCCTTTGTGAGCGGCCATGCAACTAACGTCACAACTATCGGCTACTTGTTCGGCGCTAAGGACCTCATCATTCATGATGAATACATCCATAACAGCTCTATCGTAGGTGCTCAATTATCTGGCGCGAAACGCTTATCGTTCCCCCATAATGATTTAGATGCACTAGAAGCCCTTTTAGCCGAAAAGCGCCACCAATTTGAACGCGTGTTAATCGTCGTCGAAGGCCTTTACAGTATGGACGGAGACCACCCTGATCTGGCGCGCCTCGTAGAGATCAAACAGCAGCACTATGCATTTTTGATGGTTGACGAAGCACATTCATTTGGCATTTTAGGCGATAGTGGTAAAGGCCTAAGAGAGCTTTACCAAGTGGCCGGCAAAGATGTCGATATCTGGATGGGCACACTGAGCAAAACAATGTCCGGTTGTGGAGGCTATATCGCCGGCGAATCAGCCTTAATTGAACACCTACGTTATATGGCCCCCGGCTTTTTATACAGCGTAGGGATGCCTGCTCCCATTGCCGCAGCCGCTTTGGCTTCGCTAGAAGTTATGGAACAAGAGCCGGAAAGAATCCACCAGCTCATGCATATTTCCAAGTACTTTCTCGACACAGCCAAATCACTTGGTTTTAATACCGGTGAAAGCACAGGCATCGCCGTAATACCTATTATTTTAGGGAGCTCAGTAACCGCTGCTAAGGCCTCTGCTGCTTTATTCGAGAAAGGCATTAACGTACAACCCATTCTGTACCCCGCTGTTCCAGAACAGAGCGCACGTTTACGCTTCTTCCTCTCCTGCGAGCATACCGAAGCCCAGGTTCGTGAAACACTGGTCCTTTTGAAAACGCTGATCTAACTGGCTGCCCTGAGAATACTGTGCAAAAACGGAACTTTCTTTTTCTTCAGGGCCCAACAAGCCCTTTTTTTTCCAAACTTGGCGACCGACTTTTAGCTGCAGGCGCGGGTGTTTTTCGCATTAACTTTTGTGTGGGCGATGCCGTTTATTGGCGCAATAAGCAGGCATGGAAATACCGCGCTAGCGCAGATAACCTGCCCGAGTTCATTGAACAAAAGGTAATCAACTATGAGATTACCGATATTATAATGTTGGGGGATACCCGACCAGTCAATGCGCCTGCGATTAACATTGGAGAACGCCACAATGTTCGAGTGCATGTTTTTGAAGAAGGCTATTTTCGGCCTCGATGGTTAACACTAGAGGAAGGAGGAATAAACGGCCACTCAAGGCTACCTAAATGTCCTCAGTGGTATCGACGCATAGCACCTGAACTCAACCCAATAGATAATGGCGAGACCATCAGCAACCCTGTGTTGTTACTGGGCATGCACGAGATAGGCTATCACGCACCTAATCTGCTTAATCCTCTACTCTATCCGGGCTACAAAACACATCGCCCTTATATTTCCGGAGTCGAGCTAGCGGGCTGGGGAGCGCGTTTTGCTAAAATGCCATTACTTGAGCGCTTTGATGCAAAAACGATTGAACAACTATTATCCAACCAAACGCCCTATTTTATTCTGCCTCTTCAGTTGGATAGCGATAGTCAGATACAAACACATTCACCCTTCGATTCTATGGCCGATGTGATTCGCACAACCCTCACCTCTTTTGCCAAGCACGCACCAGTGGACAGCCTACTCGTGATAAAGAATCATCCGCTAGACACCGGCTTTGTTAATTTTAAAAAGCTTATTCTGCAGCTCGAGGACTCATTAGGTATTAAAGGCCGAGCGCTGTATTTAGAAAGCGGACACTTACCAACGCTGCTCGATCATTGCCAAGGCGTCATAACCATCAACAGCACGGTGGGCACCTCCGCTTTATTCCACAAATGCCGGACTCTCGCCCTTGCCGACCCTATCTACAACATTCCGGGATTAACCGCGCAATGCAGCTTAGATGAGTTTTGGACTGACACAGAATACCCTGACCAAAAGCTATTTCAGTACTTTCAGCGTGCAGTTATCCAGTTGACTCAAATAAATGGTGGCTTATACAGCCAAAAAGGCATTAGTACCGGTGTAGAATCTGCCTACCAGCGACTACTGCTAAGCGAGTCACCTTTGCAAGCAATGCTCAGACGCTTTCCTGTTCAGCCGCCAAGCGAGTCTTGTAACGCGCACTAAGCGCCTGAAATAATAACGTTGGCAGCTCTGAAATATCTTTGGAGCTCGCTGACGTGCTGGACGCCTCTTTTAGCCCATCCGTGGAGTGGTCATTCCATATAAAATAGCGAGTCTCGCCCTTTGGCGCACCTAACGTCTGATATACCTTTGCCATGATCGGCACATGATCGCCGTACCACCCCAACACACCACCATTAGGTTGGTCATTTAAGCATTCAGTTAACATCGCAGCCATTGTATCGGCATTGCGTAAGTGGCGGGCATAAACAGTTAAATCATCACAGCCAAAAGGCTGTTCACCCTCATAGAATGCAACCTGATCAGCCTGACTGGCCTTCTCCAAGTGCAGAGGACCATGATTTTCCATCGTAATTACAAACACAAATACAGGTGTCGACGTGCCAGAGGCGTGTGATCGTTTAGACAAAATCGATTTAACCTTATCGGTTAAGGCAACATCTCCGACATACTGGCCGACCTTATCTGCTTCGGTAAATGATTGAATATCGATAAACTCATCAAACCCCATTCTGGGATACAATTTATCACGCAAATAAAAAGACGCAGGATAAGGATGAATGCACACCGTTCGGTACCCTAACGCCTTTAAAGCGTGCGCTACCGTATACTGCGGCTGCTTCATAAAGTGCCGATAGGGACTGAACTGATGAACCCCCAAAACATGAGCAGGCTTACCTGTTAAGAACGCACTTTCTGTACGGATAGTATTTGCGCCCCAAGCCGGCACGGTGAGAGCCCCCCAGCTAAAAGAGTGCGCACATATCTGATCAAACTCTGCCAGAATAGAAGGCTTCAATACTGGATACTCTGTACGAGCATCAAAGAAGGACTCGCTTTGAACAACAACAACGTCAGGCAACTTCTCAGCCGCAGCATCTTGTGGCAATAACTCACGCCATTGATTCTCTTCCACAGGATTAGGCTGCGTATAATGTAGGATGCCGTAATGCCATAAAAAACCAATTTGCCCTAGTGCACAATAATCATGCTCAGGCTGCAACAATACACGGCGCACTCGTACCTTATAACCCCATACCGTTACAGCAACTCCCACCGCAAACAAAATCCCCCACGACACGATATAGGAGCCAACTGAAGCCTGTGCGGAAGAAAAAACCGATGGTTCCAACATTACACCAGCCACGAGCACACCAATAAACGCACACAGGGCTAGCAAAGCATTAGCAATACCAAAAAACGGTAAATACAAACGAGGGTGGCGTATAGCATCAGTAAAGTATTCAAAATCGTGCACTAAAAAGGGCTCACGCATCGCGTGATACTTTGCGTTATTAACAAGCACAATGAGCAATTGAATAGCCAGAACATTGCCCATAGCAAACCAAGGCCGCCTAAACAAAACAAGCTCAGCTGCGAATACTATGAGCCAAGTCCCTAAATGCAGCAAATTAGACGCCAAGGGGCGTTGCCAAATCATTCGGCTTTTAGGGGTTAGCAGCAACTCCATCGCAGCAGACAGCAACAAGCCTACACACAATGGCATAGATAAAGTAAGCAAAGAATGCCCTAACGAAAAGCCGATCTCAGTCACCCATTACCCTCCGTAATCAAGCCACTTAATCAGCTTCTGAGATACACCCGGCGGTAAGGCTGCCAAGCCCCAACAACCAATATTGAGAGGAAACGGGAAACTAATCCGCGGATGGTTTTTAGCAACTCGGCGCTTAATAACACGGGCCGCTCGCTGCGGTGTCCATAAAAATGGTTTGGGCCCTGGCATAGCGTGACACATTGCAGACGCTACATACCCGGGCATAACAACAGTAACCCCTACATTCGATGGTGCCAGCCAACCGCGAATACCTTCAGCATATGCTTTAACGGCCGCTTTACTAGCGCTGTAGCTAGGCGTAACAGGCAAACCAAAAAAGGCCGCAAGGGAGCTAATTAAAACGAGCTGCCCCTCACCCTTATCACGCATTGCCAATGCAAAACTATGCGTCAGAGCGAGCGTCGATTTCACATTTAAATCCAACAGCAGCGACATTTCATCCCACGTTTCTCCGGATTGGTCAGGGCCGGTATTAATGTTCATCCCTGCATTGGCATACACGATCTCCGGAACCCCCTGAGAGAGAATCTCTTCACACCAGGTTCGAGTGCGTTCAACGTCCGACAAATCCAGAACGTGCGCTTCTGCGCTGCCTCCCGCGGCGTTACACTCCTCTACCAGAGCATCTAGTTCGGCTAATTGACGACCCTGTAATATCAAGTGATAGCCATCTTGCGCATAAGCTCTAGCTAGCGCACCACCGATAGCACCCGTTGCACCTGTAATGAGAATCCGTGCCATATTAATCCTTACTGTAAAACGAAACCGCCCGTGCAACAGGCGCTACAACTAACCAGTCCACTAAAGGCCTAACTGAGTGCCTAACCAAGAAACAGCGGTTAACACACGCGTTTTCACAGCGACCCATATTGATTTTTTTTGCTGCGACAAATAATCAATCAGCGCTTCCGGTGTGCATACCTGCTGCGTATGAGGATGGTAGTAGTGGCTATATTCCACTAATGCCAAGTACACCAGCTCAGCTAAAGAGCGCTCACGCCCGCGCCTAGGCAGATCAGCATGATCCTGCGTCAGCCCCCAACCTGCGTAAAAAGGGGAACCATAGGTAGTCACTTGCTTACCACGCAACAGGGCTTCAAAACCACTTAGTGATGAGACTGTCTCCAAGCGATCGCACCAATCGATTGCCGCCATAATATCCACTTGAGGCAAGCAAGCATCGGCATAGTTCAACACTTCGGATTCAGACAACATGCCAGCACGCAGCCCACTCACTACATCCGGGTGAGGTTTATAGACAATGCAAGCATCAGGATAAACAGAACGAGTATGAGCTAGTAGGTCCTTGTTAATATTCTCACTGCTTTCACAGTCTAAAACCTGAGATAAACTAGAGCGTACCGAGGCATCATCAGCCACTTGCCCCACCACTAAAATAGCCTCTTTACCCGCGCTATCGGGCAAACCTTTATCAGAACCTTTTAGGTTATATTTGCTTATATTTTGGCTAACTAGTGCTGTGATTAATTGCTCACCCCGGGCTACTTCCATTGGAGTAAGGTTCTGCTCTTGCAGCAAAACTTCCAAATCCGATGGCTGACTGGCATCGTAATAAATACCTGTTCCGTCTACCACAAAAGAGGCTCCGCCATTTAAGCCTGCGCCCAAACCTACTGAACGCACAAAACCATCTTCGATCCGGTAAAACTCAACATGCGACTGTATACGCTTCGCCTGCTCAGCGGTTACCCGAGAAGACCAGCCAATTAACGGGGCATGGTTTAACTGCGCCAGTGATAATGCTCGTGAAAAATCGTTTACAAATAAAGGAGGATAACCATAAGCGGCGGTAATAATAGCCCCCACAGCCTTACGATTCCAAAAACGAACACTGTAAACAATCGGTGGTGAGGAAAGTGACGCAAAGCGTGCTGTCATGATGGCCCGATAAAAGCAAAAAGGCGAACATAACATTCGCCTTTGTAATCAACAAGGTAAACCACTAGATTACTATAGCTAACGTAATCTAGTCATTCGATAACTTCTAGATTAGCCCTTTTTAGCCCAAAAATCACTCGGCTCTTTACAGACGATGAAATAAGGGTTCAATAACGTATCAGGACGCTGGTTATAGGTTAAAGGTTTGAGCGTTTCAACCTCTAACACCTGACCACCCGCCGCCAAAACCACCGCATGCGCCGCCGCTGTATCCCATTCGCTTGTAGGCCCTAAACGTGGGTACAAATCAGCCGCACCTTCAGCGACCAGACATAACTTAAGAGAACTCCCCATCGCCACAATATCGGCTTCAGGTAACATCTCCATAAAGGCCTTAAAATCATCTGATTGATGTGAGCGACTACCAACGACTTTCCAGCCTGTTGCAACTGTTGGGTTATCACCCACTTTAATTTCAACCGCACCTTCGCCGTCATTTTGCTTAAAGGCTCCTTTACCCTGCTCACCCCAATACAAGGTATTAAGTGCAGGTGCATACACCACACCAAAAACCGGCACACCGTCTTTGATCAACGCCACATTGATTGTGAACTCGCCGTTCTTTTTGATGAACTCTTTTGTGCCATCTAGCGGATCAATTAACCAATACTCACTCCACTTCAAGCGTTCGGTTTTAACCTCTTCACCTGACTCTTCCGACAGAACAGGGATAGAAGGCGCAATAGCTTTCAAGCCATCAACTAACAAATGATGCGCAGCCATATCCGCTTCCGTTAGCGGACTGTTATCTGACTTATCGTATACAGCAAAATCTTTTTTGTAGATTTCCATAACGGCATAGCCAGCCTGTTTTGATAACTCCAGTACTTTTTCGATATCAAACTGCATCATTAATCCCTTGTCGTTGTTTCAAATAAGCTATGTGTAAAAATATAAAAGAGCAGAGGCTAATCTGCATTAAAACGCCCAAATAAACGGTATCAATACGATAGAAGTCACCGATACGATAATACTCATCGGAATCCCTATCTTTAAAAAGTCAGAGGTTTGATACCCTCCTGGCCCCATGACCATCAAATTAGTCTGGTAACCCAATGGCATGATAAAACTAGCAGACGCTGCAAACATCACAGCAATCACAAACGGCATATGATCCACACCCAATTGCTGCGCAATAGACACCGCAATAGGGAACATTAAAATCGCCGCCGCATTGTTAGTAATCACCTCGGTAAACAAGGTGGTTAATACATAAACAATGGCTAACATTACCCAAGGCGACATCCCGCCAAACATGAGCCACTGAGCTATTTGCTCTGCCATCCCTGTTTTAGTCATGGCTTCGCCAAGCGAAAAAGACGCCGCTATAACAGTAATCACCGTGAGGTCGATATTTCGACGGGCTTTAGTCACGCTAATGCACCGCGTGACTAACATAGCACCCGCTGCCAGAAAAGCCGCTTCTAAAATACTCAACAAGCCAGAAGCACTCAGCAATACCATGCCTAATAAGACGTACAAAGCAAACGGCGCCTTACTGAACGCAGGTGGCGTAGAGTCGTTCATGGCACTCACTAACAAAAAGTCACGCCGCGAGCGGTATTGACCTACAAAGTCTTGTCCTGTTTCCAGTAACAAGGTGTCGCCTACCTGTAAGCGTATATCACCAATTTTACCGGTAATACGTTGACCGTTTCGGGATACCGACAAAATAGCCGCCTGAAATCGTGTTCTAAAACGCGAGTCTTTAATCGATTGCTCTAGACCGACAAATTCTGGCCCGATCACCGCTTCAACAAGGCAACGCTCATGGCTAGCGATTTTCAACTTATCCACATCACCATTAGCCGGATTAAGGCCGTGAATTTGACGAAGTTCCCGTGCACATTCGGGCGCACCAATAAAGACTAACTCATCACCCGCCTGTAATTGAGTATCAGGCGCAACCGCCGATAAAATCCGCGAGCCGCGGTGGATTTCTACCAAATAACCAAAACTTAAATTACGTAAGCCTGCTTCTTCTATCGTTTTTCCCACTAATGGACCATTTTCGTCAACAATCACATCAACGCTGTATTCGCGCGCATTACCTAATTGCTCAATAGTACCTTGGCGGTCTGGCAGCAAACGATCAGCAAAAAAGTAAAGAAACGTCCCCCCTACCAGCAGCAAAGGCAACCCTAACCAAGTCAGTGAAAACATGCCCATTTTATAATCGAAGGTGGATTGCATTAACCCGTCTACTACCAAGTTAGTGCTCGTACCGATGAGGGTGCAAGTGCCACCAAGGATCGCCGCATAGCTCAAAGGAATCAGCAATTTAGACGCCGGGATGTTGACGCGTTTTGACCACTCCTGAATAGAAGGAATAAACATGGCAACCACAGCCGTGTTATTCATAAAAGCACTCATGACCGATGTAGGCATAATCACTTTGGCCAGCCCTTGGCGAACACCATTTGGCTGGCCTAGCAAACGGCCTGCAATCCATTGAATGGCACCCGTTTCTTTCAGACCGGCTGCAACGATATACAAGGTAGCAATCGTCATAACGCCAGGGTTAGAAAAACCGGCCAAACCTTCCAAAGGGGTTAACACGCCTGTAATGACTAACGCTGCCAACGCTGACATCAAAATAACATCAGTCGCAATATTACTCACGATCAACGCAATCAATACTGCCATCACAATTGCTAGCGTGAGGTAAGCCTCATATCCCATGGTCAAAATCCAATAAAAGCATTCCGTTGTAACGGGCTAAACAAACAAAACTAATCGCCCTAAAACATCGAGACAAAAAATGTTTAATAAAGTGTATTGAGATACTAACCACAATTCCGTAATATCACAACTAGTCGACTTAGACCGAAACAGAACAACGCGCGCACTTATTTTTATAACGCATGCTCATTGAGCCGTAATATGTGGATACTTCATGGATGGCCAGCACTTAAGCCCGGCACAACTTGATAAGCTCCGTAAAACAGCCGTCACCTTGCGGTTGCAAAAAAAGAGCTTAAACGAGATTCAACTCCAAACGGGGTTGAGCCATCCTACTATTATTTCGGCCTACAAAAAGTTTCTCAAAGGCGGCTGGCAAGCGCTGCAATCCCAACCGCGCGGGCGACCAAGCGGCAGCCAGCACATCAAGCAGCCCGCTTTGGCACCGCTAGTATCCGAACTACTTACACAGACATATGCCACACAAAACGGTTCGGATAAAAAACTATGGGATATTGGCTCAATACACCAATGGATTGCAGATCGCAGCGCTCATAGCACGTCAGAAAAAACAACATCACGCTACCTCAAGAGCATAGGGTTGCTGCCTGCGCCAGAGTCATTAAACACGACCCGACAAGCTGTATTGCGCGCGGCAAAGCACCTGCAAGCCAACAGCCCTAATCTAGACGCCTCCTGCCCTCACAATAAGCAGGATAAGCGCCGCATTTTTGTCATTGGGTTACGTAGTTTCGTCCTAGACCACGAAGCCGGACACAACGGCTATCAGCTGTATGCGCGCGACACTAAAAATCGCATCCAGTGGGCTCATAGCCACCACTCGTTAACAAGTACAGATCTCGTCGAATTCTTGAGCCACTTACATGCTCAAGAAGCTGAAGGGATGATCTTAGTGATCAAGGTGCCGTTTTATCATCGTCACACTGAGTTACTTCAGTGGCAGAGCGAGCACCCAGAATCACTCATCATTCCCTCTCAAGACCTGGCCAACATAACGGCCAACGATTTAAAAAAAGAGCCAGAGGCTCCCTCTGCTCGACCACATCACACAGTAAACCAATCTCAACATTCAACCCCGGGGAAGGATATGCCATTAACACACTTACAACGCCTGGAAGCGGAGAGCATCCAGATCATGCGGGAAGTTGTCGCTGAGACAGAAAACCCTGTCATGCTTTACTCGATCGGTAAAGACAGCGCCGTCATGCTACACATTGCCATGAAAGCGTTTTACCCATCGCTGCCGCCATTTCCACTTTTGCATGTTGATACGCGCTGGAAATTCCAAGAGATGTATCGCTTCCGTGACAAAATGGTAGAAGACCTCGGCCTCAAGTTGATTACCCACATCAACCCAGAAGCTATCGAAAAAGACATCAACCCATTTACCCACGGCTCAGCAATTCACACAGACATCACTAAGACCGAAGGTCTAAAACAAGCCCTAAACGAATACGGCTTTGATGCGGCATTCGGTGGTGCACGCCGTGATGAAGAAAAATCACGTGCTAAAGAACGTATCTTCTCTTTCCGTACAGCCGATCACCGCTGGGACCCTAAAAACCAGCGCCCTGAGCTGTGGAAACAATACAACGCGCGTAAGCACAAAGGCGAATCGATTCGTGTATTCCCAATCTCAAACTGGACTGAGCTAGACATCTGGCAATACATTCATTTAGAGAACATTCCGATTGTGCCTTTGTACTACTCAGCCGAGCGTCCGGTGGTTGAACGCGATGGCACATTAATCATGGTCGACGATGAGCGCATGCCTCTTCGCGATGGCGAAGTCCCTATGATGAAAAAAGTCCGCTTCCGCACCTTAGGCTGCTACCCACTAACCGGTGCTGTTGAATCCGAAGCAGACACCCTACCTGCGATCATCCAAGAAATGCTGCTCACCAATACCTCTGAGCGCCAAGGCCGAATGATCGATCACGACTCCGCCGCATCCATGGAGAAGAAAAAGCAGGAGGGCTACTTCTAATGGCACACGTATCCGATTTAATCTCAACTGATATCGATCAGTACCTAAAAAATCACGAAAACAAAAGCCTACTGCGTTTTATCACCTGCGGTAGCGTTGATGATGGCAAAAGCACCCTAATTGGTCGCTTGCTATACGAATCAAAAATGTTGTTTGAAGATCAGCTTGCCGCTGTCGAATCAGACTCTAAAAAGTTTGGTACTCAAGGCGACGACATCGACTTCGCACTGCTTGTTGACGGCCTAGCCGCAGAACGCGAGCAAGGGATCACAATCGATGTTGCATACCGCTTCTTCTCGACTGATCGCCGCAAATTTATCGTAGCCGATACTCCAGGGCACGAGCAGTACACGCGCAACATGGTTACTGGTGCATCGACAGCTGATGTCGCTATTTTGATGGTTGATGCTCGCAAAGGCATCCTTACACAAACCAAGCGCCACAGCTATTTAGCGTCATTGATCGGCATTCGCCACGTGATTGTTGCCATCAACAAAATGGACTTGGTTGATTATTCTGAAAAGACCTATAACCAGATCGTAGAAGATTACACCACCTTCTCCAAACAGCTAGGAATTGAGAACATCACCTTTATTCCTATGTCTGCGTTTAAAGGCGATAACATCACTGATCCAAGCCCTAAAATGCCGTGGTATCGCGGTACAACGCTGATGGGTTACCTAGAAACGGTCGAGATTGATGACGAGCGAATGAAAAGCACGCCATTCCGTCTGCCGGTACAGTGGGTTAACCGCCCTAACCTCGACTTCCGAGGCTTCTCCGGCCAAATCTCAGGTGGCGCCGTGAAACCGGGCGATCGCATTCGTGTATTACCTTCGGGTAAAGAGAGCACCGTAGCACGCATAGTTACACTGGATGGCGACCTAGAAGAAGGGGTTGCAGGCCAGTCCGTTACCATCACACTGGAAGACGAGATTGATATCTCCCGCGGTGACCTGCTTGTAGAAGCGTCAGAACCTGCTGAAGTTGCCAAACAATTTGAAACCACCATCATCTGGATGCACGAAGAACCGTTATTGCCCGGTCGAACTTACCTTATGAAGGTCGGCACTAAAACGGTTTCAGCAACGCTAACGGATATTAAGTATCAAGTTAACGTCAACACGATGGAACACATGGCGGCTAAAAAGCTCGAACTCAACGGCATTGGTGTGTGCACCATTAGCTTAGACCAAGCAATCGCGTTCGACGCTTACAGCAACAACCAAGATACGGGCGGTTATATCCTCATCGACCGCCTAAGCAACAACACCGTTGGTGCTGGCTTGCTCAACTTCGCCTTACGTCGCAGCCAAAACATCGTTATGCAACACGTGGATGTGAACAAAGAAGCACGCTCAACCATTAAGCAGCAAAAACCCTGTATCCTTTGGCTAACAGGCTTATCTGGTGCGGGCAAATCAACCATTGCCAACTTAGTTGAGAAAAAGCTCTACAGCATGGGTCACCACACCTATTTGTTAGATGGCGATAACATCCGCCACGGCCTCAATAAAGATCTTGGCTTTACCGATGGCGACCGCGTCGAAAACATCCGTCGTATCTCCGAAATCGCACGCCTTATGGTTGATGCAGGCTTGATCGTAATCAGCGCCTTTATCTCGCCTTTCCGTTCAGAGCGCGACATGGCTCGCAGTATGGTTGAAGACGGTGAGTTCATCGAAGTGCATGTAAATACACCACTAAACGTAGCAGAAGACCGCGACGTAAAGGGCTTGTATAAAAAAGCACGCAAAGGTGAGCTGAAAAACTTTACCGGTATCGATTCACCGTATGAAGCACCAGAGAACCCTGAATGCCGTTTGGACACCACCAACGTCACGCCGGAAGAATGTGCCGATAAGGTGATTGAGTACATGCAAGAACGTGGATATATCTGAGCAGTTTTAAAAGCTGATTAGCTATAAAAAAGCCGCTCAAATGAGCGGCTTTATTTAGTAATATAAAATTTTTAACTAACAAAATCACTTTAAAGAAGTTGCGCCACGCCCTTTAGCGCCTTAACCACGATAGCCTCAGCGGCTGCCTGATCACCTGACTCGGCATAACAACGCAGTTCAGGTGCATTACCTGACGGGCGAAGGTGCACAATATCACCTGAAGCTAACGTCAACCGCAAGCCATCCGTTGTATCAACAGCTTCGATTGTTTCAGTAAAGCCTATTTTATTCAGCAACACTTCGGGCTGCTCGGCACCAGCATTTAATAGCTCACGGCTCCACTGTGTAGGCACATCTTTTATACGATCACTCGCGGTGTAGCGAGCGGGTAAGCTAGCCACTAACTCGGACAATAATTTGCCAGCAGAAGCAGCACCGGCAATTAAGACGATACCAGGCAACAACGCATCTCGTGTGGGTAACGCCTTGAGTACTTGGCCGTTTAGCTCAACATCCGAACCTAGAATAAAACCACCGTTGGCCTCGAAACCCGCTAGCCGCTTGAACTCGGCCGCAAGAGCTTCAAACGCAGCGATAACATAAGGCGAACCTATACGCGTGCGTACCACTTTCTCGAAACTATTAGACTTTTCAATCGCCGTATTACAACTAACCGGCACCGCCAATGCTTGAATGTTAAGTAATTGCGCACAGAGTAACCCCACAATATCACCGCGTAGCCACTCTCCTGTTTCATCCGCAATCAGAGGACGATCACCATCGCCATCGGTAGAGAAAATCGCATCTAATTGATGCTCAGCAGACCATTGACGTGCCTTAACACGATCCTCTTCGGCAACAGCTTCGGTATCGATAGGTACAAAGGTATCGGTGCGCTCAAGAGAGATAACTTCAGCACCCAATGATGCAAAAATGGCTGCGTAAAGATCGCGTCCGGCACTGGAGTGTTCATAAATCCCAATGCGTTTACCTGCAAGAACATGATCAGCATATAGCCCAGCATTCCGCTGTGTATATTGTTCCGCGGCTAATGTAGATATCGCCGGTAACGCATGCTCAACAGCGCCAATGTAGCTGACATTAAACCCTAAAATAGCCGACTCATCTGCTTTAGTGATTTCACCATCAGGGCGGTAAAATTTAAGGCCATTTCTATCAAAAGGAATATGACTGCCAGTCACCATAATGGCCGGCATTTTGTCTTGCATGGCTTGGTATGCCAATGCAGGCGTAGGCACTACACCGTAGTAATACACCGCTAAACCTAGCTGTTTAATTACCCCTGCACATGCCTCAGCGATGGCTGGGCTACTGGGGCGGTTATCAATAGCTAAAACAACCCCCGAAAACTCATACTCCGATTGCATTTGTTCAACAAACGCTTGAGTAAACGCACCACACACCTCGGGCGTAAAATCATCCACTAAGCCACGCGCACCGCTCGTACCAAATTGAATATTTGAGTTAGCAATAATGTCCGAACACTGAGTCATCATATCGTCACAGATCCATGTTGAAGTTGGCGTTTAGGCTTATAGAAACATCATACCTAAGTGAATATTAAAATAGCAGGTCGCGTTGCTGTGTTAACAATGCAATTGTGTCTTCTATTTCACAACGTTGGCCTGATTGTGGATTTATAAAGCGGCAATAGCGGATATACGCCGCATCAAAAACAGCCTCTAACGACCGCTCAACACTACGCCGCGCACACGACTGGGAATCTTCTGTTAGCCCCCATCCTGCATAAAACGGCATTCCAAAACAATGCACACGCTTGCCAGCTAACAAGGCCTCAAAGCCTAGCTGACTCGTTACTACATACACATCACTCACCACATCAAGAACCGACCAAGGGTTACAAGCATCAGATAACAATGTGCAGCCTAAATGTTGAGCCAACTCCACCAAATGGCCTTGTTTTTTACCCGCAAGCACATCCGGGTGGATTTTAACCCAAATTTCGGCATCAGGATGGTTTGCTTTCGCCTGCTCTAGCATCAGCTTAAAACTATGCTCGCTCGCCAAGCCATAACGAATGGAGGCATCACCCGCCGTTTGATCGACCACCAAAATACGCTGTTTATCCGAAGGCGCAAACATGACTTCTGGCGCTTGATTATATTTGGATAGACGATGTTCACGAATTAGCGCCATACAACGACGGGCACGAATGGCCTGCTCATCAGATAAGGCTGACTCGAAGATGAAGCGCTCAAGATCGCTAGGCCGGGTAGCGTCATAGTAGATACCGCTATAATCCACCACCAAGCTGTGAGGCTCATCTCCATCGACACCCAATCCAACCGATCGCAAAAAGCCATCTTCCAAAGCGATATAAGGTAAGCTTTTTTTTGCAGCAAAACGACGGGCTTTTTCCGCAGTGGGTTTTAAGCCCCAGCCAACGACACCCTCTAAATTAGCTTGCGTAAAGCACCATATTTTTTGTAAATCAGCATTCAAAAGCTGATCTATGTGTGGAATAGACTGAATACCTGAAGAAAAAACACCGAACCTTGATTTGCTGCACACGAGCTATACCGAGCCTCTTTTACAATCAATCAACGCTTGATTATAAATGGATTTTCTAAGGGGCTGATCATCTATAAGACTCAACAAAGTCTTTTCCCAGACAGCCTCATCCATTGCGAGTAAAAAACCGTTTTCTTCGTGATTGATGACATCGGAATACGCAGGATGATTAGCGTACAGACCAACGGCACCAGCAGAAGTAATATCAAAAAATTTCGTATGCGAGCGTGCCGAATTAAAAGAATTATCCAATAGAGGAGCCAGCCCTATATCGTAGTTCCCAGTGCAGAGCAGCGATTTATAACTGACCCAATTCATTGGCATTAATACATGAACGCGATCAACCGCTCTAAATTTTTTATAAACGGCAGGGTTTCCAATAAGTTCAAAGCGAACATTCGGCCTCTGAACCAACACTTTTTTAATGATGGGTAACAACCAATTCATTTCGGCAATATGCGATGCAGAGCCATGATAAAAAATAGTTGTTACGCCGATAGGGACTTCTACAGGCTGAGCAGAAATCAACGACGGTTGTAACGATGCATATTTAGTAACAAGGTAAGGAGTACTCATCCAAAAAGACGCTTTCATTTGAGCAAGCCAACCTTTATGCATTAAAGCATTACGGAAAATTTTCCACTGATACCGAAGAGGCATACCTTTAAAAGCCGTAAAGGAAAACAGGTCATCATCCATAAAAAAAATGAGTTCACTTATGGATGTACGGCTATTTGTTATAAGCGGCTTCCATCGCTTAGGTATATACCGAACAAAAACCACAGCATGCCCGTTCAAGTCCTCTGGACAAGGCAGTTGATCATGACGACAGCGCGTCACTTCATAGCCCATCGAAATCAACTTGGGAATAACAAAAAAATCAGATGAGGGGTTTTCCCCCTGCTCGACTACGTAAGCGAGTTTCATCGTAAGGAAAAGTCTTCGTGCATGAGTGTTAAATTAGGATTATAAGCTGGGTCAGACTCTAATAACGCCCCCCAATGATCTTTCATATACTGAGCCTCTTTTAGTGCACGTTTACGTTTTCTTGGGGTGTTATCAGAACCTCTGGATATGGACTCATGATGATAGAGTTCTGCAAAAGGAGTCCACAAATTACGTAAACCTAAAGACCTAACTTTCAAACAAAAATCTACATCATTAAAGGCAACAGCTAACTCTTCAGTTAGACCGCCCACTTGATCATATACCGATTTTCGAACAAGCAAACAAGCACCTGTAACGGCAGAATAGTTTTGAACAACATTGAGTCTGTTGCAATAACCTGCACTTGATCTAGGTAAAAATCGATGGGAATGCCCAGCAACACCGCCAATGCCCAAGACAACTCCAGCATGTTGAATAGTATCATTAGGATAGTAAAGCTTTGCGCCAACGCATCCTATTTCTTCTCGACATGCTTGCCTTACCATTTCTGTTAACCAATCAGCATTAATGGGCTCGATGTCATTGTTGACTAGCCCGATGATCTCTCCATTAGCGTGCCTAGCACCAAAATTGTTTATTGCCGAGTAGTTGAATGAGAAGTCCCAATCTAGGACGCGTACACGAGAATCTTTTGAAATATGCAGAAAATAATCAAGTGTCTCTTTACAAGATGATTGATTATTAAGTATTAGAACTTCAAAACAAGGGTAACTTGTTAAAGATAAAATTTTATCAATGCATGGTTTTAAAATTTCTATGCCATCACGTGTAGGCACCAACAAACTAACTAGAGGTTGGGTATGTGGTAATGGCCATATAATATGATGTAATCCAGCAACATCATTTCTCACAAGCTCCACACCGTGATTAGATATTAAATAATTTAATACATCTTTATTTGATTTATCTACTGGCACAGTGGGACTATCAATAACTTCACTTTGAATTTTTCGATGATATAAAATCTGCGGTATATGATGTATTTGAGACACCTCTAAATCATCAGTCTGTTCTAGTAGTAGTTGGTGGTGTTCATCAGCACTGTAGAATTCCCGTAGCTTAGACGATCTTGAAAGACTATCAAGTTCAAATAGAACCCCACTCCCCAAATAATTACATGAAAATAATAAATCAGGGTTCCATCCAGACTTGAAAACTGGATTTAATCTATTTCCCAAAGAATCAAAACGATCTTCATCAAAATAAAGAACCTTAAGATCTTTTTCATCAATAGCCCCATAAAAAGCAGAAACAAAATCATTACTAAATAGATCTCCTGCTTTAAAGAAACCTACCCAAGAATCGTTTAGCCTTTCGGAGATTAAGCTAAGATCATCATTTGCATAAAAACAATAATATTTTTTAAGAGCGATATAATCATTTACAATAAGACTACTATTAGAATCTATAAAGTAGACATCAAAAGATAAACATCCTTGATCACTTAAACTTTGCAAAGTATTTTTGACATCGTCAACCAAGGTTTGCTGATCTATCAATAAAAAAAATCTTAATTTATTCTTAATATTAGATATAGGATTAACAGGCAAGGGGACTTTATAACTTCGATCATTTAAAAGCCAATTCTGGAAATCAACGTTAGGATCATAATGTTCAAAAGTTTCACTATAATATTCAAAAGCAGACTTTACCCAACGAAAATTAAATAGTTTATCTTTGCACAGTTCTTTTTTAATTTCTTGTTTAGATAAAAAACGAAATTCAGGATGAAAATTGCTTAATCTATGCAGAATCCTATCGCGTGCAAAAAAAGGAGTTAGCCAAACGAACTTAACACTTTCTAAGAAAAAGCATTCACCTGAATCAACTGGTACAATCTTTACCCTAACAGTCTTAAGTGGAAAATAGCAAATTCGTTTTGTTACCTTTCCATTTCTTAAACTCATGTAAAAAACTTTTGAATTATCGAAACCATGACCAATGTCAAAATAGATCGCAACTGACATTTTTTCGACAGTAAAACTAGCTTCAAGATCAATAAAATTCCATCCCTTAATAAGAGAAAATTCTACAGATCTATCATATCTATCTAGAACAAAGCCGCTCGTCATAGCTATCATTTGACGGTTATATTCCCGTTATCATCAATCACTTGAATAGCACTCTCCTGCATAGCTTTATTTATCTTTATTAACTCAAGCTCATCTTTTAAATACTGGCTTCCAAAGCCACAATTTAGATTTCGTTTACTTAATCTAGCTTTGGACTTCATAGCACTTCGAACAAAGTTATCTCCTAAATATTTATAATGTAGTAATGCAATTTCCTTTGAATCACTAGTTTTATAGTTAGGAGATTCTTCCATACGCTTAAAAGCATCGCCTTTAGGATGACAACCTGGGCTGTATTGAATATCAAAATCGGGTACAAAAACAGCTCTCTTGTCAAAATTTGGCTGCCTAACTCCAGTTCTAATTGATTCGGTAATGTTAAAACCTGCTGATGGCCAATGATTACAAACCATATTAAATCCACGAATATTTGGAACTGTAACACCATCGCGCTTATATTTTTTAAGCAGGTCTATTAAGGCTGGATGATATATAACCTCATCCATGTCTGCACATATTACCCAATCAGCAACTTCAGTAGTATACTTGCCACCTACTCTACTGTAGTCCTTATAAGTATTTACTTTCATCTCCAAATTTGAAATATCATCAAATGAATTATTAGAGCCCCACTCAATGACTGTAACACTATTATAATTCTTACAAATCTCTACACTTGCGTCAGTAGACTCATTATCCAGTACAAATACTCTAGAACAAAAACCAGTATAATAATCTAATATAAATGGAAGAATTTTCTCTTCATTAAAACATAACAAATAAACATGAATTTTCATAAATCTCACCTAACACGACTAAAAAATCTACTAAAAATAGAATAAACATAAATACGTCGGACATTCAGAGCTTCAGAAATCTCTTGATATTTAAACTCATACTCATCTAATTTTAAATTATCAAAATATGATAAATGACCATAAAAAACATCTTGAAACGACAACTCAGAAAAGAAATGATTATGTAAAAAACGATTAGACTCTGATCTTGAATTTAGAATTTTTAAACGCTCTTCTTTATTAAAATAACCATCTACCCTTTCAAAAAAAACTGACTTATCATTAAGGTATCTTAAAATATAATCTTCAGCATAATTTTCATGATGATCTTTAAAAAGGAAATTGTAGTTAGACAAGAAATCACATAGTACGGGACTGAGGCTGACGTTCGCCAAATCATTTGAATAAGTAAAATCAAGTTTTGGAAATGATACTCTTTTCAAAAAATCAGAAATTAAACCATCCCCTAATAAAGCATTCTTGTTGAGAGGAACGACATCGATTCTAGGTTTACTGTAGATACTTTTTAATGATCTAACCACCCCGCTGTAATCTGGAATATTATTTTTAACACAAAATTCATTTAAAGACACTCCACTTTTATAGCCCCATTGCTGCCAAGAAGACAGCATATAAGTATCTTGAGGTCTAATATAATAAACAATATGGACATCTTCAAAAAAATCTGACAATAAACTATGTATTCCTTTACCTATACCAGCTAAAGCAACTGTCAAATTCTCAGCTGAAATTAGTAAAGTCTTATCAGGATGGCTTCTTTTTAAAAAATTTAGTCGCTCTACTAATTTAGAAAGATCAACTGATTCCATAATCTCTCTAAAAAACTTCCTCGGTGATTCAGAGTTCACTACAAATCCGCGCTCACCAGGAAAGCGAAAATTCAAGTCAGGAACCAAAACATCATTTTTAAATAGCAAATCCCTATTAACTCTAAGAAAACGTTGGATAGTTGTAGATCCACACTTAGCATGCCCTGGGTGTAAAATCAGTTTCATTTAGGTAAGTCTTCAAATTTAAACCCAGGGGGCAAAGACTTAACATCTTTAATTTCTCTAGTTTCATTAGAGAAACCACCTAAAGAAAAGAAATTATTCCACAAATGATTATTACTCATTTCAAAATAATCATTAAATGCCGATTGCTCAGCTACAGTGAATAGCGTAAACCAATTTTCTGATTCAGGTATATCTAAACTCTTATGAACAATTGCATCTCTAATTCTAATATAACTAGCATCATCCGTTGCATTTTTTGTGAAGTTTTGAATTACAGGCAAACAACGTGTAGGCAGTGAAGGATTAATAGATTTCTCTATTCCAAACAATTCAAGATCAAAAAGAGATATGAAATCGCCAACTACATTTTTACTATAAGGTATTATTATAATATTTTCATTACCAACGACATCAGCCCACCTTTTTACATTCATAAAATAATTAAGCCAAGATATATTCCTCATACCTAAAGAGAATAAACTTCCTTTAAACCTAACTTTAGGATCTTTAATAAGCTGATTATATAAAGACAATAAAACTTCTGACTGTCTTCGCACCGTAAAAATTACTTTAACAATATCAAAGTTACTATCAGCAAAATTTTTGAAGTCAGTATTATTAAAGTAGAAAGGTGATAACTCACTTGAAATCAACACATCAGTAGCGTTTGAAGCATTTAACTCATCTTGTAATTTTTGTATCGCTTGCGTTGGTGACATGTCACTTGCATAGCTACCATTTGCCTTAAAAGAAAGCGCGAAAGGGTGATGTGAATGATCAGGCCACTGCAAAGATTGCGGATACAATATTTTTTTATCTAATAATTGATCTTTTTGAGCTTGCAACTGCATTTGGATAGCTGAAGTTCCAGTTTTTGACCAACCTACGTGTAAATATAAAGTACGCATTAAAATTATTCACCTAAAAACGGATTGCGACCCACATTATTAATCAAAGGGCCCCATTTGAGTATTTCTGCTACATTTGACGTGCTGAGCTCCTTAACAGGAAACCCCAGAGCCTTCCACTTATCCATCGGATGTAATATGTGGAAATTAGCTAAACCATGGTCCCCAGGAATTTGAGCATCTGAAACTACGTTATCTCCGATATGTATGTAACGGCTTAGCTTCTCTTTTTTAAGCTCAGCTTTAACAAACTGCCACATAGTGCCATTATCTTTGCGTAATTTTTCTTCACTCGAGACAAGTAGTGTGTGTTGGGCAACCACACCGGCTTTTTTTAGCATCAGAGCAACTTGGTCCTTTGTATAATAAGTATCAGATATCACCCACAATACTTTACCGGCTGCTCCTAGATCATTGAATAACTGAACCATTTCATCTTTAGAAGAAATCATGTTCAAGTCAATCTCAAACTCGCGATTCATCCACTGTGATGTGAGTTGTTCGTCCACCTGTAGGTTTTTAGCCATCTCTTTGTATACATCAACAATGCTTACATCACCTTTAAACTTAGCTGCTTTACGCAAGTCTAGTTCTGTATTGTTACGCAGCTCTACGAACGCCTCTGCATTGTCTACGGCGTTTACCGCCTGCAGCTCTTGTCCTAATTTTAGCTTGGCATAGTCTGGCACCGTATAATAACGGCGAATTAACGTATCAAACACGTCAAAGCTGATGCATTTATATGGCTGGAGCAGCCCTTCAAGATTCTTTATATTTGAGCGATATCTTTGATAAATAAAACCTTGATCAAAAGTAAAACGCGCTGTAGCAGGATCATAAAATAATTGGGAGAACCCGTTATGCTCAGCCACAACCCCAATTAGTCGTTCAAGTGCATGCAACTTTGTCCCATCATTAGGTAGTGGCTCCTTAGGGAAATCATCATAGCTGTAAGAACGATCCAAAATACCAGAAAGCGCTTTGGGTCTGCACCAAAACATGCCACCAACAGGGTAGGCTAAAAAATCAGAAGGGAGCTTTATACCTAAATCAGAACACCATTGTGCCATTGGCCCTTTGTTCATCGTCATATGGTTAACCCAATCAGGCATCATCCAAAACGTAGTTGGATAATAAACACCTAGCGATGGATCTTGTGCGAACGCATTGAGCACTCTTTTAACGACAGTCTCTTCATTTAAGAGGTACTCAGTTAAATAGTCAGACCATTGCGTCTGTTCGCGTCCAGAATATAACGACTTTTTAGAGTGTAAATGCAATAAAAGATCATAATCATTAACAGTGCTTGCAAACTCCACTAAGAGAGGCCCAAAATTACGGCCACGATTTTCGCCAACGCGCACTTCAATTTTATTCACATTTTTCAGCTTTAAAAAAGCCGACTTTGCCTTTTCAAGAAAACTTTTTTTTGCAACTGAAATATACACGTCTACACTGATCGGAAATTTCTCAATTTGACGAGCAAACCTTTCAATATAGTCTTCATAAAAAATATGCAGATTAAATGCAACATTTAAATTTTTGGCTTCAGCTGTTAACTTCTGAGAGAACTTAACATTATCCGTAGGCTGCCATTGAAGGGACATAGCAGAGCTGATACGCCCTTCATTTTTACCATGGCTTAAATAATGCTCTAAGGGCGATATATCAGCATGATATATGTCGTTGTTTAGTCGATTATAGATGACGGTATCAAAATTTTCACTAGGGTTAACCGGTGCAAAAGATGACTTGCGAATATAATCTAAAAAAGCTTCTTTTTCAGAAGAAAAACGTTTTGAGTAAAAACCTTCATACCATTTACGGTCAAAAAAATCATTCTCGACGGCACGTTTATAAATAATATCGATATCTGTTTTAGTAACTTTTTTTAACTTAAGCAGTTTTCTAATTTTACGAAGAGGCTTAATCATCCTACTATAATCCAAAATGGGCTAGCGGGTTCAATACACCGTTGCCTGAAAAATCATCGTCTATACCAAACAAATGCCTAACAGAACTTGGAATAGCACTTACTGGTGTGACAAATGCGTGGTAAATAGCTTCTATTTCTTCTGGAGTAAATGATACACCATCACGCAACTGCTGCTCTACAGCCTCTATGGCACCATCAGCCACAGCCATTAAATCTTGAGCATATAATTGTGTTGGCGCTTTTCGTCCATAGTAAAAGTGAAACTCGCCTTGCGAGTCTTGGCGTATATCAACAACCTGTCCATGCGGGGCTGTCATCATTGTTTCTAAAAATAATGATTTTTCTAACACTTCATAACCCTGCCCCCAAGCGATATTCTCTTTAAGCAAGCCACGCATGTTGGCAGTATTGTTACCCACTTTGTGTTCGCCAGCTGAAGTGGCAATCAAATACAGGCCGTCAGTATCCTTACCTATAATGTAAGTGATTAGCTTTTGGATGGTTCCAGCATAACCTAAATCCAACATAAGCCACTTAGCATCACCTGTTTTTTCTACAATTGAGTGCAGATAAGCCGTTACTCCCTGCCTAGTCTCTTGCGTAAGCTCGCCTAATGCAGAAAGGTACGGTGTGATAGACTTGATAACAAGCTCAGCATCGTTAGGTAAATGTATCTTATTATTTAACACGGCTTGTGGAACTACATCACTAAGCGGTTCTTGGCGCAGCCCAAACCTTTTGACTAACAACTGCTCAATCGTACCCTTAAATTCGCTAGAAGTAGCTAGATCCCATGCATATTGATCATTGACTAAAGCCCTAAACAAAAGGGTTCTAGATACTTTCAAATAAGTTGTTTTTTTATCATGCCCACCGTTAGGGATAGCTATGGAATTAAAAAGTTTATTTAATATCCAACCTTCTCTCGCCAAGCATATTAAATTACAATCATATTTATCAAAAACACCTTGACAATAAAAATTCAATATCGGCGACAGAAAAACATAACCAAAACCATCTTTCATAGTTAGTATTCCTATTACAACCTTGCAGGATGCAGAAATAATAAGTTAATCACTTAGCAAACCCCGAAGAACTGACATATCAACTTCTAAATCGGAAAAAACAGTATTATTAGGGTTAATGCTTTTACAAAACAATATCCTATAAGATTCCATATTCTTAAGGCCTGCTATCATTCTATATCCAGGATCATCATAATCATTTGGCATTAACTCTAAGATACTTGTATCTTGATTCGACCAAATAATATTTGTCATTGCTGCCCCATGAACCGAAACTATGTCAGAAGCATTTCTAAAATATTGTATTTGCTCATTAACTGACAGTTTAGCGGGATCGATCTCAACATAACCTTTACTTTCTAAAAACTCATTGACATCATCAAAGTTAACAATTTTTCTGGAGGTATCGTTTCTTCTTGAAACAAAGATTTTTTTTGGCAATGATGATTCTGTATCATCTGTAATCAATTGGCTATCTACTTTACTTTTTATAGAAGCGAGAAATTCTTTACACCAGCCCTTATAGTGTTCTTTACCATGATAGTTAGCTCGAATACCTACATCTTCTGTAACTTTGTAATATGGAGTATCAAGTTCTTCACAGCGATATACCTCATAGCCGTTTACCCAAACAATTTTATCAATATCTACACCGTATATCTCCAAATAACTTTTCACAAAGGGATGATTATCTCCTGTACCGACTAAAATATTATCATAAACTGATATATCGTCGATCAATTCGAGCTTTGATACAACATCTATCACATAGTGAAAATAATTAGTATACGCTCTATTATGCAACAATAGAGTTTTCCCCTTTAAAGGTATAGATGCATAATTTTTATCTATTCTCCACTTCCACTTTGTAGACTTATCGTTCCTAAACATCGAGTTGAAAAACAATCTAGACTGCCATAGGGACGGCGTCAAAATTTTATTATTCTGCGAATTATAAACAGCACCATTAGGCAGAAAAACATCAACTTCTTTTAGCCGAAAAACTGTTTTATAAACATGACCTTTTATTTCAGAGCAAAACTTAGACTTTTCATTTGGAACATCACCAAAATAAGGTACTGAAGAAAGCCTATAATCATAACCAGAAGAATAAGGATCAATTTCATATGTTTCACATTCAACACCAAAATTAGAATTATCAACTTTGACATCTTGGCGATCGTAAAAATTTTCCTCTGGCTGAATTAGACATTTATCGGACAAATCATCAAATTTTGTTTCTTGCACTGTTAAGGTCGCCGCAGCATCAGCGTTTTTATTTTTTATGTCTTCTGCAACCTGTGAAGAAATAGAATTTTTGAACGCTTTGAAGAAAGAAGAGCTTCTACCTGAAAAAAGGGATTCAAAAGCTCTAATTACTTCAGCGCTTGGCTTTTTCTTCATTCCATGCGTTATGTAGTTCATAAAGTAAGGGCGTGGCTTAGACACATCAGGTTGGTTAACTAGGTATCTTTCAGCATTACCTGTCAGCACAATATCAGGCTGCAACGTTAAAACAAGGTCTTCAATAATATAAGGGTTTCTTATATATACAACCTCATTGAACAACGCGGTGAAAATATGAATCCTTGTTTTAAAGAAACTATCACCAAAAAGGACTATCCTTTTATGAAAAGGAGCAACTTCATTGACGCTATACTGTAAATGTCCTGTATTAGACTCAAGATAATCGTCTAAAGAAAAGTTTTTAGTATAAACATTGAAATCAGGGCATATATTAATTCCCGTTATTTTCAAGTGACTGCTATTTTTCTTTCCAATCATATAAGCCAAGTCACATAGTTTCTCACCTACACCATAGGTTGCAATCATTTCTTCAACAGTACCAAAACTCTTTAATACAGTCTTTATTACTTCGAAAACACCTTTATCGTTTGTATGTGTATCCTCAGCATCATAATCGCTCATATCTAGATCAGGGTATAACAAATAATCCGAGCCAACATCAAAACTTTCTGAGTACAAACTTTCAACTTTCAAATTTATCTTTTCAAAAATACTTGAAAACACGACAGGTTTGGCAGGAAACACTATATGTTTGTATAGAAAATCATGCTTTTTAGAAAGATCTATATTAACTTTAACATTATTTATAAATATTTCTTTTGATTTTTTTGACAGCTTTCTATTACCTAAGAAGTAGTCCATTTGACGTTGCCCGGTATTTTTTTGATATAAGAATAACTGATCACCAATTCTGACAACATTATCAATTACCTCAACACCCTCAACCTCTTCTAAACAGACACCGGGAGTTAACATTTCATAAATTTCATAAAATGATTTAACTAGCTCTGCAGTACTGTACTCTTTGTTTTTATCTATAATAACTTCATTATCTATTAGGGAGTAAGAGAAACCACAAAACTTACTGTCTTTAGTATACCTAACTTCCTCAGGTATCGAGACTCGCCCTAATGCCTCAAAACCGCTTCCAAGCTCTAAAAAATTACGTCCAACATTAAAACCTATAAATTCAAGTATTCTGCGACAATACTCAATAAGAACATAGTTTTTAGGGCGGTCATATGTATGAAAAAGATGCTTTTCGCTACCATCAAGAAAATCAGCTATTTTTACGTCTACTTGTTTTTCTTTAACTATTAGTTCACTTATAGATTTTTCATCTACATTGCTTGAAATTTTAAAATTCTCAATGGCCTCATCAATAGGAAAGCCATTTTTCCATGAATTGTAAATATTTAAGTTATGGTATATATCTAGAGGACCTAAGAGATTAGCTTTCCCTTTCTTTACAGGATACCAGTCCTTAAACATTGTCCTATTAAATATATTTACAATTTTAACTAGCTTGTTCGAAAATTTCCGTTCTAACACCGACGTTCTTAAAAAACTACAAGGATAATTATCACTAATCAGCTGAGCAACTATAAAATCCGCATCTTCTAAATAAGGTTGATATACACCCTCATCCTCTGAACTCAATAGATGAACTACTGCAATTTTTATAACATCAATGTTATCACATAAATCAGTCAAAAAAGTTGCTATAGGCCTTGCCTGACAGTTACCCACAACAACTATTTTTTTCTTAATCATTATTAATCTCACACCATAACTTCAGATCAACTTCATTGTTTTCCAACAGGCAAGTATATGTATCAAATCCTATTTGCTCTTGGATTTCGTTTAATTTTTCATCAAGTGTTTTTTTAACAGCGCGTGAGACGTTCTTTTCTACAGGCTTGAGTTTAATTGACTCAAAACCTTCTGACTTCAGTAGAGATTCTAATGTTTCTAGTGAGTTGGTATATCTCTCTACTAAGCCGACAAAGGGCAATTCTTTAATAGCAGCCAAAGCCCGATCTGCTTCAGTATCAGGTTGACCGGGATACATAGCAGCCAGACGATGAGCATGAAAATTACGACATTGTCTGTCATGATCAAGAGAAAGGCGTGTTTCAATGTATCCGCCTAAGGTAGTATTTCTAGCCAATGTGGAACCGAAACCTCTACCTCCCTGCTTTTTCTCAAATGAATAAGCTGAAGCTATCCGATCGATTGGATGCCTAATAAAAATAACCGGTATAATCTTTATACCCTCTATTTCAGGCACCGGTAATACTGCTGTATGTGATGAAAAACACTTAGCTTGTGGATTATTAATAATCCATTGTCTTACCTGCTCTCTATTTTTATTTGGCTGTGCAGGAAATTCTTTGGTTACCCACTCATCACCTTTAAAGTTTTCTTTAAAGGCTGCATCTAAAGATGTGCCCGCATTTTTAAAAAGGTGAAAATGTAATATTACTGTGCGCATAAATATACCTTATCCTGTAGTTATTTATAGCTGGTATACAAGCCTACATCAGAGAATATATCTCCAAGCACGGACCTACCATTTTCAAACGAGTACTTCTCTTTAACTAATATAAGCTCGTTTTCACTAAACCTATCCCATACTTTCTGATCATCATAAAGTGAGATAATTGACTTAACCCATTCCGCTGGTTTTTTAGCAATATATGTACTTACCCCCTGCGTTAACCCTGTCCCTTCAGCAGCGACTTCGGTTAACACACAGGGCGTTCCATAAGCCATCGCTTCTAAAACTTTCCCCTTAATACCTGCTCCCGATAATAAAGGCGCAACAAATACACGATGCGAGTTATATACATCATCCAAGCTTTCAGCAAAGCCAATTATCTTTATGTTTTTTGCTTCATAGTCTTTAAACCTTTCCGGCATATTACTACCGTAAACATGCAAACATATATCAGGTCTCTTCTTGTACAGCAGAGGCATTATTTCGCTGCAAAGATAATCAACTGCTTCAACATTTGGCGTATGGTTATAACCGCCCAAAAAACTAATACCTTGTCTTAATTCGCGTGCTGGCCCAGGATTTTTTTCTTCTAAAACCCAAGGTGTAATGTGCATTTTATTATCTTGAAGTATATGAGAAGCAATAACAGCATGTTCAGTAGTGTTATAACATAAAATAGCATCAACTTTGTTGCAAACAAGTAGCTCTTTTTCACGCGTTGTTAGAGCTTGCGTCATTAAGTTTTTATCATTGCTATTCTTTAATGCGTACCTTAGTTCTCTTAAGAAGTGGAGATCTGCGTTGTTAAATAGAACTTTCGCCTTTGACATCGTACGTATTTGGTCTATGTATTTTTCGGCAACTGCATAACGGGTTATATAAACAGCATCCATTTCAGCCAAACGCTTTTGCAGCACATCATTCACCGATATATAAAAAGGAGCATACAACACTTCTATACCCATACGCTGCAACTCTGTCGTGTACTTACCAAAATGCGCTAAATTATCTGGCACGAAAGTTACTTTAAAACCTAAAGACTGCATTAGTTTCATTTCTTGAACTGCGGCATAACTACCAGCGTCTTTATTTGGCATTGGTGTTGCGTAATCAATAACTAATATTCGCTTATCAATATTCCGGTCCTTTTCGACCATCATATTAGCCATACTTGGAACACCATTATTCTTAAAGCTTTTAAACCATTTTTTACCAAAAGTTTTTTCGTTGATAACTTGATACTTTTTTAGACCCTTTGTTACATCTGTTCCATGGCTTTTGCCTTCAAAGTGCACAACTACAGAATGAGGGATGTATATTGTTTTATAACCAGCCTCTCTTACTTTAAAAGCTAGGTCGGTATCTTCGTAATAACACGGCACTAGCTCTTCACTAAACTTTTCTACTGTTTTCCAGAGCGTAGTGCGAATACACATAGCGGCACCGGTCAAATAATCAACCTGCCTTGCATAGTTATATTCAGGTGTTACTGGGTTTGCGTTCCTACCGACATTCCAAGGCTTCCCATCCCCCCATACGATACCGCCTGCTTCTTGTAATGATCCATTAGTGTTCAATAGCTTAGAGCCTGTCATGCCAACAGTAGAATCTTCATCCATTTTTGCTACGAGTTCATCTAACCAAAAGGATGTTACTTCAGTGTCATTATTTAAAAAGACAATATACTCGCCGTTAGCTAGATCCGAAGCCTTATTGCAACTACGTAAGAAGCGTAAATTTTCTGGATTTCTTGAAATTACAAGGTTTTCAATTATATGTTCTGCTTTTTTAGTTTCGTCATCAGAACAATCATCAGCCAGAATAACCTCGAAAGAGGTTTTGTTATAAGCAAGAGCAATAGATGCTATACAGTGATAAGTTAGTTCAAATTTATTGTATGCAGGCACAATAATGCTAACTCGCGGCTTTTCATACTTTGGTAATGAAAAGCTAGGATATCTTTTTCGCCCTTCGTGTCCCTGTATTAGTAACTTATGGATGTTTGTTATATTCTCTAAAGTATGTTGTGACTCTCCTGATACTATAGCCTCTAATTGGTATTCAAGCGCTTCATATCGATAGTTAGCTTGTTTTGGCAACGACATAAAGCCTGGCTGATCATAGCTTTCACTTAAATATTGCCAAGGCGTTTGAATAGGATCAATCGTCACTAGCTGGGTATTTAATGGCTCTGTTTTACCTTCTAAGGTAAGTGTTATCAGTTTTTGGTTGCCATCCATTAACTCATAAGGCAGCGCTATTCTAAACTCTTCTAGTTCACCAGAAAAATCAACCTCTTTAACAGCAATCTTTTCTCCCGCGCACATCAGATTTAATTTTTGCTGAGTTAAATGCTGATTACTTTTTATATGAGTAATTATATGTCCATCTTGAACATCAGTAATTACACCTGATATTTGTATATCACTTTTTTTGATTAAGACTTTGTTGTGCGAAATAGCATGAGTGGTTATTGCATCTATCAAGGATATACTTAAATCTTTAGTACTGTCATGATTAATAGCTATTTTAAACCCATGCATGCCTTGGTGGATACCTGCCGACACCAGATCGGCGCGATAAATACTTGCTTCACCTTGGCCTATCACTCTTTCGTTGGCTACTACATTTATTTTAACTGACTCATCAGAGTTATCGTAAGCAGCCCAGCCGTAGATAAAGCCGCCTTCAACTGCATCGATAAATGCATTAACATTTCCTTTTTCTTTTATTGAGCCTGTCAAAACAATTCTCCGACGAATAATTACTTATATTTTTTAAATTAGCGAATACCAGCGCTCTAAAACGATGGAGCTTTATCAAACGTTAAGCCAAGCATATCTTTCTCTGACAGCTGTGGGCTTTTACTAATCAGTGGCCATTTTATATTTAACGTTTCATCTTTCCATAATAATGAGTATTCATCACCAGGATTATAATAATCTGTACATTTATATTGGAATTCAGCCTCTTCGCTGGTTACATAAAAGCCATGAGCGAAGCCCGGCGGTACCCATAACATCCGTTTATTTTCTTCACTTAAATACTCCCCTACCCATTGCCCAAATGTTGGAGAGTTTGAACGCATATCGACAGCCACATCAAACACTTCACCTCGGGTGACTCGAACCAGCTTACCTTGCGGCTTTTCCAGTTGATAATGCAAACCGCGCAAAATCCCCTGTGACGACTTACTGTGGTTATCTTGCACAAAGGAGTATTGCCCACAATGCTTTTCAAATTCGCTCTGACGAAATGTTTCTAAAAAGAAGCCACGCTCATCACCAAATACTTTTGGTGTCATCAACACAACATCGGGAATTGCTAATTTCTTGTAATCCATTCAACAAGCCTCAGTTTTCTTCAACTAATTTGAGCAAGTATTGGCCATAACTGGTTTTTTTCAGTGCATTACCGCTTGCTATCAGTTGCTCATCAGTGATCCAGTCTTGGCGCCAAGCAATCTCCTCTAAGCAGGCAACTTTAAGGCCCTGACGGTGTTCTATCGTTTGCACGTATTGCGATGCTTCTAGCAAGCTATCATGCGTGCCCGTGTCTAACCAAGCAAACCCACGCCCTAAACGCTCTACCCTTAAATCACCACGTTCTAAGTAAGCGTTATTAACCGCGGTAATCTCTACCTCTCCGCGTTCAGATGGCTTTACTGATTTAGCAATTTCTACAACATCGTTATCATAAAAATACAAACCAGTAACAGCATAAGCAGATTTTGGTTTTTCAGGCTTTTCTTCGATTGAAATGGCAGTACCAGTTTCATCAAACTCCACTACGCCAAAACGCTCGGGGTCTTTCACTAAATATCCAAATACTGTTGCACCGTTGTCGTGAGATGCGGCGCGTTTGAGCTGGTCAGAAAAATGTTGCCCATGAAAAATATTGTCGCCTAGAACAAGGCACACAGGATCTTTGCCTATAAACTCCTCGCCTATAATAAAGGCTTGCGCCAAGCCGTCTGGTGATGGCTGCACTGCATAGCTAAAGCTAACACCGTATTCTTCCCCTGTGCCCATCAGTTTTTTGTACTGAGGCAGATCTTCTGGTGTTGAAATAATGAGTATTTCTTTTATACCTGCCAGCATCAGTACTGAAACAGGATAGAAAATCATGGGTTTATCATAAATAGGTAACAATTGTTTGGAAACACCACGCGTTATAGGGTGCAGCCTCGTACCTGATCCACCGGCTAAAATAATGCCTTTACGTGCCATAATTTTTTCTCCTTAGTTCAGGTATTCTTTTAAAGTTAATTCCAGCTGGCTTTCCCAGTCCGGCATATTTATCGCTAATAACTGTTCTATTGCTGCTACATCCATACGAGAATTAAGAGGACGCGCGGCTGGCGTTGGGTAATCTACCGTTTCAATCGCATTAACTTTTTCTACATCTACAGCTAAAGCATGGCCATGCTCTTTGGCCAATGTGAATATTGCACAAGCAAATGCGTGCCAGTTTGTCTGGCCTTTCGGTGCCAAATGAAAAACACCTGATGTAACTGTTTCTTTGCTATGAATTTTACAAACAGCCATAAAAGTTAGTTGAGCAATTAGCCTTGCCGGGGTTGGTGCGCCCACTTGGTCACCCACAATATTTAACGATTCTCTCTCAGCCCCCAAACGCAGCATGGTTTTCATGAAGTTGTTGCCACGCGCACTGTAAACCCAACTGGTCCTAAAAATAAGATAGCGGCTTGTCTCTTCTTGTATAGCAGAATCACCCGCTAGCTTACTTTTTCCGTAAACTGATAAAGGCCCAGTTGAGTCTGTTTCTATCCATGGCGTTGTTCCCGTACCTGGATAGACATAATCAGATGAGTAATGAATAAGCCAAGTATCATGCTTGTTCGTATAACGAGCCAATACCCTTGGTAAATCAGCGTTTAAGCAAAAAGCCATGTCTTGCTGATCTTCGGCGGCATCCACCGCGGTCCATGCCGCTGCATTGATGATCATATCCGGCGATTGTTCTTTTAAGTACGTACCAACAGCTGCTAAATCACCTAAATCCAATTCCTGCCGTGTTGGCGCAATTATTTGGCCCAACGGACTCAGCGCACGTAACAATTCAAAGCCAACTTGGCCCGTTGAACCCGTTACTAGTATCTTCATGAAGCTGTTCCTAATCGCTCACCTTGGTAGCTGCCATCTAAAACGCGTTTCCACCAAGACTCATTATCCAAATACCATTCAACCGTTTTTCTCAGACCTGTTTCAAAGGTCTCTTCTGGTACCCAACCTAGCTCTTTTTCTATTTTGCTGGCATCAATTGCGTAGCGCACATCATGCCCAGGTCGGTCCGTTACATACGTGATTAAGTCTTTATAGGTATTGACACTAACGGCGGTGTTGGCAGGCGCTGGACGCAACTCATCAAGTAACTCACATAGCGTGTGTACAACTTCAATATTTTGTTTTTCGTTATGCCCGCCAATGTTATAGGTATCACCCACTTCACCTTGTTGCGCTACTAAAATAAGTGCGCGTGCGTGGTCTTCTACATACAACCAATCTCTGATTTGTTTACCATCGCCATATACTGGTAATGCTTTACCGGCTAGCGCATTCAAAATCATTAACGGGATTAGTTTTTCAGGGAAGTGGTAAGGGCCATAATTATTAGAGCAATTGGTGACTAACGTAGGCAGACCAAATGTTCGCTGCCACGCTCTAACAAGATGATCGGAGCTTGCTTTACTTGCTGAATACGGAGAGCTTGGTTCGTAAGATGTTGTTTCTGTGAATAAATCATCTACCCCATGCAAATCACCGTATACCTCATCTGTTGAAATGTGATGAAAACGAAAAGCTTTCGCCTTTTCTGCATCAGCCACTTTCAACGCTGCCCAATACTTACGCGCGCTTTCCAAAAGCGTATAGGTTCCAACGACATTTGTTTGAATAAACTCACCCGGGCCATCAATAGAACGATCGACATGGCTTTCCGCTGCGAGGTGCATAATAATATCCGGTTGATATTGCTGCATTACCTCGTCCATAGCTGATTTATCACAAATATCTGCCTGCACAAAAGTATAACGCGCATCGCCTTCGACTATGGAAAGTGACTCCAAATTACCGGCATAAGTTAATTTATCTACATTAATGACACGATGATCCGAATTTTCTATTAGCTCGCGCACCACTGCCGAACCAATAAATCCCGCTCCACCTGTTACTAAAAATGTCTTACTCATAATATTACCTTCTTAATCTCGGTGATCGCGAACAATCATAATTAACATATTGATAATTAATGTAATAAATAAGGTTACCACAGCAAACACAGCAATATTATATAAGCGCTGGGGACGCTGAGGGTATTCAGGCAGGGTAGGGCTTTGCAATATAGAGACTTGCTTTAGCTTTCTCGCCGCTTCTATTCGGGTCGCTTGTAGAGCAGACAATGCGGAAGAATAACTCTCTTGAGCAAATTGCGCCTTTAACTCTAGAGTTTGGTACTCGGAGGATAACTGGTTAAGTGCGGCCCCCGACTGGGTCGCCATACGCGCTTGTTCTTGATCAATTTGAGAAGATAGGGCTTTAATTTCGCTTTCAATACGAATAATTTCTGGAGAGCGGACGCTCTGAAAGCTTAACAGTAGTTTGCGCCGCGCTTGCAAGCTAGATAATTGTCCCTCTAAACCCGATACTACGGCATTGATACTTTCTACAGTGCCGGTTGGGGAAACCAATCCGTTTTTATTTTGGTAGTCCAATAACTCTTGACGCGCTGCGTCAAATTTTCCAACGAGGTCTTCTACTTGGACTTCTAAAAATTTGACTTGCTCTTCCGCTAAACGCTGGCCCATTAAATTCATATGGGCCTCACCTTTTGCTAAGAGAACGGTGGCTATTTCATGTGCTTTTTCAGGGGAAAATGCTTCCACTTGCACACGCAAAATATTTGCATATGAATCTAACTCGACTGACACCCTTTTCAAAAAGTATTCATGCAGCTCTTCCATTGGCGCATCAGCATTAGATAAGCGCGTTAATAAATCAGCATCGCTATTCGAATAATGCTCTCGAAAATCTACTGCCGCATCAAGCTCTTTAAGCATATCAACTGACAGTAAATAATCCCTCAAAAGCAACATATCTCCGTTGCTTCCTCCCCCATTGAGTATAGAAGAGATATCCAATGAAGGCATGGCTAGTTGAGGGCTTTCTAATACGATATTCGCTTCAGACACATATCTATTGCTTGCTAATACAGACCAATAAGCTGCAACAATGATTATGACTCCAAAAGCAAAAAGCCATATTCGGTTACTCTTTTTAAATAGCACACTAAACATTTCAATTCCCTACATAAAAAACACTGCCAATAAACTCACTTCATTTCTTGATGATATTCAGCAAGTGCCTCGTGTATATCGTCATACCAAAAAGCGGATCCATTTTTTAATAAAATGCCTGCTTGGCAAAGCTGTTTAAGAATACCCTCGCCGTGAGATACGATTATCAAGCTTGATTCACCGACCCGCTGTTTAAATGCTTTTACCGCTTTCTTTCTAAATATTTGATCACCAACAGCAGTTGCTTCATCAGAAAGGTACACATCAAAATCAAAGGCAAGGGATAAGCCAAAAGCTAGCCTAGCTCTCATACCTGAGGAGTACGTTTTTACTGGCTCATCAAATGACTCCCCTATCTCGGCAAACTTTTCCACTTTTTCTATTATTTCGTGTACCCGCTCTCCATCACCGTGAATACGAGCCACAACTTTCACATTCTGACGCCCCGTCATGGAGCCTTGAAAACCTCCAGTCAAACCAATGGGCCAAGAAACTCTGCTATGCCGAATTACTTCACCTTTGTCAGGCTCATCCATTCCACCAATGAGCTTAAGCAGTGTTGATTTACCTGCCCCATTCCTGCCGATTAATCCGACACTAACTCCTGTGGGAATTGTTATATTGACGTCTTTTAATACCCACTTAGAGCCTTGGTGATTTCGATAACGTTTTGATAAATTGCGTATTTCAATCATAAGGCTTTCAACTTTGCTTCATTATGAATATGCATTGCCAGCCCCAGCACGATAAGAGCAAGCGCCCAAAACCATAAGTAAAACTCGCTTGCACCTTGAAGAGGGTGATAACCCGAAAAAAACGCTGATCGTAAGTTTTCAAGGCCATGCACTATAGGCAAATAAAGCACGATTTCTAAAACAGGATGAGGTAAAAAATTAAGCGGCAGTATTACTCCTGATACTATCATCAACGGCAACAAACTGATTCGAACTAAAATAGCAACCTCTGGCACTAAACATGAAACAACAGAGAAAACCAAACCCGCACCAAAGCCTAAAGACCATAAAGAAAGCCAATCGACTATTGCTGTTAACGGATCATCTGGAAATAAATCAACGCCGAACAAGACACCCCCAACAATAAAAATTATCAGTATGAAGGTTTTAATCATTCCCTCCACTAAACATCTTGCAATAACAGGATCTACGGGAAGGACTTGTCGATAGGAGAATAAGCCCCTATTTGCCTCAATAGCACCTAACGAGCGCATCATTCCTTCACGAAAAACAAAAAAACCTAGCAGACCTACAATGAGCCAAGGAACAAAATCCGCTCCTGGTATAAACCGATCTCCACCCATCAATAACGATCTTATGGCAACCATTAATCCAACCATTGCCATAGGCTCGGCTATCATCCAAAACCAACCAAACCTATCGGCCGTTGTTCTGGAAATAGTTTCTCGCATAAACAAGGCATACCACACACTTCTCGTCACTTGCCAAGAGGTGCGTGGTTTATGTGAAGTCACACTCATCTTACAAATCCAGCGCTACTTTTGTGGCTATGGCTAATTGATAAACAATTTGTGTGAGGCTGGTTGCTAGCTGTAGGTTTTTAGTAGGTACATGCGGCAATACTAATATCTCATCACCCGGCTGTAGGCGCGCATCGCTTGCTTTTAATACTTCTCCATTGAGGCGCACTACTAGGATATTTTCATCATCCGCGTGTTGCGTAAAACCACCCGAGCGCTCTACGTAATCGTTTACGTTGTCGCCTGGTGTATAGACAACCGCTTGTGGTATGAGTACTTCACCACTCACTAGCAAAGAGTCTGTGGCTTCGGGGATAGTGATGATGTCTCCGTCTTGCAGGCGAATGTCAGCTATCTTGCCGTTGTTGGCAACCACCATGCGGCCAGTAGGCTCAGCTTTTGAGGCTTTCTCGATAAACTGGCTGATAAGTTCGGCTTCTTTTACACGAATTTCGGCTTCTTCAGGAGTAGAAGACGAAGCACCTAGGTAGGTGGTTTCTAAGCGGCGCAAGCTTTCCATCAATGATTGGCGCTGACGCTCAGCTACACTTTCGCGGCGTATTGAGATGCTGCGCGTTTCTGTGAGGTGTTGCGGCACGCTAATGTTATCCAGCAAGCTGGTGAGTGTGGCATCGTTAGGAATCGCATAACGTGAAGGGCCATAGTAGCTACCTTCAACTTGTACCACGATGGTGTCTTCACGGCGGTCCGCGCTGAATAAGACTTCGTCACCGTCATTTAACTGGGCTGTTTTAAATTCATTTAGCGTGTAGTACTTAGAAAATAAGCCTTCACCACGGATACCACGTACTAGGACATGCGTAATACCCGGTTTGGTGGGTGCATAACGCAATAGGTGGCCGCCATCGGTTTCCGAAAGGTTTAGCTCGTATAAATAGTCACGCTCTACCTCACCGCTGACTAATACGGCGGATTGGCGCTGATCAACAACAACGGTGTCGCCATCACGAAATTGTACACGCGGCATAACGCCATTTTTTAAGAAGCTATAGAGATCAACCGTTGCGATAGTTTTACCGTTTCGCAATACACGCACTTGTCTAAAGCTACCTAATTGATCATCAATACCGCCTGCTTGATCCAAAAAGTAGAGCACCGAATCATTCGGCGTACCAGCGTAACGGCCTGGGTTTTCGACTTGGCCTGTCACGAATACAGCAACCGGTTGAGTGCCTTGCAAGTTGGTGTACACATTCACGTTTTCAGGGTACACGGTTAATACCGCTGCTTTTACGCGGCTGTTGAGTGCTTGCAACGATGTGCCTTGTACAGAAACAGGGCCAACGGTAGGGATAAAAATATAACCCTTAGCATCGACCGGTAATGCTCGTTCAATTTCTACGGCGCCCCATAAACGCAGCGTGATTAAATCACCCGGGGCTACTTTATAATCTGGATTAAAGCCATCCGAACGGGTGCCTCTAAAGCCCCCAGTAAAGAGCTGAGTACCATAAGGCAGTACCGTTGTATCAAAGCCTTGTGGCATTGTATTGTGTTGTGGCCCGTAAGTGCCTGTACGCCAATTGGTATTTGGCATGTCATTGACGGGTTCATCAATAGATTGTGCTTGCTGGGAAGCATCCAACCCGCCAGTGCCTGTATTAATCGTTAAAGCGTTTGCCGATGCCGAGATGAGAGATAAAAAACCAGCTAAAACGAGTGTTGTTCTGTTTAACATCTAGATAACCTGTACAGCCTAACCCGCGTGTGTTGATTAGGCTTATCGATTTAAAGTGTTGAACCCGCCACTAGCGAGCGAGCCGAATACCATTGAGTTCCATTATGCGTGCAGGCCAATTTAACGCTGCTCGCTTGATTGCTCACAACTAACTGGCGACACGTAGCGCCGCTAGCGGCAAAATAAGGTGATTGAAACTCGATAGTGACCTGATCCCCGTATGGGCTGGCCGCAAAGAACTGGCTTGAACCGCTAAGTGCAGTCGAAAGCGTTTGGGAAAATTCGGCCGGTAGATACTGTATCGGCTGAGAGAGAGATGCAGCTGTGTAGCCACTGTTAGCTTGCTGCGACGCGCAGCCAACTGTTAATAAACCTGTCATTGCAATGCCAACGAGCTGTGCACTGCGCTTAACTATTAATCGCACAACGCGACTCCCTTTAATATCCTAATTAGCGCCTGTATCTTATTACATTGGGTATAATAGCGACAGACCCTATCTTGCTTTACTTTCAATGTATTATTGAATCGTAGAGTAAGTCATCATTTTACCTAAGTTTCGGAACCGACCACCCATGCAACCGCGTAACGCCCAGTTAATTTGGCCCAATGGTAAGCCCCGCTCAGAAACCTTTGATGACATCTATTTTAACGAGCATGATAACACGGCAGAAACCGAACACGTGTTTATCAAAGGCAACAACCTGCCAGCACGGCTTGATACAGGTCTATTCAAGCACCATTTTTTATCGGTTGGCGAAACAGGCTTTGGTACGGGTACTAATCTATTTTGCTTATTGGCATTGATTGATCGCTGCCACAAGCAAGCCACGCAGCGGCTTTACTTTTTGTCTACCGAGCTGTTTCCTCTAACGCATGCCGACCTAGAGCACGCATTAACGAGTTTTCCGGCGTTTGCAGCCTACACACAGCAATTACTTGACCAATACCCACCAGCGATTAAAGGCATGCACCGTTTTATTTTAAATAACGGCCGCTGCTACCTGACTCTGTGTTTAGGTGATGCCACCCAAAGCTTTGAGCAACTCAGCCCACAGCACAACCGAGTAGATGCGTGGTTCTTAGATGGGTTTGCCCCTGCTAAAAACCCAGCGATGTGGAGCCCTGATTTGTTCGCGGCCATCAGCCGATTAAGCCACACCAACGAAGAGCTAGCACTAGCCACTCATTTCTCGACGTTTACCATTGCCGGTACGGTTAGGCGAGGCCTCCAACAAGAAGGCTTTTTAGTAGAACGGGCCACAGGGCATGGCACCAAACGTGATATGCAAAAAGGCTACTTTGTAGGGCATTCAACCTTGCCTTTTAATACCGAACACCCGTGGGTTAACGATGTTCCGCAACCCACGCCAAAACCACCACGCTTGCCAACCCCTTGGTTTACATTACCCAGCCCTGCTAAAGCCCCCGAGCACGTCGTTATTATTGGCGCTGGGTTAGCAGGCTGCACCACAGCCGAAGCCCTCGCCCGCCGTGGGGTACGTGTCACCTTATTAGAACAAGGTGATGAGATTTGCCAACAAGCGTCCGGAAACCGACAAGGAGCCTTGTACGCCAAACTGCCTGTTGACCCCACACTCAGCGGCGAACTGCACCTAACGGGCTTGGAGTACACATTAAGGCTGCTAAAGATTCATCATCTACTGGACGGTAAGCGAGCAGACCAGTGCGGGTTACTGCAATTAGCAACCTCAGAAAAAGAAGCCCAACGTCAACAACAGCTATTAGCTAACAATGCGTTGAGCCAAGCGGTTGTAAAAGCGGTGACAGCCGAAGAAGCATCGCGCATTGCCAACACAGCTATCCCGCATTCGGGGCTGTTTTTTCCTCGCGCTGGCTGGGTTTACCCTAAAGCCTTGTGTGAAGCGCTCATTGATCACCCATTAATTACCTTAACCACCCATGCTAAGGTGACAGAGCTCAATTTACGGCCCTGCCCGACAGGTGCAACAACAGACGCTCAGCGCTGGCAAATCATCAGCCATCAGGGCGAGTTAACAGCAGACGCCGTTGTGGTTGCCAATGCGCATGATGCCAAAACCTTAACGCCGCTAAGCCAATTACCCCTCAAACCTATTCGCGGTCAGGTCTCTTCTGCACCCGTCGCTCCGCAGGCCTCAGACAATGATCAAGAGACAACGAGTGATACTAAACACTCGCTAAACACGATTATATGTGGCGACGGGTACTGCTGCCCTACTGTCGAAAATAATCTTTATTTTGGTGCAACCTTTGACCTACACAAGGTTACCGATGAAGTGCGCCCAGAAGATCACGATTACAACCTCAATACACTGAGCAAAATGGCACCTAAGCTAGCAGAGAGCTTACCGCCGACTACTCAGTGGCACGCTAAAGTCGGGTTTCGTTGTGCAACACCGGACTATATGCCTATTGCAGGGCCTGCACCTGATTTTGATGCCTATGTAAGCCGTTACAACAAGTTACGCAATGATCGGAAATGGCCCTTTGAAGAATCACCCGCCCCCTTACAACCTAATCTTTACCTTTCTATGGGGCATGGATCAAAAGGATTAATCACCGCACCCTTGTGCGCCGAATACCTGGCTTGTTTGATAACAGGCGAACCATTACCTATACACAAGCCCATGACTGATGCGCTGCATCCAGCTCGATTCATTATTAAAGACTTGATACGGAACAAGATTGGCCGATAACGACTCTATATATGTAGATTGAATAAAGCACTCCCCGTAAAACAGAACAGGAGTCACCATGTCGTTAATTATTATTGATGCTGGATACCGGATACAAACGCCGGTGGAGTCTCAATTCCCGGCGCAAGGTATTGATGGGTTAACCCAAGCAAAAGCGGCGCACGATGCCGCTGGCCGAGAACGCCGAGTTGATGCTGACGGCGAAAATTTCACTCACCTTTTAGAAGCCGAAAATCATGCACGCTCTCGCCCACCGCCAAAGGATATCGTGTATGAAAAACCCGCCGGTATTCAAGAACGGCCACGCGGCATTACTGCCGAGCAAATAATGTCTCAACCCGTCCACACCATTCCAAGAGAAACCACCTTCCAAGCAACCTGGGACAGGATGGAGGTTTTGGGAGTTGGCCATTTAATCACAGTCGATGCCGACAATAAGCCCGTTGGCATTATCTCACGTAGCGATGTACGTGAGCACGGGAAAAACTCACCCGTTAGTATTGCAAATTTTTACAGCCAGCAAATGATCGCCGCATCACCCGATACTGAAGCCAGCTTAATTGCCCATGCATTGGTTGAGCACCATATCAATGCGGTGCCTATTTTTAATAACGATGAGCAATTAGTAGGGATAGTGACACGCAGTGACTTACTCCGGCTGATTATTACCGGAGCACACTTAGAACGCTGGGCTTAAAGCTGGTTAATTTGATCTTTATGGACAATACCCGCTTGCTCAGTCGCTTCGTTAAAAATAATCACGACCTCTTTACGCGCCAGCAAGGCCTTAACTTGCGACACTTTGGTGGCCAAGTCAGTTTCATGATCACCATAGTCGGTGCCATCGCGCGTGACAAACTCTTCGATTAACGCATTCAGCGTATCAGGTGATAGCGCTTCTGCCGGAATAATCACAAGGTTACCCCATGCTCAGCTAGTAAATCGATTAAGCCTTGCTCATCTAAGACAGGAATCGATAGCGATTCTGCTTTGGCTAATTTACTGCCAGCACCTGGACCTGCTACTACGCAATCCGTTTTTTTAGAGACAGAGCCCGACACTTTAGCGCCTAGTGCTTGAAGCGCCTCTTTGGCTTGGTCACGCGTTAGTTGCTCTAATGTTCCGGTTAGCACGTAGGTTTTACCATTCAACGGTAGTGACTCCTCACTCACGGGCGCCTCTTCGGGCCAGTGAACACCAGCATCACGCAGTGCTCGAATAACTTCGCAGTTATGCGGCTGCTGGAAAAACGTTTCAATGTGATGCGCAACGATTTCCCCTACATCCGGGACAGCAATAAGCTGCTCTTGGCTGGCGTTCATGACCTCATCAAGCAAACCGAATGCTTTTGCCAGATTACGCGCGGTAGCTTCACCCACTTCCCGAATACCTAATGCGTAAATAAAGCGTGCTAATGTGGTCGCTTTACTTTGCTCGATGGCGGCTAACACATTAGTAGCCGACTTATCGCCCATGCGGTCTTGCGTGGCTATTTCGTTATGGGTAAGGCGATAAATATCCGCAATCGAGTTCAGCAGTTTTTTATCAACCAGAACATCAATCAACTTTTCACCAAAGCCTTCGATATCTAATGCTTTACGTGAGGCATAATGGCGTAATGCTTCTTTGCGCTGTGCCGAACAACTAACTCCGCCACTACACCGTGATACCGCCTCGCCCTCAACACGCTCAACATCCGCGCCACACACTGGGCAATGCGCAGGAATCACAATAGGCTGCGCATCCGCTGGACGCTTTTCGGTCACAACACTAACGATCTGTGGAATCACATCACCGGCGCGACGAATAATAACCCAATCTTTAACTTGCACACCCAAGCGTTCAATTTCATCCATGTTATGCAAGGTCGCGTTACTCACCGTAACCCCCCCAACAAACACAGGCGTTAAACGCGCCACGGGAGTAACGGCCCCCGTGCGACCCACTTGGAACTCTATATTTTCTATTTGGGTTATTTCTTCTTGCGCTGGGAATTTATGGGCAATCGCCCAACGCGGGAAGCGCGAAACAAACCCGAGTTTTTGCTGCAGCCCATAGTTATTCACTTTAAAAACCAAGCCATCAATTTCGTAAGGCAGCGAGTTGCGCAACTCAGCCATACGTTGGTAGTAATCATGGCAACCAACGGCCCCTTCCGCTTTCTCCAAGTGCTTGTTGATTTTGAACCCCCACGCTTGTAACTGATGCATCACGTCGAAGTGATTATCTGGCATAAGCACAGCGTGGTTGTCCTTATCATCTGGCGTGTTTTCAACAACACCAATGCCATAACAACACATTTCTAGTGGTCGGGTTGCTGTGATACGCGCATCCAATTGGCGCAAACTGCCTGCGGCCGCATTACGCGGGTTAACAAATAGCTTTTCACCTTTGGCTTTCGCTCGTTCATTAATGGTCGCAAAGCCGGCTTTGGGTAAGTAGATTTCACCACGGACTTCTAACCGATCGGGAACCTTCCCCATCAGCTTAAGAGGTATAGACTGTACGGTGCGAACATTGTGTGTGATATCTTCTCCGGTTGCGCCATCGCCCCGCGTCAAACCGCGAACTAACACGCCTTTTTCGTACATCAAACTGATAGCAATACCATCTAACTTTGGCTCACAGGCATAGGTGACTAGAGCGGTATCACCCAAGCGATCACGCACACGACGGTCAAACTCACTTAAGTCTTCTTCAGAAAACGCATTATCCAGCGAGAGCATAGGGATTTCATGCCGCACTGATTCAAAACCAGCAACGGGAGCACTCCCCACACGCTGTGTAGGAGAATCACTAGTGATCAACTCGGGATAATCAGCCTCGATCGCTTTCAAACGATTAAACAGGCGGTCATATTCCGCATCAGGAATACTTGGCTCATCCAACACATAATATTTATAGCTGTGCTGTTCAAGCGTTTCGCGTAATTGGTGAAGCTCATTAAGTAAAGCGGTATCGACTGGTGTTTCGGTAGGCATGGGCTTAGGCATTTCAGTTATTCAAAGACAGCATAAACTATCGTAAAACGGACAAATAAGGCAGAGAAAGACGCAATAAAAAAGGGCTTACGCCCTTATTTATCGACCGCGACGGATGCGCTTATGCATTTCATGCTCGCGTATACGTTCTCGGTAATGCATTTTGGTTTGAGAGCCCATCACTGAGTGGTTCTCATCCAACAGGTCGCCATCTAAGTGGGCGGCCACCGTTTCGGCTGTCGCCAGCATACATTCAAAGGCATTCTTCGGGTCTTCGGGTTCGCTCATGGACATAAAAAAGCTCACGCCACGCGTTTCCATATCCGCCATAGTTTCGAGCTGGAAGGTACCCGGGTTAACCGCATTAGCCATACTGAACTGCACAGCCCCTTTATCGATGCCATCTTCAAAGCGGTGGAATAAGTCCATATCTCCATGACGCATCTCACAAGCTAGGACCAATTTAAGCAGCTGCTTGCCGTTAAGCGGTTGTTCTTTGCCTACTACGGTAATCACCAGCACCTCATCCGGCTCCGGTGGATGCTCGCGCGCTTTACGGTCAACATGCGCTCCTTCTATGAGCGGATCATCAAACAACGAGTCTTGCTCTGGTACTTCGGCTGGCAGGGCTGGCTCTTGCGCAACCACCTTTTTAGGCTCTGGCTGAGGTGTGAGCGGTGCTGTTTCAACAGGTTCTTCTTGCTCCCACTCAGGCTCTGACTGTGGTTGAGGCTGTGGTGGAGGCTGTAGTTGAGACTGTTGTTCCGGCGCTGCTTGCTTACGTTTGGCCGAACTCAGCGCCGACGCAACCGCTTGCGCTTTTGCGGCCAACTGGCTCACGGCACTTTCTTTTGCATTGCCTTGCCCACTATCTTTTACACTGGTGTGTGCAGGCTCTGGCTCTGGCATATCAAACATTTCTTGTTGGATACGCGCCTCTTCACGCTCAGCGGTAAACTGACGCATGAGCACAGTGACGGGCTGTTCTAGATCAATATCCGCTTCGCTCTTCTCATCGCTGCGCTCGTTAGCCACTTCTGCTTCTGATGTTGGGGGGTCTTCCAAAGCTTCAGTTTCAGCTTCATCATGCATTTGTTCAGGCGTGTGAACCTTATAAGAGCCATAAGCATTGGCATCATGCTGTTCCAAGGTTAACGGATCAATATCTGTCGTTTCTTCAGCGTTTATTGCCGCCGCAACCACTGGATCTTTCAAGTCTTGATGAATGATGTCCGATGTCGGTACTTGATGCGGTTCACTCACGTCGTCTATCGCGGTAAATTCTGGCTCAACATCCGGCGCAGAGCTGGCCGCAGGACGCGGTCGCGAGACAATCTCAGGAATATCATCAAACAGTGGGTCTAGTTCATGAATGTCTTCATCATTATCTGATGCGATATCTGAATAATCGTCCGATGAGCTAGTCACCGCTTCGATGGACTCTTGCGCATTATCAGCTAGGCCTGCTGACTCAACGGCTGGCTGGTAGTCCACTGCCGCTTGTTGGCTTTTTTCTGACGCATTGGATGCGACTAACGGCTCTGGTTTAGGTTCTTTAACTGGCTCAGGTTCTGATGCGGGCACGTCATAAGCTTCAGCAACGTAGGGGTCATCTGCCGGTTGTGAAAAGTCAGGAGCTGAAAGCGGCGAATCTTGATGCGCACTAATCCCAAGATCCAAGGCGTGCGAATCAACATTATCCGACGCTGTAGTCTTGTTATACGCCGTTGGGTTATCAGCCACCTTAGCGTGCTGTGCCGGCCGAGCCGGCGCAGGTGCGTAATCTTGGCGGCTGTTATAAGCAGGCTGCTCAGAAGACGGCGGCGAATGCTCATGAGGTTTAAGACGTGCACCACCGTTAGGTAGCTCAGGATTATGATGCCCGTCTTCACCAAAGTCAGCACCTTCGGTGAATTTACCGTCTATATCGATCTTCAAGGTGTCGCGTTGACCGCGTACGCGACGCCAACCATCAAAGATAATCAGTCCGATCACCAACACCCCGCCGATGATAAGCCATTCTCTTAAGCCGATATCCATGATGTAAAAACAATCCCCAGCAATGTTAAGCGTTTATTATCGTTACTATAAACCGATCCTTCTCACTGAACAACGTGATCAATAAGTAAGTTAAGCGGTTCTTCCTGTTCCGCTACGGTAACGGTTAGTAAGGGTGACGCTAAATCGCCGGGTGAAGCCTGTGGTTGGCCGCTCATCGAGATACGGGCTCCCACTTCAACTTCACTCTGAGATGACAATCGCATTTGCGGTGTCATGGCCATAGAATCATCTAAGCTAATCGTTATTGGCAAATCTTTGACTGTAAAACGCGCAGCAGCAACAGGTATTTTACCACCGACAGCCCGTGCAAAGATAAAGACCGGCTGATCTGGCGATAACTGTGCTAACAACTCAGACGAGATTGATACCGTTAGCGGTAGTGCGACATCGACCAGTTCTGGAACATCTGGCAAGGGTTCTCCGGCCTCTTCCAAACTGGTTAATGCACTACGTATTCCGTTTTTGATTGATTCTGCCGCTTCTGGTTCCGCAAATTCTAATGCTTTTCTCCAAACACTGATGGCTTGGTTAAAATTACCTTGGGAGTACTGGTCAATTCCACTCAAGCCCAACGCAGTTACTTCATTTGGCTCGCGCTCTAAGGTGAGTTCAATTTGCTGACGAACTTCATCTGTTACATCGCCATTCACAAAGTACAATGCTTGTGCATACTGCCCCATAACTAACGGATACTGCGGCGATTCGCTTGGCAGTATCAACAATACTTTTTGGAAGGCCTCAGTCGCCTTAGTAAACTCACCCATATTCATATAGGTGGTCGCCAGCACGTACCAGCCCTCTGCATTGTCGGGCTTTTTAGCCAGTTCAGCTTCTAACAGACCAACAACCTCTTCCACTGTTGGTTGACGACCCTCTTTAGCAAACGGCTGATCTTGACGATTCAGCGTTAGCTCCACTAAATCAGCATTGCCGTATTGATGATACAAACCTAAACCCATGACTGGGATTAAGATGGCAATTAGCATCACTGCCATTAATTGCGGTTTACCAACAACCGTGGTGGATTCGGCATTGACTGAACTAGGTTGGCCTTCAGCGTCTTCTAGTAAGTTTTTTTCGAGTTCTAACTTTAATTCATCGAATGCCGCTGGCTGAAGCGTGCCGGCATCACGCTCAGCTTCTAATTCAGCCAAGCGCTCTTTAAAAATGTGGATATTTTCTTCTGTACGATCAATGGCCGCTTCATGCTGTTTTCGTGTTTTTGCAAACGGAAGAAAAATAAAAGCCAAAGCTAACAATGTCAGTAACGCTATACCAGCCCATAGCTGAATCATGGTGTTTCCTTATTAACTGGCTGATCAGATTGTTTGCCAGCGCGATCGCTGTTATCAGTACTTTTAAGTAACGCGCCTAACCGCGCATTGTGGTCAGTAGCTGCCTTTGTGTTTGGCGCTGAATTATCTGCATCGAACGCTTGAGCGCCCGCTTTACTTAGTTTTTTACGACGACCAAGGATGAGCACCACAATGACACCGAGGCCCAACAATACAAAGGGGCCATACCATAAAATCCAGGTATAGCCTGTGAGGCGCGGCCGATACAAAACAAATTCGCCATAACGAGCAACCATAAAATCGACAATGGTTTGGTCGCTATCGCCAGCTTCGACCATACGATAAACCTCTCGGCGTAGGTCTTGCGCTATTGGCGAGTTTGAATCAGCTAAATTTTGGTTTTGACACTTTGGGCAACGCAGCTCAGCCGTTAACTCTTGAAAGCGCTCGCGTGCGGCATCATCGGTAAATTCATAGGTATCAATGGCGGCTAATGCAGGTAAAGCAAAAGCACTTAACAGGATGAGTATTAAAGCACGCATTAGCCTGCGCCCTCCTGCTGAGACGGCTCGCTAACCTGTTTCATAATGCTACGTAGCTGCTCCCACACCGCCTGATCTACCGCACCCACATGCCGATAACGAATAATGCCATTCGCATCCAGCACATATGTTTCTGGGGCGCCGTACACACCTAAATCAAGCCCTAGGCTACCTGCCTCATCATAGATATTGAGCACATACGGATTTGAGTAGCGAGCTAACCAGTCATTCGCGGCAGCTCTTTCGTCTTTGTAGTTAATCCCATAAATAGTGACGCCCTCTTCACGTGCTATTTTGTTCAGTTGAGCATGCTCTTCTTTACAGGTTGGGCACCATGTCGCCCACACGTTAAGCAGTGCCGGCTTCCCTTTGAGGCTCTCTTGGGTGAGTAAGCCATCTTCAGCGGCAAGCGCCGGTAGTGAAAAGGCGGGGACCGGTTTATTCAGCAAAGCCGTTGGTAGCTCAGTGGGGTCTAACGTGAGACCTTTCCAGAACAGAGCGCCGAGTGCGATAAAAACAACCAAAGGAATAAATAAAAATAAACGTTTCATAAGAGCCTCAGGCAGGTACTAGCTTACGCATCAATTGTTTACGATAACGAGGGTCGGTTGCGGACAACAAGCCACCGGCTGTCATCATTAGTGCACCTAACCAAATCCAACGCACAAAAGGTTTGTGCTGAATCCGCACGGCCCAAGCACCGTCGGTTAATGGCTCGCCAAGCGCTACATACAAATCCCGGAATAAGCCCGCATCAATATCGGCTTCGGTCATCATATTTCCACGTGCTTGATACACTCGTTTTTCAGGGTGCATGGTAATGTACGGTTCACCCGACTTAAGCACTCGTAACACACCCTGATCCGCAATAAAATTAGGGCCTTGGACTTTGCGTGATCCTTCAAATATAAAGGTGTAGTCCGCAAACTCTAAAGTATCGCCAGGCGCCATACGTAAATCGCGCTCTTCACTGTACACAGAAACTAAACACACCCCCACAATAGAAACCGCTAGCCCTAAATGCGCTAAAGTCATAGCGTAATAGCTTCGCGAAAGGCGAGTTAAGCCACTAAAAGGAGCGGAGCCTGCACGGATTTTAGTCATCACTTTATTCAGCACATCGCGTAATACCGAAAGCAAAACCCAAACAGCTAAGGTAATACCCACAATGGTTGTGACATCCAAGCCTGCATACACCCAGTACGTGATAGCAAACCCACTGATGACAGCGATAACCGCTGGTAACCACAACTGCTGCACCAAATAACGTGATTCAGTTTTTTTCCAGCGCGCCAAAGAACCTATGCCCAGCAAGACGGCCAATATAGATGTTAACGGAACAAACATGGCATTAAAGTAAGGAGGCCCTACCGAGATTTTACCCAGCCCCAAGGCATCCATCACCAATGGGTACAAGGTTCCCAGTAATACCATTAAACAGATCACCACCAGCACAACGTTATTGAGCAGCAAAAAGGTTTCACGGGATAACCACTCAAAGCTGGACTCACTTTTAACGTGAGCCGCTTTAATGGCATACAATAAGAATGATCCACCAATCGTGATAGCCAAGAGCGCCAATACAAAGTAGCCACGCTCTGGATCAGTGGCAAACGCATGCACAGAGGTGAGCACACCCGAGCGCACCAAAAAAGTACCCAGCAGACTTAATGAAAAGGCAAAAATAGCAAGTAATACCGTCCAGCTTTTAAAGACCCCACGCTTTTCGGTAACTGCCAAGCTGTGGACTAACGCCGTTCCCACAAGCCACGGCATAAATGACGCATTTTCTACTGGGTCCCAAAACCACCAGCCTCCCCAGCCGAGTTCGTAATACGCCCACCAACTCCCTAGCGCAATCCCTAAGGTTAAGAAGGCCCATGCCACATTGGTCCACGGACGAGACCACCGTGCCCAAGCCGCATCTAAACGGCCGCTCATCAACGCAGCGATAGCAAAAGCAAAGGCCACAGAAAAACCAACATAACCCATGTATAACATAGGCGGATGGATGATCAGGCCTATATCTTGAAGCAGAGGGTTTAAGTCACCGCCTTCCAGAGGCGTGTTGGGTAATAAGCGCTCAAACGGGCTAGAAGTGACTAAGGTAAACAGCGTAAAACCGACACTAATCATGCCCATCACCGATAACACACGGGCCACGATATCCAGCGGCAAGCCCTTACTTTTTACAGCAACAGCGTATGTCCACCCGGCCAATATCAGAATCCACAACAGCAACGAGCCTTCGTGACCGCCCCAAACAGCACTAAACTTGTAATAGATAGGCAGTTTGCTATTAGAGTTGTTGGCTACATAGGCAACCGAAAAGTCATCCGTCAAAAAGCTATACACCAAGCAAGCCATGCTGATCAGTAAGAAGAGAAACAACCCCTTGGCTAGCGGTCGCGCATAATTCATCCACAAGCTATTGCCGACAAAAACACCGTATAACGGCACTACCGCTAGGAAAACAGATAAAGTGAGCGCTAAAACGAGCGCATATTGGCCAATTTCAGGGATCATTTGTTGTACGTCTCTTTTTCTGGCATTGGCATATTGCCCGATGCTTTTAGGGCTTCTGCCACTTCGGGCGGCATGTAGTTTTCATCGTGCTTGGCAAGTACTTCATCAGCCTGAAAAACGCCGTTAGCGTCCATAGAACCTTGAGCCACTATCCCCTGCCCCTCGCGAAATAAATCAGGCAAGATCCCAGTAAACTCCACAGGGACCGTTTTGTCGTAATCTGTTATTTCAAAGGCAACGTGCAAACTATTTTGATCCCGTATTACAGACCCATCTACCACCATGCCTCCTGCGCGTATACGAGCACCTTCGGGCGCTTCGCCAGCGTTAATCTGAGTTGGCGAATAAAATAAATTAATGTTTTGATTCAACGCATACAGCGCCAAACTGACAGCAGCAGCCACACCAAATACTAAAAACAGCACAAGGATTAAGCGTTTTTTACGTTTCGCATTCATAGTTTTTGACTCTCTTGGCGACTCGCTTGGTGCTTTTCTCGACGAGCACGACGTACCAGATTATTGATCAGAGCTTTACGAGCAAGAATGGGCATTAGTATATTCGCCGCAATAATCGCCAATGCGATACCATACGCCAACCAAACATAGAGGCCGTGGCCGCCCATATTGATAAACTCAGAAAAGGTAGAAAACTGCACAATCACCCCTTATCACTAGTGCCAGCTACGATGAGTTCACGCACCCAGCCAGCACGCCGCTCGCGGCGAAGAATTTCGGTACGAAGCCGCATCATTAGCGACACAGCAAAAAAACAATAAAAGCCAATCACCATCACCAACAAAGGCATCCACATTTCAGCCGGCATAGCAGGCTTTTCTGTCAGAGTGAAAGTGGCAGGTTGATGCAAGGTGTTCCACCAATCAACCGAATATTTGATGATAGGAATATTCACCAAGCCAACCAGTGATAGCACCGACGCTGCTTTAGCGGCCATGGACTCGCTTTCCATAGCGGCATGCATTGCCATAACACCCATATAAAGAAACAGCAGAATAAGCATAGAGGTAAGTCGAGCATCCCAAACCCACCAAGACCCCCACGTCGGTTTACCCCAAATGGCTCCTGTGACTAGAGCAATAACAGCCATGCTGGCACCAATAGGCGCACAGCTATACGCCACCATATCGGCAACCTTCATTTTCCAAATCAAACCAATGGCACCCGCTATCGCCATTAACATATAACACGACTGTGCGAGGATAGCGGATGGGACATGGATGTACATTATACGAAAGCTGTTACCCTGCTGATAATCGGCAGGAGCAAACATAAGCGACCATACAACGCCACCCACCAGGCATAGCCCCGCTATGGCAGCAAACCAAGGCAACAACTTACCGGTAAACTCGTAACACCAACGTGGCGATGCCAATTGATAAAACCATCGAGGCATCCATTTTTTACCCGCCATATAAAGACCCTAACCGCTCACCGAAATTTTGACCGCTGCGCTAATCGCCACAGGCGCTAACACACAACCTAACGCTAACATGGCCCCCATAATGGCTAAAAATCCATCATAAGGCACACCCATCGCTGCTGCCTCCACAACGCCTGTACCAAAAATAAGTACTGGTATATAAAGAGGCAACACGACTAAAGAGATTAAGACCCCACCGCGCTTTAAACCAACCGTAAGCCCTGCGCCAATCGCACCAATTAAGCTCAATGTAAATGTCCCTACTAACAAACTACTCATCAGCCCTAGCATGCCTTGCGCTGGCAAAAACAACATCATGCCAATTAATGGAGACATCAGCGTGAGCGGCAATCCCGTGGTCATCCAATGCCCAACGACTTTTGAGAAACAGACAACCATAAGGGGTTGAGGGCTCAAAATCACCTGTTCTAAAGTCCCATCTTCATAGTCCGAACGAAATAGGCTATCTAAAGATAAGAGAGTTGCTAACAAGGCCGCGACCCATACAATACCCGGCGCTATCTCTGATAACACAGCAGGTTGAGGGCTCACGCCTAAAGGAAATAAAGTAGCCACCATCAAAAAAAAGATCAGCGGGTTAACTAGATCGCTCTTTTTACGAAAGCTAAGTAACAAATCGCGCTTCAAAACAGCGCTAAATAACCGCCACAGCGACTCATCAGAGGTATTAGTGTGCATACTGGTCATCAAGTTCCCATATACTCTTCAAGGTTAAGGCGTGTTACTGGACCTGAGTGACTTAGATCATGATGCGTCGTCAAGATAACGCTCCCCCCTTGCTCCACATGCTGGGCAAGCAGCGCTTCTTTTTCAGCGACCCCACGTTTATCAATTGCGGTAAACGGCTCATCTAAAATCCACAAGGGCGCATGAGTCATATACAAACGGGCTAAGCTCACACGTCGATTTTGACCTGCCGATAATGAGTGGCATGGAACATCTTCGTAACCTGCCAACCCTACTTTGTTCAGTGCTTGATGCAAATCCCGCTCATCAATACTGGGGTGAATAGCGGCGTACCAACGTAGATTCTCTTCCGGCGTTAAAGCACCTTTAACCCCCGGCTGATGACCAAAATACAGCATAGAGGCGGCAAACTCTTCCCGCACATCAGCCATGGGGTCTCCTTTCCAGAACAACTCCCCCTCATAAGAAGACGACAAGCCGCTTAAAATACGAAGCAAGGTGGTTTTGCCACTTCCGTTAGGGCCAACAACTTGAACTAGCTGCCCAGCTTGGACGTCAAAAGATAGTTGCTCGAATAAGATGCGCTCATCACGTTCGCAAAAAAGGTCGACAATTTTTAGCAGGGGTTCTAGCACACCTCTTCCTCAAACACTGCGCTTTAAACGGGTTAGCGCTACACTAAATCGGACGTTGGCCGATTAATACGGTGTGCATTATATACAAAATAAGACAGGCATGTGGATTGCTCTGCATCACATAACGCGCGTATTGCACGCGCATTGAGAGTGGTGGCGCTATTTAATAGCTAATCTCCGTCACTGTGATTTACGATACACACACAATCAATTGATACTGAGCCTGTAACATAAGAACGGAAACCTGACGCATGGCAATGGTTAACCCACAATCTTTAACTCGATTGGATAGTAGCAGCCCAACAACTAAGGGCGCAGTAACGCTCAATCCGGGGGAATCTTTGCAAGGGACCGTTAAACAAGTCTCGCAAGACCAACTAAACCCGCAGGTTTTTAAAATAAAAGTTGAATCACAAAGCCGTTTGATGGAGCTACAAACTCGACAACCGATTGCGCAGGGTAGCCAAGTCACCGTAGCGCGCGATAATAACGGCAATTTAACCGTTAACATTCAAAATCAAGCAAGCGCCCCCAACACTTCATCAACGCAAACATCAACTACGACAGTTCAAACACCTCCTAACCCTGCGTCAAGCACAACACGTGTGCCAGCCACTCCTGTACCCACAACAGGCCAAACACCAACAGCGTTAAGCCAGCAACTAAACCAGCTATTACCGGCAGGCTCATCCACCACCGTAACAGTCTTACAGCAAACACCGCTTGCAACCAACACCTCAGCAAGCACGAGTGCCACAGCGACTCTAGTTAATACCGCTCCCCAAAATGGCGCTGCGAGTACAGCGGCCAACGCACAAACTGGTGGTACACAACCAACACCGGCTGCCAATAGCCAGCAAACCACAGCAACAGCTGTAAACAGTTCGATATCGGCTAATTCAGGCAATAGCGCTGTACAAGCTCCATCTGGAGCACAGCCTCAGGCTGCTCCGACTCAACCGACTGGGCAACCCGCTACATCTCAAACGATCAACTCCTCACAAACAGGAGCGGGCTCAGCACCCTCGCCAAGCGGTGCGGCGCAATCAACAAACAGCACAACCACAACTGGGCCAACGCAGTCACCTGCCGCCCCTCCTTCCGCAGGAACGCCCGCCCAGCCGCTAGCAGCTCAGGTTGCTCGCGCGAGCACTCCGACGGCTCATTCGCCAGTGCCACCCACCATTACACACTCAACAGCAGCGGCCTCCGCTTCAAGCACTGCCCCGGCAAGCACTCCAACAAATAGCAGCGCGACGACTGTTCCAACTCATACGCCGACAGGACAGCCAGCGCCCGGAAATACCGCCACTTCACCAGCATCCCAAAACACAGCGAATTCAAGCTATACAACACCTGCGGGCCAACAGCTAACCGTTAACATCAAAGGGCAAACGCTGCAGTTGCACACAACCACTAACCTACCGCCTCTAAAAGAAGTCACATTAGAACGGCCAAACCAGCAACAATTAACGATCAGTTGGCCTAACCCACCAGCGCCGTCCGCTAAAACAACAGCACTGGATAACATGCCACTCACGCCAAGCCAGCAACAGGCGGTGAGTCAAACAATGAGAGAAAGCTTGCCGGTACAACGCCCGCTTGCAGAGAGCCTACAGCAGCTCGCTAACACGCAGACTCAACCTAATACATCCGTGCAAAGCCAAACAAACGCCCCAGGAATCGACAAAGCGATACAGTCTATTTTGCAACTCTTTAGCGTGACACCCGGTAGCCAAGATGCTGAGCAATCTATCCGTCAAAACCTGCAGCTAGGTGGATTATTTACCGAGAATCGGCTTGCCAATCAACAACCAGTCAATCAAGACATGAAGCAATTTTTAGGTAAGTTAGATGCCATGGCAGACCAGCTTCCGGCCGCGCAGCGCGATTCAATTAAAAGCGCGGTTGAGAGCATGATGTCACGCATTACACAGCAACAAATTACTCAGGTACAACATAGACAAGACAGAACAGATACGACAGAACGTTTTTACCAGCTCGACCTTCCTGTTCACTTCCAAGAAGCATTAGACAATGTAGAAATGCGCCTACAGCAACGCGATAGCCAAAATGAATATGGGCAATGGGAAACCTTATGGCGTATTCGTTTACATTTTGAACTGGGCGAGGATGGGATGATAGATGCCGATGTAAGCTTAAACGAGAGTACACAAGCTGTTAGCGCTCTCTTTGCTTGTAGTGAAACTAGTACAGCGAACCGCGTACGCGGCCAACTCGACGAATTCAGCCAGCGCTTGGCACAACTTGGGTTTGAGTCCAGCAGTTTAACGTGTCGACAAGGCAACATTGCGGCGCAATCTAACCCTATCCAAAAACAACTGATTGATATCAAAACATGAGTAAAACGCCGGATAAACAGCCATCAGCGATCGCCCTAAAGTACGACCCGCTATCAGGAAAAGCGCCGACTCTGGTTGCAAAAGGTCATGGCGACATAGCCGAGAAAATTATTGAGTTAGCTCAAGAGCATGATGTACACATTCACCAAAACCCTGAACTGTTAGATGTATTAATTCGATTAGAACTTGGGGATGAGATACCAGAAAGCCTGTATAGAGCGATCGCTGAAGTCATCGCCTTTGCATATAACATCAAAAAGATGAGCGCCGACCCCAACAGTAAGGGTTAACTGTTTTTGTAATCGATACCTGCATTGCTTTGTAGCTCTTTGTGCAACAGCGCCATTAACTCGGCTTCGGGGCGGCCAATACCACAATTTTTGACCAAATCATCAACATCAGCGCCCATTTCCATCAACTTCGCTGCTTGGTTGTAAGCCAGCTCACCCGGGTCTCTGTTTTCGAGTTCTATTTGTTTTTCGGCAGTAATATTAAGTCGATGCTCAATATCAACTAAACGCTTACCCATACCAATTGACCCACCCGTGATCGAGCGGATCTCATTTCGCAACACATGAATAAGCGCTTTGTATTGACGCTCATGACGTCTTACTCTTATCCACAAGACAATGCTCAGCCCTGCGAACAAGATCACAATCGTCGTCAATACTAATGCTAGCCAGATACCCGAATCCGTCAAAAATGCATCCTATCATTTAACCTTGTACTTCAAGATGTTAAGAGTATCAGGTTTAGCTAGTTTTGAAACGCTTGTTCAAACTGTTCTAAGAGCACCCGCACATCCACTACAGCACACCGCTCAGGCATATAGGTCCCTAACAACCACGGACGGGACTCTTTATTTGCGTTCCAGTTAACTTCACTCACAGGGATACGCAAAGACTTTAGCAACTCATCACACGCAATGGCCCACTGGCGACCTTCTAAGATAACGCACTCGGCATAATCCGAGGCGTGGGATTCATACCGGCCCGGCATAAGCCAGGAACCTGCATCAACGATACGGGTATAAGATAAAGAGCTTCCAAAACTACCAATAATCCACTCTTCTGTATTTTCTAATTTGAGAGTTAAGGTATCTAAGCTGAGTGTCCCTTCGATATATTCGAAAGGGATAGCCAACTTCAAACCAGCCAAATTAACTAATACGCAATTGAGCTCTGGCCCAACGGACAGGCCCGGCGCCGGTGCTGCTAATGGCTCTGGCTCTGGCTCTGGCTCTGGCTCTGGCTCTGGCTCTGGCTCTGGCTCTGGCTCTGGCTCTGGCTCTGGCTCTGGCTCTGGCTCTGGCTCTGGCTCTGGCTCTGGCTCTGTAATTAGTGTGTTCGCCTCTTGAGGTATGTCTACCTCCTCTAAGGAAATTTCTTCTTCTGCAGCAGCCAGAATTTCCTCAGGTACTGAATCATTCGTTTCGTCTGAGTCTGGCTCCATCAACAAGGCTTCTAAATACTCAAAAACAACCTTTTGCTGCTTTCCGTCATTTGTTTTATCAGACATATATTACCTCTGCTGCTCAACGAGAGTGCGCAGCAAGCGCGCATACGCCAGTACACCACGGCTACTAGAATCTAGTTGCGATGGTACAACACCTTTCATACTGGCATTACGAAATTTTGTATCAATAGGAACGACTGCACTGGCCAGCTCATCTGGATAGCGCTTATGTAGCTCACGTAAACAGCCTACCGATGCCTGTGTACGGCGATCATAAAAAGTTGGAATGATCGTGTAAGCTAACTTTTTCTTACGCGCGCGATTAATCATACTAATGGTTCTGATCATACGCTCCAGACCTTTTAAGGCCAGAAATTCTGTTTGTGCCGGAATGATAAGGTGATTACACGCCGCCAGTGCATTCACCATCAATACACCCAAAACGGGTGGGCTATCAATCAAAACATAGTCATAAACGGTTTTTTGGTGGCGCAAAGCACGCGCAACTTGCAGCCCCATGCCTTCGTGTTCTACCGCACGACGCTCTAAAGTCGCTAACGCCGTAGAAGCCGGTAAGATTTGGATTTTATCCACATTGGTGTCGCGGATTAATGAAGCCACTTGTTTTTCGGTAACTTCGCCACTGTGCGCAAATAAATCATAAACACTGTGCTCTAAGTCATCAGGCTCGTATCCGAAATAACTGGTTAGTGATCCATGCGGGTCTAGATCGACCAATAAAACGCGATATCCAACCTCGGCCAACAATCCTGCTAAGGAAACGACCGTGGTCGTTTTACCGACACCACCTTTCTGGTTTGCAATTGCCCATACTTGCATACGGTTATCCCAAAAAAAACGATAGACTTTTTTATTAACTCACTGATTTATATCAGCAGTATAGATGAATAGTATCGGCCGCGATGTCTTTTTTATGATGATCTATTCTTAAAAAGTAGCTAACAGTCAATAAGTTCGTTAGAAAGCTGCTTATCGTCGACCTGCGCGGCTCAACAATCCACCAATTGCATTTAGATCTAACACTTCATCAGCCAAACCGGATTTGACAATGGCTTGGGGCATACCATAGATGGTGCAGCTTTCTTTATTTTGCGCCCAAATAGTCGCCCCCGCCTTTTTAAGCAGGCGAGCGCCATCAGCCCCGTCGGCTCCCATACCCGTTAGAATAATAGCATGTACTCGATTACCCAGCGCTTTAGCTGCTGACGCATAGGTTATGTCAACACTAGGGCGATACGTCACTCGCTCATCACTCTCTAATACACGTACTCGATCTGGACGACGTGGATCAACCACTAACTGATGGCCACCCGGTGCAAGATAAGCGGTACCTGGCCGCAAATTATCGCCGTCTTCCGCTTCTTTCACCGTAATTGAACACTGCTGGTTAAGACGAGCGGCAAAAACATTAGTAAATGCTTTAGGCATGTGCTGAACGAGAATGATTGGGTAGGGAAATTGAGCCGGTAATTCGCTTAGTATCTTTTGCAATGCCGCTGGGCCGCCAGTTGAGGCTCCAATGACGACCAACCGACATTGGCTAGGGAATGCGGCTGTATTTCCTGCGGCCTGACGAACCGCCAGTGCTGCACGCGTCTGCTGACCAGAACCTGCGGTTCCACTGTGGTTTGCGCTCTGTAATACACTACGATCGTCTTTGCGATTATCCGCATTCATCATTGCACCTTTGGCAGTGATCGCTCGCTGAGCAGATATACCGTCATTAACAGAAGGGCCACCTATCCGCCCATGCGTAGGTGAAGATGTAGGTGTAGGCCTACGCGACAGGGAAGGTCGCGACATAGATTGATCCGAACTGGTTTGCTCAAATCGCCGACGACGACCTAACTTAACCAACCGCTCAGTAAACTCATTGTGAACCAAGTTAGAAGTGGAGGTCCAGTTACGGATATCCTTTGTTAAAAAATCAGAGGCACCTGCCTCTAGTGCCTTCAGTGTAATGTTAGCGCCCTGACGAGTAAGAGAAGACAACATCAAGATAGATGTGGGACTATCGCGCATTATAATCTGGACGGCATCAATACCATTCATGTCTGGCATTTCAACATCCATTGTCACTACATCAGGCTTAAGCTGCTTGCACTTAGCAACGGCTTCTCGACCGTTTGAAGCAGCTCCCACCACAATCAAACGATCGTCCTTAGCGACTAGGTCATGAATCCGCTTTCGAAAAAAGCCTGAATCATCAACAATTAAAACCCTGATTGGCTGCATTTAGATTCCCGCCAATACTGAGTTAGGTAGACGCGTAATTTTTAAGCAGATTAGGTATATCAATAATTAATGCGATACGCCCATCGCCCGTTATAGTCGCACCAGACAATCCAGGGGTACCATGCAGTATCGAACCTAGCGGCTTAATTACCACTTCTTCCTGCCCCACTAACTGGTCCACTACAAATCCAACACGCATTGTACCTACCGTTACGATAACCACATGGCCTTGCTCAGGTAGATCAGTAGACTCTTGCCCCTCAACTAGCCAACGCTTCATATGGAATAGCGGTAATGCCTGGTCGCGCACGATAATAACTTGCTGCCCATCAACAACGTTTGTTTTACGCAAATCGAGATTGAAGATTTCATTCACATTGACCAACGGTAAAGCGAATGCTTGATCTTCCAAAATAACCATTAGGGTCGGCATAATCGCCAAGGTTAATGGCACTTGAATAGCTATGCGCGTCCCTTGATTAATGACAGAGTCTATATTTAACGTACCATTAAGCTGGGTAATTTTGGTTTTCACCACGTCCATACCCACGCCTCGGCCTGACACGTCAGAGACTTCTGTTTTGGTTGAAAACCCTGCTTGGAAAATCAAGTTGAAGCATTCTTGATCAGACAGTCTGTTAGCAGCTTCTTGATCCAGCACACCACGACTAACAGCAATTTTACGCAGTTTTTCGGGGTCCATGCCGGCACCATCATCTTGAATAACTAACAAGATGTGATCGCCTTCCTGCTCCGCAGAGAGCAATACGTGACCTTCACGCGGTTTCCCTACACCTTCACGCACTTCTGGCGCTTCGATACCGTGATCGACGGAGTTACGCACTAAGTGAATCAGCGGATCAGCTAACGCTTCCACCAAGTTTTTATCTAAATCGGTTTCTTCACCTCGCAGCTCAAGACGAATTTCCTTCTTCAAACTACGGGATAGGTCTCGAATCAAGCGCGGGAAGCGACCAAAGACCTTTTTCACCGGCTGCATACGTGTTTTCATCACTGACATTTGTAAGTCAGCTGTAACCATATCCAGTGTGCCTAAGGCTTTTGCCATTTCTTCATCTTCGCGTGATGCGCCTAAACGCACCAAACGGTTACGCACTAATACTAGCTCACCGACCATGTTCATAATTTTATCAAGCAAGCGCGTATCGACTCGCACATTACTCTCGGGAGGGGGAGCTTTTTGATTGTTTTTCTGCGGTGCAGGAGCCGAAGCCGTGCTCACCGGCAAACTTGGTTCGCTTGATTCTGTAGGTTGCGCTGGCGCTTCCTCACTAGGCGCTTCACTTTGAGCAAAAGCGCCTTGACCTTGAGCTTGGAGATCATCTAACAAGCTTTCGAATTCATCATCGGTAATCAAATCAGAACTGGCTGATTCGCTAACTTGAGGGACGGATGTATCGTTTTCCATACCGGGAGCTCCGTTTTCGCCATGCAGCTCGTTCAACAGAGACTCGAACTCATCTTCAGTGATCAAATCATCACTAACAGGCTGCTCTTGTAGGGGTGCTACATCATTGAGCAGCATATCGAATTCATCATCAGCCGAGCCGGCAGCCGGTTTCGCTACAGGTGCTGGCGTAGCTTTCGGTGCAGCAACCGGAGCGGGTTCAGATACAGATTCTATAGGCTGGGAAGGCGCCGCTGGGGCCGCTTTACCGGCCGCATCAGGTACACGCCCCTCACAGTAAGCTTGCAAAGCACTCAATAGCGAGGGTGACGCTGGCGATGGGGACTGGCCACCCCTTACATCATCAAACATGCTGTTGAGCGTATCCAATGACTGCAAAACGACATCCATTAAATCAGATGTGATTTTTACTTCACCATTGCGCAGCAAATCAAACAGGTTTTCTGCTTTGTGGCAACACTCAACCATGGCCTCTAACTGCAAGAAGCCTGCGCCGCCTTTTACGGTATGAAATCCTCGAAATATGGCATTTAGTAAATCTTTGTCGTCTGGGCTTTTCTCAAGATCTACCAATTGCTCTGATAGCAACTCGAGAATTTCTCCCGCCTCAACAAGAAAGTCTTCAAGAATTTCGTTATCTACATCCAAACCCATAGGAAGCTCCTAATCAAAAACCTAAGCTCGATAGCAGATCGTCAACATCGTCTTGACAGGTAGCAACGTCAGGATTTCTTCCTGCTAGTTGTGGACCTTCTGCTGCAATCGGGTCTTTTTTATTGTGAACTTGCTCTTTAGCTAAGGATTCAACACCGCTAATGCTTTCGACTTTAGAGGCCATCTCTACTAAATGAACAAGGCTGGCTTCCAATTGGGTTACCAGCGTTATTACTTTTCTGATCAACTGTCCAGATAGATCCTGCGAGCTCTGGGCAACCAGTATTTCGGTTAATTGTTCTCGCATTTCTGAAACAGTATCGGCTGATTCTTGCTCTAACTGACAGGTTCTATCGTACACACCTCGAAGACCTTCATACTCACCTTCTAGCTGACCTACGAGAGACAAAAGGTTTTTAAATCTGTCAGTCTGATCATCCATCCTGGAAACCAACAATAGAGACTTATCGACTCTATCCATGGTTTCATGAGCCGTTTTTTCTGTCAGCTCAATGACATAATTAAGGCGCTCAGTCGCATCTTCCATGATGGGAATAGAACCACCAGGGTCAATGTTACTGAATTGTTCGACATCCACTGAGGCCGAAAAAGACTTGATCGCCTCATGCAAACCTCGCGTTAAGTGGCCTACTTCATTGTAAAAGGCATGATGGCGGAACTCTTGAAGCTCTTGGATAATGTTCATAGCCGAGCTTAAGTCACCCTGCTGAGTGGCCAGCATAAGCTCCTCAGCCTTGGCGCGAAGCCCATCTTCAAAGTTACCCAGACCTATTGAAATATCTGATTCGGACATAGTGCTAACTACCTTTGGTCTGCTTAACCATCAATACGCTGGAAGATTTTTTCGAGTTTTTCTTTCAGCACAGCGGCCGTAAATGGTTTAACAACATAACCATTAACGCCAGCCTGAGCAGCTGCAATTATTTGCTCGCGCTTGGCTTCCGCAGTTACCATCAAGATGGGTATTGATTTTAGGTTAGGATCAGCACGGACTACTTTAACGAGATCGATTCCCGTCATGCCTGGCATGTTCCAATCGGTCACTAGAAATTGAATGCCGCCTTGCTGAAGAATAGGCAGGGCCGTTTTACCGTCGTCTGCTTCAACAACATTGTTGAAACCAAGATCGCGCAGTAAGTTTTTAATAATACGTCTCATTGTAGAGAAATCATCTACTACAAGAATCTTAATGTCTTTTTTCAAGACAACATCCCCCAAATTCAGAAATACACACTAGCAAAAAACTAAATGTGACATTAGCCTGACTAAAATCTAGACCAGTTTTCTGGAAAATGGCTACTCAGAGATAAGATTTATTGCCAATCTCTGAGTCGACCACGTAATCGGTGGGCTGCTTGACTGTGAATTTGACTCACGCGGGACTCGCTTACGCCTAAAACTTCACCTATTTCTTTTAAGTTAAGTTCTTCGTCGTAGTAGAGCGCTAAGACCAGTTTTTCTCGCTCCGGCAATGTCGTGATCGCATTAGCCAGGGCGCTTTTGAAAGCATTTTTCTCACCATGGATGCTAGGCCCAAGGTCATCCCCTGTTACTTGCTGTCCTGGTGTATCTTCACCGTCTGAACTAGTGAGCTCTTCAAAACTGAATAACCGGCTTTCCACAGAGTCTTTCAACAGATCATGATACTCAGCCACACTAATATCCATTTCGGCCGCTATTTCAGAATCTGAAGCATCTCTTCCGGTTTCTCCTTCAATTTTTTTGATAGCTTCGTTTATTCGGCGACCATTACGGTGAACAGAACGAGGAGTCCAGTCGCCACGACGTACCTCATCGATAATAGAACCACGTATGCGGATACCCGCATAGGTCTCAAAACTTGCACCTTTGGTGGCATCATATTTTTTGGCTGCCTCCAGCAAACCAATCATACCTGCCTGTATTAGGTCATCTAACAGTACGCTCGCAGGCATACGCCCCATTAAATGGTGAGCAATACGCTTAACTAACGGCGCATACTGTTGAATTAAATCATTGCTAGACGCTGTATCTTGCGGGTTGTACATGGAGCCCCTTCCAGACCCGAAAATTAAACACCCTGAACCAATTGTTCAACAAAGAATTCCAAATGGCCTCTCGGCATACTTTGCACTGGCCAACTGTCAACTCGGGTAGCTAACTGTTTATAGGCCAATGCGGCTTTACTCTTTGGAAACGCTTTAAGTACAGGTACTTGTCGCTGTACTGATTTGCGAACGTTCTCATCATAAGGTATTGAGCCGACGTATTGAAGTGTTACATCAAGGAACCGGTCAGTTACTGTAAGTAACTTGTTAAACATGCTCCTACCTTCGGTATCGGTGTATACCATGTTCGCTAAAACTCTAAAGCGCGTCATACGATAATCGCGATTGAGTAGTTTAATCAAGGCATATGCATCAGTAATTGACGTTGGTTCATCGCAAACAACAACAAGTACCTCTTGTGCCGCCCTAACAAAGCTTACCACTGAATCAGATATACCGGCCGCTGTATCAATGATCAACACATCCATTTCATCGGCAACATCATTAAATGCATAGATCAATTCAGCATGCTCGTGAGCACTTAATGAAGTCATGGCTTGTGTACCAGAACTGGCAGGCACGATCCGAACATTGTCGTTTACGTCTAACATCACATCCGTCAAACGGCACTCACCTGCCAACACATCACTAATGTTACGCTTAGGCCTTAGCCCTAACATTATATCGACATTGGCTAGACCTAAATCAGCATCCATCAGCACAGCTTTGCGACCCATCTCGCCCAAGGCTAATGACAAGTTCACTGATACGTTGGTTTTACCAACGCCGCCTTTACCGCCAGTGACGGCTATGACTTTTACAGGGTGGTGACTATTCATGTGCACATCTACTTCAACTTGCGGAAGGAAGGGCGGAACTGCCCGGCGCACTGCGCTGGCGTTCTCGTTCCAGCGCTTTTTGAGCGGTAACAACAGCACGACTAACGAGATCATTGCGCTGTGCAACTTCTATGTCATCGGGTACTTTTTGTCCATCGGTTACATAGGCTATGGGAAGGTTGCGCTCAACAGCCAATGTCAGCGCCTCTCCTAGGCTACCTGATTCATCCAGCTTACTTAACACGCACCCATTTAAACCAATGCTATGATAGTTATCGTACGCATCGTCTAAAACTTGACGCTGACTTGAGCATGACAAGACCAACAACTTTTTCATCCGTACCGACACGCCCTCAAGCATCGCTTTTTGCGCCAAGCTAGGGCCTTCATGCTGGCTCATCCCTGCGGTATCGATTAACACTAAACGCTTCCCGCGCAACGAAGCGAGTACATCCTCTAGCGTGTTCTGTTCATCAACTACCCGTACTGGCACATCCAAAATACGACCAAAGGTCTTTAATTGCTCATGTGCGGCGATACGGTAGCTATCTGTCGTGACCATCGCCAAACCTGAACTACCATGCTGCAATACGTAACGTGCCGCCAGCTTGCCAATAGTGGTTGTTTTGCCCACGCCTGTCGGCCCAACAAAAGCAATCATCCCGCCACGTGATATATAGTCTTCACTCATAACAGGCACAGACTCTGTCAGCCGAGACAATGCTGAGCGCCATGCTTTTGATAACTCTAGATTAGGGTCTACTGAGTGGATTAAATGCTCGGTTAATTTTGCACCTAACCCGACACGTTCAAATCGCTTGGCTAGCTTCCCTTCAATGCTATTAGGATTGGAATGATTCGCCACATCACTGCGGCTCTTACGCTCTTCAACCCATACTTTGCGGGAAGAAATTTGCATTTGCTGCTCTAAAAGGGCTTTAAGTTGTTTGATCTCATCTTGCATGGACTCAATAGCAACATGATCTCGGGTAGCTGATAAAGCATCAGGCTTAGTCGTTTCTAAACGCTCATCAGCTAGATCGTCATCTGCCATCCAGTCCAGCGTATCGTTAGGTACCCGCCTATTTATTGCCGGCGTTGCATCTGTGCCTTGCTTAGGTTTTAGCGACTCTAGAATCATTTTAAGATCCTCTTCGTCGTCTGGGTCGATCTGTCGGTTACGGCTACCATGATCGGCCAACGGCTTAGAACCACCAGCACCCTCCTGAGCTTCAGCAATGCGCATACGTGCTCTGCGCAGCTCCTCATCTAGATCAGCGCGAGTTTTAACCGCTTGAACCGCGGCCTGCTCTTCCCGTTCTTTTTTATGGGCTTGCTCACGAGCAAACTCAGCTTGAGCTGCTTCAAACTCATGTTCATGAGCGGCAACTACTTCAACACCACCCGCAACACGGTGATTGGAAACAATGACAGCATCAGGACCGATCTCTTCCCGGGCCCGGCGCATCGCTTGTCTCATATCAGGTGCAAATATTCGTTTAACCTTCATCTCAGTCATCCGTGCTCAGGGTGTCTAATATCATGCTATCGCGCCTGCCCACCAACGGTGGACACAATAGTAATCTTTTTATTCTCTGGTATTTCTTGATAAGAAAGCACATGTATTGTCTGTTCACTATACCTGACAAATTTAGCCATGAGCGGCCTCACCGGTGCAGCAACTAATAAAATCGAAGGCTGCCCCATCATTTCTTGTTTTTGTGCGGCTTCAACCAAAGAGTTTTGTAAACGCTCGGCCATACCCGGCTCCAACGCTAGCCCTTGGTCACTGCCTTGGCTTTGCTGTACCGATCCTAATAACAGCTGTTCTAATTTAGGATCTAACGTTACAACAGGTATTTCTGGTTCTGGACCGTTAATCGTTTGAATAATCAAGCGCGAGACAGCCACACGAACTGATGCCGTCAACGCAACGGGGTCTTGAGTGCGAGTGGCCGCATCAGATAAGGCCTCCGCCACACTGCGAAAGTCTTTCAACGGTACATGCTCCATGAGCAAGTTTTGCAACACTTTCAACAGCACACTAATAGACAGTTTGGTAGGCACAAGGTCTTCAACCAACTTGGGAGACGTTTTTGCCAGCATATCCAACAATTGCTGTACTTCTTCATGCCCTAGCAGCTCATGAGCGTGATTCTGTAAAATTTGGTTTAAGTGTGTTGCTACCACCGTACTGGCATCGACAACGGTATAACCTAATGTTTGAGCATGCTCCCGCTGCCCAGGCTCAATCCACGTTGCTGCTAAACCAAATGCGGGATCCTTTACTTCAACACCTTTCAACGAACCAAACACTTGTCCCGGATTAATCGCTAAATCACGGTCTGGAAAAATATCAGCTTCGCCTGCCACAACGCCCATCAAAGTGATGCGATAAGCTCCAGGCATCAGATCCAAGTTATCGCGAATGTGAACAGAAGGTACTAAAAAACCTAAATCTTGCGACAGCTTTTTGCGCACGCCTTTTATGCGATTAAGTAGTTGTCCACCCTGTAGCTTATCCACCATTGGGATCAAGCGATAACCTACTTCAAGCCCCACCATATCCACGGGCATTACATCTGACCAGTCCAGATCCTTGGCATCATCAGGCGATTCGGAGGCTTTCGGTTCTGATTTCATCTGCTGTTCGACTTCGGCTTTTACGCGCGCCCGCTCTTTTTGGCGAATCAGGAACCAAGCAGCTCCGCCACAAGCCGCCGCTAATGATAGAAAAGCGACATGCGGCATACCCGGAACCAAACCCATAATCATCATAATAGCGGCCGTTACTATCAAAGCACGAGGTGAACCAAACATCTGACTAATGATTTGCGTACCCATATCATTAGACGAGTTTTGACGCGTCACCATGATGGCGGCAGCCGTGGAGAGTAAAAGCGAAGGAATTTGAGCGACCAAGCCATCACCAATCGTCAACAGCGAGTAATATTCAACAGCGACATCAAAACTTAAGTCATGCTGGATTAAGCCTATTAGCAAGCCGCCTAAAATGTTAATAACCAGAATTAAAATACCTGCGACAGCATCGCCCCGCACAAACTTAGAAGCACCATCCATAGCCCCATAAAAGTCGGCCTCTTGCGTTACATCCTGACGCCGCTGTTTGGCATCTTCTTGATTAATGAGCCCAGCATTCAAATCAGCATCAATCGCCATCTGTTTACCCGGCATAGCATCCAACGTAAAACGCGCACTCACCTCTGAGATACGCCCTGCACCTTTGGTAACAACGACAAAGTTAATAATGACCAGGATAAGAAAGACAACAATACCTACGACATAGTTACCACCGATAACCACAGAGCCAAAGGCTTCGATTACTTTACCGGCAGCGTCGCCCCCTTCATGGCCGTACATGAGTACTACACGTGTCGATGCCACGTTCAGGGCTAGTCGCATTAAAGTAGATAAAAGCAAGATCGTCGGAAAAACTGCAAAATCGAGCGGTCTAAGTGAGTAGACACTGACTAAAAGCACAACGATGGATAATGCAATATTGAATGTGAACAAAACATCCAATAAAAAGGCAGGCATAGGCAGCATGACCATCGCCAAGATGACCAACAAAAACAGCGGTATGCCTAAGTTTCCTTGGCTCAGCCCCCGCATATTTTGCATAACTGCTGTTCTATCCAACCCAACCTCTCGTCAAAAAAATGACACAACAAACACAATAACGTCAAAAAAACATCACAAATACTAAGATTTGCTACTTATCAACAAATAGCTGACATCAACCCAGAATAATTGCAATTTTTGTGCCGTTAATACAACACTATAGCGTCAATATTAGAACAGTTTGCGGATTACGCGAATGTAAAACAGATAGCGATAGGTCGGCGTTACGTAGAGGGAGTTTCTGTACGCAACTCAGGAGGGATAATGAGCTCACGATCAGCGGGACGTACAGGTTTTTCTCCCTCACGCTTCTGGTAGCGCTTGAGCTGGAAGACATAAGCCAATACTTGCGCGACAGCTTTATACAAGCCAGCTGGTATTTCCTGATCCAGTTCTGTATTGAAATAAATAGCTCGCGCCAACGCTGGGGACTCAAGAATAGGTACTTGATATTCATTACCGATTTCTCGGATTTTTAACGCGACAAAATCAGCGCCTTTTGCAACAACAACCGGAGCATTTCGATGATCCGCCATGTATTTAAGCGCTACAGAAAAATGTGTCGGGTTGGTAATAATCACATCCGCTTCGGGAACTTCCTTCATCATCTGACGCTGAGCAATCTCTCGCTGCATCTGACGAATCCGCCCCTTAACCTCTGGCTTACCTTCCGTATTTTTCATTTCATCTTTGACCTCTTGTAAGGTCATTTTTAGCTTTTTGCTGTAATCATGTAACTGAAAAGGAACATCAATAGCTGAGATAATAATCAGGCTAGCGCTCATAATTAAAAAAGCCCAAGCCACCATATCAGTCGCGTGCAATATGGCGGTTCGTATATCTTGCGCACCTAAGCCGTACAATTCCGGTTGCAGCGTCATTAGCACAAATACAGCAAAGGCCATGACGACCAAGAACTTACCAATCGCCTTAATCAGCTCAACTAATGCTTTAACTGAAAACATCCGCTTAATCCCCGCGCCCGGATTAAGCCGACTCAACTTAGGCTGAATAGATTGCCCACTAAAGTTCCAACCACCCAATGCAATGGGAGCGAGCAATGCCGCGGCCAGCACAAAGGCCATAAACCCAGCAACCGATATAGCACCCTCATAAACCGAGGCCGCCAGTTGAATAATCATCATTTGGGGATCAAAAGCCTGCTCGCGGCTAAGCTCAAAGCCTGACATCATCATGCCCGCAATGTGACTAGCGGTGTAGCTACCAAACATCAACATAGCGGCCGCCGCTGCCATAAGCAAAGCGGTAGAGTTCAGTTCCCGCGATCGCGGAATGTCGCCTTTTTCGCGCGCATCCCGCAATCGCTTGGGGGTGGGCTCTTCGGTTTTTTCCTGACCTGTCTCTTCTGCCACGTTATTGCTCCAAGAGGCTCTGAATAACCGCTAACGCATGGTCAGCAATCACTTCAAACTGCCCCAAAAACCCTGACAAGCTCATCCATGTAATGACCAGCCCAAGCGTCATGGTTAATGGAAAACCAATTGCAAAAATATTTAGCTGCGGTGCTGCTTTTGTCATTATGCCAAACGCTAAATTAATAACCAGCAACGAGGTCACCGCAGGTAAAGACATCAACAAAGCAGCAGAGAATAGCCAAGTGCCTGCGGTGGCGATATCCATTAAGCGCAGAGAACTAAAATTTAACACCGCCGCAGGCAGTATTTCAAAGCTCGTCGCGATCACATTAAATATAATGAGATGCCCATCCATTGCCAAAAAAAGCAACGTTACCAGCATAAGGTAAAACTGCCCAAGCACCACCACGGACACACCATTCGCGGGATCTGTCATAGACGCGAAGCCCAAGCCCATTTGGTTAGCAATCAGCTGCCCACCTACAGCGAATACTTGGAAAAAGATATGCAAGGAAAAACCTAACGCCGACCCAACCAGTACCTGCTGTGCAATCAATAAATAGGTATCGATAGAGAGGCCATTTAATACGGGCGGCTGCGGCAGTACTGGGACTAAAACGGCCGTCATTACAATGGCCAACCCTAAACGGACTCGCATAGGCACTAGTTGGGTACCTATCATAGGCATAGCCATTAAGAATGAAGCAATACGAAAAAAAGGGATAAAGAAGGCTGATACCCAGTTTTCAATGTTCAGCTGGGCCAAGTCGATCATGGTGAACCAATAAGAACCGGTATCATGGCAAATATTTGATTAAACTGATCACTCAAACGCGTCACAATCCAAGGCCCCATAGCCATAACGATCATTAAAATCACTAACAAACGCGGTAAGAAGCTCAGCGTTTGTTCGTTGATTTGTGTCGCTGCCTGAAAAACAGCAATAGCCAAACCCACCAACAAACTGGGCAGCACAATCACACACACCAACTCAACGACAAGCCAGAGCGCTTCGCCAAAAAGGTCTAATGTCAGTTGTGGTGTCATTTATCCTCACTCACAAGCCAAAACTTGCTACCAGCGACCCAACAATCATTACCCAACCGTCTACCATAACAAATAACATAATTTTAAACGGTAATGAAATAATCACAGGTGACAACATCATCATACCCATAGCCATTAATACACTGGCCACAACCAAGTCGATCACCAAAAAGGGAATGAAGATCATAAAGCCAATTTGAAACGCCGTTTTCAACTCACTGGTTACAAATGCAGGGACTAAAACCGTGAATGGTATATCTTCAGGCGTATTAACATCTGGCGTACCCGAGATACGCAAAAACAAGTTGAGGTCATTCTCTCGGGTTTGGTGCATCATAAATTCCCTAAATGGCTGACTAGCCGCTTGCACCGCCCCAAATGGGTCTAATTCTTCATTTAAATAAGGTTGAACAGCAACTTGATTAACCTCATTGAGCACTGGCGTCATAATAAATAAGGTTAAAAACAGCGCCAGACCAATCATTACCTGGTTGGAAGGCGTTTGCTGAAGGCCCAGAGCTTGCCGCAAAATGGAGAAAACAATAACAATCCGTGTAAAAGACGTCATCATTAACAAGATAGCCGGCAGGAATGTCAGCATCGTCATTAATGCGAGGATTTGAATGGTTACGCTATAATTCTGATTTCCATCAGCATCAGTCGTTAACGTAACCGCCGGAATCCCAACATCAGCAGACCACGCCATTGCAGGCAATAATGACAAAAGCACAAGCAGCCAGCGCATTAGCGATCTATCTCTGTTGTTGTGGGTACGGGTTCAGGTGATGCGGAGCTTTTAGGTTGATCCGAGGAACTTCCCTTTTTTTGCTGCATAGCAAGCGAAGCTTTAAGCTGAGAAGCAAACTCACCGCCTTGAGGCGCCGTGATGATAGGTTCATCGTAACTTTCTAACAATGATACTCGACCAGGCGAAACGCCTAACAACACTTGCCGCCCACCTACTTCGATTAGCACCGCGCGCTCTCGCGTTCCCAGCGCCAAACTAGAAACAACTTTCATCTGCTGATGAGTATTATGTAACCGTGTGACCCGCTTAAGCACCCACGCAAGCGCCAAGATGAGTACTATAACTAAGCCCAGCCCAACAACTACCTGTAGTACGGCAGAAGTAAGATCAATTTCAGCAGGTGTATTCGAGGAAGGAGGAGGTGCAGCGTTGGCTAACCCAGACATCCATGCTACTACCGCCATTACAGAGAACAAAACTCTCATTATTTTAAACGCTTAATCCGTTCTTGCGGGCTAATGACATCGGTTAGCCTAATCCCGTACCTCTCATTAACCACCACCACTTCACCATGAGCGATTAGCGTTCCATTCACCATGACATCTAATGGCTCACCAGCGACTCGGTCTAATTCAACCACCGAGCCTTGGCTCAGTTGCAGTAAATTTCTAATGGATATTTCTGTGCTACCCACTTCCATTGATAAGCTGACTGGGATGTCCATTATGACATCTAGCTTAGGATCATGGCCGGGGCTGCTATCATCACTTAACTCATCAAACGCAACCGCACTCACCGCATCATCGGCACCACTGGCATCAGCGGTTTGCTCTTCCATTGCGGCGGCCCACTCATCAGCCATCGCTTGCTGATCAACGTCCATTTCTGTGTTTTCGTTTTCGTCACTCATACAGCGTCTGCTCTACAGCTAAAATCAATCCGTCAGTTTGATTTTATCGATTATTTTTACAGCCAGATTGCCACGGGATGTACCCATCTTACAATGAAAGATAGGCACTGCATTGGCTTTAAGCTCAAGATTTTCAGGGATTTCAATCGGTATTATATCCCCGGCTTGTAGCTCCATCACATCGCGCAGGGTAATTTCACGCTCCGCTACCGTAACACTGACCTTCATATCGGCCAACGCAATGTCACGGCGGAAAGCATCAATCCAACGGTCATCTTTTTCATCTTCTGCCGGCTGGAAGCCAGATACAAGCAGATCTCGAATCGGTTCGAGCATCGAGTAAGGCAAAGTTACATGAAACTCACCGGTTCCCCCTTCCAGATCCACGTGGAAGGTGCTTACCACAACGACCTCAGAAGGACTGACTGCATTGGCCATTGCGGGGTTCATCTCATGACCAACCCGGGTGAAGTGCAGCGGGTAAACAGAACGCCACGCCTCATCTAAGTCTTTAAAGAGCAACTCAATAGCTTTGTAAACCAGCCTGGTTTCAGTGTGAGTAAACTCGCGCCCCTCGATCTTAGCGTGACGCCCATCACCACCAAAAAAGTTATCTACCATTTTATAGACCAGCTTGGCGTCCATAATCACCAAGCCTGTGCCTCGCAACGGCGGCGCCTTAACAATGTTTACACTGGTGGGTACATACAATGTGTTGATGTAGTCACTGTACTTCATGACTTGCACGCCGCCCACCGCCACATCGGCACCGCGTCGCAATAAAGTAAATAAACTAGCACGAGCCAAACGCGCAAAACGCTCATTAATCATTTCAAGCGTCGGCATACGGCCACGAACAATACGCTCATGGCTGGCCAGATCATAGGGGCGAACTTCACCGTCGCCATAATCTACTTCTTCTTCCGCTTCCCCTGCATCGGAGTCATCTGTACCGTGAAGAAGTGCATCTATTTCATCTTGTGATAAGAGGTCTTTTACCGACATGGAGAGGTTTGATCCCGTTAACGACCGACTCGACTAATACTTAGCCCGTTACTAAATTACTACTGCATCACAAAGTTAGTAAACAGGATTTTTTCAACACCTGGCTTACCAATCTTTTCTTGTAGAATGCCTTGTACTAACTCTGTTGAGGCCTGTTGCAACTTTTCTTTACCTTCAATAGACATCAGTTCATCAAAGTCTTGCGTTGCAAATAAATTATTTAAACGCGCAACAATCAATGGCATGTGAAGGGTTAGCGCATCAGCCACATCTTGGTCTCGACTCTTAGCTTCAACAAACGCTTGTAAATAATGGCGTTTTCCATCGGCTGATTGCAAAGTTGCCACAAATGAAGGCTTACCTTCAAGTGTACGGATTTTACTGTAGATTGCTTCTTTTTTTATCGATTCTACTTCAACAACAACTTCTTCTTTCCCTCCCAGCAAAAAGAATGCTGCGCCACCAGCGGCGGCTGCACCTAAGAGAACACCGATAATAATGAAGATTATGAGTTTCTTTTTAGATTTACCGCCTTCTTCAGCTGCTGCTTGTTCTTCAGCCATACCGTATCACCCTTTACTCTAAATTATTACTATTCATAGCCGCCAAACACGGCTACAAAAAGCCACCAAAATTCAGCTCGTTATAAATATAACACACCGCTAGAATTTCGTAGGCTCAGGCATAATAATCGACCAAAGAAAGTGAACTTTTGTTTTCATTTTCAGACACTTCCGCACCTTCTTCACGAGAAGCATCATAACGACCATCTCTGCTCGCTACTCCTGTTTGCTCATCCCTATCTCGATCGGAAGAGGAAGCACCTTGGTCATTGACCGATGATTCACCTAAGCTCAACCCCTGCTCTTCGAGCATTTCTTTTAAACGCGGCATACTTTGCTCTACAGAATCCCTTACCGAGGCATGTGGCGACGAAAAGCTTACGCTGACTTGGTCATGCGTAATATGCAACTTAACCTGCAAACTCCCTAACTCTGGCGGGTCTAGCTGTAAGGTCGCGGTTTGCACACCTTGTTTACTTGCCCAAACTACCCGCTCAGACATCGCCTCAGACCAACCGGGTTGTCCTGGATTCATCCCCGCTGGCATATTCATTTGCACTGGGGTTGAGGTCCGGTTCAACGCTGACGCTGCCTGAGCTAAACCACTCAAGCTCGTTTCAGCTCGATCTCTTATGGACGCATTAGATGCCGATTCGTCATTCAACGCCGCATTTCTGCGGCTCACATCAGCAACATCCTGATCACGCATACTCTGATCTAACTTAGAAGCTACCGCGACATCAGCTGGAGCCGCTTGGGTATTTGAATTAATGGGGGTCTGCACAGCACCGGATGCATTAGACGCGAGCGCCGCTCCACCTCCTAAATTGTTGGTACTGTTCTGGGATCCGGAATCTTGATAAGAGCCTCCCTGCGTAACCGTCGCGTTCATTGATACACCGCTTTGATCAGCTTTAGTCGCTTGGTTAGCTCGATTTGCTGCGACGAGTGCCGCTGCAATTTCTGGCTCAGGTAGCTCAGATACAAGACCATCTGTCGCTGACGTTGCCGACAAAGGTTCCAAAGTCGCATCAACCAAGTCTGCGGATGCAGAGAGGTTACTTTCATTTTCAGACATCGACGACGCATTAACCGACAGAACATCGTCGCTCGGTATCGCTTCACCATTTTGTTGCCCAGCCGATGGATCTGAAACCTTCCCCAAAGTCAGGTCATACCATTCCTGTTGCCCGGCCTCTTCTTGCAAAGCAGAGAATTGACTCAAGGACGCTTGAGATACTGTTTGCTGTGCGGCTAGCGGTTGGGAATTTAGCGTCTCACTAGTTGTTTCGATCCCCTGCAAGCGGTTCACCACCTGCTCGATCAAACCAACCACATCGCGAGGAGTTTCAAGCGACGTATTATTAAACGCCAGTGCCAAAGCGGTTGTTGAATCGGCTTCTCCATCTTGGGCGTCAGCTTTTTCACCCGTGATCTTTTCTATATCATCTAACAGGTTTTTCAACTTGGTGATTAACTGCTCACTCATTCTTGTATCAAACACATGAGTGGATACAGAGCCCTCCGTCTCTCCCCCTTCAGCGGCTGATTGATTAAACTCATCAGTTGCCTGCTCTGCAGACACATTCACAGTTTGCACTGGCTCCGATGAGTTATCTGCCGAAACCGCATCCAGCAACACATCTTGCGACACAGGAGTGCTTTCGTATTCATTAACTATTGTTGTTTCGGGATATGCACCCGAAGCACCAGCCTCAAGCGTTGCCGGGAGTGCCTGCTCGTCTAAGGAGGCTAACATCGAGCGTAAGGTATCTAACGTATCACTCAGTTTTTGACTCAACTCATCAAAAACGCCTGAGAGACTGCCAGCCCCCGAAGAAGCTCCGTTCTCAACATTCGCCATTAATGCAAGTAACGAGGCGACGCCCGACGGCATCATGTCTGCCATACCTAGATCACCAGTACTCATCTGATTACTATTAGCGCCCAACATCGTTTGCCAACCGGTCAAAGACTGAGTAAGAGCGGCAAGCTGGTCCGACAAACTTCCCCCATCGAGCGGCAAGGCATTACCGCCTACATCTAGGCGTGATACCAAAGCGGCAAGGCTACTGGCATTATCGAGACCAGACGAATCACCCGACGAGAATGTCCCAGAGGCAACCAGCTTAGCATTGACAGAATATTCAGACATAAGCGATGAAAAACCAGAAAATCCTGATATATCAGCACCTTGAGAAGAACCACCCATTGATAACAACCCGCTAAAGGTTGAGGATGTTTTTGTATTAGAGGTCCCCGCCAACTGCATCAAGAGCGAAGTTTGTGAGAGTTGAGTCGCCATAAACATAATACCTTTTTCATAGATATTAAGCTTATTAGCAAAGAACAGGCCAGCCTCACAACAATGAAGCATTACCCACTAAGAGAGCGCTAAAAAACAGAAGTGGTCTGCTGGGAGCGCTCATCTAACTGCTTTTGAAGTGCTTTATCAGCTTTTTGTTGTTCGGCATCCAGTGCCTTATCGGCTAACGACTCCAACGCACTGTGGCGACCATGCATTTGTGCCCAATAGCGCTTCACTTGGGCTAACTGGTCTTTATTCACCTTCATGGTTTTTTTATGCTGCTCAATTGTGTCGGCTATTTTGGTCATGAACGCCTGATAGTTTACTATCTGAGGCCCCAACATCCCCTGTTGCATTGCCTGCTGATATAAGCTTTGGTATTCAGACAAATATTGCTCTAATTGCAGCAACTGCGTTGCGTCAGAGTCCACCCGCTTAATCTGATCAGCCAAGAACTTTTCCGCTTCTTTCTTGCGCCGCTCAGCCAAATCAGCAACGAGCGATAGACGCTCAGAGCGCTTTTTCATAATTCAACCTATCTAACTGTAGCGATATCAGGGGCTTTTAATGACGTGAATTAAACAGCCTTATTTTTTAACAGCAGGCCGAGCCGGCGGCTCATTAGGCTGCAAAGACATCGCCAACATTTGCAAACTTTGCTCTACATTAACGGATTCATGCAAACCTTGCTGCAGAAACTGACGGATAGTCGGCATTTTTTCGATTGCAAAGTCAGTATCAGGATCACTACCACGCACATAAGCCCCCACCGCAATGAGGTCAGTGTTTTGCTGATATTTTGAGTATAGCTGCTTAAATCGCATGGCAGCCTTTAAATGCGCCGCCTCAACAATTGCCGGCATAGCCCGACTAATAGAAGCCTCTATATCGATTGCCGGATAATGCCCTTGCTCAGCGAGCTGACGCGAAAGCACAACGTGACCATCTAAAATAGCCCGTGCTGAATCAGCAATCGGGTCTTGCTGATCATCCCCTTCGGTTAATACCGTGTAAAAAGCCGTAATAGACCCCTTACCTGTCGCATCGTTACCCGCTCGCTCTACCAGCTTGGGCAGTTTAGCGAACACAGAGGGCGGATACCCTTTAGTTGCTGGAGGCTCACCGATAGCTAAGGCAATTTCACGCTGCGCCTGCGCATAACGCGTGAGCGAATCGACCAACAGCAGCACACTTTTACCTTGGGACCGAAAATACTCAGCAATGCGCGTAGTGAGCTGAGAAGCTCGCAATCGCATTAAGGGCGAATCATCAGCGGGAGATGCCACAACGACAGAGCGCGCTAAGCCTTGTTCGCCTAAATTATGCTCAATAAACTCTTTGACCTCTCGCCCCCGCTCCCCGATCAAGCCTACGACCGTTATATCTGCTGACGTTGCTCGCGTCATCATACCGAGTAGCACCGATTTACCCACACCACTACCGGCAAACAAGCCTAACCGCTGCCCTTTACCTACGGTTAGCAGTGCATTTATGGCTTTAATTCCTACATCGAGAGTTTCATCAATGGGGTGTCTATCCAACGGGTTAATGGTCTCGCCAGCCATGGAAACAGATAACGCACACCCCAAAGGTCCTTTGCTATCTATAGGCTCGCCTACACCATTTAAAACGCGCCCTAACAACTCAAAACCCACAGGGACGTTCCGAGAGGCCGTCATAGGAATAACCTTTGCCCCTGCTGACAAGCCTTCAACCGGCTGCAAAGGCATTAGATAAATCTTTTCATCATTAAAGCCAACGACTTCAGCTTCAATTTTTTGCGAATTAGATACGAGAATTAAGCAATTATCACCGATAGCAACACGCAGCCCAACCGCCTCAATAGTTAGGCCTATCAAACGGGTGATTCGCCCTTCTAAACGCGGAGCAGGTTGTGCAAGCGGGGTTGATAAAACCCCCTCTAAACCAGCCGTAAAGTTACTCGGATCCATTGTCGTCTGCTTGATGAGTTTGATCCGCGGGCTGATGGCTCAATGCTAACGCAACACGCTCACGCAGCTCACCAGCTACCGCGTCAAAGCGGGTTTGGATGAGATGATCTATATCTGTGTGCTCTGATTTAATCACACAGCCGCCTTGCTGAATATCAGGCTTAGCCACCACACTCACTTGCACATCGTCATCAACCATTGCCGCAACGCATTCATTCACCGCATTCACTTCATCTGGATGAGCTAAGACACGAATACGACCTACGTTATTAGGGAGCTGCGCCAACGACTCCTCCACAGCTTGAGCGATGGCCTTAAAGTCGCTAGCCAATACAGCTGACGGTATAACCGCTTCTGCCACAGCTAATGACAGCTCAGTAGCCAATAACGCTAATTGCTGTTGGTGTTGCGCTAAGGGAGCATTTAATGCCGTTATCAAGCTAACCAATTGCGCTTGTTGCTGAGCTAGCACAGCATCCGCTTGCGCACGGCCTTCTGCTAACCCCTGAGCCAACCCTTCTGCATGTCCAGCTTTACGGCCTTCCTCGCGCCCTTCTTCGTAGCCTTCAAGGTGAGCTTGCTCATGAATTTTTTCTAACTCTGCCAACGTTACCTTTTCTGCAACGACTTCTTCATCAACCACCGTCACTTGCGCACTGGCGGTGTCTTTCGACGCTGTTTGAGCCGAATGAGCTATTCCCGCTTGACCAATGGTATTAGTGCGCTTAGATGTCGAGGGCTCAGTTGTGCCTGATGCAATGCCTACTGAAGAGCCAGCCTTAGAAGGTTGTGAAGAAGAAACATCCGGAAGCACCCAATTCTCGTAGGGTACTTGGGATGATTTTGGGCGGAATTTAGCTGACATTTGGCATCACTGTGACTTATAAATCGCATTATGAGAAAGACACTGAATGGTTAAAGCATGGCCTCGCCACCGCCACCCAGCATGATCTCTCCATCATCCGCCAAACGACGTGCAACAGACAAGATCTCTTTTTGAGCATCTTCAACTTCACTAACACGAACAGGGCCTTTCGCTTCAAGGTCGTCACGTAGAAGTTCGGCAGCTCGTTTAGACATATTCCTAAAGATTTTTTCCTGCAAGGCAGTATCCGCGCCTTTGAGCGCCAAAATCAAGACATCACTAGCCACTTCACGCAAGATCACTTGGATCGCTCTATCATCGACATCAATCAAGTTATCAAAGACAAACATGAGCTCTTGAATTTGATTTGCCAAGCCTTCATCAACCTCTTTAATACCTTCCATCAATTCGGCTTCGATGGTGCTCTCGATGAGGTTCATGATATCTGAGGTATGTTTCACACCACCCATGGTGCGGAACTGACCAGCCGAGCTAGTTGATTGCCCTTCGAGCATTTCGTTAAGCTCTTGCAAGGCTTGCGGCTGCACACGGTCCATAGATGACACACGCATAATGATGTCTAGACGCACTTTATCGTCAAAGTAAGATAACACATTGGCGGCTTGATCAGGCTCTAGATACGCGATGATGACGGATTGAATCTGCGGGTGCTCGTAACGAATGGTCTCTGCAATTTGACGCGGTTCCATCCAACGCATCGTATCCAAACCTGACGTGTTGGTCGTCATGAGTATACGATCAATCAGCGTTTTTGCTTTTTCTTCACCCAATGCCTGATTCAGCATAGCGCGGATATAACGATCATTATTGATACCAATACCGGTTTGGTCTTGAACCAATTCCATAAAGTCACTAACAACACCTTCCACGCGCGATTGAGCGATGTTGTCCAATTCTTTCATGGCTTCGCCGATCATCTGAACCTGTTTAGGGCCAAGATACTTGAGCACTTCAGCCGCATCATCCTCACCCAAGCTAATCATGAGTATGGCGGCTTTTTCGATATCCGTTAGCTCTTCATCACTCATCTCGGTTCAACCACTGCTTCACGGCTTGTGCTACACGCGCAGGATCTTCGGCGATCATGCTACGCACTGCATTTAATTGAAATTCAAAACTCTCACTTGGCGTAGGTAACAAACCATCACCTCGCCCACCGAACGTTACCTTGTCATCTGACAGATCTTGACCGCCCAAACCTTCTAACTCAGCTGCCACTTCATCGGTTTCATCTGTTTTTTTAGTTGGGATAATTGCGCCAGTTGTCGCTAGGTTTTTCAGTATAGGACGCAACACACCAAACACCATTAAGAGCACAAACAACACAGCGCCAACCTGACGGGCTATATCCCATACCCATTGCTGCTTCCAGATAGGAATTTCAATATCCTCAAACGGCTGCTCAGGTACAAACGGTGAGTTAATCACGTTAACACTGTCCCCTCTCACCGCCGAAAAACCGACAGCATCTTGTACCAAAATACGTAAGCGCGCTAATTCACTTTCACTCCACGGTGTTCGTGTGAGCTCTCCTGTTTCTGGATCCGATGCTGTCAAATCATCGACGACAACAGCAACCGTTAAACGCCCTATTCGCCCTGTATGGTGCCGTGTATAAGAAATAGAACGGTCTAATTCAAAATTACGTGTCGCTTGATTTTTAGCCGTACCAGGCACTGTGGCTGCACCACCGTCTCCTGCCGCGCCATTCGCCACTTCAGGGACAGCTGTAGGCCCTGGCGGCTGGTTAGATAACGCCCCAGGAACACCCTGCGCCGGGGCCGTACCTACACGTGTTTCCTCCAGCGTTTGCTCACTTCTGAGTGCAGGGAGATCCGGGTTATAAATTTCGTCGGTTTGTTCAACTGCCGTAAAATCGACATCTGCCGATACTTCAGCTCGATAACGCCCTTGGCCGACAACCGGCATTAGAATACTGTTAACTCGGTTTAAGAGCGTCTCTTCTACTTTTCTTGAGTACTCAAACTGCTTGCCAGCCAAAACGACATCAACATCTTCGTCTCGCGAATTTAATAACTGCCCGCGCTGATCGACCACCGTCACATTTTTGACGTCTAGAGAAGGCACAGACGACGCGACTAAGTTCGCAATCGCCGCTACTTGAGCCCTATCTAGTTTTCGCCCCGTATAAAGCTCCACAAAAATTGAAGCACTGGGTTGCTTTTGATCGCGTACAAACACACTTTCTTTAGGAATCGCTAAATGGACACGGGCATTACGCACCGCGGTTACGCTAGTGATAGTGCGTGCCAACTCACCTTCTAGCCCTCGCCGAAAGCGAGCACTTTCCATAAACTGGCTCACCCCTAAGCTTTGCTCTTGATCGAGCAGCTCAAAGCCTACTGTCTTATCATTAGTAAAGCCTTCGGAAGCAAGCCGCAGTCGGGCTTGATAGACATATTCTTCGGGGACAAGGATTGTTCGAGCATCGCCTTCAAACTTATAAGGAATACTCAATAAGTTAAGCTGATCAATAACTTCATTGGCATCAGCATATTGTAGGTTTGAGAAAAGAACGCGGTAATCAGGTGCTTTAGACCACAAGACCACAGCCAAGCCAATAGCGATACTGGCAGCCAGCCCTACCATTAGGCCAAACTGACGCAAAAACGACAGTTTATTAAACCCCGCTAGTAGCCCTCCTCCGGAGGTTTCGATTGTGACTGTGCTGTTATCAGTAGCCATGACCAGTATTACTTTCCGAAATCGTCATTAAATTGACATGTTCATTACATCTTCATACGCAGACACGAGACGATTACGCACTTCAGTCATCGCCTGAAAAGACACGGAAGCTTTTTGTAACTGTACCATTACTTGCGTTAGCTCTACGCTGGTATCCCCCTGCTCATAAGCCGTTGCAAGGCGTGATGCTTCCATTTGCGTATTATTTACACCGTCGATTGCACTTTTTAATAAAGAGCCAAAGCCATCATTACTTTCAGCAACAGGGCGTACAGAAGGCATAGCCACTTCTGCCGGATTATTGACATGACTAACACCCATTTGGGCCTGTTCTTTCATGGCTCGCATTTGGGTTAGTACACTTTGGATATCCGTTCGCTCAATCATCTTGCACCCTGAATGACAACTTATTGACATTATAAGCAATTAACCTGTGTTCACAAGCTAACCACCAGCATAAGCGCCATATAAATGACGCTTAGCGGCAATTTTGCAATATATGAATAGTTAAATGCAAAAAACGAGCCAATAAAATCATATCTATCAAGCTACTGGCAAAGAAAAAGAGCGACGTACCAACCGGTTAGCACGCCACCTCAGGTGGGGAGCCATGAGTCAACCGAACATACATGAGCGCTACGGTAATTGCATCACCTAAAGCGGTGTGCCGCTCAAGCATCGGAATATCAAGCTGTTTAGAAATAGTATCAAATCGCAGGTCTATATTACCGCCGACTGAACGCCACTTAATAATGTCATGGTACACATGAGATAACTCTATGGCCTTATTCGGCAAACCAAACCCATAGATAGGCCGAATAAATTTATCCAGCATGCGAATATCATAATTAACGTAATAACCTAAAATTGGCCGGTTACCTACAAATGCGAGCACTTGCTGCAACGCATCTTCTAGCTCAATACCTCCCTCTAAGTCCGTTGCACGCAGTTTATGTACAACAATGGAATCACCTGTGAGTGTTTTGGGCGGTTTCAGCTTAATATCTAAGCGTTCGCTGGTTAGCAGTTTTTTTCCTCGGATCTTAACAGCACCTATCGACAAAATTTCAGCGCCGCTCACATCGAGACTTGTCGTCTCACAATCTAATGACACAACCTCGTCGCCTTTATAAGGCTCAAAAAGATGAGCATAAGGCCCTTGTTTGTGATCCATCTTGTCTTTCAGTTTTCGAATCGTACGCGGGATGATCATGAATCATCGACTCCCTAGGTGATAACGAGATTCCAGGTGCTTTTTAAACCCTTTAACCACATGAAAGGCATCACGTAAAAGCTCCCGATCCATTTTATGCAAAGATTGTAAGTCCAGCGTATTAGGCGTTGGATCAATACCCTTCTCTTCCTCTTCGGCCCGCTTAATTTGCTGCCTGAGGCGTAATTGGATAAACAACCCTAGCGCTTCACTTAACTCGCGTCCGTGTTTATCTTCCATAATGCCAGCTTCTACCAACGCCTCGATACGCTTAAAAGTGTTCGTTGCCAAAATCCGATATTCAAGCGCTAAGGTACGCACCCCGTGGACGATAGGGAAAATCCCTCCCTTTTTAATGTCCAACTGCCCCTTATCTTTCAAATTACCAAATAAAGTTAACGGTGTGTGAAATTCCAGCGCCACTTTTGCAAAGTGTGAGAAGAACAAATCATTATTTTTAAGCGATTTAAAAAACCAATTACGACCCGCTTTAAACAAAGCCGGATTCCCCGCAACCGGTTTTGCATCAACGGCGATGGCTAAATTCATCTGGTCTTGCTCTTCCCAGCTACTCGACCAGTCAGCTAACTTTTGAGTCCAATCACCCAGTGAGTTCACCCAATACGGGTTAGATACCATAATATTGCCTGGGCATGGCGGGTAGCCGAACTCCATTAATTTATTGGAGAATTCTTGCAATGTTTGTGACATTTGCGGCCAAACAAGCCCATCACGGTGGATAATGGCGTTATCCTGATCTGTTTTCATAATTTGCTCGCCCCGACCTTCTGACCCCATGACGATCAAACACACATGTGGCTGCATATCCTCGGGGATGAGCATTTCAAACAGTTTAGCCATAACCCGGCCGTTCATTGCGGATAACAGGTCCATCGCAAAGCGCGTTTTTACACCATACGAGACCAGCGATTTAATCAACTCGTTCAAACCGCTAGCGGCTATGAACAAGTCCTCGACGGTATTCGCTCGTTCGATGCGCAACCCAATGACATGGGAGTGACTCGAAAAGAAACTCAATACATCGGTCAAATCAACAATACCGATCAGCTCTTGCTCTTTCATCACCACAACACGCTCAATTCGTTGCCGAGTCATGGTCACTAATGCATTAAATAAGTAATCATCGGGGTGAATACTAATCAGGCGGTATGTCGCTATTTCTGAAACCGGCGTTGTGAGTGGCATTTCACTAACAACGGCGGCATTCAGTAGATCTGTGCCCGTTACCATACCGTAACGTGTGCCGCGTTTTACCAAGAAGCAATCGACCTGGTTTTCACGCATAAATAAGGTGGCTTCTTTTATTGTGGTTTCTTCCAGAACAATTAATGGATCCCGAATCACACCTTCACCCACGCGGGCTAGCATGAACTCTGCCATGTCCTGAGTTTCGCCGCTGTGTTGCTCTACAATTTCTGTTTTCGCGGCTAAGTTTTGTTGGAAATAATCGGCAAACAACGCATTGGTTGACACCAAATCAAGAACAGTTTTGGTGGGTATAATATGGCAAATCGTTTCTTCTTCAGCGATAAAGTTATGTATCGCCTTACCTTTAATGGCAGACCAAGCACCGAAGTAATCTTCATTTTCGTAATGAACATAAACTTGATGAGATTGTCCGCTTTCATCATCGCGGGACTCACTCTCCGATACCCGGCCTTTTAAAATAACATGCACGCCTTCCGGTACCGACCCTGCCGCCATAACCACTTCGCCCTTTTGGAAATAAGCTATATCCAAATGATTACGCAATGTGGCTTGCTCGCTTTCCGTTAGCAAACTAAACGGTAAGTTATCCATCTTAAACGAAGTAGGCATAACGACACTCCTTTATCCAAGCGGCCTCATTCCTATAAACAGCAGGCTGGCCACTGATAAAAAAGGCGCATCAACTTTCGCCGATACGCCTTATGTTTTTGAGCGTAACGATATAACAAGTTTATATGCTATATCGTTCACAGGTTTTAGTGATCGTGAGCTTCACCCGCACCACGTGGGATACGTAGATCTTCTACAATACGCTGCATCTCTTCAGAAGGAGGAGGCGTCATTGATGCAACAATCATAGCAACGACGAAGTGAAGCACCATGCCTACCGCACCGAATCCACCAGGACCTATTCCCATGAAGTAGTCAGCTTTATCACCGCCACCGAAGACGAAGTACCACATGTAGCCAACGGTAGAGATCAAACCAACCAACATACCGGCAATGGCACCTTGTGTATTCATGCGCTTGTAGAAGATACCCAGCATAATAGTTGGGAAGACCGACGCACATGCAATACCGAAGGCGAGTGCCACCACCTGCGCCACAAAGCCAGGAGGGTTAATACCGAAGTAACCAGCAATACAGATTGCCACAACGGCGGCCATCCGTGCATACATAAGCTCTTGCTTCTCAGTAATATTCGGATTAATGGTTTTCTTCATCAAGTCATGCGCTACCGCTGTCGAAATTACCAACAATAAGCCTGCCGCAGTCGATAGAGCGGCCGCTACAGCACCCGCTGCCACCAAGGCGATTACCCAGGCAGGAAGTTGCGCAATATCAGGGTTAGCCAATACCATGATGTCACGGTCTACATATAGCTCGTTTGCAAACGGTTGCTTAGAGGCATCAAAATCAGCACCTTGGATCGCATTGGTAGCGATACGCTGACCTTGGTCACCACGCTCGTCGCCAAAGGCTGGCTTACCGTTGCCATCAAATGCATTACCTGCTGCATATTGGATTTTGCCGTCACCATTACGGTCATTCCAACCTAACAGGCCAGCATTTTCCCAGTTTTTGAACCAGCTAGGAATTTCTGAATAGGTTGTACCCGTGTTATCAACACCGTTAACCGTTTGAATCAAGTTCACACGACCAAAGCCACCAACACCTGGAACAGCGGTGTAAAGTAGTGCGATGAAGATAAGCGCCCAACCAGCAGACGTACGTGCATCTTTAACACGAGGAACCGTGAAGAAACGTACAATTACGTGAGGAAGACCCGCCGTACCACACATCAGCGCCACAGTCAGACAGAAAATATCAATTGTAGACATTTTACCCGCCGTGTACTGAGCAAAACCGAGATCTACAGAGAGCTGATCAAGCGTCGCTAATACAGACTGTCCAGAATCAAGCGTCGCACCTAAACCAATTTGCGGCAGGATATGACCTGTTACTTGAGCTGATAGGAAGAAAGCCGGAACGGTGAAGGCAAGAATCAATACGCAGTATTGAGCTACCTGAGTGTAGGTAATCCCTTTCATGCCACCTAAAACAGCATAAAAGAATACAATCGCCATACCAATGATAACGCCCGTATTAATATCTACGTGTAAGTAACGTGAGAATACGATACCCACACCACGCATTTGACCTGCTACATAGGTAAACGAGATTACAATAGTACATACCACCGCAATGGTACGCGCCACGTTAGACTCATAACGGTCGCCCACAAAGTCTGGCACAGTAAATTTACCAAACTTACGCAAGTAAGGCGCTAAAAGCATGGCTAGGAGTACGTAACCACCGGTCCAACCCATGAGATACGCAGAACCATCACGTCCGATAAACGAAACTAGACCCGCTAAAGAAATAAAGGAAGCTGCTGACATCCAGTCAGCGGCAGTAGCCATACCGTTAGCAACCGGATGTACACCACCACCTGCCACGTAGAACTCTTTTGTTGACCCAGCACGGGCCCACACTGCGATACCGATGTATAGGAGGAAGGATCCGCCTATAAAGAGGTAAGATAAAACATCAACACTCATAATCACGCCGTCCTGTTCTAAATTTTATTATTATTCGTGAACGTCATACTTCTCATCGAGTTTGTTCATGCTGAACACGTATGCCCAGATCAACCCGACGAAGACGAAAATTGAGCCTTGCTGACCAAACCAAAAACCTAATGGGAATCCAAAGAATTGGATCTCATTGAGCTGATCAACAAAAAGAATGCCACAGCCGTAGGAGACTACGAACCAGATGACAAGGTAAGTTAAGATAATCCGGAGATTTTCACTCCAGTACGCTTTTGCGGTTTCACTACTGATTGACATGGCACTTTCCTTTATTTTTTGTTATCGGATCAAGTGAAATAGTAGACAGATTGAATTTAGCAAAGAGCATTGACAAAAAAATCCCCGACTTTAGTCGGTAACCTTTGTCAACCCATTGTCAACAATTGGCTGCAAGCGGCGCCGTTGCTTGCTTCTTGTATTTGGTCGAAAACGCCTTACCCTTCAATAAGGTAGACGATGGTATAAGGGAAAGCGTTAGGTTATGCGCAAGATTCGGTTACACTAGATTTATTCAGGTGTAACTATAAGGTTTGTCGACATGCTGTCGGGCTGGTTTATCATTTTAGTCTCATTATTATATGTGGGACTGCTCTTCGGTATCGCTTATTACGGCGATAGCACCCAAAAAGGAAAGTCTTACGCAAGTAACCCTGTGGTTTACTCGCTGTCCTTGGCTGTCTACTGCTCTTCTTGGACCTTTTACGGCGCCGTCGGGCGAGCCACCTATTCAGGCTGGGAGTTCATGGCCACTTACATAGGGCCTATTCTGGTCTATGCCCTTGGGTGGCGGGTCGTCGAGAAAATGATCCTTATCAGTAAGCAACAAAACACGACAACCATATCGGATTTCATTTCGTCGCGTTACGGCAAAAGCCAATCACTTGCAGTCTTAGTTACCTTAATCGCCGTCTGCGGAACACTCCCTTACATCGCTATGCAGCTTAAGGCAGTGGCGATTAGTTTTAATGCCCTAACACCCGGTGCCACAGAAGCACTCAGCAAAGGGAGTGATACGGCACTGTTTGTAGCTATTTTGATGGCTATTTTTGCCATCTTGTTTGGCACCCGCCACATTGATGCGACCGAACATCACGAAGGCATGGTGCTAGCAGTTGCTTTCGAATCTATCGTTAAGCTCACCGTGTTCATCGCTGTCGGATTATTTGTCTCAATTAATGTGTTTGACGGTTTTGGCGACACCCTCTATCAAATCACCCAAGCGCTCCATAGCGAACGAAAGTATCAAAGCTTTTTGGGAGGGAGCTTTCTCACGGAGATTCTTCTCGCTTGTATCGCTATCCTGTGTTTGCCGCGCCAATTCCATGTGGCCGTGGTTGAAAATACAGACATCCGCAATTTACGTGTCGCGCGCTGGATATTCCCGCTATACATGCTTGTGATAGGCATTTTTGTTTTACCGATATCCACAGCCGGTAATTTTTACTTTAGTGGTGAGCCCATCGACGCGGACACCTTTGTGCTTATGCTGCCACTGGAGTCAGGCAGCAAAACGTTAGCCATGTTAGCCTTTATCGGCGGGCTATCTGCATCTACTGGGATGGTCATTGTTGCCAGCATTACGCTGTCTACTATGGTGTGCAACGATATCATCATGCCTCTGCTATTTAGGCTCTCTGGACGTAAATTATCAGATAAAAAGGATTTAGGCGCCCTACTGTTAACTGTTCGACGTATGACCATCCTCAGCCTGATGCTAATGGCTTATTTCTACTACCGAATTTTGGGTGAGCAAGGCCCGTTATCATCATTTGGTTTACTCGCATTTGCAGCCGCAGCCCAGTTTTTACCTGCCATTGTGGGCGGTCTGTTTTGGAAAAAGGGATCTCGTCGCGGAGCCTTAACAGGCATGGTGATGGGGTTTATTCTCTGGGCCTACACATTAGTGCTTCCCACCTTTATGAATGCGGGAATTTTATCACCCGATTTTTTAACAGGTACATTGTTTAACTACCACTGGCTTGCGCCTACCTCCTTGATGGGGCTGAGCTTTAATGAGCCGCTATCACACGGTGTATTTTGGAGCTTAATGGTTAATACGAGCCTGTACGTGCTTATATCTCAATATTCACCGCAACGTTTAGTTGAACGCATCCAAGCCAGTGCTTTTGTTGATGTTTACAACAAGGACTTAACCGAGCCTTCTCGCCACCATGGTGTTGTTACTGTTGGCGACCTTCAAATGCTGACCGAGCGCTTCCTTGGATTAACGCGCACACAAGATGCGTTCGCAGGTTATGTCGCACAACGAAACGAAGAGCCTTTATTGTCTGGCGACAAAGCCACCCCTGAACTCATTCTATTTACCGAACGCTTACTCGCCGGTGTTATTGGGGCTTCTTCTTCTCGTATCGTTCTGGCTTCAATCCTTCGGGGCCGGGAAATGCAAATCGGTGATGTTGTTTCAATCGTAGATGAGGCTTCACAAGCCTTACGCTTTAACCGATCACTACTGCAATCTACCATCGAAAATATCGGCTTAGGTATCAGCGTTGTCGACCAACAACTGCGTTTAGTGGCATGGAACCGCCCTTACATCGAGATGTTTAGTTATCCAGAAGGGCTTATCTGTATTGGTCGTGAGATAGAGGAAATATTTCGCTATAACGCTCAAAAAGGTGAATATGGTCCAGGGGATGTAGACGAGCAAGTACATCGCCGCTTACAAAGCATAAAGGCAGGCCGTCCCCATGGCTACGAGCGCTATCGACCTGATGGTACGGTGCTGGCTGTTCGTGGTAACCCGATGCCCAACGGCGGCTACGTAAACACCTACATGGATGTAACCCAACAAAAACAAATTGAAGAAGCCTTGCGCGAAAGCGAGCAAAATATTCGCATCTATACGGATAACGTCCCTGTTCTTATCGCTTATCTTGATACAGAGCGCCGCTACCTGTTTGTCAATAAAGCCTACGCTGACGCTTTTGGATTAGACCGGCACACAATAGTTGGCATGCCTGCCTATAAGGTCCTTTCAAGTGAGGAATACGAAAAGCGTCGCGGCTTTATTCAAAACGTTCTCGAAGGCAAACGCCAGCGTTTCGAAACCATTTTACCTAGCCAACAAGACATAGAACGGTTCGCTGAAGTCACTTATATTCCTCACATTGGCGAATACGGCGATATTTTAGGCTACTTTACGCTATACCAAGATATAACCGAACGGCGCGAAGCCGAACTTGCACTACAAATAACCAATGAAACTCTAGAGCAACGAGTTAAAGAGCGGACACATGCTCTGTCGGTAGTGAATAAAGAACTGCGAAAAGAAAACACCATTCGCGCCTTGATGGAAGATGAGCTTCGCCAAGCAAAAAGTGATGCTGATGCGGCTAACTTGGGTAAAACTCGCTTCCTTGCCGCCGCCAGTCATGACCTACTGCAGCCGTTAAACGCCTCTCGCTTATTCGCTTCCGCTTTAGCTCAACAAAGCCATAGCTCACCCGCAACCAAAGAGCTAGTTTCAAACCTCGATGGATCATTAAAAGCAGCGGAAGAACTCATTACCGCCATCTTAGACATTTCTAAGCTGGATGCAGGAGCACTTGAACCGTCCATTAGTCACTTTTCTTTGGACACCCTGTTTAGCAATTTGAGCACCGAGTTTACGGCTGTTGCCAATGACAAAGACTTAGCGTTCCATTATGTAAACTGCCATAAAGTCGTGATTTCCGATCAGAAGTTATTGCGCCGCATTCTGCAAAACTTTTTGTCCAACGCTGTTCGATACACCCAATCAGGTAAAATACTATTAGGCTGTCGACGCCATAAAGATATGCTGCGTATTGAGGTTTGGGATACGGGTGTAGGCATTCCGAAAAGCCGCCTCAATGAGGTGTTTGAAGAATTTAAGCGCATAGATAACCCCAAACACTCCCAAGTTCAGGGTTTAGGCTTAGGTTTAGCAATCACAGAACGAATCGCGCGCATGCTCGGCCATCGCATTAATGTTCGCTCGTGGGTCAATGCCGGTACAGTATTTAGCGTTGATGTACCACTGGGAGATCCTCAAAAAGCCATACAAGCCAAGCCTGAGCAGCGGGGCTGGATACGTTCTAAAGCTCTCAACGGCACAGTGACACTGGTGATCGATAATGAGCCTAAAATTTTAGAGGGTATGACAGCACTGCTACAAGGTTGGGGGTGTGAAACTTACACAGCGTTATCAATAAACGAAGCCACCGCCCTATACACTACTGGTGATACGCCGCTGCCAGACATCGTATTAGCTGATTATCATTTAGGCGAGACAGAAACAGGCATCATGGCGCTTGAGGCACTGTATCAATTGTGGGGGACTAACGTGCCTTCCATGGTGATAACGGCCGACCGTACGGAAGCAGTGCATGCCGAAATAGAAGCTTTTGGCTCACAATTATTGACCAAACCTATTAGACCCGCAGGGCTAAGGGCCATGATCAATAAACTACGAGCTTAAGGAATTGCAAAGCTGACAACGTTGGCAAACAAGATAGGCTGTAAGTGGGAGTCTAAAAAGCGAAAGAGAAGCGATAAAACTAGGACTAACTCAACATATCGAATTAGTCCTACATGGCTAGCGCTCAGAAAGGCCTACAGGCCTTAAGATATAGCGCGTTACTCCATCTCAGTGCGCGCCGGATCAACACTCAAATGCTGAGCAGCAATAACCGCTTGCGTGCGGCTATGAACGCCGAGTTTTCGCAAGATAGCGGTTACATGCGCTTTAATCGTCGCTTCTGACACATTCAGCTCATACGCAATCTGCTTGTTAAGCAGGCCTTCGGTCAGCATCGTTAATACACGGAACTGCTGAGGCGTTAGCGAAGCCAGCGCTACCGCAAACTTACGTTCATCTTCTGTAACATCCTGCTCAGGTTGTTCATTGATTTCACGGGGTAACCACTCTTCACCTTCTAGAACAGCAACAATGGCTTCTGAAATCGTTTCTAGCGGAGCTGATTTAGGAATGAAACCTGACGCTCCAAAATCCATAGAACGTTTCATCACACTGACTTCTTCACTACCTGAAACCACCACCACAGGAATGCCCGGGTTTTGCCCGCGTAAAAAGACTAAACCTGTAAACCCGTTAGTCCCCGGCATATGTAGATCCAGCAATACCAAGTCAGCATCGCCATGTACAACAACGGCTTCTTGCACAGCCTCAAGCGAGTCGGCCTCTACAATTTCAACGCCTTCGATTGCTTGAGACACCGCTTGTCGTAGCGCGGCACGAAACAGTGGGTGATCATCAGCAATAATGATTTTACTGGCTAACTGCATGCTTATCCTCCGGACGTTGTGCGTCCTTTTAACCTTCAGTTGTGGTTTGATATTACCATTTCATGAAACGCAAAACTCCCCCTCTAGGTCAACTAAAGGAGGAGTTTGTGGAAGTTTTAGGCTAATTGATAATAAGTTTTAGCCTTTGCGGTTCATTCGATGCTCAATTAGATCATCAACTACCGTTGGATCCGCCAATGTAGACGTATCACCCAAGGCTCCAAAATCATCCTCAGCAATCTTACGCAAGATACGGCGCATGATTTTACCTGAGCGTGTTTTTGGCATGCCCGGAGCAAACTGAATTAAATCAGGCGACGCGATTGGACCAATTTCAGAACGCACGTGTAAGCGCAATTCCTTCATCAGCTCATCAGACTGCTCATAACCCGACTGTAAGGTCACATACACATAAATACCTTGGCCTTTCAGGTCGTGCGGGTAACCCACAACTGCCGCTTCAGCAACCGCAGGGTGAGCCACTAGCGCTGACTCTACTTCAGCTGTACCCATACGGTGGCCGGATACGTTGATAACATCATCAACACGGCCTGTAATCCAATAGTAACCATCTTCATCACGACGAGCACCGTCTCCCGTTGTGTAAACACCTTTATAGGTAGAGAAGTAAGTTTGAACGAAACGTTCATGATCACCCCAAATCGAGCGAGCCTGTGCTGGCCACGAATCAGTGATGACTAAGTTGCCATCGACCGCGCCTTCCAGTGTATTGCCCTCAGCATCAAACAAAGCAGGCTGAACACCGAAGAAAGGACGTGAAGCCGAACCCGGCTTAGCCGCTGTAGCACCAGGCAAAGGTACAATCATGATACCGCCCGTTTCAGTCTGCCACCATGTGTCAACGATTGGGCATTTTTCATCACCTACAATCCGGTTATACCATTCCCACGCCTCAGGGTTAATTGGTTCACCGACCGAACCAAGAATACGAAGGGTAGATAAATCCGAATCGCCGAGTACATCTTCACCTTGCTGCATTAATGCACGAATCGCCGTAGGCGCGGTATAGAACTGATTGACCTTATGCTTCTCGATAACTCGACCAAAACGGCTATTGTCTGGGTAGCTCGGCACACCTTCAAACATCAACGTTGTGGCGCCGTTAGCCAAAGGACCGTATACAATGTAGCTATGGCCTGTTACCCAACCCACGTCAGCAGTACACCAGTAGATATCGCCATCTTTATAATCAAATACATACTCATGCGTCATTGACGCATACACCATGTAGCCACCCGTGGTGTGCTTTAAGCCTTTTGGCGCACCGGTAGAACCTGAAGTGTACAAAATGAACAGTGGATCTTCTGCGTTCATTTCTTCAGCAGGACAATCAGCCGACGCTTTAGCAACAAGGTCTTCATACCACTTATCGCGACCTTCAACCCATGGCAGTTCTTGCTCTACACGGTTAACAACAATCACGGTTTTACACGAGGCTGCTGCATTCTCGTTTTGCAGCGCTTTGTCCACATTCGCTTTTAATGGAACAACTTTACCGCCACGTAATGAAAAGTTTGAGGTAACCACTACTTTCGAGTTAGCACCTTCAATACGTGCCGCGAGCGCTTCAGGTGAGAATCCACCGAATACGATAGAGTGCACAGCACCAATGCGTGCACACGCAAGCATCGCTACGGCTGCTTCTGGGATCATTGGCATATATAGCGTGACAACATCACCTTTCTCTACACCTTCTGCTTTTAGGGCATTAGAGAAACGGCTTACACGCTCATGTAAATCACGGTAAGTAATCGACTCGGAGTCACTTGGGTCGTCTCCTTCCCAAATGATAGCAACTTGGTCACCACGCGTTTCTAGATGACGATCTAGACAGTTATAAGCTGCGTTCAAGGTGCCATCTTCAAACCAGCGAATATCAACATTGTGTGGATCGAAAGAGGTATTTTTTACTGTAGAGTACGGCTTAAACCAATCAATGCGTTTACCTTGCTCGCCCCAAAAAGCGTCGGGGTCATTCACGGACTGCTCATACATGGCTTCATACTTAGCATTATCAATATGCGCAGCAGCCGCCACTTCGGGTCTGACTGGATATACTTTTTCACTCATGGTGATGCCCTTAACTTGATTATTTTATTTATTTGTCCACAAGGCCATTCTTAGTTTTTATTTTTCACGATGGCAAACGGAATCGTTAATCAATTTATACAGAACCGCACACAACACCCTGAATTAGACATTGGTCTATCCAACCACCTCCAATAGTATAAGCAAGCCCTTTTTAGGCATTTTTTATTCAACTTAAGTTTCAGGCTTAGGGCTTAAGCAAGGCTTCTAAGTCAATTCCTGCCTCACGAATTTTGGCAAGCTTATAACGTAATGTGCGTGGGCTAATTTCCAGTTTTTCGGCCGCTTCTTTTCGGCTTCCGCCTGTGGCGCGCAAAGCATCGATAATCAACTGGTACTCATGCTGACGTAAGTCATTGCCTAAAGCCCCGTTCGCTATAGCAGAATCAACCGCGGCGGCCGGCTGCGGGTTATCTATAGCAACCTCCTCTGCCACCTGAGTCACCGACGATTGGTTGATCGCCTTCTCTGGAGTTGATGCATTAATCACAATAGCCCCTGTCATCATGTGCAGATCACAAGCCATGATTTGATTACCTGTTTGAAGTATCAATGCGCGCTGAATGACATTATCTAATTCACGCACATTTCCGGGCCATTGATGATTAATCAATGCAGCTTCTGCATCAGGCATAAAAGTGGCCTGTGGGCGCTTCATCTTTTGGCAGTATTTTTCGAGTAGCCGTTTTGCCAGAGGGACGATATCCGCTTTGCGCTCACGCAAAGGGAGCCACTGTAGAGGGAATACGTTTAAACGGTAATAGAGGTCTTCTCGAAACTGTCCGTCGGCAACATAGCTGGATAGTTCACGGTTTGTGGTGGCGAGCACACGTACATCTAACTTGATAACACTGCGGCCACCAACCCGCTCTACTTCTTGCTCCTGAAGCACGCGTAACAGCTTGGCCTGCAAACCTATATCCATTTCAGTGACCTCATCTAACAACAAGGTACCTCCATTGGCTTGCTCAAACTTACCGGGCTGGCTATTCACGGCACCAGTAAAGGCTCCTTTTTCATGACCAAAGAGCATCGCTTCCAGCATATTTTCGGGAATGGCTGCACAGTTAATGGCAATAAAAGGCTCGCCTGCTCGCGTAGACTGGTCATGAATGTATCGAGCTAGCACTTCTTTACCAGTGCCTGATTCCCCAGTGATCAGTACGGTAGAATCGGTTACAGCGACCCGACGTGCTAATTGCAGTAACTGCTTACTTACCCCATCTTCGGCAACAGGTTCATTTCCAGAAAGCACTGCGCCGCTGGCAAATTGACGAATCGTATCGACTAATGCATCGGCCTCAAAAGGCTTAACCAAATAATCGACTGCCCCTTTACGAATAGCCTCTACCGCCTTACCGACTTGGGCAAACGCGGTAATTAATAAAAAAGGCAGGGCTGGAAACTGCTCACGAACATACTCAAGCAAAGCATGCCCATCGATTCCGGGCATATTAACGTCAGACACGACCATATCTACGACACTGTCTTTTAAACGTAAGATAGCTGTTTCGCCATCTTCCGCCTCTATTGCGCGTATCTCTGCCAGTTCGAGGGTATCCACCAGAGCCTCCCTCAAATCACGATCATCCTCTACCACTAATACCGTAATCGTCATGTTAATTTCCCTATTCTAGGCGAAGATATGGAAGATTAAATTGTGCACAGGTCCCTTGCCCCAGCGACGAACGCAGGACAAACTCCCCATGGTGCGCTTTTGCGACAACCTGAGCAACGGCCAGTCCCAATCCAGTACCGTGCGACTTAGTGGTATGGAATGGTTCTAACGCCTTTTTAACACCAGCACTGTCCATACCCGGGCCCTGATCGATCACTTGCAATACGAGATTATCCGCTTCAATTGACGCTTTAATGCATAAAGGATGCGCATTGCCAGCGGCCTGTAATGCATTATTGACTAAATTCAAAATCGCACCGAGTAACGTTTCTTTATTACATTGTAGCCAATAACCTTTTGCTTGATTGTCTAATTCACAATCCGCATCAAACTGGCTTAAAGGCACATCTAAAATATCATCTATCGCATTAAATAATTGCTCAGTTGATAAGCGGTCATCCAGTAAGGTTTCCCCTCGCGCAAAAAGCAGCATGTCCTTCACTTGTTGCTCTAAATGAATTAATCGCGATTTAACTTTGTGCGCAAATTTAATGCGTTGCTCATCCGTAATATGATCTTTAGTAAGATGGCTGGTGTACAACATAGCCGCAGTTAATGGTGTACGAATTTGATGAGCCAAGGACGCCATCATCCGACCCATCTCTGATAAACGCTGGTAATGCGACAAACGAGACTGCAAAAGCCTCGTATCCGTTTGATCAGTTAATAACACTAACTGCCCTGGCTCATGCTTCATTGGACGCGTTAGTAAACGTACACGTCGACCATCACGCAACGAGATTTCATGCCCATCATCGTTACGTGGGGCAAAGCTACGCTGAATAACCGATACCCAACTTTGATCTTTAAGTGGCGTTCCTAACAGCGATTCGGCGGCCGGGTTACAATTTGAGACCAAACCGTGGTTATCAATAAGCAACACGCCTGCGGGTAACAGGTCGAGTAACTGCTTCATTCGTATAGCAATTAAGTCACCGTGAGCCTCTTCCCGATCCCTCTCACGCTGGATCTGATCCAATTCCGAATGCGTTTTTGCCAGCGCCCGCTCTAGCTCGGCAATTTTCGCCGCTTGCTCTTTTTCAAGATCTGTCATTAATTGACTCGCTGTATACCGTATTTACGCATTTTTTCGACCAGCGTTGTTCGACGTATAGACAACAGCGTTGCCGCACGCGCCACAACATGCCCCGTATGTTCTAACGCTTGATTAATTAAGTGCTGCTCGATGTGCTCCAAGTGCCGCTTTAGGTCAATGCCTTGCTCCGTTAGCGTGAGCATCGTTTCTCCCGCTTTATGGTCGGTGCTATCAGTTGAGGCGGCCGTTAAAAATGACTCATCAGTATCAGCTAACAGCGTTTCAGCCAAGGAATGATCCGGTAGATGCAATGCATTCTGCGATTGATAACGACCCGGTTTAGGTTCTGCTATGTGACGACACTTTTTAGGTAACTCAGAAACCCCAACCACACCATCAGGATGCATAATCGCTAAGCGCTCAATTAAATTAGCTAATTCCCTGACATTTCCCGGCCATGTATGACGTTGTAATGAATCCAATGCCGATGGCTGAAAACGTAAGCGCCCCAAACCCTCCGCTTCTGCTCGTTTTGCTAACGCCTGAATCAATAAAATCACATCGTCTTTGCGATCGCGCAGGGCTGGCGTTTCTATTGGGTAAACATTTAATCGATAATACAGGTCTTCACGAAAATCGCCTTCAGCGATCATGCTTTCTAAATTTTTGTGTGTAGCCGCGATAATCCGGACATTCACTTCAACGGTTTTAGTCCCGCCTACGCGTTCAAAGCAACGCTCTTGTAAAACGCGTAATAACTTAACTTGCATTGCTAACGGCATATCGCCAATTTCATCTAGAAACAACGTACCGCCATCAGCCATTTCAAAACGCCCCACGCGGGCATTAACCGCACCGGTGAACGCTCCCTTCTCATGACCAAATAACTCGCTTTCTAATAACTCAGGAGGAATTGCACCGCAATTAACAGGAACAAACGGCTGATCAGCTCGCTTCGAGTAGTCATGTAAACTACGTGCAACCAACTCTTTACCTGTACCGGATTCGCCCGTTATGAGTACATTCACATCGCGATCAACCACGCGTGACATCACCTGCTTAAGCTGCCCCATAGCTTGGCTTTGCCCAATTAACAACGGAAACAACCGCTCGTCAGGATGCGCTTTAAGTGATTGCCCTTGAATCACATGCGCTTCGTGTAACAGATCCGTCAACGAGTGTTCATTTAATGGCTCATCTAACACCCGCAACAACTGAACGCGTGACTGATCGGTTAATTGGCTAAGATCATCCCACGCTTCAAGCAGGCACACTGATGCGGCAACATCTTGCCGCCGCAACGAAGCCATTAACTTTTCAAGAGACACAGGCAATTGACTACGCCCTATGAATGCAAGGCTTGCACTGGGACGTTCAGAGAGCTGAAACCATTCTACGAAGGTCATTACTTGATGCGGCACACCTAAAAAACCAAACACAGCACTGAGTGTCTGTCGGCGCGACTCTTCATCATCAACCAGCAAAACTAATGCATGAGATGCAAAATTAAGAGTGCTCATAAGCGGGTCAACCTTAATGCCATTTTTTTGACGAATTAAGCAACATAGTAGCAGAGTTCTACTAGTGCTCAAGTAAATATGTCAATTTATCGACACTTTACTTCCACAGCCCTTTTGTAACTGATATGAACCCACAGCACGGCCCGAATGACAGGCATTAAAAAGCGCCAATTAAGGCGCTGTTTAAAAGCTTAGCGTGTAATAAGCGGATTATGCCGGTACTTCCATACCAACCCAACCCGACTTAATTTCCAACATCAATCCAATAACTTCTTGTACCTTGTCGGCATCGTTATTACGGTTTGCTTGCAACAACGTACGAATCATATAGTCGTAGAGCGCATCAAGGTTAGCCGCGATCTCTCCGCCTTTTTCTTGATCTAAAAAATCACGCAAACCCAGAATAATATTGTTGGCTTTGTTGAGCTGAGTCGTCCGCTCTTGGATATCCTTTCGCTCAATAGCACCTTTTGCTGTAGCCATTGCCCTTAAGGCCCCATCGTATAGCATGGTTATTAACTCTTTTGGGGACGCTGTGGCGGTAGCAGCTCGCAAATCCACACTTTGATACTGTTTTAAAGCGCTTTTATTAATCATAAATATTTCCTAAAACTGGCTAATAAGTGCCTGAAAAACGTTGTTAATTAATTACTACTAGCCGTATTGGGGAGCGTATCGAATAAACTAGATAGCGAATCGCCGGTTGTTTGAAGGCTTGTAATAATAGCCTCCATTGCCGTGAACTGGGCAGTAAGCCGATCTTCAAACATCGTCATTCTTCGATCAAGATCATCTTGATCATCTGCAATATCATCTATTTGCGAGTTTATATTGTCTTCTCGCATAGCGATGGCACCCGTGGTGTCATCTAAAAAGGTATCCACTAACAACGACAGCTCGCTAGCTAAACCACGAGAAAAATTAAACGTGTGATCGCCCAGCGCACCCTCTTTGATGGTTAGGTTAATACCGTAAGCATCTGACCCCACAGCTGGCAGCAAAATGTTGCCAGAACCAAACGCAGGTTCACCATTAATAGTCCCCTCTACGTTAGTCCCTGCTGTACTAACCGAATTTGTTGATAAGCCCGTAGCACTGGCGAAGTCATCACCTTGCGCGGTGATAGAAACACCGGAGGCACTACCAAACTCTCGTGAAACAATGCTGATAACTCCAGCATCGTCTACTTGAACGTCAACCCCGATATTGGCCGCTTTAATATTCTCATCGTTATTAATTAGGCTTTGTAGCGCACTACGCAATTCATCGGCGCTGGTAAAGTCACCTTCCAACGTCAAACTTTGCGACGCTACACCATCTACTTCAACACTAAAGCTATAATCAGGTGTCGCTAACGGGTTCAGCCCTGGATCGGCTGTATTAAAAGCACTAAATGCACTGTCGCTAGTTACAGAGCCTTTAGATGGCGATGTGGTAATAGATACATCATAACTACCTGGAACAGCTTGGCCGGAATAACTCCCCATTCCCACATCAATAGCGCTAGTACTTGAGGAGGTTTTAGGCGCAAAAATTGCGGCAACATCATCAAAGTTATTATCAATAGCGGCCGAGAACTCATCTTCGACTATTTCTAACGTGCCATCCAACTGAGTACGAATACCGAGATTGGTCAGCGCATTAAAGTCTTCAACACCTGGCACACTAGCCGTCATCATAGAGCGAATACGTGATATAACGGCTTTTGCTGTCCCGTCCGAGGCTAATGTACCCGCCGTAGTCTCGTCGGTATCGGTATCCGTTGAAATGCCAGTGAGTGATTTGGCCGTTTCGTAAAACGTGTTGTACGCGTCTACAAAATTACGTATTTCGTCTTCGGCTGTAGCGCTGTCTTCACTGATAGTGAATGATATCTTCTCTCCAGCGCTCGCTTTATTCAGCGTAAAATCAAGACCTGTAATTACATCGTCAATCTCGTTACTTTGACGAAAAACAGACAAGCCATTCACTTTAATTTCGGCGTCTTGTCCTTGTAGGGTTTCAGTCATACTGCTGTAATCAGCGGTATTAAAATTAAAACCCGATAAGCTTGCATCATCGCTCGTTATCTCAAGTGCATTATCTTCACCTGAGGGTGCATTGATCATTAACTGATAAGCCCCGTCGACCAATAATACAGATGCTTGGACTTGCGAATCTGTCTCATTAATTTTGTCTGCGATATCTTGGAGAGTATCGTCCGCAGCCACTTCGATATTGAGAGCTTGAGCTGATTCATTTTCAGCAAAACTAGCAGGGTTATTGCTCGCGTCATAACTCCAAGCACCTAACCGGATAGTTAAGTTGCCGGTCGCATTAAGACTGCTGTCTTTATCATCGAACGTCTGGTTAGCGACTAACGTTTGTGCCTGTGCTATCGCCATGACTTCAAGCTGATAGGACCCGGTTTGTGCGTTAGCTGATAGTTCGTTAGGGGTAATAACATCAGTATCAGGGAAGGACACTGCCCGTGAATTAAAAATATCTTCACTGGTTAATGATGCTATTGAGTCTTGTAACGTGGACAAGCTACTAGACAGTGCACCGTAAGCAGAAATCTGAGACTCCAGGGTCTCTTTTTTAGTATCAAGACGTGCTTGAGGAGCTGAGCGCTGAACGTCGACTAGCTGCTCAACTAGGCTGGTTGTGTCTATCCCCGAACCTGCGCCTAGCGCTGAGACGATGCTTACCATGGGACTCTCCTACGAACCTATCCTGAAAACCGGTACCGCGCTTTCGTCTCTTACGAATCCGGTGCTCATTTGCTAGGTTACGCTTTATCGTTAAAAATAAGCCCTAACATCCCTTCAAGGTGTTTAGAAAGCTTAAGTGTTTCCTCTGATGGGAACTGGCGAATCACTTCTTCCGTCTCACCATCCATCACTTTAACCACCACATTATCCGTTTCTTCATCAACGCTAAAGTTTAGGTTATGTTGGCCATTCTGCATTAAGCCATTTAGCTTATCGACCACATCTTGAACTTCTTCAGTGGTTAATTGGGATTCTTGTCCAGAAACAGAATTAACCTGAAGATCTTGTATGCTGGATTGAATGGCATCAGGCTTTTGTAAGCTTGTTGCAGCTTGAGTTTGTGCCGCGGTGGCAACATTGGCATTCATTGATTCAACTGACATATTACACCCCCGGAACCAAAAATCCCCCACCTAAGGTGGTGAGGGATGGCTCTTGGTAAGTTTAGTAAACTTTCAGCTATCTGCTGTCATTGTCAAAATAACGATTACTGCAGTAGTGATAGTACGTTCTGAGAAGACGCATTTGCCTGAGCTAGCATCGCTGTACCCGCCTGTTGCAGTACTTGCGCACGGCTTAGATTGGCAGATTCAGCCGCAAAGTCAGCATCTTGGATCTGTGAACGTGCTGCTGATACGTTTTCGGCAACGTTAGACAAGTTGTTTACTGTAAAGTCTAGACGGTTGCTGACCGCACCCAAATCACCTCGAGTTGAGTTGATTTGCTCTAGCGCCGCATCGATTGTATCGATTGCTTGTTGAGCGCCAGCTGCTGTTGAAATATCGATCTGAGAAACTGAGTTACCGTACGATTCAGCATTGTTAGTTTCGTTCATACCAAACGCTGTTTTCATTGCGGCAGCCTGAGAATCACGATAGTCCAGAGAAATCTCAGTACCGTCTACTGAGTTAAGCTGCAACTCACCACCCGTTGCTAGAGATGCAACAACGCCAGTCTCGCCTGATTGACGGTTGATGTGAGCAACCATATCAGCGACTTGGCCGGCCGTACCGTTACCATCAGCATCATCGGTAGCTGTCAGCTCATTTAAAGCAACGCCATTGATGGTCACATCACCTTTCGAAAACGCTCCGAATGCTGCCGCTGCGCTACCTTGGATATCACCTGAATCAGTACGTGCATCGATGCCTAATACATCAGCATCAGCTGCTGTAGCGTAAGAGATTGTGATAGATTTTTCGCCATCAGTATCAGTCAAGCTCAAGCTAGCGTTTTGTGTGGCGTCCGTTGTACCAGATGCACCACTTCCTGAACCATCAGAATCATCGACTGTTGCTATGCTTGCTGCATTTTCAGCCGTAAGTACTAACTTGCCATCAGCGTCTGTAGAGGCCGTTACCAAACCATTTGCTTTATCGTTAATAGCATCAACAAATTCATCCATGCTACCAGTATTTATAACGCTAAAGTCCTGAGTTGTACCATCGTTCAATGTTACTGTTACATCAAATGATTCGCCATCTGCCAAGACACCGTCGCCAGCACTATCAGCTTTTAACTCGACAAACGATGTTGCTTCAACACCAGAAACATTGTCATTGATGAAATTTAATGTGTCATCCAAAGTTCCTGTTGGAAAATCAGCTGTTGCCAGTGTCTGACCATTAATAGTAACGTTACCTGCAGGAGCTGGGGGTATAGCACCCATTGCAGTACCGCTGATATCTCCAGTATTACCATTACCTAGTGACTTGGTATCCATCGCACCAATTTCCATGGTGATGGTTTGGTTAGATTCAGAACCAACCTGCAGATCAACTTTACCGAGTGTACCGTCAAGGATGTTCAAGCCATTGAAAGAAGTAGTCTCAGAGATACGATCCAATTCTTCTTTAAGCTGGCTAACTTCTGCGTTCAATGTAGAACGGTTACCTGAGTCATACGTGCCGTTGGCAGACTGAACCGACAGTTCACGCATACGTTGTAAAATGTTTGTAGACTCATCCAGCGCGCCTTCAGCTGTTTGGATAAGAGATGAACCATCATTCGCGTTACGAACCGCTTGGTTTAAACCGTTGATTTGTGATGTCATACGGTTAGAGATAGATAAACCAGCGGCGTCATCGGCTGCAGAGTTGATACGTTTACCAGAAGTTAAACGCTCCATCGCTGTGTTTTGCTCGTTCTGAGACATAGTCAGGTTACGTTGAGCATTTAGCGACATGATGTTGGAATTGATTACCATTGCCATGAGATTTTCTCCTCATCAACTCGCTCTGCGAGTTGTTTAGTGTTCATTTCCGGCTCTGCAGTATCGCTTTTGTCGCCGGTTATGATCATTTATCGACCAATTTTTTAGATGCTTTAGTGTTTCTTTTTTTCTTTCTAATATGACAGCATGCTGTCTTGTACTTTTACTTATCGGCACTTTGAAAAACCCCTTTAGAAAAAAAATGGCTTTTTTATGATCAACCTACTTGAACAACTGTTTGAATTAACTAGGAATTTAAAGGATGCGTCGCTTAGCGGAGACTGGGATTCTGTTTTAAACATTCAGCGCCAGCGCGAAGCCCTTTGCCAAACCCTTGAAAACATGGAGAAACCCGACAGCGAGACTCAGGGGGATGAAATACGTCGTTTAATACAAGCGATACAACGTCTCGAAAATGAAGTGATGCCACTGATAAAATCACAGAAAAAAAATATTGTTGAGCAACGCAGTACGCAAAATAAAGGAAAGAAAATGACTAAAGCCTACAAAGGAATTTAACCCACAGACACATTTCCCTTCCCCGATCACATTGCCATTTTTACAACCCAAGACGAAAAAAAAGGCTCTTTAAGAGCCTTTTTCTATGCACCGAATAAAACGGCTAATTAATGTAATCGAATAAAGACAAGGACGTTATCCGCCCAAATAGCGCTTGCGACGCCTGCAGTGCTGTTTCTTCAAGCGCATATTGACTCAGTACTTCGGTTAAATCAGCATCAACTAAGCTCGATAAAGCCGTTTGGGTAAATAGCTTAAAGTCAGCGTTACTATCGGTAATCTTTTCAATACTGCTTAAGCGAGTACCCAGGGCAGAGGTCGCTTCTAAGTTGCGGTCAGCCGCTTGCTCAAACTGATTGAGTGTCGTTGCTAAAATTTCGTTAAGCTCTTCACCTTCTACATTGCGTAACGCAGTAGAAAAGTTTTGTGCCACGTCTAAGATATTCATCTGCTCTGGAGCTATATCTAGTGTGATCGACGTATCAGGATCGCCAGGAGATAAGGCTGCCAAATCAAACGCTAACCCTTCGTATTCAATCGTGTCGCCATCATTGAATACCCCACCGGCTAGAGAAGTCCCGCTACTATCGGTAATACTATAGTTACTATTGGTCCCATCATGGGAGATGGTAACTGTGAGATCACCCAACCCTTTAGTTGCCTCTAAGAAGGCTGCTTCTTTGTCTGTATCTTCAAACGCAGTACTAAACGTAGCCCCCGCTGGAGGTACGGTTAGAAATGGACTGCCTGCAGAAACGGATGCGCCGGTCATCCCCACTTCTAATCGCCCTTCCACCGCCTCAAACAAGTAGCTTCCTGAATCATTAGAAGGAATATATAGATTGGTGCCAACTTGAATGTGGCGTTGACCGTCATCGCCATTGTATTGGTAGCTACCATCACCTAATTGCTCGTAAGGCTGAGTTCCACCTTTACTGCCTGCAAAAATATATTCGCCCAGAGAGTCCTGAGTGTTCATTAAGCTTGCCATGTACTCGGTAAGCTCTTCAACCTCAGTAGCAATCGTTGCGCGATCGGCCGAGGTGAGAGTTGAGTTACCTGCATAAATGCCTAACTCTTTAAATCGAGTGGTTGCTGTATACATACTATCAAGTATGGTTTCTTCTAGCTGCAAACGGCGCTCGGTCACATCGATGTTATCTTCGAATTTGGAATATTGAGCAAGTTCTCTTTCTAACTTTACGACTTGTGCAGCTGCTACCGGATCATCCGAAGGCGTCTGTAAACGCTTTCCACTAGAGGCTTGCTCTTGTAACTCAGCCATGTTGGTCTGAGTACGCTGCATGTTATCTACCGTTTTTAGAAACTGTTGCTGGGTAGAGATTCGCATAATATTACCTCAGATTATGAGTTACAGACTGCTAAGCAGCGTATCAAACAGTGTTTGTGAAGTAGAAATCAGCTGTGCTGACGCTTGATAAGCTTGCTGAAACTGAACAAGCTTGGCTGCCTCTTCATCTAAATTAACCCCAGACACACTGGCTTTTGCATCAGATGTCGATGTTAAAACCGCTTTATTAGCATCCAGGTTGATTTGAGCGGTGGAAGTACGAGTACCTACTCGCTCTAGCAAACTTCCGTATAAATCTTGGTAGGCGCCTTTGCTACTGACATCCGCTTCTTGTAGATCTGACATGATTAAGGCATTGCGGTTATCCGAAATACCATCCTCGTTAAAACTTATGCTGAAGCGATCACCCGCTTTAGGCTGACCTGTAATTGTGGCTTCAAACCCTTTCAACTGGATAGAGTCACCCGCTGTGTAAGGAATGTTTTCCAATACTTCAGCCGTACCATCGCCATCGCTATCAAAACTATAGGGCTGCGGATTGAGGCTATCAGTCATGTCGTAAACGGTATACTGAACAGGGTCCGCGTTATTAAATACAATAGATAAGGGCGGTGCTAACTCACCAGATGCATCAAAACTGAGTGCTCTAAAATCAGTGACGGCTACTTCAGTTACGCCGGAGCCCGTATTCTCGGTGTCGGACACGACCCTAATCGGTGAGGCTAAGGCTAAATGATCCCCATCCTGAATTTCTAAGTTCATGTCCTCGGCACCTGTGCGCACCGGCTGCAATACAAACTCATCACCTGTCGACATACGTCTATCAGTGCTCAGGGTGACTTTCATGCCATCAACAGCAAAAACCAGCTCTTTTGAATTATTCAAATAATAGCTGCCTTGCTCTACATCGTAGGGATCACTGACTTGCTGTAAATCATTGATACGGATAACTTTTCCGTCACTTTCGCGGGTAAGGGTGATACGATTATCACCCTCGTATAGTACGGTATATTCGCTGGCTTGGATTTGGCTAAGGTCGTCTATTTCAACAAGCCCATCTTCTAACTGTGCGCGGTTATCACTGTCTGCCAAAACACGACTGCGTTGCAGTTGCGCTGAGTTAACATCAGAGAAAATCAAACCGCCCAAGTCATTGTTAAGATCAATACCTGATTGATGCGCTTCGTTCATGCTTTCCGATAGCAGTATCGCCACACGCCCTAATTCATCACGCGCATCATTTAATGCTTCTTCGCGATACTTAAGCGCTCCCCCTATCTGGCCACCACTTAGCTGATCGGTGACATCCACTTCATTATTGGAGATAGTTAGCGCCAAGTTTGTTTGGCTTGCATCAGGATCACCCGGAATAGCCGACAGCCGGTTAGCCGAGCCACCTACCACCAGTGGCTGTCCGTTCCCAACGAACAAACTAATTTGATTCCCATCTTGTTCAACGGCATCAACACCCACCAGCTCCGATAGTTGGTTGATTAGCTCTTCGCGCTGATCTTCTAACTCGTTAATAGGACGATTAGCCGCCGTACCTACTTTAATTTTATAGTTAAGCTCAGCAATATTCGTGGTTAGCGAGTTAACCTGATCGGCGAGATCTTCCACGCTATCATTGATCGCCACGTTCTGAGTCTGCAAGCTGGCGTCTAAATTGTTAAAACGCTGAACTAACGCGTCGGCTTCAGCAATAAACAGCTCTCGGTTAGGAGTCGATGTGGGATCATCAACTACATTCTGTAAAGCACTAAAATAGCTATCTAAGGCCGATGAGATACTGGTAGAGTCTGTTGCTAGTAAATCATCCAAACGGCTAGAAAACGCAGAGTACGTCAGGGATTGGTTGTAGGTGGATACATCTGACCACATTTGCTCCGTCAAAAAACGATCGGTAATTCGGTCGATACTTTCAACTTGAACACCCGAGCTGTATTGGACAGTAGTGAGGCTCACCACTTGTCGGCTATAACCTTCAGTATTCACGTTAGAAATATTTTGCCCAACCGTACCTAACGCACTCGAATTCGCTTGTAGCGCCTGGGTGCCTAGGTTTAAAAGGTTATAACTGGACATGTATCTTCTCCTGAGTGCCCTGCACTCGCGCTCGTTCTATCTAGAGGTTAGCGGCCGTTCGTTAACCTTCTTTAGTGGCCGCTTGTGCCATACTAAGAATGCGATTTTCAAAGATTGAATTAATTTTATCGGCGTAAGCTGGGTCTGTTGCATACCCAGCTTGCTGCAGCTCTTGTAAATACTGCAACGGGCTATCCGCGACATTTAAGGCTTGTTGATAGCGAGTGCTGTTTTTTAAGAAATCGACATAATCGCGGAAGCTTTCCTGATACGAACCATAACTTCTAAAGTCCGCTCGCTCTTTTTGTGCAATGCCATCACGATATTCCAAAGTACTGACTTGCGCGCGATCTCCGTCCCAACTGCGGCCGGCTTTAATATTAAAAAGGTTGTAACTGCTACTTCCGTCACTTTCTTTTATGACGTATTTACCCCAGCCAGTCTCTAACGCGGCTTGAGCCACGAGCACTTTAGGGTCGACACCCAACTCGCCCGCCATTTTTTCGGCAAGAGGCAAAAGCGCCTCCACAAACTCCTCAGGAGAATTAAAACGATCAGGCAGGTTCTCTGCGGGTTCGTCAGAACTAGCGACTGATTGCGCTAATGCTTCAACCGTTTTATCCACAGGCGTTACGCCGGGCTCTTGATCCGTTAACTTACTTTGAATTTGTCCTAACACTTGGGAGCTAGCGTTCATGGCTCCGACACTGAATGCGCGATTTAATAGGCGTTCTGACTCTGAAACATCGCCAGTCTGATCCTCTTTATCGCTATCCATACGTATATCAAATTGCTGGCTTAACTGGCGCACCAGTACATCGGTCAAGCCTACGCCGCTGCCACCTTGAGAAAGCTCTAATGTGACTTGGCTATCCATCATGTCTTGGTAAAAACGCACTTGCGAGCTGTTAAACACATCATCGCTGCCAAACGCCTCATTTGCATCGCGCATACTGGTCATCAGCATCTTCAAGAACATCTGTTCAAATTGCTGAGCCACTTGGCGTAGTGCCTCTGGGCTATCTGTTTTCGATTGGTTTTTTATTTTTTGTAGACTGTTTAAGTCCGTATAAAAACCTGGATCTGTATTGCTCGTGCTATTAATGGCCATGATTGAGCCTTTTAGTTATTACGTGGTAAACCTGCTTTCAAATACAGCTTAGCCTACTTTTGGGAGGCTTTAGATAACAATCAATTCAGCTTTCAGTGCGCCGGCTTGTTTAAGCGCCTCTAGAATCGCCATTAAATCCCCTGGTGCCGCTCCTACTTGGTTGACCGCTTCAACAATATCGCGCAAAGACGTACCCGGAGAGAATTCGAACATATGGCCTGAGCCTTCATCCACTTCGATACCTGTGCGCGGTGTAATAACCGTTTCGCCACCCGCAAAAGGGTCAGGCTGGTTCACGTCTAAGTTTTCGGTGATAGCAACGGTCAGCCCACCATGCGTAACCGCCACTGGTGATACTCGCACATCTTGACCGATAACAATTGTGCCCGTACGAGAGTTAATAATAACTTTAGCGACCTCTTTAGCCGGAGTGATCTCTAAGTTTTCTAAAACAGAGATAAAAGATACGCGCTGCGCTGCATCCCGCGGAGCCCTTACACGGATAGATGTCGCATCCATTGATGAAGCCGTGTGCGCACCTAATAGCCCATTGATTTCTTCTGCTACACGACGCGACGTTGTAAAGTCAGGATGGTTCAGGTTGAGTGTCAAACTATCACCCAACGCAAAAGCATTAGGTACTGTGCGTTCAACCGATGCACCATTGGGAATACGACCAACGCTGGGTACATCAACCGACAAACGCGAGCCGTCACGCCCTTCAGCACCAAACCCCGAAACCACAAGATTGCCCTGTGCCATGGCATACACTTGCCCATCAGCCCCCTTTAACGGTGACATGAGCAAACTTCCGCCACGCAAGCTTTTCGCATCGCCAATTGCGGAAACGGTAATGTCGATGGTTTGTCCCGGTTTAGAAAATGGCGGGAGCTCAGCGTGAATAGCAACAGCCGCAATATTTTTTGAGCTAGGGTTCGTTGTTGGTGGTATGGCCACGCCAAAATTATTCAGCATGTTTCGGAAAGTTTGCGAGGTAAAGCTGGTTTTATCACCCGTACCATCCAACCCCACCACTAGGCCATAGCCTACTAGCTGGTTATTCCGCACACCGGCTACGGATGTTATATCCTTAATTCGCTCAGCCATCGCCAGCGGCGCCAGTATGATAATCATCAAGCCTAGTAGTAAATTACGCATCTTATTCTCCGTCGATAGGCTAATTAAGGGGTGGCTAGATTAAAATGGCCACAACGGGCTAATAAAGAACTTAGAAAGCCACCCTTGTACATTTGAATTTTGTACGCTGCCAGTACCGCTATAAGCGATACGCGCATCGGCCAACTTAGTGGACTCAACGGTATTGTCCGATTCAATATCCTGCGGGCGAACCATGCCGCTCACCGTAATGTATTCATCTCCCTGATTAAGCGTTAGCCACTTTTCACCGCGCACAACTAAAATCCCATTGGGTAATACTTCGTGCACTGTCACTGTGATATCGCCACTCAGGCTATTGCTCATATCAGAACTGCCTTCGCCATCAAAGGTGTTACCCGTCGAATCTAAGTTAGCGGAAATAGGTAAACCAAAGGCAGACAACCCAGACCCCAACACCGTGGCTTGCGGTAATGACATAGATGAACTTTTGTCTGTTGAGGTTGAAGCGGTTTTAGATGATTGGGTTTGCTCACTCAATACGACAGTAATGATATCGCCCACACGATGAGCTCGTCCGTCACTGTAAATATTGATATTGGTGTACGCATTAAAGATGGCGCCATCAACGGGTTTAGGCTGCTGCAGTTGCTGCGGTGACACCGGTGCATAATAAGCGCGATCCGGCTTTACCGGTGTTTGCACACAACCGACACCCGCTACACACATTAAAAGAACAAGAGCAAAACGAATCATTTTAATCACCTGTGTAAGACTGAACTTACAATTGCTGCGTTACAAACGACAACATCTCATCGGCCGTTGATATCACTTTAGAATTTATTTCGTAGGCGCGCTGAGTTGTAATCATGTTAACTAGCTCTTCAACCGCATTCACGTTGGAAGCCTCTAACATTCCTTGGCGCAAAATACCTAAGCCTTCTTCACCGGGCTGGGCTACTTGTGGTGCACCACTGGCAGCTGTTTCCAGGAACAGGTTCTGACCAATCGCTTGCAAGCCTTGGGGGTTAACGAAATCGGCAATTTCTAAGGTACCAATTTGAGTGGGCGTAGCGTCACCGGCAACAACGACCTCGACTGTTCCATCCACGCCTACGGTAAAGCTTTGCACATCATCAGGAAGGGTAATGGCAGGTTCTATTAAATAGCCTTCGGCCGTTACCAACTCATTGTCTGAATTAAGATGAAACTGCCCGTTGCGGGTATAGCCTATATCCCCGTTAGGCATGGTGACTTGAAAAAAGCCACGCCCATTAATTGCCACATCAAATGTTTCGTCGGTAACTTGAATCTCACCGGTACTAAACATTTTCTGAGTACCCACTACACGCACACCATTACCCAGCTGCAGACCGGACGGTAATTGATTACCTTCTGCCGTCTCTGCTCCTGGCTGGCGAACTGTCTGATAGAGCAAATCTTCAAATACGGCACGGTCTTTCTTGAATCCAACCGTACTGACGTTAGCTAGGTTATTGGAGATAACTTTTAATGACGTATCTTGAGCCGACAACCCTGTTTTAGCGACAAATAATGCACCGTGCATAAAAGCTCCTCCCTTAATTCAACGACAAGATAGATGTAGCCGCTGAAGACACTTCTTCAGCCGTTTTCATCATGCGTATATTCATTTCAAACTGGCGAGATTCGGTAATAATGCTGGTCATCTCATGCACAGCATTCACATTACTCGTTTCTACATATCCAGAGCGTATCTTTAAATTTAAATCAGGCGGCTGCACCGCATTAGCATCCACATGCATTAGTCCATCAAGACCTTTAAAGCTGGTTGCTGGATCAAGCGTTACTAATTTAATGCGGTCAATAACGAGCAACTCAACGGCATCTTCACCCTGAGGCTGGATAGATATTGTGCCATCGGTGCCTATGTCTATTTGGTCGAAGGGCGGAATAACGATTGGTACGCCTCCGTTACCCATTACCGGCAATCCACTGCCTGTCACTAATTCATTAGCGGCATTAATCTGCAGCTCACCACTGCGTGTATAGCCTTCGTTGCCGTCAGCCCCTATAACGGCAAACCAACCATCACCATCAACGGCAATATCTAGCTCTCGCTCCGTGCTGATAAAAGTACCTGCTGTACGATCGGTAGCCGGACGCTCAGTTTGTGCATAAACACGTGAGGCAAACCCTTCGCCAAAAACTTGCATTGCGCGGGCTTGAGACAAGTCTGCTTTAAAACCTGAGGTATTGGCATTTGCTAGATTGTTAGCATGGGCTTGTTGCGAAAGCATATTTTCGCGAGCGCCGCTCATTGCTATATAAACTAATTTATCCATGGTTAGACCGGAAAACCTTTGCCGTTTTTTATCGTTACTTATGACAAAAGCAAAGGGCGTGCCAACCGTTCAAACAGTTGTTTGTAGGCATGAAACAAGGCAAGAAAAAAGAAAGGCCGCAGAAGCGGCCTTGTCATTCGTTAAATTACTATTAAATCTGCAAAATAGACTGGGTGACGGTATTCAGGGTTTCTAATGTTTTAGAGTTCGCCTGGAAGTTACGCTGTGCTTCAATCAATTTAACCAATTCAGATGACAAATCTACGTTCGATTGCTCAAGCGCTGCCGATGTCAACGTACCATTTAAACCTGTTCCTGGTGGGTTAAGCACAGCTGCCCCCGAATCAAACGTAGCAATCCATTCGGTATCCCCACTTGATTGCAAACCAGACTGGTTAGCGAACGTTGCGATAGACACCAACCCTAGCTTTTGAGTTTGACCGTTACTAAAGCTAGCCACCATCTCGCCGTTTTCAGAGAAAGCCACGCCAATCAGGTCTCCTTTGGGATAACCATCTTGCGAAGAGCTTTTAACGATTGAGTCGGATGCAAACTGACTAGAGCCTGTAATATCAAGCTGCACACCCACTAACGAGTCTACATCACTATCAAGCAGCGTATCATTAGGGTTAGCTGGGTCTGCACCTAGAATGGTAATGTTAGGTGCTGTGCCGCCATCAGGAACTTCTTCACCGTTCACTTCGGCTAACTTACCAGTCGTAGAGTTAAACTTGATAACAATAGGGCCTACTTCTGTTTTATCCGTCAAGAAACCACTCTCACCTGGATCTACAACCTTACCCAAGTTCAATTGTTGCTCATCATTTAGATAAGCATACATACGATAAGCGCCTTGGAATGAGTTATCCCCCTGAACAACAGCTATATCTACGTTACCGGGTGTTGTTTCAACAAAAGGACTGTTAGTACCACCTGAAATGGCGAGTAAATCGACGTTACCAGCAACGGCTTCCCAAGTAATATCGATCTCACCTGTGGCTTCATTAAACTCAACAGATTCAATATCAGGGTTATTGTCGATAATCTCTTGCTGAGCATCTTCAATAGCTAGCCCCACGTCCTCTAACGTCATACCTGTATCAAATTCAAGAGACACACCACCAATGGCAACCGTAGTGGCATTGTCTAACGTGTCATCACCAACCGACGCATTATAAGAGAACAACGAAGAATCAATCGTAAAAGTTTGAACCTCGTTCGCCGCGCGTGTACTTGGCACACCGTCATCTAAATTAGCTACCGGGTATTCAGAACCACTAGTATCACTGATCACCACATCGCCAGCACTGGTAGAGTCAGCTTTTAATTCAAAAGTAAGCGTGCCAGCTGAAAGGGATAAGGTATCTAAATCAATCCGTGGATCAGCCGCTTCCAACGCATCTTCTTCGGCGGTCGTTAACGGAGTGCTAGTCGATGTAATAGTCACACCTGAGATTGTTAAATCTTCACCAGCAGGTAGGCCTGACACATCAAACTGGAACTGCTCACGAACAGCCGCTTGCTCAACAAAGTAATAACGGATTGAGTTTGCATTACCTAAGCTATCGAATGTCTCTACCGTGGTAGAATATGAGTAAGAGCTAGCGTTTGTTTTATCAAATGAGCGCGCTAACAACTCAGCATCTTTTGCCGAATCGATGTTAAATGCCAAGTCAATAGACTCTGTGGCATGTGGTGAGCTCTCTTTTTGGGTTACCGCTAAGTTTTGCAACGGTAGCTGATTACCCAACTCGTCTAAGCCATAACCCTGTAGGTATTTGCCTGTTTTAGAAACAATATAGCCTTCGCTGTCTAGTTCAAATGCACCAGCACGTGTATAGGTCGTACCGCCCTGCCCATCATCCAACTGAAAAAAGCCTGAACCGTTAATGGCTAAATCTAGGTTGTTGTTGGTAAATTCGATGGTGCCCGCACTGTAGTCGGTAGCGATATCCATCACTGTTACACCAGAGCCTGCGGTATTCACCGTGCCTGCCCCAACGACAGCGGTAGCGTAAATATCACCAAACTCTACACGCGATGCTTTAAAGCCTGTTGTACTTGAGTTTGCAATGTTGTTACCGGCGACATCCAGGTCGGTGGTTGCTGCTTTGATACCCGTAACTGCTGTATTAAAACCTGCCATAATAGTGCCCTCTTACCTTTATGTCTTAACCGATCTGTAAAATATCGCTAGTGCTGTATGCACCGGCATCGGTATTTACTTTCATACCAATACCGTTTTGTCCCAGCGTAACGCTGTTCACAGTATGGCCTATATAACTGTCTATATTTTCTGTAGTGCCATCAGATGATGATTTTTGAATCACAACCGAGTAGTTACCTGCTGCGTTTTCACCACCTTGCCACTCAAATGAATGATCTCCTGTTGCTAAAGCACCTTCAGACCAGCTATCGACTAGGCTTCCTGCCGAGTCATAAATAGAGACCTGCACATTAGAGGCACTCGTATCGAGCGTGAACGCCCCTTCAATACTTCCACCAGCGGATAAGCTCGCTTTGTCGGTTGCAACAAACGCTTGCTGACCTACCATCGATGATGCCTGCAACGCCGCCTGGCTCGTCATCATTTCTGAGCTAAGTTCGGTCATGGTTGACGTTAGCTCAGTAATGCTTTCAACCATCGTCATATTAGATATCTGCTGCATGAAATCAGCGGTATCTGCCGGGCTGGTTGGATCCTGATTTTGCAATTGCGCAATCATCAGCTCCATAAACATCTGACTATCAGATTCACTCTGCGTGGTAGATGTAGAGCTAGACGAATTTGCCGCATTAATCTGCTCAAATATCGATGTAGCTGTAGTACCAGTAATATCAGCCATAATCGTTGCCCGCCTCTAATTATTGACCAATCGTGAGAACACGTTGGACCATCTGTTTTGCTGTATTCATAATTTCGGTATTCACTTGGAATGCGCGCGAAGCAGAAATCATGTCCGCCATTTCTTCAACCACATTCACATTAGGGTAATGCACATAGCCATCTGCATCCGCCATTGGGTGAGACGGGTTATATTCTGTACGTAAAGGGGCTTCACTTTCGACGATACCAACAACTTGAACACCCTGACCTGGAAGCAAACCCGCATCGGAATCCGTCATTTGCTCCAACGTGGGTTCTTGCAATTTAAAAACAGGCTTGCGTGCTCGATATGTCTCTTCAACGCTTGAACTAACGCTGTCTGCATTTGCCATATTGCTAGCGGTTGTATTTAAGCGAACTGTTTGTGCGCTCATGGCTGAACCAGCGATATTAAAAATATTAGTAAGTGACATAATTATTCGCCTTTAATCGCTGTTACCAGCCCTTTAAATTTTCTGTTTAGCAAATCAAACGATGTTTGAAAGCCTAAAGAATTTTCTGTGTAACGTGCCATTTCTTCTTGTATATCCACCGTATTTCCATCAACGGCTGGCTGCATCGGTGTTCGATACATTAACTCGGCTGCAAAATCAGGATTGATTAATCCCGTTTGATGCCCCGCATCAGTCTTAGATAAAGTTAACGGCGTATTCACACTCATCTCGCCTGCAAGTGTCGCGTGAAAATCGACATCCCTGGCTTGAAAATTAGGGGTTTCTGCATTGGCAATATTGTTAGCCAAGATTTCCGCACGCTTAGAGCGCAGCTGTAGCGCCTCTTCATGCAAACCTAATGCTTTATCAAAATTAATTGCCATATTGCCCCCTAATAAACTCTATCTTGATAAAAGCAAACACCATGCCAAAAAATCAATACATTGTTTTTAAAGGGATTTATAGAAAAAGGGATGATTTACAGGGGAAGAGTGAGCGGTAAGCGGCAAAGGTATGCCGCTTGTTGCCGCCTAGGACCAGCGGAGGAATATAGTAACAGTAAAAATCAAATTGCTTGGTAAATAATACCCGGACGACAATGAATCATCGTGTAACAGTCACTTAACCCAGAAAGCGATTCGGATGCTCCCAAAACAAGATAGCCACCAGGTGCAAGCTGCTTATGCATTTTACGCAAAATTTGCGTTTTAAGTTCAGATGAAAAATAAATCAGAACGTTACGGCAAAAGATAATATCAAACTGACCTAGAGTGCCGTATTGATCTAATAAATTGAAACTTTGAAAGCGTACACGCGACTTGATGCTCGGATTGATGACCCAGCTACCGCGTTCGGTGGCTTTGAAGTGGCGTTGAAGTCTTTCTTTATCCAACCCTCGACCCAAAGCCAGCATCTCATACTCACCAGAACGAGCTTGCTGCAACACATTGGTAGAAATATCAGTGGCTAAAATTTCTTCACCCGCCGAGAAGCTACCAGGGTTTGCCTGTTTAAACTCATCAATAATCATGCTCATAGAATACGGCTCTTGCCCAGTTGAGCACGCCGCAGACCAAATGCGTAAACGCTGAGCACGTTTTTTATCACGCATTTCGGGCAATAACTGCCTTTTCAATATGTCATAAGGGTGGGTATCACGAAACCATAAAGTTTCGTTGGTGGTCATGGCATCAATGACCTGTTCTTTAAGGCGGCTTTGACCCGGCCGTTTAAGCTGCCCAATAAGCTCTTTCAAGTTTGTGTATGCACACTCTTGCATTATCTTATTTAGGCGGCTTTGAACCAGATATTGCTTGTGATCAGCCAATAATATTCCGCAATTATCCTCTAAATATTTACTGAATAAAACAAACTCATCCTGCAATATCTTGAAGCTACTTGACTGATCGAACATATCCATATCCTGTTATCGACGACTCTCGATTTTTCGGATTCTATCAACGACTACTCCAGCAAGATCATCCGGATTAAATTTAGCTAGGAAACCATCGGCGCCTACCTTTTTAACCATCGACACGTTAAAACCGCCGCTCAATGAGGAGTGTAGAACGATATGCATTTTATCCATTCGCGTATCTTCTCTGATCATAGCAGCCAGTGTATAACCATCCATTTCTGGCATTTCGATATCTGAAATCATCATCAAAAAGTGCTGCGTTACATCGACGCCCTTATCGGTGAGATCATTCAACATATTCCATGCAGCACGTCCATTGTTGCACGTAGTTACCTTAATCCCAAGGTCTTCTAAACTGCGTTGCATTTGATTACGAGCCACACTCGAATCATCCACACACAGAATGTGATATTCACTTGCCTTCGTTTTAACTTCTTTTGTGGCTATTTCTTCACTTACGTTTGTACGCATTGGGTACAGGTCAGCTAGAATTTGCTCCACATCTAAGATTTCAATCAGCTTTCCATCGTGCTCAAATACGGCAGTTAAATAGTTTTCAACACCTATTTCAGCTGGCGGCGCCATTATCTGATCCCAGTGAGTGTTCAAAATTCTATCTACCTTTCTAACCAAGAAAGCCAACGTCCGCTTGTTGTATTCAGCAACAATTAGAAAGCAACGTTGTAGCTCTTCTTTCGGCACTGAAGGTCGACCTATCGCTTCTGATAAGTCCAGAACAGGAATGGTTTCTCCACGAATGTGAGCCATACCTTTAATAGCCGTGGTTAATCGTGGCACTTCCGTCAAGGCTGGGCATTGAAGCACTTCACGTACTTTAAATACGTTGATGCCATAAATTTGCTCCGTCTCTAAGCCAAATAATAATAACTCAAGCCGGTTTTGCCCCACCATCTGGGTACGTAGGTTTACAGTATCTAGAATACCTGACATGATCTACACCAAATTCTATGTCACTAATCAGTGGCACCACGACAATAACCTGTAAGTCAGGCCATCCCGTGAGTTTTAAACGTCTATTCCTTGTTGTCGGCACCTTAGAGATTCTATTTAGCTCTTTTCTGCTTCCCGCAAAAGCCTTGGCCGCTGAGTCACTGCAAACAATCATCACCCAGCGTTTAGAAGCCCATTTTGCTAAACAGCTACCGCACACTAGTATCACTATAGACATAAACTCGATTAATGAAGGGATTAATCAAAGAAAATGTTCAAACTTATCTTTCCCTATCCCCAAAGCGCTCCCCCCGGGTGGGCGATTAACCTTACGCGTATCCTGCTCTGATCCACAAACTTGGCATACTTATGTCGCGGCCAAAGTCATTGCTATCGCCCCCGTTGCCTACACAGCCAGAGCCATCGCAAAAGGCAGCAGTATCACTGCAAAAGATATACGTTTTGTGAAAGATAATTTGGCCACACTCAACCGCGGCTATTTTAGAGATCCCGCTCAGGTAATTGGTCTAAAGGCTCGACGCTCTCTATCACCCAATACAGCGCTAACCCCTCAATTACTGGAAGCAGCCTTACTCGTTAACAAAGGCGATAGCGTTATTATTCAAGCACAAATATCGGGCCTCAGTATTCGAACACAAGGCGTCGCATTGGAGGACGGCTCACTCGGAGAGCAAATTGATGTGATGAATAGTCGCTCGCAAAAAGTTATTCGCGCCTATGTCATCAGCCGTGGCGTTGTGTCAGCAACACCAGCCTATTAGTAGCATTTTAGAAGCGCTCTGTTTATACTTTATACAGTTTTTAAGCGGCAAAAAAATAAGTGACTTTTTTCCTAAAGTATTCCCTATCGCAGCCGTTATAGTCAGTAAGAACCAATAGAGGGTAGAAAAAATGGTCATTGATCTTAACAGCTCTTCAGCGCAACAAGCGTTGACGGCACGTGAAAAGGTCAGCACCCAGCGAAGTAATGGGGCTGCACCTGCAACAAGCACTCCTATCGCACCTGTTCAAAAAGATACGGTAGAATTAAGTGATACAGCTCGCGCTTTAAAGGCGGCTGATGCACAAATAGCTAACACCCCAGACGTAGACTCTGAAAAAGTTGCTCGCATTAAAGCAGCAATCGACAATGGCTCTTACACCATTGACGCTGAACGTGTTGCGGGGAAAATGATCGATTTTGAGAGCCAAATGGGCTAACGCTATGGCACTCGATCCTTCTACGCTCGCTAAGATAGATACCCTCACTCAAGAGGGTATTCTGCTTTTAGAGCAGCTGGACAATATTCTAACGACAGAGCTAGGCGCGTTTCAGAGCAGAGACATCGACGCTATAAAGTCTACGTTTGAACAAAAAGCGTCACTGCTTAGCCAATTCGACAGCAATAACAAGCAACGCGCAGAATGTATGAGCACGGCTGGCGTTCCGCTAAATAAAGCAGGCATCGACCAGCTCGCTCAGCAAATCCCCAACCTCAACATTAAGCAAAAGTTTCTGTCTAACTGGTCGACTCTGGAAGACAGACTCAAAACAGTGATGGCAGCTAATCAGCGCAATGAACTGGTACTCATGCGCAACAAGCAAAGCCTGGATAAGCTTTTATCACTGCTACGCGGAAAACCTCAGGCTAATACGCTTTACACCGCATCTGGCTCTAAAGGCGATTACAGCTCCCAATCACATCTAGGCAAAGCATAGACCTGTACATCAAGGCTTTCAAAGTGAGCCAAAAATCAGTAGAATCGGCGCCATTATCTCCTTGTAGTTCAACCGGATAGAACGAGGCCCTCCTAAGGCTTAGATCGGGGTTCGAGTCCCTGCGGGGAGACCATTTACTTTAGCAATACTCCAAGACTACCCTCTGGTAGTTTTTCGATGGGCTCTTGCAGGCAACGCTCAAGTAAACGCCGCTTTTGCATTTCAATATCAGACAATTCCATACGCACCGTCAAACGCAGGTACCGCTGTACCATTTTAAGACGTTCTTCACGTTTTTCTTTTTGCTGACGCGCTGATTCTAAGAATAACTGCGCTAAGTTTAGTAATGCGCGGCTATTTTTAGCATCGTATTCTATTGCCAAACCAAAATAACGAATCGCTTGGGCTATTTTAGCCGCATTATAATGCGTAACGCCTAAACGGTTTACTTTATGACTCATTTCAGGGTCGTGCTTATGCGCCACTTTTTTACTGGCAGCCGGTAAAGGTTTAGGTGAGGTAGGTGTGTCCAATATAGGTAAAGGATCGCCAACAACTTCCAACATTTCCCTTTTAATATCAAAAGGTTCATCCAAATTTTTAGCTAAGGTGCTAGCTTGCTGAAGGTGCTGTTCTGCACGCTCCGTATCTCCCAAGTCAGTGCACGTTTGGCTTTTCAATAACGCACTTTTCACCTTAAAAATTTCGTCATGCGGGTACTGAAAGCCCGCTGTATTAAGCAGCTCTTCAACTTGGTTATAAAGGGCTATTTGCTGGCGATCATCTACTCCTTTCATTTCTAAACGACGGACATTTGCCAGCTTCAAATAAGGTTCAGCAGACCGATAGCAACTGGTTTTATTCAAATTAATAGATCGCTTAAAAGCGTGATCAGCTATGGATAAGTTGCGGTTGTATACCGCTATTCGCCCCAACTCCATATTGCGCAACAAACTTAAAGGGGACTGCTGTGTCGCTGCTTGAAGTGCTTCTTGAGCACCTTCTAACTCCCCTGTCTTTTCCAACACATGTGCTAATAAGTCATAGGACGTCATTAACAATGGGAATTTGGCAATGCTTTCGACCAAGATACTTTTAGCATCAGAATAACGCTGCTGCCCGATATACGCTTGCGCCAAACAAGGGCCGCTTTCTTTTTCATTCAGGCGCGCAAAACGGTACTTGAAAAAATGCTCTGCCTCTTCAAAGCGATTAAGCTGAAGCAATAACCGGCCTTTGATGAGCTGTACAAAATCATAATTAGCGCCAGATAGCTCAACTTGATCACATAATTTAACGGCCTGACTCAACTGGCCTTTTTGGATGGCCTCTTCGACCGCTGACAGCGCATGTTTCCGATACAGCAACATATCAAGCCTAAGCTTAAGTTCAGCAGCTGAAAACGGCTTAGTAATCACGGCATCAGGCTGACTTTCCACGACATGCAAGACAACATCTTGAGAGGCATCACTGGTCATAAACACCCAGCAAGTATTTGGCTTTATGATCTTTTTATAACGGCACTCTTCTAAAATCTGCATGCCAGTCAAGGGATCACTAGGGTTGTGGCCTAACAAGACTATGTCGTAGTTCTCTTCTTTTAGAAGATCATACACCTGATCATTAATACCAACGGCTTGAATATGACTCACACCCAACTGTCGCAGCATAAACACGACCGTAGATCGCATATTTCCGCTGCTCTCTATTAAGAGCACCTGCTTGTCAGAATAGTCTACGGGTGATAGTTGCACATTAGCCGTCCGGAGCTGATAAAAACATCAAGATATCAACAGTATAAGAGGCATCTATGAAGGGTGGAAGTAATCATATACATAAAAAAGACACTGGTGAGGGTGCACACCAGTGTTAAACATTCAATGCAGGCCCAAATAATAGTGCCTCACTCACTATAACGCCTATGATTCAGATCAATTGATCACCACCACTCGTCCAATTCATACCATTGCATAGGGGATATTAACCCTAGTTATGCAGTACACTGACTTAAAACACCCTATCGACAATAAAAAAAGATAATCATGACTACTACTTTAATCAGCCACGATGATTGCGGGCTACACAATATGGGGCCAGAGCACCCCGAAAGCCCTATTCGTTTAATGGCCATACATAAAGTCTTAGAAAAAACGGGGCTGATTTCACACCTTGACCGGATGCAGTCTGTTCACGTGACCTCCGACCAAATCGCCTTAGCGCATGCCTGTCTGCACGAAAAGCGATTGTTAATGAAGCAACCCAAAGAAGGCGTCATCTACGCCGATGAAGATACTGCACTTTGCCCACAATCATTGCATGCGGCCAGCTTAGCAGCCGGCTCAGCTATATTAGCTACGAATAGGGTACTAGCAGGCAAAAGCACCAACGCCTTTTGCGCAGTGCGACCTCCTGGGCATCATGCAGAACACAACACTCCTATGGGTTTTTGTTTTTATAACAATGTGGCTATAGGGGCTATGCAAGCGCTACAAAATGACAATATTCATCGTGTCGCCATTCTGGACTTCGATGTCCACCACTGTAATGGCACCGTAGACATCTTTAAAGACAAGCCAGAGGTACTGGTATGCTCAACATTCCAGCATCCGTTTTACCCCGAACGCTACGCAGACATACAACGAGAAAACATACTCAACTGCCCAATGCCTGCGCACAGTGACAGCTTGTTTTTTAGAAATTTAGTCGAAAAGAACTGGCTCCCTGCACTACAAGCACACAAGCCCGATATGATTTTTATCTCTGCCGGTTTTGATGCCCACCATGAAGATCCGATGGCTGATATCAACCTCGATGAAGAAGATTATCGCTGGGTAACCAAACTCATTTTAGATGTAGCACGTACTTATTCGCAAGGAAGGGTAGTTTCTGTACTGGAAGGTGGCTATAACCCAGTGGCTCTAGCCTTTAGCGTAGAAGCACATCTAGAAACGCTACTCGGCTATTAACTCTAGCTTCCTTATCACCAACACCATCGTTAGTGATCGTAAGAGACAAAAAAGGCTGCAATAAATGCAGCCTTTTTTACGTCCAAGACACGAGCTTTAGCTAACGAACTTAATCATTACACCTGCTGCTACGGCTGAACCAATAACACCTGCTACGTTAGGCCCCATCGCATGCATCAACAAGAAGTTCTGAGAGTTAGCCTCTAAGCCTAATTTGTTGGATACACGAGCCGCCATCGGAACAGCAGAGACACCAGCCGATCCGATCAGTGGGTTAATAGCATTACCACCTGCCATCTTATTCATGATTTTAGCCATGATAACACCGCATGCAGTACCAATACCGAAAGCGACAATACCTAACACCAAAATACCCAGCGTTTGAAGGTCTAAGAATTTATCAGCAGATAACTTAGAACCTACAGACAGACCAAGGAATATTGTTACGATATTGATCAATGCGTTTTGAGCTGTATCACTTAAACGATCAACAACACCACACTCTCGCATTAGGTTACCAAAACAGAACATACCCAGTAGCGGTGCTGCATCAGGAAGCAATAAAGCAACCAGAACAAGCAAACAGATAGGGAAAAGGATTTTCTCTGTTTTAGAAATATGGCGTAACTGAACCATCTTAATTTGACGCTCAGATTCTGTAGTCAACGCACGCATGATTGGTGGTTGAATCAAAGGAACCAATGCCATATAAGAGTAAGCAGCAACCGCTATAGCGCCTAACAACTGAGGCGATAACAAGCTAGCCACATAAATAGCCGTAGGGCCATCTGCGCCACCAATTATGCCGATAGCGGCAGCGTCTTGGATGCTAAAGTCCATTATTCCCAGCTGCGTCAAGCCAACAGCACCTAGTACTGTCGCAAAGATACCGAACTGAGCGGCGGCGCCTAAGAATAGAGTTTTAGGGTTGGCTAATAACGGCCCAAAGTCCGTCATAGCACCAACACCCATGAAAATCACCAAAGGTGCAACACCCGAAGCAATAGCAACACTATAGAAGTTATACAACATACCATTGTTATAACCACTATCATTAGCTAGTAAGGAGGCAGCTGCATGAGTACTTGGGTTAGATACATGATAAGCATGCAATACATCATGCGGATCAGTACTCGTTATACCAAATATATTTGCAAACTGGGCCATCAGCTCAGGCGAGGCAAAATGAATAGCATTCTCCACAGCCGAGAAGGCCAGACCAGCCTCTGGTATGTTTGCCAATATGCCACCAAACCCAATTGGGACGAGTAGCAAAGGCTCAAAGTTTTTACGAATCGCTAAAAATAGTAATAACAAACCAATTACTATCATAACGAACTGGCCAAAGGAGATATTGTATATCCCCGATGCTTGCCAGAGTTCTAACACTTTATCCATTCAGGTGATCCCTCACGCTAGCGTCAGTAGCGAATCGCCAACTTGAACCGCATCACCTTCTTTAACGTCGATGGCTACAACGGTACCCGCACGAGCAGCGCGTACTTCTGTTTCCATCTTCATCGCTTCTAGAATGACTAACACATCACCCTCTTGGATTGCTTGCCCAGCCGACACTTGGACTTTCCAAATATTACCCGCTAAAGGCGCTGGCACTTCTTCACCCGCGCCTGCAGCTACTGGCGCTGCCGCAGCCGCCGCGGCTGGTGCAGGTGCAATTGAAGAGACATCTCCACCTTCAGCTACTTGAACAACGTAGTTCTGACCATTCACTGTGATTGTATAAACTTGAGGTCCAGTATTTTTAGGGGCAGCCATAGCTTGTGCATCCTCTAAGGTCGGCGCGGGTTCAAACGCATCCGGATTATTTCGGTTTTCTAAGAATTTAAGGCCGACTTGCGGGAAGAGAGCGTACGTCAGCACATCATCAATCACCTTGTCGCCGTCAGCCAGAGTGATACCTTTATCAGCAGCAAGCTGTTTAAGCTCCGCTGTTAAACGCTCCACTTCAGGCTCCAGCATATCCGCAGGGCGACAAGTAATAGCTTCAGCGCCATCCAAAACACGCGCCTGCAAATCGCTATTAAAAGGAGCTGGCGCGGCGCCATATTCACCTTTAAGGATCCCTTGCACCTCTTTAGAGATTGTTTTGTAACGCTCGCCCATCAAAATATTGATAACAGCTTGAGTCCCTACAATTTGCGATGTAGGTGTTACCAGCGGGATATGGCCCAAGTCTTTACGGACACGTGGAATTTCCGCTAAGACTTCATCAAACTTATCTGAAGCACCCTGCTCTCTGAGCTGGTTCTCCATGTTCGTCAACATACCGCCAGGTACTTGAGCAATCAAAATACGTGAGTCAGTACCACGCAATGAACCTTCAAATTTGGCGTATTTCTTACGAACTTCTCGGAAGTAAGCAGCGATTTCTTCCAAAGCCTCTAGGTCAAGGCCGGTGTCACGATCAGTCCCCTGTAGGGCGGCAACTACGGATTCTGTTGCTGTATGACCGTACGTCATAGACATAGAAGAGATAGCAGTATCGACTCGATCAATACCCGCCTCCACAGCTTTCAGAATCGACATATCTGATAAGCCAGAGGTAGCATGTGCGTGTAATTGAACTTCTAAGTCTGTTTGCGCTTTAAGGCGAGAGACGAGATCAAATGCATCATAAGGTGTCAGAATACCCGACATATCCTTGATAGCAATGGAGTCAGCACCCATATCTTCTAAGGTTTTAGCATACTCAACCCAAGTCTCAGTGGTATGCACTGGGCTAGTTGTGTATGAAATAGTCCCTTGCGCATGCTTACCAGATTCTTTAACAGCTTTGATTGCTGTTTCCAGATTGCGCGGGTCATTCATAGCATCAAAGATACGGAAAACATCAACACCGTTTTTTGCTGCTCGTTCAACAAACTTGAAAACTACGTCATCAGCATAATGGCGATAACCTAGTAAGTTTTGTCCACGTAACAACATTTGTTGTTGAGTGTTTGGCATAACTGCCTTCAATTCACGGATACGATCCCAAGGATCTTCTCCAATGAAGCGTATACAGCTATCAAATGTGGCTCCGCCCCAGCTTTCTAGGGACCAGAAACCTACTTTATCCAGTTTTTCGGCGATGGGAAGCATATCGTCAATACGCATACGCGTAGCGAACAGCGACTGATGCGCATCGCGAAGAACAACGTCAGTTATACCTAGCGGTTTCTTTGCATCGGACATGTGTAAAAGGCCTTCTGTCGAAAATAGTGCATTTATATTGTTGTTATATAGTTCGTTTCTTATGAACGATAGTTATGATCTGTACTTATGAACGGCAGCGGTAATCACCGCAACCAGTTCATCATTCCCACCCTGCGCTACGGCCTTACCTGCACTGTTAGGTAGCGGCTTTGCTGCTTTTGGTTTAGGCGCTGGCTCGTACTTCATGACTAATTTAGACATGAAACCAGTAACGAAAACTAAAAGCGTCAGGAATAGGAAGACAAAGCCCATACCGAAAACCATCAATCCGAGGCCTTCTGATAACAGATTATTCATCTGTGGCTGCTCCTAAATTGTTTTATTGTGTGCGCGCAACATATCCAACAGAGGCCAAAGCACTCGTTTTGAGAGTTTTTGAAACGTATCAGACATGAATCGCTCCACGCATTAAACCCGAAAAGCATGCATGTAGCAACTGAGGAAGGGGGGTGTAGGTCAACTTTTAGTCAGCTTTCTAACGTGCTAAAAAAAGCAAGACCTACAACAAAATCAATAAGATAGGATGAAATACTACTTTAGTAAAAGCCTTTTTAGACCTTAGGACGATATACTTTAACGTTCCCCAAACCCTTTTCCTGTAAGTTTTGGGCATGCAGATGACTCATAACACCTTTATCACAATACAGTAGGTATTCTTTTTCAGGTACCCACGAATCTGAAGCCGTTTCTAACTCATAGAAAGGGACTGAAATGACATCACATCCAGGCATATTAAGTGGAGTTTTTTCTTGCTCATGCGGCGCTCTAACATCAACAACTATTTGATTTTCCGATACTTTAGTCAGTGCCTCAATATCGCTTTGAATATCAAGATTCTTAATAATTTCATCGATGGCTACTACATGACAACGCTCAACAGCATCGGCCAATACAGCTTCATCTAATAAAGCCTCTTCTTTCACGACTCGATCCAGCTTTGCTTTCGTGGTTGGCCTATCAGAAATAACACCGCAGTACTCAGGAATCATTTTGACAATATCAAAACAACCTAGCTCTTTAGTCTTATTAACGATCTCTTGTTTATCCATAGTGATCAACGGCCGCACAATCAGCTTAGTGGTTGATTGGTCGATAACGGTCAAGTTAGGGATTGTTTGGCTAGAGACTTGAGCAATACTCTCACCAGTAACCAGCGCATCAATGCCCATAAAGTCAGCTACTTGCTCCGCTGCGCGCATCATCTGGCGCTTAAGAACCACTCCCATATGTGAATGGTTAACATTTTGGAGAATTTCTCCTACCACTTCATCAAAAGGAACTGAAATAAACTTAACCCGCGCACTAGCGCCATATTGCTCCCACAAGTGCAACGCTACTTGCTTCACACCTATTTCGTGAGCTTTACCGCCCAAGTTGAAAAACAAAAAATGTGTTTTAGAGCCTCGACGCATAGTCATGTAAGACGCTACCACTGAATCAAAGCCGCCTGATATCAAAGAGAGCACGGCTTCTTGGGAGCCTAATGGGTAGCCCCCCAGTCCTTGGTGCTGCTGATCAATAATAAACATTTGATCTTTAACAATTTCTAAATCTACATAAAGCTCGGGCTTTCTAACATCAACGCCAGCCGATTCAGAATGTTGTAATAAACCACCACCGATATAACGCTCAAGCTCAACCGAGGTAAAGTCGTGGGAGCCAGAACGTTTTACACGCACTTTAAATGTCAGGTCTTTCAAACGATCACGATAAAGCGCTAACGTTTTTTCAAAAGCATCATGAAAATCAACAAAAGGATATTCAGTAACCTCTAAAAAATGCGCTATTCCCGGCACACGCTTCATGGTTGCAACAACATCATCACGATACTCTGAATGCTCTTCAGGTAGCACCACTTCTAATTTATCCCAAAAGGCACTCACAGTTGCACTTGGACAGGCTCGTTTAACAACCACCTGCAAATTACTCTGCAGACGCTGAATAAAGCGACGGCGAACTGGACGGCTTTTAATAGTAATTTCAGGAAATAGCTTAATGATGAATTTCATAATCAATACACGAGTAGTTGTCAGGATGTTTATTAATTAGAGTCTAGCAATTGAAGAGCAAACTGATTATTTATATGGTGCGCCCGGCACGATTCGAACGTGCGACCGCCTGGTTCGTAGCCAGGTACTCTATCCAGCTGAGCTACGGGCGCATAAACATATAAATGTGTGAAGAGTAGATTATTAGATGGTGCGCCCGGCACGATTCGAACGTGCGACCGCCTGGTTCGTAGCCAGGTACTCTATCCAGCTGAGCTACGGGCGCTTATCTAATGACTTACTTTACAGGGATGATTATTTTAAGAGTGGTGCGCCCGGCACGATTCGAACGTGCGACCGCCTGGTTCGTAGCCAGGTACTCTATCCAGCTGAGCTACGGGCGCTTACTCTTAAAACAATGCGTTGATGGTGCGCCCGGCACGATTCGAACGTGCGACCGCCTGGTTCGTAGCCAGGTACTCTATCCAGCTGAGCTACGGGCGCAAATGGCGGTGAGAGAGGGATTCGAACCCTCGATAGAGTTTCCCCTATACGCCCTTAGCAGGGGCGCGCCTTCAGCCACTCGGCCATCTCACCAATCAACGGCGCGTACTATACAAAACTGATTTTCAAAAGAAAAGGAAAACTTTCAAAAATTTCAGTTTTGTTCGTCAGAGTCTCCTTTCTCACGCTGAATACGCTCATAAATCTCTTCACGATGTACAGAAACGTCTTTTGGTGCATTAACACCAATACGCACTTGATTACCCTTAACACCGAGTACGGTTACCGTGACATCGTCACCTACCATTAGCGTCTCGCCCACACGACGCGTCAAAATCAACATAGTTGGATCTCCTGTTCTTCCTGAATACATAAAACACTATCAGCTGAGAGCGGCCTGTAAGCCCCTCTCAGCGCTTTAAATTGGCCGCTATCATAGACCAATTATTAAGCGTCGTCATTCACTGACAGTGTCTACCTTGCCCAAATCAAACGCTGAATGTAATGAACGGACAGCTAACTCCAAATATTTTTCGGCAATCACAACAGAAACCTTAATTTCGGATGTTGAAATCATCTGAATATTTATGTTCTCAAGCGCTAAGGCGTCAAACATTTTGCTTGCAACACCGGCATGAGAGCGCATTCCTACACCAACAATCGATACTTTAGCGATCTTATTGTTACCCACCACTTCACGTGCACCTAAGTCTTTAGCGATACCGCGAAGAATGGTCTCAGCTTTAGTATAGTCGTTTCTGTGAACTGTAAAGGTAAAATCTGTTGTTTGATCAGCCGCGATGTTTTGCACGATCATATCAACTTCAATATTAGCGTCACTAATTGGCCCTAGGATGCGAGAAGCAACGCCAGGAATATCAGGCACGCCCTGAACAGTCAGCTTGGCTTCATCACGGTTAAAAGCAATACCTGAAATAACTGGCTTTTCCACTGTTTCTTCTTCCTCTGTCGTAATCAACGTGCCTGGGCCGTCTTTAAAGCTCGATAGGACACGCAATGGAACCTTGTATTTGCCGGCAAATTCAACTGATCGAATTTGCAATACTTTTGAACCTAAACTCGCCATTTCCAGCATTTCTTCAAAAGTAATTTTTTCTAAACGCTGGGCATCTTCAACAACTCTTGGGTCTGTTGTATATACGCCATCAACGTCCGTATAGATCTGACACTCATCCGCTTTCAGTGCAGCAGCCAGCGCTACACCAGTAGTATCGGAGCCTCCCCTGCCCAAAGTAGTGATATTTCCTTCAGCATCGACACCTTGGAAACCTGCCACTACCACAACACGACCAGCCTCTAGATCACCGCGCATACGCTCGACATCAATGTCTTGAATACGCGCTTTCATATGAGCGCTATCTGTTAAAATGCGCACCTGGCTACCTGTATAGGATCGCGCTTGAATACCACGTTTCTGTAATGCCATGCACAACAGCGCAATAGTCACCTGCTCACCAGTCGATACTAATACGTCCATTTCTCGCGGGGACGGATCATCTTGGATTGCATTAGCCAAACCAATTAAACGGTTAGTTTCACCGCTCATTGCAGACACAGCAACCACCAAGTCGTGCCCTTCTTCTTTAAAACGTTGCAGTTTGTCTGCAACTGCCTCAATACGCTCAACCGTGCCTACTGAGGTTCCACCGTATTTTTGTACGTAGAGTGCCATTGTAATACTTGTCTCCAGCGGCCTGCACAGCCGCTCCGCGCTTATACGTTTGCTACCGTCGCTTTCACAGATGCCAGAGCTTCTGGCAATGCGGCCACATCAGTACCTCCACCCTGAGCGAAATCAGGACGTCCACCACCTTTACCGCCCAATTTAGCGGTAAGTTCTTTTACGAGATCCCCTGCTTTAATACGCGAAATGAGATCTTTAGTTACGCCAGCTGCCACACTAATTTTGCCATTTTCTTCAGCAGCTAAAACAACAACGGCGGAACCTAGCTTGTTTTTCAACTGATCAATAGTGTCTCGTAGTGCCTTTGCTTCAACACCTTCAAGTTTTGCAACCAAAACTTTGATACCATTAATCGTTTCAGCATTAGCTGCCATATCGCCGCTTTTCGCCGCTGTTAGCTTCGCTTTAAGCTGATCGAGTTCTTTTTCTAACTGGCGATTACGCTCAGACAAACCTTTCACTTTATCAACGACGGAATCACGTGAGCCTTTCAAAACCCCGGCAATATCAGATAAGGCCTGCTCACCTTGATTTAAATAAGCCAGCGCACCTTCACCGGTTACCGCTTCAATACGGCGAACTCCAGAGGCAATACCGCTTTCTGATACTATTTTCAGCAAACCAATATCGCCTGTACGTTGTGCATGCGTACCTCCGCACAACTCAACAGAGAATCCGTCACCCATCGTGAGAACGCGCACTTCATCGTCATATTTCTCGCCGAACAACGCCATTGCGCCTTTACCTTTGGCCTCATCAATCGCCATCAGTTCGGTCGTCACCGGAGAGTTTTGGCGAATATATTGATTTACCATCTGCTCAACCGCTGCCAGCTCTTGGGCTGATACAGCTTCGAAGTGTGCAAAGTCAAAACGCAATCGCTCAGCGTTAACGAGCGAGCCTTTTTGCTGTACATGATCGCCCAATACGTCACGTAAAGCAGCGTGCAACAAGTGCGTTGCTGAGTGATTTAACGCTGTCGCTTTACGATTAGCCATATCAACAGTCGTTGATACCGTTGCACCAACGCGTAACACGCCCTCTGTTAATTGACCTATGTGTAAATGGTTCTTTTGCTCTTTTGTGCAATCAGTGACGGTAAATTGTCCACTGTCCCATGACAAGGTTCCATGATCACCCGCCTGACCACCGGATTCGGCGTAAAACGGTGTATTATCCAACACAACAACCCCAGACTCACCGGCCGTTAGTTCAGAGACAGACTCTCCACCTTTAAACAAAGCGACCACGCTAGATGAGCCTTCCAAGTCTTCATACCCGGTAAAACCTGTTTCGCCTTCAATATCTAACTTTTCGTTATAGTCGACATTAAACGCGCCTGATGCACGAGCTCGCTGGCGCTGTTGCTCCATTGCCGCATCAAAGCCTTCCATATCGAGTGTTAGATCTTGTTCACGTGCCACGTCAGCCGTTAAATCTACAGGGAAGCCATAGGTATCGTACAAGCGGAAAACAGTTTCGCCAGATAGAACCGTCCCTTCCATCGATGCGATAGCATCCGTTAATAAACGCATGCCGTTATCAAGCGTCTTAGCAAACTGCTCTTCTTCTTTAGCTATTACACGCTCAACCAGAGCCTGTTGCTCGGTAAGTTCTGGGTAGGCTTCACCCATTTCATTAACGAGTGCCGCGGTCAGTGTATGAAAGAAAGCCCCTTGAGCACCGAGCTTATTACCGTGCCGGATAGCGCGTCGCATAATGCGGCGCAACACATATCCACGCCCTTCATTAGACGGTGTTACACCATCAACAATTAAGAACGCTGTTGAACGGATATGGTCAGCAATAACACGCAATGATTTACTATCCATATCCTGAGTACCCACAGCTTTAGCCGTGGCTTCAAGTAAGCGCTGGAATAAATCAATCTCGTAGTTGCTATGCACGTTTTGCATAACGGCTGCTATACGCTCAAGTCCCATACCGGTGTCAACGGACTGACGTGGTAGTGGCGTCATTTCACCATCAGCGGCACGGTTGTATTGCATAAATACAACGTTCCAAATTTCGATATAGCGATCGCCGTCTTCTTCCGGACTTCCCGGTGGGCCGCCCCATACTGACTCGCCGTGATCATAAAAAATTTCAGTGCAAGGACCACAAGGGCCGGTATCACCCATAGACCAGAAATTGTCATCCCCTAACTTTGAGAAACGTTCAGGATCAACTCCTACCTCTTCTTTCCAGATTTTTTCTGCTTCATCGTCACTATGATGAACAGTGACCCACAGTTTCTCTTTAGGAATCCCCAGCGTTTCTGTTAGGAATGTCCATGCAAAGCGTATTGCTTCTGGCTTGAAGTAGTCACCAAAGCTAAAGTTACCTAGCATTTCAAAGAAAGTATGATGGCGTGCAGTGTAACCGACGTTTTCTAAATCGTTATGCTTACCGCCTGCTCGCACACAACGTTGTGAGCTGGTTGCGCGGTTATAAGGGCGCTTATCGTCCCCCAAAAAAACGTCTTTAAACTGAACCATACCCGCATTAGTAAATAACAACGTCGGGTCATTGGCAGGAATAAGAGAGCTTGAAGGAACTACCTCATGCCCTTGCTGATTGAAATAATCCAGGAAAGCCTGGCGAATCTCGGCACTTGTCATGTATTTCATATAGATGGATCGTTCCGCTGGCTGGTTTTACAGTGAGCTGATATCAAAAAAAGAAAAGCCCATGCGCGTATGAAACGCAAAATGGCGTAAAGTATATATCGCGGTTAATAATTGTTCGAATTTTTTTGCAAGTTAACCGATACAGCTTGCTAATTTCATATCTGCACAGTAAGGAAGGGCATTAGAAAAACATCAGAGCAAACTACTTATAAAGCAGAGTTATTTTCATTAGCTTCGTGGATGGCGTACTTGGCCTCATCAAATGAAAAGCCCCGCTGAACTAAAAAGCGCATTCGTTTATCGGCACTTTTTCTATCCTGCCGATCGAGCGGCTCTTTAAATTTTTTTTGATATGCCGTAACTGCTAACTCAAACCAATCGATAGCCTCTTCCTGAATTGCAGCTTGAATCAACATATCTGATATTCCTTTACGTCGAGCATCTTGCAATACTCGCATCTTTCCGTAGCCTTGACTTGCTCTATTTCTTACCAAGGCCCCAGCAAAGCGTTCATCACTTTGATAACCAGCCTCAATAAAAGCATCTAGCACCTTGTATAACAGCGCTCCATCACAGCGCGGCGAGAGCTTCTCAGTCAACTCTTTAACACTGTAGTCTCGACGGGACAACAAATTCAGCAATGCATTACGCACATCCGATTCATTCTCTAGAGGTTTAGGCTGATAAGGCTTTTTATCTACTTTTTTATTAAATGTCATGAAGAGTCGTTCTATTTGCCACAAACAATAAAGGCCAGCAAAAGCTGACCTTTAAATGTAATTCCTCAGAATACTATCAATATCGATAAGTATTCAAAGATACCCAACGTCCAGAATCATTACAGATCCAACTGCTCTGCAGATTCTTCAGCTGTCTTCTTCTCTGCTACCTGAACATTTAGCAGCTTATCACGCAGTGCCGTTTCAATAGCCTTGGCAGATTCAGGATGCTCTTCTAAATACTTAGCCGCATTCGCTTTGCCCTGACCAATTTTATCACCATTGTAAGCGTACCAAGCGCCCGCTTTATCAACTAAGCCATTTTGGACACCTAGGTCAATAATTTCACCCATGCGGTAAATGCCTTGACCATATAAAATTTGAAATTCAGCCTGTTTGAACGGCGGAGAAACTTTGTTCTTAACGACTTTAACTCGTGTTTCATTACCGACCACTTCATCACCCTGCTTCACGGCGCCAATGCGACGGATATCTAAACGAACAGAGGCATAGAACTTCAGTGCGTTACCGCCAGTTGTCGTTTCGGGCGAACCAAACATCACACCAATTTTCATACGAATCTGGTTAATAAAGATAAGTAACGTATTTGAACTTTTAACGTTACCTGTCAATTTACGCAACGCTTGAGACATCAAACGAGCCTGCAAACCAACATGGGAGTCGCCCATATCCCCTTCGATTTCTGCTTTTGGAGTCAGCGCCGCAACAGAGTCGACAACGATCACATCAATCGCATTTGAACGAACTAGCATATCGGTGATTTCTAGGGCTTGCTCGCCAGTATCCGGCTGAGAAACCAACAGATCATCAACATTGACACCCAACTTCTCTGCGTAGTTCGGGTCGAGGGCATGCTCTGCATCGACGAATGCACAGGTTTTCCCCATGCGTTGCGCTTCAGCAATCGCTTGTAGGGTCAGTGTTGTTTTACCAGACGACTCAGGGCCATAGATTTCAACGATACGACCAAATGGCAATCCGCCTATACCCAATGCGATATCTAAGCCCAATGAGCCGGTAGATACAGAAGGAATTGCTTCACGCGGCTGATCACCCATGCGCATGACAGCGCCTTTACCAAACTGACGTTCAATTTGAGATAAAGCAGCATCTAGCGCTTTTTTTCTGTTATCGTCCATTTTCGACCCTTTACGTTGCTTAACAACAAATACTGTATGAATGGACAGTATTATTGTCACTTCAATCTCGAAATGCAACCCCTATCACACAGAGTATTTTATTACCCCGTTAAGAGCCTCGTTAACTGCTTGATTCCGCACTGATTCGCGATCCCCATTAAAGGAAAAACACGCGGCCACCGTGCTTTTATTTTTACTACTCCATGCCAGCCAAACCGTACCGACAGGCTTTTCTTTACTTCCCCCACCCGGTCCAGCAATACCGCTAACAGACACCGCTAATGTTGCTTGGCTAGAATGCAGCGCACCTTCGGCCATCTCACGTACAACAGCCTCGCTTACCGCTCCATGCTCTATTAGCGTGCTTTCTTTAACACCCAGCATGGCTGTTTTGGCTTCATTTGAATACGTCACAAAGCCACAGTCAAACCAGGCAGAGCTCCCAGCAATTGCTGTGACAGCCTGCGCTATCCCACCCCCTGTGCATGACTCCGCCGTAGCTAATACATGCCCGGCTAGCGCCAATCGCTCCCCCACGGCTGTTGCCAGTTCGGTTGTAGATGTAGAGTTGCCCATATCTATGATCACTATAATTCCATGCAGATACGAGAAATCATAACAAGCTCACGAAAAGAAAGCATAAAAAAAAGGCGCCGAGGCGCCCATAAAAGGATGACCTACAAGAGGTCTAGAGCTACGGTGAGTAGCACTATTTACACATGCATTAAACTGAACTAAGCGGCCATTAAACCTTCAGCAGTAACCCAAGCCATTGTGTCAGCCAGCGCTTTATCAAACGCCTCTAACATTTCATCAATTTGCGCTTGGGTTATAATCAACGGCGGACAGAAAGCTACCGCCGATCCAGCAACCACACGAATAATAAGCCCGTGGTTCTGACAAGCTTGCAACATATAGCTACCGACACGTCCATCAGCGAAAGGCTTTTTCGCGGCTTTATCAGCCATCAACTCAACAGCCGCAATTAAGCCCTTACCACGCACCTCACCCACTAAAGGATGATCGGCATAAGCCTGTAAACGCTTCTGTAGATACTCACCTTTGACCGCCGCTTGTTCAAACAGACGTTCGCGTTCATAGATTTCAAGAGTTTTTAATGCAACAGCTGCCGCAACAGGATGGCCTGAATAGGTAAAGCCATGGCCAAACACGCCCGCTTTGGCACTTTGATCGATCATGGCTTCATACATATCACCACGAATAGCAGCGGCACTGATTGGCATATAAGCAGAAGATAATTGCTTAGCTAAGGACATCATATCGGGCTTAATATCCATAGTCGTTGAACCAAAGTCATTACCCGTACGGCCGAAGCCTGTAATCACTTCATCAGCCCAGAAGAAAATATCGTACTTGTTTAAGATAGCCTGTACTTTCTCGTAATAACCTTCTGGTGGAACGATAACACCAGAAGCACCAGTAATCGGTTCAGCAATAAATGCTGCGATAGTTTCTGGACCTTCACGCAAAATTAATTGCTCTAGGTTATTGGTAATACGATCAACAAACTGCGTCTCAGACTCACCAGCTAACGCACCGTGCAAGTAATGCGGTGCATCTGTACGCAAAATTCCTAGCGCATCAATAGGCAAGTCAAAATGTTTGTGGTTAACATCAAGGCCTGTTAAACAAGCAGCAGCAACGGTGATACCGTGATACGAGCGCTCACGCGCAATAATTTTACGTTTTTCAGGCTTACCAATCGCATCAAAATAGTAACGCAGCATTTTAATATGCGTGTCGTTAGCATCACTACCGGAGTTACCAAAGAAAATTTGCGCGTTATCCATAGGCAGCATCGCTGAAAGCTTGTCCGATAACTGCATAGCTGATTCGTGCGTTTTTCCACCAAACATATGTGAAAACGACAATTTAGCCATTTGGTCGGAAGCCGCTTGGATTAGCTCTTGATTGCCATACCCCAATGAGGTGCACCATAAACCCGCTAAACCTTCAATGTAGCGCTTACCATGGTTGTCATAGAGATACACTCCCTCTCCGCGCTCCATTGTCATGGTTTCAGTCGCTTTAAGGTTAGTCGTTGGGTAAATAATATGACTCATAAAATGCTCCTTACGCTGAGCGTATTAACGCTGCAAGCCACCCATGCAGATATATTTAGTTTCTAGATAATCATCCAGACCATATTTAGAGCCTTCTCGGCCTTGGCCTGACTCTTTAACACCACCAAACGGAATTACTTCTGAGCTAATCGCCGTTTCATTAACGCCTACCATGCCGTACTCAATACCTTCAGATACGCGCCAAATACGGCTCATATTTTCAGTGTATACATACGCCGCTAAACCAAACTCTGTGTCGTTAGCCATGGCAATAGCTTCTTCTTCGGTTTCAAACGAGAAGACAGGCGCTACTGGACCAAAAATCTCTTCACGGAACACGGCCATATCCGGTGTTACATTTGTCAGAATAGTGGCGGGGTAGAAACAGGCACCTTGTGGGTCACGAGCTCCACCGATAACAGCTTTCGCACCGGCAGCGATTGCACTCTCGACCTTAGCGTGTACGTCATCCACCGCTTTTTCGTTAATCAAGGGCCCATGAGTACTGGCTTCATCAAAGCCATTACCCACTGAAAATTCGCTAACCGCTTTAGCAAACTTTTCGACAAACGCATCATAAATTCCGGCTTGTACTAAAATCCGGTTCGTACAGATACATGTTTGCCCGGAGTTACGGTATTTAGAAATCAGCGCTCCTTTGATAGCCAAATCAATGTCTGCATCATCAAAAATGATGACAGGAGCGTTGCCGCCTAACTCCATTGAGGTGCGTTTCATCGTATCTGCGCATTGTTTAACCAATACTTTGCCGACTGGCGTAGAACCAGTGAACGTCAATTTCTTAACGATAGGGTTGCTCGTCAGCTCGCCACCGACTTCGCGTGAGCTACTTGTCGTTACTACGTTAAACAGCCCTGCTGGCACTCCAGCGCGGTTTGCTAACTCGGCTAAAGCCAATGCTGACAAAGGGGTTTCTGCAGCAGGTTTGAGCACAATAGCGCACCCAACAGCGAGTGCTGGAGCTGCTTTACGTGTGATCATCGCGTTAGGGAAGTTCCAAGGCGTAATGGCCGCTACAACACCCACAGGCTGTTTGATCACAATGCCACGGCGATCTGTTTGTGGTGTTGGAATAACATCACCGTATACACGCTTACCTTCTTCTGCAAACCACTTTATATAAGCTGCGCCGTAAAGGACTTCGCCGCGAGATTCAAACAACGGCTTGCCTTGCTCTGCCGTCATGATAATGGCGAGGTCTTCTTGATGTGCCAAGATCAGTTGATGCCAGCGCTCCAAAATCTCAGAGCGCGTATTTGGCGATTGAGCTTTCCACGACTTCATAGCCGCGTCAGCCGCTTCAATAGCCGCGCGAGTCTCTTGAGCACCTAGACTGGCAACATTAGCAATTAAATCGCCTGTAGCGGGATCATTTACTGAAAATGTCTGCTTATCTGCACCATCAACCCATTCACCGTTAATGTATGCTTGCGTTTTTAGCAAACCGGCATCTTGTAAATTTAATTTCACGTTATTTCTCCGCATGTCTTGTACGGTCTAGATCACCGTTTTGACATTTATATAAGGAAACACTTAGCTGTTCAGTAACAGTGCTTTTTCGCTTACGTTGAGACACATCAAACTAATCACTAGTATGACCCTCGCAAAACCATCACAGTACACTTAGCATGGCGAACAACCCGCTCAGCATTGGAGCCAACGAAATAGCTCGCCAGACCAGGGCGGCGGGCCATCATCAAAATCACGTCCGACTTTAACTGACGAGACTCCTCTAAAATTTGCTCATGCACCGTACCTTCGCGAATGTGGCACTTAATCTCTGCCTCATTCGGTAAAAGCTGGATGGCTTGGTCTTTCAACTTACGTTTAATGTCTTTACGTGCCAGCTTTTGCTCAGTTTTGTCATAGTGTGTATATAGCCCGTGATGCACAAAAGTCTCGTCTACATACAACAAATGAAAGACAACTGGGGATGTCTCATCCGCTACACGAATAGCCGCTCTGATCAGCTCTGGCATCTGTTCAGGATGCGCCATATCAACGGTTATTAATATCGTTCTATACATACGACGCCTTCCTTAATTCATCACAAGATTAGGCAACCAAAGCACTAGCTCCGGAAACACCATGCAGATAATCAAAACAGTAAGGTTCAATAGGATAAACGGCGTTACTGACTTGTAGATCTCGCCCATACCCACTTCAGGAGGAGCAATACCCTTAAGGTAGAACAATGCGAAACCATAAGGAGGAGTCTGTACGGCAATCAAAATATTGATGATCATCAGTACACCAAACCAGATAGGGTCGTAACCTAACGACACCGCAATCGGCGTAAATAAAGGTGCACACATCAAGACGATAATAAACTCGTCAATGATAAAGCCCAACAACAGCATAATGACTTGGAACATGATAATAATCATGATCGGTGGCAGATCTAACGTATCCGTAAAATCAGCCACCATCGCCTGAACGCCCATCAGAAGGTGGAAGTTACTAAATACCGAAGCACCTAAAATAATCCACATGGCAACGCTAACTAGCACTCCCGTCTGAAGCCCTGCAGCGCGGAACATATCCAGTTTGAAGCGCTTAAAAACAATCGCTAGCAAGATTGCTCCAACCACACCAATAGCCCCTGATTCGGTTGGGGTGGCAATACCAGAAATAATACTCCCCAGCACAACAACAATTAGCAAAATTGATAAGAAGCCATCGCGGGCTACTCGCATTTTAGCCATAGGAGAAAGCTGCTGGTTATCAAAGTCGGCTTGCGTAATAGGAGCACGATCTGGATTTAAACGGCAGCTCACAACAACATAGGCAATGAGCAACACTACCGTAATTAGCGCGGGTACCATTGCCGCCAAAAACATACGTCCAACCGAGTTTTGCGTAGAGGCTGCAAACATAATCATAGGGATGCTCGGCGGGATGAGTATACCCAAGCCCCCGCCGGCCATAATGACGCCAAGCGCTAAGCGTTTATTGTAGCCACGCTCCAACATGGGACGTAAAGCAATACTGCCGGAAGTCATAATACCGGCACCGATAATACCTACCATGGCCCCAATCATGGAGCATACACAGATAACACTGATTGCAAGAGAGCCACGAACTTTACCAAGCACCATCTGACTGGCATTAAACATAGCATCGCCAATGCCAGACTTGGTCAGTAGTTGCCCCATGTATATGTAGAGAGGAATCGCGAGAAGAATAAAGCTAAAAAAAGTGGCCTCAACGGTCGTTGGGATAACATTAAAAATGCCATCTCCCCACGTCATGTAACCTATACCCATGGCAATACCCGCTAATGCCAGGCCAACAGGTGCGCCCAAAGCAAACGCCACCAATATGCATAGCAGCAAAATGCCGGTTAATAATTCAATACTCATCATTATCGTCATTCTCCGGAGCGATTAGTGGGTTACCTGTAACCAAGTGGTAGATTTCTGCCACCATGTCACGGCTAAACTGGGCTATAAACAAAACAGAAGCCACACACATCATGATCCAAAAATGGAACATAGGGGGTGCCCATTCGCTCTGAGTCCGATAATCAAACTCAATGGCTTCTTCATATTTTTCGAAACCTAGCTTCACAACTAAGACGAGGAAAAAAATCGCTAACGAATAAGAAAACAAATTAAAAACACGACGCGTATGGGGAGACACTTTTAAATATAAAATATCAACATTGATGTGTGCTTTTTTTTGCTGCGCGTAAGCACCACCTAAAGCCGCTATGTAACCAAAAAGAAACAGCGATAAATCAAACGCCCAGATCGTGGGGTGATTTAAGAAATAACGGGAAAAGACCTCATACGCTACAATCGCCGCCAAGAATGGCATGAGGAAACTAGCAAAATAACCGGCTAGCATCACCACAAAATCGATGCTGCGGCACAACCGTTGCAAAACCTGAGTGAACATAAGCTTACCTGTATAACGAAATCAGGCCGGACATTCAGTGAGTGCCCGGCCTGCTGGTCGGTTAGGAACCGATTATTGCTGCTTTAAGATGTCGATCAGCTGCTTGCTGTATTTGTCTTGTGCAGAGTACTCATCCCACAGACCTGCGCCAGCTTCAGCCCAGGCAGCTTTATCAGCTTCGCTTGGCTCTGGGCTCCACTGCAAACCTTTTGCTTCCATTTCAGCGACCGCTTCAGATTCCCATTGACGAGACTTTTCTAACTGCTCTTTCGCATGGATTACTGTAGCTTCGCGCACAACCTTTTGAAGGTCTTCAGGTAGTTTTTTCCACGCAGAACGGTTAACGACAATCGGTAATACTTGTGCACCAGCCAATGGCAGTTTGTACATGTATTTAGCAACCTCTACATGGTTACCATCACGGTGGTCAATCATGTTACTACCGATAGAGCCATCAATAACGCCGGTAGCCAAAGAAGTATAGATTTCACTCCATGCTAGCGACACTGGAGACGCACCTAAGTTACGTAGGAACTTACCGTATGCACCAGGAGCACGGATTTTAAGACCTTCAAAATCAGCGACTGAGTTAATCGGCTCTTTAGTCAATACGTAAACGGGTGGTTGGATGTACGGTTCTAACCATACTAAGCCTTGAGATCCATAGGCTTTTTCAAGCACCTTATCCCAACCTTTTTCATGGAACAGCGAGTAAAGCTCATCTGGATCATCAGTACCGCCGGGCAAACCGATTTCGACGATACCGGCCGGTAACTCACCAGCGTGCATTGATTGGAAAGGAGCGCCCATCGTGATCAAACCTGATTTAGTTGCACCAAGCAGACCTGATGTACCTACGCCTTCACCTGAGTAAAGAACCTGCACAGCAATACGCCCATCAGACATTGTTTCGATGTTTTTAGCTAAATCTTCATAGATTTCACCGAAAGCAGTACCGCGACCGTAAAGGTTACCAAAACGCCAGTTGTGTTCTGCCGCTGAAACATCAGCTGCCAACGTAGTAACACCTAGGGTTACAGCGATCGCTGTCGTAGATAATTTACTCTTTAATTTAGTGATGGTCTTCAGCATGTTTTTACCTTTCATGTCTATTTTTAAAATGTTTTTTCCTGAGCGGTGATTTGATCCTTCCAAAATTGACCGGCCTATTAAATTAGATCAATTCTACCTAAAGGTTTATGAAACTTTACGTAAGGATTAGATTCGTTTAAAAACCCACTATAACTAAGGCTTTAGTTTTTTTTGGTATCGAATTTGCTTGATTGTAAGGTTCTGCACCACAATATCCTTTAGTCTATGATTCAATTTTTTTTCATTCCTTACTACTTGCTGATGTATATTTCTCTTAGCGTAGCGCTTTCGAATAATCGATTGTTAACATGTAACAGGGGTCGGTATGACTAATAAAACATTCTCTATAGGTCAGCTCGGCGACTATGAAATCAAGCAACTAAAAATCTTTAAAACAGTTGTAGAATGTGGGGGATTTGCGGCCGCAGAGACTCGACTTAATATCAGCCGCCCTACGATTAGCATTCATATTGCCAACCTTGAATCACGGCTTCACTTGACGCTCTGTAAACGTGGCCGAGGAGGCTTTGCTCTCACAGAAGAGGGCGCTATTGTCTTCGAGCAAACCGAGAAACTACTCGACATGCTGGAAGGATTTCGTAATACGGTCAATAACTTAAGCCACCAGCCTTCGGGCAACCTCAAAGTAGGTCTAAGTGACACATTCAGTATTGACCCTCGCTGCCAACTTCCACTCATCATAAATGCGTTTAGCCAAGTCGCTGAAGATGTAGAGCTATGCATGAGCGTCGAACAAATGGCAAGTATGGAGTGCCAAGTGCTCAATGACGAACTTGATATCGCTTTTATCCCCTATCATAGAAAACTTGAAGGCTTAAATTACATCCACCTTTTTAGAGACGATTGTTATCTATATGCCAGCACAGTGAAAGGCTTAGAAAACCCATTATGCAGCCTGCCAGACATACAGTTAACCGACGAACTGATCAACCAAGCCCCCTTGGTTCATGCGGGCTTAAAACCACACGAGGAAGTCTATCATCAGCTATCCGAAATGCATTTAGCAGGTATTTCTTACCACTATGAATCACGCATCGCGATGCTTCTTTCTGGACGCTATATTGGCTTTTTGCCCCAAAACGTCGCACAGCCCTATGTTGATAAAGGAGACTTAAAGGCTATCGCGCCCGACCGTAAGCACTTTTCGCTCGGTGCAGCCGTTATCAGCAAAAAAACAGCACAAGCCAACCGCGCGCGTGATCTGTTTTTAAGTACAGTTAAACAACAGTTTGGGGTAACTGAAAACCCTGCTCCCTATTAATGCCGATTTTTTGGCGACATAGCCAATAAATATCTCTTCAGGGGTATAGGCAAAAGTAGCTTTCTCACCGTATTGTAGACACCTACCCCGGCAGTGGATCCACAGAGGATGCGTATGCCTTCGCATGCCTACTACTCATCCAAACCGGCCTATTTATGTCTGACCTTTAAGTTGAGATGATAATGTCTACATCGGTATATCCGCATTCCTATTATGCAGCTTCTATAAACGACACCCGGATACGCCACTCCCTACAAGGAGATCATACGGCTGATATTTGCGTAGTTGGCGCTGGTTTTACAGGCTTATCCACCGCCCTGCATTTAGCAGAGCGCGGCTTTAAAGTGATTGTATTAGAAGCCAGCCGGGTTGGTTTTGGCGCCTCAGGCCGCAACGGCGGACAAATCGTACACAGCTATAGTCGAGACATGGACTTTATAGAGCGCATGTACGGTAAAGAGGTAGGTCACAAAATGGGAGCCATGGCCTTTGAAGGCGCACAGGTCATTCGCCGTATCGTGAGTGATTACGACATCCAGTGCGACTTAAAACCTGGTGGAATTTTTGCCGCGTGTAACAACAAGCAGTTTGATGAACTACAAAGCAAAAAAGCGCTATGGGAATCCTACGGGCATACTGAACTTTCCTTGCTGGATAAGCATCAAGTGCCTGATTACATTGGATCACAGCGCTACACAGGCGCTTTACTGGATCACTCTAGCGGACACTTACACCCGCTCAACCTAGTATTGGGCGAAGCTAATGCTGTTGAATCATTAGGGGGTATGATTTTTGAAAACTCAGCGGTTACTCGCATCGAGGAAGGGTCACAGCCAACCGTACATACCGCTAACGGCTCTGTACGTTGCAATTTTGTCATGGTAGCCGGCAACGCCTATCTAACGGGATTGCTTCCTGAACAAGAACAAAAATCAATGCCTTGTGGTACACAAGTTATCTGCACAGAACCGTTAAGCGAATCTCAGCAAAAAGAGCTTCTGCCACATGATAACTGCGTAGAAGACTGCAATTATTTGCTCGATTATTACCGTCTCACAGGTGACGGCCGGTTAATCTACGGTGGCGGTGTAACTTACGGCGCGCGCGAACCCGATAAAATTGAGTCGCTCATCGTGCCAAACATGCTAAAGACTTTCCCTCAATTAAAAGGAACAAAGGTCGATTACGCGTGGACAGGTAACTTCTTACTAACATTAATGCGCTTACCGCAGTTTGGTCGTGTCAATGGCAATATTTTCTATGCTCAAGGCTACAGTGGCCACGGCGTGACCAGCACCCACTTAGCGGGAAAAATCATCGGCGAGGCTATTAGCGGTCAAGCCGAACGCTTTGATGTATTTGCCGGCCTTCCGCAATACCCATTCCCCGGAGGACGCACCATGCGCATCCCTTATACTGCGATGGGAGCTTGGTATTACACTCTGCGCGATAAACTTGGTATTTAGTCTTATCCGTAACGCAAAAAGCACCCGTAAGGGTGCTTTTAAAAAGACCAAAGCGATCATCTAAGCGCAGCAGCCAACATACCAACACATCCTGTTACACTTGACGATTTAATACATTAACCATCCATCGAACCACTAATTCAGAATTTGTGGGCACTGAATCCAAGCTAGCCAAGCCCTGCTGTGCAGCCTCAGCAGGAATACCCGCCCCCCCTTTCAACTCCAACAAGTCACGTTCAAAGGCCGTTGAAAACTCAGGATGCGCCTGCACCGTTAGTACGTTTTTACCATAGAGCAACCCCGCATACGGGCAAAACGGGGAGCGTGCAAAAACGTTGGCAAGTGCAGGCTTTTCAACCACTTGATCTTGATGAACAGCATGAAGCGTTAGCGTGCTAGGTGTATCTGGCGTATCCGACAAGCCGGAAACAGGAAGAATGCTGTACTGATTCACACCTAACCCCCAACCACCTTGATACGCCTCAACCTTTCCACCGAAGGCCTCAGCGATAATTTGATGACCGAAACAAATGCCCAATAAAGGAATGTGCGCATCATTAATCTTTATAATTAGAGCTTTAAGCCGCTGCATCCAAGGCAAGTTCTCATAGACATTCGCCTTAGATCCCGTAATCAACCACCCGTCGAAACCTTCAATAGACGCAGGAAAATGCTCCTCGCGCACATCAAACACTTCAAATTGATAATCATATCCATGCTGAGTAAACAGAGCTGCTGACATATCGGCATAGGTGCCGTGCCGTTCGCGCAGCTCTTGAGGACTAATACCTGCTGCTAAAATTCCTATTTTCATACCCACTCCACAAAAAAGCGGCTCTATCTATCACGACAAAGCAGCCCGGGCACACTGCCCTTTCTTCATATTATTTAACGACTAGCGCGTACGTGATTGTCGGCGCATTTGCCACATGGCAACCCCGACTCCAACCGCCACAATCAAAATCATCAAGGTCGCTAACGCGTTTACCTCAGGTGTAACCCCCAAGCGTACTTTAGAAAAGATAACCATTGGCAAGGTACTGCTACCCGGCCCCGAAACAAAGCTCGCTATTACCAAGTCATCCAGCGACAAAGTAAACGATAACAACCAACCCGATAAAATCGCAGGAAAAATAAGTGGCAAGGTCACCAGAAAAAATAGCACCGGCGGTTTAGCCCCTAAATCCATAGCCGCCTCTTCTAAGGTAGTATCTAATGATGCCAACCGAGACTGTACAACCACAGCTACATAAGCCATACAAAAAGTAGTATGAGCGATAATAATGGTTCCAACGCCGCGGCCTGCGGGCCAACCAAACAAACTTTCCAGTGCAACAAATAGTAATAGCAATGATAATCCAGTGATTACTTCCGGCATTACCAGCGGCGCAGTAATCCAGCCAGACACAATCATGCGGCCTTTAAAGCGCCCAAAGCGACTAATAGCAAAAGCTATCATGGTGCCCAAGATCACCGATAATGTGGCACTAATGAATGCCACTTTAAGGCTAATCAAAGCTGCCGCCATAATTTGCTCGTTGTTAAATAAGGCCACATACCAGTCTAATGACCAGCCGCCCCACACAGTGACGAGTTTAGACTTATTGAAGCTATAGATGATTAGAGAAATGATTGGGATATACAAAAAAGCATACCCCAAGAAGGCACTACATTTGACAACCCAAGTACCTGATAGATATCGCGATGCCTGCATCATTACCCCTCCGCTCGCTGGCCGTTTCGAAACAGCATTATGGGAAGCACCAATAACACCAACATAACAATGGCGACCGCCGATGCCATCGGCCAATCTCGATTCAAAAAGAACTCATCCCATAACACACGCCCAATCATGAGTGTCTCCGAGCTTCCCAGAAGTGCAGGAATGACAAACTCGCCCACTGCAGGAATAAATACCAATAAACAACCAGCTATTACCCCAGGTAGCGCTTGAGGAACGGTGACAAGAAAAAAGCCTTGGTAGGGTTTTGCGCCTAAATCTTGCGAGGCCTCAAGCAAAGTTAAGTCCATTTTTTCCAAGGCGGTATACAGCGGCAAAACCATAAAAGGTAGGTAGGTGTAAACAATACCAATATACACTGCAAAATCAGTTTCAAGCATCATTAACGGCTGGTCGACTATCCCTAGACTCAACAGCACTTCGTTGATCAAACCATTCTGCTTTAATAACCCCATCCACGCATAGACGCGTAATAAAAAAGAGGTCCAAAAAGGCAAGATAACCAACGCTAGCAAGAGCACCCGCTTTGCACCAGTACTTCGAGCGATAACGTAGGCCATCGGAAAGCCAATAATCAAAGTCAACAATGTTGATATAGCAGCAATTTTAGCCGAGCTTAAGTAGGCATCAATATAAAATTGATCTTCAAATATATATAGATAGTTGCCCAAATTTATATGTATATCAAAGAAAGCCTCTTCCCAATCCCATGTCAGTATTGACGTATACGGAGGAATAGCGATGGCCGACTCAGACAAGGATATTTTAAAGACAACTAGAAAGGGAATAAAAAAGAACAAGCCCAACCAGAATGTTGGCACACCTAAAACAAAGAATCGTCCCAACTGCATGTTGGGTAAACGAACTATTTTAGAAGCGTGCAAACGACAAGCAACCCATTCAACAAGACGACTAAAGACGATATAGCGCTCACTCAGCTTCATGATGTTAGCACCACTGCACTGTTTTCACCCCAGCGCAGACTAACAGGCTCGCCTGTGCGCCAGCGCCCGCCCATTTCGCGTGAGGAGTTTGGCTGAGTCACGCGCACTTCTTGACCATTGGGTAAGCGCACCCGGAAAATACTCAAACTTCCCATATACGCAATATCTTCAATAGTGCCTGACACCGTATTAATTTTTTCAGTAACAGCCTCTCGGCTAAGCAATATTTTTTCCGGCCGTAAAGCCAAGGTCATTTTCTGATTAGGCGCACAACTAATCCCGTGATTTACAAAGAAGGTCATGTCTAATGCTTTATTGTAGAGACTAACGCTATCAACCTGATCATCACAAATACGCCCTTCAAACAGATTTACCGAGCCGACAAATTCAGCAACAAAACGGCTATTGGGGTACTCGTATACTTCATGTGGTTCCGCAGTTTGCACTATTTTTCCCTGGTTCATCACGCCAATGCGCGAAGCCAGTGTCATAGCCTCTTCTTGATCATGTGTTACTACAACAAAGGTAACACCTAGCTCCTCTTGTATGCGGACTAGCTCAAACTGTGTTTCTTCACGTAACTTCTTGTCTAAAGCACCCAGCGGTTCATCGAGCAACAGCAACTTTGGTCGCTTAATTAAAGATCGAGCTAGGGCAACACGCTGACGTTGTCCTCCCGACAATTGATGGGGCTTACGTTTACCTAAATGCCCCAACTGCACAAGATCAAGCATAGCGGCCACACGACGTTTGATATCATTATAACTGGCCCCTTCCCGCTTGAGACCAAATGCAATGTTGCTTTCGACCGATAAATGAGGGAATAAAGCATACGACTGAAACATCATATTCACAGGCCGAGCCCACGGAGGCACATCTGTCATATCAACACCGTCAATGACAACACGTCCATGAGTCGGCTGTTCAAATCCCGCCAGCATACGCAGCAACGTGCTTTTCCCTGACCCTGACCCACCCAACAAGCAAAACAGCTCATTCTTGTAGATATCGAGAGACACTTGATCTACAGCCGTAAAGCCATCAAATTGTTTAGTAATTTGCTCTATACGTACAAAAGGTTCGGCATCCGGCTGCTGCCAAATAGGTACCTCATGAAGAGGGAGGCTCCCTCCGGGGGCAGAACCAGCGCTCTCATTGTGATTAGCAACTAAAGTACTCATAACATAAACTCCATAACAGGTTTATAAGCGAGGCTTAGCCCCGCACGCATCAATTCAAGACTGCTTAGCGGCCTGTTTTAATACCTGTCCATGCACGAGTTAACTGCCGATCAAATTTAGCGGTGTGGGCTTTTTGTGTGAATAGTTTTGCTTTAGTGGCTTCATCTGGGTAAATCCCAGGATTTGAAATAATGTCCTCATTCAGCAAAGGTTCTGCCGCTTTATTGGCAACAGCATAGTAAACAAAGTTAGAAATCCCAGCAGCTACCTCCGGACGCAGAACATAATCAATAAACTGATACGCTGCCTCTATATGAGGTGCATCCTTAGGAATAGCCATCAAATCAAACCACACCATGGTGCCCTCTTTTGGAATCTCATATCCAACTTCTACTCCCTGCCCTGCCTCATCGGCTCGACTCTCAGATTGCAAAATATCACCGTTATAACCTAAGGCCACGCATACATCGCCGTTGGCCAAGTCGGATATATATTTGCTGGAGTGGAAATAACGAATATTTGAACGTACAGACGCCATTAGTTCAGAGGCTTTTTTCAAATCCGCCTTGCTTTCAGAGTTCGGATCAAGACCTAAATAGTTCAGAACAATTGACACCACTTCGGCAGGCGAGTCCAACACGGCAATACCGCAATCTGCTAGCTTAGCTGATATATCAGGATTAAAAATAAGATCTAGGCTATTAATAGGTTGATCGCCTAAGCGCTCTTTCACCTGTGCTTTGTTATACCCCAGACCAATTGTCCCCCATGCATAGGGGACGTTGTGCACATTGCCCGCGTCGTGCTGGGCCACCTTTTCAATAAACTCTTGATCTAAGTTTTTGTAGTTACTGAGCTTTGTCTTATCAATTTCGCTGTAAATACCCGCTTGGACTTGTCGTTCTAAAAAAGCCCCAGTAGGCACGACTAGATCATAGCCAGAGCCACCAGACATGAGCTTTGCTTCCAAAACTTCGTTTGAATCATAAACATCGTAATTAACCTTGATGCCCGTTTCTTTCTCAAAAGCGGCAATCGCATCCGGCTCTATATAATCCGACCAGTTATAAACGTTCAGTACTTGCTCCTGCGCCATCACGTTTGTCGAAAGAACCGCCGCTAAAGCAGCGGCTAATTGTAAATTTTTATGACGTAACATATCGATCTCCAGTTTATTTTTCGAACCATCACAACCGCATGTAATGGATAAATTTCGCTAACTTCAGGCAATGGCAAGCCCATAACTCCACAAATATATTTGTGGAGTTTTTATTTATCGTTTTTATTATTAAACGTTGATGCCTGCTCTATTTGGCTGGTCTAACAACGCGTTGTAGCGATACATAAAGCAGACTCCCGTTTAGACGGGTATTGTGTAAACCTGCTTTATTTAAGGAGCAATATGACTAATTTAAGGTAACCAAGGCGGGGGTTCCTATACCCCCGAGGTAATAGCATTAACGCTTTACCTAACGTAACAACCGTTACAATAAGCCCAGATAGGCTTCGTATTCGATATCCGAGATCTGCTCATGCAGTTTACGCTGCTCTTGACGCTTGGCAGCGGTATAAACACGCACAAATGTCTCACCTAAGTATTCTTTTAAAACATCGCTTTGAGAAAATCGATCCGTTGCATCATCCCATTTATTAGGAAGCGTTTGGGTACGGTCTGCGCTGTCATCAGTGTATGCATCACCCGTAATAGGAGCTGGCGGCTCTATTTTGTTCTCTATACCGTATAAGGCCCCAGCTAGAATACTGGCTAACACTAAATATGGGTTAGCATCAGCTCCAGACACCCGATGCTCGATGCGTCTAGCGACAGGAGGGCTTTCAGGAATACGCAAGGCAACCGTGCGGTTTTCATATCCCCAGCTGGCAAAGGTTGGCGCATGAGCCCCGGACATAAAGCGGCGGTACGAATTCATATGAGGTGCAAACGTCAACATACTGTTGCTCATCGTTTGCATTAACCCCCCAACGGCATGACGCATCACATCAGTGCCTTCATCGCCCCCATTATCAAATACGTTATTCCCGTTTTCGTCCAGCAAGCTAAAGTGAACATGCATGCCGTTACCGCTTTTCTTGGCATATGGCTTGGCCATAAACGTAGCGGAATACCCCTGTTTGCGCGCAATACCTTTAATCAGTCGCTTAAACATAACGGCTTGATCACCCGCTAGCATCGGATTGGCAACATGGTTAAGGTTAATTTCGAACTGCCCGGGGCCTAGCTCAGAAATAATCGTATCAGCGGGTACACCCTGAATATCACAAGCTTCACGCACTTCGGTGAAAAATGCGGATAAGCAATCCATTTCATCAATCGAATAACAATCAGTTGCTTTGAGACGACGACCATGCCCTTCCACCAACACTGGTGGCCGTGGGCGTTGCGTTTCTTCTGACTGACCGTCCATCAAATAAAATTCTAATTCAGTCGCTACCACCGGGGTCAATCCCAACGCTTTAAAACGAGCCACAACACCGCTCAATACTTGGCGTGGATCGGCACTAAAAGGGGTACCGTCAGGATTAAACATCATCGCCATAACCTGACCACGAGGTACTTCTGCCCATGGCACCTCTACCACCTCATCATGGACAGGCATACACACACCATCGCTATCGCCGGTTTCAAAAACGAGGCCATTATCGAGTACGTCATCCCCCCAAAAATCGAACCCCAACACTGAACGCGGTAACTTCACACCCTCATCCATTACCTTATCCAAGCTATTAACAGGGATACGTTTACCTCTGAGATTACCATTTAGATCCGTGATAAACAGATCAAACTCTCTTTCGTTCTCAGCACTTAAAGACATTACTTTCTCTCTTGCTTGCCAGCCAAATTAGGGTCGATTAAAAAATTAGTATAGAGGTGATTCCGGCAATACTTGTGATCACAAATATACTGCTGATATGATCATAAGTATTACACACGGTCAACTAGATACCCTGCTGCTTTACTACAAAGAGCACATAATTTACATATCCAGAAGTCCGTCAAGCCACACCCTCTTACTAACGGATATAAACGATTGACGTATGGATAAAAAATCACCAATTGAGATAACAATAACCGAGCGCCCACCCAGTGTAACTATTACCCAATGGGTATATGCCACCTTACGATCGGCAGTTATGGATGGGCATATACTACCGGGCCGAGCGCTGACTATCCGCGAACTAGCATCGTTGCTTAATGTCAGCCCTATGCCGATAAGAGAAGCGCTAAGACAATTAGCTGCTGAAAATGCACTCGATATCCGAGAAAACCGACGCATCATGGTACCGCACATGACTCCTGCAAAGTTTACCGAGCTTTACGAAGCTCGCATCGCTATCGAATCTCATGCAGCAGCCCGTGCGCTGCCTTACATAGACACGGAACGTTTGCAGGCACTCAAGCAGTTAGACCAACGGATAGACAAGGCTCAAGCGAACGGCGACCTCATCCAAATAAACCAGCTAAACCAAGCCTTTCACCGCTTAATTTATACCGCTAACCCACACCAAATTACCCTCCCGTTAATAGAAAGTTTATGGCTGCAATTAGGGCCTTTTATGCGTCTAGCCAATAGCAAGCTTGATGATCACTACCAAGTTGATCGGCATGTGGAAGCCATGAATGCAATTGCCAACCACGATGCGTTTGCATTACAGGTTGCTATTGCCGCTGATATTCGCGAAGGCATAGCATTTGCAGCCACCCCCGAGCGTATGCAGCATTTTATCGACGAAGCCAACGATCCATGTTGAGCTAAAAGCCTTTTATCATCCGACACACCAGAATACGACGTGTCTAATAACGACATGGCTGTTGACTTATTATTTTTGTGATCACATTATTGATTATCTTTTGTGATCACAAAAATAAGTGAATCATTCCATTTAATGCTCGTTTCAGGATGCACTCTATGACTACCGTGGCCTCACTTCACACTGACGATTCATTAAAGGCAATAGATGCCAGCCACCACTTACATCCTTTTACAAACACCCACGCCCTCAATGCCAAAGGCGCTCGCGTCATCACTCGCGCGCAAGGTGTTTATCTCTGGGACAGTGAAGGTCACAAGATTTTGGATGGTATGGCCGGGTTATGGTGCGTCAATATGGGTTATGGACGAAAGGAGCTCATTAATGCTGCCCACCAGCAGCTCGAAGTATTGCCCTTCTACAACACTTTTTTTCAAACCAGCCATGAGCCAGTCATAAAACTCGCCCAAGCAATTGCTGAAATAACACCGGCGGACCTAAATCATGTATTTTTTGCCAATTCAGGATCAGAAGCGGTAGACACCTTGATCCGTCTTGTTCGCCATTACTGGTCATTAGAGGGCAAGCCTAGCAAAAATATTATCATTGCTCGCGAAAATGCTTACCACGGCAGCACCATTGCCGGTAGTAGCCTGGGTGGAATGTCAGGCATGCATAAGCAGGGCGGTCCATGGGTGCCAAATATTGAACGTATTCGCCAACCTTACTATTACGGAGAAGCCGACAATCAAGAGCAATCCCCAGAAGCCTTTGGGCTAGCATGTGCCCGTGCTCTAGAAGATAAAATACTTGAGGTAGGGGCCGAAAATGTAGCGGCGTTTATTGGCGAACCAGTACAAGGTGCCGGCGGAGTTATCGTACCGCCTAATACCTACTGGCCAGAAATTCAGCGTATTTGTAAAAAATACGATATCTTACTGGCTAGCGATGAAGTCATCTGCGGCTTTGGACGAACAGGTGACTGGTTCGGCTGTGAAAACTTTGGCTTTACACCCGATATCATGACCATGGCTAAAGGACTATCATCGGGCTATATGCCAATCTCAGCCGTAGCTATCAATGATCGAATTACATCCACATTATTAGCTCATGATGATGACTTTAATCATGGCTTTACCTATTCAGGGCACCCGGTAGCGGCGGCTGTTGCCTTAGCCAATATCAGGCTTATGCAACAAGAGAACATCGTCAATCATGTTCACTCTGATACGGCCCCTTATTTTCAACAACGAATTCGCGAAGCACTTAAAGATCATCCATTAGTCGGGCACATAGAGGGCGTTGGACTACTTGCCGGTATTGCCTTAGTGCAAGATAAATCGACGCGTACTCTATACCCAGATAATATTGATATTGGCTTGGTGTGTCGCGACCACTGTTTTGAAAACGGCTTAATTATGCGAGCAGTTGGCAGTCGCATGGTGCTATCGCCACCATTAGTTATCACGCACGATCAAATAGACGAGTTATGCGAAAAAGCACGTCTGTGTTTTGATCTCACATTAGCTAGCGCCCAACGATGCTTAGCGTAAGTGCCTTCACATAACTAACAAGGTAAATTTGAAAGGATATGGTCATGACTCTCAACCCAACAACCTCTGTGCACAACACTGAAGCCTATGGCCTTAAAGCACTCGCAGGATTAATTGACCATATTCACAGTGCCAGCTTTCCTAAAATGCTAGAAGAGTTCATTGGCCGTATTTGCCAATTCGACTCTTTTTTGATGCTAACTTATAAAACGCACTTTAAACCGTTGGTTCTGCACCCTAAAAGCCCTGCTGAACATAGCCCAACTCTGCGCTTTTATATCGACCAAGCGTACATTTTCGACCCAATATACCATTTGGTAAAAGAATCTCCGGCTGCCGATGTGCACCGTATATGTGATATTGCACCGGATAGCTTCCATAGCACCGAATATTATGAGAAGTGTTACAAGTATTTTGATCTGGTGGATGAGATCAACCTAATCATCCCAATTGATAATGAGGTCACCTGCGCGATTGCGCTAGGCCGAAAGTCACAACTGGGATCAATTAACCGTCAAGAGCATAATGCGTTAAAGCAATGGCTACCTGTTTTGGCCTCACTTGTGCAGCAATTTTGGTTAACTCAACAGTCTTTATATATCGATAATGCCAAACCGGAAGGCGCTATACAGCAAGCATTAACGAGCTTTGGAAGTGGCGTACTTACACGACGCGAGCAGCAAATTACGGCACTTATCCTACAAGGGCACTCATCCAAAGCTATTTCCGCACTATTGGATATCAGCCCCGGAACCGTAAAAGTTCACCGCAAAAATATTCACACGCGTTTAAACACATCAACACAATCGGAAATTTTCCAACAGTTCCTTACCCATCTAAAATCCTTAGATGATTCAATTGAGTAACTACTTTCCCCCTTAACCAAACGGAGGCCAATCACCTCCGTTTACTAAGCACATGGATGTGCCAGCACTAGCGCTAGAGACGAATCCAGACATTCTTCATCGAGGTATATTTCTCCAATGAATGGATTGATTTATCGCGCCCATTGCCGGATGCTTTTACCCCACCAAAAGGCACAGTAGAATCACCTTCTCCCCACGTGTTAACCCAAACCATACCGCTTTTTAACTGACGACTAACTCGATGCGCTCGTGATAAATTAGCTGTCCAGATCGCGGCCCCTAGCCCATAGCGCGAGTCGTTCGCCAGCGCTATTGCTTCGCCTTCCGTTTCGAATTCGCATACAGCTAATACAGGGCCAAAGATTTCTTCCTGAACAAAGGTCATGCTGTTATCGGCATCAGTGATAATAGTCGGTTTCGCATAAAAGCCCTTACCTTCTGTGTAATCAGGTAAGCCGCCCGTCGCCAGCGTTGCGCCTTGATCCAAGGCCGACTGAATATAATGAGCCACTGTATTTAATTGTGCGGCATCGACCATTGGCCCCATCCGCGTTTCAGGATCGAGCGGATCGCCAGTGCGGTAAGCTTGTGCGGCTTCTTTCAATGCCGACAAAAACGCTTCTTTAATCCCTTTTTGCACATAAATACGCGAACAAGCTATACACACCTCACCTTGATTCGAGAAGATTGCCGCCGCCGACGTTCTGGCCGCTTTAACGATATCGTCGCAGTCATCAAAAATGATATTCGGTGACTTACCACCCGCTTCCAGCCAGACTTTTTTCAAGTTGGACTGGCCTGCATACTCCATCAACATACCCGCCACACGTGTAGAGCCAGTAAATGCCAATACATCAACATTCATATGCAAGGCTAGCGCTTTGCCTGCCGTGTGCCCAAAACCTGGCAACACATTAAGCACCCCATCAGGTAATCCTGCTTCCGAGGCCAACTCAGCCAAACGTAAAGCGCTTAATGGCGCTTTTTCAGACGGCTTTAAAATAACGCTATTCCCCATCGCTATTGCCGGCGCCAACTTCCAAGAAACCATCATTAGCGGATAATTCCAGGGCGTTATCGCAGCAACTACACCAACCGGCTCGTGCGTTATCAGTGCTAAAACATCTTTATTCGTTGGTGCAATATCACCATAGACTTTATCAATAGATTCTGCGGTCCAACGAAAGCAGTCAATCGTATCGGGGACATCAACGGCGACCATTTCACTGATGGATTTACCCATATCTAGCGTATCAAGGATGGCAAACTCATCATGATGCGCTTCAATTAAGTCAGCCCAACGCAGCATGATTTCTTTTCGTTTGGCAGGCGCCATTTGTGACCACACGCCGGATTCAAATACCGCTTTGGCGTTAGCAACGGCTATATCCACATCAGCATCGTCACAACTTGCAACATTCGCCAATAGCGCTTCGTTCGTTGGGTTGATAGATGGGAATGTTTGCCCACGTTGCGAAGGCTGAAAGCGACCATTGATATAAGCTTTATCTCTGAAAGAGATATCGTGGCTCAGTTGTTTCCATTCAGCGTAGCTTTTCATAAGAATACCTTCATAATATTGATTGCCTTGCCTCGCAAGCCATCAATACAAATAAAACAGTACTCGCAGTCTACGCTGCTATGCTGGCGCGAGGAATATCCCCTAAGAGATAGAAGACTATTTATGCACGCCTAATGAATGGGTAGTAGCAGCCAGCACGTACAAAAACTCTAGCGCTAAAGTAGCACCTGCTAATGCGGTGATTTCTGCATTATCATAAGCGGGCGCGACTTCTACAACATCCATCCCAATCAAATCCAACCCTTGCAATCCTCTAATCAATTTTAAAGCGCAATCCACCGTTAAGCCCGCCACCACCGGTGTGCCCGTACCAGGCGCAAACGCAGGGTCTAAGCCATCAATATCAAAGCTGACATAAATTGGCTTATCACCGACGCGTGCACGAATTCTCTCAAGAGTTGCCGTCGGGCCATGGTCATTAATCCACGCGGCATCTAATACCTCAAACGGATGACCTTCTACTGTGTAACTTGTCCGAATACCTAACTGAATTGAGTGCTCGTGATCAACTAGCCCTTCCTGCACGGCATGATGAAAAATGGTACCGTGATCATAACGGCTCCCCCCCGAATACGTGTCCGTATGCGCATCCACATGCACCAAGGCGACTGGACCATATTTTTTAGCATAAGCGCGTAAAACAGGTAGTGTAATAAAATGGTCACCGCCAAACGTTAGCGCTTTTTTACCTGACGAGACTATGGAGCCAATGTGCGCTTCTAAATTATCCACAAGTGTTTGCGGCTCTCCATGTTTAAACAATAAATTACCTGAGTCCTCTACCGCTAAATAATCATCTAAGGCAAACGACCAAGGCCAACGGGCACCCTCCCATATCAAATTAGCTGATGCCTGCCTGATAGCTGCCGGACCTAAACGCGCCCCCGGACGCCCGCTGGTCGCTAAATCAAAAGGCACACCCGTCACGACAACCTCAGCGTCACTTCGCTCTAAATTCGTCACTTGCGGCCACTGCATAAAGGTCATGCCTAACTCGCCATAGAGGGGTAAATCTGCATTTGCTACGGACATTATGATTCTCATCCATTGTAATTAATTCGTTCTGTTTAGAATAAGCACTAGCTAATAATTATTGAAACGCATATTTTTAATAAAACTATTAATACTATACATACTGGATTTACACCAATGAGCCTCTTACGTCAGTTTGACCTTAACTTGTTAGTAATTTTGGAAGCACTGATCACCGAATGCCATGTTAGCCGTGCAGCTGACAAAGTATTCTTAAGCCAATCGGCTATGAGCCATGCCCTTAACCGACTGCGCGAACAATTAGATGACCCATTATTGATACGTTATGGTCAAGGGCTAAAGCCCAGCCCCAAAGCTTTAGAAATGCTACCCGAAATACAAACCGCTTTACGACTCATTGAACACCAACTATCACCGCCAGCCCCATTTGATCCAGCCAAGACAGAACGTACATTTACGTTAGCAGTAACGGACTTTGTAGAAACCGTTATTCTGCCTGAACTATTACCTATCCTTATTGAGCAAGCCCCTCGGATACGCTTCTCAATAGAAATGATTGGTATGAATTATTCACAAGATGCCTTAGCCGCCCTCAACACCGATCTCGTTATCGGCTTACATACCGAGTCAACACTGCCAGAAGGTTTAATTGCTACGCCGTGGCTTACCGAGCACTATGCCATTATTGCTAATCAAACGCGCCTCAACACACACATCACAACCAAAGAATACATCCAAGCAACTCACATCAACGTGGTAGATACTGCCGGTGAGAAAAACTACACCGGCGACCCCATCGACCTCTGGTTAGCCAACAATTCACTCAAACGAGATTCGTTAATAAGCACGGTAAACTACTTTGCAGCAGCTAAAATGGTAACCCAAACCCATTCATTAATGACACTACCCAAGCGCATGGCCAAACTGTTTAGTCAACATATGCCGTTAACGATTGTTACACCCCCAGCTGACTTCCCTGTGCTTAATATGAGCATCATCCGACACACTCTCCACCGTAAAAACCCAGCTATTAACTGGCTACAGGATCAATTTATCTCATACGAAAGCGGCCTATAATCATGTGGAGCTGCCACTTCAGTTAATAGAAGCCTCTATTTCCCAGACAGGGCTTTTGATAGACTGTTGCGCTCGCGTTAACCGACTAAAGAAACGAATTCATGGCTCAAGACAGCACAACTCAACACACCCCAATGATGCAGCAGTACCTCAAGATCAAAGCGGAATACCCGCACCAATTGGTCTTTTATCGTATGGGAGATTTTTATGAGTTGTTCTACGACGATGCCAAACGCGCATCGGAGCTGCTCAACATATCACTAACTGCGCGCGGCAAATCCGGCGGCAACGCTATTCCAATGGCAGGGCTTCCGTTTCATGCCGCCGAGGGCTATATCGCAAAGATCGTTCGGGCTGGTGAGTCTGTCGTTATCTGCGAACAATTTGGAGACCCAGCCACAAGCAAGGGACCTGTCGAGCGCAAAGTGGCTCGCATTGTTACTCCAGGCACATTAAGTGACGAAGCTTTTTTAGATGAATCTCGCGATAACATTTTATTAGCGATCAACACACATCAAGATAAGTACGGTGTCTCTTTAGTCGATATCAGTACAGGTCGTTTTAGCTTAATGGAACTGGACGATCAAGAATCGCTCATGGCCGAACTCGAACGGTTAAAGCCTGCCGAGATACTCTTCAACGATGATACAATTTTAGAGTCTATTTTACGTGGCCGTCCCGGCCTACGTGGCCAGGCTCCGTGGAACTTTGAGACTGAATCAGCTGAACGCTTGCTGTGCCAGCAGTTTAACACCCAAGACCTCGAAGGTTTTGGTATTGCGCACATGACCTTAGCGATAGGCGCTGCAGGCTGCTTGTTACAATATGCAAAAGACACCCAGCGATCAGCGCTACCTCACATTCGGCGTTTATTAATCGAGCAACGGTCAGAAACCGTTATTTTAGATGCCGCTACGCGCCGTAACTTAGAGATTGATCAAAATCTAGCCGGCGGGCGAGAAAACACCCTGATTAGCGTGATGGATAAAACCGCCACGGCTATGGGTAGCCGCTTACTACGTCGCTGGCTCAACCAGCCGCTTCGCGATATAGACACATTGTTACATCGGCAGACAGCAATACAGTGGTTCCGCACTCATTATCGATACGAAGCCGCTGCAGAGCACCTTAAAGGGATCGGTGATATCGAACGCATCTTGTCGCGAGTCGGCTTAGGCTCTGCTCGCCCGCGTGACTTAGAGCGGCTGCGCGACGCCTTAGCAAGCCTGCCTAGTTTACAGAACGCCTTGCTGGATGAGTCCAGACCGCAACACATAAACCGCCTTGCTCATTTGGTCAGTGAATTCCCTGAACAAGCCAGTCTGTTAAAAAAAGCCATCATTGATAACCCTCCAGTAGTGATTCGCGATGGTGGCGTCATCGCTGATGGCTACGACGAAGAACTAGACGAACTGCGTAATATCAGTGAAAACGCTGGTGATTATCTGATCAAACTAGAGCAACAAGAAAAGGCACGCACCGGAATAGCTACGCTAAAAGTAGGTTACAACCGTGTCCATGGCTACTTTATTGAAATCAGTAAAGCACAAGCTACCGAAGTACCCGCCGAATACATTCGACGCCAAACACTGAAAAATGCCGAACGATTTATTACACCAGAACTGAAATCATTTGAGGATAAGGCTCTCAGTGCTAAAAGCCGCGCATTAGCGCGTGAAAAAGCCCTGTATGAGTCGCTCATCAGCCTGCTTGCCGAACAACTGCCAGCACTTCAAGATTGTGCACAGGCGCTGGCAGAGTTAGATACCTTATGCAATTTAGCAGAACGCGCAGACACACTAAACCTCACGGCTCCTCACTTACACCAATCGCCTCAACTATCCATTCGCCAAGGTCGTCACCCCGTCGTTGAGTCTGTATTGGAAACGCCGTTCGTGGCTAACGATTTAAGCTTATCTCCAGAGCGACGCATGCTGGTTATTACCGGCCCTAACATGGGCGGTAAATCGACTTATATGCGCCAAGCAGCCTTAATAGCCCTACTCGCGCACATAGGAAGCTACGTACCAGCCGAGTCGGTTGATATTGGCATTATGGATCGAATATTTACCCGTATGGGTTCATCCGATGACCTAGCTGGCGGTCGTTCTACATTTATGGTCGAGATGACCGAAACCGCCAACATTTTACATAACGCTTCTGAGAGCAGCCTCGTATTAATGGATGAAGTAGGTCGCGGCACCAGTACCTTTGATGGTCTATCACTCGCATGGTCAGCCGCCGATTATTTAGCAAGCGAAATTAAAGCGCTCACCCTGTTTGCGACGCATTATTTTGAGTTAACCGCTCTCCCTGAACAGCAAGAAGGCGTGTTCAATGTTCACCTTAATGCTTTAGAGCACAACGACACCATTGTCTTTATGCACGAAGTTCAAGAAGGCCCGGCCAGCCAAAGCTATGGGTTGCAAGTTGCTCAACTAGCAGGCGTACCTCACCACGTCATTACACAGGCGAGGCAAAAGCTAATCCAGCTTGAAGCCGACAGCGTAAAAACACAAACCGGCGCCACACCTCCACCGCCAGTCCAAAACGATATGTTCAGTGCGCCTAGCAGCCCAGCATTGGATGCATTAAAAGACACGAATCCAGATAATTTATCCCCACGTGAAGCGCTAGAGTTGCTATATTCACTCAAGAGCTTGCTGTGATGACTCATCAGAGCGTGTTTTTTAAACCCAGTTAAGGAGAGCAGCACATGGCTTTTGTAGTAACAGATAACTGCATACGCTGTAAGTATACGGATTGTGTAGAAGTATGCCCGGTTGACTGCTTCTATGAAGGGGAAAACTTTCTGGTCATCCATCCAGATGAATGTATCGATTGTGGATTATGCGAGCCAGAATGCCCAGCTGGCGCAATTTTTTTAGACGATGATGTACCTGAAAGCCAGCAAATCTTTATCGATATCAATGCCGAACTATCAGAGGTTTGGAGCAATATTAGTGAACGCAAAGAGCCATTACCCGATGCTCAGGAATGGGACGGAAAACCCAACAAGCTAAAGTATCTCATCAAAGGCTAAGGCACCCGCTTGACCGGCTAGGCAAGCCTGCTGATTTATCTCAGCAGGTCTTCCCCAGATAAACCGTTCTTTTCAACAATTTCACGCAGTTTACGTAACGCTTCTACTTGAATTTGACGAACACGCTCACGCGTCAAACCTATCTCAGTACCCACTTCTTCAAGCGTACTCATCTCATAGCCACGTAAGCCAAACCGACGGGATATAACCTCTGAATGCTTTTCAGGCAACATATCCAACCATTTTTCTAGGTTGCCGCTGATATTGTTGTTCTGCAATAGCACTTCGGGATCCGACGTTTCACGATCAGCAATGGTTTCGATAACCGGCTTATCCGAATCACCCATTGGAATATCAATAGAGGAAACCCGTTCATTAAAGCCTAGCATTTTCTGTACAGCTTCAACCGGCTTGCAAACCGCTTCGGCTATTTCTTCTGCTGTTGGCTCATGATCCAGTTTTTGGGATAGCTCTCGTGCCGCTCGCAAATATACATTGAGCTCTTTAACCACATGTATAGGTAAACGAATGGTTCGTGTTTGGTTCATGATGGCACGCTCAATGGTCTGACGAATCCACCATGTCGCGTAAGTAGAGAATCGGAAGCCACGCTCAGGATCAAATTTCTCAACCGCACGAATCAATCCCAAATTACCCTCTTCGATAAGATCCAACAGGGTTAAACCGCGATTAATATAACGGCGAGATATTTTAACCACCAAGCGTAAGTTACTTTCTATCATACGCTTGCGGGAAGGCTCGTCGCCTTTAAGCGCCAAACGCGAAAAGTAAACTTCCTCTTCTGCTGATAATAAAGGCGAGAAGCCTATCTCATTGAGATAAAGCTGGGTGGCGTCGAGCGACTTGGCACTTAGCAAATCTTTATGCGCTAAACTGCCACGGCCACGGCCACTATTCAGTAACTCCGGCTCATCGTCATGGCTGTCATCGTCCATGCTTTCGCTATCAGTAGTATCTAAATCATCTTCCATGCTATCAACCAATATATCCTTATGCGGTGAATCGCTTCTATCACTACTCGTCATCACTGTTGTCACCTTTATACTTAGATAACTTTATTATTATTTACCGTTTAGGCAAATACCGTAGCGGGTTGACCGGCTTTCCATCCTTGCGAATTTCAAAGTGAAGCATCGTACTAACTGACCCGCTATTACCTATTTCGGCAATTTTTGCCCCAACCTTAACATTTTCGTTCTCTTTTACGAGAATTTTACTGTTGTGCGCATAAGCGCTTAAATATTCTTGGTTGTGATTGATGATGACGAGGTTACCGTAACCATGCAGGCCACTACCTGCATAGACGACATTTCCAGCCGCAGCGGCATACACTGGGTCGCCTTTCTTACCTGCTAAATTAATCCCTTTGTTGGCCTCACCACTAAACCCGGCTATGACTTTTCCTGTTGCAGGCCAGCGCCAATTAACACGGGTATTGGTGGCCACTTTGGGTTTAGAGGGAGAACTGACCGCCGGTGTTTTTTTCGGTGTCGATGGTGCTTTGGATGCATTCTGCTGATTACTAGAACTAGGCTGACTATTAGCCTTAGGGGCCTTAGCTATTGTTGTTGAAGTGTTTTTGCTTTGGCTTACAGGACTAGCCGCCACAGCTAACACTTGTCCTGGGTAAATAGTATATCGGCTATTAATGTTATTTTTTTTCGCTAATTGACGGTAATCGATCCCATAACGAAACGCTATTGAGTACAAGGTATCCCCGCGCTGCACGCGATAGTAACCTGGTGGCGTAGCAGAAGCCGATTGGCCATCACGAATAATTTCGACGTTGCGCCGCTGATTAATCGATAAATCAGTAACCGGAGCATAACCAGACGAGCAAGCGGTCAGAATAAGGCAAAAACCTACACACAGGCACCATTTTCTGTGCCTAAAGAATCCACTTATGTAGTCTTTACCCGCTTGTATAGTCATTAATCAGTGCTAGTTACATCTCTATCTATCAATAATACTAACGCAACGCCTACCACCAACATAATAACGGACATCCATAAATAGGCATGCTGGCCTGTTAACACCTCATAATTGAAAGGCGATACGTTCTCCTGAACCAACGGAACCTGATCACCGTGGCGGTTTAATGTATACGCTGTGGTATATTTCCAAGGCCATACCTTATTTAAAGAACCTAACAAAAAACCAGACATCACAGACAAGGTCGCTAGGCGATAACGTGAGAATAACCAATGCAACACGTGCGAAAATGATAACAACCCTGCTACTGCACCCGCCGCAAATAATAGTATTGTATTGATCTCAAAGCCTTTTATTGACTGAAGAATAAAGCTGTACATACCCAGCAACAATAAAATAAAAGACCCCGAAATACCCGGCAAAATCATCGCACATATGGCGATGGCTCCGGACAAAAAGATGGCTAAAGGCGTTGCTTCTATCTCGGTAGGTGTTAACGAAGTCACTATGTAAGCCAACAAAGCTCCCATAATAAACAACACGCTATTTTGAGTATTCCAAGATGAGATATGGCGGGCGATGGACCATGTAGAAGCCAAAATTAGCCCAAAAAAGAAAGCCCACAATATTTCAGGATAATTTTCCAACATAAATAAAACGGCATGAGCCAGCGTTAAAATACTAACCGCTATACCGCCTAATAAACTGATCAAAAAGTTACCATTAATGGCTTGCCAAAAAGAGGCAGGCCCTTTGGTAAACAACAAGCACAGTGTTTTAGGATTGCACTGCCTAATACTAAAGATCAGTTCTTCATAGATTCCCGTTATGAATGCGATCGTCCCACCTGAAACGCCAGGGACAGCATCCGCCGCGCCCATCATGAGACCTTTGAGCATCACAAACACATAACCCATTAAATTCCGCTGCTGCTTCACCCACTTATCCCCTTAACGAACTGTTCCTGATAACAGCGGTACAAATTTCACATTTTCGAGGATACGTGTTTCGTAACGTTCCTCTGTTTCTCGAGTAATAAGCTGCAATTGCTGCTGTGAATCACCAACAGGGATAACCAAGCGACCACCAATAGCAAGCTGGTTCAGCAGCTCTTCGGGTACTTGGTCAGGTGCGGCTGTCACAATGATGCCATCGAAAGGCGCCATCGTTGACCACCCCATTCCACCATCAGTATGTTGCAAATGGATATTTCTTAGACCCATTTGACGAAAGCGCTCGCGTGCTCGTACTTGCAGAGGCCTGATCCGCTCTACGGAGTAAACCGACTCAACAAGCTGAGCTAATACCGCCGTTTGATAACCAGAGCCAGTGCCTATTTCTAATACTTGCTTCAATGGACCAGCAGCTAACAATACCTCAGTCATTTTTGCCACTATGTATGGCTGAGATATCGTTTGATTAAAACCAATGGGCAATGCGGTATCTTCATACGCACGATGGGATAACGCCTCGTCAATAAAGATGTGCCGTGGCGTATCACGCATGACATCTAAAATAGCCTGACTACTAATATTCTGTTCGCGTAAACGCTGAACAAGACGCTCTCGAGTACGGCGAGACGTCATACCGATCCCCTGAAGCTGAATATCAATCAACCTAAGCTCTCCAACCAATCCCCCATTTGCTCCATAACAGCATACGAGGTCATATCAATATGCAATGGCGTGATAGATACATAGCCTTGGTCCACAGCATAAAAGTCTGTGCCCGCCTCTTTATCAACCGCATCACCCGCTCCTGCTACCCAATACCGTATTTTTCCACGTGGGTCTGTCGTAGCTACTGGAACGCCCGCAGCCGCTCTATGACCGAGTCGGGTTAAGTGAATGCCTTTAATTTCAGCCAAAGGAACATCCGGCACATTAACGTTAAGTACGGTGCGCGGAGGCAGATTTAATGTATCTAAGTTTTCGACTATCGTTTTAACGACTTCAGCAGCCGTATAAAAATATTTTGGTGTAAAACTGGCTAACGAGACGGCGATAGCCGACAAGTTAAGCGAACGACCTTCCATCGCAGCAGCGACTGTACCGGAGTAGAGTACATCGTCGCCTAAATTAGCGCCGTTGTTAATCCCCGAAACAACAATATCAGGCCTTTCACAAAACAGCCCTGACACCCCCATGTGTACACAGTCTGTGGGAGTACCATTTAATCCAATAAAGCCATTTTTATGGGTATGAGCTTCAATAGGCCGGTCTAACGTCAAGGCATTACTAGCCCCGCTGCGATTCCTATCTGGGGCAATCACAGTGACCTCGCCAATTGTCTCCATTGCCTTTGCCAACGCGGCTATACCCGGAGCAAATACACCATCATCATTTGAGACCAGAATTTTTTTCATTTAAACCGATCCTGTTTGTGTAACATGACATAATTCCCTTAAGACGGTGGTTGCAAAACTACCCGCGGGTAATGAAAAGTGTACTACCCATTGCCCTGGTGCTTCTTTTTCGGCCTTAAAGCCTTCTGCATACAATACTAAAGAGCGGCGCTCCTGATTCAAGCCCAAATGCTCAAGGCGTTCGGTAATTTCATGCCAAGGCTCAATGACTCGCGCTTCCCACTCTCCCGCTTGTGCTTCAGACAATGGCCGACCTCGCCCCCATAAAGGGCCGCTGAGCAATATATCACGACTTTCAAAACGTGTTTGTAAAGATTGGTCAAGTTCCTCTGCAACAAAAAAGCTACGGCTGCCATTTAACATCATGACATCCCCTTGCATAGGGCGCTGCCATAACTCGTCCCCTAAACGCTCCGATAAAAGGTGATTAAATAACCAAGATCGGACGGCCGAAATATAAAGGCCTTTTTTATGACGCTGACGTTCCTGGTATTCGCCCTTTATTAAGGCAACACCCTTTTCTAAATTGCCACCTTCTCGACCAAAACGTTGTTCACCAAAATAATTGGGAACCCCATGCTCAAGGTACGCAAGACGCTCAACGAAGTCGGCTTCATTAGTAAGGTTACGTAGGCGAATAGAGAAGCGGTTACCTAATAAATTTCCCAGACGTAACTTACGAGGGTGGCGAGCAGTTTTTAACACAGTGATCGATTCACCACCAAACAAACTCCAGTTCAGTGCACGATTGCCAGGGAAACGCACACAAAACCATTGTTCAGTAACGGCATGACGGTCTTTTTTACCGGCATAGCTCACATCTTTAGCAGGCACTTGCGCAAAATTAGCGAGCTGACGCGCGACCCAATCCGTATTTTCGCCCACTTTACGGATCAATAAAAATACATGCTCACCTTCTCCCTCCGGCTCAAAGGAAGGAATTTCAGTGACCTGAAAATCTTCGGGTAATAAACGAATAGAAGCCGAACTACGGGGTTCGCCGTGTAAATAGCGGTATTGCGTTGGGAGGGACATGATTAGTTCTCGTTATTCTGAAGATGAGGTTCAACTAATTGGAAAAAAGTTTCGCCTTCTTTTACCATCCCTTGGCCGCTGCGAGCTCGTTCCTCGATGGCCGAGTAGCCTTTTTTAAGGTCCATCACTTCTGCTTCTAGTTGACGATTACGCATCTGCAAACGCTCATTTTCAGCCACTTGGCTTTCAATTTGCTGTTTGAGTTGGCCTATTTGCGTGATGTTCGCCTCACCAAACCATAAGCGATATTGGAGGCCCATCAACATAATAATTAAAAACGCTATAAACCAGCGGAACACACCTTACCTCGACATCTAAAAAAGGGGGCATTATAGCCCCCTTTTTAAACAGTCGGCGCTTTAAGCCTGACCTTTAATTTCTGAACGACCTTTATAGATCGCGTTTTCGCCCAACTCTTCTTCAATACGAAGCAAGCGGTTGTACTTAGCAACACGATCAGAACGGCATAAAGAACCTGTCTTAATTTGACCCGCTGCAGTACCCACAGCCAAATCAGCAATAGTCGTATCTTCAGTTTCTCCAGAACGGTGAGAGATCACAACAGTAAACCCTGCATCTTTCGCCATTTGAATCGCGTCGAGTGTTTCAGACAATGATCCGATTTGGTTAAACTTGATCAAGATAGAGTTACCAATACCTTGCTCAATACCACGCTTAAGGATCTTGGTATTAGTGACAAACAAATCATCACCTACCAACTGAACTTTATCACCAATTTTATTAGTCAAAGCAGCCCAACCATCCCAGTCCGACTCGTCCATACCATCTTCGATAGAAACGATTGGGTAGTTTTCGCTAAGTTGCGCTAAATAGTCAGCGAAACCTTCGGCATCAAACACTTTACCTTCGCCAGCTAGGTCATATTTGCCATCTTTGTAGAACTCAGATGACGCACAATCTAGTGCCAGTGTTACGTCCGTACCTAGCTGATAAGATGTTTTAGCTATTGCTTCCTGAATAACGACTAGGGCTTCTTCATTAGACGCTAAGTTAGGTGCAAACCCACCTTCATCACCAACGGCCGTGTTTAAGCCTTTAGCCTGAAGGACGCCTTTCAATGCGTGAAAGATCTCTGCGCCACAACGCAACGCATCGGAAAACTTCGTAAAATTAACAGGCTGAACCATGAACTCTTGGATATCTACGTTGTTATCCGCATGCTCACCGCCGTTCAAGATATTCATCATAGGCACTGGAAGAGAATACTGGCCAGACGTACCATTGATATCAGCAATGTGTGCGTACAACGGCACACCTTTTACTGTGGCAGCTGCTTTCGCTGCTGCTAAAGACACCGCCAAAATAGCATTAGCACCCAGATTCGTTTTATTCTCGGTCCCGTCTAGCTCAAGCATTTTGTTATCAAGGGCACGTTGATCCGTAACATCCATACCGATCAGAGCTTCGCGAATAACACCGTTGATAGCTGCAACAGCTTTAAGTACACCTTTACCAAGGTAGCGAGACTTATCACCATCACGCAATTCCAACGCTTCGCGTGAACCAGTAGATGCGCCTGAAGGTGCGCAAGCCGTTCCTAAAACGCCAGAGGCTAAAATAACATCAGCTTCAACCGTTGGGTTACCGCGAGAATCTAACACTTCACGTGCTTTGATATCGGCAATCTGTGCCATGCTTATCTCTCCAATTTATCCTAATAAGTATTTTTATTTCACGCTGTTTGGCGACGAGCTTGCTCTGCCAAAGCGGCTTCGATAAAGCCGGTAAACAATCCATGTCCATCACGTGGGGACGACGTAAATTCGGGGTGGAACTGACAAGCAACAAACCAAGGATGGTCTGGAACCTCCACCACTTCAACCAATTCACCATCGGCGGAACGACCAGAGATAATTAAACCGGCCTCTTCTAATAAAGGAACGTAGTTGTTGTTCACTTCAAAACGATGGCGATGGCGCTCAACTATATCAGTACTGCCATAACTTTTTGCGACAGTAGACCCTGCTTTTAAATGGCACACCTGTGCACCTAAACGCATAGTGCCACCAAGGTCTGTGTCTTCGCTACGTTGCTCAACATCACCCTCAGCCGTTGTCCATTCCGTAATCAAACCGATTACCGGATGCTCACTATTTTGATCGAACTCAGTAGAGGTCGCTCCTGCCAAGTTAGCTACATGACGAGCAAATTCAATCACGGCCACCTGCATGCCTAAACAGATACCTAAATAAGGAACCTTGTTTTCGCGCGCGTATTTAACAGCCGCAATTTTACCTTCAACGCCACGCTCACCAAATCCGCCTGGGACTAAGATTGCAGACATATCTTGAAGAATTTCTACGCCTTCACGCTCAACACGCTCGGAATCAATGTATTCGATGGACACTTTGCGACGTAGCTTAATACCCGCATGAGAAATTGCTTCGATTAACGACTTGTAGGCATCCAACAATTCCATGTACTTACCGACCATGGCAATCTTAACTTCGCCATCTGGGTTGAGGTGTGCATCAGCAACCGCCTCCCATTCATTTAGGTCAGCTGCAGGCGCGTCTAAATTAAAACGCTCAACCACGATGTTATCTAACCCTTGGTCAGACAACATTTTAGGAATGTTGTAGATAGTATCGGCATCTGGCATGGAGATAACCGCACGCTCTTCTACGTTAGTAAATAAAGATAACTTACGACGCGAAGAGTCCGGGATGGCCTGCTCTGAGCGGCACACCAAAATATCAGGCTGGATACCGATAGAACGCAGCTCTTTTACCGAGTGCTGAGAAGGCTTTGTTTTGATCTCACCAGCCGTAGCTATATAAGGCACGAGAGTAAGATGCATAAACATAGCTCGAGCAAAGCCCAGCTCTGCTTTCATCTGGCGGACTGCCTCTAAGAATGGCTGTGATTCGATATCACCAACGGTGCCACCAATTTCAACTAAGGCAACGTCTGCATCCCCTGCACCTTCAATGACGCGTCGCTTAATTTCATCAGTAATATGCGGAATAACCTGAACGGTGCCGCCTAAATAATCACCACGGCGTTCTTTATTCAGCACGTGCTGATAAACACGACCTGTCGTAAAGTTATTACGCTTAGTCATCGTAGTGCGAATAAAACGTTCATAATGACCGAGGTCTAAGTCGGTCTCCGCGCCATCTTCTGTGACGAATACTTCACCGTGCTGGAATGGGCTCATAGTCCCCGGGTCGACATTGATGTACGGGTCGAGTTTCAGCATTGTGACTTTCAAACCGCGCGCTTCCAGAATAGCTGCAAGCGATGCGGATGCGATGCCTTTGCCCAAAGAGGACACGACACCACCTGTGACGAATATGTAGCGCGTCATGTGGAACCTGTATTGGCTTGTAAGTGAGGGAAAAAACTTGATCGAGATGGGGCTACAGGATAGCAAAGTAAGCACGCTTCGACAATTAGAAAGCGCGCCAAGTGAGTGTAAATGCGGTCTTTTCTTCGCTTTTTATCCAGCATGACTCCGCAACACATATTCCAGGTACAGCAACCACTTCATTCTGGCGTACACAAATAGGCCAGTTTGAGCGCAACCAAGGCGGAACACCAGCCTCCTGAAACAACTTTTTAAGAGTTTTAGTAGGGCGGTTTTTGGGCTTGATAGACATTCCATCCGCGCGTGCAACCACTTCAACACCGGGCTGCAAATCAAAACCTTCGGAGCTGGCCGTTACACAAATACGGCCTCCACGCCAATCAGTAAAAGGCACCATCAACGCTTGAGAACGCACATCTTCAACGTCATTAACTTTGTGAGGAACACAATACACGCCTTGCCGATATCGTCGCAGAACAATCCCACCCACGTTTATTTGTGGCTGAGCATCAGCACGCGCAGCGATACAACGCTCAAACACTTCTTGAACGGCTAGCGCTGATAACGGTTGGCCCGTTTGACACTCAAACCAACGCCTAAGCAATGCAATACTTTTTGGGTGCGCTATCCCCCCCAACAACTCTATATTCAAGCCACCCCCTGCCAGTGCCATCGATTGAAGATCTGCATCCAAATAAGACTCTAGCACCTGCTGTTGATCAGCAAGGTATTGCGTGGTTTGCTGCAAACGAGTCACAGCCTTTGGCCAGCGCTCTACCATAGGAGGCATAACATGATGACGGATATAATTACGGTCATAGTCATCAGCAGCATTACTTGGATCATCTATCCATGAGAATGTCTGCTCAGCTGCATAAGTTTCCAGCTCGGTACGGGTTATTGTTAGCAACGGCCTTAGAAGAGTAGCCACGCCAAAACGCCTCGACACAGGAATACCGGCTAACCCTTTAGCGCCAGTACCTCGCATTAAACGAAACAAAACGGTCTCTAGCTGATCATTTGCATGATGAGCCATCAATACACAATCAGAAGCACCTACACATGACTGAATAGCCTCCAAACGCGCATCTCGCGCAGCCAATTCACTGTTCGAGGCAGGGTAAACATCGCAGACCGTACAAGTAATCGACAATAGTGCACACTGATCTAGACAGAACTGCGCCCATTGATCAGATTTTTCTTGGAGATGATGGTTTACATGGATTGCACGAACTGAGCCGGCCGGTAGATACTTGACGGCTAAATGCAGTAAAACGATTGAATCTAACCCGCCACTGAGTGCGACAACCCAGCCTTTCGAAGCAAGCCCTTGCGGGGAATGGTTAACGCAGCACTGGTAAAAGTGCTGCGTTAATTTAGATGCCGTCATGGGAGACTACACCTTTCATACTGTGTCAGGGCACATCAACGTGAAGTGTTGTGCTTACTGAGAGTTAATACCGTATGACATTAAGCGTTCGTAACGACGATCAACCAATTCATCCATCGTATGGACGTCTAAGCGATCTAATGTTTCGAGCAACTGAGCTTTTAAAGTCTCAGCTAACGCTTCAGGGTCTCGGTGTGCGCCGCCTAAAGGTTCTTTAACGACTTTATCCACCAACCCAAGCTCTTGTAGACGCCCAGAGGTAATACCCATTGCTTTAGCTGCATCCGGCGCTTTCTCTGCGCTTTTCCAAAGAATAGATGCGCAACCTTCAGGAGAAATAACCGAGTACGTTGAGTACTGAAGCATCACCAACTCATCACATACACCAATCGCTAATGCACCACCTGAGCCACCCTCACCTACAACGGTTGAGATAATAGGTGTTTTTAGCTGGGACATTTTAGCCAAGTTAAATGCGATCGCTTCACTTTGGCCACGCTCTTCGGCATCAATACCTGGATAAGCACCTGGCGTATCAATAAAGGTGAGGATTGGCATTGAGAAGCGCTCAGCCATTTCCATCAAACGCAACGCTTTACGGTAACCTTCAGGACGGGGCATACCAAAATTACGACGTACTTTTTCTTTAACGTCACGACCTTTTTGATGACCAATAATCATCACAGGGCGACCATCCAAACGCGCAATACCGCCAACAATAGCAGCATCATCAGCAAAGTGGCGATCGCCATGGATTTCTTCAAAGCTATCGAACATCAGATCGATGTAGTCCAGTGTATACGGACGCTTTGGGTGACGAGATAACTGAGAAACCTGCCAAGCCGTCAGATTCTCAAAAATGGATACGGTAAGACTACGGCTTTTTTCAAGCAGCTTTGTCAGCTCATCGCTGATGTTAATCTCGGTACCGCTACCCACCAGTCGGAGTTCTTCAATCTTGGCTTCAAGATCAGCGATTGGCTGTTCGAAATCCAGGTAATTCGGATTCATTTGATTCGTTTCCGCTTAAACAGTGAATAATAACGCTAAATTAGTGGACGATTTTACCGTCACGGCAGCAGGATAACCACCCTGATCAGTAGTCAATCTTCACTTGATCAAACCCAAAGTGCTCTTTAAAGGCAATTAATAGCTCATCACTGCCTTCAACTCGGTATTGATCACCCAGGCGCACAGGGCCTGCAGCGTCATCGCGTTGATAATGGATAGTGACAGGTAAGCCTTCCTGAGATTGATATGTTTTTAGCAATGTTTTGAATTCGTTAAGCCGTCTACCGGTTAACGAGGTGGCATTAGCCTGCACTGCAACCGAAGAGGCGTACTGTGCACGAGCCATTGGTATACTGATCAACTTATTACAACGAACCTTGAGGCCTCCTGAATAATCATCCTGAGTCACCTCACCTTCCATGATCACAATTGTATCTTTAACCGCCCACTCTCGTGTTTGATCATAGAGTTCACCGTACACAGTGACATCAATACGGGCTGTGCGGTCATCCAGCGTCAAGAAACACAACGAATCACCACGTTTAGTTTTCTTAACGCGCTGATCAACTATGAGGCCAACGATTTTTTGCTGTTTACCACGTGCAGGCTGCAAACTTACAATTTTTTGCGAGACAAACTTTTTTAGCTCACGCTCGTACTCATCGATTGGGTGCCCCGTTAAGTACAAACCTAATGTTTCTTTCTCTCCACGCAGCCGCTCTTTATCTGTCCAAGGGCGTACATGTTTATAATCTTCATAAGGGTCACGCGGTGCTTCCGCTTCTACCTCCCCAAAAAGATCAAACATCCCGGCATCTTCATTACGAGCACTTTGACCTGCAGCCTGAAAAGCATCACCGATCGCCGCCCATAGTACAGCACGCTCGGCACCTAACTTATCAAGGGCACCAGCACGAACCAAGGCTTCCAACACTCGTTTATTGAGATTTTTAGGCCCGACCCGCTTACAAAAATCAAAGATGTCCTTAAAGTCGCCTTCGCCATCTTGGCGCGCCTTTACAATCGCATCAATTGGCCCCTCACCAACACCCTTGATTGCCCCTAAACCATAAACAATCTCACCGGCTTCGTTGACGGTAAACATGTAGTCGCCACTACACACATCCGGTGGCGATGGAGCAATCCCCATATTGCGGCACTCTTCAATGAAGATCACCACTTTATCGGTGTTTTGCATATCCGCAGAGATAACCGCCGCCATAAATGGGGCTGGATAATGACATTTCAGCCAAGCCGTTTGGTAAGAAACTAACGCATAGGCCGCCGAGTGCGACTTGTTAAAACCATAACCGGCGAACTTCTCAACCAGATCAAATATATTCCCAGAGAGATCCCTATCAATACCTTGTTTTTCGCACCCCTCTAAGAAGATGGCACGCTGCTTCGCCATTTCTTCAGGCTTTTTCTTACCCATGGCTCGACGCAGCATGTCGGCACCGCCTAGCGTATACCCCGCCATGACCTGAGCAATCTGCATTACCTGCTCTTGGTACAAGATAACACCGTAAGTTGGCTCCAATACCGGCTGCAAGCTATCCAACTGATAGTCGGGATGCGGCCAAGACATTTCTGCGCGGCCATGCTTACGGTTGATAAAGTCATCAACCATGCCCGACTGCAATGGCCCCGGTCTAAACAAGGCCACGAGAGCGACAATATCTTCAAAACGAGAAGGCAACAAACGTCTTACCAGATCCTTCATACCGCTGGACTCTAACTGGAAAACAGCTGTCGTTTCAGCAGATTGAAGCAAATCAAAGGTCGGTTTATCGTCTAAAGGGATCAGGGAAATATCGAGCGCCTCTTCACCTTCTTGAGCGCGCTTGGTGTTAATAGTCTTTAAAGCCCAATCAATAATGGTCAGGGTTCTTAACCCCAAGAAGTCAAACTTAACCAGACCGGCTTCTTCAACATCGCCTTTATCGAACTGCGTTACAAGCCCATGGCCTTCTTCATCACAATAAGTGGCGGAGAAGTCTGTTAGCTTCGTTGGAGCGATAACCACACCACCGGCATGCTTACCAACGTTACGGGTCACACCTTCCAGTTTGAAAGCCATGTCCATAATTTCTTGAGCTTCTTCGCTACTGTTTACAAACTCGCTGAGCGCTGGCTCCTGCTCCATCGCTTTACTGAGTGTAATACCTACTTCGAAAGGGATGAGTTTGGACAACTTATCAGCCAAACCGAACGCTTTACCCTGTACGCGCGCCACATCTCGAACAACCGCTTTTGCGGCCATTGTACCGAAAGTAATAATCTGGGAGACGGCATCTCGCCCATAAGTACGTGCTACGTAATCGATAACTTGATCTCGATTATCCATGCAGAAATCGATATCAAAGTCGGGCATGGATACCCGTTCTGGGTTTAGGAATCGCTCAAACAGCAAATCATATTCCAGCGGATCAAGATCTGTAATTTTCTGTGCATAGGCCACCAAAGAACCCGCACCCGAGCCTCGACCCGGCCCTACAGGAATATCGTTATCCTTAGCCCATTGAATAAAGTCCATTACGATAAGGAAATACCCAGGGAAACCCATTTGGATAATGATATCTAACTCAAATTTAAGCCGGTCATCATAAACTTTCCGTTTAGCTGCATAGTCTGGGTCGTTTTTATCTAACAGAATTTCTAAACGCTCATTAAGGCCATCTTCGGATACCTTAATGAAGAACTCGTCAATCGACATCCCTTCAGGGATCGGGTACTTAGGTAAATAATAGGTCCCCAAATCCATTTCGATATTGCAGCGTTTGGCTATTTCTACCGTGTTTTCAATGGCACTTGGAATGTCGCTGAACAGCTCCACCATTTCTTCAGTACTACGAAAATACTGCTGATCTGAATAATCCCTAGGTCGACGTGGATCTTCGAGCGTCCTTCCTTGGTTAATACAAACACGCGCCTCATGAGCCTCAAAGTCTGTTTCATGTATAAACATCACATCGTTGGTTGCTACCAATGGACAGCCTTTTAGCAAACCCAGACGAACGCTTTCATCAATGACAATGTCTTCACCCGGGCGGGCTGTACGTTGTATTTCCAAATAAAATCGATTAGGAAAAAGAGACATCCACTCGTCTAAAAGGCTTTCTGCCGAGCCATTACCGGAAATCATCGCGCGGCCAATTTCACCATCTTTAGCACCGCTGAGCGCAATAAGCCCCTCTGACTTTTCAACTAGCCACGACTTATAAACAATCGCTTTATCAGCCAACTGCACCTGACCCTCTGCATAGGCGCGCGAAATCAGCTCCATCAAATTGCGGTAGCCTTTCGCGTTTTGTACCAACAGAGTGACACGGTAAGGTTCATCTATATCGTTATCATTGAGCACCAGTAAATCAGCGCCGCAAATGGGTTTAATGCCAGCACCGGTGGCTGCTTTAAAGAACTTTACTAGGGCAAACAGGTTAACTTGATCCGTGATTGCCACGGCTGGCATGCCTGCATCCTTAGCTGCATTGACCAGCCCTTTGACTCGCACGAGCCCGTCCACCAAAGAGAACTCTGTATGAACGCGAAGATGGACAAAAGCATTAGCTGACATATAAACCTACCTAGTAAAAAAAAGATGACCAGCCTGTGGCTAGTCCAACAAACGAGCTACCGGCTTAAACGAGCGACGGTGCATATCAAGTGGACCAAACTTTTCTAATGCCGCCATATGCGCAGCCGTTGGGTAACCTTTGTGTTTAGCAAAGCCGTAGTCAGGATACGCTAAGTCGAGCGCTTCCATTTCACGATCACGGACTACCTTAGCCACAATCGAAGCCGCACTAATCTCAGCGACGCGGCTATCACCTTTCACAACAGCCTCGCAAGGAAAAGGAATATCCGGGCAACGATTACCATCAATCATGACATATTCAGGCAACACGGCGAGCTGGAGCACAGCTCGCTGCATCGCTAACATGGTTGCGTGTAATATATTAATTTCGTCTATTTCTTGGGGTGTAGCAAAAGCCACTGAATAAGCCAACGCATTCTGGATGATCTCTTCATAAAGAGCATCTCGTCGTTTAGCCGTTAGCTTTTTAGAGTCCGCCAATCCACTTATTGGCTTGAGCGGATCGAGGATCACCGCTGCGGTAACAACGTTACCAATTAAAGGCCCTCGCCCCACCTCATCCACACCTGCGATTAGGGAGTACTGTGAGCGAAGTTGCGCCCATTCATCCGCGGCATTATGCATGAGGGAGTATTCCTTTTTCTTTCATTAACAGCTCAATTGCATCCGCCGCTTGTTGATCAGCATTCTTATGCAGCTGCTCAAAAATAGCGCTAAAACGCTCAACCACATAATGCTTATCCGTTGACGAGTCCAACCAGTGTTCCACTTCAGCGCATAGCCTCTCTGGGGTCAGCTCTTTTTGCAACACCTCAGGCACAAGCGCTTCTCCGGCTAAAATATTAGGCAGTGAAACATAAGGCGTCTTCAACATGCGCGAAAAAATAGCATACGTTAGCCCAGCCATTTTATAACCAACAACCATTGGTTTTTTTAGTAATGTCGCTTCTAAAGTGGCCGTTCCGGATGCAATCAATATCACATCACTAGCGGCCATGACTTCTCTAGAACGCCCCATTATTAATTGCACTGGCAAATCGCTAAAACTTTCATCAATCAAGCGCTGGAGCTGCTCGTACCGCTTGTCGTTTGCAGCCGGCAATAAAAATACCAAGTCATTATTGTGTTGCCATAATAAACGCGCCGCCTCTAAAAAAGGACGCGCTAAATAGCGAATTTCACTCGAACGGCTTCCCGGCAAAACGCCAATCACACGCTGTGTCGATGCCAATTGAAACGTATCACGAGCAATAGGAATTTTTGGATCATTAGCGATTGCGTCAGCCAACGGATGACCTACAAAACTAATCCGCTGCTGAGTTTTCTCATAATGTTGAGCTTCAAAAGGGAACAAAGCTAACAATAAATCAACCGCTTCTTTAATTTTATAGATTCGCTTAGCCTTCCAAGCCCAAACAGAAGGACTTACATAATGAACAGTGGTAATGCCGGCTTCTTTTAATCGACGCTCTAGCTCTAATGTAAAATCAGGCGCATCGATACCTATAAACACATCAGGTGGGTTTTTAAGCCAATGCTGGACTAAGGATTTACGCAATGACAACAGTTCTGGTAAGCGGCTTAGCACTTCTACCAGACCCATAACAGATAAGCGCTCCATTGGCGCACGCGATACTAGGCCAGCAGCAATCATCAGATCACCGCCTATGCCTTCAAATGTGGAATTTGGGAATCGTTTCGAAAGTTCGCTGATTAGCCCTGAGCCCAGAATATCACCTGATGCTTCACCGGCCACCAAGGCAATTCTTAGCGCAGTCACATCTTTCCCCTAACGAATAATACCCCGAGTGGAGTCTTTGAGAGATGCGATAAGCAAATCAATCTCTGGGGAGTCCACGACTTCGGCTTCAAGTACGGCCAGTGCTTCAACCGTCGTGAGCTTTTTACGATAGATCGTTTTATAAGCTTGACGAATCCCTCTGATCATTTCTGGCGTAAAGCCGCGACGCTTAAGCCCCTCAGCATTGATTCCATGAGGTTGAGCAGGGTTGCCAGTTGCCATTACGTAAGCGGGTATGTCCTTAAGAACCACAGTCCCCGCCCCACACATCACATGACTTCCAATGTGGCAAAACTGATGTACGGCCGTGAAGCCACCCAAAATAGTATGATCACCTACATGGACGTGCCCTGCTAAAGCAACGTTATTCGCCAAAATAATGTGATCACCAACCATACAGTCATGCGCGATGTGCGCGTTGACCATAAATAAATTATGGCTGCCAATTTTGGTCAAAGATTGATCTTGAATCGTTCCTCGATGAACCGTAGTCCCTTCTCGAAAAACATTGTTATCGCCGATTTCTAAACGAGTAGGCTCACCCGCGTATTTTTTATCTTGGCACTCTTCACCTATTGTTGAAAATTGGAACACTCGGTTACCAGACCCCATAACAGTAGGGCCTTTAATCACAACATGAGAAGCTATTTCTGTACCAGCACCGATGACAACATCAGCACCAATATATGACCAAGGCCCAACCGTTACATCGTCAGCTAGTTGAGCGCCAGGCTCGATAATTGCTCGCGGGTCAATCACACTTACACCTTTCGATCTGCACATAAAATGGTAGCAGAACTAACAGTATCACCTTCAACGGTTGCTTTCACATCAAATTTCCAGATGCCGCGACGCTCAGAAACGATAGAGGCTTCAAGCTTTAATTGATCGCCAGGCACAACCGGGCGCTTAAAACGTAATTTATCCGAACCAACAAAATAATAAATAGAACCATCTTCTGGCGTTTTGTTCATGGTTTTAAAACCAAGAATACCTGCCGCCTGAGCCATTGCTTCAACGATTAACACGCCAGGCATAACTGGGTGCTCAGGGAAGTGGCCGTTAAAGAAAGGCTCGTTGACACTCACGTTTTTGATCGCAACGATGGACTCACCCGGTGTTAATTCAAGCACTCGATCAACCAATAGAAACGGGTAACGATGAGGGAGATACTCCCTAATTTCATTTACATCCATCATTTATTAAGACCTTCAATAGAGAGATTATCGATTTTTTGTTCTAACTGTTTTAACCGGCGAGCCATATCATCTAACTGCCGAAAGCGAACAACGTTACGCTTCCAATCACTATGCTTTTCTTGACCTGTGCCCGAAGAAAAAGCCTGACCGGATGCTGTGATTGATTTGCTAATCAGCGACATCGCTGTGATATGCGTATGATCAGCAATAGTTAAATGCCCCGTTATGCCGCAATGACCGGCAATCGTGCAATGGCGGCCAATTTTAGTGCTTCCGGCGACGGCCGTACAGCCTGCAATGGCAGTTTGTTCTCCAATGACAACGTTATGGGCTATTTGTATGTGATTATCGAGCTTAACACCATCATCAATATAGGTGTGATCAAGCGCGCCCCGATCGATCGTGGTATTAGCCCCAATTTCCACCGAATGACCAATACGAACACCACCCAATTGACAGATTTTAACCCAGCCCTGCTTAGAAGAAGCAAAACCAAAACCATCAGCGCCAATAACAGCGCCCGAGTGCACTAAACAGTTTTGCCCTAACACGACATCAGGATACAGGGTCACATTAGCTTCTAATCGACTAGACTGCCCCACGATACTACCCGCTTGGATAACACAGTTAGGGCCAATAATGCAGTTATCCTCCAGAGTGACATTCGCATCAACAACCACACCCGCCCCTATTGTCACATTAGAGCCTATGGTCGCTGAAGCATGAACAAACGCCGACGGATGCACGCCTTCGGATTCATTATCCAAACGCCAATCAAAAAGCTGCGACACTTTAGCGAACGCCATGTAAGGGCTATCAACAATCAATGCCGTTCCTGCAACTTGGTCAGCCATCTCTGGCGTTACCAAAACAGCGCCCGCACTAGTGCTGGTCAATTGCGATACATAGCGAGGATTGGCTAAAAAGCTAAGCTGTGCTTGTGTCGCTTTTTCAAGCGTGTTCAAACCAAAAATGGTGCAATCCGAACCTTGGATAACACCATCTAGTTTTTCCGCTAATTCAGATAAGCGGTAGCTACAGTTTCTCTGAGCCATTACTGCTTATTCAATAGCTCTACCACTCGTGGCGTAATATCAACACCTTTGGCGGTATAAACCGTAGCTTGCTTAGCGAGTACGACATCGTAGCCATTTTCTTCGATGATTTTACGAATAACCACATCCAATTTAGGACGCATATCTTCGATGAAAGACTGCTCGCGCTCAATACGTTTTTGCTGAAGAGCCTGTCCGCTTCGCTGATACTCTTCAAACGCTTTTTGGAACTGCAAGCGGCTCTGATTCAACTGCTCTTGGCTCATGCTTGAACCATTTTTTTGGATTTTTTCGCGCAAACCTTTTGCCTGCTTTTCAAGATCTACTACGCGCTTTTCTTCGCCGCTCAGCTCTTTCTTTAATGAGTCACGAAAGCTACCTGCTGCTTTAGAAGCCAACAAAGCCTCTTGAACCCCTAATACCGCAATTTTTTCAGCCATTGCCATTGGCATAAAACACACAGCAACCAGAGCAACAATATACTTAACAGATTTCATTGAATATTTTCCTTATATTAAAAACTTTGGCCAAGTGAGAACTGGAATACTTGGGTTTCATCACTTTCTTTAGCATTCAGCGGCTTACTAATAGCAATTGATAATGGGCCAACAGGAGACAACCAGCTAATACCTAAGCCTGCAGAGTAGCGCAGCTCATCAAAACTCACACCTTCTTCACACTTAGAACTGGAAGAGGAAGAGCTAAAGCACTCCGTTGCAAACACGTTACCACCATCAACAAAGAACAATGACCGCCAACCATTTTGGCTTTCTATAAATGGCATAGGGAATATAAGCTCTGCACCACCGACAACCATAATGTTACCGCCAAAGGCATCATCATTAGAGTCGCGTGGACCGAGCGAGTTACTTTCGAAGCCCTTGATTGTTGTTAAACCACCGGCATAGAAGTTTTTAAAGAATGGGTAACTCTTATCACCATAACTATCGGCATACCCTAAACGCCCTTTAAGACCAAACACCCAATCCGATTCATCCTGCAATGGCTGGTACCACTTAGTTTGGTAAATCGCGCGATAGTAGCTTAATTCACTCCCCGGAATCGCAATCTCTAACGTCGCATTGTGCGAATAACCAGCAGTTGGGAACACACCACGGTTCAAGTGGTTATTGCTCCACCCTAGCGTTGTTTTAAAGTTTAAATACTCATCACCGTTTTCATCGATGAACGAATCAATTTCCTCAACAGGCGCATTGTCATTGGTGTTAACCGAAATCTGTTCAATACCCAAAGACAAGGTCAGACGCTGATAATCATCAATAGGGTAGCCGAAGGTAACACCACCCCCAAATTCATCTAGTGAATAGCTGCTTTCATCATCGTCATCAAACTCACTCTTACGATAAAAGACATCAAAACCTCGGCTCACACCATTAACAGTATAGAAGGGGTCAAGATAATTTAAGCTGATCTCTTTCTCGGTTCCGCTTCGGGTGATATTGAAACCAACGCTTTTACCTGAACCGAAAAAATTATCCTGAGATACACCAAAATCTAGAATGATACCGTCACTTTGTGAGTAACCAACACTGGCCGTAAACTGCCCAGATTGCTGCTCTTCTACGGATAAATTTAAATCAACTTGGTCGTCAGTTCCCGGCACAGGAACCGTTTCCAAGTTAACTGAACTAAAATAACCCGTACGCTCTAACCGCTCTTTACTCTGTTTGATGCTATCGGTTGAAACAACCGCGGCTTCCATCTGATAAAGTTCACGACGCACTACTTCATCTGCCGTACGGCTATTACCTTTAACATTTATACGGCGCACATAAGTTTGCTTGCCTGGGTCCACATAAAATTTTAAAGATACAGAGTGATCTTCTTCATGCAATTCTGGAACAGGGCTTATGTTCGCAAACATATAACCGGCTTCACCCAATCGATCGCTCAACGCTTTTTGAGCGTCAGTCATCACCTGGCGAGAGAACACCTCACCGGGTTCCATAGAAATAATAGAGGCTAACTCTTCTTCAGGAACCACCATGTTTCCGGCCAAATTCACATCCCGAAGCGTGTATTGATCACCTTCATCTATGTTGACGGTAATAAACACATTTTGCTTATCAGGTGTTATTGAAACTTGGGTGGAGTCTATAGAAAAATTAATATAGCCTCGGTCCATGTAATATGACCGTAAACGCTCTAAGTCTCCAGAGAGCTTCTCGCGCGCGTATCGGTCATCTTTCGTGTAGAAAGACCAAAAACTAGGCAGTTTTAAAGCAAATAGGTCTTTTAATTCTTCATCATCAAAAACAGTATTGCCCACCACGTTGATGTGCTGAATCGAAGCTACGCTGCCTTCTTTGATATTAATATCAAGCGCCACGCGGTTGCCTGAAAGCTCTTCAACTTCCGTGTCAATTGCTGCGCCGTAACGGCCTTGGCTTACGTACATGCGAATCAAGTCTAAGCGAATCTGATCCAAAGCTGAGCGTTTAAACACATCACCTTCTTGCAAACCTGACTGCTTAAGCCCTTTGATCAAGTCTTCGTCTTTTATGACCTTGTTGCCATTCAAACGAATTAAGCTGACGGCCGGACGTTCTTTCACTCGCAAGATCAAGAAATCGCCATCTTTAAGAACATCAACATCCTCAAAATAGCCTGATTTAAACAGCTGGCTCACAGCATCAGATATGGCCGACTCAGTAACACGATCCCCGGTTGAAACAGGAAAGTTACGAAAAACAATACCCGGCTCAACGCGTTGTACGCCCTCTAATTTAATATCTTGCACTTTAAACGGCGTAAACGCCGCTTGTGAAAGAGAGGACCACAAGGCTAGCCCAAGCATCCAACCAAACTGTTTATTCATCAAACATCATCCAACTTAAAGCGTTCGCTTAAAGACGTAAAAAATCATTAACAATGGCGACCGTCATTAGTGATAACAGAACAGCCATACCCATTTTCAAACCTGCATCTTGAATTCGTTCACTCACTGGCTTACCGCGTATTAATTCGATGGTGTAGTACAACAAGTGCCCACCATCTAATACGGGGATAGGTAATAAGTTAAGCACACCTAAACTAATGCTCAAATACGCCAAAAAGCTGATAAAAGGCTCAAAACCTGATGCGGCTGAAGCACCGGCCACTTTAGCAATGGTAATCGGGCCACTCAAGTTTTTTACAGATATGATCCCTTCAATCATCTTCCAGATTGAATCTAAGGTTAGCGCGATCATATTCCATGTTTTCGTAATAGCAACCGGAACCGCCTCTAAAGGACCATAGCTAATGCTTCGCTGCATAGCTTCAGGCCATTCAGGCGCTGTCGCGCCAGCACCAATATAGCCCTGCAACTCACCGGTTGGTTGCAAACGCTCGCGCGGTGTAACAGACAAACTTACTTCTTTTCCGTCACGCAGGACTGTCAGGCTAAGAGGTTGATTGGCAGAAGCTTGAATAATCGAAACAAGGGCAGGCCATGCGCTAATGGCTTGACCATTCACTGCGACAACCTCGTCACCCTCTTTTAATCCACCGGCCTTAGCGGCTTGGCCATCAACAACCTGACCTATAACCGGGGCTATTTCAGGTCGGTAAGGTGTTATACCTATCGCCGATAAAGGAGATTCTGATTCTAACTCTACTTTCCATTGTTCTAATGGCAGCTGAAAGCGCTCTGGCGTGCTAGCTGATGAGCGCTTAGCGGTTAACTCGACAACACCTGTCTCGCCAACGCGTGACGCCAGCGCCAAATTAGCTTCTTCCCATGAACGCACTATCCGACCATCAATGCTCACGATCTCTTCACCAGAGGTTAAACCCGCCAGCGCAGCAGGAGAGCCTTGAGAAACACTGCCCACAATAGGAACCACTGTGCTTGTGCCAACAATGAACATAAGCCAATAGGCAAATACAGCAAAAATTAAATTAACGGCAGGCCCGGCTGCAACAATCGCCATCCGCTGCAACACAGGTTTATTATTAAATGCTTGTTCGTGAAGACTCGCGGGGACGTCACCTTCGCGCTCGTCTAGCATTTTGACATAGCCGCCAAAGGGTATCGCCGCTACCGCATAGACAGTCCCGTCTTTACCGGTTCTTGACCAAAGTGCTTTACCAAAACCGACAGAAAAGCGAAGTACTTTAACGCCGCAACGACGAGCAACCCAGAAGTGGCCCCACTCATGAATGGTAACCAAAATTCCTAACGTGACTAATGTTGCAAGAATTGTTTGAAGTAAAGCCATAATAGTAACAGTCGCTACTCGTTAATTAGATCACTGAAAAAATAGCAACCCAAGATAAAAGAATGGTGCAGCCGCTAATAAGCTGTCTATACGATCTAAAATACCGCCATGACCCGGCAACAAGGTACCACTATCTTTAAGACCTGCATTGCGCTTCAAGAGACTTTCAAACAGATCCCCCATAACCGACATAGCGGCGGTAACGACACCTAAAATCATGAGATAGACCATCGCCGAGAAAGACAGTTCATTCCACTGCGCAAAAACCACACACACCAAAGCGACTGTAGCTAAACCACCCAACATACCTTCTCGGGTTTTACCCGGACTCACATTAGGCGCTAGCTTAGTTTTCCCCCAGCGTTTGCCAGCAAAATAAGCACCCGTGTCAGCTCCCCACACAATGAGAAACAACAGCAAAATCCAAGCATCACCTCGTTCACTGCTTTTCAGCCCAACCAGAGCGATCCAAGTAGCGACCAAAAACACTAAACCAATGATGGCCCGCATTATCGGTAACGACCATGCACCGGGCTGCGGAAAACGCATTATCCAATAAATAGCAACAAACCAAAGCGCCAAACTCGATGCCAAAATTGCTTGGTACAGATCGCCAATAGGGAAAACCATCAAGCAGGCCACAGCAACCAAGACTATTGCACAGAAGCTGTAGCGGCTTAAAGTGGTAAGGAGACCAGATAACGGCCCCCACTCATAGGCTGCCAACAAAAGGATAACCGCTAGAAAAATAGCAAACCCCTGAAGGGGCAGTAAAAAAACACCTGCTAAAGCAAGAGGTGCTAGAACGACCGCCGTAGCGATTCTTTTTTTAAGCACGCGTTTGCGCCTCTACCTGCTCACTGGTTTTGCCAAAGCGCCTTTCTCTTGTACAAAAATCACGAATAGCATCACCCAATGAGTGCTTGTCAAAGTCTGGCCAAAAACCGTCAACAAAATAAAACTCGGTATATGCCATTTGCCAAATTAGAAAGTTACTAATCCGGCTCTCGCCCGCTGTGCGGATGCAAAGATCTGGGGCAGGTTGATCACACAAGGTCAAATACTGATTAAACGACGATTCGTTTAAATCACTAGGAGTTGCCTTACCATCGATACAATCTTGAGCAAAGGCTTTTGCGGCTGAAACGATATCCCAACGACCACCATAATTAGCCGCTACATTTAACGTCAATCGGGTGTTATTCGCCGTCAATGCTTCAACTTTTGCTATTTTGGCTTGTAAAGATTCACTAAAGCGTGTGGTATCACCGATTACTTTTAACCGAATGTTATTCTTATTGAGCTTCTTAGCCTCTCGATCCAAAGCCAACATGAAAAGTTCCATCAAGCCAGTTACTTCTAGCTCAGGCCTTTTCCAATTTTCACTACTAAATGCAAATAGAGTTAACGACTCAACGCCATATTCGACGCAGCCCTCTATTACACTGCGCACACTATCAACCCCAGCCTTATGGCCAGCCAAACTAGGCAATCGTCGCTGTTTGGCCCAGCGATTATTACCATCCATGATAATTGCGATATGTTTTGGAAGTACTTTTTCCAAAGGGATATTGAGTTTTGCGTGTACTGACATAGTGTTCTTCAGACAGGCTGGGAAACCCAGCCCTCCTTTCTGAATTTAGATTTCCATCAAGTCTGCTTCTTTCTTAGCAAGCAAGCTATCAACTTCGGCAACATACTTATCAGTAAGCTTTTGAATCAGATCCTGACCACGACGATCGTCATCTTCAGAGATCTCTTTTTCTTTGAGTAAATCTTTTAACTGATTATTGGCGTCGCGTCGCACGTTACGTACTGAAACACGAGCAGACTCGGCATCAGAACGCGCTTGTTTTGTATAACCCTTACGCGTCTCTTCAGTTAAAGGAGGCATAGGCACGCGAATAACCCCACCATTAGTAGCCGGGTTCAAACCAAGATCAGACTTATAAATAGCCTTTTCAACGTCAGGGACAATATTCTTTTCCCATGGCGTGATCATTAGTGTGCGCGAGTCTTCTACAGAAATATTCGCCACCTGAGACAGAGGAGTATCAGAGCCATAGTAAGACACCTGAATAGAATCCAGAATACTCGGATGTGCACGCCCAGTACGAATTTTTTTAAAGTGCTCAACCAAAGAATCGCAGCTTTTCTTCATGCGAGCTTCAGCTTCTTTTGTAATTTCATTCAGCATATTGATCTCCAGTCACTTCGGCGCTGATTAATGTACCTTCATCGCCACCAACCAACAGGTTAACTAAGGCACCTGGGCGGTTCATATTAAATACGCGAACAGGCATATTATGATCACGCGTCAAACAAATTGCTGTCAGATCCATAACGCCCAGTTGCTTTTCGAGTACTTCATCATACGACAAATGTAAGTATCGTTTAGCCGCTGGATCTTTCACTGGATCTGCTGTGTAAACTCCATCGACCTTAGTCGCTTTCAAAACGACATCCGCTTCTATCTCAATGCCACGCAAACACGCCGCTGAGTCGGTTGTAAAAAACGGATTACCCGTCCCAGCCGAAAAAATAACCACGTCGCCTTGGTTCAAGAAGCGTATTGCATTACGTCTATCATAGTGATCTACCACCCCACTCATCGGGATAGCTGACATAACACGGGTATCTATATTAGAACGCTCAAGCGCATCACGTAACGCGAGCGAGTTCATCACGGTCGCTAACATACCCATATGGTCACCCGTCACTCGGTCCATACCGGCTGCACTTAACGCTGCACCGCGGAACAAATTACCACCACCAATAACAATACCTACTTGTACACCAATCCCAACCAACTGACCCACTTCCAGCGCCATTCGGTTTAACACTTTTGGATCAATACCAAAATTCTCATCGCCTTGTAAGGCTTCACCACTGAGTTTAAGAAGAATGCGTTTATAGCGAGCATGTTTCTTTTTTTCGGCAGGCATACAGATCTCTCCGTAGAAGGAAGTTATATGATGGATAAACGTGCGTACTGTAACACAGCACACACGTCTTTTAGCGAGTTTTACTTGTTGTTCAGCTGTGCAGCAACTTCTGCAGCGAAATCAACTTGCTCAACTTCAATACCTTCACCCACTTCTACGCGAGTAAATGTAACAACTTCACCGCCTGCCGCTTTAACCATTTCAGCTACTTTCTGATCTGGGTTTTTAACGAAAGGCTGTTCTAACAAGCTGTTCTCAGACAAGAACTTGTTGATACGACCAACAACCATCTTCTCAGCGATTTCAGCAGGCTTGCTAGCCATATCTGGCTGCGCCATGATGATTTCTTTTTCTTTCTGAATAACTTCTTCAGACATTTGCTCTTTAGAAACAACTTGCGGGTTAACCGCAGCAACGTGCATTGCAACGTCTTTAGCTGTTTCGGCATTAGCGCCTTTCAAAGAAACTAATACAGCAATACGGTTGTTGCTATGAACGTAAGCACCAACACACTCACCTTCCAGAACAACGATACGACGAACACCAATGTTTTCACCGATCTTTTGAACTAGCGCTTCACGAGCTGATTCCAAGTCGCCAGCCATGATTGCAGCAACGTCGTCAGATTTAGCAACAAATGCAGCGTCTGCAACAGAACCTGCGAATGCTAAGAAACCTTCATCACGGGCAACGAAGTCAGTTTCAGAGTTAACTTCAACAATAACACCGTAAGAGTTATCGTCAGCTGTACGAACAACAACAACACCATCTGCAGCTGTACGACCTGCTTTTTTAGCTGCCTTCATACCAGATGATTTACGTAGCTCTTCGATCGCCAGTTCAATATCACCATTCGCTTCAGCGAGTGCTTTTTTACACTCCATCATGCCTAATGCTGTACGGTCGCGTAGCTCTTTAACCAGCTTAGCTGATACACCTGCCATCTCAATTACCTCAATTTTACACGTTCAATCAAAATTCAAAAAAGGGGAGCACAGCTCCCCTTCTCATAGAATCTGTAGACAATAGCCTAAAGAGTTGACAGAGAAATTACTCTGCAGCTGCTTCTTCTACTTCAACAAATTCACTTTTACCGCCAGCAACTTCACTACCTTCGCCACATGCATCAGCAACAGACTGAACGTAGATTTGAATTGCGCGTAGCGCATCATCGTTACCTGGGATAACGTAATCGATGCCATCTGGGTTGCTGTTAGTATCAACAACACCAATAACTGGGATACCCAGCTTGTTAGCTTCGTTTACAGCGATACGCTCGTGATCAACATCGATAACGAAAAGTGCGTCTGGCAAGCCGCCCATTTCTTTAATACCACCAATAGAACGCTCTAGCTTTTCCATTTCACGCTGACGCATCAACGCTTCTTTTTTGGTTAGCTGTGCGAACGTACCATCCTGAGCAGCCGATTCTAACTCGCGCAAGCGACGGATAGACTGACGAATAGTTTTGTAGTTAGTCAGCATGCCGCCTAACCAACGGTGGTTAACGTAAGGCATACCAACACGAGCAGCTTCTTCTTGGATGATCTTGCTAGCAGCACGCTTAGTACCAACGAACAATACTTTGTTCTTGTTCTGAGCCATGCCTTTAACAACATCCAATGCACCGTTTAGTGCAGGTAGAGTGTGCTCAAGGTTGATGATATGAATTTTGTTGCGAGCGCCGAAGATGTACTGAGACATTTTCGGATTCCAGTAACGAGTCTGGTGACCAAAGTGTACGCCTGCTTTTAGCAGGTCGCGCATTGTAACTTGTGCCATGATTAGCATTCCTATGTATTGGGTTTGACCTCCACATACCCCAACTACCAACCGCTAAGCGGCACCCGGTAACTGTGACGATATGTGTGTGGAATATTCTCCGATATACCTTATGTATTTCGGGAGCGCGTTTTATACCACAACACCCAATCAATTTGAAGGTCAACCTTCGCTAGAACCCTATTATTAGGTACAATTAGTCAACTACTGATCGTAAACTCCTAAAAATGATCGGTTCGCCTCTTTAACGAAAGCAAGGACACTCATGTCAGTTATCATCAAAACCCCAGAAGAGATCGAAAAAATGCGCGTAGCTGGCCGTTTAGCCGCCGACGTATTAGAGATGATCGAACCCCACGTAAAACCGGGTGTCACTACCAATGAACTGAACGATATTTGCCACAACTATATCGTCAACGAACAAAAAGCCATTCCAGCACCACTTAATTACCATGGCTTCCCCAAATCTATCTGCACTTCTTTAAACCACGTAGTGTGTCATGGCATACCCGATGATAAGCCAATGAAAAACGGTGATATCATCAATATCGACATCACTGTCATTAAAGATGGCTACCATGGTGATACCAGCAAAATGTTTGCTGTCGGCAAAGTTGCACCTCACGCTGAGCGACTAATGAATATCACTCGTGAATGCATGATCAAAGGCATCGAATTAGTTAAACCGGGTGCTTTCTTAGGCGATATTGGCCATGTTATTCAGCAGTATGCAGAAAGCAACCACTACTCTGTTGTAAGGGAGTATTGTGGGCATGGTATCGGAGCTGGCTTCCATGAAGAACCTCAAGTACTTCATTACGGACGCGCAGGTACCGGCATAGAGTTACAAGCAGGGATGATTTTTACTATCGAACCTATGATTAACGCAGGCAAACGCCAAGTAAAACTCAACAACAAAGATGGCTGGACAGTTACCACCAGCGATCGTCGCTTATCGGCACAATGGGAACACACCATTTTAGTAACAGACACTGGCTATGAAGTCCTGACATTACGATCAGATGAATCCTTTTAAGCAGTAGGAATCACATGAGCACACCTTTACAGCATTTGGTAGATACGACAGAGTTTCTTGATACAGCAGCTTTTGAAAGACAATTAGCTGAGGGCGAATCGCCCGTTAAGCTGTTCAAAAAAACCTTACGTCACTCTCAAGAAGAGATAGACAAACGCTTTAAAGCAGGCGAAGACATCCGCCAACTGGTGTATGGGCGTGCCAGCGTAATTGATCAGATCATTACTTCAGCTTGGAACCTCTTCGACTGGCCGAGTGATAATCAAGCCTCTCTAATTGCGGTAGGAGGTTATGGCCGCGGCGAACTCCACCCGCATTCAGACGTGGATATATTATTACTGTTCAAGGACTTTGTTCCTGCGGATTGCGAAGAGAGTATTAGTGGCTTTTTAACGCTTCTATGGGATATCCAGCTTGAAATTGGTTCCAGTGTCCGAACCATTGACGAGTGCTATAACGAAGCTCAAGACGATATCACCATCGCCACCAACCTTATCGAATCTCGACCACTCACCGGCAACCCAGATTTACACCAAGAAATGTATGACAGGGTGACGTCGGAGGGCGCATGGACAGATAAAGAGTTCTTTGTGGCAAAATACAAAGAACAAAAAGCGCGCCACGAAAAAACCAACAACACGGAATACAACCTAGAACCTAATCTCAAAAACTCCCCTGGTGGTTTACGCGACTTACAGACCATTGGCTGGGTTGCCAAGCGCCATTTTGGTGCTACCTATATCCGAGACCTCGTTGACCACGGTTTTTTAACGGAATCAGAATTAGACACGCTCAACCAAGGCGAGCTGTATTTGTGGTCGGTTCGTTATGCATTGCATATGATCAGTGGACGCAAAGAGGATCGACTACTCTTTGACCACCAGCGCGCACTAGCTGAGTTTTTCGGATACAAAGACCAACAAGGTGCACTGGCCGTAGAGCAGTTCATGAGCAAGTATTATCGTGTTGCGATGGCTATGGCTGAATTCAACGACATGCTACTGCAGTACTTTGATGAAGCAATCTTAAAAATAGAAGACCAACAAACATTCATCACGGTCAATAAGCGCTTTAGAGTTCACAATGGCTACCTTGAAGCCACCTACGACCGCGTGTTCGAAAAACACCCCTTCGCCCTTTTAGAGGTGTTTGTACTACTAGCCAACCACGACGATATCAAAGGCGTTCGCGCATCTACAATTCGGCTTATTCGCGACAACAGACACTTAATCGATGATGACTTTCGTAACGACCTTCGAAATACATCGCTTTTCATGGAACTCATGAAGTCGCCTAACGGCGTTTCTACCGAGCTCAAACGCATGAACCGTTATGGCATACTGGGGCGCTACCTACCCGAGTTTGGCGAAATTGTCGGGCAGATGCAGCACGACTTATTCCATATTTACACAGTCGATGCCCACACCTTAAAAGTGATCCAGAAAATGCGCCAATTCCGCCACCGGGATCACATGGAACAATTTCCGATTGCCTATCGCCTAGTCAACCAACTGCCCAAGATAGAGCTACTCTACATAGCCGGTTTATATCACGATATTGGGAAAGGTCGAGGGGGAGATCACTCCGAACTAGGTGCCGTTGACGCCATGGCATTCTGTGAGCGCCACCACTTAGGCCGATGGGACTCTCATTTAGTATCGTGGTTAGTACGAAATCACTTATTAATGTCCATGACCGCGCAACGAAGAGACTTATCCGACCCCGAAGTTATCAACACCTTTGCGCAGCAAGTACAAGACAACGTCCACCTTGATTACTTGTATGTCCTCACCGTGGCAGACATTAATGCAACCAATCACACTTTGTGGAATAGCTGGCGCGCAACGTTGCTACGCCAACTTTACATGGAAACCAAGCGCGCATTACGCCGTGGTTTAGAAAACCCGGGCAACAAAGAAGATCGTATCGAACAAGTGCAACACGAAGCACTGATGATCTTAAAGCGCTCTGGCATACCAGAAACGGATGTACAGGAATTTTGGCAAACCATGGGAGATGACTATTTCCTGCGCGAGGACGCTAAAAATATTGCCTGGCACACGCAATCAATATTAGAGCATGAGCCTAGCGACCTGCCCTTGGTGCTTATCCAGAAGACATCATATCGAGTTTACGAAGGCGCCACAGAAATTTTCATTTACAGTAAAGACATCAACAATCTCTTTGCAGCTACTGTTGCGACGTTAGACCAGCTTTCTCTTAGCATCCAAGATGCTCGAATCATTGTGACCGATGACAGCAAGACACTTAACACCTACACCGTGTTAACCGAAGATAACGAGCCGCTCTCCGAGAATCCCGACTATATAAATAGTATTCGTGATCGTTTAATAGAAGAACTAGACGATCCAGAAGACTATCCAGACATTATACATCGTCGTATTCCGCGCCAAATGAAGTTGTTTGCCGCCCCTACGACCGTCAACCTCAGTAATGACCCTAATACCCAACAGACAGTAATGGAAGTACGCTCCCCAGACCGACCGGGGCTGCTGGCACGGATTGGTAAAATTTTCTCCGAACTCGACATTTCCGTGCGCAAGGCAAAAATTACAAGCATAGGTGAGCGCGTAGAAGACGTATTTTTTCTTACCGATATTGATGGTGAACCGATTAGCGACCCAGCCGTCTGCATTGAGCTGCAAACTCGCGTTTGTCGCGAACTCGACCAACACATCAATGCACAATAAAAACGAAAAGGTATAAAACAATGGACAAAGCAACACAAACCGAACTTGAAGCCGCCGCATTTCGTCGTTTGGTCGCACATTTAGACAGCCGCAAAGATGTGCAAAACATCGATCTCATGAACTTAGCAGGCTTTTGTCGCAACTGCCTTTCAAAGTGGTATAAAGCCGAAGCCCAAGAGCGCGGTATCGACATGGATTACGAAGCCGCTCGCGAAATAATTTATGGTGAGCCCTACGCCGACTGGAAAGACAAGTACCAACAAGAAGCAACCGCTGAACAGCTTGCTGCTTTCAATAACAAGTAACACTGTTTATTGGGAAGACACCCACGCTTGCTGCAGCTGGTTCATATCCACTTCAAGCGTGGTTGCATAAGTATCGTCTTGGATCGGATAACTTTTAATGACACGCGCTCCACGAACAATACCCGCCACTGCCGTCTTGAATGAATCATTCTGAATCACCATATCCTGCACTGTTGTTGTCCCAAAGACATACTGCCCATGCACAACACCAACCAATTCTTGGTACGCTCGTAATTTAGAAGCTCGCATAGCAACAACCACTTTCTGCTGACGCGTAGCGCCTGGCTGAAGACTGATGGGCGCGTAGCCTGTTGCTTGCACATAATGAGGCTTCAGAGGAGGCCCTGCATCAACAAAATGAGCTTGAGGCAGCTCATCAACCACCTGTTTTGCCGTCACTTTAATCGTGTCACAGCCGCTCAAACCAAAGGCTAAAAACACGACACATAACAGTCCATACTTGCTCATTCGTTCAACCTCATTGGACCTGATCCGTTCTCTATAATATAACCATTCGCTATTGCACGCACAGGATCAAAGCCCGGCAACGCCCCTTCTAGGCGGCCGTTAGGGATATGCGTTTGCGCCGAAGCCAAAACCTGACGAGTGGTTGTATCTAGAATCCGTGCATTGATCACCACACCATCCGCATATTTGGCATAAGTACCAGTCAACACAAAATAAATTTTATAGCGATCGCGCAACGCCGACATGTTCTGCTTGGACACAGGAGACTTAGCGGTAGTAGCCAAGCTCACAGCGCGGTAGTCAACTAGATTATAACCACGCTGCTGCATAGGAAAGATAAAGTTTTCAGATAAACGCTCACCCATTAGATCATCGGCAACACTGCGGCGTAACGATGAAAAAGGTAACACCGCAATAGGAAAACGTTTTACCCGGTTTAAGGTTAAACCATGCACCAATTGCTGAGCCATCTGTCCCACAGCTTCGCTGACTGGATCGCTGCCTTGGTACGCCTCATCGACCACCGCATAATCCGAGGGCGTCGTTAGCGACTGGTTACGTGAAACTTGATCTACAATAGCCTGACTCGCTTGTGGGCTTATATGAGTAACAGACACGTCCACTGGCTGTCGGGAGCTACAGCCGGATAGTAGTAACGCACAAATAATATAAAGGTATTTACTCATACCAGCACCTACAGGTTTAATTTCAATAAGGTAGCGCACTTCGTTATATGCTATTAATGTAACTTCATTTACAAGCCGAAACATAAATACATACAGTTTCACACTATATATCGGTCAGGACAGCCTCATGTTGAGATCTTTTACCGCTTTTTTTACGTTTGCAATGTCGCTCTTTGCTTTTTCATGCACGTTATTCTCCACCCACAGCGTCGCCCAAGACACAATGGCACACCCAAGCTCGCCCCAGAAAACAATGGTTGAGGCGGTAGGCCAAGGGCTAGTAATTGACGGCAACATAAGCCAAGCACGCGAGATAGCCATGAGCGATGCAAAACAACAAGCCTCCCTCCAAGCTTCTGCCTATATTAGTACCACACAGCAGTTAGAGAATGGGATTTTAGAAATCGACAACATGCGTATTTCTACGCTAAGTACTCTAAGAAACATAGAGATCATCGATGAAAAGTTACGCGGCAATACCTTATTCGTTCGTATCAAAGCCGAAGTAGATACCGATACTGCTTGCCTAAATGGCAGTAGCGGTAATAGCTTTAGAAAAAGTGTCGCGTTTGCGGCCTTCCCTCTGGCGCACCCCAATCAAGCAAACTTAGGGCAACTATCCGGCATTTCATCCGGCCTTAGCACAGCATTGGCTAACCGGTTACGACTAGAAAGCAGTGTTTATCCACTAAACGCGAGCCAGTTACAGCTATTTAGCAATCTAAACACCGCCTCGACACAGCAACTGGATAACGGCGTTCTCACAACGCTAATGAGCAATGCACAACAGCTCGACACTCAATACATTGTTTCTGGCGTGATCCGAGACCTGTCAATGAATGACCCTTCCGTCATGACAGAAAGCAACTGGCTGAAGGATACCTACAACAAGCTCGACTACAAAAGCGATAAGCACCTACGACACTTTAGTATCGACCTGTTCATCCACGACGGCTTTAGTGGCTCATTACTCGAACAACAACATTATGCAACAGCCGGGAAATGGCCTTTAGACTCAAGCAAGCGCACTGGCTTTGCAACGCCAGCGTTTAACGACACCGACTACGGCCAGAAAATAAACGCTCTACTAGATGAGATAAGCCGAGATCTTGTGCAATCCTTACGCTGTTTGCCCTTTTCTTCCCGTATCACTCAGGTTGACAACAACCAAGTCTGGATTAACTCAGGTTTGAACAGCGGTTTAAGCCGAGGAGACAAGCTTACTGTTTACCGTAAGAATATGTTTTTTAACCAAACTGGGCAGTCAACCACTGAACTTATCAACACAAATTTGACTCTCACGCTTGATGATATTCAGCCAACATCAGCCCGAGGTCGCATAGACGGCTCTGTTTCAGAGCATAATATCCAGCCTCAAGACATCGTGATGTTCTGGTAGCGGTTTACTTCGGCTTCTGTGGCTCTATAATCATCGCCTACATTTTTTATTGTCATCGCTATTGCCTGCGGGCCAAGGAATTACCATGCAACACGAGCTGTTTAATCAGTTAGAAAATAAAATCGAAAATCTAATCGAAGAAGTGGAATTGCTGCGCATGGAAGTCACAGAACTGCGCGAAGCTAAAGAGTCGTTAGAAACAGAAAAACAAGGCACACAGGAAAACCTGCAACGCCTGCTTAAGAAGTTTGACGTTCTAGACGCCGCCGAGTAAAAATCTGACGCCTGAACGGTTTTCAAAATAGCGGTTATTAACTCTCACGTTAATAACCGCTTGTACATTCTACCCCTGAGCACCACGGATATTAATTTCTACGCGACGGTTCATCGCTCTACCCGCTTCCGTTGCATTATCCGCCACCGGATATCGCTCGCCATAACCATGTGTGCTAATTCTCGTTGCTTTAATACCACCACCGGCTAAATAATTAGCTACGCTCGCTGCACGCTTTTCAGACAATGTTTGGTTATATTCGAAAGATCCAGAGCTATCGGTAAAGCCATCTACGCTCAACGCGGTTTCATTAAACTTCTGCAACACTTTAATTACAGAATTTAAAACAGGTTGAAAATCACTCGCTAATGCAAAGGAGTTAGTCGCAAACGTGATATGACCCGGCATGATTAGTCGAATCTCATCACCTACACGCTCAACACCCACGCCGGTGCCGTCTAGCTCTTGGCGTAACTGCATTTCCTGCTGATCCATGTAGTAGCCAATACCGCCACCCGTACTGCCGCCTACCAGTGCGCCAATCACGGCACCTTTACCACGGTCTTTTTTACTTGATACCGCCGCACCCAGCACAGCCCCGGCAACAGCGCCTATTCCTGCGCCTTTGGTAGCATTACTCGTTTTCTCTTCACGCGTATATGGATCTAGCGTCGTACAGCCCGTGACCAATGTGGCAGCAGCTAAAGCAAATGCAATTTTTTTCATGAAACCTCCGATCAGTATTTTTATCAACGTGTATTCATGACAAACAGCGGTTAAGGCTCGCTGACTCAATTGAGTTCAGCATATTCCAAAAAAGGGGCAACCTTAAATACCTAGAATAAGTCTATCAGGAGTATTTTTATTCATCACGTATTAAATAAGTGACGCTTTTGACACTAAAATATCAATTAAGGTTCAGGGAAACACTGCTATTCTCTGGTCAGCTTTACTATGTGCCGATACAATATGCGGTCTATTGTTAACTATTAGTTATGTATAAGACTCAGCCGAGGACTTTTCTTTGTCACATTTACCCCTCATCGTCGGTTTCGGTGGTGTAAACCCCGCTGGTCGTAGCTCATTTCATCATGCCTACCGCCGTCTGATTCTTGATCACCTAGACGCGAAGAGCAAACAAGAAACGCTACTCAGCCTTGCCACACTTATGGGTTTGGCCCACTACGAATCCGGAAGCTACACCAACGCTGACGGTGACGTTCAGCCGCTTGAGACTTTATTAGATACTTTATTACAACAAATATTGGACCACACGCTGATTCGCCGAATAGAGCCGGCAAGCTTCAATGTAGATCAAGTGATGTTTAATAAAGCCGCGACACTCAAAAACGATGGCGAAATTCACTTTGTACTCAAAAAACGCCAATTGCCTCAACATATTCCTCCTAACTGGACATTGAGCCAGTTGAACGCTACTGAGGTCAGCGTCGCTGTTGTCGGGGACATTGAAGCTATTTTACCTGACGTCAAAACGGCACAGGTTCAATCAGCTGGCCAACTTCCCAGTGGTTTTAAGCCCGATGCTCTGTATCAATCGCGCAACCACCCTCGCAACTTGCAAATGACAGTCTTCTCCGCCTCTGACGCTTTAATGTCGACCGGCATTCCTTTTGACGAGGTAATGCGACATGTCGCTCCGGATCAAGTGGCGGTTTATGCAAGCAACTCGATTGGTCAGTTAGATGATCTAGGTTTTGGAGGCTTAACCAAGTATCCCGCCTTAGGTAAGCGTACATCGTCCAAGCAGATGCCATTAGGTTATGCCCAAATGCCAGCGGACTTTGTTAATGCGTACATGCTAGGCAACGTAGGCTCAACCGGTGGCGCTCTCGGTGCCTGTGCGACTTTCCTGTACAATCTACGCAACGCTGTAGAAGATATTCGTAGCGGTAAGCGTAAAGTGGTTCTAGTGGGCGGAAGCGATGCGCCAGTGATTCCAGAAGTCATTGAAGGCTTCAGAGCAATGGGCGCACTGGCAGAAGATAAAGACCTACTAGCGCTTGACCACCTAAACCAACTTAGCGATGCCGATTACCGAAAAGCTTGTCGTCCTTTTGCTAACAACTGCGGCTTTACCATTGGCGAGTCCAGCCAATTTATTATGCTAATGAGCGATGACCTTGCAATCGAACTCGGCGCTGACATCTATGGCGTTGTACCCGATGTTTTTGTGAACGCCGATGGCCACAAAAAATCGATTTCAGCGCCAGGTATAGGCAACTATGTCACCTTAGGAAAGGCGGCCTCTCTCATTAAAACATTGCTAGGCGAAGAGTCTCTCCAACAGCGTTCTTATGTGCAAGCACATGGAACTAGCACCCCTCAGAACCGGGTGACAGAATCACATGTTATAAACGAAACCGCTAAAGCGTTTGGTATTAATAAGTGGCCGGTCACTGCTATTAAGTGCTTCTTAGGACACTCGCAAGGTACAGCTGGCGGTGACCAGCTTACGTTATCACTGGGCACCTGGTCTTATGGGTACATTCCCGGCATAACAACCACTACAGCAATTGCCGATGATGTCTATCAAAGTAACTTAGCCTTGTTAACCGAGCACACTTACGTTGGCAAAGAAGGCATGGATAGTGTCATTTTAAACTCCAAAGGCTTTGGCGGTAATAATGCCAGCGCTCCGGTTATTGCCCCACACATTGCAGAACAATGGTTAGCTAACAAGTATGACAGCGAGACCATAGCTCAGTGGAAAACAAAACGTGAGAAAACGCGCGAACGAGCAAGCGAGTACGACCTAGCGGCCATGCGCGGTGAATCACGCCCCATCTACCTTTACGATAATAATGTACTGACGGGCTATGATCTCGACATCAGCGCCACTCAAATTAAGCTACCGGGCTATGCGCATGCCATAGACTTAACTCTGGATAACCCGTTTGGGGACTTCACCGACAAAAAATAGATCCTGGTTTAGACCCCAGGTGCATTTTAGACGGTACGCGTGTTAGTTAAAGCTCCTTAGGGAGCTTTTTTATTGCGTTGATACCCAAGGTACGCTTCACATTAGCCGTGGTAAAACGCGCTATATCATCGACTGACTGTCCCCTGAGCTGTGCTAGTTGCTGCGCCACCTTAACTAGCTGAGCCGGTGTATTACGTTGACCTTGATAGCCCGACAAAGGCATATCAGGAGAGTCTGTTTCCAGCACGATACAGATATCAGGAAGCGCCGCTGCCATTTTGCGTACTTTATTGGCACGCGGGTAAGTTATGCTGCCTCCTAACCCCAAACAAAAGCCTAGTTCAATATAGCGTTCGGCCTGCTGCACACTGCCGGTAAAGGCATGAACAATACCGCCACCACTAAACCGATAATCATGTAGCAGCTTAGTCATTTCGTCATGCGCCTTACGCACATGAAGAATAACCGGCAATTGATACTGACAAGCAAGCGATAATTGAGCCAAAAAAAGATCAACTTGCGCGGCTTTATTCGTCTCAGGAAGGTAAAAGTCCAGCCCAATCTCTCCCACAGCACACACGTTTTGCTTCACAAGCAAGGCTTCTAATTGATCAAGATGCGCCGGTTCATGCTCATCCATAAAATACGGATGCAGCCCTAAAGCGAACGAGAAGGTGGTTGTTTGGCGAGCGAGGGAAACAAGAGATTCAAACCGTGCGGCTGTTGTGCCAGGTATGATGAAATGATGGATACCTAAAGCCGCACACTCGTTGACGATTAAGTCTCGATCAGCATCAAAATCGGAAAAGTCTAAATGACAGTGGCTATCGATTAACATGCCTACTGCCATTTAGACCTCCTTGAGCGTATATAAGCTTAGAAATTAGTGCTCACGCGTAGCGCGGAATTGAATATCAGGCCAACGCTCTTGCGTCAGACTTAAATTTACACGGGTTGGCGCTAGATATGTCAGCAAACCGCCCCCATCAACCGATAAGTTCTCGTAACCTTTTTTACGGAAGTCTTCAATCATACGGTTATCGTCACACTCAACCCAGCGGGCCGTTTGAACAGATACAGGCTCGTACATACAGTCAACCTTATACTCATCCTGCAAACGGAACATAACTACTTCAAACTGCAACTGACCAACCGCCCCTAAGACCAAATCATTGTTCTTGAGCGGCTGAAATAACTGTACAGCGCCCTCTTCCGACAATTGCTGTAAACCTTTTTGCAATTGCTTCATCTTCAGGGGATCTTTAGGGCGCACACGACGGAACATTTCCGGCGCAAAGTGCGGAATCCCCGTAAATTTAAGATCTTCGCCCTCAGTGAACGTATCACCAATCTGGATGGTACCGTGGTTATGCAAACCGATAATATCGCCAGACCAAGCCTCTTCGACGTTTTCACGATCGCCTGCAAGGAAGGTAACCGCGTCAGCGATCTTCACCTCTTTCCCCACACGGGTATGCTTCATTTTCATACCGCGGCTGTATTTGCCTGAGCACACACGCATGAATGCAATACGGTCACGGTGTTTTGGGTCCATGTTGGCTTGGATTTTAAAAATAAAGCCCGAGAACTTCTCTTCATCAGCCTCTACTTCACGTGTTACCGTGGCACGGGCGATAGGCGCCGGTGCCCACTTAACAAAGTCGTCCAGCATTTCACGTACACCAAAGTTGCCTAAGGCCGTACCAAAGAACACGGGCGTTTGTTTTCCTGCCAAAAATGCATCGACATCAAACTCGTGAGTAGCGCCTTTAACTAGCTCTATTTCTTCAACAAAATCTTCATAGCTATCGCCGAGCAAAGCACGCGCCTCATCCGAATCTAACCCCTGAATACGTACATCTTCAGGAACGACAGCGTTCTGACCCGCCTTATACACATGGATAGTATCCGTGTAGAGGTTATAAACCCCTTTGAAGAAGGTACTCATCCCGATAGGCCAGTTAATAGGCGCGGCCTCGATTTTCAACACTTCTTCAATCTCATCGAACAGGTCAATTGGATCGCGGATATCACGGTCCATTTTGTTCACAAATGAGAAAATAGGTGTATCGCGCAAACGACATACGTCCATCAGCTTAATTGTGCGTTCCTCGACACCTTTCGCACCATCCACCACCATCAACGCTGAGTCTACAGCGGTTAACGTACGGTAAGTATCTTCCGAGAAATCTTCGTGTCCCGGTGTGTCCAACAGGTTTACTACACGCTCATTCCAATGAAACTGCATAACCGAAGATGTTATGGATATCCCCCGGTCTTGCTCCATCGTCATCCAGTCTGACGTTGCATGACGATCACTTTTTTTACCTTTAACTGTGCCGGCTTTTTGAATCAAGTTGCCCAGCAACAAGAGCTTTTCAGTAATCGTCGTTTTACCCGCATCGGGGTGAGAAATAATCGCAAACGTGCGGCGCTTCGCCACTTCGCGCTGGACTTGGGAGTTTGACATGGATTTAGTATCTTCTCGTTAAACGCGGATTTGTAACACTATCGAGGATAAGCTGTTTGGCCACTCACAGCACAAATCTGCCTGTTAATCATAATTGGCGGCTATTTTCGCTGATCTAGCGTTTATACACAATCAATGGTTAATAATCAGCTACCATTTACTCTCAACAATTGCTCTGCCTTCGGCCCGTTCGAAACGGATTCTCCAATCACTGTTGATAAACTGACTTACGGCCCTATCTCGAATTTATCCACGCCACAGAAGTAAGTTGCCTAAACCCACTTTAGGGTTGTAACCCAAATGGCTTACGCGTGGCTCTCCTTAAATGACCCCACCATTGGCCCGCAACACTTGTCCATTGACCCAGCCACTATCTGGATTCGCCAAAAAAGAGACGACTGACGCAATATCATCTGGCGTTCCAATCCGTTCAAGCGGGCTCATTTTCGCCATACGTTCAACGAGTTCTTCAGGTTTACCTTTTAAGAAGAGCTCCGTAGCCGTAGGCCCGGGCGCAACAGCATTGACTGTAATGTTTTTACCACGCATCTCCTTCGCCATAATGGCCGTTAGTGTTTCAACCGCTGCTTTCGTTGCCGCATAAACACCGTAGTTTTCAAGTTTGAGGCCGACAACACTGCTCGAAAAGTTAATCACTCTTCCACCCTTGTTAAGCCTTGTTGAGGCCTCACGCATGGTGTTGATTGTCCCCTTGAGATTAATATCTATTTGTTTGTCTACGTGTTGAATATCAGCTTTGGCAAGTGGCTTAAGCCCCATTACCCCGGCATTATTCACCAACACATCGACTTTACCTAATGTGGACTCGACATGATCAAACATCGCTTGCACCAACACTGCATCTGACACATCGGCTTGATAAGGTAAGGCTATACCGCCTGATTGAGTAATGTGGTTAACGACTTCCTTTGCGGCATCTTCTCTGCCCGCATAATTCACTACTACCGCAAAACCATCTTTCGCTAGGCGTTTAGCGATGCTTGCGCCGATTCCGCGCGATGCACCAGTGACTAACGCTACTTTATTAGACATTGACATATTTCCTCCTCAATTATCACTCTTGAAAAACATCGCATTAAAAGTAACACTTTTTTAATATCGAATAATCAGCCAATATTCGACAACACCATCCGAATTTTGAGAACAATCATGGACAGAATCGACGCTATGCGCGTATTCACTAGAGTACTGGAAAGGCAAAGTTTTACGCAGGCAGCCGAGGACTTGAATCTAGCCCGCTCAACGGTGACAGATGCGGTAAAGAGGCTCGAACACAGAATCGGAGTTATGCTGCTTGAGCGAACAACAAGACAAGTCACTCCAACAGTAGATGGCGAAGCATTCTACCAACGGTGTTTATCAATAATTCAAGAAGTAGAAGATGCCGAAACTGCTTTTTCGGCCGTCAAACCCAAAGGCACCTTACGAGTCGATGTTCATGGAACGCTAGCTCGCCATTTTCTCATATCTAAGCTACCCCAATTTTTATCTGAATACCCCGACATCGAACTGTATATGAGCGAAGGAGACAGAATTTCTGATGTGATTCGTGAAGGAATAGATTGCGCCATTCGAGTTGGGAACGTAAAAGCAGAAGACCTCGTGTCAAAAAAAATCACCCTTTTAGATGAAGTAACCGTCGCTTCGCCTGAATATTTAGCAAAATTTGGTACCCCAACAAACGTGGAGGACTTGAGAAAACATCGAATGATAGGCTTTAGAGCCACAGGAAGCAGTATGCCTTTACCTCTAGAATTTGTCATAGATGGCAAAGTTCACAACGTTTCCCCTAAAGTTTCGATGGTAGTCAATGCAGCCGAAACACTTGTAGCTGCCGCAAAAGAAGGACTAGGGATAATCCAAGTTCCGCGTTATCACATTAAACAGGATCTAGCATCAGGCGCTTTAGCCAGCATATTAGATTCAACCCCTCCAACCCCCTCTCCAGTATCCATTCTTTATCCGCGAAACAGAAAATATTCACCTAGAGTTAAAGTTTTTATAGAGTGGTTAGACGTCGCTTTCGGTATAAGTCATCCATCAACGCTTGGCTAAAACCGACTACCAGCAAAACCGCAGGTACCCTAACACAATATGGGGCACCTGCAGCTTCTAGTGGCTGCTCATTACCCTTTAGGTGACCAAGCAAACTTTTCGAATACCTTATCAACGGGTGTTTCAGCTAAGTGGTTGGTGTAGTTACTCATTACTTTTTGAGATAACCCCAAAATGATCTCTAAAATTTGGCGGTTGCCGTAACCTGCATCGTAGAAGTTCTGAATTTCTTCTTCACTTAAATGACCACGGTTGCGCGTCAAAGCTAACGTGGTGTCATGAAGCGCCTGCAGTTTTGGTGTTGGCATCGGTTCACGGTTACGCAATGCTTCGGTTAGCGCAGGATCTACCTTCATCATGTTGGCTATACCGGTGTGCGCAGGAACACAATACGTGCACTCATGCTCAACATTAATAGTCTGCCACACGACCGTGAGCTCCTCTGCATCAAACGACGAATCCATAAACAACTTATGAACTACTTGATAAGCTTCTAGCAAGCTAGGTGATTCGGCCATAACACCGTGCAAACCGGGCACTCGACCGTTAGCTTTAAACGATTTTTCTACAAACTCTTTACTGTCTTCTGGCGCTGATTCGAGCGTATGGATAGTGAACTTACTCATTACAAATCTCCTGTTCGTGTACGTATTACATTGAGAAATCAGGTTATCCCAACGAAGTGAAGAGACTATAAATCACAATGAACGATCGTTCAACACATATTTGAACGATCGATCAAATATGTGTTGACGCGATCTTTTTTCAACCACGGCCACATTGAAAACAGGGGATTTTTTGAGACTTACTCGACAAACAGCCAGAGTGATTGCTCGCCGAGGACCAAATAGGCTATTTGATTAATGGAATGGGTAGTGTGAAAAGATATCTTCGATCATGTGCTCAAGAGGCGCTTCACTCTGATGAATTTTGGCATAGGTCCTAAGCCCTGCTATCTGTACTTGAATACAGCGCGCTAGTTCTTGTGGGTCTTTATCCGGTGCCAATTCACCTGCTGCTTTAGCGCGAGTCAGTACGGCCGCAAATGCCGCTTCCATACGCTTAAGAGACTCTTTAGCCGCATCTAATAACTCTTGATGCTCAGACGTTAATTCCGCCACGGTTTTAGCCAGCATGCACATGCCGTTTGGGGCACTGCATTGGGATTCAATGACTATGTTTTTCATAAAGAGCTTTAGACCGCTTAAAGGTGAAGCAGCCTGCTGTTCACAGTCTTGCAAGTTAGCCAAACCAATCTCGGTATAACGCGCCAACGCTTCCTTAAAGAGTGCTTCTTTACTACCAAAAGCGGCATAAATACTGCCGGGGCGCATATCGACCACGTCTTGTAAATTACGCATAGAGGTCGCATGGAAGCCTTTTTCCCAATACAGATCTTTCGCTTTATCGATAACCTGCTGGCGATCAAATTTTGCCGTCTTACTCATCAGACACTCGTATACTTGTATTAACTTTCTAGCAATTTTATATTGAGCGGTCGTTCAAATCTAGTTATATTGAATAAGCTACCTGTACAAATATAAGAACTGACATCGAGATGCATCGAGAGGCCAGCATGAAAACAACGCTAGCTTTTGACGTTTACGGTACTTTAATCGATACACAAGGTGTTTTAACACAACTACAGGCTTGGGTCTGTCGCTCCGAAGCCTCTATTTTTGATCCATGGGGTCAAGCCCCCACAGAAACGATAGCCGATTTATTGGGCCTCACCGCCCTGTTTGATCGACAACAATAAATACCCATTCACCTAAACCCTTTTTAGCAAGCTATTAAGGGTAAAAACTACTTCGCTGTTAAAGACAGTTGTGGACGGTTAACGACGCACTCCCAATCGCTAGTCACTACCATCAGTACAATGCACTTACTGCCTGCTATGCTCATTTCAAGCGTCGATGTGTCCAGCTGACTAAAAATAAACAAAGTTTTTTAAACAAATACCGCCTCTGCTAGATCTACTGATTTGTTTAAAACAGAAAGTCTCCCTTCCTCTTTTTCCTTTTATTTCAAAGGCTCAGGTTTTAAGACCTTTAATTTACGGCCGGGCACTGCCCAATACCTACAAAATGCATTGCATTTGATCATCGGGATTATCACAAATCTGTCATGTTTGAATCATAAGCTACGCACATCACTGGCACATACCCAGTAACTAAGACAGTTTTATGAGGAGAAGATCGTGAGTTTCAGTAAATTTTTGAAGAAATCTGCCACTGTTATTTGTGCAGCAGGTGTTGTGCTTTCTTTCCAAGCCAGTGCCGATGTCAAATTGATTGGGTCGGGCGCGAGCTTCCCATTCCCACTGTATTCAAAGTGGTTTAAAGACTTTAGTAAAGAAACCGATGGCGTGCGTATCGATTACCAAGCCAAAGGTAGTGGTGCGGGTATTCAAGACTTCATTAACGGAACTGTCGACTTTGCCGCTAGTGACGCAGCCATGAAAGATAAAGAAATAGAGCAGGTAAAGGACGGTGCTGTTCTACTGCCAATGACGGCGGGTGAAGTTGTTCTGGCTTATAACTTAGAAGGCGTTGCCGAGCTTAAACTACCACGTAATGTTTACCCTGAAATTTTTGCAGGCAACATCACTATGTGGAACGACCCTGCTATCGCAGCAGCCAACCCTGGTGTAGAACTACCAAACGAAGCCATTACAGTCGTCGTACGCTCGGACTCTTCTGGTACCACCTATGTTTTTACAGGCCACTTATCAGAAATCAACAGCCACTTTAAAGACAAGATTGGTCAAGCAAAATCTCCACAATGGCCAAATAGCGCTAAGTTCGTAAAAGCGCCTAAAAATGATGGTATTACTGCAACTATCAAACAAACACCTGGAGCTATTGGTTATATTGAGTACGGCTACGCTAAGCTCACCAACGCCAAAACTGCCATGCTAGAAAACAAAGCGGGTCACTTTGTCGCTCCGGGTTCGGAATCAGGTGCTGCTGCATTGGCTAGTGCTGAATTTCCTACTGGTAACCTGCCAAACAGTGATGTTCCCAACCTAATTGCTTGGGTCAATGACCCTGCTGGTGAGGAAGCCTACCCAATTGCCTCTTTCACATGGTTACTGCTTTACAAAAACCAAGATGACGAAAAAGCAAAAGTGTTACGTGACCTTATTGAATACTGCTTAACAGAAGGCCAAAAAAGCGCTGATGCATTGGGCTATATCCCATTACCAGAGAACGTTATCGCCAAAGTACGTGAAGCGGCAAAACTGGTTCAATAATAACCCGACTGCTCACAACAAGCCCAAACGGATTACCCATTCTTGTTCGAGCTTGGAAGCGTAGTGAACAAACACCTCTGGTACGACGAAACGTACCAGAGGTATTAGTAAGACGGATGAGGTATTCTCAATGTCGCAAAACCCTTTCGCACATTTGGCTAATGCCAGCCCCATATCAGCACCCCCTTCAAGCGCCGATTACACAGCCGATAGATTGTTCCGTAGCATCGCCATATCCAGCGCATCTTTAATTGTTATTTTAGTCGCTTTCATTTTATGGCAAATAGGTGGGGAAGCTGTTCCAGCCTTTAAACTACATGGTTTTGGTTTTGTAACAGGCACACAGTGGAACACTAACACCGGAACCTTTGGTGTTCTTCCAGAAATTTGGGGCACATTGTATAGCTCCTTCCTTGCTTTAATTATGGGCGGCTTACTCGGTGTAGCAATTGCCATATTCTTAACGCAAGACTTTATTCACGCCCGTTTTGCGGTTGTTTTCAGAACAATAGTCGAGCTATTAGCGGCAATTCCATCGGTGGTTTATGGCTTGTGGGGTATTTATGTTCTGATCCCAATGCTACGTCCCATAGCCGATTGGTTACACGAACACTTTGGCTTTTTACCGTTTTTTAGCACCGACCTAAGTGGACCTGGCTTAGCACCTGCTTCACTGGTCTTAGCCATTATGATTTTGCCGACTGTCGCGGCTATTTCCGTCGACTCTTTTCGTCGCATTCCTTACAAAGTTAAAGAGGCTGCCTACGGAATGGGCACCACAAAGTGGGAAGCTATTCTCAAGGTCATGTTGCCTACGGCATCTTCCGGCATTTTAGCCGCCTTAGTATTAGGTTTTGGTCGTGCATTAGGCGAAACCATGGCCTTGGCGATGTTAATTGGCAACAGTAACCAAATTAGCTTATCGCTTTTCTCTCCGGCGAATACTCTGGCCTCATTACTCGCGTCAAACTTCCCAGAAGCCGGTGGTATCGAAGTAGAAGCGCTGATGTATGCCGCTATGGTTCTACTAGCCATTACCTTCATCGTTAACGTGATTGGACTCGCCATCCAGCAATACACCGTTCGTAAGTTTGAGGGCAAAAAATGAAAGATGTAGATTTAAAAGCGCCCAGCATAGCTCCAACTTTACCGACACTTGAGCGCGAAATGTTTGAGCCGCGTGCGCTTAAGAATGGGTTATTGACGGGATTAACTTGGTTTGCGGCAATCGTGGCAAGTGTACCGTTATTCTCGGTTATCTTTATGCTCATCATGGAAGGTGGCTCGCGGCTGGACTGGGAAGCACTTACTGAACTGCCACCTACCGCATTCGAAACAGGCGGAGGCTTTGGTAACGCCATATTGGGAACACTCGTGATGGTTGGCATTGCCAGCTTAATCAGTGTACCTATTGGTCTGTTAGCCGCCGTTTACATGTCCATTTTGGGACCAACGAGTAAATTATCCATCACGGCGCGCTTTTTATCAAAAACGCTCACTGGCTTCCCATCGATTTTGGCAGGCGTATTTACCTACAGTGTATTGGTCATTACGTTTGGCTATTCCGCTTTAGCCGGTGGTATTGCCCTCTCCGTTCTAATGCTACCCACGGTCGTCTTAGCGGCGGAAGAAGCGATGCGCCAAGTTCCACAACGCATGAAAGATGCAGCATTTGGCATGGGTTGTACGCGTACCCAAGTTATTATGAAAGTAGTACTACCAACCGGTTTACCGGGCATTATTACCGGTGTGCTATTAGCTGTTGCAGGTGCGGCGGGTGAGTCAGCGCCGCTGCTCTTTACTGCTTTGTTCAGTAACTACTACCTATCAGAAGTGATGGAGCCAACGGCTTCTCTTTCTATTTTAATTTATAACTTTTCCGCGATGCCGTTTGATAATCAGATTCAACTCGCTTGGGCTGCCTCTTTGACACTTGTTTTGATTGTACTAGTGATCAACATTTTAGCTCGACTCATCGGCCAACCTAAGGTTTAACAAAAGGACTTTATTATGAGCGTAACAGCTATGCGTTTAGCAGAAGAATCAGTCGCCGCTAATCACCAACGTGCATCAGCTTTTGTCCCGCAAGGTGAGGTCGTAATCGACTGTAATATCGACAAAATATTTTACGGTGATTTCTTAGCCGTCAACAGCAGCGCGGTTCCGATTGAAAAGAAAAAGATCACTGGATTTATAGGGCCTTCGGGATGTGGTAAAAGTACCGTATTGCGTAGCCTTAACCGCATGAACGACCTAATTAGCAGTTTCCGATTAGAAGGACAGGTCAACTACCACGGCAAAGATATCTATGCGAAACAGGTCGACCCCGTGATTGTCCGTCGTTATATCGGCATGGTGTTCCAGCAACCAAACCCGTTTTCAATGAGCATCTACGATAACGTTGCGTTTGGCTTACGTTTAAATCGCTTTAAAGGTGACGTAGACGAGCGTGTCCAACAAGCCCTTGAACGTGCCGCACTATGGAACGAAGTTAAAGACAAACTCAAAAATAGCGGTTTATCGTTGTCCGGTGGTCAGCAGCAGCGTCTTTGTATCGCTCGTGCGATTGCAACAGAGCCTGATGTGCTTTTAATGGACGAACCTTGCTCAGCGTTAGACCCTATCGCAACAAGACAAGTTGAAGAGCTAATGCTGCAACTTAAAGAGCGCTATACGGTTGCGATGGTGACACATAATATGCAACAAGCTATGCGTGTTGCTGACACAACCTGCTTTTTTGGTGTCGACCTGTCTAAAGGCGGGCGTACAGGCTACCTCGTAGAAATGGGTGAGACTCGCCAAGTATTTGAGGACCCAGTAGCAGAACTAACCAAGCAATACGTCTCTGGTGAATTCAGCTAAGCCTATAGCTCACGCTAATCACCAACAGCTTCATAACAAATCGGTACAGTGACTGTTATTAGGTTACTGTGCCGATTTTTCCCATACCGCAGCCATGGAAATACACTGGATGGCCTCCCTTTCACTAGACATGGTAGAGATTCAACATACGCTGGAGAATGTCCAGCAACAATACTACTCGATCATTACCATGCTGGACGCTCGAATAGCGCCCATGGATGACCTAGTTATAGACAACTTATTAGCCGGATATGAACTAATTGACCAGTTTGTTAACGAAGGTATCGACCTATTTTCATTGGGTTATTCAACACATATTTTAGAGATCAATAATACGGTCCTATTTGGTCCCGCAAACGGCAAAGATCGTCAACATTACACCCAGCAACTTAAAGCAAGTGAAAAATATTTCTATGAAAAGTCGAGCGGTGGCATTCAAGACCTTATCGAATATCACCAGCAAACCCACTTTAGTGATGCGTTTACGGAAGCCGCTGCCGTGTATATTCGAACCCTTGCACAGCCTCAGCTATTTGTAGAAGGCAATCATAGGACTGGGGTACTGCTGATGAGCTATATATTGCTACGCAATGGATTCCCTCCCTTTGTCTTATCTGCAGACAATGCAAAGCACTACTTCGAAGCGCCGCCTATCAGTAAGATAAAACGGCACAGCCTCACTATGCTGATCAAGCGCTCACAACTTAACCGTTTTATTGCCTCATTATTGAAAAAAGAAGCATCTAAAGCCCACCATTATTTTTTGGATAAATCCAAAGCAACGCACATGACGGATAAGAAGGGACGTTTTTATGGATAAGCGACACGATGCTACTTCGTTTGAAGATGACCACTTAACGCCATTGGATAAAACCGAACAGTTCTATCAAAACTTGCTATCGCATTATGCGAATGGCGATGATAAAGAGTTAAGAGCCGCCTCCAAACTATTATTGGTGGCACTTGAAAAATTTCAGTGTCATGGTGGGCCTGCTTGGTACGCACTGATGTATGAATACATCAATATTGCCATCCACGAGCCTGAAAAGTTTGAGCTCATTTTGCAGCAAAACCGAAGTAGCACGCATTAGCAAAACAAGCCTGTGAATCTAGGATATAACGTAATACAAGTCTCATTAAATCGTCATCCAAAGGCATTACGATTGCGGCTAAAAATAACCCTAGGGACATCATTATGAAAGCTACTATTTTACCCTTATGCGCCTCGGTCATTGCGACTTTGTTGAGTATTCCTACTCTGGCTGCCCACCACGAAACCGCTCAAAAAGTAACTAATGTACAGGTAGGGCCACGCCCTTATTTTTTAGTTGCTGATATGGATGAAGGACCTCTCAAGGATAAACTGGCGTCCTGTGCTAATAGTCCGATGCAATCGAGTGATTTTTCCATTGGACATCGCGGTGCACCAATGCAGTTTCCCGAGCACACAAAAGAGTCTTACGAAGCGGCCGCTCGAATGGGAGCAGGAATTATAGAATGTGATGTCACGTTCACCAGCGACCAAGCACTGGTGTGCCGTCATTCACAATGCGACCTTCACACCACCACCAACATTCTAGAAACGCCTCTTGCAAGCAAGTGCTCTGTGCCGTTTCAACCCGCGCAATTTGGTAGCGACGGTAAGATGACTCAAGCGGCAAATGTCCAATGCTGCACGAGTGACATCACTTTGGCTGAATTCAAAACACTCAAAGGGAAAATGGACGCAGGTAATCCTAATGCACGAACAATCGCAGAATATCTAGATGCTACACCAAACTGGCGTACCGACCGCTACAGTAGCCAAGGAAGCTTGATGACGCATGCACAGAGTATAGAGCTCTTTAAATCATTAGGCGTAAAGATGACTCCCGAGCTGAAGTCTGCCAGCGTCGACATGCCATTTAATGGTTTTACTCAAGAAGCATACGCGCAAAAAATGCTCGATGAATACAAAGCCGCAGGTGTCGACCCATCTGACGTTTGGCCTCAATCTTTTAATCTAGATGACGTGAAGTACTGGATTAAAAATGAGCCTGAGTTTGCTAAACAAGGGGTGTACCTAGATGATCGCTATGATATCGAAGGCTTTGACTTTCGAAACCCAGATAGCTGGTCTCCGTCCATGGAGGAGTTGGTAGAATCAGGTGTTGCCGTCATTGCCCCCCCATTATGGATGCTAGTTGATGTCGAAAATGACAGCGACGGCAAAGCGGTCATTGTACCGTCAACATACGCCAAGGCGGCGAAAGACACAGGCTTAAAAATTATTGCCTGGTCACTTGAACGCTCCGGTCAACTTACCGAAGGTGGTGGTTGGTACTACAGCTCGCTTAATACCATTAACCCTAATACTCAAGTCAACAATCCAATCGCCATTAACAATGAAGGCGATGTAATGACATTAGTCGATGTGCTTGCACAAGACGTTGGGGTTATCGGAATTTTCTCCGACTGGCCTGCAACAGTCACCTATTATGCAAGCTGCATGAACAAATAAGTACACGCACCAGAGCATCACTAAAAAGCCCAGACATGTAGCAACATATCTGGGCTTTTTTTACTCTCAAATACAGTTAGGTTTCTAACCCTGGCACCCAGCTGGCCGGCATAGCACTGAAGCCAGAAAGTGTTTCGTTCGCTTTTTGCGTATCAAGCATATCCGCCAACAGAATTCGCTGTTCATCAATAAACATAACGGCTGTTTGCGCTTGCTTGCCACTGTGGATGTCTTGATAAGGTGCCGAAAAAACAACTCGGCTGTGTAAATCACTAGCCCCTAGCAGCTCAAAGAAATAAGGGCGCCAGCTCCAGTTCGAACCTTTAGGAGCCTCATTAATAATCCATCCCCGATCACTATTTTCGAAGTTAGGCGACACCTGATTACCGGACAAGTCGCAGATATAAAAGCGTAAAAAATGTTCGCTAGGTACAAATTGAATCAACTCTTCATCGCTGGGCGTTGTGCGTAACACTTCACGCAAGCCTAGCAACTCACCTTTGGCTTTTTCTGCCCGCCAATGATTTCTGGCCACCAGCTCAGTCGCCATATCCCGATAGTAATTGAGCAGTTCAGAAGCTTTCTCAACGGTGGACTCTGGATCCAACATGTTTTGCTGGGCAGGCGAGAACAAAAAACCTTGTGTACACACGGCTTGGCAGCTTAGCGCCAGAAAGAAGTCATCCTCCGTTTCAACCCCTTTACACATAACCTTACAACCCAAGCGCGAAGCAATCATACTGAGTTGTTGGACAAGCGAGACTCCTCGCCCTGCATCGGCCCCTTCGCGCAAATGCTGTATATTCAGTTTAACGTAATCAGGCTTTAATACGGCAATGCGATCTAGCTGAGAATAACCATTTCCAAAATCATCTAAGGCAACCTGCATACCTAACTCTCGGTAGCGGTTTACCAATTGTTCCAGCAAATGAAGGTCCCCTTCAGACTCGGTTATTTCGATAATAACCCGTGCAGGATCAACACCTGCTTCTTCAACCATTTCAAGAGTCGGCAATGCATCCAGAGTATCTAAATGCTGTATCCATTCAGGAGAAATATTAATACTAATGAAGGTGTTAGGCGGTAGCAGATGTAACTGCTCCATTGTTTGTCGGCGTATACTCCGGTCCCATTCAATACGCTCAAGAATAGGCACCAACTGATCAGTAAAACTATCTCCAGCAGACACTATTTTGCCGCCTGGCTCTGTTGTCCGAGCCAATGCTTCGTAACCGGCAATACGCCCGGTAGCTGTTTCAATAATTGGCTGATAAAAAGGGAAACGTTGCGATGCCATGGTCAATTCCTAATACGTAATAGACTCAATTAACTCAAGTATACCTCATTAACTCGCTTGTTTATCCTGGTACATTTTCTGGTCGGCGATCTCAATCAGCTCTGTGGCGCTTAAACCTTCGACGGGATAAATGGCCATACCTAAACTGCACCCAATGCGCTCTTCTACCCCCTTGATTTTAAATGAATAGCTAAATATTGAGCGTATCTTATCGCGTATTTTCAATAATTCATGCTGATGATTAACGTCCGTTACCATCACCACAAACTCGTCTCCAGCAAAGCGGGCAACCGTGTCGACCTCTCTAACAACATGCAGTAACCGGTCAGCTACTGTTTTTAATAGCTCATCCCCGGACGTGTGGCCCAGAGTGTCATTCACGCTCTTGAACTTATTTAAATCTAAGAAAAAAACACCCAATAACTGACCCGTTCGGCGCGTACGTAATACCTCTAACTCTAAACGATCAAAGAAAGCACGTCGATTAACTAATCCGGTCAGCGGATCATGGTTAGCTAAATGTGCTAAGCGTTGTTGTTCTTCGGCATGTTTACTGATGTCTGTCACCGTAATAATTGTTAGTGACTCATCTTCAAATTTAAATGGGCGTGTTGTTAAGTCGATACGAAAAGTATCGCCGTTTCGGCGGCTCCCTATCGTTTCGCCATTCGTTTTACGAATCAAGTTTTCAACGCCGATAGACATGAACAAATGAGCAGGATACCCAAATAACTCCTGGCTCATCCGATTAGCCATTACCACTCTTTTACGGCTATCAATAACAATCATGGCAGAAGAAGCATTATCTAGAAGCGCAAGAAAGCTACTCAACTGCCTGCTAGACTGCTTAGCACGCTGAAAGAACATACGCACAATAACAAAAAAATTAATCAGAGCTAGCGCAAAAGCAGCCCCTTGAACTCGCCTAATCAGCTGTGTTTTTTGCTGAGACAGTATCTCCATACGGCTTGTTAATTGATTCATTGCGGCCAGTAAAGGCCCGTTTACTTCAATAGCCACTCGGGCTGCCTCAGCAATTGTTGATGGAGAAGGAGCCGCCTGAAGTTGATTAATCGACGAAGAGAGTGGAAGGAAAAAGCTCATCGCTTTATGAATGACCTCAGAAGACTCCGGATCAAGGGTGCGTGAAAACGGTTTTAATATTCCACTGCCGTCAATGACATAACCACCATTTAAAAAGCCATCCAATGTCGTTGAAAAAAGATGCCTAGCGTTATTAAGCTCTTGCCGAGTTTCTCCTGAAGGTGTTTCGTACTGATTGGCTTTAATTTCTAATAGTGTTTTCGCCATTTGCTGGGATAGCATACGCTGGCGACCCGCCACATTGATCGCCAATGCATTCTGTTCAACATGCTGTGTTAACCACACATTGATTGCCAGAATAGAGCAGTCCAAAAGGATAAATAAGGCTATTGCCAACATTAAAGCTGTAGGCTTTCCTGCGCTGCGTTTTATCAGCTGCCGATCCATCGTCATTCTTATTAACTTCTTGTTATACAACCCTATAACGATCAGGCCGTTAATCTTTAGCTAAAAAGCACCCCATTTGTCGATCTTGATTCACATGATCGGTCTGCTTTATTCGTTAAGCTTCCATTCAATATTAACTTTAGATCAGCTAGCTCAAATTCCCAATTAATAATCGTAAAAGCTTACATTTTGGGGCCAAAACACGCCAAACCCATAAAAATCAGCCTTTAACTAATAGGCACCAAGCGGTATATAGCAGAAACAGGGCCATCGCTAGAGAAATAAATCACACCATCAGGGCTTAACGCGACACCTACAGGGCGTGACCATCGACGCCCATCAGCCCACTGAAAGCCGGTTACCCAGTCGATAACTTTTGGTGGTTGCTCTTCACTAAACACTACCAATGACAAGCCCGGAGGACGTTTAGATGCCCGACCTTCTCCTTCTTTAACAGCCCAGGAACCATGTAATGCCACAACAGCATTTCCGGCTAATCGAGCATCCGCATGTGTAGACGGGATAAACTCAATGGCCATGGGTGCGTTACGTGAAGGAAACGTTGCAACGGGTAGCGTAACAGCATCCATATCCATAGGAGGCTTATTGGTACGGCATGAATCACGAACAACCTTACCATCGATTACTTGATACCAGGGCATGCCATGAAAAGACCCTTCACTCAACGCCGCTAATTGTTCTTCAGGTTGATCATATCCCCAATGGTCTGGCCCGTTATTAGTAGCAAACAGTTCGCCTTGGTCGTTCCAAGCGAATCCAACGGGGTTACGTAACCCTGTCGAATAGGGTCTTAATTGCATTGATTTCCCTTTCTCTTCAACAACGAAAAGACCTCCACGTCGCTGCTCAAACGGGTAACCGGCTCCCATAAACTGATCACTGCAGTTACCGCTAATGCCCAGGCTGATATACAACTTACCATCATGCCCTTGTTTGACGGTACGACTGCTATGACCGTTACCCGCAGGCAGGTCAAGAACCCGCTGTACATTCACCAATTGTTTACCATTGATGCCTTCGGCTCGATACAAGGCTTCGGTAGATGCAATAAATAACTTACCCTCGCGTACCGTCAAGCTGTGTGGGTAACGAAAGCTTGGGGTTAGTTTTTGTACGCGGGTATAAGGCGGCACTAAACGATACACATAGCCGCTTTGAGATCCTGCAAACAAGTCGCCATTATCAGCAAAGGTCAGAAATCTTGGTTGCGACAGATCAGTGGTTACCAGCTCAAGCCGATAACCCTGCGGGACATTCACGCTTACACGCTTTCCCTCTACCGTAAGGGACTGCGGCTGTAATGCAAAAGTGCTGGCCTGCCCTGTTTGAGCCAAACTGGCGGCTAACATGATCAAACACACGCTAAAACGAGGAGTGCTTCGGGGTTTACGCATGGCGAAAGTATTCACCCAATACCTTAAACTGTCTTTGGTCATTATGCCTCCTGCTAAATGGGCACGTGAACATCCCGCACGACAAAAATGCCCTTTACAAAATTAGCCGCTATCCAGAGCCGGCCTCATGAGTAATTATATTAAGGTAAGCCTTCATAATAATGTTCGATAGATTTTGGCTTACTAAAGAAATACCCCTGCCCTTGCTCACACCCTAACGATTGTAAAATAGCACACTGACTAGGGGTTTCTATCCCTTCTGCTACAACTGTTAACTCTAACGTGTGAGCCATCGAAATAAGTGTACCAACAATTTTTCGGCCGCTCTCATCGGTTTCCAAGTCCATAATAAAACTACGGTCTATTTTCAATTTATCCACAGGTAAACGCTTCAATAAAGATAAGGAGGAGTAGCCTGTACCAAAATCATCAATAGCAACATTAATACCCATAGCACGGAGCTTATCCAATGTTGCACAAGCCTCGTCTAAGCAGTCCATTAAAGCAGTCTCAGTCACTTCAACTTCCAAATATTTCGCATCTATCTCGTATTTTTTAATAAAACGCTCGATAGTCGGAACAAGTTCCGCATCCGTGAACTGCCTCGGAGATAAATTAACCGCCACCCCAAAGCGCTCGTCCCCTAAGTAGGCCGTATTCTTAATCAATAAACAGGCTTGATTAATAGCCCAATAACCCATCTGCAGCAAAATGCCGCTTTCTTCAGCAATAGCAATAAACTTATCCGGGCTTAACAGCCCGCTTTCAGGATGCTCCCAGCGTATTAATGCCTCATAGCTAACTACTTTTTCAGTATTTAAATTTACAATCGGCTGGTAGTACAAACGGAACTCATCCCGTTCTAGTGCTTGGATTAGCCCTTCCTCTATTCGTAAACGATCTAACGCCGCTTGCTGCAAGGCACTATCGAAAAACTTAAAGCCGCCTTTTCCTTTACGCTTAGCCGCGTACATAGCAATATCTGCATTTTTAAGCAACGTGGGCACATCATCACTATCAGCAGGTATCAAGGTAATCCCGATGGAAGTAGAGATAGACAATGATTTTTTTTGTAATAGCATTGGCGCCTCAATAACTTGGATCAGCTTGCTCACCAATTGACTAATGTTATGGGTACTTGAAAAGTTAACAAATAACACCGCAAACTCATCTCCCCCTAAGCGTGCGGCAATATCACCTTTACGAATATTATTGACGATGCGTGTCGACACTTCTTCTAATAAACCATCCCCTATTTCATGCCCTAGGGAATCGTTAATACGCTTAAAGTCGTCTAAGTCCAGATACAACAAAGCTGACTGAATATTATTCCTGATGGACTTATTCACAGCATATTTTAAATGTTCAATGAGCAATCGCCGGTTTGCCAAACCCGTCAGTGGGTCATAGAAAGCAAGCTGCTCTAACTCGGCAGTCTTCTCATCAACGATGAGTTTGAGCACCTCCGGTTTACGCATATAGTAATTTGCCAGAAAAGCCAACAATCCCGCAAAAAATACGCTAAGCACTCCCCCCAACACATCAATTAACTCAACCCCATGATGAGGCTCATACACCGTCAAAAGCCAGCTAGAATTTGGCACATTAATACTGACAGTTTCACTAATACCTTCTAGCTCAAAACCGGATTTCAAAAAAATATAAGGCGCTTTAGACACAGGATCGGTACGTGACAACTGATACCCATAGCCCTGTTCCAATAGGTCTTCAAGGTAAGCCTGTTTGAGGAGTTCTTCCAAATAGATAACGACGGAACAAAACCCCCAAAACCGGCTCCCAACCTCGGCATCCAAAAAAACAGGATAACGTCCGATAACGGCGATGCCGCCCTGAACTAACTCAAAAGGGCCGGCTAACGTTAAGTGACGTTCTTTAATCGCGAGTAGCGCCTCATCCCGACGCTTATCATCCCGGAGTATGTTATGACCCAACGCTTTCTCATTACCCGTTAGAGGGTATATTTCAGTCACAATACCGTCAGGGGCTAACTGCAAATTAGAGATACCGCCCAAGGAGCTGATGATCTCTGATGCAAATTCATCAAAATTGTTGATGGTGCCGTTGTTGCGATTAATTTCAAGCGCCATGATGCGCGTGGAAGTCAGAATATGACCTAATCGACTTTCTAAAAATCGAGCCTTAGCATTACCCAAAGCACTCATTTGCGCACGAAGATGCGCATCGGCTAACGAATGACCTAATGTGACCCCATACAAGCCGATCGCTAGCGTTAACAGGAAAACAAATGCCGTTATTAATTTACGCTGGCTATAAATACGCTGCAACGCCATTAAGCACTCTCGTTTTTATACAGTTTTATCAAAATTAATAGTCTCCTCATTAGTTATCATCAGCATAGTACAAACCTTACTACTTTGGACGTATCCAGAGGAAAAGAGTACTTAGCCAAGACCTTAATTCACAGGCTACCCAATTATCCCTGCTAACTCATACGAAAATTTCATCGACCCCATCTAATGAAGATAACGATCTTTCATTCTTTATGGTAAAGTTCAAACAGCTTTTCAAAAAATTAAGGATAATCTCATGAAAGGACTTCTTTCTGCTGCCTTACTACTTTCCCTTTTCAGCAGCCAGTCTTACGCACTTACCAGCCAAGAGTTTTATGACAAGTGTAATAACCTCTATCAATCTCCCGGCAAAGAAACACCACAAGATGCAGTTAACCGTGCGCTAAACGCAGGATCTTGTTCTGGATTTGTAGGCGGTATGATCAACGGCTTTAATTTAGTGGGTAACATGTTGGGACAAAAAGGGGCGGTAAAACGTAACTTTGTCTGCCTACCTGCCGGTAAACAGTCTCAAGAGCTACTTGATGAAGTTATTGCTTACATAAAAGAGAACCCAGAGAAAGCCTCTGAGCCGGTTCAGATTAGCGTATATAACACGTTTGTGTTGGGCTACCCTTGCGAAGAGTTTGCTAATAAACCCGCAACTCAACCCTAATACGTCATCACTTTCCTGACATGATCTTCTTAACAAGAGCCTCTTATTGACGGCTCTTGTTATCTGTATGCTCCCCTCTTATCTTAGGCATCCACGCTAAGTACTAAGCTAATCCTGCTTTCTGCTATACCCAAGAAACTTTTATACCAAGGAACTTTCGGGGTTTATGTGCACTCTATGCGCTGACAAATTGTCAGCTTTCTTTACGATTAAGAGCAATTACACACTGATTTTCAAACGCTTGTTTTATTAATCTTGTGTTAAGTATATGCTTTACAGGCCTATTAGCTTATCAGGCATATTTGTTGCTTTACCTTAAGAAAGGCCTTTTGATTTGGAGATTTTCAGCATGTTTTATCCGTTACGAAAGGCAGAGATTTATCGACGTTGTAAAATCTGTATTCTGCCATTACTAACAACTTTCGCACTGACCGCGCCTGTTAATGCGGCCCCTATCACCACAACCACTTTTATGGGTATCGACTTTTCTATTGAGCCGGGATCTGCTGGTATTTTCGAGAGCGTCACACTCCCCGATATTGTGAGCGGTGGGTTATTCGGGCTTTTTATGTGGAATGGTTCAGAGTTTGTCTTTAAAACCGAACATTATGCAGGAACACCTTACACATTTGAGGATCCCGGCGTTACTACCTTTCGCGTGCTTGGTTTAGAAGACTCTACCGGAGTAGATGATACGGACCTTAGCTCTTTTGATGTCGACTTTACTTACACCATTGGTGATGACACCAATAACAGCTACACCATGAGCCCAGTATATAGTGATGCCTATGATGTGCCTGCCCCCGGTACACTAGCTTTGCTAGCAGCAGGCTTGCTGTTAGTTTCTGGAGCTTCTTACCGCACTAAAACAGCCTAATACTCAAGCGTTAAGGCCGGGAAATATTTCTACGACTCCCGCTCTTAACGCCCCTCTTCGCAGTAACGTTTATTTCACTCATTCGGTACTCATCTACTTTTATTCACCCACCAAAAGCCTCATTATCAGCAATTATTGTTTGATATTTTTACGTTGCACAACGCAATGAGTGCTTGCCAACCATGCCCAATGCCAATTTAGACACATCCACTTCTGTACCACCTACGCTAACGATACGCCAAGCCGCTATCTCTGATTTAGATGTGCTTGAGCAAGTCGAAAATACGTGCTTTCTTGGCGATAAATTGTCTCGCCGACGATTAAAGCATTGGCTGCAAGCTAACAATCGTATTTTTTTAGTGGTAGAAAATAACGCCACTATTTTCGGCTATGGACTGGTTCTTTTGCATAAAGGCACCCGCTTAGCTCGGCTCTATTCATTAGCGATCATGCCAACAGGCCGCAAAACCGGTGCAGGGCAAGCCCTGTTAACGGCTTTAGAAAACAACGCGGCTGAGAAAGGACGTTTTTTTATGCGTCTGGAAGTCTCAAAAAATAATACGCCCGCTATCACTTTATATCGCCGTTTAGGTTACTGGTGTTTCGATGAATACAGAGACTACTACGAAGACCATAGCGACGCCCTTCGTATGCAAAAACGTATACTCAGAGGAGCTTGTGCGCCCAATGTGCGGAATACGCCTTGGTACCAGCAAACCACCGAGTTTACATGCGGGCCTGCATCTTTGCTCATGGCGATGGCAACACTGCAGCCTGAGCGGGCATTAACACAGCTAGAAGAACTTGATATCTGGCGAGAAGCCACAACTATTTTTATGACCTCTGGTCACGGGGGGTGCCACCCGGTCGGTTTAGCGTTAGCGGCGCACTATCGAGGATTTGTTTCAGCGGTTTATATCAATACGCGCACGCCATTATTTATAGAGGGCGTACGCTCCGATCACAAAAAGCACATCATGGGTGTTGTTGATCAGCACTTTAAGGATCAAGCGCATAATGCGGGCTTACAGGTGAATTATGAGGACATCACCCAAGAACAAATACAACAAGCGTTAGTGCGCCATGCCACCATTATTCTTCTAATTAGCACCTACCGTATGGATGGCCGCAAAGCACCTCATTGGGTTGTTGTCACAGCCATGGATGATGATTGTTTATATGTACACGATCCCGACCCAGACGACTTGTCGCAAGACCCTCTCGACTGCCAGCATATTCCTATTGCCCGAGAAAACTTTAACCACATGGCCTGCTTTGGACGTGAGCGTTTACGCACCGCCATCATCATAGAAAACGCAGCCCACAGTAATAACCTCTCTTAAAAACACAATACGGACTCATAAAAAACGCCGACAGGAGAACTCCTTGTCGGCGCTTAATGATAGATGAGCTAAGCGGCCTTGCCTGCTGGTCTATCGTCCGCGCTTTTCTAAACGATTGGCAAATTCAGTCATAATGACCATGTATAGCTCATTCCCTAAGTACACGTCTTCTACCTTGTGATCGATACTTGGGTTGTCATTTACTTCAATAACATACACTTGGTTATCTTTTTGTTTTATATCCACACCGTACAGGCCATTACCAATCATATCGCAGGCTTTAAGCGCTGCCTGCAATACCGCTCTTGGAACTTCAAATGTGGGTAGGGTTTCAAAACCACCCGAGTTAAAACGCTTAGATTCGTGGTTATAAATTTGCCAATGGTTGCGTGCCATCATGTATTTGCATGCATAAATCGCGCGACCATTGAGCACCCCAATACGCCAATCGTAATCCGTATAAAGGTATTCTTGCGCTAACACCAAAGCCGTATCAACAAACAGTTCTTCTAAACGCTCTTTTAACTCCGTGCGGTCCTTTACCTTATAAACACCTTTAGAAAATGACCCTTCTGGCATTTTCAATACAAGGGGATAACCAAATGATTGCTCAACAGCATCTAAATCCGCTTCGCTGGCAGCAATCACCACTTCTGTTTTAGGTGATGGGACTCCGTTGTAACTAAATGCGTCGTGCAAAAAGACTTTATTGCAGCATCGCAAAATAGAAGTCGCGTCATCAATAACAACCAAACCTTCCTTCTCTGCCTTGCGCGCTAAGCGATATGTGTGATGATCAATCGCCGTAGTCTCACGAATAAACAGCGCATCATACTGGCTTAATGGTCCTAACTCTTCTGCGGATAAGGCTTCTGCATGAATGCCAACTTTGCTCGCCGCTTTAATAAAACGACTGATCGCCACTTTGTCACTCGGCGGCTGCTTTTCGTTAGGATTCACCAAAATAGCCATCTCCCAACGTGCACGCTTGCGGCTAGTGGGTGTTCGCCATACATTTTCAACAAAAGAAGACAACTGCTCTAAAAAAGCCGATTTAAGATCGCCTTCTAACTGCGCATAAGCATAACGCTCAACAATACAAGGCGATTGCTTGTGAGCGGGCGTTAACGACACTTTCAAAATAGGCGCTGGATATTGATCAAACACTTGGCGCGCAAACTTTGCTAAACGCTCATCCGGTATTGCCTGGCTATCAGCCAGCTGTCCAAAGAAAATCATCAAGGTGATCGTTTTGTCGCTAGGGACACCAGCGAGGGCCGCACTTAACTGTAAGCTGAGGGTTTTCTCATCACTGTCACGCAGATCATTAATCGCACTCACACTTGGGAGCACTTTGTGTTGGCGTGCTTCAGCCAACAAAGAACAATAGTACCCGCGGCTTAAATACTGACGCGTATCACATAGATTAATAAGCCGAGTTTTACGCTCATTACGTTTAGGATAGTCCGCTAAATAACGCTCAAACGTCACCGCATCAAACGCTGACATATCAGCCAGTTGGGTTTCGTTATCAACAACGACTAATGTTTTATACATCCAAACGCCCCTCTGCGGGTTGAGCCAAGCCACATAGGCCAGACAAGATATTTAAAAATCCAGAAACCGATGCCAATGGCGCCGACTCTGACAAGGTATGATAACCAGACGTGGGTATTTGCAAGGTGGTACCATCTACCAAGCCATTCGATGCGGCAATAATACGCCCCATCTCAGTCGAGCCTAATGATGAAGGCTCCTCGCCTTTTGCTTTTTGTATCGCATTCATTGCTTCAACATAACGGTCTTTAAATTGATAACGTAACCCTAACTCATCACATAAATGAGATAGACGCTGGGTTAATGGCTCATTGAATGTGGCGTTCGCGTCTTTGTTTCGTAATACAACATGCTGTTGGCCTGCTGCTTCTAAATCTGGATACGGGCTAGTGTCCACCACTATCAATTGGTTGGTTGTTTCGCCAAAACGCCTAAACCACTCCAGCAAATACCGCCAACTTTTTCCGGCTTCTTCCTGCGCGGTAAAAAAGGCCGTTCCTTCAAAACCCAGCTCAAATAAATACACTAAAGCTGCAGCCGTTAATACGTTATCTAACTGGCCGACTAATGCTTGATCGGTTTGCTTTAAGCGGTCTTGAAAAGCAACTGGTGTACCTGCAGCTAAGTGGTTCATGCCCGCCAACTCAAAAATCAGGTTGTTACGGTGCTCACAAATATACGCTCGATCAATCACCCCGCTTCCATGATAAGCCCCTGACCACGGCTCATATGCATAGACTGATTCGGATTCAAAGCGATGTACGATCTTATTCATCAACTGCTCGCTGACCGAGTTACCCAGCAAATCAGAACGTGCACTCGCCACAAACGCGGCATACTGAAACTCATTCGGTCCAGTGCACACCAAACCGTGACGGTCGATGTGTGCCGAGAACATAACGCTTTTAGGCCGAGCGCCTTGAGCCACTAACACACCCTCATACCAGCTTACCTGCGCACCGCGCTCTTCTAGTTCACGCTTAAGAACACGGAAAAAAGAATGCTCGGCTCCCACAACACTGGGGCTTCGCAGCAAAATAGCTAATAAGTCTAAAAAACGACGTGGAATGACCGAAGAAACGGGTCCCGATCGATCGTTTGAAGGCGGTGTAGATGTGTGTTCCATAGGCGTCAGTATCCTCGCTGGCCGATGCTTGCCACATCATATCTGACGGTCTGGGCACCCCAACGGTTGGGGTTAAAGGTCGGTAAGTAACTAGGTTGATAACCTCTCGGTACGAATCAATTTTTAAGCTACTTTTTAAAAATGCTATTTATCATGTCTATTACTCATGGGCAATAACTATTATCGTCTTACCGTATATTTAATGAGGCTTAACCTTTAACTCTTTGTTCCAAAATTACAGTCTTACGCAGCCTATTTATTCTTTATACTGGCCTTAGCTAACAAAGCCGCTACCGAATTCCACTGGAGAACAACATGCAGTTAATTGGATCGACTACCTCACCTTATGTACGTCGCATACGCTTGTTCATGGATAACTATCCACATGAGTTTATCGCACTCAATATCTACTCGCCTGAAGGCCGCGACGCATTGCGAAAATATACTCCGGTCATGAAAGTTCCAGTTTTGACTGATGACGATAAAACCCTACTCGACTCACGTGTAATTCATAAGTATTTAGCGAACAAGTTAAACCACGCGCAGATGAGCTGGGATCAAGAAAACCTGTTGACCATGATCGACGCTGTAAATGACTCATGCATCACACTGTTCATGTTGACGCGTTCCAGCATTAGCACAGAGGGAGAGCTGTTAATTGCAGACTTACAGAAAGAGCGGATTGCAAATACGATTAATCTGTTAGAAGCAGCCGCAGCTAATGGCAGCTTTGATGAGTGGCACTACCCGTCTATTTGTTTGTATTGTTTACTCGACTGGGTGAGTTTCCGCGAATTACTATCGCTTGAAGAAACTCCTGCATTAGCGGCCTTTTTGCAATCGCATAAGCATGAAACGCTCATCAAAAATACTGATCCGCGCCTTTAACCTTACAACAAAAAAAGCCCCGGATAACCGGGGCTTTTAACGAAACGCAGGCTGCTTACTTAGCCAACTTCTGCATCTCATCCATAGCAGTTTGGCTAGCACTTGTAGCCAATGCCGTAAACGCTTCACCTTGAGCTTTCATTAAATCGAATAAGCCTTGGTTTGCAGCGACATTAAACTTAACCATATCTTCAGGTGTTTTAAGGTCTTTTGCTTTTTCCATTTCAGTTTTGAAAAAGCTAGCAAGTTGCTCACCAGATGCTTTTTGTAGCTCAACTGATTTGTTCATAGTAGACGCTTGAAGAGCCATTAGGGTTTTCATAGTTTCAAGCGGCTTTTGTAAGTCTAAGTTAGTCATGTTTGTAACTCCAAGAATGTGTATATTGTTTCTATACGTTGTTTTTGCTGCACTGCACAATGATTATCATGATAGTCTTTTTTGTCGCTTTGTCAAACATTTTTGTGCAGTGCAACAAAACATTCTTTCTTCTGAAATATGAGATAAATTTGATCGATATCCGCCATCAATAATTTCTAAAAAAACTTATTAAAATCATAGACTAAAAGAAAACAAGAAACGTTCACAAGCAACAGCATCACACCTAAAGGAGAGCATACTTGATATCTTGTGTTTCGCATTTACACATTTTTTTTCGCCAATTCAGCTTCGCAGGCTTACGTAGGTGGTTAGTAGGAATATGTTGTTGCATCGCTTGCCTTCACACTAATGCAGCTACCGCAGGGGAAACCCGTATCGCTGTAGCCGCAAACTTTTACTCATCGGCAAGCGCATTGGCCCAAGCCTTTGAACAGCACTCCTCCCACACTCTAAAACTGAGTACTGCCTCTACAGGAAAGCTTGCTATTCAGATTATGCATGGCGCACCCTTTGATGTTTTTTTAGCCGCAGACACTCGCCGCCCGCAACGCCTCATCAAACAAGGCTTTGCTGTTGCACCTGCCTCTACCTACGCTATTGGGCAATTAGCCCTCTTTAGTAAGGCCATTCGTCTAGATCAACTAGGCAGCTCTGCGCTTTTAGATGGCAGTATTCATCGGATTGCGTTAGCCAATCCAGAATCCGCCCCTTACGGACTTGCCGCTCAGCAGTTTTTAAACAGCCTTCAATTAGATAACAAGATAATAAGAGTCACTGGTGATAATGTAAGCCAAGCATTACAGTTTGCCGACACCGGTAATGTTGATGCGGCTTTTGTTTCATTAGGGCAAGCCAAAGCAACGCAAGGTTATTACACCGTGATAAATTCAGACAAAATCACCCCCATTAAGCAGCAGGCAGTACTGTTAAAGCGTGCTCAAAAAAACGCAGCGGCGCTGGAGTTTTTAACGTTTTTACACTCCCCTGTGGCCAAAAAAATTATAACTGATCATGGCTATTTAACTGAGTAAAGCACCATCATGACCAACGCTATTCTGCTCTCACTACAACTGGCCTTTACGACAACGGCTATTTTATTAGCACTAGGCGTGCCGATAGCGTGGTGGCTGTCACGAAAGCGATCATGGGGAAGAGAAGTCGTCGCCGCTTTAGTCACACTCCCGTTAGTACTGCCGCCGACGGTTTTAGGCTTTTATTTGCTCCTATTATTAAGCCCTACAAATACACTAGGCCAGACACTTGCCGAGTGGTTTGGTGGGCCATTAACCTTTACCTTTAGTGGCTTAGTCATTGGCTCAGTCATTTTCTCTTTACCCTTTATGGTGCTACCCGTAAGAGCCGCGTTTGAGGCGATCGGCCCAAGGCCTCTTGAAGTAGCCGCAACATTGCGCGCTAGCCCACTGGATACTTTTTTTAGTGTCGTGCTTCCCATGGCACGCTCAGGCCTTGTCATTGGTGCCACAATGACTTTTGTCCACACGTTGGGAGAATTTGGTGTCGTATTAATGATCGGTGGCAACATCCCTGGCGAGACACAAGTGCTATCGATTGCTATTTACAACTATGTAGAAACACTCGAGTGGCACAAGGCGCATCAAATTGCAGCGGGGATGGTGGTGTTTGCATTAGTCGTCATGCTCCTGCTGTCTAAGCTTAATAAGCAGCCAAGTCACGGTGGGACAATACGATGATGACCACTACCCCACCTAGCAACCTAGTCATCAAACAAAAGACTCAATTAGAGGACTTTACCCTACAGGTCGACCTTACATTGCCTTCATCCGGCTTTACGGTACTTTTTGGGCCTTCAGGTTGCGGTAAAACCACGCTCTTACGTTGTATTGCAGGCTTACATCATGCGGTTGATGGCCAAGTCACAGTGAATAATATTCACTGGCAACGTGATGACAAGGCATTACCCACCTACCAGCGTGAGCTAGGTTATGTTTTCCAAGAAGCCAGTTTATTTGATCACCTCAGCGTGAAAGACAACTTACTATTTGGAGCGAAACGAAGCCGAGGCACTAATAACATTACGCTGGATCAGGTAACCAACTTATTAGGTATTGAACACCTGTTAGCACGCAAACCAACTCATTTATCCGGCGGTGAAAAACAACGGGTTGCCATTGGTCGGGCACTACTTTCACAACCAAAGCTACTGTTAATGGACGAGCCGTTATCCGCTCTCGACTTTAAAACCAAGAACGAAATACTGCCCTATTTAGAGCGCCTGCCCCACGAGCTATCAATTCCGATTGTGTATGTAACCCATGCACTAACAGAGGTTGAACGCTTAGCTGATCATTTGATTATTATGGAGAAAGGCACTGTCATTGCCGAAGGGGATGTACACACGTTAATGCTCGACCTCGAAGGTCCACTTAGCCACTTTAACCGTGCCGGAGCGCTAGTCGACGCCACAGTAAACCACTACGACAAGCAGTACGCTCTGACTCAATTAACAATCGATGGCGGTATGTTATACATGCCTGGCTATATCGCTACTGTCGGCTCACAGCGCCGTATTCGCATTGGTGCCAGCCACGTCAGTTTATCGCTAGCGCCACCCACGGATAGCTCCATTGTGAATTGCTTAAGCGCTACCGTGATTGGAATAAAACCTGAAGGCGAAGCCATGTGCAATGTGCGCCTACGTCTTGGGCATAAAAGCGAAATATTAGCGCGAATTACAAGGCGGTCAAAAGACCACCTTGCTCTCGAAGAAGGCACTCCGGTGTACGCTCAAATAAAAGGGGCCTCGCTTGTTAAGCTGTAAAGGCTGCGCATAGGTAACCGGTTATTACGATAAGCGGCTAGCACGCTTTTCTTTACGATACATCACGATACCCGCAATCAGTACGGCCATACTGACAACCAGTACAATAATTGTGGCTAGTGCGTTAATTTGAGGGCTAACCCCCAAACGTACACTCGAATACACCACCATAGGCAGGGTCGTTGCTCCTGGGCCCGATACAAAGCTAGCAACAACCAAATCGTCCATTGATAAAGTGAAGGCCAATAACCAGCCAGCTAATAATGCCGGTGCTATTAAGGGTAACGTAATAGCGAAGAAAACCTTAAGCGGCTTAGCCCCCAGATCCAAAGCCGCTTCTTCTAGCGACTGATCCATATGAGATAAACGGCTTTGCACAACAACGGTGACATAAGCCAATGAAAAAGTGACATGCGCAATCGTAATGGTTAACTGGCCCCGACCTTCGGGCCACCCCAAGGTTTTTTGCATCGCCACAAAAAGCAACAATAAGGACAAGCCAATAATGACCTCGGGCATAACCAAGGGAGCTGTCACCATGGTTTGCATAACGCTGCGCCCACGAAAGCGCTTAAAACGCACCAATGCCAGCGCAGCTAACGTCCCTAAAATAACCGCTAATGATGCGTTAACCGACGCTATTTTTACACTGAGCCACGCCGCGTCTAATATTTGTTCGTTTTGTAATAACTCACCGTACCATTTGGTGCTAAATCCAGACCACACCGTGACCAGGCGGTTTTCATTAAATGAATACACCATCAAGCTAAGAATAGGGCCATATAAAAACGCATAACCAAATACAAGCACTGTCATCAACACAGGCATTCTACGCCACATCAGCTCACCTCCTCGGCGCGGCGCTCAAAATGTCGCAATGCTACAAACGGGATAATCAAAGCACACAGTAATACAGCCGCTAAAGCCGATGCTAAGGGCCAGTCTTTATTACTAAAAAACTCTATCCACAGCAGTTTACCGATCATCAAGGTGTTGGGACCACCTAACAAATCGGGAATGACAAATTCACCCATAACAGGGATAAAAACCAACATAGAACCGGCTAACACCCCCGGCAACGAGAGTGGCCAAGTGACTTTGATAAACTGTTTCCATGGTGGGCAGCCTAAATCGGCAGCTGCCTCGTTTAAAGACTCATCCAACCGAATTAAAGTGGCGTACAAAGGCAGCACCATAAACGGTAAATAGCTATAAACGACGCCAATATACACTGCGATAGGTGTGTGCATAATTTCCAGCGGCGAATCAATAACTCCCATTCCCATTAAGACCTGATTGAGCAGCCCATTATTTTTTAAAATACCAATCCATGCATAGACACGAATAAGAAACGAGGTCCAAAAAGGCAAAATAATGAGCATTAGCAAAGGCAAGCGCCAATGTGACGGCGCCTTGGCAATCGCATAGGCCATAGGGTAACCCAGCACCAGACAGAGTAGCGTAGAAATACCAGCGACTTTTACTGATCCCCATAAGGCTTGTAGGTAGAGAGGATCTTCCAGCAAGAAGAGATAGTTGCCAAAATTCAGTTGGATAGTCACCAAACCATCTTGAATCTCACCGAGCAAATCTGTGTAAGGAGGCTGAGCTAACACGGCTTGGGATAGGCTGATTTTCAATATAAACAGAAAAGGCAGCAAAAAGAACAAACCCAGCCACAGCCAGGGTACACCGATGATTAACGTGCGCCCCGTCCAGAAACGACTAACCGCGTTAATCATTCGGTGAGCACCCCGCAACTGTCTTCTTTCCAACTAAGATGCACCGTTTGTTCCCATGTCAGTGGCTGTTCGGCTAATGCTTGCACATTAGATTGTGTAAACTGAACCCGCTTACCCGAAGGTAAATCAACATGATAAATAGACACATCACCTAAATAAGCGATTTCTTTGATCACACCACTGACTTCGTTTGGCTCACCTGTTAACTCTGGGATCAAACGGCATTTTTCAGGACGAATCGCGACCGTAACAGGCATACCTGCCACTAAAGGTTGGCTATGATGAACACGTAACAAACCGCCAGCTTCCTCACTCTGAATAGTGACGTAATGGCTAGTTTGCTCAACCACATAACCAGACAATAAATTGATACTGCCAATAAATGACGCGGCAAATTGTGTCGATGGAAACTCATACAAACGGCGAGGCGGATCAATCTGTTCAATGCGGCCATCACGCATCAATGCTATGCGCGATGACATGGTCATCGCTTCTTCTTGGTCATGCGTCACTATGATAAATGTCATGCCCAGACGCTCTTGGATATTAACGAGCTCAAACTGAGTTTTTTCGCGCAGTTTTTTATCCAATGCGCCTAACGGCTCATCCAGCAATAAAATTTTAGGCTGTTTTGCTAACGCACGCGCTAGCGCCACACGCTGGCGCTGACCACCCGATAGCTGGTGAGGCTTACGTTTTGCAAACGGGCTAATTTGTACCAGCGACATCATTTCTGCTACACGCTCTTTGCGCTCAGCTTTTGCCATGCCTTCTTGCTTTAAACCAAAGGCGATGTTGTCTTCCACGCTCATATGCGGAAAAAGCGCATACGACTGAAACATCATATTAATAGGCCGCTTGTACGGAGGTACCGCGGTAATATCAACACCGTCAATAAAAATACGTCCAGAGGACGGTGTCTCAAACCCCGCCAACATACGCAACAACGTTGTTTTACCGCAGCCGGACGATCCCAGTAATGAAAAAAACTCGCCTTTATGGATATCTAAGCTAACTTCATCAACGGCATACACATCACCAAACTTCTTGGTGACCTTCTCGATACGTACCAGCGGCTCGCCTTCAGGGGCTTGCCATGGCTCTTGGGGGGTAAATGAGCGAATAGTCGCCATCTAAACTCGTACTCCAATTAAAAACCCTCAGCGAGGTTCACTGAGGGTTACCTCATTACTGGCCCGTTTTTACACGTGTCCACAAACGTGTCATCGTCCGCGCTTCACGGTCACTCGGAGTTTTAATGGCTATCAATGACTTCAATTTTTCGCCTGAAGGATAGATACCCGGGTCATTACGAATCGCTTCGTCTACTAACTCAGTGGCTGCCTTATTAGCATTGGCATAGGCAACAAAATTAGTAATTGGCGCTATAACATCAGGGCGCAACAGGAAGTTAATAAACTGATGGGCCGCGTTTGGGTTAGGGGCATCAGCCGGTACAACCATGACATCAGTCCACACCACAGCTCCTTCTTTAGGGACTAGGTAAGCAATCTCAACGCCGTTATTCGCTTCCGCCGCACGGTCACGCGCCTGTAACACATCACCGCTGTAACCATGTGCAACACAAATGTCTCCATTAGCTAGGTCATTAATGTATTGCGAGCTATGAAAGTAACGAATGAATGGCCTTGCTGCGTTCACCGTTTCAGCGGCTTTATTTAAGCCTTGCGTGCTGTAATCATTAGTATCCGAATGACTGTAAGCCTGTGCCGCTTTAAAAACTTCGTTAGGGTCGTCCATTAACGAAATACCGCACTCACTCAGCTTTTCAGCTATGGCCGGATCAAAAATTAGCGACCATGTATCCAGTGGAAAGTCGTCACCCAGAATTGCTTTCACTTTAGTGAGGTTAATGCCAATTCCCGTTGTTCCCCACATATAAGGAACCGCATACTGATTGCCCGGATCAATATCCGAAAGCGAGTGTAAAATATCGGTATCGATATTCCCCAAGCGTGATAGTTGAGCCTTATCCAATGGAGCGTATAACTTCGCTTTAATATGGCGATCAACAAAAGGGCGTGCCGTTGGGAAGGCTAAATCATAGCCACTATTACCCGCTAGTAATTTTGCTTCTAGCACCTCATTAGAGTCATACACGTCGTATACAACATTAATGCCCGTTTCATCTTCAAAACGCTGAATGGTATCTTCAGCAATGTAGTCCGACCAGTTGTACACATGTAGCTCATCCTGAGCATTGGCAACTAAAGAGCTTGCCGCCAAAGTGGCGAGTATTGCTGTTTTAATGCCAGTCGCTTTTAAGCCTGTAGCAAAACGCTTCATAGGTAACATCCCCTCAGAGATATACAAGTGACTCCACAACGGAGAGATCATTTATCTTAGATGGTTAGTGGCCATCATTCAAAAACGCTGAATATGACAGGATAAACAGAAAAATCCATATTTTTTTAAGCCTTTGGCGCGATTAGAACAATCCACTCTCTTCTCTCATTTCCTAATCTCACATAGACTCTGCTATCAGCTTAAAGAATTGTTCCACACGCCCTGAAAAAAGGAATTCATTGATGCGCATTTTACTGCTATCAGCTTACGATGCTCATAGCCATCGTTACTGGCATCAAGGCCTTATAAAGCATTGTGATGACCATGACTTTACGCTGATGACACTGCCCCCTCGCTATTTCTCTTGGCGCATCAGAGGTAACAGTATGAGCTGGGCATTTGGCAAAGATCGTGCTCTACTCACGCAGCCATACGATCTCGTGATTGCTACTTCGATGACTGATTTAGCAAGCCTAAGGGGCTTCTTACCCGAGCTAGCCTCTACCCCAACACTGCTGTATTTTCATGAGAATCAGTTCGCCTACCCAGAGACGAACAATGTGCATGCAAGCGTTGAACCTATGATGGTAACGCTTTATGCCGCATTAGCTGCCGAGCATCTCGCCTTTAATACCGATTACAACCGCCACACATTTTTAACAGGCGTTGATCGCTTACTGCATAAATTGCCAGACCATGTTCCCGTCAACTTAGTAGAGCAGTTACGCCAAAAGTCATCCGTCATACCTGTGCCGCTGCCTGCACACTGCTTTACATCCCATCGTGAGCATAACAACCAAGGTGCTCTGCGTATGGTATGGAACCATCGTTGGGAATACGATAAAGGGCCCGACCTATTACTCGCCATACTAAACACACTAGAGTCGATGCGTGTTGATTACATCATTGATATTGTTGGCCAACAGTTCAGGCAGCAACCCAGCGCATTTAAAGTGATTAAAGATAAGTTTGCGCACCGGATCGACCGGTATGGTTATCTCACTCACGCGGATGCGTATCGACAATGCCTCAACCAAGCTGACGTTGTTTTATCAACCGCTGATCACGATTTCCAAGGCATAGCGGTACTAGAAGGCGTCGCCGCAGGAGCTATTCCGGTCGTTCCAAACCGTTTAGCCTATCCGGAACTATTAGACACTACTTATTGCTATACGGGAACGACTCAAAAAGAGGAAGCAAAAGCAGCAGCTATCCGAATAGCTGAGCTAGCTCAATTAAAACAAAGCAAACAACTACCAACAGCCCCCGACATAAGCCACTTAAGCTGGGATCAGATACAGCACCAGTATTGCTCATTAATCGCGGATTTAACGACCATAAAAAAGCACCTATATCAATGAAGACATAGGTGATTTTTTGGCATGGGTGTTTTAATTGGCATAGGTGCTTTATTGTCAGTGCGCAGTGCTTACTTACTTAATTAACGATCCCAAAATCCCCCGCAGCAGGCTTTTTCCCACACTGCGCCCCAGGCTACTACCGATACTACGCACTACTGACTTCATTAAGGCTTCGGTTACTGATTGGCGATTACTACTACGTCCTGAACTACGCTTAGCGGCTTTGGCTTCTTCTTTTTCCTTGGCGGCTTGTGCTTCTGCGGCTTCTTCATCTTGAATACGTTTAGCCGTTCGTTCTAATAAAATCTCATGCGCCGAACGAGGATCGTATGCCTCAGCATAACGGCGATTCATAGGGTCGTTTTTGATAAGCAATGCACACTCTTGCTCGCTCGCTGGCCCCATACGAGACGATGGAGGGCGAATCAAGGTTCGTTCAACAACCGAAGGGACACCACCTTTTTGTAAGACAGATACCAGCGCTTCCCCCACACCCATTTGTGTAATGGCTTCTTCCGTATCTACCTTGGGATTAGCACGGAAAGTTTGCGCAGCAACCCGCACGGCTTTTTGATCTTTAGGCGTAAAGGCTCGCAGCGCATGCTGCACACGATTACCGAGCTGACCTAGCACATTATCCGGTAAATCAGCTGGGCTTTGAGTAATAAAGTAAACGCCAACACCTTTAGAGCGAATTAAGCGCACAACCTGTTCTATTTTCTCTACCAATACGCGAGAAGCATTGCTAAACAACAAGTGCGCTTCGTCAAAGAAAAAGACCATTTTGGGTTTATCCGCATCACCCACTTCAGGCAAGTTTTCAAACAGTTCAGACAAGAGCCATAGTAAGAAGGTTGAATAAACTCGTGGGCTTCGAATTAACTTTTCCGACTCTAGAACATTGATAATCCCGCGGCCATCTCGGTCTACTTGCATAAAATCTTGCAGTTGCAGAGCAGGCTCTCCAAAAAAAGCCTCGCCACCCTCGCGCTCTAGCATTAATAAGCGGCGCAGAATGGCGTTAACCGACGCTTTTGAAACCGCCAACTGAGCATCTATTTCCTTACCGTGTTCTGCAATAAAGTTTAGGGAGGTGCGCAAGTCATTGAGATCAACCAACAATAGACCTTCATCATCTGCATATTCGAAAACGAGGGTTAACACACCTTCTTGGGTATCATTGAGGTCTAAAAGGCGAGCCAACAACTGCGGCCCCATTTCTGAAATAGTAGAGCGAACCGGGGTACCTTTTTCACCAAACACATCCCATAGCGAAATAGGATAGCCGCGCTGTGAGTAACCATCGATACCTATTTTTTCAACGCGTTCATCAACCTTAGGATGAGGGCTACCTGCTTGGCTCAACCCCGTTAGATCGCCTTTTACATCAGACATAAAAACAGGAACACCAATATCCGAAAAACCCTCGGCTAGGCACTGCAAAGTAACCGTTTTACCGGTACCTGTAGCCCCCGCTATTAATCCGTGTCGATTGGCATAACGTGGATCCAGATAAATTTTACCCGCGTCACAACCACCAATCAGAATTCCTGAATCCATTGTTAAAAAACCTCTACGTAAAGAAAAAGACGTTGACTAGTAAAGCGCATAACCCGTTTATAACAGCTTAATTCGTCTTTGTCTGCCGAGCACACGGCCACCACCAAGACCTACACAAAAAAAGTCTACAAAATGCGACACTAGCAAGCCCGCGTAATTAGCGCTACATTACGAGCGTGAGCGCAAATGATGTGGCGTGTTTTAAACGCTCTTCATTTGCAATGTATTAACGGAAATCGAAATCGAGTAAAAAATGCCAACGTTCACAGGTCGTATCATTCAATGGAATGAAGAGGACGGCTGTGGAGTAATCCAGACGTCCCATGAAAGCTCCGAAATTCCCTTTACTATTAATGGCATACAGGACAGCACATTTAAGCCATTTACGGGTGAAAAAGTCACATTCGACTTAAAAGCTGTTGCTGGTGGGCGCTTACAAGCCTATGGCATCCATGCTAGCGGGGTAAATGTGGGCAGTTTCCGCTACTCGCGAGTCACTGGAGCAACCTGGTTTGCTTGTTTCATTTCACTTTTGCTGTGTGTACTAGTAACGCCCGCTACCATGCTCCCCTTGTTGTTATACATTGGGATGTCAATTGCATGCGTAGTGACATTGCACCGCGACAAGCTACGCCACCGCTATAAAAACCGAGTCAGTGGTATAGAGCTGCTGATTGCTGAGCTTTTAGGTGGCTGGCCAGGAAGCCGGATCATTCAAACCGCCCTCAACCACCCTAGTCAGGATGAAGTCTATGTTCGCTGTAGCGGCTGGGTAGTTAGCTTACACATAGCCGCTTTAAGCATTCTTGCCTTGTACGTGATGCTGCCTAATTAGGCAGCATCTAGCATCCCTTGTTTGATAATAAAATCGATAATCACTTGCAAGCCTTCGCCTGTTTTTAAGTTGGTGAACACATAAGGCGAATTAGGACGCATGCGCTTAGTGTCTTGATCCATCACATTCAAGTCTGCGCCTACGTAAGGTGCTAAATCAATTTTGTTAATGACTAATAAATCCGAACGCGTAATACCCGGACCGCCTTTACGCGGGATTTTTTCCCCTTCGGCAACATCAATCACGTAAATGGTAAGATCCGCTAGCTCAGGACTAAACGTAGCGCTTAGATTATCACCGCCACTTTCAACAAAAACGAGATCGAGCGTTTTATGTCGACGTGCTAACTCATCTACTGCCGCTAAGTTCATTGACGCATCTTCACGTATTGCGGTATGCGGGCATCCACCTGTTTCTACGCCGATAATTCGATCAGCATCTAACGCTTCAGCACGGGTTAAAATTTTGGCATCTTCTTGGGTATAAATATCATTCGTTACAACGGCAATGTTGTAATCATCACGAATCGACTTACACAATGCCTCTAATAAAGCCGTTTTACCTGAGCCTACGGGACCACCCACACCAATACGCAACGGGGATTTGTACTCGCTCATTTTTATATCCTTTTCATCTAATTTGGCTATTCATTAGGAACGGAATAGCCGTGTATATTGTGTTTCATGGCGGCTGCTGGCGATAGCCAATGCAGGTGTAGAACTACCCACCTCGTCATCCACTATGGCTAATGCTCGTTCAACTGCCGTTGGGACTCGCTCGCTCAAGCGCATAAGCAACTTTTGCCCTGATGTTTGCCCCAAAGGCACCAGTTTGACACCCGCCATTACAGCATTTTCTAACCAACTCCATAAATATCCCGCGCACGCCGATTGAATTGAAATATCAAACTGTTGCGCGGCCAGTGCAAAGCCGGCTATCTGCGTGCTACGCACGGCTTCGATAACGGAATCGTCCATTGCCACATTGAGGTTGGGCAATAAGGTGGCCAATGCTTGGCCTCGTTGTCGCTCTTCTTTACGAAGCTCTGAGGTTTCTCGGCTGGCAATCAGAAACTGAGTCCAGTAATGAACCGCTTCAATATCTTGCCCCTCAAACGCTCGGCATAAGCGGATCATCACAGGTAATTCGAGCGTACTAACACTATGTGCCAGCACACTTTCGAGCCACTGCTCCAAAGCCTGCTCATTTTTTACCCAGCCTGCTTCTATTGCCCATTCCAAGCCTTGCGAATAGGTGAACGCTCCAATAGGCAAAGAAGGGCTAATTAATTGATAGAGTCGTAAATCCGCTAGCATCTGTGTGTCTTATTTACGGTTGCGAATACGACGATAAAGCGCCGGAGCATACGCAGCCAGCGCGAGCACAGCTACTAACGGCAATACATGTTCTGGAGCGGTAAACTGGTGTAAGAGGCTTGCATGCAGGCTCGATGCTGTTTCGCTGTTATGTGCCAATACCGAAGGGCTTATTAGAGCAACCGTAGCCGCAGTGATTAGATGTTTCATTTTAATTAACTCCCAAAAAATTAATGCTCGTGATCATGTGCATGCGCGTGATGGTGGCCGTGTTCATGATGTCCATGACTACTACTGCCGCCATAGGCGCCCGCCTCAGGCTCAAAAGGCGCCTGTTCACTAACTACTTGGCCTCCTAGCCCCTTCACCATATCGTCGAGTACATGATCATGCTGATAACGGACAAAACCATCCCCTACCTGTAAAGGTACGTGCCGATTACCTAGGTGGTAAGCGATACGAGTGAGTAACAACGGATCATGACATTGAACGGTGGAGACAGACTCATTCGCGGCGATAATACGAACAACATAGCCATCCTCCGTAGCGATTTGATCTCCATCGCGTAGCGTGATGCCTCGTTGTAAAAATAAGCCCGCTTCTTCGCCCGTGTCTAACTCGACCCGCAAGCGCCCTTTAATACGTTTATTGATAGGCAAGCTTAATGTGGCTTGGCTAGCCAAGCTCACGTCAACTTGTTTAGTAAATTGCTTCATTGTTCCCTCTTACTCACTTATTCAACACCGTCTTTTTAAACGTGAACGGTCTAAAACAAGAAGTACCTTTGTGCCATTGGCAACGCGTCAGCAGGTTCGCATGTTAGCAATACCCCGTCCGCTTTTACTTCATAGGTTTGCGGATCGACTGAAATATCAGGCTGATAGTTATTGTGAATCATGTCGGCTTTACGTACCGTACGGCAGCCTTTTACCTCACCAATCAAACTCTTTAAGCCTAGCTGTTCGGCCAAGTCCGTTTTAGCGGCGGCCTGCGATAAGAACAACATTGACGTAGCATGACAGGCACCTCCCATCGCACCAAACATAGGGCGGTAATGCACCGGCTGCGGAGTAGGAATTGAGGCATTAGGATCGCCCATCGGGGCGGCTGCAATCATGCCGCCTTTCAAAATAGTGCTGGGCTTAATCCCAAAGAACGCGGGCTTCCAAAGCACAATATCAGCAAGCTTACCTACTTCAATTGAACCGACCTCATGAGAAATACCATGGGCTAACGCGGGGTTAATCGTATATTTTGCGATGTAACGTTTCAGGCGATTGTTATCATTATCAGCTGAATCACCCTCTAACGGCCCTCGTTGCACTTTCATTTTGTGTGCTGTTTGCCATGTACGAGTAATGACCTCCCCCACCCGTCCCATCGCTTGGGAGTCTGAAGAAATCATCGAAAAAGCGCCTAAATCATGCAAGATATCCTCGGCGGCAATGGTCTCACGACGAATCCGCGACTCAGCAAAAGCTACGTCTTCAGCAATACTAGGATCGAGGTGATGGCATACCATCAACATATCCAAATGTTCATCAACGGTGTTGATCGTATAAGGACGTGTTGGGTTGGTCGATGAAGGCAATACATTAGAAAGGCCTGCCGCCTTAATAATATCAGGCGCATGCCCGCCTCCGGCCCCTTCTGTATGGTACGTATGAATAACCCTATCACCTATCGCTGCTAGCGTGTCTTCTACAAAACCGGACTCATTTAGAGTGTCAGTGTGGATGGCGACCTGAATATCCATCTCTTCAGCAACGGACAAGCAGCAATCAATGGACGCCGGAGTCGTTCCCCAGTCCTCATGCAGTTTTAAGCCCATTACACCCGCTTCTACCTGCTCACGCAGAGCTTCAGGCTGGCTCGCATTACCTTTACCTAAGAAACCTATATTCATCGGCAAGTTATCCACCGCTTGCAGCATACGATGAATATTCCAAGGCCCTGGTGTACAGGTTGTCGCATTTGTACCTGTTGCTGGGCCAGTACCCCCGCCAATCATGGTGGTTACGCCCGACATGAGTGCATCATCTATTTGTTGCGGGCAGATAAAATGAATATGCGCATCAATACCACCGGCTGTAACAATGGAGCCTTCCCCAGCCAACACTTCGGTGCCAGGGCCAATAATAATATTTACATTAGGCTGCACATCAGGGTTACCGGCTTTACCTATGGCCGCAATACGACCGGCTTTAATGCCGATGTCTGCTTTTACAATACCCCAGTGATCTAAAATCAGGGCATTAGTGATGACGAGATCAACCGTCTCTGCACTCAGTGCTTGGCCTTGACCTTGGCCATCACGGATAACTTTGCCACCGCCAAATTTAACTTCATCGCCGTAGGTGGTGTAATCCCGCTCTACTTCTAAAAATAGCTCGGTGTCCGCTAGTCGAACGCGGTCACCCGTGGTTGGGCCAAACATCTCTGCATAGGCGCGTCGTGAAATAGTTGCCATCCGAATCTCCTTACAGGGTGCCCATTATTTTGCCTTGGAAGCCAAACACTTTGCGGTCACCCGCATACGCGACCAGCTCAACGGTTCGACTTTGCCCTGGTTCAAACCGCACCGCGGTGCCAGCGGCTATATTTAAACGAAAACCACGCGTTTTATCGCGCTCAAATCGCAAAGCGTTATTGGCTTCATAAAAGTGGTAGTGTGAGCCAATCTGAATAGGTCGATCACCCGTGTTTGCGACGCTAATCGTTACCGTGTCACGTCCTGCATTTAAGGTTATATCGCCCGCTTGTGTAATCATTTCGCCCGGAATCATAATGGTCTCCTACACAATGGGATCATGAACAGTGACTAGCTTAGTACCGTCTGGAAAAGTGGCCTCAACTTGCACTTCATGGATCATCTCGGCTATACCATCCATGACATCATCAACCGTTAATAAAGTACGGCCATAATCCATCAGCTCGGCAACGGTTTTTCCATCACGTGCACCTTCAAGAATAGCGGCACTAATATAAGCAATCGACTCAGGGTAATTGAGCTTTAAGCCTCGATCTTTGCGGCGCTCTGCCAACAAGGCTGCGGTAAATAACAAGAGTTTATCTTTCTCGCGCGGGGTAAGTTCCATCGCTTTCGGTACCTCCTCTAATCCTGATCGACTCGTCAACTATCTATCGTTAACTAGACCAGAAAAGCAAAGAATATACCAGTTAGCGCTTTATAACTTTTCTCTTTATCAAGAAGGGATGAGGCACACGATAAGCGCCTTATTTCGGAGGAGAAGCGACTTAGATGAAAGCTGGGCCGATATTTATTGAGCAGTCACCTGAACGCAGAGCACTGTTATTGAACAGAAAGCGCACCAATACTGACCCTCAAGTCCACATTGGTGCGCAATTAATCAGTGATTGGGCGGCTGGCGCTGCTTAGCGATGTCCGCCAGATCGCGGTTAAGCGTACCCTTGTGGATTTTAAGGTGGTAATGCAAACCCGTTTTGGCCATCATCATGGCTGTAACCGGTGCGGTAATGAACAAGAAAATGCTAATAAGCAATTCATGCGCACTTAACCCATTTTGATTGACGCTCACCAATATCATAGAGGCTATCAATATAGCCCCCATCCCTAACGTGGTCGCTTTAGTCGGTGTATGCAATCGCATATAGAAATCTGGCATTTTCACCAAACCTATAGAGCCCATTAGCACAAAGAAACCACCTAACAGTATTAAAATTGAGCCTATCAACTCTACCCAAAATGGCATAACACACTACCCTTATTCAATTATGTCGCCGCGCAATAAGTACTTGCACAAAGCCGCTGTGCTTACAAAGCCCAGCATTGCAATCATCAGCGCCGCTTCAAAATAAATGGCGGTACCCATAAACAAACCAAACAATAAAATCAGCGCAATACTGTTGATATACATAGTATCCAGCGCCAATATTCGATCAGGCTTATCTGGCCCACGAAACAGCCGCCATACATTAAGCACTAAGGACACCATGACCATTGCAGTGGCGATCATCAAGCTAATTTCTAGCATCCGAATATCTCCAAAAGCGGCGCTTCATAACGTTTCTTAATTTCACGCACCAGGGTGGTTTCATCTTTCATATGCAACGCATGCACATATAACCACTGCTTATCTTCTGAAACCTCAGCTGACAAGGTACCCGGCGTTAACGAAATGGTGCTTGCCAAAACAGTAATAGGAAAATCTCCTGTTAGCTCCAGCGGAATCGCGACAAATGCCGGCTGTAAATACTTAACCGGACGCATGAGCTGCACCGTTACCTCGATGTTCGCAACGATGATATCAACCAAAACTCGCAGAAAATATATAACGGCTTTAATAGGACGCCTAATGTGCGGCTGCTCAGCTTGCATACCTCCCACTAGAATCGGAATCAGGAGCGCAAAAATTAACGCCAACAGTAGATGTCCCGGCGCTATCGATTGGTTAAGCAACAGCCATACAATAAACAGCACTAAGCTGTGAGTCGGCATAGGGAATATACGTCGTAGCATTTACTCAGGACTCCCTAATGATGGTGTAGTGGGTAACAATAACTCAGGCTGAACGCCCAATTGGTATAACTGTAACGCGGCTTGCGAGGTAAAGTCAGAGACTTGACCACCAAAAATCACTAACAACGGAGAAGCAGATAGTAAAAAGTAGATGGCAAACAGCTTGGGTTTCGCGATTATTTTTTTCTCATTGGTCTCGCTGCTAATACGCCAAAATAAGGTTGATCCGCCCCGTGATGCGGCAATAACACTCATCAAACTAGCGATTAAAACAGCACCCCATACCCATGCCATTTGAGCTGCGCCCACACTGGATTGTAGCACTAATACCTTACCCACAAACCCGGAAAACGGTGGTAGGCCGGTCATGGATAAAATGCCGATGGCAAATGCTATGCCTAAAGGCAGCGAGCTGGTCATTCGTCGAGCACGAACAAACCGGTCAGACGCTTTACCACGCTGTTCGGCAATTGCATCAGCCAGTAAAAAGAGCGCCCCGGTAACCAACGTTGAATGTATCAAGTAATAAAGCCCTGCCGTGGTGGCTTGCACAGTATTAATGGCTACCGCACTTAACATAGTGCCAACAGACACGATCACCAAATTAGACACTAACTGGCGTAAGGATTGGCTTGCCAACGCGCCCAAAGTACCCGCGGATATCGTTAAGATTGCAGCCGGCCACAGCCAAGGCTGGATTAGGTTGGCAAGCTCACCGGCATGGTGTCCAAATACAACTGTATGGATTCGCCAAATACTGTATATCCCCACCTTTGTCATAATCGCAAACAGCGCCGCCACAGGTGCACTAGCACTTGAGTAGGTTTTGGTCAGCCAAAAGTGAAGTGGGAACATGGCAGATTTAAGACCAAAGACGATCAACAGCAATAGCCCGCCAATACGCGCCAATTGTTGTTCTGCTTCAGGTAGTTCGCGTACTTTGAGCGCCATATCGGCAATATTAAGCGTTCCTAAGGTGCCATACAGAATGCCTAAGGCAAACAGAAATAGCGAAGAGCCGATGAGGTTTAAGATCAGATAATGCAAGCTAGCTTGGGTTTTCTGTTTACCGCCAGCATGTATTAACAGTGCATACGAGGCTAATAACAGCACCTCAAAAAATACAAAGAGGTTAAAGATATCACCGGTAAAAAATGCTCCGCTGATACCCATTATTTGCAGCATAAAGAGCGGATAAAAGAACACTCCGCCTCGGTCATCGCCGGCCGTCGAATACAATAATGCTCCTAAGGCTAATACGCCCGTCAGCAGCACCATTAAAATAGCTAAGCGATCAACCACCAGCACTATGCCGTAAGGCGCTTGCCAGTTCCCTAGTTGGTAAACTTGAATCGACCCACTCAAACTAATTATGAGCAGTTCGATAGCCACGCCAACCAGCCCAAGCAAGGCAACAAATGCTACAACACGCTGGCGCTCTAGGCTGTTGGCCACCGGTGGCAACAACATCAAAACAGCGGCCAACATCGGTATTAGGATAGGTAATATGGGCAAGTGATCCATCACTTAGACTTCTCCTTGTCCTTATCCGCTAATTGATCTGTCCCAAAATCCTGACCATCAACATGATCATTGCCTAAATCTGCACGCGCACGCATTGCTAGGATCACGGCAAACGCCGTCATTGCAAAACCAATAACAATGGCTGTCAGCACCAAGGCCTGTGGTAAAGGATCGGCATACGTTTCCGATTGACCAAGCACAGCAGGCTTATTCACCACCAAGCGGCCGCTTGAAAACAAAAATAAATTAACGGCATACGAGAGCATAGTTAAACCGACAACAACAGGAAAAGTACGTCCGCGTAGCGTTAGAAAAATCCCGCATGTTGTTAACAGCCCTACACAGGCAGCATAAATCAATTCCATTACTGATCCTCCAACACGCGTTCATCCGGACGTTCCGATGTCGTTAATGTTCCTAAGTTAGCCAAAATCAGCATAGTTGCTCCGACAACGGTTAAGTACACACCTAAATCAAATAACATGGCACTGGCGAGCTCAAACTTACCCACCCAAGGCCATTTAAAGTAATCAAACCATGATGTTAAGAAAGGCTTATCGAAGAACCAACTGCCTACACCGGTAAAAGCAGCTATTAACAAGCCAGAGCCGATCATCCACTGATAATTAATATGGACGCGCGCTTTCATCCACCCAACACCGTTTGCGATGTACTGTTGTATGAGCGCGACTCCGGTAATCAAGCCAGCAATAAAGCCGCCGCCGGGTTCATTATGCCCTCTAAGGAAGATGTAGACCGAGACTAACAAGGCCAGAGGCAACAAAATTTGAGAGATAACTGCAAGTACCATTGGGTATGTGTCGGTACTCCAATGACGGCCATACTCATCGCCGGAAGGCATATACAAACGCATTCCCACAATAAGCTTATAAATCGCAATAGCAGCGATACCTAACACGGTTATTTCACCTAAGGTATCAAAGCCTCGGAAGTCGACCAAAATGACGTTAACCACGTTGGTACCGCCACCACCGGTTTTACTGTTAGCAACAAAAAAGTCAGATATCGTCTCGAGTGGACGGGTCATCATGGCGTAATTGACGGTACCGATCACACCACCCACTAAGGCAGAAATACCTATATCCCTGACCAATCGACGCGGCGACGACTCTTTAGGCGTTTGCTGAGGTAAAAAGAAGAGCGCCAACATTAACAAAATAACCGTCACTACCTCTACCGCTAACTGGGTCAACGCTAAGTCGGGAGCGGAATACCGCGCAAAAGCGATTGAAACAATCAACCCCACAACAGATAACATCAACAAAGCCACCAGCCGTTTACGGTTCCAGATCACCGTTGCTACTGCACTGAGCACCAGCAAGATAGCAGCGGTTACTGATGCAGCATCCATGGGTAATTGCGGTTTCAGACCCGATGTTTGCTGCAAAGCGGTAAGCGGTGTCACTGTAACGGCCAGTGTGGCCAATAACAGCAAGAAGATATAACGCTGTAGCGAGCCATTTTCGATATAGGCATGACCAAACCGGCACGCTTTAATCGCTCTTTGGACCCAACGTTCAAAAACGACTTTTGAGTCCGGCTCAGGAAACTGCATTTGAAAATGAAACAAGGTTCGGCGGTTATAATACACAAAGAAACCACCAGCCATTGCCACAAAGCTCATCATTAGCGGCAAGTTAAAGCCATGCCAAATTGCCAAACTGTAATATGGTACAGGCCCCAACAAAGATGCGGATGAGGCCGCGTTTAATAACTGAGCAACCACTAAACCGGGGACAATACCTACCAGCAAGCAACAACCCACTAATATCTCGACTGGCAGCTTCATATAGCGCGGTGGCTCATGAGGCGTTTTCGGTAAATTAACGGGCTCGCCGTTAAAAAACACATCATGAATAAATCGCGTTGAATACGCGACGGAAAAAACACCGCCCAAGGTTGCAAGTACCGGAATAATCCATGATAGCGACCCTAACGAGCCTTGATCTAACGTCTCGTTGAAGAACATTTCTTTTGATAAGAAACCATTCAGCAAAGGAACACCAGCCATTGACGCAGCCGCGATAATCGCCAACGTGGCCGTGTACGGCATATACTTCCACAAACCATTAAGCTGGCGCATATCGCGCGAACCCGACTCATGATCAATAATACCGGCCGCCATAAACAACGATGCTTTAAACGTTGCATGGTTGATAACATGGAAGATTGCCGCCACAGTTGCTAAACGAGTATCCAAACCAAACAGCAACGTTATCAGTCCCAAATGGCTGATCGTTGAGTAAGCCAACAAACCTTTAAGGTCGTGCTTAAACAAGGCCATATACGCACCAAAAAGAAAGGTACATAAGCCTGTTAAACTAACAATTAAGAACCACATTTCCGTGCCGGACAGAACGGGGTAAAAACGGGCCATCAAGAAAATACCCGCTTTTACCATGGTCGCAGAATGCAAGTAAGCACTGACCGGTGTAGGTGCTGCCATTGCTTGAGGCAACCAAAAGTGAAAGGGGAACTGCGCTGATTTTGTAAAGGCACCTAACAGCACCAACACCAAAATAAATGGGTATTCGCCGGACTCCCTGAGAGCATCACCGCTGTTAAGTACAGTCTCTAAATCAAAACTACCTACGACTTGGCCAACTAATAGCAACCCTGCCAGCAGAGCGAGACCACCAGCCCCGGTTACGGTTAGTGCCATCCGTGCCCCTTTGCGAGCATCAGTACGTGAAGACCAAAAACTGATTAACAAGAAGGAGCTAATACTGGTCAGCTCCCAAAAAAACCACATCTGAATAATGTTACCTGATGCGACCACACCCACCATAGCGGACATAAACATCATGAAGTAACAATAAAACCGCCCCATCGAGTCGTCGGGCGACAAATAATAACGCGCATAGAGTATCACCAATGCGCCGATGCCGAAGATCAGTATCAAGAAGAGGAAAACCAAACCATCAAGGCGGACTGACAGATCCATCCCCATAGCGGGTATCCATGAAAGGGATGACGATAGTACGACGCCATCCAATAAATCTTGGCTCATCGTTAGCAGCAAAATTAAAGCCGTAACGGGGGCGATCGCTGTCAAAAAAGCACATAAAGTGCGGCTGCAGCTTTTAGCCAATAGAGGAACAACAATACCAACTAGGGGTAATACCAGCAGTAAAAACAAATCCATACGCAATTTTTCCGGTCCTATTTAACTTATCTCTTATCGGGCTTTCTATACGTACTATTTAATCAACTGCATTACTCCACTTACACACTAGAAGACGGTGACCTTATACATGAGGCATAGATTATCGCATGTTAAAATTCTACGTCTATCCTACAAGCATAGTAAAAGAGGCTCAAAAACATAAACAATATTCGGCACTTAAGCAAACGCTGTCTATAATAGCTTTATGACCGTCTTATGACCGTACAGACTTTGTGCTAACGCACACCGTCATCAAGGAACGATATTAACACCACGCTGGATGCAAAACAGGAGTTACGGATCTATGTTTCGACATAACGCTCAAAACCCGCCCATTATTCTTGATATTGAGGCTTCAGGGCTTAGCGAACAAAGCTACCCCATAGAAATCGGTTTTTATCAATCCGATACACACTGTTTTTGCGCGCTCATAAAGCCTGCTCGTCATTGGAGCTATTGGTCAGAGGAAGCCGAAACCCTCCATGGTCTTAGCCGTGATATTATTACCCGACGCGGACAAAGCACCCGAGAAGTCGCCATCGAGTTGAATCATTTATTGCAAGGGCGCACCGTTTTTAGCGATGCTTGGGCTGTAGACTCGACTTGGTTCAATAAACTGTTTTATGAAGCAGGCGTTGCCCCCCGCTTTTGGCTTTCATCCATCGAAACCGTAATGACAGAAGCCATGATTGATATTTGGGACGAAACAAAACGGGAAGTGATTGCCGATCTCTGTATTCCTCGCCACCGCGCGTCAACCGATGCCAAAATCATCCAAGCCACATGGCTTAAAGCTTATAGCAGAACATCCGAACCGGAAAAACTACAGGCGTAGCATTAACACTGTGCTTAATTCAACTTCGATAAAACCCAGTCCCGTGACTGGCTCGCTTTAGCGATTACAGTTTCCAATGATGAAAATCGATACCGATCATCATTGGCACTGAGCACTAAATCCCCTTGATAACCCGCTGTTTGACAGTTACGCAATAAGGTCGTGAGGTCACTTGAGTGCCCTCCTTCACCGGGAAAAAGACGCTGATGATGATCAACTTCTATTTTATCCTCCAAGGTGTACAGGGTGCTCATGGCAAAATCAGATAAGCGGATAAGGAAAACTTTATCCCCCGGCACCTGCGTGAAAAGCTCATCAATATTCAGATCAGTCAGGTTGTGAAAGCTATCTACAACAAGCCCTAGGTTAGCGTTACCAGCCTGCTCGACTAAACGATAAGCGGATTCATAATCGTAAGCATGGTCAGACCAAGGCAAAGGCCGATACCCCACTTTTATCCCTCGCAACATGGCCAAAGTAGACAACGCGCGTAATTGAGCGATTATTTCATCATCACTATCTGTTCTGTTGCGTGCGGATGGCGTCACCACTAACAAGTTACAGCCTAAAGCGGCCATCATCTTCAAATTAGCTTGAGCCAGTTGCATTTTGTAACGAATAACATGGCCCTTATGGCCCGTAAAATCTTTAAACTCTTTATAAGCAGATAACTTCAATCCGCTTTCCAGCAACAGGCTTTCCGCCAAGCGCAAATCGCCTTGCTTCGAGAGCTCGACCGCATCCAGCTCTATACGGTCAAAACCCGCTGCTTTTATAACCGATAAACGATCACCAAAATCCCCCGTCAGCCCGGTTAGGCTAACCGCAATTTTTTGCGTAGGAACACTCATGCAGCTACCTCAAAACGCCAAACAATGGCAGAGGGAAACGTGGCGGGCAGTTTCACTTGCACACAATTATCATCTTCTGTTTCAAGGAAGGTTAAGTCTCCTTGCGCACCTATCTTCTCTAAGACCGTTTGGCTACTTATCTTAAAAGTGATAGCACTATAATACTCATCACCAATATCAGCCCCAGCAGACAACTCGCTTCCATCGACCTTAACCGCTAACCCGCTTTGGCTAATCACGCCCGTACCCGCTAACGAAAAGCCAAGCAACTGCACAAAAAAATCATTCCACTGTTGTTCTCGACCATTGGCTACAGCCAGTGTTAACGATGAGATACAAGCAGCGTTATCGTCAGCCAGTACCGAAAAGCGAGAGCCTTGACCATCTAATGGCATAAAATCGATATCATAAATACTGACTCGATCATCAAAGCGGTCAATCAAATAAATGTGCGTTCCACCCACACCTTCAATGGCAGGAATATTCAACTCCATCACACCCGCTTGGGTTTCTGCTTCCCATGCACCCGCATTAATTAAAGATTGATACGCCTCTTGGGCATCATCTACCCTTATAGCAATAGCGCAGATAGAGACACCGCGCTCAACAGCTTGGTCATGTACGGCCCCCGTACTGGCGCTATTGACGATTAAGTTGATATGCCCCAGACGATATAAAGTAACAGGCTTGTGACGGTGGCGCGCAATAGCCGTAAAGCCCATTGATTCCAAAAATATAGCCAGTGGCGCCGCATCCGGGGTGGCCAGTTCTATAAACTCTAGCCCTTTCATTTGAATGGCACTTAAAAACGCAGGTTGCATACCAGCAGCCTCCTTAGAATCATCAATAAATTAGCGCAGATGAATAGCGCTAACAGTGTAGGTTCTATCAAATCAAATTAGTAGCATCGATTCTTAGACAACCCCGACTAAAACACCTGTCTAAATCATACAAAAAGCCCCATAAAGAGGCTTTATTCATAGGACTATGCGGTTGTTTTTTTCTTTTTCCATATTCCCCATAACGGGGTTTGCGAAACAAGGATCAACACAATCGCGGCAAACAAAAAAGTCGAAAGCGGACTTTGAAATAAATTACCAAAGAACATGCCTAAGCTTTCTTGATCAGAAATAATCGCACGTCTCCAGTTTTCATCTAACAAACGGCTCAAAATAACACCCAAAATAACAGGCCCTACTTGGAAGCCATACAACTTCATAAAGTAGCCCAACACACCAAAGGCTAGCATCCACCAAATATCCGTGACCGAATTATTAATCGCATACGAGCCGACAACTGACAACAGAAAGATAAGCGGGATTAAAACGCCTTTAGGGCACTCCACAATTTTGGTAAACAAACGGATACCCGTTAGTCCAAAAATGAGCACAAAAATATTTGCCATGGTTAGGTTACCCACCGTAAACCAAAACATTTCTGGCTGCTCGGCCAACAGCATAGGCCCTGGGTTTAAACCATGAATAAACAATGCCCCTAAAAACACAGCGGTGACAGCATCACCGGGTATTCCAAGTGTCAGCATAGGAATGTAAGCGCCACCAACAGCGGCGTTGTTTGCAGCTTCTGGTGCAATCAAACCTTCCTTTGCGCCTTGGCCAAAGGGTACTTCGGGGTTTTTCGTTGTACGCTTGGCATAGTCATAAGCCATTAACGCGGCAATATCCCCTCCTGTACCGGGTAACGCACCAACCACTACACCCAACGTGGATGTTTGCAGACTTAAAGGCAAATATTTATAAACATCCCGCCAAGCCGGCAAGATCTTATCCAACTTTTGCCGAACGGCTGCTTTTTCCATGTAGTGCAGTTGTGTGAGCGCTTCCGAGATGCCGAACATACCAATCATCACGGCAACGGGGTTAATACCGTTCCATAACTCAACAACACCAAACGTAAAACGTTCTTCTGCCGTCAACGGATCAAGGCCAACCGTACCAATCAGCATGCCTAACGCGCCACAAAAAATCCCTTTAGCCAAGCTGTCACCCGCAAGAGATCCCACTAACATAATGCCCAGCACTGCCATCATCATGTAATCACGTGGCTGGAAAGTTAATGCAAAATCACTCACCACAGGCGCTGCAATCGATAAGATAAAGATACCTACAAAGCCACCGATAACCGACATAACAGTCGACAAACCAATAGCTTTACCCGCATCCCCTTTTTGCGCCATAGGATAGCCATCCAAGGCGGTAGCTATGGCCGACGGCGCCCCTGGCATATTCAACAGAATAGCTGTACGCGACCCACCGTAAACGCCGCCCATGTAAATCCCCACCATGAGACACAAGGCATGATTAACATCCCACGAGAAGGTAAAGGAAATCAAAATAGAAACGGCCATCGTTACCGACAAGCCCGGTATTGCGCCTACATAAATACCTAAGAAGGTACCTAATGCAGTTAACCCCATTAACTCAGGAGACACCCAAGAAATGGCAAAATTACTTAATGCGTCCATATCAGTTCCCCTCAGCCCCGAATAGGTTGCCCAACCACGCTAAAATTTCTCGTTCGGGGACAATCCCCTCAGGCAAAATAATTTGAAACACCAAACGAAAAATCACATAGATTAAAATGAGGGCTCCGGTTGTAATCACCAAAGAACTAACCAGACTGCGACGATGTAATAAATGAATCGCGATCAATAGAAAAACAAAGGTACTTGGAATAAAACCGAGTGAATCCAACACCACGGCATATACCAAGATCAAAGCAATCATTACCGCAACAAGTGGCGGTAAAATGTGCGTAAAAAAACTATCCACTACCTGTGAAGGCGATTGACGTCGTGCGTTTTTAACTACAACAACACACGAAGAGATCACCATAATACCAGCCGCAGCTAGCGGGAAAGCCCCTGGCGAACTAAGCGCCTCAAAGCCAGATATCTGATATGCCTGCCAAAATAAAAAAACACTGAGCAACAGCATCAAATAGCCAAAGACCGTTTCGCCTGGCTGTTTTTGCGTAGAGTCGACCATCAGGATTTACCGATAAAATGTACGAAAGAAAGAGCCCCAGAAAAGGGGCTCCGCATAACACCTAACGCCTTACTCTGGACGCTTAATGCCAAAATCTTCAGGAGAATGCTTAGCAATACCAGAATCAAATACAACCCAAGAAGAAACAGAACGATAGTTATCAAGGAACTTATTCGCAGCGTCTCCAGACAGGTTCATGATGCTAAAACCACGCTTGTCCATCAGCTCTTTAAAGTCAGGTGCTTCAGCACCGGCCTTGAAAGCTTCTACTAATTTAGCTACTGCTTCATCCGGTGTGCCTTTCTTCACGAACACGCCAAAGAATGGTCCGTACGGCAGGTAGTTAGCAAACCCAGGCAGTTCTTCTGTAATGGGTTTAACATCAGGAAGTAAAGGATTAGCAACCGTATCGACTAAACCAATAGCCTTCATACGACCGGCTTTAATATGCTCAATCGCTGCGCCCAGCACCGCAGGCATCACATCGATAGCACCACCTTGTAAAGCAGTTAGAGCCGGGCCGTCCCCATCATACGGTATCGTGGTTACGTCAATACCCACTTCACCATCTAACATAGCAGAAACAATTGAAGCCAAACCGCCAGGCCCGGTAGAACCAAATTTAACTTTTTTAGGGTTTGCCGATGCATATTCAACCATTTCCGTGATGGTATTGTAGGGAGCATCGTTGCTGGCAACAAAAATAGGAATACCACGAGCCAACACATTAACCGGAATCATATCCGAATAATCGATGTTTGCTAATCCAAGCACTTTATACATTTGTGGGTTTTCAGCGCCCATCAACAAAGTATAACCATCGGCTTTTTTCGCATTCACCAGCTTTGTTGCTATTGCTCCCACACCGCCGGTTTTGTTCGTAAGAATAATATCCGTACCCAGCACTTTTTCAGCGTGTGGCGCTACCGAGCGCATCACTGTATCCGTAGAGCCACCCGCACCCCACTGAATAACACCTTGAATATCTTTTGTTGGGTACTCAGCAAACGCCGCCGTAGAAATAAACGTCAGTGCCGCTAACGAACTAATAAACTTGGTTTTCATAGCATAGCTTCCTTCATTGTTATTATGCTTAATATTGGGGTCCGGCCTCACGTGGAAGGCTCGCTAAAGTACCGGATTAACTAAGATTAATGCAGATTATGAATCCTTAAGAGGGCCTCAACAATCCTAAACCAGCCATTTCATGATAGCCAGCTTCAACTAACCGTCAGTTTGCACCTAATCGTCCAATGTTACCTTGAACTACCAGCAAACCCATACGGCAGTGTTCATCTTACTTAATTTGATAGTACGAAAGCGATTAGCTCCTATCAATTAAAAAAACATCGCACTTATTATATCAATAGTGATATAAGATAAAGAAACTAAGCCTCAGGTCATATCCATACTGAGATGATAAGATACCGTTACGTAAGGCATTTACGGACAAATACCACATAACTAACAACAAAAAATGCGGCGATATCATGACAATAAAAAACACCAAGGACCCGAACACCAGCTACCAACAACTACGCCAGCATATAGTTGACGGCGCCATTCCCCCCGGCAGTAAATTATCTATCAACCACCTAACGCAGCAGTACGAGACCAGCGCCGCTCCTATCCGAGAAGCCTTATCTAGGCTCGATGCCGAAGGTTTAGTGATCCGTAAAGGGCAACGAGGCTACTGGGCAGCGCCAGTCTCATTAGAAGAATTTTTAGAAGTATCGCGCTTACGAGTCATGCTAGAAGTAGATGCGTTGGCACAGTCTATTCGGCTGGGCGATCTCAACTGGGAAGCAAACATCGCCGGAGCACGCCATCGCGAAATCACCATCAAACAACAAGCCATAGGCCAACGCGAAGCCATGGCAGGCGAACTGATTAGAGAAAACAGGCTCTTTCATCTGGCACTGATCAGCCAATGCCCATCACAATGGCAATTACGTTTTTTATCAACACTCTATGATCAATCCGAACGATATCGCCGACTGTCACTTATCCATCAACCAGAGCAAACGACTAACGACACTCAAAACACAGCCCATCAAGATGACCATAAACTCATCATGGAAGCCGCGTTTAAACGAGATGACAAAACCGCCTGTGAACTACTCAAAGCTCATATAGAACATTCCAATCAGCGTATTATCGAGACAGTTTTTTAGGCAATTGTTAAACACGCGCCCAGCCTCTGATAACCGGGCGCTACCCTAGCCAACAGGTTATTGTATTTTCTAAGCTGCCTGTGCGGCAGTGAACGCTCGTTAGCCGCACAAGTCATCGCACTGGGTTTTCTAAGCTGCCTGTGCGGCAGTGAACGAGTCACACAAGAGAGCAGCACTAGTTGAAGTTTTCTAAGCTGCCTGCGCGGCAGTGGATAAAAGCACGGCGTCACCGGATCAAATTCAATTAAAAACACTGTTTCTTTCGCGTTTCTAAGCTGCCTGCGCGGCAGTGGATCGGTTCTTGTCTCTCATGCTCAAAATTCTTATTTTCTAAGCTGCCTGTGCGGCAGTGAACAGTTCTTTGCTGCTTACCCTGATCACCGAAAGTTTCTAAGCTGCCTGTGCGGCAGTGAACTTGCAATGCGCTGTAATCCCCATGAGCGGATCTTTCTAAGCTGCCTGTGCGGCAGTGAACTTGAAGCTCTTTAATGTCAGCTTCGGTAGTGTTTTCTAAGCTGCCTGTGCGGCAGTGAACCCGCCTGATTCTTTGATTTGCGCTAGCTTCTCTTTCTAAGCTGCCTGTGCGGCAGTGAACACAAGTTAAAGGTATCGCGCCTTGGGCGAGGATTTCTAAGCTGCCTGTGCGGCAGTGAACGATATGGGTGAATACGTTTTTAGCCGCCTGCCTTTCTAAGCTGCCTGTGCGGCAGTGAACGCATTGATTAACCCATTCAGAGCGCCCCTTGCGTTTCTAAGCTGCCTGTGCGGCAGTGAACCCTGGGCCTGAAGCATATGCTGGATCACCTTCTTTCTAAGCTGCCTGTGCGGCAGTGAACCAAGGTGACGCGCTAACGCCGCCTTACGCGCTTTTCTAAGCTGCCTGTGCGGCAGTGAACTAAAATATGAAGATGATATTGAATGTCCTTTATTTCTAAGCTGCCTGTGCGGCAGTGAACGTTGAGTAGCGCAATAGCTTCATCATCAAGCTTTTCTAAGCTGCCTGTGCGGCAGTGAACGCTCTTGATCTTCGTCGTAATCATACGATTTCTTTCTAAGCTGCCTGTGCGGCAGTGAACCAGTTGAACCATGATTACCGGTAGTACCGTTTTTTCTAAGCTGCCTGTGCGGCAGTGAACAATTGAGCGCCCAGATACTCCTTTATTTATTATTTCTAAGCTGCCTGTGCGGCAGTGAACTTGGCGGCTCAACACTTACAAGCCTGCCCTTTTTTCTAAGCTGCCTGTGCGGCAGTGAACCGTAGCGTAGGAAACATCAATGTGCTGTTCACTTTCTAAGCTGCCTGTGCGGCAGTGAACACAGATCAAACGGCGATATACGCTCCACTTGCTTTCTAAGCTGCCTGTGCGGCAGTGAACCATTGATTAACCCATTCAAAGCGCCCCTAGCGTTTCTAAGCTGCCTGTGCGGCAGTGAACACTGTGCCTTTTTCTTTATCGGTGTATTGAATTTTCTAAGCTGCCTGTGCGGCAGTGAACCATGTTGCTCCTTACTGCACTTAGCGCCGCGATTTCTAAGCTGCCTGTGCGGCAGTGAACTATACAAAGATTTTTGACTGGACAGGAATGGATTTCTAAGCTGCCTGTGCGGCAGTGAACAATCAATAGTTGCCCCGGCGGTAGGGGTTATGTTTCTAAGCTGCCTGTGCGGCAGTGAACGTGCTTGCTGGTATTTTATTTCGGCTTCTGTTTTTCTAAGCTGCCTGTGCGGCAGTGAACTGTTGTTAATGCCTATGCTGTCTATTCCATAATTTCTAAGCTGCCTGTGCGGCAGTGAACGCGTCGGCACAAACGATATAGCATACACAGAATTTCTAAGCTGCCTGTGCGGCAGTGAACCACTCCTCGCCCGCCGCACCGAAAGCAGTGCATTTCTAAGCTGCCTGTGCGGCAGTGAACCTGGCTAAGTTAATATGTGCAGAGCTATTTGCTTTCTAAGCTGCCTGTGCGGCAGTGAACAGGCCCTTGTCGCCCTTGGCGGCGCGATTCAATTTCTAAGCTGCCTGTGCGGCAGTGAACGACACTCATCATAGAAGACAATAGAACCGACATTTCTAAGCTGCCTGTGCGGCAGTGAACATGGGTATTACACCTCGCCACAGGTTCAAGAATTTCTAAGCTGCCTGTGCGGCAGTGAACGAGGCAATCGTGCGCCGTGGTTATGAGTTGATTTTCTAAGCTGCCTGTGCGGCAGTGAACTAAAGGGTATCGAAATCTACAAACTGGCAATATTTCTAAGCTGCCTGTGCGGCAGTGAACGTTTAGTAGCATAGAGAGACTTCCCCGCACCTTTTCTAAGCTGCCTGTGCGGCAGTGAACACAGTAGGCGGCGAAACGTCGGCACTAAGCGCTTTCTAAGCTGCCTGTGCGGCAGTGAACCACTGTTACATGCTCATGTTCGCGCTCTGATCTTTCTAAGCTGCCTGTGCGGCAGTGAACATTTCGCAATATTCAAATTTACAAAATTATGATTTCTAAGCTGCCTGTGCGGCAGTGAACATGCAACATCAGCACGAGTAATCTTAATGTCATTTCTAAGCTGCCTGTGCGGCAGTGAACTTTCTGTTGTTCGTGGCCCTGATGTTATTCTATTTCTAAGCTGCCTGTGCGGCAGTGAACCAATGGCTCTGTTGCTGACATATCAAGAAATGTTTCTAAGCTGCCTGTGCGGCAGTGAACCCCTATTGACAAGCTTGAAAGCCAGCAATAATTTTCTAAGCTGCCTGTGCGGCAGTGAACGAAAAAACTAAATCTTTAAAGCCGCTTACTATTTTCTAAGCTGCCTGTGCGGCAGTGAACTGTAACTCGCATCGTCTGGTGTTGTCGCATCATTTCTAAGCTGCCTGTGCGGCAGTGAACAATAGATTAGCAGCATAAAAATAAGTTACAACAAGCAGTTAGGATAAAAACACTCTTTTACCTTATTAAAAACCACCATTGTAACTTATTGTTTTTAAAATGAATTTTTAAAGAGCAAAAAAATAGGTTAAAACCAAGGTACGGTAGCTGTGGTGCTTAATCCATATGAATCAAACTTTCCGCTCGTTGGATTTGGTTGTAACTCACCAAATTCAAAAAATTTACGGTGTACCTGCCCTGTTGAGCCACTAAACAAGTCAAGGTAAGGGTTATCAAACCCTTGGCTGAGCATTTTGACTTTGTAACGCTTCTCACCTTCTTTATCTATACTGCCTCGAGCAATTAAACGTTTTAACTTGGCTTTACTTAAATTACTGCGTTTAACTGAAACAACGCGGTATTTCACTTGTTCAGGCACCGCAGAAACGGCACTAAACTGACAATAACCAGATAATGCTCCCAGCCACTCTAAATCTTGCAAATCATGTAATGCACTAGCTTGACTATGTATACGAAATAGACGACCTAATTTTGTATGTACTTTCGGAAAGCTAATGCCAATATTGTTGCTATTTAGCGTGACCAAGGCTTTGTGGAATTTAGTAAAAACCTTGCTGCTAAGCTCTGCTTCGCGCATTTCGCTATCCGGTTTTAATTGAATATCAATATATGAGTCCATGGTTGCTCCTAAAGCCGAATGTTTGAAACATAAGCCAGCCCTTTTTTACCAAGGTAAAAACTCGATACGCCGGCATTTTCAATCAGAGTTTTTATTTCTTGGGCTTTATCTCGATCTACATCAATAGTAATTTCTAATTGGCCGCTGGCTTTGGTCATCATGGAAGTCACCTCCCCTTGGCCTTTTATTTTTTCTTTTTTGATATATGGATTACCCCATATTATTTTTTTTGGCCCTGTAGTATATCTTCCCATAAAATCTTTTTTGGTAAATCCACGTTTGGATATCCCACTAATACCACCTGCTTTAGTTTTAGCAGATGTCATATCAAAATCGCTTTCTAAGCGCTCAAGTTGTAAATAAAGAGCTGAACAATAGATACTAATAGGTGTTATTAGACCTTTCTTATTATAATACTCAATATCAGGAAAAGATGACTTTAGCAGTTCAACCGCCTTGGCCAGATCACCTTGATTTTCCATCGCTTTTTCTTTATTTAAAAATTCTAAACGATTAATAATGCTAAGCGGATTTAGATCTATGACTTCAACTACTGGTGGATTGAAAATAATAAAATCACAAAGCTGCTTGAAACTTAGGTTCAGCACACCCCAAAACTGCTGTGAGTATTTTGACGTAAATACAGGATCAGCGACTTTTATCATTCCAGTGAATGCATTCTGATCAGTGCTGCCATTCATGTTTCGGATGTAGGTCATTTCATTGGTTAGTCTTGGCTTATCTATAAAACTCACTTTATCTTCTAACTTTTCGAAATAATAAGCGGTTTCATACATTTTGCTACGCGCCTGATAAAGCTTACGTTGATCACCAATCAAACGATTCAGTACGCCCATTACTGTGTCTAGTGTATTTTTACACAGTTTAAAATTACCGTCTTTTTTTAAGCTCGTCATTGAACCTAGAAATTCACGGCCTTTTTTAGGGACTGGCTCATTATTTGAGCCCCCTAAAAAAGCATTACGCCAACAAGAGTCGTATTCAATGGTTATTTTCATGCTTCCTCCTATTTTGCATAAAAATATTGAGCAAAAGGTGCATGTTGTTCATTCACGATTTCTGATTCATCACGCTTAATGCGCATCATCTTATGGCTGTCGTTATAATCAACAGTAATCTCATCAACATACATATAACCTTTCGCCTGACGAATACTTAAGTCAGCAATACGTGATAAGGTATGTTCAACAACAGCTTGAATTGCATCATTGTTAAGTAAAATTCCGCATTCACCCTCTTCGAAGATTGTACCCTTGCGTATATAGTTACCATGGAAAGTCGCTACAGGGTTAAGTACTGGATTCAATGTTGTAATGAAATTTTGTACTGTTTTAGCAACTTCTTCACCTTTCCCTTCTGTGATAACCATGCTGGCGCGGTCAAACTTTTTATCGAGAGAAATAAACTGTAATTGCTCAATGCTGATTGAGCCATACGAAATATATTCTGTATCACCGAAGGTAGTTTTAGAAAAAAATGATGAACTATCACGTGCACCAGCTTGACCAAATTGTTCAAAATTGCCGTTACCTAGCTGATCAACAAAATCTTCAATAAGTAGGGGGCTTGTTCGTTTACATTGGCTTGACGGCACAACATAACCACGAATTAACCCAGTAACTGATGCTAAGACCATCTCTAAATTTTTATCTGCCGCGAAATGCAAATCAAATGCTTGATCTTTAAAAAGGTGATGACGAATACAATTTTGGCTGATGTATAGCGGTGTCTTCTTAAAATCGATATCCGTCGCTTCTTTTTTATACTTATAGCCAGTATCGTCTTTTACTTTACCCGTTAAATTTGTATATCCTCGTAATTTAGGTAATGTATGATTGTCGACCGTTTTCCCATTATCTCCGGTCAAGGTTGTTGGCCCATTCCAATTCACGACACCATGTCCTGCTGCTTTAATTTTAAAATCAACACTCTTAATTCCTGTTACTTTTTCCATGATTTATTCCTCATCTTCTGTAGTTTGATTAATTTGTTTTATAGACATAGCGCCGATAGCTTGTTTATCGCATACCGCATAATAGATTGCATGTGCGTGGCGAGCACTTTCGCCGCCCACCTGCAATAAATCGTTAGTGGTATAACTTAAATAAATCGGTGACTCTGGATCTCGAGCTTCGTTTAGTAATATTTTATCGGTGAATGACTTACCCGTACCGCCCATAATGTTATGGTGTTTTTTAAACATGTGAGACAGTAAATCTTTATCACTTTTCCCGTAGCCACAAATTGCATTAGTGGAGTAAGTAAGATTATCGATATTACTGTCATCGTCCAACGGCATTGAGTAAGCGTATTCTGTAGGGTGGTATTTCGGATTTTGATCAGTTAAATCAACAACCGCCATTTGCACAAAACGGTTATCTCCACGCAGTGAACTTTTGCTAATTTTACTGCGCTTTTTATCTTTGGTTTTTTTCGGTGGTACCGTAATAGGATCGATCACTTTATGATTTATCTGTTGCACGCTATTTTTAAGCGCAGCGACTAAATCATTTTCAATAAGCCCTCGGTTACGGTCGGTATGATGAAAGGTAAAATACAACTGATATATCTCGGGCAAGGTAAACGTTTTACCTGCTAGTTCATTATTTAAAAACTGATACCATGCGCGCGCTGAACTTAGTACGTACATTTTGCCAAGGAACCCCGCAGCTGGGCTTTTTCCTTTTCCATTTGCAATGGATTCAGGTACCGCTAAGGCGTAAATATTCACATTTTTATTTTCGCCAAAACGATCTAACCGACCTAAGCGCTGTAAACAGTTTTCTGCACTAGTTATTTCGGCCACCATGTAATCACAACTGATATTCAGTGATGCTTGCACAATAGGCCCACTGCGCAGCACTTCATATTTGCGAGTACCATCACGCTTATATGCATCGTACACTTCAGCAAACCATTTACGCTTGTCACTTTTGATGAATTTTGAATGGAGCAACACAGCATTTTCGATATGTTGATTGACTATAAAACTGTTTTGTGCGGTAAGCGCCATGTTACTGATCACAAAAGTACAATCGCTTTGTGGTGTAAAAAGTGGATTGGATTTACCTAAGTCAGTATCGTCAAATACTTTAAAATCAAGTTGATACTGGCTTTGGTTAAACGAAGGCATGACTTTAATGTCGTCTGGGTGAATACCCAACAAGTCTTCAACAAATACATAATGCGGTGTAGCCGACACTAACAAAGTTTTTGCCTGCTGTTCTTGCATTTTTTTCGCCGCTATCAGCTCAGCAAACAATAAATTAAAAGACGGCATATTGACGTATTCATGAAATTCGTCAAACACAACATGTACGTTTAAAAAATCAATAAGGGTATTGGCTTTGGTGTGGCTTATAACTGAGCCGAGAACCTGATCAATAGTAGTGATTACTATGTCGCCAGAAAAATTCTCACCCTCGGATATTGGATTATCCCATTGATTATGAAACTTAAACTCACCAGTATTAATTTCAATAGTGCTATTAGGTAGGTATTGCTCTGAGGTCAGCTCATAAAATAAGCCTTGGCATACCTGTACCCGAGGACATACCCAAATTATACGCTTTGCGCCTTGTAGCTTTGCCCATTCCAAGGCAATTTTAGTTTTACCACAGCCTGCTGCACCTGCAAGTACCGCAATATCTTCAACATGATTTAGTTGCTTGGCGATTCCACTTTGTCTTTTACTTCGGACGCTTTCTGGAAAAAATGCACCTAAACAAGTCTCAATATCACTACTCAGAGTGGATTCAACATTAAGCAGCTCGGCAACAAGCTCATTTAATGAGCGTTCAAAAATAGCCGAGTGTAAACCCTCAGCACTTAACGAAGATACTTTTCGGTCTGCCGTGATCAAGCAAGCTCTTGCAATGTTATTTAACGCGTTTATTTTTACATTGGCATTATAGGCAGAGACTGACTCCTCAAAATCGTATTCTTTATAACTAGGTAACGGTGGCGCATCGGGCAGGCTAGCCTCTATTTCTTGAGAGACTTCCATCAGAATGGAGTTCTCAAGCAGGCTTTTACTTGAATTACGGTATGTTTTATCTATACCAATAACGTGCTTTAGCAAAGTTTGAGCTTTAGCCAAGATAGCTGTCAAACTACATTCTTTTTGATTCGCCGCCCATTTTTTACTGATGTCTTTATAAGTATCAAAACCGCTTTTTTCTTTTCGAAACGGTTTAGCATGATGCCAGTAAACTGCATGTTTGACTGTGCGTTTATTGCTCGGGTTTAATAAGGTAAGCGATGCGCTATCAAGCAATTGATATAGCAATAACGACACTTCATTGTGCCTTGGGTGTTTATCGAAGCTAAACTTAGCATCGTCAATATGCTGGCCATCTTCCGCTATAAACGTTTTCTTTTTTGGGTTAGTTACCCACTCTTGGAACTTAGGGTCAACTTTGCCAAGGTCATGCAGACAACCCGCAATAAAATTCATGATTGAAAACTGTGAATTATCTGGGAATAGTTGCCGATGCAATTGCTCAGCCACATAACCTACGGCAAATAAGTGTTCACTTAGCGGCTGTAAATGTGTGTTTGCATACAACACGCCTTGTTTGGGTTTATCTGTTGCTACATCTATAAAAACCTCTTTTTCTGTCGTGTTCACAGGCACTACACCCTCCAAATTAAACTTATTCTTATTACCTACCACCCATAGAAACTGGCTGCGAGATCGACTTCTGATCCAATGGCAACTAACTGCCGTACTTTTACTCGCGGTTTTACGCAGCATCTTTTTAACCGTTAAGAGCCCCTCTTCGGTAATCAATGTTTGCCATGTGTTATCACCTATGCGATTGGCAAATGCATCTAGCACACGGCGTGTTTTTTTAAGGGCATTTTTCTCGCACTGGGAAACAAAGGTCACCATCATAGGTTTTGTTCCTCAATTTGAGTTTGGGTGTAATCTTGTAATGCGACTTTTTTTACCGACTCGAACATACAATCCATGGCTTTGTGATCGGTAAATTTTTGCAGTATTTGTTGGCGAAACTCTTGCTCTGTCGCGTCTTCTTTTGCGCAGATAAATGCCCACGGTAATACGATGGCGTCTTTGATTAAGTCTGCAATATCAAAGACTAAAGCTCCCCGGCGTGTTTTGCCGTGCATTACCGCAAAACCATGAGGTATACCCAATACCCATAAGCAGCTTGCGGCTAAACCGTAGGCTAAGTAGTTACCATGATTAAGAAAATCATTCGCTTTGTCTGCGGATTGATGCTGACGGGTAAAGTCGCTGATGCTCACATTATTTGCAGCGTATTTATAAAGCACCTTAGTCAACTGAGCTTCAGTTAAGAGCAGATCTGATTGCTTTTTAGCCGCACCTGTTCTTTGATGGAAGATTTCAAATGGCGACGTTAGCTGGCTATCTTTTATCGAAAACCCTTCGGCTTTTAAATCTTTATCTCTATTCCATACTTGCTCCAAAAAACCAATTCTCGTTTGCTGAAACGTTTTGGCAGCCATCAGCCGCTTTTCATCATCAAACCAAAACTTCATCCAGCCGTGCAGATATTCAGTTGGTCGATATTCACTTTGTGGGGTTAACCATTCGACTTCGCTTGCCATGTGAAGCGGTGTGCCCCCACCGCCACAAAAGCCAACCAACACTCCCGCTTGTGATAACATACGCATCGCCGCTTGAGTAATAGAAGTGCCAGTACCCAACATGATGACGGTGGTGTTAGCGATAGGAATATTAAAGTATTGGTTTTCTTTTTTGGCTTCGGTGAGATAGAGCACACGCCCGTCTTTTTGCATAACTCGGCAATATTCTAGGTAATACATATTGGCTCGTTTAGAGTGCAATATGGTTTTCATATCCGACGGTGAGAACTGCTCCATTTAACTCTCCTTAAAATAAGGCCATCCTTGGCTTTTCCATTTCCTTGGTATCCCTAACCCTATTCATCCATCCTTTTGTCGTCCTGACCTTTTCATTGGAGCGTATATTTGTGAGCCGCTCAATACTGGTCAGAAACACATGTCGCTTTTTAAGGCAGGTAGGGTTTAATCGCTTTATGGCTTTCGGGGGTGATGGTAATTTGTTGAGCTTCGGGGTCTTGGGCGTAATGGTCCAGCCGCAGACGTTGCCATACATAAAGTACTAAAGCGGCGCGTAGAGGAATAATGCGTTGGTTGTTTTCCATTTGGTAATCCATAGCAATGATACGCTTTTTGGCAGGGCTTAAACGCGGGTCTGGTTCGATGACGATATCTAACCAGGTATTCCATCGCTCATCGTCTTCAGCGGTATGTTCTGAAGGGCCTTCAAATTCGAATTCACCACTAAAGCGAGATAAGACAAAATCTCGGTATTGTTGATTTTTTTCGCACCATGCGCGTACGTGCCAGCGGATACCATCAAATACTAAACAGTGAGGCGAGATAATGCGGGATTCATACTCAGGCGACGAGACGGAAGCGTAGCCAATATCTAAGCGGCGTTTTTCGCGTATGGCTTTAATGATCGGCTGCACCAATGCAGGTGAGATATTACGAAGTGGGGCTTCAAGTAGGGAGAAACCTGTCTGCAAAAACGACAGGTAGTCATTATGGCCAGCTCGCGTCAGTAAGTGATAATATTCATCAAAACTACTACCGGCATGCCAAGGCGTAAATTCATCCGTCAGCTGATAGCCTTTTGCAGATGCGTTGTAGTCTAAGTTTTGAGGGTAGCGCTGCGTATAAGACCCAATAATTTCAGACGCTTTTTGCCGGCCTATGCCAAATACATTCTGGAGGTGAGTTGTATTCACTCGGCCTTCCCACAACGCAAACAATTCGATTACGCGGTATCTTTCTTTTTCGTTGTACCTTAGCGGTCCATTGCTGTTTAACATGAAAATCCTTAGTTAATCCATCAACTGTGTTTTCATACTAGCTCAAAAAAAGCACTTTACAATGACCTGCATCGATCAAATCTAAGGAGGAAAATCGAATGCATAAAATCGACACATCAAGCGTAAAGCAAATCGGTTAGAGACTAATTGTTAGACCTTTTCTAGGATAAGCAGTAATATTCTTTCGCTCTATCAAAATGCTTATAAAGCGCATCATTAGATAAGGATATCCAATGAGCAATGCGAAAAATGATCACGGCCAAATACTCCACAGCATACTCAATGGGGAAAGCCTAAAAAAAGCAAAAGCCATTGTCCCACCAGTTGCCAAGCCCAGCGACTCACCTAATACTAAAGGAACCGGTTTTACTTCGTTAGGTAAAGCAAAAGCTAACTACACACCGCCACCCGATACCAACATTATCCCTATCTTCCCTATGCGTTATGCGATCAAAGGGGATTCCTTAACTAGCTTGATGGAGTCACCTAAGCAAATCGCGCCGCCTCAAAATATTAACAACCTCAAAGATCATGAATTACTGCGAGTACGCAAAGGTTATATCTTTATTTATGATGACAAAGGCGTATGGAATATTTTTTCTCATTACACAGATAGCGAAGATACAAACGGTACTGAGTTTAGACAACTGGATGACGGGGATTTTTCGGCACCCTACAGTTTTAGCAAAGTATTTTGGAATAATGGCGCGCGAAGCGACTGGACAAAAGACGAAAAAGAGAATGGCTACCCCTTCGCATTTGTTACAAAAGACGTAAAGACATTTTGGATAGCCTACAGCGAAGAGCGATGGCCTAAGCCGCTGTTCGATGCAGTATCGACTAACAGCACGTTAAAAAATCAACTCATGACACAGGTTAACGTAAGTGATGGTGGTGATACCCATGCCGTGCCGCTTAGCGAACTTTCCAACATAAGCGACGCATTTACAAAAGAAGTTCCGGCTCAATCAAACACCGCTTATGAATTCGAGAATCTAATTAGGCATACGATGGCTCATCAAGAACCATCAGCGATGTTTGACAGTTTTTCCAGCTACCTTAATGGGTTAATCGTTGGTATTCACGATCCCATTGGAGAGCACCTGGATATTAACGCGATGGTCTCTTTTCAAAACAACATAGCAGCCAAGTTTTACGATGATCACTATTACCCATTAACCATTGGTCAACTCATCGAACAACTACAAGCATCAGACCGCAAATATAAGTACCAACTACCCGACACACCCAGAAACAGACGGAATAAAATAGCAGGCAACCGAAGAAGGCCACCAATTAGCGACCCTCTCAGCCTTGAGTTCGATACCAAATATGGCGAATTAAAGGCGGAGTATGAAGAGAATGATAAGATCAATGCCACGCTTACCCAATCACTGGCCTTACATGGGGAGCGTACAGGCAAAGGAACAGCAGAGCCTATTCTCAGTTATCTATCCAAACACCTAGAGCACGCCAAAGGCGCGGACTTAGAAGAATATATCACCTATTATTGCCTCTATTATGCCAAAACCCTAGACAACCTATCGCACACCATCCCGGGGACTCACTATGTTCAAGCGATTATTAATGCGATGGATTCAGAGGACTCCCCTCCACTGTCATTCAAACAAGTAAAAGCGGCTGGTGCTTTTTTAAGCAACGGGTTAAAAGGATTTATTCGTGCCAGTGTCGCCAGCGGCTCTGTTTCAACGCGTTTCCCCATTGTTTTGGACGCTGTCTGCAAGGCCATCGGTAAAGAGGCCGCGTATAAATACGTAGAGACCAAAAAGAAAGGCAGCAAAGGTACCTACAAACGAAAAGTCATCAGTCAGTTTGTTGAAACCTTTTTCGAAGCCTCATCCGAAGAATTTAAATCGGATTCAGCTACTCGGCAAATATTTGAATCAAGGCTACGTAATGGCGGCCGGTTCATCGACAACATCAAACCCATGAAACAAAACGGTACTTTTGCCTTAACAGGCAAATACCGAACTGAAAGCCCTGCCTCCTCTGAATCGGGCAAGATCTACATTTACAGGGTAAATATGAAGTTTGCGTTAACGCCGCAATCAATCGATAACCATGAGAAAAAAATAGGGTGGGACTATAAGGCGACTCATTTAGGTATTGCCCTATCATTCTTATCGCTTTACGACACACTTGCCTCATACAACACACCTAATCGAGCACACTCCGCAGCAGGTCAATTAATAAACGATCCGCGAGCCAAAATTACCAAAGCGTTTGCAGACTCATTCAGCGCCGTATTCGCGCTCAATGAAGTCAAATTTGCAGCCAGCGCGGGTATGATTCGATCAGACCTTACCGTAGAAACGTTAGCCAAAACATTTAAGAAAAGATCCTTAATAGATAAATACATCAGAGGCTTACCGAAAAGAGTCGATGAGGATTGGCTAGAATTACTAAAACCCTCAAGAGCCAATGTGAGTACAGGGCGGAAACTAGCACGACACACCGTTAAAGGGTTGGGCATTATCGGTGTATTCTTATCGGCTGGTCTTGCATATGAATCCTACGCAAAAGGCGATACCGTAGGTGCTATCGGCAACAGTATCACGGCCATCGGCAGCTTTATTTTACTGTTTAGTACAATAGCACCGCCTTTGTTTATTGTAGCCATAGGCCTCGTCATCATCGGCACGGTCATTTCTTTGTTTTCAGATGATGAAAAGGAGACGTGGATAGAGCATTCGTTTTGGGGGACAAGTGATAGTTATTTATCATTTCATGAAAGACCCAAAATCAACAAACTTATAAATCTTGCTTCTTTGAGAAAAGAAAACTTAGAATTAGGCTTCAAAAGAGAAGTTGAAGAGTTTTTAGATATAATGTCGAAATTAACAATCACTGACGAGAACATTAATGATAATAAGTTCGAAATACTTTGTTCTAAAATCACCAACGACTCTGAGATCAAAAAACTCACAATAACATGTAATTCCTATCAAAAAATACCAACACCACATGGCCATATTAAAAAACCTATCAAAAAAATCATCACATCAATAAAAAAATACCTAGTATCACCTGGTAAGGTAGAAGTTTTATATGAGGCCCCAAAAAAGCCCCATCGCATTCTTCTAGTTTTTCAAATAACACTACCTAGAGTACCTAACGGTGAGTTTTTTGAAGAAATAGAAATAGAGATTTAAAAAATGATCAACAACTTAAGAAAAAACTTAAAATCAAACAAAAAAACATTAAAAATAAAAGTTAACACAAACGAACACATTAGACTAACTCTAATCATAGGCTTAATTGCTTTTGTATCAGGAGTATTTTTTATAAATAATTTAAGCATAGGAGAATTAAAAGAAAACTTCGAAACTTCATATAATAAATCTTTTAATCGAGAAGTATTAACTAGAAAAACATTTATAGAGATTCTTGGATACGAACCCAAAGATCATGAATTAGCTCCCTTCGCAGAAGAATGGCTTAGACCTCTAAGCCCAGACCAAGTATTCCTTAACTATTTTGGCTTTTTCTTCTTCTATATAACACCTATCGTTATATTTCTCTTCATACTCTGCTACCCAAGAAACCAACCCATTGTTTGCGATAGAGAAAGGCGTGTTATTTATACCGTGTCGTTTAATCGACTCTATATTTTTCAACTTCAAAACCTAGATAAGCGCTATTACACGCCCATTACATTTTTAAAAATGGATAATAAAACAGGGGTATTTCAACCTGTTGATGGTGCATTACACGACAGCTTACATGTCAATTTACAGCGCGCGGACAAACCCGAAGTGATTAAAACCTTTCGTTGTGGCAGTATCCCTGTTGTTGATGCGTATTTTGGTAAAGTGATACGCGACTTTGTTGCCGATTATTTTTATGGCGATTTAGACGAAAAGGATCTCTATCAGTCTAAAAACAGCTTTAGTATATTAGACCCTATTCGGTGGTTTTTTGACTACCCACTGTGCTATTACCGTGATCGCACGCGTGATAAAAAAATACTGGCTAGAGTCGACCAATACATAGCCGACAACCCTAAGCCGTTCATTTCTGACGGTACGCCATCTAAAGAACAGGTAGTCGCCGAGCACAACACCAAAAAAGGGAATTACCACCGCTATTATAATGGATTGATTCCGGATTATGATTAACGCTAGGCACTGAAAGCTACGTCGCCCAAATTCGCGGTGGGCACGCGGGTACTTCTAACCACTGTTCACGTAGCGCTTTCCACACGGGGATAAGTACTTTTTGTATGTCTTCGGTGTTGTTACCTAGCATGCGAACAACAAGGAGGTTATCCATCCAAGTGGCGCCTACGGGTAAGCTGGGGTCAAACGATTCGAGTACGGTTCGTACAGTATCTAGGTGAGTTTCTGGGATAGTGCCTGCGATTAGCGAAGCATTCATAGCATACCCACGCAGCCCAGCTGCGCTCTCTACTAACGAGAGGCCATTTGTTTTCATGCTATCAATAAGCTGCAATGTGCCATCAACATGTACACGCAAGCAGGTATCCATATTGCCGTTATCAAATGTTTCTTGAATTGCGGGACGGCCTAAGCATTGCAGTTCCCAGCCGATAAACCGGCTGCCCTGTACTAAGTGAACATCACTGTAAATGCGAGCATTTGCGCCTGGAAATGCTATATTTTCTTGTGGCAGCCATTCCAATGTGGCCCCCGCTTGCACCGTTAAGGTTTGTTGCTGCAGTGCTTGTTTACCTTCGGAACGATAAAACTTGGTGGCACCCGGCGTAGTGATCATGGCATGAGCATTCGGTTGAACATCTACCCGGATATCCAATTGATCGCCGCCCACAACGCCGCCCGGAGGGTGCAGCAAATAGGTATGGCAAGGTGCACCTTCAGGATATAAAGAGCGCTGCACAGCTAATGGGCCGCGTTGAACACGATCTACCAGCCGCGTTTTTCCATTGCGATCTTGATAACCCAATTGCAGCTGTGCTTTCCACCCTGTTTCTGGCTGTACCCGTGCATTCATACTGTTAAATACTCTTTTACTAAGGCGTCATTAAGAGCCGTCATTTCACCTTCAGCAACATGACGACCGCGATCGAGAATGCAAAAACGGTCCCCTACCTTGCGAGCAAAGGGTAGTTTTTGTTCGACTAATAGGACGGTAAGCCCCATTTCTCGGTTCAACTTACGAATGATATCACCAATTTCAGATACCACATTAGGCTGAATCCCTTCTGTGGGTTCATCCAGTATGAGCAGCTTTGGGTTGACTACTAAGGCTCGTCCTATTGCTAGCTGCTGCTGTTGACCACCCGATAAATCACCACCGCGACGGTGTAACATATCGTTAAGCACAGGAAATAAATCAAAAATATATTCGGGTATTTTTCGATCACCGCGTGCTCGGACTGGCAGACCTATTTCTAAGTTTTCTTCGACGCTCAATAAAGGAAAGATTTGGCGCCCCTGCGGCACGTATCCCACCCCTAAACGAGGGCGTTGCTCTACTGATTTGTTTAACAGGTTTTCTCCAGCTAGCATCATGCTGCCACTTTTAACCGCATGGTGGCCCATAATGCACTGAAGCAGGGTGGTTTTTCCCACACCATTGCGCCCCATTAGAACGGTGCATTGCCCTTCTGGCACGTGTAAATCTACATCCCACAGTGTATGGCTCTGACCATAGAATTGGTTCAATGCTTCTATTTTTAACATGGTAAATTCCTATCGTCAGCGGCTATTCGCCCAAATATACTTCCACTACTTTGGGATCGTTCTGTACTTTATCCATGGAGCCTTCTGACAGCACACTGCCTTGATGTAAAACGGTGACTGTGCGCTCTTTGCCCGCTAAGCTACGCACAAAATCCATATCATGCTCCACCACAACAACCGAGTGACGACCCGCCAACGATATGAGCAACTCGGAAGTTCGATCCATTTCTTGATGAGTCATGCCTGCAACAGGTTCATCCACTAACAACAAGCGCGGTTTTTGCATGAGTAGCATGCCTATTTCTAGCCATTGCTTTTGACCGTGGGATAAGCGCCCCGCTGGCATACCCACATTCTCTTTTAAACCAATAAGAGCCACTGTTTCCATGAGCATGTCGCTCTGCTCACTATTTAGTTTGGCATTCAGTATGGTCCAGACTTTACGATCGTCGGCCATTGCCAGCTCTAAGTTTTGCCAAACGGTGAGCTCTTCAAACACCGTTGGCTTTTGAAATTTCCGCCCAATACCCGCCTGAGCTATGGCAGGCTCATCCATCTCTAGTAAGTTGATGGTTTGGCCAAACCACGCCGTACCAGAATCCGGCTGAGTTTTGCCGGTAATGATATCCATCATGGTGGTTTTACCTGCTCCATTAGGGCCAATAATACAGCGCAACTCGCCATCATTAATGTAAAGATTAAGATTGTTAATCGCTTTAAATCCATCAAAGCTAACAGAGATATCTTCTAAGTAGAGCAGGATGTTTTTATCAACATTCAAGTTACTGGCTTGCTTGGGCACCATAAACGGATAAACATGGTCTCGATTGACCATATGCTCAAATGCACTTTTTACACTCATGCCTGTGCCTCCTTACGCGATAGCAGCCCAACCACCCCTTTAGGTAAGAGTAGAGTAACAAGAACAAAAATCCCCCCCAGCGCAAACAACCATATTTCCGGCAGCTCAGCGGTTAGGTACGTTTTTGCGTAGTTGATCAGTAAAGCCCCGACAATGGCACCAAACAATGTTGCCCGACCACCTACGGCTACCCAGACAACAACTTCGATGGAGTTCAGTGGTGAAAATTCATTCGGGTTGATGATACCTACTTGTGGCACATACAGCGCCCCTGCAACACCGGCTAAAATCGCAGAAATAACAAATACCCATAACTTTACATTCTCAACTCGATACCCCATGAAACGAGCTCGTGATTCAGAGTCACGAACCGCCACACAAACGCGGCCTAATCGGCTATTCATAAGAAAGCGACATACTATGTAGCCTGCTATCAAGGCGATAGCCGACGCAATAAACAACGCAATGCGTGTACTGTCTTCTTGCAAAGAAAACCCGAGCAAGTCTTTAAAGTCTGTTAAGCCGTTATTACCACCAAAACCCATCTCATTCCGATAAAACGCAAGCATCAATGCATACGTCAACGCTTGCGTGATAATAGATAGATACACCCCGGATACGCGTGACCTAAAGGCTAACCAACCAAACACAAATGCCAACAGCCCTGGGACTAAAGCTATCATGATGACCGCAAACCAAAACTGATCAAATCCATACCAAAACCAAGGGAGTTCTTGCCAATCAAGGAAGACCATAAAATCGGGCAACTCGGGATTGCCGTATACACCCCGATCACCAATCTGGCGCATTAAATACATGCCCATGGCGTAGCCGCCGAGCGCGAAAAAAGCACCATGCCCTAAAGTAAGAATCCCCAAATACCCCCAAACAAGGTCAACAGCTACCGCGAGTAAGGCTAAGGTAAGGTACTTACCCAACAAGGTTACCGTATACGTTGGCACATGAAAGGCACTGGTTTCGGGAACCGCAAGGTTGAGAATCGGGACAATAACCGCCAACGCCAACACCAAACTTAATACAATTTGGCCACCACGGTCATTCTGCAAAACAGTCAGCAGTCTCATGGCTTAACCCTCCGCCGCACGGCCACGTTGAGGGAATAATCCTCGTGGACGCTTCTGAATAAATAGAATGATAAACACCAGCACCAAAATTTTTGCCAATACCGCTCCAGCCCAAGGCTCTAGCACTTTGTTAGCTACTCCTAAGCTCAAACCCGCAACCAGCGTACCCCACAGGTTGCCTACACCGCCAAAAACCACAACCATGAAAGAGTCGATGATATACGCCTGTCCCAAATTAGGACCAACGTTAGTGAGCTGCGACAACGCCACACCTGCCACACCAGCAACCCCTGAACCTAGCCCAAAGGTCAGCGCATCTACTCGGTTAGATCGCACGCCCATGGCTTGCGCCATCGCTCTATTTTGCGATACCGCACGCACTTGCAAACCCAGCGGTGTTTTTTTCAAGACGAGTGATAAAGCAAAGAACACAATTAAGCAGAACAATATGATGTACAAGCGGCTCTCTGTTAGCGCAAAGACAGGGTTGATTTGGATAAGTCCACTCATCCATTCGGGTGTCTCAACACTGCGGTTCAGCGGCGAGAATATAGATCTGACAGCTTGCTGCAAAATAAGGCTGATACCGAAAGTTGCCAGCAAGGTTTCTAATGGACGACCGTATAAAAAACGAATGACACCGCGCTCAATAGCAATCCCAACAAGCCCAGAAACAATAAACGCAGCAGGGATTGCAATAATAACGGACATCCCTATATGGTTAGGCATCAGCTGCTGAATAACATAAGTGGTATACGCACCAATCATAATCAACTCGCCGTGGGCCATGTTAATAACCCCCATTACGCCGAACGTAATGGCCAAACCTATGCCTGCAAGTACTAATACTGACCCCAAGCTCAGCCCAAAATACAGCGTTTCTAACCAACCATAATATTCAATTTTATTATCAATACCGTTAATGACCTTTTGAGCTTGCTGTTGCAGGTCTTCTGAAGGGTGATCATTCACAATATTCAGTAAAGCTGCTCGCACCTCTTGCTCTAAAGAGCCATCGACGCGCTCAATCGCTTGAGCTACGGTAGCCGCATCATCACTTTTTAAATCATTAACCGCCAGCGCTGTACCGATTAAGGCTTTTACGCCGGCATTTTGCTCTTGAGTAAAGCGTGTTTTAAGCAAGGAGACAGTGCTGGGCGAAAGGTCCTTCATCAAATCACGAACCGCTACTTCACGCACTCCGGGATCGATGGCATTGAGTTCCATTTCAGCTGTTAGTTGTGTAATAACACCACGCAACGCATTATTTAATGTGACTTTTTTGTAGTCTCGTTTACGGGAAATAACTTGTGATTGGCCATCAAAGTTAATAGCTTCCGCGCCCGTATCATAATTTCTTATAATAAATAACTGCTTATCTTTTTTATGATAAAAAAGCTGACCATCACCTAATAGTTTTAATACTTCTTTGGTATCTGGGTTATTTTCACTGGCTAACAACTGAAGCGCCTCTGATTTATCATCAAAAGAGCTACTCATTAATAACTCACCAGCTTTCCCCAAATCACTTATGGCATAGGTTGGTAACGAAAAACTAGTCAGAAAAAGTAGAACAAGAAAAAGTCGAGCCATGCTTGAATAACAAGCACTAACGCGATTAGAGAAGAAATATAGAGGCATAATCAACTCACTTTAAAGAGTGATAGTAGGGAAAATTTCTCTCCCTAGAAATAGAGCAGCCGAGACAGTTATGTCATATCAATCTATCGAAACGACACAGTCTATTGTAAAAGCAAGCATTACTGATAAGGGCTCTATTACTAGAGCCCTACACATTATTCTGATTAGTAGTTTTGACCAGAACACTTAGCGGTTTTAACGTTGTAGTTACCGCACGACAACGGCGCACGCCAATCAGAGATCAAATCTTTAGATCCTTCCAAGAAATCAGACCACGCATCCCCCGCAACTGTCCCCGAAGTATTCCAAACAACTTCGAATTGACCATCGTCCTGAATTTCCCCAATCAATACAGGTTTAGTGATGTGGTGGTTAGGCATCATAGTAGAATAGCCACCCGTCAAGTTAGGTACGCTAACCCCAATGATTGCCTCTTGTACGGCTTCAGAATCCGTTGTACCTGCTTTTTTAACCGCCTCTACCCACATATTAAAACCAATGTATGTCGCTTCCATTGGGTCATTAGTTACGCGATCTTCGTTCTTAATATAACTGTGCCACGCATCAATAAACTCATCATTAGCGTCTGCCTCTACGCTCATGAAGTAGTTCCATGCAGCCAGATGACCAACCAGTGGCGCTGTATCGATACCAGACAGTTCTTCTTCACCTACCGAGAAAGCAACAACGGGGATATCTTCAGCCGACACACCTTGCGAGCCTAACTCTTTATAGAAAGGAACGTTGGCGTCACCATTAATGGTAGAAACCACAGCAGTTTTCTTACCCGTAGAACCAAACTTTTTAATGTCCGACACAATTGACTGCCAATCTGAATGACCGAAAGGCGTGTAATTGATCATGATGTCTTCTTCAGCGACACCTTTATCTTTTAAATACGCTTCAAGCACTTTGTTAGTCGTACGCGGATAAACATAGTCAGTACCCGCAAGAACCCAGCGCTCAACCCCTTGATCCATTAAATAATCAACAGCGGGAATGGCTTGTTGATTTGGTGCTGCCCCGGTGTAAAAAACGTTTTTAGAGGACTCTTCCCCCTCATACTGAACCGGATAGAACAACAGGTTATCGGTCTCTTCAAACACCGGCAAAACTGACTTACGAGATACCGAAGTCCAGCAGCCAAATACCGCAGATACTTTATCTTTCTCTACAAGCTCACGCGCTTTTTCGGCAAACAAAGGCCAGTTTGATGCAGGGTCAACGACGACTGCCTCTAATTGTTTGCCCAGCAAACCGCCTTTCTTATTTTGCTCTTCAATGAGCATGAGTACAGTGTCTTTCAGCGTTGTTTCACTGATCGCCATTGTGCCTGATAGGGAGTGCAACACGCCGACTTTAATAGTATCTGCCGCGAATGCCGATTGAGCTGCGATCGCCATTGATAATGTGCAAGCTGCGCCTAACAGGTTTTGTTTAAATGCCTTCACCGTAGTACTCCTTTATTATGTAAGTTCTAAGGGTTCTAAAGCACAGAATGTTCCAATAGGATTTTCTAAATACAAATCAATAGGTTACAAACAAAACCAGTCATTTCATTTTTTACTGCGCATTCAAATCGCCCCAAATAAATCTGACGCACCAAGATGACGCACCACATAAGTGCGATTTTTATGAACTTTTGCTGAATATATGCCTCTTATTAGGTTGCTGACATATTTCTGTCATATTTTTGTTAGATGATGCAGCAGCTTATAAGAACGAGGAAAACACGATGGAACGACATCACTTACATGCTCAACTGAAGCAAATGTTGAAGCGCGGCCACACAGCCGAAGAACTGCGCCAATCATTCGATTTACCGAATACTGTTATTAATGAGGCCATTGAAACTTGCCTTTCGGAAATTCGAAATGAACAGCGTTATCAGCGTAGCCAACAAAACCAAGCTAGCTATGCAATGGGTCTGTAATTAACAGACAGCACTACCGATTGCCGATGAAAGCATAAACGCTTTCATCCGGCACTCAACTCCCTTTTAGCACTCCCCTCCTACTAAAGTCCTGCGACGCTATACCGCACTATTCAGCAATAGCCTTTAAGAGTTAGAGTATTCCTTCTATTATTTAGATGACTTGTGAGCCCCAACTATAAAGGTAACATTATGATAAAAGTCTTTATTAGCGTTAGCGCATTGTTATTCATTCCTCTTACTGCACATGCCGAGCGTGGAGGCGAAGAAGTTTACAATGCCAAATGCTTTGTATGCCATGCACAAGGCGTTGCAAATGCGCCTAAATTTGGCGATGCTGCCGCTTGGAAACCACGTATAGATAAAGGAATGGATGCGTTACTTGCTACAGCTAAATCTGGTATCAATGCCATGCCTCCAATGGGCACATGCATGGATTGCTCAGATAACGAAATGAAAGCCGCTATTCAGTTTATGCTAGATAGCGCTAAATAGTGGTAACAGGCATGTTTATAATCTAAACATCAAGGAGAAAGGGTAATGGATATTGTAACGATTAAGAAAATCATCCAAGCGGCTCTACTGGGATGCACACCTGACAACTCGACAGTTTTTCGTTACGCTATTACCCCTCTGACTACAAACCAGCCAGCCATCAAAATTTTTTACAACTCTGAAAAGGTAGCTGGCAAATCATTTCCTAAAGACGACCCCGCCATTTATTTAGCCCTAGGGTGTGCCCTATACAATATTAAAGCATGCTGCAAGGAGCTATCATTAGAAGTGAGTGTAGATATAGCAACCAAGGAAAACAATTCTGATCTACTAGCATTCATTTCTTTATCTAAGTTACCACCTGAAAAAGAGGAAATATCATCTACTATACAGGTTATAAAAAAGAGACATACGGACAGAGGTGCGTACCATAAAAAAATATCTGAAAAAGATAAGAAAGCCATTCAAGATATTACAACTAGATCCACACGAAATTCCACTTTGCTTTTTGAAAGCAAAGATAAATCATCTCTTATAAAACTGATCCAGAAAGCCTCTGAAATCCGTTTTCAAGTCAAAGAGATACATGCTTTACTTAAAAACAGCTTACAGTTTGATAACTCACAACCTGATGGACTTCACATTAAAACTCTAGCTCTTCCGCCAGGTGGTAAGTATTTTCTAAAATTCATATCAAAGTGGGATAATTTAGCCCTTATTAATAAAATAGGTGGGTATAAATTACTCGCAGCACAAGAGATCGCTCTATTAAAAAACTCTCCTTTTTTGTTAATTCTTAGAGGGAAGGGAAGCCAACTTGATTTCATTAGCTCTGGAGAAGAGTTATGCCACGTTTGGACTAGTTTAAATAACGCGGGATACAGCGTTCACCCATATTATGTTATACCGGATATATTACATAGGCTGGAGAAGAAAACGCTGCCTAGTAAGCATCATGTGCAAGCTGAACACTTACTCTTTGAGGGAGCCGCCCTACTCGAAAAGGATAAAGAATTTGTTTATATGATTTTACGTATTGGAAAAACCAAAAAATCTGCTAACCGCTCTACAAGACCTGACATTGAAAGCATTCTAAGCATTGAAGACCATTAACGAATACAGCTACTTTTTTGATATTCTTTTCTTAGCGATATTGAATACCAGTTTTTGTATAATATTTTTATTACCCCAAGGGCGGTAGGTCCGCTTTGATCTATTTAGATAGGCGTCCACATGATACCCATATGGAGCGGCCAACACCGTTCCTCGGTTGAGTAAAATTTTTACCGCATTAGCTCCCGCAACGCCAGCACATAAATCACAACCTATAACAGTTGACGGTCCTTTTCCTTTTGTAAAATCTACAGTTCCATCACTGATTAAATATTTAACTTGCATTAAAGAAGGAGATAGCCCAACCAGAAATTTAATATAGTTATCTTCCTCATCTTCCCCAAAATCAAAATATTCTTCAAAGCTCATACCATTTGGATCAAAATATAAAAAGGCAGACCCCATCCCTAAAGGTGCAGCAGTAATAGCAGGTATTCCCTTTTCTCTACACTTTGCAAAAACTTTACGGCGTATCTCTAAACAAAAGAAATCTAAAGAATCGACGTAAATATCTACATCACGTAAAAAGTCGTCAAGGTTAGAATCATTAACACCTTCATTAAATTTATTAATTTTACTATTTGGATTAATATCGAGTGCCAATTCCGTCATTACATCTATTTTTTTTCTATCGATAGTAGAGCAAAAAGCTCCAGATTGACGGTTAAAGTTTTGCAGCTCAAATATATCGAAATCTGATATATTAAATGCACTAATCCCTAAGCGAGAAAGCGTGATTAAATGGGCTCCCCCTACTCCCCCTAATCCAGCAATAGCCACACGTTTGTTTTTTAATGAAGCTTGCTCCGAATTAGAAAACCAACCTATATTTCGAGAGAATGCAGTTTCGTCGCTAAATTGATACACAAGAAGCACCGTATTTTTTATTAATAGTAAAACTATAGCAAAAAAATAAACTTTATCCCTTTTATTTTTAGTGTCAGCTTTATTTACAATCGCGCTTTAATTACAAAACACATAAACCCACAAACCTTTTAGAAACAACAAATTAAGAATGTAGGCACATAGCTTGCAAAGCTTACTCTGTAGAATGACCCCCCATTTACAAACGGAGTTTTAACATGGACTTTAAAAAAACAATCTTAACAGCAGCGACTGCTGTTGCACTCAGCGGTGCAGCAAATGCGGATATTGTTAATGTAGGCGGCGTAACTTGGGACACAGATGCTGTTAGTGACTTCTTTTCTGAAGCATCATTAACTGAAATGCAAGTACAAGTTACTGGCGATAGTCTTTCCGGTTTCGGTTTGATCTCGTCTTTAAACTCGTTAACTGGCCCAAACGCTAGTAGCTTTTGCCCTTCGTGCGAATTAACTTTCGAATTCAAAAATTACACATTAGTCGACACAAACCCTCTCGACAGTGAATTCTACTTCACTGGTGGTGTGTTAAGCATGTATGTAGATTCTACACCTGATTATACTCTTACAAATGCACCCGATGGCGGTCTAAGCACTGCAACTAACGGTACATTATGGTTAGAGCTTGCCAGCGTAAGCTATTTCGAACCTACTTATGGTGAGACTGGTACTTTGTTTGGCTCACTAACTGCCGGGTCAATTTCAAGCCCTGAAGCAGATGAGCGCGGTAGCGGTGACGGTTTCTTCGAAGTAACTGGTGGCTTGGCTGCTGATTATTTCGATACCGATACATTTACTGATATTCAGCAAGCTGACGGTTCTACTGTAACTGCTGACTTCTCTTTCTCTTCAAGCTTCCAGCCTAGCGACGCCTTTGCCAACTTTGGTGTTGGCTTAGCGCTTCGCGGTACTGGTGAATTACGTGGTGACTCGGTTACTGTTCCTGAGCCTTCATCACTTGCACTTCTCGGCTTAGGCGCTTTAGTCGCTGGGGCTGGTATGCGTCGTCGCAAGCAAAAAGCAGCATAATTGCTAGTTCTATTATAAAAGCCGATGGCATAAACCATCGGCTTTTTTTAAACCATTAAAGAGTAACAAAAACTAAAAAATATCCTCCGGCGCCAAACCTTCTCCTTCACTATCGCCTAACCCCCTCGCCTGTATTTTTTCTAATAGCTCTTTATCTCTGCCTCGTTGAATCACAATTTCTACTCGACGATTAGTCGCTCTGTTTTCAGCCGTATTATTAGGCACCAAAGGCTTTGTATCCGCATGCCCAATAATTTGATACTTAGTCTGATCTATTCTCTCATCATCAAAAAGCTCATTTGCAACCGCTAAAGCCCTGGCGGCCGACAGATCCCAATTCGAGAAAAACGCACGGCCGGAATAAGGGATATTATCCGTGTGCCCTTCAATCGAAACATTGCCAGGCACATCCAGTAATACATCACGAATTTTTGCCATCACAGGTATATACTCAAACTTCAACTCGGCCGACCCTGAAGAAAACGAGCCTTTTTCTTGAACCCGTATAATGACTTTTGTTTGATCGGTTTCTACTTCAACAGCACCATCACCTATTTCTTGAGCCAATGCTTGCGCAAATTGCACAGCCTGCTCTCGAGCCTCTTCCTCCATTTGTTGCTCTAGCTGCTGCATCAGTTCTGCTTCACCGTCTTGCTTATCCTTAGTCTCTGAATCGCCTTCAACCGATCGAATATCCAAGGTATTCATATTATTGTTGACGGTCATTTGCCGTACTTCATTTAACGGTGTTGGTTCTGGCCTACCAGGGCTAAACTCTTGGGCAATTATCGATGTGCCTTTGGGGATATCTTCAACCTTAATTTGGTTTTGAACACCAAAAGCCTCACGCATTGATCCTGCGAGTTGCTTAAACTTTAAAACATCCATTTCAGAAAAAGATAATAAAAGTACGAAAAAACACATTAACAAAGACATTAAGTCCGCAAAAGTAGCGACCCACCCGGGAAGACCGGCCGCACAGGGAGGACATTCTTGTTCAGCATCATCACTCATGATCTACTCCTAATCCCCTGCCGCTGGACGCTTCTTCTCAGGCAAGTAATTACGTAGCATTTGCTCAATGACCCGAGGGTTTTGACCTGCCTGAATAGCTAATAGTCCATCAATAACCAATGATTGATTCAGCGCCTCTTCGTTATTTCGAACCGTTAACTTGTCAGCGATGGGCAATGCCACCATGGTCGCTATCATGGCTCCATAAAGCGTTGTTAACAAAGCAACCGCCATCGCAGGACCGATCGATTTAGGGTCACTCATATTCGATAACATCTGTACCAAACCTACGAGAGTACCAATCATTCCCATCGCAGGAGCAACATCACCCATAGCTTTAAAGATATCTATTCCGGATTCATGGCGTTCAGCCGACAGCTTCATCTCTTTATTTAGGAGTGCTTTAACCACCTCTGGGTCATGGCCATCAACCAATAGCTGGATTCCCCGCTGCATAAAATCACTACTAACAGTTTTATCTTCAAGTGAGAGCAAACCACCTTTACGAGCGGCGTCTGCCAATTCTACAGTCTCTGAAATAATGGTTTCTGGGCTGATCGATTTAAACATAAACGATTTACCCATAATTTTACCCACACCCAGGAACTGCCCCAGCGTAAATTTCATTAAAGCGACCAGTAGCGTTCCGCCCACTACTATCAATAATGAAGGTGCGTTTACAAACGCCCCAATATCACCACCGCTAAACATCGCCGCAATAACAATGCCGAAGCCGCCTAAAAGCCCGACGAGCGTCGCTATATCCACTGAGATCTCCTTTTACTACAAGCTGATGACTATGTGTTTATGTGTTTTTCAGGGATAATGTCAATGATATGGACACAAGCCCTCTGCGCCTTTTATCGGCCGATCTTGCAATTGATTGACCACTAGTTTGTGTTTCGCTAACGTACCGTCAAGTTTTAACAGGATGCCTCTATGCCCCGTAAAAAAAAGACGCCCGACTTTGAACAGTCACTATCCGACCTCGAAGCACTCGTCAGTCGAATGGAACAAGGCGAGCTCACGCTAGATGATTCACTTGCTGCATTTGAAGACGGCATACGACTTACACGCGAATGCCAATCATTCTTGGATCAAGCCGAGCAAAAAGTTCAGATCCTTAGCAGCAACGACGGCAAGCTAACCGTAGCGCCATTTGACACTGAACAGGATTAATCAATGCGGCTGCGTCACATGCTAGATCATTACAAACAACGTACTGAAAGCCAGCTAAACCAGTTCCTATTGCATTCAAGTATAGACCCGGTTTTACAAGAAGCGATGCGATATGGCTTATTTAATGGTGGCAAAAGAGTTCGCCCATCACTGGTGTACATTACTAACGAGATACTAGAGGGGCATGTCGACGCCGCCGATCGTGCCGCGTGTGCGATTGAGTGTATTCATAGCTACTCTCTCGTACATGATGACTTACCCGCAATGGACAATGATGACTTACGTCGCGGCAAGCCCACATGCCACATTGCCTATGATGAAGCGACAGCTATTCTTGCAGGTGATGCGTTACAATGTTTTGCCTTTGAGCTTTTAAGCCAAGAAACCACCCACCCCGGCCAACAACTCGCCATGATTCAAGTCTTGGCTAAAGCCAGTGGCGATAAAGGTATGTGCGCAGGGCAATCGTTTGATTTAAGAAACGTCAATAAACCTTTAACGTTGACGCAACTAGAAGAGATGCACCGCTGCAAGACCGGCGCATTAATTAATGCTTCACTTGAACTTGGATATCTTGCATCGGGCTGCCAGGATGAAAAAATACGCCATGCGTTACAACTTTATGGAGATACCATTGGCCTGGCCTTTCAAGTTAAAGATGATATTTTAGACGTCGAAGGCGATACGGCTACACTGGGTAAACCACAAGGTTCTGATGTGGACCAAAACAAACCAACTTACCCCGCCTTGCTTGGCATGGACGCTGCCAAGGCAAAACTGCAATCTTTGCATAGCCAAGCCCACGATGCGCTATCCCCCTTACACCAAAAAGGTGAGCCGCTAAAAGCTATGGCTGACTTCATTTGCCAGCGGTCACATTAGATGTTTACAGAAATACCTAGCACGCGCCCGGACACGCCACTACTCAACAGTATTAATAACCCAGCACAGCTTCGCCAACTAAACCCTGAATTGTTACCCAACCTTGCTGACGAGCTTAGGGCATTTTTACTTTACAGCGTAGGACAAACGGGCGGGCATTTTGGTGCTGGCTTAGGTGTTGTAGAACTCACTATTGCGCTGCACTTCTTACTGAACACCCCTGATGATCATTTAATTTGGGACGTAGGTCATCAATCCTACCCACACAAAATACTCACCGGTCGGCGTGAAGCGTTACTCACTATCCGTCAACCTGAAGGCTTAGCCCCCTTCCCCAGACAAGCAGAAAGCCAATATGACGCCTTTGGTACAGGCCACTCCAGCACCTCCATCAGTGCTGCATTAGGCATGGCTGTTGCCGATAAAATAAAAGGATTAAAAAATAAGAGCGTTGCCGTCATTGGTGACGGTGCGTTAACTGCAGGAATGGCATTTGAAGCCCTCAATCATGCCGCACATACCGGTGCAGACTTACTGGTAATCCTCAATGATAACGACATGTCGATTTCGCCCAACGAAGGCGGACTCGCGACTTATTTAGCGAAAAACCTTAAATTAGCCAATAATCGAGGGGCAACGACAGCCGCTTTGTTTGAGGCATTAGCATTTGAATACCACGGTCCTGTGGACGGTAATGATTTTAATAGCTTACTACCAGCACTCAGTAACAGCCTAAACAAAGCAGGCCCCCAGTTCTTACACATCACAACCATTAAAGGCAAGGGGTTTGCCCCTGCCGAAAACGACCCTGTTGGTTATCACGCCATTACCAAACTAGAACCAATCACAGCGTCTCCAAAAACCAAGGCCCTAACTTACGCTAACTACTTTGGGCAATGGATAGTTCATGCTGCCAACCGAGACGATAGATTAGTGGGTATAACGCCAGCTATGCGTGAGGGTTCAGACTTAGTAGCCTTTTCACAACAATTTCCAGACCGGTACTTTGATGTAGCAATAGCCGAGCAACACGCTCTCACCTTCGCTGCGGGCCTTGCCAGCGCGGGTATGAAACCGGTTGTCGCCATTTACTCTACTTTTTTACAACGCGCCTATGATCAGCTCATTCATGATATTGCAATCCAAAAGCTCGACGTCCTGCTAGCCATTGACCGAGCAGGTCTGGTAGGCGAAGACGGAGCCACGCACGCAGGCTGTTTTGATATCGCGGCTCTTCGCTGTATTCCAGAAATAATCATCATGACACCGTCGGATGAACAGGAGCTGCTGCTCATGCTCAATACGGGCTTTCATTACAATGGTGTGGCCGCAGTCCGCTACCCACGTGGCTCAGGGAGCTACCAACATCCAAAGATCACGGATGAGCAAATTCCTATAGGCAAAGGCAAGGTTCTTCGGGAAGGGAAAACCGGTATCGCTATCCTTAATTTTGGTGCTCTGCTCCCAGAATCAAGCGCACTAGCAATAAACAAGGGGCACACTCTAGTTGATATGCGCTTTGCCAAGCCAATTGATACGATGCTGATTGATCAAATACTCAGCACACATCACCACATCATCACCGTTGAGGATCATTCAATCGTCGGTGGTGCAGGGTCGGCTGTAGCTGAACATCTAGCCAAGAAAAGCTGGAACGGCACTATAGAAATCAAAGGCATAGCTGATCAATGGATCGAACACTCCAGCCGCACGGCTCAAATACAAAAAATATTTGAATAATTTTTTGTAAAGTTCCTTTAGACATTGACGGTTAAGGTCGACAACTGTCTAATTACAGCTAAATTATTTAGTTAGTGGAACTTTTTTCGAAAAGGTCTAGCTTTGCTACCCGTCTTAACAAGGAGTTTATTAATGTCTTTCAAAATGCGCCTATTGGCTCTCATCATCATGGGCACTGGACTAACAGCGTGCGGCGGCGGTGGAGGTAGCAATGACAACTTGTTTAACCCTGCTGAGGACACAACCGATGCTACAACAGAAGATGGTGACCCAACGGTTGATGATGGCACTGCGGATGATGAAGATAGCGGCCTATCTACTTCTGATTCAGGGGATGTTTACACAGTAGAAAACGAGTTTGTTGGGTTTTACATAGAAAGCCCCCAATACGACCCAACTAGCTATAGTGTTGGAGCGGTTTATATTAGAACGTTTCTAACCCCTGACAACATGGAGGAAGGCTTTATTTTTGAAGGCATTTCTTCATTCCACTATAAAGATTGCCAGGATGACAACCTCTTCACCTACACGGGGATCCTGCAACCCGATGACTCATTAGAGTCTTATCAAGCCAATGCGACTATAGACGGAATTTCACAAACTTATAATGTAGATTTAACGTGGGATGGGAGTGGCTACAAGGGGCCTTATAACTTAGCTGCCTCGGCCAACATCAACAACAACTGCTTAACCCATCAACAAGCTGTTAGAGGGAAAATAGAAGTATACCCACTAAACACGACACAATTCACAGATACACTATCTGACTCGGTAATTTCATTCAGCACCGAAGGCACTCGCACTATTAATTGGAATTATACAGAATTCTCCGATGTTGCAAGCGATATTGAACACATCTCTATCAGCGTTATCGACAAGGATGCGTTAGATTCCATAGGCTTCTTCTCTGACGAATACCTACTCAGAGCTGAACTTGAGGCATTACAAGACGACCCTAGTGCTGATTCCGATGATATTGAAGCGGCAGAACAGGCGCTATCGAGCGCTTTAAACAACCATAGACTTCAAATGACAGAAGATGTTTTCTTGTTCCAGCAAACTATATCGGGTTCATTAACAAGCTTCACACTACCGGATGATGTCGATTTAGTCAGCGGCGGAAAATATTTATTAAACCTGACAGCTTGGTCTTCTGATGGCGAATCAAACTTCGTCTACTACCATTCAAGTCATGAGTTCTTTGCGAATTAAATAAATAAATAAATAAAAAGGAGCACTCTGATAATCACAGTGCTCCTTTTTTATATTGATAATTAGCAAACTAGTCTTTGCTGAAATGCTCTTCCGTCATCATATGACCCAGCTTACCCATTTTTGTCGCTAGGTATTGTTCGTTATGGCTATTTTTACCCACCTGTAGCGGCACCCGTTCAGCAACGTTAACACCATAGGTTTTTAGCGCTGCCACTTTACGCGGATTATTAGTCATTAAATTAACGGACTTAATTCCCAAATGCGCTAGCATAGGGTCACACATACTGTAATCGCGCATATCAGCTGCGAATCCAAGCTGCTCATTGGCCTCGACCGTATCAGCACCTTGGTCTTGCAGGTGGTACGCTTTAATCTTATTTAACAAACCTATGCCGCGACCTTCTTGACGAAGGTATAACAACACTCCACGACCAGCTTCCGAGATTCGTTTCAATGCCTCTTGCAGCTGAAAACCACAATCACAACGCAAGCTAAATAAAGCATCCCCGGTTAAGCATTCAGAATGGATACGTGCGAGCACGGGTTCATCACCACTAACATCGCCATAAACTAGTGCAATGTGGTCTTTACCTGTTTCAGTGTCCTCAAAGCCTACCATAGTAAATGTCCCCCATGGCATGGGAAGCTTCGAATCCGCTACGTATTCAATTGTCACGTATCATTCCTCTGTAAAATCAAGCCACGCAGTTTAGCAGCGATGGCGAATATTAGGTAACGATAATCCATTACTAACTGGTGCTTTTTTGGCTTTTATTTAACCAATCCATGCAACACATAAATGCAAGCACGCCAGCGCCAACACACCCGCCAAGACGTCATCAAGCATAATACCTAAGCCTCCATGGACATGCTTATCACACCAGCTAATAGGCCAAGGTTTCCAAATATCAAATAGCCTAAACAGAGCAAACCCTAGCAATATATTCAGGCCTGTGACGGGAACGGCGATCATTGTTATCCAAAAACCAACAAACTCATCCCACACAATTCCGGGATGATCATGCACCTTTAGCTCTCTAGCTGCTTCTCCACACAGGAAAATCCCAATGATAGCTGCGGCGAACACTATCGCAATGTAGGCTTGTGTATCGAGAAGAGATAGCGCTAAATAAAAAGGAATAGCCGCTAATGTACCTACTGTTCCCGGCGCTTTCGGAGATAACCCACTCCCTAAACCAAAGGCTAAAAATTGAGCTGGATGCGTAAAAACTGAACGTGGTGTTGGTTGCATAGTTTAACTTATTACTCTTTTGAGGGCCGGCCATTGGCCGGCTGAGAAAAATGGCGGTACCCGCTCAACGCTTCCGCATCAATACCCCTGACCACACGATCATTTGGGTCTGAAGTGATCGTGCCCACAACGCGAATCGGCAATCCAGTTTCATGCCTAATTGACTGCAGCTTTAACTCGTTGGTTGGATTAATAGTAAAACAAAGCTCAAAATCTTCTCCACCGGTTAATGCCCAACTAATCGCCTGCTTATTCCCCACTAAACGCCCCAAAGCAGCCGAATAAGGCAGGCAATCCGCATTTATCTCGACTCCGACTTTTGATGCCTTAAGTAGATGCTCAACGTCGCCCAACAGACCGTCTGAAATATCTATACAAGCCGTAGCCGTATCGATGAGAGCCTCTCCTAGCGCTATACGAGGTTCCGGGCGGTAAAAGCGATCGAGCAAATATTGAGCATCAGAGCTAACGTTATCCATCGCGTAGCCATCATCTTGGGTTTGTTGCTCAAGCAAATATAGCCCACCGCGACTATCTCCCAACGTTCCGCTTACGCACAATAAGTCGCCTACTTTCGCGCCGCTTCTCATCAGCGCCATACCAGCAGGGACCCAACCATGAACCGTTGCAGTTAAAGACAAAGATCCACGCGTGGTGTCACCACCGATCAATTGAATGCCGTACTCATTGCACGCGTCGTGTAGAGCAGACGAGAATAAAGACAACCAATCATGGTCAACCTCAGGCATCGTAATCGCCAATGAGATCCACGCCGGAATAGCCCCCATTGCGGCAAGGTCGCTTACTGATGCACCCAACAGCCTCCACGCCAAATCATCGGCAGGGGAGTTTGCAAAAAAGTGAGTACCCACTACCAAGCTATCAGTTGATACTACAAGCTGATAACCTGGTGGAACGCTCAGCACCGCACAATCATCACCAATGCCCGCATATACTCCGCGGTCTATGTCCGCTTCAGAATTTGGCGGCGTAAAGTAATGACTGATTAGCTCAAACTCATCCATATTTTATGATGACAACCGCTTTGCCTGTATTTCGGTCAAACGAACACGGCCAGCCACCTTATCTAAAATACCGTTGATATAACGGTGGCTATCGGTAGCACCAAAAATCTTTGCTAGATCAACGCTTTCGTTAATGGCTACACGGTACGGCACTTCAATACGATGCTTCAGCTCAAAACAACCTATGCGTAATGTTGCCAACTCGACAGGATCTAGATCATCGAGTGCGCGATCCAAGAAAGGAACATACAAGGCATCTAAATCTGTTTTGTGCTCAGCGACACCATGAAGCAAATCGTGAAACAGCTTGATATCAGTCGACTTCATATCGTTATCAACACGAAATTGAGCTTCAATTTCATTAATGGCTTGTCCAGCCATTTGCCACTGATACAAGGCTTGCAACGCAAAACTACGCGCAGAACGGCGCTGCTCCGTCAACGATGCTTTTTTCTTACGTGGAGCGGGGGATGTTTCTTCAGTCATTTGACATTATGCCTCAAGGTTACGCAATAAACTCACCATTTCCATGGCTGATAAAGCGGCTTCCGCGCCTTTGTTTCCGGCTTTTGTACCCGAGCGCTCGATGGCCTGCTCAATACTGTTTACCGTCAAAATACCGTTCGCTACTGGGATGTCGAAATCCAATGAGATCTGAGCAACACCACCCGAGCTTTCACCAGACACATATTCAAAGTGCGGTGTACCACCACGAATAACAGCACCTAATGCAATGATGGCATCGTCTTTCTTTTGCTCAGCAACTTTTTTTACTGCCAATGGAATTTCAAACGCACCTGGCACACGGACAACACGTACCTTGTCATCGCTTACTCCATGGCGTTTTAGCGCGTCCAGCGCACCTATTAACAAGCTCTCAACTACAAACTCATTAAAACGACCTACGACGATTGTGTAACGGCCATCAGCCGAAACGAAATCACCTTCTATTACAGTTACAGACATGGGAATTCCCTATGATTCATCACAACTAATGTATTCCACAATTTCCAGATCGAAGCCAGAAATCGCATTAAACTTCATTGGTGCACTTAATAAGCGCATTTTACTCACACCCAGATCACGTAGTATTTGTGATCCAGTACCAACCATCAGATAAGCACCCGACGCGTTATGCGTGGCAGGCCGACGATGCACAGGCTTGCCTAGCAAGCGATCGAGTGCCGCTCCAATATCTTCACGACGCCCATTATCCAGCAGTAGCACCACACCTTTGCCTTCCTCAGCAACCGACTGCATGGCTTGCTGCATGGTCCATTTCGATTCGCCTTCACGCGTCACGCCCACTAAATCTCGTAGCACGTCACCACGGATGTGCACACGCACCAAGGTTGGATCTTCAGGCGTAATATCGCCTTTAACCAGCGCCATGTGCGTAACATCCTGAATAGTGTCGTGATAGGTCACATAGTTAAATTCGCCAAAGTCCGTCGCCAAAACGCCTTCAGATTGCTTTTCCACTGTGCGTTCATTAGTGGTGCGGTAATGGATTAAATCCGCGATCGTACCTATCTTAAGATTATGTTTTTCTGCAAACACTTCTAAGTCAGGGCGCCGTGCCATGGTGCCGTCATCATTCATGATTTCAACGATAACTGATGCAGGCGTCATTCCGGCCAAACGCGCCAAATCGCAACCCGCTTCAGTGTGCCCTGCCCGACTTAACACGCCACCAGGTTGCGCCATGAGTGGGAAAATATGCCCAGGCTGAACTATATCTTCTGGCTTTGCATTTGCTTTTACCGCTGTTCTCACCGTTAATGCACGATCCGCCGCAGAAATACCGGTGGTCACTCCTTCAGCGGCTTCAATAGAAACCGTAAAGTTTGTGGCGTACACAGTGCCATTACTTTGCACCATTAACGGGAGTTTGAGTTGCTCGCATCGCTCACGTGTCAGCGTTAAACAAATCAAACCTCGACCGTGAGTTGCCATAAAATTGATATCTTCAGGACGAACCATTTCTGCCGCCATGACAATATCGCCTTCATTTTCGCGATCTTCATCATCCATCAAGATAACCATTTTGCCTTGACGGATATCTTCAATAATTTCTTGTGGCGTATTCAGCTTCATAACCCAGCCTGTGTAGATTGGTTAATAAGATCATTAAAATGATAGGTTAGACGTACATCTTCACCTAAGTGGCGCACATCAGTGAGTATCAGTCGTTGTTGCTCTCGCATCTCCGATAGCGGTAAGTCAACTAATGGACGAGCTTGCGACCCAAGTAAAGTGGGAGCCATATAAACCACTAGCTCATCGACCAACTGCGCCTGAATAAATGCACCCGCTAAACGCGCCCCCGTTTCCACTAATACTTCGTTACATTGCTCCTGCTTTGCCAAGTAGTTTAGCAAAGTAGGTAAATCAATCCCTTGAGCTGAAGCAGGCATCACTAACTGTTCACATTCAAGACCGGCCGATGCCGTCGCCTCTTCTTGGGTTACGACCTGAACCGTCCGTCCTGACTGCTGAATGATAGATGCCGATCTGGGCAAACGAGCATGACTATCCAATACCACACGTAACGGTTGACGAATAAAACCATTTTCATCAGCTAAATCTACATCACGGACAGTGAGCGCAGGATCATCAAGTAAGACAGACTCAATACCTGTAATAATGGCCGAGCTACAGGCCCTAAGCCGCTGAACATCACTACGAGCGGCAGCTCCTGTAATCCACTGTGACTCCCCACTACTCATAGCCGTTCGCCCATCTAAACTCATGGCTAGTTTTACACGAACAAATGGTTTTCCCGTCTCCATGCGTTTAATAAAGCCTGGGTTTAACGCTCGCGATTGAGTTTCTAGCAAACCCACCTCAGTGCTTATGCCTGCGGCTTTCAACATGCCCAGCCCACGCCCAGCAACACTTGGGTTTGGATCTTGCATCGCACTGACAACACGCGCCAACCCCGCATCAATCAACGCTTGGGCACACGGGGGCGTGCGACCAAAGTGACTACAGGGTTCTAATGTGACATAAGCCGTTGCACCACGCGCCTTGTCCCCGGCCTCCCGCAAGGCATTAACTTCTGCATGCCCCTCGCCGGCTCGGATATGATAGCCTCGGCCTACAACTGTGTTGTTTTTAACAATGAGGCAACCAACACGAGGGTTTGGATCCGTTGAATAGACACCGCAACGCGCTAACCGGATTGCTTCCGCCATATATTGGTAATCATTGGTAGACCATGACGAACCACCTGTAACAAAACCTGAATCAACCGGATTCATGCTTTACCTTCTGACTGTTTACCGTCTGGTAGATCATCAACAGACAAGCGCTCAATCTCTTCCCTGAATTCGTTAATATCTTGAAAACTGCGATACACAGAAGCAAAACGCACATAGGCAACCTGATCTAACTTACGCAGTTCAGACATCACTTCTTCACCAAGCTGGCGTGACGGCAATTCGCGTTCGCCGGTAGCTCGAAGGCGGTGCTTAATACGATTAATACAGGCTTCGATAGCCTCAACACTCACAGGGCGCTTTTCGAGTGCTCGCTGGATACCGGCGCGGAGTTTATCTTCATCAAAAGGTTGGCGAGTGCCGTCCGCTTTAATCAAGCGAGGCATAAGAAGTTCGGCAATTTCAAACGTGGTAAAGCGCTCATGACAGGCGATACATTCACGACGACGCCTTACCTGCTGGCCTTCAGCCACCAAGCGGGAATCGACCACTTTAGTTTCATTGGTTCCGCAAAACGGGCAATGCATAGCGTGTTCCTGTCAGTAAAGAGCGTGGGCACTAATAGACTGGTATTGCAAAAATACGTTCAGCCTTGATTAGTTGTCCTAAATAAAGAGCGATGTAATTTTGTCATAACGACAAAAAGGGCGACTCAATGAGCCGCCCTGCGCATTCTACCGATTTACGCGTTATTTATAAACCGGGAAACGCGCGCAGATATCAACAACCTGGCCTTTAACACGTGCAATAACGTCTTCGTTATTGATGTCATCAAGAATATCGCAGATCCAATTAGTTAACTGGGCCACTTCTTCCTCTTTAAAGCCGCGACGTGTCACCGCAGGTGTACCAATGCGAATACCCGATGTCACAAACGGAGAGCGCGGGTCATTAGGTACCGAGTTTTTATTCACGGTAATATTTGCGCGACCTAACGCAGCATCGGCATCTTTACCCGAGAACTCTTTGTCGATCAAATCGACCAAGAAAAGGTGGTCTTCAGTGCCATTTGAAACGATGTTAATACCACGAGACATAAATGTCTCAGCCATCGCTTGTGCGTTTTTAACTACTTGCGCTTGGTATGCTTTCCACTCAGGCTCCATTGCTTCTTTGAAGCAAACGGCTTTAGCAGCAATAACGTGCATGAGTGGGCCACCTTGCGATTCAGGGAATACCGCAAAGTTTAATTTTTTCTGCAGATCTTCATCAGCTAGCTTAGATAAGATCAAACCGCCACGTGGACCACCTAATGTTTTATGCGTCGTTGTAGTCACCACGTGCGCATGATCCATTGGAGATGGGTACACGCCCGCCGCCACTAAACCTGCAATGTGTGCCATATCAACGAATAGATAAGCACCTACTTTATCAGCGATTTCACGGAATTTAGCCCAGTCCACAATACGAGAATACGCAGAGAAACCAGCCACAATCATTTTTGGCTTATGCTCAACCGCTAAGCGCTCAACTTCGGCGTAGTCAATTTCACCCGTATCAGGATTTAGACCGTACTGAACTGCGTTGTAGATACGCCCAGAGAAAGAAACCGATGCACCATGAGTTAAGTGGCCGCCATGTGCCAAGCTCATACCTAAAATAGTATCGCCTGCTTTACACAACGCCATATAAACAGCCGCGTTAGCTTGTGAGCCAGAGTGCGGCTGAACATTAGCATAAGTTGCGCCGAACAATTCGCAAGCACGATCAATGGCTAGCTGCTCAACAATATCAACATACTCACAGCCGCCGTAATAACGCTTATTAGGATAGCCTTCAGCGTATTTATTCGTCAGAGCAGAACCTTGCGCTTCCATCACACGAGGGCTGGTGTAGTTTTCAGATGCGATTAGTTCGATGTGCTCTTCCTGACGCGTCGTTTCTGATTGCATCGCTGACCACAGATCGGCGTCAAAGTCGGCAATTGACATATCTTTGCTAAACATAGCTATCCCCTAAGATGTAGGTCTTACCCGATATAGGACGGGCTTTCAAAAAAAGGTCGTTAATTATACGCCTAAAGCAGAAGAAAACACACTTGAAACTCGATCACGTTTCAACAAACTGCATTCATATTTTGAGCAGATCATCGTTAGACTGTGCGGAAAAGTTCCGAACCGTGATAAACTCCGCGCGTTTACTTTATCGACACCCTTAAATATAGGTATCCAAAATGCGCTTTGTTCGTTGGTTTCTAGGTAATCTCATCCTCTTTATCGATTTTATTACGACACCACGTGGTATTAAACGATCCCCTGATGCACAAGCTCAAGTAGATCAACAGACACGCATGCTAGCACTCTACCAATTCCATGCCTGTCCTTTCTGCGTCAAAGTTCGTCGCTCAATGAAACGTTTCAGCCTTAATATCGAATTACGTGACGCCAAAAACAACAGCATGTATCGAGAAGAGCTAGAAAAGGAAGGTGGCCGTATCAAGGTCCCTTGTTTGCGGATAACAAATGATGACGGTAGCGTTAGCTGGATGTATGAGTCCTCTGACATTATTCGTTACTTAGAAAAGCGTTTTGTTGAATCAACACCAACAAATAGCCAACACAGCAAAGCGTAAATCACAGCGTTAGCACAAATAAGCTCCCCGAAAGCGTGACGAGATTAGCAATCGCCACGCTGCAAGGTTAAAATCAGCGGCAATTGATCGAACATCACCGCTGAGGGCTTATGGCACAGTACGTTTATACAATGAATCGCTTAGGCAAGATTGTTCCGCCTAAGCGTCAAATTCTCAAAGATATTTCTTTATCCTTCTTTCCTGGCGCCAAAATTGGCGTGCTCGGCTTAAATGGTTCGGGTAAATCAACCCTTCTAAAAATTATGGCGGGCGTAGATACCGATTTCATCGGCGAAGCGCGTCCCATGCCAGATTTGAACGTAGGTTATTTGCCTCAAGAACCGCAGCTAGATGACAGCAAAACAGTTCGCGAAATTATCGAAGAAGCGGTAAGCGATGTTAAAAATGCTATGGCTGAGCTCGATCAGGTATATGCGGCCTACGCAGAGCCTGATGCCGATTTTGAAGCACTAGCTAAGAAACAAGAAACACTTGAAAACCTCATTACCGCTAAAGATGGTAATAACCTTGATCTTGCTTTAGAGCGCGCAGCAGATGCCATGCGCCTACCACCTTGGGAAGCTAAAGTTGAGCACTTATCCGGTGGTGAACGTCGCCGTGTAGCGCTATGTCGCTTATTACTTGAAAAACCTGACATGCTGCTACTTGATGAGCCGACCAACCACTTGGATGCCGAGTCCATCGCGTGGATTGAACGCTTCTTACAAGAGTATACGGGCACTGTTGTGGCTATTACCCATGACCGTTATTTCCTCGATAATGCAGCTGGCTGGATCTTAGAGCTAGACCGTGGACACGGCATTCCTTATGAAGGCAACTATTCATCTTGGCTTGAGCAAAAAGAAAACCGTTTAGCTCAAGAAAGCAAACAGGAAGCCGCACACCAAAAAGCCGTTAAGTCCGAGCTTGATTGGGTACGCCAAGGGCAGAAAGGCCGCCAAGCAAAATCTAAAGCGCGCTTAAAACAGTTTGAAGAAATGAATTCTCGCGAATTCCAAGAGCGGAACGAAACACAAGAAATCTATATTCCGCCAGGACCTCGTTTGGGTGACAAAGTCATAGAAATCAATAACGTAAGCAAAGCCTACGGCGACAAGTTACTGATAGAAAACATGAATGTTAGCATCCCTCAAGGAGCTATTGTTGGTGTTATTGGCGGTAACGGTGCGGGTAAATCAACGTTATTTAAAATGATTGCCGGCGAAGAAAAGCCTGATAGCGGCGAAGTTGTTCTAGGCAGCACAGTCAAGCTGGCTTATGTTGACCAAATGCGTGAGCTCGATGGAAATAACACCGTATGGCAAGAGCTGTCAGACGGTCAAGACATCATCACAATCGGCAACTACCAAACATCATCACGCGCCTATTGCGGTCGTTTCAACTTCAAAGGCTCCGACCAGCAAAAACGAGTGGGCGATCTATCAGGTGGTGAACGCAACCGACTGCACCTAGCTAAGCTACTAAAAGAAGGTGGCAACGTTTTACTACTCGATGAGCCAACCAACGATTTGGATGTAGAAACACTGCGTGCACTAGAGGAAGCGCTGCTAGCGTTCCCAGGTTGTGCCGTTGTGATCTCGCATGACCGCTGGTTCTTAGACCGCGTGTGTACGCATATGCTAGCGTACGAAGGCGACTCTCAAGTCACTTTCTTTGATGGCAACTACACTGAGTACGCTGAAGACTTTAAAAAGCGCTTCGGCAAAGACCACCAGCCAGAGCGCATTAAATACAAGCGCATCAACTAGTTACACAATAAAGCCCCGTTTAGGGGCTTTTTATTTTCTGTAATTTCACGCCACATTTTTACAGAAAATTGACTATCATAAATAGAGTTTATGAAACTGGCCTATTGGCCTACGGAGGCTGCTGTGACCACCCCTACTACTGAACGCCGTCGATTCGCTCGCATTCACTTTGATGGCGACTGTATGTTTTATTCTGATACTGTCAAAGCCCCACTTAAAATCAATGACATTAGCTTTAAAGGCGTATTAGCCGAATCAGAACACCTACCTGAGCTAAAAGTCGACGATAAAGGCTTACTGATTATACAGCTCGATGCAGGCGAAACCCGGATCGAAATGCCCGTTACAGTCAATCATTTAACGGCTCGGTGCATCGCATTCCAAGCTGGCACCATGGAACTGGAAAGCATCGCCTACTTGCGCCGATTGGTCGAGCTCAACTTAGGCGATCCATCTTTGCTAGAACGCGAATTAGAAAATTTAGTGGCTCAAGAATAACAAACGGGTCCAGCTCTTTTATGCCAGCACTTTGTCGGGATCAGCTATCGTACTTAAATAGCATCTAGCGCTTCTTCTAATCGCGAGACGCCGACCACTTCCAAGCCAGGAATTTTTTCTTTCGGTGCATTGCCTTTAGGAACAATAGCCCTTGTAAAGCCATGTTTGGCCGCCTCTCTAATACGCTCTTGGCCATTAGGAACAGGACGGATCTCCCCCGACAAGCCAACTTCCCCAAATACCATCAAGTCTTGAGGTAAGGCGCGGTCGCGATAGCTCGAAACAACCGCCAGCAACAAGGCTAAATCGGCACTGGTTTCAAGCACCTTCACGCCACCTACGACGTTGACGAAAACATCCTGATCTCCCATATGCATACCGCCATGACGATGCAACACAGCTAGCAACATCGCCAACCGATTAGCTTCTAACCCCACGGCAACTCGGCGAGGGTTATTCATATGCGACTCATCTACTAAGGCTTGAATCTCAACCAGTAAAGGGCGAGTTCCTTCCCACACCACCATCACTACACTGCCTGGGCTTGGCTTTTCACCACGATTAAGAAAAATCGAGCTTGGGTTCTTCACCTCTTTCAAGCCTGTTTCAAGCATGGCAAATACACCTAACTCGTTCACAGCACCAAAGCGATTTTTATGAGACCGTAGCGTCCTAAACCGACTATCCGACGAGCCTTCCAGCTGCAGCGAGCAGTCGATCATATGCTCCAGCACTTTTGGCCCCGCTAGCGAGCCGTCTTTAGTAACGTGCCCTACTAAAAATAAAACCGTACCCGTTTGCTTCGCATAGCGCGTCAAATCCGCCGCCGATTCCCTTACTTGCGCAACGGAGCCCGGAGCTGACGAGATCTCTGCCATATGCATAACTTGGATAGAATCAATGACGATCACTTTTGGCTGCAGTTCAGAAGCCACCTGTGTTATCGACTCCACACTGGTTTCCGATAACATTTTGAGCTGATCCGCTTTTAAGCCTAGGCGATGCGCCCGCATTGCCACCTGCTGCAATGACTCCTCTCCAGTTATGTAAAGCGCCGGCATTTTTTCAGCAAGGTAACACATAATTTGCAACAAAAGCGTGCTTTTACCAGCTCCGGGATGCCCTCCCATTAATACTGCCGAGCCTTGAACCAAACCTCCACCTAGTACCCGATCAAGCTCATTAGACCCTGTAGACATACGCGGCATTTCGGCCAAGTTCACTTCACTTAAGCTTTGCACTCGCCCGCTGGTTTTGCCCGCATACCCATCAAAGCGAGGCTTAGCAGCCGCGCTTTTTTCTGTGGCGCCCAAACGCATTTCGGTTAATGTATTCCATGCTTGGCATGCTGTGCACTGACCTTGCCACTTTGAGTAATCAGCACCACACTCGGTGCAAACATACGCGGTTTTGGTTTTAGCCATAATGCCTACTACCTACCTAAATATTTTATGAACATTACTTAATTAACAAAACTTTAGCATAAGAAACGCTAAAAATATGTATATCCATACAGCTTTTAAACTCATTTAATGAGTTTAATATAAAAGAGACAACACATGGGTATATAGATCTGCTTCCTCGTCTATCCACAAAAAAGGACGCTCGAAGCGCCCTTTTAAATCATTCGTTATTTCAACTGCTCTCAGGCATGGTACTTAGCACTGAGCTCGTGCACAGCATCCACAAACACCTTTGCATGATCCGGATCGGCAAACTGATGAATACCATGACCCAAGTTAAAAACTTGACCATTCCCCGGCCCAAAGCGCTCTAGAATATCAGCCACTTCTGCCCGGATACGCTCAGGAGATGCATACAATACGCTGGGGTCCATATTGCCCTGCAAGGCCACTTGACCGCCAACACGCTGGCGAGCCTCACCAATATCTGTCGTCCAATCAACACCTAGTGCATCAGGCTTAGCAGCTGCCATAGACTCCAACCACTGACCGCCATTCTTAGTGAACATAATCACTGGCACTTTGCGGCCTTCATGTTCTCGTATCAGGCCAGCGACAATGCGCTCCATATAAGCCAGCGAAAACTGTTGATACATTTCACGACTCAATACGCCGCCCCAAGTATCAAAAATCTGGACCGCTTGAGCACCTGCACGAATCTGCGCGTTTAGATAAGTCGTTACCGATTGCGCAAGTTTATCCAGCAGTGCATGTAACACGTCGGGCTCGGCATACATCATTTTTTTAATATGACGGAAATCCTTCGAAGAACCGCCCTCAACCATATAGGTCGCCAGCGTCCAAGGGCTGCCAGAGAAGCCTATAAGAGGAACCCTACCGTTTAACGCACCACGTATTTCTGTGACGGCGTTCATTACATAATCCAAATCGACTTCCGCATTTGGAACGACGATATCAGACACATCTTTTTCTGTGCGGATGATCTTTTTAAAGCGCGGCCCTTCGCCCTGCTCAAAATACAAACCCAAATCCATAGCATCAGGAATTGTTAAAATATCCGAAAATAGGATTGCAGCATCTAAATCAAAACGCTCAAGGGGCTGCAGTGTCACCTCACAAGCCAACTCACGATTCTTACATAAGCTTAAGAAATCGCCAGCTTGAGCTCGGGTCGCACGGTATTCAGGAAGGTATCGCCCTGCTTGGCGCATCATCCATACGGGAGTTACGTCAACAGATTCGCGTAGTAAAGCACGCAGAAATCGATCGTTTTTTAGTGGCGCTTGTACTGTCGTTTGTGGTTCAGCCATAATCAATGTCAGCCATCATCAAGTTCGGATTCTGGCGAGCTATTCTACCGATTTCTTCACAAAAATGCGCCGCAATTCGTCCTAACTGAATTATCAATTAGGTTAGTCAACAAAATAACGAATACCGATAGCTTTAAGGCAAACAATCACCTAGCATAAATGATACTTGTTTCGATGATTGTATAATTATTAACCAAACCAGCTTATACTAAAATAACTATGCCAATCGCTGATACTAAACTACTCACATTACCAGAGACAGCAAACCATCATGACCATCAATACCACCAACTGGTGTTTGGTCTTGAAGGTGATACTGAATTTGATATCCAGGGTCGTGGTCAACACGTCAAGCTTGGCCACGGTTGTTTAGTACCTTCATCTACCGACCATGCTTTTTGCGGCATGGGTGACAATCGAATTGTTGTAATTAATATCCCAATAGACAAACTCGACGCTGGACTCATCGATCCTATTTCGCGCTTATTCAATGCGCCGTCTTATTTTACGCTCGATACTCAACGCAAGGTGCTACTGCAATCTATTTGTCGAGAAATGGCTGTCACCCCGCCCGAATCTCCTCTTCTTCAGGCATGCGGACAAGCATTATTGCTATCAATGCATAATTTCATGAACACACCTCGGCCGCGGAACAGCCAATCGGCGATAGACAAAACCGCTTTAGATCAGTACATCGCGATGAACATGCATCGTAAAATATCAATTTCTGAACTAGCCGCTTTAGTGTTTTTAAGCCCCAGCCATTTCCACAGCCGGTTTAAAGAAGCCTTCAACATCACGCCACATCAATATGTTCTACAAAAACGTTTAGAATGCGCGCGACAGAAGCTTGAGGAAGGATGGACGGTAATGAGAGCGGCTGAACATAGTGGTTTTAGCAGCCAAAGCGCATTTACGCACGCCTTTAGAGATTATTTTGCTATAACACCGGCACGCTGTAGAAAGCTTGTAAAAGAGCACTAACACATAACAAGCCAGTGCTCTTCACTTTTAATAATCAGCGCTGTTTAGATGAATACGACTATCACCAAACGATTGTTATTTATCGGACGACGATAGATTGCGATCAACCCATTCAAAGACTATCGGGTACGGTTCTGGTAACAAGCTCGATAACTGGTGTAAAGAAGCACACAAATCAGATTGCTTGGGTGCACACACATTAATATGTCCCAATTTACGACCTGCTCTTACTTCCTTCCCGTACCAATACAGCTCAGTACCTTCAACACCCAACCAACCATCATTACGCTCAACGCCAATCAAGTTAATCATAACCGTTTGGGCTTTGATACGTGCAGGTGCCAACGGCAAACCCGCTACAGCGCGCACATGGTATTCAAACTGGCTAATTGACGCTCCTGCTTGAGTCCAATGGCCACTATTATGAACACGAGGAGCCAGCTCATTGACCATTAACTGATCCCCAACTCGGAAGCACTCCATTGCCATTACGCCCACATAATTTAGCGAGGTAAGTAGCTTACCGAGCATAGACTCCGCCACAGGCTGTAACTGAGCTAAACGCGAGAGCGGAGAGACCGATGCCATAAGAATGCCATCTAAGTGCAGGTTTAGCGTTAAGGGGTAAAAGAATAGGTTACCATCTTTATCGCGCGCGCCAACTAACGACACCTCTTCATCAAATGGTATTTTCTGCTCGGCGATCGATTGATTTAGAAAATCTTCTGGAACTTGAGTGGACTCAGCATTCTTTAACCAATATTGCCCGCGCCCGTCATAGCCACCTGTTCGGCGCTTCAATAGAACCGTATCGCCTAAGGCTGAGTACAAGCTAGCAGCCGTTGTTTCCGCTTCAACGACACGCCAAGGCGCCGTAGCAATGGAAAGCTCATCCAGCAACTGCTTTTGTGTATAACGGTCAGCCAAGCGAGGAAAGACATCTTTGTTAACAAAGTTTGGATGCGCCGATAGCTGATCAGTTACAGCCGACTGGGGCCACAATTCAATCTCTGCTGTTACGGCATCGTCAGAGCCAAGACTTACCTTAGGCGCGTCAAATGCAACAGCTTCTACGTCAACATTAAGCGGCAAACCGGCATGTTTCATCATCGCGCCTAATTGCCCAGCGCCAAGAACCCACACTTTTTTCATAACAACTACGCTTCCCGAGGATCCGGATTATCTAAAATGGTTTCAGTTTGTTCGTGACGGAAGCTATCTAAACGAGCAGCAAGCTCCGCGTCTTGGTTCGCTAAAATTTGCGCCGCGAGCAAACCCGCATTGAATGCACCTGCTGTACCGATCGCCAGCGTACCTACCGCTATACCCTTGGGCATTTGCACAATAGATAACAGGCTATCCATACCGCTCAACGCTTTACTTTGAACAGGAACACCCAAAACCGGCAAACGAGTTTTAGAAGCCACCATGCCCGGTAGGTGCGCCGCACCGCCAGCCCCGGCTATGATAACTTGATAGCCATCATCCACAGCAGCAGCCGAAAACGAAAATAATTTATCAGGCGTGCGGTGAGCAGAGACTACTTCGACATGATAAGGAACCTGCAATAGGTCTAAAATATCAGACGCATTTTTCATCGTTTCCCAATCACTTTTGGAACCCATGATGATGGCAACTTTCGGCTGCATAGTAAGAAAACCCAGTTTAATCTAGTGATCTATAGTAGTGCGATAAGCGAGGCCAATCGCGAAAGCAGCGCATAATAGCAAATAACCCCGTTTTGATCTGCATAAAGTCGCATTTTAGATCGCATATGCGACATCAAATCAAAAAAGTTCCTTAAAAGCAGGGCAAAACCAACCCTCGTGTAGCTTTTCACAAAAGCTCCGTAGTTTTTCGCAAGACGAAAACTACATGTTGTCCCTAAAGTGAAACAATCATGTTTTAGGTTACTCCGCATTTTGCGAACGGCCTGTGTTGTGTTTTAGGAGAGCATACCTATGTTCAAGGCTATTGATGTCTTAACGCCCGGTTTTATCGACCAGCCACTATCGGCTATTTGGTCACTTATATCACCGCTTTACTCGGTCGACGAGTCAACTTGGTTACAAGAGCTGTTGCCCTTGGCCACCCCTACCGAGCAGGAACGCCAAAATACAACAACAGCGGCTACACAGCTGATCCAGCAAGTTCGTAAGGATGACGATGCCATCCACATGATCGACGCTTTACTACTGGAATATAGTCTAGATACACATGAAGGCATTCTTCTCATGTGCTTAGCTGAGGCTTTGATGCGCATTCCTGACGCGGATACGGCTGATGCGCTGATCCGCGACAAACTATCTGTTGCCGACTGGAAAAAACACCTTAGCAACTCAGATTCCCTATTTGTAAACGCATCGACCTGGGGCTTATTAGTCACAGGAAAAGTCGTAACAATGGATGAAAATGAAGACGGCACGCCTTCCAATGTTATCAATCGCCTTGTTAACCGCGTATCCGAGCCTGTAATTCGTAAAGCCATGAATCAGGCGATGAAGATCATGGGGCACCAATTTGTATTAGGTCGCAACATGAAAGAAGCCCTTAAACGCGGCCACGGCTTTCGCGACAAAGGCTACACCTACTCGTTTGACATGCTAGGCGAAGCAGCTTTAACACAGCAAGATGCAAATAAGTACTTCGACGATTACATGAAAGCCATTACGGCTGTCGGTAACGACGGCTACCAAGGCAGCAACTCTCCTAGCCCAACCATTTCTATTAAGCTTTCTGCCCTGCACCCTCGCTACGAGGTAGGACAAAGTGAGCGTGTGATGGGAGAAATGCGTGAACAACTACTTGGGCTTATTCGCCATGCGCGATCGCTTAATGTGGGTATCACCATTGATGCAGAAGAAGCCGACCGCCTAGAGTTGTCTTTGCACTTATTCAAATCACTATACGAGCACCCAGACACCCGCGGCTGGGGTCAGTTTGGTTTAGTAGTCCAAGCCTACTCAAAACGCGCGCTACCGGTCCTCGCTTGGTTAGCAGCCCTTGCCAAACAACAAGGAGACTGTATTCCTCTGCGTCTAGTTAAAGGCGCGTACTGGGATACTGAAATTAAAAACTGCCAACAGCGCGGTCTTAGCGGTTACCCGGTTTATACTCGCAAAGAAGCGACTGACACGTCTTACCTAGCTTGTGCGCGCTTCCTATTGAGTGAATCCGTTCGTGGGAATATCTTCCCGCAGTTTGCCAGCCATAATGCCCACACAGTAGCGGCCATTACTCAAATTGCCCAACACTCAGATTTTGAGTTCCAACGACTTCACGGCATGGGCGATGCTCTATACAACACTGTAATCAAACAAAACGATGTAAACGTACGCATATACGCACCGGTAGGTAGCCATAAAGACTTGCTTCCTTACCTCGTACGCCGTTTACTTGAAAACGGAGCCAACAGCTCATTTGTTCACCGTTTGGTGGACGCTCGCTGCCCTATTGAGGACCTTGTTCACCATCCCGCAGACGTCCTTGCGGGCCGTTCACCACTGGCTAATCCTCACATTCCGTTACCAGCTGACCTTTACGGTGATGAGCGTCGTAACTCACAAGGCTTCAACATCGAAATTGAGCACGAGTGGTCAACGTTTAGCGATCGCATTAAGCCTTTCATGCAGACACAATGGAAGGCTGGCCCTCTTATCAATGGCCAATTAATAACCGAAAACGTGGACATTAAATCTGTTCTAGCACCATACGACCACAGCGAAACCGTAGGTAGCATCGGATGGGCTAATGCTAATTTGGTTAATGATGCTCTGAACACCGCCGCCCAAGCCTACCCTGCATGGCGTGATACGCCAGTGAATGAGCGCGCAACGGCGTTAGAAAAGCTAGCTGATTTATTGGAAGAAAACTACGGCGAGTTCATGGCTCTTTGTCATCGTGAAGCCGGAAAAACAATCCAAGACAGTATTGATGAAGTCCGCGAGGCCGTTGATTTCTGCCGTTATTATGCTGTCCAAGCACGCAAAAACATGAGTGCTCCCGTCAGCTTCACTCGCCATGATCAACGCACCGTTCAGATGACTCGTAAAGGACGCGGCGTATTCGTGTGCATTTCGCCCTGGAACTTCCCGTTAGCGATATTTTTAGGCCAAGTTACTGCAGCCTTAGCCGCAGGCAACACGGTTATTGCTAAACCTGCAGAGCAAACAGGTCTTATTGCATTTCGTGCTATTGAACTCATGCTTGAAGCTGGCATTCCAGCCGGAGCTATTCAGTTTATGCCGGGTGATGGTGCGACAGTAGGTGCACCGCTGACCTCCGATAGCCGTGTAGCTGGCGTTGCCTTCACCGGCTCCACTGATACAGCTCGTTTAATTAACGCCGCTTTAGCAACACGTGACGCAGCGCCTGTGCCATTCATCGCTGAGACCGGCGGTCAAAACGCAATGATTATTGACTCTACATCTTTGCCTGAGCAAGTGGTACGTGATGTGGTTCGATCCGCTTTTGCATCAGCCGGCCAACGTTGTTCTGCGCTTCGAGTGCTGTTTGTACAACAGGATGTAGCTGATCGAATCATCCCTATGATCAAAGGTGCCATGCAAGAACGCTCTGTAGGTCTGCCTGAGCAGCACAAAACCGATATAGGTCCAGTTATTGACCGTGAAGCGCAAAGCGGCTTACTTAACCATATTGCACGCCTCAAACAAGAAGCAACACTCATTGCAGAGTCTCCTTTACCGGCGTACGCTGAAAAAGGAACGTTTGTTGCTCCAACTGCATTTGTTATCGATTCTATCGACCAGCTTACCGAAGAGCAGTTTGGCCCTATTCTTCACGTAGTCCGCTATAAAGCGAAAGAGCTGGATGCGGTTATCGATCGCATTAATGCAACAGGTTTCGGCCTCACTTTAGGGGTGCATTCACGCAACGAAACGACAGCCAAGCATATTGCACAGCGCGTAAAAGCTGGCAACATATATATCAACCGAGATCAAGTCGGCGCTGTTGTTGGGGTTCAACCTTTCGGCGGACAAGGTCTTTCAGGTACCGGCCCTAAAGCCGGCGGGCCGCACTATCTCAATCGTTTTACGGTAGAACACCATACCGTTTTAGATACAGCTCAGGCATAAGGGGAAGAACATGACTGAATTAAACACTCAGACCCAATCAGCCTTGTCAGCACAAGAGCTATGGAATAATAAAAGCGCGGCTGCTCGAGTGGCACTTTTAACCCCGATCGCGCAACATTATTCATTAGCGGCGTGGCTACTTGAAAAAATAGCTAACCATATGGAAGAAGAGCTGGTTTTACCAGGACCAACGGGTGAAGCAAATACACTGCTATGGGGTGGACGCGGCGTTGTAGCTGTATGTTGCGACGACACAGCATCCACACCAGCAGCCAGTAATGCATTTGCAGCTCACGCCTTTACAGCATTGGCGACTGGCAACGCTGTCGTCTTACAAGCGTGCTCACCTGCGGCAAAAGCACTAGCTTCCTCTTTGGCTGAAGCCTTGCCAAAAGGGCTCGTACATATCAGCGACTCCTCTCTAGAAACGCTAGCGAACGATATTAATTTTGCGGCATACGCCTTTGTCGGAAGTGCCGAAAACGAAACAGTACTCAACCGCCTTTTATCAAAGCGCGGAGGAGCATTGGCGCAGTTAATCTCAGAAACCGACTGGGATAACAGCGTGCTACAAACTAGCCAAGATTACCCTTGGCGGTTTACGACAGAAACCACTCTCACCGTAAACACTACGGCCGTGGGTGGGAACGCCTCGTTGCTGGAATTGGGTGGCAGCAACGATCATTAAAAAAAGAATAACGCCAGCGCAATGTCTGGCGTTTTTTTCATCTATCGGCCAGTAAACCCTGTGCTTACTGGAAACTATACTTATAAAAGGGGTCATCTCAATGATTGAGAATAGCGGTGCAATTATAGGCACTTTTATCGTCTATCTGGGTTTAATGCTCGCCATTGGTGTGTACGCATACAGGCGCACAGCCAATTCTTCCGACTACTTCTTAGGTGGTCGTACATTAGGACCGTGGCCAGCGGCATTATCGGCCGGCGCTTCTGACATGAGCGGCTGGTTGCTTTTGGGGTTACCCGGTTACGCCTTTTCATCAGGCTTAGAATCTTTGTGGCTAGGAGGAGGCTTATTGTTAGGTACATGGCTCAACTGGTTACTGGTTGCCAAGCGCCTACGCACTTATAGCTTTGTTGCTGAAGATGCGATCACTCTTCCTGAATTTTTCGCTAAGCGCTTCCAAGACAAATCTAATTTGTTGCAAGTAATTTCCGCTTTTTTCATTTTGCTGTTCTTCTTGTTTTATACCAGCTCGGGTCTAGTTGCAGGCGGCAAATTATTTGAAACTGTGTTCGGTTTGGATTACACCCTCGCACTTGTCATCGGCACGGTATGTGTAGTCTCTTACACTTTATTCGGTGGTTTCTTAGCGGTATCTTGGACTGACCTTGTACAAGGTCTATTAATGGCTGCGGCATTGGTTGCTGTTCCTGTAATTGCTATGCAGTCTGAAGGCGGATTTGACGCTCTCTTTGCTGCTGTAGAAGCCAAGAACCCAGAACTTCTCACTATTTGGAATGACGCATCAGGTGAGCCTCTCACATGGATTGCCATTGTATCGCTAGCAGCTTGGGGCTTAGGCTACTTTGGCCAACCGCACATTTTAGCTCGTTTTGCGGCTATCCGAAGCAATGCTGATGTACCTACAGCTCGTCGTATCGCTGTAACTTGGTCAGCCATTGCAATGGCCGGTGCTATATTAGTTGGCTTCACCGGTATGATTTACGTGGATACCAACCTTGCAGGCACTTTAGGTGACGGCGAAAAAATCTTCATGGTTTTAGTGAACGCAATGTTCCACCCCGTTGTGGCCGGTATTCTATTAGCTGCGATCTTGGCTGCCATTATGAGTACTGCTGACTCACAACTGCTTGTATCTTCTTCTGCATTAGCCGAAGACTTTTACAAGCAAGTGTTCAATAAAGATGCTACCCAAAAGCAAGTTGTCTTAGTGGGTCGCGTAGCGGTTATTGGTTTATCCATTATTGCTCTTTTACTGGCACTTAACCCTGATAGCTCAGTACTTGGCCTAGTGTCTTACGCATGGGCAGGCTTTGGTGCTGCATTCGGCCCTACGCTAGTTCTAAGCCTCTACTGGAGCGCTATGAACCGCAAAGGCGCCTTGGCGGGTGTAGTTGTTGGTGGCCTAACTGTAGTTGTCTGGAAACAACTCAGCGGCGGTTTGTTCGACTTGTACGAAATTGTACCAGGCATTGTGTTCGCTACAATCGCGATTGTTGCCGTAAGCCTAGCAACTGGCGAGCCTAGCGATGAAGTTAAAGCTCAGCACAAACGCTTCAAAGACGCGCTTTAAGCCAAGTCGAAGCCCCCAACCTAAAGAGATCGAACTATGCAGATCTCTTTAGGTACACCTTAAAACACTAAGGTGTCAGAAACAAAAAAGCCGCTAATAAAATTAGCGGCTTTTTTAGGTCCGTAAACAGATGACCATTTACTACATGTCGTGTCTTAAACCTCTAAAAAGTCCAAGATACCTTCAGCTGCTTTGCGGCCTTCAGCAATAGCCGTCACCACCAAATCAGAACCACGAACCATGTCACCACCGGCAAACACTTTATCGTTCGTTGTTTGGAACGCATGACGACCAAGTTCAGGACTCTCCGGCGCGATCACCCGCCCATCTTGGTGCAAATCTATACCAAAATCAGCAAACCATGGAGCAGGGCTTGGACGGAAACCAAAAGCGACAAGCACAGCGTCAGCAGGCAACACCTCTTCAGAACCCGGCACCACTTCAGCACGCTGACGGCCGTTTTCATCTGGCTCACCCATTTGCGTGCTAACCACTTTGATACCAACAACTTTTCCGTTTTCACCAACAACCTCGACAGGTTGACGGTTAAACTGAAACTTAACGCCCTCTTCACGTGCATTTTCCACTTCACGCTTAGAACCTGGCATATTGGCTTCATCACGACGATAAGCACACACAACGCTTTTAGCACCCTGACGGATTGAGGTACGGTTACAGTCCATTGCTGTATCGCCGCCACCCAATACGACCACCCGCTTTCCTTTCATCCCTATGTAATCCGCTTCATCTTTTTCAAAACCAAGGCAACGATTAACATTAGAAATTAAGAAAGGCAGTGCATCATAAACACCTTCAAGCTCTTCGCCTGGGAATCCACCTTTCATGTAGGTATATGTACCCATGCCTAAGAAGACAGCATCGTATTGGTCGATTAAGTCCTGCATTTGAACATCTTTACCAACTTCGGTGTTAAGGCGGAACTCAACACCCATATCGGTAAAAATTTCGCGACGACGAGACATAACATCTTTTTCGAGCTTAAACTCAGGTATCCCGAACGTCAGCAAGCCACCCACTTCTGGGTTACGATCAAAGACAACTGGCGTCACACCGTTACGCACCAAAATATCAGCCGCGGCTAATCCCGCAGGGCCAGCACCGATGATGGCCACTTTCTTGTCTGTTTTGACAACATGCGACATATCAGGACGCCACCCCATCGCAAAGGCAGTATCAGTGATGTATTTTTCAACAGAGCCGATGGTCACAGCACCAAAGCCTTCATTCAGCGTACACGCGCCTTCACATAATCGATCTTGCGGACATACACGACCACAGACTTCAGGCAACGAGTTGGTTTGATGGCTTAATTCAGCGGCTTTAATGATATTCCCTTCTGATACCAACTTGAGCCAGTTAGGAATATGGTTATGAACCGGACATTTCCATGAGCAATACGGGTTACCGCACTCTAAACAACGATGGGACTGCTCTGCAGCCTCTTCGCCTTTATAAGGCTCATAAATCTCGGCGTACTGTTTTTTACGAACAGATGCTTTGATCTTCTTGGGGCCTTCACGACCCACATCGAGGAACTGAAAATCGTTATTGAGACGTTCAGTCATATTGTCACCTCGTTTGAGGCACCCTTCAAAGGTGCAAATTAAAACTGGTTAGTGGTTAGCGCACAAACGGCAGCTTGACCACATTACTACTCGAAACTTAACTGTGAACTTGAGGCCTGTAGGATGTAAGCAAAGCGCATACCATACCAACAGGCCTTCGATATCACCGTATTATTCTGGGCGCTTACGTACGCTATTCATTAGATCGTTAATGCTGGCAGCTTTAGGTTTCACTAACCAGAAACGACCCAAGTAGTCTTCGTAGTTATCAAGGATCTCTTGACCCCACGCGCTACCCGTTTCTTTAACAAACTTGATGATGACTGAGCGTAAGTGGTTCTTATAAACCTCCATATGCTCAATATGAATACGATGTATCTCGACTAGCTCGTGGTTATATTTATCCACGAAGTTCTTTTCAAGATCTAATACATAAGCAAAGCCACCGGTCATACCCGCACCGAAGTTATAGCCTGTCGGGCCTAAAACCGTGACAAGACCGCCGGTCATGTACTCACAGCAGTGATCCCCGGCCCCTTCAATAACTGCATGACAGCCAGAGTTACGCACAGCGAAACGCTCACCTGCCGTACCCGCTGCATACAATTTACCACCGGTAGCTCCGTATAAGCAGGTATTACCAATGATAGAAGTCTCATTCGACTTGATTGTTACTTCGCGGAACGGACGGATAACGACTTTACCGCCAGCCATGCCTTTACCTACGTAATCGTTGGCATCACCCTCTAGATACAGTGACTGACCACCCGCATTCCACACACCAAACGACTGTCCAGCATGACCTTTAAAACGGAAAGTAATCGGTGATGACTCCATCCCTAAATCGCCATAACGCTTAGCGATAGCTCCCGACGTACGGGCACCTACGGAGCGGTCACAGTTGGTAATGGTCAATTCCCATTCACCGCCTGTTTTGTTTTCTATGCTCTCTAGCGACATCGCTAACATTTCAGTGTTTAACGAGCCTTGGTCATATGGCTCATTACGCGGCTTTTGACAGATCTGAGGATATTCAGCCGGTACACCTGCATCACTGATGATCGGCGACAAGTCCAAATTCTTTTGTTTAGAAGTAAAACCTTCCGCTAACTCTAGCAAATCAACGCGGCCAACTAACTCATCCATGGTTCTCACACCCATGGCTGCCATCCACTCTCGTGCTTCTTCAGCTACAAAGCGGAAGAAGTTCTTTGCCATTTCGACAGTACCACGGAAATGATCACGACGAAGCTCTTCATTTTGAGAAGCCACACCGGTTGCACAGTTATTTAGGTGGCAAATACGTAAATATTTACATCCCAGCGCAACCATTGGCATAGTACCAAAACCAAAGCTTTCTGCTCCAAGCATAGCGCCTTTCACAACATCCAAACCGGTTTTAAGACCACCGTCAGTTTGCAAACGGATATTGCCACGCAAATGGTTAGCACGTAGTGACTGGTGCGCATCTGCCAAGCCTAATTCCCACGGAGAGCCCGCATAGTGAATAGACGTTAATGGAGAAGCCGCTGTACCACCATCGTAGCCAGAGATAGTAATTAAATCGGCATACGCCTTAGCAACACCACACGCAATTGTGCCGACACCTGGACGTGATACCAATTTTACAGATACCAATGCTTCAGGGTTCACTTGTTTCAAATCGAAGATCAGCTGAGCCAAATCTTCAATCGAATAAATATCATGATGTGGTGGAGGCGATATTAGCGTCACACCCGGAACGGAATAACGCAAACGGGCAATCAGCTCATTTACCTTACCGCCAGGTAACTGTCCGCCTTCACCTGGTTTAGCGCCTTGAGCTACTTTAATCTGCATAACATCAGCACTACTCAAGTAACCCGGTGTTACACCGAAGCGACCAGAAGCAACCTGTTTAATTTTAGATCGCTTATTAGTGCCGTGACGAACAGGATCTTCACCACCTTCGCCAGAGTTAGACCGGCCACCTAGCTCATTCATCGCCATTGCTAGCGCCTCATGAGCCTCAGGCGATAAAGCACCCAACGACATTGCGGCAGAGTCGAATCGTTTTAATATATTTTCAACCGGCTCAACCTCATCCAGAGGAATAGGTTTAACGCCTTTTTTAAGCGACAGTAAATCACGGAGCGTAGCGACTGGGCGCTTGTTAACAAGATCAGCATAGATACGATATTTAGCCGGATCTCCTGTTTGCACAGCCTCGTGAATGGTACGCACCACATCAGGGTTGTACGCATGGTACTCACCATCATGTGTATATTTGAGCAAGCCACCTTGCTGAATAGGCTTACGTGCAGTCCACGCTTCCTTAGCCAGCAACGACTGCTCAAATTGGAAATCTTCGAAGCGAGCCCCTTCAATCCGGCTAGTAACACCATTAAAGCAAAGATCAACCACTTCAGAACTCAAACCAATGGCTTCAAACAATTGCGCGCCACGGTAAGAGGCAATAGTTGAAATCCCCATCTTAGACAGGATTTTCATTAAGCCTTTCTTGATGCCTTTGCGATAATTTTCATGGCTCTCAAGCGGTGACAATGGAATCTCACCGTCTTTACACAAATCAGTCAAGACGCGATATGCCATGTACGGGAATACTGCCGTTGCACCAAAGCCAAACAAAACAGCAAAGTGATGAGGATCTCGAGCGGTGCCGGTTTCAACAATGATGTTGGCATCACAACGCAGACCGGTTTCTACTAGACGATAGTGCACAGCACCTGTCGCCATCGAAGCATGAACAGGGAGCTTGCCTTGCTCAATATCCGAGTCAGACAAAATAATGAGGGATTTTCCTGCACGAACGGCCTCTTCAGCCTGATCAACGATTAGCGTAATCGCCTGCTTCAAGCTTGTTGTTTCTGGGTCGTAATGCAGGCTTATTTGAGCGACTTCAAAGCCCTTCTCGGTATTATCACGCAAACGTTTAAACTTAGAGGCGGATAAAACAGGACTTGTCAGAATAACCCGACGCGCATGCTCGGCCGTCTCTTCGAACATATTTTGTTCGCGACCTAAGCAGGTTTCAAGCGACATCACGATGGCTTCTCGCAATGGATCGATTGGCGGGTTAGTCACCTGTGCAAACTGCTGACGGAAGTAATCATACGGTGAGCGAATGCGGCTAGAAAGCACAGCCATTGGCTTATCATCACCCATGGAACCAACAGCTTCCATACCGGACTCGCCTAAAGGACGTAAGATTTGCTCACGTTCTTCAAACGTCACTTGGTACATTTTCATGTACGCTTTTAACTCGTCAGCCGACATGTCCGTGAAGGATCTTGCTTCCTCATGGTTATCCAATGTCTGCTCTAAGCGTAATGCGTTCTCTTTAAGCCATTTTTTATAAGGCTTAGCCGCTTTGAGACGGTTATCGACATCAGCTGTATGTAAAATTTCACCAGTCTGAGTGTCAATCGCCAAGATTTGACCAGGACCCACGCGTCCTTGTGCCACAATGTCTTCCGGCTTGTAAGAAAACACGCCGATCTCAGATGCCGTGCAGATATAATCCTGCTTAGTCATTACCCAACGCGACGGACGCAAGCCGTTTCGGTCAAGCATACACACAGCAAAACGACCATCAGTCATTACCATACCCGCTGGACCGTCCCATGGCTCCATATGCATAGAGTTATACTCATAAAATGCACGTAGATCGGAATCCATAGTATCAACGTTCTGCCAAGCTGGCGGAACCACCATACGAACAGCACGGTAGATATCAACACCGCCCGCCATCAAAAACTCCAACATATTATCCATGCTGGAAGAGTCTGAACCGGTTGTATTAACAATAGGCTGGAGTTCATTTAATTCAGGTAGCAAATCTGTAGCAAACTTACGTGAACGAGCACGCGCCCAGCTGCGGTTACCTTCGATTGTATTAATTTCACCATTATGGGCCAAGAAACGGAATGGCTGCGCCAATGGCCAGCGAGGTGCTGTGTTTGTTGAGAAACGCTGATGGTATGTACACACCGCTGTTTTCAAACGCTCATCTGCCAAATCTTTATAAAAAGCTGGCAAATCAACCGGCATCATCAAACCTTTGTATGAAATTACGCTCTCAGACAAGCTGCAGATATAAAAATCGGCATCTGAAGTCAGGGCGTTCTCGGTTTTACGACGGGCAACAAATAAACTAATACCAAAAGCACGCTCGCTATTTTGATCAGGCTCTACAAACACCTGTTCCATATGAGGGAGCGTGTCTTTTGCGATCGGCCCAAGACATGATTCATCTGTAGGCACAACACGCCAACCAGCGACTTTAAGGCCTTGAGCCTTCAATTCCTGATTCAGCGTTTCACGTGCTTTTTCAGCAAGTTTGGGTTCACGCGACATGAAAACCATGCCCACCGCATACTGCTCTCCTAATGTGATACCAAGCTCATCTTTGGTAACCATTCGAAGGAAGCTATCGGGCTTTTGCATAAGCAAACCGCAGCCGTCACCTGTCTTCCCATCGGCAGCGATACCGCCACGGTGGGTCATACACGCTAATGCTTCAATTGCCTTTAACAACAGATCATGACTGGCTTCACCTTTGAGGTGCGCCATCAGACCGAAGCCACAGTTATCCTTAAACTCACCGGGGCGATACAGACCTGTGCTCATAAGTCATTCTCACTTAAAAGTTCTTGTAAAACAAAGACTTAACAAAAAGCCTTTTCGACTGATTCTTATTATTGCAGGCAAAAAGGGACGGGTATTTTACACAGAGATACCGTTCGGGACAAATTTTAAGCAATTTGCCTTGCCCCTAAAGATTGGAAAAGCGCGATTTATGGCGCTTTTTTAAAAGAATTTACTAAAAAAGCGAAAGAAAAAGCTATTTTTTCTTTATGTCCAGCTGAACACCCCTAATACTTCTAGCCCAAGGTTTAAGACGTTTCAGCTCTTCTGGTAAGGTACTGACTGCTCGGTTGGCGGCGGTACGATCAGAATATTGACCATATACGACTACATGCCAAGGAGCACCTTTATAGACCGTTCTAAAATAATACAGTTTATCGCGATTATTTAAACCCGCCATAAACTGCGCAACACTCTGTTCCGATCTCGCACCTAATAACTGCAAAGTATACCCTTTTGCAGGCCATGCGAGTAGCTGATCCTCTTTTAACCACTTAGAGGCAGGCCCACTAGCGGCAACCTTAGCCGGTTCCACATCATTTTTCTGAACAACTTTTGGAGCTGGAGCTGGAGCTGGAGCTGGAGCTGGAGCTGGAGCTGGAGCTGGAGCTGGAGCTGGAGCTGGAGCTGGAGCTGGAGCTGGAGCTGGAGCTGGAGCTGGAGCTGGAGCTGGAGCTGGAGCTGGAACAGGTTCCTGGCTTGCTAAGGCCTCGTCAAGTATTCTTGCATTATCAACAACTTGTTGATCAACACTTGCCTCAGCAGGCACTGATTGACTCACCTGTTCGTTATCTTTAACAACAGGCGATGTCACAACTTCTGGTGCTGTGGATAAAGTGGATTCCTCAACTATATCTGACTTAGCAGGAGCTTCTACTACCGAAGGAGGCGCTTCAATAACACGTTGGTTTGCACGTAATTCTGCTTCTTGAGCCGCTAGTCGTTTGGATAACTCACTTCGCTCATCCGCCATTTCAATAGGTGCGGGTAATACCTCTGACTGATCAACGCTATCAAGCGGTAGCGTTACCGGCATAGAGACCCGTCCATCCACAATCTCAGGTTCGGAGGAAACATCACTTGGAAACAGTTGCCACAAAGAAATTCCAACTAATACCAATATGACGACTGCAATGGCAGCTATATGAGGAACAGGCAAAGGCAAACGTGAGGCTGGAGATGATGTTTCAGGCCCCTGCAACAAGTCAACACTCTCGACCAAACCTCCGGGATAACCATCACTTAATTGATAGACTTTTTTATAAGCCTTTGGTGTTAATTCAGGCCGCAGCGGGTCGAGAAGCCTAAGAAATTCATGCCCTTCTTCTTCGGTAAATGCAGATAAGGTTTCAACATGAACACGCCCCTCTAATAGCTCAGGAATACCCAACGAGACCAAGCGCTTAACTAATGACTCTTCACCAGCCAGCACCAAGCGAGGACCGCCTGTGCCGGACATGAGCAAGCCTGCTAATAATTCTATTGCTTCATCATTGAGCCACTCAGCATTATCGATAACTATCATCAAATGCTGGCCCACTTCATCCAGCGCTTTACACTGCTCATGAATAGCAGCTAATGCTTCTGCTTGTGTATTAGCCTCTAGTTGCAGCGCTTTTTTTAAAGAAATCAGAAGTGGTTTTGTGCCAGTATCTGCAGACAAACTAACAATTGCTTGCTGTGTAGAAGAGTCGCTCGTAACGTGCATAAGCTGATGAGCTAAGCGTGTTTTACCGCTTCCTGAGGCCCCAGTAACCACCAACAAAAAGTCAGAATAGCGCAATAAATGCGCCATTTTATCAACTAGCTGCAGCCGACTGGGAGGCTCATAGTAAAATTCTTGGCTCATCTGTTCCCTATGCCTAGGCAAAGAATATTAAAGACACAACTCATCGAGTAATTCGTTAAGCACTGCTGGATCATACTCCGATGTCACAACAGCTTCGCCTATATTTTTTAGTAGTACTAATCGAATCCGACTGTCTAGATTCTTCTTATCTACGGCCATTAACGACATAAAGTCATCTCGGCTCATGTTATCCGGTGGAGTGACCGGCAAAGAAGCTCGTTCAAACATATTAATCGCCCGAGCTACGTCTTGTTCGGATATCCAGCCCAACCGCTCAGACATACGCATAGCCATTATAGTTCCCGCGGCTACTGCTTCCCCATGCAACCAAACCCCATATCCCTGATGAGTCTCGATAGCGTGACCGAAAGTATGCCCCAAATTCAAGATCGCCCGAATACCACCTTCACGTTCGTCTTGAGCAACCACTTGCGCTTTAATTTCGCATGAACGTTTAATGGCCTCAATCAGCACATCTGACTGTTTAGCCATTAATTCATCAAGATGAGCCTCTAGCCAGTTCAGAAACTCCTGATCATAAATCAAGCCGTATTTGATCACTTCCGCCAAACCGGCAGAAAGCTCCCGGGCAGGCAATGTATCGAAAACACTTATATCAATTAACACGGATTGAGGTTGATAAAAGGCCCCAATCATATTTTTGCCAAGCGCATGATTCACACCGGTTTTACCGCCAACAGATGAATCGACTTGAGACAATAACGTGGTAGGCACTTGAATAAAATTAACCCCACGCTGATAGCTCGCTGCCGCATAGCCGGTCATGTCACCTACTACACCGCCACCTAGCGCAATTAACGTCGTTGAGCGGTTATGGCGAGCAGCCAGCAGTCCATCATAAATAAGGTTTAAATGCGTTAAATCTTTGTAAGCTTCACCGTCAGGTAGAATAACCACATCGACTTGATAATCACTCAGGCAAGCCTTCAATGCATCTAAATACAATGGCGCGATAGTGTCGTTTGTCACTATCATCACTTGCTTAGCATGAATGTACGGCTTAATTAACTCAGCGTTGAAGATCTCCTCTCCAATAATGATTGGATATGAGCGCTCACCAAGGTTTACAGACAATGATTGCATGATAACTCCAGTTACCCTGACGGTAACTCAGATAACAAAGAAGCAGAGGATTCGGACTGATTTAACAGCATAACCTGTTTGATAATATCGGAAACTACGCCTTTAGGATGTCGGCGATCAGTTTTAATAATGATATCGCATGTTTCCAAATACAGCGGTTCGCGCAACGCCAACAAGCGTTCTAGGACCGCTCGGGGATTCTCAGCTTGCAGCAAAGGCCTATTTTTATCCTTAGCCGTTCGCTCAAGCTGATGATCAACTGATGTCTTAAGGTAAACCACCGCGCCACGCTTTTTTAGAAACTCACGGTTTGATGCGCGTAAGACGGCACCGCCGCCTGTAGCTAAGACTATATTATTACGCTGTGTGAGCTCATCCATGACATTTTCTTCTCTGTCACGAAAGCCACTTTCACCCTCTACATCGAAGATCCAAGGAATATTAGCTCCCGCACGATCTTCAATGACACGATCAACATCAATAAACGCTAAGTTAAGTTCCTGTGAGAGCAGTCGCCCTATGGTGCTTTTCCCCGATCCCATAGGGCCTACTAAAAAAATGTTCAACTAAATATTACCCAATGATTAACGCGTACTGCCTAGGGACTCTCTGATCAACTTAGGTGTAATAAAGATCAACAATTCTTCTTTGTTGTTCTCTGCCACTGTTTTCTTAAACAGATTACCCAGCACAGGAATATCACCTAACAGTGGTGTTTTATATACATAATCTGAGCGGTTATCTTGATACACACCACCTAAAACAATGGTTTCACCATCTTTTACCACAACAGATGTTTCGAGCTCGTTTGTGTCGATCCCGATTTCACCATTATCCAGCGTTTCACCGATAGAGTCTTTAGTAATCTTCAATTCTAAAGCAATTCTGTCACCTGGGTTTATTTGCGGCGTAACATCTAGACTTAAAACAACGTCTTTAAATTCGATGCTAACCTCACCATCCTCAACCGTTTGGTAAGGCACTTCTTTACCTGATTTAATGTAGGCCGCTTTACCGTTAGTCGTAATTACCTTGGGTTGAGATACGATCTCGATTTTACCTTCGCTCTGCATAGCTGATAATTCAGTTGCCAGTGCAAAACTATTAGTCGCATAACCCAATACTAGTGATGACGTTGTTCCTGAAGCGCCAAGGTCTACGTTAAGCGGCAAATCAGCCCCTGATACTGGGAAATCTTCTACGTAGTAAGCAGATGAATCACCAGAGCCTCCAGCGACAAAATTCCCGTCCTGCAAACCAAAGCCCCAACGAATACCTAGTTCACGGCTATAATCTGCCCGAGCTGTCACCAAGCGTGCCTCAATCATAATCTGTGAAACTTCAGTATCGAACTGGCGTAACGTACGACGAATCTCTTCTAGCTGAGCTGACGTTTCGCGCACCATGAGTCGGTTAGTTTGATCATCAGCAACGATAAAACCACGCTCTGTTACTAACTTGGCATCGTAGATACGCTGACGCATCTCTGACGCTTTGCGAAAGTCGACTTGGATAAAGTCAGTTACTAACGGAGATAATTCCTCAACCTGCTTAAGACTCTCTAATTCGATGCGTTCGCGCTCGGCAATTTGCTCAGCCGGTGCGACTAATAACACATTACCAATTTGGCGCTTATCAAGACCACGTGTTTTAAGGACAATATCTAACGCCTGATCCCATGGAACATGCTTGAGCAACAGAGTGATTTCGCCATCAACCGCATCATCGACCACCAAGTTAAGCTGCGCCACTTCTGCTAAAATCTGCAAAACAGAACGAACACTTACATTCTGGAAGTTAAGATCGATTTTTTCGCCGCTGTAAGGGAATTCGTTCTTTTTAATTTCTTCTTTTTCAGCGCGCGTTAGCGGCTTAAAGTCGACGATTAACTTGCTACCCGTTTGGTATGCCATGTAGTCATACGGTTCAGCACCTGGCTTGATCAAAATTTTAGTATTACGACCAGAAGCCATTGCATCCACAAAAGTAACTGGCGTAGCAAAATCCTGAACATCTATCCGTTGCTGTAACGAATTGGATAAAGAGGCTCCGCTCAAACTAACAACTACGTTATTACCTTCCTCTTCAATATTTAAGCCCGCTTGATCATCCGTCATCGTTACCACAACACGACCAATACCACCGTCTACACGCTGAAAGTCGATACCACTAACACGCGTTTTATCGTCATAAGACTGCTTAACATTTCGTGGGGCAGCTAGCTGGCGCTGAGGTGCTACAGAGGCTCCTGACTTCTCACCAAAAACAATAAATAAACTATTTCCTTCAGCGTAAGTCCGATAATCCGTCATTTGATTTAATGACGTAACTAAACGCAAACGGTCTCCGCCTTGTGCAAAGCTCATCGCGTCCACATCAGCCGTTCGGATATCAATAGACTTGGTACCCAGATCGTTTTCAACACCCCACATATCAAAAATGACACGTGCTGGGCTATCTGTAGTGTAAGCTTTTGGAACCGGAGGTGGCTGGTCAAACTCTAGACGAACCTCTAAGTTTCCTCCTGGTAAAGAAACAAAAGACGTGTCTTTTAACAGCACACTTTGCGCCTGAGCAGTTAATGACAGGAATAAGCTGAAACAGCCAATCAGTGCAGCTAATGCACCTTTCAAAACTTCGCCCTTGGCTCGGGACATTCGTACAACGGTGTAATGCTTCATTCAACTTTCCTTCGGTTATTCCTGCTCAACCAACTCTAAAGTGCGCGGGCGTTGCATCCACCCACCGCGTCCATTCGAAATAATTTCAATAACATCTACACGCTGCTCATTTACAGCGACGACCTTACCAAAGTCTAGTCCGATATAATCCCCGACAGATACACGATGTATTTCGCCATTATCATCTAAGATTAATGACCAAACACTCTTTTGGTCTGTTTTTCCTATTGTCCCTACCATGTGTAAGTCATCAATAGAAAATTGTTCCAAATAGCTTCGTGGCCGATTTTGATCTGGCTCTACCCCATCGCTATCGTCGTATTCGATATCTAATGCGGACTCAATTTTGACCAAAGGAACAAAAGGATCTCGCAAACTAGCGCCTTGATATACAAAGCTATGGTAAGGCTCAAATGTGGGCAATGGTTCAATAGTACCACGTGGTTTGGACTGCACATCAGAAACAAACGATGCTAAGTCCTGCGTATCTTCAACCCAGACGCACCCAGAGGCCACTATGCTGCAAAGTACAGCCACCACTAATGGTTTACTTTTCAGTATCATCATATCGGTATGTCTTCGCTAAAATTTTCATTTCTAGTCCACCTTCAGGCACCGGTGTAATAATAAAGTCATGCAAGGTTACGATACGACGGATAGCGGCAATACCACTAACAAACTGCCCCATCTGATGATAAGTACCACGCACTACAATGTTAATTGGAAGCTCGATATAAAACTGCTCTTTTTTCTCGGGCGCTAATTCAATTAATTTAATGTCTAAACCAGCTGCGCGACCAATATCTGAAATATCTTCAAGAAGGCCTGGTACTTCTTTTTCAGTAGGCAACTGTCGCAAGAGTTCAGAAAACTCTTCCTCTACATCGGCCATTTGTTTACGAAGCGCAGCCAAGTTAGCAACTTGAAACGATTTTCGCTGAAACTCTTGTCGAAGATCTGTTTCTTTGGCCACTTCACGATCCAACTGACCAGCTTTATCACTGATATAGAAATGATTACCGGCAAACAATACCAGAATAAAAAACAGTAAATAGACAATTACCTTTATGCCTATAGGCCAATTACCCGCTGTATTAACATCTAGGTTGTTGGGATCAAAGCCCTGAAAAGCCGCTTTAAATGCCTGCATTATTGCGTCTCCTCAGCTTTAGGTTTTGCCAACAGAACACGCAGATCAAACGAGCGCACACCCGCCTGACTATTTATATCACCAACCTTAGCGAGGTCGGGCTCTCCAAACCAAATTGAGTTATCCATATTTCGCATAAGCTCTGATACATCCTTGTTCTGAGCAACTATACCCTCAATGCGCAACGTATCACCCTTAAGGCCAGTTTCTTTAAAACCGGACTCTTTTCGTTCTACTGCAGTGTAATTAATAGAATCAGGCAAAACCCGCACTAATTCATCAAAATTACGAACAATGATAGGGCGGTTACCTTGCAACTCTTGAATGGCGTTAAGTCGTGCAAGTAAACGCTCTCGTTGAGCTTTCAGCTCTTCGATTTCTTTTAATTTAGCATCTAAGTCAGTTATTTTTCCTTGAAGGTAAGTATTACGCTGTCCCTGACGGTCCATTTGTATGTCGTAATACGTACCGGCTACAAAAACGACGGCCGCGCCAACCAAACAAGCGGCCAATACATTGGTAATAAACTGCTTTTGTCTTGCCGCTGAACGCTCTTCACGCCAGGGGCGAAGGTTAATCTTTGCCATAATTTACGCCCCTATTGATCAAAAGATCGTAATGCCAAACCACACGCTTTAACCAATGCAGGTGTATCTTTTATTAAACGTTCGCGATTAACTTTCGCACCAATATTCATGTCATCAAACGGCTTAGCCAAGGTCACTGACATTGATAGTTCCTCTGTTAGCACGTCACCAATACCATCAATTGACGCAGCTCCGCCACACAGGTAGATCCGCTCTAGCTGGGACTGGACACCCGATGAATAAAAGAACTGAAGTGCACGCGAAACTTGCTGAGCAATCGTAAATCGAAATGGGTAAACCATTATTTCTTTGACTTCATCGCTCACTTCACCCAAACGTAGCGCTTGTTCGACCTCGTCAATAGCCATTCCATATTGATGATGAATACTGGTCGTTAAGTCATTACCACCAAATGACTGCTCACGGTTGTAAATAATTTGACCGTTTCGCACGACATTCAAAGTCAATGTGGCAGCACCTACATCCACTATGGCTACCATATCGTCCGCTTTGAGATTTTCGTTAATCAATATGGGAAACACACGCTCCATGGCGTAGGTATCAACATCTACGATTTCGCACTTTAAACCAGCGGCATTAATGGCATCCTCGCGCTGATCGACATCGTCACGACGACACGCCACCAGCAGGATCTCATTTAAGTCCGGATTATTAGCGGTAGGGCCCACTATTTCGAAATCCAACGCGACCTCATCAAGCGGGTACGGTATGAATTGATCAGCTTCTACTTTCACTTGCTCTTCGAGCTCTATTTCAGTGAAAACATTACTCAACTCAATTTTTTTGATGATGACCGATGAAGAAGGAACCGCGCAAATCGTATTGGCTTGGCGAATCCCACAGATCTTAACGCCTCTTTCGATAGCTTCCGATACGGCATTAATTTCTTGCACATTTCCATCGACCACCGCCGAGGGTGGTAAAGCAACGATTGCGTAGGCATCCAACCCTATTGAGCTGCCATGACGCGAAAGCGCAACCAGCTTAACAGACGAGGACCCAATATCGACTCCAACCCAGCTAGCTGTCTTTTTGCGAAACAAACTGACCACAGATTTTTCCTTTAATCATATAGATTTACGCTCTGTATGCAGACTTTAGCTATAATTTGCACAAAATTAAACTCTAATTCATGTGGAGAGGCTATATTAGCGTCGATATAATGCCCCTCTAACTTTCAACGACCAAGGTCTTTATGCGCGTTCTAACATGGTTTTGCCGTATTACCATCATTTTCATTGTACTTGGATCCATTATCGGAGGTATTGCTGCTTTTGCGCTATACCAACATTTTGTACCGCAATTGCCAGATGTCGAGACTCTGCGTGATACAAAATTCCAAACACCACTAAAAGTACTTTCAAGTGATGGCAAACTCATCGCCGAATTCGGCGAAAAGAAGCGTATCCCCGTTACTTACGAACAAATCCCTGAGCGCTTTGTTCAAGCACTACAGGCAGCAGAAGATAGCCGATTCTTCGAGCACAGTGGCATCGATATAAAGGGGCTAACGCGCGCTGCTGTCCAGCTTGTTTCTACCGGCCGCATACAAAGTGGTGGATCAACCATCACAATGCAAGTAGCCAAAAACTTCTTTCTTTCTCGCGATCGAACATTCGAGCGGAAATTTAATGAGATATTATTAGCGTTGAAAATTGAACGTTCCCTTAGCAAACCGGAAATTTTCGAACTTTATGTTAATAAAATCTATTTAGGCCACCGCTCCTATGGTATCCAATCAGCGGCCAATGTTTATTACGGTAAAAACATTGATGAACTAAATTTAGCACAATTAGCCATGATTGCTGGCTTACCTAAAGCTCCATCTGCCTACAACCCGATTACTAACCCTAGCCGAGCTTTAGAAAGACGCAACTGGATTTTAGGACGCATGAAAGAGCTAGCCTTCATTTCTGAAAGCGAATACGAAGAAGCCGCCAACTCTCCTGTGACCGCCAAGTACCATACGACAGAAATAGAATTATATGCACCCTACATAGCAGAAATGGTCAGGGGTGAGCTATACGAGCAGTATGGTGAAGACTTATACACAGATGGGTTCACCGTTCATACTACCATTGACAGCCAGAAGCAGATTTTTGCTAACCGAGCTGTTCGTGACGGCTTATTAAGCTACGTTAAACGCCACGGTTATCGAGGCCCAGAAAAGAACCACAACATTACTGACCTTTCAAACGCTGAAATCACCCAGCTTTTAAAAGATGAATTGATGTACACGGATCTTGAGCCGGCCATTGTGGTGGCCATCGAAGACAAAACAACCAAAGCCATCAAGAAAGACGGCGAAGAGATCACCATTGAATGGGATGGCCTAAAGTGGGCCAAGCCATTCAAAAGTGTGAATGCCTACGGCTATGACCCCAAAAAGCCTGAAGACGTTGTCGCACTCGGCGACGTTATCCGTGTTTTATACGTAGAAGACCACTGGGAGCTAAGCCAAGTGCCCAAGGTACAAGGTGCCATGGTAGCCATGAAACCGCAAACAGGTGCCATTGAAGCCCTTGTAGGTGGTTTTAGTTTTGCTTACAACAACTTCAACCGAGCCACGCAGGCTTATCGCCAGCCAGGATCTAACTTTAAACCCTTTATTTATGCTGCTGCGCTCGAAAACGGCTACACACCTGCATCCGTCATCAATGATGCTCCCATCGTCCTAGATAGCACTAACATGGACAATTCTTGGAGACCCGAAAACTCAGGACGCAGCTTTGCTGGGCCCACACGCTTGCGTGTTGGCCTCTACCGTTCCCGCAATTTAGTATCTATTCGACTACTTCGCGCACTTGGCATAGGAACAGCGATCGAATACCTAGGCCGATTCGGGTTTGATACCACTAAGCTCCCACATAACCTTTCTCTGTCGCTAGGAAGCGCAGATGTCACACCATTAGAGCTAATTACGGGCTACGCCGCTTTTGCTAACGGAGGCTACAAAGTCACGCCTAACTTTATTAAAAAAATAGAGGATGGTTACGGTAACACTGTCTTTGAAGCGAATTACCCGATTGTTTGTTCAGACTGTTCCGACGAGCAAACCACCAAAGCACCACGAATTATGGACAGCCGTGCTAACTATCTGCTTTATACTATTTTGCAGGATGTTATTCGACGCGGCACAGCAACCGCAGCCCGTGTACTGAAGCGAAACGACCTAGCAGGAAAAACAGGCACCACCAACGACCAAAAAGATGCTTGGTTTACAGGTTACAACCGCGAATTAGTGGCGACAGCTTGGGTGGGCTACGATCAACCTAGCACGCTAGGTAAACGTGAATACGGTGGCACGGCTGCATTACCGCTATGGATCAACTTCATGCGTGATGCCCTTAAAGACACCCCTGAAGCGCCCGTGCTCAAGCCTGGTGGCATCATACAACTGCGCATCGACGCCGCCACAGGCATGAGAGCATCGGCGGGTTCGGGCAATACCATTTATGAATACTTTAGCTCTGACAAAACACCGGGATATGGTGCTAGCGCAGGCTACAGCGGTGGAAAATCTACCGAAGACATTTTCTAAACGCAAAATAACAAAAAGCCCGGCTAGCCGGGCTTTTTACTGTCTACTACTAAAAAAACATACGGTTTATTTTAGTAACGCATCCACCGTTGTAAGCGGATAATGAGCTGGTAATGGCAAACGAGCCACACCCGTGTCGATTGCGGCTTGTGCAACAGCCATAGACAACGCACCAAACAAACGCTCATCAGTTGGCTTAGGAATAATGTATTGCGGACCAAAAGACAGAGACTCTAGTCCGTAAGCGTCCAAGACGGCTTGCGGCACAGGCTCTTTAGCCAAATCAGCTAATGCACGAACAGCTGCAGCTTTCATTTCTTCATTAATCGCTGAAGCACGCACATCCAATGCACCACGGAAGATGAATGGGAAGCCAAGTACGTTATTTACCTGATTAGGGAAGTCAGAACGGCCTGTTGCCATAATGACATCATCTCGCGTTGAGTGAGCAAGATCTGGATGAATTTCTGGATCAGGGTTTGCACAAGCAAACACGACCGGAGAAGCCGCCATCTTTTTCAGCTGATCGGCAGACAACAAGTTCGGCCCAGACAAACCAACAAATACGTCGGCACCATCAATGGCATCATCCAAAGTACGCTTATCAGTTTCCGTTGCAAAGATAGCTTTCTCAGTTGAAAGATCTTCACGTCCAGAGTGAATAACACCCTTACGGTCTAACATGAAAATATTTTCAACTTTAGCACCCATATTCAGCAACAGCTTCATACAAGCAACTGCCGCTGCACCAGCACCTAGCGTAACAATAGTCGCTTCTTCAAGCTTTTTGCCAGCTACTTCTAGCGCATTAATCATACCTGCCGCGGTAACAATTGCTGTACCGTGCTGGTCATCATGGAAAACAGGGATATTACAACGCTCAATCAGAGCACGCTCAATTTCGAAGCATTCAGGCGCCTTGATATCTTCCAAGTTAATGCCACCAAATGTTTCAGCAATACGTGCAACCGTATCAATGAAAGCCTGCGGGCTTTCAGCGTCCACTTCGATATCAATTGAATCAATACCGGCAAACTTTTTAAACAGAAGTGATTTACCTTCCATTACAGGCTTAGAAGCCAAAGGCCCTAGATCACCTAACCCCAGAATCGCAGAACCGTTTGAGATCACGGCTACCAGGTTGCCTTTCGCTGTGTAGCGATAAGCATTATCAGGATCTTTAGCTATTTCACGCACTGGCTCGGCAACACCCGGGCTGTAGGCAAGAGAAAGATCACGCGCAGTGGCAGCTGGAGTTGACAGCTCAACACTAATTTTACCTGGACGAGGGAATTCATGGTAATCCAGCGCCGCTTTTTTTAGATCTTCAGACATGGTCGCTATTCCAATTTTTATACAAAAGACGGACGAACAATCATATAGAAAAGGGAATATTTGAACAACTATATCTCATGCTGCATCGCCCGCCAGAGCGACTATTTATGCCTGTTTCGAGCGACTATAAGACTTTGATGTTGGCTATATTATTCAAATGAAGTACATATAAAGCAGTAAAATCGTCGTAACGAAAGCGTTTCTTATTTACCCAGCCTCGCACTTCTAACGACCGACCTATACGCAAAGGCATCGAAGGTTTGGGCTTTATCATCAGAACAATAGAATCATCAATGACGACCGCATCAGCCGTTTTAAAATGAAAAACGCGTGTTATTTTTCCTGTGATTAATTGAAATCCGGCTGACTTGATATTTAAGGCACGCGACACAACCGACTTACTTGACCAAACTCCCACGCGGGCCTTTCTCGCGAGCGTTTCAGCACGAGCATAACATTGCTGCTTTTCATCATTCGGGGCGACGGTCACCGCATAAGCTAACCCTTTCTTGATTAACGCCTCGCCTAGGTCTTCACCATTGCCTGATACAAGATACCCCAAAGTCCGCCCGTAATTGTCTTTTGCGTCTTGAGCCACTTGTAAATATACAGGTGCGTTTTGATCAATCCAGTGGCGGGTAAAAACGGTTGCTTGCGCCGCAACCTCTGATATAACGAGATTAGTGCTATCCAATTCAGGCGTATTAATACCTGCCAGCCTTACTTTTTGCCGTTGGGCTATTTTGACAGTATCGCCATCGTATACATAAGAGACCTCAACCAACTTATTTGCCAGTACGGGCCCACACCCCAAAGCACTCGCCTTTGCGGGCAGTACGACTACAGACACAAAAAAGGCACTCATAAAGAGTGCCTTTTTTATCAAATCAGTTCGCATTAAATTATGCGTCTTTCTTAGTACCAACAGCACCGAAACGCTTGTTGAAGCGATCAATACGACCACCTGTAGTAGCGTCTTTTTGCTTACCAGTAAAGAATGGGTGGCACTGGCTGCATACGTCAACGTGCATGCTTTCGCTTGCTGTAGATTTAATGTCCATAGTATTGCCACATGAACAAGAAATAGAAATGCTACCGTAATTCGGATGAATGTCCGCTCTCATGTTAACCTCGAGTATGTTTTTGCACCGCCACCTGATCTTTTGCCAGGCACCGTACAAAGATTAAGCTGATCAAAAAATCAACTATGGGGAATTAGCGCGGCATTATAGTGCCGCGCGACGACAACTGCAACCCGTGAACTCATACTTAAAAAACCTTACACTGAGCCCTCTGTGCTCACCAATGGCAATCACGTTACATGAATAAACTGCTGCGCGTTGCAATCCCTTCGCCCTTACGAAGGCTCTTTGATTATTTACCTCCTTGCGGCTCCGAAACGAGCACGGAGAGTGTGACTTTAGACAGCAGTCACGCCTATTCTACAAATTCAGGCATTGGCAGACGTGTAAAAGTTCCTTTTGGGCGCCGAGAATTAATAGGTGTTGTATTAGATGAAGTCACTGAAACTGACGTCCCACGCAATAAACTAAAACCCATCAACGAATTTATTGATGATGAGCCTTTACTCCCAAGCTACATGCTGGAGCTTGTTCTATGGGCTGCTGACTACTACCAACACCCCGTTGGCGATGCGGTTTTACACGCCCTCCCCGCTTTACTCCGCAAAGGAAGCTCGACTGATAGCGCTCATCATTATGTTTGGCAAATCACGCCTCATGCCAATATTGAACAACTCGCTAAAAACGCTAGCAAACTTCGTAATAGCTTCCAAATTATTGCGGATCATCCTGCTGGTATCAGTCGTGAAGCGTTTCGGGCAGAAGGAGGCGACAGCCAAGCACTGAAAGCATTATTTAATAAAGGCCTGATCAGAGAGCAACTGCAAGAAAGCACACCGCCCGTATCCAACCCTCTCAAGGAAGCGCCTCTAACACTCAATCCTGAACAAGCACTCGTGGTAAAACACTTACAAAACGCCCCTCACTTCAGCCCAATTCTGCTGGACGGCATCACTGGCTCAGGTAAAACCGAGGTCTATTTACAAGCCATTACTAACGTTCTCAATGCTGGACAACAAGCCCTTGTGCTCGTACCAGAAATAGGACTAACACCCCAAACAGTACAACGATTCAAACAGCGATTTAATGTCCCTATCCGTATTTTGCACTCAAACTTAACCGACAAACAGCGTCTAGAAGCCTGGTTAGATGCGCGTGATGGTCGGGCTAAAATTATTATTGGGACACGCTCAGCAATATTTACCCCTTTGCAGAACCCCGGCATTATTATCATTGACGAAGAGCACGACGGCTCTTTCAAACAGCAAGAAGGCTTTCGTTATTCAGCCAGAGATTTATCAGTAGTGCGCGCGCATGCTGAAAACATCCCGGTAATTTTAGGGAGCGCTACCCCATCGTTAGAGACTCTGCACAACTGCCAATCAGGCCGCTATCGTCACTTTACCTTGCGCCAACGTGCTGGTAACGCCAAAGCGCCTGAGTTTAAGCTACTAGATATTCGCGGCGCTCGGCTCCACAACGGTCTTAGTGATGTGTTAATAGAGCACATAAAAGCTCATATAGAGCAAGGCACGCAGGTACTGGTCTTCATTAACCGGCGTGGTTTTGCGCCCAGTTTAAGCTGCCATGATTGTGGATGGATTGCCGAGTGTCGCCGCTGCGATGCCCGTATGACCCTGCATTACAACCCAGCTCACTTACACTGCCACCATTGCGACAGCCAACGCCCCATTCCCGCCCGTTGCGACCAATGTGGTAGCGATGCAATAAAACCACAAGGGGCCGGTACAGAGCGCACCGAACAAACACTCCAAAGCCTCTTTCCTAACACCTCAGTATTGCGCATTGATCGTGATAGTACTTCACGAAAAGGCTCACTTGATAAGCTGATGGAGCAAGTTCACAGCGGGGAGCCATGCATATTAGTAGGCACTCAAATGCTAGCAAAGGGGCACCATTTCCCCAGAGTCACTCTGGTCGCTATATTAGATGCAGACGGTGGTTTATTTAGTACCGACTTTAGAGGCATGGAACGAACCGCCCAACTCATAACCCAAGTAGCTGGGCGTGCTGGGCGCGCGGACCATCCTGGCACTGTATTTTTACAAACGCTGCACGCAGATCATCCACTGCTCACCAATCTAGCCCTTGCAGGCTACGAAGCGTTTGCGGCTGCTGAATTAACGCTTCGCAAACAGTATCAGCTTGCGCCCTTTCGCTTTATCGCCATTGTACGCGCTGAATCCCAAAAACCAGGCACTGCAGAAAGCTTTTTACAATCCTTACGGGAAGCTATAGCGCCCTCATTTGGGGGTATTGATTGGCAAGGCCCTTTCCCATCACCTATGGAGAAGAAAGCGGGCGTATTTCGCTCCCAACTGCTCTTAAGCTGCCCGTCCCGAATTCACCTGCAAAACTGCTTATCTCATCTATGCTTAGTAAGCGATGAGCACCCAAGCCATTCTAAAGTACGCTGGTCCGTTGATGTTGACCCATATGACCTTTATTAACTAATCATTAACAAATTAGCCTAATGATCTAGTACTAAAGGCCGACAACACGCTCATCTACCACCCAAAATTTCAGCTTTCGTTATGGTGTAAAAGCAGATGAACATAGTTAAAAAAATAATACTAGGCTTTAGCATATTGGCCATTACCATTCTTGTGGTGGGTATTGGAGGCATAACGGGGATTAATAAAATCAACCAACAGCTCCAAGTTGTCTCGGAAGATTCAATCCCTAAGCTCGTGGGCAGTTACCAGCAAATACTATCACTTAATAACGCGAACCAAGCCCTGCTACAGTTTCTCAACAGCGGGGCTGAAGATTTCCAAACACACATCGACAGCTTTGATCAAAGCTACGAGCAGTTCCATCAAGAAATAGAGCAGCTGCAGGCGCAAACCTCAGAAGGCTCACCGATCAACACGGCATTAGTCGATGCCAAAACTTCCGCAGAGCAATACCATGAAGCGGCTAAAATACTAAAACGGTTACATGCTGAAGGCATTTTAATCGATACCTCTATGGTGAGCGAAGGCCAATTATTCCAATCTCAAATTGACTCATTAGCTCGCTGGGGACAACGCTATATCAGCTCAGGACGAGCATCGCCCACCGCCATTTCTGAGTACCAAGGGCTTAATAAGGTAATTAATAACATTCGCCTGAATATTCGTATTTACGAAAAAACTGGCGACCTTGGTAACCTCAAAAAATCCATGGGTGAGCTAAAAGGAAAAATGTTATCAAGCTATAAAAGCTTCCTGCAACAGGACCCCAAAGCTTCCCGTATAGAGGGGGTTATTACTGGGCTCGCTGACGCACTCAAGGAAGATACGGGCCTGTTAGGCGCTTATATCAATAAAAACAATAATCAACACAAGCGCAACGAAACATTAGCAATCGCCAAAACACATCAAGACACAGCAGAGGCATCGCTCAACAACGTTCTTTCTATCGGCTTAGCCAATACACAAGCAGCACAAGCTACCGCTGCCAGCGCAATCATTACTAGCAAATCGTTGATTATTGGCTTGAGCATCATTGGTTTGCTCATTGCCGGTTTGGTGGGCTGGATTATTTTGTTAACCATCCGCAAACCACTCGCTAAAATCCAGCATCAATTGGGCGAACTAAGCCAAGGCAACCTGACGGTGGAGTTTGATCAACGTCGTAAAGATGAGTTTGGATTACTATCGGCCGACTTAAATACCGTGACGAATAGTTTGAGAGATATCCTCAAGCAAATGCTAAAAAATTCACAAGAACTATCGCAAGTTGCGTCTGAAAATGAGCGCATCAGTTTATCCACGACCAAGTCGATGGATCAACAGAGCGCGCAACTCGAACAGACTTCAGCGGCCGCTACCGAATTAGAGCATTCAGTCGAGGAGGTTTCTCAGCACTCCGACGCCACGCTAGAAAGTGTTCAAAAGTGCGATGACCTCGGCCGCGACGCCCACAAGAAGATGGAACAAACGCACAACAGCATTACATCTCAATCGCAAGTTATCCAATCTGCAATGAATGCGTCAACCGAGTTGGCGGCAGATGGCAAGAAGATTGATAGCATTCTCGAAACGATTAACACCATCGCCGAGCAAACCAACTTATTAGCACTCAACGCCGCTATTGAAGCGGCACGCGCAGGAGATCACGGACGTGGGTTTGCCGTTGTAGCCGACGAGGTACGCCAACTAGCGAGCCGCACGCAAAATTCTACCGTAGAAATCCAGTCCATGGTCAGTAACATGCAGCACCGCATTAGTAGTGTTGTTACCAGCATGCAAGACAGCCATGATCAAGCCGCACGCTGTGTGGACTACGCGCGCTCATCTAATGATGCCTTGCAGGCCATGCAAGCCGCTATCCACAGTATTCGCCAAATGAATACACAGATAGCAGCGGCGTCTACCGAACAAACGCATGCAGTACAGGAAGTAAGCCGTACATTGGTTGCTATTAATGCGGCATCGACAGAAACAGCCAAAGGCGCCAACCACGCTTCCGAGAGCAGCTCTGGACTACTTCGTATCGCCGAAGCGCAACGCGCATTAATCCAACGCTTTAGAACCTAAATACGAAAGCTTAAAAAAACAGGCAATCTGTTGTGGCAAGGGGTTAACATCCCCGCCACAACAGAGGATAATACTCGGTTCTTTAACGACACTCGTTACAATCTTTCGAACCGACCGGTGATTTAAAGTCAATGAAACAGCAGATTGCAGATCTGATCAGCGTCGCCTTAGACACTTTGATCAAGAACGGCGTATTAGCCGACGATATCCAGCCTAACATCATGGTTGAAAACACACGCGACAAAGCTCACGGTGATTTTGCCAGCAACATCGCACTGACTTTAGCAAAACCGGCACGACGAAACCCGCGTGAGCTAGCTCAACAGCTAATTGATGCCTTACCCGCTTCGGACAGCCTTGTAAAAACAGAAATTGCAGGGCCAGGCTTTATTAACTTTTTCGTAAGCCAAGCCTCAACAGCCGCCGTCATCAATACCATTTTAGAGCAAAAAGCGGAATTTGGTCGCGGCCTTGCTAAGCAGGATGAGCGCGTTCAGGTAGAGTTCGTATCCGCCAACCCAACCGGTCCCCTCCATGTGGGTCACGGGCGCGGAGCCGCTTATGGGGCGTCAGTAGCTGATTTACTTGAAGCCGCCGGGGTCCCGGTAGAGCGAGAGTACTATGTGAATGATGCGGGTCGCCAAATGAATATTCTAGGGACCAGTGTCTGGTTGCGTTACTTAGAAAAACAAGGCGAAGCCGTAACCTTTCCAAGCAATGGTTATAAAGGCGAATATATTTTCGATATTGCGCAAAGCATCATTGATAGCGATGGTGATAAGTACGTACATGCGATCTCCACTGTCATGGCTGACATACCGGCGGATGAGCCCCAAGGTGGCGACAAAGAAACACATATAGACGCGCTTATCGAACGCGCACAAGCACTGCTTGGAGAGCAGGGTTATGCCGTATTTTTTGATGCCGCATTAAACTCTATCCTCAGTGATATTCGCGATGACCTCGCCGACTTTGGCGTCACCTATCAAGAGTGGTTTTCAGAACGCAGCTTAGCTGTGCACGGCGATGTTGATAGCGCCTTAGAAACACTTGATAAGAATGGCTACTTGTTCGAAGAAGATGGCAACCTTTGGTTCCGCTCTACTGAGTTTGGTGATGACAAAGACCGTGTTGTTCGTCGCGCCAACGGGCAAACCACTTACTTCGCATCAGATATTGCCTATCTTAAAAACAAATTTGAGCGAGGCTTCGACAAAGTCCTTTATATTTGGGGATCAGACCATCACGGCTATATTGCCCGCATGAAAGCCGCTTGCGAAGCGCTTGGTTATAACCCAGATCGTTTGCTAGTACGCCTAGTGCAATTTGCCATTTTATACCGCGGCACAGAGCGCGTTCAGATGTCGACGCGCTCTGGCTCCTTTGTGACCTTACGCGAGCTTCGTGAAGAAGTGGGTAAAGATGCTTGTCGCTTCTTCTATGTGGCTCGTAAAGCTGACCAGCATATGGACTTTGATCTAGAGCTGGCTAAATCGTCATCTAAAGACAACCCTGTGTATTACATCCAGTACGCTCACGCGCGTGTATGCTCTGTCATGCGCAAACTCGAAGAAGCAGGCTGGAGCTGGGACAAAGAAGCAGGTTTGGAGCACTTAGCCAAATTGGATACCGAGTCCGAAAAAGACTTAATTGTTAAATTATCCAAGTACCCTGAAGTCTTAACTAATGCCGCCGTTAACTATGAACCACATGCGCTGGCTAACTACCTACGTGAACTAGCCAATGATTTCCATGCTTACTATAACGCTAACAAAATGCTGATTGATGATGCAGATATGCGTAACGCACGTGTCACACTGAGCGAAGCCACCCGTCAGGTTATCAATAATGGCCTTACGTTATTAGGTGTTAGCGCCCCTGAGCAGATGTAAGCGATAGATTGTAAGCAAGACAGGTTGTAAGAAGGATTTCACCCCATGGCATCGCGTAAAGATTTCGTACAGAGAAAACGTAATGGTTCCTCTGCCAGCCCATCACGGCCGGCAGCAAAACCACGCGCTCAAAAAGCGGCTCCACCTCCGCCGCCTAAGAAAAAGCCATGGGGACTCGCCTTTTTAAGCCTAGCCGCACTCGCTGGGCTTATCTATTTGCTAAATAGCTTAATTAATATTGACCCCAACTCACCTGAAACCGTGAGGGCACCTACGAAGTCGCCCGACAAAAAGGCCGTTAGCACTCCTACAGTGCCCGAGCGCACCACACAAGCAGCGCCGCCAGCTCCTAAATCCAAAGCACAACCGGCTACTACACCCAAGCCCGTTACCCCCGCTAAGCCAGAGCCTGTAAAAGTGGTTGAACAATCAACGACCGCTGAAGCGACTGACGCCCCTAATCGTTATGAGTTTTATGACCTGCTACCAAAAACCGAGATCACTCCGGCAGAGGTAGCCGCTTATAAATCCACCCCACGCACCGCCAAACTTGATAAAAAATACGTGCTCCAAGCCGCCTCATTCCGCACCGCTGCAGATGCCGAAAAAATGCGGGCCCAGTTATTATTGTCCGGTTTAAAAAACGTACATACCAATAAATCTGATGGTAGCAACGGCATTTGGTATCGCGTACGCATAGGCCCTTTTGATAACCGCTCAGAAATGAACAAGGTGCACGATAAGCTTACTCGTTTGCGCATTAGCCCCATGACAATCGCTATCGATTAAATCAGATTTGACTCGCCCCCTTGAAATTTATCGAGGGGCATCCCATATCCTCCTTATTAAAGAACCGTTAATAAGGTTAACAATATGACAACGATTGTATCAGTACGCCGCGCAGGCCAAGTAGTGGTTGGCGGTGATGGGCAGGTTTCTCTAGGCAACACCGTAATGAAGGGAACTGCTCGTAAGGTCAACCCTCTTCCAAAGCACAAGGTCATTACTGGATTTGCAGGTAGTACTGCTGATGCCATCACCTTGCGTGATTTATTTGAACAACAACTTGATAAACACCACGGCAATATCGTCAATGCGGTTATCCATCTAGCGCGAGAATGGCGTAGTGATCGCGCTTTACGAAAGCTGGAAGCCCTCATGTTGGTCGCTAACGAAGAAAAAACCTACCTCATTTCAGGATCAGGCGATGTTATCGAACCCGAAGACGGTGTGATAGCGATTGGGTCAGGCGGTAACTATGCGCTGGCCTCAGCGAAAGCCTTAGTAGAAAACACTGATCTCAGCGCACTTGAGATTGTTGAAAAAAGCTTAAACATCGCCGCTGATATTTGTGTGTTTACCAACCACAACCTTACCTTAGAAAGCCTGCCCGCCAAGCAGTCCTAACCAGATTCTGGAGCCTTAATATGTCTAACATGACACCTCGTGAAATTGTCCACGAACTGGATCGCCATATCGTTGGCCAGCAGGACGCCAAACGCTCTGTTGCGATAGCCCTACGTAACCGCTGGCGCCGCATGCAACTCGAAGATGACCTACGTCCAGAAGTTACACCTAAAAACATTCTAATGATCGGCCCTACTGGGGTTGGTAAAACTGAGATTGCTCGTCGTCTAGCAAAACTAGCCAACGCACCTTTTATCAAGGTCGAAGCCACTAAGTTTACCGAGGTAGGCTATGTGGGCCGCGATGTGGAAACCATTATTCGCGATCTAATGGACATGGCGATCAAGCTTTTACGGGTTCAAGAAACCGAAAAGGTAAAATTCCGTGCAGAGGATGCGGCCGAAGAGCGCGTTCTAGATGCTCTACTACCGCAGGCTCGTCCAAACAACTTTGACGAAGCACCCGCTGACAGTAAAACGGACAATGCAACCCGCCAAATTTTCCGCAAAAAATTGCGTGAAGGTCAGCTCGACGACAAAGAAATTGAGATTGAATTAAGCCAGCCTAAAATGGGCGTAGAAATCATGACACCGCCAGGCATGGAAGAAATGACCAGCCAGTTGCAAAGCATGTTTTCTAATTTAGGTAGCGGTAACAAACAGAGCCGTCGCCTGCCAGTCAAAGAAGCGCTAAAGCTCTTAATTGAAGAAGAAGCCGCCAAACTAGTCAAAGAAGAAGATCTCAAACAAAATGCTGTAGAGCTTGTAGAACAAAACGGCATTGTCTTTTTAGATGAGATCGACAAGGTTTGTAAACGTGCAGAAGCCAGCGGCGGCGACGTTTCTCGTGAAGGTGTGCAGCGAGACTTACTGCCGCTAATCGAAGGCTGTACAGTTAACACTAAATACGGCATGGTCAAGACTGACCATATCTTATTTATTGCCTCTGGTGCTTTCCACTTAGCGAAGCCTTCGGACTTAATCCCTGAACTACAAGGCCGCCTGCCTATTCGTGTTGAGCTTAATGCGTTAACGCCGGAAGACTTCCGCCGCATCTTAACTGAGCCAAAAGCTTCACTAACAGCTCAATATATCGCCTTAATGAAAACAGAAGGGGTGGATATCACTTTTGCAGAAGACGGAATTGCACGCATTGCCGAGTTAGCGTATCAGGTTAACGAGTCCACAGAAAATATTGGTGCGCGCCGCTTGCACACCATGATGGAGCGCTTATTAGAGGACTTGTCTTATAATGCCTCCGATGAGACAGGCAAAACGATCACGATTGATGCAGCGTACGTCGACTCACAACTTAACGCGCTTAGCAATGATGAAGACTTAAGCCACTACATTCTCTAAACAGCAGTGATACACTGAGATTAAGCATGTAGATTAAAGCCGGCTGAAGCCGGCTTTTTTGATAGGTAAATACAGATGAATGCATCACAACTGCCCACTAATATTAAGTTACATAAAAAATCGAAAACTCTAGAGCTTTTTTATGGTGACACGAGTTATGAGCTAACCGCTGAGTTTTTACGTGTCCATTCTCCTTCCGCCGAAGTCCGCGGTCATGGCATTGGTAACGGCGTACTGCAAACAGGTAAAAAGTTTGTTGGGATTAATGCCATACAAGCATCTGGAAATTACGCACTCAAAATTATTTTTGATGACGGGCATGACAGCGGTTTATTTACCTGGCCTTACTTATATGATTTAGCCCTACATCAGGAAAAATACTGGGCCGAATACTTAAGTAAGCTAGAAGCGGCTGGTGAAAGTCGTGACAGCGGACTCATTGGGAAATTTAAAGCCGTTTAGTTTTAACAACATCAGCCACATCTCAGACAGGACAAACACACTTGTCCTCGGTACAATGCCAGCGTCAATTGATACTCACATGCAGACAGAGCGGATCACTATGAGCGAACAAAATCAGAAATCCACTACCGACTTTGGTTTCAAAGAAGTCCCAACGGATGAAAAGGTTAAACGAGTAGCGGATGTGTTCCACTCTGTGGCCGGTAAATACGACCTCATGAATGATCTCATGTCTGGTGGAGTTCATCGCCTTTGGAAAAAGCTAACCATCGAACAAAGCGGTGCTCGGAAAGGCTATACCATTTTGGACATAGCCGGAGGCACGGGCGATCTTACCAAGCGTTTCTCGCGCATTGTAGGGCCTACCGGCAAAGTTGTATTGGCTGATATTAATGACTCCATGCTTAAAGTGGGTCGCGATCGCCTAATTGATAACGGTGTAGCTGGAAATGTAGAGTTTGTTCAAGCTAATGCCGAGTGTTTACCATTCCCAGACAACACTTTTGACATCATCACCATTGCTTTTGGTTTGCGTAACGTAACGGACAAAGACGCCGCCTTACGCTCAATGGCACGTGTATTAAAGCCTGGCGGTAAAGTCATGGTTCTTGAGTTTTCTAAAACAGATAACATTGCGCTCACCAAAATGTACGATTTCTACTCGTTTAATATCTTACCTACTATGGGTAAAATTATTGCAAACGACAGTGAAAGCTATCGCTACTTGGCTGAATCGATTCGCATGCATCCTGATCAAGACACACTCAAAGGAATGATGGAAAACGCAGGATTAGTCAACTGTAAGTACCAGAACATGACAGGCGGAGTGGTTGCTTTACACACGGGTATCAAGCCCTAGAGCACCCCTTAATTTACAAGTACTGACCCAGATAACGAGGCGTTACTTATGTCACTCGCAATGATTACTACAGCGATACTCGAATCAGTTGAGCAGACAATCAACCCCTTACTTAAGACAGATGCCGTTACTTGTAAACGTCTCGAAGCACTGGCAGGAAATGTTATTCAATTTGAGGTAACAGACCTGCCTTTATCGCTATTTATTCTCCCTATTCAAGGGGGTGTTCAGCTACAGCACCAGTTTCCCAGCTCGCCAGATGTCGTGTTGCGCGGCGACTCTGTTACGTTTATGAAGCTGCTAAACAGCAACGATAAGAGCGAACATTTTTTTGGACACGGCATTAGTGTTGAAGGGAACTCCGGGCTAGCCAGCCAATTTCAAACGATACTGGCCGAACTAGAAATAGACTGGGAAGCACTACTAGCTAACATCACGGGTAACCTATCGGCACACCAACTCGTTTCGCTGACGCGCGGTCAGATAAACTATGCAAAACAAGTAACCACCAGCGTAACGCAGAACATTAACGAATATATCCAAGAAGAAATTCGTATCCTCCCACCACGTGCTGAGGCTGAGTGCTTTTTGGCCGATGTAGACGCCCTACGTGAGCGAACAGATCGCCTTAGCGCTCGTATCAATGCGATTAAAAGCAAGCTTGACGAGCCTGCTCACTAACAGCCCACCTACGTTAACCCACCGTATCGAACACTCAGTCGTAAACCACTTTACGAGAGTTTGATGTAGATGACGGATTAAAAAGGTTTAACAACGACAAAAATCAAAATAGGGATAAAAATGAGTAAGGGCAACTCATTAAAAAGTCGAAAGTAACGACCTGTTTTTCCCAACTCATCTAGTAGCATCTTTTGGAGATAAGCACGACACCAAAAGTGATACCCAATAAGTAAAGCGACAAATGTTAATTTGGCATGTAACCAGCCACCTGAAAAGCCATAACCTAGCCACAGATAAAGACCTAGCCCTAAGGTAAATACCGCCATCACCGTCATAAAACCAAAGAGCTTTTTCGCCATAATTTTCAGACGTTCTACATCTTGGCCAGCCTCACGCCCTTCTGTGTAATGCACAAAGATACGCGGCAAATAAAAGATACCGGCCATCCAACTGGTCATGGCAAGAATATGAAACATTTTAATCCACAGCATCGTACTTCCTTATTGACTCATTTGACTAAAACAACTGATACAGCTCACCTTCAGAGCGAACCCGTAACGCTGCATTAGTGATCATACCTTTTTGTTGCAAGGACTGAATAGCGGCACGTACTTTAGGCTTCACCTGAGCTTCATTCATACCGGGCTTTATTGCAGGGGTATATAAAATACGCAGCAACAAGTCATCCAAGCCCGTTAGCAATGTATCAGTACTTTTATCATTAAAAATAGAGGGATAAACCGCATCGTCATCCCTAGGAAGCCCTAGGACCTGAGTTATCTCTTCCACAATACAGGCGAGTAACTTAGCATGCCGCCGAGCACGATCCACGGGTATAAAGATGCGCGCTTCGACTATCTCAGACTGCGCATTACGGCGAAAAGACGCAATGCAAACAGAGCCCCGCTCATTCTTTACCGTGCTTGCACCGGTATATTTTTTTAAAAGCGGTATTAGCCGACTTTCCTGAGTAAAGAAGACCCGCACATTTGCCTGATCAGCTCGGTCGGTTAGTGCAATATCATGCTGTGTAATCTTTTTAAGATGAGCAATGTGTTGGGAAAGTAAGGATTCATGCAAGGCCTGATCACCCACTTGGTGCGTTACATACACCCGAACGGGCTTACGCCACTTATGGATCACGCGAGCCGCTGTGTTGTACTCACTTCCTAAAGCTATCGTTAAAAAGCTCTGCTCAATAAACGACGGCTGTTGCCAATGAGCCGTTTCAGCTAGAACCCCGTGGGAAGAAAACGCCAACAGCGCAATCAGCCAGTAGCGTTTCCAACAATGCTGTATCAAACCTAACCTTCCACGGTGGTTTCTACACGCAATAAATCAACTAACGACGCGACTAGCTGATCTCCTTTGTTGAGCTGGCCTACACCAGCAGGAGTCCCCGTTATCACGACGTCACCAGGCTCTAATGTAAAAAGCTGGCTTATCTCGCTGATCAAAGGAACAACCTTATTCAACATCATTGATGAATTGCCGTCTTGGCGCATTTCACCATTAATTTGCAATTGAATTTGTATGTTTTGCAGATCATCTATCTGCTCTATCGGAACAAAGACAGATAAAGGACAGCTACCATCAAACGCTTTAGCGCGTTCCCATGGCTGCCCTTTCTCCTTTAGTTTGCTCTGTACATCCCGTATGGTTAGGTCTAACGCAAGCCCTGCCCCTGCAATTCCACTCGCGACTTCGGCTTCACTAGCATGAGTGAGCGTTTCACCAATTAAAATAGCCAGTTCAGTTTCGTAGTGCACGCTACCCCATTGCTCATTAATGGCAAACGATTGCTCCATAGTAACCGCCGATGTCGAGGGCTTAATAAAGAGTAACGGTTCCGTAGGGATTGGGTTATTAAGCTCTTTAGCATGATCCGCGTAGTTGCGGCCTACACAAACTATCTTCCCTAAACACAAGCCTGTCGAACGACCGTCAGTAAAGCAATGCTGAAAAGCCATAACTACCTCAATTTTGTTAGCCTTGTTATTGTGAATTCATCTTGTACAAACATATAGCAGGCATGTTTTTGTTTACACGCCAATAACGGTATCCTATACCGCTTTATCGTCAAACTAAATGGGGAATATCATGGCTAGAGCACGTGCGCGCCATATTTTAGTAAACACAGAAGCTGAGTGTTTAGCATTAAAAGAGCAAATCGAAAGCGGTACTGATTTTGCAAAAGTTGCCAAAGAAAAATCCGGCTGCCCTTCTGGTGCACAAGGCGGAGACCTAGGCGAGTTTAGCCGCGGTCAAATGGTACGCGAATTTGACGAAGTGGTGTTTTCAGGCGAACTTAACAAAGTTCACGGCCCCGTCAAAACACAATTTGGCTACCACCTGTTAGAAATAACTAGCCGCACTTAACTGTACGCCACGAGTACTTATATGCAGTTGATAAGTACTTGCTACAAGGCTAAGCACTTAACCGTGCTTAGCCTCTTTACCATGTAAAGGCTTCCACGTTTCATTCAGCTATGGCGTTACTGCGCCAATCGTCATGTGTTGACGATGTAAACGATGCAACACATAGGCAACGCTCAAAGTAGCGAACAACACCAGAAGCGAGCCTGCTACCACTCCCTCCCATTGTGCCCATTGCCAAAAAGGCGACAGATAAAAGCCACCTGTACTGGCACCCAAATAATAAAATACCAAGTACAGTGAAGACGCACTTGCTTTGTTCTCGTTAGCATTATGGCTCACCCACGCACTGGCGGTAGAGTGCGTAAAAAAGAAACCAAAGGCACTGATAAGAAAGCCCACTATAATTGCAGCCACTGAAGGTAACAGGGTTACCAATGTACCTACCATCATGCAGGCAATCCCCACCATCATGCAGACTGTTTGTGGAATGGACTTAGCGATTTTACCTGACATCGCCGAGCCCACTGTGCCACTTAAATACGTTAAAAAAAGCATACCTAACCATGCTGGTGACAAATGATAAGGTTCTGCAGCCAACACAAAAGTAATAAAACTATATTGATTGATAAATATGAAAAAGTTAAAGCCCCCTACTAGGTAGGCACAGATTAGCAGCGGATTACGCAAATGGTTCTTCATACCTTTTAACATTGAAGCAGGATGTAACGGCTTAGCGCTAAAGTGTTCAGAGGCAGGTAATAAAAACAAAAACGCGGCGAGCAATACAAAACTAATCAGCGTCATGACTAAAAAAGCTTCTGACCAGCCTAGCCATTCCCCAACAAAACCACCAATTAATCGACCACCAATCCCTCCCAGCGTGTTTCCACTGATGTAAAAGCCAACAGCCATCAACATCGCTTCCTTACGGAACTCATCTCCTAAGTAAGCGACCGCTATTGCTGGCAGGCCGCCTAAGCAAAAACCTTGAACCCCTCGCAAAACAAGTAACTGATGGTAATCCTGTGTTTGCGATAATAAAAAGGTGGTTAGTACAACGCCCGACATCGTTGCCGCTATAATATTTTTTCGTCCTATGGCATCGGATAACGGGCCATAGATAAGCAGAGAAAGTCCCAACATTAATGTTGTGATGGTAAAACTCCAGCTCGCTTTTAACTCGGATATATCAAAGTGATGCGCCATAGTCGGCAGCAAAGGTTGTGTCACATACACATTAGCAAAAATCATAAATGAGCCAAGGCACAGCGCTAACGTGGCACGCCAAAAAGCAGAAGAACCAGCTTCGATCATAAGAAACTCCAAAATAGTCTGCCGATAGGCCGAGTCAAGATAGGTATGGCGCTAGCGTACGCCTCAGACTAGAATCAGTAAAATATATAGAAATGATAAACAACATAAGAAATATTGATATGGATACTAAGCAATTACGTTATTTCCAACGCGTAGCCCACTGCCAAAGCTTTTCGCGCGCCGCAGAACAATTACACATTGCTCAACCCGCTATCAGTATGTCGATTCGCAAATTGGAAGAATCCCTAGACTTAACCCTGTTTCACCGCGGTGACCGCCACATCCGGCTAACAGATGAAGGAGAAAGACTACTGGTACACGCCAACACCATCCTAAGTAACTTGGCCAGCGCAGAGCTCGAAATGCGTGAACTCAAAGGCTTGAAACAAGGGAAAGTGCGAATAGGCATATCCAGTATGTTAGGGTCGTATTACTTCCCTCCCATTTTGCTCGCTTTCAAACGCCGTTATCCAAACTTAGACCTAGAAGTTATCGAAGGAGGGACGTGGAACCTGCAAAAGATGATAGAGGCAGGCCAACTGGATATGGGTGTTGTCGTCTCCGAATTTGTTACGCCATCTCTGGAAACAGCCGTCTTTTTACGCGAGCCGATGCTAGTAACAATGAGTAAACATCACACATTAGCGCAGCAAACGAGCGTTACCTATGACGAGTTCTTTAAAGAAGAACTGGTGATGTTTAAACAAGGTTATTTTCATCGCAACGTTGTTGACCGGTTGGCCAACCAAATTGGCGCCAAGCCACACATTGGCTTTGAAACCAACCTAGTGCCTCTGATCAAGTCTGTTGTAAAACAGGGTTATGGTATATCCACCCTGCTAGGAATGGCCGTTGCCGACGAAGCAGACCTTGTCTCGCTACCTTTTGCCGAACCTATTTGGCTAGACTTAGCCATTGCGTGGAATAAAGACCGCTACCTATCGCAAGCCAACCGCGCATTTATTGACTTTCTCTTAGATTTTTTCAATAGCCAAACGCCCATCCAGCCTCTATGATGCTGCGCAGATTCAATCGGAGAACTTAGATGCTAAATGTAAACGAATATTTCGATGGTAATGTAAAGTCTATCGGCTTTGAAAATTCAGAAGGCAAAGTCACTGCCGGTGTTATGGATATCGGTGAATACGAGTTTGGCACCAGCGTAAAAGAGCTCATGAAAGTCGTTAGTGGCGAATTGATCGTTAAGCTGCCTGGTGCAACCGACTACGTTAGTTACCCTACTGGAACAGAGTTTTCCGTAGAGGCTAACCAAAAGTTCCAACTCAAAGTGAAGCAAGCAACGGCTTACCTGTGCTTTTACAACTAAGTACTTGATGTCGTTACCAAAGCGCTCATAGCTAGCCCGCTAGCGCTTTGGCTCTCTAGATACAGGCAATACACAGCCCTTGGCTTTGTGAACTCATACAACCACTGCGTCAATGCCATTCAACATTGATTGAATATTTTTCCAGCAATCCGCCACCTTAGTTCAATCACTTTCATCTATCGCTGTGATACTATAAGCGCCCTTTTACAGCCTGATGTGCTGTTTTCTCAGTCCCTATTTCTGAACCCAAGTAAAGAGTTACAGACGATGAGCAAGATTACCTCACTGGATAAGAGCAAAATTAAAATTCTGTTGTTGGAAGGCGTACACCAGTCCGCTATCGACACGCTTAATGCTAACGGTTACACCAACATCGAATTTCACACCGGCTCGCTTCCTGAAGAAGAGCTGCTAGAACGAATCGCTGATGCACACTTTGTGGGTATTCGTTCGCGTACTCAGCTTACGGAGCAGGTTTTCGAAGCGGCCCAAAAACTGGTCGCCGTCGGTTGTTTTTGCATTGGCACGAACCAAGTTGATCTGGAAGCCGCTTCACGCCAAGGTGTGGCCGTCTTTAACGCTCCTTATTCAAACACACGCTCTGTAGCCGAATTAGTATTAGCTGAAGCTATCTTATTACTGCGAGGCGTGGCTGAGAAAAACGCTAAAGCTCATCGTGGCGAATGGCAGAAGTCTGCGGTAAATTCTTATGAAATCCGCGGCAAAAAACTCGGTATCGTGGGCTACGGCAGCATTGGTTCACAACTGAGCGTACTTGCAGAAGCGTTAGGTATGGAAGTTTACTTCCACGATGTGATCAATAAATTGCCATTAGGTAACGCTAAGCAATCGGCAAACCTCAATGAATTGCTGCGCACTTGCGATATCATCTCTCTACATGTGCCAGAAACTAAGTCCACCAAAGATATGATGGGCAAAGAGCAGTTTGAGCAAATGAAAGAAGGCTCTATTTTCATTAACGCAGCTCGCGGCACTGTCGTAGTTATTGATGACTTATGCGATGCTTTACGCAGTAAAAAACTACTGGGCGCCGCCATTGATGTATTCCCTGTTGAGCCTCGTTCTAACAAGGACGAGTTCGTCTCTCCACTGCGCGAGTTCGACAATGTGATCCTAACACCACACGTGGGCGGATCCACGATGGAAGCGCAAGAAAACATTGGTTATGAAGTAGCCGAAAAACTGGTTAAATACAGTGATAATGGCTCTTCTATTACCTCTGTTAACTTCCCAGAAGTCGCATTGCCTGAGCACCCAAATGTTCACCGCTTATTGCACGTACACCAGAATATTCCAGGCGTGTTGTCTAAAATTAACAACATCATTTCTGAGAATAACATCAACATCTCTAGCCAATACCTACAAACCAACGAGAAAGTCGGTTACGTTGTTATTGATGTAGATGCTGATTGCTCGGAAGTAGCGCTTGAGAAGTTGAGCGAGGTAAACGGCACTATTCGTTGCCGCCGTTTATTCTAAGTACCACGCTCTCATAAAAAAGCAGCGGCGTGATTCCCTCTGAATATATATCCAGACGGGCGTTTCACTCAGCTGCTTTTTTGTTTCCTTAAAGGCTCGACAGCATTAGCTCAATGGCTTACGGCGGCGAGGATACGAGAGATTTCTTCAAAAACGGGCACTCGCCACTGATCATCTTCATTGGCTAAATTGTGCCGTGCATCAGTGATCCTATGAATGTTTATCGTAGGATAAATGTCACTCAAAACCGCTAAGTTATGCTCCCACTCCACCGTTTGATCATCTGTCCCTTGGAAAACAGTCACGTCGGTTTGCTTAGGTCGCCACGTTTCAATGGATTTAACCCACTCCAACATAGCACCAATCCAGTCGACTGATACCCATGATTTTTGTAATGGGTCTTTATCACGTATAAACCGTGTAAAACCTTTATCATGCGAATTAGGTGTGTAAAAGCGCTTCACACGATCCAGAAAGTAATGAAAGATATGATATTGCAGCTGAATAGCGCGGTATTGTTTGGGTCGTATTAAAGGCGCTAACAAAATACGATGCGCCACATCTAAGCGTTCTGAAACGCCACTATTATCAGCCGAGGCAACCGCATCACCAAACAAACGATGATGCTCCAGAATGATTGCACCTCCCGTACTTTGCCCCATCAGTACCAAGGGTGATGCTAATTGAGGATGGTGCGACAACACCTGTTCTAGTTGCGCGGCATATTCGGAAAAACGACCAATCGCGTGGCTGGCACCCGACGACAAACCATGCCCTGGTAAATCATAACTGAGCAGTGCCCACCCCTGTTCTACTATGTGGCTAATCAATTTTCCGTACAGCGCCACATGGTCCATGTAACCATGCATGAGTACAACGGTTCCTTTTGCTCGCTTAAGATCCGCGTTGGGAGCAAACAGCTGAACAACTAGTTCGGTATCATCCAGCACCTCAATACCCATACTGTAATGATACTTCTCCACTGAAGAGGCAAGCTTATAAAGTGCATGGTACTCTTGCCATACACCCTCTATTAAAAATGGTGTTTCAGGGTTGAATGCGCGTAATTGACTGCGCATTTCATCAGCATTGAAGTGAGTCATTAGGTTGGCATCCTGACGCTTTAGTTACGGATATTCTTTAACAAATGTATGGGCGCGGGTAATATCCGCACTAAACTTAGCCTCAAAAATTGTGTCTATCGTTGCCACACCAATCAATCCATAGAGCTATTATTATCGTCAAGGACAGTATGAGACTTTTAAACCGCTGGTTGTTCCTCTTAACGTTTTCTCTTAGTGCTTTATGCACTCAAGTATTTGCAGATTATGCGGATAATATTGCGCTTAACCAACAACGATTAGAGCAGCTTCCCACTGAGGATAGCGACCCCGATGTAAAACAGCAAAGAGAGCGGCTACAGAAAATTATAACAGCCTATCAGGAAGCCACGACGTTTGATAAGGAGTCGGCCGAGCTACGTAAAGAGCTAGAGACCTATACAGAACGGCTCAACCAATTAACCTCTTCGCTCAAACAACGCACGCCGAGTATCGACCGAGCTAGCTTAATGCAACAAAGCATTAGCAACCTAGAACAGCGCCAAACATTAGAGCAAGCTAAGCAATTAGAGCTTGAGCAACAACAAGAGCAATTACAAAATACTATTAATCAAAGTGATCAGTACCTTATCAAGTTGCGCGAACAATTAACGCAGTTAAAACAGACGAGCGTACAACTAGCAGAAAACAATAATGATTTAGCCGAAGCGCAATTTGCCCAACGCAGCGCCCAAATCCAATACATTCAATTACAAATACTGCATCAACCAAACCGAAATAACCTTGATCAAGCTAGACTTGACCTCCTTAAGCAGCAAATTAAGGAGCAAAACAGCCTCATTGAAGCGTTACAAGAGATCATACAAAGCAAGCGACAAAGTGAAACCGAAGAGGCACTCGAAAAGCTCTCTAACTCAAAAGACAGCACACAATCTCCTGTCATTGCCTCCTTGCTGAAAGATAACCAGACTTTGGGGGAACAATTAAAAAAGGTACAACAACAAAGCTCACAAGCAAGACAGCAACGTAGTAGCCTAGAGTCTGAATTAACGATAGTGAGCCAAAGCTATAGTACTATCCAGCAAGAATTAGAGCTGAGTAATCAGCCCTTGGGGATTGAGCTGCGCACATTTACCCGACGTCTTTCTCAGCCTATATCTACAAGCGAGACTAAAGATGGCATCAATGAACTACGCTTATTAAACCTTAATATTAGCCGCCAGCTGTTTAGTCTTGAACGCGAACAGCAACTACCGGATTTATCGCAAGGGCTGCAACAACAGGCCGATGCGTTAATCGACAACAAAAAAACGCTGCTAACCCGCATTAATGATGCAAGCAGTGAGGCCATTAATGAGCTCTCACAACTGCTGACTATTCAGGAGCAAATTAATAACCAAGTACGCCTAGGACGGGAACTAATTTCACAACATTTGCTATGGATCCCCAGTATCCAACCGGTAACCCCCGATTGGCCCGCTGAGATCATTAACGGTGTGGGTCCGTTGGTGGACATCATCACCCCATACAAAACAATCCCACTGATACAACACTCCGCTAACTGGATCCCTAAAATCGCCTTATGGCTTGGCGTTGTCTTACTGTCTATTGTGACCGTGCGGCTTTATCGCCGCAGAGCACCAGAGTGGGCAAACGCTATTGGACATGTAGTAAAAGATAAATTTATCCACTCTTTCAATATGGTGTGGATGCCTATCGTTACGTCGCTGCCTTTGCCGACCGCCATTTATTTTATAGGCCACGAGATTCTAAATGCCGAGGCATGGCCAAACGATGCACTTATCCAGCTGACCAATGTGCTCAGTATGGGGTTATGGATATATCTCATCATCCACGCTTGGCTTCGAACACCGCATGGCTTGTTAGCTGGCCACTTCGCTATGCCAGTCAAGCTATGCAAAAGTTTACGCGCTTTTATACACCCACTTTTTTGGCTAGGTATGCCACTGGTGCTGTTACTGCTGGTTACTGACCAGTCAAACTCAAACACCCTGCAGTCTGGTATTGGGCGCTTAGCCTTCATCTCGTTAGCAACGCTCGTGGCTATTTTCTGGTTAGCGATGTTACGTTTAGCCCCACACATTGATACTTTTTTAAACGGTGAGGTTTGGTGGAAACGTGCTCAATTCTGGCTATCCAGCTTAGTGGTTATCCACCTACTGGGCATCGGCGTTGCTCTATTTGGTTATGTCTTTTCCGGCACCATTACCATGCTAATCCTATTAGTGTTAGCCGGAATTATTGCTGCTACGTTTATCATTTTTAAACTGGGCAACCGCTGGCTACTTATTGAAGAGCGCCACTTAGCCTACGAGCGCGCTAAAATACGCCGCAATGAAATACTCGAAGCACGAGAAAAAAATGAAGAAATAGCAGCTCTCGAAGAAAACTACATAGATGTACAGACACTTTCAGACCAAGCACGTGTTTTATTAAAAACCGTCACGGTTATTATCTTTGCAACTTTATTGTGGATGTTGATTAAAACAGTTCTTCCTACGCTCGATATGCTTGACCAAATCGTTTTATGGGGTGGCGATGTCGATTCGGCGGGGAGCATTATTTCGCAGGCGATTACACTCAAGAATCTGCTCTTTAGCTTAGTGCTTATTAGCTTGTGTGTATTAGCGGCTTACAATTTGCCGGGGCTGCTTGAGCTGCTTGTTTTACGACACATTACCTTAGCGCCAGGCACCTCTTACGCGATTACCAGCGTCACTAAATACATTTTGATTGTCGTTAGTATCATGGTCGGAGCATCTCAGCTTGGCCTTGAATGGTCTAAACTGCAGTGGTTAATTGCCGCACTAGGTGTCGGGCTAGGCTTTGGTCTTCAAGAAATTGTTGCTAACTTTGTCTCGGGTATCATTATCTTATTTGAAAAACCAATGCGTATTGGCGATATGGTCACCGTCGGAGGTATTTCTGGCACCGTGAGCCGAATCCAGATACGCGCAACAACGATTACTGATTTTGATCGTAAAGAAGTCATTATTCCCAACAAGACCTTTGTAACGGACCAACTCATTAACTGGTCGCTTACAGACCCAATCACGCGTGTAGTCATCCTAGTGGGCGTTGCTTATGGTTCCGATACTAAGTTAGCCCACAAACTACTGCTTGAGGTAGCCAATGAGCATCCACGCGTATTAGACGACCCAGCACCCAATGCCTTTTTCTTAACATTTGGTGCAAGCACATTAGATTTTGAATTGCGGATCTTTGTAAACAGCTTAAGCGACCGATTAGAAGTAACACATGAAATCAACCAAGCGATTGATCAACGTTTTAAAGAGAACGGTATTGAAATCGCCTTCCCGCAAATGGATGTCCATTTACACCGAGCGCCAAAAAAGAAGTCATAGTTTATTAATGACCTCATTAAGCAAGAGCAAAAAAGGCGCCCTTGTATTTCAAAAAACACAGTTACCGGCTCGTATGAGAGCCGGTAACTATTGCGAAGCGGTTTAAGACTTTAGCGCCTCACAAACATCTGCTTACAGGCTGTCCACACAGCATTTTTAGTAGATAACCTTCACCTTTAGTGCCAGCTCATGTGTCATCTTTTAGCTAATCCGCCTCATACTTTAGGCTTGACAGGGAGGACAGATGGTTCATATTTAGGGTATTTTTGCATTGCACAATCTTTGCCTATCACGGCGTATATCTGTGCACGACATTAACTACCGGTCATGGTTGCCTCGCTCCGGGCTGGAAACAATGACAATGAGGCATTACTACTATGAGTCAAAGGGTACAGACTGGCGGCCTACAAGTCGCTGAAGGTCTTTATAATTTTATTACTGATGAAGCCATCCCAGGAACCGGTTTATCTTCCGATACTTTTTGGGCTGCAATGGATTCAATCATCCACGATCTGGCACCTCGTAACCGCGAGCTATTAGCCAAACGCGACCATATCCAGGCGCAAATTGATCAGTGGCACCTCGACCGTAAAGGTCAGGCATTCGATCTTAATGCTTACAAAGCTTTTTTAACCGAGATCGACTATTTACTGCCGGAAGGCGATGATTTTGTAGCCGAGACGACCGATGTTGACCCTGAAATGGCAACGATGGCCGGTCCTCAGCTCGTTGTTCCTGTGATGAATGCTCGCTTTGCTCTCAACGCCGCTAATGCGCGTTGGGGTAGCTTATACGATGCTCTTTACGGGACTGATGCTATCTCTAACGATGGCGGAGCCGAAGCAGGCAAAACCTACAACCCCGTGCGTGGCGCAAAAACGATCGCTTTTGCCCGTAACTTCTTGGATCAATCCGCTCCCCTAGCAAGTGGATCACATAAAGATTCAACTGGTTATAGTATTGCAGAAGGCGCTTTGGTCGTTAGCTTACGTGATGGCTCTCAAACCACGTTGGCGCATCCTGAAAAGCTAATAGGCTTCACGGGTGAGGCGGATAACCCAACAGGGATTTTATTTAAAAACAACGGACTGCACTTTGAAGTGCAGATCGATCGTAGCCACCTTATCGGTAAAGATGACGCCGCCGGCGTGAAAGACATTGTGATGGAGTCTGCATTAACTACCATCATGGACTGCGAAGACTCCGTTGCCGCTGTTGATGCGGCCGATAAAACAATCATCTACCGCAACTGGCTTGGTCTGATGAAAGGAGATCTGTCAGAAGAAGTCTCTAAAGGCGGAAAAACCTTTACCCGAGTGATGAATCCCGACCGTGTTTATACGGGTATTGATGGTTCCGACGTCGTACTCAAAGGCCGCAGCTTGATGTTTGTCCGTAATGTAGGTCACCTCATGACAAACAGCGCCATCATCGACAGCGAAGGCAACGAAGTCCCCGAAGGTATCATGGATGCCATGGTGACTACGTTGATCGCCCTTCACGACATGAAAGGCTTGGGCAAATTCCGCAACACGACAACAGGCTCTATGTATATCGTTAAGCCGAAAATGCATGGTCCAGAAGAAGTCGCCTTCGCAAATGAACTGTTTGCACGTGTTGAAGACGGCTTGCAGCTCGATCGTTTTACCCTAAAAATGGGTATCATGGACGAGGAACGCCGCACTACCGTGAACTTAAAAGAGTGCATCCGCGCTGCTAAAGAACGCGTTGTATTTATCAACACTGGCTTCCTAGACCGCACCGGTGATGAGATCCATACCTCCATGGAAGCAGGCCCTATGATCCGCAAAGGTGATATGAAAGGCGCCAAATGGATCAGTGCTTATGAAGACTGGAATGTTGATAACGGTCTTAATTGCGGTTTGAGCGGCAAAGCTCAAATTGGTAAAGGTATGTGGGCCATTCCCGACCAGATGACCAACATGCTGGCCGCCAAGGTAGCACATCCTAAATCCGGCGCTAACACAGCATGGGTTCCATCCCCAACAGCGGCAACCTTGCATGCCATGCACTACCACCAGATCGATGTCTTCGAATTGCAAAAAACGATCAAAGAACGCCCTCGTGCTAACCTTGATGACATTTTGACAATTCCTGTCGCGTCCAACCCTAACTGGAGCGCCGAGGAGATTCAGCAAGAACTGGATAACAATGCGCAAGGCCTGTTGGGTTACGTAGTTCGTTGGGTTGATGGCGGTATTGGTTGCTCGAAAGTGCCCGACATTAACAATGTTGGATTAATGGAAGACCGTGCAACACTGCGTATTTCTAGCCAGCATATTGCCAATTGGTTACATCATGGTATTTGCTCTGAAGCACAAGTGATGGAAACCTTAAAACGCATGGCAAGCGTCGTCGATGCTCAAAATGCAAACGACCCTACATACCGAGCCATGGCTACTGATTTTGACGGTAGCGTTGCCTTTGCAGCAGCTTGCGAGCTTGTGTTTGAAGGGACTAAACAGCCGAACGGCTACACAGAGCCTGTCCTACATCGTCGCCGTATCGAAGCTAAAGCTAAATTTGGCGAATAAAACGCCTTACTAGCGAACGCGTCAATACGATTGATAAGCCCTCCCTAAGTTGGAGGGCTTTTTTATGGGCGAGTATTAATCACCAATTTGGTCTTCGGTATAGTCTATCTGAAACGACTCCACTTCATCAGCGACATCACTCACACTGTCTTCAAAGCAGGCTATGTGCACAACCGCATCACCTTCATGCACCATGGGCAACTCTAACCGACCAATGACAACACCTTCGTGTGTTGCGTTTACCGCATGCTGCCCACCACTGTAAGGATCGTCGATATAACCTAACAACTCGCCTTTAGCGACATGTTCACCTTGCGAGACTATCATGCGCATCATGCCGCTTTCAGTGGCACGAACCCATACACTTTTGCGGGCTATATAAGGTTCGTAAGCACGACCTTTACGCCGCGAAGCAGGGAGCATACCCAGTGTGCGCATCACGTTCATCACGCCGGTAACACCAGCTCTGATAGACGATTCATCATAACGCAGCGCTTCGCCCGCCTCATAAAGTAAAACAGGAATGCCATATTCTTTACAGGCGCCTCGCAAAGAACCATCTCTTAAAGAAGCATTTAACAACACAGGTACACCAAAGCTCTCTGCAAGCTTGCGGGTTTCATCGTCATCTAAATCGGCACGAATTTGAGGTAAGTTACTGCGATGTACTGCGCCAGTATGCAAATCGATACCGTGTGTACACTTAGACACCACCTCTTCTACAAATAAATGAGCTAATCGAGCAGCCAAAGAGCCTTTCTGCGACCCTGGGAATGAACGATTTAAATCCCGGCGATCTGGCAAATAACGACTTTGCTGTATTAATCCGTAACTGTTCACCACAGGGATTGCGATTAAAGTGCCAACAATTTTCGCGATGGACTTATGAGCTAAAACACGTCGTATGACCTCAATTCCATTTAACTCATCCCCATGAATGGCCGCACTGATAAACAACACAGGGCCATTGCGGCGTCCATGTACCACATGCAAAGGCATATTCATGTTGGAATGATTACTTTGCTTTGGCATCGGAAGGTCAACCACTGTTCGACTTCCCGGAGCAACAGTAATACCGGCTATTTCAAAGCTTTTACGCATGCCCTTATAATCCTTTTTCTAATGTCCATGTCGGTTTAACAGCAGACATTTGCCAACCCATTATTTTCACAAACGCAGCTCGCCGTATCGTGCCAATCCCTTTACCTTTCTAACTGGTGACCGGCTTGCATCATTCATTATATTTTTAGTCTGCCTTACTGAACACAAGAACCTCACCTAATTATCAGCTCGCCATAGACAGAGTGGCGTTGTTACTCAAAAAGGCTGCTTTTACAGGATACAGCTTTTCGAACATTTCTTGAGCTCGATACAAACGCATTTTCGTTGCACTCAAACTTAAACCTAGCCGCTCGCTAATACTGGTGATGGGTAACTCAGCATGAAAGCGTAGATGCAAAATATCGCGCACAGCATCCGGCAAGCGTGTCAAAGTGTCCTGAACATAGTCCGTTGCATCTGCCGCTTCCGCCTCTAACTTTTGGTTGAGTTCGGCTAATTCGATTAGCTCATTTATATGGTCGCAATCTGTATATCGCGACTCTTTCTTGGTCAGCGTGTAACACTGGTTATCGGCAATAGCGATTAACCATGTACGGAAATTTGAATCACCGTTAAAACGACTTAATGCCCGATAGCCTCTCACTAGTGTTTCCTGAACAACATCTTCTGCATCATCATAGTTACCTAACCGATTGCGACAACGATTCAGCAAAGCTCCCTTATGACGACGCACTAGCTCACCAAACAATGTCTCTGAATGTTCATGACCCGCTTTAATTAACTCAACAACTTGCTCATCATTCAAATCGAACACAGAGCTGTGATGTACATTATTTTTCATATTTCACCCTCCGGGCTTGTTGTGGAGGGGGAAATATAGATAATCACTAATAATAAAAATAACTATAAATTTTTATTCTTTTTTAAAAAATATTTTATTATTAATGTTAGGTACGGACTCATGGATCTGGAATTACTAAGAACATTTCTTGAAGTAGCGCGTCTTCGCAACTTTGGCCGTGCCGCCGAAGCTCTTTACCTAACGCAAGCGGCCGTCAGTGCCCGCATCAAGTTGCTAGAAACACAACTTGATGTTCAACTCTTTGACCGATACAAAAGGGATATACGCTTAACGCCCGAAGGTAATAGGTTAGTCCGCCATGCCGAATTACTCTTGGCAAATTGGCGTAAAGCCCGACAAGACGTAACAGCAGGCGGCGCTCAATCCCAATTATCACTGGGGGGAAGCCTGAGGTTATGGGATGTAATGCTACAGCCTTGGCTACATCAAATTCGTAGCCATCACCCTGAGATTGCTTTAATCGCGGAATCACATACACCTGAAGTACTGACTCGTCGGTTGTTAGATGGCGTACTGGATATTGCCTTCATGTTAGAACCGGCGCAATTAGATGTGCTTACCCTCCAACAAGTCGGCGACCTAGAGTTGATGCTGGTTGCCTCAACACCCAACATTTCCTTAGATGACGCCCTTGGTGATCACTACTTGATGGTCGATTGGGGCTTATCCCATATGCTGACCCACCGCCGGCTCTTTCCAGATATAGCTGAACCGCATACCCGCTTGGGGACGGCTAAAATGGCCATCGCTTTCTTACAAGCATTAGGGGGTAGTGCTTATCTACCTTTATCGGCTATTGAGCAGGAAATAGAGACAAAGCAGTTGCATGTCGTGAAGGAGGCGCCTGTTATAAAGCACCCAATGTATGCGGTATACCCTGTACGCAGCCCTCATTTAAATCTTATCAAACAAGTACTTTCACTTTATTAAGTCAGCGCCGACTGATCATCCGAGCCCCCTTGTCAGACCAGCCATAAAAAAGCCCCTCAGTGAGGGGCTTATGCAGGGGAGATGAGCTGTTTAGGGGCGTGTACTACTTCAAACGGTAAGTTAATCCCATCAGTACAGCACGATCTACGCGATCGTTTCCGTTGTTACGGATTTCGTCTTCTACGTTTGTCAGACGTCCGGTTACTGTAAAGCTCAGTTCATTCGATAAGTAATAACGATAAGTTGAGCTCAAAATATTCGTCGTTGTATCATTGGCATTATCGTACGCGGCATAATCAATACCCCATGTGTTTTCCCAGTCCACGCGATCACTCACTTCATAAGTCAACGACATATCGTTACTTGCATGGTAGCTATTGTCGCCATCATCTAACGTTGTTGTAATTAATGCTTCATTAGAGAACTGTGTACGGTTACTCAGTGGGTAATGATATTCTGCACCTAATTCCAACGCTGGTTTACTATCCGAGCCATCGTAATCACTTATAATTGCCCCCACACCTGCACGCACTAACCAACCGTGCTTACGTGTAGAGATACGCTCATTAGTTAATACATCATACGACTTAATAGCACCTTTGGTTGTTAGCTCGCTACCCAAGGCATTTTCAATGTCCTGTATCCAAGTCATTTCGTAGTCAGCCGCGCCATACTTGCTGCGGTACTCATCTTCACGCGCAATAACATTAGCCACTTTATTGTAAGTCGCCTTAGATGGCGTAGTTTGCAAAATGCCGCGCTCTTGTAATGCTTCTACTAAACGAATGGCTGTAGCCATAGGAGTAGCATTAACTACTCGGCCGTAACCCACACCTAAGGTCAGCTTGGTGTAAGGGTCTTCCATATCTTTTTGAATGCCGACTTCACCCTTACCGTACCAAAAACCGGCATTGCTGCCTGGTTGGAAATACTGATCCGAAGTTACAGCGCCCGTTGCTTGATAATACGAGTCTGTCTTATCACCTTCGTTAGGCCCACGCTCACGCGAGGTTTCGCCATCAAACTCAATCTTTGTATTTTGATCTGGCGAAGAAAAAACCCGATCATATTCCACATCAAGGTCTAAATTGTAGCTAGACTGATCTTGGTTACCATCTTGAACATTGAATTGGCCGTTGATGTAAGCATCTTCATAAGCAGAGGTTGCCTCAGTGTAATCAAACAGCGTAACTGGCTCAGCTTGCGCTGCTGCTACACTGCCACCTACAGAGATTGTTGCGATGATGCTTGCCAGTTTATTCACTTTCATTTTGCCTTCTCCTAAAGAAAGTCACATAGACGATTCCGGAAAAATTCCCGGCTTCTTATTCACTTAGACTTAGGCAGAGATAGTGAAAGTCACAGACTCACTAAAATATTTTTTTATTTTGACACTTTATCTGAAAAGGCTGATTTTTAATAAGACTCACAGTAGAGTGCTCTCACTCTTGGCTAGCTACGGACGACACTATGGAATTAACAGACGCTTCATTACTCGCACTGATTGCCCTATTCAGCTTAGGGTGCCAATGGGTGGCATGGCGATTTAAGCTCCCCGCTATTCTGTTTTTATTACTTACCGGAATCATGCTGGGTCCCGTTACACACGTGCTTGATCCGGACGAGCTCTTTGGTAGCTTGCTGTTCCCCTTAGTTTCTTTATCTGTAGCCATTATTTTGTTTGAAGGCAGCTTAACGCTCCACTTTGATCAAACAAAAGAAATAAGCACTATTGTTCGGCGCTTAGTGACATGGGGGGCTTTAATCACGTGGGTGTTAATTTCATGGGCTACACATCTGATCTTTGATCTCAACATGGAATTATCCGCCCTGTTCGGCGCACTCGTTGTAGTAACAGGCCCTACCGTTATTGTGCCGATGCTTCGCACTTTACGAGCCACCAGCCGAATTACCAACGTGCTACGCTGGGAAGGTATCGTGATCGATCCTGTCGGCGCACTGTTGGCGGTTCTGGTCTATCAGTGGCTAATTTCAAGCCAACAATTTAATGGCCAAATTACACAAACTATTATCCTATTCTTTGAAGTCACGTTAGTGGGGACATTGTTAGGTGCTGGCGCGGCGGTCATTCTCGCTTTTGTTATGAAACGTCATTGGCTACCAGAGTACTTGCATACTTTTGGCACGCTGGCATTAGTGGTGGTGGCCTTTACCCTATCCAATCACCTTGCTCACGAATCAGGCTTGCTCGCGGTGACCGTGATGGGCATATGGTTAGCCAATGTTAAGGGGCTCAATCTTGAAGAAGTGCTAGCCTTTAAGGAACAGCTGACCGTTTTACTGATTTCCGGCCTGTTTATTTTGCTTGCGGCTCGTTTAGATTTAGATCAACTTTTATCACTTGGCTTACCCGCACTCTTATTACTTGCTGTTATCCAATTCGTTGTGCGCCCTATTTCTGTTTTCTTATGCAGTATAGGCACCGACCTAAAATGGCAAGAGCGTGCGCTTATTGCATGGGTAGGGCCTCGCGGTATTGTAGCCGCTGCCGTTTCGGCTCTTTTTGCTCTACGCTTAGAGGAAATTGGCTATGAAGGGGCCAGCACGCTCACGGCATTAACCTTCTCAGTTATTATAGGCACCGTTGTATTCCAGAGTGCTACCGCTCGCTTTGTTGCACTTCGCTTAGGCGTCACAGAACCGGAATCTCGCGGCATTGTTATTGTGGGAGCTAATAAAATTGCTCGCTGCTTAGCCGAGGCTTTAAAGAAGCAGAATATCCCCTCAATTCTCATTGATCCAAGTTGGGAGAATATTAGCGAGGCCCGTATGCTTGGCCTTAATACTTTGCACGGTAATCCGCTATCAAGCAGCGTCAATCAAAAGTTAGAACTGGGGGGCTACGGCCAAGTATTAGCCATTACGCCACAACGTGATATCAACATGCTCTCAGCCTTACACTTTAGAGAAGAGTTTGAAGATCGCTTTGTTTATTCCGTTAAATCCGAGGCGCCTCGCAATAAAAGCTCCGCTCGCCATCAAGTATCAAGCCGCTTCCAGCCTAGCGGCTTTGGCGAAGATGAGTTTAGCTTCCAGAAACTATCAAGCCTGATTAGCCAGGGAGCCAGCATACGGGCTACGTTGATTACGAGCGATTACACGCTTGAGCGCTGGCGCACCGAGCATCAGGCCCAGCGAAGTTTGCTCATGGCAGTTACACCTGAAGGCTGGCTTAGGATTATATCGTCTGAGAAAGTTCCGGTAATCAAAGCCGGTTGGACGGTGATGTCTATCGACAAAGGGGCCAAAAAATCAGAGCCTCCTGCTGAAAAACAAAGCGCTTAACCGACAGCCCGGTCAGGGTGTGCTAGCCACACTCTGATCTCTTCTATCAGCCGATTAGGAAATTGACGATAATCTGGGTAGGGTGTCAGTAAAATATTTCCTTTGTACCAAGCGCGCTCCTCAGCGTCGAGTGCCGTAAAGCCAGTTAAACTAATCCCCAAGCGCTCCCAGCTTGCTTTACCCGCCACCCAATGCACGCAATACTCGCCCGTGTTAGGCGATATGAGTGTGTCATGAAAGCTGATCGCCTGCTCCCTCAGCAAGTCACCATCCCGGTAGTCCTGCCACCGCCCCTCTTTAACGACCAGCTTGGCGTAAATACTAAGGATTTTTCGCCAATGGTTACCGTTTGCTTGGATTATGCTCACGGCGTCGTCTCCATTCGACAAGTTGGGTGGATTGGGGAGATAAAGCAATATATGAGATAGATGACCTAACACCGTGGCTCCTTGTTCGTTTAACATAACAACCCTACTGACCAATAATAACATGCGAGCAAGCGGTACAACTGATGGCTACTACACAAGAGACCCGTTTAACCCCACAAGAAACAGCAGAACGGTTAGATCATTTTATCGCTCAGCATCCCCGCTTGTTTATTTTGACAGGGGCAGGTATTTCGACAGATTCAGGCATCCCTGACTATCGAGATAAACACTCCCAATGGAAGCGTCAACCTCCGGTGCAACACCACGACTTTATAAACAAGATCTATACCCGCCAACGCTTTTGGGCACGAAGCTTAATCGGCTGGCCTATTATGCGGGATGCAATCGCCAATACAGCACACCATTGGCTTGTCTCATTAGAAAACGCGGGACAGGTTCAAAGCTTAGTGACGCAAAACGTTGATGGTTTGCACCAACAAGCAGGCTTAAAGAATGTCATTGATTTACATGGCCGTTCCGATCGTGTCATTTGCATGCAATGCCAGAAAACACTCAGCCGAGATAAAGCCCATCTCTGGATGGCCGAACTCAACCCCTCGTTCGCGGCTCTGACCGCTACAGCGGCACCCGATGGAGATGCTGACTTAGAGGACGTCCCTTTCGAAGACTTTGTGATACCCGATTGTCCATCGTGTGGCGGCTTACTCAAACCTGATGTCGTTTTTTACGGCGATAATGTCCCTAAAGAGCGCGTCGAAACAGCACTGAATCACTTAGCTCAGTCTGACGCTTTACTGGTTATAGGGTCTTCCCTAATGGTGTATTCAGGATTTCGATTTTGTAAACGAGCGCACGAGGCAAAAAAACCTATCGCTTTATTAAACCAAGGTATTACACGAGCCGATTCGATCGCCACGCTAAAACTCGATTCAGTAATAAGCCCAGTTTTAGAGGCTTGTAGGGCATTTTAGCTTACTTTTCAAAAAGCCAGCTTTTTTACATTTTATCGGCCAAAGTTATTTGCGTTACCTAGATCAAGGAGATACACTCGAAACTGATCTGTGTTTAGAGATCAAGTTTTATGCGTTTGAAGTGGTTACCTTTCTAAGCTTACCTGCTCCATCTCGCTCTCTTGCTCCCCATTCACAGTGCTCGAGTTACATGGATGTACATCCTGTGGCTAAATCTTTAAATTTTACATTGAGTATTGTTACCGTGTCAGAAACACAAAACGGAACCGTTAAATGGTTCAACGACGAAAAAGGTTACGGATTCATCCAGCGCGAAGGCGGTTCAGATTTGTTCGTACACTTCCGTTCAATCATTGGTCAGGGTCGTCGTACTTTGGCTGAAGGTCAAGCTGTCACCTTCGTTGAAGTTCAAGGACAGAAAGGCCCACAGGCTGATGAAGTAACTCCGCTGTAAGCGAGTCTGCTCTGATTCCTCGAAAGCAGGCTCATTTGAGCCTGCTTTTATTTTGGCTGAAGCGTATGCTCAAGGCAGCTACGCTTTAGCCAATCCCAACCCTTGCTCACGCGTCCATTGCGGCGGCTTATGATAACGGCCCACCACAGAGCTCATCACTGCGAACGCCACCATGGAAACAGCAACCTGCTGTGGCTCAAACACCCATAATGCAGCGATAGCTATAAACATATCTCCTACAATCGTTGTTCTTCCTGGGTGAATACCAAAACGCCGCTCTAAATACATCGCTAGTATATTGAGCCCACCTAACGAAGCATGATGCCTAAATAGAATAATCAGTCCGAAGCCTATGAGCAGTCCACCTAAAATCGCTGCAAAAATCGGATCTACCGTTAGCTGCAAGTAGCGTTGCATTAGCTCAGTCATAACTGACAACAAACTAATGCTACAGAAGGTCCGAACTGTAAATTCAGTACCCATATAGCGCAGCGCCAGCACGTAAAAAGGGATATTCAATAGGAAAAAAATAGCACCGAACGAAAGATCGGTCAGTTGGCGTAAAATCATACCAGCACCAGCCGTGCCGCTGATAAGTAAATCGCTCGCGTTTAGTATATGAATACCTAAAGCCACGAGTAGACAGCCCTCAAGAATTGAGAGCCAACAGTGGGTCGTATACATGGTAGTACACCTCAATACAGTATGAAACTTGTGGTTGCACACTGGTTGTTAACATTCACCGTCTCTTGTGAAGACATAGGTGATCCATTTACAGCCTGAATAGCTATACCTTTTCTAAGCAAGATTCATGCTTAAAAAAGGTCATATTTTGCCGCCTAAAACGACAAAAGCAGCACCATTATAGTGAGCAATCAAATAAATTGCCCACAAAATGTGCTGCTTGATAAAACTACGTGTTCTTACTTGAAAAAGCTAGAGGCCAACCCGGCTAAACCACCCACGCCGCCTACCGATTCCAACAAACCACCTGCAGAGCTGTTCTGATCGATTAATTCAGGGATCATATCGGACAAAGCACCCGCTGTTTCTTGCTCTGGAACACCAATTTGGTTAGAGAATTCAGCAACATTAGATTCACCTAAAACGGATAAAACATCACTGATCGAAAAGCTGTCATTTTGGCCATCGCCCAACCAAGACTGTGCCAGCGCACCTAAACCACTGCCAGATACTTTTGAGATCAAATCGCTCAAGTTCAGATCACCATTCCCGCCACCTAACAAAGATGATAACGCATTAGAAACCATATCTGGATCTAAACCACCCGCCGATGTACCGAGTTTGTTCAAAAAGAGTTGCGTTGCCATTTTAACTAGATCCATTACCATTCCCCATTGATTCAAATTGTTGCTTTAGAGTAACTCTATTGCATGAATCATCTATTAACAGCTTTCGTTAGTAAACGTCTTCAACCGAATAAAAGCTACATATTGGACACCACACCCTGCAACTTATCAACGCAACTAGACTGATGAATTAACAGCTGTGTAATCGAATCGGCGCTGACAGGACGAGAGAACAAATAGCCTTGCCCTAAAACACACCCTTGACTAATCAACGCGATACGCTGCTTATCAAGCTCTATACCCTCTGCGACCACATTTAAACCTAAGCTCTCGGCCAACTGCAAAATGGTGGTAATAAAGCGCAAGTCAGATGGGCTATCAAATAAGTCCTGAATAAAGCTTTTATCAATTTTTAAGCGCTGTACGGGTAATGATTTCAAATGGCTTAACGATGAATAGCCTGTTCCGAAATCGTCTAATGCCAGTGATACCCCCAGCGAACTTAATCCACGTAATATATGTGGAGAGCTTTCTATATCCTGCATAGTGGTATCTTCTGTTACTTCCAACATGAGATATTGGCTCTGTAATTGAGTGCTTTCGAGCACTTCCTCAACCATTGAGACCAAATCATGGTCGGTGTACATTGATGGCGATATATTGACACTTACAGCAACAAAATATTCCATCGCGTGCCAAGCAACGGCCTGTTTACACGCGGTTGTTAACACCCAGTGATTAAAAATATTAGCCAACCCGGCTTGTTCAGATGTGGTGACTATTTCTTCAGGTGAAATCGTGCCAAATTCTTCACTATGCCAACGCACTAACGCCTCCACTCCTACCATCTTGCCGGAGGTCATGTTGAAGATCGGCTGGTAGAGCAGGTTAAGTTGGTTGTTGTTAATTGCCTTCTCTAACGCATCGGCTAATTGCTTACGGCGCTTTAAATCCTCGTTCATTTGAGCATCAAAAAAGCGATAACTCATCCCTTGCTCACTCTTGGCTTGATACATCGCTACATCGGCATTGAGCTGTGTTTGCGTAATATTTCCATCATCATCAGGGTACAGGCTGACCCCTACACTCGCTCGGGGATAAAACACGATGTCTTGAATCATGAGTGGTTCTGTTATGACCTCACAAATCTGCCATGCCCTTTGCTCAGCCTCATTACGCCCTTCTATGCCCCCTTGTATTAGTGCAAACTCATCCCCACCTAAACGCGCAGCCCGGTTTTTTCCTTGGGCAAGGCCTTGTAAGCGCTCAGCTACTTTAATTAAAAAAGCATCGCCCACAGCATGACCATACACATCGTTAATTTCTTTAAAATTGTTTAAATCTACAATATGCACAGCTACCGAAAGGCCGGATTTATCTGCATCCTGGGCTGCGGCTTCAAGAGATCGCTTAAAGTAAACCCGGTTGGGTAAGCGAGTTAACGCATCGTGCATAGCAAGATGCCGATTTTTAGAACTTTCACGAAAGATCATAAAGACAAGGAATGCACCGCTGCCCAATAGGCCTAACATAAAGTATTGGGTATCCAACTCCAATAAATGTGCCTTATCAATCCCTGCCATACGCTCAGAGCCGTTATAACTTTGCACATGCAACAGTCGAATACTGGGAAACAAACGGGCGAAGCCATCACGTATTTGCCGAGCTTGCTCAGGGGATACTTGCTCATTACTCACTAATGTAGGTTCGGCGTCGTGCAGCAGCCCTTTCAAGTCAGTCAGCAGTTTTTGACTGCCTTCAAGCTGTCTGAACTGAAGCGTTTCTTTACCTATGCTGAGAATATTGACTCGCGACCACAGCAAATCGAACGTGAGCAACATATCCTCTTTACTCACCAGTTTTTCTGAATACATCGCCAAGTTATGCTGAAAATGTAAATAATCAATTTCTAGTTGAGCGGCAGCCCAAGAAGATGTTTTTATATCTTCCGACAAAATACGTGTAGCCTCGGCATGGCGCTGAAAACTCACGAATACGCTTGCCGCGCTGATGACAACCATCATGATTAACAAGGTGTAGCGCCATGGACGAGATAGCATGGGCTAGAAGACCACTATACTGTTAACTTGCCACACCATACTCGATACATGCTTAGGCTGGTCCAACTCAGGAAACTCTTTCACTGGATAGATGACCCACAACGGCCCTTTATCCCTAATAGACATTGCTTCGCCATCCATCGCGTAGGCTAAAATAATAGGAAACTGCTCCAACGTTTTGACGTCGATATCAGCTGAATACATATTTAAAGCAGTGACGCGGATTTTTTGTCCCTGAGCTTTTACTTTGTCCAACAAGTCAGTTAAAAGCACCCCTTTAAAAACCGGCGTTCCGTTCGTCCAAGAAGTGTAGGTGGTTATATGTTGAGAAGGCAGTTCTTGTAACATTGCCATATCAAATTCAACAACTGGATCGGGTGAACCGAGCATATTTGTTTCTTCAATTAAGCCAGAAATACTCAATATCACGCGCTCGGAAGGCCTTTGGATATCGGCCTGAGCCACAAAAGTAAGGCTAACTAATAAGCAAATCAAGCAAGAGGACACAAGGGTTCGCATAGGGCGCATAAACATACACAATAGTCTTTTTAGGTTGAGAATCTACATAATAAAGCGTAGACCAGATGTTCATACACCGCCACAAACCCATAAAAAACCACCCGAAGGTGGTTTGATATATTTAACAATTAAAACAAGTGTTTACAAAACTTTTACGTCTAAAGCACCTGTCTCATATTTAACAGCCATATCCTCTAGCGCGATGGCTTTAATCTTAGACGCGTGACCTGCAGCACCAAACGCCTCGTAACGATCAATACAGATATCACTCATCGCTTCGATAGTTTTCTTCAGGTATTTACGCGGGTCAAATTCGGATGGATTTTCTGCCAGGAATTGACGAATAGCGCCCGTCGATGCTAAACGTAAATCTGTATCGATATTTACCTTACGCACACCAAACTTAATACCTTCAACGATTTGCTCAACAGGCACGCCGTAAGTCTCAGGAATTTCACCACCAAACTCATTAATGATCTTGAGCCACTCTTGCGGCACAGAGGACGAGCCATGCATGACTAGGTGAGTTTCTGGTATACGCTGATGGATAGCCTTAATACGATCAATCGCCAAGATATCGCCTGTAGGCGGACGCGTAAACTTGTATGCACCATGTGAAGTACCACAAGCGATTGCCAATGCATCAACACCCGTTTTTGTCACGAAGTCAGCAGCTTCGTCTGGATCAGTCAGCATCTGATCATGAGACAGCGTGCCTTCAGCACCTACTCCGTCTTCTTCACCTGCTTGACCTGTTTCTAAAGAGCCTAAGCAACCTAGTTCACCTTCCACAGAAACACCACAGGCATGTGCCATTTCTACCGTACGACGAGTTACATCAACGTTGTACTCATAGCTAGAAGGCGTTTTGCCGTCACTCATTAACGATCCATCCATCATCACTGATGAAAAGCCCATAGCGATTGAACGCTGGCAGATCGAAGGCGAGGTACCGTGATCCTGATGCATACAGACAGGCACATGAGGGAACTCGTCAATTGCGGCCAAGATCATATGGCGCAAAAAATTAGAGCCCGCATATTTGCGCGCACCGGCTGATGCTTGCACTATCACAGGAGAGTCAGTTTTAGATGCCGCTTCCATAATAGCGCGCATTTGCTCTACGTTATTAACGTTAAACGCAGGGATACCGTATCCAAATTCAGCGGCATGATCGAGCAGCTGACGCATTGAGATAAGAGCCATGTTTCACCTATTTCCTTTAATAAAGTTGTTAGCCTGGCCTGTTAGCTCGCGGCACGGGTTTCCAGAATCGCTACTGCTGGCAATACTTTACCCTCTACAAACTCAAGGAAGGCACCGCCTCCCGTTGAGATATAAGACACTTGATCAGCAATGTTATACTTATCCACAGCGGCTAACGTATCACCGCCACCCGCAATAGAAAAGCCTTCACTTTCAGCAATAGCTAAGGCTAAGGTTTTCGTTCCTTCACCAAATTGATCAAATTCAAACACACCCACTGGGCCGTTCCAAATAATAGTACCGGCATCCTTTAGTAGGGCCGCTAAGTTAGCAGCGGATTCCGGACCTATATCCAAAATCATATCATTTTCAGCTACGTCGTCGACAGCCTTAACCGTTGCTGTTGCTGATTCCGAAAACTCCGTAGCAACCACAACATCAACTGGCAACGGAATGTTTACCCGCTTCATCAGCTCTTGCGCTACTGGAATTAAATCATGTTCGCATAGCGACTTACCCACAGGTTTGCCTGCGGCGGCCAAGAACGTGTTAGCGATGCCTCCACCAACAATCAGTTGGTCAACTTTATCAGACAGTGCATTTAACACTTCTAGCTTGGTTGAAACTTTTGAACCACCAACAATTGCCGCCAGAGGTGGTGTAGGTTTATCCAACGCTTTACCCAATGCTTCTAGCTCATTGGCCAACAACGGACCTGCGCAAGCAATCGGTGCAAAACGCGCCACACCATGCGTGGATGCCTGAGCGCGATGGGCCGTTCCAAAGGCGTCCATTACATATACATCACACAGCGCAGCCATTTGTTGCGACAGTGCTTCATTGTCTTTCTTCTCACCGGTATTGAAACGAACGTTTTCTAATAAAACGAGATCGCCTTCTGCTACTTCAAACCCACCTGCCAACCAATCTTTAATTAAAGGTACTGATCTAGAAAGCAGTTTTTCTATATGCGCAGCAACAGGCGCTAATGAGTATTGCTCTTCATATTCACCCTCAGTTGGACGGCCTAGGTGAGACATAACCATCACCTTAGCGCCCGCTTTCAAGGCAAATTCGATTGTTGGTAGAGATGCGCGAATACGGGCATCTGAGGTGACCTGTCCATCCTTAACAGGAACATTGAGGTCTTCACGGATCAGTACGCGTTTACCGCGCAGATCCAGATCAGTCATCTTCAATACACTCATGAGGCTGTCCTACTTCATTTTTATAAATTAAAAGAAAACTACTTCGCCTTTAGCCAATCAACAGCAACATCCAACATTCTGTTAGCAAAACCCCATTCGTTATCAAACCAGCACAATAACTTAATGAGCGTTTCGCCACTCACCCGTGTTTGGGTGCCATCGACTACTGCCGAGCGAGGATCATGATTAAAGTCTACCGAAGCATGCGGCTCTTCGGTATACCCCAAAAGACCTCTAAATTGCTGTTCGGAGGCGTTCTTGAGTAGCTTATTCACTTCCGCGGCATCAGTGCCTTTGGCTACATTAATACTCATATCCATGACAGAGACATTAATGGTAGGCACACGCAGATGTAAGCACTCGAAGCGTCCGGCCAGCTCTGGCAATAATCGGTCAATACCGCGGCTCAAACCGGTATCAACAGGAATAATGGACTGCATAGCGCTTCGCGTCAGGCGCAAATCAGTTTGGTGATAACTATCAATCACCGGTTGATCATTCATTGCTGAATGAATCGTGGTCGTTACTCCTTGGGTAATACCAAAGGCTTCATTTAGCAAATGTAAGACCGGAATAACACAGTTTGTGGTACAGGATGCCGCTGAAACAATCTGCATCTGCGCCGTTAAATCTTGATGGTTTAGGCCATAGACGATCGTCGCATCCACATCAGGCTTGGCAGGTTGAGAAAACAGTAACTTACTTGCTCCTGCTTGCAAATGCTGTTCAGCCGTTGCTCGATCACTGAAAGAACCCGAACACTCGATTACCAGGTCAACATCCAGCGCCTTCCAAGGCAGCAAGGAAGCATCTGGCTGATTCAGCACAAGTATCGCATCTTCATCAATTAACAGATGTGTTTCGTCATGCTCAACCGGAAATGGAAATCGACCATGCGTGGTATCATAGCGCGTTAGGTAGGTGACCGTATCAATATCTGACAGTTCGTTTAATGCAACAACCTGTAACGTCTTATTTAGACCTTGTTGATAGATAGCCCGCAGCACACACTGACCAACACGTCCATAACCATTAATGGCTACCCGGTAACTCATCGCTGCCTATTACCTAAAACAAATAAAGAACTTATAACAAATTAGGCCGGGTTAACCCGGCCTATGCTATGACAGTTAAAGTACTGACTTAACCGTGTTGACGACATTCTCGACAGTAAAGCCAAAATGTTTGAACAGATCACCGGCTGGAGCCGACTCACCAAAGGTAGTCATACCTACCACAGCGCCATCTAAGCCCACAAATTTATACCAGTAGTCAGCATGCAACGCTTCAACCGCTACTCGCGCTTTAACGGCGGCGGGTAAAACAGATTCGCGATATTCAGCATCCTGAGAAGCGAACAGAGTTGTCTCTGGCATAGAGACGACACGAACCTTAATACCTTCGGCAGCTAACGCTTGAGCAGAATCCATGGCTAGCCCCACTTCTGAACCTGTCGCTATTACAATAGCGTCTGGCTGTCCGTCTGTATCTTTTAAGATATAACCGCCACGTTTGATGTTCTGAATTTGCTCATCAGTACGTGTTTGATGTGCTAAACCTTGACGAGAGAAGATCATCGCCGTAGGACCGTCAGCTCGTTCAATGGCCGCTTTCCAAGCAACCGCAGACTCTACGGCATCAGCAGGGCGCCAGCAGCTCATGTTTGGCGTGGTGCGTAAATTTGCAACTTGCTCGATAGGCTGGTGTGTTGGACCATCTTCCCCCAGGCCAATCGAGTCATGCGTGTATACATGGATGGCACGTTGCTTCATTAAAGCAGCCATGCGTAGTGCATTACGAGCATATTCCATGAATACAAGGAAGGTTGCACCATAAGGAATAAATCCGCCATGCAGCGCAATACCGTTCATAATGGCCGACATACCAAATTCGCGTACACCATAAAACAGGTAGTTACCTGACGCATCATCAGCACTGATCCCTTTAGCGCCCGACCATAACGTTAAGTTAGAGCCAGCCAGATCGGCAGAACCACCCAATAACTCAGGCAATAAAGGACCATACGCATTCAATGCATTTTGAGAGGCTTTGCGCGATGCAATGGTTTCGCCTTTGGCAACAACATCGGCAATGTAAGCATCAGCTTTGTCAGAAAAATCAGCCGGCAATTCGCCAGAGATTCGACGTAAGAACTCTGCCGCCAACTCAGGGTACTCATTGCGGTATGACGCCAAACGCTCATTCCAATCATTTTCCGCGTGGGTACCCGCCTCAACAGCATTCCAATCCGCGTAAATATCTTCTGGGATTTCGAATGCTGGATGAGTCCAGCCTAAACGCTCACGTGTCAACGCGATTTCATCATCACCTAGCGGAGCGCCATGGCAATCTTCTTTACCTTCTTTATTTGGAGAACCAAAGCCAATGACTGTTTTACAACAAATTAACGTTGGCTGCGCGGTGTTCTCTTGAGCGGCAAGAATCGCTTCACGGATTTGGTCTGCATCGTGGCCATCGACACCAGGGATAACCTGCCATCCGTAAGACTCGAAACGCTTCACGTTATCGTCGGTGTACCATCCTTCGACTTCACCATCGATAGAAATACCGTTGTCATCCCAGAAGACAATCAGTTTACCCAGACCCAAAGTACCGGCCAGTGAGCATGCTTCATGAGAGATGCCTTCCATCATGCAGCCATCACCCATGAATGCATAGGTATGATGATCAACAATGTTGTGGCCTTCACGGTTAAATTGCGCCGCTAGCGTCTTTTCAGCTACGGCAAAACCCACCGCATTGGTGATGCCCTGCCCGAGAGGGCCTGTCGTGGTTTCAACACCTGGGCAGTAGCCGTATTCAGGGTGGCCTGCTGTTTTTGAATGTAACTGGCGAAAGTTTTTAAGGTCGTCGATAGACACATCATAGCCGGTCAGGTGTAGCAATGAGTAGATCAACATGGATCCATGACCATTCGACAAAATAAAGCGGTCGCGGTCAAACCACTGCGTATTAGCAGGGTTGTGCTTCATGAAATCATTCCAAAGCACTTCGGCGATGTCCGCCATGCCCATAGGCGCGCCTGGGTGGCCTGATTTAGCTTTCTGAACGGCATCCATGCTTAGCGCACGGATTGCATTAGCCAGTTCTCTGCGAGACGACATTCAATAAACTCCTGGGATAACCCGGTTTTTTGTAGGGATGAAGCAAAAAAACAGGTCGTAATTTTCTCGCAGATAACGGCTCGCTTCAATGAAAAAACGTTATTTTGCGCAAAATGAGTGCATTTCACTCTGACTCAACAAACTTTCATCAAAAAAGCAAAGCGAAAATTGTGCATCTGTTGATCGAGAACGGTAAACTATGTGCCATTCCAAAAACGACAGGGTATCGATTTCATCCCTGACTTTTACATGTATTACGAGGACAAAAACAGCCAATGAGCGAATATAGCTTATTTACTTCAGAATCCGTCTCTGAAGGCCATCCCGACAAAATTGCCGATCAAATCTCTGATGCGGTTCTGGATGCGATCATTAGCGAAGACAAGCATGCACGCGTAGCTTGTGAAACTTTGGTTAAAACCGGCGTTGCGGTTGTGTCTGGCGAAATTTCAACGTCCGCCTGGATCGATCTTGAAGACCTCGTGCGTAAAGTCATCTGCGACATAGGTTACACGTCATCTGAAGTCGGTTACGACGGCGAGACATGTGGTGTAATCAACATTATCGGTAAGCAATCGGTTGAGATCGCTCAAGGTGTTGACCGCTCTCGCCCTGAAGACCAAGGCGCTGGCGACCAAGGCTTAATGTTCGGTTATGCTTCAAACGAAACCGATGTATTAATGCCTGCACCTATCACCTTTGCGCATCGCTTAGTTGAGCGTCAAGCTGAAGCTCGCAAATCAGGCCTCTTGCCTTGGTTACGCCCTGATGCAAAATCGCAAGTAACTTTCCGTTACGAAAACGGTAAGCCATCGGGAATCGACGCTGTTGTATTATCGACTCAGCACAGCCCTGACGTAAGCCAGGCTGATCTGCGTGAAGCGGTAATGGAACTCATCATCAAGCATGTTTTGCCAGCTGAGTGGATTACGAAAGATACCCAATTCCATATCAACCCAACTGGCAAATTCGTTATCGGCGGCCCAGTGGGCGACTGCGGCTTAACAGGCCGTAAGATTATTGTTGATACCTATGGCGGTATGGCTCGCCACGGTGGCGGCGCGTTCTCAGGAAAAGACCCTTCCAAAGTGGATCGTTCTGCTGCTTATGCAGGCCGTTATGTGGCTAAAAACATCGTAGCGGCTGGTTTAGCTGACCGCTGTGAAATTCAAGTGTCATACGCCATCGGTGTAGCCGAGCCAACTTCTGTATCTATCAACACATTTGGTACTGGTAAAATCTCTGATGACAAAATCATCGAGCTGATTCGCCGTCACTTTGATCTACGTCCTAATGCAATAACACGCATGCTAGATTTGTTGCACCCTATGTACCAATTGACTGCCGCATACGGACACTTTGGCCGCGAGCCAGAAGAAGTCTCAGTGAATGGCGATACGTTCACCACTTTCACATGGGAACGAACAGATAAAGTAGAAGCCCTGAAAGCCGACGCCGGTTTATAAACCAATACGACTTTCGATGAGACTCTGATAAAAAGGTGCTTACAGGCACCTTTTTTTTGCCTACAAACCATTAACTCAATACGAGTTTGTTAAGCATTTGATTATCAGATGCGAGCCACTTTAAAATAAGCACTCCTTATACTCTGCTTTACTTGGACGCCTACATGCGCATACCTCGTTTTTATGAATCAACCGACATTCGTCAAGGCGAAGCCTTTTCTCTCAGCGATGAGGTGACTCAACATGTTGCTCGCGTATTACGCATGAAAGCCGGCCAACAAATCACCTTATTTAACGGAGACGGCGCAGAACATCTATGCGAATTAACGCACGTAGAGAAGCGCCACGCTGAAGCCATCGTTATCGATACCCACCATGTCAGCCGTTCAAGCCCATTAGCGATTCACATAGGCCAATCAGTTTCTCGTGGCGAGCGGATGGATTACGCGGTTCAAAAAGCCACGGAAACGGGCATGGCCAGCATGACACCGCTCATAACTGAACGTTGCGAGGTCAAGCTAAACAATGAGCGACAAGACAAACGCATTCGACATTGGCAACAGGTTGCCGTAAGCGCATGCGAGCAATCTTTACGTAATGAACTCCCTACCATTAATGCCATCCAAACCTTAGATGATTGGCTAGCCAATGTTGAAGCTGATTTAAAACTCGTTTTACATCATCACACAGAGCAACCGTTAGGCGATTACCCGCGTCCCGATTCTGTTGCTTTATTGATTGGCCCTGAAGGAGGGCTAACAGAAGATGAAGTATCTGCGGCCTTAGCCGCTGGTTTTAAACCAGTAGCCATTGGGCCGCGAGTTATGCGAACCGAAACGGCACCAGTGGCAGCACAAGCAATACTTCAATACCTATGGGGTGATCTAGGCTAGGACAGACCGCACGAATACATTACACTCTGCACGACCTATGTAAATAGCCAGGCATTTGAGTAACGCGCACATAAGACCGGCCTTTAACATTGACCCTAAATATAGATCGTTAACATAGATCGTTAACATAGACCCAACCGAACAGAGGAACCGCACATGACGTTAAAAGTCGGCATTGTTATGGACCCAATTGAGCAAATCAACTTCAAAAAAGATAGCTCTCTGGCCATGTTGTGGGCGGCTCAGCGAAAAGGCTGGGAGCTTTGGTACATGGAGCAAAAGCACCTATTTAGCCGCGACGGTAAAGCCAAAGCACTAATGGCACCCCTTACTGTGGATATGAATCCTGAAAACTGCTTTGAACGGGGTGATTATATAACCGCAAACCTGAGCGATCTTGACGTTATATTAATGCGTAAAGACCCGCCATTTGATAATGAGTTTATTTACAGTACCCACTTGCTAGAAATGGCCGAAAAAGAGGGCACCCTTATTGTCAACAAACCGCAAAGTCTACGCGACTTTAACGAGAAGCTGTTCGCCACACAGTTTCCACAGTGTTGCCCGCCGGTTTTGGTCACACGCGAGCCAAACTTAATCCGTGAGTTCCACAAAGAGCACGCCGATATCATCGTAAAACCTCTGGATGGCATGGGCGGAGCCTCTATATTCCGTGTTAAAGAAGACGGTCTGAATCTAGGTGTCATTATTGAAACCGTCACAGCCCACAGTAGTGAGATGGTGATGGTGCAGAAATTTATCCCCGAAATCACCGAAGGCGACAAGCGTATTTTAATGATTAATGGAGAACCTATTTCTCATTCGCTGGCGCGCATACCAACTGGGGGCGAAACCCGCGGCAATTTAGCGGCAGGCGGCCGAGGAGAAGGCCGAGAACTGACTGATCGTGACCGCTGGATTTGTGAACAAGTAGGCCCCACCCTAAGAGCAAAAGGTTTATTGTTTGTCGGACTGGACGTTATTGGCGACTATCTCACTGAAATTAATGTGACTAGCCCTACTTGTATACGCGAACTCGACAATCAATTTGGCTTGGATATAGCGATGCAATTAATGGACTCAATTGAGCAGACTATTCATTCTAAGCAGGCGTAACTTTTGTGTCAGTAGCGACAAACGAGACCAACACCCCAACACGATTAGGCTCAATGGATAAGCTCGGCTTAGCCCTCGTTATCGCTATTGCGCTGCATGCTCTTTTCATATTCGGTAGCAGCTTTATTACCACTGACACACCACCGCCCGTTCATACGCTAGAAATTACACTAGCCAAGCACGCCGCTAAAGAGGCCCCCAAAGACCCTGACTTTTTAGCGCAAAGTAACCAAGAAGGCAGCGGTACTCAGGAAGAAAAGCGAATTTTATCAACAACTCAACAATCCAATTTTGAAGACGATCGGATTCGCAATCAATCGGCTCTACCGACTAACGCTGAGCCCGCCGAAGAAATAACACCGGAGCCTCCAACGCCGGCCACTACTAAAGCACCTGAGGCGGGCCCTGAAAAAGAGAGCAGCAAGCCTTCTCAAACGGTTGTTACTACCCAAAAATCCAAACAAAAGAAAGAATCAGTAAAACCCAAAAAAACACAACAAGCTAGCAGCGCTCCTAAAGCAGGACAGTCAACGTCACTATTGGCGCGTTCACTCGAAATTGCCAACTTACAGGCCGAAGTAAGATTACAAGAAGAAGAGCTAGCGGCATGGCCCCGTATCAAACGCCTAACGTCAGTATCCACCGCCGCTTATGATGATGCTGTGTATCTCAACAACTGGCGAAAGCGTATCGAAAATGTGGGGAACTTAAATTACCCTGAAGAAGCTCGTAGTCGCGGCGTATTCGGCACATTGCGCTTAATGGTTGCTATTCTTCCTGATGGCAGCCTCAAAAGTGTCGAGATTCTGCAGTCATCAGGCCACAAAATCCTCGATGATGCGGCTATACGCATCGTGCGCCTAGCATCTCCTTTCCAACCATTTACACCAGAAATGCGCAAACGCACTGATATTCTTGAAATCATACGCACGTGGAAATTTGAGAAAAACACACACTTGTACTAAACCTAATGGGTCAGTCTAAGAGTGTGCGTGCAAAGAACCATGAATAAAAAACAAACCTGTTTGCGAGATCACTTTTTAATCTCCATGCCTCACCTTCAAGACGATGGTTTTGCTAAAACCATTATCTATTTGTGTGATCACAGTGAATACGGAGCAATGGGGCTCGTAATTAACCAGCCCTTAGCCCTCACGTTAAGTGAAATGCTAACGCATTTGGATATGAAGACAGGCAAGTATCAACAAGCCACATCCGTTTACGCTGGAGGCCCGGTTCAAAGCGATAGGGGTTTTGTTTTACACCGCCCTTATCTGGGCGACCCGTGGTTATCCACCTATAAGATATCTGACGAGATCCAACTCACCACTTCGCTTGATATTCTTGAAGCCATTTCAAGTCATGGTTCAGCTGAGGCCTTAATCGCCATTGGTTATGCAGGATGGGGTGCTGGACAACTTGAAGAAGAAATTAGTAACAATGTCTGGTTAAGCTGTCCTGCAAATTCCGATATAATGTTCAATATGCCTGCTGGCGAACGTATGCAGGCGGCCGCCGCCCTGCTGGGCGTGAATCTTAATTTGCTGACCGCTCATAGCGGCCGCGCCTAAATAGATAACTCATGACTGCAACCAGCCAATGTGTGCTGGCCTTTGATTTCGGCACGCGCAGAATAGGCGTCGCAGCAGGCCAGACATTTACAGGTACATCAACCGCATTAACACCTGTTTTTGCTAAAGAAGGCACCCCTGATTGGCCTTCTCTCGAAAAACTCATCAATGAATGGCAACCTGACATTTTAGTTGTCGGTATCCCACTTAACATGGACGGTACTATCAGCGAAATGTCGCGCCGCGCACGCAAGTTCGCCAACCGCATACAAGACCGTTTTCAACTCCCTTGCTTTTTGATGGACGAGCGTCTCTCTACCAACGAGGCAAAAGAAATCCATTACAGCAAGGGCGGTAGTAACAATTTCAAGAAGGAGTCTGTCGATGGCTTAGCCGCTCAAATCATTTTTGATGGCTGGCTAAACTCATCGCAGCGTATTCCAAGCCATACCCGTCTGGAGGATCTTTATGGTCTCGGGAACTCTTAACGTCGATTCTTTGTTGGACAAAATGATCGACGAGCTGAACCAATTATTACAACACCGTGAAATTAACGACCCCTACATTATTGGCATTCACACCGGTGGTGTATGGATTGCTGAGCGTTTGCATAGCGCACTGGATGCACAGCAAACGATGGGCACTCTGGACATTTCGTTCTACAGAGATGATTTCTCGCAAATAGGCCTCAACCCTTCTGTACAAGCGTCAAATTTACCTGACGCCACCGAAGGCCGTGACATTATTTTAGTGGATGATGTCATTATGAGCGGTCGAACCATTCGCGCCGCTCTTAACGAGCTGTTTGATTATGGACGTCCAGCCTCAGTCACACTGGTCACATTATTGGACTTGCAACGCCGTGAGCTTCCCATACAGGCGGACGTTTCAGGGGGCACGCTATCGCTTGGACCTAACCAGCAAGTAAAACTGCTAGGCCCGACACCTTTAGCATTAGAAATCCGACAAAAACCAATGACTTAAGGCCGGAGCGCACCATGTTCGAACTAAAAGATGCCTACAGCGTTCAATTGAACCAAGAAGGCCAACTCAAACACTTCATCACCGTTGAAGGTCTATCTAAACCTCTATTGACCGAAATTTTAGACACAGCTGACTCATTCGTCGGCATGGGTGCCCAACAAGTCAAAAAAGTGCCGCTGCTTCGTGGCAAGACCGTAGCCAACCTCTTCTTCGAGGCTAGCACACGCACACTAAGTACATTTGAGTTAGCCGCCAAACGCCTGTCAGCTGACGTGCTAAACCTCAACATCAGCACGTCATCAACATCTAAAGGTGAAACGCTCAAAGACACGTTGCAAACGTTAGAGGCAATGCAAACAGACATGTTTGTCGTACGCCACTCAGATAGCGGTGCAGCCCATTTCATTGCTGAGCAAGTCACGCCTAATGTTGCCGTCATCAACGCGGGAGATGGACGACATGCCCATCCAACGCAAGCCATGCTAGACATGCTGACTATTCGTCGCCACAAGGGTCAATTTGAACCGCTTGTCGTGGCAATTGTTGGGGACATTCTCCACTCTCGTGTGGCACGCTCTCAGATACATGCATTGCTAACGCTGGGGGCGGCAGAAGTACGAGTCATTGCCCCCACCACACTCTTACCCAAACATATAGAAATGCTTGGTGTACGCGTCTTTACTGACATGAACCAAGGATTAAAAGACGTTGATGTCGTGATCATGCTGCGTTTGCAAAAAGAACGAATGCAAAGTGCTTTACTACCCAGCGAGTCTGAATTTTACCGACTATACGGCTTAACAAACGAAAAACTAACCAACGCAAAACCCGATGCTGTTGTTATGCACCCGGGCCCTATCAATCGCGGCGTTGAAATAGAATCAGCGGTAGCCGATGGGCCCCGATCGTTAATTCTTGATCAAGTAACAAACGGAATAGCCGTGCGCATGGCTGTTATGTCGATGGCGATGAGCGGCCAAACCGCCGAAAAGAACAATGTGGTAGAGGCTTAACTTGTTATGTTATTAATCAAAAATGGTCGACTTATAGACCCTAAACATCAAATCGACCAAGTCTGCGATCTGTACATCGATAACGGCAAAGTCGTTAGCATCGACCAAACACCAGCAATTGATGTACCTCCAACTAAAACTATTGATGCAACGGGGCTAGTTGTTACCCCTGGGCTCATCGATATGAATACCCATTTACGTGAACCAGGGCAAACCCAAAAAGCAACCATTGCATCTGAGTCTGCCGCTGCAGTCGCGAGCGGGATTACGACCATGGTGTGCCCACCAACAACCAGCCCTGTTGTCGACTCCCCTGCCGTTGCCGAACTCATTCTAGATCGCGCGCAAGCCACAGGGTTAGCTAATATTTTACCAGTGGGCGCTCTGACACAGGGTTTGAAATCAGAACAGCTCGCACCGATGCATGCTTTAGCACGTTCAGGCTGCGTGGCCTTCAGTAACGGTCGCGAGCAAATCAGCAACTCTCTTGTACTATTACGCTGCCTAGAATACGCGGCCACCCATGACTTCTTAGTGATCTTCCATCCCCAAGATAAAGACTTAGCCGGCAAAGGTTGTATGCATGATGACATTACCTGTACCCGTCTAGGTTTAACGGGTATACCAGAAACCGCGGAAACAGTTGAAGTCTCTCGCTGTTTATTACTCGTTGAGCAAACGGGCGTTCGTGCCCACTTTGGGCAACTTTCATCTGAGCACTCTACGCGCATGGTGATAGAGGCTCGCAAACGCGGCTTAAATGTTACCGCCGATGTTGCCATACATCATTTGCTACTGACTGATGAAAACGTTAATGGCTTTAACAGCTTGTTTCACGTTATACCGCCATTGCGCAGCCAACTGGACCGTGCAGGCTTACTCCACGCCTTAGTCACCGATGGCATACAAGCTATTTGTTCCGACCACCAGCCTCATGACCCTGCCGCTAAACAGGCTCCCTTCGCCGCAACAGAACCCGGAATATCAGGGCTGGAGACCTTGTTACCTCTTGGCTTAATGTTAGTAGAGCAGCAGTTGTTATCCCTAGCGCAACTCATTGAAAAGCTTACCAGTTCACCGGCTCAAATCCTTGATATTAACCGAGGTTCCCTTGCCATTGGCGATATAGCCGATATTTGCATCTTCGATCCCGAACTAACGTGGGAGCTATCCCCAGAGAACTGCGTATCAGCAGGTAAGAACACACCTTTCATCGGCGTGCCACTAAAAGGGAAAGTCACTCATACTCTGGTTAACGGTGAACTGGTGTATCAAGCTTTGTAAGGCATTTATTTTGACGCTTATGCAAGCCAATAAAAAACGCGCCTTAAGCGCGTTTTTTATTACTATCTATTTAAGAGCATAACATGTGAATCTGTTACAGGTTTCGAATCTCCAAATCACCTGACATATTCATATAATCCTCATCCTCTTGTAAGAAAAGCGAGTCATTTTCTGTGGTGGCGGCCGCATTTAATTCGGGATTTGTATCAGCATTTAGCTTAATCATTAAGCGTAAATCGTTCGCGGAATCGGCATGCGCCAGAGCGGTATCGTAGTTGATAGTTCCTTCACGATAAAGCTCATACAAAGCCTGATCAAAGGTTTGCATACCCAAATTAGTCGACTTCTTCATGATCTCTTTAATTTCATGGACTTCCCCTTTACGGATCATATCCTGAATAAGCGGCGTACAAATCATAACTTCGATAGCAGCTCGACGCCCTTTACCATCTTTGGTTGGCAACAATTGCTGTGCCACGATGGCTTTTAAATTAAGAGATAACTCCATCCACACTTGATCATGGTGCTCAGGCGGGAAGAAGCTAATAATGCGATCCAGTGCTTGGTTGGCATTGTTAGCATGCAAGGTCGCCATGCATAAGTGGCCCGTTTCGGCAAACGACAAACCGTACTTCATTAGCTCACGCGTACGAATTTCGCCCATCAAAATAACATCAGGAGCCTGACGCAAAGTGTTTCTCAAAGCAATCTCGAACGAGTCCGTATCAATGCCAACTTCCCGTTGAGTCACTATGCTTTCTTTGTGCTCGTGAATATACTCAATTGGATCTTCTATCGTGATGATATGGCCACGGCTATGGCGATTTCGATAATCGATCATCGACGCTAAGGAGGTAGATTTACCGGTTGATGTACCACCCACGAAAAGAATCAAACCGCGTTTAGTCATGGCTAGATCTTTCATAACCGGCGGTAAATTCAGTTCTTCGAAATTGGGGATGTGCGTATTTATGCGACGCAACACCATGCCTGGCGTGTTACGTTGAACATAAGCACTGACCCGAAAACGCCCTAGCCCCGGTGCGCTAATTGCAAAGTTACACTCGTGCGTGCTTTCGTACTCTGCAATTTGCTTATCATTCATAGTTGAGTAAACCAGCGATCTAGCTTGCGAAGGCTTCAAAGGTTCTTTGGTAAGCGGCTTAACCGTGCCATCAACCTTGATGCTAGGACGCGCGCCTGCCGAGACAAATAAATCTGACGCACCGCGCTCAATCATGACTTTGAGTAGCTGTGTAAACTCCACTATTGGATCTCCAGTTATATCTAATTAGGCCACTTAAAATGCTTGTGGGTTCTTTGCCTTAGCACGAGCTACTTCACGAGTAATTTGGCCTTTTTGTACTAATTCAGTCAACGACTGATCAAGCGTTTTCATTCCATGAGACGCGCCTGTTTGTATTGAAGAATACATTTGTGCCACTTTATCCTCACGGATAAGGTTGCGAATCGCAGGAGTGCCAATCATTATTTCATGAGCAGCCACACGACCACCATTAGTTTTTTTCAATAATGTTTGAGAAATAACCCCTTGTAAGGATTCAGACAACATAGAGCGAACCATATCTTTTTCGGCCGCAGGGAAAACGTCAATAATCCGGTCAATGGTTTTAGCTGCAGATGTCGTATGCAAAGTACCAAACACTAAATGCCCCGTTTCGGCCGCGGTTAGCGCTAAACGAATCGTTTCAAGGTCTCGCATCTCACCCACAAGGATAACATCCGGGTCTTCACGCAACGCTGAGCGCAACGCATTCGAAAAGCTTTGCGTATCGCGATGTACTTCTCGCTGGTTAATAAGGCATTTTTTACTTTCGTGTACAAACTCGATGGGATCTTCAATAGTTAAAATATGATCCGACCGGTGATCGTTCACATAGTCAATCATCGCCGCTAACGTTGTACTTTTACCTGAACCGGTTGGGCCTGTCACTAGTACTAAACCCCTTGCTTCATTTGATAGGTCTTGAAAAACCTTACCCATCCCCAAATCTTCCATGGTCATTACTTTACTTGGGATGGTACGAAATACAGCCGCTGCTCCGCGGTTTTGGTTGAATGCATTGACACGAAACCGCGCTAAACCGGGCACTTCAAACGAAAAATCCGCCTCCATTGTATCTTCATACTGTTTGCGGATTTTATCATTCATGATGTCATAGATAAGTGTGTGGACCTGCTTATGCTCTAAGGCTGGCAACTTAATTCGTCGGACGTCACCATCAACACGAATCATAGGTGGCATACCCGCTGTGATGTGCAGGTCAGACGCGCCCTGCTGTACTGTAAATGAGAGAAGTTCTGTAATATCCATTGTTTCTTATACACCTAGGGCTTACTTATTTCCTTGGCTTACTTCAAAATAGGTAGAAGCATTACCACACAATATGTGACCATTTAACCAAAGAATACTGTTTTTGAATACGACCTTATGTCAAGCATAGCAGAGAACTACTCAAGCATAGGCCAGCAAATCAAACTGGCCACACAAAAAGCAGGACGTGACGCCAACGCTGTTACTCTGTTAGCTGTGAGCAAAACACGAACAGCCGAGGATATTCGCGGTTTGTATCAGCTTGGGCAACGGCAATTTGGCGAAAACTACACACAAGAAGCACTCGAAAAAATAGCCGCTCTTAGTGATTTACCGATAATCTGGCATTTTATTGGCCCAATACAGTCCAATAAAAGTCGAAGTATCGCTGAGCATTTCGATTGGGTTCATAGCGTCGATAGACTAAAAATAGCTCAACGCCTTTCAGAGCAAAGGCCTTCATACCTGCCAGCTCTCAATATTTGCGTTCAAGTGAATATTAGTCACGAATTGTCCAAGTCAGGATGTTTACCTGAAGCAGCTGAAGCACTGCTGAACCAAATAGCCGAACTGCCAAACTTATCACTGCGAGGCTTAATGGCTATTCCAGCAGCAACCACTGATAAAACCGAGCAGCGCCAAGCACTTGCCAGTATGAAACACCTCTTTGAAACGCTCCAAAAAAAGCACCCGTCCTTAGATACCCTTTCTATGGGGATGTCTAACGATATGGAGATAGCAATTCAAGAAGGTGCTACCATGGTGCGCATTGGAACTGCCTTGTTTGGACCCCGTTCTTAAAGAAGAAACGAGGCTCAAACACCGCATATCTTTATTTTTAATGAATAACCGGCTTTAACAGCCATGAGGTATTTTTTGTGACTCAGCCAGCAAAGCAACCTACTCTTGCATTTATCGGCGCAGGCAATATGGCACGCGCTATTATTGGCGGCCTACTTAAAACAGGTTTCCCCGCTGATCGTATATGGGCCAGTGAACCAACCTTAGACCGTATGGATGACTTAAAAGCACAAGGGCTGAATACCACTGACGATAACGCTGTAGCCGTAAAGAATGCTGATTTAATTGTGTTGGCCGTCAAGCCTCAATTATTGAAAGAGGTCTTACTTCCCTTACAGTCAGCCGCTAGCACTGAAGACAAACTTTTTGTATCCGTTGCGGCTGGCATTACTTGTGACAGCATCAACCAATGGTTAGGGGGACAACAAGCCATTGTTCGTTGTATGCCAAATACCCCAGCATTAGTGGGTATGGGCGCGAGTGGATTGTATGCAAACGCCCAAGTATCTGAAGAGCAGAAAACTCAAGCCGACTCTGTTCTTTCGGCTGCCGGCATAACCGCGTGGGTGGATGAAGAGTCGTTACTACACGCTATTACCGCGGTATCTGGCTCTGGGCCTGCTTACTACTTCTTATTCATGGAATCCATGATTAGTGCCGGTATAAAACAAGGATTATCACGTGAGGTGGCGACGCAGTTAACACTGCAAACGGCACGAGGCGCCGCTGAAATTGCGTGCACAAACGACAGTACGCCGGCTGAGCTATGTCGCCAAGTGGCGTCTCCTAAGGGGACAACCGAGCAAGCCATTCTGTCTTTTCAGTCACAACAGTTAGACCAGGTGGTAGAAAACGCAATGGCCGCTTGTGCTGATCGCTCGCACGAATTGGCTAAACTATTAGGCGAGTAATCTTGTCGTTTGAGCCGTAATGCCAAGAAAACTTGCTTACGGTTCATTCATCCCCATAAAGACACTATACTGCGAACAACTCAGGCCTATTTAAAGGATAGATCCAGCTATGGGAACCGATCCAATATCATTGATTATCAGTACATTCGCTCAACTTTACATACACATCATGTTGGTGCGTTTTTTGTTACAAATTTCTGGAGCTGACTATTACAACCCACTATCCCAATCGATAGTAAAAATTACGCAGCCGGTACTGACTCCGCTGCAACGCCTGCTGCCAAAAGTAGGACGGATTGATATATCGCCTCTTATTACCGCCTTTGTCTTAGTTGTGGCCCTTTATTGTGTTCTTCTACTCATTAAAGGATATGCTTTGCAAGAAGGCTTAGGAATCGTCCTGCTTTCGAGTGTTGCTTACACCATTAACGCTATCCTTAATATTTATTTTTACGCTGTGATTGGCTCAGTCATTATTAGCTGGATCGCACCGGGTAGCTACCACCCAGCCCCACAGTTAATTATGCAATTAACCGAGCCTCTGTTTAAGCTTTTCCAAAAAGTCATTCCACCCATTGGGGGCCTTGACCTATCGCCTATTTTTATATTTTTGGCTATTCAGCTTATTCAATCTCAACTAGCGCAATTAATTATTCGTCTGTATTAAGTGATGGCTGCCGTGAATGCTTATCTTAATATAGACAATACAAACCAAGCTTTAACGTTGAGCCACCCCGTTCAGCGTAGAGCGTTTTGCAACGAGCGCCATGTGCCGCTGCCTACCCGGCGGTGCAAGCTCCTTATATATGAGATGTGATGTCCGACTAATTCACTTTTTATTTTTTAGTCGAGGAGCACTCTGATGCCACAAAAAATACCAACAGACTCTATTGGTTACGTCATTCCCCAAGCCATTGATTTTACCGAACCCCTAGCGCTAGCATGCGGGCGAACGCTTGATGCTTACCGTTTAATGATTGAAACCTACGGCACTTTAAACGCTGACGCCTCTAATGCCATTTTGATTTGCCACGCCCTATCAGGCCATCACCACGCAGCCGGATTTCATGAAGGTGATAGCAAACCGGGTTGGTGGGACAGCGCTATTGGCCCAGGAAAAGCCATTGATACTAATAAGTTTTTTGTAGTTTCGTTAAACAATTTAGGAGGCTGCCATGGCTCAAGTGGGCCTAATCAAATAGACCCCGCCACAGGGAAACCTTATGGCCCCGACTTTCCATTGATGACGGTTACAGACTGGGTTGAAAGCCAAGCGCGATTAGCCGACCGTTTAGGCATCCAACAGTGGGCAGCCGTTGTTGGAGGAAGCTTAGGGGGTATGCAAGCATTACAGTGGGCTATTTCTTACCCAGAACGCTTACGTCACTGCTTAGTTATCGCCTCAGCGGCTAAACTTTCGGCGCAAAATATCGCGTTTAACGAAGTAGCACGCCAGGCCATTTCAAAAGACCCGTGTTTCCACAAAGGGCGCTACTATGATGTGGACGATGTCCCGCGCACCGGACTCATGCTGGCCCGTATGGTTGGCCATATTACTTACCTTTCTGACGACGGCATGCGTGATAAGTTTGGCCGCGAAATGAAAACAGGTAAACTCATGTTCGACTTCAATCCGCAGTTTGAAGTTGAATCATACCTGCAATACCAAGGTGAGCGCTTTTCGACGTCATTTGATGCTAATACCTATCTTTTAATGACAAAAGCATTGGATTATTTTGATCCAGCAGCCGAGGCTCAGCACGATTTAGCCAGAGCGCTAGCCCATGTAAAAGCAAAATTTTTATTGGTATCTTTTACAACAGACTGGCGGTTTTCGCCGGAGCGCTCACGTGAAATTTTAGATGCGTTAATCGACGCCGGAAAAGATGTGAGCTACGCCGAAGTTAATGCCCCTCAAGGCCATGATGCCTTTTTACTACCTATTCCTCGCTACATGGATATTTTAAAAGCTTATATGTCACGTGTAGAAGCCGACATACCCGCAACATCCTCCACAACCGCTGAAGTAGAGGCCTAATCATGCGTGCCGATCTTGATATTATCCGTGAGTGGATTGCTCCGTCGACCCGAGTCTTAGACCTAGGCTGTGGAGATGGGGAGCTATTGCACCATCTAATCCAACAAAAGCAGGTAAGAGGTTACGGTCTCGAAATTGATCACAGCAATATAACCACGTGTATATCCCGTGGAGTCAATGTGATCGAAAAAAACATAGACGAAGGCTTAGCCACACTGCAAGACGGTAGCTTTGACTCAGTTATCATGACTCAAGCGTTACAAGTCATGAACCACCCAGATTTGATTGTTGAAGAAATGTTGCGCATCGGCAAAGAGTGTATTGTCACCTTTCCTAACTTTGGCCACTGGCGGGCCCGCTTCTATCTTGCTTTTCGCGGCCAGATGCCTGTATCGAAGTTTCTACCGTACACTTGGTACAACACACCTAACATTCATTTTTGTACCTTTAAAGATTTTGAAAAGCTGTGCGTTGACCAGAATATTCGCATTCTTAACCGCACCGTGGTAGACAATGAGCACCGTGACCGTTGGTGGAACCATTTATGGCCCAACATGCTCGGTGAGATTGCGATTTACCGTATCACGCGTTAATGCGTGAATAACGGTTCATCAAGGCAGACCGAGGATACCTACATGAAAACAATGATGACCTACCTTACCCTTGCGCTAACCGTGGTGATATCCAGCGTTATGCCAACGGCACAGGCTGAACAAACCATAGAAACTGAACAGTACATCATCCATTACAATGCCTTTAACAGCACCTTTATAGCACCCGAGGTAGCTCAGGCAAACAATATTGTTCGCAGTAAATATTCTGCCATGCTCAACATTGCTGTCATGAAAAAAGACGCAAACGCAGAACCTAAGCCCGTTAAGGCACTCATTAATGGCGAGGTTACGAACCGCCTCCAACAGCTTCAAGCTCTGCGTTTTTCTCTCATTAACGAAGGGGATGCAGTGTATTACCTAACTAGCTTCACCTTTGCAGATGCGGATACTCTCGATTTTACGATTACAGTGCAACCGGACCCGAATAAAGAGGCGATCACGCTGCGCTTTGATCAACAGTTTTTCACCGATTAAATAGGCCAAATTTATGACTGACCGTATCGTACTTGCCAGCGGCAACCAGGGGAAACTTAATGAATTTAACGAAATTCTGAGCCAGTTCCAGATTGAGGTTGTTCCACAGTCATTGCTGAATGTTGATGATGCCGATGAAACCGGCTTAACCTTTGTCGAAAATGCCATCATCAAAGCACGCCACGCCTGTGAGGCAACGGGGCTGCCTGCATTAGCCGATGACTCGGGCCTAGAAGTGGATGCACTTAACGGTGCCCCAGGCATTTATTCTGCTCGTTTCTCAGGCCCAGGCAAAGGTGACCAAGCCAATAACGCGAAATTACTCGAATCTTTAGCCAATGTTGCCGAACCTCAACGAACGGCCCGTTATCGTTGTGTTTTGGTGTATATGCGTCACGCTAAAGACCCAATGCCACTTATCTGCCAAGGCACGCTTGAAGGCCGTATTTTAGAAGCCCCTCAAGGCTCCTTTGGCTTTGGTTATGATCCATTATTTTTGGTGGCAGGCACCGATCAAACGGCGGCACAATTATCTCCGCAGGAGAAACACCGCATCAGCCATCGCGGTAAAGCTGTTAAACAATTTTTAGCGCAGATCGATAGTTACCTGTAAGCTGTAACCTTCCCGTTTAAGCCTTTTGAAGCCCTATATGCACACACTACCACCTTTATCTTTATATATTCATATTCCGTGGTGTGTGCGTAAGTGCCCGTATTGCGACTTTAACTCGCATGCCGTTAAAGAAGAAATCCCCGAAGCCGCCTATGTCGACGCCGTGCTTAACGACCTACGCGGCGAACGAGCAGCCGCTCAGGGGCGCTCAATTAGTACTATCTTTATAGGGGGCGGCACACCTAGTCTCTTTAAGCCTGAGGCGATAGATCGCATCTTAACCGCAGCAGATCAAATTATCCCGTTCCAAAACAACATCGAAATCACCATGGAGGCGAACCCGGGCACGTTTGAACAAGCACGTTTTGAAGGCTTTAAGCACGCGGGGGTTAACCGCCTCTCTGTCGGTGTACAGAGTTTTAATACTAACCATTTAAAAGCCTTAGGCCGTATACATAGCAGCACTGAGGCCCGCACGGCGATCAGCGCCGCAAAAGACATGGGGTTTGACCGCCTCAATATCGATTTAATGCATGGCTTACCCGATCAAAGTACCGAGCAAGCCTTATTGGATTTAGAAACCGCCCTCGCATTACAGCCTGACCACCTATCTTGGTACCAGCTCACAATTGAGCCAAATACCGAATTTCATGCCCGCCCGCCCGTCGTCCCTGAAGACGAGCAATTATGGGATATTCAGCAAGCGGGGCAAGCTTACCTAGCCCAACACGGGTTTACGCAATATGAGGTCTCGGCTTACGCTAAACAACCCGCTTCGCGAGCACAACATAATCTGAATTATTGGCAGTTTGGCGACTATTTAGGGATTGGCGCAGGCGCTCACGGCAAGATTACTTACCCACAGCAAGATAAAATTGTGCGGCGCTGGAAGCAACGCTCGCCCAAAGCCTACTTAAACGCCATCACACCGTTAGGGGGAGAGCATGAAATTGCCCATGAAGACCGCCCCTTTGAATTTATGATGAATGCATTAAGGTTAATCGATGGCGTTGACGAAGGGCTGTATAGTTCTCATGCCTTACAGCCTATTGAAACCATCAAAGCACAACTCAATCAGCTTCGTCAGCAAGGCTTACTAGACAAACAACGGTTGCAAACAACGCATAAAGGCCAGCTCTTCCTTAACGACGTTTTAGAAAGCTTTCTGGTCTAGCACGACCTTGATTATCGGCGCCTTCAGCCTGTTACAAACAGGCTCGGCGACGCTGATTAATAGACGCAACCGCGGCGGGGATCTGTGACAAACATGTCACATCGGCAGTTGCTTTGGGGCCACCAGGCCACTTTTCACCTTTGAGATTCACCCAAATAGTCCACATCCCTACCTCAGCCGCTCCTTGAACATCGGCTACCGGGTTATCACCAATATGGATGACCTGCTCTGGACGCAAGTTCTGCGCCGCTAAAACTTGCTCAAAAATATCAGGATGCGGCTTTTCAACACCGGCCTCATCAGCATTGAGCTGGAAGTCCATGCAATGGCCTAAGCCCACTTTATAAATGCTGGCATTGCCATTGCTAATAGCACCTACTTGATACCCCTCCTTTTTGAGACCTTCTACCATGCTTAGTGCATGCTCAAAAAAGCTGACCTCTTGGCGCGCATCGTAAAATACGCGAAAGCTAGCCTCGACCAAATCCACTACTTGCTCCTTCGGATAGCCTGCTTCAAGAAAGCCAGCTTCCAGAGCCGCAAGGCGAACCTGAGTAACACTGTGAGCAATATGCGGAGACGCTTCTACAACCTTAGTCCGTAGCCTGCCCTTTATATCTTCAACGCTGTGGCGTTCAACAAATAACGGCGCATTAGCTTGCATCCAACTAAACAAACGCTCATTAGCCACTTCAATGACAGGGTCAACAGCCCACAAGGTATCATCCAGATCGAACGTAATACATTTAATCATCTTTTTTCCGTGCTCTCGGGTGTGCTTTTTCGTAAACATCCATTAAGTGTTGAAAGTCTAAATGGGTGTACACCTGTGTAGTAGAGATATCTTCATGGCCAAGTAGTTCCTGTACTGCACGTAAATCACCACTAGACTCCAACACGTGGCTGGCAAAACTATGACGTAAACGGTGTGGGTATACTTTACCCTGCGTATGCATACGCTTAGCCCAGTGATCAAACCGCAATTGCACACTGCGCACTGTTAATCGCTGGCCTTTTTTAGCAATAAACAGCGCATCTTGATCTGGCCCCGTATAACTGGCCCACGCTTGTCGATGGGTGATCCAGAGCTGTAATGCACTGACCGCCATGCGGCCCACGGGTAACATTCGAGTTTTATTGCCCTTACCGGTAACAACTAAGCTACCCGCTCGTAAATCGACATCATGAATATTCAGGCTTACTAACTCTGACACCCGCAAACCAGACGAATATACCAGCTCAAGCATGGCTTTATCTCGAGCCGATATAGCATCCTCAACAGGGAAAGACAGCAGATGGCTTAGCTGGTCAGTATCGAGTGTCTCTGGCAAGTGCCTGCCCGCTTTAGGCGCTTTAACTCCCAAAGCAGGGTTAGCATCACTGAGGCCTTCGGCTACTAAAAAGCGATAAAAGCTACGGATAGAAGATAGCTGACGCTGAATACTCTTTGCACTGAGTTCATCACGATGAAGCTCAGCAATAAACGCCCGAATATGACGCTCGCTGACTTGGCCCCATTGGTCTATTCGGCTGTCGGCAACAAAGTCCATCAAACGCTCTAAGTCTCGTCGATAATGGAGTTGAGTATTAGCTGCTAATTGACGTTCACTGTGTAAGAACGTCATAAACTGATCGATTAGCGGCGCTAGGCGGTCAGAGAATGACGTGGAGCTTATCATGCCGGTTCTTCGTGCAGAATCCGACTAACAACGCGGCTTAATACTTCACCGACATAGCTTAGGAATAATGTACCCTGGCTACGTTGGAAATAGTACGGGTCGTGACTACCTATTGCCAACAACCCAATCGCGTCGCCTTTAACTAATGGCACTACTGCCGCCGAATGAACCTCATTGGCCTCATCACCAAATAAAAAACGGTTTTCAACTAACTGCAGTTGTCCACAGGTAGGGAGGTTAGTTTTAATCAAAGACTCGACAACGCCCGCCGTTGAACGAGGGATCATTGTTAAGTTATTTACATTGAGAGGCTGATCGGCAAACAATACCAATGAGGTGGCATCGCCATAAAAATCACGACACAAGCTTTCTTCCAATGCGACCGCTACATCATCTAACGTAGCCGAATCCAAAAGAGCAAGAACCATGCGTTTAGTCTTTTCAAACTGAGAGTCATTATGGCGAGCGATATCAATCAGATCTCCCATATGGAGTGTCAACTGTCGGTTACGTTCGCGTAATAAAGATGTTTGACGCTCTACAAGAGAAACGGCCTTACCCGCGTTATGAGGGACACTCATCACCTCTAACAAAGCGGGATGACTCATGAAGAAGTCTGGGTTCTTGCCCAAGTAGTCAGCCACTTGTTCAGCATCTATTGGCATAACTTCGGCGGCGGCCGTGTCGTTCGTTAAGTGATCGTCATTTGGGGTGTTGCGCGTGTCATCTTGGCTCATAGGTAAATTTGTCCTTCAAAAACACTCGTCGCGGGACCTGTCATTATAACGGGGTCGATTTCGCTGCCTTTCCAAGAGATTTCTAAATCTCCACCTGGTAAGTGCACAGTGACATGGTTATCAAGAATACCTTGAAGCCGCCCGGCTACAACAGCCGCGCATGCACCTGTGCCACAAGCTAAGGTTTCTCCTGCTCCTCGCTCAAAGACACGCAGGCGTATCTCCGAACCGGAAACGACCTGCATAAATCCAATATTAGCTTTCGCCGGAAACTGAGGGTGCTTCTCCAATAATGGTCCTAGCGTTTCAACAGGCGCGGTATCGACATTATCCACGACCAACACGCCATGAGGATTGCCCATGGAAACAGCCGATAGCGATACAGTCTGACCGTCAACATCAACCTCATAAACAGCACGCTTTGTGTCTGCGATAAAAGGGATTCCTGACGGGGACAGCACGGGAGGCCCCATATTGACCTCAACCAGATTATCATCACGTACATTTAAAATGGCACGCCCTTGCGCTGTTTCTACCACAATTTCTCGCTTGCAAGTTAATCGCTTATCCAGCACAAAACGAGCAAAGCAACGAGCCCCATTACCGCAATGCTCCACTTCCGAGCCGTCGGCATTATAGATGCGGTAGCGAAAATCAACATCGGGATCACTGGGCGCTTCTACAATTAGCAGTTGATCAAACCCAATACCAGTATGCCTATTCGCTAGCCATTTAACTTTTTCCTCACTGAGGCGCACGCGCTGTGTAACGAGATCAATCACCATGAAATCATTACCTAAGCCGTGCATTTTCGTAAAACGTACCAACATAGCTTACAACTCGTCTCAGTTACCCGCAGGCAATGTTTGTTCACCACGCATAATGTCGTGCAGTGTCTCACGGGCACGTACTTCGTATACGTTATTATCGTCAACCATAACTTCAGCGGCGCGGCCACGAGAGTTATAGTTTGAGCTCATTACAAAACCGTAAGCACCCGCTGAGCAAACCGCTAGCAAATCGCCCGCTTCGATCGTAAGCGCACGATCTTTTCCAATGAAATCGCCTGTCTCGCAAATAGGGCCAACAAGGTCATAGGTTACTGGTTTGCCTTCCTCTCTAACTGAAACCGGTATGATCTCTTGGTAAGCGCTGTAAAGTGCCGGGCGGATTAAATCATTCATAGCCGCATCAACAATCGCAAAGTTTTTACTCTCGTTGCACTTTAAAAATTCCACTTGGGTCAACATCACCCCAGCATTAGCCACAATAGAGCGCCCTGGCTCAAAAATAAGCCCCAGATCACGGCCCTCTAGCTTTTTGAGCACAGCGCTGATGTAATCTTGCGGCGAAGGCGGTACTTCGTCGGTATAACAAACGCCTAAACCACCTCCCATGTCTAGGTGCTTTATTACAATTCCAGACGCTGCCAGTTTATCTACCAGCACCAACAGCCGATCCATAGCATCCATAAAAGGAGCTATTTCTGTTAACTGGCTACCTATGTGGCAATCCATTCCCACGACATCAACATGTTGCATAGCGGCTGCTTTCGCGTAGATACGCTCAGCTTCATCAATAGCAATACCAAATTTATTATCTTTTAAACCCGTAGAAATGTACGGATGTGTTCCGGCATCAACATCAGGATTAACACGGAACGAAATCGCGGCATTAATACCGCACTGGCCCGCGACATCATTCACACGATCAAGCTCTGCTTCGGATTCTATATTGAAGCAGTGAATTCCGACTTTTAGTGCACGCTCAATCTCGTGAGCTTGCTTACCGACACCAGAGAAAACGATTTTTTCAGGTTTACCGCCAGCCTTTAGTACTCGCTCTAGTTCGCCCAGAGAGACAATATCGAACCCTGCACCCAAGCGCGCTAGCACATTTAGCACCGCCAAATTACTGTTTGCCTTAACGGCGAAACACACTAATGCATCGTGCCCTTCCAATGCTTGTGAATATCCCAAAAAGGCACGTTCAATTGCATCACGCGAATAAACATAAACGGGTGTTCCGAACTCTTTCGCTACGTCTGCAAGGGCGACGTCTTCACAAAAAAGCTGGTTGTTACGGTACTCAAAGTTATCCATCATATTTCTCTACTGCGACTAGACAGCGATCAAGCGTGATTGCGATGATATTGCCGGCTAGCTACTGGTTGATCGTGGCCGCTTCGCGTAACCACTCAAAGGGTCGTTAATTACATTAACTAAATACTATTCGGCGACAGCTTTGCTTGTCGCCTCAAGAGGCTGCGTCTCTTGCCCTTCTGGGGCTTTTTCCGCTTCAGCTTTGGGTAGATACAAAGGCCCTTTTTGGCCACAGCCTGCTAGCAAAAGTATACCTACGAATAAAATACAGCGCTGTTTCACGTTGAGGCCTGCTCATTCAAAAAAATTACTCTGATTATACCCTGTAATCTTGTCTAACTTGAACCTTATGAGCAGGCTAAGCCTCGGATCATTCCGGATTTTGCTGGTATACTAGCAACTACATACTTGCTCTTCGTACTTTTAGGACAGACTCCCGCCATGATGACAGAAAGCGAATTTTACGCCCTCGTAGACGAAACCCTGATTAGCGTAGAAGAAAAACTAGATGACGCTGAAACCGACTTGGACTATTTGATTAGCGGTGGCGTTCTAACCATTAAATGTGAGAATAAAAGCCAAATAATCTTCACTCGCCAGACTCCCGTCCGACAACTATGGCTAGCCACTAAAACGGGGGGATTCCACTTTGACTATGATGCTGAGCTTAAAACGTGGGTACGCGACAGCGACAAAGCAACTATCCGTTCTGTGTTTGAGGCGGCTTTTTTAGATCAAGCAGGCGAGTCACTGAGCTTTGATATTTAAGCGGCGATGAATAAAACAAAGCGCTTGTTCAGACCGGCGGGTTAATCAAGCGCTTTTCCACCTGTAGAAATAACCGGTCTAGCGCACCACGCTGAGATTCGGCATAGGCAAAAGCTGACGCCCCCATGCCCAACAACGGAGCGGGCTCAACCATCATAGAAGCCGTCTTTTCAAGCGCCTGGGACATCGATTCCACATAGGCCATACCACCAGATTCCACCATCGCATCGCAAATAACAGCAAAATTATGATGAAACGGCCCCATAACAACAGGTGTTTTCACGGCTGCAGGTTCAACAGGGTTATGCCCTCCTACATCGATAAAACTACCTCCCATCACCACTACATCAGCGGCCGTATAGAACAATAGCATTTCACCTAATGTATCACCGACCACAACACGCGTGTTGTCAGTAACAGACGCAGGCAAAGAGCGCCTCGCCACGGCCGCCATCCCCAACTGATCGACAAAGTATTGATACACAGACTCAAAACGTTCGGGATGCCGCGGGACTACCAGCAACAACAATTGAGGAAACCGAGCGAGCATCGACTGGCTCGCAGCTAAAAATTGAACCTCCTCATCTGAGTGGCTGCTGGCCAACATGCAAACAAAGCGCCCTGTAAATCGCTGTTTTAATAGCTCTCCCTCGCGCCGTTGGACAGGATCCACATGAATATCAAACTTGATACTGCCAGAAACCGCTATTCGCTCGTCAGGTACACCTAATTGACGAAAACGATCGGCATCAGCATCACTTTGTGCCACTAAATAGCTAAGGCGTCGCATCATAGGATAAGCAAGTGACTTTACACGATGATAGCCGCGTGCAGAACGAGCAGACAGTCGCGCATTAGCCACCATGAGAGGAACTTTCTGAGCTTCGCAGGCAGCCACCATATTCGGCCACAGTTCCGTCTCAACCACTAAACAGCCAAGCGGATTGAGCCGTTTGATAAACCGAAACAGCGCGTCAGGCAAATCATAGGGGCAATAAAAATGCTGTATATGATCACCAAATAACGATTCTGCGCGAGCTTTCCCGGTGGGAGTCATGCTCGTCATTACTATTGGCAAATCGGGATATTGATCCAACAAACGCTGAACCAAAGGAGCTATCGCAATTGTCTCACCCAGCGAAACTGCATGAATCCACAAGGGCGGTCCTGAGCGAGACGAGACTTTAGGAACAAAACCAAACCGTTGCCACCAGTTTCGACGGTAACCAGCAGACTCTCGCCCACGCCACCACAGACGTACCAAGAGTATTGGCACTGCAATATAGAACAAGCACGTATAAACGTATCTTGACCACTCACGCATGCTCTGGCGTGTCCTCAAACTGCAAGTTATGCAACTGCGCATAAGCACCATGTTGAGCAAGCAACTCATCATGGGTTCCTTGCTCAACAATCTCACCCTGATCCATAACCACAATAAGGTCGGCTTTTTCAATAGTAGAGAGTCGGTGAGCTATGACGAGAGTTGTTCTATTTCTCATCACGTGCTCCATCGCCGACTGAATATGGCGTTCTGACTCAGTATCCAGCGCCGATGTGGCCTCATCCATAATTAAGATCGGAGCATCTTTTAAAATAGCACGAGCAATTGCAATACGCTGACGTTGGCCGCCGGAGAGAAGTACACCGTTTTCCCCAACCATGGTGTGAAGTCCATCAGGCAACTTATCCACAAACTCCATCACATGCGCCGCTTTCGCCGCTTGCTTAATCTCTTCTTCGGGTTTGTTCGCTAAATCGCCATAAGCGATATTATCGGCAATTGTTCCGTTAAAAAGTACAACCTGCTGATTAACCAATGCGATCTGGCTGCGCAAACTGGCTAACGTATAGCTTTGTAATGACTGATTATCTAACGTAATTTGCTCTGCATTTGGCACGTCATAGAAACGCGGTAACAAACTCGCTAACGTTGACTTACCACTACCAGAGCGACCAACAAGCGCGACATTCTGGCCGGGCTCAATTGACAGGTTAATATGGTTTAATACATCTTTATCCGTATTCGGATAGCGAAACGACAGATCATTAAATGCAATAGCGCCGGCAACGTTCTTCGCAACCAAGGTACCATTATCATTTTCTGGAGATTCATCCAGTACTTCAAACAAGCTTTGCGCAGCCGCTATACCGCGTTGAATGACGCTATTAACATCCGTTAATTGGCGTAACGGTTTTGTTAACATGCCAGCCGCGGTAATAAATGCAATGAACTGACCGGTATTCATTGTCGACATAATAGACGGCTCCATTGCAAGGTACAGCAATAGAGATAACGCACAAGCCACCATCAGCTGTACAGCTGGGGTGCTTAATGATTGAGTGATCACCAATTTCATATGTTGATCACGGTTCTTTTCACTTACTTCAGTGAAGCGGTTCATCTCAAAATCTTGACCGCCAAACGTACGTACTACTTGATAACCCTTGATTGCCTCCGATGCCGTATTCGTTACATTACCCATTGAGTGTTGTAACTTCTTACTTAAGCGGCGAAAGCGCTTAGAGACAAAAGACACTAAAAAACCAATAAATGGGCCTAAAAATAAGAAAATTAGCGTCAACTTCCAATTCAGCCACAACAAATACCCAAACAAACCAATAACAGTTAACCCTTCTTGAATAACAACTTTCACGGCGTTGGTAGCCGCCCCTGTTACTTGTTCGACGTTATACGTTAGCTTAGAAAGCAGAGTACCCGAGCTATTAGCGTTATAGAACGTGCTCGGTAACTTTTGCATGTGAGCGAAAAGCTCTAAGCGTAAGCAGTGCACCAAGGTACGCGCAATACGTGTGATGAAATAGTTACCCATAAAGGTGCCAAGCCCTCGGATGACAAATAATCCAAGCACGCTTAGCGCCAGCCAACCACGATGCTCTATAGCGTTGTTCTCTATAGCTTGGACAACCGTTTCCATCCACTTAGCGAAGCCCGCTTGGGTGCTGGCATATAAAGCAAAGCCTGCCACACTAAGCAAAAAGAGTGGCCACTGGTGTCTTATGTAAGTCAGTAAGCGCAGATAAAGACGAAGACCACTAATTTCTCGGGTAGTTTGTTTTTTCATTATTCGCAACGTATTGAAATCAAAGACTGCATTGTACACCATAGCGATATCAAATCGCTGGCACTTGTTAGATCATACCTACGCAAATGATCGGTTATAGGGATCTGCTGCAAAACAGATTAGAATAGGCACCGAACGAGAACAATAGGTTAGTAAAAATAGTTGTTATGAAACAAAAGCGCCCAGAAAACTTATTGCATCCAACTTATTGGCCCACCTTCTTAGGACTTGGACTAGTTTGGCTTATTAACAGATTACCGCTACCAGCCCAACATAAGATCGGGCGGTTGCTGGGGCGCATATTGATGTGTATTGCTAAAGATCGTAAACACATCGCTGATACCAATTTATCACTCTGCTTTCCTCATTTATCCCCAAAAGAGCACAACCAGATGCTGAGTGATGTCTTTAAAGACCAAGGTATCGCGATGATCGAGTCTGGAATGGCATGGTGGCCTCAGCCAGAAAAGCTTACACCGCTGGGTGATATTATTGGCTTTGAGCATGTTGAAAAAGCTCAAGCAGAAGGGCAAGGTATCCTTTTCTTAAGCGGCCATTTTACCTGTTTAGATGTAACAGGCGGGATTTTAGCTCAACATATGCGCTTTGATGGAATGTATAGAAAAAACAATAACCCTGTTATCGAAGAGCTAAGCAAAAAGGGTCGCGAAGTATTTTTCGAAGAACTGATCGAGCGTGGCGATATCCGCCGTTTAGTTCGCCGCCTTAAAGACGGGAAGGCCGTATGGTATGCACCGGATCAAGATATGGGTATGAAGCTGTCTGTTTATGCGCCATTTTTTGGCGTGCCTGCCGCAACAATTACCGCAACGGCACGCATAGCTAAAATGTCCAAGGCTGCTGTTATCCCACTATCAATGAGACGCAATGATCAAGGTCGCTACATTATTGAAATGCTTCCGCCATTGGAGGACTTCCCTACTGGCGATGATGTAGCAGACGCCACAAAAGTGAACCAAGTAATAGAAAGCATGATCATGAAGGCACCTACACAATACATGTGGGTGCACAGACGCTTTAAGACACACCCGAAGGGCAAAGCCTTCCTTTACAAATAAGTAAGGCTTTACTCTAAGGCTCACTTTGGAATGGATAAGCCTAACTACGCTCTTTTTTTTCTTTTATTAATGTTTCGAATAAATTTTTGTATTTATTAACAATAACATCCATTGAGAAATTGTTATTAAACTCTGCAAAGCCGCTTTCCGTTAGCTTATCCGCTAAAGCAGTGTCAGACAGCACTCGATTAACCTCGGATGCACAAGCATTTACATCATCTATATCAAACAATAGTCCGTTTTCGTTATGCGTTATTAGCCAGGCAGGGCCGGTACTCGACGCCGCTACAATAGGCGTATTTGTTGCCCATGCCTCTAAAACCACATTACCTAGAGGTTCAAATCGCGATGGGAAAACGCATACATCGGCTAAATCAAACAATTGACGTATATCTTTTCGCAAACCTAAAAACTTAACGCGCTCGGATACACCTAATGAGTCGGCTAGACTTTTTAATTCGTTTTCTAACTCCCCTGTACCCGCTATCAGCAGTGTGGCGTCTGGGATCATAGGTAGTGCTTTAATAACAGTGTCGTGCGCTTTCTTTTGATGCAATCGACCTAAAGCCAAAAGCACCTTATGTCCTGTGGGTATTTCTGGAAGCGAGCTTGATATCTCTAACGTTTCGGGCAGATCACCAAAATTACTAATCATGCTCACTTTCGTTTCTGGCCAGCCATTTGAAACAACGTGATGAACTAAATCTGGCGTATTAACAATTAAATGATCACATTTTTTATAATTCTTTATGTCGTAATAGCCGCCTAGCCGCCCAACAACGACCGCACTTGTTGAAGGGCACTTTCTAGAAGCCCTATTTACCCAAGTAACAATAAGATCTGGCTCAAACTCTTTAACATGCTTTTTTAAAGAGTAATTATAAAACAGAGGCTTTTTTACTTTCCCCATAGGTAAAGTACTAAAATCCACACCAGAAGCTTGAAGCCTTTTCTCACGAGAAGGCTGCTCTTCAATAACAAGTCGCTGAGTAATACTGGCATCTTTGGCAAGCGCGGCTGCAACTTTTTCAAAATAAGTTTCGGCTCCAGCCTCTGATTGAGACAAAAGCATTTGCATTAATTTCATATTATATAGCCATCTCTAAGTTCTTGTTGTATTGCAAAATCAGCCCACAAGCTACCGATAATTAAGCATTCCTACTTTACTCGGCGCTTTCCCACTTTCACACTTAGCAACAAACTCATCTATACGATATTTAAAGCGTTCCACTTTGTTTGATACTGCACGTTTTTTTACAAATGTTGGGAATATCTGAAAAGGAATCGCTGATGCTGATCCAAGGCCGTCTATTACAACTAACCGCTTTATATCCTGATGAGCGCCTTGCTGTACGAGAACATTGTGGGTCAAAATATCTCGGGAAGGTATTAAATTGTGCTCCCAAAAACCGATCAAATCAGCAACCGCCTTCTTACAAGCATCAGAATAGCCATACTCCCAAATATACTGCTTGAGCGATAATGAAATACGCCCGTCATCATCTAAAACAAGCTCCGTTTCTAAGCCAGCCCCTAAGTCTGTTTCAACAAAGCCAAAGCATTGATAAATATGGCTAAATAAATCCCCACCAATCATTTTATGTAGGTCGGTAATAACTTTGAACTCTTCAAGGTTGTCATCAAAAGATGATAGAGGCTTTAAGTTTTTAGGAAAACCTTTCTTTCTACGGCAATCCTCTAGCGTAAAGTCAGGTCTTCTAACCTTGATACACCGGTTAGGATTATCCGGATGAACAAAGCACTGCCTGTTTCCTCCCTGAGCAAACGGGGTCAACTCTTTCAAATATAACGTCATACTTTACAGCTCATCCATAACACCCATAATCTTTCAAAACTCAACGCATCAAAAGCTGTCAGCTACTACAGCAATTCTTTTAATACTACTTCTTCATTACCAAAAAGGACTTTCTTTGCTCGCTTATAAGTACCAGGCATTTGCCCAAAATCAATAGCTTGGTATCCGTCAAGAGCCAAGTCATAAGCCATTACAGTAGCTGTAGGGCCAAGCACAATCAAAATCAGATATTCATCTTTATTATATTGCTTAACCTTATTAACTATTTCATCATATACTTCAAAAGCATTTTTTGCAGGCGCATAAACATAGTCTACACTTTCAACATTATTGAATAGCTCTTCTTCAAAAGTAAATCGGCTATTTTCACCTACAACCAATAAAATTTTACGGCCTTCCCAAAGTTTCTTAATTTTCAGGATACGATTAACCAAATTTTCTTTAGTGTTTTTTGGCAAACCACGAAACACTCCCATTGAAGGGTAACTTCGGTTGCTATCTAGTAAATTTAATACGGGTGAACCGATGCGGATAATAAACTTTTGCCAAATACGTCCCAAACTATCAAAGTCCCTGACGGGGTGAATGGCAACAAGAATATTAGGAACATTACTATTCAACACTTCAATTAACCGACTATTGAGTGAGTGGTTTACATCTTGAAATGACTTATGTTTCTCACCGACCATAAGCTTAAGCTCACCATCACCAAAACGGCAGATGCTACTTTTGTTTTCTAACAAATGTTGAATAGTCTCTTCTTCACTCCAAACTGCAGGGTATCGATCAACAAAGACTTGTATTTCATCTTTGTATAAACCAATTATTTTATCATCAAAAAACTCTCTACATTTCGCCCTTCTTTTTTTACTAAAACAGAAAATAGAAACAACCTGAGATGTTCGTCTTAAAAAAAAACGAGAGATTTTTCTAACCAAAATTTTCATATTAAACCTTCTCGCTCCAGCCCTTACAATTAACAATCAATCCAACAACAAAAACAGCACAATTATCTGCAGATATACCTTTGGAAAAATAAAAAAGCAGAAACCTATTCATTTAAATAAAAAAGTCTGACTGAATCGGAAATTTTTTCAACATCCCCCTTTTCAAGACCATACCAGATAGGTAACCGCACTAAACCAGAGCTCAAAGACGTAGTATATTGGTCAACTCCATTGAAACGACCAAACGAGCTACCTGCTGTAGCCGAGTGCAAGGGAACATAGTGAAAAACAGCCAATATATCATCATTTTTTAGATGTTCTATTAGCCTTGTCCGTTGCTCTAGATCCTTTGTTTTAAGGTAGTACATATGAGCATTATGGGTAAGGTTCTGCGGCACCGTAGGACGTTCAACATATCCTTTCTTTTCTAAATCTTTAAACGACTCATGATAGCGAGACCAAATATCCAAACGAAAGTCATTTATCTCTGTTACCCTTTCCAATTGCCCCCAAAGATAAGCGGCTTGCAGATCACAGGGCAAATAGCTGCTACCTAAGTCGACCCAACTGTATTTATCAACCATTCCTCGAAAAAACTGACTACGATTAGTCCCTTTTTCACGAATTATTTCAGCACGAGCAGAAAACTGTTGGTCATTAATAATTAGCAGCCCTCCTTCACCACCACTGGAGTAGTTTTTAGTTTCATGGAAACTAAAAGCGCCAAGATGCCCAATAGTACCCAAAGGTTTACCTTTATACGTAGACATCATTCCTTGCGCAGCATCCTCTATAACAAACAGATGGTACTTTTCAGCTATTGTCATAATCACATCCATTTCACAAGCAACGCCAGCATAATGAACAGGAACAATTGCCTTTGTTTTAGGAGTTATAGCTGACTCAATTAGATTTTCATCTATATTTAGCGTGTCCGGACGTATATCAACGAAGACTATTTTTGCACCCCGAAGGACAAAAGCATTTGCAGTACTGACAAAGGTGTAGCTTGGCATGATAACTTCATCGCCTGGCTGTATATCAATTAGCAATGCCGCCATCTCTAAAGCATGAGTACATGAAGGTGTTAGCAAAGCCTTTTCACACTTTAATTCTGTCTCAAACCAAGATTGGCAACGCTTACTAAATACCCCATCGCCAGAAATTTTATCGCTATGCATGGCTTGCAATACGTACTGGTCTTCATTACCAGTGTACGGGGGCTTATTAAATGGAATCATTGAGCTTCTCGCTTAAAAACTTTTTTTCGAGCTGCAGTAAACTTTTCTTTCTATCCTTTAGCCGCTTTGCAGGGCTTCCAACATAAATACCCCAAGGCATAGTACTTTTTAGAACCAAAGATAACGCCCCTATAGAACAACCTTCTGCAACTGTGACGCCGGGCATTATTATCGACCCGGCTCCTACTATAACATGCCTTTTAAGGAGAATTTTCGACTTAAATTCATGCTTATATTTTTGCGGCACGGTCGAATTCGTCATCGTCTCGCCCGAGTAATCGTCTGATTGAGTAAACACTTGTACTCGATATGCGAGTGCTGAAAAATCTTCTATGACGATTCCTTTCTCTCCACCCGCCAACAAACAAAATGGTGTGATGTGAACATAGGAACCTATTTTTATGTTTCCTGACACGACACAAAAATCATCAATTCTTGAGCTATCACCAATTTCTATGAGTTCAGGGTCGTAAATGCTAGCTTTATCGCTAATTTTTACATTTTCCCCTAAAAACTTAAAACCCATCTTCTCTAAAGAAGATCGACTGTAGTAAGCCATTTTATCCCTCAAATATAACTTTCAGCTGATCTGCCAACTTTTCTCGGCTGAAGTTTTCTCTAATTATTTTTTTATTAGCAATACGCTCATCATCCGTCAATAGATCTACCGAGAAACTACTAACATCATAAATATTTAACCCCAAAGAGTCTAAAACTTCCCAGGAAGTCACATCGCTTCTAAAATAAACTTTCTTCCCCATACCTAATAGCGAAATAATATTCCCCATACCTTGCTGCCTTTTATGGTTGAAAACTGCAATATCGATATCACCAAGGAACGCCAAGTATTTCTCAAAAGGCATAAAATCGAGCATAGGAAAAAACTTATCACCAAACATGTTATGCCCTGCTTCTATAATAGATGCAGCATGCTTTTTATTCCCATAAGACAATGGCGCATATATAGCTATATTTTCATCTTTATAGGGTTCTAGCATATCCAAAATATCAAAGTGATTATTACTAGGATCAGCTGAATTTCCTATTTGAATATTAATTTTTTTATTCGACTTTTCAGGAACCACAACCTCTGAAAAAAGGTTTGTAGTATACATAATACAGTTAAGGTGCTTTCCTTTAGCTCCATACCATTTTCTAGCCAACTCCACATCACCGTTAACGTAAGTAACAAGAAAACCTAAATCTCGTATAACCTTTCTTCTAAAAAATTCTAGGCGTCTCCATTTACTTCCTTTCTTAGGATCTTGGTACGTATATAAATCCTTTCCCCAGATCACCCAGTAACACTTTTTTAAAGACCATGGCTGAAAAAAAAGACAATAAATAACACGTTTATCGAATAGTCCATGTAAAACAACCCGATCAGCGCGCATCATTTTGCAATAGAGAGCAAATATTGAAAAAAAGTAGCTAATCAGCCCTTTTCCATAATGACTAATATTAGTCCTATCTTTATAAGGATATTTCTTTGAATTCCCCAGAAAAAAAAACTGTTGATTAGGGAAAACAGCTGGCATTTCGTCTGCAACGAAGTCGACAAACGGCGGTATAAATTTATTCAACTTCGCCACATGCAAAATATTTTTACTCATAAACAACCTAAGATAAAAGTTAATTTATATGCCGATAACTATCGACTCGGGCCCCGAATACTCCCATAAAGACACCAGCGTACCGACACATTTTCAAGAACGACTGGTTCCTTGCGAGCCCCCGCATCAATAGCGCCATCAGCAGCATTTTCAAAGCCGAAGCAACTACATGGAACGATGCTGACATGACAATACTAGTTTTGGAGCGACCTCGCTGAGACTTTCGCCAGGCATCCGTGATACCGGCCCTATATTTGCGTTTGGCCAGCCACTTAAGGGTTGCGCGTTGTTTTGGGATTGTTTCATACACAAGCGCTTCATTGCACTGGAAAATTTCAACCCCTTTTGATGTAGCCTGCGTAAAGAAAATAGTATCAGTTCCTCCTGCCAAGGGATTGCTTTCGTCAAATCGCAACTCAAGCTCCGTTACTAAATGGATAGGAATTAATACATTATCGGTAGCACAGGCACTCAGCGCTTCACCCGAAAATCGTTTTCCTCCTTTATAAAGACCCTGTATAGAAGGCGGCAAGTTATCAGGTAGTCGCTGTGAAACCTTTCCATGAACAACAGCTCTCCCACCTTTTTGAACACTGTAATTGTATAAATTAACCAGCCAGTCAGCGGTTACTATTTCATCATCATCAATAAAGACTATAAAATCAGCCCCATGTTGAATGCTCTCTTCAATGGCACGATTTCTTGCGCATGGAATACCTCTCTTGGCCTCCTGCATGTAACGAACAGTGAAAGGTAACGCTTCTGCTGCACGACTCACGCAACCCTCTGAGCTGCCTGATGCATCATTATCAATAACACTGATCGTCACAGTCACTTCATCTGGTACGTTAACGGCCACTAAGCTTTGCAAACAATCTGATAACATTTGTTCACGCATATAAGTACAAATACAAATATTAACGATGTGCATGACGTATCCAAACCCTTTGTAAATGATGCTTTTTCTGAGTAAACATATTAACTACTGATTTCTTAAAAAATAAAACAGGGACAAACTACCATAGTATCAACCTATTCTTTAGACAATCTGGGTAACTCCTGTAATAATTTCTCAAATTTTTGTTTCTAGAGATGCCTCATGACACTCAGCAAGCCATCATTGCACGTTTTACAAGTGTTACCCGCTCTCAATTCGGGTGGGGTGGAACGTGGAACGGTAGAGTTCGCTAATGAGCTAGTTTTAAGAGGCCACCGCTCTACCGTCATGTCAAATGGTGGGCAGTTAGTAAAGGAACTAGAAAATAATGGTTCGACTCATCTGCTTGTACCTGTGCATAAAAAATCACTAACCTCGCTCCTACAGGTTAGACGCGTACGACATATACTTAACGAACTTAAACCCGATGTTATTCATGTACGCTCACGTGCTCCAGCATGGATTATTTGGCTCGCATGGCGCAAGCTTCCCAAAGAAAACCGCCCTCGCTTAGTGAGCACTTTTCACGGTATGTACTCGGTCAATAAGTACAGCGCTATTATGGCAAAAGCAGAGCACTGTATTGCTATATCCAACTGCGTGCAGGACTACATGCTTACGAATTATGAGATTCCCCCGTCCAAAATCACAAGAATTTACCGCGGCCTTGATCCTAAATCGTTCAATTCCAACGCATGTAATCCGCAATGGAGAGCATCTCTTTTACAAGAGTGCCCAGAGCTTGAGAATAAAAAAATTATTTTGATGCCCGGCCGCTTGTCTCGCTGGAAAGGGCAAGAAGCTTTTATCAAAATGATGCATCTACTGATACAAATAAGGCCCGATTGCCATGGCGTTATTGTCGGTTCTGCTGAGCCTCAAAAAGAGCATTACCAATCTGAACTTCTCTCACTGACATCAAGTTTAGAGCTCGAAAATAATATAAGCTTTATGGGGCACCGCTCAGATATCCAAGCTTTCTATGGCTTTGCAGATGTGACCTGCCATATGTCTAATAAAGCGGAACCCTTCGGGCGCACAGTACCTGAAGCCTTGGCATGTGGTTGCCCCGTCGTCGCATTTGATCGAGGAGGTGCTAGCGAATCGCTCAACGCGGGTTTCCCTAAAGGCCTAGTGGAACCAGACAACATCCAAGCCTTTGCCCAACGTATAGCGGAACTGCTTGATACGCACCCAGAATTCTATTTACCCAAAGAGTTTTATCTCAATCAACAAGTAGACAACACATTAGGTGTCTATGAAAAGTTGCTCTCGAACGATGAACAAGCAAACTAAACGCAGACCTTCGAGCCTATTTGCTATACCTTAATTACATCAAATACACTGTAGTCAATTTCTAACAACCACCTATGGCTTACACTGTAGCAGCTACGGAACTTTAAATGAGAATTCTCCATATCGCCTACCAGCAACTTAAACGTTACGGCAAAACTCGCGTTAGCTGGGCTGAAAAAATGACATTTGGTTTAATCAAAAACGACCATTATGTTAAAACCTATAGTGATCGCGATGTTGCCTCGAATGAAGCACCTTTTAAAATTCGAGACTTAGGCAAAAAGGCGGCCAATAAATACCTATTAGAAACGGTTGAATCCTTTGATCCGGATCTTATCATCGCTGGCCATTGCGATATGATCACCAACGAAACATTAGCCGCTATAAAAAAAGCAGCCCCACACAGAGTCATTGTTCATTGCAATAATGACCCTTTATTTGTTCCGTCCAACGTAGAGCGAATCAAAAAACGTGCCGAAGTAGCCGATGCCATTTTTGTTTCTACGGGCCGCAGTGAGCTATCTATTTTTGAAGGATTGGGAACACGCGTGTATCACATGCCAAACCCAACAGACCCTTCCATTGAGACACTCGACAACTCGACTAAAACAGATCTCGATATCGACTTACTATTTTGCAGTAACAGCAACGACTTTACCGAACGCTTGGCAATGGTGGGACGCTTAAAAGAAGCACTGGCCGATGACGTGCGCTTCAGAACATTTGGTAGTTTCGGGGAAGACCCGGTATGGGGGCGTGACTATGACCGTGCTCTATCTCAAACTAAGATGGGTTTGAACCTTAACCGACAAGAAGGAATGTATTGGTATTCATCCGCTCGCATGGCTCAACTAGCAGGGAATGGCATCTTACAATTCACCCACGAATCCCCTCGATTCGACACACTTATGCCAGAAGAAAGCCTTGTATATTTCGCGAACGAGGACGATTTAAAATCGAAAATTCTTGAATTCCAACACGACGACGCTAAACGCCGCTACTGGGCAAGCCGAGCTCGCACGTTCTTCCATCAAGAAATGAACTCAAAATTATATGCACAATATATTGTTGAAGCCGCCACTCAAACCGCATTTAGTCATGATTACGTATGGGCGCGGGACATCCACTTAGACGGCTCAATGAGGTAATGCGCCTATCTTTGTAAGGGGCGCAACTCGAGCAACACGTCTAACTTTCCGTGATGGCTAACGTTCGTCATATAACAGTAAAAAACGAGATGTAATCAACATGGCCTCGAATCCAATCAAAGTAGCTCAAGTACTCGCGGGTGCAGCTAATGGCGGCGCCGAAAACTTTTTTGTGCGCTTAGTCAGCGGTTTAAATGAGCAACCAGAGCTACAAGAAAAAGCATTTATACGTAACCACCAGCACCGCTTAGATGCCTTAAGAGGCAACGGCGTAGACGCCCAGGGGTTCTCCTTTGGTGGCAAGCTAGACCTGTTAGGAGCCTACCGTTTCAAGAAAGCTCTCAACGCTTTTGAACCAGAAATAGTCATGACATGGATGAGTCGTGCCAGCGGTTCCACCCCTAACTCGAGCAAATACATTTTAGTAAACCGCCTAGGCCATTATTACAATCTCAAATACTATAAACACTCTGACTACTGGGTTGGTATTAGCAAAGGCATTTGCCAACACATGATTGATGGCGGCTTCCCTAAAGAGAAAATTGTACATATCCCCAACTTTGCTGATGAGACTCCCGTTACCGCTATCCCACGGGACAGTTTTAACACTCCAGCGGAGCAGCCACTCATTCTGGCAGCGGGTAGGCTCCATACCAACAAAGGCTTCGACACATTACTTCATAGCTTAGAGCGCATACCATCAGCTACCCTATGGTTAGCTGGCGCAGGGCCTGAAGAAGCCAATCTAAAAGCTCTTTGTTCACAATTAGGGTTGGATCAGCGCGTTCGGTTTTTAGGATGGCGCGATGATGTCACCACGCTAATGAAAACCGCAGACCTGTTCGTATGCCCTTCGCGCCATGAAGGTCTGGGATCGATTGTAATGGAATCATGGGCGCATCAATGCCCCATAGTAGCGACTAACTCTCAAGGCCCGGGCGAGGCTATCACTCATGGCGAAAGCGGACTCATCACGCCAATTGACGACAGCAAAGCGTTAGCGGATGCTATTAATGAGGTGTTAGGTAGTGATGATTTACGAAACGAACTGATTCATGGTGCATCACGCGTGTATGCAGAACATTACTCTAAAAAGCGCATAGTAGAGCAGTATATTGATTTTTATCAGAAAATTACTCGCTAGAGACTATCACTGTTTACCTAACCAACCGTAGCCTAAGATAATTTCAGCGCTACGGTCAGCCTCAGCTAACGCTATAGGGTTCTGGCTCGACGCCGGCTTGCTCAAAGAACCAACAAGCTCATCCGTTTTGAGACGCTCAATACCTTTAACAACTCGGCTTTTCTCCGCTGGCAATAGGTTGATTAAGTTAACCACGCAGCCGGCTGTCAATGCTTCATAGGTCATCGAGATACTATCTTCAGTTACCCAACACGTCTCAGTGATAGCGATTGTATTCGGCAGCCAATCACTACTCGTATCCTCAGCCAAAACCAACGTAAATACGCTATCAAGGCCACTCAGGGCTTTTACTAGCGAGTCAGGCGTGCGCCGCGACGTCGCCAATGTCCATTGAGTATCTGGAAAACCAGTTAACACACTTGAGATCTGATCAAGCACTTGCTGATCGTGCCATTCATAATGCTTGGAAGGCCCACCTAAAAGAATCAGACCTGTCCCATGTTGCTTTGGCTGAGCAACCACGCGATTGAGCGCACCTCGCGTCTGAATTACGTTGGCCGGCAATTGGTCGACATCCAATAAATCATGCTCAGGGATAACGCACTGATCAAACCAGCTTATTGGCAAGGAAGGTTTCATAAGCACCACTGTTTTGGCCTTAAAAAAGCGCCCTAGCGCTAACGCTGTCCAGTGTGTTTTGTGTCCAGCGGCCAACACAAGAGCAGTAGGCTTCATGGAAGGCGATGCCCCCCCAAAAAACATACTTTTTATAAGTAGGCTCAGCGCGTTAAATACAGATAAGGGTGGTCGAACTTCAACCGCCAGTGCTGGGTTACGTCTCACTAGCGCCTCAGCCAGCCCCTTGCTTTGATTCACATGACCCGGCTTGCCATCACTGATGATAAGAATATCTGACACCACACTTAACCACTTTTCAATATTTCTCTTTATGATACTCCAGATCACTGACGCACCAAAAAAAGAAACAGATTATTCCATCCTAGCCGCAGCAAACAATTCCATTTTCTGAATAGGGTGATTACAATTTAACCTCTTGGGCCCTCTGCTTTAACAAGCTTAGTCTTATCAGTTTCGCTCACGACTGTGTAATAACGGCTCTCTACATTATTTTTACTACTTTACTTATTAGGAGTTCGCATGGCTGCGTTCGGTACAGTTTTTATGCCTGAAATGGCAATTTCTTGGTTTGACGGTTCTAGCTGGAGCACTCCTGAACTCGTCGCGAGCGACAGCCTACAACTCCACCCCGGCGCGCACGTCTTACACTACTCAAGCACCTGCTTTGAAGGCCTCAAGGCGTTTCGTCATGCTGACGGTTCTGTCAAAATTTTCCGCATGGACAAAAATTTAGACCGTTTTGAGCAAAGTAGCCATTTGCTAGCGCTCCCTCCTATTGATAAAAACGCAACACGCGAAATGATCATAGACACGGTTCGTCGCTTTGCGGCTGATGTTCCTGAAGCGCCTGGCTCCTTGTACATCCGACCAACTCACATTGGTACTGAAGCGGCTATCGGTAAAGCAGCAGCGCCTTCTCTGACCTCTTGTCAGTATATCCTCGTTTCACCTGTAGGGGATTATTTTGCGGGCGGAGTAGCGGCTTTACGTGTACTCATCGAAGACGATGGAATGCGCTGCGCAACACATATGGGCATGATTAAAAGTGGTGGCAACTATGCCAGCGCCTTACTGCCAATAATGAAAGCACGCGCTGAAGTGCAAGCCGATCAAATCTTGTTTTGCCCTAATGGCGACGTTCAAGAAACAGGAGCAGCAAACTTTTTATTGATCGATGGTGATGAAATTATTACTAAAGCGCTTGATGAAAGTTTCTTACACGGTGTTACCCGCGATTCGGTCTTAACTATAGCTCGCGATATGGGCATGCGCATTTCTGAGCGTGACATCACCGTTGATGAGCTATTAGAACGTGCCGCTAAACCTAATTGCGAAGCGGCGCTTTCTGGCACAGCTGCCGTTCTAACACCGGTGGGAACATTTATCCATCACGGAAAAGAAATCAGCATCGGGAACGGCGGCATAGGCGAAACCACGCTAAAACTGCGCAAAGCACTGAATGATATTCAATGGGGCAACAGCGAAGATAAATATGGCTGGCTTACTGAAGTTTAAGTAGGGAGTATTCAGCAGGAGGGGCCAAGCACAAACCTATGCCCCTCCTCTTATTAGCCCCTTCTCAACTTTGTGGCTCATCCACTTTTATAAAACGTTTCCATATGTGAGTCACAGCGGCTCTCAACTCGGTCATTTCAACATCATTCATTGCCTTAGAGCGCTCTTGCAAGGCCAATCGATGCCCTACAGCACGATAACGTTTATAGGCTTCCTGCAAAGTAACCGCGTCGTCTTCTGGTAGCAAACCTTCTGCCTGTAAAACTTCTAAAATCCGAATATTATCGGAATACGTGCACAAAGCAGGGTGTTTATCTGCGTGTGCTAACACGAGATACTGAACCAAAAACTCAATATCAACGATTCCCCCCTCATCTTGCTTTAGATTAAACAAGCCGTCTTCAACATCTTGGGAAGAGGAGCCCAAATGCGTACGCATTTTTTGGCGCATATCGGCCACTTCTTTTTGCAATACCTCGAGATCACGCGGCTTCGCTAAAATTGTTTGGCGCAAGTTGTTAAAATCGCCACTCAACCCAGAAGCGCCGGCAATAACACGAGCACGAACTAGCGCTTGGTGTTCCCACGTCCAAGCGCTGTTATTCTGATACTCTCCAAAAGCTTTTAAAGAACTAACCAGCAAGCCTGAATTTCCCGAAGGTCGCAGCCGCATATCCACCTCGTATAACTGCCCTCCGGCCGTAAACGTATTGAGGATATGTATCATTCGCTGACCTAAGCGCGTGAAGAAAACAGCATTAGCAATCGGCTTCGCACCATCCGTCATAAGATCGGTTTCACAATCATGAATGAACACCAAATCCAAATCTGAGCCATAAGATAACTCGATACCACCCAGTTTGCCGTAGCCCAGCACAATAAAGTCAGGGTCCGCAGGTACGCCAGCCGTTTTCATCGGACGGCCATGTTTTTCTAGCATTAACCGCCACGCTATATCTAACACACTACTTATAATAACTTCTGCAAGCCAAGTCAGATAATCACTGACTTTCATCAGCGGCAAAACGCCGGTAATGTCGGCCGCCGCTACGCGTAAAAGATGTGCACTTTTGAAATAGCGTAACGCTTCCATTAATTGCTCGATATCATCCTCAGGTATGCGTAATAGCTGCTGACGCAACTCGTTGGCTAACGCGGCTTTATCAGTTGGCGCATAAAGAGTACGTGGATCAATGAGTTCATCTAGCAAAACTGGCTTTTTCGCTAACTGGTCAGCAAACCACGCACTGCTAGAGCACAGTTTCACCAGTTGCTGTAAAGCCGCTGGGTTTTCATGCAATAGCACCAGATAAGCAGAACGCCTGAGGATTGCATGAATGAGCATCATTATCCGATTTAAAGTTTGTGTCGGATTCTCGACCTGACTAACTTCTTCTAGTAGCACAGGTAAAACACGTTTAAGCCTTTCAACGCCACCTGGCTGCAACACTTGTACAGTGCGCGAATCACGTAGTTCACTAATCAGTTTCAGCGCGGCTTCTGGGTCATCACTGTATTTATCGCTAATAAACGCTAACGACTCAGCCTCATCAAGATGCCCATTCCACAATGCCAACCAATTACCTTCTTCCTGTTGCTCCTGATCGGCGGACTCTGTTGAAGAGGGAGCAATCACTTCCTCAAAATGAGCCCTAACAATTTCTCGGTGATACTTAAGCTGCTCACTGCATTGCTGCCATGAATCAAACCCCATACTAAATGCCAAGCGTGCTTTGCCGAGATCATCAGTGGGCAGTTCTTGAGTCTGTTTATCGGCTATGGCTTGGATGGCGTGCTCGATATTACGTAAAAAGATATAGGCGGCAATTAGCTCCTCTACAGCTTCTGGAGTCACATCCGATAATTCGGGCAATAAGGGTAAAATTGTCAATAACTCACGTTGCTGCAAACGACTATCGCGCCCGCCCCTGATCAACTGGAATGCTTGGGCTATAAACTCAACTTCGCGAATCCCACCTGGGCCTAATTTAACATTAAGCTCCATCCCTTTGCGTCGCACTTCGCGATTAATCATCTCTTTCATTTCGCGTAATGACTCGAAAGCGCCATAGTCCAGGTACTTGCGGTAAACAAACGGCTTTAGCATTGCCATCAATTGAGCGCCCTGCTCTTTGTCACCCGCGACCACTCGCGCTTTAATCATGGCATAGCGTTCCCATTCACGCCCTTGATCTTGATAGTAGTGTTCCATTGCTGCAAAACTTAATGCGAGCGGGCTTGCTGAACCAAAAGGTCGGAGGCGCATATCCACACGAAACACAAAACCTTCGCCATTCATGGTGTCTAAAGCATGGATTAACTTTTGCCCTAGACGAATGAAAAATTCTTGGTTTTCTAAGGTACGCTTAGCTCCCTCTGTTTCACCTTTCTCAGGGAATGTAAAAATCAGATCAATATCCGATGATAGATTGAGTTCATGTGCTCCGAGTTTCCCCATGCCCAACACGACCATGCGTTGCTGCTGTTTTTCTCCGGTAGTTTCACAGACATGCATGGGTGTACCCCAACGATCGCAAGCTTGCTGATAAAGCACTTCAAGCGCACCATCAATGAGTGCATCAGCCATCCAGCTTAACTCCAACACGGTCTGCTGCATGGTGGCTCTTCGCGTTAAATCGCGCCAAATCAGACGCACCATGGATTGCTGCCTAAGAAGACGCAAAACAGATAGTAAAGAAGGCTCGTCTGTAACCTGCTTTAGCGCCTCCTGAACAAGCGTTTTATATCCGTTTAATGACTGATTTTGATCCAACTGTTCGGCATTGCATAATGAAGCGCCCCATTCAGGATGACGAGCCAATTGGTCAACCACAAAATCACTACCAATCGAAACGGTCAGTAACTCATTGTAGCGACTCGCCGGCCAGTGCGGCTTTACTGATTCCAACAATGGGGATAACCGGTCCCACTGCTTCTCAGCTAATGGAATAAGATCACTGGGTAGCGCGGATAAATTAGGCGTCATAGTTTTCTCTTTTTAAACGGTATAAATAATCAGACACTTATCATGATGGGGAGCTAAAACAACATCTAATCAACACCGGTTCGCCTGATGAAAAAGGCGATAACCTCGTTCTGCTTTACTAATATCACTGGTGACCAAGCACCCAAGTTCAGCTTGCAACTGGTCTTTAAGCATCAGCAAGTCTTCTACCGCTCCTGACTTTAGCTCTAATTCTAACTCGCAAATAGCATCTTTTAATAACTCACCATCGCGCGCGCACTGATAACTCACATCACCTTGATCGAGCGCAACTTCTATCTGCGTGTCGTTTACAGTAACCCACCACACAAGCCGATCAAAATTAGTGGCGAAAATAGGTAACAGTTGACCTTTAAGTTTTTCTACAGGTAATGCATCCGGCCATTGAGCTTGCGCGAGCAAGGTTAAATCTAGATCCGGCTTGTCAAGCAACCACTCCCATTCACCTCTCTGATGCAAGCCATTCATGCTGTGCCCACGCGTTTTAACCGTTTGAATAATATCCTCACCTTGCTCTCGGATACGCAGAGCCACTTTATGCTGCGTGAGAGCAAGCTCGGGCGTATCGTAATACCGATTTACTAGGTGATTTTTACCTTTAAAATCGGCACCTTGCAGTACCTTAAGCGCTAAAACTTGTTCTAGCTTATCGGCAGGAAAAGTCAGCTTCACTTCCGTTTCATTTGCCACTCTATTCATTCCCCATGCAATGTTAATCTCTATTACCTGATCTTTTTTAACATTTAGTTACAATTAGATGATATTTTTACTACAAATACAGGTATCTCACCCTTATACTTGCGCGAAAACTCAATCCTAAACAGGTTTTGGTTATGATTACTAACAATCCGATTATGCAAATGTTTGCACGTTCACCGTTCAAACCGATGCAAGAGCACATCGTAAAGGCACAGGCCTGTGCAGAACAGCTAATCCCCTTCTTTAATGCTGTTATAGCAAACGACTGGGAAACTGCCCGAACAACCCAACATAAGATTGCGGTTTTAGAAGGCGAAGCTGATCGATTGAAAAAGGATGTTCGTCAACACCTACCTAATAGCATTTTCCTTCCGGTACCACGTACCGATCTCTTGGAATTGCTGCGTATGCAGGACAAAATCGCCAACCGCGCCAAAGACATTGCAGGGATAATGTTAGGCCGCGAAATGCCAGTCCCTGAAGTCATACAGCCCATTATGCTTGAGTTTGTTCAATCTGCCTTAGCAACATCTGGACAAGCCGTCACTGCATTATCCGAACTGGACGAACTCGTCAGCGCAGGATTTCGCGGCCGCGAAGTAGAGGTCGTAGAAAAAATGCTAATCGAACTCGATCAACTTGAGCACAAAAATGATGAGTTTGAACGCACGATTCGCTCTCAACTCTTTGCTATTGAACGCGACTTACACCCCATCGATGCTATTTTCCTCTATCAGGTCATTAGTGGCATAGGTGACTTAGCTGATCGCGCCCAACAAGTCGGCAGCCGTTTACAACTTCTGCTAGCACGCTAATCTCAACAAAAAGGCATTATCATGAGCATTATTGCGCAATACGGCGATATCATCGTCATACTTGCATGTGTGTTTGGTTTTTTCATGGCGTGGGGTGTCGGCGCAAACGACGTTGCTAACGCTATGGGTACGTCAGTTGGTTCCAAAGCGCTGACAATGAAACAAGCGATTATGATCGCTATTCTTTTCGAGTTTGCAGGGGCTTATTTAGCCGGTGGCGCCGTAACCGCCACTATTCGCAAAGGTATTATTGACCCCGGAATTTTATCCGGCAATCCTGAACTTCTCGTTTTTGGTATGCTCTCGGCACTGCTCGCTGCAGGCTTATGGTTACTCATCGCTACACATTATGGGTGGCCAGTTTCAACCACCCACTCTATCGTCGGTGCCATTGTAGGCTTTGCTGCCGTCGGCATCTCAGTTGATGCTGTCCATTGGGACAAAGTCTCTAAAATCGTCGCTAGCTGGGTCGTCTCGCCCGTCACCGCAGGCATTATTGCTTTCTTCTTGTTTAGGAGTGTGCAAAAGCTGATTTTAGATACGGATAAACCATTCGAAAATTCTAAAAAGTACGTGCCCGTTTATATCTTTTTAGTAGGCTTTATTATCTCAATGGTGACATTCACCAAAGGGCTAAAGCACATCGGCCTTGATATCAGCTTTGCAAACAGCGCGTTCATCTCGATAGGTGTGGCTGCTATTACCATGTTCATTGGTATCATGATGCTAAAGAAAATCAAAGCAGACCCTACAGCAGATAAGGACTATCATTTCGCGAGCGTCGAGAAGGTATTTGGTGTTCTAATGATGTTCACAGCCTGCGCCATGGCCTTTGCTCACGGCTCTAACGATGTAGCTAACGCCGTAGGCCCTTTAGCGGCCGTCGTAGGCGTTATAAGCTCTGGTGGTGAAGTAGCGCAAAAAACAGCAATGCCTGCTTGGATACTGCTCTTAGGTGGCGCTGGTATCGTAGCTGGCCTCATCATGTACGGTCATAAAGTCATTGCTACCGTAGGTAATAATATTACCGAACTTACCCCAAGTCGCGGTTTTGCTGCCACCTTGGCTGCAGCCACAACGGTTGTCGTTGCATCTGGTACGGGGTTGCCAATTTCTACCACGCACACGCTTGTAGGAGCCGTACTCGGCGTCGGTCTTGCTCGCGGCTTAGCGGCACTCAACTTACGCGTTGTCGGCACCATCTTTGTGTCCTGGGTAGTTACCCTACCTGCAGGCGCACTATTAGCGATCATGTTCTTCTTCATGTTTAAGGGTATGTTCACTTAAGCTTTGTGCTAATACACTGAAACACGCCCACTAAGAAGGCTCGACCCGCTTCCCGAAAGCCTGCACAATAGAGAAAAACTTGTGCAGGCTTTTTATTATGTCTAAATCTATTCCAAGTCTGATCGACATGCTGACGCAGCTCATAGCCACCCCTTCTGTTAGTTGTACAGCACAAGAGTTGGACATGAGCAACCGCCCCGTTATTGATCTACTAGCCACCTGGTTATCAGCAATCGGTTTTGAGATTGAGGTGATGCCGGTTCCCGGCTATGCAGGCAAATACAATCTTATTGCCACACTTGGCCAAGGCCCCGGCGGTCTAGTTTTATCTGGCCATACAGACACAGTCCCTTTCAATGAAGAGAAATGGAAAAGCAATCCGTTCACACTCACAGAGAAAGACCAACGCCTATATGGATTGGGCAGCTGTGATATGAAGGGCTTTTTCGCACTCGCCATAGAGGCCGCCAAGCAGTTTGTAGACCATCCTTTTAAGTCGCCTTTAATCATTCTAGCGACTGCCGACGAGGAGAGCTCCATGTCAGGCGCCCAGGCCTTAGCCGATGCTGGCAAACCCAAGGCTCGTTATGCAGTTATTGGCGAACCCACCAGCTTGCGCCCTATTCGCATGCACAAAGGCATCATGATGGAAGGCATCAAAATCACCGGACGTTCTGGGCATTCATCCGATCCATCATTAGGGGCTAACGCACTCGATGCCATGCATAAAGTATTGGGCGAGCTCATGAGTTTTCGTCAAGAAATGCAAAGCAATTATCGTAACAGCGCGTTTCGTGTTGATGTGCCCACACTCAATTTAGGTTGCATTCACGGAGGCGACAACCCCAACCGGATTTGTGGACAATGCGAACTAGAGTATGATTTGCGCCCGCTTCCTGGAATGGATATGTCGGTGCTACGCGAAGGCATTTATAAACGCGTAAAACCTTTAGAGGCCCAATACGATGTTATTATCGACTGCGCACCCATCTTTAATGGCATTCCATCATTTGAAACGGCTGCCAACGCTGAGCTAGTTCAAATGGCCGAAAAGCTTACCGGCTATACAGCCGACGCTGTCGCCTTCGCAACAGAGGCGCCTTTTCTACAATCGTTAGGCATGGAAACGATTGTGATGGGCCCCGGTAGTATTGACCAAGCCCATCAACCAGACGAGTTCATAGCGCTGGACCAAATCCGTCCAACCGTTGATATACTGAGCCACATGATTAAGCGCTACTGTTTACAATAGCGGACTGAATTTTTTAAGAGGAAACCTCGTTGTCTGACCCAACCGCCACTGACTATGTAAATTGGTTCCGTCATTCATCGCCTTACATTAACGCACATCGCGGTAAAACATTTGTGCTAATGCTAGGTGGCGAAGCGATTATCGACCCTAACTTCGATAACATCATTCATGACATCGCCTTGATGACCAGCTTGGGAATTCGACTCGTCATTGTTCATGGTGCACGACCACAGATTGAGTCACGTCTTGAAGAGCGTGGTTTAGAAACTCGCCTGCATCATGACATGCGCATTACAGATAGCGAATCCTTATTATGTGTTATGGAGTCCATTGGCGTAATTCGTAACCTATTCGAATCCAAACTATCCATGGGACTCGTCAATACACCCATGCATGGTGCTGAAATACGTGCCGTATCGGGTAATTTTATTACAGGCCGTCCCGTGGGTGTCTATGAAGGCGTCGACTTATGCCATACAGGAGAAGTACGACGCATTGATCACAAAGGTATTTGCGCTCAACTTGATAGCGGAAACATCGTGTTGTTATCGAACCTAGGCTTTTCCCCAACAGGAGAAATATTCAACTTATCAGTCGAAGAAGTAGCTGCCCAAACAGCCATTGCATTACAAGCTGACAAGTTAATTTTATTTGGCGGCGAAAGCGGCATTATAGATAGTAAAGGCGAGGTTCGTTCTGAGTTGCTTGCCAAGACAGCTGAGCGCTTCCTAAGCCAGTACCATCAACAACTCGAAAGTACCGACGTTGCGCACTCCGAAGTCTCTAAGTTGCTGTATATGGCAACTATTGCATGCGCTGGAGGCGTCCCGCGTAGCCATTTAATTAGCTACAAAGAAGACGGCGCCTTACTCGCTGAGCTCTACACAAGAGACGGCGCAGGCACAATGGTTATCAAAGAGTCTTATGAACAAGTCCGCGCGGCCACCATTGAAGACGTTGGCGGCATTATCGAACTAATTAAACCCTTAGAAGACAAAGGCATTTTAGTACGCCGCTCACGCGAATTACTGGAGGCGGAAGTCGAGCAGTTTTTTGTGGTAGAACGAGATGGTGCCATCATTGGTTGTGCAGCACTCTACCAGTATGAAGAGTCGAAAATGGGTGAGCTAGCTTGCGTTGCTATTGCTAAAGAATATCAAGGGGGTGACCGGGCAGAGATGTTACTCGCGTCGATTGAAGAGCAAGCGAAAGAGTTGGGTCTTAACGCTTTATTTGTACTAACAACGCGTACAGCCCATTGGTTCATTGAACATGGTTTTGTTGAAGTGGCAATCGAGCAACTGCCTAGCAAAAAGCAAGCGCTCTACAATTTCCAACGTAATTCAAAAGTGTTCTCTAAAGCGCTGCGATAAATACAAAAGCGCTCGGGATTAAATCCGAGTGCTTTTTAACAACCAGTGCTAGCTATTACTAGCCGGTTGGCAAAATTATTTTAAAGCTAGCGCCACCCAAAGAAGACTCACCCACTTCTAGTTGGCCGTCATAACTACTCAATATATCCACAGCCACTGCCAAACCAATCCCTTGCCCTGGCGCTGCGGATGTATCTACACGGGCACCACGTTGCAAGATAATATGCCGCATTTCAGGCGAGACACCAGGCCCATCATCTTCAAGCTCCAAATGCACGCCGTCATCATCACACACTAACGAGACCCGGACCTTTGAGTGGGAATATTTAAAGGCATTTTCAAGCAGATTACCCAGCATTTCCATTAAGTCGCGCTCATCGGCGCCAAACAGAGCTGTTTCGTCCAGCAAGAGAGAGTAATCCACACTTTTCTCTCGGTACACTTTACTTAACGCTGAGGTAATTCGCTTTATTAAGGGCGCTAAAGCTATTGCATGCACAATCGTATTATTTTGGCTACGCACAGCCCTCGCCAATTGATACTGAACTATTTGATCCATCCGACGTACTTGCTCATCCACTACGGATCGGTAACTTTCGTAGCTCAGCTTTTCGTTTCCCGCCCCACGAACAACCGCTAGTGGCGTTTTAAGACTATGCGCTAAATCACCTAATGTGTTGCGATAACGCTCCCGTTGGTTACGTTCACTATGCAAAAGGTGATTCAAGCTATCAGTCACCCCTTGCACTTCTTCTGGATATTGACCAGCTAAACGCGTTGTCTGACCTCGTTCAATTTCATGCAGATCAGCCACCAACTTGCTCAATGGCTGCAAACCCCAGCGAGTCACTAATGTCTGAAGAATTAACGCCAAAATAGTCACGGCAAATAACCAGCCCCACAAGTGGGTGCGATAGCTATTTAATTGCGTTTGCAGGGTGCCGCCTGGCTCTAATAATGAAAATAAATAGCGACGAACCACCCCTTCGGTTTCCCATTGAACAGGGTATTGATAGAGGTAGTAGTTCTGATCCGCCAAGAACTCAAAACGAGTCTCACCGGTTTTCAGCTGAGTACTGAGCAGCTGGGTACGTAACGGCTTATCAATGAACTTGGCCGACGGGGACTCCCACTGCAACTGTCCTAGTTGAGAATGGATAAATGCATACCCGTAACCATCATTTGGGATGGATAAATAATCAGGCACTTTCAACTGATTATCTTTGTAACGTACTTCGCCAATCATGATATACACCTGCAAGCGCATCCTATCTTCTAAGGACGCTTGCAAACTGTAGGCGTAAGAATTCTGCAGAGCATAGCCCGCTACAGTAATAATAACGGGCAACAACAGGAAAGAAGCGATTAATAAGCGCGCTTTAAGGGATCGAGGGTACCAGCGTCCTAGCCGTTTCATCAATAAAGCTTAACGCCGCACTATGAAGATTGCATATCAAAACGATACCCAAGGCCTCTCACCGTAGTAATAGGATTGAGTGTCTGGTCGGGATCCAATTTTTGACGTAAGCGACGTATAAAGACCTCTAATACATTACTGTCCCTATCAAAATCCTGGTGATAGAGATGCTCGGTTAGCTCTGCTTTGGATACTGTCTTACCGGCATTCAGCATGAGGTATTCAAGGGTACGGTACTCGTAACTGGTGAGTTTGATAGGCTTGTCAAAACAAGCAACAACGCGCCCAATCGTGTCTAGGCTTAACGGGCCAAACTCAAGCAACGGTTTAGCATGACCTGCAGCACGGCGCAGCAGCGCGTTTAAACGGGCCAATAACTCTTCCATGTGGAACGGCTTGACCAAGAAGTCATCCGCTCCCGCTTCGAGCCCTTCTACTTTGTCTTGCCAATCACTGCGTGCCGTTAAAATGAGGATCGGAAAGTTTCTTTCTTCTGCACGCCACCGTCTGATCAGCTCAACCCCTGACAACGAGGGCAAGCCTAAATCAACAATTGCTAAGTCATAAGAAAATTCAGAACCCAGGTAAAGAGCCTCTTGACCATCCGCTGTCTCTTCAACAGTATAGCCACGAGATTCAAGCCCGCTGACCAACTGGCGACGTAAATCTGCATCATCCTCAACGACCAACAGCTTCATTCGTTACTCCTGTTATATTTACCTAAATCCAAATCTACCTGCCTGTTTCTGGCGAGTAACTTGCTCACTCGTGGCTGAATGAACCCGTTCCTCAAACTTATTGCATGCAATTTAAGACACTTAATCACAAACAATTCGGCGCGCTTCGCATAACTTACACGATGAGGGTAAGTTTGCAATATATACCGAGTTTTTCAATATTATAATATGTTGTTTATCATCATCTTAGCCTACAAAGGCTGCGAATCGTTGTCATTTCTTGGGTGGCGATGCTTTGTTAGCTTCTTGCTTTTGCAACCTAACAGCTATCATCACAAAACGAATATTGTAAACAAAACCAATCACGAGAACGATAGGCATGGTTACAATAAAAATCTGCCCTAATGTCGGATTAGCAAGCCATTGCCCTGCCCATAAGGATAGTATACTTATCACAAATAAGGGTATGCCTACCCATCTCATTCGTCGTAGCCAATCGTCTTGTTTAATCTGTTTTTTATTCACAAATGACCTCAATCAAATAGTACGAATATTACCGTTAAAACCTTCAAGCATACATCAAGCCACCGAACTTCTATTAGCTCAGCCTGAATCTGTTATAATATCGGCCTAAAAATGCTACTAATAACGCTGTTGAGGGTCTCCTGATGCCTGTTTATCGTTCTAAAACCTCTACCGCTGGCCGCAATATGGCGGGTGCTCGTGCACTGTGGCGTGCGACGGGAATGAAAGATGATGATTTCCACAAACCGATCATTGCCATTGCTAACTCCTTCACCCAGTTTGTACCTGGTCACGTCCACCTTAAGGACATGGGTCAGCTCGTAGCGCGCGAGATCGAAAAAGCGGGCGGTGTGGCGAAAGAATTTAACACGATCGCCGTTGACGACGGTATTGCGATGGGACATGACGGCATGCTGTACTCCCTACCGTCACGCGATATTATTGCCGACTCAGTTGAGTATATGGTCAACGCTCATTGTGCTGATGCACTCGTGTGTATTTCTAATTGCGACAAAATCACTCCGGGAATGCTAATGGCTGCGATGCGCCTAAACATTCCAGTTGTGTTTGTATCTGGCGGCCCAATGGAAGCCGGAAAAACCAAGCTGTCTGAGCATAAGTTAGACCTAGTCGACGCAATGGTTGTCGCGGTTGATGACTCAGCATCTGATGAAAAAGTAGCTGAATACGAACGCTCTGCCTGCCCTACCTGTGGCTCTTGCTCTGGTATGTTTACAGCGAATTCCATGAACTGCTTAACCGAAGCCTTAGGCTTATCATTACCCGGTAATGGCACAACACTTGCGACACACAGTGATCGTCGCCGCCTGTTTGAAGAGGCTGGACATCTCATTGTAAAAATCGCTAAAGATTATTACGAAAACGATAACGAAGCAGTGTTACCGCGTAACGTTGGTAACTTTAAAGCATTCGAAAACGCCATGACGCTCGATATTTCGATGGGCGGCTCAACGAATACCATTCTGCATTTATTGGCCATTGCTTTAGAAGCCGAAATTGACTTTACAATGAAAGACATAGATCGGCTCTCACATACCGTACCGCAGTTGTGTAAAGTGGCACCTAACTCGCCGCTGTACCACATAGAAGATGTTCACCGTGCGGGCGGCATTTTTGCGATTTTAGGCGAACTAGATCGCGCAGGAAATTTACACACCGATATCCCTACTATTCACAGCCCGACCTTAAAAGACGCTCTGGATCAATGGGATATAATGCGCAACCCTAGTCCGGAAGTGATTAACTTTTTTAAAGCCGGACCGGCAGGTATCCCAACACAAACAGCCTTTAGCCAATCGACACGCTGGCCTTCACTGGACGGCGACCGTGAGCATGGCTGCATACGCTCAATTGACCACGCGTTCTCATTAGAAGGTGGTTTAGCCGTGTTATATGGCAACATCGCGCTGGACGGCTGCGTTGTTAAAACAGCAGGCGTGGATGAGTCAATTCTTGTGTTTGAAGGTCCAGCCCATGTAACTGAATCCCAAGACGAAGCGGTTGCTAACATTTTAGCGGATAAAGTTAAATCCGGAGATATCGTCATTGTTCGCTACGAAGGCCCTAAAGGCGGCCCTGGTATGCAAGAAATGCTTTATCCAACGTCGTATATCAAATCGAAAGGATTGGGCAAAGAGTGCGCTCTCTTGACTGATGGTCGCTTCTCTGGAGGAACGTCCGGGCTCTCTATTGGCCATGCGTCTCCTGAAGCCGCCGCTGGCGGGGCGATCGGCCTAGTCGAGAATGGCGACCTAATCCGCATCGACATCCCTAACCGCACTATTAACTTACTCGTTTCAGACGAAGAGTTAGCGCACCGTCGCGCAGCGATGGAAGCAAAAGGCAAAGATGCTTGGAAGCCCGTAAAAGACCGCCCTCGCAAAGTATCTGCTGCATTAAAAGCTTATGCGCTGTTAGCTACTTCGGCCGACAAAGGCGCGGTTCGCGACTTAAGCAAGCTAGATTAACCGCACTATTAATGGGCCGCCTACTTGCAGCGGCTCATTGACACAAACGGAAAGCCTAGGCTTTCCGTTTTTTCTTTGCGCTACACGCTGAGTTAGCCAATCACGATTCTTTGATCACTGGAATAATGGCCCCTTTAGCACTTTCTTGAGTCGCCCCCGGCACTTCAAGTAAGGACACCAAATTCTCGTAAGTCACTGGTCTGCTAAACAAATACCCCTGCCCAACATTACAACGTTGTTCCTCTAAAAAACGACGCTGCACATCAGTTTCTATTCCTTCAGCGACCACCGTCAAATTTAGACGATGAGCCATCGATATAATAGCGGCCGTAATTTCCATGTCATCTTGGTGATTAGGAATGTCCTTAATAAATTCTCTATCGACCTTTAACACGTTGATAGGTAATGTTTTAAGGTAGTTAAAGGACGAATACCCGATGCCAAAATCATCAATGGCTATCGTAAGCCCCAATGCTTGCAGCTCTGTTAGTGTTTCAATAGCCGATGAAATATCTTGCATGAGCAAGGATTCAGTAATTTCCACTTCAATCCAGCCAGGATCAACCTGATATTCTTCAATAATATCTCGAACCATATCAAGTAAGCCTGGATCTCTAAACTGCCGAGATGACAAGTTAATTGCTATCCGTATAGGTGTTTCAGTACGGCTGTTTAAGCGATGAATCATCTCGCATGCTGTGGCAAATACCCACCGCCCTAAAGTCACAATAAATCCGGTTTCTTCGGCGACGGGTATAAACTCATTCGGCGATACTATACCTAGCTCTGGATGCTCCCAACGAATCAACGCCTCGACACTCACGATCGAACCTGTACTCAAATCAACCTGCGGCTGATAGAGCAGGCAAAAATGATCTGCTTCAAGCGCTTTAGGCATTTCCCGCGAAAACTGCAAGTAAGTTTGCAATTGATCATGCAAGCTTTCTGTAAAGCTCCGGTACTGGTTCCGGCCCATTTCCTTAGCTTGGTACATGGCCAAATCCGCATGTTTGAGTAAGGTTTCTGATGAGTTCCCATCTTTGGGTAAACACGCCATCCCTAAGCTCGTACTAATTTGTAGCTCTAAGCCATTAATAAGAAAAGGCTGTGAAATAGCATTTAAGATTTTGCGGGCCACTTTATCAATATGATTGGTGTCTTTAATGGGGTGCACAATAATGGCGAATTCATCCCCCCCCAACCGTGCTGCCACATCATCGTCATGTAAGGTATCTACTAGACGTTGAGCAACCTGAATCAACAATTGATCCCCCACATTGTGGCCTTGGGTATCGTTAATTGTTTTAAAGTAATCAAGATCCAGAAGCATGACTACAGCGGGATCTTCTGGGTTTGCAACATCAATAAGCTCTGACAGCTGCCTAAAGAAGAACCGGCGGTTCGGTAAGCCTGTTAGCTCATCGTATAACGCTAAGCGTTCCATCTGTGCATGAGCGTCTTTCAGCTCGCTAACGTCTTCACACACTATGACAAAATGAGTGAGTTCTTTATATTCATTATGGATAGGAGAAATGGAAACCAGTGACCAGAACATTTCGCCATTTTTACAGCGGCTTTGCAATTCACCGCGCCAGTGCTGCCCTGATAGCACGCACTGCCATAAGGCCTCGTAACGATCGGCACTGATCCACTTACGACTTAATAAGTCTGGCTGCGTCCCTTTTAGCTCGTCTAGTGTATAGCCTGTGGACTCGGTATATTTTGGATTAACGTACTCTATAGCACCGATAACATCGATGATGATGACGCTTGAGCCACTGTAAGTGATAGCACTTGATAACTGCTGAAGTGAGGACTCGATTTGCTTGCGATAGGAGAAATCCTGACAGGTGCCGGTTACCTTAATAATTTTTTGGTTTTCTCTGAATGCCTGAGCGACCAAGTGTATATGGCGCGGAGACTCATCTTCGCTCATCACTCGAAAGTTTAAATCTAGGCGGCCACCAACAGTCAAAATCCCCTCAAAGCGCTTGTTCAATTCATAACGGTCAGCAGGATGGACATGATAAAAAAATTGATCAAGCGTCTCAGGCTCTGGCACTTGAGGTCTCAGCACATCCATGAGGCTTCGCGAACACCAAAATTGGCGTGTGGTTGCATCCCACTCCCAACACCCTAAACGTGCTATTTCTTGCGACTCTTCGAGGCGACTTTCCACTGCACGATACAGGTTGTTTTGCTCTTCAAGCTGTTGGCGCTGATGCCCGAGAGATTCTCGTAGTAACGAAAAAGTCGATGACATCGGCTTTAAAACTAAGCGCTGAAAAACCACAACGCCCAAAAGCCCAAAAATAAGCAAAGTGCCTACTACTGCTCCCTCCACTATCCATACGTAGTGCCGAGCTTTTTTTAAGATAGGCTCTCTATATACCGGGCTGCTTAACTGAAAAGGCGTATCCTCAATGGGAATAATCACCAGATGATAATCATCCGATAATGAGGAGTACGTATCACTACTGCCATCATTAGTGCGCCTTTCCACGGCCATATCCAAGGCAGGATTTAAAGCCGACTCAGTGAGCAGCTCATCTAATGGGACTCCTTCGGCGGTTTTGTGCAGTTGGTCAATATAGCGCACCATTAATGAGCTCAACTGCTCATCATGTTCACGTATTAATGACTGTTCCACATAAGGCAACACTAACCACTCAACAACGACCGCTAAGATGACGCAAACTAACAACAAAGGCGCTAACAACCTAACCAAAGCAAACTTAATGTGTTGCATTAATTAACACCTAAACCTGCCACCAACAGCAATGTCATACGAGGGTTCCCATCACATTATCAGACCACTTCAGGCTGTGACGATACGCTACTTCATAATAAGGCTGCGGCAAGGCTCCACTTAACTGGTTAAACTCACCTCGTTCATAATGCACTACTTCTTCTAGCACAGAGCCAAGTACGCCTTCATGCTTGAGAATAGCTTGTTTAATCTCTTTCTGAATAGGAATGCCTTCTAACAAATCAGGCATTGCCTGATCAAACAGAGCATCTATTTGCGACAGCAAGCCCACCACAAAAAAGTTGAGTGAATCATCATAACCTTGCATTGATGCCAGCAGCTCGCACATACGGCCACGCACCAATAAATTGCGTGTCAGCGCATTAGGGGTTCCGTCTTGAGCTGTCGTAAGGAACAGAAGAACCCAACGTCGCATTTGCTCCATGCCCAAAAGCATAATGGCATGCGATAACGAGGAAATTTCTTTTGGCGTTTTGAATGCAGCAGAGTTGACCACTTTTAAAATTTTGTAAGTTAACGCCGCATCATTAATAGCTATTTGCTCCAAACTATCGCCCGTAGCGCCCTCACGGTTTAGCTCGGCCAGCATTTGCAGCAAAATGACTTTATTACCGCGGATCTTTCGCCCTTTAACGGGTTCGGGGCGGCTCAAGAAATACCCCTGGTATTGAGAGAACCCTATCTCTAAGCACTGTCTAAACTCTTCTTTTGTTTCAACTTTATCCGCTAGCAAATCGAGTTGATAAGGGCGCAAACGTTGAACAATACTCGGTATGTTGGCCAACCCTAATAATTGGATATCAAGCTTGACGACATGGACCGTATTTAACAGAGGATCGAAACGAAGATCACTCGGGTCATAGTCTGCGAGTACAATACGGTAACCACGCTTGGCGTAATCACTTACCTTCTGAATAAATTCCGGTGTAATTGTTGAGCGCCCCAAGATCTCTAGCACAAATAAGTTAGGCGGCAGTTCAGGGAGCTGATCGTTCAACAGTATTTTGTCGGTAACCTTGATGTAACAAGGCAGATGTTGATTTTGTTTACCGACAGAAAGGCTCGCATAACTGTTTGTTATAACATCCAGCGTGGCAGCATCATCACCAATGCTCGCGATGTCAGTACCGTTCGCACTTCTAAAAAGCAGTTCAAACGCAATGATATCCTGATTTTTAGAATAAATAGGCTGACGAGCCATCAGCACATCAAGTGTATCGTCTGCATCCAGACCAGCGGGCGTAGTTAACACAAATATCTCCAAATAAATCTAACGCTTGTACGAGTTATCGACCTTAAAGTAACTAAATTGAGCGATCAATGTTACGTGTTCAGTTGACAGTTTTTCAGCTATCTAGCACTCTCGTTGCATGTACAGTTCAACAAAGGAATCACCATGAGTCAGCAACAAGGAAGTGCAGGCAATGTAATCGCCGCACTTTGTAATGTTTTTGTTCCCGGTTTAGGGCATCTAATCCAAGGGCGATTGTTAGCCGCTATTATGTATTTCATCATCATCTCCCTTGGGTATGCATTTTACATTTTAGTCATTCCTGCAATTTTCGCAGCGATTATTCACTTGATCTGCATCATCAGTGCTGCTCGTTACAAGCCCGCTGAATGACCTGACACCCATCTCTGAATGATAACTTAACAAAGCTAAACTATACTCATAGTGTAATAAAAAAATGAATTCATAACGAAGGAGGCTTGCATGTCAAGCGAGTCGTTATTTAGCTTTACGCAAGAAGATAGCACGCCAAGGCACTCCAAAACGGATCATTGGAAAATCCTGAGCGTCGAAGACGATTCGGCGTATCAAGCGTCGCTCGCTTTTGCTCTAGAAAATCAGCGAATATTCGATCGCTCTATTGTGCTATTGAAAGCCAACTCAGCAAGCGAAGCGGCTGATATCATAGCGACTAATCCAGACCTAAGTGTGATTCTATTAGATGTGGTCATGGAAACAGACGATGCGGGGCTCAAACTCGTTGGTACTATTCGCGAAGTGTTGGGCAATGCCAACGTACGCATTGTTTTACTCACAGGCCAGCCAAGCATGGCTCCTCGTAATGATGTAATGAAACGCTACGATATCGATGACTACTGGTGTAAATCGGACCTTTCGAGCGACTTTCTGCAAACCATTATTGCAGGCAATATTCGAACCTGGAACCACCTCCAAGAGCTAAACCGCGCAAAACAAGGTTTGCAGATGGTTATTGACGCCAGTCAGCAGCTCAGTTTCAAACGTAACTTGCAGGAATTCACCCAAGTTTTACTTGAAGAAATTAGCCGGCTGCTTGGTGTCGAAGATGAAGGCATTGTGTGCAGCCTTATTAATCGCAGCAAAGTACCTTTGGATAAAGCGTGTATTTTGGCGGCGACCGGTAAATACGCCATTTATCAACAGCAGCCTCTATCGTCGATTACCGACAAGCCCCTCTTAACGCTATTCCAAGCGGCCTCTTGGCAGAGGCAGCATATTTTTGGCAATAATGTATCCATTCTTTATTTTGAGAATAAGCAGATACACGATAAAGCCTACATTATTATGGTAAACACGGAACGTGCGTTAAGCGAACATGAAACCTATTTACTTGAAGTCTTTAGCACCAACATCAGCAATGGTTTCACAAATCTCGCGCTCAATAGTCGGCTAAGCGAGCTTGCCTATACCCATGCAACATTGGGGATTCCTAACCGCAATCACTTTTTACGATCAATCGACAATACGAGCGAACAAGACAAACGAACAGCGATCATCGGCGTTGTGAAGATTGATGACTTCAACGACCTTACCCTAACCTTTGGCGAAGAATTCTGCAGCGATCTATTACGCAGCATTTACGAACGGTTAAAATCCACTACTCGTCCCTTAGAACCCATTGCTATTATTTCCCAAGATAGCATTGGCTTATTGCTCAACAATACATCACCCCATGATGCGGCTTTCTTTGAACAACTGCTTACGCCTTCATTTACCATAAGCGGAGCCGGACACAGCTTATCAACCACCGTAGGCATTCTGGATGTTAGCGTAAATAGTAACCAGCCAATACGCGAAGCAGATCGGTTATTACGCCTCGCAGAAGGGACCGTATTAATAGCCAACCGAGAAAAGCTTAATTATCTGCGCTTCGAATCACATATGGAAAGTGATATTTCTACGCGCGCTAAACTACTAAGCGAACTACGCAACGCGATCCATCAGCAGTCCATATTTATAGAAATCCAACCCAAAATAAATTTACATTCCGGCTCAATCACAGGTTTTGAAGCACTAGCCCGCTGGGAGCTTAACAACGAAAGGATTCCTCCTGATACCTTTATACTCTTAGCAGAGACTTCTGGCCTCATAACGAAGCTGGATTTACTGGTTGCCGAAAAAGTGGCCCAAGCTATCCAAAAAATGACGAAAGCAGGCGTAAGTTACCCTATTGCTATTAATGCTTCAGCCCCCGATTTACTCAACAACGATTATCGTCACAAACTCTTTGAAATACTCGATGAATATCACATAAACCCCAACCAAATAGAGCTTGAGATAACAGAAACCAAAGCAATGCGGGACTACCATGTCATAGCACCGCAACTGCGCTCAATGATAGAAATGGGCATGAAAGTGAGCCTCGATGATTTTGGCACTGGCTACTCATCGCTCGCTTACATTACTGACCTAGCAGCCACAGGCCTAAAGATTGATCGCAGCTTTATTCAAAAATTGACACTATCTGAAGCCGACGAAAAAGTTGTGGATATGATTCTTCACCTAGGTCGCTTTTTTGATTTAGATGTAATTGCTGAAGGCATCGAAACGCCAGAGCAAGCTGAACGCCTCAAACAGATGAACTGTCCCTCTGGCCAAGGCTATTTATTTTCACGTCCCATGTCTGTAGACAGCGCCATACAATGGGTCAAACTTCATAACAAACAAGCACCAAAAGGGTAGAAGGGTGCAAGAGCCCAAACGGTTTTCGGCTTCTTTGATTCTGATGGCTATCTTGTTATTAGCCGTGAGCATCGTGGGCAGCTTTATTATCTATCAGAGTCGAGTTCAAGCTCAAATTCAACAACTTGAAGGACAGCTAACGCAACAAGTCTACAATACAACCAAAGCGTTGGCCTATGAATTTGGCAACATCGAAAACATAACCCTATTACTCAAAAGAAGGCTGCTTACCCAAGATGGGCTATTGAATACAACCCCTATCAACCAAAAGCATGTGCTTAAAGAATTTGCCCATTTCCAAAGCATCTCACCATTTATAACCGAAATAACCTGGTTAGCTTCCGACGGGCAAGTACAAATCCATCTAAACGCCACCTCTACCCAAGAAAACAATACCCCTAATGATAGGTATGGCGACGCTTTTATGTCTGCAGCCAGACGCGCGCCAACCACCATAGCGCCGGCCATATTATTAAATGAGGAAAACCGCTATTACATCCTATCAACAGTTACCTCAACCGAATCAGAAGGGCTTCATTCCGGCCTATTTATTATTAGGTTTAACCTAACCCCTCCCACTCAGAACCTACTGAGCGCCCAAAGCGAACGCTTCGATACGTTTCTTATTACGGGAGCAGGAAAACGCAAACTAGTCCCTCCCCCTGAGATCAACTCAGAAGATAAGCATGCGTTTCATTTCTCAAAGAAATACCCTCAAGCGTGGAACAAATTAACACTCGGCCCAGCCGAAGGGAGCTTCGTTCTCAACAACCAACTATGGCAATACCTAAGAAGAACTGTTGCCCTTAGAGAGCACCAAGAGACATTTAACCGAGAAATACTCACAATTGCTGTCGCGTCAAAGCCTGAAGTGCTTTCCAACATAAAATACTCTCAACAGATCATGATAGGGCAGTTTGCTTTTGGGGTTCTCGGCATTGGTTTATTTATCATTTACCGTCTCTATAAAAACAATCAATCCTTCCAGATGCTGCATCGCACTTTACAGAAGGAAAAAAGTAAACTTGAAACTACTTTCCAAGCACTACAAGCTGCTCATGAGCAACAAAACCTATTGATAGAAGAACTTGCCGAAAGCCAAAAACTCTCTTCGCTTGGAATGATGGTTGCCGGAGTAGCCCATGAATTAAACACACCTACTGGCGGCGCGTTAATCTCGGTCAGTACGCTGCAGCGCCAACTTCACGAGCTTCAAGAAGCCATCAATTCAGGGCTTAAACGCAGTGATTTAGACCAATACGTCAACAACGCCGAATCAGGCTTGCAACTAACTGAACATAATTTAAAGCAAGCATCTAAACTCATTAAAAGCTTTAAGCGCTTAGCCGTGGATAGGAATTCTGAAGACATCACTGAATTTACGCTGGATGAGCCTATTCAAGACTTGCTTACCAGCTTACATTCTTTGATTAAAAACGCGAATATCGAGCTAATAACAGACTACCCAGCCCAACTAAAACTTTACAGCCACCCAGGGATTCTATCGCAGGTTATACAAAACTTTATCGAAAACGCTATTAACCACGCTTTTAGTCATCAAACGATCAGCCGTAAAACCATTCGCCTTTGTGCAAAAACCGAAGCCAACCAGCTTATTGTTAGCATCTCAGACAATGGCCAAGGCATTGCGCCCCATGTCTTGCCAACTATATTCGACCCTTTTGTCACAACACGTCGCGGTGAAGGCCATACAGGTTTAGGGCTGCATCAGGTGCACCAATGGGTGCAAAAAATTCTACAAGGCTCCATCAAAGTCAAAAGCACGACCAATGAAGGCACCGAATTCATCATCGCCATACCAATACGCCTGACAACCGATAAAAATTAGCGCGTTACAAAGGCACCAAATCAATCGCATCGGCGGTAGTATCGATCACCGCATCAGCCGCATTACCCACAACAGGAACCACAGAAACAACCGCCCCGCCGACACGCAACGGCACCGTTACCACCTTCGTTAGAACACACCCGTTCAATACAAGCGCCAACATTAGCACTGCTATCAACTTCATCAATGTCTACGCCTTAATATATCACCGTATTAATGCAAAACAGCATAGTGCAGATCTCACAAATGGCAATACAAGACAATGAATAACAAGAACTTAATATACAGCTAGGAATGAAAATCGCTTCGCTCGACTCATAGTTGTCGGGGGGCTATCACCCTCCCGTTCGAGCAATCAATAAGTGACTATATGAACAGAGCAGAAAAGGAAACTAGAAGTGGCGCGCCTGGAGGGATTCGAACCCCCGACCAACAGGATCGGAAACCGGGCAAAGAATGCTGTCAGATGCCGTCTAAGAGACGATCTCCAGACCTCATCATACTTAGGCTGTTACAGTGAATACCGGTGGAACAGCAGCCACAGTGAATTATGCTGTGGCACTGTGACCTGATAGTGTCGTCCATAACACATTAGAAGGTGCCTTATGTGGGAAGCTATGCAACTTAAAATACTTGAGGAACTTATTCCTAGGTTCTAGACTTGATGTGCTGCTCGATCCTGCTATCAAACGAATGCCAGCCGAGACAACACGATACTGCGCAAATGTAATAAGGAAGTTAATATGAAGTTGCAGCTCAACAGCGACCTGGCATCCACTTTTTCACTAGCGGCGCAACAAAACGCCTACTCATTACTGAATCGAGTGCTCCTATCAGCACCGGTTGAAGTCGAAGTTGAATCTTCACAATCTTTCAGAGATATACGTGTTCGTCTCACCAGCTCTCCCATCTACTTTGAGCCTGAAGAGTGGCTAATAGATCGCCTTGAAGCAGGGCAGTCCACAAAGCTACAGGAACGACCACTAAAACCAAACTTCGATAAGCTATCAGGTTTAACGGAAGAAATGCTGGTTCAGCTAACGTTCGCTGTGTCTTATATTGATGGTAATGGGCAAACGCATGAACTCTCGTCACATCATGAAATCAGTTTCTTACCTGCCGATTACTGGGGCGGTGAGTCACGCCAAGCTGAACTGCTAGGTGCGTTTGTTCAGCCTAATGTTCATACAGTTGAAGTACTAACCGCTAAAGTCGCACAGGGGCTTCGCAACACAAGGCAGAACAGCGCAATCGATGGGTATCAATCCAACACTCGTGAGCGACCTTTTTTGTTCGGTGCCGCACTTTGGTCAACAATTTTTAACGAGCGCCTAACCTACTTGTCACCACCAAACGGATGGGCCGAACGTGGGCAGCGTATCCGCCCTGCAGCCGATATATTGGAGCATAAGACAGCAGCCTGCCTCGATACCTCGGTCCTGTTTGCCAGTTGCCTAGAGAATATGGGGTTGAACCCCGTCATCGCTTTTACGAAAACACATGCGTTCGCAGGTTTTTGGTTGATTGATGAATGCTTCCCTGTGCTCACCAATGACGATCCTATTGATCTCCGTAAGCGTATGGATACGTCCGACATTGTGATGTTCGAGACAACACTGGTCACCAATGATTCGCCCGTTACATTCAAACAAGCGATCGAACGCGCTAAGACTTTGCTGGAAGAGGATCAGGAATCTGAGTTCGTGATGTTAATAGACATCACACAAGCACGAGCTCGTCGAGTAAAACCAATTGGAGTCATCGAAGATAACACCAATGGAGAAGCGGATAACAATAGCGAAGATAGTGAGGCAGGCGTAACCATCGGTATAGACTTGCCACCACCTTTACCACCGGTGCGTGCAGGTGATTGGATCTATGAAGAAACCCCTGATACTCGCGTAGATATGTGGCAGCGTAAGCTACTAGATTTAACGAAACGTAATCCATTACTTAATGTAAAAAGCTCTGCTTTGAAGCTCTTCTGTCCGGATTTAGGCAAGCTCGAGGATATGCTAGCCGCCGATCAGGTTTTTAGCTTTGTTTCAGCGGACGAAACACCGATTGTTGATAAAGAGCGTAGTACCGAAGCATTTCGGCTCAGCACAGGCGATGACCTACACAGAGAGTTTGCATTACAACAGCTCGACAACAAAAAGCTCATTGTTAACGACACGTTAAAACGCAAAGAAACGAAGCTCGTTGAACTCCTTCGTAAGGCTAAGAATGATTTGGAAGAAGGGGGCACAAATACTCTATTTCTAGCGATCGGTATGCTTCGCTGGAAAGAGACAGTAGATAGTGAAAAATCATTTCGTGCGCCACTGATTCTATTACCGGTAAAACTAGAGCGTCGTAGCGCACAGGCTAAGGTTATGCTACGCCAGCTCCCTGATGAAGAACCGACCTTTAACCTAACACTCATTGAAATGCTTCAGAGAGATTACGATATTAATCTCGAGCAGTTACGCCACGAACTCCCAGAAGATGATTCTGGCGCTGATGTAGAAGAGATCTGGAATATCGTTCGAGCTGCGATCCGGGATCAACCAGGCTTTATTGTTGTTGAAGAGATTGTTCTTGGCTCGTTTTCGTTTGCGAAATACCTTATGTGGAAAGATCTTCGCGATCGTACTGAGCTCCTTAAACAAAGTCCGTTTGTAGACCACCTTGTAGAGCACCCATCTGATGCCTTCAAACAGGATAGTTCCTTCATAAAGCGTGACGAAGTTGACGACAAGATAACCCCAGAGTTTTTCTACGCACCGCTAAACTGCGATTCCTCTCAGATGGTCGCAGTAGAGGCCTCTTCCCACCCTCAAGACTTCGTCCTTGAAGGACCACCGGGTACAGGCAAGTCAGAAACGATTGCGAACATCATCTGTCAAAACTTAGCACTAGGACGGAAAGTACTCTTTGTAGCCGAAAAAATGGCGGCACTTCAGGTCGTATACCGCCGTATGGAAAAAATCGGATTAGAACACCTCTGTTTGGAGTTGCATTCAAACAAAGTAAACAAAAAGTCGGTACTTAATCAGTTGGGTGCTGCATGGACGCAGCGAGAAAGCGCTAGCCAGAGCGAATGGATAGCGAAGGCGCAGAAGCTAGAAAAAGTCCGTCACGGATTGAATAACTATGTATCAGAGCTACATAGGCAGCATGCGCTTGGACTGTCTGCCCGTGATGCAATGGCAAGGGTAGTTCGCTTCTCGTATGAGCATCCATTACGCTTAGAGTGGCCAGAAGATCAAAGCCAAGCTCCGGTCAGAACAGAAGCAGAACTAGATCCATACTTAGAAACGGCGAGAGAACTGGGTATCGCCTTTGGTGAGATCGAAGATCTCGACCCTGCTAATTTCAACTCGATCCGCCAATTAGAGTTTTCAAACCAATGGCGTACTTCTGCTGTCTCGTGTGCAAATCGAATACACACCGCAGCAAATAAAGCACGCTCGAGCGTAGAAGCTTTGGTAAAAGCCCTAGACCTCCCGCTTGAGCACATATCACCGGCTAAGCTACCCCATATTTCTGGGCTGGCTGAATTATGCGATCTAGTGCTAAATGGGGATGTCGATTTCGCGCTTCAAGGCGGCGGACCGTCTCGTGTTAATGCATTGAGCAACTGCATACCTTTACACACCGAGCTGCACGACCAAATAAAAGAATTTGGTCACGGTCTTAAATGGGTGATGCTCGATGAGTGTGATTGGGATCAATGGATTCATCAGCGCAACGAAGCTACCGGGCTCTTTGGTTTTTTGAAGCGCCATAACCTACGTAAAGTGATGAGTGCGAAAGGGCTTGACAAGATCGAAAATCTTGGGATTCTTGATTCAGCACTCACTGCACGTGAAACACTTAAGCAACTTAAAAGCAGTGCGGCAGAGCTCGAAGGAACGGCAATTTGGTCCGGTATTGATTCAGATCCACAACAACTCAATAGATCCTTTACGAATGGTACCCGTGCATTAGAGCTCTTTAAAACGTTTATCGGATCTTTTGCGGATCCGACACTTCCTGTTGGTACGTTACGCCGACACCTAGTGGACGGTCGAGACTTCCTATCCGATAGCTCGCAGATCGTAGACCTGGCCCGCCGTGTAGCCGAGGAAGCAGCTAACATGACAGCGCTTATTCACGATGCTGAAAACCTCAAAATCACCATTAACGTTGATGATGACCTTCAAAAAATTGCAGCTGACTTTGGTGTTATGGCGGATCAGAGTGAACGCTTAAGCCGTTGGTGCCGCTGGTTGGCGGCCAAGAAACATGCAGCTCAATACCAGCTTGAGCCACTATCGTTGTTGTTGGAAAAGCGCGCCATTGCTCCACGAGACTGTGAGGCTAATGCGATGACTGCGTTATGTGTCTGGTTAGCACCTAAACTGATCGATCAGAGCCCTTCCCTAGTTCAATTTGCAGGTGCCTCTCATGAATCCACCATTGAGATGTTCCGTGAGCTTGATGCTGATGTCTCAGCAACGACGGCCGAGTATATTTTGGCTAAAACTGCTGGGGGCGTGCCTGATCGAAACTCCCCTGATACACCAGCAGAGTATAGTGTACTCGCACGTGAACTGACGAAAAAAACTAGACATAAACCTGTGCGTGCATTGGTGAGTGACATGGGAGACGCTCTCACAGATCTGACACCTTGTTTTATGATGTCACCGTTATCAGTCGCGCAATTCTTACCTGCCGATTTTGCATTTTTTGATCTTGTCGTGTTCGATGAAGCTTCTCAAATCACTACTTGGGATGCAGTTGGCGTAATCGCACGTGGAAAGAATGTCATAGTCGTTGGTGATCCAAAGCAGATGCCACCTAGCAATACGTTTGGGCGCAAAGAAGAAGAAGACTCAGATGAGGGTGATTTAGAATCCATATTGGATCAAGCGCTAGCGGCACGCTTACCGCATCTTCGCTTAACGGGGCATTACCGTAGCCGCCATGAAACACTGATAGCATTCTCTAACTCGCACTATTATGAGAATCAGCTCACCACTTTCCCTTCAGCAGAAACAAAAACTAGCGCTGTAACGTTGCACCGCATTGACGGTGTGTATGCTAAAGGTCGCGGTCAGACCAATGCCATCGAGGCACAAGCAGTAGTAACGGAGGTCGTTCAGCGCCTGACAGACATGCTTAACGGTGCGCCAGAACGTTCAATGGGAATCGTTACAATCAACTTACAACAACAACGTTTGGTTGAGGATTTGATTGATGAGGCGCGCCGCAAAAATCCCGAACTCGAACATTTTTTTACTGCAACGGATAACTACGATCCGTTATTTGTTAAAAACCTTGAGTCAGTTCAAGGAGATGAGCGTGACATTATTATCCTATCGCTAACCTACGGCCCAACTGAACCTCGTGGCCGTACCATGAGCATGAACTTCGGCCCTCTAAACAAACAAGGCGGTGAACGCCGGCTAAATGTTGCAGTTACGCGAGCAACAACTGAAATGTTGGTCTTCTCTAGTTTTGATTCATCTATGGTTGACCTGTCTAGGACACAAGCGACGGCCGTAGAGCACCTTAAAAACTACCTTGAATTCGCCGAGCGTGGGCCAATTGCGTTAGCTGAGTTTAGTTCGGCTAATTACGGTGTTGACCAATTTGATTCAGACTTTGAACAGGCTGTAGCCATGACTCTTCGAGAGAAGGGCTGGAAGGTTCAGACACAGGTGGGAGTATCTAAATTCCGCGTAGATCTGGGTATTATTCATCCAGATAAGCCCGGCGAATATCTAGCAGGTGTTGAGTGTGACGGTGCTACCTACCACAGTTCTCCCTCAGCACGCGATCGTGATCGTGTGCGCCAAACAATCCTTGAGAATCTTGGCTGGCGCATCGTTCGCTTATGGTCAACTGATTACTTCCAAGAGCCAGAGCATGCGATAAAGAAAATCCACGAAAGGTTGGAAGCACTATTAATTGAAGATCGTGAAACTGAGGACGTTGTAGTGTCAGAGCCTGAGATAATATCAGCCTCAATGCCCGAGCAAGAACCAGAGGCAGATCAGATTTCTTCCTGTACACCTAATACAAACTCGAGTGAGAATGATATTCAGCTCGACAGCAAGCGCGAAGAAGCCAAAACCACATCGATTCATCTTCAAGCATCACCGTCTAATTCTTTGCGTGATGTACTTGCAGACCTTCCATGCTATGACAGCGATAAATACTTTGATGCAGATCACTGGGTGAATCTAAGCAGCCTAGCCAAATCTATATTAAAACTCAAAAATGGGATTACGCTTCACGAGCTGACTCTCGATATTGCACTCAAGCACGATTTGAGTCGTAGCTCTCGTAAACAACGCCAGCATCTACGCAATGTAATTAAAGGCTGGGCTGGTTTCTGGCGAGAGGGCGAAGAAAAAACAACTGTTTGGCTATCACCGGATGATGTGTGCGATGAGATCCCATGGAGAGGCCTTTATGCTTTTGGCCTTGAGCGCGACTGGAAGAATTTATGTTACCAAGAAAAAATTGGTATAGCTCGTGCTGCGCTTGCTGCTCAACCTAAAGACCCAATTGACTGGCTATTTAGTGAATTTAAGATGAGTCGTCGCCACAGCTCGACAGCTGAAATTTTCCAGACATGGATCGATAATGTTCAGAATATTGAATTAAGTAACTGATGGGCCGGCAAACTAGTAATTATTGCATGGCTAGTTTACCGCCTTAGCAAAATAAAGCCTTTACGGTACTACCACCCTGCGTTTGGGGCAGTGAATGACGGCTGCAGTCACTTTAGCTTCTGCAACTGGTTCAGAGCGCCTCTGCACCTTTCTGCGAGCATGCGTGAAAGCTCATCACCATTAATCAGCGACAGAGCTTTACCCTCAGCGAACGCCTTTGCTCTTCATTCGCTCCCTGCCGTTTTTTAGCTGAATTGCTGTAGAGCACACTTTGGGCAGAAGAGCCTGCTAGAGGTAGTCAAAATACTGCATTGCACATGCAATAACACATCTACTCGAATTGGAAGTTATTTCATATAGAAAATTTAAACTTATTCTTTATAAAGTTATTTAAATTTTACCTTTAATTTCAACATGCTAGCAAAAAAATCATCTATGAAAGCATATCATTTCATGCTTTAACTCATACAACAGAATCACAACTAATGAAATGAAATCAATTCACCACAACCCCAAACTAGAAAAATTAATAGCAGTGGCGCCAAGCATTACCAAAGGTTTGTGGCTAAAAGAACCAGAATTAGCTCAGAAAAAATGGCGCGCCTGGAGGGATTCGAACCCCCGACCAACAGGATCGGAACCTGCTACTCTATCCAGCTGAGCTACAGGCGCTTACTCATTCATGTGGGCGCTAATAATACGTAGCTAACGTGGCTTTGCCAAGCTGAAAAGCCAAAAAGTGCTTTTCATTGTCTAACCTCAATACTTTATGTTGTTATACGCCTTAAGACCAATATATAACCCCTTTTTTGTTAGGTGCTTTTATCGGTATAATTTGCGCTATTAAAATTAATGATGCTCTTAAGCATCTAATGAACCGTGACGAGGTCTCCACTGTGAAATTGATCGCTAAAGTGACATCAATCTTAAGCGCATTGGGTTTAAGTTTAGCCCTGGCTAGTTCGGTAGGTGCAGCAACCTCCGATGAAAAAATTATCGAGCGTATAAAGCCAGCGGGCAACGTATGCCTAGAAGGTGATGACTCTTGTGGCGGTGCCGCAGCAGCAGTCGCTACAACAGCCGGCGGTGCTCGCTCAGGTGAAGAGGTATATAACAGTGCTTGCGCAGCGTGCCACTCTATCGGTGTTGCTGGCGCGCCTAAGTTTGGTACGAGCGAATGGACTGACAGAGCTGCTAAGGGCATTGATAGCCTTTTAGCCACAGCCATCAGCGGTATTAATGCCATGCCACCAAAAGGAACATGTGCCACATGTTCTGACGATGAGCTGAAAATTGCTATCGAATACATGATCGATAGCGCCCCTTAATAGCCCTTATCACTTTCAATAAAAAACCTCGCACTGCGAGGTTTTTTATTGGTTTACGATGCTCTTAACGTATAGCGTCCACAAAAAAGCCCTCATAAGAGGGCTTTTTTTAATCGACTATCAGCGATTAGCCTTCAACAGACTCATCTTCAATCAAGTCTTTCATAGACAACTTAATGCGCCCACGTGGATCAACCTCAAGTACTTTAACTTTAATCACATCACCCATGTTGATGTAATCAGTCACTTTCTCAACACGCTTGTTAGCAATCTGAGAAATGTGAACTAGGCCGTCTTTACCTGGCAATAAGTTAACAAACGCACCAAACTCTTCGATACGTACCACTTTACCTTCGTAAACTTTACCAACTTCCGCTTCAGCAGTGATTTCGATAACCTTATCAGTTGCCGCTTTTGCAGAAGCTTTATCCGCTGCATAGATACGAACCGTACCATCATCATCGATGTCGATCATAGCACCCGTTTCTTCTGTCAACGAACGGATAGTCGCTCCGCCTTTACCGATAACGTCACGAATTTTCTCAGGGTTGATTTTAATCTGAGTCATCGCTGGTGCATTATCAGGAAGCTCTGGACGTGCATAACCGATAACTTTAGCCATCTCTTTCAAAATATGGGTACGTGCATTGAACGCTTGCTCCAATGCAATCTCCATAATTTCTTCGGTAATACCTGTAATCTTGATATCCATCTGCAGTGCTGTAACACCTGCTTCAGTACCAGCTACTTTAAAGTCCATATCACCTAGGTGATCTTCGTCACCCAAGATATCAGTTAAAACAGCGAACTTTTCGCCTTCTTTAACCAATCCCATTGCGATACCTGCAACAGGGGCTTTAAGCGGCACGCCAGCATCCATCATAGCTAGTGAAGCACCACAAACAGAGGCCATAGAGCTAGAGCCGTTTGATTCCGTGATTTCAGATACAATGCGGATGGTATATGGGAACTCTTCTTGTGATGGTAGCATTGCCGCTACGCCACGACGCGCTAGACGGCCATGACCTATTTCACGACGGCCTGTTGCACCCATACGTCCTGCTTCACCAACTGAATAAGGAGGGAAGTTGTAATGCAACATGAACGGATCTTTACGCTCACCTTCAATCGCATCAATGATCTGTTGATCACGTGCAGTACCTAACGTACAAGTCGCAATGGCTTGCGTTTCACCACGCGTGAATAGTGCAGAACCGTGAGTACCTTTCAGTACATCGATAGCTACTTCAATTGGACGAACCGTTTTAGTATCACGGCCATCGATACGCGGAGCACCATCAACAATACGCTGACGAACGATCTGCTTCTCAACCGAGCTCACAACACCCGACACTTCTTTAGCGCTAGGCTGACCTTCCTCACCAGACAAAGCCGCAACAGCTTGGTTACGCAACTCACTCAACGCACCTTGACGCTGCATTTTATCAGCCACTTGGTATGCATCGGCAATACCTTGACCTACAAGCTCTTTAACTTGAGCAATCAGCGCTTCGTTCTTAGCAGCTGGCTGCCAATCCCACATTGGCTTACCGGCTTCGGCTTTTAGCTCATTAATTGCATTAACAGCTACTTGCATCTCGTTGTGCGCGAACAATACCGCACCCAACATTTCATCTTCGGTTAGTTCTTGGGCTTCTGACTCAACCATCAAAACCGCATCAGACGTACCTGCAACAACCATGTCTAACTCTGAAGTAGCTAGCTGCTCATAGTTAGGGTTTAGGATATAGCCATCAGCTTCTGTAAAGCCAACACGTGCAGCACCGATTGGGCCTACGAAAGGAATGCCCGAGATCGACAAAGCCGCTGATGTACCAATCAATGCAGCAATATCCGGATCGTTTACCTTATCTGCAGACATGACCGTACAGATAACCTGTACTTCGTTCATGAAGCCTTTTGGAAACAATGGACGAATTGGACGGTCGATCAGACGTGATGTTAGTGTTTCTTTCTCTGATGGGCGCGCTTCGCGCTTGAAGAAACCACCAGGGATACGGCCTACGGCGTAGTACTTCTCTTGATAATGAACCGACAACGGGAAGAAATCTTGACCGTCTTTGGCTTCTTTAGCGCCAACAACCGTACACAATACTTGGTTGCCGCCCATAGTAACTAATACAGCGCCTGTTGCTTGGCGAGCAACACGACCCGTTTCGATTGTGACTTCTTGGCCACCAAATTGGAACGTTTTAGTAATCGTTTGAAACACGATTAACTCCTTTAAAAAGACAAAAAATATACCTGCAGGAGAGCGCGTTTCGACACCATCTTTAAGCCAGTACTCATTTGTATTTCTTATAACACAGCTATCTTATTGAATAGCAGAAACACAAATGAGTACAGGCGGGTTGAAATCGCATCCACTCAAACAGGAGGCTTATAAAACAGAGGCCATACATTGTATGGCCTCTGTAGAGTTCAGCTTAACGACGCAGACCTAGACGGCCGATCAAAGCTAAGTAACGATCCGCATCTTTCTTTTTCAAGTAATCAAGCAGCTTACGACGCGAGTTTACCATGCGGATCAGACCACGACGTGAGTGGTGATCGTGCTTATGTGCTTTGAAATGCTCTTGCAGACCAGTAATGTTAGCGGTAAGCAAAGCAACCTGTACTTCTGTACAACCTGTGTCTGCTTCACCACGACCGAAATCTGCAACGATTTGCGCTTTTTGTTCAACTGTTAACATCTGTTTAACTCCAAAAATAATATGCAGACAATCATGCACCTTTGGTGTCACGTTGCCGGTTAAATGTCACGGTATACCGAGCATATTTTCAGTAAACCGTCTAACGCAAAAGCACAAAAGAGCGCTTAAGCGAAACAATCAGAATAGGCAAAACCTCTAGCTAAGATGCAGCTTGAGTACTCAACAAACGAGTCGGCTTAAGGCGTCGATCATCTGTCACTTCACCTATCCCTAAAAAAGTATTTGAGCCTTTTTCGTGTATTCGAATCAACGAAACCGGCCTGTGCTCAACCGATACTTTTTGCCCTTGGCGAATCAACTGGCAATGCTCTGCTGTTAACTCAATCACTGGTGTATCTTCTATCGCTGACCACGGCGCTAATAATAGCGCATCAAGACGAGTTTGTATGCTTTCCTGAGACTCATCAGGCGCTTTAGGCTCAGCTATTTCACGCAATTCGTCTAAGGTAATCATATCTTTGGCGAGATAAGGCCCCGAGTCCAAGCGACGAAGCCTTTTCACATGGGCCCCACAACCTAGCAACAGCCCCAAATCCTCAACGATTGAACGAATATACGTTCCTTTTGAGCAACATATATCCAGATCAACCTCATCCCCGCGAAAGGCCATTATTTCAATCGAAAAAATGGTGACTCGACGCGGCTTGACTTCAACTTGAACGCCCTGCCTTGCCAATTTATAAAGCGGCTGCCCGTTATGCTTTAAAGCCGAGAACATTGAAGGGACTTGTTCTATCTCTCCAGTAAAATGCTCAACGAGCAAACTGGCGATACGGGCTTGCGTTATATCATCACCCACATTAGCGGTCGCGATCACCTTTCCATCAGCGTCACTGCTATCGGTTCGGATGCCTAACTTAGCCATGGTCTGATAACGCTTATTAGCATTGAGAAGAAACTGTGAAAACTTAGTAGCCTCACCAAAGGTGAGTGGCAACATACCTGTTGCTAATGGGTCAAGAGCGCCGGTATGGCCAGCCTTTGCCGCGCCAAAAAGACGCTTAGCAACCTGCAGCACATGATTAGAACTGACGCCTTGCGGTTTATCTAATAATAAAATGCCGTCCACAGGACGGCCTTTTCTTGTTCTAGCCACGCTTATTCCTCGTCAGAGGCTTCTTTATCCCGCAGCTCGCGCGCTGCTTTTTCAATCAAGCTATGTAATTGGCGACCACGTTCTACACTCTCATCGAAATGAAAACGCAACTGTGGCATTACACGTAGCTTAATTTTATGGGATAACTCATGACGTAAAAAACCAGCTGCCTTACGCAGCACATCTAACGATACGGCGATCGACTCTGCTTCATCTTGGTCTCCTAACGGTAAAACCGTGATGTAGACATCGCAATAACCTAGATCTTTAGCGACTTTTACGTGACTAATTGTCACCATCCCCATACGGGGATCTTTAATTTCAAACTGAATCACCTGAGCCAGATCCCTTTGGATCTGGTCAGCGATTCGTTGTGTACGACTAAACTCGCGTGCCATACGACTCCGTTTACAGTGTCCGTTGGACTTCAACAGTCGAGAATACCTCGATCTGATCGCCCTCTTTCACATCATTGTAGTTTTTAACGCCGATACCACATTCCATACCTTGGCGAACCTCAGCAACGGAATCTTTAAAGCGACGTAGCGACTCTAATTCGCCTTCATAGATAACAACGTTATCACGTAGTACACGAATCCGCTTGTTACGGAAGACCGTACCTTCAGTTACCATACAACCAGCAACCAAGCCCAATTTAGGCGAACGGAATACATCACGTACTTCAGCAATACCGACAATTTCTTCACGGAATTCTGGAGATAGAAGCCCCGTCATTGCCTGCTTAACGTCATCAATGATGTCGTAAATCACACTGTAGTAGCGTAATTGAATGCCTTCACGATCAATAATAGCTTTGGCTTGTGCATCAGCACGAACGTTAAAACCTATCACCAATGCAGAGGAAGCCAACGCTAAGTTCGCTTCTGTCTCAGCGATACCACCTACACCACTAGAAACAATGACGACTTTTACTTCGTCTGTCGACAAATCTTCTAGCGCGTTAGTTAACGCTTCCAGAGAACCACGCACGTCCGCTTTTAGTACGATATTCAGAGACTTAACATCGCCGGCTTGCATGTTTTCAAACAAGTTTTCAAGTTTCGATGCTTGTTGACGCGCCAACTTAACCTCGCGGTATTTGCCTTGACGGAACAATGCAACTTCACGCGCTTTCTTCTCATTGGAAACAACAGCAAACTCATCACCCGCTGCAGGCGTACCATCCAAACCAAGTATTTCAACAGGGATAGACGGGCCAGCTTCTTCAACGGCTTTACCATTCTCATCCAACATCGCACGGATGCGTCCGTAATGCAGACCGGCAAGAACAATATCACCTTTACGAAGCGTACCGTTTTGTACTAACAACGTCGCAACTGGACCACGTCCTTTATCCAAACGAGACTCAACGACTACACCTTGACCCGGTGCTTCTGGAACAGCACTCAATTCTAGAACTTCGGCCTGTAACAGCACCGCCTCTAGCAGGTCATCAATACCATGACCGGTTTTAGCCGAAACTTCGATAAATTGAACATCACCACCCCAGTCTTCAGGGATAACATCACGCTGAGCTAACTCGTTTTTAACACGATCAGGATCAGCGTCTTCTTTATCTACTTTGTTAACGGCGATAACAAGAGGAACACCAGCCGCACGCGCGTGCTGAACCGCCTCCTCTGTTTGAGGCATAACACCGTCATCAGCTGCAACCACAAGGATTACAATATCAGTCAGCTTAGCACCACGTGCTCGCATAGCCGTAAACGCAGCGTGTCCTGGAGTATCCAAGAAGGTAACCATGCCATTGTCTGTTTCAACATGGTAAGCACCAATGTGCTGCGTAATACCACCAGACTCACCGGCAGCAACACGTGTGCGACGGATGTAATCCAGCAGCGATGTTTTACCATGGTCAACGTGACCCATAACCGTAACGATTGGAGCACGGCCTTGACGATCACCTTCGTGACTTTGCATGCTTTCCATCAAGGCTTCTTCAACAGCATTTTCTTGCATCGGCTTAGGTACATGACCCATTTCCTCAACAACAAGTACCGCTGTGTCTTGATCAATTACTTGGTTAATGGTCGCCATAGCGCCCATTTTGAACATAACCTTGATCACTTCTGCCGCTTTAACTGACATTTTCTTAGCCAGTTCAGCAACCGTAATACTCTCTGGAATGGCTACATCATGAACCTTTGGTGCCTGTGGCTCAGTGAAGCCATGCTCGTTATTACGATTAGACTGCTGCTTACGCGGCGTCTTAGAGTTACGAGACAGTTTGCCACCACGACGATCATCACGATTATTAAAATCGTTACGTCCACCTCGGCCTTTTGCTGGCTTTTTATCTTCACCACGGAAGCCTTTTTTAGGCTCGGTGGTACGATTAGGCTCGGCTGGTTTAGCCTTAGTAGGTTGTTTTACTTCCACCGGTTTCTCTTTTGCAACGGGTTTGGCTTCAGCAGGCTTAGGTGCTGGAGCTTCTGTTTGCTGAGGAGCCGCGGCTTGTTTCTCTTTAGCTGCTTCCGCCTGTTTACGAGCAGCTTCTTCTGCTTCGAGACGTGCCTTTTCTTCAGCTTCTTTCTTGGCTTGCTCTGCAGCAACGCGTGCTGCTTCTTCTGCTGCCAAACGTGCTTGCTCTTCAGCTTGTGCTTGCTGAGCAGCCTCATCCGTATCAACATCTGAACGCTTAACGTATGTACGAGTTTTACGCACTTCTACATTAACGGTTTTTTTCTTACCGGAAGCACCAGCTACTTTAAGCTGAGATGTTGTCTTACGCTTTAATGTGATTTTTTTCGGGGAATCGCCATCACCGTTTTCATCACCATGAGATCGTTTTAAATGACCTAACAATGATTGACGCTCGGTTTCAGAAACCATTGAATCTTGGTTCTTACCAGCAATACCCGCTTCCTGCATCTGCGTTAATAAACGCTCAACGGGAACACCAACCACATCGGCAAGTTGTTTTACTGTGACTTCTGCCATATTGGTAAATCTCCTCCGTTGACTTTAAGCTTCATCCGCAAACCAGGGCGCACGTGCGGTCATTATAATTTCCGCCGCTTTTTCTTCAGTCATATTTTCAATTTCCAGAAGCTCTTCAACTGATTGCTCAGCAAGGTCTTCCATTGTAACAACACCACGAGCGGCTAACAGGAACGCCAAGTGACGATCCATACCTTCCATCGTGAGTAGGTCTTCTGCAGGCTCAGCATTCTCTAGCTGTTCCTCATTTGCTAACGCCATATTTAACAGTGCATCTTTGGCGCGCGAGCGAAGCTCATTAACGATGTCTTCATCAAAGCCGTCGATTTCTAACATTTCATCAACAGGCACATAAGCGACTTCTTCTAACGTAGTGAAACCTTCTTCCACTAAAATAGAAGCGACATCTTCATCCACGTCTAAGTGCTTAATAAACACATCCATAACAGAGCCCATTTCAGACTGCTGTTTTGCCTGCGCTTCATCTTCAGACATGACATTGAGTTCCCAGCCAGTCAGCTCAGATGCCAAGCGAACATTTTGACCGCCGCGACCGATAGCCATAGCTAAGGCTTCTTCCGCAACAGCAACATCCATAGAGTGGGACTCTTCTTCGATAACGATCGAAGCCACTTCTGCTGGTGACATCGCGTTAATAACTAACTGTGCAGGATTATCATCCCACAAAATAATATCAACTCGCTCACCGCCAAGTTCATTGGAAACCGCTTGCACACGAGCACCACGCATGCCCACGCAAGCACCAACAGGGTCTATGCGACCGTCGTTTGTTTTTACGGCAATTTTAGCGCGCGATCCAGGATCTCGAGCAGCGGCACGGATATCAATAACTTCTTCTGATATTTCGGGTACTTCAATACGGAAAAGTTCAATCAACATCTCTGGGCAGGTGCGACTTAAGATCAGCTGCGGGCCGCGGCCTTCAGAACGAACCTCAGTTAAAACGGCACGCACACGGTCGCCCATACGAAATACTTCACGCGGCAAAACATTTTCACGAGGTAATAACGCTTCAGCGTTGTTACCTAGATCCACAATAATGTTGTCCCGTGTAACTTTCTTTACACTAGCCGAAATCAACTCGCCAATTTTGTCGCGGTACAAATCAACAACTTTAGCGCGCTCAGCTTCACGCACTTTCTGCACGATAACCTGTTTAGCGGTCTGCGCGGCTATGCGGCCAAAGGCAACCGACTCAACCTGTTCTTCATAGGTATCGCCCGGCTGCAATTTGCTATCAATTTCTTCGGCTTCTTGAAATGTTAACTCAGTGCCTAACATTGGCACCACGTCATTAGTTACAACCAACCAGCTACGGAAAGTTTCATAATCACCCGTGGCACGGTCAATAACGACGCGAATTTCTGCTTCTTCGTCGTAACGTTTTTTAGTCGCTGTTGCTAGCGCCAACTCAATGGCTTCAAAAATGACGTCTTTAGGTACGTCTTTTTCATTAGAAACTGCTTCTGCAACCAGTAGAATCTCTTTATTCATGCTGCTGCCTCGCTCTATCCTCGATAGTACTTTTAAAACTGTGGGACAACTTGTGCGCGATCGATCAAATCAATCGGAAGCAAAAACTCTTCGTCATCCACAACCAGCAATATATCTTCGCCTTCGGTGCCATTTAGCAACCCTTTAAAATTTCGGCGACCTTCAAATGGAATACGCAGCTTTACCTGTACGATGTTACCTGCATACTCTGTAAACTGTTCAAGCGTATACAGAGGGCGATCCATACCTGGGGAAGATACTTCAAGCGTATATTCTCCGGAAATTGGATCTTCGACATCAAGCACACCACTAATTTGATGGCTCACTGCCGCGCAATCATCCACAGACACACCACCCTCTTTTTCGATATAAACACGCAACATGCTGTGTTTACCTTGGGTAATATATTCCATACCCCACAGGCTACAGTCTAGAGACTGCACGACAGGCTCCAGCATCTCCTGAATTTTTTTCAGCTTTGCTGACACTTATTAACCTCTGCTAAACCATTCGGAAACAAAAAATGGGTCTCTTAGGACCCATTTCTGCGAATACATTGAAAACCACATTTACGAAAAAGCCCCTTGATAGGGGCCAATTCATAATAAGTGGTAGCGGGAGCTGGATTTGAACCAACGACCTTCGGGTTATGAGCCCGACGAGCTACCAGACTGCTCCATCCCGCATCAGAAACAGGTGCATAACTATACACATTATGCACTTGCATTGCAAATTATGGTGCCCAAGGCCGGACTCGAACCGGCACAGCCATAAGCCACTACCCCCTCAAGATAGCGTGTCTACCAATTCCACCACTTGGGCAAAAACTAACTACTCACCTGCTGAGGGAACATCAGCATCAACCGGAGCTGATTGCTGTTGCTCAAGTACAGGTAATTCAGGAACAGCATCTACAGACTGAACCTCTTCGATGCTAGGAATACCCGCATCTGAAATACTTGATGCCTGCTGCTTAGCATAAAAAGCCAAAACAAAACTGGTCACAAACAAGCCAGCAGCAAGAATAGCCGTAAAGCGCCCTAAAACATTTCCAGAGCCCTGACTACCAAAAACAGTTTGCGAAGCACCAGCACCAAAAGCTGCACCAGCTTCTGCGCCTTTACCTTGCTGCAGCATAACAAGAGCAATGATACCTGCCGCTAAAATCACATGTACCGCTAGAACTACAGTTTCCATTATTTAGACCGCCTAGACATTATCTGCAGCTGCGCTGCATATCGTCAAAAATTCGTTAACCTTCAAAGATGCTCCACCAACAAGGCCACCATCTATATCCGGCTGGGCAAACAATGCGCCTGCACTCTTCGCATTGACACTCCCACCGTAAAGTATCGACATTTCATCCGCTACTTTACGACTATATTCTTCAGCTAAAACTTCACGCACACTTGCATGAACATTTTGCGCTTGTTCTGGCGTTGCTGTCCGGCCTGTACCAATAGCCCATACAGGTTCATATGCAAGGGTTACCTTTTCCAGCTCAGCAATCGATAAACGACTCAGACCCAATACCACTTGGCTTTTAATGACCGCAAGGTAATCACCCGCTTCACGCTGCTCAAGTGTCTCACCAACGCACAGCATCGGCATCAAGCCATTATCTACAGCCGCTTTAACTTTTGCCGCCACAACATCATCTTGCTCGCCAAATAAAGACCGGCGCTCTGAGTGCCCTACCAACACATAACTACAACCTGCTTCTTTAACCATTGAAGCAGAGAGTTCACCAGTGTAAGCACCCGAAGGCTCGCTGTTAATATTTTGAATCCCAGTTTTGCAACCAGAACAATCCACAAACGAACCAGCCAAGATAGAGGGAGGAAAAACCACGACGGACACATCAGTAGGTAAGCTGGCTTCTTTTAGTGCATGGACCATATCTGCAGCAAGCTGCTTTGTCCCATTCATCTTCCAGTTACCTGCGACAATTAACTTCCGCATAGTGACCCTCCATTCAAGAGGCGCAAATATTAACGAAGTTACTCTTGGCTTACAAGAGCATACAAAGCATTTTCTACATCTTTAGCTAATTCAGCACACAATTTTTCAACCAAGGATTTATCTTTACCTTCCAGCATCACCCGAACAAGAGGTTCCGTGCCAGAAGGTCGCAGTAAAACCCGACCATTTCCACCGAGTGCGGCTTCTGTACGCTGCACTGCTGACTGAATTTCCTCCACCGAACGAATATCAACACGCTTATGCATTCTTACGTTAATCATAGTCTGCGGCATTTTTTCCATTGCCTTTTTTAACTCGTGCAATGTCAAACCCGTATCTTTTATCGCTCGCAAAACCTGCAGTGCGGAAATCGTGCCATCACCTGTTGATGTCAAATGTTTACATACAATATGTCCCGAGCTTTCACCACCGACAGACCAACCCCGGTTTTTAAGCTCTTCCATAACATACCGATCACCAACGTTAGCTCGCACAAAAGGCACACCCATTGCCGAAAATGCCTGCTCTAACCCAAAATTGCTCATCAGCGTCCCGACAACACCACCTTCTAGCTCACCGCGGTCTTTCATTTGCTTAGCAATAATGAATAACGCCTCATCTCCATCAACGACCTCACCTTGGTGATCCACCAGAATGAGCCGGTCGCCATCCCCGTCCAACGCTATGCCAAGATCGGCTTTCTCTCCCACTACAACTTTTTGTAAACGCTGAGGCGCGGTAGCCCCACACGCCTCATTGATATTGACTCCGTCTGGCGAGGACGCTACTTCAACAACTTCTGCTCCCAGCTCCGATAAAACTTCCGGGCTGACATGATAGGTCGCCCCGTTAGCGCAATCTAATACGATCTTCATGCCCTGCAAGTTAAACCCTGTTGGCACAGAAGATTTACAAAACTCGATATAACGCCCCGGCGCATCAGGTACCCGCTTAGCCTTGCCTAGGCGCGCAGAATCTACCGTCGTCATCACAAGGTCCATTTGCGCCTCAATGGCATGCTCGATCTCATCGGGCAATTTCGTGCCTTGCGCCGAGAAAAACTTAATCCCGTTATCCCCATAGGCATTATGAGAAGCCGATATAACAATACCCGCATTCGCTTGAAACGTTCGCGTAAGATAAGCAATAGCTGGAGTAGGCATTGGCCCTGTAAGTAAAACATCGACACCTGCCGCCGATAGACCCGCCTCTAGAGCGGACTCGAACATGTAGCCCGATATACGCGTATCCTTACCAATAAGAATTTTGCAGCGCCCATCACGAGCAAAGACTTTACCCGCAGCCCAGCCCAGCTTGAGCATAAAATCAGGGGTGATTGGAAACTTCCCTACCTGACCACGAATACCATCCGTTCCAAAATATTGCTTACTCACATCCATACTCTCTTGTTAAACACGCTTTGCGTTCAAAATCGCTTCGGTCATTTTAACCACATCCACTGTTTCGCTTACATCGTGAACCCTGACTATCTTTGCTCCTTTCATTACCGCACATGCAACGGTAGCTAACCCTCCCGACAAGCGTTGATCGACAGGCTTGTCGAGCACCCCATCGATCATACTTTTTCGGGACGTCCCCACCAGCAAAGGCAAATCATCCAACAGCACATTCTCCAGACTGTTCATTAACCAGAGATTATGATCAAGCGTTTTTCCAAATCCAAATCCAGGATCTAAACAAATCCTCTTCGCTTCGATACCAGCAGCCTTACATAAAGCAACACGTTCACGCAAAAACACCAACACTTCATCTACGACCGAATCATACTTAGGCGCTTCTTGCATCGATAAAGGAGCCCCCTGCATATGCATTAAACACACCGCCATTGATGATTTAGCGACAGCATCAACCGCCCCAGGACGCAATAATGCGCGAACATCATTAATCATACCCGCACCCAAATCACCGGCCGCTGCCATTAAAGTGGGAGTGCTCGTATCAACTGAAATAACAACGTCCATTTCTTGCGCGATTCGCTCCACTACAGGCAAAACTCGATCCATTTCCTCTTGCTCAGAGACTGGTGTTGCTCCGGGGCGCGTAGACTCACCACCGACATCGATTAAAGTAGCGCCCTCATCGAGCATAACTCGTGCTCGTGCTAACGCCTTATCTAAATCGTCCCTATGGGAGAAATAACGCCCGCCATCCGAAAAAGAGTCCGGCGTCACATTTAAAATACCCATGACGTGAACACGGGACATATCCAAGGTTCGGGAACCACATACCAACTGTTTCATACTAGACCACATACAAAAAGACCGAATACTGCACCAGCATCCGGTCTATTAAATCAACGACTAAGCGCAATAATTAAGCAGGTTTTCCGTCTTCGCCAATCACCCCATCATCCTCGGGCTTTGACTGATCATTAGCGACTGGCGCATCCGATTCGGCAACAGCCTCCCCCGAAGAAGGAGTCGATGTCGGCTCATCTCCATCATCAACCCAACCTTCTGGCGGAGTAACGGGTTTACGCGCCATTAACTCATCTATTTGATCACTATTAATCGTTTCGTATTTAATCAATGCTTGAGTCATCGCTTCTAAAATATCGCGGTTATCTACCAGCAGTTTGTGCGCTTGCTCGTAACAACTGTTGATAATAGAGCGAACTTCAGCATCAATACTACGCTGCGTTTCTTCAGCCAATGGCTTAGCTCCTTGGCCGTAACCATGACCAAATGGGTCGCCATCTTCATCATCATACAACAACGGACCTAACGCTTCCGATAAACCCCACTTGGTTACCATATTACGAGCCAACGACGTCGCACGTTGAATATCATTTGACGCGCCAGTGGTGACCCCTTCTTTACCCAAGGTCATCTCTTCCGCTATACGGCCACCGTATAGCGAGCAAATATTTGAGATAATTGTCTGACGGCTGTGACTATAACGATCTTCAGCAGGCAGGAACATTGTCACACCTAACGCACGACCACGCGGAATAATCGACACTTTGTATACTGGGTCATGCTCAGGCATTAACCGACCAACAATCGCGTGACCTGACTCATGGTATGCTGTGTTAAGACGCTCTTTGTAAGCCATAACCATCGACTTACGCTCAGCACCCATCATGATTTTATCTTTAGCGCTCTCAAACTGCTCCATACCAACGGTACGCTTATTACTGCGCGCCGCGAACAAAGCAGCTTCGTTCACAAGGTTAGCTAGATCAGCCCCGGAGAAGCCTGGCGTGCCACGCGCAATAAGCTCGGGCTTTACATCATCAGCCATTGGCACTTTGCGCATGTGTACTTTAAGGATTTTTTCACGACCACGAATATCAGGCAGTCCGACGTTAACTTGGCGGTCAAAACGGCCTGGGCGAAGTAACGCTGGGTCTAGAACGTCAGGACGGTTGGTTGCTGCAATAACAATGACACCTTCCGTACCCTCAAAACCATCCATTTCAACCAACAACTGGTTTAATGTTTGCTCTCGCTCATCATTACCACCACCCATACCTACGCCACGATGGCGACCAACGGCGTCAATCTCATCGATAAAGATAATACATGGCGCGTGCTTTTTAGCTTGCTCGAACATATCACGCACACGAGAAGCACCCACACCGACAAACATCTCAACGAAGTCGGAACCAGAGATACTAAAGAAAGGCACTTTCGCTTCACCAGCAATGGCTTTTGCCAGCAAAGTTTTACCCGTACCTGGGCTACCTGACATTAAAACACCGCGCGGAATATGACCACCTAAGCGCTGAAACTTGCCCGGGTCACGTAGATAGTCAACCAGCTCTTTAACGTCTTCTTTTGCTTCTTCAACACCTGCCACATCATCAAATGTGGTTTTGATTTGATCTTCACTCATCATTTTGGCTTTAGATTTACCAAATGACATTGGGCCGCCTTTACCGCCACCGCCTTGCATCTGACGCATAAAGAACATAAATATGGCGATAATGATGAGGATAGGGAATGACGCCACTAATAACTGCGACCAAATGCTTTGCTGCTCAGGCTGCTTACCTTCCACAACAACATCATGCGATAACAAATCATCCACTAGTTTAGGGTCTTGCAGCGCTGGGCGAACCGTTTTAAAGGTTTCACCATTAGTACGGGTCCCTATAATGTTGTACCCGTCGATGACCACTTTAGAAACACGATCAGATTGCACTTCTTTAACAAATTCAGAGTAGTTCAACCGGCTAGTTTCCGTCTCAGTACTGAAATTATTAAATACTGTTAGCAGTACTGCAGCGATGACCAACCAAAGCACTAAATTTTTAGCCATATCGTTCAAAAGACAACCCTCAATAAAATTCTCTACAAGCAGAGTAGAACTATATCAGTTTACTAACCGTTACACATAGATCACTTAAGCCCTATGCCTACTATATACACTTCTCGTGATCGCGCCCGCGATGAATCCGGTTTACGTGTCACCACTTTTTTGAAGTGTGTACGCACATCGGCCATATACTGATCAAAGCCTTCGCCCTGAAACACTTTAGCAACGAAGTTACCGTTTGGCTTTAACACCTGCTTCGCCATATCTAACGCTAATTCGACTAGATATATGCCAGCTGGTTGATCGACACCGCTATTACCACTCATATTGGGGGCCATATCAGAAATTACAAGGTCTGCTAGCTCGTTTCCCATAACATCTAAGATTTCATTAAGCACAGACTCTTCCGTAAAGTCGCCCTGAACAAACTCAACACCCGGTAATGGGTCCATCTCAAGAATATCAGAAGCAACAACCCTTCCTTGGTCCCCCACCAGTTCGGCAGCCACCTGCGACCACCCACCTGGCGCTGCGCCAAGATCAACAACAGTCATACCTTTACGGAACAATTTATCTTTATCTTGCAGTTCTAATAATTTAAAGCTCGCACGAGAGCGATAACCTTGTTCTTTCGATTTTTTGACGTACTGATCATCAAAATGTTCCTTCAACCAACGACCGCTACTTTTAGATCTTGACACAAATAAATCTCTGTTGTTTTACCGAGAGCAACTCTCAGGTAAAATTGTTTTTTTAATGTGGCTTTGCCACCCAAAAGAGAACACTATTCTAGTATGGCCCTGACATCTGATCAAAAAAAGCAGTTTCGCACAATTGGCCACAGCCTCAACCCCATTGTTATGGTGGCAGGCAAAGGCTTAACCGAGAACATTCAACTTGAAGTGGACCGCGCACTTGAAGACCACGAGCTGATTAAAGTTAAATTTGCTGTGGGTGATCGAGATATCAAGAAGCAGCTCATACAAGAGCTTTGCTCTGTAGTTGAAGCAACAGTTGTGCAAGAAATAGGCAACATTGCTCTTATCTATCGCGCATCATTGGATCCGAACCCGAAGCTGTCTAACATTCTACGTTAAAGCCGCTTCCACGCTTTACAAGCAACCCCTTGGCGGATATCTCCGGCAGGGGTTACTTCGCCTTCATATACTACCCATTACAAAACAAAAAGTTTTTAATCAGCTCTTTTCCGCCTTCAGTTGCGAAGGATTCGGGATGAAATTGAATTCCATAGATAGGAAATTCTCTGTGCTGAACCCCCATAATTTCAAACTCACCACCCTGACGAACTTTTGCTGGGTTCTCAAAATCAGATAACTGTAGATCACCTACCACAGCTGTCACTTTCAGTGCTTGCGGGAAACTCTCCGATTGTGCAATCAAAGAATGATAACGCATCACCTCTAACTGATCAGGAATCTCATGGAACATCCCCTCACCATCGTGACTAATAGGGCTAACTTTACCGTGCATCGGCAGCGGCGCTTTAACCACCTTTCCGCCAAATACATGAGTAATACCCTGCATCCCCAAACACACACCTAACAGCGGCGTAGATTTACCCAGTTCTTTTATAACCTGTGCGCACACGCCAAAGTATTTCTCATCATCCGGTGAGCCTGGCCCAGGGGAGATAATGATGCGGTCTGGATTCTCAGCTTTAATCTGCTCCAAGGTGACTTCATCGTTACGCTTTACGATGATCTGGAAGTCATCCACACGCCCTTTCGATTTTTCAGATGTCAGAATTTCACCAATGAACTGATACAGGTTGTAGGTAAAGGAGTCGTAGTTATCCACAATAAAGACTTTCATGATGACACCTCCGCCTTAATAAACTGATCTAATACTTTTTTAGTACCGGCAAATTTACGGCGAATCTCTTCATACTCATCTTCAGCATTGGAGTCGTACACGTTACCGCCGCAGGTTTGTACATACGCTTGTTCACCATTGGCAAATACTGTACGAATTGGGATGGCGAATGTGCAATCACCATTAAACGAGAAGTGCCCAACTGCGCCGCCGTAAGGGCCACGACCATCCGCTTCAAGATCATCAATGATCTTCATTGCTTCAATTTTAGGTGCACCCGTTAACGTACCGGCGGGGAAGTTACTGGCTAATGCAGAGAACATGTCGTGTTCTTCGGCGATAATCCCAACAATCTCACTGGAGATATGCTGTACATGACTAAAGCGCTTGATGTCCATCAAGCTACGCACTTTAACGGTACCAAACTGGGCAACACGGCCAATGTCGTTGCGGTGTAGATCGACGATCATATTGTGCTCGGCAATCTCTTTAGGGTCATTGAGTAGCACGCGCGCTAATTCGCGGTCTTCTTCTTCGTTTTTGCCACGCATCGCAGTGCCGGCCAGCGGGAAGGTTTCCATCTCGCCTTGGCGTAGACGGAACAGCAGCTCTGGGCTTGCACCAATGAGTTTTTGATCTCCAAATTTCACGTAATACATCTGCGGCGATGGGTTTACTTCACGCAGTTGCTCGTAAATATTGATAGTGTCGCCTTCTAACTTGAAACGCTTTTTAAAACCGACTTCTGTTTGGAATATTTTGCCGTCGATGATGTCTTGTTTCACCTTCATCACCGCATCGGCATGCTCGCTTTGGGACATGGTATCGCCCAAATTGGTGATGCTTAAGGGGCCATTACCTTCGTACGGGCGAGCGATAAGTTCGTTGATCAACTCAATACGATTATCGGTGTAATAGAAGTAAAAAATTTCACCGGTCATTTTGTCTAGGATAAGACCGTCTTTAAACAGTCCAAATTTGAACGCATCAAAATGCTCGCTGGTTTGCAGGCTCAGGCTAGGCTCAAAGTAATTCATGCTGTCATAGCCTAGGTAACCGGTTAAGCCACCCGCATACTTACGAGAGATCACATTTTGCGGAATGATATCGCGCAGTAAGTAGTATGGATTATCGCTTTCGTAGGTCTCGCTGCTGCCATCCCGTTCTTGAATGGTGAGCGTTTTACCGTTCGCATATAAAATCTGTTCTGGGTCAAACCCGATGATGGAGTAACGCGAGATAAAGCTCTCTTCGCCCAAAGACTCCAACATAAAACAGGTATCAAACTGCTTTTCGATCTTTTTAAAGAGTGCGAAAAAATCGCAATCGGCTGCCACCGCAACATAATGCGGCTTGCGGGGCAGTTTTATCGGTTCAGGTTTTTTGGCCATGATGATCTCTATAATTGGTTATCCGACGAACACAGATCGCCATATCTATGGGTTATTCACCTTTAAGCGCGCGTGATCCACGCGTCACTGTAGCAATACCCACGCCTAACGTTTCTGCTATCTGGCGCTGCGGTATGCCCTGCTCTAGCATGCGAAATATCTGCAGACGCTTAGTCACTTCCGTAAACTCAGACGGAGTCAACAAGCTGCGCAAAGCACTTTCCATCGACGCTTCTGAGTCAATCGCCAGCAAGTGCTGCACTAAGGCGGCAATATGTTCGTTTTCAGTATTCGTTTTATCCATAGCGAGCAGTGTAATGTATTTGCGTACTAGTATGCTAGTGCAATTATGTATTTTAAGTAGAAAGCGAATGCTGGTTAGAGTGTGTCTACGTTTCTCTATTCTGCTAAAATCCTGTCTTTAACTATCCACTGATCTTTAACCTGCTCTTGAGTTTAACAAAGGACACTGCGCATATGAGTCTTGCCGATAAAGTACTGGCTGTTAACAACGATCTACCTATTCGTACCGACAAGCCGGTGCACAGCGGTAAAGTACGCTCTGTTTATTGGCTAACAGAGGCCGACAGCCAGCGCCTTATCAAAGAAAAGGGCTACAATGTGGCACCTGATGCGCCATTAGCTATCATGGTCATCAGTGACCGTATCTCCGCATTCGATTGCATTTGGCATGGCGAGGGCGGCTTGAACGGAGTGCCTGGTAAAGGTGCAGCACTTAACACTATCTCAAATCAGTGGTTTAAACTGTTCCGCGAAAACGGTCTAGCCGATAGCCATATCCTCGATATTCCCCACCCATTCGTATGGATCGTGCAAAAAGCTAAACCCGTTATGGTTGAAGCAATTTGCCGCCAATACATTACCGGTTCTATGTGGCGTGCTTACAGCAAAGGCGAACGGGAGTTTTGCGGAATCACTTTGCCTGAAGGTTTACAGAAAGACCAAAAACTCCCTGAGTTGCTGATTACCCCTTCAACTAAAGGGATTTTGCGCGGTATTCCTGGTGTGCCAGAAGCTGATGATGTGAACATTACCCGTCAAAATTTAGAGGATAACTTCGAAGCCTTTAACCTGCGCAGCAAAGACGATATTGCACAATACGAAAAGCTGCTAAAAGAAGGCTTTAACGTGATCAGCGACGAGCTAGCAAAACTGGATCAGATCTTTGTCGATACTAAATTTGAGTTTGGTTACGTTACTGATGCGGCCGGCAACGAAAAGCTGATCTACATGGACGAAGTGGGCACACCAGACTCATCACGTATTTGGGATGGTGCAGCCTACCGCGAAGGGAAAATTGTTGAAAACTCTAAAGAAGGCTTCCGCCAGTGGTTACTGACTAACTTTCCTGACCCTGATATCTTGCTTAACAAAGAGCGTATGCCTGAGCGTGAAGCCTTAGCGCGTGACAATGCATTACCTGAAGAGGTTATGATGGATATTAGCCGCACGTATGTCGGTATTGCAGAAAAAGTGATTGGTGCACCGTTATCGTTATCTGATAACCCTAAACAAGAGATTATCACCATCCTGCGTGACCAATACGGCTTAATCGATTAATTTTACCCTTTAAAGCAGCCTGATATTTGTTATTCAGGCTGCTTTTACTAGTTTTGATATAAGAGCAATAGCATTCTTACATACAGTAGCTCTAGATCAGCGATAGTTTTAGCTATCAAAAATGACATATAAAAACGATAGTAAGCCAATATGCCAAATCATACCCAACCTGCTTCGACAAGCTATATTTTTTGTTTGACCAAGCCCCTTCTCTGCTTGGCGGCTATTCTGTCCGTCCCGCCAGCATTTGCGGAGGTGTACAAGTGGAAAGACGCCAACGGCAAACTTCATTTTTCAAGCGTTCCTCCTAAGGTATCCGAAAGCAACAAAACCACACCTAACGTAGAAAAAATGGAGCTAAAAGTAGCGCCCCCTGACCGACAAAACGCCTATCGCCAACAACGGTTATTAGATCAGGCGTCCTACGAGCGTGAACGAGAAGAGCGCAAAAAAGACAGGCTGTTGAGCCGAGCTGATTCCGCAAGAAAGCGTGATGCATCGGAAGAAGAATACCGTGAAGAACAATGCGAGCACTACAAAGAGCAATACGCAGACATTCGCGACAAAGACACGCTCAAAGCGATCCACCCCCTCACAGGTAATACCATGAAGTTTTCAGGGCAGAGTGCCGAAGAGATTCGCGACAGTATCAAACAAAAACGTGATGAATATTGTGATTAGCGTATCCTAGCCACCATCATTATCACTACTTATTGGTCTTACCGATGAATCGCAAGAAAAAGATAAATCAGATTCTAAAAAGCAAAGCAAAAAAAGCGAATGCAAAATTAAATCCCAGCAACAAACCGCGCTATATTTCTAAAGCGGAGCGCGCCAAGTTAGATGCAGAACTAACAGAAAACAACCAAGCGGAACCCTCACAATAATGAGCGAACAACCCAACAACCCGCTGCACGGCATAACGTTAAAGCAGGTAGTAACGGAGCTAGAGGCGCGATACGGCTGGAATGAGTTGGCCAGATTAATCCCCATTCGATGCTTTGAGAGCAACCCTTCTATCAAGTCGAGCCTCAGCTTTTTACGAAAGACAGAATGGGCACGCACCAAAGTTGAAGCGCTTTATATTCGCACCTTCAGAGAGTAATACCTCACTCACTACAAGCAAAATACCGCTAGCACCACAAGCACAGCGTGCGGGAAGGCAACCGTAGGCCGACATGCTTGGCAGCCGTATTCTCTTATTAATCCTATTAACGATGGCCGCTGCTCAGCAAACGCACGATTATATTGGCACGCGATAACAGTAGTAGGCTCTGATTCGTTCGTAGAAAATGCTTCACCATCCATCGCCAGCCCCTGTTCAACAAGCTGTAACCGCCCATCAATGCGTGATTGATAAGTTTTCCAAATGGCATCTTGCAACCAAATAACAAAAATAATGGCGACAACACTAACGCCTAATGCTTCATTCCCAAGCGCGAGGGTTAATATGCCTACATTAAACAACTTTATAAATAACGAGCACTTTTCGTAGCTATCAAACTGATTTTGCAAGACCTGCCATTCAAGCGTTAACGCGGAACGATCCATAAAACATCCTTGTCATTTTATTCGCGCAGTCATCTGCACGAACTTAGTGAATAAAAATTAGCTTGGCAATGTTACCAGCGGCTCATCGTCTAAGCTCAGCAGCGTTGTATGTTGCAAACAGATCACATCGGCGACTTGAGAGGCAACTTGCTGCTCATTCATCAAGAATGTGAAACTCACATCAAACTCGCGGCTTTCATTAGCACCAATTGTCGGGACTAACCCCAGCGCCCGCTGATATCGACGGTTATAAGCAAAGCTAGTACCGGGCTCAATCCCGACCACATACCCTTGCTTGGGCGTATCAAGGTTTTTCCAAATAGTAAGCACCGGTAACTGGCTCGTGTTATAGCCTACCGCCACCCCTTTATTAGCTTGAGCGTTATGCAACACAGCCGTGGTATTCCCCTGTTCATCACTAATAGGGAACACGTTAAACACCATTTCATCAAACCCTTTGCGAGGAGGATCAATGCTATCCCAACTAGCCAGACCTTGTTTGGCATACTCATTAAACGGCGAAACACTCTTAGCAGGCACATGTAATTGCCCGCCAGCGTCTAAAACCGGGGTCCCAAAGTTATTATGATAGATAACTTGGTATTCACGCTCGTAGTCGCCACGGTTAATCAGCTCATCGCGAATAACTAATTTATTCTCACCCGGTGTGACAGACACATGCATCCAGACTTCAAAGTCTGATCTTTTGAAGCATTTCTCATCAACCCGTGCTGACAAAGTAATGTTATGCGGAGGTGACTGATCCACTGTCAGTTTCACAAACGAAGCCGGCGTATTCTGTATACGACCATGCAAAGTCAGCATCTCTTCGCCGTCTACCCCTGGATGCCCAGCCCATTGATAGCCGCAGCGAACGACCATCTCGTTAAACCCTTCTAACCAACCTAAACCGCCAAATGCTTCTTGGTTAATAAATGCCGGATTCACGACCTCTTTAACCGACGAGTCCCACCCAAAGCGAGTACCAGCCACCACGACGTCTAAGATGGCCATGGCACGTGTAGGCACGAACCGAATGGTCATATCACCTTGCGTTAAAGTAAGCAGCTCACTACCTTGCTGCTTACCTCCAGATAGTACTTGATGCGTCAAACTAAAAGGCGCCGTGCAGGTAATACCGAACGAATCATTCGTGAGATGAAAGTCCACCTCATGATGATTATTCTCACTATCCGTAATAATGTGCTCAAAAGTAGACACAACAAAGCTCCTTTATTCTTATTTGCACGGGACAACCCTGTGCTCGACGCATGAATGAAAACACCTGATGTATTATGCCGACCAATCGCCCGTTACACGACTAAATAACTCACTTTGACATTGCGTACAAGGCACCAAAAGCCCTGTTTGTTTTAGCTCCTGCTTCTTACCACACGCTAGGCACTCAAATGTACCACCGGCAGTAATTTCCCCTGCCATATACTGATCAGCGCCATGATCCAGCTGCTCACGTAAGCGCTCATAATCTAACCGCGTCTTATCAGCCAGACCTTTTAGACGCTCCACGAATGTGTCTTCTAGATAGTTCAGATCAAAATTCAACCACGCAGCAACACCTTCACCCGTTTCATGCGCATAATGACCTAGTTGTTGCAGGTCACGCACTAGGTAAGCTTTAAGTAGATCTAACTCGTCACGCGTCATCTCTTCGGCTGTTTGCTCAAGCTCAATGGCTTCATCGATCTTCGTTTTGAGGTAATCCCATGATTTATGCTCAGCTTTATCAAGCGTTGCCTCTAAACGAGCCAAGACTCGATCGTATAAACGAACCTGTTCAGTGGGCGTGGTTTGCTGTTTTTTATCGTGCTTATCCATGTTTCCCCCTATGTCTGACGAATTAGCATTCCATTCTGCTGTAGTCAGCTCTGCTTATATTGTATCCTATGCAGCATATTCCTAACTTACCAGTAGACCATTAACCGGCATCAATGTTGCCGCTTATTTGTCAGAGATTTCAAACGATTATAATGATGAACGAACAATACCAGCCCCAAGAGATAGAAACCCAGGCACAGCAACACTGGGAAGCGAACGACAGTTTTAAATGTGTGGAAGATACCAGTAAAGAAAAATTCTACTGTCTCTCCATGTTCCCTTACCCAAGCGGCCGCCTGCACATGGGCCACGTTCGTAACTACACTATCGGCGATGTAATCTCTCGATACCAGCGCACACAAGGCAAAAACGTATTACAGCCAATGGGTTGGGATGCTTTTGGCCTGCCTGCTGAAAATGCTGCCATGAAAAACAACGTACCTCCGGCAAAATGGACGTACGAAAATATTGATTACATGCGTAACCAGCTACAGCAAATGGGCTTTGGTTATGACTGGAACCGCGAGCTTGCCACTTGCCATCCAGAATATTACCGTTGGGAGCAATGGTTCTTTACCCGCCTAATGAAAAAGGGCTTGGTTTACAAAAAAGAATCCGAAGTTAACTGGGACCCAGTCGACCAAACCGTACTCGCCAATGAGCAAGTTATCGATGGTCGCGGCTGGCGCTCGGGCGCTCTCGTTGAGCGTAAAAAGATCCCACAGTGGTTCCTAAAAATTACTGATTACGCTGACCAATTACTAGACGACCTTGATCAACTGGATGAATGGCCTGAGCAAGTTCGCACCCAGCAACGCAACTGGATTGGCCGTTCGCAAGGTGTCGAACTAAAATTCCAAGTCGCCGGTGGCGAAGATCTCGAAGTCTTTACAACACGCCCAGACACTCTAATGGGGGTCACTTACGTGGCCGTCGCCGCTCAGCACCCTCTGGCACTTAAAGCCGCTGAGACCAACCCAGAACTCGCCACATTCATTGACGAGTGCAAAAACGTCAAAGTTGCAGAAGCTGACATGGCAACGATGGAAAAACGGGGTATGGCACTGGGTATCGAGGTTAAACACCCGCTGACAGGAGAAATGATCCCTGTATGGACAGCGAACTTCGTCTTAATGGATTACGGCTCAGGTGCTGTCATGTCGGTGCCGGCTCACGATCAACGCGATTTTGAGTTCGCCAAAAAATATGGCTTAAACATTAAACAAGTTATCCAGCCTACTGACAAAAACATCACAGTCGATCTGGAGAAAGAAGCCTTTACCGACAAAGGTATTTTGATCAATTCTGGCGACTTTAACGACCTCGACTTTGACGTGGCATTTAAAGCTATTTCTACCGAGCTGGAGCGCCAGAAAAAAGGCAAAGTTACCATCAACTACCGCCTACGTGATTGGGGAGTATCGCGTCAGCGTTATTGGGGTACTCCTATCCCTGTGATCAATTGCCCAAGCTGCGGTGCTGTGCCTGTTCCTGAAGATCAGCTGCCTGTTCGCTTACCCGAAAATGTAGAGTTCGATGGCAGCGGTTCACCAATCAAGAAGATGGACAGCTTTATTAACACCACATGCCCAAGCTGTGGTGGTGCTGCAGAACGTGAAACAGATACATTCGACACCTTCATGGAATCAAGCTGGTACTACGCGCGCTATGCAAGCCGTCATACTTCCGATGCGATGCTTGACCCTGCAAAAGCGAACTACTGGCTACCTGTTGATCAATATATTGGCGGTATCGAGCACGCTATCCTTCACTTATTGTATTCGCGCTTCTTCCATAAGCTAATGCGTGATGAGGGCTTAGTAGACTCTGATGAACCATTCAAAGGCTTACTATGCCAAGGCATGGTATTAGCCAACACCTATTACCGCGAAGATGAAAAAGGTGGCAAGGATTGGATTGCACCTACCGACGTTGTCACTGAAACTGATGACAAAGGCCGCATTATCAAAGCCGTACATAAAGATGACGGCTTACCTGTCGAGCAGGCAGGTGTGACTAAAATGTCTAAGTCCAAGAACAACGGTATCGACCCCCAAGTCATGATTGATAAATACGGTGCCGATACTGTTCGCTTGTTCATGATGTTTGCTGCGCCACCAGAGCAATCTCTAGAATGGTCTGATTCCGGCGTAGAAGGGGCTAACCGCTTCCTGCGTCGTCTTTGGAAGCTAGTACACGATCACCTAAACGTCAGCGGTGATATTGCGGCATTAGATACCGACCAGCTAACTGACGCGCAAAAAGATTTACGTCGCAAGGTTCACGAAACGATCAGCAAAGTGACCGACGATATTGAGCGCCGCCAAACGTTTAACACGGCAATTGCAGCCGTAATGGAGCTATTGAACAGCCTATCTAAATTCTCCGACACTAGCGCGCAGGGTCTAGCAGTCATGAGAGAAGCAATAGAGTCTACAATCCAGTTGCTCTCCCCTATCGTGCCGCATATCACTCACCAACTTTGGAAAGAGCTAGGTCACAGCGAAGATCTACTCGTTGCTCCTTGGCCAGTTTGTGATGAGTCAGCATTAGTGCGCTCTAGTATAGAAATGGTTGTTCAAGTAAACGGTAAAGTACGATCTAAAATTCAAGTAGCGGCTGATGCAGACCAAGATATTATTTTGCATACCGCGTTAGCTGATGAGAACGTGCAAAGGTTTATGGCCGATAAAACCTTGCGTAAAAAGATTGTTGTACCTGGAAAGTTGGTCAACATTGTTGTCGGTTAATAACTGACTAACCGGAGCACTGCTGTGATACACATGAAGCGCGTTACTTGTCTGTTTTTACTGTTAGCCTCCTTGTTAGGTCTAACGGCTTGCGGCTTTCAACTAAGCGGTTACCAACCCTTACCGGAATCGGCACGCCACGTTTCTTTAATCCTAACGAGCGACACGCCAGCAAACTTGGAACGCGCTTTAAAAACCAGCTTGCGCAAGCAAGGTGTATTAATCACCGCCGATGCTCCGTATACCCTAGCGATTCGGAATGTCCAACAGAACCGTCGATCAATCACAATTGATAGCAACGCTAACGTTGATGAATACGAAATGCTAATGCAGGTAACCTTTGAGGTTATGAATCGAGATCAACAGTCGGTATCCGGCGAGTTAAGCGCCTTTACCGAAAAAATCCTCGACTATGATGCCGACAAGGAGACAGCCAGCGCCACGCTGCAACGCACAATCAAACGCGAAATGTGGCAAACATTAGCGGACCGGATTGTGCGTCAATACATCGCGCGAGCTCAATAAGATTTCTCAAATGAAGCTTTCACCTGAGCAACTACACGGCCAACTACAAAAAGCGCCTTTACCCGTTTACTTAGTAGCAGGTGACGAGCCTCTTATTGTTGAAGAAAGCTGTGACCAAATCCGCAATCAGCTACGTACTCACGGCTTTTCAGAACGCGAAGTACTGCATGTTGAAGGCCAGTTCAAGTGGGATTACTTACTTGAATGTGCCAACGCGTTGTCGCTGTTCGCCGAACAAAAGCTCATCGAAATTCGCTTAGGTAGCCATAAAGTTAACAAAGCGGCCAGCGAAATAATCCAAGAGTATATTCGGCACGCGCCCCCCGAAAATGTCTTACTGATCATTGCCGACAAACTCGATGGTGGTACTAAAAAGTCCGCATGGGTTAAACAAATTGAAAAGGCTGGCGCCTACGTGGAAATTTGGCCTGTTGAGATCACGCAGTTACCGGGCTGGCTTAGACATCGCGCCAAGTCATTACATATGCAACTCGACGATGCCGCCGTTCAATTACTGTGCGACCGCGTAGAAGGGAACCTATTGGCCGCCAAGCAAGAGCTCGACAAACTGCATCTTCTCTACCCAACAGGGTCAATCACGGCAGACCACATTATTGATGCGGTATCAGACAGCTCTCGCTACGATGTTTTTGGCTTGATGGATGCCATCGCTGCCGGTCAAGGCGAGCGATGTATCAAAATTCTCAACGTCCTAAAACAAGAAGGGACTGAACCTCCTATTGTGCTATGGGCTCTCACAAAAGAAACCCGCACGCTTTTTGCCATCAAACAAGGCTTAGAACGGGGTTTAGCGTACGAAACCATCTGCCAAAAAGAGCGGATTTGGGGAAAACGCAAAAGCACATTACGTCGTAGCGCTGATCGCTTATCCACACAAGACCTTGAGCACGTATTGCGTGAGAGCCAAGCGCTAGACAAAGCTATTAAAGGTATCGGCGCAGGCAATGTGTGGCTTATGCTCTGCGACATCAGTTTAACACTGTGTGGAAAATCGCTTGGCTTAGCGGTTTAAAGTATTTCAGCAAGAAACAGCAACTAAGACTACACTGAAACTAAAACGGTGGTCTTATGCGAAACACACCTGCAGTGCTTTTACTCACTATCATTTGCTTAACTGGCTGCCAAGAGAAGCAAGTGCCTCTCAAAACAGCTGAGCAACTGTACGACTACTATTGCAAGCAATGCCATCAACAAAAAGGGGCCGGGGCCTACTTAGAAAATATCCCACCGCAACAACGTACCATGCAAAGCTACCAAGTTATTCTCATGATTCGCTATCACGAGCCGGGATCACACCCCATGGCAAGTTTTACACAACTGGATGACCAACAAGCTGATTTATTAGCAGAATATGTAGTCAAATTAGGCCGCTAGCTTATAAAACCCCATTAAAAAAGCCGACGCATAAATGCATCGGCTTATTGCCACAGACAAAGCCGTTAGCCGACTTTTTCACCTTTCGCTTGCAGATCAGCATGGTATGAAGATCGAACCAGCGGCCCACTGGCTACATGAGAGAATCCTAGCTCTTTTGCAATGCGCGCAAACTCGTCAAACTCAGCCGGTGTAACAAAGCGATCTACTGGCAAATGGTTACGGCTAGGCTGAAGGTATTGACCTATTGTGATCATATCTACTTGGTGCTTACGCAGATCCTTCATCACTTCAATGATTTCTTCATTCGTTTCACCCACACCTACCATTAAACCTGACTTAGTTCGAATGGAAGGTTGGCGATCTTTAAACCCGTTGAGCAGGTCTAACGACCATTGATAATCAGCACCAGGGCGAACCTTTTTATACAAACGCGGCACAGTTTCTAAGTTGTGATTAAACACATCAGGCGGCGTAGCCGATAGAATTTCTAAAGCCACCTCCATCCGGCCACGGAAATCAGGTACAAGCGTTTCTATCTGGATAGTAGGCGCTCGTTCACGAGTCTCACTAATGCAATTAGCAATATGCTGAGCACCGCCATCGCGCAAATCATCACGGTCAACAGACGTAATAACCACATAACGCAACCCCATATCCGCGATAGCTATCGCCAATTCGCGAGGCTCGTTTTCCGCTAGCGCGTTAGGGCGGCCATGAGCCACATCACAAAACGGACACCGGCGGGTACAAATATCGCCCATCACCATAAAAGTCGCCGTACCATTGGTAAAACATTCACCAAGGTTAGGGCAACTGGCTTCTTCACAAACCGACGACAACTTATGCTTGCGCAGCTTCTCTTTGATCCGTTTTACTTCGGTATTCGAACCCATACGTACACGAAGCCAATCTGGCTTACGCGGCATGTCTTCTTTTTCAGTCGGGATAATCTTTACTGGGATACGCGCCACTTTCTCCGCGCCACGCAGTTTTACACCCTGTTCGACTTTCCCCGGTTTAACGGTTTTAACTGAGCTATCAGCCATAAGTTCTATCAGTCCAAGCCTGTTTGATGAGAGACGGAAGTATACCCTATTTTATGAGTCAGGTAATCGACCAGAAAACGTATCGCCTCTTGTGGGTCAGCGTCAGGCACCAAATCGACCAACTGTGTCATTGGCATACCGGCATAGCCACAAGGATTAATACGGAGAAACGGAGACAAATCCATATCTAAATTAAACGCCAGTCCATGGAAAGTGCAACCACGGCGCACTCGCAAGCCTAAAGAGGCAACCTTAGCCTGCTCGACATACACACCTGGCGCATCCGGTTTAGCATAAGCGTCGACTCCAAAGTGTGCCAATGTCGCTATAACCCCTTGCTCCATCATAGTCACGACATCACGAACACCCAACCCGTTGCGGCGCAGATCAAGCATAAGGTAGACAATCAATTGTCCGGGGCCATGGTATGTGACTTGACCGCCTCGATCCGCTTGCACGACGGGAATATCACCCGTTTCCAGCAGATGTTCAACCTTCCCTGCCTGCCCTTGCGTAAAGACTGGTTGATGATCTAAGTACCAGATTTCGTCAATCGTCTCGGCATTACGGTTTTCGTTAAACGCCTTCATGCGCGCAAATACAGGCTCATAAGGCTGCAAGCCTAACGAACGGACAATCAAAGACCGCTCTTGCTGAGTGGTGGCTTGCGACATCGCTTATAAAACCAAATGAACTTGATCAGACGCAATCAATTGCTCATGAAGATCTTTCAGCTGCTGCTCACCCGTAGCCGTAATAAACATACGCAACGAGCAATACGTTCCCTTGCTGCTGTCTTGTATCGTAATTCTTGACTCATCAAAGTCAGGAACATGAACGTTAATAATCTCAACAACAAGCGACTGAAACTGGTCTGACTTTTTACCAATGACCTTGATGGGATAGTCAGGGCAAGGGTATTCGATTTTAGGAGGTTCCATTGTCTTAGGGGGTGTTTTTTGACTCATCATTTGCTCCCGTCATCAGATCGTGCTGATAACGTGTAAAAATTTCGAAAAAGCGTTTCCACAACGGGCCTTTCTTCCCATTGCCTATTACCTGATCATCAACCTGTAATACAGGGACGATGGCACGAGTTGAGCTTGAAATCCAAACCTCATCTGCATTAATTAAACGCGTATAATCTATAGGGCACTCTTGGCGCGGGATACCTTGCAAATCCGCAATTTCAAGGATTAACGCGCGCGTAGTCCCACTCAAAATACCCGTGTCTAACGGGGGTGTATAAAGCACGCCTCGCTCAACAATAAAAAAGTTACAGCTTGCCCCTTCCGTGAGGTGACCGTCTCGCTGCAATAAAGCCTCTTGGGCATGATGCTCTTTAGCTTGCTGCAATACTAAGATATTAGGCAGCAAACCGTTCGACTTAATATCACAACGCCGCCAACGTAAGTCAGCGGTTACTATCACTTTAATCCCTGAAACAGCCTCACTACCGTCAGTATAGATGTCACGGATTGGCTGGCAACATGCAAACACCGTGGGCGTTAGGCCCTCTGTAATTACATGGCTACGCTTTTCAGCTGCGCCACGAGTGATCTGCAAATATACCGACATATTGCCGCCACCATTTGACGCGACTAATGTCGAGAGCACCCCTCGGATATCGATATCTACCGAAATACGTAACGCGCGCAGACTATATTCTAAGCGTTGCAGATGCTCATCTAAACGAAAGCCAACCCCTTGATAAAAAGGGATAACCTCGTAAACACTATCACCGAACAAAAAGCCTCGATCAAAAACCGATACTTTCGCCTGATCCGACGGCAGGAATTGACCATTAAGATAAACAATATCAGGTGTCATAAATGCAAATGCCCACACCTCTCGATGTGGGCATTTCTGCTCATTTCAAGAGGCGCTAGTGGTTTAGCTAATTAAGCCCATAAAAAACAGCATAATGGCATGCCATATCCGTTTTACAAGGCCACCTTTCTCTACGTTTTCCATAGCAATAAGAGGAACAGTCACCACCTCTTCATCGTTTAGTGTCACACGGACGACACCATACTCCTGCCCTTGTACGACAGGCGCTTTAATGACTTTATCAACATCCATAGTCGCTTGCAGCTGATCCGCTTGACCACGTGGAATAGTGACAGCCAAAGGCGCCGTTAACCCTAAACTCACTTCATCACGCGTACCGCCCCACACTTTAGCGGTGCTCAGCACTTCTTCGCCACTGTATAACTTGTGTGTACGGTAATAACGGAATGCATAAGCTAGCAGTTTTTGTGTTTCCTGAGCTCGGGCTTCTTCGCTGCTTGTTCCCATAACGACAGAAATAAGACGCATACCGTCACGCTTTGCAGAAGCGACCAAGCAATAACCAGCTTCATCAGTATGGCCTGTTTTTACCCCATCAACCGTATGATCACGCCATAGCAACTTATTGCGGTTAGGCTGGCGTATTTGGTTGTAGGTAAAGTATTTCTCAGAATAAATTCCATAGTGGTCTGGGAAGTCTTGGATAATAGCTTTAGCCAGTGTTGCTAGGTCGAAAGCTGATGAGTAATGTCCATCAGCGGGCAAGCCTGTTGCATTGGCAAAGTGTGTATTCTCCATCCCTAACAAGCCTGCATGCTGATTCATTAAATCAGCAAACGCCGACTCACTACCGGCGATATGTTCTGCAACAGCAACGGACGCATCATTACCCGACTGAATTACAATACCACGCAGCAAATCACCCAATTTTACTTGAGTACCTTCTTTAATGAACATGCGCGAACCAGGCGTGCGCCATGCCTTTTCACTGACAAGCACTAGGTCATCTTCGCTGATATTGCCTTTATTGAGCTCGTACTCAACGATATAGCTTGTCATCATTTTAGTTAAGCTAGCAGGAGGAAAGCGCTCATGGGCATTTTTTTCGACAATAATCTTTCCCGTATCAGCATCAATAACGAGGTACGAGGTCGCCGCTACCTGAGGTGCCGCGGGGATTAACTCGTCAGCAGCAGATACCTGAGTGATGGTGGTAAAAAGTAAAAAGATAGACAAAAAGGCTGTTTTCAGTCTTTGCACAATGATTTCCCGGCACGTTTACAAATTTAAAATTGATCTAGATAGACGCTACAAACCATAAATAGTTCTGTCGCGGATATTACTCTAATTAGGCGATTCAGGGAAAGTCCACCGGATGCGCTCCCGGATAACCACTTTGACCTAACTGGTAGATCATCCGTTCCATTTCATTCACAGAGGCGAAAGGCCCTACCAAGACTCGGTAAAGAGTTTGGCCGGTACGTTCCACGTCTGCTACTTTAGTAGGTCGACCATACAGGTCCGATAGCTGTCGAGCAACACGATTAGCCGAACCCGCCTGGCTATAGGCTCCAACTTGGATAAAGCGCCCTGAAGTCAAAGCTGTAGGTACAGCGCGTGCAGCACTGACATCAGATGAAGGAGGTGCCGCTATCGCGCGACTCGCCGACTGCCAAGCCCGAGGGTTAATCGCCTCGACTTCAACACGCGCAGTCCCTTTAGCTAACATCCCTAATTTTGATGCGGCCGCATAAGACAAATCAATGATACGCCCAGGGTGGAAAGGACCACGGTCATTAACACGCACAATAACTTGCTTGCCGTTATCTAAATTTGTCACTTTCACATACGTGGGTATAGGCAATGATTTATGCGCTGCTGTCATTTTATACATGTCATAGGTTTCCCCATTCGATGTTAAATGCCCATGAAACTTATTACCATACCAAGAAGCCCCACCACGCTCACGGTAGCCGTCTGAATCATCAAGAATACTATAAGTCCGGCCTAACACGGTGTACGGGCTGCGATTTCCACCACGGCTTTTTGGTTCATCAATTGGAACTGCGTCTTTCACATGAGAAACATCAACCGGGGATGAAGGACCATGATCATGCTTAATGCTGTAACGGCTGCCATTACCGCCGCTCGATGCACCCTTCTTACTCGCGCACCCCGTAATCACGAGGGCAAAAGCCACCACCGGCAAAACCATCCACTTCATTGTTAGGACCCTTTCAATTCGTCAGCACGGGCTTGAGCGATAGCCTCGGCTAATCGGTATACTGCATTAGCATACAAGCGGCTTCGGTTATAACGTGTAATCACATAATAGTTATTAAAGCCTAACAAGTACTGCACATTATCCTTATCTTTCATTTTTAATAACACGGCTGGCTGACTGGTATCGGCCAACACCCCGCTATCAAAACTGACACCTAACTCTTTCCATTGAGCAACCGTCTTAGTTGGAACTTCGCCCGTATTAATGAGCGACTCATCAGAAATATCCGTACTGACTGTCACCGGTATAACAACGGGGCCACCCGTTTTCCACCCAAATGCTTTAAAGTAGTTAGCCACACTGCCAATGGCATCATCAGGGCTACCCCAAATATCACGGTCGCCATCACCATCGAAGTCAATTGCATAATCGAGGTAGCTTGATGGCATAAATTGCCCATACCCCATTGCACCGGCATAGGAACTTTTCATGCGAGTAAGGGGACGAGTCTCTTGCTGCGATATAGTTAGCAGGTTTGTTAATTGGCCTTGGAAAAACTCGGCTCGGCGCGGATAATCAAAACCTAAGGTTGCTAATGCATCCATGGCTCGATAACTTCCCATATTACGACCAAAATACGTTTCGATACCGATAATTGAAACGATAATCTCCTCCGGCACACCGTACTCAGAAGCCGCTCGCGCGATAGAAGCCTCGTGTTCAAACCAGAAAATCACACCGCGATTAATACGCTTAGGTTCTAAAAACAACTTTCGATAGCCGCCCCAATCTAACCGCTTTTCTGCCGGACGATCCATAGCATTCAAAATGGATTGCTGCTTTTTAACGCCGTTAAGCAATGCATCCACATCCGCAGCAGGAAAGCCCTGGGCTTTCATTTTTTCTGCCCATTTAATAGCTTCCGGGTGTTCGCTGTACCCTGCCGCTACAGCCGATGATACTGAAGCCGTTGAACACAAAGTGACAACAAAAGCAGATAGCAAATAGTTAAGACCGCGCATAACTCTCCCTGAGTTTTCCTAATAATTACGTTATTTTTATCGAAGCGACATTTGCTTGTGGGTAAAAACAGACATCAAAATACCAAAGCCTGCCATCAGTGTAACAATCGATGTACCACCATAACTTACCATCGGTAGTGGCACCCCAACCACCGGCAATAAACCACTGACCATACCAACATTTACAAAAACATAAACGAAAAACGTTAATACAATACTACCGGCCACTAACCGTCCAAATGGATCTTTCACCTGAGTTGCCATCCATAAACCACGACCAATAATTAAAACATAGATGCTCATTAAGATGGCGACACCTATAAACCCTAACTCTTCGGCAATGACCGCAATAATAAAGTCAGTATGCGATTCGGGTAAGAAATCAAGTTGGGACTGTGTACCTGACAACCAGCCTTTTCCGGAAATACCACCAGATCCGATGGCTGTTTTCGACTGAATAATATTCCAGCCGGATCCAAGCGGGTCGCTTTCAGGGTCTAAAAAAGTGAGTACTCGCTGACGCTGATAGTCTTTCATGGTCATCCAGAGTCCTGGCAATGCGGCCCCCGCCACCCCCAAGGCGCCAAAGATATATCGCCAACGTATGCCGGAAAAAAGCATCACAAAAACACCAGAAGCAGCGATCAACAAAGAGGTTCCAAGGTCAGGCTGCTTCATAATAAGTAAGGTAGGAATCCCTATAAATGCCAAACTAAAACAGCAATGTTTAAACGAGGGAGGCAGTGACCGTTTAGCCAGATAGCCTGCTATCATGAGCGGTAGAATCAGCTTCATGATCTCTGAGGGCTGAAAACGAAAGCCCGGTAATGCTAACCAGCGCTGAGCGCCTTTCGCCCCGACCCCCACAAGGATAACCGCGACCAACAATAAAACCCCAGCCGCATAAATCCACGGTGCCCAGCGAGCGATCATACGAGGAGTGAGCTGAGCTAAAACAATAAGCACAAAAAATGCAGCCCCCATTCGAACTGCCTGGCGTGATACATAACCCCAGTCTTGGCCCGACGCGCTATAAAGCACAAACAACCCAAAGCAACACAGAACAAAAAGAAAGAACAGCATCCATGCATCTAGGTGCGTATAACTCCACCAGCCAGGCTTGCGGCGTAGATGATGGCCTGATTCAGGCATTGAACGTTCAAAATCGCGACTATTCATGTCGGTGTCCTACATAACCACTAGACGCGGCTGAATCCATAATACTGTAATCAACAATCGAAGCTTGTTGCAGCTCTTCTGGCGAAGTGGGATCAATACCCAACAGGTAAGCATCCATTACTTTACGCGCTACAGGTGCGGCATTCGTCGATCCACCGCCGCCATTTTCGATGACCACAGCTACCGCTATTTTAGGGTCATCAGCTGGGGCAAACGCGATAAACAGAGCATGATCGTGAAAGCGCTTTTCTAGTTTATCGGCATCGTAGCGCTCATCTTGTTTGATACCAACCACCTGAGCCGTACCTGATTTTCCAGCTATTTTATAAGGGGCATCCAATCCAATTTTACGGGCGGTTCCTCGGCTGCCATGCACTACGCCCACCATATCATCCACAATGAGCTCCCAGTATTCTGGGTGATTCAATTCTATATCTTCAGGGATAGGGCTAGCGTTCTCGATTCGATCCGGCATGGTTACGGTAACCGTGCCATCAGGTTGCGTTTCACGGATGCCTTTTAACAACTTGGGCTGCACCCACTTACCGCGGTTAGCAAGGACCGTAGCCGCGGTTGCCAACTGCAAAGGCGTTGCTACCAAAAAGCCTTGGCCAATGCTTAAATTTAACGAGTCCCCTGGATACCAAGGCAGCTTTCGTGTTCGACGCTTCCACTCTCTCGATGGCAAGAATGATGAAAGCGCTTCTGGCAAATCAAGGCTCGTCACTTGTCCAAACCCAAAACGCCCTAAATAGTCGGACATCGGGTCAACGCCCATTTTGTAAGCAACATCATAAAACCACACATCACAAGACTGAGCGAACGCTAACGACATATCCACTTTGCCGTGACCGCTGCGCTTCCAGTCCCGATATTTTCGACCGCCTTTAGTCAGAGTATAAAATCCCGGATCCCAAACCGTATGGCTAGGCTGTACGGCATCTGAGTCGATCGCCGCTAAACCGGTAACGGGCTTTACCGTAGACCCTGGCGGGTAGCGACCACGAATAGCACGGTTAAAAAGCGGAAGGTCATCTGAATCACGTAATGCGCTGTAATCTTCGTTGGATATACCGGTGACAAACAAGTTAGGGTCGTAAGCAGGCGTAGAGACCAACGCCAGTATTCCGCCGGTTTTCGGATCAATCGCCACAACGGACGCTTTTTCATCAGCAATGAGCTTTTCGGTTATTTGTTGCAAGCGTAGATCTAAGCTGAGCTCTAGGTCTTTACCGGGTTCGGGGTCTATACGCTCTAAAATACGCATAACACGCCCCCGCGCATTGGTTTCTACTTTTTGCATACCGACCTTGCCATGCAAGATAGGCTCGTAGAAATTTTCAATACCTAGCTTTCCAATATAATGAGTGCCTGCATAATTTTGGGCATTGACCACTTGGAGTTCTTGCTCGTTGATCCGACCTACATACCCCATAGCATGCACTAACGATGAACCATACGGGTAATAGCGGATGAGGTCAGCTTCAACCTGAACGCCGGGCAAACGATGGTAATTAACCGCCAGCTTAGCGATTTCTTCTTCAGTCAAACGAAATCGAACTGGTATCGTTTCATAAGGACGGCGACGCTGATTCAAGCGTTTTTTGAAGCGCTCTATTTCACGATCATTAATATCAATGATAGAACGCAGCTCCTCCAACGTCTCATCTAAGTGGCTACCCACTTCTTCTTTTAAGATGGTCACGCTATAGCTGGGACGATTATCAGCTAACAAGACACCATGAGTGTCGTAAATCAGCCCCCGTGTTGGAGCCACTGGCTGTAACTGCACTCGGTTATTTTCAGACATCGCGGCAAAGCGATCGTACTCTATAACCTGCAGAAAATATAAGCGCCCCATCAGTACGCCGATAAGCACTAATACCAAAAAAAAGGCAATAAATGCTCTGAACGTAAAAGTACGGTTTTCTGATGAGTGATCTTTTATCGGGTCAAAACGAGACATAAGCTAATTATTCGATAACCCAAAATATAAAAAAGAAAGGCGATTTATCATTTGTGGTACGGATGCCCTTTTGTAATAGTCCAAGCACGATAAACCTGCTCAGCTAACAGAATTCGTACTAAAGGATGCGGCATAGTTAAACCTGAAAGCGACCACTTTTGATCAGCTAATTCAACACATCGCCGATCTAAACCATCAGGCCCGCCCACTAGCAGCGACACATTACAACCATCCATTTGCCAGTTTTGCATTTGCTCGGCTAACTGCTCGGTAGACCAGTTTTTTCCATTCACTTCCAAAGCAATAACGCGGTCGCCTTTAGGAATAGCCGCTAACATGGCATCCCCCTCTTGGCGAATCGCTTTGGCAGGGTCACTACTTTTACCTCTATGCCCTAGCGGCAGCTCAATTAACTCAAATGCCATTTCATTGGGTAGGCGCTTAACATACTCGTTAAACCCCTGTGTTACCCAATCTGGCATTTTTCCACCGACCGCTAGTAAACGTACTTTCATCGATTTACAAGCCTACTTCTTCTTCAACCGCTTCATCTACTGGATCAAAACTCCATAGACGCTCTAAGTCATAGAAGCTACGCGCATCAGGCATCATGACGTGTATCACCAAATCGCCCAAGTCCACTAACACCCAATCACCAACGCCTTGGCCTTCTGTACCTATTGGCTGTAAGTTGTTCTCTTTCATTTTCTCTATTACGTCTTGGGCAATCGACATCACATGTCGTTTTGAAGTGCCACACGCAATCATCATATAGTCCGTCACGCTGGACTTACCACGAACATCGATAACATCAATATCACGCGCTTTCATATCATCCATCGTGGTGCGTACTAATTCGATCAGTTGCTCAGTTTGCATTAGCCAGTATTTACCTTTGTTGTTAAACCCATATTTTTGGGTTGAATCATGTATTCATTAATTAAAGCATCGATTCGTTAGTCTGATGCTTTATACAGTTGCATTTTTTCAATGTAATCAAGAACAGCTTCAGGCAGCAAATATCGTGGAGACAGCCCCTTCTGGAGCAACGACCGAATGTCAGTCGCCGATATGTCCAGCGGCGTCAATTCATGAATCACAATATGCCCATGCGGCTTACCTAATAATGCCTCACGAGCCGTTGCCTGATGCTTTTTCAATAAATCCGCTAATACCTTGTTGGGTGTTAACGCATAACCAGGGCGAGCGACCACAATAATGTGGCATAAACTCATAATATCTTCATAGCAATGCCATGAATCCAACCCAAGGAACGCATCCATACCAAGCACCATACAGACCGGCTGGTTAGCTCCGAGTTCCTTACGTAAGCCTGCCAATGTATAAACAGAATAAGACGCTTGGTCAGAGTCAATCTCTCGAGAATCACAGCGTAATGCAGGCTCGTTGTGTACCGCCAACTCAACCATTGCCAAACGGTCTTGCGCTCGACAGCCTGGAGCTTCTCTGTGCACAGGCCGTTTTGAGGGCATGAGGTTTACGTAATCAACCCCAAGCCACTGTTGAATCTCTAATGCCGTTCTCAAATGACCATTATGAATCGGGTCAAATGTTCCGCCCATAAAAACATGAGCGGCCATCAATGATGGCCTGCTATGTTGGGTATCATGCTATAAACCACTTATTTACGGATTTGCCCGTCACCTAACACCACGTATTTTTGTGACGTTAAGCCCTCTAACCCTACGGGGCCACGCGCATGAATCTTGTCGGTAGAGATACCAATTTCGGCACCTAAACCATACTCAAAGCCGTCGGCAAAACGAGTCGATGCATTTACCATGACAGAGCTAGAATCAACCTCACGAAGGAAACGGCGCGCCAAAGAGTAATTTTCAGTCACAATTGCATCCGTATGGTGCGATCCATACTGATTAATATGCTCAATCGCTTCTTCCAAACCTGAAACCACCTTTACAGACAGCACTGGCGCTAAATACTCTGTTGACCAATCGTCAACGGACGCCGCTATCATCACAGGAGCTAACTTGCGCGATTTATCACAACCGCGTAATTCCACCCCGGCTGCCACGTAACGATCGGCCAAATCACGTAAAATAGTCTCCGCGATTGACTCATGGACCAGCAAGGTTTCCATGGTGTTACAGGTGCCATAACGGTGTGTTTTAGCATTAAGCGCTATGTTTTCTGCTTTCACGACATCGGCTTGAGCATCAATATAAACATGGCAAACGCCATCTAAATGTTTGATCACGGGCACCCGGGCTTCTTGACTCACACGCTCAATCAGCCCTTTACCACCCCGAGGTACGATAACATCAACATACTCCGGCATAGTAATTAGCTTGCCGACCGCTGCACGGTCCGTTGTTTCCACAACTTGAACCGCTTCTAACGGTAAACCCGCTGCTTCCAACCCCTGTCGAATGCAATCAGCGACAGCTTGGTTAGAGTGGATGGCTTCAGAGCCTCCGCGTAAAATCGTCGCGTTGCCAGATTTTAAGCAAAGACTGGCTGCCTCCACTGTTACATTAGGGCGTGACTCATAAATAATGCCAATAACGCCCAAAGGCACACGCATTTTGCCGATTTGAATACCGCTGGGGCGATAGTTCATATCCGTGATACCGCCAATAGGGTCAGGTAACGCGGCAACCTGCTTTAAGCCTTCGATCATCGTGTCGATAGTAGCTGGTTTTAACGCCAAACGGTCTAGCATGGCGGCATCTAAACCGTTCGCTTTGCCATTTTCTAAATCTTTTTCATTCGCCTTGGCCAGTGCTGAGCGACTTGCATCCAACGCTTCTGCCATAGCTAATAACGCTTTGTTTTTCAAGCCAGTATCTGCACGGGCAACCACTCTAGATGCCTCACGCGCTTTTTGACCTAACTTGTTCATATATGCTTCAACGTTCATCACTTACTCTTTATATGCGTTGACGTGAACACAGCATTATACATGGCTATTGCACAAGGGTCATGAACTGTGTAATAAGCCGTGACCCTAATTACTACAAACTGGTATGATTTCCCGATTTACATTATGGATCATTCCATCAAACGGACGACCTGTACCCCATGTTTAAAGCTGCGCCATCTTCTTTCGGCTCTATATCACGCCCAATATTGATTATCGCCTGTGTTCTTTTAGGTGGATGGTTACTGAGCTCAATTTACTTACTATTTGCGGCCGATCGATTAGCCACTCATCAAGCTGTCATCGATGGAAAACAAACCGCTAAGCAAACCGCCTTGTCGGTGCAGCCATTTATCATGGCCGACGACATCATCAGCCTAAATTATATACTTAATACCATTACTAGCTCAGAGCAGGTTAATGGCATTAGTGTTTATGACAACTCTAATCATTTGATTGCGAGAGCAGGCGAAGAAACAGGCAATGAACAACAAGTCATTCTTGGTAACAAGCAAAGCACCAATGGCAAACTCAAGCTCTTCGTAAATACAGGCCCACAATACAACCTACTTGTCTCTTACCTTTGGCAGATGGGGATATTGTCGCTTATTGTGATAATCCTTACGCTGTTCAGTGTGTGGATTTATTTACGACAAGCCAAAGCCAATGCACTTGCTGCCATCGCTGCCGAAAATGCTCCCTGCTTCTCAATTCCAGAGCCCACTCTTGAACCAACTCAAGATGTTTCTAACGTTACACCGCTACAAACCACCGAGGATTTAGGCGCCAACGACGCTAGCACCGCTAGCCGCGACCCGGAAACGACTGCCGATATCAAAACACCGGACACCTCATCAGATGCTGACAATATCCAAGAGCCTGCAAGCTCAACAATAGCGCCTCCGACTGAACCATTGCCTTCCGACACCCAGACATACAGCGCACAAGATATTGAAAACGCCTCGCATATATCGCCGCCGCTAGAGAACGAAGCCCCCTCTTCAGCCTATACTACCGCCGTCGAAGAAGAGCTCAACAATGATGAGCTAGTCGCCTTATTGAAGCCTGACTATCAAGTGCGTATGCCTCATTTTGTCCCGGCTCCGGCAGACGATGAAGCACAGGAGCTCGCGCAAGTAACAGATCATGCGTCGACTTTTTCAACCACCAGCAACGAACTCGACGATAGTAGCCCAATTGAAAATTCGCGTCCCTTGTACTCTGTAACCGCTAAAATGACAGAGCCTAGCGTACCTTCTGCCAACCCATTACGAGAAGCCCGCCCCGAAGAGCAATTGGACTTATACTCTCTAGAGCATCAGCTAGAGTTATCTTTAGCTCCTACCGAAGCGGCCTACCTAATCTACATTGACGCAACAACCGGCCACAGTGATTACATAGAGCCCGAACTGCACGAGTCCCTGCTCGACACATATGAACAGCTGCTGCGCCAGGTCGCCACCATTTATGGTGGTGAAATAACGGTACAAGCAACGGGCGACATGGAGTTATTTTTTGATGATCAGGATGCAGAAGATAGCCACGGCATTCATGCGTTATGCGCCGCAAAGCTTTTCGTGCTTCTTTATCGTGCCTTTAACCAAAGCCGCATCCGTCAAATGCAACCAGCACTTAACCTTCATATTGCTCTCGTGCGTGGAAACAGAACCAAACTGTCACTCATCAAAGAAGAAGCTCTGTTTCTAACACGCACCACTCAATCGAATGAGCTGATTAGCCACACAGCCCTCACTGAAGCCCAACATTTAAAAACTGGACTATTACAGCACGCAAACATTCAACGCGAAGAAGAAGATAAGGTCCTTATTCTCGCCATGAGTAATAGTTATCAGGACTTACTCAAAAAACAATCTGAACACCTGTTATCAAAGCTTAATACCGCTGATTAGAGCTTGTTCTACTTAGCCATTGTCTATCTCGAAAAATAGGTACACTTAACGTACAAAAAAGCCGAAGCGGTATTCTCGCTTCGGCTTTTTTTATGAGTATGCAGAACTAGTCTTGCGATGAAGCATCCGGCTTGTCATTTGCCACCACTTCCAGTTGGTCTACTCGCTGATAGCCTCGTGGCAACTTGTTACCGCGTCGCCCTCTCTCTCCTCGATAATGCTCCAAATCAGAAGCCTTCAAGTTAAGATGCTGACGTCCAGCATGCACCTTTAGCGCCGCCCCTTCTGGAAGCACTGCTAATGCCGTGACGACCTCCTCTCGAGTTGAGGCTCTCACCGACGGAATGTTAATGATTTTATTTCCTTTGCCTCGCGCCAGCTCGGGCAACTCAGCTACTGGGAACACTAACAAACGCCCTTCAGTGGTAACCGCTGCTAACCAGTGCCCTTCAACATAAGGCACCCCAACAGGAGGCAACACTTGTGCGTTTTTAGGCAAAGTTAGCGCCGCTTTACCATTTTTGGTTTTGCTGGATAAGTCTTCCACCGTTGTTATAAAACCATACCCAGCATCAGACGCCAGTAACACCTTGTCTGAAGGTTTACCAGACAAGGCGGTTTCAATCGTTGCGCCAGCGGGTAGGCTGATCTTACCGGTTATTGGCTCTCCCTGACCTCTGGCAGAAGGCAGTGTATGTGTATCAAGCGTGTAACTGCGCCCCGTAGTATCTAATAGAATTAACGGTTGGTTCATCCGCCCAGGGCACGCAACTTTAAAGCCATCACCCGCTTTGTAGCTTAAACCTTCAGGATCAATATCATGCCCTTTCGCTGCACGAATCCATCCTTGCTTAGAGATAACGACGGTAACAGGATCAGCCGATAGCAAATCTTTCTCACTAAATGCTTGCGCTTCAGCACGCTGGACAATCGGCGAACGGCGATCATCACCGTAGGTGTCCATGTCTTCTTTTAGCTCTTTCTTGATCAATGTGCGCATACGTTGATCCGAGCCCAAAATAAGCTCTATACGCTTACGCTCTTCTTCTAACTCATCCTGCTCACCTTTAATCTTAAACTCTTCGAGTTTAGCCAAATGGCGCAGCTTCAAGTCTAAGATAGCGTCGGCTTGTAAGGCTGATAAATTAAAACGGCTCATCAATTCCGCTTTAGGCTCATCCTCATTACGAATGATAGCGATCACTTCATCAATATTCAGATAGGCCGTCATCAAACCTTCAAGGATGTGTAAGCGATCTAACACTTTAGCCAAACGGTATTCTAAACGACGGCGTACAACACTGGTTCGCCAACTGAGCCATTCGACTAAAATTTGACGCAAATCTTTAACCTGAGGACGTCCATCAATACCAATCATATTCATGTTGATACGATAAGTTCGCTCAAGGTCGGTCGACGCGAACAAATGAGCCATCAACTGCTCGATATCGATACGATTCGAACGAGGTATAATGACTAGGCGCGTCGGGTTTTCATGGTCTGATTCGTCGCGTAAATCAGCAACCATTGGCAGTTTTTTCTGCTGCATTTGTTGAGCAATCTGCTCAAGCACCTTGGCGCCGGACACCTGGTATGGCAGAGCGGTCACTACCACATCACCGCTTTCAACGGTATAAACAGCCCGCATCCGCACAGAGCCGCGACCGGTTTCGTACACTTTGCGCAAATCCGATGGCGAGCTGATAATTTCAGCATCCGTCGGCATATCTGGGCCAGGAATGAATTCACATAACTGAGCCACATCCGCTTTAGGGTTATCCAATAAATGGATGCACGCACTGGTCACTTCGCGCAAGTTATGCGGCGGAATATCCGTCGCCATGCCGACAGCAATACCCGTTCCGCCATTCAACAATATATTTGGTAAACGGGCAGGTAGCACCATAGGCTCATTAAGAGAGCCATCAAAGTTTGGCTGCCACTCAACCGTTCCTAGCCCTATTTCTTTCAACAGGACTTCAGCATATTTAGCTAAACGAGACTCGGTATATCGCATTGCGGCAAACGATTTAGGATCATCTTGCGATCCCCAGTTACCCTGTCCATCCACGAGCGGGTAGCGATAGCTAAACGGCTGCGCCATCAAAACCATCGCTTCGTAGCACGCACTATCACCATGGGGATGAAACTTACCTAATACGTCCCCCACTGTACGTGCCGATTTCTTGTGCTTAGCGGCCGCTTTCAAACCCAACTCAGACATCGCGTAGATAATACGACGCTGTACAGGCTTCATGCCGTCACCGATATTTGGCAGCGCACGGTCTAGAATGACATACATGGAATAGTCCAAATACGCCTTTTCAGTAAACGACTTTAACGAGAGGCGCTCGATACTGTCATCAATGTTTATTTCACTCATGGGTTTTTTCTATCCATTCAATCTTGTCGTCAGCAACCCGCTGCCAGCTATCTCGATTGATAACCGGGCATGTCACATCCTAAATATCAGCAAGGTCGCCTTTAGACTCTAACCAGACTTTGCGGTCAGCGGCGCGCTTTTTAGCCAGCAGCATATCCATGGTTTCATGCGTATTATCGTCTGCATCCAAGGTGAGCTGCACAAGACGGCGCGTATCGGGATCCATGGTCGTTTCACGAAGCTGCATTGGGTTCATTTCCCCCAGCCCCTTGAATCGTTGCACTCCAATTTTCACATTCTTGCGCTCAGCACGCAGACGCTCTGTGATACCGTCTTTCTCTGCATCATCAAGTGCATAGTAAACTTCTTTACCGGCATCAATGCGGTACAACGGCGGCATAGCCACATAAATATGACCGGCATCCACCAGCGGTTTGAAGTGGCGCAAAAAGAGCGCACAAATCAACGTCGCAATATGCAATCCATCAGAGTCAGCATCCGCTAAAATACAGATTCGGCCATAGCGCAAGCCTTCTAGGTTGTCAGACCCGGGCTCTACACCGACCGCCACGGAGATATCATGAATCTCTTGGGAGGATAAAATGTCACCGGACTCGACTTCCCATGTATTTAAGATCTTTCCGCGCAAAGGCATAATGGCTTGGAATTGTCGATCACGTGCCTGCTTTGCGGAACCGCCTGCGGAGTCACCTTCGACGAGGAACAACTCAGAACGCATCGTTTCAACACCGGAGCAATCTGCTAGCTTTCCGGGCAATGCGGGGCCTTGAGTCACCTTTTTACGAATCACTTTTTTGCTTGAACGCAGACGCTTCTGAGCGTTACTTATCACCATATCGGCAATTTTTTCGCCTTCTTCTACGTTACTGTTGAGCCACAGCGAAAAGGCATCCTTCGTCACGCCAGAGATAAAGGCCGCTATATGCCGCGATGACAAACGCTCTTTTGTCTGCCCTGCAAATTGAGGATCATGCATTTTTGCTGACAATATGTAGCAACACCGCTCCCAGATATCATCAGGCGTGAGTTTGACGCCGCGCGGTAAAAGGTTACGAAACTCACAAAACTCTCGCATGGCCTCTAAAAGCCCTGTTCGAAAACCATTGACGTGCGTACCTCCGACAGCTGTCGGTATCAAGTTAACAAAGCTTTCACAGGTTTGTTCGCCGCCTTCCGGAAGCCATTGAACCGCCCACTCAACAGCGTCTTCTTCGCCCTGCAAGCTCCCCGTAAAAGGCTGTTCAGGTAATGTTTCATAAACCTGAGTGCTGCTTTTGAGGTAATCACATAAGCCGTCTTCGTAATACCACTCTTCTTTTTCGCTTTTACCGCTACTTTGATCATTAAAGGTAACTTTCAAGCCGGGGCAGAGAACAGCTTTGGCTCGTAAGTTATGTTTAAGCCTTGATACACTGTACTTAGGTGAATCAAAATACTTAGGGTCGGCAAGAAAACGTACCGTTGTCCCTGTATTTCGCTTACCACACGTGTCTATCACCTCCAGTTCGGAGACCTTAGCACCGTCAGCAAACCCGATGCGGTACACTTGACCATCACGTTTGATCTGCACCTCAAGTAATTTTGATAACGCATTTACCACCGATACACCAACACCGTGCAAGCCACCCGAGTATTGGTAATTATCACTGCTAAACTTACCCCCAGCATGCAGACGCGTCAGGATCAGCTCAACACCGCTCACCCCTTCTTCTGGATGAATATCAACCGGCATGCCCCGGCCATCATCACTAACCGACAGGTATCCATCTTTATGTAGCACCACATCAATTTGTTTAGCGTGGCCTGCTAACGCCTCATCCACAGAGTTATCGATGACTTCTTGCGCTAGGTGATTGGGTCTATCCGTATCGGTGTACATACCCGGTCGTCGTTGTACCGGTTCTAGGCCACTTAAGACCTCTATCGATTCAGCGTTATATTGCTTCGTCATTGTTTACGTCAATCCTTAAAAAGAAGCAGGCAGTGAGACGGGTTCAGGAAGATCTATTTTATTGTTAGCAAAGGCAACAATAGCGGGAATAAGGTCTTCAAATCGATCGAAGCCATGAGATCCACCAGGTTGGACAAACTGGGGCGAGCCGGCAAAAAATGCAACGGCTTCTTGATAATCGAGTGTCGTATCGCCCGTTTGTACTAACAATAAATATCGACTGGAATCCTTAACGCCACCCAGTGCAAATGACTCTAATTGATGAAGATGTTCAGGGCTTAGCGTGTAATGCTCAGCCGTATAAATGTTTTGGTTTTCACCAAGCCAATCCGCCAAGAGACGATACGGATAAACGGCCGGATTCACTAAAACTGTACGACAATTTTCGTGCCGCTCAGTTAGCCATGTACTGTAATAACCACCAAGTGAACTGCCGATGAGCACTATCCGACGATCAGCATGCTCAGTAATAATTTTTTCTAACTGCAACACAGCTTCTGCTGGCCAATGAGAAAGCGCGGGTACACAATAATCTCCCAGTTCTGGATGCGTTTTCATATACGCCCCTAACAACCGCGCTTTAACCGAAGAAGGCGAGCTATTAAAGCCATGAACATAAATAAATAAGGGAGACTGCATACTGGTTATCCTTACAGCTTTTTACAAAAGTTACCGGAGCTTTGCTTAGCTTTCAAGCTAAACGTCAACACGTACTACATCCGTTGTTAGCTCTCCATTATCCGACAGCGTGAAAACACGATAACCAGGTAATGACAGTCGCTTATCGAGCTCGTCCGTGGGCTCGCGAGTCCTTGCTTTGTATTGCGGTGCTGTAGCAGGTGTTACCCAAAAAGGAACCCCTCCTACAAAGAGGTCGTGCTGCTGATGTAAATGCCCGGATAAAACCCCTTTAACGCATGAGGACGCTTTAATAATGTCGAGTAGCGCATCAGCATCACTGAGTTTTATCTGATCTTGCCATTGGCTCCCCACATCCAGTGCAGGATGATGAAGGGCGATAAGCACCCAACGGTTATCCTGTTGTAACGCCGCTAACTGGTCCATTAACCATTGGCGTTGCTCTTTTCCTAAAGCCCCAGAACCCCGCCCATCAGCTTCGTAAATGGAGTTAAGCGATATAAACGCCCAAGGAGTTAAGTCGGGAACCCAAACAGGCTGACATAGCTCAGGATACGATTGCATTTGCAACCAATCATCGTGGTTACCAGGCAGCCAAATAGTGTTCTTAGCTATGCCTGACACCTTCGCCGCCAAGCGCCGATAACTGGATTCATAGCCGTGGTGTGCTAAATCTCCCGTCAGCCATAAAAGATCTATATTACGCTCACAACCTGTCAGGTGGCTTAATACGGCATCGAACCGATCCTCAGTAGACATCCCTCTATGCAGCTGACTAGGGCTTTCTTGAAGATGGCAATCGGTCACTTGGACAATGCGTGTCAGCGCCATGACTAAAACGTAAGGACAGGCTCAACCTGTTGACCATGTTGAAGACAGTGGCTCAGCCACTCACCCAAAAAATCATTTAGCTGCACTTTTTCATCAGGCTGATGCATCTCACGATTAGGATAAGGATAAACGCCAGACAGCTGCTTACGGCTCTTCATGCAAATAACTTCAGCCATCGCCGCATCATGATATAAGCGTACGACTAACGTGGGCGACTCCAACCAATTCAGTGAACGGCGGCTCTGCTGGGTAATTTGAAGGGTAGCGGTATATGTAAAACGCTCGACAACATTAATGCGTATATGCGCCGAGTGCTCGGCCATAGACACTCGAAACTCCCGTGTGTCCATGGTGTCCAAATCGGGCATTAACTTTAAGATACGCATATAATTGGCTTCACAAATAGCCATTTGACGCGTTAGATCGGGCACATACTTACGCTTCATTAAACTCCTTCGCACTCCACTTCTCACATAAACGATCTTTGTTTAATTGTAGCCACTGAACAGCAATAATGGCAGGAGCGTTATCAATATCCCCTGTTTGAATCATACGGAACACCTGCTCAGATGCAAAGTGTTGTACTTTTATGTCCTCACCTTCATCTTCTAAGCCATGTACGCCCGAGATTAAACGGCTATCGACACACCCGCAGTACAGGTCGATGTATTCCCTTGCCCCACCAGGGCTAGGTGTGAAGCGACTGATATGCTCTAAGCAATGAATTCTCGCACCTGCCTCTTCAACGGCTTCACGGTAAGCCACCTGTTCGGGCGACTCTCCCGGCTCAACTAAACCGGCCACCAGTTCTAATAGCCAAGGGCTACGCGGGTGATCAATAGTCCCCACGCGAAACTGCTCGATAAGCACTACCGCATCTTCTTTAGGGTCAAAAAGCAGCACGCACACGGCATCTGGACGCCAAAATAAGTCGCGAGTGATAGTTGCTTCCCCGCCCTCAAATCGCTGATGGCTAACAGTTAGGCGGCGCATTTGATAAAAGCTATCACAGATAACCGTATCTTCTTCGATACTAACGTTATTGTGATTAAATAGCGGGTTCCAGTCCTGACTCATAGCGTACTCCTCTGCTTAAGCAGCACACTATACCACGACTTTTATGGCAGAAAATGGTCATTAAGATGATAAACAACGAGCCTTTAAACCGGCATGGCCTTATGGGCGCTGCCCATGTTAGCTAATGATTCGGTGTTTGCGACGACGAGAAATAAACAGCGCATTACCGCCCATTTTTTTGGATTGTTTTTTCGCTTCGGCAGCTAACTCCACGACCTCGTGATAGCTTTCACATGCATAACTATCTGGATGAACGACTCCAATCGCCACACTCAGCAAAGAGAAGAACTGTTGCTGTTCAGCGCGATTTTCTAGCCAAATACCGCCTTCTTGTAACTCTTTGGGCGCATAAAGGTCACGCACCTGCTCTTCAAAGGCGGCCAATACGGCACGACAGCGCTCGGCCCAGTCTGCACATGAGAAGATAACCACAAAATCATCGCCACCGATGTGCCCTAAAAAGTTTTCGGCACTGGTTAAGTGATGCTTGATAAGCCGACCTAACAGCTGGATGACTTCATCACCCTTGGCGTAGCCATAAAAATCATTAAATGGCTTAAAGTCATTAAGATCAAAATAAGCGACATGAAAATCCATGGCAGCGTGCAATCGACGATCAATTTCTCTATTAATCGGCACACTGCCGGGCAGCAAGGTTAACGGATTTGCATAGGTTGCATTATGAATTTTTAAGTCCGTTATTCGTTTGAGCAAATCACGTAAACTACCCACCCCCAAAAAAGCCCCGTCTTGCACAATAATAATTTCATGATTGAGCGCAGACTCGGCCTGTTGAGTGAGCTGTTTAGATACAGACGCAAGACTAATAAAACTCTCGACTATTAAGACATCTTTTTTAAGCAGCTTTGATACCGGTTTAGTCTCATACAATGCCCGGCCATATTGAGAAGAGAATAGTTCTAATAAATCATGACGACGTACCACACCCTTGGGGATACCTTGATCCAATACAGGTAACGATAACAGGTCAGGGTGATCCCTCAGCAACTCAGATACAGTTAACAGCGTATCGGTACTGTTTACCGTAGGCACGGTACGGCATAACGAGTGAACCGTTTCTCCCTCATCAATATTACGATGTTGAGATACGCGTCGAGCACGTTGCGCCAACTGTTTATGCGCAAAAACCTGTGGGTTTGGATCAGGACGGCCCAAGTAAAAACCTTGACCCCGCGTAACGCCTAACTCCATCAACAACTCTAACTCAGTAAGGTTCTCTATCCCTTCGGCAATGACATCACAATGCAAACTTTGTGCTATTGCAATAATGGAGCGAACAAACTCCCGCTTCACTGGGTCCTTATCGATTTGGTGGATAAAGTATTTATCGATTTTCACACTACCCGGCTGCACATCGGACCATAAACGTAGACCGGAATAACCCACGCCAAGGTCATCAATGGCGATACTAAAGCCCATTTTTCGATAATACTCTACAGACGCTAACGTCAAACCACAGCTGTCGTACGGTTGTTGTTCTGACAGCTCAATGACAATCCTATCTTGCTCAATGCCAAGCTGCTTTAATAACGCTAAGGTCATACCTTTCTGATGATTAGCTGAACTTAATAACGAAGCGCTGACATTCAGAAAAAGCTTCCCTGGTAATGCCAGCTCAGCAAAACGTTGTAACGACTTTTCGCGACACAATAGCTCTAGTTCATGCAAGCGCCCAGCACTAATGGCCGCTTTAAATAATGTGTCAGGCATATGCAGCCGGCTTTCAGCAGGGCCACGGCTCAGGGCTTCATGCCCAATAATTTCCCCCGTCAGCAAATCAAAAATGGGCTGAAAATAAGGCGTAATTACTTTGTGTGTAAGTACATAACTTAGCGAATCTATATCGGTAGAGGATGTTGTGTCAGTAACATTGGGAAACGCATGAACCGGCATAAAAGGTATACCAAACTGTGTAAAAGCGAGGCCTTTAGCTTAAACAGGCTCTATGACAGAGGTATGACACTCAGTAAGGTTACTTGGCTCTAGCCTGCATCATCAACTTCGACATCTAACCGCGCAATCAAATCATCCAAAGGCGCAGGTTTAGCTAACAAATAGCCTTGCCCCATTTCACAATCATTTTCACGCAAAAAGGCCAATTGTTCGCTCGTTTCAATCCCTTCGGCGATGACTTTAATACCCAACTTATGGGCCATAGCAATAACCGCCGACGTGATCTCCATATCATTTTTATCATGGGGTATATCACGAACAAACGAAGCATCTACCTTCAGGTAATCAAACGGAAGCTTTTTCAGATAACTAAGCGATGAGTAACCTGTGCCAAAATCGTCTATGGCTAAAGAGACACCCAGTGCTTTTAGTTTATGCAGGGTATCGATCACCGCTTGCACGTCATCCATGATCATGGATTCGGTAATTTCAAGCTCGAGCTGCTCGGCGGGTAAACCGCTCTCTTTTAATGCTGAGCTAATTTTAGTTAACAGATCGGGATCAAAAAACTGACGCATGGATAAATTCACCGCAACACGCAAATGATGCCCCATATCCAACAGTACACGCCCTTGTCGACAAGCCTCACGCAGCACCCATTCACCCATTTCCACTATCAGACCTAATTCTTCGGCAAAAGGGATGAACTCCGCCGGCGATATACGCCCTCGAACCGGGTGGTCCCAACGAATCAAGGCTTCTAAGCACACAGGCTGCAAAACACTGAGGATGGAGTATTGAGGTTGATAATGTAAGGTAAACTCATCGTTTTTAAGTGCCTGGATAATCTCCAACTCCATAGTGGCACGCGCAACAACTTCTTCATTCATTTCAGGCATAAAGAATTGAAAATTGTTACGCCCCAGACGTTTAGCTCGGTACATTGCTAAATCAGCGTTTTTCATCAAAACGGGCCAGTCTTCACCGTCTTGAGGGGCCATTGTGATCCCCAAGCTGACAGTTACTTTAACTTCACTACTCCCCAACATAGTTGGATGTGATAAGGCCTTAAGTAACTTTTCAGCTACGACTCCTGCTTCTTTAGGCCCGCTAATTTCTGGCAACAACGCAATAAACTCATCGCCACCGAGGCGAGCTATCATGTCAGAATTACGCAATGTTGTTCGCAAGCGATCCGCAATAGACTGTAATAAACGATCACCGACATCATGACCTAAGGTATCGTTTACCTGCTTAAAGTTATCCAAATCCAAATAGAACAGTGCTAACGAGGTGTTGTTACGCTTTAATTTTTTAATTTCACTTTCTAGTTGCTCACGAAATAATCGACGATTTCCCAACAAGGTAAGCGGATCATAAAATGCTAGCTGCTCGATCTGAGCCTGCGTGTCCTTTTGCTTGGATATATCCTCACTGACACCAATATAATGCGTAATAACATTGGACTCGTCCAAAATGGGGGAAATAGACAGGGTTGTCCAATAGGGCTGCCCCGACTTTGTTCTGTTACGCATTTCTCCGTGCCAATCTTCACCCGATTGGATCGTACGCCACATATCTTGGTAAAAATCAGGGGCTGTTTCTCCTGCATTTAGGATTGACGGTGTTCGACCTCTCACCTCCTCAAGCGTATATCCAGTAACCTCTGTAAACTCTTCGTTGACATACTCAATCGCGCCGGCGGCATCGGTAATCAACACCATTGTAGGGCTTTGCTCGACCGCCCGGGAGAGCTTTTGCAGATTCCCTTCAACCTGCTTGCGTTCAAGAGCCAAACTCACTAAGCGCGCGGCTTGCTCCAACAATGACAACCAGACATCATTCATGGGGGTCGGTTTATTGTGGTACATCCCAAATGTACCAAGAATATTTTGATCAGAATCGAAAATCGGCTGCGCCCATCCAGCCACAAAACCGGCGCGTTTGGCAACGTCCCGGTAACGTTCCCAGAAAGGGTGACTAGACACATCATCAACAATGACTTGCTGCCCTGTCGATGCGGCAGTTCCTGAAGAGCCAGCACCAACCTCAACTTCAACTTCTTCGATGGCTTTTATAAAATAAGGCGGTAAACTCGGTGACGCACCTAACCGGATACGCTTTCCTTCTTTATCCAATAAGAGAATCGAACACACAGATCCAGAACAGATATTCTCTATCCCTTTCACGATTTCAGTGAGTATATTGTTTAGCGACACACCCCTGATAATCATGTCTTGTATACGACCATGATGGCGCAGCAGAGACGTTTCCATGTGCCGATGGGTCATATCTCGGTTTAAAGCAACGATACCTATGACTTCATCATTACGATCCAGCAGTGTGGTTTTAAAACTTTCGAGTAGTTGTGCTTGACCTTCTCTATTATCGACCCAAGCCTCCCTTAAAACAGGGCCCTTCTTGGCATAAACAGCACTGTCGTGTTCATGGATAATATTTTGTATTTTTGCCCCAAAGCAGTCTTCAATGCGCCGCCCAATAATTTTTTCTCTTGGTAAGCCCATGTAATCGCACAATGCTTTGTTCGCCAGTAGGTAACGGCCATGGGTATTTTTTGCGTAGATTTGATCGGGGTTAACATCTAACAATGTTTGAAGGATGTCATTCTTCTGTTCCAATTCGGACAGCTGACGACTCATAGCACGAATTTTACCTTGTCGGGTAAATATCTGCCGAAGAAGAATAACGACAACGATCATCGCTACCAAGATAATGAGCAAGTTATCCATTTATTTATAGCCACTGTCCATGGGAAACATAAAGCCTTAAACGCCTAGCTTTTTAGATAATTAATTGCGCGGTGTGTACGTTAGCTATATCGACCACGCATTAAAAAAGCTTAATGATTTACATAAACGTTGGCGTAATTGACAGTATAGACAGATATTACAGATTAAGTGGCTAAAATTTGTACATATGAGGCAAAAGCCATCTCCACATGTAGCGGGAAGACTAGACCCAGTAGCGGCGCAGAATAGCGCCGCTGAATCAACTCAAGCGGAACGCGCTTTTAAATGAATTTATAGTTTACACGCACCGCCTGCACAATCATCAAAGTCCATACTTTCTAACTCTTCTCGTTCAGATTGAGCAACCTTTACACGGTCAAACAGCGCATTTGCTTGCGTTTCCGTTGCCGCTAAGCCTGCGCGATTAAAAACATCAACCAACACATTTAACTCGTCTAACGTAAAATCATTCATCACTACTCACCTGTTCGTTCAAGAGGCTCAATGTAATCCACCATTAACTGGACGTTACGCTGACCTCTAAATTCATTAACATCTAATTTATACACGGCTCTGACTGACACAATTGCCTGGTCAGGCCAACAATCCATATCCGCATTAAAGTGAATAGCATCCACACTAATGCCGGTTTTTGCATCCATCAGCACCAGCTTAAGATGCCGTTGCCCTACAATTCTTTGTTGTAAAACACTAAACTGACCATCGAATAATGGTTCAGGAAAGTGATGCCCCCAAGGCCCCGCTTCACGCAGCCTTTCAGCCAGTTCTAGACTCATTTCGCTGGCTGACAACTCGCCGTCAGTTTCGATGCGCTGGTCTAAATCATCAGCACTCAGCTGTTCACGAACCGCCTGATCAAACGCAACTTTAAACTGATCTAAAGCCCCCGAATTTAGGGTTAATCCAGCAGCCATTGCATGCCCTCCAAACTTGCTAATCAAGCCTGGATGACGAGCGTTCAATGTCGCTAAAGCATCTCGAATGTGTAAGCCTGGAATCGAGCGAGCCGACCCTTTAATATCCCCGTTATCGCCTCGGGCAAAAGCAATCACCGGTCGATGAGTGCGCTCTTTAATCCGCGACGCTAAAATACCTACCACACCTTGATGCCATGCTTCGTCATATAAGCATAAACCATAAGGTAGTTGATTCTCGTCTAACGGTATTTGATCCAACAACTGCAAGGCTTGCTGCTGCATTTCTTGCTCTATGCCGCGGCGCTCTAGATTTAATTGATCCAAACTTTGAGCCAAATCTCGCGCATAATCAGCATCGTCAGACAATAAGCACTCGATACCAATCGACATATCTTCTAAACGCCCCGCCGCATTAAGACGCGGAGCAATCGCAAAGCCTAAATCACTCGCGACTAAACGTTCTTTTTGTCGGCCTGATATTTCAATCAGGGCCAATAAGCCCGGGCGAGCTTGACCAGCGCGTATACGTTTAAGCCCTTGATGCACCAGAACTCGATTATTATGCTCAAGTGCAACAACGTCCGCGACCGTACCTAAAGCCACTAGATCCAGCAAACTAGCCAAGTTAGGAACGGCCAAGCCCTGTTGTTCAAACCACCCTTGTTGTTGTAGCGCCCGACGCAGCGCAATCAACACATAGAAAATAACCCCGACACCGCACGTCGACTTTGCAGGGAAGCCACAACCGGGCTGATTTGGGTTAACAATTGCGGCGGCATCCGGTAGTTGATCTCCCGCTAAGTGATGGTCTGTTACGACTACATCCATACCTAATGATCGCGCCCTAGCCACGCCTTCCACACTGGAGATGCCATTATCAACCGTGATTAATAATGAGGGCGACTGCGTATGCGCTACTTCAACAATTTCTGGGCTTAAGCCATAGCCATACTCAAAACGATTTGGCACTAAATAATCGACCTGAGTAGCCCCCATCATGCGCAATCCCAGAATAGCAACAGCCGTGCTAGTCGCGCCATCACAATCAAAGTCACCCACTATCAACATCGATTCGTTAGATACAACAGCGTGAGCTAACCGCGCAACCGCTTCATTCATCCCTTTCATTTCAGAGTCTGGGAGTAATTCTTTTAAATTACGCCCTAACTCTGCTTGGGATTGAACCCCGCGCGATGCATAAATCCGTGCGAGTGCATGAGGTACTTGCGAGAATATAGGCAATTGCTCAGAGCCCGGCGCTCGGCGTTCAATGGACACTCGTTTCACATGTTAACCTTAGGTGATCTTTCAGTTTTAATCACACATCCACATTAAAGCAGTCAATTCTAGCAGCATAAAAAAAGGCCCGATCAGAATCGAGCCCTTTCTGTGCAACAGCTTGTTGACTGTTGCTTAAGGCGTGACATTATCCGCGATAAAAGCTTGTACGCCAGCAATGTCATTATCTAGAACCGTCATACGTTCTTCACGATCAAACAAATCGGCCATGTGTTCAGGTAATGCTGGGGACTCTAGGCCCGCTTTTAATACAGCATCCGGAAACTTAACTGGATGTGCCGTTGCTAAAGTGATCATGGGCACCGCTTTATCACGAATGCATTCACGAGCCGCTTTAACACCAATCGCCGTATGAGGGTCTAGTAAGTAACCTGTTTCGGCATGCACATCAGCAATAGTTTGGCACGTTGCCTCGTCATCAACAGCATAGCTATCAAACAGCTCGCGAACCTTCTCCCACTTAGCAGGATCCAGTTGAACAGATTCTGTTTTAAATCGCTTCATCAAGTCATCAATGGACGCGCCATCTTTGTCGTAAACGTCAAATAGCATACGCTCAAAATTAGATGACACCATGATATCCATTGATGGTGACAAGGTGTGCACTAAACTCTGCTTGGACATATCGTTACCCGAAATCACCCGGTGCAATATATCGTTGTGGTTAGTTGCTACAACCAGCTGGCTGATGGGTAGCCCCATTTTCTTCGCCAAATAACCAGCAAATATGTCGCCGAAGTTGCCAGTAGGCACTGAAAAAGCAACCGGACGATGAGGGCCACCTACCGCCAGAGATGCTGAGAAATAATAAACGATCTGGGACATAATACGTGCCCAGTTAATCGAATTCACCGCACCTAATTTCATCCCCTTAAGGAATGACTGATCTGCAAAACTCGCTTTAACCATCTCTTGGCAATCATCAAAGTTACCTTCGAGCGCGATATTATGCACATTATCAGCTAACACCGTAGTCATCTGCTTACGTTGCACCTCAGATACACGGTTGTGTGGATGCAGGATAAAGATATCAACATGCTTGGAATGACGGCAGCCTTCAATGGCAGCGGAGCCTGTATCGCCAGACGTAGCCCCCATGATCACCAAATGCTCATTGCGCTTTACAAGCACATGATCCATTAAGCGGCCTAGCAGCTGCAATGCAAAGTCTTTAAAGGCCAATGTAGGGCCATGAAACAACTCAAGCACCCATTCATTAGTACCAAGCTCTTTTAACGGTGCTACCGCCGTATGATTAAAGCCTGCATAGGTTTCATCGATCATGACTTTAAGATCGGCATCCGCGATACAGTCATTGACGAACGGAGAGATCACTTTGAATGCCAAATCGGCGTAAGACAAACCTGCCCAACTTGCTATCTCTTCCTGACTAAATGTCGGCAGCTCTTCAGGTACGTATAAGCCACCATCACTAGCTAATCCAGCCAGTAAAACTTCTTCAAAATTAAGCGCTGGAGCTTGGCCGCGTGTAGAAATGTATTTCATGTCTTTTCCTTTAGCCTTGTAGCTGCTCAACACGGATACGTGTTACCTGCCCAATGATGTCATCTAGCGCTTCGATAGCTGCGATCGCATCATTCATTGTTTGCTCTTTAACGCGTTGCGTTAGCAAAATAACAGGGACTTGGTATTCGGCTGTTTCCTTTTGGATGATCGCCTCAATATTGATGCCGTTATCACCTAATATTTTAGTAATGCTAGCCAATACGCCCGGCTTTTCAACAGCGTGCAGTCTTAAATAATACGATGTCTCAGTCTCAGTCATCGGCAAAACAGGCGTTGAAGATAGCTCGTCTTGCTGGAACGCCAAAGGCGGTACACGCCCTTCGTTTTCAGCCGCTAGATTACGTACCACATCGACAATGTCCGCTACCACAGCAGACGCCGTAGGCTCTGCTCCTGCACCTGCGCCGTAATAAAGCGTTTGCCCCACAGCATCGCCATCAACCATAACAGCGTTCATTACGCCATTTACATTGGCGAGTAGCATTTTCTCGGGGATTAAGGTTGGGTGAACCCGCAACTCGATGCCATTTTCGGTACGACGGCTAATGCCTAAGTGTTTTATGCGATAGCCTAGCTCTTCTGCATACTGAACATCTTCAGCCGTAATTTTGCTGATGCCTTCGGTATAAGCTTTATCAAACTGTAGCGGAATACCAAATGCGATCGATGCAAGGATAGTCAGCTTATGCGCTGCATCAATCCCCTCAACATCAAATGTAGGATCCGCCTCGGCATAACCTAAAGCCTGCGCTTCTGCTAGCACATCAGCAAAGTCACGGCCTTTTTCGCGCATTTCTGTCAGGATGAAGTTACCTGTACCATTAATGATACCGGCTAACCAATTAATACTGTTTGCAGACAAGCCTTCACGGATAGCTTTAACGACAGGAATACCGCCAGCCACCGATGCCTCATAAGACACCATGACGTTGTTACGCTGAGCGGCTTCAAAAATTTCGTTACCATGGACGGCAATTAGGGCCTTATTAGCCGTCACTACATGCTTACCATTCTCGATTGCTGTCATAACAAGCTTAAAAGCTACGTCATAGCCGCCGATTAGCTCAACCACGATATCAATATCAGGATTAGTAGCCACTTCAAAAATATCACGGGTAATGGCTGTACCATGGGTATTGCAGGCTGGGTTATCACGACGAGCGCCAATTTGCTGCACAATAATCTGACGTCCAGCTCTGCGCGCAATCTCATCTGCATTACGCAGAAGAACATTAAAAGTGCCGCCACCGACGGTACCAAGACCACAAATTCCTACATTTACCGGTTTCAAAACCTTACCTCGCTGTTAACAAGCCATCCCATGGATTTAAGATACATAAAGATCCCGTCTAATCACTTCAACGACAGACGCTTGCCCAATGCTCAAAAAATGGTCACACATTATAGCGAATAGTTTGACGTTACTCTATTAACACACCATGACCGACCATAAAAAAAGGAGCTTTCGCTCCTTCTTTTCTAAATTACACCAGCAATTTAATGCCTAAAGCTCGTTTATGAATCAGCTTTAATCAGCTCGATCAATCGCGAAGCAGGCATGTAACCGGGGATTAACTTACCCTGCGCCGTTACAATGGCAGGGGTTCCCGTTACACCCGCTTTTTGACCTAGCATATATTGATCGATAACCGGATTTTCACACGTAGCGCTAGCAACCGACTTCCCTTGCTTTGACTGGTCCATGGCTGCATTTCTATCTTCTGCACACCAGATCGATTCCATTTTTTTATGCACAGGAGATCCAGGCCCTTGGCGCGGGAAGGCTAAATACTTCACGGTTACACCTTGAGCTTGCAATTTAGGCACCTCATCATGCAACTTGCGGCAATACGGGCAATCAACATCCGTAAACACAAACACAGACGCTTTTTCGGCACCTTGAGCCGGATAGATGACTAGATCACTATCATCCAACGCCGCCATTTCTTTTTCACGCTGAGCATTTTGCTTTTTCTCAGTTAAGCTGACAAAACCTTCAGCATCAGATAACTGATACAAATTACCCAGCAAAAAGAACTCTCCCTTTTCATCCGTGTAAAGTACTTCTCCGCTACCGAGTTCAACTTCGTACATCCCCGGAATAGGGGCTTTTTCTATTGATACCACTGGTATGCCAGCATCAATTTTCTTAATTTGTGTTTGAATTTGCTCTTCAACGCTTTGAGCAAAAACACTCGTGCTGAGCAATAACAGCAAAGTGGGCAATAGAGTACGGCGCATAACTTCCTCTGAGGATTAATTAATAAAATTTAAGACGTAATGAGTTTGTTTTAGTTCAGCACGAGCGACCCACATCATAAGTTTTAACATAAAAGAGATCTACATTAGGGCACAAATGGATCACCCCCGTGGGTGATGATCCTTATGCAATGCTTGCAGACGCTGCTGCGCTACGTGCGTATATATTTGAGTTGTTGATAAATCACTGTGACCTAACATCATCTGAACAACCCGCAAATCGGCTCCATGATTCAATAAATGCGTGGCGAAAGCGTGGCGTAATACATGCGGTGATAAAGGCTTATCAATACCTGCAACGACAGCATACTGCTTAATACGATGCCAAAAAGTCTGACGAGTCATTTGCACGCCCCGCTGACTAGGAAAAACAACTTCACAAGCCGGGTCCGTCAGCAAATCAGGACGCGCATTTTGCAAATACAACGCTAGACAATTACAAGCTTCTTCTCCTAAAGGAACCAGCCGCTCTTTATCACCTTTACCAATGACCCGAACAACCCCCATTCGCAAGTTAATTTGGCCTAAGGTCAATGACACAAGCTCCGTTACCCGCAAACCAGTTGCATACAAGGTTTCTAACATTGCCCTATCGCGCAAGCCTATCGTGGTACCGGTATCTGGGGCATGTAAAAGCTGTGTTACATCATCTTCGGAGAGCGTTTTGGGTAAAGCACGACCTTTCTTGGGAAGCTGAATTTGCAAAAGCGGATCAACACCAATCAACGACTCCCGCAATAAATAGCGGTAAAAGCGACGTGCGCAAGAAATAAAACGAGATGTAGAAGCCGGGCTCAGCGCCTGGGCCACACGCCAATTGAGGTAACGTCGCACATCAGCAGAAGTAACGCCAAGCAAAGACATACCCAGCTCATTTAGCCAGCAAGCAAATAATGACAGATCTCTTTGATAGGCCAGCTGAGTATTCTTACTCAGGCCTTCTTCCAACCATAGGGCGTCAACAAACTGCTGAATGACTTTAACATCCGCCTCTTCTGGCGCTTTACGCGTAAAACGCTTATCTCCGCTTACAGTGACGTCCACTATCAACGATACACTTCTACGGCAGATATATTTTCGCGCAGCACCGGAATCGTCGCTTTCCCTTGCTGTATATGACGGCGAATGCTAATTCCGGAGCTATTCACTCCCACTAATACGCCATCCATTTCACGACCAAATAAGGTTTGAACTTTTATCGAGCTACCAATGTACCCTTCTAGCTCAGGAAAAGGGGTCAACTCAAAGCGCTTTTCTTTCTCGGGTGGTCTAATCGGCATAACACCCGGAACAATTTCGCGTAATCGAGCCTCACTTATCCCCGCAGGCTCCTCGATGATTGCATCAGGAGTCACCATTGCACGAGCGGCAGAGCGCACATCACCGGCATATAGCTGTAAAATAACTTCCCACTCAGCATCGGTGAACTCAATCAACTTAGCGCCGACACTCCATCGAACTTCGGCTCGACTAAAGACACCTTCTACGCCTTCAATAGCAGTTAAAGCCGACAAGGAAGGAGGTACAGCCGGTTCAAATCGTAATTGAGTACTCATATTCGGCTGCCACAAGGAAACCATCGACTGGAGCACATCTTCACTGACATTCACACCGTACAGCGCCCACCAAGCATTAAGAGCGTCTTGGTATAACGCACTGTAGTTTGCCACTTCAACACCCGCCTGCTCTGCACAACGATTGCGCCAACGCGTATTGATTCCTTGGTCTTTTATAGAAACCCTCATCTGCTGAATAACGCTAGCGGCTAATTGCTCGCGCCTTAGGGAAACCCGACCGGGCTGACCGACCAGCAAATCTATTTCGCCTGCGGCCAACTGGTTAAAATCGGCTTTCAGTACCAAGCGCAAGGCGTTGTTTTGGAGGGACGGATCAAAAAGAAACGTAGCGCTTCCTCTGATATTTTTATAACCCAGCTCCTCAAGGGGTGTCCGTCCAAACGCCGTTTCTTCTGGACAAAGCAACGTTGATAACGAAGGTGTGTCCTTATTATCGACATGCTGATGCTTTAACAGACTAAATGACTCAGAAGACAACTGAAGTTGATCAAGGGAAACAAAAAAAGATGAGGACACAACGCCTGAAGATAAAGCATTGTCTAAGGACAGTAGATCAAGCCAGTTAGTCGCGCCTATTGATAACTGCTCGGCTGATAAAAGCGGCTTACCCGAGTTTAAGCGAACACGCATCCCTGTCAGCGAGACATCTTGAAACGCCCAAGCGCTAATTTGCTGGTAGCTTACCTGCGCGATAGGGCTAATACTGGAGATTAAATTATCAACACTACGCTTAACTTGGAACCAATAAAAACCTTGCACCCCCGCTACCGCTAGCACGGGCAAAATAAGCCAAATTAACCACCTGAAACGACTACGCATCCACTCCCTCAGCTTTATGGACTAGCATCCTAGCTAGTGATTTTAGATGGGTCTTGATCAAGATGCTAATAACATACACAAAAAAGGTGACCATAGGTCACCTTTTTTTTACTGCATTGAACCAAATCAAACTCAGCCGAGTTTTTCTTTGATACGCGCAGACTTACCGCTACGCTCACGCAAGTAGTAAAGCTTAGCTTGACGAACATCACCACGACGCTTAAGAGTGATCTCTTCAACTTGTGTGCTGTAAGTTTGGAAAGTACGCTCAACACCCACACCGTGGGAGATTTTACGTACAGTAAACGCAGAGTTTAGACCGCGGTTACGCTTGCCAATTACAACGCCTTCGAAAGCCTGTAAACGGCTACGAGTGCCTTCAACTACACGAACCTGTACAACAACTGTGTCACCAGGTCCAAAAGCTGGAATTTCTTTACTATTCGTCTGTTCAGCTTCGATTTGCTGAATAATTGCGTTTTTGCTGCTCATCGCTCGCTCCTAATATTCAACCGCCGGACGCTTCGGTCTCGCGGACATAATCAGTTAACAATGCTTGCTGTTCGGCTGTTAACTGCATCTTATCTAACAGGTCGGGCCGGCGTTGCCAGGTTCTTCCTAACTGTTGTTTAAGACGCCAACGCCTGATCTTTTCATGATCACCGCTCAGCAGCACATCAGGTACAACGTGTTCATCAATGACTTCAGGCCGTGTGTAATGGGGGCAATCTAGTAAACCCTCAGCAAAAGAGTCTTCTTCTGCCGAAGCACTATGTCCCAAAACACCGGGTACCAGTCGAGAAACAGCATCAATCATAGTCATGGCGGGCAATTCCCCACCGCTTAAGACAAAGTCTCCAAGCGACCACTCTTCATCTATCTCTGTTCCAATAAGGCGCTCATCAATACCTTCATAACGCCCTGCCACTAAAATCAGCTTTTCGCAAGAAACAAGCTCTTGCACACCTGCATGGTCTAGACGTCGGCCCTGAGGGGACAAGTAAATAACCTTGGCACCTTCACCTGCTTGCGCTTTAGCCGCCTGTATAGCATCTCGTAATGGCTGCACTTTCATCAGCATTCCGGGACCTCCGCCATAAGGGCGATCATCCACTGTGCGATGCTTATCCAACGTAAAATCGCGAGGATTCCAACATTGAATGGCAATTAAACCATCTCGAACCCCTCTTCCTGTTACTCCATGCTGAGTTATTGCCTCAAACATTTCAGGAAAGAGCGTCACCACACCAAACCACACAGCCTAGAACTCCGGATCCCAATCGATCCTCATCGTACCTGCGTCTAGGTCAATTTCTTTAATCACTATATCGGGCAGATAAGGAATGAGTCGTTCGCGACGATCATAGCTTTCTGCATTGCCCCGTACGACCATGACGTCGTTCGAGCCTGTTTCCAACAAGTGACTTACACGCCCCAGATTTTCTCCGGTGAGTGTAATAACCGTCAGTTTTTCCAGCTGGCTCCAATAATATTCACCTTCTCCAAGCTTAGGTAACAACTCGGAATCGATACCAATATCAACACCGCTAAAGCGCTGAGCATGATCTCTGTCATGAACACCATCTAACTTGGCAATCAAACCTTTGCCATGCTTTTTACTTGCCTCCAATTTGAAGGTCTGCCATTGGCCGTTAATTTTTAGCTGCCATGGCGTATAACTCAATAAGTTTTCCATCGGATCAGTATGAGAGAAGACTTTTACCCATCCCTTTATACCGTATACCGAGGTAATCTGGCCGACTACGGTGATATCGTTTGATGTATTTCGGCTCATTATGAATTATCCAGTAACCAGCTGTTCAGAAATTACTGAGCAGCTTTTTTAGCTTCTTTAACTAGCTGAGCAACACGCTCAGACAGTGTAGCGCCTTTTCCAGTCCAGTATTCAACACGGGACAGGTCTAAGCGTAAACGCTCTTCTTGACCGCGAGCTGTTGGGTTGAAGAAACCGATACGCTCAATAAAGCGACCATCGCGAGCATTTCGAGAATCGGCAACTGTTACTTGATAGAAAGGACGCTTCTTAGCGCCACCACGTGACAAACGAATTGTGACCATCGTTGATCCCTTTATTTATGCGGGGTTTTGGTATCGCCCTGCGTTTGATTTCCACATCGCCCGACTAAACTAGCAAGACAATGCAGGCATAAAAATTATAGGGGGCGAATTCTACTCGAACCCGCCCCCTAATTAAAGCTTTCTGATTATTTTTTATTCAGACTACATCCGAGGGAAGCCGCCGCCTCCACCCATGCCCGGTGGCATCATACCTTTCATGCCACGCATCATCTTAGACATGCCACCTTTGCCCGAAAACTTTTTCATCATTTTTGACATTTGCTTGTGCTGTTTTAGCAGACGATTCACATCTTGAATCTGGGTTCCAGATCCCATTGCAATACGCTTTTTACGAGAACCACTGATAATGTCGGGGTTACGGCGTTCTTTTTGCGTCATGGAGTTAATAATCACCTCCATTTGCTTCATGCCTTTTTCTGCTTGGGCTGTATCCGCTTGCTGAGTCAATTGCCCCATACCAGGCAGCTTATCCAACATACCCATCATGCCGCCCATGTTGCTCATTTGCTGCAACTGCTCACGGAAATCTTCTAAATCAAAGCCTTTGCCTTTCTTAATTTTCTGGGCGAATTTTTCAGCTTTGTTTTTATCAATCTTGCGCTCGGCTTCCTCAATAAGAGATAGCACATCCCCCATACCAAGGATTCGTGACGCTAAACGGTCTGGATAAAAAGGTTCTAGCGCATCGACTTTTTCGCCCATACCGATGAATTTAATCGGCTTACCTGTGATATGACGCACAGATAATGCAGCACCGCCGCGCGCATCACCATCAGCTTTCGTGAGGATAACACCGGTAAGTGGCAAGACTTCATTAAATGCTCGTGCAGTATTAGCTGCGTCCTGACCGGTCATGGCATCGACCACAAACAGGGTTTCTACTGGATTAATCGCGCTGTGGAGCTCTTTGATCTCGCCCATCATGCTTTCATCAACGTGCAAACGGCCTGCAGTATCCACCAATAGCACATCAAAATGCTGCAGACGGGCATGTTGGATAGCATTATTAGCTATATCAATTGGCTTTTGATCAGCCGTTGACGGGTAGAATTCAACCCCCACTTCACCAGCTAAGGTCTCTAATTGCTTAATGGCCGCCGGACGATATACATCGGCAGAGACAACCAAGACCTTCTTCTTTTCACGGTCTTTTAACAAGCGCGCCAATTTGGCAACCGAGGTCGTTTTACCCGCCCCTTGCAAGCCCGCCATTAATACGACGGCAGGCGGCTTAGCCGCTAGATTTAGCGCCTCGTTTGCTTCCCCCATGACACGCACGAGTTCTTCGTTAACAATTTTAACGAAAACTTGGCCCGGAGTTAGACTTTTAGAGACCTCTTGACCTACCGCTCGCTCCTTGACCCCATTCACAAAATCTTTAACAACGGGAAGCGCCACATCGGCTTCAAGCAACGCCATACGCACTTCACGTAGCGTATCTTTTATATTGTCTTCGGTCAGTTTTGCCTGCCCCGTAACAGCACGGAGCGTTTTCGTTAATCGTTCTGACAGGTTCTCAAACATAGTCGCCTCTGATACCCCGCATTCCCACCAACATCAGCTATAAAAATCAGGGATTGCGTTACGGTTTACCTTAAATGCTTAAATATGGCGCTCATTATAGCCTAGTGTAATAGAGCACCACACCCCATTATTTCCTATACCTTCTATTTGTGCCAAACTACGGCGTCTATCAGGAGGACTTCATGCTTTTAATTTCAACGCTGTTAGCGGTTTTATTATATTTGGTTGCGGCCACGCTACAGTGGACAGTATTAAAGGGTAACAAACGCACCTCTGGGTTTGCCGTTAGAGCCGTGGCCACTACCGCTGTCGTTCTTCATACTTTTTCGATTTATCACACACTCCACCAGCCCAATGGCATCAATCTTGGCTTTTTTGCCGCAGGATCGTTAATAGCCTGGTTGGTAGCGGTCATTGTCACACTCAGTAGCTTGCGCCAAAAAATAGACAATTTGTTTATTGGTGTTTTACCGATGGCCGCCTTAGCAGCTGGGTTGGCTGTTTGGGGTCCTGAATTAGGTGAGCCACACTTATACCGCGGTGGTTTGATTTTTCACATACTGTTATCCATTTTAGCTTATAGCATGTTTACCGTAGCTACCTTCCAAGCCATTCTATTGTCTCGTCAAGATCAAGCTTTAAAACAACACCACACACGTGGGTTAGTCGCCTCATTACCCCCGCTTCAAACAATGGAGCGTTTATTATTTGAAATGCTTTGGATTGCAATGGGGCTACTATCAGCATCGCTGATCACAGGCTTCCTATTTGTTGATGATTTATTAGCCCAACATTTGGTTCATAAAACAGCTTTATCCATTATTGCTTGGCTGCTTTATGCCGTCTTATTGTGGGGTCGATTAATGCGTGGGTGGCGCAGTCAGCGCGCCGTACGCTGGACAATTTCGGGGTTCGTGATTCTAATGCTTGGCTTCTTTGGTTCTAAGTTAGTAATTGATCTTATCTATGGTGGTTAATCAAGCGCATCAGCGTATTGACAGCGCCGCTGGGGATACTGACAATGAGTCTCCATTTTTAAGTTAAGGCCCTAAGTTTTGGAAGACGCATCAATAGGATTTCTTCTCGGAGTTCTCTGCTTCCTGATTCTCTGTTCAGCATTCTTTTCCAGCTCAGAAACAGGCATGATGTCACTTAACCGTTATCGGTTAAAACATCTTGTTAAACAAAAGCACCGCGGTGCTCGTCAAGCAAGTAAGTTACTGGACCGGCCAGACCGCTTAATCGGCGTCATCTTAATCGGCAATAACTTTGTCAACATTTTGGCATCTGCCATTGCAACTGTCATTGCGGTTCGTTTATGGGGTGATGCGGGTATTGCGATAGCCACCGCAGCCCTGACCATTGTTATTCTTATATTCGCAGAAGTGTCACCTAAAACGGTCGCCGCTTTGTACCCAGAAAAAATAGCATTCCCGGCGAGCTACCTTCTAATTCCGCTGCTTAAAATAAGCTACCCTCTGGTGTGGGTAGTCAATGGTATTACCAATACTATTCTTAAAATTTTTGGGATCAGCACGGCAGGAAGTGGCGACCACCACATTAGCTCAGAAGAACTGCGCACCTTAGTGAATGAAGCAGGCGCGTTGCTGCCCAAGCGTAAGCAATCAATGCTGCTAGGTGTTTTAGAGCTCAATGACGTAACCGTTGATGACATCATGATCCCTCGTAGTGAAATACAAGGGATTGATTTAGATTTAGAGCTCGATGAAATTCTCGATAGACTTTCCCATACGCAGCATACCCGCCTTCCCGTCTATAACGGCGATATCAACCGGGTGGTGGGCATTCTACACATGCGTAACCTCGCTCAGCTCATCCAACAGGGCACGGTCAACAAAGCCTCTATTTTGCAAGTTATCAGAGAGCCTTACTTCATTCCGGAAGGTACTCCACTGCAAACCCAATTGCTCAATTTCCAAAAAGGAAGCCGTCGTATTGGCCTTGTTGTGGATGAATACGGTGACGTCCAAGGCATAGCAACCCTTGAAGACATTCTGGAAGAAATTGTTGGCGAACTATCGGCGGAACACCGTGAAGACAATAACGATATCCACCGCCAAGAAGACGGAAGCTTCTTTATTGAAGCCTCGGCGTATGTTCGAGAGATCAACAAATCACTTGACTGGGAGCTACCCACTGACGGCCCTAAAACCCTCAATGGGTTAATTATAGAAACGCTCGAATCTATCCCTGATGCAAACGTTTGCTTGCAAATAGGCCGCTATCAGATCGAAACATTACAAATGACTGACAACCTGATCAAGTCGGCAAAAATCATTCCGTTACCCGTCGAAGACCTAGACGATTAACCCAAGCGCTGCAGATTACGGCTAGCTAATCTGCAGCGTCTAACTTCTCATAAACACTTTGCACTTTATCAGCGATAGTCTGCTCGCGATCAACGCGCGTCCCAACGCGTATTGAGGTAGTGATCCGTGGTGCGCCCATACCGTGTACCGCTTCATGACACTGTTTGACGGTAGCAAAAACAGCATCCCACTCACCTTCGATATTCGTTCCATATGCGTGCATTTGATGAGATAGACCAGACGCTTTAATAATACGCTGGCATTCGGCCACGTAGGGTGAAACAGAAACACCAACACCCAGCGGCACAACACAAAGATCTATCATGACATTCATAACGCCTCCTAAACGGCAAAAAGATCATGAGTAAGTACTAACATACTTCACCGTTTTCTCGCCGCACAATTCTCTGCCAAGCTTCACGCTTTTGATCGTCGCTCAGTAAACCCCACTCAGCGATCTCCATGCCTGAGCGATGACAAGCTGTGCAAATATCATTCATATCTAATACGCAGACACCTACACATGGATTAGGTACAGGTTTAGTCTGGGAAGGGTTACCACTTGCGGAGGTACTTTTTATCGTCATTTAACTTAACTCTAGCAGTCGCTTTCATGCTCAGGTCTTGGCTTCATAGGAATGCCAGCATCCAAGCCTACATTCAATAATTCTACCAGCATAAACGCCGTCAGCCCCCAAATTATATGACCATCATATTGATAAGCAGGTACATAACGTGTTTTCCCTTTGAATAGAATCTCATCCGTATGGTGTCGGGTATCCTGCATAAAAAAAGACAGTGGCACACGAAAAATTTCATCCAGCTCGTCGAGGTTTGCCGTTAACGGCTCATCCGGCTCAACAATCCCCACCCAAGGCGTTACCACCACTTGATGCAACGACACAACCTGCCCTAATTGCGCTAATATCTCAACACGATGGGGCAGCAAACCGACTTCTTCTTCGGCCTCACGTAAGGCCGTAAACTTTAAATCCGGATCAGTCGCATCTTGCTTACCACCTGGGAAGGCGACTTCGCCACTGTGCGTCGAAAGCTTAGCAGAGCGACGTGTTAGGATCACATGCGGGTCTGGCTCGTTTGTTAGTGCTATTAGCACACTGGCTTGAGGTTTACGCGCGGTAATCAAACGCGGTTTATAAATAGCCAACCGCTGGCGTAATTGGTTTATCATAAAATCACCTTAGCACAAGGCGAACTATCATACCCTTGCGCCACTACTTCACTTAGACTTTTATACAGGTAAGGATAGCACTCATGAATTTTTGCAGTGAATGCGGGCAACCGGTTTCGGTCGAGGTACCAGCGGGTGATAACAGACCCCGCCACGTATGCCATGCCTGTGAGACTATCCATTACTCCAACCCCAATATCATAGCGGGTTGCCTACCAGTCTATCAGGAAGAGTATATACTGCTGTGCAAGCGCGCTATTGAGCCGCGAATCGGCTATTGGACACTACCGGCCGGCTTTATGGAAAATAATGAATCCGTAGAACAAGCCGCTCTACGAGAAACTTTTGAGGAAGCATGCGCCAGTGTCACCATTAGAAAACTGTATACACTGACATCAATCGTCCACGTAAACCAAGTACAAATGCTCTACCTTGCAGAGCTTACTTCCCCCGAATATGCCGCCAGCGAAGAGTCGCTCGAAGTGGAGCTCTTCCATATCAACGAGATTCCATGGGACCAGCTTGCCTTTCAAACCATCCACAATGCCTTGCGTTTTTATATTGAGGACAAAAAGAACGGCAAGTTCCCATTGCATACGGTGCTTCTTGATACGGCTCCAGGAGAATATATACGCGAAGCTAATGCCTAGGCAAAAGATGCCACTTTATCTTTTTTAGATTTCCTCGGTTGCCATTGGCTCAAGAGAACACCGCCTAGTACCAATAACGAAGCGATTAACTGCTGACCATTTAGACGCTCGCCTAACAGCCAGAACGCCAAGCCCAGCGTGAACACTGGTATTAGATTGATAAAGGCTGATGCTTGCCCCGCGTTAATTCGCGACACACCAAAGTTGAACAAGCCGTAAGCGCCAATATTTATCAATGTTCCCAAATACACGATGGGCCAAATCCCCTCTGGAACCACCTGCGTAGGCAATTGCGTACTTGGCAAAAACAAGAAGGGAGCAAAAAATATCGTCCCGCAAAACGCCTGCATGGCCGTCAAAAACCAAGTGGAATAACGAGTAGACAAATGCTTCAAACACAAGGTGTAGCAGGTTGCACATACCATGGCACAGAACTCAAGGAAGTTCCCCCACAATGGATTAGGAGCAGATTCGCTTTCGTCGCCAGCCATACTGAGCCAAACAGCCCCAATAACCGCAACAGCAAAGCCCACCCACGCCATTTTATGGAGCCGCTCAGCCAAAAAAATCAAAGCCCCCATAGCCACTAACAAGGGCGCTAACGCCGTTATCATACCGGCCTGAGTAGCACTGGTATTTTGTAATGCATGGGCTTCAAATAAAAAATACAGGCAAGGCTCACTCGCGACCATCAACAGCAATAGGCGCCAATCCCCCGAGCGATACTCAAACCGCATCACTGCTTTTAAAAAAAACATAAAGCAGACAGCGGCCACAAACATACGCCCAAAAATTACTACCATTGGGTCATAATGAACAAACGCCATTTTCAGAGCAATAAAAGAGCTCGACCAAAGCGCCATGGCGACCAACAGACTAGATACGGGAATCCAGAGTGAAAACATAACTACCTCACTGTAAAAAAAGGGAGATTACAGGAAGATAGAAATTAGCCAAACAAATAAAACTTAAATGGCATTAGACTTACTAATAACAGTTTCTAGTTCATCTGGTGACAATGGATAGGAATAGAAATACCCCTGAGCTACATCACATCCGTTAGCGGTTAGGTAAGCAGCTTGCTCTTGGGTTTCAACCCCTTCAGCAACGGTCTCCAAGCCCAAATGTCGCGAAACATCTAGGATAGAGGCCGTAATAGCTTTGTCATCCGAATCATGAGGCAGCCCATCGATGAAGGCTCGATCAATCTTCAATTTATCGATAGGAAACCGCTTTAGGTATGCCAAACTAGAATATCCTGTACCAAAATCGTCCAAAGCAATACGTACCCCCATTTTCTGCAACGTCAGTAGTATGCGTTCGGTTTTCGCGGTATCGAGCATCAACGCTGTTTCCGTTAACTCTAAAACCAAGCTTTCTCCAGGGAAACCTGTTTTTTCTAAAGCGCGAGTCACTGTGGTAAGCAAGCTTTCTTTAAATTGCGCACCCGACACATTGACAGAAATACACGGTATATCTACACCGGCCTCGCGCCAATAAGCACCTTGACGACAAGCTTCATGAAGCACCCAATCACCGATACCATTGATTAATCCTACCTCTTCAGCCAAGGGTATAAACTCAGCAGGCGGCATGAGTTTCCCCTCATGTTTCCAGCGAATGAGCGCTTCACACCCGGTAACACGACCATCGATCAACGAGTACAAAGGCTGATAAGCAAGGAAAAACTCTTGATGCTCTAATGCCTGACGTAAACCATGCTCCACCCTAAGACGACTGGATGCTTTTTCGTTCATTTCAACACTGTAAAACTGGTAGTTGTTACGGCCTTGCTCTTTGGCATGGTACAAAGCAGTATCCGCATTTCTAAACAACGTATCGGCTGTATTTCCGTCATCAGGGAACAACGTAATTCCAATACTTGGCGTTACCGTTAGCTCCAAATCATCACTGTAAATTGGCGCAGACAACGACTTCATCAAACGTTCTGATAAATTAGCAGCAGCACTTAATACTTCCTCTCGGCGTACGGTTAGCAGAATGGCGAACTCATCACCGCCAATACGCGCCACGCTGTCAACATCTCGAACAATGCTGTTTAGACGTTCAGCTATTTGTCTCAGAACAACATCACCCACATTATGACCTAAAGAGTCATTAATATTTTTAAAACGGTCTAGATCAATAAAAAGCAGCGAAAACTTTTGCATGCCACGCTGTTCTGAAAGATCAATGTACTGCTTAACGCGATCATGCAACAAGCGTCGGTTAGGCAAGCCGGTTAAGTCATCATACTCAGCTAAATACTTTAATTGCTGCTCCGCCAACACATGTTCTGACCGATCACTAAACGTAGCAATGTAATTTTTAATACGCTTTTGATCATCACGGAACACCGAAATTGCCATTTGCTGTAAATATATATCGCCCTGCTTGGTGCGGTTCCATATCTCACCTTGCCATTGATCAAATACCGCTAAACTACTCCACAAAGCACGATAAAATTCGCTTGTTTGCTGACCAGAGGATAAAAAACTAGGGTTTTTTCCAAGAACGCTGCTTTGCTCATAGCCTGTTATTTTAGTAAACGCGGGGTTAGTGGCGACGATGAGATTATCGGCATCTGTCACCATAATACCCTCGCGCGAGGTATCGAAAACACAGGCGGCAATATCAAGTTCTTGACGTGTACGTGAGAAGGCCAGTTGAGCATCGCTGGCTTGACTAGAAACCCCTTGCTGCAACTTAATCAGCGCAAGGCGATAACGCCACACTAAACCTACTAACAGAATTATAACGGCTATAGTTACACCAGAAATCTGCTTAATATAGCTGACATACGGCGAACTTAACGCCACCCATCCCGCGTGTTCGATCTGGTCTTCATCGGGATACATATCTGCGATAACAACCCAACCCCACGGCTCAAAATCTTTTACCAACGCTAACTTTGTTATCGACTCATCATTCCCGTTTTCAAACCAATCATACTCACTAAAGCCGCCTCCCTTTTGGGAAATTAACAACATCTCTCGCATCAGAGATCGAAATGCTAAATCCTCCACTTGGGTATAATGCTGACGTTCCGCCGAAGCTTCTATGGTCGGGCTATAAAGAATATGGCCCGCCTTATCAAGCACCGTAAAAGCACCTCGTTGGCCTATATTCATACTCGCAACGCGCTGCAGGGCTTTCGCTTGAATCTCTTGCTGAGCGATCTCTAAATAATCACCGGCTCCAATAACCCAGTCCATGGGTTCAAAATATTTTATATAAGAAACCTTATCGTACATCTGCGAGCCGTGATAAGGCATATACCAACGGTAACGAGCAAACCCCGCCCCCTCCGGGTTTTTAACCGCATCCAGTATGGCTCTCATGATGAATGTTCCCTGATCATCTTGATTATCTTTTAGCAACATTCCTTCAAGGGAGGGGTTAGAGGGTAATAAAATGCAAAGCCCCTGCATATCATCGATAAAAAGATAGCCGCGCCCTTGTTTAAAACGCCAGCGACGCAGTGTCTCAACAAGCAAGCTTTGCAGTTCAGATTGGGAAAGTGCGCCCTGAAAGCGATTATATAGATAAGTGGCATGACCATGCGCCTGTACCACTTGCGCTTGCAGTTGCTCTTTAAGGTCTTGCTCAGACTGGCCATGCATATAGGCTAGGTAGTCTTGCAGCGACCCCATTTCGTTTTGTAAGCGATTTTGGGTAATTGCCAATAGTCCAGACGAGCCTAAAGGGTTCTCATTTAATACAGCAGCTTGGTTTATCCGCAAGATTGTCGCGATAAACATACCAACAAAGCACGCCAAAATGACCATCACAAAAACAGTGACGCGACTGGTTAGGTATTTAGGAAGTGACACTAAGTCGGTAGGCACCGTCATATTCTACTAAGCTACTCTTACAACAACGCAGCATTCCCGACATTGGCCGAAAACGTGCCTTCATATTCAAAACTGTAATTGTAGCAGAGATTACCAATATGAACGCAAACTTAATAGAATTGCCGAACGATGCTCTACTATCATTTTGAGAAAAGCTGAGCTTTGAAGGTCGCGTAATCCGGGCTGGTTTCTGCACTGTAATTTAAGTTCTTGAAAAGTCCTGTTATCCGCATAAAGTAATGCTGCGCTGCGGCTTTATCATCAAAAGCCGGTAAGCTATCCATGACACGCTGAATAAGCCGCAATTGTTCATTCTGGCGAGACATAGGTGTAGAAGCATCTACCGTATCAAAAGCATCTTGTTGTAAAAACACTTCATCCAGAAACTTTGCTTTTAAAAACGTGCAGTAATCCTCCAAGGTGACTCCTTCTTCACCTGTCACTTGCATCATTTGCTCAATAGCTTGTGCGTCCCGCAACCATTGTTGAGCCTCACTTACGCGCAACAGCCAATCATCGCCTAACGTGGATGTATACCAGCCGGATACTTGATCAGTGTAACGCGACCATGACAATAGAGGATCGATTGCCGGATATGCACGTTTGTAAGCACGATCAGCGCTCAATCCTAAAAAAGTTTTTACCGCCCGCAACGTCGATTGGGTTACGGGCTCTTCAAAGTTGCCACCAGCAGGAGACACAGTGCCTATCATGGTTAAAGTCCCCTGCTGCCCGGCATTGTTTTGGATAACCCCAGCGCGCTCGTAAAGCGCCCTAACTGACGAGTCTAAATAAGCGGGAAAAGCCTCTTCACCTGGTATTTCTTCTAAGCGCCCCGATGTTTCTCGCATAGCTTGCGCCCACCGGGAGGTTGAGTCGGCAATTAACAAGGCGTTATACCCCATCTGCCGATAATACTCAGCCAACGTTAGTCCTGTGTAAATAGAGGCTTCACGTGCAGCTACCGGCATGGATGAGGTATTGCAAATAATAATGGTTCGATCCATTAAGGTTCCCCCTTTTGGATCAGGCATATTCGGGAACTCTGTAATCGTTTCAACAACTTCACCCGCCCGCTCACCACACGCGACGATAATAACGATATCGACATCAGAAAATCGCGCTATCAGTCCTTGGAGTACCGTTTTACCGGCGCCAAAAGGCCCGGGAATGCAGGCAGTACCCCCTTTAGCTACCGGAAAGAATGTATCTACCAAACGAATAGAAGTGAGCAGAGGAACATTGGGGTAACAGCGCTGAGAGCGTCCCGATTTGAGCATAGGTGTGCTCAACGGAATACGGACAGGCCAACGCTGCATCATTGAGACCTCAATAACGTCATCTTGCGCAGAAAGGCCGTCAGTTTGTAAAGAATTGGCGTGACGTCGATGAGATACGCTTCGCAAACGAGCAACCACCGTGGTTACCGTGAAACTCCCTTCCTGTATCCAGCTCACCTCCGCTTCACCACTTAGCTGAAAGGGCACCATTATTTGGTGCGTAAAGCGTCCTTCTTGAACGACGCCTAAACAGTCCCCACCTGATACGCGCGCTCCAACACTCACACGCGGCTGAAATGCCCATTTTTTAGAGGTATCAATCCCCGAAACATCTAAACCACGAGGCAAAAAATAACCATGACCAGAAGCAATAACCTCTAATGGATTCTGTAAACCGTCATAAACCTGCCCTAATAAACCAGGGCCCAGCAACACAGATAACATATCTCCCGTTTGTTCGACGGGGTCACCTACCGCAACTCCCCGTGTGCTCTCAAATACCTGCACATCCGCCTCGCCCAAACGCACACGCAAAACTTCAGCTTTTAAGTATTCTTGGCGTTCATCATCAGCACGACGTTGAGGGCAAATATGGACCAACTCATTTTTTATAATGGGATAAAAATCGCCCTGCTCGTCTGTTAATAATTGAATAGTGACAATATCATCGCGTACTCCCTTAACAGTAGCGCGGACGTCAATGCCCTCGGTTCTTGAGGCCGATAATTGACTCATAACGCCTCCTGCATAAACGGAGTTAGTGAGCTATTAGCTCGATTAATTACACTGTCACGCATCGATAAAAACAAAGACGACTTACTCTCATCACCCTTCATAACTCCCAGCTTCGATACTTTTGCCCGCTCAACAAGGCGCCAGCGCAATACATAACTCACTATATTCTCGTATCGAAACATCTCACTTTGCTCGCACAGTATGAGCTGGTTCCACAACCACTGATCAAACAACCGGCTGGCCTTCTTTGCCTTCTTTTCAGCCAGTGCTTGGGCAACGGCCGCAACCTCAGGCCATTGCGCCTCCAAACCAAACAATACGTCACCTGAACGTTTTGTCACTTGTGGCTGATAGCGCCCGTATACGAGTGTTAGAGGTTGATAGCCAAGCAGCCGCTCTCTCACAACCGATAAAAGCGCTAGCGCCTCCCCCATACGCTGAAAAAAGTCTTTTAAGACATCAGACTCAATACTCTGGCATTGTTGTCGCCAAAAATCGGCCCACTGCTGGTTGGTTTTCAATGTTTCAACAGACAATGAGAACAGAGACTCCATGACGGCTAATTGCTGACGGTCAGCCTCTGATAGAGCGGCTAAGCGTTGCTCTAAGCCAATGCGAGAAATAGGTAAAGCCTTGTTAGCAGACAGCGGGGCTAAATAAGGCAATGATGTAATTATCGTTATGTAATGACTCATGAGCGAATAACCCCTTCTAACAGCGCCCGGTATCTTGGTTGCAAATGCGCCAATAAAAGTGCGGTTAGGGTTTGGTCAGTCAACTCAACTTCTATCGCTTGCTCGCGTAGGCGAACTTTAATGCCCGTTCCATCATGAGTGGCTAAGGTGATACCTTGGCGTAACTGCTCGCCCGTTAACGCTTGAACAAAGTGGCTCAATACATCTTGATTGTAGGCTTTGGGGTTATTGCGTAACTCGGCTAACCCGACTTTTTGTTCAGGTAACAGAAGCGTTATTTGCGCCTGATTATCAAGATCAAGCGTGGTTTTGGCTTGTACAACTAACTCTAAAATCATCTGTGCCAACAGCTGGTCATCCAATACTTGGTCGCAAACCAAACGCCCTAACTGCTCAGAAAAACCTGTCACTAATGTTTCTTTCACATGCAATTGAACATCGCGGGCAGCCATACGCAATGCCTCCTCAGAGGCTTTGTGTTCTCGTGCGATAGAGGCTTTGGCTTCTTTTATCAAATGATCAGCCTCTTGTTGAGCCTGAGCAATTAACCAGTCCGCACGCTGCTGTGCTTCCTTTATTAACTTGGCGGCTTCTTGTTGTCCCGCCAAAACGCCCTTTTCTTTTAACCGTGTTATTAGTTCCTCTACGCCATACGAGGCGGCTTGTTGATCAGTCATCATCGCCTCCTATGCAGGTAAACTACCGCTCAATACCAACGCAAAAATAAACACGAAAACCGCAAAGCCTTCCACTATGGCAGCCGGGGCTAATGACAAACCAAAAATCTCGGGTTTAATACGGGAAACATTAATAGCCGCCGCACAGCAACGTCCTTGATAAATACCACTGACGAGTAAAGCGGCTCCGCATAACAAACCAATTGCCGCGATCCCCGGGGCGTTGGCTATCGAAAGCTCTCTATTCAGCGAGAACATCACGACAATGCCAAAGATAGACTGCGAAGACGGCATGGCCGAGATACCAATATAGCGCCCGTGTCCTGAATCAGTTTCAACTAAGGCCCCGCAAGCCGCTTGACCCGCCAACGAACACCCTAAAATACTCCCCAACGACCCTAGCGCCATTGGTGCATACAAGCCCGCCCACCCAAGCATTAACATTAGGTTTTCCACGGTACCACCTCCTGTTTTTTAAACGGACGAAAGGCATAGCCCTCGTCCGCTAAACTCCAATTAAAGAATTCGATTAAGTTAAGTCGCAAGCCATGAATAACCCCGCTTACTACCGTTAAGGTAAAATTGAGCAGATGCCCTATCAGCAGTATTAACACATAGAAAAGCACACCTAATTCAGGCATGGCGCCGGCAACTTGGCTCGCCAATTGATTAAACGTTACCGCTAACGAGGCACTAGCAAGCCCCAACGCAAACAAGCGCAAATAACTCAGCACATCACCAAACAACTTACTCAAATTCGATAACCCTAACAGGCCGCTAATCCAACGCTGCTTACCCCAACCGGATTGCGACGATGAACACAGAACTATTAAGACTAAGGCGAGCGCTATAGCACCTTGGTGCCAAGGCGTGATGTGAGTTAGCCATGCGGACAACGAAACGATTAAAACAACAACCCATGCAAACGAGGCAAGCATGTGTAAATGAAAACGTCGCATCCACATTTGTAGCAAATTAGCGATCACCAAATGCACAACCCCAATCACAATGGAAAGCGTCATCATGCTGCTAAAATCATTGATATCTACTACTTTTAACGACGCCAGCCAAGCCGTTGGCGGATCTGCACCAAAGTACCCACCCACGAGCACACCCCACACCAACCCGGCTGTTGCTAACGTCAACACAAGCGCACGGATACGCTTTCCTGATTGAGAGTGCCCAAGTTTGCGCCAATAAAAAGCTAGCCCAAGCGCTATTAAAGCGGCATAGCCTGCATCTGACATAATCACGGCAAAAAAACAGGCGAATGAAAAAAACACCAACCTAGACGGGTCCCAGCCTCGGTAGGAAGGCAGCTTGAAAAAGCCAATTAGGTCTTCTCCAGCCGCAACACAGGCAGGGTTTTTAAGCAATGTGGGCGGGGTTTCATGTTTCTTAGGGCTACGCTGCTGCAGTGCTAATCCATGACGGCGGGCAAACGCTTGCAATGCAGGACAGTCATCTTCGGCAACCCACGCAGAAACAACAAAAAGCGCTTCCGATTGCCACACGCCTTGTTCCGCTAAACGTAATTGATACTGATCATCGACCTTGGCTAATGAGTACTGTAAACAGAAAAGCCAACGGCTTAACGATTCACGCTCTATCATCACCTGCTCTTCATCCCGATGTGTTTGAACTAACTGATCTTCCAAAGTAGATAATGAAATGCTCCCCGTATGCGTTCTCGCTACAGGTAACGCATTGCTTGCAGGCTCTACCTCTGAAATAACGACAACATAAGCATAGCGGTGGTCTTTATGTACTTGCTGCCATACTAAAGACACCGCCGTCATTTCCTTTAAGCGATACAAAGGCACTTGATAAAACCACAAGCGCTGGCCTTCAAGAGCATCCAGGTCGGGTAATTCAAAGTTCCCCCAAGGTCGTAAATCAGCAATGCGTCGTTGCAGAAAAATACGCTGATCGGCTAAGTCTCGGGCTTTTTGTCGATTGACTAACACCTCATTAACTAAGCGCTCGGGATCAAAACTTTGATCAAATAACTCTTGTCGGCGAATACGCTGGCAAGCAGCCAAATAACTTACCGCTTGCTTAGCATCTTCGGGGGTTATCGAGCCAAATGCTGACGTTGCAGTGTCAACAAATGTCTCATTGGGGCCATCAACAGAGGCATCCAAGCCTGCGGGCTCTAGGTGCAACATCCCTAACGCCTGCAAATCGTCCAGAACGCTCAATTTCTGTTGTTGTAAACCAATGAGATTAATGTGGCAGAGGCGCTGAATACTCATAACGATACAAACTGCCGACGCTTTTGCTTTGCGATTTTGGCTCGTACCACAGCAGCCCTTTCATTATCAGCTAACGCAATACGTATGCGGCGAATATTCTTTTGTGCACGCGGAATAAGCACTTTTTCAAATAAATTTAATCGCTGCGTCGCCTTTAAAACAGCCGCATCCAAACGCTGCAAACGCTCCCTGAGCACCTGATAGTCTAACCATAATCGGCATGACTGCTCCAATACCTCAATTAACAAATCACTCCAAATAGGCGTAGCGGGCCGACACATATCGACATGCTCAATGACCACCTTATCCAGCCGCGGCAACACTAACCCGACGATATTATCTTCGCCATAAACCAGCTCAGTGATCTGCACTACCTCACCCAAAGCCAACGTACTTTGATCTAACGCGGGGAAATTCTTAATGACACTCGCTTCTAGCACACTTTGTTCTTGGGCAACCGTCGCCAACGCATTACGCGCTTTTGAACGAGCAGCCATCAGTTGCTTTCGCTTCATGTCTAGCGCAGGAACAACACGCTGATACACCACGAGCTGGCCTACTTCGCGATTTAGCGTGCTTTTATTTAACGAAAGGCGGCTCATGAGTTCTCCACCTCTGCGATAGCTTTCTTGGGTAAATATTTATCAACTAGCGCTTGTTTCATTAACAACTCATCCGGTTGAAAATGCTCTGCCAGCGTCGACCAACTCAAATCAAGCGCGGCCTCCAATGGCATTGACGCGCTAATGTCCATAAAACGTTCGCGAAATTGAGCACCAAAAGCCAACAACCGCTTATCGTACTCGCTCAGATCAAATGACATGGCTTGCTTTTGCGCCGCTTCTTCTGAGGCCGCATAAAAACGAATCATCGTATTCATTATCTGACCATGATCTTCGCGCGTCTCTTTACCTATCACATGCTGTTTAAGACGAGATAAAGAGCCAAATGGATCGATCACACCATCATGTAAATAAAACTGCCCCTCTGTAATATATCCTGTGTTATCCGGCACAGGGTGCGTAACATCACCACCAGGCATGGTGGTCACGGACAATATTGTGACCGAGCCTGCGCCTTGATAATCACAAGCTCGCTCATAACGTTTAGCAAGCTGTGAATACAGATCGCCAATATAACCTCGGTTTGACGGTACATGCTCCAAGGCTATGCCGACCTCTTTTAACGCATCGGCATAGGCTGTCATATCAGTTAATAAAACCAACACCCGCTTGCCTTCCTCTACGGCAAAGCGTTCGGCCACGGCTAGCGCCATATCAGGGATAAGTAATGCTTCGACTACTGGATCCGATCCTTGATGAATGTACATCACGGTTTTGGCGAGCACACCGGCTTCATCAAAGGCTCCGCGAAACGCATAGTAATCATCAAATGTTAGGCCAATCCCACCAAACACAAGAATATCAGCATCCGCATGTGCTCCGATTTGCGCCAGCAAGGTGTTGTATGGCTCCCCCGCAACAGAGAAAATAGGAATTTTCTGGCTCTCAACCAAACAATTGAAGACATCGATCATAGGCACATTCGTACGAATCATTTTGGACGCTAAGACTCGCCTCGCCGGATTCACGGTAGGCCCATCGATTGCTACTTTGGGCTCATCCGCTAACGATGGCCCATGATCAAGCGCCGCTCCAGTACCGGTAAAAATACGACCTAAAATATGAGGGGAAAATACCGCCTCCATAGAGTGCCCAAGGAAGCGAATAGAGGAGTGTGTGGACAAACCTTTTGTTCCAGAAAAAACCTGGAGTGAAATATGAGACTGTTCGAGCAGGATGACTTGCGCTAGAAATGAACCTAGGTGCCCGGAAGATTCACTTTCGATAATGGCTAAATCACCAAAACAAACTCCAGATTGTCCCTGGTCATTGAGTGGTACTTCTAATTTAACGATATCCCCCACAATCTCTAAAATGCGGGAGTAACGAACCAACCACTGAGAACTATTAAGAGACAAAGCCAACCTCCTTGCGGCTCGTCTCCAAAAGCAAGAAAGAGCCTAATTAAAAATCGGCGAGTTTCCACACGTCGTAAGCCACTGTTTCATAAGGGTGCGATGACTTGAGCGTTGCGATTAACGTTGGGACTAACTCGTCCTTGCATACCATCTCGACTTTCCATTCGGGAACTTTCTCAACACAGCCAAATTGACCGATAAATGGCTGACTCCCTTCTGTCGGTCGAAACTGACCTTCACCAAGCACTTGCCAACAGCAATGTTCATAATCCCCAATTTTGCCTGCACCCTGCTCAAACAGAGCCGCTTTTACAGACTCCAAATGAGACTCGGGAACAAAAAAAGCTAACTTATACATACAGTACCGTTTTCCATAAAAATGAATATTGATCTAGCGCAGCGAAGCAGCCGCTAGCGAAAGTACACAGCCATTCTTATTAGACAGGATAGCAAGGTTATCGCTCATCATTAAAATAAAGAAAGAGACAAGCCAGAAAAGTAGCGCGGGTAAAATTCAAAAAAGAGGGGGGGGAAAGATGGCGCAGGGAAAGTGAGCGGTAGTCTCATCCTAACAGGATAAAACTACCACACTAAACAGTTAAAGCTCTTCGATTTGACGACGCATATCAGCCAGCTTACGCTCGACCACTTTTTCTAAATGCGACATTTCTTCTAACAAGCGCTCTTTACGCGACTGTGTGTTACGTTCTTCAGCAACTAACTTATCAAGCTCATCAACCGCATGAAGAAAATAAGGCGACGACTCAGTCGTATCAATGTACGGCACACGCCCTTCGTTAACACGTAACGTTTTATGAGTACGTTTAAACTTAAACTTCTTACTTTTTGTAACCCAGTCGCCCTGATGACGGTGGAAGTAAATCTTTAACACATCAGACTCACCTTCAATACGGGCCGTATATCGTTCGATATCATAAGGATCATCAATGCCCATCTCTTTTAAGATGGGAAACTTTTCAGCAGACACGCTTTACTCTCCAGCATGGTTATTTATTAATCAATTGTGCAAGTATAGACCCTGTCACAGCTTATGTGGTATGGCTGAATGCAGATATGTCGCAAAAACAAAAAAAGCTGCGAAAAGGCAGCTTTTAACAAAATTTTTTCTGGCAATTAGCGTAAATTCAGCACATCTTGCATATCAAACAAGCCTACTTCTTTACCGGCTAACCAACCACAAGCACGCACCGCGCCTTTAGCAAAGGTCATACGACTGCTCGCTTTATGCGTTATCTCAACCCGCTCACCTTCAGTTGCAAATAACACAGTGTGATCACCCACCACATCGCCGGCTCGAACGGTTTCGAAACCAATCTCTTTTTGCGTACGAGGCCCTATTTGTCCTTCGCGGCCATACACGGCGCATTCTTTAAGGTCCCGTCCTAACGCATCAGCGACCACTTCGCCTAAGCGCAACGCCGTTCCCGATGGAGAATCCACTTTATGACGATGATGCGTTTCTATTACTTCAATATCGTAATCATCGCCCAACGTTTTCGCGACAAGCTCTAAAACTTTAAAACACACATTCACACCCACACTCATATTGGGTGCAAACATCACTGCTGTTTTATCTGCACACGCTTTTAAATGCGCTGTTTCCGCGTCGTTTAAACCGGTTGTGCCAATCACAATCTTTTTGCTATGGGCAACGCAAAAATCAAGATTCTGTTGAGTCAGTGCGGGTGTAGTAAAATCAATTAACACATCAAAGTCGTCTTTAGCCGCCTCTAGACTGCCAACTAATGCAACGCCTTGGCGACCGACACCAGCCAATTCCCCTGCATCCGCACCGATTAACGAGCTTTCAGGATGCACAATTGCGGCCCCTAGCGTCACGCCTTCGGCTTGGCATACAGCCTCTATAAGCGTTTTACCCATGCGCCCAGCGGCACCAATAACTGCGACTCTCATGTTTTTAATTCCGTATTATTTAGCAACAACATCATCATTTTTTTCAAGATCAAAGCGCTGGTTCATGTCGAGCGCGGGTTTATCGCATCCCGATGACCCAACCACCCGAGCAGGCACACCAACAACGGTTTTGCACGGTGGTACATCGTCTAAAACCACACTTCCGCCGCCCACTTTTGCCCCTTTGCCTACTTCGATATTACCAAAGATTTTAGCACCCGCTCCAATCAGTACGCCTTCGCGAATCTTAGGATGACGGTCACCCGTTTCATTTCCGGTACCACCTAGAGTCACCGATTGTAAAATCGATACATCATTTTCAATGACACAGGTTTCACCCACAACAATACCGGTAGCATGGTCAAACATGACGCCTGATCCGATAATGGCAGCCGGATGAATATCCACCTGAAACACAGAACTTACGCGACTTTGAATATAAGACGCCATCGAACGCCGGCCCTGACCCCATAGCCAATGCGCCACTCGATGTGACAGCAAAGCATGAAACCCTTTGAGATACAGCAAGACTGTTGAGTACTTATCCACCGCTGGGTCGCGTGTATGGACCGCTATAATATCCAAACAAGCCGCGTTAAGAATGAAAGGATCAGTTGCCATCGCTTGATCAAGCAACTCGCGCAACAATATAGGAGACATCACATCATCAGCTAACTTACTCGCTAAGATAAAAGACAATGCAGACTGCAAATCATTATGGTTAATGATACTGGAATGATAGAAGCTGGCGAGAAAAGGCTCTATTGACACCTCCGCCTGCGCTTCTTTCTGAATGCTCAGCCATAAATCAGCTGGCGCTATGGTCAAGTTGGTCATGCTTATCCACCAGACTAAACGGGCCGCTTAGCGGCCCGTTAGGATCAATCTTCGAAGAACTTCTTCACTGAGTCGAAGAAGGAATGCTTTTTAGGGCTGTGCTTACTGTTACTACTGCCTTCTTCTGTTGCCGCCTGGAACTCTTTGAGCAGTTCCTTCTGACGAGAAGTCAATTTCACAGGGGTTTCAACAGCAACACGCACCATCAAATCACCCGCTCCACCGCCACGCACAGGTGCTACACCTTTTCCACGTAAGCGGAATAGTTTACCTGTTTGTGTTTCAGCTGGCACTTTCAGTTTTACACGACCATCTAATGTCGGTACTTCCAGTTCTCCGCCTAAGGCTGCATCAACAAAGCTGATCGGCACCTCACAATATAAATGACGACCATCACGCTCAAAGATAGGATGCTCAAGTACATTGACCTGAACATACAAGTCTCCCGATGGCCCACCATGAGAGCCGGCTTCACCCTCGCCGGATAAACGAATACGATCGCCCGTATCAACGCCCGCTGGAATCTTAACAGACAGCGTTTTGGTCTTCTTAACGCGTCCCTGGCCATGACATGAGTTACAAGGATCAGAAATGATCTTACCTTCACCACGACATGTAGGGCAGGTCTGCTGAACAGAGAAGAACCCTTGCTGCATACGTACTTGGCCCATACCACCACAGGTGTTACAGGTTTTAGCACTTGAACCAGGCTTAGCACCGCTACCGTCACAGGTCTCACAACCGACAAGCGTAGGCACTTTGATCGTTTTCTCGATACCGCGAACGGCTTCTTCTAGTGATAAGTCCATGGTGTAACGCAGATCAGCACCACGCTGAACTGAGCTACGACGGCCACCGCCGCCTCCGCCACCAAAGATATCGCCAAACACATCACCAAACACATCCGAGAAGCCACCGTCAAAACCGCCGCCCCCGCCGCCCATATTCGGATCGACACCCGCATGGCCATACTGATCGTAAGCCGCTTTTTTCTGGGCATCCGACAATACTTCATAGGCTTCATTAACCTCTTTAAACTTATCTTCAGAGGTTTTGTCATCGGGGTTACGGTCAGGATGGAACTTCATCGCCATGCGACGAAATGCTTTTTTAATTTCCTGATCACTGGCGTTGCGATCAACACCTAAAACGTCGTAATAATCTTTCTTAGACATATCCGGTTCTATTCTACTTCAGCGGTTAGCTCCCGCCGGGAGCCGGACACGACAACGCGGGCCAAAGCCCGCGCTGCCACACATACTACTGATTAGGGCAAGCGCGATGCTTACTTCTTATCATCTTTCACTTCTTCAAACTCGGCATCGACAGCGTCATCAGCCGTGGCTTGCTCTTCACCTTGCGGCTGAGCTTCGCCTTCTTGAGCGGCTTCGGCATACATCTTCTGAGCCAATCCAGACACCGCTTCAGTTAGCGCTTCTGTTTTGCTATCGATGTCTGCTTTATCATCAGCTTTCAATGCTTCTTCCAAGGCAGTGATTGCGGCTTCAATCGCAGCGGTTTCTTCAGCTGTGGCTTTATCGCCAGCTTCTTTCAGCGTTTTCTTCGCTGAATGAACCATTGCATCACCTTGGTTACGCGCTTGAGTCAGCTCTTCGAACTGCTTATCAGCATCCGCGTTAGCTTCTGCATCACGAACCATTTGTTCAATTTCTTCATCGCTCAAGCCTGAAGACGCTTTGATAACGATCGACTGCTCTTTACCTGTCGCTTTATCTTTAGCTGACACGTTCAAGATACCGTTAGCATCCAAGTCAAAAGTTACTTCAACTTGTGGAACACCACGTGGAGCCGGTGGGATATCAGCCAAATCGAAGCGACCCAAAGATTTGTTCTGAGATGCTTGCTTACGCTCACCTTGAACAACATGGATGGTTACCGCGCTTTGATTGTCTTCAGCTGTAGAGAAGATTTGAGACTTCTTCGTTGGAATAGTCGTGTTCTTCTCGATCAACGGAGTTGCCACGCCGCCCATTGTTTCGATACCCAATGTCAACGGTGTAACGTCTAATAAAAGCACGTCTTTAACATCACCCGACAGTACAGCACCTTGGATAGCTGCGCCAATCGCTACGGCTTCATCTGGGTTTACATCTTTACGCGGGTCTTTACCAAAGAACTCAGAAACAACTTTCTGAACCAATGGCATACGAGTCTGACCACCAACCAAGATAACTTCGTCGATATCAGAAGCGCTTAAACCAGCATCTTTCAATGCAGTGCGACAAGGGTTGATTGAGTTAGTAACCAGCTCTTCTACCAAAGACTCTAACTTCGAACGTGAAATCTTAACGTTCAAGTGTTTTGGTCCAGTAGAGTCAGCCGTAATGTAAGGCAAGTTTACGTCGGTCGACTGCGCAGACGACAACTCAACTTTCGCTTTTTCAGCACCTTCTTTCAGACGTTGTAGCGCCAACGGATCGTTGTGCAAATCGATACCGGTTTCTTTCTTAAACTCAGCAGCCAAGTACTCGATCAAACGCATATCGAAGTCTTCACCACCAAGGAAAGTATCACCATTTGTAGCTAATACTTCGAACTGGTGCTCACCATCAACATCTGCGATTTCGATGATAGAAATATCGAATGTACCACCACCCAAGTCGTAAACAGCGATCGTTTTATCGCCTTTAGACTGGTCCATACCGTAAGCTAATGCAGCGGCTGTTGGCTCGTTGATGATACGCTTAACGTCTAGACCAGCGATTTTACCTGCGTCTTTTGTTGCTTGACGCTGAGCATCGTTAAAGTAAGCAGGAACCGTGATAACCGCACCTGTCACTTCTTCGCCAAGGAAATCTTCGGCGGTCTTTTTCATCTTTTTAAGTACTTCAGCTGACACCTGAGGAGGCGCCATTTTCTTGCCGTTTACGTCAACCCATGCGTCGCCGTTATCGGCTTCGATGATTTTGTAAGGCACCATGCTGATGTCTTTTTGTACGACGTCGTCTTTGAAGCGACGACCAATCAAACGCTTGATAGCATATAAAGTATTATGCGGGTTAGTCACCGCCTGACGCTTAGCAGGCTGGCCTACTAATGTTTCACCATCTGTAAAAGCAATAATTGAAGGCGTTGTGCGGTCGCCTTCAGCGTTTTCAATAACGCGTGTTTTTTCACCATCAAGAACCGCTACACAGGAGTTTGTGGTTCCTAAGTCGATACCGATTATTTTACCCATGTTTCTTACTCCGACTATTCAGCACCGCTATTTAGCGTGCGTTCAATCAATTAAATACCGTTGATGTCTATATGGTTGCGCCAAACGTTTTTTCAAGGCAATTTGGCGATTTTTTTAACCCTGAACGACAACAACCATGGCAGGGCGAATCAAACGACCGTGCATTGTGTAACCTTTTTGCATCACCGCCATTACGGTGTTTGCTTCATGGTCAGGCGACGGTACCATCGACATTGCTTGGTGCAATTCAGGATCGAATGGCTGACCTTGCGGATCGACTTGTTCAATATTAAATTTAGCTAAACCACTGACGAACATTTTGTGCGTCATTTCAACGCCTTCACGCAACGCTTTTGTGGCCTCATCATCAACGCTACAAGCGTCCAACGTGCGCTCTAAACTATCGATGATAGGCAGCATTTCGTTAGTGAATTTATCCAAACCAAATTTGTGCGCTTTTTCAACATCTTGCTCTGCACGACGGCGAACATTTTGTAGTTCAGCGGTTGCTCGCAAGGCCTGGTCTTTCAGTGTTGCGACTTCATCTTGCGCAGCGGCAAGTGCCTGCTGTAGCGCCTCAACATCAGCAACCACTTCGTTGGCCGCATCGTCAGCCGCTTGTTCTGCTACGTCAGCAGCGTCCGTTTCCTGAGTGTTTGTTTCTTCAGGGGTCGGCTCATTCGGTTTTGTCTGTTCTTCAGCCATTGGGGTCTCCGATTTAACGCAATCAAACTCAACATTAACTGCTGCGTTTTATGGGGACATAGCAACGGGTTTCAACCCTTGGGCAGATAATTTTTTACTAAACGTCTACCGTTAGTCACTTTTTTATTGATCAACAATTGCGCAACGCTTAAAAATGCCTTATACATAAACACTGTATAAATAACCATGTATGAGTTTAGCGATGCTAGCACAACTATCGATTCGAAATTTTGCAATTGTTGAAGCTCTTGATCTGGATTTAAAGGCAGGCATGACCGTCGTCAGCGGCGAAACAGGAGCTGGCAAATCGATTATGCTTGATGCCCTTGGCCTTACGATGGGCGACCGAGCCGAAGCCGGAAGCGTTCGCTTAGGTGCCGAACGTGCTGAAATCATAGCCAGCTTTGATATCAGCCAGCTAACCGAAGCCCGTGAGTGGCTAGCCAGCCAAGATCTGGACTCTGATAATGAATGCATTATTCGTCGTGTTATCACCAAGGAAGGACGCTCGCGCAGTTATATTAACGGACAAGCGTGCCCATTGAATGCACTAAAACAGCTGGGTGAACACCTCATTGCGATACATGGCCAGCACGAACACCAACGCCTGCTTAAAAAAGAGCACCACCGAGAATTACTCGATCAGTTTTCACAAAGCACGGCCCAAGCCAAAAAAGTCGCCCAACTGTTTAACGAGTGGAACGCTCAAAAAAAGCAATTGAATACGTTGCTTAACCAAAGCGCAGAGCATCACGCCAAAGTACAGCTGCTTAGTTATCAAGTTGAAGAGCTTGATCAAATCAATTTACAAACCGACGAGCTGGCCGAGTTAGAGTTAGAGCAAAAAGAACTCAGCCAAGCAGGCGAAATTCTACATAACGGGCACCACTCGCTCAATTTAATGACCGATGGCGATGGTGACAATTGTGAGCAACTGCTCAATCAAGCATTGCACTCACTCGCCAACCTAAATAATGGGGCACCAGCAATCAACCAAACCATTGAGCTACTTCAAAGCGCTCAAATTCAAATCCAAGAAGCTGGCAACGAACTCCGACACTACTTAGACCGGGTAGAAATGAACCCGTCGCGCTTGCAAGCGGTTGAAGATCGCCTCTCCGTCCTGTTTGAGTTAGCGCGTAAACATCGCATTACACCAGAAGAGATCCCCGTATTTCATCAAGCATTGCAAACCGAGCTTGATGAACTCAATCATTCAGATGAAGCACTAGAAGCCTTATCGCAACACGTTGAACAGTTGCAGCAAGATTACACACAAGCGGCCGCCAAACTCACGTTACTGCGCCAAAAAGCCGCCAAAAAACTCAATAAGCTGGTAGATGAGCAATTACACCTACTTGGCATGAGCTCTGCGGCATTTATAGCCACACTGCACCCTGTGGACAAACCGCAAGCCACTGGCGCTGAGGATGTTGAATTTCTTATTACGACGAATAAAGGACAACCCCCTCGCCCGCTGGCCAAAATAGCATCAGGTGGTGAGCTGTCACGTATCAGCCTAGCTATACAAGTAATTACAGCCCAGTGTTCAACCACACCCACGCTCATTTTTGATGAGGTAGATGTCGGTATCGGTGGAGCCATCGCCGAAGTCGTTGGCCGCTTATTGCGCCAACTGGGTCAACAGGCCCAAATACTTTGCGTCACGCACCAACCGCAGGTTGCCTCACAAGGACACCAGCATTTGTTTGTCAGCAAACGATCTGACCGTGCATCCACTCATACACGTATCAATGAGCTGGCTAAAGATGAGCGTGTTCAAGAAGTGGCGAGGATGCTGGGCGGCATTGATGTAACACAGCGCTCAATCGATCATGCGCGCGAAATGTTAGGCACCGTCCATTAAGACTGAGGCACGTCACTTTACTAGGACACAAAAAAACCGATTAGGCCGCTATGGCCTAATCGGTTTCTTAGTATACTGAAGGGCTCTAGCCTACACAGAGCCTGACACAGTCACGTAATTTATACTCTAGCTTTCTACACAACCGTCTGCGCACACACCATAGAGGTACAATGTACGATCAGTGATGTTAAAGCCAAGCTCTTTTGCAATTTCATTCTGACGCTCGATCAGAACTGGGTCTGTAAACTCACGTACATGGCCGCACTTAACGCATACGATATGATCGTGCTCTTCTTCTCGCGCAAGTTCAAAAACAGAATGACCACCTTCAAAGTGATGACGAGATACTAACCCGGCCGCTTCAAATTGAGTCAGCACACGATAAACAGTTGCCAAACCAACATCTTCGCCCATACCCATCAGAAGCTTGTAGATATCCTCTGCACTGAAGTGATCGCCTTCTCCCGCCTTCTCAAGGATCTGATAGATCTTAACGCGAGGCAGGGTAACCTTCAGGCCGGCTTTTCTTAACTCTTGATTTTCGAGAGACATTTTCTTTACTCTATTGATTCAGTCTACTGGATGTTAGACTCTATTATCTTTATTTACACGTCAAAGTGGAAGTCATTTACCCATGCGAAAGGTTTTAATCAGCGTAGCTTTAGTCACCTTACTCACCGCTTGCTCAGAATTCCCCGGTGTATACAAAATCGATATTCCTCAAGGTAACGTCGTTACGCAAGAGCAACTCAACCAACTTGAAAAAGGTATGACACCTAACCAAGTACAATACATTTTAGGCACACCACTTGTCACGGATACCTTTAGCAACAATCGTTGGGACTATATTAGCAGTCTAAGCGTCGCTGGCGGTGACCGCGTCCAAACCCATATTACTGTTTTCTTTGAAGAAGGTAAGCTAGATCATTTAGAAGGCCTACCGACCGAAACAGTACAACCTGCTGTAGCTCCCGCCGAATAACAAGGTTGATAACATACTTCTTATGCGAAAAGGGCTGATTTTTTCAGCCCTTTTATATTTTAGCAGTCATTTACACCTTAGGCATAACGCCTGCACAATTATGTACCTGAAGCTTCTGCCTCTTTTTGCGCTTTCATCTTCGCTGCACGTTTAGCGCGGGCTTCTTTTGGATCAGCAATTAACGGACGATAAATCTCAACACGCTGCCCCTCTTTAAGCACCGTCGTTTTTGGATCTCTTATCGCCTTACCGTAAATCCCCATGGGGTCTGATTCGCAATTAATCTGGGGAAATATTTTTTCAATCCCCGACAATTTTACAGCGTCATACACGGTCGTACCCGGCTCAACCTGCAAGGCCACAATACGCTGCTGGGTTGGCAACGCATAGGTTACTTCCACGTTTATTAAATCTGCATCATCACTCATGTTCTTCACCCAATATACGGCCTAGCCATGAATTGCATCAGCCCGCTGCACAAATGCATCGACCATCGTTGCAGCAACCTGATTAAACACTTTACTCATCGCCAAAGCGGTGAGCTTTCCTGCAAATTCAAAATTAAGATCTAAATTTACTTTGCAGGCTTCATCGCTTAACTTTTGGAACGTCCACACACCCGACAACGTCGAAAAAGGCCCTTTCACTAAGGTGATTTCCATTTTTTCCGGACGCTCTAAGTGGTTAAACGTCGTAAAACTATACTTGAGGCCAGCCTTAGCTAAGTGCAAGGTCGCCTCTATCGACTTATCATCTTCATGATGAACCTCAGTACTAGCGCACCATGGCAAAAACTCAGGGTAGGCATTTACATCGTTCACAATGTTAAACATCTGCTCTTGTGTGTGCATCACCAATGCACTGCGCTTAATATGGGTCATTTTCACCTTCTACTCTATACAGCGAGCTTATTGTACAAATTTAGCGCGAAAATTGCTGCAACGGCTGTTGGCGCGATAAATCGAATAGCCAAGTACCACGCGTTAAACCAAAAAGGATTGCGTATAGCCAATTCGTTTTCCAAAGCCGGACGTTTCATCCACCAGCCTACGTAAATAGAAACTAGCAAACCACCTAAAGGCAGCATGATATTAGCGGTTGCAAAGTCCAACAGATCAAACACACCCATGCCTAACAATGTGTAGTCAGATAAAACATTAAATGAGCCGATACTCAAAAGCCCCAAACCCCAGCCCAACAAGCCTAATCCGGTACAGGCAATTAAGCGATGAACCTTAAAGCGTTCGACAACCCAAGCGATCGAAGGCTCCATTAACGAAATAGCAGAGGTCCAAGCCGCCACTCCCACAAGCACGAAAAACAGAAACCCGAATACTTGGCCGCCAGCCATCTGCCCAAAAGCAACAGGCAACGTAATAAACATTAAGCCTGGGCCTGCTTCGGCACTCAATTGGTTAGCAAACACAATAGGGAAAATAGCCATACCTGCGACTAACGCTACCAGGGTATCTAACACGGCGATAATTAAAACCGTCCCCCCAATAGAGGCCTTTTTAGGCATATAGGCACCGTATGCGATCATTGCACCGATACCCAGCGACAATGTAAAGAAGGAGTGCCCCAGCGCGGTTAACACGGCTTCCCAGCTCAGTTCATCAGGGGAAAAGTGGAACAAGAAGGTCACACCTTCCATAAAATGCCCTGTGGTAAAAGAGTAGCCTAGCAACAATAGCAGTAACAAAAACAACGCCGGCATCAAAATGCGCGAAGCACGCTCTAACCCTTTATTAACTCCACCCACTAGTACGGCCATCACCAACACGACAAAAACCGAGTGCCAAATAAGCATGGTTTCAGGGTCGGCTAACAGGTTCTCAAATGTTGCTCCCACTTGCGCTTTGCCGGCATCAACAAAATCGCCATTTGCCATCGCCGCTATGTAATACAGCACCCAACCAGCAACCACAGAGTAAAAAGAGAAAATCATGAAACCTGCCAGCGCCCCGAGCCAACCAACAAGCCCCCAGCGACGCGAGAGGCCGGACTCTTTAGCGGTTTCGATCATCGAGTTGATAGGGCTCATGCGCCCACGACGCCCCACCAGCACCTCGGAGATCATGATAGGAACCCCTACCAATAAAATGCACAGCAAATAGACCAGCACAAACGCGCCACCGCCATTTTCACCTGTGATGTAGGGAAACTTCCAAATATTACCCAAGCCAACAGCCGAGCCGGTAGCCGCCAAAATGAATACCCAGCGGTTAGTCCATGAACCGTGAATTGACAGTTTTTCCTGCATAATGCTCTCTTAATACTTAACCAATAACGCCTAGAAGCGGGCATTGTTAACGTAAATAGCGATAAACACAACTTTCACCGCCTATCATATATACCGTTCAATGACTCATCCTCCCACCGGACACTGCTGTTTACTACCATCCGACAAAGACAACCAGTCACATAACGATAAACAAAATGCCATCATATTGCTTTCGCATCCCTGAACGCATCGCTATAATCAGCGGCTATGGCTAAACAGAAGAAATCAAAAAACACGGGCAACACTATCTGTCTTAACAAGCGCGCTCGGTATGAATATCATATCGAAGAAAAGCTTGAGGCCGGACTGTGCCTGACCGGTTGGGAAGTAAAAAGCCTTCGCGAAGGCCGCGGACAACTTGTCGATTCATACGTCATTTTCAAAGACGATGAAGCATGGCTAGTTGGCGCCCACATAACTCCACTTATCCAAGCCTCGACTCACTACGTGACAGAACCGCGTCGTGATAGGAAGCTATTACTCCACCATCGCCAAATCAGCCATTTTATAGAAGCAACAGAAGCAAAGGGTTACACCTCTGTCGCCTTGTCTCTATATTGGAAAGACGGCAAAGTTAAGTGCGAAATAGCCTTAGTAAAAGGTAAAAAATTGCACGACAAACGAGAGACCGAAAAGAACCGTGATTGGGACCGCCAAAAACAACGCATCATGTCGAATGCGAACTAAAACGGCTGAACCTCTTTCCATTTGTTAGGTCTTACTCCATAATGCTCCACCTCCTGGGGGTGACTTGGATTCGACGCCGGTTACAAAACCTTAGGTGCATGTCGTGAGTGTAGTGAATCACGTAAATCCATTACTACACAGTTATAGTTGCTAACGACGATAACTACGCTCTAGCAGCCTAAGGGCCGCTAGCGCCGCACTCAGAGGTGTCTGTAACTCAGAGGTTCGCGGTGTCATTTGAGACAGAACCGCCCGGATGCTTCGCCTTAAGCTGAACGGTTAAAACTAAAAAGGCTCGCCCTAAACACCCTGACTCTCGGGTCGTGCTGGGTTAACTCAATAGAGAAGTCTAAACATGTAGATCTTAGGGCAGCGGATTGGCGGACGCGGGTTCGAAACCCGCCACCTCCACCAAATTCAGGAACGATTCAAACCGTTCCAGACCAACGCAGGCTAGCAATCACGCGGCCTGCAGCGGTTCCCTAAACCTTTCCCACTTAGTCCACACTGATCAACATCGGCCTACAGCTCGTCTCAATTTCGTCACAAATTCGGCACCGAATGATGTCGATACGCTTTGTGATGCACTCAAGCCTATTGGTACTCGCCAGTGCCATGACTTTCGCAAACGCATATTTACCACTCATCAAAGCCTTGCTGATGACCTTGTACGAAGCTATTTAGAAACCGCCCAAGAAAAAAGCTACGTCGATGCCAGCACAGCACGATTAGAGACTATTACAGCTCGATGTACTTCTACCTGATTCCAAACTTCGGAAAACTGACTCTTGAAGAGCTCAAGATAGCTAATGTTTACCAATGGCTAGAAACCGTCAATATAAGTAACAAACGTATCAATAATGTATTGGTGCCTTTGCGCCAAGCCTTTCAAGAAGCCTTCTATGATGAATTGATCGACTCAAAACCAATGGATCGTTTCCGAAATCGCTCAACAGAAACAAGGGAGCCTCAACCGTTTAACCATGATGAAATCGAGCGCATTCTTGCCCAACTTGAAGGACAAGAAAAAAACCTCATCCAATTCGCGTTTTGGTCAGGCTTACGTACATCGGAACTCATCGCCTTACGCTGGGAAGATATCGACCTACCCAACAACCGCTTTTATGTTCGAACGGCCATTGTAAGACAGCGAGAAAAGACCACTAAAACCACATCTGGTATTAGAACGGTAGAGCTACAACCAGAAGCTAGAAAAGCAATTGAAGCTCAAGCAGCCTTTACTAAAAACGAACATCGAGTATTTCACGACCCAACGACTGAGAAGCCTTGGAAGGGTGACCACATCATCAGAAAAAGACTATGGATACCTGCACTTAATAACGGGGGTGTAGACTATCGAAACCCATACCAGACTAGGCACACCTTTGCTTCGATGTTACTCTCAGATAATAAGAACCCCCTTTGGGTAGCTCAACAAATGGGACACAAAGACTGGGGGATGATAAGGAAAATCTATGGAAGATGGATAAATGGAAACTAGAATCGGTTTTTCTAATACTACTCTTACAGAAACCTTGTTGTTCAAATTGTTTTTTTGGTCTCCAGTAGTAATAAGCATACTCATAGCCATAGCCATATACTTTTTTAATAAAGAACAAATTACATTATCACTTAATATTTCCGCTTTAGATAACCTATACAGCCATTTCAAACTTCCTCTTCTAATATTAGGCTCGTCTATTCCGCTGACTGCTTTGGCTGCTTCTGTTCATCGTTCTGAACAGACTCAAGCCCAATTAACACAACAGATGCTGCAAAACCAATTTTCCAACCACTTCAAACATATAGAAGAGTTCAAAAAACAATACAACGAAAAAGATATCCAACTTATAAAGACTTTATGGGGTAGTGTAGAGGCTATGCATGGTGCTTTTTACCCAAACACACATATAGGGATTTACAAGAGCACAGTAAACATTACAAAAATTGAAAACACCCTATCCGATTTCATAGAAACTTATGTGAACCGCTATAACGACTTCATTGTCGCCAACACCTTAAAATTTGAAAAGCTTATTACTGATGAGTTGAAAATCAAGAATAAACCGGAAAATGAACTGGTTTTGTTTTCGCCTGATTTATATTTCATAGTAAATAATGCGCAAAGTTTTTCTGGAAACTATAAATCAAAAACTATAGAGCAAGCACTTTTAAGCCACTCACTAACACAAGCAGGAAGCATGGGTATTTTTTTCAAAAGTGCTTATAAAATCATGAAAGAACATGATCCTGATTTAAAGACATTTAAGGCTGAGTGGGATAGAGGCTCACAGGAGTGTTTAGGTCTATCATATCTTTATAATTTCCATATAATAAAATCTAGTGGCTTATTAAATTTGCAGGATTCAAGAGAAAGGAACTCCGTAGTAACTTGTTTACAGAATGCGAAAAATGTTCAATATATATGTCACAAAAATGGCTCAACAATCTTTAAAGCTATATAAATAAAGAAATTATGAAAGATTCGAAACCCTCCACCAAACACCTTGAAAGCCTCGCAACTGCGGGGCTTTCGTTTATTTAGCGTATGGCTTTTAACCTAAAGATAGCTCGCCACTAAGGTGTCCAGCTGTTGCATCAGTTGCGCTACCTTTTGGCTGTTGAGCGCGTCGGGGTGAGGGTCTGAAAAATCAGGAATGTCGTTATCGAAATACAAGCCCGATGCATCGGCAAATTCATCAGAAAGCGCGGCTTTGACCAAAATATCAGCTCCTCGTGTTAAGTCGCTTCCAGAGATACCATAAGCCTCTTTCACCATTTTGCTCCCTAAAAGGGAAGCGGGGTTAACGGCAACGACTACAGGGCCTTGCTTCCCTATTTGTTCAGCGAGGCCGCGCGACCACATCGTGAGCGCAAGCTTACTTTTGGCATACACATGCCCGCTGGGTAGAGAGCTTGGCTGTCGTAACTCAGTAGGGTTTAAATCGGCTTGGGCTGCCGATGATAAGTTAACAACCCTAGCATCAGGTTTGAGTTGCGCCAGTAGTCGTCGTGTTAAGAGGTAAGGCGCTAGGGTGTTAACGGTAAAGCGAGTATCTAGACCTTCCTGTGTGGTGGTGTCTGCAATCGTGTGTACTCCTGCATTATTAATGAGAACATCCAAGGTTGGATAATGCTCACTCACCGTCTTAGCTAGGGAGGCTACTTGTTGCAAGCTCGATAGATCTCCTACAAAAGCTGCCAGTTTAGCGGTGGGCGTTTCTTGCAGTATGGCAGTCTGCGCAGCCTGCAATTTTGATTCATTTCGGCCATGCAGAAGGACGGTGTGCCCCAATTTAACTAGCGCGTGGGCTGTGACTAACCCGATACCGTCTGTCGACCCTGTAATCAGAATCGTTTTTTTCATCCCTTTATCCCCTTGGTCTGCGATCTGCATACCTTTATACCGTGCTTAGGCGTCAGAAATAACAGCGTTAAATAAAGAAAGAGTTTTGTGTATTTATTGATTATGAGAAATACGGCGATTCTGTAAAGTAATCCGAGAAATAATCAATAAACGCCCTAACCTTAGGTGCTACAAGCCGAGAACTTGGATACATCGCCCAGAGAGCAGTACTGCTAATGAGTGGATAATCTTTTAGTACGTGAACCAACTCCCCCCTTTGAATGTTGTCATAACAGCACCACGTTGAACTAACAGTGAGACCTAAGCCGCTAATGCAGGCATCGCGCGCGGCTTCTCCATTATCTGTGCGTAATTTGTTGTTTGTTTTAATGCTTTGCTTGCCGTCCGGCGTTTGAAATACCCATGTTTCTAAGCCCATTAAGTTGACACATTGGTGATTAACAAGCTCAGCGGGAGTGGCGGGTTCGCCATGCTGATCAATGTATGCTGGGGCAGCGCAAACCAGCCGCTTTACGGGCGCTAGTTTTCGGGCAATCATGCTGGAGTCATGTAGGAGCGCATCCCGTATTGCAATATCAAAACCACCTTCTACCATATCGACAACACTGTCACTAAGATACAAATCGACAGACAAGTCAGGATAACAGGCTAAAAAAGGTTCGAGCGCGGGCAGTAAATGCATCCGCCCTAAGGACGCTGGCGCCGCAATGCGTAATCGCCCCTGTGGCTTTGCGTTACCAGCACCAATTGAAGCTCGCGCCGCCTCAGTGGACTCAAGCACTGCCAGTGCATGCGGTAAAAACGCCTCGCCCTCTTCCGATAATGAGACTCGACGGGTAGTGCGATGGATAAGCCGAACTTCCAAGTCCGCTTCTAATTTATTCATGTGCGCACTGGCCACAGCAGGCGATAAGCCCAGCTCTTTCCCAGCTAAACTGATGTTGTGAAGTGCCGCAACACGAACAAAAAGTGCTAGATGATCAATATTCATACGCACCATTATCAATAAAAACTAAAAAGTGATTAGCTTATTTAACATATTATCAACGTTCGAAGCTATAAATATACTGGCTCTATAACTTTTTGAGGAGCCATCACAATGAAAGCAATGATCATTAACGCCTATGGCGACAGCGATGTTTTTGCATTAGCCGATGTCGCAAAGCCCGTTGTAAAACCAGGCCACGTTCTTATTAAAGTCGCGGCTACTAGCGTTAACACCGTAGATACTATGATACGTCAGATGGGCAAAGAGCTTCCGCTTTCTCCTGATTTACCAGCGGTACTTGGGATGGATTTTGCGGGCACAGTAGAAGCCGTCGCTGACGATGTCACCACTTTCAGTGTAGGCGATGAAGTATATGGCTGCGCAGGTGGCCTAGCCGATATCCCCGGGGCGCTGGCAGAATATATGTTAGCAGACGCCAAACTGATTGCTTATAAGCCTAAGTCATTGTCGATGCAAGAAGCCGCTGCCATTCCTTTGGTCGGTATTACCGCTTACGAAGGCTTAATGCGTGCAGGCATTAGCAAAGGCCAAAAGGTGCTGGTTCATGGCGGGTCTGGAGGCGTAGGTCATATTGCATTACAGCTAGCTAACTACTTTGGCGCTGATGTTTATTCAACAGGCGGTGGCGACAAACAACTGGATTTGATTAAGCAACTGGGGGCTACTGCCATTAATTATCGCACCGAGTCTGTTGCTGATTATGTTGCCAGCTACACTGACGGTGGAGGTTTTGATGTGGTATTTGACTCTGTAGGGGGCGCTAACCTAACGAACTCTTTCGATGCAGCTGCCTTAAATGCTCATGTGGCGACAACTGTGTCGATGCTGGAAGTTGATTTAAACACAGCTCACTTTAAAGGCTTGTCATTACATGTCGTGTTTATGTTGATACCTATGCTTTACAACCACAAACGGGAAGTGCATGGCGATATCTTAACGACTCTGGCCGAAATAGCTGATGCAGGAAAGCTTAAGCCTATCGTAGATAGCGAGCAGTTCAGTCTTGAAGACGCCGGTAAAGCTCATGACCGCCTAAACAGCGGCCAAGCATTAGGCAAGGTCGTTATCAACGTGTAATCCGGCTATCATCGGCCCCTATAAAGCTTCGCACACGCGGAGCTTTTTTATTGGCACTTAATCAGTAAACAAACGCCGCGATAAATGACACTGATTACCTTAGCGCATTGAATGAAAAGCCTTAAAAGTAAAACCCAAGCTTGAGGGAAAGCTCTTCAGCTTGGTCATGATCATATACTAACCGAATATCGGTTACTTTTGACAAGGCTGCACGCAGCTCTGCTCCAAGCTTATAACGGCTACTGGCATCGTTATCCACAGCCGTGAGTGACTCCACAAAAAAGGTACCGCTCAAACGATGACCTGTTGTTACGTTTGTAAACGCTCGCACAGCAAGCTCTACGTTCGCATTGTGACTCACATTATCTTGCACAACGCCGCCTAAATAACCCCCTACCAGTAGATGCGGAGTTAATCTTTTAGATTGCCCGTAGTAGGCTTGTGTTTTAAAGGCCATACAATCATCACAACGTAAGTCGAGGGGCTCAATAAGGATATTCAGTTTCCAACTTTGCCCGTTATCTCCAGGTAACCCCGTGACGGCGGCATTTACGCTTTCCAAGTCGATCAGTGACAAGCGTTTCAGCGAAACCGTGCTGTCTTCTACCAACAATTCTGCGCTACCCATGCTTAATACTGAATCGGCTACGTGGCTCTTATCCGCATCCAGTACATCGTAATAAGCCGGGCGCAACCTAAACAGCAATCCATCGCCTTGCGCCGAATTGTGCCTTAAACCAATTTGCACCAAACTAGGAGCACGCCCTTCATGCGGTGCCGCCGTGCTTGCCGTTACAAAGCTGGCCTTTCCCACCGGCAAACGGTAGCGCTCTAATAAGGCTCGCTGATAAAAAGCGTTTATTTTATTACTCGCTCTATCCTCTAACTCCCGAGAGATCTGTAAATAATCCAATAAGGTTTCAATCACTCTCTGTTGCGAAGCTACCGGCTCATGCTTATAGGTATCGCTTTCCAGCAATTTTGGATCGTCTACTAACTCATGTAACAACTTCTTTTCTCGTGCGGATAAAGAGGCATATTTGTCGTATAGCCTAGATTGGCGCGAGGGCCGATAAACCATTGTTTTAACCAAAGGCTGGCCTTTTACAGAGGCATGATGAACTGCCGTAATGAGCGATTGTGGTATGGTTACAGGCTTATCGTCCAGGATGTTAACACCGGTAGCGAGCTCGACTATCTCCGCCATTCGGTAAGCACAGTTTTTCTTAAAAAAGAAATAGGTGTACTCTTTTTTTAAGATCTCCCACGCATGAGCCGCCATGAGCGCTGTATCCTCGGCACTCACATTGAGTTCGTACTCCCACATATCACGGAGTTCGTTATCACCATAGTTATTTGTATGGAAGTAATAACCAACCTCGCTGAAACCTCCGTCATAGCCCCCAAACACTCCTTTTAAGATGTAGGTAATCGGGTTTTCGGCATCGGGGACAATAGCTCCAAAGTTGATAGTTTTATCCAAATCGTGCGAGCGTTTTTGAGCCGTATTGAACTTTAAAAACGTATGCCCATAAAATGATGCAGGATTGCCTAAGTAGCCTGTGACATAAACAATGCTAATGGACTGGAAGTTTTCGCCTTCAGACCAATCTTCATAGGCTTTACACGGCACAGAAGCCGGTAAGGTTAGTTGCTTAGGCGCCCAACGTTTAAACCATAAATAACGAGCCGGAAATCGGCATTGAGCGTGTAGGTCGTTCGAGGAATCTTCTGCATAAAATGCGGTTAGTGTTGCACTAAGCTCGGCGATTGGGTCAGAGCGTCCGTTCTCGTCTAGGTAAAAATCAGGATGCTTGATCGCTCCCAAATAGCCTGAACGCGTCGATACATCACGCTCATAGTGCATTAATTTAAGCCATAAAATATCGGTCGATCGCTGCTGAAGGAGTCTACTATTAAATTCAGGCAGCGCGGCCGCATGTGCACAAGACATCATAAAGCACATAACCACAAAGACGATACGACAGAGCATGAATAAGCATCTTTTCAATGTTAGGTAATAAGAGAGAACTTCACCCAATGCTAGGCTTTGAGTGAAGTATGTGTGTGCTTAGGCAGCGCAGACCTTAGCAGCAGAGGTTACCGCGTTGTAATAAGCCGATGCTTTTTCAACTGTGGTTTGGTTTGTGTAGTTTGCTGAGCCTACTTGCTCAGCCATGTCAGCTCGCACTGCGCTGATGACCGAAACGGCTTGTTCTTGCTGGCACCCGTAAATATCCATCATCGCGGCTAAACTTTCGCCTTGCCCCTTTGCCGTGTCTTCTGCCAGATTTTTATACGATTCCAAAATAAACTGTGCAGCCTGAACATTCTGAGCAGAACACGTTTCAGGGCTCAAGGTCGCGGAAGTAACAGCGGTTGTCCCTAAATCCCAAATGATATTAGACGATACTGCCGCCCAATGTGTGTCCTTAAATAAAGCAGCACCGATACCACAATCAGTGAATGGGTTTGGTCCAGTACCAGGTGCTTTTGTATCAGCTGCAAATGCAGTTGATGTTCCTGCGACACAAGCCGAGGCCAAAACCAATGCACTAATTATCTTTTTAGTTTTCATAATTTATCCTTAATTTCCGATAGAACTTTGAACATCCATCCAAAGCGGCCGCCGAATATAACAAACGGGAGATGTTGAAATATATAGGAATTTTTCCTAATTACAGACACTTTGTATGGATTAATACTAAGAAGATTATTGATCTACAGACGATACGCGGGACCGATTAAGACATGTGTAAAAATAATAAAGCCGCCAAGGAATACCCTTAGCGGCTTTATGTCACTGTACGCCTGCGCTGCTATTCCTGGTTAGGCTTCAGCTTGTAAGCAACAACATAATCGCCAATAGTTGTACCTATTGAGCCATGACCACCAGCCACAATGACAACCATCTGCTCGCCTTTACTATTTAAGTAAGTCATGGGTGTTGCTTGACCACCCGCAGGTAAACGGGCTTCCCAAAGCTGCTTGCCATCGGTGAGGTTGTAGGCACGAAGGTAGTCATCTACAGCTGCCGCCATAAAAACAACACCACCTTCAGTAATCACAGGACCGCCTATCCCCGGTACTCCCATTTTAATCGGGACTGGAATTGGCGATAAGTCTTCTACTGTGCCGTTTTTGTGCATCCATTCAATTTTCCCCGTACGTAAGTCAGCACCCGCAACGAAACCCCATGGAGGCTGCTGACAAGGTACTCCTAACGGCGATAAAAAAGGTCCCATTTGTACGGCATAATCGGCACCGGCATTTTCATTGACACCTTGCTCACCTGTGTTTGTTTCACCTAGTGCAGCTCCCTTTTTAGGGATCAACTTAGACGTAAAGGCAAGGTAAAGGGGCATACCGAACATCACTTGGCGCTTAGGATCTACCGCTATGCTACCCCAGTTGAAGACGCCAAAATTACCCGGATAAACAAGCGTACCTTGCGTGGATGGTGGCGTGTACTGCCCATCATATTTAAGTGATTTAAACTGGATGCGGCACATGAGTTGATCCAGTGGAGTTGCACCCCACATTTTCGCTTCAGTTAAAGGCTCAGGCTTAAAGTTCAGCGCTGACTCAGGCTGTGTTGGCGAAGAAAAATCGCCCGGAATCGTTCCTTGCGGCGCTGGCTTTTCGGTAATGGGGAAGATAGGTTCGCCTGTTGCCCGATTAAGCACATAGACATCGCCTTGCTTAGTCGGAACCACTAATGCGGGTTGTACGCCACTATCAGTATCCAAATCTAACAACGAAGGCTGAGCCGGCGTATCCATATCCCATAGATCATGATGAATAAACTGCTGAACCCACTCAACTTGACCTGTTTCCAAACTCAGTGCAACAACAGACGTGGCGTATTTTTCTTCTGCTGGTGTTCGATACATGCCCAGTTGATCAGGCGTTCGGTTCCCCATAGGGAAGTACGCTAGGCCTAACGCGGGGTCTGCACTTGCTGTCGACCAACTATTCGGAGAGCTCGTGGCATATACTTCGCCTTCGCCTATGGGAGCTGTATCATCAGGATGACCTGAGTCCCAGTTCCACTTTAGCTCACCTGTTTTAACATCATAAGCACGAATAACACCTGATGGGGCATTCACTGCATAATTATCATTTACTGACCCAGCAACGATCACTACTCCACCAGCAACGAGCGGTGGTGATGTAGAGTAATAATAACCCGCCTGTTTGAACGGCATGTTATGCATGAGATCTAACTCGCCATCATTCGCAAAGTTGCTGCATCGCGCGCCTGTTTCAGGGTCAATGGCGATTAAGCGTGCATCCGATGTTGGCAAAAACAGTTGTGCATCACATTGCATACTCGGCATGTTTTCAGCAGGGCGACTAGCTTTAACGGCTACGATCGATTCTGATGTAGATAAACCCGCAGGCGGTAAGTAAGAAACACCTCGACATGTTTGATGCTGACGCTGACTTTCAGCAGGTACTTTGGCGTTGTAGACCCATAGCTTTTCGCCAGTATCGGCATCTAATGCAACCACCCAGTTATGCGGGGTGCAAATATACAGTGCATTGCCAATTTTAAGCGGCGTTGCTTCATACGTTGTTTCGCCGACATCTTTAGGACCTTTCAGGTCCCCGGTACGGTACTGCCAAGCTTGCTCTAAGGTTTCTACGTTATCAGGTGTAATTTGCGTAAGCGGCGAATAACGCTGTCCTAAGTTGCTTCGGCCATAACTTAACCAACTATCAGCGGGGGCATCTCCTGTATCTGGGTTAACAGAGACCGTCTCATTAGATAGGGTCCCCGACACCGTAGAGCTATCGGGCACAATAAGTGTAATCAGCGTGATAGCAGCCGTAGCTCCCCATATTGGCAGTAATAATTTATTACCGCCTTTTCCTTTAGGCCCAGTAGAGATAAACAAGGGAATGGTTAATATCAAAAACATCCCCATTCGGGTTGCAAGTGGCCACCAATCAAAGCCTGATTCGTAAATAGACCATATAAGGGTGCCGACAAGAAAAGCAGCATAGAGCAGCCGTGCAGCACAGCGGTTTTTCTTTATAAGAACGGCTACCGCCAGCAGCACAACACCGGCTATGGCATAGTACAAACTGCCACCTAACGTGATTAACCAGACACCGCCCAATAACAGTGCCAAGCCTATCAACGCAAATAAAATGGAAAATATGATCATACAAAGATCCTTTTCATTGAGATTCCAGAAATATCGCTCTGCCACATTACGATAAAACAATCAGCGCTGTTTTTGACGGCCAAATGTTACTGAGCTTACTACAGGCAGACACAAGAAGAGTGTGTATGTTCCCTAACATACACGAATGAATGTAATTTTCTTTTGTAACGAAATTGTCTTTTTGTAACAGCAAGTTACAAGCAAGCCTCAGTGGGTAACTCATTATGTAGACAGTGCTTTACGAAAACTCTTTCACCAAGTCCAGTGATGAATGTTTGCCAATCGTTTCGTAATGCTGATCTAGGAACTGCTGTGCAGATGCTCGCCCTATATCGCGAAGTTTTTTTAGAAACTCCCACTCAGCATTTAATTTGCTGGAAGCCGACAATGGGTTTATTTCATCCGTCGCTTCAATACGATGAACATGAATATTCGAATAATGATCTTTATCGACTTTTTCAGATTTAACCAATCGCTGCACAAACTCAATGGATCGTAGCTCGCGTAAAAGCGAAGTATTAAACGAAATTTCATTCGCTCTATTGGCTATTTCTCTAGCTGTACGAGGAATTTCGCTTCTTTCTATTGGGTTAATTTGCACAATGACAATATCTTTGGATTTGGCCCCAAACAACGGATAAAGTGGTGGGTTACCAACATAACCGCCATCCCAATAAGATTCACCATCAATATTAACCGCTTGGTAAAGCTCCGGTAAACACGCCGATGCCATGACCATATCCGCTGTCAGCTCTTCTCGTTCAAAGACCTTGATTTTACCGGTCCGGACATTCGTTGCTGCGATAAATAACTTGAGATGCTTGCAAGAGCGTACTAAATCAAAATCCACCTGAGATTCCAACAGCTCTTTTAATGGGTTGATATTTAATGGGTTAAAGTCGTAAGGCGAACTGACATGACTAATTAAATCGTAAAAGAAGTAACTAGGCGATAAATCAAAACTCCAATTACCAGTGAGCACGTCCAACGGAGAGCGCTTAATTGGGCTCAAAGCACCGGCTTTAGATACTGCTCGCCAAAAGTCTTCTAAAGATTGGCGCGCGCCGTCTATACCACCTCTCATATAACCTTGCGCTAGTATCGTCGCATTCATAGCCCCTGCGCTTGTACCCGAGATCCCCTCAATACTAATGCGGCCATCTTCTAACAGATAATCTAATACTCCCCAAGTATAGGCGCCATGAGAACCGCCACCTTGAAGGGCTAAGTTAAGCGATTTTTTTGGCATGTAACACTCCCGTTATAAACGCGAACTAGAACGTAATTTCTGAATATTAATACAGATAGAAAAAACGCCCAGTAAATACCAAGCGTCGTTCTAAAAAATGGTTAGCATTGATTAGTGTGCGGTCCAACCACCATCGATAGGCAAAATTGTGCCTGTCATCGATGAAGCAGCATCACTGCATAAAAATACAGCCATCGCCGCTACTTGCTCAACCGTAACAAACTCTTTAGTGGGTTGGGCAGCCAGCAAGACGTTCTCTTTAACTTCCTCTTCCGTAATCCCGCGAGACTTAGCGGTATCAGCTATTTGAGCCTCCACCAAAGGCGTCCACACATAGCCTGGCGCGATAGCATTAACCGTAATACCCTTTTCGGCGGCTTCCAGCGCCACTGTTTTGGTTAAGCCTGCGATACCATGCTTTGCGGCTACATAAGCTGATTTGTATGGGGAAGCCACCAGCGCGTGCGCAGACGCCGTGTTAATAATGCGCCCCCAACCTTTTTCTTTCATGCCCGGCAGTGCCGCTTTAATCGTATGAAATGCCGAGGTTAGGTTGATACCGATAATGGCATCCCATTTTTCAGCGGGAAACTCATCAATTGGAGATACAAATTGAATACCAGCGTTATTCACTAAAATATCAACCGAACCGAGTTCTTTTTCTGCGGTTGCTATCATTTCGGCGATCTCGTCTGGCTTTAGCATGTTCGCTGATGAGTACAAGGCTTTAACACCAAACTCGGCCTCTAGTGAGGCACGTGTTTTTTCAATCTCATCCGCATCACCCAGGCCATTAATCATTACATTGGCACCTTCTTTGGCGAAGGCTTTAGCATAGGCTAGGCCGATACCTGATGTGGAACCGGTCACTACTGCGTTTTTTCCTTTTAACATGATCTTGCCCCTTACCATTTGGGATTGCTGAAGGCCCTGTGTTCGGTGGTTGCTAAATAATCGTGATCACACGCCTTCAAAAACTGTTAATTGACGATGCGATTTGTCGCTATACATCTAAGACTGCTCCCTAAAATACATCATAGGGATCTAGAAACTACCATATTTGTGTTGCGGCGCACAAAAAAGTTCCCATAGGAATGCGATAGTCAGTGAGGGATCAAATCAATAGTAGTGTTCCTAACCCTAGGAAAGTCACGAAGCCAACGACATCTGTCACTGTTGTCAAAATAACCGAGCCTGACAACGCAGGGTCTATTTTCATTTTATCGAGTATGAGCGGAACAAATACACCAGCAATGGCTGCTGCCAATATGTTAATGGCGATAGCCGAGCCTATAACCACACCGATCATCGGATCACTAAACCACCATGCGGCAATAGCACCAATGGCACCTGCCCACAAAACACCATTAAATCCACCGACACTCAGCTCTTTTCGCAATAGCGGCCATAAGTTACCTTTTGAAATCTGCCCTAAGGCTATCCCTCGAATAATCAGCGTTAACGTTTGGCTACCGGCAATGCCCCCCATCGAAGCTACTATTGGCATTAAGACAGCTAAGGCCACTACCTGCTGTAATGTTGCTTCAAACAAACCAATCGCCCACGACGCTAAAAATGCCGTCAGTAAATTAATCCCCAACCACGTCGCTCGACGCATCGAACTTCGTAAAACTGGCGAGAATAAATCTTCATCTTCCGACAAACCCGCTTGCGCCATCATTTCGGCATCATGAGACTCGCGTAAAATTTGCAGGCCATCTTTTAGTGTCATACGTCCAATTAGCATGCCCTTTTGGTCAACTATTGGCAGTAACACATAATCAGACTTCTCTATAATATCGACACTATCTTCTAGGGAGACTTCAGCCGCCAGCGGCTTAACTTGCTCGTCCATCAATTCAGCCAGCGGAATATGCCCGGGCGAGCTTAACGGTTTATGTAGGGATACTGTGCCGGTATAGCGCCCTGCCCTATCGGTCAGAAACAACGCATCAGTGCACTCGGGGATATCACGACGCATCAGTCGTAAGGCATCGTATACTTTCGCGTTTTGCGGCAGCACCAGCAAACTATGATCGGCATAACGGCCTATTTGGTCTTCATTAAATTGATTACTGTGCTCAAAGTGCTGGCGCTGTTTTTGATCCATTTGGCGCAGCGCGATATCAATGAACTCATCAGGGAGGTCATCAGATAGCTCTATCAACTCTTCTGGCGTGAGCTTAGCGAATAAACTTTCAAGCGCTGCGAATGACAAGGTACGTAAAATACTGAGGCGAGTGTCACCTCCTAACTCCACCAGGATTGCGCTTTGCTCATCGGCGGGAATGCGTTCCCATTGCTCCAAGCGCTCATCTAAGGGTAGCGCGCCTAGCAATAAGGCTAATTGCTCTGCATCTAAGTGTTCTAGTTGCTCGGCTAAGGCTTCGGAAGGAGCGGTATTTTCATCTTTATCGACCTTTAAAATCTGCTCAACTAGTACGCCTATTTCTTCGCTCATATACCGCAACTCCTTAATAGCACCGCATTAGAATGGGTGGCTACACCGCTTAATCTAGCCCACAGATAACATACACACAGTGCACTGTGTTTTCACCTATTCTGCCATCAGAATCCGATAAATTTACTCAACTTTATCAATTATCTATGCGATTATGCCGAACATATCTTTTTTGCTCTTAGAGGTAACAATGGAAGGTTTAATTCACGCATTTGATCTTGACGGTTTAGGCGGAGTCACACCCTCTCCATACCCCTTTGAGAGAAACCACTGTGCTCAATGGATCCATCTCAATTTTGATAACCCCGGTGCAAAACAATGGCTTCGCAATGAAAGCCAAATAGACCCTATTGTGGTCGAAGCACTTTTAGCAGAAGAGTCCCGCCCACGCTTTAACCAATATGATAACGGGGTGTTACTAATTTTGCGTGGCGTCAACCTCAACCCCGATGAAGACCCCGAAGATATGGTCTCTATTCGCATTTGGTTAGAGGAAGGCCGAATTATTAGTACCCGACGCCGCGTGCTCCTGAGTGTTCAGGATACCGTTAAACGCCTCGAAGAAGGCAAAGGACCACGAGACTCAGGTGAACTCATCACCACCTTATGCCAACGACTAACAGGACGAGTGGCTGATTTTGTAGACCGCGTAGATGATCAAGTAACCAGTATTGAAGACAGGGTTGTTGATCAACCTAAACAAGAGCACCGCAAGCAAGTGGCTGATCTTAAACGGCAAATCATTGCGCTGCGTCGCTACTTGTTACCCGAACAAGAGGCCTTTGACGGGATTATCGAGTCAGACTCACCCTTATTAAGCGAACATGACCGTCGCGTAGTTGAAGAAATTAACGAGCGATTGATGCGCAAGCTCGACCAATTAGAATCTGTGAGTGAGCGGATCAGCGTCATTATCGAGCAGTTAGTCAGTTACACAACCGACCTGCTGAATCAGCGCATGTATTTACTTTCTATTATTTCTGCTGTTTTTTTACCTTTGGGCTTTTTAACAGGGCTTTTAGGCGTAAATATAGGAGGCATCCCTGGGACAGAATCCCCATGGGCATTTACGTATTTCGTCGCTGGTTTAACGGCTATTTCAGCTCTCATGCTATGGTATTTCTATCGTAATCGCTGGATGTGAAGGTTCGTAAGTGGTCGTTACAGTTGTGACTACTCGTAAGCGCCTTAAAACAGTATAATTAATGATCAATTTTAAGGTTCTTTAATATGCTCGACTGGGTGCTAACAACGAACGGCTTTATCATCGAAGCTGTTTTAATGACTGCGGTTATTATTTATATCGGCACGCGTGTGTAGCAACAACAAAAATACGGGTTACTTAGTAGATGTCCCTTTTAAAAAAGACATGTGTTCGCAGTTTATTGACGACTTCTTTCTTGCTGTCACAGGATGTGTTCAGTTACAACGAAACGGATCTTTTTAACGACATACCAGAGATATCCTCTGTATCCCGATTACCTCAAAACCTGCAAGAGCTGCCGGTATCGACCACGATTATTTCTCAGGAGATGATTAAAGCGTCAACGGCAACCGATATCACGGAGCTATTTAAGTTGGTACCCGGTTTCCAAAGCTATAATCCCAATGCCAACAAGCATGCGGTTAGCTATCACGGCAACTCTGGAGAGTTTCCGAATCGGCTAGATATACGTATTAATGGCCGCCCCGTATACTTGGCTATGCTATCCACCGTGGCATGGAATACTCTAGGTATATCCATCGAAGATATTGACTATATTGAAGTGGTTCGCGGATCAAACGTTCCATCATATGGATCAAACGCATTAATCGGCGCGATTAATATTGTTACGTTCCAGCCTCTCGATCAAGAATCCCACCATATTAGCGCCACTTTAGGCAGCCAGCAGACAAAGCGTGTGAACGCTTCATTTTCTAAGCGTACTGATGACATGAGTGTCAGAGCCAGCCTGACCCATGACCAGAATAACGGGTTCGATGATGTAAATGATGGCAAGCAAGCCAATATGGGTAACGTATCACTCACGTTTACACCCACTCTGTTTGATACCATCAATATATCGGCAGGTTTCAGCCATGGTTATATTGATATAGGCGCCGCAGACGACCCAGCAGACGAGCCTTATAACTACCTACCACGTGAGCATCATTCTCACTATGAGCAGCTAGATTGGCAACGAACACTAACAGACAACAGCGATATCCGTATTAGCGTATTTAATAACTATTTAAAACTTAACTCGCCACGCTTAATGGCATCAGAATTTTTAGGGGATCCCGGGCTTGCAGGTGTAAACGGTTTACTACAACAGTTAGCAGGGCTTTATGGCCCAGCTTATCCATTCCCTTCGCAAACCGCCTCTGACTTCTCCGTCTGGCCTGCAGGAGAAAAAGGGACTGCTCAAAGCTCCGGACTAGAGCTTCAGTACACCCAAGGCTTTGGCTCTTCAGTCAACATGGCAAGTGGAATCGGCTACCGACAAGATACGGTTAAGAGCGCTGTCTACTTAGGCCAAGAAGAAGCCATCAACGAAGATCTATTTTATGCGTTTAACAATGTAGAATGGCAACTTTCACCAAAGCTCTATACTAACTTCGGACTGATGGTTGAAGACTCGACGATTGCGGGAACAGCGACATCAATCCGCCTTGGTGCTAACTACCAAGCGTCAAAAGCTATCACATTGCGCGCAGCAGCAACTAAAGCGTACCGCATGCCCTCCTTGCTAGAAGAGATGACGCAAGTAAGCTATCAATCTCCTGAAGGTGTTGTCTTTGATTATGTGTCTATGCGCAACACAAACCTGGCCCCTGAAAAGCTGATCAGCACGGAATTAGGCTTATTGTGGGCCCTGCCTCGTTACAAGGGCTATATCGACATCAAACTATACCAAGAGAAAATCAGTGATGGGCTAAACAGCTATTTCACGAACAGCGATATTGACCTGTTAACTATCGTTGATGGAGACTCTAATAGCCGAGTATTTACCGTCAAAAATGCATCTCATAGTTACGCTAAAGGTCTCGATTTACAGGCAACTGTTCACACAACGCCTAATGATTTAGTGCACCTTGCTTATAACTATAACCGTCTGACGGGTATTAAAGATCGCGGAGCTAAGAAAAACCAAACGATGGATGAAAGATCTCCACGCCATACCCTATCGCTCTTATACAATCACTCTTTCACTCCAGCGATAAATGCTAGCTTAGTTTATAATTACATGTCTGATGTAGAATGGTTTGACAGTAGCCAAGTTGATAGCTTTAGCACATTTGATTCACAATTAAGCTTTACTCATCCCCTTTCTCATGAGCAAGTATTAACTACGAAAATTATCGTAAAAAATCTTTTTAACAATGAATATCACGACTTTGGAGAGAACAACTTATTTGATCGGCGCTTATATTTAACGATGGATCTTAGCTTTTGATATTCATAGCAAGGAATGCAAATGTGCGTACGCTTCACACAGCTTAAGTTGAGAGCCTATATTGGTAGTGCAGCTTTAGCCTCATTGCTATTTATAGCGTGTGTATCAGCCTACGGGCAATCTAATTTATCGCAAATGCATGTCACTGTTCTGTTAAGCAGCAACGATGTTTCGTATCGTTCTGTCACTGAGCAGATTATCAATACCTCTCCTTCGCAAATTGAAATAGAGGTATTTAAGCTATACCCCAACGAACGATCATCAATCCAAAGCGACTTGGTAGTCACATTAGGAAGCAAAGCGTTTGAAGCCGCTTTGTTGGACTACCCTGATACCCCCATCCTAGCCAGCTTTATTCCGAGGCGCAGCTACGAGCGCCTAACGGCAAAATTTAATCGTAACGACCATCAAGTGAGCGCTCTATTCATTGACCAACCCATGTCCCGACAAGTACACCTAGCTCGGCTGCTAGTACCCGGTGCAACCGTCATTAGCACGTTGTTTGGACAATCTTCTTTCAAAGAAAAGCCCTTCTTTGAAGAGGCTGCAGCGCAATATCAATTCACAAGCCGATCAAGCGTTTTAGCGTCTACAGACAACCCAATCAACATCATTAATCCACTTATATCTAATAGTGACATCTTCCTTGCCATACCGGATCAGGGTGCATTCAACAGAGCAAGCGCCAAGTGGTCTTTATATCTAGCACTGCGTCACAAAAAGCCACTCATCGGATTCTCCGAGACCTATGTTAAGGCGGGAGCCCTAGCAGCCGTTTACTCCACAACCTTACAAGTAGGAACAGAAACAGGCGAGCTAATTAGTGATTTTCAGGTAAGTCGTCAGTTAAACAGCCCCCGATACCCCAAATACTTTGATGTAAAGATTAACGCGTCAACGGCTAAACAGCTCAAGCTATATCCGCCGTCCAGTGATCGACTGCGTTCAACGCTACAGGGGAATAGCTAATGCCAACATCAATCAATACCCGCTTTGGTATTCGCCAAAGACTGCTGTTGTTAACTTTATTCCCTCTGTTATTTATCTCTCTTGTTTTGGGTGCATACTTCACAATGACGCGCTTACAAGATGCAGAGAATATTCTCGTTGAACGAGGCCAGCTATTGGCGAGGCTGGTCGCCTCTTCATCCGAGTTTGCTTTAATGACCGGTAACAACGAACTGCTCAAATCAATTAGCAAAGGACCATTTCAAGAAAAAGATGTAGCGGATGTACTTTTCTTGAACGGCGAATATCAGTTAATTCAACGCTCAGCTCAATTTCCTATTAGTTTAAAGGTTGCTGCGCCATCGGCCTACATTCACGATCAATACTGGTATTTTACTCAGCCAGTTAGCACAACAGGCATACCTTTTTTGGATAACCCAGAGTTTCAAGAAACTGAAAGTATTTCAGATACTGTCGGTTGGGTTATAGTCATCATGTCCGAGAGCCGCAAAGAGAAACAAGAGCAACAAATTCTACTGGCCAGTATATCTTTATTACTACTGGCTTTCGTGTCTTCTGCTGTATTAGCGCTGCGTTTTGGCAAGCGAATATCTCAACCTATCCTTGGGCTAACGCAAGTAATGGAACGGATCCAAACAGGCAGCTTAGACACGCGAGTTACCAATACTTATACAGGGGAATTTAACCTCTTAGCGCAAGGCTTAAACGGGCTGGCTGATACCATACAAAAGTTAGTCACTAACCAAGAAAACCGCATTAACCTAGCCACCCGAAAATTACAGGCAACACTCCATCATTTGGAACAACAAAACACTGCTCTTGCAAAAGCCAGCAAAAGAGCCGATGAGGCGAATAAAGCTAAGGACGAATTCTTAGCAAGAATGAGTCATGAGTTGCGCACGCCGCTAACCTCTGTTGTGGGCTTTGCGAAGTTAATGAAGCAATCGCCATGCTCACCAGAACAGCTAGAGCACATACGGATCATCAATCAGACGTCGCTGATGCTGCTATCAATTATTGATGACATACTGGACTTTTCTAAACTCCAGCAAGATGCAATTACACTTGAACTAATCGACTTCAATTTAGAAGAAATCATATATGATGTGCTAGAAATGCAAGCACCAAAAGCTCATGAAAAAGGCCTTGAGCTGATAACACACATGCAGCCGCGCCAAGACCTCGACGTTATTGGCGACCCTACGCGCTTGCGCCAGATAATCTCCAACCTTATAGCCAACGCGGTTAAATTTACACAAAGCGGCACGGTAGAAGTCCATGTCGATATTAGCCCTATCAACAATCAGCAGAGTTTATACACTTTAAAAGTCATCGATACTGGTATAGGTATTCCGCAGGAGCATCTAGAACAGCTTTTCCAAGCTTTCATGCAAGCCGACACATCAATCACCCGTCGTTTTGGGGGCTCAGGCCTCGGGCTTGTTATCTCGAAAAAGCTGACTGAACTCATGGGCGGCCGTCTTGAGATGATTAGTGAGGAAGGTGAAGGGACTACCGTCAGTCTCTATTTGCCTTTCAAACCTAGTGAAAACCGTCCGCTTATTAAAGTAGAGCCGCCAACCTATAATAACGAACAAAATATAGTTATTTGCGAAGGTAATGTATCTCAACGCCGATCCCTTATTGAAATTCTCTTTCGACAAACTGAGCGCGTTATCAATGTCCGCTCCATTGACGAATGCTTGCAACACCTCGCACCTCACAACACATTTATGGTTGGCTTGCCGGCTAAAGCAACATCTGAGGAAGAGCGCATCTTTCACGCCTCTTTATCGCTACTCTCCTCACAAGGAAACCTTGTCGTAGCTATGCTACCTTCCGATTGTCAACTTCCAATTGAACACCCGACAAACCTCATTCCTATTTCCAAGCCAGCACGGCCAGATGCGTTATTTAAAGCCCTTGATCTACCGTATTACCTACTTCAAACAGGACAAGAAAATAACGAAAACCTGCTACCTATTAGTGTGGTCCTAGCTGAAGATAACGAGTTCAACCGGTTGTTAATCAGCAAAATTCTCGAGAAATCTGGCATCAATGTATTCCCCGCAGCGACGGGAGTAGAAGCCATAGAACAGACCCAAGCCCAACAGCCGGACTTGGTGATCATGGATGTGCATATGCCAGTCATGGATGGTTTAGAGGCTACCTCGCAGATTAAGCAGAAGTACCCTGATCTGCCCGTAATAGCCCTTACAGCTAATATTATTGCTCATGAGCATCACGCACTCATCAGTGCTGGAATTTCAAAAGTGCTACTCAAGCCTGTGAACGACGACGAACTAATTTCAACCATTAGATACTTAACAGTTGGAAATACGACCAATAGCATATCCCAATCGCCTCATAGCAAGCAGGAGAAAGTTACCAATATAGAGGATTACGATGTATCAACCTCTCAGATCGAAGAGGAGCTCGGTAGATTGTGTCAACTAATACACGATAGCTTTACGGCACGCAACACTCAAATTATTGGCGAAGTAAACCATCAACTTATTGGGCTAGCTGGTCTGTATGAGCTACCAGAAATTGAATGCTGCGCTTCCGAAATACATAACATATTACATACTGCACCAGTTAACTGGAAAGAACTCTGGTATGCAATATGGCAGCTTAAGCGCGTGCTTAAATCAGTTGATAACACAGATGGTTAAAAAGACTTAAATACTGGAGTTTTGAGAATTAGCTGCTCCAGCTCACCTCGTAATAACTTTAAACGATCCATACCTTGGTCGTTATAACGGTAGCGAGCCGAGCCAAAACTAACAGCACCACCAGACTCCGCATCCAACTCTAACTCATAGCAAGACTGCCTAATGTCCTCTAATTCAGGATCATGAATAATAGGAAGTCCTACAAAAAGCGTCCATGCATCTTGGTCTTGCTCTCCGCTAATCATGCCTTCAATCATATGTAGTACATACTCACGGCTTGGGCGATAAACAGGCGGCCGTCCAAAAACTAAAGCGACTACGAGTAATAGTAGAATGAATAAGCACACCAAAAAAGTGGCAACAAACTCCACCTTTATTGCTTCGCTTTGTTGATATGGGCATGGAGTTGACCGGCGGCTTTGACGACCTCTTCCCCGTGGGCTATCTCCAAACGTGCCATGAATAGTTCATGCTTACGACGGATAGGCTTTTCTAGCTTTTTCCACGCTTCTTTAATAGGAATATGCTCTGTCTGCTCATGTATTTCAGTAAATACCGTATAAGCGGGCTCATCATGTAGAGCAGGATTATAATAATCTAGCAGCGATTTAACGCGAATAGCACCTTCAACCACTCCTATCTGAGAATTCATTAAGGCATCGGTTAAAATATTGAGGCTACTCTCAATATATTCATAACGCTCTTTTTGGATTCGTTGCAAATTCTCCTGATTTGCTAATCGCTCTTCTTGTTTGCGTCGTAAACTTCTAACCTGCCGATAAATAACAACCATCAATACAGCAGAAATCAAAATCCCCGCAACCAACAAAATATACATCACCGAATCAGACAAAGCTCACTCTCTCTATTTTACGACTAGTTAAATAATTACTGTCACTAATTATATAGAAAAGGTAAAGCAAAACACCGCCTGTTTAGCCAATCGTAAAAACAATAACCATAAAAAAACCCCTGACTGCAGCGCAATCAGGGGTTCGGTATAAAAGCTTGGCGATGACCTACTCTCACATGGGGAGACCCCACACTACCATCGGCGCTAAAGCGTTTCACTACTGAGTTCGGGATGGGATCAGGTGGTTCCACTTCGC